>CAWIZS010000004.1:0-22383 GCA_963840655.1 uncultured Acidobacteriota bacterium | reverse complement strand
GTGGGCGACGGCAATAATGTGGCGCACTCGCTGCTGCTTACGTGCGCGTGCCTGGGGTCGTCGATTCGCGTCGCGACTCCGCCGGGCTACGCGCCCAATCCGGAGATTGTCGCTGCGGCGCGGGAAATTGCCGAGGAGACCGGCGCCGAAATTTATTTGCTGACCGATCCGCACGAAGCGGTTGCCGGGGCCGATGCGATTTACACTGATGCCTGGACCAGCATGGGGCAGGAGCGCGAGGAGAACGAGCGGGCGAAGATTTTTCCGCCGTATCAAGTCAACGAAGAACTGATGGCGGAAGCCGCGCCCCACGCGGTGTTCATGCACTGCCTGCCGGCGCATCGCGGATTGGAAGTGACGGATGCGGTCATGGATTCGGAACAGTCTCTGATTTTCGAGCAGGCGGAAAACCGCCTGCACGTACAGAAAGCGATTCTTTATTTACTGCTGGGCGGCGGCGATCGTCTGCCCGCAAGGAGTGCTCATGCCTGAAAAAGTTGTGCTTGCCTACTCTGGAGGGCTCGATACCTCCATCATTATTCCGTGGCTCAAGGAAAATTACGATTACAGCGTGATCGCGATGGTCGGCGACGTGGGCCAGGGTGACGACATCGAAGCCGTGGTCGAGAAGGCTTATGCCACCGGCGCAAGCAAAGTTGTTGTCGAGGATCTTCGCGAAGAATTTCTGACAGGATATGTTTTTCCCGCGCTGCAAGCGGGTGCGGTGTACGAGCATAAGTATTTGCTGGGCACATCGCTGGCGCGTCCCGTGATCGCGAAACATCAAGTCGAAGTCGCTCTGCGCGAAGGCGCGACGGCCGTTGCCCATGGCTGCACTGGCAAGGGAAACGATCAGGTGCGTTTTGAATTGACCTATCAGGCGCTCGCGCCTGAACTGAAAGTGATTGCGCCGTGGCGGGAGTGGTCGCTGAAATCGCGCGAAGACTGCCTGGATTACGCCGAGCAGCACGGCATCCCAGTCGCGGCGAGCCGCGAAAAAATTCATAGCCGAGACCGCAACCTGTGGCACCTGAGCCACGAAGGCGGAGAACTGGAAGATGCCGCGAACGCGCCACTGGCGACAACGTGGCAGATGACGCGCTCGCCGCAAGAAGCGCCGGATAAGGACGAGCAGGTGACGATTGAATTCGAAAAAGGGATTCCGGTCGCGGTCAACGGGATGAAGCTCGATCCCGTTTCACTGGTCGAGCTGCTGAACGAAGTTGGCGCGCGTAATGCCATCGGCCGCGTAGATGTGGTGGAGAATCGTTTCGTGGGAATGAAGTCGCGCGGGTGCTATGAAACTCCCGGCGGAACTCTGCTGATCGCGGCGCATCGCGAGCTGGAAGCGCTGTGTCTGGAGCGCGAAGTCGCGCACTTCAAACAGCACGTAGCGCTGAAGTATGCGGAACTCGTCTATTTCGGATTGTGGTTTACACCGCTGCGTGAGGCGCTCGACGCTTTTGTCGCCAGCACGCAGACGGATATGACCGGCAGCGTGACGCTCTCTCTGTACAAGGGAAATGTCTCGGTGGTGAGCCGCCAATCCGAGCATTCGCTCTATCGCACCGATCTTTCGTCGTTCACCATGGGCGATAGTTACGACCAGAAAGATGCCGCTGGATTCATTCGCATCCTCGGGCTGCCGTCGCGCACGCGCGCGCGGGCGCGCGTGGAGGTTACGCGATGAAGATGTGGTCGGGCCGGTTCCGGCAGCCGCTGGACCCGCAATTCGAGCGCTGGCAGCGGTCGTTTGATTTCGATCGCCGGCTGCTGCGCTACGAACTTGCGGCGAGCGGGGCGCATGCCCGCGCCCTGAAAAATGCCGGAGTTCTCTCCGCCGATGAGCTCATCAGCATTCTGGAAGGATTGCAGCAGATTGGCGAAATGGCTGCCGCTTCCGAAGGCTCCGGTTGAAGACGACGAAGCTGAGGACGTGCATCATTTCGTCGAGAAGCAGTTGGTAGCGCGGATCGGCGATGTTGGGTACAAGCTGCACAGCGGACGCAGCCGCAACGAGCAGATCGCGACCGACCTGCGCCTCTATGTGCGGGCCGCAATCGACGAACTGCGAAAGCAGCTGGCCGACGTCTGCGCGGGCTTTCACCGAGCGCGCCGAACAGGCCGGCAACGCCGCCATGCCCGCTTACACGCATTTGCAGCACGCCGAGCCGGTGCTCGTGGGGCATTGGTTGCTGGCTTATGTAGAAATGTTTTTGCGGGATGCGGATCGCCTTGCCGATTGCCGCAAGCGTTTGAATGTTTGTCCGCTGGGCTCGGGTGCAGTGGCCGGTGCGACTCTGCCGCTCGATCGCGTCTTCATGGCGGAGGAACTCGATTTCTCCGGTCCGACGGCGAATAGCATCGACGCGACCAGCGACCGCGATTTCGTTCTCGAGTTCGTCAATGCTCTTTCGCTTCTCGGACTGCACCTGAGCCGCTGGGCGGAGGAGATGATTATCTTCTCTTCGCAGGAATTTGGCTTTGTGCAGTTGCCCGAAGCTTATTCCACGGGCAGCAGCGCCATGCCGCAAAAGAAGAATCCAGACCTTCTGGAATTGGTGCGCGGCAAAGCGGGACGCATCATCGGCAGCGCGACCGCGCTGACGGTGACTCTGAAAGGCCTGCCGCTCGCGTACAACAAAGATTTGCAGGAAACGCAGGAGCCGCTATTCGATGCGACGGATACGGCACTTGCGCTTGTTGCCGCTGGTTGCCGGGTGGATGAAAGCGGTCGAGTTCGATCACGAACGCATGAACCAGGCGGCGCAGTCGGGATTCATGAACGCGTGGGCGGCGGCCACTTACCTGGTCAACCGCGGCGTTCCTTCGCGGCTTGCGCATGAGCAGATCGGCAAAGCCGTGAAGCTGTGCCTGGAAAAACAATGTGAGCTGCAGGATCTGACGCTGGATGAGTTGCGCGCTCTGAACCCCGCATTCGACGAGAAGTTTCACGAATGCCTGAAACCGGCTGCGGTGTTGGCGATTCATGATGTTGTTGGCGGCACCGCGCCGAGCCCGGGTGCGGCAGGGGATTGTGGCGGCGAAAAAGAAAATCGAATCGCTGCGCGAGGAGGTCAATCTTCATGCGCACGCGTAAAGCTATTTTGCCGGATGCCGAGCACATCCACGATCTGATCTCTGCATATTCGGGCGACGGCACCTTACTGCCGCGCACGCTGGCGGAGATTTGCGAGAACGTAAGAGACTTTGTGGTGCTGGAAGACGAAGGCCGCATCATCGGATGCGGCGCGCTGCATCTTTACGGCACGCACCTGGCCGAGATTCGTTCGATCACCGTTGGTCCGCAACGTGCAGGGCAAGGGCGGAGGCAGCCGGCTGATGAAGGCCTTGATGGCCGAAGCGAAGCGGCATCGCGTG
This sequence comes from uncultured Acidobacteriota bacterium, assembly GCA_963840655.1. Classification (GTDB taxonomy): domain Bacteria; phylum Acidobacteriota; class Terriglobia; order Terriglobales; family Acidobacteriaceae; genus JAKAAZ01. The sequence continues at coordinate 19,002 of CAWIZS010000004.1, read as the reverse complement.
GATTGCATCTGCCTCTTCACGCGCGCCCCGGAATTTTTTGCGCGCCAGGGATTTCAGATGGCGCAGCGCGAAGATCTTCCCGACAAGATTTACAAAGATTGCCACGTCTGCCCCAGATTTCATCACTGCGATGAAGTTGCCATGGTGCGCGGCAAGCTTCCCACCTTTGCGATTCTTCCCGAACCGGCGAACTGGCTGGTGAAGTTGCAGGATCTCGCTGGTAACGCGGTGTGATCGCGCATAGTTTCTCAGCAGGAGCTCCCCGCTGATCGTCAGTAAGAGATCGTCTGCAAGATCGACTAGCTTCCTGTCGAGAGAAATCCACATCTCTAGCTGCCGGTGCTATCATTCCGAGCGGAAGCTATCACTATGGCCATCGCTACCCCGAGCTCTTCCACCGTGGTTTCTCCTGAGTCGTCTTCTTCCTCACAGGCCCATTGGCGGTCGTTACCACGCTGTTTTTCATGTGGGGCTTTCTCACCTGTCTCAACGATATTCTTGTCCCGCACCTGAAGCCGATCTTCGATCTGAATTATGCCGAGATCATGCTGATTCAGTTCGCCTTCTTCGGAGCATATTTCCTTTTCTCCATACCTTCGGCGAAGATCATCGACTGGATCGGCTATCAGCGCTCGATGGTGCTGGGTTTGCTGATCATGGGAGCGGGTGCATTTCTATTTGTGCCGGCGGCAAGCGTTCCATCGTTTCCGTTATTTCTTGTCGCGCTGATTGTCCTGGCTGCCGGGATTACGTGTCTGCAGGTGGCGGCTAATCCCTACGTGACCGTGCTGGGCAAACCTGAGACGGCATCGAGCCGCCTGAACCTTACGCAGGCATTCAATTCGCTGGGAACTTTTCTCGCTCCGTTTTTCGGCGGCCTCTTCATTCTGACTGCGCGCGCCCAAATCGATGGAAGAGATACGAGCCCTGGCGCCCGGATGCGCTGCAAGCCTATCGTTTGCACGAAGCCGCCACCGTTAAGACTCCCTACGTCGGCCTGGGCATCGCCCTGGTGTTGCTGGCAATTGCGATCGGCAGTTTCAAGTTGCCGAAAATTCCGCATGCTCAGCACAAGGTCGGCGAGAAAGTAAACGACTCCATCTGGAAGCATCCGAATCTGATTTTTGGCGCGATCGGCATTTTTGTCTACGTCGGGCGCCGAGGTTTCGATCGGAAGTTTCCTGGTGAACTACTTCAGCCAGCCGGAAATCGGCGGCCTGACCGAAAAAGTTGCGGCCAGCTTTGTTGCTTTTTACTGGGGCGGAGCGATGGTTGGGCGTTTCATCGGGTCTGGGCTTTTGCAGAAAATGAAAACCGGGCAACTTCTTGCGATTTGCTCAGTCTGCGCCGCTGCGCTCGTCACCATCTCCATGCTGAGCACAGGGCACTTCGCCATGTGGAGCATCATCCTCGTCGGGTTCTTCAATTCCATCATGTTCCCCAGCATTTTCACTCTAGGCGTAGCGGAGCTGGGCCCGCTCACCGGAGATGGCTCCGGATTCATGATCATGGCGATCGTTGGCGGAGCTCTGATCCCACTGGCGCAAGGTGCGATTGCCGATAAGATCGGAATTCACCACGCCTTCTTTCTTCCCGTGATTTGCTATCTCTACATCCTGTATTTTGCGGTGAGCGGTTCGAAGCCCAATAGCGAACGCGCCCGAACCTAGGTGGACTAGGCCGGGAGCACTCTCAAGAAGTCGTCTTAGAGATCAAAACTGCAGACGGGATAAGGAAGTTAGACCTGCACGGAAATCAGTTCCGGGGCGCAGCGGGAATTCTGCATCAACTTGACCGCGTCTTCGGCGGTGAATCGTCCCATGGCGAGAGCCAGCTTTTTGTTGGTTGTGGTCTGAATGGGACTGCGGTCGATGCGTAGGACGTATTCGGCGGCACGGGCTCCGCCGCGATTCACTTTTACCAGAAACTTGGTGTTTTTCATGTTTTTTTCTCCGGACACGAGACGTGTAGATACGGACTATTCAACCTGGAACCCGACCCAAAGCTCACCGCGCGACACAGCGTCTTATACGCGATGCTTCCTTAGAACTGAACTGGAAAATCTATAAGATGGGCTAACTTATTTACGAACCTGTGGATAAGAAAAGATATCTACTTAGTTAAGATAGTAGGCTGATTTACCGCCGTTGTCAACGTGCAGAGGATTGCACAGTACTCTCACACAAAGCAGTTTCACGCGAATCGCCTGGCTTGGATATTAAGCGACACTCAGGGTTGCAAAATCTGGCCAGCCTGCGGGTGAACCTGCTGATCCTTGATTTCGCTTGCATCCCAGCCGCCGCCGAGCGCCTTTACCAGATAGACAGAGCTGACCATCTGCTGGCCAAGCAACTGCGTCTGCAGCCGTTCGCTGGTGAGTAGAACGGTTTGCGCGGTGATGACGTCGAGGTAACTGGTGACTCCGCCTATATACCGGTTGTTGGCAATCGTCAGTGCGCGCCGCGCATCTTCCACGGCCGCGCCCTGCGTGGAGAGCGCCTGCGATAATGTGCTCAGATTGCTGATGCCGTCTTCTACCTGCTGGAACGCAGTGAGCACGGACTGGCGGTAGTTAGCCACCGATTGATCGTAGGCGGCCTGCGCAGCGGCCAGATTGGCGCGGTTGCGTCCGCCCTCGAAGACGGGTTGCAACGCATCGGCGCCAAGCGACCAGAATAGACTGGGAGCGTTGAGCAGCGTACCGATATCACGGCTCTGCCATCCGCCCGAACCGCTGAGGGTGATGTGCGGATAGAAAGCCGACCGCGCAATTCCGACCTGCGCATTTTGATAAGCCATCGTGCGTTCGGCGGTGGAAACATCGGGTCGCCGCTCCAGCATGTCAGATGGCACTCCGAGCGGAACGGGAGGCGGAGTGGATTTCAACGGCGCAACTGGCACGTCGAGATTGGAAGCTGCCTGGCCGAGCAGCACGGCAATCGCATGCTCATACTGAGCGCGCGTCTGCTGCACCAAAGCCAGCTGCGATAAGGTGGAGTCGAGCAGCGCCGCCTGCTGCGCTACTTCGAGTCCGCTGGCAATGCCGCCGTTGTGGCGGCTGTTCACCAGATCGAGACCCTTCCGCTGGTAGCCAACGGATTCCTGCACGACGCCGTATTCAGCATCGAGCTCGCGCAGGGTAAAGTAGTCGGCGGCGAGTTCGGCAGTGAGAACTAACTGCACATTTTGAAGATCGGCTGCCGTTGACTGCAGAGAAGCATTGGCCGCTTCGACGTTGTGCCGCACCCGTCCGAAAAGATCGACCTCGTAGCTGAGCGAAAACGGAATCGTATAGACGCTCTGCGTGTAAGCAGTATCCGGCGAAGTAACAGTGATGGGCTGCGCCAAACCTGGGACACTGACGATGGTCGGACCTGCGCCATTTAACGGGCGATTGGCAGAGCCGCGCTCGCGCAGGGCGCCGGGATCCGCTGAAAGCTGCGGAAACATGTCCGCAGTAGCGACGCGCGCCAGCGAGCGTGCCTGGTCCAGATGATCGCGCGCAGCTATCAGAGACTGGTTGGCCTGCAGCAACTGTTGCTCGTAGGCGTCCAGTTCGGGATCGTGAAAAACCTGCCACCAAGCACCCTTCGGAATCGCATCCTTGGGTGCGGCAGGTTCCCAGGGCGGCTGTGTTTTCCAAGCATCGGGCGCAGGCGTGGGAGCCGCAGGCCGGCTGTATCGCGGGCCAACGGTGCACCCCGCGGCCAGACCGAGCAGCGCCACTGCAATCAGGTTTGCGCCTCTCCTCACGATCCGCTGCCTTTCTGCTGCTTCTGCGGCTGCGCCACATTTACCTGTTGCCCGTTTTCGAGCGAGTCCGCTGGATTGATGACCACCTTATCGGTGGGCGATATGCCGCCGAGAACCTCCAACGAAGTGCCGTAATCGCGTCCAATGTTGATGGATCGCAACTCCACCTTGCTGTCCGGAGCCGACCACCGCAACTTGCGCGCCCTGCGCACGGAAAAGCATCGCGTTCACGGGAACCGTGACCTTATTTACGTTAGCGCCGACCGCGAAATGTACCTCACCAAATGAGCCGGGCAACAAGCGCCCGTCTTTGTTAGGCACGTCGACCTCTGTGAGCAGGGTGCGAGTACCGGGATCGATCGCTTCCGCAGTGCGCACCACCGTTCCATAAAACTTCTGCCCGGGAAATTCCTGTAAGTATCACTGCAGTTTTGGCGCCAACTTTTATGTAAGGTGCGTATGCCTGCGGCACGCTGGTGTAAACCCGCAGCGGATCGACGCGCGCAATGTCAAACAGTTCGCGTCCGGCAGCGCCCGCGCCCGCATTGATGAGCGCACCCGGATCGACGGTGCGCTTCGTGAGCACTCCGGAGAATGGCGCGTAGACGTTCTTGAAGCCTTCCAACTGTTCGAGACGGCGCACATTGGCGTCGGAGGCGGCGAGGTTCGCCTGGCTCTGTTTGTATCCGCTGGTTTGCTGATCCGCTTCCTGGGCGGAGACGGAATCGGTCTTGCGCAGATTTTCCCAGCGGTCGGCACTGATCTTTGCCAGCTCCATTTGCGCGACAATCTGCAGCCGCGCAGATCGAGCCTGGTCCAATTCCTGATCAACTTCCGGCGTATCGATCTTGGCCAGCAACTCGCCTTTTGTAACTCGGCTGCCGATATCTTTGTACCAGCGAACAAGGTATCCATTCGTGCGGGCATAAATCGGGGACTCTTCGTAGGCGAGCAGCGAACCCGGCAGTATCAGATCCTCATCGGGTTTTTCCGATACCGGGCTAACCACGGCAACCGTCGGCACGGTCTCGATCTCGGTCTCTTTTGCGAGAGCCCGCTCATGGCTCATGTGACTCCATAGAGTGAGTCCGCCCGCGAGCAAGAGCAACAACAACAGTACGCCGACAATCGTCAGAGCTGTGCGAGGCGGCGCCGGTGGAAGGTCCGGCGGCTTCTGGATTCCGACAGCTTGATGCTTGGAGTTCTTTTGGATCTCCTCAATCTCCAGGTCGCGCTGAGCCTGAGCGCTCAGCGGATGAGGCTGTTCGTTATTACCACGGCTCTGCTGCGACGAGTGCGCCCCGTTGCCCTGCCCAGACTGCTGCGCATTCCCCGAAGTTGGTTTAGGTTCGTTCTCTACACTCATGCTCGGCTCCGATTCTTGCAAAAAACCGCTTACGCCTGCTCTTTTATGCCTGACTTTGCCGCGCCCGTTTGGCTTCCCTGCGTCCGTGGAATATGGCGAACACGCTCGGCACAAAAAATAAAGTGGCTACAGTAGCAAACAGCAGCCCGCCAATGACGGCACGACCCAGCGGCGCATTTTGTTCGCCGCCCTCGCCGAAGCCCAGCGCCATCGGCACCATTCCGATGATCATCGCCAGCGCGGTCATAAGCACGGGCCGCACACGGGTGTAGCCGGCTGCTACCGCGGCTTGTACGGCAGGAATCCCCTCATCCAGTTGTTCTCGCGCGAAGCTCACCATCAAAATAGAATTCGCCGTAGCCACGCCCATGCACATCACAGCTCCCGTGAGCGACGGCACGCTCAGCGTGGTGCGGGTCAACAGCAGAAACCAGCAGATTCCTGCCAGTGCTCCCGGCAGTGCCGCGATGATGATGAATGGATCAAGCCACGACTGGAAGTTGATAACGATCAGCAGATAGACGAGAAGGATCGCCCCGATCAGACCCACCCCCAATCCGATGAACGAAGAACGCATGGTGACCACCTGCCCACGTACCACAATACGAGTCCCGCGCGGCAAATGGCCTTCGAAGGTCTTGAGCACTTTGTTTGTATCCACGGCGACGGCGCCCAGATCGCGATCCTGCGTGCTGGCGTAAACGTCAATCACAGGCTGCACGTCATAGTGATTCACTGTCGCCGGTCTTGCCACCGGATTCACCTGCACCAGATTACCCAGCAACTGTGCGCCCTGCTGCGAGGTCACGGGGATGCCCAATAGATCTTGCATTGTGGTCATGCGGTATTGCGGAGACTGCACCGCCATCTGGTACGAAACTTCATTCTTCGGGTTCAGCCAGAAGTTTGGCGCAGTCTGGAAGCTGCCGCTCAATGAAACCAGCACGCTCTGCGCCACATCGTGCGCTGTGAGGCCAACCTGGGTTATGCGCGTGCGATCCATATCCATGCGTAGCGTGGGCAACGCAAGCAACTGCTGCACGTGTACATCGGCGGCTCCTGGAATGTGGCGCATCTTGTTGGCGATCTGCTGCGCGATAGCATAATTGCTTGCCATATCCGCGCCTACCACCTGAACATCAATGGGCGCAGGCAAACCGAAGTTCAAAATTTGTGAAACGATATCCGCGGGCTGAAAGAAAAACTCCACTCCCGGAAAGCGCCGCGGTAAAATTTCGCGCAGATGGCGTATGTAACCCGCCGTGGGATGATGATGCTCAGGATCGAGCGCAATCAGGATCTCTGCATCGCTGGAACCAATGGTTCCGTTGGAGCTGTAGGACTGATTAATACCGGAGTTGGGCAGGCCAATGTTGTCGAGAATGGTCTGCAATTCCTGCTTCGGGATCTCCTGGCGCAGCACAGTTTCGACTTCATCGCAGAGCCGTGCTGTTTCTTCTACACGCAGGCCGGGCCTTCCGCGCACATGCAGACGAAGCTGGCCAGCATCAACTTGCGGGAAGAAGTCCTGGCCTAGAAACATGAACAGTCCGAGCGACAGCACACAAAAAATCAGAAAAAAAGCTACGAAGACGCCGCGATGCTCGAGGGTCGTTTCCAGCAATTGCTCATAGCTTCGGCGGAAATCTTCAAACTTGCGCTCAAAGCCGCGCTGGAAGCGGCCGAGGTACGATTTAGGCGCCTCCGCGCGATGCTCGTGCCCGCGCATGATGAACATGACCAGCGTAGGGATGAGGGTTCGTGAGAGCAGATAACTGGCCAGCATGGCGAAGCTGACGGCCTCCGCCAGCGGCACAAACAGAAACTTCGCCACACCCGCCAGAAAGAACATGGGCACAAACACGATGCAGATGCTCAGAGTGGAGACGAAAGCCGGAACGGCGATCTGCTGTGCGCCATCGAGAATGGCCTGCCTCATCTCCTTACCCATGGCAAGGTTCCGCTCGATATTTTCGATTTCAACCGTCGCATCATCAACGAGGATGCCGACGGCAAGCGCCAGTCCTCCCAGAGTCATGATGTTGATGGTTTCGCCGATCGCGCCCAGCAGAATGATGGAGCAAAAAATGGAGAGCGGAATAGAAATAGAAATGACGATAGTGGGGCGCCAGTCACCAAGGAACAGGAGAATCATGAGAGCGGTGAGCATCGCAGCAATCCCCGCCTCGCGTATCACGCCATACACGGAAGCCCGCACAAAAAGAGACTGGTCAAAGAGTGCAGAGACTTTCAGCTCCGGCGGCAAAGCCTGCGCCGCCTGCACCACAATATTCTTAACCCCGGAGACAATTTGCAGCGTGGAGGCGTTGCCGATCTTGTAGATCGACATCAATGCCCCGCGATTTCCATCCTGGCGCACGATGTTCGTTTGCGGGGCGAAGCCGTCGCGTATGTGCGCCACATCGCGCATGTAAAGCGTGGCGCCATTGGCGGTTTTCACCGGCAAGTCGTTCAATTGCGCAATGGTTGCCGGCGTGCCGTTCATCTCAACGTTGTATTCCACCGGGCCAAGTTTGATGGTGCCGCTGGGTAGAATCAGATTCTGCGCGTTGACAGCGTTGACAATATCGTTGGGTGCGAGGCCGTAAGCCTGAAGCTTCGGCAAATCCAGATCCACCTGAACCTGACGAATCTTGCCGCCGTAGGGATACGGTGTAGCGGCGCCCTGCACGGTCGTCAGATAATTACGCAGGAAGTTCTGGCCCAGATCGAAGAGCTCCTGCTCGGACAAGGTCTTGCTGCTGAGTCCAAGTTGAATGATCGGCGTGGTGGACGCGCTGTAGGAGATGACGAGAGGCGGCACCGTCCCGGGGGGAAGGCCGCGCAACGTAGTCTGGCAGATAGCGGTGATTTCCGCGATTGCGCCCTGTACGTTCGTGCCTGGACGAAAAAAAACTTTAATGACGCCTAAACCGTTTACCGACTGCGACTCCATGTGCTCGATGTCGTTGACGGTGATATTGATGCCGCGTTCGGAATTGACCACGATGCGGTCGGCAATATCTTGCGGCGACATGCCGGTATAAGACCAAACTACAGAGACGACTGGAATGTTGATATCCGGGAAGATATCTGTCGGGGTGCGGAAGACCGTGACCACAAACAGGATAATGATGACAATCGCCATCACTATGAATGTGTAGGGGCGTCTGAGAGCTAATGCAACAATCCACATCGGTCAGCACCACTCCAGGGTTATTAACGAATCAAAAGGGCTGCACGGCACGGTGCGAAGATAAAACCGCAGACGTAAATTTAGATTCGATACACTGCGTATTGGATTCTAAAGACTTTCTCGATTATATGGTAGGGTAGGACCATGCGCCAGAAGTCTCGCGCTCAACGGGGGGCCGAAAGAGGTCGCGCAAAGCGCGCTCCCGGCCGCCCACGCAGCGAGCAGGCCCGCCTGTCCATCCTCCGCAGCACGCTGAAACTACTTGGGAAAAGCGGCTTCTCCGATTTGACGATGGAGGGCGTGGCCGAGCACGCCGACGTCGGCAAGGCGACCGTCTATCGTTGGTGGCCCAACAAAGCCGCCCTTGTCGCGGATGCTTTCGCTAGCAGCACGATCCAAAATCTGCACTTTCCCGATACGGGCTCCGTTCGCACCGACATGAGCCAGCAGATGCGTCAGCTCATTAAGATTTTTCTAAGTCGGCGCGGCCGCATTGTTTCCGCGATTCTTGCCGCCGGTCAAAGCGACCGAGCTGTGATTGCAGCTTTCCGAGAGCGCTTCCTGAAGCCCCGTCGCCGGGAAGCTTACGCTACGCTTCGCCGTGGGATTGCGCGCGGCGAACTGCGCAAGAATGTCGACATGGACCTGCTCCTCGATTCACTCTACGGACCTATCTATATGCGATTTCTTATTCGGCATGACCAGCTAACGCCTGATTTTGTCGACCAGCTGTGTGAGGTGGTGCTAGGCGGAGCATGTCCCTGACAGATACCATCCAGGTTAAACATTAGGGTGAATCCAATCTGGCTCGCCATGGTTGTTTTGATCTAAGATTGCATAAATTGTTAAATTAGGAAGCGAATCCTAAGTCTGTCTAAATTTTTATCTTTTCGAAAGGCGAACCTTTATGAGTGATGGTACTAAGAAGGACGCATTTTCGCGACGCGGATTCCTGGGAATGGGATCGGCGGCGATCGCGGCCGCGGGGATGTTATCGACGGACGCTGCTAGCCAGGAGCAGAAACCATACCCGACAAAGAACGATCGCAGCGCCAGCGCTCCCGGACCCGGCAATCCTCCGCTGGATACCCAAAATCCTGATTCTTTCTTGCCGCCGCCCTCCGACGCCGGCGGCGTGCAGACGTTTAAGTATCCTTTCGCTCTCTCTCACAAACGGATGCAAGAGGGTGGATGGTCGCGCGAGGTCACGATCCGCGAGCTTGCGGTCTCGAAGTCGATTGCAGGCGTGGATATGAGATTAACCGCCGGTGGCATTCGCGAGCTGCACTGGCACACAGCTGCTGAGTGGTCCATCATGCTTTATGGAAAGGCGAGGATTACGGCGATTGATTTGGACGGGAAAAGCTTCGTTGCCGACGTAGCGGAAAGTGATCTCTGGTATTTTCCCACGGGGATTCCACATTCCATTCAAGGCCTGGGGCCCGACGGCTGCGAGTTTCTGTTGGTATTCGACGATGGCAACTTCTCAGAATACGAAACCGTGCTGCTTACCGACTGGATGGCGCACACGCCCCACGATGTGCTCTCGAAAAACTTCGGTGTAAGTGAAGAGGCAATGGAGAAAATGCCGCGAAAGGAAAAATTCATTTTCCAGGCGGCGGTGCCCGGTCCCCTGGCAGAAGATCAGAAAGTGGCAGCGGATGCTCGGCATGTCGCCGCAAGAATTCGCTTTTCGAACTTCTCAGCAACCGGTTACGAAGCGCACCAAGGGTGGTGAAGTGCGAATCATTGATTCGAGCAAGTTCAAAGTCTCCACAACAATTGCTGCGGCCATTGTGACTGTCCATCCGGGAGGGATACGCGAACTGCACTGGCATCCCAACGCCGACGAGTGGCAGTATTACATCAGCGGTACAGGAAGAATGACCGTGTTCGCCACCGGAGGCCGAGCCCGCACCATGGACTTTCAGGCCGGAGACGTTGGCTATGTTCAGAAGACGCTACCCCATTACATCGAGAATACGGGCGACACCGATCTGAAATTTCTGGAGATGTTCAAGAGCAACGTCTATCAGGATCTTTCGCTCTCGGAATGGCTCACGCATATACCGCCGGAACTCGTGTTGGCGCACTTGGGCATTGATAAGGCGACGCTCGATGCCATGCCGAAGGATGAGGTCGTAGTGATGCCGAAATAGTGGAAGCAACGATGGCATCTCGCAATATCGTTTTCTGGGAAGTCGATCCGCAAGCGGATTTTATGCTGTCCGGGGGCAATCTCTATGTGCCCGGCGCGGAACGATTGCTTCCTACTATACGCAGGCTTACCGACGCCGTCCGCCAAGGCCATGTTTTTCTGGTGTCGCACGGCTGTTACCACGCAAAGGACGACTCCGAATTCAAGACGTTTCCGCCGCACTGCATCAAAGGCACCGAAGGCTCGGCATTTGTTCCCGAAGCGTTGACAGAAAAAGTCGTGACCGTGCCGAATGAGCCGACGGCAGTGTTGCCGCAAGATCTTCTTTCCGGAAAATATCAACAAGTTCTCCTGGAAAAACAAACGCTCGACATCTTCGAAAGCCGACATGCTGAGGAGCTGGTGAAGCGCTTTGATGCCGACACCGAGTTTGTTGTTTTCGGCGTGGTGACAGAATACTGCGTGTGCCTCGCGGCGAAGGGATTGCTGGAGCGCGGCCGTCGCGTCTCAGTGGTGCAGGATGCGATTGAAACTTTGAACGCTGAGGATGGACAACGGGCCGTGGCTGAACTGCAGGCGCTCGGAGCAACATTTATCGGCACAGATGAGGCGCTAGCGATGGTCAACGTCCAAAAATAGCTGCCGATCCTACCGTTCCCAATTGAGCGCTACGGAAAGCGCACATCCAGGCTGTAAATTTCCTGTGTGCTGCGATCCCGCATCAGCAGCGGAGAGTCGTCGGGCGCCAACCCGACCCAGAACTCCCAGGGATCGAAGCCGCGAGGAATGTCCTTCAGGCTGAGCAGCCGTTCTATTTTTCCGTCGGGCACGCTCACCCGCACTATGTCATCGGCTTTGTCGGGATAATCTTCAGCATAGAGATACCTGGCATCATGCGACCAATTCTCGTAGCCGAACCGCGACACCGCGAGCTGGCTCCAATTCTTCTTCTCGAAATCATAGAGCATCAACTTGGTGGAGTCCGAGGAAAGAGCGGCAATGTAGCGTCCATCGGGCGAGCAGCGGGGACTGAAAAGATTTTCCGAGTCCGGCACGTCTGAAACTTGCGAAGTCTTCAAGTCAACGATATGAATATTAGGGCCTTTCGCAATCCCATACTCCAGCCATGGAACTCCCGCAAACACGATGGACTCACCGTTGGGCATCCATGTGGGGTCGCCCTGGTTGTGATCTCCCGGCATCACTTCTCGCGGCGTGCCGCCCTCGGCTGGCACAACGAATATCTTCCAGGGCTTTCCCGGTCGCGATGCCATAAATACGATCTGAGTTCCATCCGGAGACCAGCGCGGAATATGGGCCTGCATGGGCGCATAGGTGAGCTGAGTGCGGGAACTTCCATCCAGTTTGCTGCGCCACAATGTAAGTTCCGGATGCGCCACGTAGGTGATCCACCCGCCTTTGGACGTGATATCGGCCTCGCCCGCCGACACTCCAGGAAGGTACATGGTGAACTGCGATTTGTGATCGAGGCCGATTAAATCGAAGCGGCGCTGCTGGCCGATTACATACAATTTTTTTCCATCCGGACTTGGCGTCGGATTGCTGGACATAAGCGGACCGATCGTGAGCTGTGTCGGTTCAGCGTCTGGCTTTGTGAAAAAGGGAAGTACTCCTCGCGCAGCGCCCAGATATTCTGGGCTTGATCGCGAGTCGAATCGAACAGGAAGTAGTCGCCCTGCGGCGTCCAGGTTCCGTGAGATTCTTGCGCCGGTTTGTTCCAGTCGGGCAGTAGCGGATGCAAATCTCTCCCGTCGGCCGAAACCTCCCACAGGAAGAAGTGCGCTGATCCGTGTTGCGAATGGTAAAGCGCAGGCGGTGGCCATCGGGGGAAAATCGAAGCGCAAAGGGAACTCCTGGCACTGTGATGAGCTCGCGCGAATCGCCTCCGTCCTCATTGCAAAGATACAAGGTGGATTGCCTGGCGTACACGATGTGCTGGCCGTCGGGCGTCCATGCGGCGGCGTGGGCGAGGATGTTTCCCACAGGCCGCGGCGACCCTGCGGGGACCGGCATTATCCAAACCGGCCACTCTGTCTCCGAACCTTCGGCTACGCCTTCCACCAGCAATTCGGAGCGGCCCGGATAGAAATCATAGACGTCGGCGCTCGGCAGTGAGGTTGGCACGGGCGCGGTATCTCCACCCGCAGTTGAAACCTGCATCAAGACCGAGTGGCCGTTCAGATGTTCGGAAAAGTACAGTCGAGTGCCGTCGGTGACAAGAGAGCGCTTGGAGGTGCCGTCGTTGGTAATCTGTTGCGAGGCAACAACCACTGGCGGGCGTGCAGGTGATCTTAGAATCAGGATGGCCGCAACCAATGCTGCGATGGCAACCAAACCGGCCAGCGACCCATGGTACGAACTTTCTCTTAGGCTCAGTGGGAGCGGTGTGGAAGGCGGTAGCGAACAGAGCTCGGATTCTTTCTTTAGAATCCGGCGCCGGCCTGGCTGGCCGTTCCAGCCGCTGAGACTTGACCTGATTCGATTTCCTTGCGCAGGCGCTGCAAATCGACGCGCATCTCGGCGGCGCTTTGATAGCGTTGCGCGGGATCTTTCTCGAGAGTTTTTCTGACGATGCGTTCAAGCTCCGGCGGCGTCGCTGGGTTGAAACGCAGAGGCCACTCGGGCACGCTGTGAATGAGCGAGTCGAAAAACGCGGCAGTCGTTTGTCCCTGAAAAGGCAGAACTCCCGTCGCCATCTCATAGAGCACGACGCCAAAAGAAAAAAGGTCGGTGCGGGAGTCAAGAGGCGCGGCCCAGCGCCTGCTCGGGCGACATGTAAGGGATGGTTCCCAGAGCCGAGCCCGGGCGCGCCAGGTCGTCAGGCGATTGCGTGACGCCGCCGAAGGTGTTGCCGCTGACGTGAGCTTCATCGGCTGCGGCAAGCTTGGCCAGCCCGAAGTCGAGAATCTTGGCGTTTCCACGCTTGGTGACGAAAATGTTTGTCGGGTTAATGTCACGGTGAATAATGCCGTGGTTGTGCGCTGCGTCGAGGGCGTCCGCGATCTCGATTCCCAGCGCCAGCAGCGTTCCAATTTCCACAGGACGGCCTGCAATGCGATGCTTCAGGGGCAGGCCATCCAGAAACTCCATGGCGATGAAGGCTTCGCCATCCTGTTCGCCGATGTCATAAACGGTGCAGATATTGGGGTGATTCAACGCGGAGGCAGCCTGGGCTTCCACCTGAAAACGAGCCAGGGACTGAGGGTTTCGGGCAACCGCTTGGGGCAGAAATTTGAGCGCGACAAAACGATGTAGCCGGATGTCTTCGGCCTTGTAGACAACGCCCATCCCGCCGTGCCCGAGCTTTTCGACAACGCGATAATGCGAGATGGTCTGCCCAATCACTGTGCAAAATCCTACGTTGATGAAACGGGCAAGTCAACGAAGGCGGGGAGCGAAGGGCTTTCGCATCTCAGCCGGCGAGAGACTCAATGGCTTGCACCGCATCGAGCGGCAGCATAAGGCTAGAGCTGGCAAGGTCCTGCTGCATGTGTTCTGCGTTGGAAGTGCCGGTCAGCGGCAGCATTTCGACCGCACGGGCGAAAGCGAAAATAATCTGGGCCGGAGTTGCGTTCGCGCTGGTGGCGAGGTTAACAACTAGCGGATGGTGGAGCACCTCCGCATTCGCCGTAAGTAGAGAAAATCCCTGATAAGTAATCTTGTGCTCGCGGCAGAATAAACGCACTTCGCGGTCCCAGCCCGAGGCGAGCATAACAGCGGTTTTGCACGAATGCCGGAGTTTCGGAGTGGACGGCGGCCATCTGCTCCAGGTGCTGCAAAGAAACATTGCTTACCCCGAGCAGGCGAGTGCGGCCGGCATCGCGCTCTTTCATCATCGCCTCCCAGACCTCTGCGTCCGCGTCAGTCCAACCGTAGCCTGAGGCGGGTCCGTGCAGCACGTAGCTATCGACGTGGTCGGTGCCGAGATGTTCGAGCGAACTAGCCATCGATTGGGCGACTTGAACAGAAAGATTGGCCGTAGGATCGTAGGGAAGACGATGATCCTGACCGGGTCGATAAGTGAACTTGGTCTGCAGAAAAAGGTCGTCGCGGGTTGCGACTCCCGCGCGATAGGCAGCGGCCAATCCTTCACCGACACCAGCTTCAAAATAATGCCGCCGTTGATTCGCCGTGTCGATGCCGCGAAAACCCGCGCGGAGAGCGAGTTCGACGAGGGCTGGGGTGCGGTCCTCCTTCCAGGCGGTGCCGTAAATAAAGTTGGGAACGGATAGAGGCTGAGGAATGGGCATGCGCTATTCTGCCACGAGCATTAGCGGCGAAGTCCCGCTGCGCCCGCTTGTCCCACAGCGGCCGGGCATTTTTCTTCTATAATCGCTCCGTTTCCGGGAGGCGGTTCGCGAATGGCTAATGAAAAGCGGGACCGCGAATTGGGCATGGGATGCCCGATTTCGCGGCGGGATTTTCTGAACGGTGCGGCAGTAGGAATCGGCGGAATTCTGGCGAGTCACAGCGCGCTTGCGGCGCTGGCGCCGGCGGAATTTTCTCAGCAGAGCGATGCTTCCTTCACGCCCGAGAAGGCCCCTGACTACTACCCCCCGGCTCTCACCGGCATGCGCGGCAATCACGATGGAACATTTACTTATGCGCACCGCTTGCGCGATGGCGAGGCATGGGATTCCGACGGCGCGGCGCAGTCGACCGGTGAAACCTACGACCTGATCGTGGTCGGAGGCGGAATCAGCGGCCTGGCGGCGGCATACTTTTTCCGCAAGAGCGCAGGCGAAAAAGCGCGTGTGCTGGTGATCGACAACCACGACGACTTCGGCGGACACGCCAAGCGCAACGAGTTTCATTCCGGTGGCCGGATGCTGCTTGGCTACGGAGGCACGCAGTCGATCGAGAGTCCGGGAAAGTACAGCGCCGAAGCGAGGGGATTATTGGTCGAGTTGGGAATCGATACGCAGAAGTTTTTCAAGGCCTACGATCAGAAGTTGTATTCGTCACGGAAGCTGAACACGGGTTGTTTCTTCGATAAAGAAACCTTCGGCGAAGACCGGCTGGTCGCGGGTTTAGGGTCGACGCCGTGGGCCGAGTGGCTGGCCAAGACACCGCTGAGCGACGACGTAAAACGCGACATCGCGCGCGTGTACACGGAGAAAGTTGGATTACCTTCCGGGTCTCTCGCGCGAAGAGAAGATCGCGAAGTTGTCGAAGATCAGCTATGCCGACTTTCTCACCAAGATCTGCAAGATGAATCCCGACGGTTTGAAATTTTTCCAGAGCTACACTCACGATCTTTTTACCGTCGGGATCGATGCCGTGCCGGCGATGGCGTGTTACTTCGAGGGCGACGACTACGGCGGAATCACCTACGCCGGCTTCCAAAGCATGGGCCTCGGCGAGGACAAGAGAGAAGAGCCGTACATCTTTCACTTTCCAGATGGCAACGCGTCGATCGCGCGCCTGCTGGTGCGCACGCTGATTCCGGGTGCGGTCCCCGGAAGCACGATGGAAGACGTGGTGACGGCGCGCGCCGACTACAGCCGACTGGATCGAGAAGCGTCCCCCGTGCGCATCCGGCTGAACAGCACGGTCGTGAATGTAAAGCACACGAGTGCAGGAGCCGCGAAAGAAGTTGAGGTGGCGTACGTACGAGGAAAGAAGTTGCAATCGGTGAGGGCGAAGCAGTGCGTGCTTGCCTGCTACAACACCATGATTCCTTATTTATGTCCTGAACTGCCGGAGAAGCAGCGGGAAGCCTTGGCCTACCTGGTGAAGGCGCCACTGGTATACACGCACGTCGCTATCCGCAACTGGACGTCGTTCGACAAATTGGGGGTGCGGCACATCGAGGCGCCGGGAAGTTATCACGTTTACACTGCGCTGGATTTTCCCGTGAGTCTGGGCAGTTACGAATTTCCCAGCAAGCCGGAAGAACCGATGGTGCTCTTTATGCTGCGTACTCCGTGCAAGCCGGGGTTGCCGATGCGCGATCAACATCGCGCGGGCCGGGCAGAGTTGATGCGCACACCGTTCTCTACATTTGAACGCAACGTGCGCGACCAACTAGTGCGGATGCTCGGCGACGGAGGCTTCGATCCAGCGCGCGATATCGATGGCCTCACCGTGAACCGATGGGCGCACGGATACGCATACGGCCACAATCCGTTATTCGATCCAGATTGGGCAGAAGATGAGAAGCCTTGGGTGGTCGGCAGAAAGCCGTTCGGGCAGATTGCGATTGCAAACTCCGATGCCGGAGCCTCCGCCTATACCGATTGCGCAATCGATCAAGCTTATCGGGCAATCAGCGAGTTGAAAGCGCGGCGGGCCTAAGCGAAATAGATAAGCGTACTCAGTTCCGCGGCGGAGCTTTGTCCAGCGCCGCTTTCAAAGTTTCGAAGGCATGCTTCTGATAGGGCTCTGTATCTTTGCGGGTGAAGACGGGAGCGACAGCCTGCACCTGCGTTCGCGCCGCATCATAGTTGCCGCGTCGATAAGCAATTTCTGCCAGAGCCAGCGTAACTCCTGCACCCCAATCGGGATCACCAGTCAGCTGCGCGACCGGCTGCACATCGATTGGCTGCAAGAGCGAGGTCGCTTCATCCAATCGACGTAAGCCGATCAGGCAAATTGCTTCCGTGTAGGCGGTAGCTCCGGTTAACCCAGCGCGCGCGCCGAATGCTTTGGCCGAGGAATCATAGGCTTTACGTGCATTCGATTCGCCCTCGCCGTATCGTCCCGAGCGGCACTGGGCCAGAGCAGCATCTGATCAGCGTGGCAATCGCAAAGAACGAGAGCGGTCCCTGCTTGCGAACGGCGAGTTCGTGGATCGCCAAATCGTCGCGGATAGCATCATCCCAAAGTTCGAGACTGCCTTCCGACTGCGCTCGCGTGCTCAACAGTTGCATGGTGAGTTCGTGGTCGGGGCCCAGTCGGGCAATAAATTCCGGATAGATGGCGTTGGCTTCCTTCACTGCCTCCTCATGTTTATTCTGAATCATGAAAGCCTGCGCCAGATTCAGCCGGACCCGCAATACATGCGGACTATCCGGCCCAGCCACTTGCGTGAACGCAACAATAAGATCGCGAAACGTCTGCTCAGCTTTGGCGCCTTCGCCCAGAGCGGATGTACGAAAAGCCCAGCCGTTGCTTGAATGTCAGGCGTGCGCTCTCGTCGAATTCCGGAAGCAGCTCGCCTTGTCGAGCGCGGCCTGAAAATTTTCCGCCGCCGACTTCGCATTGTTTTCAATCAATGCGATCATGCCCTGCGCGGAAAATAGCCAGACCGGCAGGTCCGGCCGCGGATTCGCCAGCTTTGCAATCAGAACTTTCTGCTGATCGAGAATCGACTTGGCCAGCGGAAGCGAGTCTTTCTCATAGCTGCGTGCTTCCAGCGTGACTCGTTGCAGCTGCACGACGATTGCATCCTGCGACAGATCGCCATCCACCTGCTTGAAAAGTGCTGCGGCACGGTCATACTCCTGCCGCGCATCCGGATAATCGGTTCGATTATCGAGAGCCCGCGCAATAGTTTGGTGAAGTCGCGCGGCGACCAGGGGTTCATCTTTGAATTGCCGGTCGATGCCGGGCGAGGCTTGCTTGATCGCGTCCATGAGCGACTCGCTCGACTCTGCCGCTCACGAATGGATTGCCGCGACCCAGCAGATCATCAGCAAGAAAGCGGTTGATGGAGCTGGCAATCGCAGTCTGGCGATTGGCGTTGTCGCGCTCGTGAGCGGCTCGGCGGTAAAGTGCAAAGCTGACGGCTAATCCCGCAGCCAGCGCAACCACCGCAAACACAACCCATGGCTGCCGCGCGCGCGTCTCGGCCAACTTGCGCTCAGCAATCTGCGCCCGTAGCTTGGCAGCTTCCAATTCGTCGCGCTTCACACGGCGCTGCTCGAAAGTGAGCAAGCGCTCGACCAGATCGGCCGCGCTATTTAGCCGCTTGGCCGGATCGCCGCAGGCAGCGTCCGCGATGTCTTCTCGCAACAGAGGATCTTTGATCTCGGCCTCCCAACCGGGCGCAAGCGGCTTGCGGAAGTCGCCAATCGTTAACTGGTAGAGCATGACGCCCAAAGCATAAACATCGGCGCCTGCGCTGGGAGATTGTCCAGCCAGAACTTCTGGAGCCAGTACATCAACGTTCCGGTCAACGGCGCGGCGTCGAGCGAAGCGGTCTGAGTAAACCCCAGGTTGGTGATGCCTAGGGCATGAAGCCGCGAGGGGTCGAACAACGACGCGCTGCCAAAATCCGCCACTTTAATCTGCCAGGCCCCGGCTGCCGCGGGCACAACCAGAATGTTGGCCGGCTTCAAATCTTTGTGCAGCACTCCGATGTCGTGCGCAGCTCCTACGGCGCGTGCCACGTCAACCAGCAACTGCAGGCGAGTGTCAAACGAAATTTTAGCGAGTCCACCCTGCGATTCAGCCCATTCCGCCAGGCTCGTTCCGGCGTATTCGCTTTCGAGAAAAAAGGGAGAAGTCTCAAAATTCCACTCCAGGATGCGGACAAACTGGGGCCCAGTGGCACCCGAATGCGTG
>CAWIZS010000003.1:0-1805080 GCA_963840655.1 uncultured Acidobacteriota bacterium | reverse complement strand
CGCTGTGCGCGCGGGACGCCAACGTCCGCTCGTGCCTGGGTCGGTGCGGTCGTTCCACCGTGACTGGATGCGAGATTACGCTCAGGTCTGTGGCAGGGCAGGTCGTGACAGCGAGGCTGAGGCGGAGCCGTCCGAAGTCGCTGTACCCGAGGACGATGCGGGCGCTCCGCGGCGGTTGCGCACCGGTCAGGAGATCGCGGCCTTCACCAGCTCGGCGAGCTTCTTCTCCACCATGGGGCTCCACTTCTTAAGCGCGTACGACACCGGCCATACGTCGCCGTCGTCGAGGTTCGCCGCGTCCTGGAAGCCCAGGGTCGAGTAGCGGTAGCTGAACTTGCCCGCGTTCTGGAAGAAGACGACGACTTTGCCGTCCGCGTTCGCGTAAGCGGGCATCCCGTACCAGGTCTTCGGCGACAACTCGGGGGCGGCCGCGGTCACCGTCATATGCACGCGCTCGGCTAGCGCACGATCCTCCGGTGCCATCTCCGCGATGCTGTCGAGGACCGCCTGCAGGCCGTCGGCCTTCTTGGCGCCCTTCTTGCCCTCGGCGCGCAACTCGGCGGCGCGCATCTTCATCGCGGCACGCTCCTCGGCGCTGAAGCCGCCGGACTCGGTCTTGGCATTCTTCGCGGGCATTCTCAGGCTTCCTTTCTTGACGCTCAGGGGCTCGGTGTCATGTCGGCCTTCCACCGAAAGGCTAGGCCCGGCCACACCGTGGCGCTTCTCGGTTCCTGATCGGATCGGGGCTCAGCCGAGGCGCTCGAGTAGCGGCCCCCTCACTGACCGAACGTCCGGATCTGCCGCGGGTGGTGCGTGCATCGCCACGAGCAGCAGCCGTCATGCCGTGTGGGTCAGCTGACTGGTGAGATGCTGATGATCTCGATTTCGCGAACTCCGATATGCGCTACGAGCTCGGCGTTCCGTCTGATGATTGACCGGGCGGTTTCGGCCGCAACCAACGGCTCATGGGCCTCGCATTCGATCGTGACGACTGCCTCGTTCAGCATGTCCCACCGAGTAGTCGGCGGCTTGAGGTAACCGGTTCGGTGGGTGGCGGCGATCGCCGCCTGGAAGTTCGACCGGCGATCGTTGGTCAGGGCCGGGTAGGGTCCCGCGGTCATCCGGGCAGTGACCTGGAACTTGCGCAGTCGCTGGCCGGGAACCCTGGGCTCCGGCCCGCCTGCTGCCAGCAGCGGCTCGATCGTGCCGGCGAGCCAGACTGGGCCGGTGGCGAGTTCGGCGTCAGGAGCTGGGAGCTTGTGCCGCTCGCGCCACTTTCCGACCAGGCCAGGATCTGTATCGAGTGCGCGAGCGATCTCTGCGATGCCGTAGACCTTCACGAGGCTTCTCTTTTCTTCTGTCGTTACAGCAGACAGAATACCAGATCTGTCGTCACGTCAGACAGGTTGACCGGAGCTTGCCGAAGGGCATCGCGTGTTCCGCTCGTGCCGCGCAGTACTCGATGAGCTGGGTAAGGAGGCATCAGCCGCTCAGGCCATAACCGCTGAGCAGCCGTAACGTAACGTTCAGCCGGGCGGCACGTCTGGGGACCTCAGCACGGCCGGACACTGCCAGGCCTGCGGCAGCCTGCCCGCGTTCCCAGGCACAGTGGCCAGCACGCCTTGGCGCCGGTCAGGCGCACGGATCGCCGTCAGCATCACCGCTTTGCCTCGTCGCGACATGCCAGCGACGGCGAGCTGCGCAGAGAGGGAAGGCTGTGCATCTCGCGGGATTCCAAGGTGGCGAAGAAGTACTCGAGCGGGATGTCGCCGAACTGGGCGGGCAGGTCCGGACGGGCGAAGTAGGCGACCGACAGGGCCGTCATTCGCTCGCAGGCCAGCGCTCGGCCGAGGTAGGAGGGCTTGCTACCGCCTGAGCCGCCGATCACCAGGACGGTCACTGCGGGCTCAGCGTCCGCGGGCGGACAGGGCTAATGAGGTTTTCTCAGCGATTTTCGGCCGATCATCTTGTGCTCCAATTGCACGAGGACGAGCACGGATATGGCGATGTCGCCGGTCGTGGTCGGCGGGCGCACCCTCGGGTTCCGGTTTCCTCCAACGGTGACCACCACGGCCGCAGGAGACCTCAACTCGATTACCTGACCGGGAATCGAGGTTAGCTGTTACGTTGCTCTCGGCGCCGATCGCGGCGGATTGCCTCCCGGAGTAGATCCAGGCTCACCGCGATGTCCTCATCGCGGTATCGGTCTACCCACGCGCGGAGCATCCTGGCCAGCGGTGCCGTGAACGACCAGGTCGCTTCGGTGGTAATGCCGTCGACGGTCGCGAGCCGGTCTCGCACCGCGACCGGGTCTGATCCGGGCTTCAGGATCAGTTCGATCTGGATCTGATTGCGGCGGGACCGGTCGTTGATGTCGGCGACCGGCAGTGCGGGGCGCTCCACCCGGTCCGGCCCCGATCCGTACCATCCGTGTGATTCGGCCTGCTTGGTGATCGCCTTGTCGGCATCCAACGCAGAAGTCCTGGCGGGCAGTGATTCGATGATCAGATGGGCTGGGCGAGGTGGACGGGAGGAAATCTCGCTTCCAGTCCACCCGCGCCGATCGGGCGGCACCACAGCATCGGGACCGAGGACGGGGACGCCCGTGATGGTGATCCGGCCGGTCTGCCGGATAGCGGCCGGCCGCCCCTTGATCAGGGCGTCCAGGTTGCCGGTCAGCTCGCAGCCGGTCACCGGGTCGGGCGGGCCGACGATGCGGAGCACCTCGGCGTCGGCTACCCGGCGGTCCTCCAGCAGCCGTGCCAGCGCGGTCAGGACCCGGAACGGTTCCAGCGGCGGCTGGGTTCCGCCGCCGTAGGTGGTTCCGTTGATCAGCCCGACCGGGACCGGCGCCAGCCGGTGAGCCTCGGCATCCAGCACCAGCTGGCCGGCGTGCGAAGGGCGGCACCTGGTGTCCTCGGGCTCGGCCAGGCCGGGGGATGACCGGTCACCGAAGTTCCCCCGCCCCGCGACCAGGCGGACAGGCATGATCCACGGCCGGACCAGGTCCGTCAGCACCTCATAGCCGTACCGGGGCCTCAGCCCGGTGCGTTCCTCGATCCCCGAGACCGCTTCCGCGCTCGGGACGTACGCCCGCGGGCGCCCGGCGGTCAGCGCTTCCAGCGTCTCCAGGACTGCGAGGCTAACCAGCTCGACGCCACTGCGATCACTCATTATCCATTCCTTTGCAGATGACCGGCAGGTTAGTGCCGGGTCCTGGTCCTGACCACCAGCTGGGCACCGCCGGAGAAGCCATCCTGGCGATGATCTTGAACCCGGGCGAGGAGCAGCCCTCTGCCAGCACGATCGCGACTGCCTCGCCGGCAAGCGCGGTCACGCCCTTGACCACTGAGGTTTCCTCAGCGGCTGTCAGCTGATCATTTTGTGCTCGAACTGGACCAGGACGAGCGCGGATTTGGTGATGTCGCCGGTTTTCCCGGGGCTGAGCATCACCCGCTGCAGGGTGCGCCACCGCTGGGACATCAGCGCGAAGCCACGTTCGCCCTGGTACCGCAGGGACCGCAGCAGCGCGTTGCGGGTTTTCGTGTCCGGGTCCAGTTCGCCGCGGGCGGGGCTTTTTCACCGGGACGTGGACGCCCGCGCCGGCGCCCTCGTACCCGGAATCGGCCAGGAAGGGCAGGTCCTTCAGGTAGGGCCGCGCCTCCGGCAGGACGTGCTCACGGGCGGCGGTCAGGTCATGGGTGCCGCCGGGCAGCACGTCCGAGACCCACAGCGGCACGCCACCCGGCGCGACAGCGCCTGCACGTTCCCGGCGGGGTGATGCGCTTTACCGGAATACCAGCGGTCGATCTCCCGGCCCTTCCTGCTGGTCGTCTTCTCCGCGCACCGGTCGGACGCGATGAGCGTACCGTCCAGGATCAGGTACGCAAGGCCCAGCCCGGCGGCCTTTTCCAGGGCCTCGCGCAGCGTGGGCGCCTTCGCGGCCAGAACGCCGATGGCCTCGCTGAGGTAGCGGTACGCGGTGGCCTGGGAGATCCCGGACCCCTGGCCCAGCCTGCGGACATCGGGGCGGTCCCGGAACCAGGACAGGACAAACATCGCCTGCTTCCAGCAGGTCAGGGCACGCGTACCGCGCCTGGTGCCGATCTCGCGGCGGTGCTCTGACAGCAGCCGGGATACGAACAGCACCAGTTGGACGGGAACGTCAAGGGTGACACGATAAGACAGCACGCAGAGCCTCCGGGCAGATGAGGGACTTTGGCGAGACCTCTTGTACCGGGGCTCCGCGCCTGCCCGCGGATCTCCAGCTATGTCCGCGTGTCTGCCCGTATGACCGTTACGCCGCGAATACCTAGCTCACCGCCGCTGAGAAAACCTCAATAGACCGGCGTTATCGGCTAGCGGAATACGCGTGGTGACGGCTTCCATAAAAGCCACGGTGCCCGACACGGCCAGCGCATGGCTAGAAGAATCGTCGATCTTACAGTAACCGACGGACCACATCGATAGGATCAACCGCGACGGCGGATCGCCGTTCGGCACGGCAGAAACCTACTCTCGTGCCGAAATGAGGGCGTTGTGGGTATGCACACTTATGCGTTCAATCGCATACTCGCTCATGTATTGATTTCGGTCCTGATGTGAACTAGTGTCGTGTGAACGAGGTTCGTTTACCTGGGCGGCATTTCGGGAGTATCTCGTCGGCAGTCTTGGTCCAGGTAAAGGGGTGGCAGCGGTCGTTCCAGCCGTCGATGAAGGTCTCGATGGCGGCGATCAGGTCGGGGACCGAGGTGAAGCTGCCGCGGCGGATCGCCTGCCGGGTGATGATCGAGAAGAACACCTCAACGAGATTCAGCCACGACCCCGACGTCGGCGTGAAGTGCAGCGTGATCCGGGGGTGTTTGTCCAGCCAGGCTCGCACGTCCGGGTGGGTGTGCGTACCGTAGTTGTCGCAGACCAGGTGCAGCTTGCGGCGCGGATAGGCTTTCGCGATCCGGCGAAGGAACAGCAGGAATTCTTCGTGCCGGTGCTGGGGGTAGCAGGCGCTGGTCACCTTGCCGGTGGCGGCCTCCAGCGCGGCGAACAACGCGGTGGTGCCGTGCCGGATGTAGTCATGGCTGCGTTTTTCCGGGATCCCGGGGCGCAGCGGCAGCACCGGGGCCTTGCGTTCTAGCGCCTGGGTCTGCGGTTTCTCGTCCACGCACAGCACGACGGCCTTGTCCGGCGGGTTGAGGTACAGCCCGGTGACGTCGCGGACCTTGGCCTCCAGGGCCGGGTCGGTAGAGAACTTGAAGCTTTCGGCCCGCCACGGCTGCAGCCCCCATTCCCGCCACACGTCCGCGATCTTGACATTCGACACGCCCAGCTCGGCGGCCAGCAGCCGGGACGACCAGTGCGTCACCCCCAGCCGCTCCGGCGGCGGCTCCAGCGTGGCCAGCACGATCGCCACGTCATCCGTCGTCCGCGGCTTGCCCGGCTTGGGCCGGTCGGACAGCCCGCCGATCCCCTCAGCGGCATACCGCTTCTTCCACGTGATCACCGTCGGCTTGGACACCCCGATCCGCCGCACGATCTCGTTGGTGCCCAGCCCGTCTCCCGCCAGCAGCACGATCCGGGCCCGCTGCGCCAACCCGGCCCGGATCGACGTCGACCGCACCCACGAGGCCAGCACCTCACGATCACGCGGCGGGACCTCCACGCACACAGTTAAAGCCATAAACGGAGCGTCCGCGAAACACCACCGAAGGTCAAGACATCTCGCTCACGCGATCTAGTGTCGTGTGAACGAGGTTCTTTTACCTGGGCGGCATTTCGGGAGTATCTCGTCGGCGGTCTTGGTCCAGGTGAAGGGGTGGCAGCGGTCGTTCCAGCCGTCGATGAAGGTCTCGATGGCGGTCATGAGGTCGGTGACCGAAGTGAAGCTGCCGCGGCGGATGGCCTGCCGGGTGATGATCGAGAAGAAGACCTCAACCATGTTCAGCCACGACCCCGGCGTCGGCGTGAAGTGCAGCGTGATCCGGGGATGCCGGGCCAGCCAGGCCCGCACGTCCGGGTGGGTATGGGTGCCGTAGTTGTCGCACACGATGTGCAGCGGCACCCGCGGATAGGCTCTGGCGACCTGCTTGAGGAACGTCAGGAATTCTTCGTGCCGGTGCTGGGGGTAGCAGGCGCCGGTCACCTTGCCGGTCGCGGCCTCCAGCGCGGCGAACAGCGAGGTGGTGCCGTGCCGGATGTAGTCGTGGCTGCGCTTTTCCGGGATCCCGGGCCGCAGCGGCAGCACCGGCGCTTTGCGTTCGAGCGCCTGGGTCTGCGGTTTCTCGTCCACGCACAGCACGACGGCCTTGTCCGGCGGATTCAGGTACAGCCCGGTGACGTCGCGGACCTTGGCCTCCAGGGCCGGGTCTGCGGAGAACTTGAAGCTCTCCGCCCGCCACGGCTGCAGGCCCCATTCCCGCCACACGTCCGCGACCTTGACGTTGGAGATGCCCAGCTCGGCGGCCAGCAGCCGGGACGACCAGTGCGTCACCCCCAGCCGGGCCGGCGGCGG
Source organism: uncultured Acidobacteriota bacterium (assembly GCA_963840655.1). Lineage (GTDB taxonomy): Bacteria > Acidobacteriota > Terriglobia > Terriglobales > Acidobacteriaceae > JAKAAZ01. Next base: position 1,798,572 of record CAWIZS010000003.1, on the reverse strand, counting down.
CTCCAGGGTGGCCAGCACGATCGCCACGTCATCGGTCCACCGCGCCCGGCCCGGCCTGGGCCGGTCCTCCAGGCCGCCGGTCCCCTCGGCGGCGTACCGCTTCTTCCACAAGATCACCGTCGGCTTGGACGCTCCGGTCAGCCGGGCGATCTCGTTCGTCCCGGTCCCGTCGCCGGCCAGCAGCACGATCCGGGCCCGCTGCGCCAGCCCGGCCCGGATCGACGTCGACCGCACCCACGAGGCCAGCACCTCACGATCGCGCGGCGGGACATCCACGCTCACAGTTAAAGCCATAAACGCAGCGTCCGCGAAATACCGCCATCGGTCAAGAAATCTCGCTCACGGGACACTAGCTACCGCGGATTCACTTGCACCGAAATCTTCTCGGTGGACCGCGGAACGGGGAAGATTGCTGGCGTGGTGTTTGTGGCGGATGATCTTGGGGCCTGGCTGGTCGGGCTGCTCGCTGATGCGTTCCTCAAGAAGCTGATCACACGGGTCCTGGGCAGTGATAAGGAGCGTGCGCTGCGGCAGGCTGCTACGAGCGTGCCGCCGAACTAGACGGGGCTCGTGACGCGCTGCGCCATCAGACCGGCGTCTTCCTTCCTTCCTTCCACCCGTCCATCCGGCCGGATGCAGCCAGACCCTGAAAACCGGCCGCGCTCGCCTGACCCAGGCAGCCTTCGATGTGGCCCGGGCCAGGCCAGCGAACCAGACGCCGCTGCAAATCATCGCGACCACCATGAGCAGCTGAGTTTCCGCATTGCCGAAGACTGACGGCTGCGGCGTTGATCGCGTCAATGGCGCATCAATATGCGCATAGAGGCACGCTATGATCATCTCGTCTCAATAAGTCCTTCGCCGACGACTCCGGGATTTTATGTGCCGGATATCTTCCCAGCCTTGTCGGATATCCGGACGAGGCCGCCTTCTCGAAGAATGCTGAAGAGCTTTAGTATTGCCGGAGATACCGCGTTGCGGTAGTGCACATCCTTCTTAGGATCATTAATTGAGCGGCGGAACAAGTCGACCGCCTCATCGACGGCAAATACCTGCGCCTCCAATGATTCGTTAATCGGTAGTACGAGAAATTCATTCAGCTGCGACCCAATGCGCGTCAGCGCCTCTACCATTCGAGCCCTTACTTCATCAGCCTCTTGGGGTGGCAAAGAGGACATTTGCCGGTACGGGCCATGTGCCTGAATAGTGCGTTCCCAGGCATCAGACAAGCCAACTGCTGCCTCTCGTATTTGCCGTTCAAGTTCTCCTACGCGAGTCTGCTCGAGAGTTGATAGCTCGGCAGCGAGGCGACGCTCGTAGCGCTGGTCTTCTGCGCGTGCCGAGATTCGAGCTACTATAATTGTGGCCGTACTGCCGATCACAGCTCCGAGGAGACCGGACAATGCGGCGATTAGTGCGCTCGTATTATTAACTCCTTGTGTGCCCACGGGAGTAGCGGCAAGGAGGGTAGTCAAAGGGAAATAGTTCATAGTCTGGTCCTTCGCGGGTACTGGGCAGTCCTATAGGCGATCCCATTATTCTGCAGCTTGCATAAAACTAGGCTGGTATCTGACTAACGTCTCGGCATGCAAATCCGCCACAACAACGCAAACGATATATTGCTGTAGCGCAAAGCCTGCGACACCTCCTGTCACTGGCGGGTTGTCCCACTTCACACCGTCAGCAATCCTGACTGCTGCGGGTAGGCAGGCAACCAGCCGTATGTTTATGCATTGCGGCACTTGGCCACGAACGCCCGCTCATGCCGCGAATCGGTCGGCGTCAGCGGGCGATGACAAGGTTGGCCATGTCGGCTACTGGCTTGTAACCGAGGGCGGCGTAGATCTTGTTCGAGGTCGGGTTTGCCTGGTCGGTGAACAGGCACACCCGTGCGCCCTCGGCCTGGATCCGCCGGGAGATCTCGGCGACGGCGTTGCTGGCCCAGCCGTGCCCGCGCTGGGCGGGCGGCGTGTACACCGGGCCCACGCGGGCCACCCCGAACGAGGGCGGGCTGACGCCGGTGAGATGCACCCGCTCCCCGGCCTCGTTGATCCAGAACCAGAGCCGTCCGCCTCGGAGCCGGCGCAGTATCTCCGCACGGTCGGGTACTTCGTGCGCACTGGTACCGCGCGGGCGGTCCGCCTGTTCGTCGGCGTCGCCCATGAACGCGCCGAACCACTCCATAACCAGGTCCACGTCGTCCCCGGTCGCGGCCCGCAAGCCGCCGGGTACCGGCGCGGGCCACGCTAGCTCGCCGAGTTCGTGCAGCCGCGTGTGCTGGCTGACCTGGACCCGGCCCCCGGCGAGCCGGGTCAGCTCGGCGGCGCACAGGTCAACGGCAGGAAGGGCACCGTTGACCGCGAGCACCTCCTCCCCGCGCTCGTGCAACGCGCGGGCCAGGGCCACGGCCGCCTCGTCTGGCATCGGCAGCAGGAATGGCGGGTAGGGCGCAAACGGCGCGCTGCGCATCCCGGCACCGACCACGGCCGATGCGCTCCAGACCACCAGCCACCAGTTGAGGCCGGGCTGCGCGATCCCGCCAGCCTGCTGCGCCAGCAGCCGGTGCGCGACGGTGGTGACGACCGTGCTGACCACCGGGCGGGCGGCCAGGTAGTCACCAGCTACGGCAAGGAACTCGCCCGGATCGGTACAGAACCGCAGCCGCAGTCCGGCAACCGGGATAGTGCTCATCTGCGTACGCTAGCCACCGGCATGCCGTACCGGCACCAGAATTTCCGTGCCACCTGGATCTGCAAGCACTGCGCGCCCGCGGGGATCCGGGCCGCACGAAAGGCCAATCACTGCAGGGCCCTCACACCCCGATCTGCCGCGACAGGGTCCAGCGCCGCCGACACGGGGCAAGGACCGAGACCATACCGCATGGTCAGCCGGCAGCCGTGCACTCAGCCAGCAGAGGACGGAGGCTGGCGGGGAAGCCCGTTACGAAGAGCAACCTGAGTGTTTGCGCTCTCGCGCAAGTAGCCGCCTTATTGACACGGTGGCTGGAGGGTGAGGTGGTGACTCATGTCGGGCGTAGATCCGGGTGTTCTGTATGTCCGCTGGACGGGTGCCCGCAGTCGTCCGGGTTCGGCGTTCCGGCCGCTCCTGCCGGGTAGAGGGCGGGGCGGGTGCGGTCAGGCCAGCCGGAATAGGGCCTCGGCGTTGCCGGAGGCGATCTTGGTGCGGTCGGCGGGGTAGGGGATGGCGCCGAAGAACTGCTCGATCGCCGTCGCATCGGGGCGGTGGAAGGGATAGTCGGTGGAGAACAGTACCCGGTCGGCGCTGGTGAAGTCGAGGGTGTGGCGCAGCATGCGCTCCTGCAGCATCCCGCTGCTGGTGATGTGGATGTTGGTCGTGATGTAATCCGATACCCGGCGTTCGAGGTGCTTCGCGATCCCGGAGAGGCTGTCGGCCCGGTCCATCCAGAACAACAGCATCTCGCCCCAGTGACCGAGCACGAGCTGAAGATCGGGGTGGCGGTCGAACGTGCCACGCAAGATCAGCCGCAGCGCGGACAGCCCCGCGTCCATGTGCCAGCCCCAGCCGAACGTGGCCAGACCGAGGTCGACCAGCGGATCCAGGCCCCGGTAGGCGGCATCGCGCAGCTGGTTCGACGGGATCTGCGGGTGGATGAAGATCGGCTGGCGCCGGCGGGCCGCGGTCGCGAACAGGTCGTCGTAGGCGGGGTCGTCCAGCGGGCGGGGGCCGGTCCGCCCGTGAATCATGGCGCCGACGTGACCCAGCTGGGTGGCGCACCGTTCGAGTTCCGCGGCCGCGGCCTGCGGATCGCTGGTCGGCAGGGTCGCGAACGCGCGGAAGCGGGCCGGATGCGCGCGGACGGCGCTGGTGGCCTCGTCGTTGGCGTCCCGGGCCAGCGCGACGGCCTCCCGGGCTGGGAGGGCTTGGGTGGCGGGGGTGACGACCGACAGGATCGAGACGTCGATCCCGGCGGCGTCCATCGCCTCGACCCGGCCCTGGCCGATGTCCTCGAGCCGGGCCTGGTTATCGCCCATGGTGTTGAAGGCGACGCTTTCGTCGCGGGTCCCGCCCTGCAGGCGGTCGAGCGCGCGACGGATGCTGATGCTGTTCCAGTGCTCTTCGATCGCGATGATCTTCACGGTGATGTCCTCCAGGTCGTCCGGGGCGGACCGCGGGCGCTACCAGCGGACGGTCTGACCCTGGTAGTCCAGGTATTGCAGTCCGCCCTTGCCGGCCTGGGCCTCGACCGTGTCGACCACGCCGGGGATGCTCTGGCCGATCGTCAGGGGCGCGGCGGGGCCGCCCAGGTCGGTCTGCACCCAGCCGGGCGCCATGAGCAGCAGCGTGCGCGGGTCGCCGGCGTGGCGCGCGGCGAAGCTGCGCATCAACTGGTTCAACGCGGATTTGCTTGCCCGGTAGACCTCGAAGCCGCCCTTTGTATTGTTGGTGATACTCCCCTGGCCGGAGGACATCACTGCGATCGTGCCGTGCGGGGCGATGAGATCCTGCAGTGTCTCAATGACGCGCATCGGGCTCAGCGCATTGGTCACCATCAGCCGGACGAAGGTGTCCGTGGACACATCGGCGACGGTCTCCCCGGGCCCGTTGGTCACCCCGGCATTGACGAACAGCAGGTCGAACGTTACCTCGGCCAGACGCTCGCGCAACGCCGCGACCTGCTCAGGAACCGTGATGTCGACGGTCTCCACGACGAGGCGGCCAGCTGAGGACTTGGCCAGGTCGTCCAGGCCGGTCCGCCTGGCGCCCCGCACCGTTGCGGTCACCTGCCAGTCCCGGGCCAGGTACTCGGCGGCCAGCGCATAGCCCAGCCCACGTGACGCGCCGATGATCAAAGCGGCCTTACCGGCAGGTGCTGTCATGGCTGCTCCTCGCTCCCGGGATGAGCGGACGGGCCAGGCTGCGACTCCGCTCATCACTTGTTGAGTCAACCGTACACGATCCGCTCAACAACGGTAGAGTGAATAGCGTGAGCGAGCCAGGAAGCAGGGCCGCGAGGCGTGCAGCGACCGCGCAGCGCATCCTTGACGCGGCGCGTGCGGAGTTCGGGGAGCGCGGCCTTGAAGCCACCACTATCCGCCGCATCGCTCGCCGCGCGAACGTCGACCCGTCCCTGGTCATGCAGCACTACGGATCAAAGGCCGCCCTCTTCGCCATCGCCATCCAGCTGGGTGAAGCGAGCCCAGGCGAGATCGAGACACATCTGCACGACGTGCTGGACGTCCGGCTCGCAGCCCTGCCTCCGGAGACCAAAGCTCTCGTCCGGTCCATGCTCACCGCACCGGAGGCAACTGAGTCAATGAGCGCGTTCCTCAACGAGCGGATCGTCAACCTGAGTCACGCCATGGGCGGCGACGATGCCGACCTGCGGGCCGCCCTCATCGTCAGCAGCATCCTCGGACTCACCGTCGCCCGGCACTTCCTGAAGCTCGACGCGTTCACCAGCGCCTCGGACGCCGACATCGCCCGCGTGGCCCGGCCCTGGGTTACCACCGGAGTCGACCCCGCCGCGCGACATTCCCGGACATCCACGCAGCCCGCCTGAGCCTCACGCGGGACTCCTGGCCAGCGATCGCCAGCCGGCCGGTTATCGGCCCCTAGCAATAGAGCCACCAGGCATCGGGCGGATGCGGTCCTCCCCGCTGGGCATCGATCGCCCACCAGCCGCACATCAGCCACATCCGGCAGGAGCCGCGCTCGTAGCCTCTAACCAAACCTTGGTTGAGGAAGAACACGACGTGGACGAAGGTCGTGTCCGGTGTGCGGCTGGACTGCGGTCCGCCCGAAAACCGCTGGCATGGCTGATTCAGCGGACCGTAGCCTGATTAGGCACCGTTGTCGCGGCAAGCGTGAACGCGGGATCGAGCCGTTCGCGCAGTCGGCAGCGCCACCGGTGTCGCGGTCACGCGGGCGTACGCCGCAGGGTGTACGGGCCGTGAAAGTTCATCCGCCAGGCGGACGCCGCCAGCGGTCACTTTCCATAGCGTCATACATGGGGGCCAGATCAGTCAGGGGGCTGAGATGCAGCTAACCATCTGCCATCCCGTAACTAGCGCGGCCTGGGCCGACGCCTTGTTCGCATCAGTCCTGCAGCGCTCCGATAACCCCAGCGCGGGTCAGGTCCGGAAGGCCATCGCCACGGCCGTGCGCGCCTACGGCGGCTTGGGGTGCGTCCAGCGCGTGGCCCAGCAGTTCGGCGACCACCCGGAGGCTGCGGCGGACCGGATGCGCTGGGCTCGTGCGGTAGCCGGCCAGCTGTTCGCCGCACCGTCCGCACCTGCGCAGCAGAGCCTGCAAAAACAGCCCAGACCGCCCGTGGCCAGCCTCCCGACGTGGCGGCCGGCCGGGTGATGAAGCGCATCCGCGCCGGCAAGCCGAGGATCCGGCGCGAGCGCGTCTGGACGGACCCGCCGGCCGACCCGCGGGATCCAGAGGTGGTCCGGGCCAAGGCGCTGGCCCGTGCCCGGCTGACCGGCTCGTCCCGGGCCAGCCAGGCCCAGTAGACGGACACCCTGGCCCTAGGGCAGGGCCCGTCCGCCGCAGGGCGCGCGGGGCCGGTGAAGGTTCACCCGTCAGGCGGACGCGCCCGCCGTCACTGTCCATAACTGAGGAAGTGCGTCATGAAGAACTTGATCACGCCGAACATCACGCTGGCCCTTGTCCTTGTGGCAGCGATGGCTGCGGTTGCGCTCCGGGCTGCGGCCAGGCGGTCAGAGCCACGGCGGGCGTCCGGCGCCGGATCCGCGCCGTTCACGGTGAGGGCACCCGGTCCCCCGGGCCAGGCCGGTGCCGTTGAGCAGATGCAGGACGTATTTCACGAGCTGCACGCCGATGGGCGCAATGCTGCTTGCTCCGTCTGCGACGGCCAGTACTGGCCGGCGTAGGGCCACTAGCGAACCGCAGCCTGAACCTCTGATCCTCGGCCTCGTCCCGGACCAGCCAGCGCCGGCGCCGCGACTAAACGCGCACACAAGGCCATCTAGCGCCTGCAGCACGCCGCTGAATTGTCCCAGCCCAGTTGCCTCACCGGGACCTGCGCCGCCCGGCCAGCCGAGGCGGGCGAGCAGGTGCCGCGAGGCACTGCCATGCCCGTAGGTGAACCCGCGACGCCGCCAGACCTCGTCGGTGGCCCGCCGCCACTCAGGCCGGCGAGCGTCATGGCTGCGGCACGCTCTCCGTAGCGGGGTCCGGTGCGATGCAGACCACTCGGCCAGCGCACTCACGCGCCGAAATGAGTGTGTTGCGTGCCCGTATACTTATATATCGCTGACGCCTGCGGCAATCGTCAATTCATCCTTGTAATTCAAATCGTGGGCGCGCGGAACGCCGACTCTTCTTGCAAGATGGCTGGCAATCCGTGATGGTGGATTCGCATTCATATCGTCCCGTTCGGCGTATGTGCGGCGCCTAACGATTCTTAAAAGCGGACCAGGCATGAGCCCGCCATATTTCTTCCGAACGGGCCCTCACTATGGCCGGCCGTCAGCCAGTAGGACGGCTGGCTACCAGGAGATTCCCCAGGAGTCCGTCCACGCCGCCCGCACTCGCGTGACCTTGCCGGTCACGGGTTCGACCAGGTAGACGCCAGGGTCCCAGACGAGCAGCTGGCTGCCCGCCCACGAGACGGACAACCCGGTGGGCAGAGTCCGGCGGAACAGCGCGCCCTGGACACCGCCCGGCCCGATCCGGTACCCGGCCAGGTGAACGGTATCAAAGCCGGTCACCCAGGCAACGTACATCGTGGTGCCGTCCGGGCCGATGGCGACCGAGGGCCCGCGGCCAGCAGCGGGGTAGGTGTACACGATCTTGCTGGCCGCGGTCGCGCTGCCCGGTGCGGAGCTGGTGTCCAGCACGCGGACCCTCCCGCCCTGGCCGTTGATGTTGGACTCGGCATATCCGAGCACGCTTCCGTCGGCCGACAGGGACAGGCTGTTGGCTCCGAGCGGAGACGGCTCCTGCCACGTCTTCACCCTGCCGTCGCGGATGATCCCGATCTTCTGATCCGGGCTGTTGCATTGGTCCTCGACGAAGGCGAGGGTGCCGCCGTCCGCGCTGGCGCTGAACTCCACCAGGTTTGCTGGTACCACCGGATCGGTCCATCGTTTCAGCGACACCGGCGCTCCGCGAGACGACAGCGTCAGGGTGTACAGGTAGCTGGGGCTGCACAGGCCGCCGCGCAGCGGCGTGGCCGCCAGCACGAACGTCGTGCCGCTCCCGGTGGGCTCGGCGTCGTACCAGGTGGTGTCCGGCATGGGCTCTGGCACCGTGCCCGTGACCCGCCCGGTCGCCGCGGATACCACCACCAGCGGCCCATGGTAGCCGCGGCCATCCGGCTTGTTCATGATGACCACGAACGGCGGAGTCCCCGCGGGAATGGCCGAAGGGGTGGGAGTGGCCGGAGTAGCCGGCTCGCTCGGGGAGCTCACCCACTTCGGCACGACCACGCTGGCCACGATCGCGACGACGACCGCGGCGGCCGCCGCCAGCGGCGCGAACGTACTGAACCGGCTCCGACGGCGGCGGGTCCGGGCGCGCCGCCCGTGCAGCCCGGGCAGTTCGTCTTCGCGGACGGCGTCGGTCACCGCGCGGTACGTGTCGCGGAGCCGGTCTTCCAGGCGTGTCATGAGTCCTCCCGGAGCTGGCGGGCCAGTGCGGTCAGCGCGCGGGAGGCGGTCGATGCCACGGTCCCCCTGCTGATGTGGAGAATCTCGGCGATCTCCCGCTCGCCGAGATCCAGGAAGTACTTCAGCGCGAGTACCTCGCGCTGGCGGCGCGGCAGCGTGTCGAGGGCGGCGAGCAGCGCCCGCCGGTCCTCGCCAGCCAGCACCAGGGCCTCCGCGGACTGGGCCAGGGCGAGCGGCTCCGGGCGCAGCCGCCGCGCGACCAGGGATCGGCGGTGCCGCGACCGGCTGCCGTTCACCACCGCCGTCCGCAGGTAGGCCAGGACGCGGCCCGGATCCCTGACCTGGTCCCAGTGCTGGTACAGGCCGAGGAACGCGTCCTGCACCACGTCCTCGGCCGTGGCGCGATCCCCGGTGAGCAACAGCGCGAACCGCACAAGCCCAAGCGCGTGCTCCCGGTACAGATCCTCGATCCCGGGCTGCGTGCTGGCCCTCATGCTGAATCGAAAATCGGTCGGTCAGCGGGCAGGCGGCAGCACCCGGCGGAGCGTCAGCGGAGCCGGGTTCCTCGGTGCGGGCGTTGCCGGGTGGCGGGGTTAAGTCAGCTGGCGTCGTGGAGGGTGACTTTCTTGCCTGATAGCCGTTCGAGTTCGGCGATGAGGTGATGCTTGCGGCGTAGCGGGGTCAGGCGGTCGTGCCAGTCGGGGCCGAGGTCGGTGAAGTGGGCGGCGGGGTCGGAGAGCAGGTGCCAGGCGATGGTGAGGATGGAGTTGCCGACGGCGACCAGGGCGCGTTGCTTGCCGCGGCGCCGGACGATCCGCTTGTAGCGGGAGGCCAGGAAGGTCTTGGTCCGGGCGGCGCCGGCGGCGGCCTCGCCGAGGGTGCCGCCGGGCCAGGGATTGCCCTTGCCGGTGGCGGCTGCCTTGCTGCGGCCGGCGGACTGGCGGGCCTTGGGCGCGAACTTGGCCCAGGACACCAGGTGGCCTGGGGTGGGGAAGCGGGACATGTCGGTGCCGACCTCGGCGAGCAGGTCCTGGGCGGCGGTGGTGCCGATGCCGGGGATCTCGTCGAGCTGGGCGATCTGGGCGGACAGCGGGGCGGTGGCCTGCTCGATCCGGGTGGTGAGGGTGCCGATCTGGGTGGACAGCGCGTCGATCCGGGCCAGCATCATGCCCAGCATGAACGCGTGGTGATCGGTGAAGTGCCCGGTGAGCGCCTCCTGCAAGACGCTCGTCTTGGCGCGGATGTTCCGGCGGGCCAGGGCGGCCAGCTCGTGCGGGTTGCGCTGCCCGGCGATGAGGGCGTCCAGCATGGCCCGGCCGGACTTGCCGAAGATGTCGCTGATCACCACCGACAGCTTGATCTGGGCGTCTTCGAGCAGTTTCTCGGCGCGCTGCTTTTCCCGGGTCCGTTCCTGGGTCAAGGTGCGGCGGTAGCGGGTCAGGTCCCGCAGCTGGCGCTGCGGGCGGGACGGGATGAACGAGGCCCGGAGCATGCCGCGCTCGGCGAGCTTGCACAACCAGACCGAATCGAGCTTGTCCGTTTTGGCCCGGCCGGGGACGTTCTTGACGTCGCGGGCGTTGACCACCCAGCACTCGATGTCGTCTTCGAGCAGGTAGAACGGCGGCTTCCAGTACGCGCTGGTGGCCTCCATCACCACCAGGGTCACGCCCTGGCAGATCAGCCAGTCCCGCAGTTCCAGCAGCGCCGGGGTCAGCGTGGCGTAGGTGCGGACCTCCTGGCGGCGCGCCCCGGGCTTGCCCTCATGCGGCACCCGCACGCACACCGTCAGCGTCGCCTTCCCGATGTCCAGCGCCGCGACCCGTTCCACCAGCGCGCCCGGTTCCTCTGTGATCTCGTCCATGACCATGATCCTTCCTGCGAGCAGTTTCCAGGCGGGCTGCCCGCGGGAGCCAGGAGGGGGTTCAGAGGCGGAATCGCGTGCTCGAGGCAACAATGCAGGACCCCTTCGGCAGGCTCCCAGCGCCAGACTCCTATGCGGGCTCAACGGCACCAAGCATCACCGGCTTCGGCGGGCACCCCACCCGATTTTCACGCTTCAGGGCGTCGCCGCGCGACACCGACGACTCCTATGACGCGCGGGCCGGCGAAATGATGCGTGCCACCCTCGCCGAAGTCCTCGCCGTCACACAGTCGCTCACACCGGCCGGTTCGTCGCTTCCCGCTCAATCCGGCGGAGGCATCCGCCGGAACATCCACAGTGTCGAGATAGCCCTAGGCGGTGTGCTCGCGTTCAGCCTCTGCATCGCCGCCTGCTAACGCTCCCTGGCCAGCTCGTTCCGCCGGTGAGCCAGCCGCCATCGGAATACCTCATGGTTCCGGCATGCAGTACCGGAGGCCCTGTCACCCGAGGCTGTAACCCTCGCCATTTAAGATCGTTAGGGGATCCATCGGCTCTGAGTGCCGCTCTAAGCCGCGCGCATCGGATTGGCACGGTATGCGGCATCAGCGGGCGGTGAATACCCCGGTCCCGAGGATGGTGGCGCTGCCGCCGATGTGGACGCGGTCACCGTGTACGGCGATCGCGACCGTGCCCCGACGCCGGGATGCCTGGACGGCGGTGAGCTGAGTGCTGCCCTGGCGGGCCGCCCACAGTGGCCCGAGGACGGCGTGCGCTGAGCCGGTGACCTGGTCTTCGTCCAGGCCGATCTTGGGCACGAAGACGCGGGAAGTAAAGTCAGCACCCTCGCCGCCGGGCGCGGTCACGATCACCCGCGTCACCGGAAGCTGCCGGATCGCCCCGAAGTCGGGCCGCGCCTGCTCCACCAAAAGAGGATCGCTGACCTGGATGACGTACTCATAGTCGTTGCGGCCGAACCACTCAGCCCGCGTCAGGCCCACCGCGGCCAGCGCCTCCCGCGGCACGGCGCCTTCGGTGAGCCCGGCCGCAGGGAAATCCATCCAGATCCGGGCGCGATCCTGCCACGCTGGCAGGGTGCCGTTACCGGTGCTGAAGCTGAGCACCTGATCGTGGCCGGCCTGCCCGGTGTCGTAGAGGACGTGGGCAGTGGCCAGGGTCGCGTGCCCGCACAAGGGCAGTTCCTGGGCGGGAGTGAACCAGCGCAGCTGCAGCCGGCCGTCGCCGCTGGCAAGGAACGCGGTCGTGGGCTGGTTCAGCTCGGCAGCGACCTGCTGCATCCAGGCATCGTCCGCAGGTGCTTCCCCGAGCAGGCACACTGCGGCCGGGTTGCCGCCGAACGGCGTCGAAGTGAACGTATCCACCCAGTAAACGATCATGACCAGCCACGTTGAAATCGGTCCGGGTACCAGGTTGCTTCGGCTTTCCATGCTCCCACAGCCGCCGTTCGCTTTTCCGCGTACCGGCGCATGCCGGGCAGCGAAGTGCGGATGCCGTACCAGCCCGCCCCAGCGCCCGGCAAGCGGAACGCTGGTTGACGGGGCGACGAAGGCGGGGGAAACATGTGCCTTGAGTGACCGCCCTGGCAGGAGGCTGCGATGGTTCGCCATATCGTTTTGCTGGTCTGGAAACAGGATGCGACTCCTGAGCAGAAGGCCGATGCCGCCTCCCAGCTAGCCTCGCTGCCGACACTGGTGCCGGCGATACGTGCGTTCGCTTCCGGTGCCGACATCGGCGTCACTGAGAACGCTTACGACTTCGCGGTCGCCGCCGATTTCGATGACGCCGCCGGGTACCTCGCCTACCGCGACGACCCGCGGCACAGGGAGATCGTCACTACGTACATCGCGCCGATCCGCGCCGGCGCCGCGACCGTCCAGTACGAGTTCTGAGCCGCGGAACTAGATCGTTGGCGGAGGCGTGCCTGGCCGGACAACGTCCCCGGGTCTGCACCGGCACCTCGGTTGCCGGGAGACTGGGCTGGTGGACCTGGGACTGGCCGGCCGCCGCGCGTTCATCACGGGAGGCAGTCACGGCATCGGCTTGGCGATTGCTCAGGCGCTCGCCAGTGAGGGCGCCGAGATAGTGGTCTGCGGCCGGGACACCGATAGCCTGACACGATCCAGGATGCGGGCGGTGCAAGCAGATGCCACCGACCCGGCCGAGCTTGGCCGCGCGGTTTGATCAGGCTGCCGAGCAGCTCGGCTGGGGACTGCTGGACTCCACGCCGGAGGACTGCAGCGCTACCTTCGCGGTGAACGCGCTGCACGCCGCGCACGCGATCCGCTGCGGCGGTACCGCACTTCAAACGCAGCGGCGCCGGGGCCGTAGTCCGACTCCCATGAGCATCACAGCGGACAGGCTCGTTAAGGCCACAGTAATCCACTCACATGCATGCCGAAATGAGTATTTTCTTCTCGCGCATATCTATGCGCAGCATGGCATACTCACTCACGGCCTGCCGACGTTATCAGCGATTATTGCGCAGTTTTTTCCATCGTTCTGGTAGGAAATCAGATCGCCGATTAGGAATGCCTACTGAAACAATAGACATATGTGAGCCCGTTCATGCAGATTATCCATTAGGGATGCGATATCAACGACGTCCGAACGCCCTTCCGGGCACAAACCGCGGGTCCGCTGCCCTGGGCTTCCTCTCTTGTCATGAAGACATCGCCTATGAGACCCGACTTGGGTCAGGTTAGTGTGCAAGGCAGCTGCTGGTCGCTTCGAGTGTGCCTGCCGGGATGGTCGGCACGTGGTGGCTGATGCCGTACCGGACAATGATGCTGGCGTCGTGTGCTGCGGTGGCAGGGATCTCGGTCGTTCCGTGAGTCCGGCGTCGGTTGTCGCTAGGGACGGTCGCTAGCCAAGGGGAAGGCGGCGATGGTGCGCCACTGGCCCGGCGGCGTACCCGGGATTCCGGGACGAGGACCGGCCATCAGGATGACCTCCGTTGCGACCGCCTCGATGGGGAGGCAGGAACGGACCGACTCGGCAGCGGCGCCCAGGGCCTGCGGCCCGCCGACATGGCCGATGGTCAGGTGCGGGATCACCTCGGTATGCCGCCCGCCATAGGGCGGGCAGGAGGGGAACGCCCTGAAGGCCAGGTCGGTCAGGGCGGTGAATGACGCGGTGTCGCGCGGCCGGAGCCAGAGGACCTCCTCGCCGAACCAGCCGACCTTGTCCAGTGTGAACTGGAACGCCGCGTGCCCGGCGAACACCCTGCCCAACGCCGCGAGCAGCATCTTATCGATCCCGGCGGGCGGCAAGAACGGGTACAGCACCGTGATGTGCGCGGGGACCCCGTCCCTGGCGGCCTCGTCAAGCCGGGCACGGTGCTGGCCGACAGCCGACTCAGCGGCTGGCACGGGCACGAGTAGCGCGGACTCCCAGTCGGGACCGGCGCCCGGGATCAGGCCTAGCATGCTAGTGCCGCACCAGAACTGCGTCTACCCGGTTCGCAATGCGGCGCGGGCGTTTGCTCATCGGTCATCGTCGAGCTCACGCATCCCCGGGCGTCCGGTCACAGGCACAGTCTCCGGGATCGGGCCCGGGCTGTTCCACCAGCGGGCGCTGCGAGCCGCGCACCGGAAATGCGCGGCGCACGATAACCCACGTCCGGTGAAACGGTCCTGAGATCGCGGGCAGGGCGAGGATAACTCCGGCGCTCACGAGCACGGCTCCGGTCAGATGGCTCAAGCCGTCCAGGACGGCTCCGGTCAGATGGCTCAGGACTTCAATTGCCATCCCCGCACCGGCGACGATCGCGCCCGCAAGCAGCCGCTGCCACGGCCTGGCGTTCATCAGCCAGGCTCGCAGCAAGGCGGTTTGGCGGAGAGATAGCAGCCAGTAGGCCATGCCCGCGGGAGGACAGACGCACAACAGGATGATCAGCAGCCGCAGGTCCAAGATCATGCCCGGCCGTGGCGGCTGCTGCCCGGCGTCGGGCAGATCGGCGGTGAGATCGCGTAGCTGGGCCCTGGTCCGCGCCGCGTAAGCGGCACCGACTCGTTCCTCGAGCTCGGCCTGGGTCAGCCGGCCGTCGGCAAAGCTGTGCTGCAGCAGCGCGACGGTCTGCTCCCGTTCAGCGTCGGAGGCCCGGACGGCCAGGCCGGCGTGCTGTGCGGGGGCATTATTCATGCTGGGCTCCCTGGCGGAGGGTCGGCATCCGGGCGGTCTTGCAGGTCGACGAGCGCCAGGACCACCCCGGTCAAGGTTCCGTCGGCACCGGGATCGGCGAACCTGGCGGCGAGCTGCTCGATATGGCCGCGCAGCTCGGCCAGCGCCTGATCGGTGAGCCGCAGCGCGCCGCGGTGCAGGTCGACCTCCCGGCGGCGGCCCGCCCGCCTGGCCTGGTATGCCGCCGTGATGTCCATCGCGGTGGCCTCCAGCACCGATCCGAGGAACGCGGCGGTTTCCTCCGGGTCGGCGTCGTCGCCGGGCGGCTCGGTCTCCGCGGGCGCGTAAACCCGCTCGACCTTGCCGCGGGCCAGCGGCCGGTACTCGGCAACCTCGATCAGTCCCGCTTGCTCCAGCTGGCCGAGGTGGTAGTAGAGGCGGTCAGCGGGTAGTCCGGCGCAGTCGGCTAGCTGCCGCGCTGACCGGGGCGCCTCGAATAGCCACTCCAGCAGCCGGATGCGCAGCGGGTCAGCCAGCGCCTTGTGCACCCCATGCCAGGACTTGCGCGGCGCGCCCGTCTGGGACAGGCCCGGCTCTGCCGAACTATCCTCCATTCATTGAAATTTATTACAGCACACTGCGCCCGTCAACTGCCAGGCCACTGTGAAGGCATCGGCGACTGCATCGCGGCGCTGGATGACCAGGACGCCGTCCGGGCCTACGCCCGAGCCGCCAGCGGGCCGGCCAGCATGCTCATCCCGGACACCTCTCGCCCAGTCCGGCCAGGAACACCAGCGGAGCACCCGTCCCGTGCCCCTCGCAGCAGAACTCGATGCCGTTCACGCCGGTCAACGGCACCCAGGCATCGTGCCCCGGCGCGATGGGCCAGGCAACCGCGACAAGCCCGGGCCGCCACGCGGATCATTCATCCCGGCGGGTATCCGCGCGAAACCCGGTCGGTCGAACAGGCGAGCAGAACGAGTCCTCTTTGCTAGTGCTGCCGTCCGCGCTGGTGACGATGGGTGAGGAACCTCCGGAACCGCGTTCACCGGTGGCATGCGCGTTCTGGTGGTCGCTGGTCCCGGGACCCGGGGAATCGGGCGAATACGATATCCGGCTCAGACGTCCCCTCTATGGCAGGTACCGCCTGGCGGAGCGGTGACGCTGTCAGCCGGCCGCGTTGCCATCGGATCTCGCGGTGGCGTCAAGATCCTCAGTGCCGGTTTCTGGGGCGGCTTCGGCCTCCCGCAAGGCGCGCTCGGCATCCTCGATCCGCTGGGCCAGCAGCCCGGCCTCCCTGGCCTGCAGGACGGCGAGCCGCAGCAGTTCGATCGCCCGGTCGCGGTGGCCGGCGGCAAGCTCCGCCTGCGCCAGCGCGACCTGTCCAGATGGGATGCGGCGCGGGTCACCGAGTTGCTCGCGGAGGTCTAGCGAGAGCTGCAAATGCAGGACCGCCTCAGCGGGCTGCTCGTCGGCGACGAGGAAGTAGAAGCCAACATGCCGGTGAACCTCCGACCGCAGGTAGAGGTCGGTGTCGGCGTGGTCCGCATCAACCAGCTCGAATGCCTGCCAGAAGTACGGCATGGCGCTCGTCCAGTCACTATGCAGCACCTGGTAGACCAGCCCGAGCCCGAACAATGCCTGCGCGGTCGCGGCCCGCTGGCCTGCCGCATGCCAGGCTGCCAGTGCCTGGGGCGACAGACGAAGCCGGACCGCCGCGCGCATGGCCAGCATCAGCCCGGCGATCAGCGCGATCGCCGCGAAAATGCCATGGGTTGGGACGGTGAACACGCCGGACTGAAACAACCGTGGATACACAGATGAATGTTACAGAATCCAGCAGGCAGGCGTCGCGCAGGAAGCGCTTCTCAATGCTTTTCCTTCAGCGCGTAGTCGAACTCGTAGAAATGTTTTCCATCCACGATGTCCATCTTCATTGAGCCGGTCAGCCCGGTCAATTCGCTGGTGCCGGAGTCGGGAACCACTGTGACGCTCAGGCTCGGTTCGCCGCGATTCATGGTGCCGGTGTGCTGCAGAACGAAGGTGCCGGTGCGGCCCTTTCCCTGATCGTCTTGGAGTGTTCCCTGGATATGCTCCATCGCCACGTAGCCGCCGGAACCTTTCACGCCGCTCATGCTGGCCAGCATCTCGCCTTTGCTGGTGGCGTCCAATGCGCCGTGGAACTGCTTGTCGATCAGCATTCTGCCGATCGCCGAGTCGCCGGACTTGTCATCCGGGGCAACCGGAGTAATCTTAACGTCGAAGTTTCCTACTGCGTGCATAACATCCACCGTATGTTTTTGTCTGTCGAGGGCAGGTCGAAGCTCTTGGCTGGGACGAAAACCGGCTAGAAACAGAAATCCGACCCACGGGGCCGTAGAATGATGCGCCGGTGAACCCGTCCTAAGACGGTGGGAACCCGCCGCGACTCTTTAGGCATTCCGGACTGGCGGACACTGCGCACCGAGCCGATTTTTCGAGTCGAGTTCCCTGTTCAATGAATGTAGGTTCAACCAGCGTTAACCATCCCACCTGCTTTGCAGGCCGGTTTCTACATGGATGCTAACCGGCATCCGGGATGTTGGCAAGCGGACCGGGAGTGGCCGTCCGTGAGGCCATCGCCGTCCCTATGTAAACCTCCAGTGAAAAAAAGCTTTGCGGACCCATACCGCCGCGCATCTCAGTTTGTGTTTGAAAGGAGACCTATGAATATCTGCAAGGCAGCATTGAGTTTGGTAGTTTTTGCAGCGTTGGGAGGGATGGCGATCTGTCCCACATCCGCCCGCGCCCAAGACCAGCGTCCGCAGAGTGGCGAAAAACCGGCGCAGAGCGGCCATGCGTCACGCCCGGCGCAGCAAAGCCACGCGGCAAAGCCTGCACAACAAAGCCACGCAGCGCGCCCGACACAGCAGAGTCGGCCACAGTCCAATCACGCGACGCGGCCGGCACAACCGAGTCGCCCACAAGCCGGCCACGCGACGCGACCTGCACAGCCCAGCCGTCCGCAGCAGGGTCACAATGCGCGCCCGACGCAGCAGCAGACGAGGCCAACCCATACCACGCGCCCCGCGAGCAATGCTCGTCCGCAGCCGCACGGTCGCCCACAGACACGGCCAAACCGCCCCCCGCAAAATCGACCCAATTATCAGTTCCGCAGCCAGAACACCGGTCGTCTGCGCCAGTACTATCAGGGTCGTTTCGGCAGCATCAATCGCGGAAGGCGCCCGCGCTTTTATCGCGGCGGGTACGTCCCCCGCACATACTGGACCTATTTCCAGCCGCTTCCGCCCGATCTGATTGGCTATATTCCGCCAGTTCCTCCGGGATATGTCGCCGGCTACTATGACGGCTACATCGTAATCTACGATCCCACGACTTATTTCGTGCTCAACGTGCTGAACCTGCTGCAATAAGGGAAAATGAGGGCGATTTCTGATCAGATAGTCCATGCGAGTCCGGCGCGCAGCCGCCTCGCATGGACGATTTTTCTTCAGGCCTGAGCGACCGGAGTCGGTTCTGGACTGGCGGCTTCGACCGGCTTTGCGCCTGTCGGTTTCTTCGCTGCTTCAGGTTTTTTTGCCGCTTCCACTTTTTTGCCTGGCGCAAGGATCGCGTGCAGCGTGGTGCCTTCCATCCGAGGCATGAATTCCACCACACCACCGTCGCCAACATCCTGAATCAACCGGTTGATGATCTGATATCCCAGCTCGCGATGGGCCATCTGGCGGCCGCGAAAACGCAGCGACGCCTTGACCTTGTCGCCTTCCTGCAGAAAGCGAACGGCCTGATTCTTCTTGGTCTGGTAGTCGTGTTCGTCGACGGTGACCGAGAACTTGACTTCCTTAATAATGATGACCTTTTGCTTCTTCCGCGCCGCTCGCTCGCTCTTGTCCTTCTCATACAGATATTTGCCGTAATCCTGAATACGGCAAACCGGGGGCACCGCGTTGGGAGAAATCTCGACCAGATCGAGACCGCGCTCGCGCGCAATTTTCAGGGCTTCAAAGGGTGGGAGAACGCCAAGCTGCTCTCCGTTTTCGTCAATGACGCGAATTTCACGCGCGCGTATCCGATCGTTAATGCGGATAAATTGTTTCGCCGAACGTTTATCGATGTGCCGCCTCCAGGATTGGCGAGGTTAGGCCTCGCCTCGTGAGTATACCATTCCGGAATTTCGCAACCGGCTTAGTTAAGGAGATGAGCGGCGTGCGCGGGCGGTTGCCAGATTTCATTGCGTGCGCGGGCCGTATCCGGGACGGTTCTCGATGACCGTTCCCGACAATCCGGACGCGGTCGATGCCGTGATCTGGACGGTCACAACTGTGTTCGCCGTCCCCACGCTATCCAGTCCCACCGGCAGAAAATTGTCCGTCAGCGCGGAGCCGCGGCCGAAATCGGCAGCCGATTCGCTGGCGATCAGCGTCATCGCGCTCAGCCGCTTCCCAACGAATGCGGAACGAAACGCCAGGTTCTTAGTGCCGATTAACGCGCGCAGAGCCGCCATGCGCTCCTTAACGGCTTCTCCGGGAACGGGGTTCTGACCATGCAGTTCCCACCCGGCTGTGCCGGACCGCGCGGAAAACGGAAATAGATGCAGGTACGTGAATGGCTGCGCCGCGATAAAGTCGTAATTCTCCTGGAATTCTGTCTCAGTTTCGCCGGGGAAGCCCACCATCACGTCCGCGCCGATCGCTGCATCCGGTGAAGCCGCGCGAATCTTCGCCACCCGTTCGGCATAATGCCAGGGACGATACCGCCGGTGCATCCGTCTCAGCACCGCGTCCGCCCCGGACTGCAAGGGAAGATGCGCATGCCGCGCAAGGCGGGGATGATCTCCTTTGCTCCAGCGGGCGAAAAGCGCAACCAGGCCATCGGTCCAGTCCATCGGCTCGACGGAGCTGATCCGTAGGCGCCGCAATGCGGTCGATTCAAAGATTTCCGCCAACAGGTCTTCCAGACGATTCTGCGGCGTCAGATCGCGCCCCCAGCGGCCCAGATTGATGCCGGTGATCACCAGTTCCTTACCACCGGCATCGACAAATTGCTCCACCTCCGCGAGCACGTTTGCGTGCGGGTGGGATCGGCTGTTGCCGCGCGTCGATGGGATCACGCAGAATGTGCAGCGATTGCCGCAGCCATCCTGGATTTTCAGCGATGGACGGGTTCGCCGCGTTGCGTGCGCGTCGGGCGACCTCCGCACCATAGCTGCGGGAAAAGAAGGCAGTTGAAATTCCGTATGCGCGAAGATATCGCTGGCCAGCAGAAATGCGGACGCTTGCCGCGACGTATACGGCGGCTGCGTCCCATGCAACGACGTAAGCGGCACAAATCCTTCGCTGACGCTCGAATGCAAATTAGATGTTAAATTTGGCAGCATGCCGCCCAGCGCGATCGACGCGACCTGGCTCTTGTGGCTGTTGCCCACCACTGCGAACACGCCCGGCAGCGCCGCGATTTCCTGCGGCGCGCGCTGCGCATAGCAGCCGGTTACCACGATTCGAGACTGCGGATTGGCGCGCTGGATGCGGCGAATCGATGCGCGCGCATCCCCGTCGGCTGCGGCAGTCACCGTGCAGGTGTTCACGACCACCACATCGGCCTGCCGCAAGCCTTTGGATTCAATCGCTCCCAATGCATCTAGTGCCGCGGCGATCGCGTCTCCGTCGGCCTGGCTGGTGCGGCACCCGAAATTTTCCACATGATAGCGGGCCACTCGCCAGTGTAACAATGGAGAAGCGATCGAAATTACCTAAACCAGTATCGACAGCTCCACGTGGGTTGGCATACAGTAATTCCGTATACAGGAGAGGACTCCAGCCATGAAACGCCGCATCCTTTTGGTCGACGACGAACCCGCAATCCTGCTTACACTCAGGGCACTCCTTGAAATCCACGGTTTTGAAGTAGACACGGCCGCGTCCGCGCGCGACGCCAAGGCCAAGCTGCGCAGCTCCAGCTTTCACATGGTCATCACCGATATGCGCATGGAAAACGACCAGGCCGGCCTGGAAGTCGCCCGCGCCGCCAAGAAGGCGTCCTATCAGCCCGCGGTTGCGCTCTTGACCGCATTCCCATTAAGCGACGACGTCTGGCGCGAGGATGGCGCGGATGAAATGCTGGTGAAGCCGATGAATAGCCAGGCCCTCATCCAGCAGTTGGAAGCGCTTCTGGTCGCGCATGAGGACCGCAAGCGTCCGGTTGAAAAGGTTTCTACCCTCGCCGCATCCGCCGGAAAGGGTCGCAAAGATTCATCCCGCAGCGCAGCAACCGCCCGCACATAAATTGCACCCGTTCCGTCGCGCGGTGTCGTCCCGACCGAAGTTCTCGCCACAGGGGAGAACGCAGTGGAGGGACCTGCTTTCCTTGAATTATCGCTGGGGTGCCCCCAAAGCCCGCCCCGAGCCTGCCGAAGGGTCTAGTCTTTGAGGCGTGGGATTGCGCGGAGCCGTGATTAGTTTCGCGTCGGTCACACTTCAAGCCCGACCGAGCGCATCAGTTGTAGTGCGTTCGTGGTGGAGACCACCCCGGGCGTCAGCCGGTAATTGAACCGCAGTTCGCCGTTTTCAAAGCGGTCTTCAAAGTGGAAGTTCGCCGCCTGGCCCTCCAAACTCTCCGCAATCGCCGCCAGCGCCAGGTCATGCGTGGTGACCAGTCCGATCGCGCCACGCGCCAGCAGGCTTCGCACAAACGACTCCGTCCCGATACGCCGATCGTGCGAATTTGTTCCCGACAGCAGCTCATCCAGCAGGAACAAAACCGGCATCGTCCCGCGGCTCTGGTCGTCGATCACTTTCAGGCGCGTAATCTCGGCGTAAAACCGCGACAGTCCACCCTGCAGCGAATCGAGCACGCAGATAGAAGCCGTCACCGCCAATGGCGACAATGTCATCTTCGCAGCGCGGACCGGCGCGCCCGCCTGCGCCAGCACCACATTTACCCCGACGCTGCGGATGAATGTGCTTTTGCCCGCCATGTTCGGCCCGCTGATCACGAGAAGTTGCAGGCGGTCGTCCAGCTGCAGATCGTTGGCAACGGCGCGTGCCGGCGGCAGCAGGGGATGGGCCAATGCTTCCGCGTCCAGAAAAGGCCCGCGCTCGACAAACTCCGGAAATGTGTCCGCCGGATGCTCATAGGCATAGCCCGATAACGCCGCAAGCGCCTCCATCTCCCCGGCCGCCGCCAGCCAGCCGCGAACCGCCGCGCCGTATCGCGCGCGCCACGCCTCCACGGCCCATACCCACTGCGCCGTCCAGAAGATAAACAGGTCAGCGAATTTAACGATCAGGTTCTCATGCGATTCCAGCCACGTCACTCGACGGCTCAGCCCGGAAATCGCCATCGACGCCGGTTCTTTGCCGGACATCAGCGCGGCTTGCAGGTCCTTCAGCTTCTTTGCCGAAAAATTCGCGCTTTCAATCTGGCGAAAAATGGCCGCCAGCAGATCGAGATCGCGCGTCGCTTCTTCAATCTCTGCCGCCGCTTTCTCCACCCCGGCCCGGAAGCGGTAGGTGATGATCAAATTTAGCAGGCTCATGAAAATCACCGGCGCAACCCAGCCCCAGATCGCCCATCCGATCAGGCTAAGTATCCAGAGCGCCGCCAGCCCCGGAGCCACAATTCGCGCCACCCTGCGATTCGCGCGAGAAGCGATCGCCTGACTAAATTTGTCATCCCGAGCGAAGTCCGCCGCGGCGGACGAAGTCGAGGGACCTGCTGTTTGCCGGCGGGATGCGAGATTCTCCGCGGCGCCTTCGCTCCACGCAACCAGCCGCTCCGGTCGTACGCCAACTTCAAGGTCTTTTCCGGCCAGCGCCAGCTTCTCGCGGAAATCTAAATGCGGGCGCATCTCCGCCACTGCCTCTTGTCGGAAAACAATTTCTTCCACCGCGGCCGGCGCGAGCAGCCAAGCCGCCAGCGTATCTTCTCCGGCCCGCGTGCGCGCGGTCGAAAGCAGCTCGAACATGCCGCCCTTCCCGAACAGATCCAGATCGCGCGCGTACGGGTGTGCCGGATCGAGAAACCGCTCGCCGGGCTGCCCGGTGCCGGCCCAGCGGTCTTCCAGTCGCGCGATCCCGCGCTCGTATAGCGACTTGCGGCGCTTGCACCGGCGCAGCTTCCGCAGCGTTCGGTCATGCAACACAAACAGCGCGGCAATCCCTGCAACCGCCGCAATCAGAAGATACAGATAGCGCGGATCGTATTTCGCCAGCGCGAACGCAACCAGGAGCGTCAGCGCAATCGCCGCCAGCTTCGAGGCCCCGAGCCGATTGCTTCGTTGGGTAGTGCGAACTTCTTCTGCGAGCAGGGCATCCAACCGGCGCCCATACTCCTCCCGCGGACTCTCTGCGATCGGATCCATCCAGCCATTATCGCCCAGCAACAGTCGCAAGGATTGCCTACATCGCCATTCCGGCTCCAACCGAAGTTCACGCGTGATGTTCGGTTTCCGCGCCCTTTGTCGCGGCAGAGCTGATCGTGATTTCTTGTGCAGTGCCAAAGAAGAACGATGCCGGGTACGCTACGACTCCAGTTCACCAACAACACTCGGGGATCCGCAGCCAAACAACGATGCTGCCGCTGTTAAAATAAGAGAAAATGATCGGTTGGAAATATTGTCCACGGCTTTTTCGACGAGAGGCGCTCGCAGTGCGTCTCGCTACGGTTCTTGTGCTTGTACTTGGCTCGTGCAAGCCGCTGACTGCACAAAGCAGCGCTCCACCCGCAAATCCGCAGCAGGCCTCGCCGACCACCGACCAGAACGGCGCCTACACCATCACCACGGTTGTCAATGAAGTGAATTTAATCTTCACCGTGACGGACAAACACGGCCACTTTATCCGCAACCTGAAAGAAAGCGATTTTTCGCTGCTTGACGACCGTATGCCCCCAGCCGAGGTCTACAGCTTTACCCAGCAGACCAACCTGCCGCTGCGCGTCGGTCTGATGATCGACACCAGCAGTTCCATTCGCACCCGCTTTCAGTTCGAGCAAAATGCCGCAATCGAATTTCTTCTCTCGGTCCTGCGGCCGCAGGTGGATAAAGCGTTTGTGATGGGCTTCGACGTTACTCCGGACATCACTGCGCCGTTCTCGAACAACGGCGACCTGTTGAGCGCTGGGATTCGCAAGCTTTCTCCGGGCGGCGGCACGGCGCTCTACGACGCGGTGTACACCGCCTGCCGCGATCAAATGCTGCCGCTGCGTTGGCCGCCGCCGATTCGCAAGGCCATCATTCTGCTTTCCGACGGCGACGACGATCAGAGCCACGCCACACTGGACGATGCGGTAAAAATGTGCCAGCGCGCCGGAACCACCATCTATGCCATCAGTACCAACGACAGCCCCAGCCGCGATCGTGGCGACGACATCCTGCAATCGATGGCCGTGGTCACCGGTGGCCGCGCCTTCTACCCAACCCACATGGAAAATGTTTCCGCTGCGTTTGAAAGCATTCAGGACGAATTGCGCAGCCAATATTCCCTGGTGTATAAGCCTGCGGATTTCAAGGCCGACGGCGCATTCCGTCCCATCTACCTGACGTCCTCCGACCGCAAGTACAAGGTTCGCGCCATGAAGGGCTACTTCGCACCCAAATCGCCGTAGTAGAATCGCGCAAAGACTACAAAATCTTCTTACCGAATGCCGAAGAGATCAATTCCACCGCCAGATCCGCGGTGCGGTTGTGTTCGTCGATCACCGGATTCACCTCGACAATTTCAAAGCTCAACATGCGGCCGTGATCGGCAATGATCTCCATGGCCAGATGCGCCTCGCGATAGGTCGCGCCGCCGCGCACCGGCGTGCCGACTCCCGGCGCATCCTCCGGATCGATCCAGTCCATGTCGAGCGATACATGATAGCCGGCAGTGCCGCGTCCGGCCGCGCGCAGAGCCTCTTCCATCACCGTGCGCATGCCGCGCTCGTCGATGTCGCGCATCGTGTAGACCTCGGTCACTCCAGCCCGGCGGATGTTTTCCTTTTCCGTGGAGTCGATATCGCGCACGCCGATCAGTACAACATTTTCCGGCGCAACCTTCGGCGACCAGCCGAAGATGTTTTTTAGCGGTTCCGGCCCCAGGCCCATCACGGCAGCCATTGGCATTCCATGTACGTTGCCGCTGGGGGAAGTCTCCGGAGTATTGATGTCGGCATGAGCGTCGATCCAGATCAGGCCGATTTTCTTTTTCTTCCGGCGATAAAATTCCGCCACGCCGGATACCGTTCCTACCGCCACAGAATGATCTCCGCCGAGTACCAGCGGCAGTTGATCGGCAGCCAGCGTTTCCAGCACCTGTTCGGCTTCTCGCGTGCAGGTTTCCGTAATGGCCTGGAGATATTTTGCATTCTGCTCGCCGACGCTTTGCGTCTCTGCGATATCGACAGCAATGTTGCCGCCATCTTCGACATGATGGCCGAGCGCTTCCAATCGTGCCTCTAGCCCGGCCACGCGCACAGCGGACGGCCCCATGTCCACGCCGCGGCGGGACTGGCCAAGATCGAGCGGAACGCCGATGATGCGAATATTGCGGCCAGGCAGGCTCTGCACACCGATCGCCTGCGGGTTATGCCCGCGCGTCATGGAGGGCGCTTTTTCAATGGTGGCTGGCGTTCTTTCAGGGGCGATGGTTTCGTCGGTCGCTTTATTCGTTTCGTTTGTGTTTGCCATAAGGTATTTGCTCACAGCCAATCGCCGCGCCAGATGAACCGCCGGAACGGAACCTTGAAATAGACTTGTCATTCCGAGCGGAGGTCGCCGCGGCGACCGGGGTCCAGGAACCTGCTGTTTGCCGGCAAAAGGCGATGTCTTTTCGCTCAGGATGTCCTATTTGGCTTATGAGACGACTTCTAAGGATAAATACGGTTCAGCGTGCGGGCAAACGGGATCGTTTCGCGAACATGTTCCAGCCCGCAAATCCACGCCACCACGCGCTCAATTCCCATGCCAAAGCCGGAGTGGGGAACCGACCCGTAACGGCGCAGGTCGAGATACCACTCAAACGGCGCAAGCGGCAGGCCGTGCTCCTCGATGCGCTGCTTCAGCAGGTCATACGATGCGATACGCTGCGAGCCGCCGATGATTTCGCCGTAGCCTTCCGGCGCCAGCACGTCCACGCAGAGCGCAAATTTTGCATCCGCCGGGTCCGGCTCCATGTAGAACGCCTTGATGTTCGATGGATAGCGATGCACCATTACCGGGCGATCGAACTGCGAGGATATATACGTCTCATCCGGCGAGCCGAAGTCGTTGCCGTATTCAAATTTTTGTTCAATCTTGCCTTGCGTGTATGCCTCTTCCAGCATTTTCGCCGCTTCGTCGTAGCGCAGCCGCGGGAATGGCGGACGAATCGCTTCCAGCTTTGCAATATCGCGGCCAATCACTTTCAGATCCGCGTCGCGATTTTCCAGCACGCGCTGCACGATATGGCTCAGAAACTGCTCGGCGAGCGTCATCAGATCGTCTAGGCCGGCATAGGCAACTTCCGGCTCGATCATCCAGAATTCGGTGAGATGCCGTCGTGTTTTTGATTTTTCCGCGCGAAACGTCGGGCCAAACGAGTAGACCTTGCCCAGCGCCATCGCCGTGCTCTCTATATAAAGTTGGCCGCTTTGTGTCAGGTAGGCTTCCTCGCCGAAATACTCCACGGGAAACAGCGTGCTGGTGCCTTCGCAGGCAGCCGGTGTCAGAATCGGTGGGTCGGTGCGAACGAAGCCGTGCGCGTCGAAGTACTCCTGCGCCGCACGCATGATCTCCGCGCGAATCCGCAGGATCGCGGCCTGGCGCGGCGTGCGCACCCAGAGATGCCGATGTTCCATCAGGAA
Organism: uncultured Acidobacteriota bacterium; assembly: GCA_963840655.1. Lineage (GTDB taxonomy): Bacteria > Acidobacteriota > Terriglobia > Terriglobales > Acidobacteriaceae > JAKAAZ01. The sequence goes on along the minus strand of CAWIZS010000003.1, from coordinate 1,772,133 downwards.
CTCGACGCCATGCTCTTTCAGAGAAATGGGAAACGGGGCATCGTCAGGCACGCGATGCACAACGTCCAAATCTTCTACGTCCAGCTCGAACCCGCCCGGCGCACGCTTGTCGGCGCGCACTTTGCCGCGCACGAGCACGCTCGATTCCAGCGTCAGCGTCTTGATCCGCTCGAACACCTCCGGCGACACCGCGGATTTCGGCACAACGCCCTGCACGGTCCCCGTGCCGTCCCGAAAGATGGGAAACAGCAGCTTCCCGCTCTCGCGCAAGTTGTACAGCCAGCCTTGCAGCGTTACAGTCTGGCCCTCGTGTGCGCCAAGCTTGGCAATCGTCGTTACTGGAACCGCGTCTGTCGTGCTGGAAGTTATATCGGCCATAAGAAATTTTTGAGAAGACGTTTGTCATTCCCACCGGAGTCCGCCGCGGCGAACGAAGTGGAGGAACCGCGAATTCTACTGAAACGAACTTCCAATTCCGGACACTAGCATTGATTCAACTCGCAGCCGCCTCATCCAGAAACTCGAAAGTACGCCGCAGGCGATCGCCAACCGATTCCTCCGCCAGCGTCCGATGAATTTCGAGCACATTCGCCGGCGGCTGCGACAACGCGGCGAGCGCCTGCATGGTTTCCGGCCATGCGATCGTGCCGTCTCCCGGCCAGAGATGCGCGTCCTTGTCGCCCATGTTGTCGTGGATATGCACAGAGCGAATGCGCTCTCCCATCGTCGCAATCGCCGGAAGAATTCCATCGCTGAGATGGGCATGGCCCACATCCAGACAGATACCAATGTCGTCAAAATGGCCGACGGAGAGAATTTCCATCAGGTTCTCCGGCTGTGCGATCTCGTTCTTTTCCAGATTTTCGAGCAGGATTTGCACTCCCAGCGGACGCGCGAAGGCGCGCAGATGTTCGACCGCAGTCAGTGCATGTTCTAAAGAGCGGGGTCCCCAGGCGCTGCCGCGTTCTCCAAGATGCAGGATAAGATGCGTGAACGGAATCTGTTCGGCGGCTTCCAGCGCACGCTTAATCTCGTCCATGGAATCGATGCGATGAGATTTGTCGAAATGGACCACGTTGATCGCAGCTCCGCTGGCCCGCTCGTTTTCTCCTTCTGCCTCCGTCCGCAGCGGAGCATGGAGGGACCACGCCGCGGTTGGATTGGATTGAAACCAGTCGGCGATTTCGCGAACCTGTGGACGGCTGGTGTAGTCGAAATGCTGTCGCGCGGCAAAAATTTCGATTGCCGCCGCGCCTGCGTTGCGCAACGTGTCCAAATGTCCGGCATGCAGCCGGTGCTGCAGAAAAATGTGCGTGGAGATAGCTTTCAGCATCACTGTTTCAAGGATAATCGATTCCCGCTCGTTTCCGGCGACGTCAAGACTGCGGTAGTGCGAATCATTAAAAGCCTGTCATCCCGAGCGGAGTCCGCCGTGGCGGACGGGGTGGAGGGACCCGCTGTTTTCTCGAAAACGCGAAGTTATTCCACTTCAGCAAAACTCGCGGTCAGACTGACACGATTGGACTATAAGACGAAGCTTTCTAGTATCCCGCCGCTTTCCCATAATGGCTGCGATGGTCCTGCCCGCCTTCCAGGTCGCCCGTCTTCGGATCGACCTCAATGCATTCCCCGTTGCTCCAATAGCGCGTCCCGTCATGCACGTTGTAACCCATGCCTTGCAACGCGGTGACCGTGCCTGCGGGAAATCCCGGCTCCAGATACAGAATGTCCGGCAAATATTGATGATGAAAGCGCGGAGCGTCCACTGCCTGCTGAATGTTCAGGCCGCCGTCCGCAACGCTAAGAAAGATGTTCGCCACCGTGGTGGTAATGCGCGGGCCACCCGGCGATCCCAGCACCATCGCGACCTTGCCGTTTCTGACCACAATCGTCGGCGTCATGGCGGAGAGAGGCCGGTGATACGGCCCGACCGCGTTCGCCGGCCCTTGGAGCAGACCGTACATATTCGGTACGCCCTGCTTGGAGGCGAAATCGTCCATCTCATCGTTCAGCAAAAATCCCAGTTCCGTCACTGTCACGCCGGAACCGAAGTTGTTGTTCAGCGTCGTCGTCACCGCGACTGCATTGCCGTCCGCGTCCATCACGGAGTAATGCGTGGTCTCATCGTCCTCGCGATGGTGGACCTGCATGGTCGGCGGCGGAGGTAGAAATCCCGCGGGCCGCTGCAACGTACTGGATGGCGTCGCCTTATTCGGCAGAATGCTGGCGCGCCAGGCCGCCGCGTATGGCAGACTGATCATCTGCTTTATCGGAATCGCCGTAAAGTCCGGATCGCCGAGGTAGTCCGTCCGGTCCATAAATGCGCGCCGAAATGCTTCTGTGATGTGGTGCATTTCCGCCGGCGAGCGGTCTCCCATCGCCGTCAGATTGTACGGAGCCAGAATATTCAGCGTCTCCAGCAGGCCGATGCCGCCGCCCGACGGTGGCGGAGCCGTCAATATTTCGTAGCCATGATATTCGCCAACCAACGGCGCGCGATCTTTCGCCTCATAGTGCGCCAAGTCCTTCGCCCTGATAACGCCGCCGCCCTTTTGAATCGCATCGGCAATCTGCCGCGCCATATCCCCTTTGTAAAATGTCTTCGGATTGGCCGCGATCCTTTCCAGCGTGCGCGTCAGTTCCGGCTGACGAAACCGTTCGCCCGTGCGATAGTAATTGCCGTCCCGCTGGAAAATTTTCCGCGACTCCGGAAACTTCGCCAACAGCGGACTGTGCAGTATCGCAGCCTCTTGATCGGTCAGCACGAATCCATCGCGCGCCAGTCGGATCGCCGGCTGCATCACCTGCTTCAGCGTCAGCCTGCCCCACAATTTTTCCGCCTTCACCATGCCTGCGACCGAACCCGGCACCCCGATCGCGCGGTAGCCCACCGTCGATGCGCCGGGAATAACGTTTCCGTTTTTATCCAGATAGAAATTCGCAGTCGCGGCACCTGGCGCTTCCTCGCGGTAATCGAGAAAATGCGATTCGCCATCCTTCAGCCGTACCAGCATGAATCCGCCGCCGCCGATGTTTCCCGCAACCGGATGCACCACGGCCAGCGCGAATCCCACCGCGACCGCGGCATCGACCGCATTGCCGCCTTTCTTCAGGATTTCCACGCCGGCATCCGTCGCATCGTGATGCACCGTGACAACCATGGCATGCTGCGTGCGCACCGGTTGCTCGTGCATATAGTCCAGGCCGGTTGCAGGTGGGCGCGTGGCATTCGCAGCGAAGGAAAAGTTGAAAACAAGAAAAATGGAAAGCAGGCAAGCGAGAGAAAATTTGTTTGGCATAAGTGTTTTGTCCAACAAGAGAAAAGTCTAGAGCAAATTCAACATTGTTGTAAGCTACAAAGGTTGTCATCCTGAGCAAAGTTCTTGCGAAGCAAAGACGCAGTCGAAGGACCTGCTTCTTTCCTCGTTCCATAGAACTCCGCGTGTGCGATGGAACGGTTCTCCGATCTGATCATATCGAGATTTGCGCACGCCAATTCAGTTTCTCGCCCCAATTTTTTCCTGGTTCCGAACATACATTCTGTATCCGAACGGCCGCCCCGCATGACTCCACCACCGCACCGCGCGAGTTGGACTCCGCTGAACGTATAGATCGTAATTCGATTCAAGATAATCCCTGAGTCGCGGCCATCGGTCCAGCTTGGCATAGTTGCTTGCTCCGCTGACGCAGAGTTGATCGCTCACAACAAAAATCTCCGGCGGCTTTCTCTGGATTGCAGCCCAGAACCGCAGACGCAATTGTGTTTGTACGGGACTGAGCTGCGGAGCGAACAGATAGCAGTCATACAAAAAGCCGGTGTCCTGCACCAGGCGCATATCGTACAGCGTGTTGATGCATCCCGCGGTCGTGTCCATGCATTGCACTTCACCGGAGAGTCTCGCGCCGCCCAGTTCCGTCAAATCGCGCTGCAATGATGTGATGAACTCCTGGTTCTCCCCTTCGTAATGCATCGCTTTGGCAGTTGAAATTGGCGCAAGCGCAAACGCACCCAGGCCCAGCCCTACGATGCCAATCGTACGCGCGATGCCAGGCTTCTTAAGCGATGCAGTGAAATTGATCCCGGCCAGCAGCAGCAAAAATACTTCCGCAGGATAGCGATGATAGGGATAGCCCTTGCCCTGCACGAAAAGGGAAATGACCCCAACGGCGAATCCCAGCCACAGCGTTGTCATCTCCCAATTCCGCCAGTTCTTTCGCGCACACGCGGCAATCACGCACAGTCCGGCCAGCGGCAGCAGCATTGAGGGGATACTGTGACCGACGAAATAGCGTGCCGGCAACCGTCCGATTCCGGCATGGTAGGGAACCAATCCCGTGAGCGTGTTCCAAAACGCATGCAAAGCGCGTTCTTGCAGCAGAAATAAGAACACTGCCGCAATTGGCAGAAGGAAGCCGACCGTCCCACAAGCGATCTGCGCTGCCACCGGCTTGTAGTCCGGTTTCCCCTTCGCGAACAGCACGGCAAGCAGCACCAGCTCGAAGGGAATTATCGTGGGCTTGATCGTGGCCGCAACTCCCACACACAATCCGGAGAGCGCCACCGTCCACACTCTTCCGCCGCGCAGAGCGTGGAACAAGAATGCGCAAGCCATCAACAGCAGGACAGCCGCAGTCAGATCGCGCTGTCCGCTTTGATCCACGCCGTCGCGGATGTGAAGAATCAACAGAAGCGATGCCGCGAAGAAGCCTCCAAACCAGCCGTAGGGGCGCGCGATCGCAATCATCGCGATCGCTGCCGCTACGATCAGAGAAAAATCGAAGATACGCAGGGCCAGGGCCCCAGTCCCGAAAATATGCATCTCCAGCCACGCGACGAAATAGCTGCCCGGCATGTTGATGTCCACAATGTCGCGATACGGCGCCATGCCGCGTTGCATTAGGAAAACGGCGTAGTGCATCAGAGACGCATCGCCGACCAATGGCCAATGCAGCGTGCGGACGATCAATAGGCAGGCGCAACCGAGAAGGGCAAGAAACGCCGCGGCTTGGAAAATAACCGGCAGCGAAATGTCTTGCTTGCGTCGCATCGCCGTGTCGCGAGCAACCACCGGCTTACCCGCTATCGGCGAATGGGCCACGCTCCGCAGTGTAATCCACCTTGCGCGAGAATCAGTTATCAGGAATTTCGCAATCCTTAGATTTGTGATTCCCAGCGGAGCGCAGCGAAGTGGAGAGCCCGCCCTGAGTGAGCCACAGGCGAGTGGAACGGGGACCTGTGTTTGCCGGTAATGGGATGCACTTGGGGTGCCCCATTCAAGCCCAGACCCGGGTCCACGGCGAACGATTTTCTGTTCGCTGGGGTGGTTTGGCTTGAGTGGGTTGACATGAACAGTTCCGGGCGCACCTTCTAATGTTTCCCGTTGTAGGCGACGAACAGATCCGGAAACTCGTTCTTCAGCGTCGCAATCTTCGGACGATCGCAGATCAGAATGTAGGGATTGTCAGGATGATGCAGGGCGTAATCCTGATGATAGGCCTCGGCCTCGTAGAAACCCTTCAGCGGAACCACCTGGGTAACGATCGGTTTCGGGAAGACTTTGGCTGCGTCGAGCTGCGTAATATAAGCATCGGCGATGCGCTTCTGCTCCGGATTCGCATGGAAGATCGCGGAGCGGTAGGAGGTCCCCACATCTGGCCCCTGCCGGTTCAGCTCCGTCGGGTCATGCACCGAGAAGAAGATGCGCAGCAGCGTGCCATAGGTGATCTTCGACGGATCGAAAACCACTTTCACGGATTCTGCGTGATTAGTAGTTTCCGTCGTTACCTGCGCATAGGTCGCGGTCGCCGCGGAACCGCCGGAGTAACCGGCCTCCGTCGACACGACGCCTTTCACCCGTTCGAAAACCGCCTGCGTCCCCCAGAAACATCCGCCGGCAAACACGGCTTTTTGTTTCGACGAAGTATGCGCCAGCGGAACGTCGATCTTCGGCGCAGGCACCCTCGGCGCCGCTACGGCAACTCCGCCGAACGAGCCGACGGCAACGGAAAAAACCGCAACGGTGCGAAAAAGGCCGATATGCATCTAGTCCTCCTGGCCGCCAGCGCCAACCTTACCAATCATTAGACTCTTGTTCCTATTTGAACGCACTCGCCCCGGGGGTGCCCGCAATCGGGCTTGGCGCAACCCGCCAGGTTTCGCAGCTTGACAGTTCGCGTCGCCGGGTCTTAAATGGGGCCGCGTTTCTTTCCAAGTTGAACACGTTCTTTCCTGCTGAAACCGAAACGCTTTCCAGCAATGCCAAACCATCTGTTTGAATGCGAGGTAATACCTATGCGAATGCTGATGAAAGTCAAGTTTCCCATCGAACCGTTTAACGCTGCTGTAAAGGACGGCTCCGCTGGAAAGAAGATCAAGAAAATTCTCGAGGAAACCAAGCCGGAGGCCGTCTATTTCACGGCGATCGACGGTCATCGCGGCGGCATTCTGATTGTCGATCTGCCGGATGCGTCGAAGATCCCGTCGCTCGCCGAACCGTGGTTTCTCCAGTTCCACGCCGAATGCGAAATCCATCCGGTGATGACTCCGGCAGACCTGGAAAAGGCCGGCCTGGAGGAACACGGCAAAAAGTGGAAATAGCTCACGCCTGGTTTGGAACCCTCCCCACCGGATGCTCTCGTCGGCCCACTTTCGCCAATCTACAATCAGAGGAGCATGCCCACGCGCGTTCGGTCGCACGCGAAGATCAATCTTGGACTCGCCATCGGTCCAGTGCGGCCCGATGGCTATCACGCGCTGGCGACGATCTATCAAACGCTCGCGATCCACGATTTCGTAACCGCGACAGCCGTGCCGCTGGCCCATAGCTCGGCCAGTCAGATCGAAATCGACTGCAACGACGCGCGCGTGCCGTGCGACGCCCGCAACACCTGCTGGAAGATCGTCGATCTCGCGCTGCGGCGGCTGAACATCGCGGCGCGCGTGAGTATCTCTATAGAAAAACGGCTTCCGGTGCAGGGTGGATTGGGCGCCGGTTCAGCCAACGCGGCGGCAGCGCTGATCGGGCTGGAAAAAGAGCTCGGAATCGATCTCCCAACAGAAGACAAGCTGCGGATTGCCGCCGAAACCGGTTCTGACGTCCCCCTTTTTTTAGTTGGCGGCACGGTGCTGGGCATGGGGCGCGGAGAAGAAGTATCTCCGCTGCCGGACTTGCCCGAAATTCCCTGCGTGCTGGCAATCCCGGAGGTCGCGGTCTCGACGCCGAAGGCTTTTTCCGACTGGGACCGGCAGCACGCGGAGTCCAACGAATTGACCGCAGACGCCGCTTCCGATAGGCTAAAGCAGTTGGGTCGTACCTGGGCGAGAGCTTTGGCTAAGCCACAGGAGAAGTTTGCGATTGCATCCGGTGTCTTTCCCGCACAGGCGGAGAAAGACCGGGCTGGGAATCTTCTTCTCGAGCTTGTCCGCACCGGGATCGAAAATGACTTTGAAACCGTCGTTTTCACTCAATATCCCTCCCTGCGCGGCATTCTCGAAACGCTAAAGAACGATTCTCAATCTCGAATGCCGGCCATTTATGCGGCGCTCTCGGGCTCCGGCTCCACGCTGTTTGGGCTGTATCCTACAGAAGTGGATCGCGATGCGGCAGTAGAACGGCTCTCCGTGCTTGGAATTCAGAGGTTTGCAACAAAGTTTTTGGGCCGCCAGGAGTATTGGCGAAACCTGGTTGTCCCAGGGTAGCTTCACCCCACTCTAGCCAAAAGATAGCTGGAATGGGGCACCGAGATCGGATTTGCTTTTTGGGCGATCGACTAATGGTAGGTCAAGTGCCTTTGGAGCACTCGGTCTAGGTTCGAATCCTAGTCGCCCAGCCAGATTCACTTGCAATTTGCAAGTGAATTGAACGAGTCTTGCTCTACTTGCAGTGCATTTTTGGCCATGATGCGTCGCGGGAACGGAACACCTGCGGCAATAGTTCCCGAACCTCGCCAGTCGCGTAAATCTCTGGCAGCGTTCGAGTTACTTCAGTTCGGAACACCAACGCCAACCAGCTTGGAGGTTCAGACGTATGAGTGATCGCGCGGATTCGAGAGAATCGACCCTGACGATTGAAATGGCGGCGCAGCCGCAAACGGATGTTGGAGCGGAGATCGCACTGGACGACGGACACGCAGGTGTTGCGACAGCGCAGCAGCCGCGCACGGCACCAGGACGCAAACGCGCGAAGTCCTACAGCGAGGACAAGCGCTTTAAAATTTTCAGCGGCAGTTCCAACCGTCCGCTGGCGGAAGAGATTTGCAAGTTTGTCGGGGTCCCGCTGGGCGAATGCCGTCTCCAGCGGTTTTCCGACGGGGAAGTGTACTTTCAGCTTTTGGAGAACGTTCGCGGGGCCGATGTTTTTGTCGTGCAGCCGACCTGCTATCCGGTTGACCAGCATTTGCTGGAGCTGCTGATTATGATCGATGCTTTGAAGCGGGCTTCGGCCAGCCGCATCACGGTCGTCGTCCCGTATTACGGCTATGCGCGGCAGGACAGAAAAGATCGTCCGCGGGTGGCCATCTCCTCCAAGCTGGTGGCGGATCTGCTGACGACTGCGGGAGCGAATCGAGCGTTACTGGTTGATTTGCACGCGGCACAGATTCAGGGATTTTTCAATATTCCGGTGGACCATCTGTTTGCCAGCCCGGTGCTGGTGGGTCACTTCCGGGAGTTGAACCTGCCGAACTTGACTGTGGTTTCGCCGGACGCCGGCGGCGTGGAGAGGGCGAGATTTTTCGCAAAGAAGATGGAAGCGCCGCTGGCAATTGTAGACAAGCGGCGGACGGACCTCAACGTTTCAGAAGTGATGTACGTGATCGGCGATGTGCATGGACGGACCTGCCTGATCCTCGACGACATCGTCGATACGGCGGGCACGCTGATCAAGACGGTGGACGCATTGCTGGAGGCCGGCGCGAAAAAAGTGTATGCGTGCGCGACGCACCCGGTGCTTTCCGGGCCGGCCATCGAACGAATTGGAAACTCCCGGCTGGAAGAGCTGGTGGTCACCAACACCATTCCGCTGCGGGAAGAGGCGCGCGGGGTAGAGAAGATTAAAGTGCTTTCAATTGCCGGCCTGATCGGCCGGGCCATTGAGAGCATTCACATGGAAACCAGCGTTAGCAGTTTGTTCAACTAACCCAATCCCGTTCCGCAGCGATACGGGCGCACTGAGTGTGATGCGGCACTGAATGCCGGTCACGAGAAGGGAGCGGCGCTCCAACGCCGTGCCCGAAGGACCACAAGAAGGGAAAACAAGAGAATGAGCACACCGGAAGTCGTCACAGCAACACCCCGCGAGGGCAAGTTCACGAAAAACATTGCGCGTCGCGTGCGCGTTGCAGGCAGTATTCCCGCAGTGGTTTACGGAGCGCAGCAGCCGTCGGTCGCCGTCACCGTCGATCCCAAGCAGATTCGACGGATTCTCCATTCCGAGTCCGGCCACAACACAATTTTCGATCTCAGCGTCAGCGGTACCACCGTTAAGGTGATGGTCGTCGATTGGCAGAATGACCCGATCAAGGGCAACCTGATCCACATCGACATGAAGCGGATTGCGATGGACCGGGCAATGCGTGTCCAGGTGCCGATTCAGTTGATCGGAGTTCCTGTAGGTGTCAAAATGCAAGGCGGCATTCTCGACCAGGTGCTGCGTGAAATCACGATCGAGTGCCTGCCCGCCGATATTCCCGGTCACATCGATGTCGATGTCAGCGAACTGGCATTCGGCATGGTCATTCGCGTGGCCGACCTGCCGCACGGGGGCAAGCTGAAATTCATCACCGACGAAGACACAACGGTCGCTCACATTACGGCAGTACGCGAAGAAGTGGTGGCGACTCCGGATGCACTGGCTGCGGCAACTCCCGCGGAGCCGGAAGTGGCGAAGAAGGGTAAGACCGAGACTCCGGAAGCTGCTGCTGTCGCCGGAGACAAGGGAGAGAAGAAAGAAGCTAAGAAGTAGTTGCCGGCGCGCATGGAACTTTCCGGTTCAACTGGCGGCGTGAACTCCGGCGTGGTCCTGATTGTCGGCCTGGGCAATCCGGGAATCGAATATCAGTTCACGCCGCATAATGCCGGGTTTCTTGCCATCGACCGCATCGCGGAGCGTTGTGGAGTGGTGGTAGCGAATCGGCGGTCGAAGGCTTTGACGACTTCGGCTCAAATTGCGGGCAGGCGAGTTTTGCTGGCGAAGCCCGAAACCTTCATGAACCTGAGCGGATTGTCGGTTGGCGCGCTGGTCAGGGAATTGGAAATCGACGCGCAGCGGAACATGATCGTGCTGTACGACGAAGTTGCGCTGCCGCTGGGAACCATTCGGATTCGCGAGCGGGGCAGCGCAGGCGGACACAACGGGGTGAAATCGATCTCGGCGGCGCTGGGCACGGAAGATTGGCTGCGGATTCGGATCGGCATCGCGCCGGAAGATGCGATGGCGGCAGAAAGCGCGCGGCAGCGCCGGAAAGATTATGTTCTGACGCCCTTTCGCAAAGCCGAGCTAGGCGTGCTCGATACCGCGCTCGACGATGCGGCGACGGCGGTGGAAGTTATTTTGACCGAGGGCGTGGGTGTCGCAATGAACAGATTCAATCGGCGGGCGACTGCCGAGGAGCAAGACTGACGGACACAATACACAGTCCGCACGGACTGCGACAGGCATGATTACAGACCATGCCGGAAACGAGAGAGAATGGAACGCAAATATGAAGTGATGTTTATCCTGCGCCCCGATGTGGCGGCGGAAGAAGCGGACAAGTTAATTGCCGGTTTTGAAGCAACCATCACAAAAGGCAACGGCAAGCTAGTGTCGAGCGAAAAGCTGGGCAACCGAAAGCTGGCTTATACGGTTCGCAAGTTTAACGAGGGCAACTACAACCTGCTCACGGTGGAAGCCGACGGCAGTCTGGTCGCGGAGTTGGAACGCCGCCTGCGCGTGACGGAACCGGTCATCAAGTTCATCACAGTTCGCATGGACGAGGAAGAAAAGCGCATCAACAAAATCCGCAAGCTGCGCTCCACGCGTGTGAAGCAGAGCACGTTGAACGCGCAGACCGCCCATGCCAGTGCGACTGCACAGCAGAATGCGGTGCAGCCCGGCGCCGTTCAGCCCACTCGGGTCGAAACGCCGGAGAGTGCCGCGCCCGCGCCAGAGGCGATCGCATAATCCGTTCGCCGAGAAAGTTGGCATCGCGGGCGGGGCAAACGGCAGGAAGAAATCGCAAGTTCAAACGCCACGGCAATGTCCTGGCACGAAAGAAGGAGCAGCAGTATGGCAGAAGAGAGATCGCAGTCGGCACCACGGGAATCGTCGGGGCCATCAGGCCCAGGCGGACCACGTCCTCCACGTCCAACCGGAGGATCCGGCCCAGGCGGACGCAAGTTTTTCCGTCGCAAAAAGGTTTGTAAGTTCTGCGTCGAAAAAATCGACGCCATCCCCTATCGCGACGTTCGCCTGTTGCAGGGCTTTGTCGCGGAGAGCGGAAAGATCGTGCCGCGCCGGCTTACCGGCGTTTGCACGCCGCATCAGCGCCGCGTCACGCGAGCCATCAAACAGGCTCGCAACATCGCGTTGCTGCCATTTGCGCAGCGCCACTAAGCCGCAGCAACAGCGCAGCAGTAGATAGCTTTTCTGGAGATTGAGAAATGGAAATCATTTTGAAGGAAGATGTCGAGAACCTCGGCCATCGCGGAGATGTCGTCAAGGTCGCGCAAGGATACGGCCGCAATTTTCTGCTGCCGCGAAACCTTGGAATTGAAGCGACGGCTGGGAATAAGGCTGTCATCGAGCAGATGAAGGCGTCCTCGGTTCGCCGCTCCGCAAAAGAAAAGGCGGATGCGGAACTGCTGGTGCAGCAATTGAACCAGGTTTCGCTGAACTTTACCCGCAAGACCGGCGACAACGATCATCTGTTTGGTTCAGTCACGGCGGCTGACATTGCGCAGGCGTTGGAGGCGAAGGGCTTTCAGATCGACCGCCGCAAGGTGCATCTGGAAGAGCCCCTCAAGTCTCTGGGCGACTTTCAAGTGCCGGTTCGCCTGCATCGCGAGGTGACCGCGCGTGTCAACGTGAACGTCGCGAAGGAACCGGAAGAAGAATAGCCACAGAGCCTGCTAAAGAGATTGATTGGCCACGGTGGGATGCATTTATCGTCCCACCCGCAATCGAGAGGCCAGCATTTCGGGCAATCCAGCGCGCTGGATACGCATCTGCGCCAGCCTCACATCATAGGGAACGCGCCAGAATGCCACGCGTTGGGCTTCGTCATCGTAAAGCGCAAACGCGGCGCGCCAATCGCGGTCGCGGGGCTGGCCTACCGAGCCGGGATTGATCAGGTACGTCGCGCTCTCGCGCAAATCCAACTCGTAGCTTTCCGTTTCATCATTTCCGGAATAAATCGGCGTCAGCGGGAACCATTCATCGGCCGCATTCGCGGCGAACTCGCCCTGTACGTGCGTATGGCCGAAGAAGGTGACGCGATTTCGCGCGCGAGCCATTTGCCGTTCGACGTCGTGCGTGGAGAGCAGGTATTCATCCTCATCGAGCAGCGATCCATGCACGCAAGTCACGCGGCGTCGGATCCCCGTCATAGCTTTGTCATTCCAAGCGGAGTCCGCCGCGGCGGACGAAGTCGAGGAACCTGCTGTTTGGCTGCGGTCCGCGAGATCCTCTTTCAATTCGCCTGAAACGATACCAAGATCAACAGGCCCGCGCGGCATTTCTTTTAGCCATTGAATCGCTTCCGCATCGAGCTGAGTTTGCGTCCAGCGCACCGCAGCCAGCGCAATCGGGTTGAAGTCCTCCGCGTCGCTCAGACCGCAGCAGGCGCGATCATGATTACCGCGGACAAACATGCTGCCAATCTCCCGCACCCGCTGGAGCACCGCATTCGGCGCGGCGTTGTACCCAACCACATCGCCCAGATTCCAGACGACGTCGTGCGCCGGCGCAGCCTCCAGCACCGCCTCCAGCGCGTCAATGTTGGCATGAATGTCGGAAAGAATCAGCGCCCGCATCCGATCAGCATAAACCCATGTCTCACAATTGAGACCTGGGACCCCGTATTACTGCTCCACTCTCGCCCAATGATTGGTGCCGATCTCGACCAATTGGCCATCTTGTGAAGGCGCGGCGGGTTCTCGCGTGGCGAGCGGGGCGTCGCGGCGGGAGTGCATCGTGGGCACGGCCGCGAGCAGGCTGCGGGTGTACGGATGCTGCGGATTAGCGAAGATTTGCTGACAACTCGCAATCTCCACGATTTTCCCGAGGCGCATGACCGCGACGCGCTCGGCGATCTGCGCGACCACGGAAAGGTCGTGCGAGATGAAGAGCAGCGCTGCGTTGGATCGCTGTTTCAATTCGCGCAGCAGATCGAGAATCTGCGCCTGTACGGTCACGTCGAGCGCGGTCGTCGGTTCGTCGGCAATCAGCAGGCTGGGTCGATTGACCAGCGCCATTGCAATCAGAATGCGCTGCCGCTGCCCGCCGGAAAACTGGTGGGCATAGTCGCGGTAGCGCTGTGCCGGGTCGGGAATGGAAACCGACGTGAGCGCTTCGACGGCGCGCTGGCGCACGTCAGCACGCGATAATCCATGCTGGTGTGTCCGGATTGCTTCCGCAATCTGCTTGCCGATCGGCATAACGGGATCGAGCGCCGTCATTGGCTCCTGAAAAATCATCGCCGCATCGCGACCGCGCCGCGCGGTCATGGCCTGCTCCGGCAGTTGCAGCCAGTCTTCCTCTTTGAAACGGATACTGCCCGTCACCTGGGCGCGCGGATCGAGCAGCCGCAGAATTGCCAGCGAGGTGACGGATTTTCCCGAGCCGGACTCACCCACCAGCGCGAAGGATTCTCCCGTCGCGATGGAGAAGCTGATGTTGTCTACCGCGCGATGCTGCCCGGCATCGGAAGAAAAAGTGACAGAGAGGCTGTCGACGTGAAGAAGCGGCTGCACGCGCTTATCTTATTGCATTTCTGCGTTGATATAGAGCGATCCCTCCGCGACCAGGCCATCGATACATATACAGACCAGGCCATCGATACATATAAAGAAGAGGGCGCTTGATTGTTTTGGGGCGGGAAATGGATGTTTTTGGAATTCCGGGAAAGCGGAGGCAGCTGTTGGCGATCCGCAAAATATTGCAAAATATCTTGGTGGGCCCGGAGGGATTTGAACCCCCAACCAAAGGATTATGAGTCCTCTGCTCTAACCGTTGAGCTACAGGCCCTTCAAAAACGATTCTATTGGGGTCGAGAAGACAGCACAAAGGCGCCGCAAACGATCGGTTCCGCTATTGGCCCTCATTTTGTACGGACTGATCGTCAGCGTGAAAGATTCCCCAGGGATTTCCCTTCATGGTGCCGAGTGCGGGCTTCTGCCAGGCGAATTCCGGGTGTGCGGCGAGGAACGGCGCGACCAGGAAATCCTGCCCGCACGGGCGGCCGGTGCGAGCGAGGAACGACATTTTGCTCTCCATCGTGCTGTCGGCGACCTTCGCATTCACCGCGCCTTCGGGGTCGTACGGCGGATCGTCCCATTGCGGAACACCGCGGCTAGAAACATCGACATGTCCGCACAGTGTGCGTTCGTCGGGGCCTTCCTTTTTAGTGTAGGCGTCGAAGTGGTCGGCCAGAAATTTCTGCGCGAGTCTGGCGTCGATCTTTCCTTTATATTGCGCCATCAGTTCATCCCAGCGCCGGTGGCGGGCGTTCATGGAGCTGGACGGATCATTGGGATTGAAATTGGTCTCTTCTTTAATGAGTGTCGGGTCGCTGGGAAAATTCGCACCGACGAAATATCCGTTCTTTGTGCGCCACAGGCGGTGAACTTTCAGGCCGAGTTCCAGCCGCGCCACTTCATTGTGAGTGTTATCGGCAATCAACCAGTCATTCGCATAGCCGCCGTTGTTGCCGGTGACCATGATGCGCTCAAAGTCATCGATGCTCGCGGAATACTGCATGGCTTTGCGGGCGCGGACAAATTCCGGGATGCCGTTGGGATCGAAGCCGTGAAATCCGGTGATCGTGGTCTCGGTAATTTCGATACCGGTGGAGTTGATGCCGAAGTCGTCGCCGCTATGGATCAGGCCCGGCAGACCATCCATCAAAATGTGGTAGCCGTGCTGCGGCTGGATATCAAAGATGACACGCCAGCGCTCGCCTTGCAGAAACGAACTCCAGTTGCTGTGGGCGATGACGGGTTTGTGGTCGCGGGTCCAGTCCCCGGTGGCGACAAAGGCGCTGCAACGGCCCTTAGGTTGCGAAACTGCTTCGCCGGAATGGCCCTCCTTCGCATCCAGCCAGGGCACGTAGTATTCGCCGGTTTCCATAAAGCCGTTCAGCGCGACAACGTCCCAGAGGTCCATGTCGCGAATGCCGTGGGCCTTCGCGCCATCGGCGATGCCTTGCAGCTCTTCGCGGTATTGCGTTTCAATGTGCGGCCAATAAATGTTCTTCGCCGTGTCGCGGAAGAACTGCCAGTTGCGATGCGCGTCATGAGTGCTTTCCATGCGAATTGCGTGAAAGGTATCTTCCATCTCCGGCGCCAGCAGATAGCCATGCTCATAGCCGATCTGGTGCGGCGTGCCGTCCAGATGCACGTAAATCCAATGCGCCCGTTCGAATCGATAGGCGCCGTGCAAGGCCGAATTCTGAGTTGAAGAAAATTGGCTGAGGTGGGCTTTGCCAAAGCAAGGAACGGAAACGATGAGCACGACGACAGCGGCAATCCCGCGTAAAAAAATCATTCATTGGCCTCCGTTGCAGCCTATCGCTGAAACATTCAAGATGCAAATGGCGGAAGACGTGCTGTCAGCGAGGGCGTGCTGGCGAGAACTCGCATTCCTTCTCATTCCGGCGATTTTCCACCAAAGTATACTGAGTGCGCGAACGTCTCTGGAGGAACTGCCGGCGTTCGATACTTCGCTAACTCTCCCAGTCGTGATCACGCCCTCCACTCATTCCGGCGATCCCCTTCTGGCGCTGCTGCGGCGCGCCTTTGGCTTCTCCTCCTTTCGCGCCAATCAGGAAATTGTGTGCCGCGCCGCCATCGAAGGAAAAGATGTTCTGCTGGTAATGCCGACCGGCGCGGGCAAGTCTCTCTGCTATCAATTGCCAGGGATTGCGCGCGGAGGAACGACGCTCGTTATCAGCCCGTTAATCGCGCTGATGGAGGACCAGGCGTCGAAGCTTGGATCGCTAGGCTTCTCGGTGGCCCGCATTCACTCTGGACTCGACCGCGCCATTTCTCGCCAAGCGTGCGTCGAATATCTGCGCGGCAATTTGCAATTTCTGTTCATCGCGCCGGAACGGCTGCGGGTGGCCGGCTTTGTCGAAATGCTGACCAAGCGCAAGCTCTCGCTGATCGCTATCGATGAGGCGCATTGTATTTCGCAGTGGGGGCACGATTTCCGTCCCGACTATCGGATGCTGGGGCAGTATCTTCCATCCCTGCGCCCCGCTCCGATCATTGCGCTTACGGCAACGGCCACGTCGCGCGTGCAGGACGACATCGCCGCGCAACTGGGAATGACTGCGGCGTCGCGATTTATCTATGGCTTCCGCCGCGAAAATCTGGGAATTGAAGTGGTGGAGATGGCGCCATCTCAAAGGGCTGGTTTCGTTGCGAACCTGCTGAGTGAAGATTCGCGTCGGCCGGCGATTGTGTATGCACCCACGCGCAAAAAGGCAGAATTGCTGGCCACGGAACTTTCCGCGAGATTTCCAGCGGCGGTATACCACGCCGGCATGGACCCGCGGCATCGCGACAGTGTGCAAGGTAAATTTCAGCAAGGAAGGTTGCAGGCGGTTGTGGCAACGGTCGCGTTTGGCATGGGCATCGATAAAGCGGATGTGCGAACCGTGATCCACACCGCGCTCCCCGGCAGTCTTGAGGCCTATTACCAGGAGATTGGCCGCGCCGGGCGCGATGGGCTGCCGAGCCGAGCCGTACTGCTCTATTCCTATGCCGACCGGAAAACGCAGGAATATTTCTTTGAAAAGAATTATCCGCCGATTGAAACGCTGGACAAGATCTTTCGCAAGCTGGGCGCAGAGGTGGCGGAGAAAGAGTCCGTGCGGAGCAAGCTGCGCATGGATGCGGAGGTTTTCGACAAGGCGCTGGAAAAGCTGGCGATTCACGGCGGCGGCGTGCTCAATCTGGAAGACGACCCAACCCGTGGGCACGCGCGGTGGAGAGAATCATATGCAGCTGAGGCGCAGCACAAACGACTTCAGATCGACCTGGCGATGCGCTTTGCGGAAGCGAACGAGTGCCGCATGACGGGGTTTATCCGGCATTTCGGGGACATGCAGGATGCGAGGCGGCCATGCGGCCAGTGCGATTTCTGCGCGCCGGAAAAATGTATCGCCAAACGCTACCATCCTCTGACCGCGGTAGAGGAGGAGACGGCGCGAGCCGTTGTACGCGCGTTGAGGAAAAGCCCGGCGGGTTCCACGGGGAAGCTGCACAAGGAAATGTTTCCGCGAGAGCAGATGCCGCGCGACGAATTCGAAGACCTGCTTCGCGCGATGGCAGCCGCCGGACTGGTGCGCATTGAGGAACTCACATTTACCAAGGACGACCGAAACATCTCGTATCGGAACGTGAGCTTAACGGACGAAGCTCTCGAACTGGAAGAGAGCGCCACACTGGGATTGCTTTTGCCGGATACTTCAGAAGCCACTGCGCGCGGCCGAAAGACGTTCAGCAAAGCCGAAAAACGAACTCGATCGAGCGGCGCAGACCGCAAATCGAGCGGCGAGCGGCCCGTCGCCGTCGCGGCAGAATTTTCACCGGCCGCAGCTGCGATGGAAGAGAAGCTGCGAGCGTGGCGTCTCACGGAAGCCAAAAAACATGGAGTGCCTGCTTTTTGCGTGCTCGGCAATCAGACGCTGCTGGCCCTTGCGCAAGGGCGTCCCACTACCCATGAGGAATTGCTGCTGGTCAAAGGGATCGGCGGCATGAAGGCGGAGAAGTTTGGCGATGCCATTTGCCGAATCTGTGCGGAAGGATAAACCAGAGCAACCTCACTTCAGTTCAGCAGAAGCCGCCGGTAATTCCACGAGCACCAGGGCATTCGGGGTCAAACGCAGATCAAGATGGTCGCCATCCAGGCGACGCTGCGTCGGGGGAGACAGTGCAGACGCAGCATTCAGCTTCGCCACCTGAGCTATGGTGGGATACTGCGGGCTGCCCATTGTGCGGTAGGCCGGCATTGGATTGCCGTGGGTTTCATCCACTCGCTGGATTGCCACGGGCGCGTTCGGCGCAATTCCGTGGAATGTCAGATGCACGGACTTGGCGCTTCCTGTTGCGCCAGGATCGACAATGTTCCAGACTGCGATCGCCATCGTGCCGTCTGTGCGGCGGGTGACGAGGATATCCCGCGCAGAGTTTGCGATCCTCTGGTTGCCGAGCTGATGCAGCAGACCGAAATCATAGAAGCTCGGCTTTTTGATGCCGCCCAGCGCGATCAGGCCGAAGCTGCCCTCGAACGGTTTGCGCCCGACGCCGCCCTCTTCAAACACATCGTCGAAAGTCCAGAAGGACATGATGTTGACCTTGCCATCGCACTCCCGGATCGTATTGGCCACCCCTGGCCCGACAAACGGAGTGTCGCGCGAATCGTCCTGCCCCTGGACATTCCACTCCGTCCACAGCAGCGGTAGATGCGGCAATGTGGAAGCGTCGATCTGCTTCCTCACTTTTGCTACAGCGCCGCACACGCGGTCATCCATGGGCATTGGCGTGTCGTTATGAAAAAGATTCTGTACAGTATCGTCGGCGTAGCCGTGGGTGGAGACAAAATCGATCGGGACATGATTGTTCGCCACGTGCTTCAAAAACGGAACGATCCATGACGCCGCGGCGGTCGCCGGTCCGCCGATACGCAGACGCGGACTGACGCTCTTTAGATCACGCGCGGTATGGTCGTACAGCTCAAAATACGAGGCCTGCCGGGGGATGCCGCCCCAGAAATCGATGTTCGGCTCGTTCCACACTTCGAAATACCACTGCGACACTTCGTCTATGCCATAACGATTCACGAGATGCCGCGCGAATGCGGTCATCATGTCGTCCCACAGCGCCCAGCTTTTTGGCGGCGAAACGTTCGGCTTATACCAGAAGGGATGCAGGGCGTCGGGATTGAACGCGAGCTTTCTCGGCATAAAGCTGATCTCGACCAGCGGGCGCACACCGTTCTTCAGCAGCCCATCGTAAATTTGATCCACATAGGTGAAGTTGTAGACCGGTTTGCAATTGTCGCCGACATTGTAGACGCCGACTTCATGGTTGAGAATTCCGTGGAAGCGGACGTATTGGAAGCCCGTCGCCTGTTTCACGGAGTGCAGATCCTGCCGATACTGCGCGCGCAGGGAAAGAATCGCGTGCCCGGAGCCGAACATCTGCTCCCAGAAATGCGGAAAGGGCGTCGTGGGCGCATGCGCGTCGACGACGATGGTTTGCTGCGCGCGGGCCCGCACCGGAACGCCGAGCGCAATTGCGAGCGCGGCAACCGACAACGCAGCGGAAATTGTGTTTTTATGCGACATGGGAATTTACTCCAGAAAGCTCATCGACGAAGAAAGTCTGTCATCCTGAGGTCGCCGCGGCGACCGGAGAATCCAGAGGCGGTTGTGGCAATTACGAGGCCCACATCCTCTGGATTCTTCGCGGAGTTTACCCTGAGCGCAGCCAAATGGGCTCAGAATGACTCTATCCTTTACAAATTTCTTAGAAGCTGAAGCGGGCCTGCAATTGGACTGTTCGGCCGCCGAGGGCGCCATTGCCCGCGTTTGCCACCCCGAAATGTGAGTTAACGGACGCGACGGTGCCATCAGGGTTCGCGGAACCCACCAGATTATCGATCGCGGCGCTATTAATGTTGGTCTTATTGAACAAATTGTAGGCGTCGGCGCGAACTTCAAGGACTGCGTTGTTGCCCAGTACGCGATTGTTCGGAAATCCGAATGACTTGCTCAGGCTGGCGTCCACATCGTTGTAGCTGGGCCCGGTCAGGCTGTTGCGATGGATGCCCGGAGCTGGCGCCGGCGCGGTCGCAGGGAACGCGGGTGCTAGAACGTATGTGGGCGGAAGAAAGTATTTTGTTGGATTGCCGCCATAGTTGGGGTTCGTCGGCCCACGGAAGACTGAGTTGCTCGTGCTCGATCCAAAACCGCCGACCACACGCGCTGGGCGAAGTTGCCCGTAGTCGCTGTTCTGGTAGTAAACGCCGTTCGTGTTGTAGACGGGGTTAAAAGGAAATCCGGTGTGTACATTCCAGATGCCGCCCAATGCCCAGCCGCCCAGCGTTTTGTTCAGGAGATTGTCTCCGTGGAAGAAGACCGGCTGCCATAGGCCGAACAACTTAAACGCGTTTTGCACGTTATAGTCCGCGCGTCCGTATGCCGCGTGGACATCGTACGGATACGGATCTTCCTCATACGGGCTGGAATTTTCATCCATCGTTTTGGCCCAGGTGTACTGCGCTTGCGCGTTGAATCCATGCGAGAAGCTGTGCCGGATGGTGGCGATCATCGCGTTGTAATTGGAGTTGGCGGTGTTGGGGAAATAGCCGACACGATTCGCCTTGGGATTTAGGGGAATGCCTTCGGCAATCCCGACTGCGTTGAGGTTCATTTGCGTCAGCAGGTGCCGCGTGAGGTTGCCGGCGTATCCGACCGTGAACACCGATTCGAAGGGAAGCTGGTATTCGTTTTCCAGCGAGTAATGGTACGTGACGATGGTTTTGGGATTGGACGGGAATCCGATCACTTGTATTCCGCTTCCGTAATTGATTGGAAAATTGTCGGGGCCAAATTTGCTGATGGCGGCGGGATTCGGCGGATAGCCGAAGATCGAATTGATGCTCGATGATGTTTGATACAGAATTCCCGTGTTCGCGCAGGTGGGGTTCGTCGGAAAAGTCGTGTATGGGCACTGGAAGTTCGCGCCAAACACATTGGGCGGATTGCCGAAGCCGCTGGAAATGATGGCGATTTCATTCTGGTTGTAGTTCATTCCGAAGCCGCCGCGCAGAACGCCTTTGCCGTCCGATATCTTCGGTTGCCACGAAAAGCCGACCTGCGGGCCGAAGTTTGTTTTTTGCGGCGTGTAGAGATTGCCGCCGACGCGGATATTCATGCCCGTCAATAGGTTCGAGCCCGATCCGAATCGCAGGACATCGAGGTTGTCTTGCTTGGCATACATGCCGCCAAAGTAGGACCAGCGGAGGCCAAGATTCAATGTCAGGTTTGGGAGAATTTTGTAGTCATCCTGAACGAAAGCTGCATACATGTTGATGCGGTCGTCCTGGCGATTGGCATAGGGCACGCCAGTGGCGGCGTTGAAGTTTCCGGTCTCCTGGTAGACAGCATCGTTGGCGAAATCCCAGAGGTTGTAGAAATTGAAATTCGGCTGCGCTCCTCCGATGTTTTCGTTCAGGTAATAAAGCCGTGTCACCTCTCCACCGACTTTGATGTTGTGGCTGCTGAGTGTTTTTGTGAGGACGTCATTGTAATCGTAGGTCCACTGGTTCAGGACACTTGGGCTCGGCGGCCCGAAGAACTGGAAACCTCCGTTGAGGTTGTAGCCATTGACGTGGTCGGGTGGTAGGCCAAAAGGCGCCTGCGGATTGGAAGTCAGCTCGTTCGCACGGTACCCGGAGGCATTGGCGCGCGCCTCGTTTAGCAGCGTCGGCGAGAACACATGATTCCAGATAAGGGAAAATGCGTCGTTAATCTGCGTGTGATGCCAGAGATTGGCGGCGCGGTTGGGGCCGTTATAAAAAGTTTTGTCGAGGGGCACCCAATAAATGGCAAACGCAATACGGTCCTTCTGTGTCGCGTACACATCGAGGCGGCCGTTGTATTGGGCCTGCGAAATAGTAGTTGGATCCTGCACATTATAAAGCGCCAGATCGGGAATACCGTCCAATCCGTTGCCCACGCCGGGAGTGCTTGTGCTGCCGCCGTATGTCAAATCCTGATGGCCTAGTCCGGTCTTCAGCGGTGAACCGACATCCAAGCCGCCCGCGACCTGGGCGCAAGTGCCGGGATCGCTCAGGCCGATAGCGGCGCAGCTCTGCGCTACGAGGGCAGTCGTCGTCGGCTTTTCTCCGGTAAACGACAAGTATTTCGCCGCGATGCTCCCGGAGGTTGCAGCGGTAGAGTCGAACTGCGGCGTTTCGAACCATTGCTGCGCCGTAATGGAGGCGGCCAGCGGGCTGGTTTCGTAGTTGAAGAATGCGAAAATTTTATTCTTCCAGATGGGACCGCCAAGGCTGCCGCCGTAGTTGTTGGTTCGATCCTCGTCGCGATTGACGCCCTTATCCGCCGGCGTGCTGGTGGGGGTGATTCCGGCTACATATCCGTTGTAACGCTGGTACGCGTTCAAGCCCGGTCGCGATGCCTTAAAAAAGGCGCTGCCGTGAAGATGGTTCGTGCCCGATTTGGAGATCACCTGCATCTGCGCGCCGCTGAAGCGGCCATTTTCCGCATCGTAGCTGTTGGAGACAATCGTGACGCTCTGCACGGAATCTTCGCTGGGAGTAATGACTGTCGCGCCGCCCCAGACGGCGCTCACCGTGCTGATGCCATCAATCGAGATGCCGTTGGTGTCATTTTGTCCGCCAATGGCTTGCACCTGCACCTGATTCTCTGTCTGAAAAATTCCAGCAGCAACGCCGGCCGGTCCGCCCGGACCCGCACTGCCCGGCAGATTATTGGCTCCCCCGGCGCTGCCCTGCGAGGCATCGCCAAAAACTCCGGGTGCAAGCTGCGCCAGTTGGAATACATCGCGGTTGAATGAAGGCAGATGTTGAATTTCTCTGTCCGTCACGGTGCCGCTGAGGGTTGCGGTTTCTGTGTTCAGCAGCGCTACCTGCGAGCCGTTCACGGTCACCGTCTGCGTCGATTGGCCAAGATTCAGAGTGACGTTGATCGCGTTGGCCTGCTCCGGGGTGATGTGAACGTCGTTGAGTGTCTTCGTTTTGAAACCGGTCGCAGTGACGGTTAACGTAAATGTACTCGGCGGCAGCGCATTGAACGTATACACGCCAGCTCCGGAGGTGGTGGCCGTCTGGGTATGGTTGGTCGTGGTATCGGTCAGGGTGACGGTCGCGCCTGGAATCACGGCGCCGGTCGGATCGGCCACTGTTCCCTGAATGGACGCGCGAAATTGCCCAAAAGCAGGGAAAGTCAACGCGCAGATGCCGGCCAGCAAGAGCATAAGCGCGAAAAATCTCGGGAAGCTAGGGAATGTGCGGGGAATATCGTTCTGCATAGTGCCTCCAAAGCGGTCGCGATCCACAGGCATGCATGATCAGAAATGGCAGCGCGGCAGACGCCATCTCCAGCGTGTTTGTTGCACCTGTACCGTCTGTGGCTGGCGGCTCGGTTACAGCCATGCCTCACGTTGGGCTAGATGGTCATTCCCCGGACCAAGTTGCTCCGTTCATTTCGCGGGAATATAGTTGCTTACTTTGCCGTTACCGTGATCTGCGGGGAGTTGGTTGTTGTGTACGTGCTGCCGGAGGCCGGCGTAAAGGTCACATAGACCCTGTACTGTCCCGCCGGTACTCCGGGAGAGATGGTGCTGGACAACGTCGACACTCCCGCGCTCCCAGCGGTCCCGATCGGATGCGGCCCGTCGGCCTTGACTAATTGCCCATTGGGAAGATAGCCATACACCGTGATCGTTCCCACGGGATTGGGCTGGCCGGCGGTCCCGCTGCCGACCACAACCGTATACGAGAATGGCGTGTTCGCCGCCACCGGGTTCTCGGAAAAGGTCAGCGTGACGGGAGGTGTGGTGACGGTCTGGCTGATGGTGAGGGTCCCGTTGGCAAACACAAATGTATAGTTGGCTGCCGCGAGGGTGCTTTTCGTGATGCTGATCGGATACGTCCCCGCCGGAGAGCCCTGAGTCGCCGTCGTGCTTTCCGCGGGCGTTCCGCTGAGTACCGCCGATGTGTCGCCATGAACGAATCCAGAGGGCGTATATCCGGTCAGCGCCGGAATTGGCTGATTGTAGGGCACGGTCACGTTCGCAGCGGTGATTGTCAAAGCTGCCGGCGAGACCGTGAAGCTCCGCGAAATCGGAGTGGCCGGCCCATAGCTGGAGTTGCCGCTTTGTGAGGCGGTAACCGTGACGGTTCCTGCGCCGGTGATATTTAAAGTGGATCCGGAAACGCTGGCTGGGCCGGTGACGGCGAAGCTGACCGGAAGGCCGGACGAAGCGGTCGCCGCGAGCGTGATGGCCCCCACGCCATAGGTGACGTTTGGCAGCGCGTTGAACGTGATCGTCTGCGATTGGCCGCCGGTAACGGTCAGCGTGCCGTTCACGAACTGGAAGGTGTAGTTATTCGACGAGTTCGCCGTAAGACTTCCCTGCGTGATATCGATGGGGTATGTGCCAGCCGGGGAGCCCTGCTTGGCGGTGGTCGTTTCGTTTGGCGTTCCGCTCAGTATGCTCGAATTGTCGCCATTCACGAAACCTGTCGCAGTATAGCCGGTGAGCGCCGGAATCGCCTGCCCTTGAGGAACGCTTACGTTCGAGGCGGTAATCGTCAGCACCGGCTGCGAACTTAGTAGTCCAAACGCCGTCAAGGTGCTTTGGGAGCCGACATAGACCATCCCGTTGGCAATAGTCGGTACCTCAAAATGGGGTCCGGGCGAATTGATTGTGGCTTGGTAGAGCAGATTGCTGAGATCGGTGGCATCGTAAGCCAGCAAAGCCTCGCCTGAGGGATTGTCCGCATCCAGTGCCCATACGATCCCGTCCGCGTTGCCATTGGAGGAAACGGATGGCGTGGGCGCATCCGATCCGAAAACATACGCTCCTTGCTGGACCGGTGTGGACGATAGCGCGCCGGTGGTCGTGTTGAACGAGAATGTCTCCAACGGATCGGAGGAATTGCCGAAATAAAGATTGCCATTCCAGAAAGCGGGAGTTCCGCTGGTATCACCTCGGAGCTGTCCGTGCAATTCCTGCACGATATTCGTGTCAACGCCGTTGGTTGAGCATGTGGTGCAATAATGCCCTAGATCGTTCCGGTCGACGACCATGATCTCGTCGTCTTTCGCCTCCTCGATTGCCAACTGCTGATGCTGCGCGGCCGTCGGCAGGTTCGGAAGCAGGACAACGCCGCCGTCTCCCATGTCCTGATTGTGAACATCAAAAAAGTCCTGGTCCCAAGGAGTGAATCCATCGACAGGTTCCCATGCTTGTCCCGCGACCGGCTGCGGCATTCTCAAAATACTGTCGCCATATTCATTGCTGGTGTAATTGACGAAATCGCCATTCCCCGTGCCCAAAAAGATGTTTCCATTCGCATCTACGGCTGGCGCCGCGCCGGCCATCCAAATTCCGCCGTCGCTGCCGTCGGGGGTGCTAGTGAACACTGTCTCCTGGGCGAGCGTGGTGGCGTTGTAGGACATGAGCCACCCGTGAAACGTATCGTGGTCGCAGTGAGATCCCCAGGCGATTACTATGTGGCCGTTCGTCAGCAACAATCCTGACCGCTGGTTTTGCGCCGTGGGATTGAACGGGACTATGCCATCCGTGCTGCCAGCGCCCATTCCCGGCACTGACGCGGATATGGGGACTGGTCCGCCGAACTTATCCTCTCCGTTCAGAATGTCTAGTGCGTGCAATTGCTGGACGGGTCCCGGCATGGTGGCGTCGACCACGTACAGCGTATCTGTGCTCGGGTCGATCACAGGAGTTCCCGTAATTCCGATTTCCGGCGTGATGTCGAGGCAATTTTCGAGAGTGGACGGCACCGATGTCATTCCGGATCCTAGAAAGCTCGTCTTCCACAAAATGGCCCCATTGTTGGCGTCGATTGCATACACGCTGTCATGCTCGGTAGCGACAAAAACCACGTTGTGCGTGCCGCCATTGATCTGGAGCCCGGACATATACAAGGGCTGAGCGGTGACTGTGCCGTCCACGGTGACGGAAAATTTCTCGCCGAACGATCCGCTAGCGCTCACGTTGGCAGGTGTAAGCACTGTTTCGTCGGTGTTCGCGCCATCGCGCGCGCCATCGTTGTGCCAGGTGGTGACGTTAACTTGTGCCAGAGCGGCGACGGGAATGCAGAGGCCGAGACATAGAACGCAAACCAGGGAATGGATCGGGCGGGTTTTCACAGAAGCCTCCTTCAATAGGCGATCCATCGACGGGCCAAAAGGCCTTGATCAGATGACCGCCGAACTGGCATCGTCGGAGTCTCAAGAAATGAGTTGGGTATAAAAAGGAGGCGTTCGAGAGAAGCTCATAACGCCAGCAACCGTGCCTGGGATCAGTCCGGCCAATTTCAACCGCCAGCCTTGAACCGGCAAACGACTCGTAGCGATTCCTTTACAAAATTTGACTATAAGGCACACTTCCGAGGCTGGCAATTTGTGGAAAACCTCGTTTGCCTCTCCGCTTTCGAACAGACATACGCATAGATGGAGCCGGGCACAAACAAGTTGCTCCGATGCTGAATGGCTCCCTGACGGACCCTGCGGCCTCGAATTTAACTGGCCGGCGCAGGTGGCGGCGCGGGCTGCGCCGGCGGTGTAGCCGGAATCGGAGGAAGTCCGACATCTTCCGGCTTGGGAAGGATGTGCGTGCGGTGCCAATCGCCCCTGAGTTCGTCGAACCGCGTGCCGCGCCGAATCCAGAGCTGCATCGCCATATCGTATTGCGCCGACACGTTGTCCAGCCAGTATGGGCGGTTTTCCTTGAGCCACGCTTGTCGGTAGAGATCGCGTGTCAGGCCGTAGCCGTCCCGCATATCCTGGCACTGGCCGTTCGCGCCGGAGATTTTATACATGCCGTGGATGGCGGAACGCATCGCCGCCGGATCGCTCTGCGCTTGATAGGCCTGGTAATACTCGTCGGCGATCTGCTGCGCTGTCTCGAACTTGAATCCGATAAAGTCCATCCGGCGCGCACCCATCTCCATGGCGTCCAGCGCATCCGTCTCTCGTAATGGACCCGCAGCACGCGCCTCGTCCATCAGGATGATCGCCTGCTCCACCTCCAGGCGCAGTGCATGTGCGACCGGCAGCAGCTTTGCGGAGATTCGCTGTCCTTCTGCGCTCCACGGATCAACCCAGAACAGACGGTCGCTCGAATAATGCAGGCCGGTGTCCTCCAGCGTCTTTTGCGCCGCCATCAAATCCATCTGCGCCTCGTTGATTTTTCCTGTCGTGTCGCCGTGAAAGACTTGCCCAAAACTGTTCTGAAACTGCGGAATGCTGCTCGATCCTGGCTGCCAGCCTGCCGCCGCACCGAACAATACGCCGTACCAGTCCTGGTTGAACAAACCTTCTCCATCGTCGTTCCACGCCGTGTTCAGTTCGCCGGTCGATCCCAGGCGCTGACCGTCGGCAATGAAGCGCTGAATGTTCAGCAGTGCTTCATTGTTGTCCGGGTATACGCGGCTCCAGTTGCTCACGCCGGGCGCGACCCAGGTTTCCAATCCAGCGTCGATGAACGGCTGCAGCCATTTGTCATAGCCCTCCGGCTCCGGGCTGTAGACCCAGGCGACAGCGATCATGTCCTTGGGCAGTGTCTTCACCTCCGCTGGGTCGTTCATGGCAATGTCGCCCCAGAACAGAATCTTTTTATGCAGCGGCTGCAGGGCGTTGTATATCCGGATGAGAAAGTCCATGTAGACCTTGCCCAATCCCTGTTGCTTGACCAGCGCTTTGGTCTGGCCGCGGCCCAGGTCCACCGTTTCGTCCGCGCCGATGTGGATGAACGGTCCGGGAAACATCGCTGCGATCTCCGTGAACCACTGCTTGATGAGTTCAATCGAACCCGGCTGGCCGGGAGCGAGCACCGCGCCGTGCGGCGTCTCCGCCAACTGCGAATACGTGTCGTACATCAGCGTGTGGTGCAGATGCCCAAAGGCCTCCTGCTCCGGAATGATGGTGACGTGATACTGCTGGGCATAGCGCACCAGGGTCTCGACATCGGAGCGCGTCATCGCGCCTCCCGGGAGCGCCGGCAGCGGGTTCGACGCGTAGGCTAGCGTGTTCTCAAAATACGGCGAGTAAATGTTGATCTTGTACTCGGAGAAGACGCGGATTTGATGCTCCTGGAATTTCAGCGTAGGAAAAGGGCCGCGCGATAAATCGTCGTCCATGCCGCGGTATTTCATCGCAGGCCAGTCGCGGATCAGGACACCTTGCAGGACCGGCTTCGAGTCAAGACCGGACTGTCTCCGCACCACCAACTGCTTGATCGTCTGCGCGCCGTAGAACAGGCCCGCTCCGGTCGCCGCGATGTCGTAACATTTATTTCCCTTCGTCAGCAGAACATACCCTTCGTCATGCATCGCGGGATCGAAGATGACATTGGCGCGCGCCAAAATGTCCTTCGCCTTTTTCGTCTCCTGCCGCAGGAGAATAACTTTCACCTGGCCCCTCTGACCTTCCCGCGCATCGACGCCGCGCGTCTTCAGTCCACGCACTAAATCTTCGACGGCGAATCGATCTTCCGCGTCCCGGCTGGGTGTGGATACGCCGACACCGTGATAGAGCAGGAGAAGCGCGCGCTGGTGGACTTCGCGCGGCATCGGCACTAATGCGAGGTTGGAAAGTGCAGGCGAATTGGGCGAAGAAGACGACGGTTGCGAGCCGCTCTGCGCGAAGGCATGAACTGGCGAAACTCCGGCGCCAACGGCAGCGAGTGCGAAGGAAAGAACCAGGGGCTGAGAAAGATTCAGAGGGAAACTACGAAAGATGTTTTTCACTGGATAAGGATACAAGTGCAAACGCATTCCGGCCATATCGAGCGGTCGCATTCTCGATCGATATGGCCGTGGAGAAAGCTGATTCGCTGCGCTGTCAGGAGGCGATCGGACGTTCCAGCATCGCGGCGGTCTCTGCCACGGCCGTCGGCAACTTTTCAACAGGAGCAGGCGTCGTGGAAAGAATCTCTCGGAACCACGGGATGGAAAGTTGCAGGCCGGAGGCCAGATTCACCTTAGGCTCCCACCCCAGAATTTCTCTGGCGCGAGTTATGTCTGGGCAGCGCTGTTTTGGATCGTCTTGCGGGAGCGGGCGGAATACAATTTTGCTTTTTGCGCCAGTCGCGGCGAGCACCTGTTTCGCGCACTCGAGAATCGTGAACTCTTCCGGATTGCCTATATTCACCGGGTCCGTCTCTCCGGAGGCCATGAGGCGCATCAACCCGTCAATCTGGTCGGACACATAGCAGAAGCTCCGGGTCTGGCTTCCGTCGCCGTAAACGGTCAAGTTTTCTCCCGACAATGCCTGACGCAGGAAGTTGGAAATCACGCGGCCGTCGTTTAATTGCAGGCGTGGTCCATAGGTGTTGAAAATTCGGACGAGACGAGTGTCGAGATTGTAATAGCGATGGTAGGCCATGATAAGGGCCTCGGAGAAGCGCTTCGATTCATCGTAGACCGAGCGCGGGCCGATGGGATTGACATGTCCCCAATAGCTCTCCGGCTGCGGGTGGACGAGCGGATCGCCGTAGCACTCTGAAGTGGAACAGTGAAGAAATGGCGCGTCGTACTTGCGGGCAATGTCCAGCACATTGTGGGTGCCTAGCGATCCCGCGAGCATGGTCTCCACTCCATGCACCGTATAGTCGATCGGACTGGCCGGACTGGCCATATTGAAAACCAAATCGACGCGTCCCGGATCGAACGTTGTTGTAATGTCGTGCTCGAGAAGCTCAAAGCGTGGTTCGGTCCGGAGATGGTCGAGATTTTTTTGTCGGCCAGTGAGAAAATTATCGACCCCGAGGACCGAGTGGCCTTCGGCGATCAGAGCATCGACCAGATTGGAGCCTAGAAATCCCGCGGCGCCTGTCACCAGCACGCGCTGTTTGCTCTTTGACACGAACGCCCTTGCGGGTGAAGGCGCAGGCTTGGAGGGTTTGCCTACGCTGATGTACGTGAAGCCGAGCGCCGCCATTTCGTTGTCGTCGAAGAGATTTCTCCCGTCCAGCACAAGAGGCCTCTTCATCCTCCGCTTCATCTCCGGCAGATCGAGCTCAGAGAATTCCGGCCAGTCGGTAAGAATTACAAGCGCATCAGCCATGTCCATCGTCTGATAAGGATTGTCCACGAATGTGAGGTTCTCCGAGGGCAACGCAGCGCGCGCATTCTTCGTTGCCGCGGGATCATGCGCGACAACCAGGCAGCCTTCATCCAAAAAGGAACGTATGAGATGGATCGCCGGAGACTCTCGGATATCGTCGGTTCCACCCTTGAATGCGAGACCGAGCACTCCCAGCTTCTTGCCACACAGATCCTTCAATGCGGTCTGCACTTTTTTGAAAAACAACAACCGCTGCGCGTCGTTAATCCGCTGAATCTCATACAGCAGCCCGAGATCGACGCCGGTCTTGACGCCGATCGAGCGGAAGGCCTTTACATCCTTGTGGAAACACGAGCCGCCGTAGCCGAGGCCGGGCGATAGGAACTGCGGCCCGATGCGCTCGTCCATGCCGATGCCCGTGGCGACCTCCGTGATGCTGGCATCCACAGCCTCGCAGATGTTGGCTACAGAGTTGATAAAGCTGATCTTCATTGCAAGAAATGCGTTTGACGCCTGCTTGATTAATTCTCCGCTCTTCGCACTTGTCCTCAGCATCGGCGCTGGGAAAGCCGTGGACCTTGGTCCGGGGATGCCGGATGGGGACTCAAAATATGTGCCCGATGTCAACGGCTGATAAACGCGTTCCAAAACCTGATACGCTCGATCGCTATGGGTTCCCACAACGATGCGGTCCGGGTGCAGAAAATTGATGACTGCCGTTCCCTCACGGAGAAACTCCGGATTGGACACAACTTCAAAGTTCTTACGCGGAACTCCGCGTTCGATCATGATCTGCGAGATCGACTCGCTGGTGGCAACCGGAACGGTGCTTTTTTCCACGATCACTTTGTAGCTGTCGACGGATTGCGCCACTTCATAGGCCGCTTGCTCCACGCAAGTCAGGTCCGCTTCGCCGCTTTCCAGCGATGGAGTGCCCACTGCAATCACGATGACCGCAGAATTTTTTACGGCATCATGCATTGAGGTGGTAAAGGTCAGTCGCTTTCCGCGATGTCTTTCCAGCAGTTCTGGAAGCAGGTCCTCATGGATCGGAACATGGCCTGATTGGAGCGCGGCGATTTTCTCTGCGTCGCTGTCGACGCATACCACGGCGTGCCCAATCTCCGCGAAGCAGGCTGCCACGACGAGTCCCACATATCCGGAGCCAATCACGGCGATCCTGAGACGAATTCCTCCGGCGCCATTTTGTGCAGCCGACGTGTTGTTTAACATCGCAAAAAACCTGCCTTACACGAATGAGTGATTGTGTTGCCTTGTATCTAAATGGCAAAAGCGTGTCTTTGTAGATGCCTGCGGCAGCAGCACAGGTTGCGTCGTCACGCAAACGGATTCTGCCAGAATGTCCGGCACGTGAATAACACGTGAAACTGGCGCTGAAGAATGTGCAACCGTTCAGGAGGGCAACAGGTCAGGAATGAAATTCATCGAGGTTGTTCTCGATTCCTGGGCAGATGGCGCGCGAGCAGCACAATCCCAGGCGGCTATTCGACGGTGACCGATTTGGCGAGATTTCTGGGCTGATCCACGTCGCAGCCTCGGCGTACTGCAATGTGATACGCCAGCAGTTGCAGCGGAACCACCTCGAGCAATGGCAGCAACAGTTCCGGCGCATGCGGAATATACAAAACGTGATCTACCAGTTGTGCGATCTCGTGGTCGCCTTCAATGGCCACCGCGATTACCTGGCCAGAGCGCGCCGTGACTTCCTGAATATTCGATAGTGTTTTCTCATAGCGCAATTTCGATTCCGGATCGTTGTTGTCTTTGGTCGCGAGCACCACCACCGGCAGCGTTTCATCGATCAGCGCGTTTGGGCCGTGCTTCATTTCTCCAGCCGGATAACCTTCCGCATGAATATAAGAGATTTCCTTTAGCTTGAGCGCGCCTTCCAGCGCGATCGGATAGTGAATGCCGCGGC
Source organism: uncultured Acidobacteriota bacterium (assembly GCA_963840655.1). Classification (GTDB taxonomy): domain Bacteria; phylum Acidobacteriota; class Terriglobia; order Terriglobales; family Acidobacteriaceae; genus JAKAAZ01. Next base: position 1,740,125 of record CAWIZS010000003.1, on the reverse strand, counting down.
CCAGAAATAAGAAATCATTTACGTTGGAATAAGTGCGGGCCAGCCCAACGCAAGCGCCATCGGATTTTTTCAGAATGTCGTTGATCTTCGTGGGAATACGCGTGAGTTCTTCGACCAGCGCCAGGCTTTGGGCTGGATCGACGGTTCCGCGCTGCTGCGCCAGATAGAGCGCCAGAATAAATAGTGCAGTGAGTTGCGCGGTAAACGCCTTGGTGGACGCTACGCCAATCTCCGGCCCGGCATGAGTGTAGATAGCCCCATTGGCTTCGCGCGCTATCGCCGCGCCGACCACATTGCAGATTGCTAGTGTCCTCGAGCCTTTCGACGCAATCTCGCGCTGCGCGGCGATGGTATCGGCAGTTTCGCCGGACTGCGTAATCAGCAACCCGATCGCTTTGGGATCGGCGATCGGGTCGCGGTAGCGATATTCGCTGGCATAGTCCACTTCGACCGGCAGGCGCGCCAGTCGTTCGATCATGTATTTGCCGACCAGGCCGGCGTGCCAACTCGTTCCACAGGCTGCGATGTTGATCTTGGTCGCCGCGTGAAATTCCGCTTCCGTGATGTCCATCTCATCCAGAAAAACCTTCCCGGTTTCCAGCGAGACGCGCCCCAGCGTGGTGTCGCGCACGGCCCGCCCTTGCTCAAAAATTTCCTTGAGCATGAAATGCTTGTAGCCGCCCTTTTCCGCCTGGATCGGGTCCCACAGGATGCGCTGCACTTTGCGCTCAATCGGATTGCCTTCAAAATCTGTCAGAGTCACGCCTTCCAGCGTCAGGACTGCCATATCGCCGTCGGCAAGAAAATACAGGTTGCGGGTGTGATGCAGGATGCCGGGAACATCGGAGGCAATGAAGTATTCGCCGTCGCCCAGGCCGACGATGGCGGGCGGTCCGCTGCGCGCTGCGACAATCTTCTGCGGATGATCGGCGGAGACGACGCCGATGGCGAACGCGCCAGTCAAGTGCCGGATCGCGCGCCGCACGGCATCTTCCAGCGATATGCCATTGCTGTTCGATGAGGACAGTTCCGCCTCAATCAGGTGCGCGATGACTTCTGTATCTGTTTCGGTTACAAATGTGTGGCCCTCTGCCTGCAGGCGGTGCTTCAGTTGCAGATAGTTTTCCACGATCCCGTTGTGAACGACGACCAGGCGCCCGGTGCAGTCGCGGTGCGGATGCGCATTCTCTTCGGTGGGGCGGCCGTGCGTGGCCCATCGGGTATGGCCGATGCCGTATTTTCCTTGCAGCGGTTGCTGCCGCAGCACTTCTTCCAGATTTTTCAGCTTTCCCGGGGCGCGCCGCAATTCCAGGCCGTTGCTGCCGCCGGCCACCGCAATGCCCGCGGAATCGTACCCGCGGTACTCCAGCCGACGCAGACCTTCCAGGATGACAGGGACGGGGTCCTTGCCGCCTACATATCCAACAATGCCGCACATGGTCTCACAATTGTACGTGTGCGCAAAGAGTTTGTGGCCGGTTGGTACCTCCTGCATAACTACAGAATTCAGGGACGAGACATGACCTTCAAGCCCGGGCTTCGTAAACGATGTTGAACGGCGTTTCCGCGGCGCGGCGAACGTGGGTGAATCCGGCGGACTTCATGACCTTCGACAGGCGGCTTTCGCCCGCCTGCGCGCCAAGCCCAAGACCGACCTCCTGGGAGAGCGAAGCCGGGGTGCAGAGCATGGTGGAAGCTCCGTAAAAAACCCGTCCAATCGGATTCAGATTGTCTTCCAGCTTGTCGTGTGCGAAAGGCTCAACGATCATCCAGGTGCCATTCGGATTCAGCGACTGAAACACGTGCCGCGCCGCGCCCTCAGGATCGCCCATATCGTGCAGGCAATCAAAGAAAGCGACGAGGTCGTACGTCGTGCCGGGAAAATCCTTGGCCTTGGCGACCTCAAACTTCACCCGGTGCGAGACGCCCGCCTTCTCCGCCGATTCGCGGGCCAACTCGATCGACTGCGGATGATAATCGAATCCTATGAAGGTGGACTTCGGATATGCCTGCGCCATCAGCACGGTGGAAGTTCCCAGACCGCAGCCGACATCCGCCACCTTTGCTCCGGCTTTCAGTTTTGCTTCCGTATCGCTGAGCGCTGGAATCCACTCCGTAATCAGGTGGGCACGATAGTTCGGGCGGAAGAAGCGCTCCGTGCCGGTAAACAGGCATGCATCGTGCTCGTGCCAGCCCACACCCTTGCCGGTGCGAAAGGCCTCAGTAATCTTCGGAACATCCTTGACGCAGGCCTCGATGATTTCGAAAAATCCGGGAAGAAATACCGGGCTGCTCTCGTCGGCCATGGCGAAGGCCTGCTCCGGCGGCAAAGTGTATCGCTCCGTGGCCGCATCGTAGGTGACGAATCCGCCGGCCGCCTGCGCTGCCAGCCATTCGCGCACGTACCGTTCATGCGTCCCGGTTTTCGCGGCCAGTTCCGCCGGAGTCATCGGGCCTGCGCCAGCCATGCCTTTGTACAGGCCGAGCTTATCGCCCACCAGGATGAGAGCCGCATTCATGGCGGCTCCCATCTCTCCCACAGCCTTCATCACAAACTCGTGCAATTTCGCTTCATCCATTGGTTCAGACATAACGATCCCCCGAAGTCAGAGACCCGCGACTTTCAAGGTGGAACTGACTTCGGCAAGTACCCTAAGCTGTCCGTTCTTTTCTGTCAACACCCCAAATTACGCTCATCCGACAAGTTGGTATGGTTGCCTTCCGAAACCGGTGGAAATTGGTCTGTCGATCCGGCATAAAGCCGATTATGGCTCCAGCCGGTACGTGTACTCTTCAATTACGGGGTTGACAAGCACTTCGCGGGCGATGCGCTCCACTTCGCGCTGCGCCTCCGGAATGGCAAGTGAGTCGCCGAGGGTGAGCACAAAGTATTTGCCCTGGCGAACATCCTCCACGCCGCGATATTCCATTTTGTTCAGCGCCTTGTGGATGGTCTGCCCTTGCGGGTCGAGCACGGTCTTGCGGAGCATCACGTAGACATGGGCCTTCATCGTAGCTGATTATACGGAGTTGGCTGGCCGGTTTCGAGCGGCCGCCAGCGGTCAGGAAAAATTGCATGACGAATTATCTGGAACTACCCACCGGGCAAAAGGCGCCGGAGGTGATTCACGCAGTCATTGAGATTCCCGAGGGTGGCGTGAACAAGTATGAGTACGACAAGACGCTCCACGTTTTTCGGCTGGATCGCAATCTCTATTCGCCGGTGCACTATCCCGGCGACTACGGATTTGTTCCGAGCACGCTCAGCGAAGACGGCGACCCGATCGACGTTCTGGTGCTGGTCGACTCGCCCAGTTTTCCCGGATGCGTGATGGACGTTCGCCCCATCGGCATCTTGCAGATGCTGGATCAGGGCATTCCTGACGAAAAGATACTGGCCGTTGGCCGCAGCAATCCACGTTACGCGGACGTGTGGAATTACACGGAAATCTATCCCCATATGCTGCGGGAAATCACCCATTTCTTCGCGATCTATAAAGACCTGGAGGGCAAGCGGGTAGAGGTGAAGGGCTGGCGCGACGCTTCGCTGGCGCGGGAAGCCATCACCGCCTCCATGCGGCGATTTCAGGATTCGAAGGCCGCGAAAGGACCAACAAAAGAATCAGTCGGCACATCGATTGTCCGGTAGGACATTGCCGATTGAGGGAATGTTCGGCAGAACCAGACCGCTTCTATTCCTTCAGTGCGCGTGGCGTCGTGGAACTCGGCTGAGACGGCCGTGCGGATGCGGCGCGCACGCTCGCGGCTTGCGCTGCACCCGATTGGTCAGTGTGAGATGAAGGCTGCATCGGCCCGTCGGCGAGCGCCAGGCTGTTGTAGAGAATGCGGGCATCGCTGCCGAACCGCTTGTAATCCTGATACTTCACGATCTCTTTCAGCGGAATATCGTTGGGCAGACATTCTTTGCAGTTTTTGAAGTGCAGAATGCCTTCCGCCTTGGTGTAGACGGGGAACCAATATTTCCCATCGATTTGCTGGCGATAGGTGGTGAAGGGAACGGAAAGGTCTTCCTGCCCTGGCCTGGTGTCGTCCGGAATGTTTTTCCCGTTAGTGACCACGATCTGAAAGTCCCGGGCATCCACCCAGATACGACCCGAAAAATATCGCCGGTCTTTTTCCATCTGCTTCGGTGTCACGTCGAAGACGTAGGTCGCCACCTGGTCGATGCGCTGCTTGCCCACGTAGTTCACGCGGTAGAGGCCAATATCTTCCGTCGTCAGGGTAAAGGGGAGGCGATGCTCGATGTCGTCGAAGTCGGCTGGGCTCATTGCGATGCGGGTCAGCGTGTTTTCCGGTGCGTAGATTACTTTCTCGTATTTCCGGCCGGTCGGGCTGAAAATAATGTCATCGACCTGTAGATATTGACCATCGACATTGCCCTGGTCGTCGAACGTGTCCATCTTTACGGTGCGCCGATAGGTGTAGTTATCGAGCGCCCGCTTGAATTGGCTCTCCTTGGCGGCAAACCGGATCACAATCTGGTGTGGCGTAATTCCAGTAGGCCGAGAAGGATCGAGCGGGCCAAATCCGGAGTCCAGGGGCGCAGGAGTGAACGCCTGCGGGCCGACTACTGGGGTTTGTGTTTTGGATTGAGCCATGCCTGGCTGAGCGATGCCGGATTGCGCTCTGGCAGGCAGGCCAATCCAAAGGGCTGCGCAGAGAATCGCGGAGAAAAATGTGAGATGCCGGAAATTCGCGAATTGACTTTTGCCTGGCGGCGTCTTGACACAAAGAATACCGAAGCGCGCGCACACGCGCTGTGCGGAGCCAAAGGTCAATCGGGAAGAAATCACAGCTGGCCTCGGAGCGCGCTCGAACCAATTGAGAGTTCCGCCGCCTTCCTCATCCACCATAGACGGCGGGACGATGTGGAAGGATGCTTGCCGGTGAAATCCGCAATGAATGTTCACGAGTAGTCAACACGCCCTTTGAGAATGAAGCGGTCGGACCGTTCGAGGAATGCGCTTGCGCTGTTCCGCACCAGATTCCGCGATACGATCACAGCAGGAAAAGCTTACTCCTCTTTGAAAGAAAATGGCATTTCGGGGAAGTTTCAACCCGGGGAAAAGGCGCGCGACGCGGGAAAGGCAGCCGCTCGATGAAGCGGCGCTCTACGCATACGCAGTGCACAGTCTCGGGCGCAAGATGCGTACCGTGGCCGAGTTGAAGCGGCTGATGCGCCGTCGGGTGGAACCGGGCGAATCCGGCGAAGCAAAAATGGCCGCCGTGGTGGCGCGGCTGGTGGAGAACAAATATCTGAACGATGCCCGCTATGCTGCCGACTACACCCGGATGCGCCAGGAGAACGAAAAATTTGGACGCAGGAGGGTACAGCAGGACCTTCTTCAGCGTGGCGTGCATGGCGAAATCGTCGGGACAACTCTCGATGCGGCCTATGCGGACCTTCCCGAGGCAGACCTCGCGCGACGTTACATTGAGCGAAAACGGCTTCGCAAGCCCACAAACGACAAGGAGACAGCGCGCGTCGTTCGGTCCCTGGTGCGCGCCGGGTTTTCGCTGGGAACCATCTTCCCGCTGCTGAAATCGTGGGATGTGAATGCAGAGACGATCGAGGCAATCTCCGAGAGCGAACTGGATTCCGGGGCGTAATTCAGATGCCCCTGGATCTTACGGCGAGTTTAAGGTCTCGTTGTCTTGAGCTGTATTTTGTTCCGCCCAGCATGACAATCTTCCAGTTTTTCTTGGATGTCAACGGAGCCAGATCGCTTCTATACAGCGTAGTTCATAAATAGGTTCGGCCTCATGTCAGGCACTTACGAATGAGGCGCGTTCCCTGATGAGCTTCTGTTATGGAGCAGCGATAGTAGCTATTGATGGGTGAGCAGTCTGGTTACCGGCGTTGTTCAGGCTTTGGAGTGAGTTTGGCCTTATTTCTCCTTGCCCGACAGCGACGAATTAGAGCCGAGCGGTCGCATGAATTTTCTGAGTTCGTCAGGGTCGTAAAAGAACGGGTTGGCATCACGGTCGAAAATTTTCCTCGGGTTGGCCTCGTCTGCCATCGGCCCTGCTCCAAGGATCGCTGCTCTTCGCTGGAGTTCGGCCATGTAATCCTTGTCCAGGACAATTTCCGCCGGTGTTGGTTCATTCAACAACAAATCCCTGGGGCCAAGATAGAGATAAGCATCCACCATTTTCGAGAACGGAGCTTCCGCCTCGACCGGGGTTCCTGAGAATGTACCTTTCGTCGGAGCCGGACCCATCGGAAGCTTGCCTCTATCTGCCGGCCCGAAGAAAATGGTCCCCGTACTGTGAGACATGTCCAGTAAATCTGCCAGCCAGGTGCCATGGATTTCCGGCACAAGCGACGGAACCGGCCAGGACGCCATGCGTGCCTCAAACTCGTTGTTATATTTCTCCATAGGGCCCCAATTACCGAATCCCGTGTGATCGGCAATCACCAGGGTCACACCCGGATAATCCTTCTCATAGATCCCGACAGCCGTGTTCCCCACGTGAAAAAGATGTGCCGTGCCAAAGAGCATCAGCGCCTTACGATGTTTCGAGAGCACCTCCTTTTCCATCACAGCGGCAATGCTAGGGTCCCGGTTCAGGTATTGTCCGCGCCCATAGTCGGCAGGACTCTTGATTTTGCTCCAGTCAATGGGCGGGTCGCACGCCAGCACGCGTAGCTTCTTCTCCGGCGGCAGCGTTTGGTTGATTCTGCGAACCAGGAAAAAAAACTCCTCGTAGAAGCCGGACAAGCCGCACATGGTCTGGGTGGTGTTGCGCCAAACCTTCCGCGCTTCCGGCAACGAGATGTCGTTGCCCGCAATGTATCGGTCAAGGGTGGGCTGATAGAGCGAATTGCCGCATTCCACGGCGATCACGTTGACCTTGTCTGGAAAGGCAGGATTGCGGATGAGGTGGAGAATAAAATCGTCGAGATCCTTGTTGCCATGCGCCGCGCTCATTCCAACGACTTCATATTTGTCGAATGCTGCGAGAATACCCCTTTCGGCATCCAAGGGTTTCGGATCGCCTCCCTTGGGATTCGGTGCCTGTATATCGGCTGGGCCCTGACGGGGCAGCGAGCTTTGAACAGCTTCTTGCGCCGAGCCTGCAGCGCTGAAAAGCATCGTCAGGCACAGGAGCACAAGAAAAGGAGCTCTATTAAGCAGCCTTTTCATCGGGAATCTCCGTATTCGGATATGATTCGCTTGAATTGTATCGCTGACGCTTTATTGTTTATGAAAACACGCTTTAGGAAGAACTTAGCGCAGCCTTCACCAGTTCGCTGACCTGCTTGCCCTCGGCGCGCAAGCCGGCGTCTTGAATCTTCGCCTGCACCGCTTTCATCACGCTGCCCATGTCCTTGGACGTGGGGCGCTGTCCGTTCCCGGACATCTCTGAGATCGCGGCTTCGACCATGCCGCGAATTTGGTCCTCTCCTGCACCTTTTGGCAGATAACTTTCGATAATCGGAATCTCGGCGGCTTCCTTGTCGGCCAAATCCTTGCGATTGCCTTTGGTGAACTGTTCAATGGAATCGCGCCGCTGCTTGACCATGGTGATCAGGACCTGTGCAGCCTCCGGCTCGGTAAGGGCCGCTCGCTTGTCGATTTCCTTGTTTTTCAGAGCGGTCTTCATCATGCGCAATGTGGACAGCCGATCTGCGTCCCGCGCTTTCATTGCCGCCACCAGGTCCTGCTGCACTTTTTCAGTCAAGCTCACGTCGCCACCGCCCTCTGCTGAAGAAATTCGAGCCTTCAGTATAGAAGGCCAGCGGAACTTCGGTCCCTTCAGTAAAATCAAACCATGCCACAGGATACCTTCAGAAAGATCCGTCTCTTTACTCCCGGCCCTACGCCTTTGCTGCCGGCGGCGCAGTTCGCTATGGCCGCCGCCGATTTGCATCACCGCACCCCGGAATTTCGCGCTCTCTATCAGCGCGTGCTCGGCCAGCTCAAAGCATTTGTCGGCACGCAGAATGATGTTGTGCTGCTGACCAGTTCCGGCACCGGCGCCATGGAAGCGTCTGTCGCGAACCTGACATCGCCCGGCGATCGCGTGCTGGTGCTGACAGCCGGCAAATTCGGCGAGCGCTGGACGGGTCTCGCCAAGGCGTTCGGCTGCCTGCCGGATGTCGTCAGCGCTCCCTATGGCCAGACGTTTTCAATGGAAGCTATCAAAGCGGCGCTGCGCGAGGACACCCGCGTGGTCTTTATGCAGGCGACGGAGACCTCAACGGGTGTGCGCCACGATGTAAAAGGAATTGCGGAGATGCTTCGCTCCAAGGGCAGCGAGGCATTGCTGGTCGCCGACGCGATCACCGGATTAGGCACGACGCATCTGGACATGGACGCTTGGGGAGTAGACATCCTCATCGGTGGATCGCAAAAAGCAGTGATGATTCCTCCCGGTCTGGCCTATCTCGCGGCCAGCGAGCGCGCATGGAAGCGGATGGAGACCACCAAAAATCCACGCTATTACTTCGACCTGCGCAAAGAGAGAAAGTCCGCCGCGAAAGGCGAGTCGGCGTATACGCCAGGGGTTGCCCTGATCGCCGCATTGGGAGCAGCGCTGGACTATATTGCCGCGCAGGCTGACGGCGACCTCGCTCGGGGGCGGGTGATGCTCGTCGAGAATGCCGAAACCTGCGCCGCCATGACGCGTGCCGCGGTTCCTGCGCTCGGCATGAGTCTGTTTGCGCCGGCCGCGCCGGCCGCGGCTGTCACTGCGGTGTTGCCGCCCGATGGGGTGGATTCCGGCGTGATCGTGAAAGAGCTGAAGAGCCGCTTTGGCGTGACCGTCACCAATGGACAGGGGGAAATGAAGGGCCAGATTTTCCGCATCGCCCATCTTGGCTTCTTCGATCCGCTGGACACGTTGGCGCTGCTGGGCGCGCTGGAACAGGTTACGAAGCGTTCTCTGCCTGCGTCCTCATTTAAGCTCGGAGACGCACTGGCAGCGGCCCAACGTGTGCTGGCGTAGCCTCTCCCAAATTCCATCTGTAATCCATTCGCAGTATCGGTTGGACATGCCGCAGTAAACGACAGGAAGAATAATACCGATGAAAGTTGTTCTCGCAGAGAAAGTATCTCCGGCGACGATTGCCGTTTTTTCCAACGCCACCGACTTCAGAATCGTCACCCACGAGCAGATCAAAAACGGTCTGCCCGCTGAACTGGCAGACGCAGACGCCTTGATCGTCCGCTCCGGTGTGCAGGTGGACGCGAACCTGCTCGAGAGCGCTCCCAAGCTGCGCGTCATTGGCCGCGCCGGCGTGGGTGTCGATAACATCGACACGGACGCCGCGACACGGAACGGCATTGTGGTGATGAACACTCCCGGCGGAAACGCCGTTGCCGTCGCCGAACTGGCCATGGCGCTAATGATTGATCTGGCGCGTATGTTGCCCAAGGCAAACGCCACCATGCATGAAGGACACTGGGAGAAGAAATCGCTGCAGGGAACGGAATTGCGCGGCAAGACCCTCGGCATCATCGGGATGGGCCGCATCGGCTTGGAAGTGGCGCGCCGCGCACGCAGCTTCGGCATGGAACTGATCGGCCATGACCCGTTTGTGTCGGCCAAGCCGAAGGAGCGCGCGGCAATCGCCCGCGAGTACGGCGCACGCCTCACTTCGCTTGACGAAGTTCTTCGCGAGTCGGATTACGTGACGCTGCACATGGGCTTAACGCGGGAGACGGAGGGAATGCTGAACGCCAAGAGCCTGGCCGGCATGAAAAAAGGTGTTCGCGTCATCAATTGCGCGCGCGGAGAGCTGGTGGTCGAAGAGGACCTAGCCGCGGCATTAAAGAGCGGACAGGTGGCTGGCGCGGCGCTCGACGTCTTCCGCAAGGAGCCATTAAAGGATTCGCCATTCTTTGAAATGGACAATGTGATTCTGACTCCTCATATCGCCGGATCGACGGCGGAGGCGCAGGAGGCGGTCGGCATTCAGATCGCGGAGCAGGTGCTCGCATACCTGACGACGGGCGTCGCGCAGAACGCCGTCAACTTCCCGTCGCTTTCCTACGAGGAGTACACAGCGCTCGCGCCTTACGTCGAACTCGGCGAGCGGCTGGGGAAATTTCTCGCCGCTACCTTTGACGGCAATATAGAAAGCATTCACATCGCATACTCCGGCGCGATGGCCGACATGCGGACGGAGATGATCCGCAATGCGGCGCTCTGCGGCATTCTGGGGAGCTCCGGACACGCCAATCGCATCAACGCCTCGGCAATTGCAGCAGGACAGGGCATTCATGTCCATGAGGAAAACAACGAGGCCACGCCCAGCGGGGCGGGAAGCGCGCTCAAACTTACCCTGCACAGCGGGCAGCGCACCGATCAGCGGAGTATGACAGCCAGCGGCACGGTGCTGCATGGAAAATTTCCGCGGCTTTTGAACTGCGATGGCATCGATATTGAAGCCCCGCTCGATGGGACGCTGCTGTTCATCCGCAATCAGGACGTCCCCGGCGTGATCGGGCGCATTGGAACCATCCTGGGCGAACACGCGGTCAATATTGCCAATTTCGCGCTTGGACGGGCGGAGAAGAACGACGGAAATGGCGATCGCCAGGCGTTGGCTGTCGTCCACGTGGATGCACATACGCCGCAGGAACAGATAGAAAAAGCGCTAGGAGCACTCAGCAAGCTGGAGGAGATTGCCAGTGTCCGGCTGGTAAAGCTCAAATAGAGACGCATCCAAATCAGCTTCCGCTACGATCTTTTGTGCAGCACCTGGGACGAGGAATTTGTTTATGCCGTTATACGAATACCAATGCAAACAGTGCCGGCAGCGCATGGAGAAGATCCAGAGTTTTAGCGCGCCTCACGAAAAGGCTTGCCCGAAGTGCGGCGGCGAACTGGAGCGGGTGATCTCAGCCCCGGCGATCCAGTTCAAAGGCGCCGGCTGGTATGTGAACGATTACGCGAAGTCCGGCGGAAAGACCAAGTCTTCCGATTCTCCGGACGGCGCATCGGAAAGCAAATCGGACGGTAAGTCGGAAACCGCAACCGACATCAAAGCGGAATCGACAAAAGATTCCGCTGCATCGAAGGCCGCCGCTGCCGCCGGAGGATCCTCCGGCGGCAGCGGCGCTGCGCCGACTTCGCCCGCTGGCGGCAATTCCGGTTCTTCCAGCAAGAGCGAGTGAGCCGTACGTCCTGCGGACTAAAATTGAGTTGTGTTGGAGCACTCCTTTTCCGTACCCGAGGACGACCTCGGAGCGTGGATCGAAGCGTTGCCGGAACGCGCCGCGGTCTTTGCACTTTTTGGTCGGGATGCGCGGGACGAGCCATACATTTCCAAAACAGCAAACCTGAGGCGGCGCATGCATCGGCTGCTCGCGCCGGCGGCTGCGGGCGACAAGCGACTGCATCTGGCCGGGAAGATATCGCGGCTTACATACTCTGAAGTCGGCTCGCAGTTTGCCACGTCGCTGCTGCTGGTGCAGGCCACGCGAGAATTTTGCGGAACGCGCGCGCGAGACCGTTTACGATTGCGGCCGCCTGCGCTGTTGCGGTTCGCTGCGGAGAACGCTTATCCGCGCGTGTACGTGACCAATCGAGTTGCCCAGCGCGCGATGGCCACAACCTACGGGCCGTTCTCTTCGCGCGCGGCAGCGGAGCGCTTCCTTGAAGACTCTTTGAATTTCTTTGAACTGCGGCGCTGCACGGAGGAGCTTCATCCCGATCCGGCTTTTCCCGGCTGCATCTACTCGGAAATGAAAATGTGTCTCGCGCCATGTTTCAAAGGCTGCACGGATGAGCGATACGCCGAGGAAGCGCGGCGGGTGCAGGATTATTTTGCTTCGCGCGGCGCACTGACGATCGCGGAAGACGAGCGCGAGCGGGAAGCGGCCTCCGCCGAACTCGATTTCGAAAAGGCCGCCCGCCTTCATCAGCGCGTACAAAAGATAAAGGCTGTCACGCAGCAGACCGCGCCGATCGTCCATCCGCTCGCGCAGTTGAACGCGATTATTGTCCAGCCTGCTGTTGAGACTGAGGTGCAGCTTGCACCGGGCCCTGCGCCCGCAGAGAAGTTGTCCGATCGCGCGCTTCGCTGCGAAGCTCAGGGAGTCGAAATTTTTCTGCTTCGCGCCGGCAGAATTCTCGGCCCCGGTTTCTATTCCGTGGAGGGGATGCGTCATCCCAACGAGCGCGCGGGCTCGACGTCTCTGTTTGCGCATCCAACACTGCTGGAACCCACGCCGCTGGAAACGCCGCTCGTTTCTTCCGTGGTGGCAACGCCTGTCCAGGGCAGGGCACCGCGCGGCCATTTGGAGGAGTGGCTACAAGCTGTAATCGACGAGTTGGACACAGAATCGCGTACCAATAAATTCCCCCCCGATCAAATAGCCGAGCATCTGTCGCTTCTCGCGCGCTGGTATTATCGTCCGCCAGCGCGGCGAACCGGCGAGATTTTCTTTCGCAACGATGACGGTACATTTCCGATCGCACGGATATTGCGCGGAATCTCTCGCGTTTTTTGCGGACAGAGAGAACTTCCAGAAATTTCGGCAAGTAGTGTTGCCCCGGCTTGATCAGATGATTTGTCCGCGCTGTGATAGGATTTTTTCCACTCGCATGACACCCCATAAAAACGTTTCCAATTTCCGCTTATTTTTTGCAGGTCTTTTATCGTTCAGCGTGATTGCACTCTGCAGCATTGATTGTCTTGCTCAGACTAAGCCGCCCATCAGCCTCGACGAATTCTTCAGCTATGTCGAAATCAACGGCCTGGCGCTGGCTCCGGATGGGAGCACCGCGGTCATCGGCACGGAGCGGGCGGACTGGAAGCAGAATCGCTTTCGTGACGATCTTTGGATGTGGCGCGCGAATGACAATTCGCTGACGCCGCTGACCACAACCGGGCACGACAGTGCCCCGCACTATTCTCCAGATGGCAAGTTCATCGCATTTCTCTCTAATCGTCCGTTGACCCAGGACGGCGAGGCGGCGAGGGACGCCGTCGAGCGTGTCTGGATCATTCCGGTGAACGGGGGCGGCGCGTTTCCCCTCTATCGAGAGCGTTTGAGTGTGGACGCTTACACGTGGTCCGGCGATGGAAAGGCAATTCTTTTTGCCACGCAGCAGCCAATTTCAACCGACGAGGAGCAGGCGAAAACGCAGGCATGGAAAGATACCGTCCGCTGGCGCGATCAACGCCGAGGCGATGATATCCTCCGAGTGGCGATCTCCAATGCGCTTCCGCGACCCCGGCATTTGCTTGCTTCGGATGCCACAGCCAAGCCGGACGCGGGAAAAAAGCTACCTTTACCTGTGGATGCGACCGTGGTAGCGCAAAGCCCTCTTGCCATCATGGAGATGGCAGCCTCGCCGGACGGCAAAACATTGGCCTTTGAAAGCCGCTCGGTGTTGAATCGCCAGGAAAATCCGGCGGATTATGAAATCTTTTCCGTGCCGCAGGATGTGACGGACGCAACTCCACGCCAGCTCACGCATAACCAGGCGTATGAGGCGGAGCTTCGCTGGAGCCGCTACAGCAAGGCTCTCTACTTTATGGTTCCCGCCGCTTCCGGCTCAGCAGAGGGACCCTATCAGGATGTGCAGGGGCGTCTGTACGCAATGGATCCGGCAACCGGTCAATCTCGTCGGCTAGGAAGCGATTTCGCAGGGAGCTGGGAAGGGTATGCGGTCACGTCGGATGGCCTGTTGAGCAAGGCAATGAAAGGGACAGAGACGCAGCTTTATCGCGTGGCCGGCGGGAGTGCGGAGCAGTCCAGAAAATTGCAAGGCATTGCAGGCAGCTACGCCAGTATCGTAACGGCGAAGGACACGCCTCGACTGTTGCTGGTTCATTCCGGCATCGACGAACCCGGCGAGGTTTATCTGGCGCACGATTCGGCACACCTCGCCGATGCCAAACCGATCACGAGCTTCAATAAGCTATTCACGGAACGCGCGCTGCCAAAGTGGGCGCCGTATCGCTGGAAGTCCACAGACGGAACAACGATCGAAGGCGTGCTGCTCTATCCGCCTGGAAAATTCGGACAGAAGCATCTGCGCATGTTCACGCTGATCCATGGAGGGCCGGGAGATGCGGACGGCAACCGCTTCGGCGCCGACTGGTACGACTGGGCGATCCTTGCCGCCGACAACAACTGGCTCGTGTTCCGTCCGAACTATCGCGGCTCCAGCGGTTACGGCGACCAATTCGAGCTGGCGATTCGACCCGAGATCGTCTCCCTTCCCGGCAAAGACATTCTTGCCGGCGTCGATAAGCTCGTCGCCGATGGCATCGCCGATCCCAACCATCTTGCCGTTGGCGGATACAGCTACGGCGGATACATGACTAATTGGCTGATCACGCAGACCGACCGCTTCCGCTCCGCTGTTTCCGGCGCGGGCGCGGTGGAGCACGCCGCGAACTGGGGCAACGACGATATGCCGTTCGACGATGCCTACATTCTCGGCGGCCTTCCCTGGCAGCAGCCGGCTCGCTATCAAAGCGAGGCGGCGCTGTTTCAATTCGATAAAGTCAAAACGCCGACGCACGATGTCATCGGCGGTGCGGACATTCGGGTCGCGGCCGAAGAGGGCTATCTTTTCGAGCGTGCCCTCGAAACGGAAAAAATTCCGCATGTGTTCCTCGTCTTTCCTGGAGAAGGTCACGGTCTGGCGAACAATCCGTGGCACGGTTACATCAAAGTGCGAGATGAGCTGAAGTGGCTGGAAAAATATGACCACGCCGGCAAATAGCGGTGCGGTCACTCCCACAAATGGACTTGAGCATTTCCCCGCCGATAGCGTAGAGCGCAGTCTCAGAATGATGGATTGCACTTTACAGAAGCTGTCCCGTAAATAGATTGTCATTCCGAGCGGAGCGCAGGGGAGTCGAGGAACCTGCTGTTTGCCGGCTAAATACAAGGTCCTTTGCGTTGCTCAGGATGACACGACGGGTGTATGAGACAGCTTCTCGCGCGGCCCAACTTCACATCGTGAGGACGACGCGGAACTCTGCTTTGCCGCTCATCATGCGCGCATAAGCCTCGGCCGCCTTTTCCAGCGGATAGGTTTCAATCATGGGGCGCACGCCGCTGAGTTCGGCAAAGCGGAGCGTATCTTCGGAATCGGCTGGAGTTCCTGCAGCCCAGCCCTGAATCGATTTGCTTCCGTTGATCAGCTGGACCGGTGCGACCTCAATAGGGTCGAAGGTCGCGCCAATCACGATGAACTTGCCATTCGGCTCCAGACCGTTGATCAGCTCGGACATCGCTTTCGAGCTTGGAGCCGTGGCCAGAATCACCTTGGCGCCTCCCAGCTTCTGCAATTCCTCGGCTGCATTCGTCGCCTTGCTGTCGATGTACACAGTTGCCCCGAGCTTCTTTGCGAGCGCTGCGTTCTGGGACCCCCGCCCGACTGCCGCAACCTTATAACCAAACTTTTTCGCGAATTGCACTCCGAGGTGACCCAGACCGCCGATCCCCTGGACTGCAACCAGGTCGCCGGGGAAGCGCACCACTGTGTCGCAACGCGTTATAGGTGGTGATTCCGGCACAGAGCAGCGGAGCTGCGTCGACGTCGCTCAGACTCTCCGGTATCGCAACCAGCGCCTCGATAGGAGCCACCATGTATTGCTGGTATCCGCCGTCATAACTGATGCCAGTAATTTTCAGATTCTGGCAATTGCGAAAGTCTCCGCGCCGGCACTCAGTGCAAGTATTATCCTGGCCGCCGTGCCAGCCGACACCGACACGCTGCCCCTTCTTCCACGTGGAAACGCCGGAGCCCACTTCGTCGACGACGCCCGCCACTTCGTGTCCTGGAACGCGGGGATACTGAATTCCCGGCCACCCGCCTTCCACCGTGAGCACGTCACTGTGGCAAACGCCACATGCCTGCACCTTGATGCGCACATATCCCGCGCCCGGCTTAGGGATTTCCCGTTCGACGATCTGGAAACCCTCTCCCGGCTTTGCTATCTGCGCCACTTTCATCGTTGCCACTGCGATTGCTGTTGCCATAACTCCTCCTGTGTGTTTTTCGGTGAGGTGAATGTTGAACCTTTACCGCTTACCACCGGCCAACGTGCGCACCGTCGTCCACGTGCAGCACCTGTCCGGTTACGTGAACAGCCTCCGTCAGATAAACGACGGCCTCTGCGATGTCCTTCGGCTCGGAGATCGTTCCCATCGCTGAGCGGGGCTTCAGATTGTTCCCATGAAGAGGCGTGTCCACAACGCCGGGCGCGACCGCATTGAAGCGAATCTTCTCTTTGGCATATTCGTTCGCGAGGCTCAGAGTGATCGCGTCAATTCCACCTTTGGTGATCATCGGAATCGACGCTGGAACACCCGCGATGGGGTTGTCGGCCAGCGATGCGGTGATGCTGGTCACACTGCCACCGGTGCCTTGCGACAGCATCTGCCTGACTGCGACCTGAGTGATGAAAATGAACCCTTCGAGGTTCGTGGAAACGAAAGAGCGAAACTCCTCGGCGGTGTAATCAGTGAATCGTTTTGACGAGAAGATGCCCGCACAGTTGATTACGTGGTGGATCGAACCGAACTTTGCCATCGCAGTCTGCGCAATCTTTTCAGCGGTCGCTGCCTGCCCGATGTCTCCGTCAACCAGCGCGAGATTCGGCAACGGCGCGAACACGGCCCTCGAAATACTGCGCGAGGTTCCCACCACGTTATAGCGGCGATCCAGAAATGCCTGGACAACTGCCGCTCCGATACCCTGCGAAGCTCCTGTGACGATGACTGTTTGTTTGCCTGCCATATCTAGCTCCTGCTTTGGCAGAGGCGATGGAAAATCCTGTCCTGTGCTGGTTGACCCGGAAACCCACTACAGATTTGCGGCTACACATTCTTATAATGCGCGTAGGGTTTCTAAAACGTGTGATCTTAACTGTGGAAAAGTTCGCGATGCTTGATTTTCCCCAACGACAAAGAGTGCCGATCACCTGAAAACAAACAACTTAAGACAACTAGAATATGCTGGGTTCGGACTACATTATGGTTATAACGACAAGGCGCGCCGGGTGAGGATCGATCCTGCATCGACTCAGGAGTTCGCCGAACCCTCGGAAAGCGCTACTGCGTCCGGGGCAACAGGGCGTTGCTGGCGCGTCCGGTTGGAAGTGCTGACGGGTTTGCTGGCGCTTGTGCCGATCACGCTATTCTTCCTTGCCAGCCTGGGACGCCTGCGGTATCCGTTTCCACTGGAGCAACTGGAAGGCCCCATGCTGCTGGCCGCCGAGCGCGTGGCGCATGGCCTGCCCATTTATATCCGGCCCAATTTCACTTTCATTCCCTACATGTATGCGCCTGCCTACTACTACCTCTCTGGATGGGCGGTGCGCTGGCTCGGACCCAGCTTCGCGACGCTCCGGCTGATCTCGCTCCTCAGCACGTGCGGCTCATTCGTTCTCATCTATTTTTTCATTCTGAAAGACACGATGGGCACACGAACGCGTAGGCATCTGGCAGCGCTGGCGGGAGCGGGCTTGTACGCCTCGGCCTATCCCTGGACGCGCGACTGGTTCGATCTGGGGCGAGTGGACGCGTTCTACATTTTCTTGCTGCTGCTGGCGCTGCTCTGTACACGGCGGCTGCACCCAGTCTTCGCCGCAGTCGCGTGGACTCTGGCATTTCTGGCGAAACAGACCATTTTCCCAGTCGCGCTGGTCATGCTGTGCTACGACTGGAAACGGCCACGGCGCGTGCTGATCGGTCTCGGCAGTTTTTTGTTGCTGACGGCAATCAGCACGCGGCTTTTAGATCACGCCACCCACGGCTGGTTTTACTTTTATGCGTTTACCGTGCCGCACGCCAATAGGGATTTGATCTTGCGGCCGGCCGTGACCTTTATACCTTCGGAACTGATCGCGCCGTTCGGAATCGCGTTGCTGATTGTCGCGATGGCGTGGGCGCGCCACAGGCGGTCAGAGTCCGCGGCGGAGCAAAGCTCCACCATACAGTTCTATTTCCTCTCCGCAGCGTCCACGTGCACTCTTTGCTGGTTTCTGCAGGCCCATGCGGGCGCAACCAGCAACACTCCCATGCCTGCTTATGCGGTGCTCGCGGTCGTTTTCGGCATCGCCTTCGGGTGGCTGGATGCTTTTTTTGCGGCAGATTCCCGACGCGAACCGGCACGAATTTTTCTGCTGGCGGCTGTCTGCATCCCATTTCTCAGTTGGGTCTACAGCCCGCACGATGCAATTCCGCACTCGGAAGTCGCCGCTTCGCAGAAGGACCTGGTTGCATGGCTGCGGGAGTTTCCCGGCGACGTTTTTCTGCCCTCGAATCCCGAGGAAGCGGTGAGCGCGGGCAAACTCTGGCACCCGGACCTTGCGGCACTCCACGATTCGCTTCGTCCAGACATTCCGGCAATCCGCCAGCCGCTGCTGGCTGAGATTCGCGCCGAAATCGATCAAGAAAAATTCGATGCCATCGCGTTCGACGGAGCGTCGGCGGGGTCGGTCGCCAGCCAGCCGTGGCTTCCGGCTGATCTGCAGCGTCACTATCCCATAGTCGGCCTGGTGCCGGGCAGCGATATCGCCGACCCATTTACCCCGCACCCGGTCTATTTCCTGCTGCCATGCAGAGAGCAGGGTTTAGCCATGGCAAAAGGTTGGACTCTGCTGCAGACGGGCAAGCAGCCTCCATGTCAACACTAATCAGGCGGCTTTCATCGCGGGACTGGCGCCACCCGCCGCTGTTAGACTAAAAACATTGTGGTGGAGCTGGCTCCTTCAATTCTTTCCGCCGATTTCGCGAAACTGGGCGAGCAGATTCAGGCGGCCGAGCGCGGTGGCGGAACCGTCATCCATCTGGACGTGATGGATGGCCATTTCGTCCCCAACATCACCATTGGTCCTCCGGTTGTCGCGTCTCTGCGGAAGGTGACGAAACTGCCGCTCGACTGTCATCTGATGATTGAAAATCCCGATGAATTTATTCCAGCATTCGCGCAGGCCGGAGCAAACTGGGTGAGTGTGCATTACGAGGTCTGCCGCCATCTGCACCGATCTTTGGAACTGATCGCGCAGCACGGAATGAAACCGGCGGTAGTAATCAATCCCGCCACTCGCGTGGACGTGCTGATTGATATCCTGCCGATGGTTCATCATGTTCTGGTGATGAGCGTAAATCCCGGGTTCGGCGGACAGAGATTCATTCCGTTCTCGCTCGATAAAATTCGCCGACTCTGTGCGTTGCGCGAGGAACTTGGATTGGAATACCGCATCGAAGTCGATGGAGGCGTGGGACTGGACACGGTTGCGCGAGTTGTCCAGGCCGGAGCCGACCTGCTGGTGGCCGGCAACGCCGTTTTTGGCAATGGAAACGCGGAGGAAAATGCGCGGAACCTACTGCACGCCGCGCGTGTCGCGGCCGGCGAAACGACGAGTGCCTCGCCGTCCCGTAAACTGGGGAAGCGCACCAGCTATTTCTCGCCACCGGAAAATCGCAGACCTCCGGCGGCGATAGGCAAGCGGAAGAGTCTGCTGAGGTGAAGTCATGATGAATAGTTTCACAAATTGTTTCCCGGCTCGTACCCGCACTCGGTCCGCTGTTTCTGCGCTGCTGGGCGCGTTATTGCTGCTCGGCGGCGGCAGCGTCGCGCACGCGGGGATATTTCATCGCAAGAACAAGCCGCTCTCCCAAAAGGACGATGCGCTCGCCAGCGTAGCCTCCAAGCAGCCGGACAAAGAACTGTTTGACCGCGCGATGATCGCGCTCAAGAAAGGCAAGTTCGACATCGCGCGCCTGGACTTGCAGACCTTGCTGAATACCTACCCGGACTCCGAGTACGCCATGCGCGCCAAGCTCGCAATCGGCGACACGTGGTACAAGGAGGGCGGGACCGCGGCCATGACTCAGGCCGAGGAAGAATACAAGGACTTCATCACCTTCTTCCCGGACAAGCCGGAAGCTGCCGAAGCGCAGATGAAAGTGGCGGACATTTATTACAAGCAGATGGAGAAGCCGGATCGCGATCCGACCAACGCGACCCGCGCGCAGGAAGAATACCGCGCGATGATCCTGCAGTATCCGGATTCGAGCCTGATCCCGCAGGCCAAGCAGCGTCTGCGTGAAGTGCAGGAAGTGCTTGGAGATCACGAGTTCGACATTGGCGCGTTCTATCAGACGCGCATGAACTACGCCGCGTCGATCGCACGGTTGCAGTCGATCATCGACACCTATCCGCTCTACAGCCGCGTGGACGAAGCGCTGATCGACGTTGGCGATGCCTATGCCGCGCAGGCTCGCCACATCAACGCATTGCGGTTGAACGGCGCGGCCAAGGAGCGCCTGGTGAAGCTCTACAGGGACCGCGCGCAGAACGCCTACAACCGAGTCATTCTGGAATATCCGATGGCGCCGCACGTCGACGATGCGCGCGACCGGTTAGAGGCCATGAACCTGCCTGTTCCGCGCCCCACAGCGCGAGAACTGGCGGCCAGCAGCGCAATGGAGCAGAGCCGCGCGCCAGTCAACCTCAAGTACAGGGCCGTGATCTTAATTACTGCCCGTCCTTCCGTCGTGCAGGCAGCCCGTGTCGGCGAGCCGAGCCTTACGGACCCGACCCAGATCATGGCGCCGTCGGTGGTGAAGGAGTCGATGGCCGACGTTGCCTGGGCTATGAAGCCGGATGGAAAGCCGGCCCCGGCCGTTCAAGGCGCTTCCAATAGCACGATGGTTGCGGCGACTGGCGGCAGTGGACCGATTGCCGCTCCGGCGGGAAACGCTGCGGGTCAGCAGAACAATGCTCCCGCTGCAACGGGACTGCAGATGCGCGACCTCACCAATGGCGACACGAACGTGAATGGAGCGATCGTAAGCCAGGATAACGGCACCGCCGGCAGCGGCCAGGGCACTCCGATGAATGCGGTCCAGCCGCCCGCGGGAACGCAGACTTTGCCGCCATCCACGGCTCCTTCGGTCGGCGGCAACGGCAATCCGGCCGTCCCGCCGCCGAATACGGTAGATACCAACGGTCAGCCGGCGGTATGGCCCTCAGCGACAAAGGATAACGGCGGACTTCCCGCCGTAACTCCCAAGGACAGCACACCGCTGCCGTCTGCCAGTGGAGCGGCCGCAGCTCCCGCGCAGGTAAACGATGTTCCGGCCAGCGTACATGCAGTGAACGCGGTCGACCAGAATGGGCCCACCACAGGCAAGAAAAAGAAGAAGAATCCCAAGCCAAAGTTTTCCAGCAAAGAGGAATCCTCCAGTACGCACAAGAAGAAGAAAGGTCTGCATAAGCTGAATCCGTTTTAACGAATGGATGTGGAAACGGGCGAGGAGTACCAGGGCGGCGCGCGAGCGTCGCCCTTTCTTTTCGGCTTTTGTCGTTTCTTATGCGCTCTCGACACGCGGTTCAGCAGTGCGAGGAGAGCCGCAAGT
Source organism: uncultured Acidobacteriota bacterium (assembly GCA_963840655.1). Lineage (GTDB taxonomy): Bacteria > Acidobacteriota > Terriglobia > Terriglobales > Acidobacteriaceae > JAKAAZ01. Next base: position 1,718,754 of record CAWIZS010000003.1, on the reverse strand, counting down.
CAAAGGCCATATGCTATCGTGAGACTTGGCTGGTTTTTGTGCGCCCAGTCCTTCCGATTCCATGCTCCGCGAACTTCCAAAGGCTTACGACCCCACCGTTATCGAAGACAAATGGGCGGAATATTGGGTGACCCGGCGCATTTTTGCCGCTCCCACTCCGGATCCCGCGTCGGCGAATACGTTCACCATCCTGCTGCCTCCTCCCAACGTCACCGGCCGGCTGCACATGGGTCACATGCTGGAGCAGACGGAAATCGACATCCTGATTCGCTGGCACCGCATGAAAGGCGAGCGGGTGCTGTGGGTTCCAGGCACCGACCACGCCGGCATCGCCACGCAACTCATGGTAGAGCGGCAATTGGCAGATGAAGGAACGACACGCCAGCAACTAGGCCGCGAAGCTTTTGTCGAGCGCGTCTGGGAATGGAAGCGCGAGTACGGCGGCGCCATCCTTGACCAGATGAAGCGTCTTGGCGCAAGCGTCGACTGGTCGCGCGAATACTTCACCATGGATGAGCGGCTGTCCGTCGCCGTGAAAGAAGCCTTCGTTCGCCTCTACGAGCAAGGCCTCATCAACCGCGGAGCGTATATCGTCAACTGGTGCCCGCGTTGCCAGACGGCCATCAGCGATCTCGAAGTGGTGCATGAGGAGCAACAGGGAAAGCTGTACGAGATTCGTTACCCATTGGCCGACGGCAGCGGCAGCATCATCATCGCCACCACGAGACCTGAGACCATGTTGGGTGATGTGGCCGTTGTGGTGAATCCCAGTGACTCGCGCTACACCCATCTGCACGGCAGGAAGCTGAAGCTGCCGTTGACGGGGCGCGAGATTCCAATCCTGCCCGATGAATGGGCCAATCCGGAGTTCGGCACCGGCGCGGTCAAGGTCACGCCTGCGCACGATGTCAACGATTTTGCCATTGGGCAGAGGCACAATCTGACGCCGATCGTGGTGATGGACGAAACCGCGCACATGAATGCGGAGGCTGGCGCCTACGCGGGCCTGGATCGTTACGCGGCCCGCAAGAAAATCCTCGCCGATCTGGAAGCGCAAGGACTGCTGGCCGGCACGAAGGAACATGTCAACTCGATCGGCAAGTGCGACCGCTGCAAGACCGTTGTCGAACCCCGGCTTTCGATGCAGTGGTTTGTAAAAATCCAGCCGCTGGCGGACAAGGCGATCGAAGCCGTCGAAAGCGGCGCGATCCGTTTCACGCCAGACCAGTACAGTAAGACGTATTTCGAATGGATGCGCAACATACACGACTGGTGCATCTCGCGCCAGCTCTGGTGGGGCCACCGCATTCCGGCGTGGCACTGTTCGGATTGCAAGGAAATCACGGTCGCCCGGGAAACGCCGACTGTGTGCGCGCATTGCGGCCGTGCACGCCTTACACAGGAAACGGACGTGCTGGACACCTGGTTTTCTTCGGGACTCCTGCCCTTTACCGTCTTTGGCTGGCCACGCCAGACGCCCGATCTGGCTGCCTTTTATCCCACGCACTTGCTGGTGACCGGATTCGATATTCTCTTCTTCTGGGTCGCGCGCATGATTATGCTCGGCTGCCATTTCATGCTCGACATGCCCATGCCGGATGGAAGTGCGCGCAAATTGAAAGATGCCGTGCCGTTTCGCGAGGTCTACATCCACGCGTTGGTGCGTGACGCCGACCGCCAGAAGATGTCGAAGACCAAGGGGAACGTGGTGGACCCGATCGAAATTGTCCAGCATTACGGAACAGATGCTGTGCGTTTTACCCTGGCCTCCATGGCGTCGCCGGGTACGGACATCGCATTCAACGAAGCCCGCACGGAAGGCTACCGCGCCTTCGCAAATAAGATCTGGAATGCGGCACGTTTCATCTTTATGCAATTGGATCGTGCGAAAGAAGCGGGAATCGGGGTTAATCTTCAACATCTCGATCGAGCGTTGCAACCGGACGCGAACGCTCCTCTGGAAACGCGCTGGATCGTCAGCCGCCTGAACTCGACCGCGGTGGAGGTAAACCAGGCGCTCGCGGATTACCGCTTTGATGAAGCAGCCAGCCGAATTTACCAGTTTTTCTGGGGAGAGTTCTGCGACTGGTACCTGGAGATTGTGAAGATACGCCTGGATTTCGGCGCGACCGTCGATAAATCTGCTGTGAATACCGCACTCGCCACTCTGATCAGTGTGTTTGAGGCGTCATTGCGGTTGCTTTCGCCATTCATGCCTTTCTTAACAGAGGAAATCTGGCAAGCTCTCTACGACGGCGACGCGCCCGCGCCGTCCATCGCCCTCTCGCGGTACCCGCAAGGGAGCGAGCGTACAGAGGATGGGGCGCAGGTCGATATGGCCCTAGTCCAAGAATTGATCGTTACCGTTCGTGCCCTGCGCAAGGATTTGGGAGTCGAAGAAAAGGTTTCCGTGTCCATCGAGATCGCCAGATATTCCGAGATGAAGAAACACGAGGAAACAATCAAGCGCCTGGCGCGTGTTTCCGACGTGCAGATGGTTCAAACCATTGCCGACTCGCCGAACAAGCGCGGTACGGTCAATTTCGATGTTGCAGTTTTGTATGAAAAGCAAATGGATCTGCCAGCGGAACGGGAACGGCTAGTCCGGGAGTTGAAAAAATTCGAGGTCGAGATGCGATCAAAACAGTCACAGTTACAGAATGCCGGATTCCTGGCCAAGGCACCCGCAAAAGTTGTTGATGGCCTGCGAACCCGCGCCAGTGAATTGACGGTTCTGATCGATAAAGCGCGCGCGGCATTAGAGTCGCTCGATCCGGTGGGGAGCCGATAGCCGATGGACTGGAACACCCGCCGCGTCGCTGCGATTCTGGAGCAGGCGCTGCTCGAAGATCGCGCGCTGCATGATGCCACAACGGAACTGACGCTCAATCCCAGACTGCCCGCCTCCGGCACAATCTGGGCGAAGCAGAATTGCGTTCTTGCCGGATGGGAAGCAATTCCGCACATTCTTGCAGCATTCCGCAAGCTCGATCAGGCATCTACGGGGCGCTTTGAAGCGGTGCATCATCCGGAGATATTCGATAGTGTGCGGGTGCATAAAGGGCAGGCCATCGCCGTCATTCGCGGCAACGCGCGCATGATCCTCGCCTGCGAGCGGATCATGCTGAACCTGCTGCAGCGCATGTGCGGCATTGCGACGGAAACGCGCAGATATGTCGACGCGGTCAAAGGCACAGGAGCGGTGATTCTTGACACGCGAAAAACTGTTCCCGGCTTGCGGATGCTGGATAAGTACGCGGTGTGTTGCGGCGGAGGACAGAACCACCGCATGGATCTTGCCGATGGCGTATTGATCAAGAACAACCATATCTCGCTGGGAGGCGGTCTCGCGCAGGTGCTGGCCCGCGCAGTCAAGCTGCGGAAGTCCGGTCAGAAAATTCAGGTGGAGGTGCGTTCGATGGAAGAGCTGCAGGCCGCCATCGATGGCGGCGCGGACTCCCTCCTGCTGGATAATATGACCGCTTCTCAAGCCAAGCGCGCCGTCAGTTTCGCGCGAAAACTACGCGCCAACATTCCGATTGAAGCTTCCGGCGGAGTCACACTGGAAACAGTCCGCAAGTACGCGCAGACCGGTGTCAACTATATCTCCGTGGGAGCGCTCACCCACTCGGTGACAGCGATTGACCTTAGCATGAGGATCACCGCCGAAATTTACTAGACAGTTGCCATTATGATCGACATGCTTGATTTGGGTGCAATCCACGCTTCCTTGAGCGGAACGATATTCGCCGGTAAAGTCCATCTCTTTCCCACGATTGATTCCACGAACGCGTTTGCCATGCGTGAGGGCGCAAGTGGAGCATTGCACGGCTCAGTATATGTAGCGGAGGAGCAGACCGCGGGCCGAGGGCGCGGCGATCACGCCTGGCACTCGGAGCCCCATGCGGGTCTTTATCTAAGTATTCTGCTGCGACCACGAATTACGCCTTCCGGTGCATTGTGGCTGACCCTGTTGGCGGGGCTCGCTGTCCAGGAGGCCATCGCGAATGTAACCAATGTGGTTGCAGATATTCGCTGGCCCAACGACTTGCTGTTTGGCAGCCGAAAATTCGGGGGCATTCTGACTGAGATGAGCGCGGATGCCGTTCAGGTGCGCTACGCTGTCATCGGCATCGGAATCAACGTTAGCCACGGACAGTTTCCGCCGGATTTGCGTGGAATGGCGACCTCTTTATTCCTGGAATCGGTTCGAGCTCCCGCGCGCCAGGACGTGTTGATTGCAATTCTTCAGGTGATGGACTCTGACTTAGGTGTGCTGCTGAGCGACGAAGGCTTTGAAGCCGCAACGGAGAGCATTTTGAAACGCATGGAGAAAAATTCCTCATGGGTTCGAGGCAAATGGGTCATGGTGGGCGAAGCCGGAGGGTACACTGGCGTCACAGCCGGATTGGATACGCGGGGCTTTCTCCGCGTTGAAACCTCTGGCGGAATTCGTACAGTTCTCTCCGGCGGAGTGCGCGCGGCATCGGCGAAAGATTGAGGGCACCATGCTGCTGGTATTGAATGTCAATAACACGAACACCGTAATTGCCCTTTACCCCACGCACGGGGAGACCACGGGAGAATTGCGAGTAACGTGGCGCATCAGCACGCGGCACGCACAAACCGCCGATGAATATGGCATTCTGGTCCGCAATCTACTTGAGACCGAAGGCGTCGAAACGGCCCAGATTACCGGTGTCGTGATCGCTTCCGTGGTGCCGCCGATCGATTGGATCCTGCGCCAATTTTGCGAGCGGTACCTGGTACCGAAGCCTTTGTTCATTGAGCCGGGGGTAAAAACCGGCCTGCCCATTCGAACCGACAATCCCGGCGAAGTAGGCGCGGACCGTGTAGCAAATTGCGTGGGCGCGTTCCAGCGCTATGGCGGCCCGTGCATCGTGGTGGATTTTGGCACCGCAACGAATTTCGACGTTGTATCCCAAAAAGGAGAATTCCTCGGCGGCGCTATTGCTCCTGGAATGAATGTTGCCGCCGAGGCGCTCTTTGCGCGGGCGGCCCGGCTGCCGCGGGTGGAGATCAAACAGCCGGCCAAAGTGATTGGCACAAACACGGTGGATAATTTGCAGATTGGATTGTTCTATGGACACATTGGACTGGTGGATGGCATCCTGGCGCGCATGATTGGCGAACTTGGTCCGGACACAAAATGCGTAGCGACCGGTGGATTGGCACGGCTGATCGCGGGTGAGTCTCAATATATCTCCGAGGTCAACGACACGCTTACACTGGAAGGGCTACGCATTATTTATGAACGGAACCGAAGCGCCGCCGCACGATCCCACCTCCGCAAAGATCGATCTTCGCAAGAGGGCTAGACCGGTTCTCCTGAAGGTGCATATCGAAGAGAAGATTTACTCGCAGCCTTTCCTGAAAGAAATGCTGCATCGAAGCGATTCACGCGAGCAATAGGTTCAAGGGAACCAGTTTAAGGCAAGCCTTTGCAGAATTACTTCAATTACTACACGGAAATCGAAGAACATTTCCAGCGCCGTCGCGGCACCTTGTTGATGTTGTCTACGCTGGATTGGTCTCTCATCGCAACCTGGCAGGAAGCCGGCTTTCCAATGGAAGCTGTGATTGCCGGCATCGACGCGACGTTCGACAAGCATGCAGCGCGTCAGGCGAAAGGCCGCGTGCGTCGCATCAACGGCCTGGCATACTGCGGGCAAGAGGTATTGCGCGCGGTCGAGGATATGCACGCGGCGGCAACAGGCGCAATCCGCAGGCCCCGGCCTACGGTGGAGCGGAACGGCTTCGAAGCCGTTCGCATCGCCGCGCACCTGCGGCTGGTGGCAGAGCAAATCGACGCCGCGGAGATTCCACTGGACGCAGGGCGCGTGGCTTCGGAAACCAAGCAGAGGCTCGTGACGCTTGCGGACGCTGTCGCTACTGAGAGATCTGAAAGCGGCGGGAATCAATTGATCGAATCTCTCGAAAAGCATTTGCTGGTTTTGGAGGACCAGATTTTTGCGGCGTTACAGACGTTCACTCCAGCCGAAGATTTGTTGGCGTTGCGCGAGCAGTCAGCCAAGGAACTGGCTCCGTATCGAAGCCGATTGCAAACCGCACAAATCCGCCAGATCGAGCAGCAGTTTCTCCGGCGCTGCCTATTCCAGAAATACAAAGTCCCTCGCCTGAGCCTGTTCTACATGCGCCAGACATGAAGCTCACCGTCGAAAAGGTCATCTACGGCGGCCAGGGCCTCGCCCGGGTTCCATCCGAAGAAGGTTCGTACAGCGGCATGCGGGTCTTTGTACCGTTTACTCTTCCCGGAGAAGTTGTTGAAGCCGACATCACAGAAGAGCATCGCGGATACTGCGTAGCGGAAGCGCGGCAGATCGAGCGCGCTTCTGAATTCCGCGAGGTTCCGCCGTGTCCCTGGTTTGGCACATGCGGCGGCTGCCAATTGCAACATGCCGCCTACTCACATCAGTTGGAGTTGAAGCGCGACATGCTCACAGAAACCCTCAATCGCGCGGGAATTCGTGAACTTCCGCCCATCCAGACATTGGCTGGAGCGCCGTTCGGATATCGCAATCGCATTCGCTTGCAGATACAGGCACAGCCGAGATTTGCGATTGGATACCGCCAGGCGAAATCGCATCGCCTGACGGCGATTGAGGGCTGTTCGATTGCGGCTCCGTTGCTCGAACGGTGCATTGGCGCGATTCGAGAGCTTGGATTACAGCGCAACATTCCACCTCACGCGCGAGAATTAGAGCTATTCACGAATCGAGATCAGTCCGAACTGCTGATCACACTGTGGACGACAGAATCGTCGAAGTTCAATGAAACTCGCTACACGGAATTGTTCGTCCGGATGCAAAACGAGATTCCGCAGGTCAGTGGCGCCATCGTACTACCGGCCGAGAAAGCAAAGCCCCATGCTTTGAAGCCGTTGCTTCATTGGGGGAAGCCTGCCTTGCAATATCGTGCGGCCGGCCATGAATATATCGTGAGCATCGGTTCATTTTTCCAGATCAACGCGCTAATCCTGGATGAATTTGTTTCCCGTGTTACGGAAGGGAAAAGCGGCGCGGTCGCATGGGACCTATATGCCGGAGTTGGCCTTTTTTCGCGAGCCTTGGCTGAGCGGTTCCGCGAGGCGGTCGCGGTTGAATCCAGCCCGTCAGCCTGCTGCGATCTTAAAAAGAATCTGCACGGAACCAACGCCGTCGCCATAAGTTCCACGACGCAAGATTTCTTACGCAGCGCTTCCCGGCAGATTGCGGAGAGGCGAACATCCGCGCCGGATTTCGTCCTGCTCGATCCGCCTCGCGCGGGAGTCGGGGCAGAGACTTGCAACCTTCTTGCATTGTGCAATCCTCCGCAGATCGTGTACGTCTCCTGCGATCCCCCAACATTAGGCCGCGATCTCAGCGTGTTGATACAATCCGGCTACCGCCTAGATCGCTTGCAGCTTGTCGATCTGTTTCCGCAGACCTATCACCTGGAAACTATCGCGACGCTCCACCGCTAGGTTAGCGAACCTCGCCATGGCTCTCCCCGCCCCCCCGACGGAGACATCGCCCCTGCCGCAGCGCGCGCGCGGATATCGACCCGCGCCCTTGCGCGCAACGCGACATCGATTAGCCAAAGAAAATTTGTCGTTTGTAATTGCGCCTATGCTGCTGGCCGCGGCAGGGCTGGCGCTCGGCATTCTGGACGCACGCTGGGTCTGGCATCCTCCATTGCTTTCCCTGTTCGCTGCTATGTTGGCCGCGACGCTGACACTGCTTGCGACACGAAAAGCGGAGCGCATAATTTTCCTGCCGCTGTTCCTGCTGTGGTTCGCGACCGGACAATTCTGCGCGCTCATGGCACCGGTGCCGGCTCCATCTTCCAGACTGATACAACTTGCGGACGGCTTGCAGCGCGAAGTGACCGGAACAGTCATGGCATTTCATCCTCCTCGCTTCGAGACGCGAAGTCTTCCGTTCAATTCAGCCGCAGAGATGGAGGACACGCAGCAAATCGATGTCGCGTTAGATCACGCGGAGGATTTTAATGCTGACAGTGATTGGCAGGATGCTGTCACCGGCGGCCTGCGTCTGAACATCTACTCGCAGCCGGGAGAAACATTGCCTCAGTTCCATTGCGGCGAGCGTTTGCGCGTGGCTCTTCGCTTTCACACTCCCGAACGATACCTCGATCCTGGAGCCTGGAATTATCCCGCATATCTCGCGCAGCATGGCATTGCAGTCCTGGGAAGCACCGCCATCGCCGGGCTGCGTGTGGAGGCGTCGAAAGGTCATGCATCTCTGGCTTGTCTCGCCACAGCGGCTCAGACATGGGCGGCCGCGCGACTCGATCAAATCACGAGTATCAGCACTTCCGATCGATGGCTTCCACAATGGCTTCGGCTGACGCCGCAAGATAGCAGTGTGCTGGGCGCAATGCTCTTCGGCGATCGCACTCGCCTGCAGCACACGATGCGGACGTCCTTCGAGCGGACAGGCTCCTTTCACCTGCTCGTCGTCTCCGGCTTGCACATCACCATTGTCGTGGGCCTGATCTTCTGGCTGGCCCGCAAGATGCGGCTGGGCAACGTGCCTGCCACAGTAGTGGCGCTGGCGCTTGCGTTGCCATATGCATTCCTGACTGGGTTCGCTCCTCCCGTGCAGCGCGCGCTGTGGCTGAGTGCCGTGTATCTCATCAGTCGCCTACTCTATCGGGAACGAGCGGCACTGAATGCAATCGGTATCGCCGCTCTGGGAGTGCTCGTCCGCAATCCAGCGGCGCTGTTCGACTCCAGCTTCCAGATGACGTTTCTGGCAGTGCTGGTAATTGCGGGTGTCGCCGCGCCCCTGATCGAATCGACCTTTGCGCCATATTTGCGAGGAGTCCGCCTCCCTCGGCAACTCTCGCTTGATCCCTTTCTGCCGCCGAAAGTCGCGCAACTGCGCGTCGCGCTGCGCATGTACGTCGCCGCGCTGCGACCTCTCATTGGAACGCGCTGGGCCTGGCGGCTGCCTTTCGGCATCACGCGATGGGTATTGCGATTTGCCGAGGCACTGCTCGTCGCGCTGGTTGTGGAACTGGCGATGGTCCTCCCGATGGCTGTGTACTTCCATCGCATCACGCTGGTTGCATTGCCGGCAAACCTGCTGGGTCTCCCTCTTCTCGCATTTCTGCTGCCGCTGGCGCTGTTGACTTTTCTACTGGGCTGTATCCATCCCGCGTTGGCGGTACCCAGCGGCTCCTTGACTGCTCTGTTGCTGCATTCAATTTCCTGGCTCATCCATTTGTTCGGCAATTTTTCCGCATCCGGTCTGCGCACGCCCGATCCGCCGCTGTGGTCGTACTTCAGCTTTGCTGCAGTCTGGATTGCCGCGCTTTGGATGGTCCGTAAGTCCAGTCTCTGGAGAGGTGCCGCACTCGCAGCGGTCTTCGTAGGGTCCTTGCTGGTGCTGTGGCCGGCACCTCCTGCGATTCACAAGGGTATGTTGGAGGTCACCGCAATTGACGTTGGGCAAGGCGATTCATTGTTGATCGTCACGCCCGATGGCAAGACGCTGCTGGTAGATGCGGGCGGCCCCATCGGCGGCCCGCGCGCCGGCGATTCGCAATTTGATGTGGGAGAGGACGTCGTCTCACAATATCTATGGTGGCGGCATATCCGGAGGCTGGATGCGGTCGCGCTCACGCACGCGCACAGCGATCACATGGGCGGCATGCCTGCCGTGCTGCAAAATTTTCATCCACGGACGCTTTGGGTTGGCCATAATCCGATGATTCCGGAATACCGCGCATTGCTGGCGCTGGCTGGCAAGGAGAGGATTCCTGTGCGGCGGATGGTCGCCGGGCAGCGCTTTCTCTTTGGGAGCATGCATGTCCGCATTCTCGCGCCGGCCTCAGGGTACCAGCCGGGACTTCGCGCATCGAACGACGATTCTTTGGTAATGCGCATTCGCTACGGCAAGACCGCCGCGCTGCTGGAAGGCGATGCCGAAGCGCCGGTCGAAGAACAAATGGTTGCAACCGAGCCACTATCCGCCGGGCTTTTGAAGGTTGGGCATCACGGCAGTAGCACGTCCACAATTCCCGCGTTTCTTGCCGCCGTCCATCCCAATTACGCGGTGATATCGGTGGGCCGCCGCAATCCGTTCGGTCATCCGCGCATCTCCGTTTTGGACGAGTTGGGAGCGGCGCATGTGCTCACCTATCGCACCGACACCATGGGACTCAGCAGTTTTCTGCTGAATGGGCAAGCTGTTCAGCCGCTACATTGAGCGTGCTCATTTACTGCTGTAGCTGCTGAGGCGCATGGTGATGGTCCCCCAGAAAAGATGGGCGCGCACCTGCACCGGCAGATGGCGTCCGTCATCGGAATACCAGATCCAGATGCTTCCGCGGTTCTTGACCACGCCGGCATCGGCCGTCGGCTGCACGCGAATTGAGGAAAAGGTCCCAGCCGGAGTCACAACTGTTTCCTTGCCTTCAACCTTCATCGTGACAGCGACGACCTTGCCTCCGTCCGCAAGCGGAAACCTTAAGTCATGGCCGACTTGAAGCGGCTGCGTGGCTACATAAAATATTCCCGACAGCACATCGGTCACACAGCCGGGGATCGGAGAAGTTTGCTTCTTCGACGTGCCGGTGACCAGATTCTTTTCGCTCAGGATCTGCAGATGGTGCGCATAGTCAAGCTGCATCAGGCCCGTCAAACGGCGCCGGCCTTCCTGAATCTGCTTGCGATATTCATAGGAGCATCCGCTGTGCCGGTCGAAAACGCTGTCGTAACGGTCAGTGACCGGAAACAGGAGATTGACCGTTCCAATCGAAGCCGCAGTAGCTGTCACGTGCTCATTCGTACCGTCCGCGTTCAGGCGAAAAGTGGCGATTCCAGCGGGGAAAACACGCCAATCTACGGCATACGTCAAGGTCTGCTTTGCGGGAATCGGGAATTTCTGGCCGGGCGGCGGAAAAGCGGGCGATTGCGCGCGCGCCGGAAAATATGCGGCAAGCACGAGCAATCCGGCGGCACAAATAGCTAAGGCAGTTCGCTTCATCCGTTATTTTTCATTCTTCTCAACATGGCGATCGTGCGATATAAAGGCCGTCGCGCGTCAACGTCCATGCCGAACGAGCAAGAGCGCGACCAGCGCGGCGTAAACACACAGGGAGCCTAATAGCGAATTGTACTCGCGATGCTTGCGATAAAGCTCCAATGAAAATTTGCCGTCAGCATTACCGGAAAGGGCGCGCAATCGAGGCAGAAGCCGTGGCACGCGTGTCGCGTAATCGTCGAATCCGGAAAAATGCTCCCGCAAATATTCTTCCTCACTCAGAATCACCGGCCAGTAGATCGCGATAAAAAGAATGAGCAGCGCCAGGGTAATCCACACGCTTCGCGCCGCAAGTGCGAACCCGAAGGCAATTAAAATGGAACCTAGATACAAAGGGTTGCGCGTATGCGCGTATGGGCCGGAGGTGGTCAGCTCGGCATTTTTCTTCACGTAGCCCGAGGCGTAGCTGCGCAGAAAGATTCCCGGCATCACCAGCACCAAGCTCTCGAGCAGCGACCGCGGAGTCGGGCGCGCCAGCCAAAAGTAAAGGAGGAGAAACAGAAAGCCGAGAGGCACGCGAATGCGCCGCGAGATTTGCTTCCAGCTTTGCATCGGAGTTTCGCGGCTCATGTGGATTCCGGCTCCGGCACAGTCCGAGGCATCGAAGATTCACGAATAAGTTCCCGCGCCGTCGCCGCTACATCGTCTACCGTGATGGTCAGCAGGCCTGCTTCCGGTTCATTTCTGCGGCTGTGGTCGCGTTTGCTTTCCGGATGCCGCAACACACGTGCAGCGGTTCCATATGGCCCGTTTCGCGCCGGATCGGTCGGCCCGTAAATACCGATCACCGGAATTTGCAAAGCCGACGCCAGATGCAGCGGCCCAGTGTCGCCGCCGACAAGCAGACTCGCTCGGCGGGTACACGCGATCAGTTTTCCGATGCTGCCGCTCATTGCGAAAGCGCGTGCATTCCCGTTGCAAATCGTTTCCGCGAGTTGCGATTCGCCCGGTCCGACATTCACGACAGTTGAATAGCCCATTCGCTGGAATTCCTGCGCCAGAGCGGCATAGCGGTCCGCCGGCCAGCGCTTCGCTCCCCAGCCCGCCCCAGGATTGATCAGTACGAACTGCTCGACTTCATGCTCCGACAACCACGCATTGCACCAGCGTTCAGCATCGGCGTCGATTGGCAATGTCGCGGCGCAGCAGGGCAGATCTTCCTTCAGCGCGGCCCACACAACTTCTCGCGCTTGCTCAATGACGTGTGTTCCGGCCGTTTCCACGCGCTCACTGAAGAACCAGCGGGCGAGCGGTTCCCGCGGATGCGCTTCTCCGATTATGCGCGGAGGCATCGCCATGCGGCCAATCCACGCGGAGCGAATTGCACCCTGAAGATCGATGCAGATGTCATATTGCCGCGCGCGCAAATCTCTGCCCACAGCTCTGATCTCGCGGAACGTGGAAGGCGCAAGCGGCCGGCGTGCCCAATCTTTGGCGGGAACGGGGTGGAGCACGTCAACCACCGGCATTTGCGGCCCGCGCACAGTTGCTTTTTCCGACGACTCGGCGCGTAGCAGTGGCTCCCACTGCGGCTCGATGGCCCAGCCGATCCAACTGCTGGGAAGCAGCGCGCGCAGTGCAGTCACCGCCGGCAGTGCGTGCAGAACGTCCCCCATTGCTCCCAGCCGAACGACTAGAACGCACAAACATTGTGATTCGCTTGACAAGCATTTTTATCATCGCACGTTGCGACCAGAGATTTGAAGGCACTGCGCGATCAGGGATTCGAGAGTCGCCATGCACCTGGCCTCATCACGAAGCGAAAGTTCCAGCCCAGCCACAATGACCGGAATCTCCTGCTCGAGTTGCGAACGCAAACGGCTGCTGAGGCGAACGGCGTCCTTTTCGGTCGTAACAAAACATTTCGCCCGCGAGTCGCGCGCGGCTATCTTCAAACGCTCGATGTCGCCCTGCGTATAAACGTGGTGGTCCCGGAAAGTAATCTCTGTTTGTATGGTCGCTCCCGCCTGGAGAAGACCGTGGAAAAATCCGGACGGATCGCCAATCGCACAGAAAGCAAATGCGGAAGGAATGGGGCGCGGAAGCATTGCCGAAGCGGGGAGAATCGTCCGGCGCTCCACGATCCACACGCGCGCTGGGTCACTCTGCCGCATCAGCCGCAATACGCGCGCTGTAAGGTCGGCGTCCTCGGCGCGTAGCACGCATATGTCGGCACGCTCCAGCGCGGACAGCGGCTCTCGCAAGCGTCCAAGCGGCAACATCTCATCTTCCAGGTCTCGCCGTCTCAACAGCACAATGTCCAATGACCGCGCCAGCCTGCGATGCTGAAATCCGTCGTCCAGAATATGCAGCCGCCGCGTGATTGGGTGGCAGGTATCCTTCACGCCATCGTCTTCGGCCAGTGCGCCGGCTTCGAAACGCTCTGCACCCACAAGGACCGAAATCCCTTGTTGCGCCATCAGGTACGGTTCGTCGCCAAATTGGCGCCAGTCGCCATCAGGAGAAACGTGCGCCACACGATTGCTGGCGCGGCCATATCCACGGCTCAACACGTCGACAAACCAGCCTCGTTCCTGGAGTAAGCGAGCGAGCAACAACACCATGGGAGTCTTGCCTGTGCCTCCCACGGATAAATTGCCAACGCTGATCACCGGCCATGCCAGTCGCCGCGCCCTGGAAATCCCGAGGTCATGCGCGGCGTTTTTCAGACGGACGCCTGCCGCGTAGAGCAGTACGAGAGGCCACACAAAGGGCGAGACCGCAAGCCGCAAAAGAGAGTTCCCGCGAAGCGTCATTTCGACTCCGCCGGCGGTATCTCCGGGAACGCGTTGCCTTCGAGAATGTTTAAAATCGCGGCGAAACATTGCTGTGAAGCGCCGGCGTGCTCCTCGAACACCTGCCTTGCACGCGCGCCCATCGGAGCGGCTGCCGGAGATGTAAGCAACTCGCTCAATACGCCGTGCAACCGCTCTGGCGGAGTGACCCGAATGGCCTCATGCTGCAGCAATATTGCGACCATGCCGCGGAAATTCTCCGTGTACGGTCCCATCACAATTGGCACAGCGAACTGCGCCGGCTCCAGCGGATTGTGGCCGCCGGCTGGCACTAAACTTCCGCCTACAAAAGCCACAGAAGCCAGCGAATAAATCGACACAAGCTCTCCCATGGAATCAAGCAGGAAAACGGTGCCGCCTGGGATTGTCGCTGGAGGATGACCCCACGCCGACCGGCGGATACAAAGAAATTGCGCCTCCTGGATCAATTTTTCCACCGACGGAAAACGTTCCGGATGCCGCGGCGCCAGAATCAGAACAAGCTCGGGAAATTGCGGCAGGAGTTCACGGAACGCCTGTAACAAGCAAGTCTCCTCGCCCTGCAACGTGCTTCCAGCGACGATGACCTTTGCTCCTTTCGGCAAATGCGCCCGCAATTCTGTTGCTAGGACGGATTCTTGAGGGGTGCGCACGTCGTATTTCAAATTGCCGGCGACTTTGACCGAATCCGGAGCCGCGCCGATGTCGATAAACCGCTGCCGGTCCTGTTCGCTCTGCGCCATCACCAGCGTGAGCTTGCGAAGAAACGACCGCCAAAACCACCGCAGCGTGCGATACCGCGGCAGCGAGCGGTCCGAGATGCGGCCATTCGCCACGACGACTGGGATATTCGCGCGATGCGCTTCCATCAGCATTCGCGGCCAAAGCTCGCTTTCCATCAGCACGAGAATGCGTGGTCGCAACATACGCAGGTAGCGCCGGACAATCCATCGAAAGTCAAGTGGATAATAAAAAACGCGGCTCGCGGAATCTTGCGTCCCGACGGTCTGCGGCTTGGTATCAAAACGTTCGTGCGCCATTGCTTGTCCGGTTTGCGTTGTGGTGGAAATGACGACTGGCAGGTTCAGATTGATTCCATCGAGAAGCTCGATCAATCGGCTGGCCGCCACCACCTCTCCGACCGAAACCGCGTGCACCCAGACCGTAGGGCGTTGCACAATAAATTCGCGAAGACCGCGCGGCACGAGGCCTAGCCGCTCGCCCAAACCGTCGCGGTATCGTCCGCTCCACATCATGCGGAACAGCCAATACGGAGATGCGAGAATGATGGCCCCAAGCAGGCCCAGGCTATAGAGCAGCGTCATCGAAGAGATTCACTTGCACGATCTTCTTTCTGCTGCGCATAGGAATGCGCTTTCGTGAGTTTACCCCTCCGTCGGGCAAATGTTTGTCCATGCAACAGCACAGGGCCGTTACCATAAACTTGAGACAGAGTTCCTTGTGACGCATTTAACCCCACGCATTCGCGTTCTGGGCGCAGGGCTTGCTGGCCCGGAAGCCGCATTGCAGGCCGCCCGGCGAGGCTGTGCGGTCGATCTTTACGAGATGCGTCCCATGCGCTCGACCGAGGCGCATCAAACTGCCGGCTTTGCCGAACTG
Source organism: uncultured Acidobacteriota bacterium (assembly GCA_963840655.1). Classification (GTDB taxonomy): domain Bacteria; phylum Acidobacteriota; class Terriglobia; order Terriglobales; family Acidobacteriaceae; genus JAKAAZ01. The sequence goes on along the minus strand of CAWIZS010000003.1, from coordinate 1,703,267 downwards.
GTCTGCTCCAATTCCTTAAAGTCGGAGAGCGAACACACGGCGCCCTGGCTGCTAAAGCAGGAAATGCGCCGCGGCGGATCAGTTCTGCTGCAGGCTGCTGACGCAAGCGCCGTTCCTGCCGGCCACGCGCTCGCCGTTGATCGCGTGGAGTTTTCCCGGCGTGTCGCGGAAGCGGTCGCCGCTGAGCCGCGCATCACGGTGCATCGCGAAGAAGTTACGGTGCTCGACCCACACGATGGATGGACAATCGTTGCATCCGGCCCTTTGACCTCGCCCGCGCTATCGAGTGCGATCGCCGAACTCACCGGCAGCGAGCATCTTGCCTTTTACGATTCGATCAGCCCCATCGTGGACGCGGAAAGCATCGACATGAGCCGCGTCTACTTTGCCGCGCGATGGGATAAAGGCACAGCGGACTACATCAATTGTCCGATGACGTGCGAAGAATACGACCGGTTTTACGATGCGTTGATCGCGGCTGAGCCGGTCGGCGAAAAGAATTGGGAAAAGTTGACCTACTTTGAAGGCTGCCTTCCGATCGAGGAACTCGCTCGTCGCGGACGGGATACGCCACGCTTTGGCCCCATGAAACCGGTCGGCCTGCGTGATCCGCGTACGAGAAAGACGCCGTGGGCTGTCGTGCAGTTGCGTTGCGAAAATCTGCGCGCGGATTCGTACAACCTCGTCGGATTTCAAAATCATTTGAAGTACACCGAGCAAGCCCGCGTCCTGCGTCTGATTCCAGGCCTTGAAAACGCAAAGTTCCTGCGCTACGGGCAGATTCATCGCAATACTTACATCAATGCTCCGCGCCTGCTCACAGAAACTCTCCAGTTGCGCGACCATCCGCGAATTCTGTTCGCGGGACAGATTTCCGGCGTCGAAGGCTATACAGAGTCGATTGCAACGGGCATGATTGCCGGCATCCACGCGGCCGCTCTGGTGAATGGAGTCCAGCCCGAAGCGGTTCCGCGTGCAACCGGATTGGGTTCGCTGGTGCATTACATCACCCACGCGGATCCGAAGAATTTTCAGCCGGCGAATATAACGTTTGACCTGCTGCAGCCGCTGGAAGAGGATCTGCGCCGCAAAATTCGCGACAAGTGCGAGCGCCACAAAATTCAATGCGAACGCGCCTTGGTGCAGTTCGATGCGTGGTGGCAACGTCAGGAGTCTAACGCTGCGACCGCGGCTTCCGCGCCCTTATCTTGAATCGAATCGGCGACCCTTCAAATCCGAAAGCCCCGCGAATCTGGTTCTCCAGAAAACGCTCGTAGGAAAAGTGCAGTTTCACGCTGCGGTCGGTGAATAGCACGAATGTTGGCGGCGCCACCGCAGCTTGCGTCATGTAAAGAATGCGCATCCTTCGCGCCATCGGCACCGGCGCGCGTTCGAAATCCACGCGTTCTAGGAAGCGATTCATCGGGCCCGTTCCCACCCGCTTCTCACGCTCACCGGCCACGCGAACGACGGTGGCGAAAACCTGATCGATGTTTTCACCCCGAGCGGCGGAGACAAACACCACCGGTACGTAGCTCAAGAACTTGAGCGCATGGCGCAGTTGTTGCTCGAAGAGCTTTTTGTCCGCGGGCGGTTTTCCATCTGTCCTTTTCGTCGTGACCAGGTCCCACTTGTTCACCACAATCGCCATTGATCGGCCGCTCTCATGCGCATATCCGCCGATGGTCGCGTCTGCCGCAAGCACCCCGGCAGTCGCGTCAATCACCAGCAGCGAGACGTCCGCCGCTTCCAGATGTTTGCGCGCCATCATCACGGAGAGTTTCTCCGCCATCGCATGCGTCTTGCCTTTGCGTCGGATCCCGGCGGTGTCGATGAAGCGAAATTTCTGTCCATCGCGCTCGACCAATTCATCGACCGCATCCCGCGTGGTCCCCGCAATGGGCGAAACAATAGCGCGCGATGTGCCCGTCAGTGCATTCAGTAGCGTGCTCTTGCCCACGTTCGGTCTGCCAATGATGGCTACCCGGATCTCGTCGGGCGCATGGGCAGGAATCTCCGGCACACCTTCAGTAGAATCGCCGTGCCAGTCTGCCATGCTGGATTCAGAGTCTTCCTGATCGCTTTCAATCTCAATTCCATTCTCCGGCAGCACCGCAAAAAGCGCGTCCAGCAGATCGCCGATTCCCAGGCCGTGTTCCGCCGAGACCGGCAACACTTCCTTCAATCTAAGCCGGCGAAAATTCTCCGCCTGCGTCGTCAGCGATTCGGAATCAATTTTGTTGACCGCAAGGAAGAGCGGCTTTCCCAGTCGCAGCAGCAATCGGGCCAATTCCATGTCCGGCGCAGCCAGTTCCGTGCGGCCATCGACGACCATGACGATCGCCGCCGCTTCATCCAATGCGACTTTTGCCTGGCGAAAAATCTCGACAGGAATAAAGTCCTGCTCCGAAGGCAAAACGCCGCCTGTGTCCACAAGGCGCGCAAGGCGGCCGGTCCACTCCACAACCCCGTAAATGCGATCGCGCGTGATTCCCGGTTCATCGCCGACGATCGCGCGCCTGGTTCGCGTGAGGCGATTAAACAACGTCGACTTGCCCACATTCGGGCGGCCGACAATGGCGATGAGCGGCGAACGCGGATCGACGGAAAGTTCACGACGCCCCCGATTGCGAGTTCTGCCGTGCGCGCTTTTTTTTGTTGGAGCCATAAGGTTGGCAACTCGCAGTGCTTCCCTATTATAGGAACAGGCGGGAGAATCGAACCGCAGCACCGCCGATTCATCGATGACACCTGAATTCCTCACAGAGCCGTTGGCCGGACGAAAATTGCCCAGACTGGAAGAGTTCTTCTCGCCCGGCGGAATACTGTCGCGCTCCGGCCTTCCTTACGAATACCGGCCCGGCCAACTGGAAATGGCGCGCGCAACGGAGCGTGCTTTTACCGAGAAGCGTCATCTGATCGTCGAAGCTGGCACCGGCACTGGCAAAACGCTGGCGTATCTGCTGCCCGCGTTGCGGCTCGGTCAGCGTGTCATCATTTCGACTGGAACGCGCAATCTGCAGGAACAAATTTTTTTCAAAGACATTCCTTTTCTAGAGTCGCTGCTGGGTCCGCTGCAGGTGAGCTATATGAAAGGCCGCAGCAATTATCTCTGTCGGCACAAGCTCTACGCCCTGCGCGATCAGCCGATCCTAACCGGCATCGACATGGTCGATCAATTCAACATCATCCGCGATTGGGAACCAACCACGGAGCACGGCGATCGCGCGGAACTCTCGAGCATCCCGGAAAGCAGCCCGCTATGGAGTCGGCTGGACGCGCGTGGCGAGGCATGCCTCGGCTCGTCCTGCCCGAATTACGAGCCTTGCTTCATTACCCAGATGCGGCGCCGAGCGCTCGAAAGCGACATCGTTATTGTGAACCACCATTTGTTCTTCGCGGACCTCGCATTGCGCAGGCAGGCGCAGAATGCGCCCGATGTCGGCGTTCTGCCGGAAGCGGCAGCCGTCGTTTTCGATGAAGCGCATGAGCTGGAAGAGATTGCCTCCAGCTACTTTGGCGTAAGCATCAGCAATCTCCGGTTTGAGGAGTTGGCGCGCGATGTGGAAATTCTGTTGCGTGCGAAACAATCTCTTTCTACCGCGCTAACCGCCGCTGCTCAAATATTGCGCGAACGTGCACGCATGTTTTTTGCCGCGCTGCCGGAGCCGAAAGGCGCGGAGGGACGGATGCCCTTTTCCGGCCGCGAAGAATTTCTGGAAGAATCCGGTGACGTGTATCTCGGCGTGTTGAACGCTCTGGAGCGACTGACCGGTGAGTTAGAACGTCTGCGCGGCGTGGAAGAATCGACCAGTCTCAAAAAGCGCGCGGCGGAACTCCGGAATCAACTCGCTTTTTTGTTGGAATCGAACGATCGCGGCTACGTTTTCTGGATCGAGCGGCGCAGTGCAGCCGGACTGCGGCAGACAGGCGGCAGCATCTGGCTGCAAGCCACGCCCATCGATGTTGCCCCTCTGCTTTCGAGCGATTTGTTTGAGCAGATGCCATCCGTCGTACTCACCTCTGCCACGCTGACGGTACAGGGGAACTTCGATCACATCCGCGGCCGCCTAGGAATGACCGGGGCACGAGAGCTTGTCGTGCCGTCGCATTTCCGTTATCCGGAGCAAGCATTGCTGTATCTTCCGCCGGAAATGCCCGACCCGCGCGAACCGAACTTTACCGGCGCCGCCGTCGAGAAAATTTGCGAAATCCTGGAAATCACCCAGGGCCGCGCCTTCTGCCTGTTCACCAGCTACAGCCAGATGCGACAGATACATGAGCAACTGCTCGCCCGCGTCAGATTCCCAATGTTGCTGCAAGGGACGGCCCCGCGCAACGCTCTGCTCGAGGAATTTCGCATCACGCCGAATGCGGTGCTCTTGGGAACCTCCTCATTCTGGCAAGGAGTCGACGTCCAGGGCGAGCAGCTCAGTTGCGTGATCGTGGACAAGCTGCCGTTCGCCGTACCCAGCGACCCCATCGTCTCCGCGCGAATGAAAGCGATCGAGGAAGACGGCGGCAACGCGTTTGCGGAGTATCAAATTCCGACCGCTGTCATTGCGCTGAAGCAGGGCTTCGGCCGCCTGATCCGTTCGCTGAATGATCGCGGCGTGCTCGTATTGCTCGATCCGCGCCTGCAGCGCCAGCGCTATGGCCGCGTCTTTCTGGAAAGCCTGCCCCCGTATCGCGTCACACAGAAAATCGCCGACGTGCGAATATTCTTCGACGTGAAATGAAAGCAATAGCCAGAGCACCGTCATCCTGAGCGGAGCGAAAGACCTCTGTATTTTGAGCGACGCGCCGACGCGGAGATCCCGCTGTACTCAGGACGACGACCGGGCGGCATCGGTCTTAACCTGAGGTCAGGACTCGGTTTTTTCTTGACAATCTCCATGTGCTAGCGCATGGTGTGCCCATGTCTCGACTGAGCTTACTTGCTGCCTGCCTAATCCTTCCCACCACTATCATCGCCGCGCAATCCGCGCCTGCGAACCCGCTTGCGCCGTACATCTCGGTGTCTGCGCCCGTCGTCGCGCTCACGCACGTGGAGGTCATCGACGGAACCGGGTCTGCACCGGCCTTCGATCAGACCATTGTGCTCAACTACGGCAAGATTGCCTCCGTCGGCTCTAGCGCCACCGCGCAGATTCCCAGCGGCGCCAAGATTCTCGATCTCGCCGGACACGCTGTCTATCCCGGTTTGGTCGGAATGCACGAGCATCTGTTCTACACAGAGCCCGGGCGACATGAGTACACGCCGCTCTTTGGCGAAATGGTGGACAGCGCGCCACGACTCTATCTGGCTGCGGGAGTGACCAGTGGACGCACCACCGGCAGCATGGAGCCGTATACCGATTTGAATATCAAGAAAGCGATCGACGCGGGAAAAATGCCAGGGCCGGATCTTGACATCACTGGACCCTATCTGGAGGGGCAAGGCAGTTTTGCCATTCAAATGCATGGCCTAACTGGTCCAGCGGACGCGACCAAGCTAGTCAACTACTGGGCTGGAGAAGGCGTCACGTCCTTCAAGGCCTATATGCAGATCACACCGGAGGAATTGAAGGCTGCCATCGACACCGCGCACTCCCACGGGTTGAAGATCACCGGCCATCTTTGCTCCATCGGGTTCCGCGAGGCCGCCGACATGGGCATCGACAATCTGGAGCATGGCCTACTCGTCGATACGGAATTTTATTCGGGCAAAAAGCCCGATGTCTGTCCCGGCGGCGGTATGTCGGAGCGGGAAATGGCCAACAGTCTGGATATCGCCGGACCGCAGGTGGAGAATACGATCCGCGATCTGGTGAAGCATCACGTCGCGGTAACCTCGACACTCTCCGTATTTGAGATGTCCGCGCCCAATCGTCCGACGATGGCGTTCCTTACGCGGGAACGCGATTCGATGATGCCGCAGGCCTGGACGAGCGTGCTGGACATTCGCGCACAGATTGCCGAGCATGCCGACAAATCGATCTGGCTAGTCCTGCTAAAAAAAGAAATGCAGTTTGAACGCGAATTTGTCGCTGCCGGCGGTCTGCTGATGGCCGGATGCGATCCAACCGGCTATGGCGCCGTGCTGCCCGGTTTCGGCGACGAGCGCAATCTGGAACTGCTCGTAGAGGCCGGATTCACTCCTGAGCAGGCCATCCAGATTTATACCGAGAACGGCGCAAAGTATCTGGGCCGCGAAGATCGCATCGGCACCATCGCCGCCGGCAAACAGGCCGACCTGGTGGTCGTCACCGGCGATCCGGCAATAGACATTTCTGCCGTAGAGCATGTCGATACAGTCTTCAAAAAGGGAATCGGCTACGATCCGCAAAAGCTAATCGATTCGATCCGCGGCATGGTTGGCATCCGCTGATTGTTTTTTCGGACGGTAGATTTGGGTGCCATCCTTGCGGCGCGAAGGGTGGGCTCCAACAGTTAGCGTGGCCGCAGCCCCCACCCCGGCTAGACTGGTAATAGATCGTCGCCATGTCCCGCAATCTTTACATTCTCGCTGGCGCATTGTTGTTGCTGGCCGCGGTGTCCCTCGGCATGTCCTGGACGCCGGCCTCCCATCAGCCCGGATTTCCGGGCGAGGCGCAGATGTGGCGCACCATGGCGCTCATTCTCTTCTTGCTCGGCGCTCTGTCCTGTTGCGCCGGCACCGTCACAAACCTCTACGAGCAGGCCAGTCGCCGTTATGAGGAACGCGAACGGCGCAAAAACGGCGGCCCACACGCCTGAGCAACCCCCACCACGTCTCACGTCGCCGTAAAACACCGACTCTGCATCTCATTCCAGCAACTGACGGAGAAGCGCCGATGCCATTCCAGATATTTCCTGGTTCCGCGCAGTATGCCGATTGGGGCTTCCTGCTGCTGCGGGTCATGGCCGGCGCGGTGTTTTTTTCGAGCGGTCTGGGCCATCTCAAGGCCCCCCGCAAACGAGCGGAAAGCCTCGGCATAAGCGTGGGATTCACCATCTTTCTCGGCTCGGCCGAAGTGCTCGGCGCGCTCGGCATAATCTTCGGCGTGTTGACGCAATTGGCGGCGCTCGGGCTGATCCTCATCATGTTCGGCTCGATCTACATGAAAGCGGCAAAATGGCACACCGGCTTCTGGGGAGAAAAATCTTCCGGCTGGCATTACGATTTAATGCTCGTCATCATGAATCTGGTGATCCTTCTGACAGATGGCGGCAGATTTACGATAATGAACCTCTTCACAGCGCATTAAGCGTCCGGGCAGAGCCTTCCCGGCCGCAGCCCGCGGCCCTCCTCGATACAATAGAAGCAGCCGCCGATTCACGCGGCGTTCGAGGAGCAGCATGTACGAAGTCACCGTGGAAGCGGGATTTTCCGCAGGACACTACCTGCGCAATTATCGCGGCAAGTGCGAAAACCCGCACGGACACAACTACAAAGTAAAGATCACCCTGCGTGGCGGCGAGCTGGACAGGGCGGGCCTGCTGCTGGATTTTAAGCAGCTCAAGCATGTCATGCGCCCGGTAATCGAAAAACTCGACCACCAGATGATCAACGATATTGCTCCGTTTACCGAATTGAATCCATCGGCGGAAAATCTGGCGCGTTATTTCTTCGACCAAACCAATCTGCAGCTCCGCGAAATGACAGAGGGCCGCGTCGGCGTGAAAGACTGCACCATCTACGAAACCGACACCACCACCGCCACGTACTACGAGTAAACATTGGTCCTGATCGAACTCTATAAATCCGTCCAGGGAGAATCGAGCTTCACCGGCCTGCCGTGTATCTTCGTGCGGCTGGCGGGCTGCAACCTTCGCTGCTCCTGGTGCGATTCGGAATATACGTTCAAAGGCGGCGAGAAATTTTCGCTCGATCAAGTGGAGCAGAAGATTGCTGCGCTGGCTCCCGTGAAGCTTGTGGAGTTCACTGGCGGTGAGCCCATGTTGCAGGAGCGCGAACTGCTTCCGTTGATGGAGCGGATGCTGGCGCGGGATTACACGTTGCTGCTCGAAACCAGCGGCGAACGCCCGCTCGCCAACGTCCCCAGGGAAGCTCACAAAATTATGGACGTGAAGTGCCCCGCGTCCGGCGAAAGCGGGCGTTTTCATCTGCCGAATCTCGAAGCTCTGACGGCCCGCGATGAAGTGAAGTTTGTTCTCTCCGACCGTACCGATTACGAGTTCGCGCGAGATTTTATCCGCCGGCACGATCTGGCTGCTCGATGCGGGCAAATTCTGTTGTCACCGGCGTTCACCAAGACGCCAATCCCGGAACGGACAGCGGAGAATTGCACCCTCGATCCGCGCGTGCTGGTGGAGTGGATGCTTGCCGACGGCTTGCCCGCTCGCCTCAGCCTGCAGATCCATAAGTTCATCTGGGAACCCCAGAAAAAAGGGGTATAGTCGCAGAAAAGCACCCCATTTATGGATCCAACTTCCCCGAAAGCCCCCGATACTTCGCCAGAGACGGAAGCCGCTCTGACGCCAACAACCATCTCCCACTGCACCACGCTTAACGAGGCGCAGATGGTCGTTGGCCTGCTCGCTTCCTTTGGCATTCCCGCAACCATCGACTCGGAAAATTATCTCCGCATGCTCGGCAGCATGGTGCCCGCATTCGGAGGCGTGCAGGTGCAGGTGCGGCAACTCGACGCAGAGGCCGCTCGCGAAATTCTGGATCAGAAGCCCGATCAGCTTGCTGGGGAAGAATAGGGCTGTGCCGCAGGCCCGGTCTCATTGACCAACTTAACTGGGTTCACCAGCGCCTGGTTGGTGGATTTTCCGCGTTCTCTGCGCAGTGTCAGCCAGATCACCAAAGCGACCAGCAAGCAGACGAAGATCGCGAACACGCTGCCTTCCGGGCCCGTGGCGCCGCCGCTCATCAACAGACTCCCTTGCGGATGGCTGCCGATGAGATGGCCTTTCGCCAGGGTGCCGCTGTCCGCCGTGCCATAGAAGTAAGACTCCCCCCAGTCCCAGGTCGCGTGAAAGCCGATGGCCCACCAAAGCGAACGCGTGTACCAGAGGCTGAGACAGAAGATGAATCCGATAAATCCGGCAAGGAAAACTCCAATGGGCGACTCCCCGGGATTGTGGCCATGCACGTAGCCGAAGCCGAAGTTCCAGAGTGCGGCGGAGATCCAGAATCCGATGGCGCCAAACCCTATGCCGCGCGCCAGCGTGTACTGGATGTATCCCCGAAACAGAAACTCCTCGAACAATCCGACGATCATGAAAAAGACCAGCCACGCCACTCCGTATTTCAAAATGCGAAATCCATGCAGGAGAAATCCCTGCAAGACGATGTAGTGGCCGAGGTAAAGAAACAAAATCAACAGCGAGATAAGCGCAAAGCCCCAAAAGAATCCCTGCGCGAACTGCGGCCAGCGCCGCGAATTTCCGCCGAGGCCGTACTCGCCGAGTGGGCGTTTTTCGATGCGCGACATGACCCATGCGGCGAACAGGATTACCAGCAGCAGAGAACCTTCCTGCAGGATGTCTATTCCTGGGCCCTCTGGCTTTGCGGTTTGCGCCCGCGGGTTTTTTTGCGCTTGCATTGCCGGTGGCGTCTTGCCCCCGTGTCGATATTTGTAGACCGCCAGCGATCCGAATCGAAGGCCCGTGGCCAACGCCACCAGGATGACGCAATAAATAATGAGGCTCCAGCCCGCACGGAGACCATCGGGGCCGATCAAAATCGAGTGCTGACGAGAGGGTGGTACTGGCGATATTTCTGCCTGTTCGATTTCCGGCATCGTGCGTGGTCCTTCCACGGGGGATGAATTAAATTAACTGAATCCTAACTCCCAATTACGTCATGCGCCGGGAATTATGTTCCTGTGCTGGCGCGGACCCGTATCTCTGCGGATTTCGGTCCGTTTCTTAAGAAAGCCGGCTTTCATTATTGGGCAGTCGGTCGGATGATTTCCACAGGGCCAAGGGGCGCTCGGTGAGAGCATTGCTGGCATGTTCCCATCTTTCCTCAAATTTATATATGTTGCCTTTAAAGAGTATTGGGTGATCTGGGTCACCGGAGCCGGGGTCGTCGGGTTCATCTTGTGGATGCTCACCCTACTATCAGACCTTACGGGGTGGAAAATGAAGCCCCGTCACTACGTGATTGTGTTGTTTTGTGCATTCTGGTTCTTAGCTACCTTTTCTGCATGGCACGACGCCGACAAGAATCTTAGCTCAGTCATCAAACAGCGGTCCGAGGACAATTCGCAACTCGGAGAGTGCCGGGCAGATTTGCGTGTGTCTAATGAAGTGGGGGGTTTCTATCAGCGACAGTTCAATGCTTCTCAGACTTCTATAGACACCCTACAGACAGCAATGGGTAGTCAACAGGCGGCAATGAACTTGCAGCAATCCAGTGTCAATTCCTGCGTACAGGAACTTATTAAGAAAAACACACCGGTGCCATTAGCATTCGTCACGAAATGGGCAATTACTTCCCTCAGCCCTTTCAATGCCGGACGCCCCGGAGAGAATTCAGGAAGGGTAGTTTTGTTTACAGTAGAAACCAATCACCAGTTGTCGCCACTGAGGGCGAAGTTTACATGTAAACAGAGCTTCGTTCTGTTGAATATGACGCTGGGCGGAAAGCCTGCAATGGTGCGTAGTTTCGTTCCTCAACAAGTGTCGGCTACCGAAGCAGATTTGGAGATGACTATCTCAGCGTGGGACCCACAGTCGCCAATTTTCATTGCGGTGGGAGCCGAAAAACTTCAGCCGGATGAATGCATGTTTGCATTGCAATGAGAAAGATTTTTCTGGGTGCCCATCAAGGTTCCGTTTTGCCGGCTTTCATTATTGGACTGGCAAGCGCGCGTCCGTGATGGCAGCATAAAATTGAGGAGAACGCTCAATTGGAAGGGATTCCATGCTCAAAACCAAGGGTTACGCCGCAGCCAACGCTCATACTCCATTGGCTCCCTATTCTTTCGAACGCCGCGAGCCGCGCCCGCAGGACGTTGCCATTGAAATCCGATACTGCGGCATTTGCCACACAGACATCCACCAGGTTCGCGACGAGTGGGGCGGGTCTACCTTTCCCATGGTCCCTGGGCATGAAATTGCGGGAGTTGTCACAGCGGTTGGAGATAAAGTAAGCAAATTTAAAGTCGGCGACAAAGTTGGAGTTGGATGCATGGTTGACTCCTGCCGTCATTGCGCCCCCTGCCGCAATGGCCTGGAGCAGTATTGCGCAGAAGGGCCGATTTACACCTACAACTCTCGCGAGCACGATGGCACGCTCACGATGGGAGGCTACTCCGACAAGATTGTAGTGGATGAAAATTACGTCCTGAAAATTCCCGACAATCTTTCGCTCGATGGCTGCGCGCCGCTGCTCTGCGCGGGAATCACTCTCTATTCTCCGTTGAAGCACTGGCACGCCGGCCCAGGGAAAAATGTCGCCATCATCGGGCTGGGCGGCCTTGGCCACATGGGCGTCAAGCTGGCCCACGCCATGGGAGCGCAGGTCACGGTTTTCAGCCAATCGCTTCGCAAGCAGGAGGATGCAAAGCGCATGGGCGCCGATCATTTCTTTGCCACCTCCGATCCCGAAACATTCAAAAAGCTGACAAGCTCGTTCGATCTCATCGTTAATACCGTTTCCGCGGGAATCGATTGGAATCAATACACGAATCTGCTGAAACTCGACGGCTCCTTCGTGATCGTCGGAGTTCCCGACAAGCCCGTTCCGGTAGATGCCTTCCCGCTGATCATGGGACGTCGAAGCATCGCCGGTTCGCTGATCGGCGGAATTCAGGAAACTCAGGAGATGTTGGATTTCTGCGGTAAACACAACATCGTAAGCGACATCGAGTCGATCCCGATTCAAAAGGTAAATGAAGCCTACGAACGGATGTTGAAGAGCGACGTGCGGTATCGTTTTGTGATCGATATGGCATCTCTCAAATCCAGTTAGGGCTCAAAATGGCGCAGAGATTCGAAACCAGACAGTCCGACATTCGATCGGACCACCCTCGTGCGGTTGTTTCTCTATCGGGCGGAATGGATTCCGCCGTTTGCCTGGCGCTGGCCGCGCGCGATTACGAGGTCTATGCCCTCCACGTCAGCTACGGACAGCGCACGGAGCGGCGGGAGCTGGCCAGTGCCCGCGCCGTCGCGGAAGCTATCGGTGTCCAGCAGTTTTTATCGCTAAGGATGGAGCTTTTCCGCCAAATTGGAGGCTCGGCGCTCACTGATTCGAGCGTCGCCGTCCCCGATGCTCCGGCCGTCGACGCGATCGGCCAGCAAATCCCCGTCACCTATGTCCCATTTCGGAATGCGAATTTCCTTTCCGCCGCAGTCAGTTGGGCGGAGGTGCTCGGGGCAAAAAGAGTCTTCATCGGCGCGGTCGAGCAGGACAGTTCCGGCTATCCGGACTGTCGCCCGGCCTTCTACGCCGCATTCCAGCAGCTCATTCAAACCGGAACCCGGGATGGCAACATCCAGGTGCTCACCCCGTTGATCCACCTGAAGAAAAGTGAGATCGTCCGCCTGGGACTTGAGTTGGGGGCGCCGTTCCATGTAACGTGGTCCTGTTATTCGGGCGAGGAAAGTGCCTGTGGGACATGCGAAAGCTGCGCGCTTCGATTGCGCGCCTTCTCGGAAGCCGGAATGTCCGACCCAATCCCTTATGATTTGGCAGCCCACCGTGGATGAGATTGCCGCATCCGAACCGATGAGGCGCAACCGGCGCGAATGCGACGCCGGCTCGTATGTGGTTTTAGAATTAGCTTTAGAATGGGTTTCGCTGGCGCTGTAAGCGAACCGCCGGGTCAAGACAAGACTCAGACACGACTAAGGGAGAGCAGGAAATGAATAAAAGACGGTTGGCCGCATGTTCCAGGTCCGCGATTTTGTCCGCGGCACTATCTGCAATCGCAGTCATTATGGGTGCCGCGATATGTGTCACTTTCGGTTTGGTATTGGCTACGGTTCCGGCCCATGCGCAGGCCGCTGGCGCGACGACCGCAAAAATTCACGGCCACGCGCAGGATCCCATCAATCAGCCCATCGCCAACACAAAGGTGGAGCTGACGACCGACGGAAAAACGCCGCTTTACACCTTTACCACCGATGCCAACGGCGACTATTCGGGATCAGGGGTCAAGCCGGGGACCTATACGATTCTGTTATATGGGACCATTGCAGGGAAGAACGGCCAGCAGCAACAAGGCACCATCGATTTTCAGCGGGACGTGAAGATCCCAGCTGGCGCAGACACCACGGTCGATTTCGATTTAAGCCGACAAGCATACATTTCCAAGCTGCCCCCGGATGTGCAGAAGAAGATTGCCGAGGTCCGGAAACAAAATGCCGCTGCCGAACAGGCCAACAGCAAAATCAAGAACGTAAATAAACTCATCGTGGATGCCCGGACAGCTCGCAAGGCCGGCAACTTCGATCAGGCAATCGCGCTGGACACGCAGGCGACCCAGGCCAAGCCGGATGTCGGCCTGACCTGGTATGAACTGGGCGACAGCGACCTGGCCGCCAAGAAATATCCGGACGCTGCGACCAACTACAAAAAGGCTCTGTCTGTGATGGCAACCGAAAAGGGGCCGAAGCCGCAGGTGATGGCGGCCGCAGACAACAACCTCGGCGAGGCGCTGGCAAAATCCAACCAGATTCCGGATGCTGTGGCTGCATACGAAGCTGCGGCAAAGGCCGATCCGACGCAGGCCGGCAAGTACTATGCGAACGAGGCCATCGTTCTCTTCAAGACCGGGCAAGGCGATCAGGCCGGCGCGGCGGCGGACAAAGCAATCGCTGCCGACCCCAACAATCCCATCCCCTATTACATCAAAGGATGGTCCATGGTGCAGCATGCTACGGTTGACTCCAAGACTGGCAAGATCGTACTGCCGCCGGGGACCGCCGACGCCTATCGCAAGTTCCTGGAAATGCAGCCGACTGGCCCATTGGCGGAGGACGCAAAGAACATCCTGCAACAGGCCGGCGAAACCGTCCATTCTTCCTACAAGAAACATTGAGACATAGAAACGGTTGCACAGCGTAAAACAGCAACGGCTCCTGACGAGATTTGGGAGCCGTTGTTGCGTTCTTTAAGGAGCCCAGACATGCAGAAGAGAGGGCGCAAACCTTGAAGTTCTCGCCCCACAGCCCATCTCCCGCCATTTCTTTCCAGGAAGCGTGTTCCATTATGGAGGCGCACGTCCGTGCCATTCTCGCTCACAATCGTTTTGAAACCGAGTATCGTGAGCTATCCAAGAGCCTCGGCAGGGTCCTGGCCGCGCCAATCATCGCCGACCGCGATCAGCCTCCCTTTCCTCGCGTCACGCGCGATGGCTTCGCCGTGCGTGCGCAGGATGTCGCCTCCGGCATTCCGCTTCGCCTCGTGGGTCAACTTCGCGCAGGAGAAGCGTGGCCGGCGACTCGATCTCCACTCCAGCCCGGCCAAGCCATTGAAATCATGACCGGCGTGCCCCTTCCGCCGGGAGCCGATGCAGTCTTGATGGTCGAACATGTACAGGATCCGAGAGATGTCGGCCAGAAAGCGCCCAAAACCGGCCAGCCATTCGATCTGATTGTTCCCCAACCTAGGCGATCCTTACAGGCGGGGGAAAACGTCGTACCGCGGGGTAGCGAAGCGCGTCGCGGGCAAGTGTTGGTCGGGCCGGGAGCGCGCCTGGGGCCGGACTCCGTCGGGCTTGCCGCATCATGCGGTCAGCGCTCGCTTCAGGTCTATAGTGAACCGGCAGTAGCCATTCTCGCCACCGGCGATGAGATTGTGGAGCTCGCGACGGCAGACGGCTCTGTCCAATCCGCACAGCCAGAGTTGGAATCGCATCAGATTTACGACTCCAACAGCCACGCGCTCGCCGCACTGGTAAAGGCAGCTCACGCGATTCCTCTCCTTCAACCGGCGGCGCGAGACCGCAAGGACGATCTCTCCGCGCGGATTCGGCAGGCTTTGAGCGCCGCCCCTTTGCTGCTCCTGACCGGAGGAGTTTCCATGGGCCGCTACGACCTGGTAGAGGACGTGCTCGCCGAAATCGGCGCCGAGTTCTTCTTTCGTGGAGTCAGAATTCAACCCGGAAAGCCGGTGGTCTTCGGCCGGCTGCCTGCCGTGAACGCGCAGCCGCCGCGCTACTTTTTCGGATTGCCCGGCAATCCAGTTTCCACCATGGTCACATTTCGCCTCTTTGTGCAGCCGCTGCTAGCGGCAATGGCGGCGGAGCGGCACTGGCAGCCGAAAATTGCACTGGCGGAATTGACCGTGGATGCTCAATGCAAGTCGGGACTGACTCGCTTCCTGCCGGCCCGCATGGATACTGCAGCCACGCACCATCCAAGCGTAACCCCCGTACCCACCCAGGGATCCGGCGACCTCGCCGCCAACGCCCGGGCCAATTGCTATGTAATTTGCCCAGACGATTGTGAAATCCTCGCGGTCGGCCAGACCGTTCGCGTCTTGCTGCGATAGGACCCATTGTTGTTCCCACCACGTTTATTGACTTCTTAGCTTCGCCAGCTGATCAAGCGGTCATACCGCTCCTGCAGCTCCTGTTTAGCCACACTATCGTCGAAAGCATCCAAATTCATCTTCACGTTGGCAAGCAGCGATTCGCGGCTGGCGCGCAGCAAATACGCCGCAGTCGCGAGATCGCTGGACAAAAATGCCGGGCACACCGCCTCAAGTTCCGGAAGAAGCGACTGCAATTCAGTCACCGTTTCAGCGCCCGCGAGCGGCACTCTGGCGCAATCAAGCAGCAGCGTTTGAGAAACAGAGGGGTCACGGCTTTTTCGCCCTTCCATATACGCATCGAAGGCGAGAACATCCTCGTCTGCGTATCGCGCCAATGCCGATTCGCAGGTCTGCATTCGGGACAGGATTGCCTCGATTTTCCGGCGCTTCATATCCGCGACATTTCGAAGTGAAATTCCGCCAACCATTCGCAATAAAGCCGTGGCGAATGCGGCCGTAACCGCAGCGACGGCGCCGCCTCCGGGCGTCGGCGCGGCATCTGCAATCTCCTCACGAAATCGCAGGACGGTCTCGTCCCAAAGGCTCTTTGTCATCGAAGCTCCAGGAGCGGGTGCATCAGCAGCGCTCGCAGATAGGAAACGCCCTGGTCCAGCTCATCGATCGGGACGCATTCTCGTTCACTATGCGCCGTGCGCATGTCTCCCGGACCCACGACGACGACATCCTTCGTCAGGGCGTGCATCAGCGGAGCTTCGGTGCCGAACGATACGCCAATCGGCGGGCGGCCGCTCAGTTGCACCCATCGCCTCAGTAATGGGGAATCCTCCGCAGTCTCGAAGCCGGCCTGCTGGCGAAGAACTTCAACCTCGCAGGAAAATTCGGGATCGTTGAGTTGCAATTCCTCCGCGATGCGGAGCACGGCCGGAATGACCATCTCGCCCGTTTCTCCCGGAACCGATCGCCACTCCAGCAGGAATTTGCATTCCGCCGGAACAATGTTCTTCGCCGTTCCGCCCTGGATGGTCCCGATGTTCAACGTGGTGTACGGTGGGTCGAAAAGCAGACACGTCTCGCCTTGCGATGCGTGTTGCAGCGATCCGGCAAGCGTCTCGATGGCCTCAATGAATCGCGCTGCGCGAAAGATCGCGGACACCCCTTGCGCGGGATGGGCGCTATGCGCCTCCTTACCCAGAACGCGAATCTCCGCCAGGTTGTAGCCCTTTCCCGCCCGCGCCGGATACAGAGAAGTTGGTTCGCCAATCAGCACGTGCCGCGCTTGCAGCAGGTTTGCGGCCAGCAAGTTCTTGGTTCCGATGCAGCCAATCTCTTCTTCCGCCGTCAAAACCAGCGCCACACTGTGTGCGAACTTTTCCGC
Organism: uncultured Acidobacteriota bacterium; assembly: GCA_963840655.1. GTDB lineage: Bacteria > Acidobacteriota > Terriglobia > Terriglobales > Acidobacteriaceae > JAKAAZ01. The sequence goes on along the minus strand of CAWIZS010000003.1, from coordinate 1,686,450 downwards.
CGGTGCGCTGGTTAGCACGGCAAGCAGACAGGCAAGATAGCCCTTCACATCGCACGCGCCGCAGCCATGCAGCGCGCCCTCTCTCAGCGTGGGTTCCAGCGCATCCGCCCACGCGGGGCTGTATGGCACGGTATCTGTGTGGCAGACAAATGCCAGATCGACGGAGAAGTCCTTCGCCTTCTGACGCGGCGGCGTTACGATGGCATTCAGCTTTTCGTTTCCGTTCGTGTCTCTGTAAGGCAATTCATGAATACGCCATCCACGCGGCGCAAGAATGTTTTTGGCGAATTCCACCATCGGACGGTTCGACAGCGAAGAGACCGATGGAATGCGAATCAGCTCGCGCAGCAGGGTCGCCGGGGACAGGTCGCTCGTCACGATCAATTTGCTCCGTCCAAAGAATGCGAGGGGTTCGTTGGGCAGGTTTGCACGCGCCTGCCCGCAATGTACACCTGCGGCAGGTTGGGTACAGCCGCGAAATAGGCCAATTCACGGTAGTCCTTAAATTCGTGGATCAAAAAATCCGCCGCTTTGCCGGGTTCAAGCGAACCCACCGTGCCACTCAGATCCAGGCTATACGCAGCGTTGATTGTCGCCGCGGTCAACGCTTCGCTGGGCAGCATCTTCATCTGCTGGCAGGCCAGAGACATCACAAACGGCATGGAGGTCGTCGGCGAAGAGCCGGGATTGAAATCCGTCGCCAGCACAACCGCTAGCCCCGCATCGATCATCGCGCGGGCCGGCGCAAAACGGCTCTGTCCCAGGCAGAAAACCGATGCGGGGACGAGGACCGGCTGCACTCCGCCACGTTTTAGGGCCGCGATGCCAGACTCGTCCGTGTGTTCCAGATGGTCCGCGGTTGTCGCTCCAAGTTCGGCCGCCAGCGCTGCTCCACCATCCGCCGCGAACTGTTCCACGTGCATCCTGAGTCCCATTCCGGCGTTTTTTGCCGCTGCCAGTATTGTTCGGCTTTCCGCCAGGGTAAACGCATGTTCATCGCAGAAAACATCGCAAAATTGCGCCAGATTTTCCCCGCGTGCATGCGGAATAATATTGTCCAGAATGAGCGAAATGTACTTCGCGCGGTTCTCCCGATACTCCGGCGGAACGGCATGCGCGGCCAGCAGCGTCGGCACGACGCGCAGAGGCGTGCGTTCTCCCAGCGATCGAAGCACGCGCAATATTTTCAGTTCCGAATCCAGTGAAAGGCCATAGCCGGACTTTGCCTCAATAGTCGTCGTGCCGGTGCGCAGAAACCACTCCGCATGGCGGCGGGTTTGTGCGAGTAAATCGTCTTCGCTCGCCGCGCGTGTCGCGCGCACCGTCGTCGCGATGCCGCCTCCCACTGCGGCAATCTGCTGATACGTCTCGCCCGCAATGCGCTGCTCGAATTCAGCCGCCCGCGAACCGGCAAAGGCAATATGCGTGTGTGCGTCCACGAAGCCCGGCGTGACCACGCATCCCAGTGCATCGACTATGGGAATATCTTTTTCTTTCCCCAGGGAGGTCCGCAGTTCCTCTGTGCGGCCGACTTTCTCGATCCGGCCGTCCGCGATGAGCAGCACTCCATCTTCGACGATGGCCAGCTCACGCATTTCCGCAGCGCCGTTTCTTCCGCGCTTGGGACCGGCCAGCGTGACGAGCTGTCCGCAATGAATAACGGCAAACCTTTTCCGCGAAGAATCGTTCATGCGCGGCGCATCGGAATCTGGACGCCTTTCGCGTTCGCCGTTTCGATGGCCTTTTCGTAGCCGGCATCCACATGCCGCGCCACGCCGATGGCCGGGTCGTTGTTCAGCACGCGATGCACGCGCTCCTGCGCGGCTTGGGTTCCATCAACCACGCACACCTGCCCGGCATGGAGCGAATACCCCATGCCAACCCCGCCGCCATGGTGGAAGGAGACCCAGCTTGCGCCGCTCGCCGTATTTAGCAGTGCGTTCAGAATCGGCCAGTCGGCGATCGCGTCCGAGCCATCTTTCATCTGCTCGGTTTCGCGATAGGGTGATGCAACCGAGCCCGTATCAAGATGATCGCGCCCAATCGCAATCGGCGCCTTTAGTTCGCCTTTGCGAACCAATTCATTCATAGCCTCGCCCATTCGCGCGCGTTCGCCAAGACCCAGCCAGCAGATGCGCGCCGGCAGTCCCTGGAATTGCACGCGCTCCCGCGCCAGATGAATCCAGCGCGTCAGAATTTCGTTCTCGGGAAATAATTCCAGCGCCAGTTCGTCCGTGCGATAAATGTCCGCCGGATCGCCGGAAAGCGCGACCCAGCGGAACGGCCCTGCACCCTCGCAAAACAGCGGACGAATATATTCCGGCGTAAAGCCCGGAATATCGAAGGCATGTTTGCAGCCCGCATCGAAAGCCCGTTTGCGAATGTTGTTGCCGTAATCGAATGCGACGGCGCCGCGCCGCTGCAGGGCCAGCATCGCTTCCACATGCACCGCCATGCTTTCCATAGAAAGCTTCACATACTCCACCGGATCGCGCTGACGCAATTCCGCTGCCGCTTCCAGAGAATAGCCGGCAGGAACATACCCATTCAGCGGATCGTGCGCGCTGGTCTGGTCGGTGATGACGTCGATCTCCACCTGCCGTCGCACCAGTTCCGGTAACACTTCAGCGCAATTGCCGACCAGGCAAACGGATAGCGCCTGTTTCTTGCGCTTTGCCTCTTCGCACAACCGCAGCGCTTCATCGAGCGACTCTGTCATTCGGTCGCAGTAAGCTTTTTCCAGCCGCCGCTCAATCCGCGTGCGGTCAACATCGATACCGAGAAACACCGCGCCATTCATGGTCGCGGCCAGCGGCTGCGCGCCGCCCATGCCGCCGATCCCACCGGAGACGATCAATTTACCTGCCAGCGACCCGCCAAAGTGCCGGTCCGCCATGGCGGAAAATGTCTGATACGTTCCCTGCAAAATTCCCTGCGTGCCGATGTAAATCCAACTGCCTGCGGTCATCTGGCCGAACATGATCAGGCCCGCGCGATCGAGCTTGTGAAATTCGTCCCAGTTCGCCCACGCGCCCACCAGGTTGGAGTTGGCGATGAGCACGCGCGGCGCACGCTCATGCGTGGGAAATACGCCGACCGGCTTGCCCGACTGGATCAACAGCGTGTCTTCGTTTCCCAGCTGCTCCAACTCGCGAACGATCGCGTGATAGCACTCCCAATTGCGCGCGGCCTTGCCGATCCCGCCGTACACCACCAGCTTCTCCGGCGCCTCGGCCACCTCCGGATCGAGATTGTTCATCAGGCATCGCAGCGCCGCCTCCTGCTGCCAGCCTTTGCAGCGCAGCGTTGCGCCGCGCTGCGCGCGAATCGTCGGAGCAGAGACGGATGTCAGTGTCGTCATCGCATTATTTCGCCGCGAGCTGCGGTCCAAGCCACACTTCGCGAGCGACCTCCTTATATTGATCGATAATCTCCTGCTGTGCGGCATGCCGGCCATCGCGCACGATCAATTTTCCACCCACAGCCACGTCGACGATCGCACTACGGTCCATGCCGAAAACAATCGTCGATAGCAGGTCCTCTTCGGTGCTGCCGGCGATCGAACAGGCATCGAGATCAACCGTGAAGAAATCTGCCAGTTTGCCTGCCGTCAGTTCTCCAGCCTCGCAGCCGAGCGCTGCCGAGCCATTCGCGCTTGCACAACGAAACAGTCGCGCAGATAATTCCTGGCCGTCGAATGCCATCCAGCAGCGACCGTTGCTGATGTTGCAGACGCAAATGATATTCCAATTCACGCGCATCTTCCAGAGGATCGATCTGGGCGTGGCTGTCCGAACCAAATGCTACCGGGATGCCGCGCTCCATCGCGTCGCACGCAGCGAAGATGCCATCCCCCAGATTGCGCTCCGTAGTTGGACAGGAGCAAATCGTCGCACCGCTTTCACCCAGCAGCCGCATTTCTTCCACGTCGATGTGGACCGCGTGGACTGCCGTAAAACGGTCGTTCAGCACGCCATGTTGCGCCAACAGCCGCACCGGACTTGTCGCATACTCGCGCCGGCAGGCGTCCACTTCCGCCTTCTGCTCGGAAACGTGCATGTGAAGTGGCAGGTTGCGTTCCCGCGCCCAATCCGCAAGGTGGTGAATTGTGTCGATCGGCACGGCCCGAATGCTGTGCGGCGCGACCCCAACCCAGGTTTCCTCGGAATGGTGTGTCTCATGGAGCGCGGCTGTGTTCGCAAGGAACTCCTCACTGCTTTCCAGAAATCGCGTCTGCCCAGGATCGGGCGGCAGCTCAAATCCCGCGCGCTGATATGCCGTGCGCAACAGCGCAATGCGAATCCCCACGGACCGAGCCGCTGCAATCACATCATGCGCAAGAATGTTCGGATCTGGATATGGGCGGCCGTCCGGCTGCCGATGCACGTAATGAAACTCGCCGACCGTGGTTGTACCTGCGAGCGCCATCTCGAGAAACGCCATCCGGGCCGCGTGGTACATCTGCTCGGGCGTCAATGTAGCAGCAGCGTGATACATCGCCCCGCGCCATGACCAAAAGTCGCGCCCCCCACTGCGCCGCAACTCCGTTTTCCCACGGATCAGCCGCTGAAAAGCATGAGAGTGCACATTTGCAAAACCCGGCAGCAATGCCTTCCGGGAAAAAGAAATCGTCATCGCGTCCGGAACAGCCTCGCCCGGCCGCGTGATGCGTTCAATTCGGCCCCGCTCGTCCACAAGCAATCCGCAGCCTGCACGGAAGCGGCCATTCGCAAACAGCAGATCGGGCTGAAAGAGAAGCTTCATGCCACCGCATCGCCCAGTGCAAAACTCGCCATCTGTAAGCCCCGAGGCAACTCCAAATTAGATTTGTCATTTCGAGCGAAGCGCAGCGAAATCGAGGAACCCGCTGTTTGCCGAAAAACGCGAGATTCTTCGTCAGTACAACGCGGCTGGCCTATAAGGTCGCTCCGAGGAACACCCCATCATAATTCGTTCCCACCCCGCTGTCCCGATCTTTCCACCCGCGTTTGGGCACTTTGGCCACGCTTTCATGAACGAAAAGCGCTGTAAACGAATGTTTGCGGTCTACAGCTTCCGCGGGCCGGTATAGGCTGTTGCTCATGAGCGATCTTTCCCATTACGATTCCCACGGTCGCGCGCGCATGGTGGACGTCAGCGGCAAACCGGCCACCCGCCGCGAAGCCGAAGCGTCCGCCTTCGTTGAACTTTCCCCTGCCGTGCTGGATGCACTGCCCGCGAATCCCAAGGGCGACCCGTTGGAAGTGGCGCGCTTTGCCGGCATCCAGGCCGCCAAACGTACCGCCGAATTGATCCCTATGTGCCATCCCCTGCCTCTAACGCATGTGGATGTAACGGCGGAAATTCAGCCCGCAGGCATCCGGCTACGCGCGATCGCGGCAACGACAGGTCCCACGGGTGTGGAGATGGAAGCGATGGTGGCAGCCTCCGTCGCCGCTTTGACCATCTATGACATGTGTAAGGCCATGGACAAGGGGATTGTCATCCGCGAAGTTGCGCTCGAGCGAAAATCCGGCGGCAAGAGCGGCGATTACCGGAGAAATGCGTCCGCAGAACCATAAGCCCTGGCGCCGCTCGGCACGCTGTTCACGCACAATCTGACCTGGAGCGGGAATGCACGGAAATATTCTCTCGATACTCTGTTTCCTTTCGTTTTCCAAAGTACTTGCCGTCATCGAGAAACACGTTCACCGGTTGTTGCTCGGCTCCTCCGTACTCACCGGGTCGCTGGCCGCCGGCTTCCTCATCTATTGGGTGATCTTCCATTTTGTTCTTCGGAAGACCGTCTCGCCCACGCATCACCGCACCCTACGGCGATTTCGCAAGCCTGCATTCTGGCTGCTGGTCCTTTTCGCGGCCATGGCCGCCGTCCCGACCTTCGGCCTCTCCCGTCAAGCGGAGGGCATTGCGGAGCATATTCTGCACATCGTTTTCATTGCCTGCCTGGGGTGGTTTTTCATTTGCGGCGTTTACGCGGCGCAGGACATTCTTCTGCAGCGTTACGATGTCAGCGTCGCGGACAATCTGCGAGCGCGCCGTATGCGTACCCAGATGGCCGTAATGCGGCGGCTGGTGATCGGATTCATCGCGCTTCTTGCTTTGGGATTGATTCTATATACCTTCAACGGCACCAGGCTATGGCAGGCGGGCGCGGGCCTGCTTGCGTCGGCCGGGGCCTGGCTTCCCTGGCGCTTGCCGCCGCCGCCAAATCCACCGTATCGAACTTGCTTGCGGGAATCCAGATTGCGCTCACGGAGCCAATCCGCCTGGACGATGTGGTGATCGTCGAGGGCCAATGGGGGCGCATCGAGGAAATCACTGCGGCATACGTCGTGGTTTGCATCTGGAACCTGGAGCGGCTCATCGTTCCGCTCAGTTACTTCATTGAACATCCATTTCAGAACTGGACCCGCAGTTCCGCCGACCTGCTGGGTACCTTTTACATCTATGCGGACTATACCTGTCCCATTGAACCGCTGCGGCAGGAGTTCGAGCGCATACTCAAGAGCACGAAGCTGTGGGACAGCAAAGCGCAGGTGCTGCAGGTTACCGATCTCTTTCAGAATGTCATGCAGATTCGCGCCCTGATGAGCGCCTCCGATTCCGGCAGATTGTTCGATCTGCGCTGCTACGCCCGGGAAAAAATGATCGACTTTCTACAGAAAAATTACCCGCATTGCCTGCCTAAGCAGCGCATCTCCGAGCTGCAAAACGCGCCTTGGGCTGAAGTGGACGAACGTCTGGGGCAAGTGTCTCCACCGCAGAGATGAAAAGAGTTCTGGTCGAAGCAGGTCAGTGATCAGAGCGGGATCGCATTAGAATGCGGAACGTCGCCCAGGCATTTGCAATAATGATTGCACTGATCTGGATGATCACGGAAGTAAGGTGTCCGGCCTGCGTCCGCCGCAAGCTCGGAACAGAAAACTCCAGCGCCACACAGATTGCCATCGCAACGACGATTGCCATTCCGGCAATCCGGTTCGCGCGGAACCAGATTTCTGGATTCGCGCGCGTGCGACGATTCCGAAATCCATAGACAGCGTTCGGACCGATCCATCCCAAAACGAGTGGCAAGGAATACGCGACAGCGAGGACGGGAAATGCAAGCAGAAGAAACATAATCTGCAATTTAGACGCCGCCAAAAACGAAAAAGACCGCCCGGCAACAGGGCGGTCTTTTCCTTCAAGGGAGAATAGTTCCAACGGAGGCAAAGCCATCAGAACTTTCTGGCGTCATACTATGAGCCGTGCTGGAGGGTGTCAAGGCAATTTGAGAGCGAAAATAACTCATGCCTTTTCAGCGGCTTAGAATCAAATTCGATCGCCCCGCGCTCGCTGTCAGGTTTTGCTCCGATTTGCCTGTTGCGGTGCTAAATTCTCTGTAAATTGCTCAATCTGCACGGTTTAAATGCGGTCTGCACCATGCGCGGTTCACTCCGAGGCACACTATGGAACGCTGTCGTCTTCAACTCAGGTTTAAGAGACCGATCTCACAATAAAAAAGAAAATCTCAAGTTCGCAAATTCAGACGAATAAATTCCGCCGATTCATCCTCCGGCTGTCCGGACTTCCGTCGCATCTTCCGCCACAGAGCGCGTCCGCCCCCGAGAGAAATGGCCGCGACGATCGCGATCAAAGCAAAAATCCCAACCAGGTAAGCGACGCTGATGATGAGCTGCGCCAACTTCGTCGTGTCGGGAACATAGCGCCCGGAACCGCCCAGAGTGAGCGTCGCTTCATAATTGACCCGTTGCAAAAGTTCCTGCGCGGAGCCCGCGGAGAACTCCCCAGATGTGAGCGCGACCAACGGCCCGGAGCGGCGCGATTGCAGCGCTTCCAGATAGCTGTTCGCGAGTGCCGGAGTCCACTCGCCCGGCTTGCCGGCTGCTCCGCCTCCATGCGTCGATAAGAAAGATGCAATCGCCCGCTGACGATTGGCGGCGATTTCCGGCGTCGGATAATTAATGATTGTCAGCGTGCCGGTGCCGTTCAGCGAATCGTATTGCGCCGTGACCACTTCCGCGCTCATTCCAAAGTCGACCAGCGAACCCGGCAGCACGCCTCCACTCGCCGTGTACGCGTCAGGGCCGAATGCATACTGCACCGTCATCGGCCTCAGGTGTTGCCGCGGAAGATAATCGGGAAGCGTCGGAAGCGTGCCTTGATTCCCCTTGGGCTTCGGCAGCAATGAGGACAGATCCCGCAGTTCGCCGGCAGAGGTTGCGGTGATGTGAACGAACGTTGCCTCGACGAAAACTGTTCCGTTCCAGAACAGCACGCGATTGACGTCGAACCCGGCTCCCTGCCCAATCTCCTCCGGCGCCATGTTGGGGCGGCGATAAAAAGTGAACGCGCCATACGCTCCGGTGGCATCTCCAAACTGTACCGCTTTCACCGCCAGCGTATCGGAGCCGCGCGTGTAGTTCGCCGCCTCGAAACGCGAAAATCCATATTCCCGCAGCACCTCCGCGGTCGCGCTATCCGCTGCCTGCGGACTATCGGAAATCTGCGGCGTTCCCATAAGCTGCCAGCCGTCGAACACTCGCGGCAGCAGCGGCCCGGGTGGAGTGTAGAGCGGAGTTGCGGTCGGCCTTGCCGCCGGTTTTTGAGCGGATGTCGCCCGATCTGCCGGACCCTGGCAATGTCCAATAAGAGGAAGAGCGAGAACTGCCGTGAAAATTGCGGGGATTATGCGAGGAGCAAACGAGGTCCGGGACATGGTTTCGACCTCAGACTATCATTCGCGTCTGCTATTCGGCGGGATCAGTCAGCGCATCTGGCTCCAGGGTTTTCGCGATACGAACACCGCTCATGCCCTGGACGTACCGCGCCACTCCGCGATAGAGCGCCTCCGCCAGCCGCTCGCGATATGCGGGGCGCTCAAGTTCCTGCGCATCTTCCGGATTCGTCAGAAAAGAAATCTCCGCCAGAATCGATGGCATATTCGCTCCGATTAACACCACAAACGGAGCTTGCTTGACGCCGCGGTTTTTCAGTCCCATATTGTCAGGAGCCAATCCACGATACAGCGACTGTTGGACATCGGCGGCAAACTCTCGCGACTCGTCGATCTTGTCGCTTAGCGTGATCTTTCGCACCAGATCGGAGAGCTCGTATACGGAACGGTTGGATGTCGCATTCTCTCGCGCCGCAACTGCCAGAGCGTCCGGAGAAGCGGTGAAGTTCAAGTAATAGGTCTCCACGCCGCGAACATCCGGATCGGAACTGGAGTTGGCATGAATCGATAGAAAAAGATCCGCGTGGGCTTGATTGGCGATCGCAGTGCGTTCTTCCAGAGGAACAAACACGTCCGTACGGCGCGTGTAGATAACATCGGCTCCGAGCCGCTGGTGCAGCAGACGTCCCACCCGCAGTGCGACATCGAGCGCAACATCCTTTTCTTCGATGCCATCCGGCCCGACCGTTCCGGAATCGTGGCCGCCATGCCCGGCATCGATCACAATGCGCCGGATTCTCAACCCCAGAACTCGCGTCAGGGAACTCTGTCCGCTCGCGACTGATTCGGCAGAGAACGCCTGCTCGGGGAAAAGTACCCGTGCAGTTTGCGCCGGCAAATGCGTAGTTGGGCCTGGTGACGGCCGCCTGTCGCGGGTTTCGATAGCCTGGGGAGTTTGCACCTCTTCTTCCGATATCGTTCGCGCCATCGATCGTTCCGCCGCCCGAGGATGCGCGGGCTGCAGGTCCACAATCCATCGCACCGGATTGGACAACGGAAAGGACGAGATATGCGCAGAATGGCTCAGATCCAGCATCAGTGCCGTCTGGTTCGCGGCGAAGACACTGACGCGTATCGAGCGCAAGTTTCCATCCTGCGCTATAGCAATCGCATGTCCCACCAGAGATTGCGCCGGCTGCGCGCCGAAAAAAATCAACGTAATCTGCCTGCCGTCTTGCGACGCGTACGCGCGGCAGGGAACTGCGGCGCTCATGTCGACTGCGATTCGCGTAGAATTTCCCTCGGCCCAATAGCGTACTCCCTGGATTGTTGCGACGGGCCGGATCGTGGCAACTGGCTGCGGCGCAGCTGCAACCGTTTCAATCGGCGTCTCAGCTGTGCGGATCGCGGGGGCGACTTTGGTTTTGCCTGCGAGACGGACTCGCCCGGTCCGTAAGGGTGGAGTCGGTTCCGATCGTCGCTCCGTCCGGCTTGTAGCGAGTTCGTGCGCGTTTATCGGCTCGGCGGATAGCTCGCCATGCAAACCGGCACGCGCCTGTTGCGCAAGTTCATCGTGCGGGTACTGCGCGAGGAACTTGCGATAGTATTTCTTCGCCGCCGTATGATCGTGCAAATCGTGCTGCTCGATCTCCGCTTCCTGCAACAGGGCCCGTTGCCGCAACGGGCTGCCCGGATATTCGCGCCGCAAGAATTCCCACTGCGCCACCGCGTCGCGCAGAAGCGTCGCGTCGTGAAAACGATGGCCCTCGCTGGCGAGCAACTCAGCCACCGCCGCAATGCTGCGTCCAGCATCCGGCGAGCCAGGATCGCCATGGTAAACGACTCGGTAGGCATCGAGCGCCCGTTCGTAATCTTCGTGCGCTCGCGCCGCAGGAGGCTTCGAATCCAGACGCCGCTGGACCGCCTCTGCATGTTCGAAAGCATTTACGCTTCGGCGATGTGAGGAGGCGGCGAACGCTGTCGTTGCCGGAAAGAAAGTGCCAACGGAGAAGCTGATGGATGCCGCGCACAACAAACAGCGCACGCGACCCGCAGGTCCACGGGAGAGGAGCCGAGGGAAGGGAAGCCGATGGCAGAAGAAAAGAGGCACGGGTCTGAATAGGCAGACAACGCACCAGAGCCTCTTCAGTATAAATTTTCAAAATCCCCGCGGCAATGAAAAAGAAAGTCGCAAGTCGGCGGAATCCATGGCGGCAATCCCGATAAAACCAATTCGGGAACGGCAGCGAGAAGGCCACGCATTCGCTACAGAATTCGGTCATCCTGACCCGGGGTTGCCGTGGCGACTGAAGTCAGCGAACCACGAACTAGCTTTATCATCCCCACCGGAGCGCAGCGGAGTGGTGAGACCTGCTGTTCCCGTCAGCAGAGCAAAAATGCGGGTGCCCCATGTCTCGCTTCTGAGGCCTGGGTTCACTTCAGCCGAGCAGCGCCTGCACCACATCCGGCGCGCTGCGCAAAGCAGCATCGAGCTGACTCGCGTCCTTACCGCCTGCCTCGGCCATGTCCGGCCGTCCGCCGCCGGAACCTCCGACGCGCTGCGCAAGTAGCCCGACGATCTTTCCCGCCTGTACTCGGCTGGTCAAGTCTTTCGTGACGCCGACAATCAGCGCGACCTTGCCATCCTCCTGCACGCCGCCCAGAACGACCACTCCTGACCCCAACTTCGCGCGCAGATTGTCCACTAGCGTTCGAACTTGGCCGCGATCCAGTCCGTCGACCCGCTGCGCCAGCACTTTGACTCCGGCCACTTCGACTGCCTCCGCAGCCGCGTTGCTCACACGTCCCGCCGCGGACTTCATCCGCGCTTCCTCCAGTTCGCGGCGCAGGCGCTTCAGTTCGTCCTCCTGTGCCGCAAGTTTGTTTCGTAGCGCGTCTGCTGGATTCTGCCCGTCCGATTTTCCGGCAATGTGCTCGGCCAGTTTCGATACAGCAAATCCGCGCCGAAATTCTTCCAGCGCGCCCGTTCCTGTGACCGCCTCAATGCGCCGCACGCCGGACGAAACGCTGCCTTCCCCCAGCAGCTTCACCACGCCAATCTCGCCCGTCGCCGCAGCGTGCGTACCGCCGCAAAGCTCCGTCGAAAAATCTCCGATCTTCACCACACGCACCCGGTCGCCGTACTTTTCGCCGAACAGCGCCATGGCGTGATACTCATTCACCGCAACATCGATCGGGACATCTTCGAGCGTGACGATCTGCGTGTTGGCGAGAACATTTTTGTTGATCAGGTCTTCAACATCCTGCATCTCTTCGTCGGCGACGGCCATGAAGTGGGAAAAGTCGAAGCGTAGATGATGCGGATCATTCAACGAGCCCGCCTGCTTTACATGCGTGCCCAGCGTTTCGCGCAGCGCGGCATGGAGCAGGTGCGTCGCCGTGTGATTGCGAACGGTGGCGGATCGAAACGCCGGATCGACGACGGCATTCACTCTATCGCCGAGGCGAATCGTCTGCCGGGCGACGATTTTGTGTGCAAAGACGCCCTGCACCGGTTTGGTGCATCCATCTACCTCCGCGACAATCGTGTTGTTGTCCTCGGAATAGAACCATCCGCGGTCGCCGACCTGTCCGCCGGAGTCGGCATAGAAGGGCGTGTGATCAAGAACAACTTCCGCATTCTCACCGGCCTTCACCTCCTGCGCGCCCAGCCCATCCTTCATCAGCGCCAGCACCTCGCAGCCATTGGAAACAAGCTGGCGGTAGCCCTCGAAGATTGTCTTCGGCAGCTCGCGATAGACCGGGCTGGCTGTGGCTTTGGAACCGCCTTTCCAAGAAGCGCGAGCGCGTGCCTGCTCCTCCGCGCGCGCTTTCTCAAAACCCTCCATGTCAAACGCAATGCCCGCATCCCGCGCCGCATCGACCATGAAATCGAGCGGCAGTCCGTAAGTTTCGTACAAATGGAAAGCGGTCCCGCCGGCGAGATAAATCGCATGATTTCGCAATCTATCCTTAAGTAACGGGATAGTATTGTTCGCATCTGTAAATGAGCCTACGGCTGCTGAATAAAAGCCGGGTTCGAATTCTGGCCAACTGCATGTGTAGTCGTATCCAAATTCTCGAAGCGTTTCTGGCAGCGACATCATATAGTCGTCGGTTAGACCCAAGCCGACTTCCGCGTTTAACTCCGCCACTACATCCCTAAAGCCATAAATAATCGCATTGCATAGTACGGCCTTCAGTTTGCGATCGCCTATTTCAATTACCCTTGCAAATTGCTCTTCTTCCGCTCGCACCACCTTCGCAACGCGGTCTGCCGTTTCCTTCAGTTCCGGATACGCATCCTGCATCTCATCCCGGACGGCAAAGACCATTTCACCCATGAATGGTTTTTCCTGCCCGAGTAAGCGCCCATGACGAATTCCGCGACGCAGGACTTTGCGCAGGACATATCCGCGGCCTTCATTCGAAGGATGCACTCCATCAGAAATTAAAAACGTTGCCGCGCGCGCGTGATCGGCAATGATCCGCAGCGAAGCCGAAGAACCCGGGTGCCCCACATCTGGATTCTCAGATGTGGGTTTAGTTACGACCAACTCTCCAGCGCGGCGGATGAGCGGCGTGAACAAATCCGTCTCAAAATTCGAGATCACTCCCTGCAACACAGCCGCCAGCCGTTCCAGACCAGCGCCGGTATCCACGCAAGGCTTGGGCAGCGGAGTCAGTTCGCCGTCCGCGCTGCGGTCGAACTGCATAAACACCAGGTTCCAGATTTCGACATATCGGGCATCATCTTCGCCGAAGGGCAAATCTTTCTCCGGCGTTTCGGACGCGCCCTGTCCCATGTCATAGAAAATTTCGCTGCACGGGCCGCAGGGGCCGGTGTCGCCCATCTGCCAGAAGTTGTCCTTCATTCCCATCTCGAAGATGCGCTCTTTCGGCACGCCGACATCGAGCCAGAACTGATACGCCTCATCATCACGCGCGACACCGCTCTCACCCTTGAAGATGGTCACGTACAGCTTGTCCTTCGGCAGTCCAAACCACTTTTCGGACGTCACCAATTCCCAGGCATACGCAATAGCTTCTTTCTTGAAGTAGTCGCCAAAGCTGAAGTTGCCGAGCATCTCGAAAAAAGTATGGTGGCGGCGTGTGAAGCCGACATTTTCCAGGTCATTATGCTTGCCACCCGCGCGAACGCACTTCTGCGAGCTCGTCGCCCGCATATACGGCCGTTTTTCCAGGCCGAGAAAAACATCTTTGAACTGATTCATCCCCGCATTGGTAAACAGCAGGGTCGGATCATTGTGGGGAACCAGGGAAGAAGAATGGACGCGAGTGTGTCCTTTGCTTTCAAAAAAAGCCAGAAACATCTCGCGAATTTCCGAACCGGACAGCGTACGCATATCTCTCAAGTTTAGCAATCAATGCGCCGCTTCTATCTATGGCCGCAGTTCGCTACTACCGAGAAGTAGTCACAGAAACAAAATTGTCATCCCAACCGGAGTCCGCCGCTGCGGACGGAGTGGAGGGACCTGCTGTTTGCCCGCTAGCGAGGGGTTGAGGACGCGAGCCAGCTTCTACCGCTGCCCCAGCGCTTTCTCCGGCATCACGACGACAATCGTTCCCTCCGGAATGGAGCCTTCGAGGAGTGAGATTTTTCCCGCTTTCACAATGCCACGCAGCGGACGCACCGGCGGAGGACCGGGCGCAGCTTCCGCGGGCTGCGCTGGCGAAGATTTCCGCATTCCCCGATCCATCGCTTTGTTGGCCAGCTCATCGGCTCGCTTGTTCTTGCCCCTCAGAACATGCTCAATCTGAAACGCGTCCAATTTGGCTGCACGCCGCTTCGCCTCTTCAAACAGCGGCCGCAGCTCCGGACTCTGCACGCGATACTGCCCGCGCATCTGCTTCACCATCAGCTCCGAATCCGACACAACGCGCAACCTCACGTGCCCGTTCGCCAGTGCGTACTCCAACGCCGCCAGCATTCCCGAATATTCCGCCACATTATTCGTGCGCATGCCGAGAAACTCACTCAACTCCGCCAGCACCGCGCCATCCTCCGATTGCACCACCACGCCGTAGCCGGAAGGCCCAGGATTGCCGCGCGAGCCGCCATCGGTGAACGCCGTGACCCACCCTTTCGAGTCAGTCGAAACCTTCCCGCCTCGAAAAAGTGAGGATTGGGCCGCGCCGGTGGGGTTGTTGCTGGATTCAAAGGACATAGAGCTTAGTGTATCGGACGCGGCTCAGGCCTAGATTTCTGCCACTGTATCGAGGGGATTTCGCTAGCATCGCGGCTCACTTTTGGCGGTTTCATCCGTCGTATTAGTGGAGCGACATCCATGGCATTGCCCCGATTTGCAGTTTTTCCTTCCGAGACACTCCCTCGCCCCCACGCTGTGCCGTCCCGTGCGCGCATACAATCGAAGACGAGAATGTACGCCGATAGTTCAGCGCGGGTGCAGGACGCCGAATTGATCCGCGAGGCGCAAAAAGGATCGCGTGTGGCCTTTGACGTCCTGGTGCGCCAGTACGACCAGGCCGTTCTGCGCCTGGCGATGCACCTGACCGGCTCGGAGCAGGACGCACAGGATATTCATCAGGAAGCATTTCTCAAGGCGTACCGGCATATTGGCAGCTTCCGTTTCGAATGCTCGTTTTACACCTGGATTTATCGTATCGTCACCAACCTTTGTCTCGATCATCTGCGCCGCCGCAAGACGCGCCGGGAAGACTCCGCGGTTACGGTCGACGCCGCCGGAGGAGAACACGACACCATGATCAACGTGTCCGACGAACGGGCCATGTCGAATCCCGGCCGCGAGCTGGATCGAAAAATTCTCGGGCAGCAGATACAGGCCGCGCTCGGCAAGTTGACACCACGCGAGCGCACCGTTTTTGAACTGAAGCACTACCAGGGTCTGCGGCTGCGGACCATTGGCGAAATGTTGAATACCACCGAAGAGACCGCGAAAAATACGCTGTTCCGCGCCACCCGCAAGCTGCGGCTGCAGCTCTCGGAGTTGCGATAGCAGGCGGAAAAAATGAATTGTTTCAACTTCAGGAGCAGGCCATGAAATGCGATACCGCACAACAGTCGATTGTGCAATACATCTACGGTGAGCTGTCCGACGAAGGCTCCCACCAGCTTGAGCAGCACGTCGCCGAATGCGAACGCTGCCGCAACGAACTCCAGGCGTACGAAGCGTTGCGCCATGCCATGTCGCTCACACCTGTCGAGGAACCCTCCCCCAGCTTTCTCGCGCAGAGCCGCATCCGTTTAGAAGACGCGCTGGACCAGTTGCCGCCGCCCAGCCTCTGGCTGCGTTTGGAAACAGGATTCTTCGGTTTCTTCGCGCAGTTGCGCGCGGCACCTGGAATGGCCGTTGCGCTCGCCGTTGTCGGGCTTGGCATTGGCGCGACGGCTGGCCATTACTGGCGCCACATCGCGATCGCTCCGCCGCCTCAAATTGCGATTCAATCCACCGCTGCCGCTCCCGCGGTTTTCAGCGTCAGCGGAATCGTCCAGCACCCCAACACCAAAATGGTTGAGGTGCATTTCAATCAGATGGTTCCGGCGACCGTCGAAGGGCCGATCGACGATCCCGAAGTTCGCAAGCTGCTGCTGATGGGAGCCCAGAACGCCGTGGATCCCGCCGTGCAGAGCGATTCTGTCGGCCTGCTGGCGCAACAATGCAAAGCCGGCCTCGACTGCGACGGCGAACCGGTGCGCACCGCGTTGATGGTGGCATTGCGATACGATCGCGATCCGGACGTGCGCCTCACCGCGCTGCAGGGACTGGAGCCGTATATCGCTCAGGATGCGCATGTCCGCGATGCGGTCCTCGAATCGCTGATGCACGATCCCAGCCAGCGGATCCGCAGTCATGCCTTGCGTATGCTGGAGCCGGTCCAGGCCGACAGCAGCGTCCGCATGGTGCTGCAAACGGTCTCCACGCAGGATGGCAATCCTGCAATGCGCGAAGCTTCGCTGAAGGTGTTGCAGGCGATTCCTCCCACGGAGTAGCGGGTCTGCATATTGCCCAGGTCGCAATAGGCCTGGGCGAGAGCGGTTCCACCGTAGGCGTATCCAGCGGGACGGAATTTTCGCGCAGCTTTTCCGTTAAGAAAATCTGCACCTCGTAGTTTTGAACCGGGTAAGGTAACCGTGGAAATGCTCTAAACTGAGCGTCAATCGTTGACCAAGCCGCCGCAGCGACGAATGCCGAACCTAAGCCGCCGGATCGGAAGCATTCCAGAGAATCACCATGAAGCATCTCCCCTTCTTATCGATCGCCGCGGTCTGCCTGATGTTGCCCGCACCACCGGGAACTGCTTCCCCGGCCGCGCCATTGAGCGGCATAGCCAGTTTCCATCACCGCGGTGACGGATACCTTGGTGTGAATTTTGAAAACCTGACTGGCGAGCAGCGCAAGAATCTTTCCGTCGCTCCAAAAGAAGGCGTCGCCATCGCTGCCGTTGACCATGACGCGCCTGCGGGAAAGGCAGGATTGCGCGCCAACGATGTCATCCTGAAGATGAACGGAAAAAAGGTCCAGCATGCCGAAGATTTAGTCGACGCTCTCCACAAAATGGATCCGGGTCAGACCGTGGTGCTCGATGTCGAGCGCGCCGGACGCCAGTTTGAAATCAGCATTGCGCTGGCAGACCGGAAAACACTCGAGCAGGAAGCCTGGTCGAAACATTACTCGGTGCCGGATCCGCAGCAGCGGCCTGTCGCGCAAACCGGATTTTTTGCCGCGGTACCGTCTGAAATCGGCAAGACCTTCAGTGCCAACGGCGGCCTGATGAGTTACATTCCCGGCACGCCGCCTTATACCGGGATCACCCTCGACGTAATGAATTCGCAGCTGGCCCGTTATTTTGGCCTGCGAAACTCAACCGGTCTGCTGGTGAAAAGCATTGACCCCAGCAGTCCGGCCTCTCGCGCCGGTCTGCATGCTGGCGACGTTATTTGTAAGGCCAACGACGTGCCCATGATCTCCCGCAGCCGATGGAACCACGCCCTGCGCGAAAACCGTCACCAAGCTGTGAAGCTACAGATTCTCCGCGAGCGCCGCTCGCAGATTCTCGTCCTCACGCTCGCCGCGAACAAGTCGTGAAGACGTGCGTGTTGACACGCCATTGTGATTCAATAACATCAGGATGACCCCACGCCCCCGCACACTTGCCCAACGTAGGAAAGCCGCTGCCCGAAGAGTACGCGAGCTGGCCTCGATCGGCCATGCGTTGGCCTCGACTAGTCATCCGTATATGGCGCACATTGTGCCCATGCGCCGCTGCAATCTTTCCTGCACCTATTGCAATGAGTTTGACGAGGTCTCCGAGCCGGTCCCGCTGCCGGAAATGCTGCGTCGCATCGACGATCTGGCCCGGCTCGGCACCAGCGTCGTCACCATCTCCGGCGGCGAGCCGCTGCTGCACCCAGAACTCGACCAGATCATCGCCCGCATTCGCCATCACGGCCGCATCGCCGGCATGATCACCAATGGCTATCTGCTGATGCCCGACCGCATCGCAGCGGCTGAACCGCGCCGGACTCGACCACATGCAGATTTCCATCGACAACGTGCAGCCGGACGAGGTCTCGAAGAAAGAGCCTGAAGGTCCTCGACAAGAAACTGCAGATGCTCGCCGAGCACGCCGACTTCCACGTCAACATCAACTCAGTCGTCGGTGGCGGCATCCAGCATCCGCAGGACGCTCTGACCATCGCGCGCCGCGCGCTGGAACTGGGTTTCACCTCGACCATCGGCATCATCCACGACGGCGACGGCCAGCTCAAGCCCCTGGGCGAGCGAAGAGCGCAGAATCTATTACGAGGTGAAGAATCTGGGAAAGAAGCATTACTCCCGCTTCAACCATTTTCAGGACGCGATCGCCAACGGCGAGCCCAACGACTGGCGCTGCCGCGCCGGCGCGCGCTATCTCTACATCTGCGAAAACGGCCTGGTGCACTACTGCTCGCAGCAGCGCGGCTGGCCCGGCACGCCGCTGTCCGAATACCGGCGCGAGGATGTGGAGCGCGAATTCCTGACCGCAGAAAACCTGCGCCCCCAACTGCACCATCTCCTGCGTCCACCAGGTCTCCTACATCGACCACTGGCGCGCTCCGCAGACCTCGCGAATCTCGCCCGGAATGCCCCTATCCGAATCCGCAAGAAGCGGGAGCTGGTCAACATCCAGCTCTCCTAACGCACTGCCCTTTAGTACACTCCCTGCAAGGGCAATCGCATTCGTGAAAACGCCAGATAACCGGACGCCTCGCCAGAACCGCGCCAGACCCGATCCATGGCTGGCTTGCTGCTTGACGCCCGTTCTGTGGCTGGGCACGCTGCTCGCGTTCATTTCGATCGCCGATGGATTTCGCAACAGCATCCTGCATTCGCTCGATTTTCAGTGGAGCCCGGCGCGGCTGCTGGCGCAACACATCGATCCCTGGGCAACCTATCTCGCGGGCGACCCCGAGCATCGCATCCTGCTGAACCAGGTCCCGAATTACCTGCACGAGCTGTACGTGGCGATGCTGCCGTTCAGCTATCTGCCGCTTCTGCCGGCAAAAGTGATCTGGGCCAGCATCAATCTGCTTCTCGTGCTGGGTTGTTGCGCGTGCGTAGCGCGGCTGTATGAACTGGAGCGCCGCGGCGCAGGTCTGCTCACCATCCTGGTGCTGACCGGCACGCCCTTTCGAGTCACAATCGGCAACGGTCAGGTGACTGCCGTAGTGCTGGTGTGTCTCGCACTCTGGGCAGTTGCCCAATCGTCGTCATATCGCGGCTTGCTGCTTGGAGGCGCATGGGCCAAATACAGCGTGCCGCCCGTGCTGGCGCTGTTCCTGCTGTTGCGAAAACGCTGGCGGCTTCTGCTCTGTTCGCTGCTGCCCCCGGTTGCGGGTTTTCTGTTCTTCTACGCATGGCTGCCCACGCCGTTCTGGACACTGCTCGCCGAACCGTTTCGCGCCGGGACAACGAACGTATCGCCGGGCCTGGCCAACGTCATGGCAATCGCGGAAATCGCCCAGCGTCACCCTCCGCTCTTTCGGCCCATACCAGACGCTTTTTATCTCGCATCGCGCCAGCGGATGGACAGACGTCGTGCCATATCTCTGCGGTGCACTGCTCGCAATCGCAATCGCGGCGTTCCTGTTTCTCCGCGGCAGGGAAGTAGACGGTCGCATCCATCTGGTCTGCCTCACAGCGGCAAGCCTGCTCTGCTTCAAACATCAGATTTACGATTTTCTTCTGCTGATTTTTTGCCTGGCGCTGGCTCTGAAGACGGAGCCCAGCCGCGCACGCAACTGGCTGCTCGCCCTGATCGCCTATTTCTGGTACGTGGAGCGTCTCGTCCACATTCGCCGCTGGGAATTTTGGCCCGCAACGGTGATCGTCAGTTTCGTACTGCTATCCGGTCTAATCGCAGCTACATGGAAACTGCGCGGCTCCCTCCGCTGGCAGACGAATTGGAAATTGTGAGTACATAATCCGTATTTGCGACAAAGAGGACTCTCGTGCATTACCTGGCCTCGTCGGAACTCAACATGCCAGAGCACGGAATCAATGTGTGA
Organism: uncultured Acidobacteriota bacterium; assembly: GCA_963840655.1. Lineage (GTDB taxonomy): Bacteria > Acidobacteriota > Terriglobia > Terriglobales > Acidobacteriaceae > JAKAAZ01. The sequence continues at coordinate 1,666,222 of CAWIZS010000003.1, read as the reverse complement.
TGAGCAAATGCATGATCGCTGAACACACAAATGCGAGATTTCTAAACTCTTGACCGGGCCGCCCTTGAATGGAATGTTTCGAGCTACTGCCCCGCCCGCAGCACGAGCGTTCTCTCCAGGCTGAATTCCAGTATGCTTTCCGCCGGAATCTTCACCTGCTTGCCGCGGGTGAACACCTGCGTCAGGCCGCCTCCGCCTGCGCCCGCCAAAGCTCCAATGCCCGCGCCTTTGCCACCGCCGAAGATACCGCCCAACAGTGCGCCCACCGCCGCGCCCCCGCCGAGAAACTCCGCCGTTCGGCGGTTTTTCCCGATTCCTTTGCCATTGTTTGCGACAACATTCGACGTAGCGACTCGGAACTGCCGATGGCCTATCTCAACCGAATACAAATCCAGAATCAGCTCCGGGCTGTGCGCCGCGCCTCCCGTCTTGAAATTGCGAATAATCAGGCGTGCCGGCGCGCCCGCCGGAATCACAACATGGCCCGCGCTGTCGTATACGGCATTCGTAATTGAAGCCCGATAAAGCTGTCCCTGATAGGACCGCGACGAATCGATGTTCTCATCCGTCCGCACGGTCAGATCGGTGCCTACAGGAACAATTTTCACGTCCGGGGAGGCGGGTTCAGCCAGTGCCGTGTCGCCGCCAAAGATGATTGAATCCACGGCGTCGATCGGAAAATCGTACTGAATCCCCTCCGTGCCTGCGAAGGCGATTGGATTCGCGCCGGTGAACTGGCCGGAGTAGCTCTTGCCGTTGCGCAAGGTCACCATGTCCAGCGCGGAGGAGAAGACCAGCGATTGCACGTCCCGCTGCGGAAATTGATATTGAATTCCGTGCGTGTCCGTGAAGCGGATCGGGCCGTTGCTCTGATACTGGCCAGTATAGCTGGTGCCGCCGCGAACCACAATCGTATCGGCGCGGCCAGATGGTGGCAAACGCACAACGCATGCAATAGACTTCACGGACCGCTCAGCAGGGATAATAGACGCTTCACGGGACCGCTCCAATCGTCTCGTATGGAATGAGAATCAAACTCTGCAAGCGAAGTTCAATTCACCATGCCATGAAAAACGATTGGAGTCACGCGAAAATTTTGCAACCCTCCGCCACGCAAGCCCTAATACTTCGGCACCAGCGGATCTATCTTGTCCGACCATGCCGTGATGCCGCCCGCCAGATTGTGGACCTTCTTGAAGCCCTTCCTGCGTGAGGAACTCCGCCGCCTTCTGGCTGCGCCCGCCCACCTGCAGTGCACGACAATGTCACGCTCCGCATCCAGTTCTCGGACGCGCTGCGGCAGATCGTTCAGCGGAATCAAATGACCGCCAATCTGCGCGATGGCGAATTCATACGGCTCGCGCACATCGAGGACGAAGACATCTTCGCCGGCATCCAGCGCGCTTCAATTCTCGCCTGCATCTGCGGGACGCCATTCACCGACGGCCGCTGGCGCGGCCGACTTCGACGGCAGTCCGCAGAACTCCGCGTAGTCAATCAGCTTCGTCACCGTCGGATGCGTTCCGCACACCGGGCAGTCCGGATTCTTGTGCAGCTTCAGCTCGCGGAAACGCATGGCGAGCGTGTCCACCAGCAGCAAACGGCCCATCAGCGGCTCGCCCTGTGCCCAGGATCAGCTTGATGACTTCCGTCGCCTGGATGATGCCGAGCAGTCCCGGCAAAATGCCGAGCACGCCGCCCTCCGCGCAGGAAGGAACCAGCCCCGGCGGCGGCGGCTCCGGGATACAGGCAGCGATAGCACGGGCCATCTTTTGTCGCGAAGACGCTGGCCTGTCCCTCAAAACGAAAGATCGAGGCATACACATTCGGCTTGCCCGAAAGCACGCACGCATCGTTGACCAGATAGCGCGTTGGAAAATTGTCCGTCCCGTCCGCGATGATGTCGAAATCCTTAAAGATTTCCAGCGCATTTTCGCTGGTCAGCTTGGTTTGAAACTTCACCATCTTCGTATGTGGGATTGATCGCCTTCAGCGAGTCTTCGGCCGAATCGAGCTTTGAGCGGCCAATATCGTTGGTCCCGTGAATCACCTGGCGATGCAGATTGCTCGCCTCGACCACATCGAAGTCCACCATCCCCAGCGTGCCCACGCCCGCCGCCGCCAGATACATCGTCAGCGGCGCGCCCAACCCGCCTGCGCCAATGCACAGCACGCGCGCGGCCTTCAGCTTCAGCTGGCCCTCTCTCGCCTACCTCCGGCAGGATCAGATGGCGTGAGTAGCGGCCCATTTCCTCCGGCGTCAATGTGGCGGCCAGGATTGGCGGCTTCCGCAACCGGCGCTCCGCCCGCAATCGACGGAATGATGGAGAGCGAGTCCGATTCGCTGACCGGCGCATTTTCCTTGCGATCCAGATAGCGAATGTCTTCATCGTTCAGATAGACATTCACGAAGGCGCGCAGCTTGCCTTCGTCGGTATAGAGGTGCTTGCGCAGCTCCGGAAATTGCGAGCGTCAGCGCGGTCAGCGCATCCGCGACTGTCCTTGCCGGCTACATCGACGACCGGCTGCTTGCCCGCGTAAGCGCGCAGCGGAGTAGGAATGTGAATCTTCATGATGCATCCTCGAAAATTTCGATGTTGGCTTGCCGGCGACTCTACGCGCCGACAATGGCTGCAACTGAGTCCGCAACGGCATCGGTTACTTCGATTGGCTGCGGCTGCAGGCGCTTGTCTTCTTCGCCCGTACCGGTCAGCAGGAAGGAGTTGGTCTCCAGTGGCCCGACATCGCGTCCCTCCCTGGTCTCGTCGTTGCCGACAACGCTGGTGATGACATAGGAGCAGCCCAGCCAGTGCGCTTCCGCAAGATCCGTCTTCGACCACTGCGCCGGATGGTCCGGGATGCGAATGATAAAAGCCGACGATGTCCAGCCCTTGCCGCCGTGCCTGTCGCGCTGAATGCGGATCAGTTCCTGCGGCGCAATCTGGTAACGATTGTGCGCGGAATCAGTCGCGAGTATTTGTCGGCGCGCATCGTCATCGATTACGGTATTCACGCCCTCTGCGGCGTGCCCCAGCAGCACGCCGCAGCACTCATGCGGATACGTCGCCTCGCCATGCTGGCGGATCGCATCGAATTGCGCCTGCTCGATTCGCAGCATCGTGATCTCTATTCCTCCTGAACTACTCAATCCAGAACCGTTCGCTCAAATACTTGTCCGCCGCATCGCACAGAATAGTGACGATGACAGCGTCTTCGCGCTTCGCCGCACATTCCTCGGCAATTTGCACAGCTCCCGCGACCGCCGCGGCAGCCGAAATCCCAACCAGCAAGCCTTCTTCGCGCGGCAGGCGGCGCGCCATCGTGTATGCAGCTTCCGTCCCCATCTCGATTCTGCGGTCGGCCAGTGTTGCATCATAAATGCGCGGCACAATCGCGGTCGCCATGTGCTTCAGGCCCTCCAGCCCGTTGAACGGCGAATCCGGCTCCAGCGAGATGCATTGGATGCGCGGATTCAGTTCCTTCAGCCGCCGCGTCGTTCCCATAAACGTCCCGCTGGTGCCCAGTCCGGCAAGGAAATGCGTTATCCGGCCTTCGGTCTGCTGCCAGATTTCGTTCGCCGTTGTCTCATAATGCGCGCGCCAGTTGTTGTCGTTCGAGTATTGGTCGGCATACCAGTAACTTTGCGGTTCGTTCGCCGCTAGTTCCCGTGCCTTGCGGATTGCGCCATCGGTGCCGTCCGCCGGATCGGTCCAGATTATCTTTGCTCCATAGGCGCTCAGGATGCGCTTGCGCTCTGGCGAAACGTTCGACGGCATCGCCAGCGTCACCGGAAAATTCAAGGCCGCGCCCAGCATCGCATATGCAATTCCGGTATTGCCGCTGGTCGCATCCAGCAGACTCCGGTTTCGCTTCCGCCGATCCATCCACGCTTCATCGCGTCCAGCACAATCGCCTTTGCTGCGCGATCCTTCACTGAGCCGCCGGGATTCGCCCACTCCGCCTTGCCCAGAATCTGAATGCCGTCCAATTGCGCGGTCAGTCGCTCCAAGCGCACCAGAGGCGTGTTGCCGACCCGCTCCAGAATCGAGCTGCCCAAAAGAGTCGCGCGTTCAGAATCTTTTTTCTCGGATTCCTCAAGAGTCAGCATCGCGTTCCCATTCATTATTAAGAAGACCAAATTGCCGAAGGCGGGAACAACCCACCCACGATATACTTCAAGTGTAGCGTTGCCCGGCGGATAGCCGCAAACTCCCGTTACTCCCGGAAAGTCCAGATGCCCCCGAAGCAAAAGCCTGCGGCAAAGACCTTCGAAAGCGCGCTTACCTATTTCCGCGCCCATGGATTCGATGTTCAAGAGATGCCCGGGGTCGCAAACCAGATACAAATCCGCAAATATGGATGCGGCGCGGTGCTGGCGCGCAAACCCGACGGCCGTGTGGATACCGTCGTCCGGCCCGGCTGCCTGGTCGGCGGAGAAATCGCGACGCTAATCGATCGCGGCTATCAAAAATTCCTCGTCACTCCTCGGCTGAAGATTGCGGCGACCGCCGCTCACCTCAAGTCGCTCCATGCCTTTCAGGAAGAGGTATGGGAGGCCACCGGAAAGCCCGATTACTACAATCTCGCGCTCGGAACCATCAGCGATCTGTATCTGTACGACCGCGTCAAAGGCCGCGAACCGGAACCCGAGACCACATCGGAATCCTACTAAAGCCGTCGGTTCTGTTGACTTCCTTAAACTTTCCCTATGAATTGTCATCCCAAGCGAAGTCCGCCGCCGGCGGACGAGTCCAGGGACCTGCTTTTTGCTTACTCGACAACAAATCTCCAAGGCGTAGCCTTATGTCTTGCGCGCCTGTTCGCGCTGCCATTCCCGATACACCGCGCTCTTCGAAACGCCACGATCGCGAGCAATGCGCTTCAGCGCGCCTTGCTCGTCCAGCCCCTGTGCAATATACGAGGCCATCTGCTCGCGAAGACCTGCGTCGCGAGCGGGGATGTTCGCCTCTGCAGAAGTCGCTCCCGCAATCAGCAATGTCATTTCGCCGCGCAACACGTCCCGCGCCGCTAGAGATTTCTCCAGACCGCCCAGCGCTCCTCGCAAAAATTCCTCATGCAGTTTTGTAATTTCGCGAGCTAGAACGGCCTTTCTGCCCGCACCGAACACACTCGCCGCATCGCGCAGCGACTCCAAAATCCGGTGCGGCGCTTCATAAAAAACCAGCGTTGCCTGCTCGTCGCGCACACCTTCAAAGAAGCTGCGGCGCTCGCCGCTTCGTGCAGGCGGGAATCCGACAAAGAGAAAAGAAGTTGTATCGAGGCCGGAGGCGGCCAACGCCGATATCACCGCAGAAGCTCCAGGGATTGGAACAACGGCGATTCCAGCGGCGACAGCCTGCGTCACCAGGTGCGCGCCGGGATCGGAAATTCCCGGCATCCCGGCATCGGAGACCAGCGCAATGCGCGCTCCCGCGAGTAATTCGGCAATCAACTCTTCCGCGCGCTCGCGCTCATTGTGGGCATGGCAGCTCATCGTCGGCGTCGCGATCCTAAAGTGCGAGAGCAGCTTGCGGGTTTGCCGCGTGTCTTCGCAGGCAATGCGGTCCACGCCGCGCAGCACTCGCAGCGCCCGCAGCGTGATGTCTTCCAGATTCCCGATCGGAGTAGCGACGACGTAGAGGCCCGGCGACAGCGACGCAGTCTCTACGGAAGGTTTCTGTATCGTATCCATGGAATATGGAGATACGGGTGCGCCAGGTCCCGATTTTGGGCCTGCATTTGTGTGCTTCTCTATTTGGCCAAGGTCTACTATTGCCGCTGCAATCTCCGGCTCTCCGCCAGCAGGCCCATGCTGTGCATTAAATTTTGCAGCGTAACAATGCCAACCAACTGCTCTCCATCCAGCACGGAAACCAGCGAAAGTCCGCGCCCGGCCGTAATGCGGCGAAACGTTGTGCCCAGCGAGTCCTCCGGCTGCGCCACTTGAAATCCCTTCGACATGATCGACTGCACGTAGCCGTTGCCATCCACCTGCAGCGTCTCCAGAATCCGCTGCTTTGAGACCACGCCCACCAGCAGACCGCTGCGCACCACGGGAAAATCGTCCTGCAGACTGTGGATGGACTTGTGAATCGCGTCCTCCAGCGTGTCGGAAGCCGAAAGCATGGCAAAGTCCGTCAGCATGATGTCGCGCATGCGAACCGTGTCGACCACGGATTGAAAGACCAGTCCCTGGTCCTCCAATTGCGCGCCGATGAAGATGAAAAAGCCCGCCAGCAGCAGCCACGGGCTTTGCCAATATACCCCGGCAATAAACAACACCAGCGCAATCACCTGGCCAATGCCGGAGGCCGCGCGCGTGCCCTGCAATGCGCCTTGCGCACGGGAAAAGTTGCCGCGAAGGATGCGCCCGGCATCCAGCGGATACGCGGGAAGCAGATTGACCCCCGCAAGAAAAATATTCAGCCAGAAGGCGCTGCGCAGCAGGTGATTGGCGGAAATCCACGGCTTGACCAGCATGGCAACGCCGGGTGCAACTCCCAGAATGAATCCCAGCAGCACCAGCGCGACAAAGACATTGGCAATCGGCCCGGCGATGGCAAGGGAAATCTGCGTGCTTCCCTCGGAAGCCTGCTCTGTGGACTCCGGCGTCGCATAGGAGGGCAGCGCGCCGATCGGCAGCAGCATCAGGCTTCGAACTTGGAGGCCGTGGTAGACGGACACGATCGCCCGGGCGATCTCCCGCGCGCCGACGACCGCCAGCAGCAGCACCCAAAGCGCAATGCCGCGCACCGCAGCCGTGCCGCTCATCCCGGTGTATAGCAAAGAAAGCCCCAGCAGCAGCGCGAATGTCGCGTGGAGACGAATCTCCACCCCCATAATCCGTCCCATCGGGATCGACCAGCCGCGCATGAAAAATGCCTCTGCCGGTATTGTAGATGGAGACACCGCTTGACCTTTCGGCACAATCCGCAAAGGGAGGGCGGCTGTAAAGGGAGGGGTGGCCCATTCAAGCCTTGGGTTGGCTTGAGCGGGGTGAATTGCGGCCTAAGCTTGCCCTATCCCGAGGCGGCAACATCGCCGTCGCCTCTCCCTGGATCGAGAACCCAATGCGCATCATCGCCGGAAAATTTCGTTCCCAGTCGCTGCTGGCGCCCAAAGGCCGCGATACTCGACCCACCAGCGACCGGCTGCGCGAGACGCTCTTCAACGTGCTCGCGCCGAGGATCGAAGGTGCAGCCTTCGCCGACCTGTTTGCCGGAACCGGCGCAGTGGGAATCGAAGCCCTGAGCCGCGGCGCGCGGCAGGTCTACTTTGCGGAGAATGCCGGCCATTCGCTCGACACCCTGCGAACGAACCTGAAAAAGCTCGGCATCGGCCCGGAAGCGACGGTAGAAGCCGCCGGAACGCTCGCTCTGTTGCGCCGCCTGGTCCGGCACGGCATCCGCCTCGATATTGTTTTTCTCGACCCGCCCTATAAGGACGAAGAGGCATACCGCGCGATCCTGCAATTCCTGGCCGAACAGCCTTGCCTGGCTCCGCAAGCTATTGTGGTTGCGGAACATGCGCGCCGTTTGCCCTTGGCCGCCTTCGGCGATCTCCAGCCTTTCCGCACCATTCCACAGGGCGAGGCGTCGCTAACCTTCTTTCATTGCAACGCGGAGGGGCAAACCGTTTCACCAGCCGGAGCCTGAATTAGTTGGTGACGGCCTTCCCGTTTTGGCATACACTAAAGTACTGTAGTTACCACCAGATAACCAAAGTGTTGTGACCATTTACCTTGTTCTACGGTATAGAGCTGGCTACCTTGGATTCACCCCAGCGTTCCGCTGGCGATTGCTGGTTCGACCGAGGATAAATGAGATGACTACAACAACTAAAACTACTAATTTTCTGCGCCATATGGTTCTCTCCGTTGTGCCCTTTGTGTGCGCCTTCTCTTTTGCATCCCTCCAGGCTTCTGCACAAAACTCTGGGACGATGGGAGCGCATCTGCAGACCGTTGTTTACGACGGTTCCACCCGCGCCGGCTGGTATTCCTTCCCCGGCCAGCAGCCCAAGCTCCGCTTCAAGGGCGATCTCGTGAACATCACCTCCCGGAAGCACAGCACGGTTCTGTTGAGCCGTCTCGCGGACTCTTCCACTTCGGCCGCGGAAGTTTCGCTGACCCGTGCGCCGATCAGCACTTCTTCCATCTCCGGTCTCGCGGTTCTCAGCGATGCGCAGCACGCGCTCGTCATCGGGCTGGAGGGCGGCAGCGTCGTCCTGTGGGACCTGAATCCTGATGCGGCCAGAGTTCTGGCGCGTCAGCCCGTAAACTCCAGTTCTCCGCTGGAATTTCGCGTCAGCGGCAACCAGGCCTCCAGCGTGCGCTTCTTCTGGCGTCATCAAGGCGACAGCGCGTGGCATCCGCTCGGAGATGCGGATTCGGCCAAATTGCTAAACAACTGGCGTGATCCGATCCACTTCGGGCTTCTGCTGGACGGGCCGCAAGGCAGCCAGGTGACGTTCAGCAATTATCGCGCCGTCAGCGCCGATATGGCCCGCAATTCCATGCCGGCCACGCTGATCAACGGTCGATAATCCGTATCCAGCCGAGCCAGCCATAGCGAATGTCCCGGCTCTCATTTTTTACGAGAGGCGGGGCATTCGCGTCAGCCGGATACTTTAGCGGTAGTCCTATGAAATGGCTCAAATTTCAATTGAACCTGTCATCCCGACCCCTTCGGCTTGGCTCCGGGCAAACTCCGCGAAGTGAAGCGGAGAGCCTGCCCTGAGCGAGGTCTCGCCGCGGCGACCGAGCCGAGCTCGAACCTGCTTTTTCGCATTCCCAGCTTCTACTTTTTTGGAGCGGCCCCGCCAGTGTGCTGACCGTTCCTCAAATCGATCGTGAACGGCGCCTCGGCATCGGTTGCAACATCCCACCCAAATCCTTCCAGCCGCGATCCCCGGATTTCAGCAACGCGCAAGCCTTCCCAGGACAATCGCGCCGTCTCCCACGCTTTTCCATCCGGTCCCAAAGCCCATAGTGCATGGAATCCGGAAAACAGCAGCAGGCCTTGTTCGACGGCCACGTGGACGGACGTGACGGGCCGGTACGGTACCTGCAGCCATTTCTCGGGTTGTACGCTATCGATCGCGTAGGCATACCCGCCGGCGATTGCGCAGAGTTGCCGCGGATTCGGGCAGCTCCACAGACCGTGCGGCAGCCCGGGATCGGCGAATCCCAGGGCAAAGGTCGCCATCGCCTGCGCCGCGTTCGGTCGAGGCCGAAACAGGATTTCGAGAGCCCCAATCTCCGTTTCCTCAATCGCCTGGGGATAGGTGAAATGCTGCGATGGCGCAATCAGCGGCGGCGTTTCTAGAATTTCAGCCACCCAGTCATGAGGAAAGCTGAGATCGACGGTGCAGGATCGTGGATTCACCTATTACCCGCCGGAGCCGGCACGAAGCGCCTGGTCGATGTCGGCCAGCAGATCTTCGATGGCCTCGCATCCCGCGCTCAGGCGGATGAATCCCTCGGAGACATCGTCCGCTTTCCACCGCGCGCGGCGCTCGGCCGAGGAAACGATGCCGCCAAAACTGGTGCATTCGATGACCAATTGTAAATTTTCCAGGAAGCTTTCCGCAGCCTGGCGGCTGGCAAGTTCAAAGCTGACCACCGGCCCGAAAAAAAGCATCTGCGCGCGCGCCAGCGCATGGGCCGGATGCGACCGCAGACCTGGGTAATTTACGGCGGACACATTGGCTCGGCTCCCCAGAAATTCAGCAATGGCCTGCGCGTTCTGCGACTGCTTTTCCAGGCGAAGCGGCAACGTAGCCAGCGAACGCAGAGCCAGCCACGCCTCCATGGGGCCGGCGATCGATCCCGACAATCTGCGCCAGCGCTCGATTTTTGCATCCAGTTGCGCGTCCCGGACCGCGACATGACCCATCAGTAGATCGCTGTGGCCAGTCAAAGATTTGGTGTCAGACGCCACCGAAATGTCCGCTCCCAGCGCCAGCGGCTGCTGTCCGAGTGCAGTCGGCGTGGTATTGTCCACGGCGACGAGCGCGCCCTGCCGGTGCGCCGCATCCGCCAGCAGCCGAATGTCGCAAACATCCATGCCGGGATTGGAGGGCGTTTCCAGCCACAAAAGTTTCGCTCCTTCGAGAATCTCTCCCTGTGCGTTGTTCGCAGTCGGCGCCAGGCGCGTCTCCACGCCGAAATCCGCAAAGAATTCTCGCGTCAGAACGCGTGTCGTGTAATAGCTGTCCGATGGCAGAACCACGACATCGCCCGGACGCAGCACGGCGGCAAAAACCGCCATCACCGCCGCCATGCCGGACGGGAAGATTCGCGCGATGCCACCCTCCAGCGCTCCCAAGGTATGTTCCAGCTCTTCCCATGTCGGGTTGCTGAAGCGCGTATAGCTATAACGAGAATCCGCAGGTTCTCCCGGCGCAGCATAGGCCGACGCAAACACCGGGCCGGAATGGATGGGATCGCCTGGTTGCAATTTCGCGGGGGGGTCGGGAAGTCCGGCGCGGACGAGTCGTGTGGTTTCCTGCATAGCTGGCTATTTTTTCAGGGTAGATCAGTTTTTCTGTAGGCGTAAACCAGCAGAACGAAACCTGGTGCATCCGTTCCCCAAAGAACGGATGCACGGATCGGCTGCTAGCAGTCTATAGCAACAGGAAAACTGATCTAGCAGACCGGCGCGCCGATATGCTGCCGGAATCGATCGCGTAAAATCGCATTTGCGTGCACGCGATTTGCTGCGCAAACTTTAAGAAGACTGAGGACATTTCATGCTGAAGGAATCTTTGTACACCGCCAACGTTACGACCCGTGGGGCCCGCGCAGGCCGCGTCGAAAGCTCAGATGGAAATCTGAAGCTGCATCTTTCCGTGCCTGCGGGAATGGGTGGACAGAACGGCTCCGGAACCAATCCGGAGCAATTGTTTGCCGCCGCGTATGCGGCGTGCTTCGGCGGCGCGGTGCAATATGCGGCCAGCCAGAAGAAAATGGAAACCGGCGAAGTCATGGTTGAGGCTCAGGTGTCGATCGGCCCCAGCACGGACAAACAAGGCTTCGAAATTGCGGTCGAACTGGAAGTGACGCTGCCTCAGTTGAGCCAAAAAGATGCCGAAGCCCTCGTCGCTGAAGCCCATCAAATATGCCCCTACTCCAATGCAACCCGCGGCAACATCGAAGTCAAACTAATCGCTCACGGCGGCGTTTAGCCCGTCGGAAAACCTAACGAGAAGCCATGCGGCTCAGGCAGGCGATCAGTCGATCACAGTCCTCGACCGTGTTGTAAACGTTAGGCGTGACTCGAATCGAAGTTCCGCGAACACTGACAAACACTTTTTCTTTGGCAAGCATTTCGGGAAGTTCTCGCGGTATTGCTTCCTTCCTTCGCAACGCCAGATAGTGGGGTGCGCGCAGCGGTCCGGCGGGCGCGGAGAGTCCCATCCCGGCAGCAACGTCAGCAAGTCGGCGATTCAGCGCGCCGACTGTTTCTGAAATCTCCGCGACATTCCACTCCAGCAGTTGCTGCATCGCGCGGATCGCTGCCGGCAATAGCGCAAAGTTGGAGCGCTCGCCCATATCGAAGCGTCGCGCGCCGTTTTCATAGCTATCTGTGTACAGGGTGAGACTCGAGAAATCGCGAGCATTGGCGCGCTGAACCCAATTTTCCTCAAGCGGCCTTCCAGCGTGCCATTTTGGAGCGACATAGAGAAGCCCGACGGAATAGGGACCAAGCAGCCATTTGTAACTGGCCGCGGCGGCGAAATCCGGCTGCACGTCGCGCACGCTAAACGGCAGCGCTCCAAGCGATTGTGTCAGGTCGAGCGCGAGCGCAATCCCCAGCCTGCGGCATTCTTCACCGACCCGGACCAGATCGATCATGCCGCCGCTCGTCCAGTGCACGTGGGGAAGTGCAGCAATTGCCACTTCTGCACTCAGGGATTCGAGAACGGCCGAGGTCCAATCGTTGTCTTCGGGCCACGGAACAACCTTTAACGTCGCGCCGGTGTCCTCCGCCAGCCGACGCCAGGGGTAATAGTTGGACGGGAACTGCTCGGCAAGCACCAGGATGGCTTGGCCCTTCTTCGACGGCAGGTTCCGCGCGGCCGTCGCGATGCCGTAGCTGGCGGAAGGGACAATGGCGACGCAGTCAGCGGAACAGTCGAGCAGTCGCGCCGCCGTTGCCCGAAAGGCATCGGACCCAGTGAAAAACTTATCGGGTGTCAGCTCCCATGGATGCGCCTTGCGAGCCAGCCCCTTCGCGCCGGCATCGTGGGCAGACTTCATCAGCGGCGACAGATAGGCGCAGTTCAGGTATGCAACGTCGTCGGCTATGTCGAAGAGATGGCGCTGGCAGGAAAGCATGGTTGATCTGTGGGCATCAGTGTATCAAGTCTGTACAGCGCGTTGATCGCGGACCTGGACAGAATTGCGTTGCGTGGTTATCCGCTTCACACCAACTCGCCGTAGATAAATCCTTCTCGCTCGACGGTGTCCGTATGGCTTACAGAAATGGGCCGCGTGAACATCGGCCCTGCATAAGCGAAGCTGTGAAACTCCCCGCGCTCCCCGCAGGGATCGACGGACAATGGAAGATCGGCAAGGAAATCGGCATCGAAAATGCGACCACAGAAGGATGCCGACAGATGCCGAGGATCGATGCAGGTAATGCGCGCCCGTAGGCCGCTCGCAACCATTTGCTGCGCCAGCTTGTCCGTCGGGATTCCCCAGATCGGGAAGATCGGCTCAAGGCCCGTTCCCGCCAGCCGTTCGATGCGATACGCACGAATGTCCTCCAGAAACAGGTCGCCGAAGGCGACTGCCTCAAATCCCTCCCGTACCGCGCGAGCACATACGGTTGCCATGCGTGATTCGTAATCCGCATTCGAGCACGGATAGGGCAGCGGAATCTTCCACACCGGCAAGCCAACCGACGCCGCCTGGAAATCCAGCAGTTCTTGGCGGAATCCGTGAATGGCAACCCGGCCAAAAACTTCATTCACCGTGGTTAGCAACGCAGCTACGTGATAGTCCGCGTCCTGCCGTAAAGTGTGCAAAGCCCAGGCGCTGTCTTTGCCGCCGCTCCAGCTCAACAGTGTTTTCTTAGCTCGCAATTGGCGAATGCCCTTCCGCAGACAGCGCCGCTGCAAATCGTTGCGTGCGCTCCAGCACACTGGCGATCGGCGTCGACAGCGGCAATCGGCTGCCGGTCTCCATCAGCGGAACCACCTTGTCGAATTCCGGGCCCGAGTGTGCGCCAGTCAGCGCAATGCGCACCGGATGAAACAGTTCTTTGCCTTTCGCCCCGCTGGCGACCTTCACTTCATTCATTACGGCTTTAAAAGATTCCGGAGTAACCGGCGCGGGCAGCGCGGCGATCCTGGCCGCAAACTCCCGCAATACGACTTTGGCCGTTTCGCTCTTGAGGATTCCCGAATTTTCCGGGTGCGCGATCGCCCCCGCCGGATCGAATTGAAAAAGGAACGCAGCTTTCTCTGGCAATTGATCGAGCTGGTCCACGGCGGGAACAAAGAGCGCAAGAACCTGCAGGAACCATAGCGCTATCTCTTCAACCGGCGTCGCAGGCAGCCAGTTTCGTGCGACAAAATACGGCCGCGCCAGCTCCGCCACTCGCTCCGAATCCGCCAGCTTCAGATAATGTCGGTTCAACCAATACAGCTTGTTGAAGTCGAAAATCGCCGGCGAAGCCGTCACCCGCTCCAGCGTGAATTCTTTCGCAAGTTCCTCCATCGTGAATGTTTCGCGCGTGCCACCCTCCGCACCCCAACCCAGCAGCGCCAGATAATTCGTCAGCGCCTCCGGCAGAATCCCCATTTCGCGGAAGCTCGTAATCGAAGTCGCGCCGTGCCGTTTGGAGAGCCTCGTCTTGTCCGGGCCGAGAATGGTCGAAAGGTGCGCGAACTCCGGCACCGGCCAGCCGAATGCGTTGTAAATCGCAACTTGCTTCGGCGTGTTCGACAAATGATCGTCGCCGCGAATCACATGGGTAATTTTCATCAGCGCGTCGTCGATCGTGACCACATAGTTGTATACGGGCATCCCCGACGATCGAACCAGCACAGGATCGGAAACAGCTTCGCCGGCGAACTCCACCGCGCCGCGTACGATATCGCGGAACCGGATCGGCTCCGGCCCAATCTTCAGGCGCACCGCGAACGTCTCACCTCGAGCAGCCCGCGCAGCGCTCTCATCAGAAGATATTGCCCGGCAGCGCCCCGAGTACACCTGCGGCTGATGATTCGCGACCGCTTCGGCGCGCTCCGCGTCGAGTTGCTCTGTCGTGCAAAAGCATCGGTACGCCGCACCGTTCGCCAATAAACGCTCGATATGTTCGCGATAAATCTCCAGCCGCTCCGACTGACGATACGGGCCGTACTCGCCCTTGTCGGGAACTGCGCAGTCGGCATCCTGCGGCCCTTCATCCCAATCGAGACCCAGCCAGCGCAAGTCTTCCATAAGCTGCGCCTCGTAACGCGCTTCGCTGCGTTCGATATCGGTGTCTTCAACGCGCAGCACAAAAACTCCGCCAAATCGGCGCGCAAACAGCCAGTTGTAGAGAGCCGTGCGCGCATTGCCGACATGCAACTGGCCCGTGGGCGATGGCGCAAAACGTACGCGAGGTTTCAAAGCATCCATGAACTTCGATGGTAGCAAGAGACGACGGTGAAACGGATAGCGCGCGAATTCGAAGGGTTAGAACATGTCCGCTTATTGGTAGTGTTCCCAACCGGCGGGATGCAGAGGCCACTCAGCATTCCCCTTGCGAAGCACCATGCGAGGCGCATTGCGCGCGCGTCGCCGCATCTTGCCGATGCACGCAATGGGAACTCCGGCAATGCACCGCGGAATTCTCACCTCCGGCGCAGCGGTGAACAGCAATTCGTAATCCTCTCCGCCATCCAGCGCGAAAGTGAACGGATCGCTCTGTGCCAGCGGATGAATGGGAATCAGGCGCGCTTCCAGCATCGCGGCCACTCCCGACTCCTCGCAGAGATGATCGAGATCCGTCGAGAGACCGTCGCTAATATCGATGGCCGCGGTGGCGCGATTGTTTTTCAGCAGCCACGCACCGACAGCCAGCCGCGGCTCGGGAAAAAGATGCGGATGCGGATTGATCTCGGGCGCGTCGTTCGACTTCGCACTCGCCGTGAACCCGCGAAAATGACGTGGGGATGTAGCGATCTGCGCCAGTTCCGCCCCCGCTCCTCCAAGCTGCCCGGTCACATAGATACGATCGCCTGCCTTAGCCCTGGAACGCAGCAGTGCGCGACCGCGTGGCGCGCTGCCGATTAGAACAATGTCCGCCAGCGCCAACCCTGTACTGGAACCATGCGAAGTTTCCGAAAACCGAGGCGATTGCGCCGTGTCGCCTCCACCCAGCGGAACGCTGTATTTGTCCGCCAGCGCCAGAAATCCGGCAAAAAAGCGATCGCGCCAGGAGGGCTGTTCATTGCGGCTGCGCACCAACTCCGGCGAGAGCGCTAAAGAAAGAAGAGCAGCAAGCGGACGCGCGCCCATGGCGGCAAGATCGCTCAATCCTCGCGCCAGGCAACGGTGGCCTACAGACTCCGGAGGCTGCCAATCGCGGCGAAAGTGAACATTTTCCAGCGAAAAGTCTGTGGTGACCAAAATTTCATGGTCGCGCGGCGGGTCGAGAATCGCACAATCGTCCCCGATGCCGAGCCGCAAGCCTGAAATTTCCCGTCCTCTCGACCTCTCTCCTTTTCGCCGCGCCGGCCGTTCCACGCCAGCCTTCACTCGCGCCCGCAACGACTCGATCAACTCGCGTTCCCCGGGGTTTTGCGGCGGTTTCGGCATCGCCTCTCAGAATACCCCGCGTTTATGAACCACCGGGGGGTATACAAAAGGCAAATCCCCAGGCAACTCCGAACCATATCCGGCATCAGCGGAAGCTTTTCCCGATTGACGCCAATTGCGGCCTTTTGCTAGGCTGATGCCTCAGCATATAAACTGGGACTGTTCGTATCTCCCTCGATTCGTGCATTTTGGGCCTTTCTGTCGCTGCCGAAATATTGGGGAGATACGACTGAATCGACGTCCGGAAAGCTGAAGGAAGCGACTCCCTGTATGCGAAATCGCCATTACATTGTGTATGTCAGCCGGGATGAAAACGGCCAGTTGCGCAAGATTCCCATCCCGATGCGGTACGCTTATGCCTTTGTCGCCGCCGCAGTTGTCGGCCTGTTCACCATCACCGGCCTGGCCGGCTCCTATGGAAGAATGCTGCTGAAGACCGAGCGATTCAATCAGGTACGCAGTGAGCAACAGGCTCTTCGTCGCCAATATCATTTGTTACAACAGGACGCGAAACAGAAAGACATGCAGGTCGCGTCGCTCGGCTCACTTGCCAGCGAAGTTTCTGCCCTTTACGGCCTGCGCCAGACCAAGCTCGCTGCCTCTAAGGCGACCGTTTCCAGCGTCACGGCAACCGCTCCGGCGGAAGACGAATCGTATTCCAGTTCTTTCGATCGTTTATATGCCCTTCGCACCTCAGCCCTTTCCGGCGTGACCGCCCAGGCATTGACCTCCGGAATTCGTGGGCCAGCCGCCACCCTGACGGACTGGGTGAGTCTGGCGAGCGCGCCCTCACTCTGGCCGGTCATGGGTCGGGTGACCAGTTCCTTCGGCGAGCGAACTGATCCATTTTCCGGTGACGGTGAGGGTGAATTTCATCGCGGCATCGACATTGCCGCTCCTGCCGGAACCGAGATTCACGCTACCGGCGATGGCGTGGTCGTTTACGCCGGCTGGGCCTCCGGCTATGGCCGGGAAGTGATGCTGGATCACGGCCACGGCGTGACCACCTTGTATGCCCACATGGAATCGATGTCCGTCATTCCCGGCGAGACCGTTTCGCGCGGCCAGGTGATCGGCTATGTGGGAGTCAGCGGCCGCAGCACCGGCGCGCACCTGCACTACGAAGTGCGCATCCACAACACTCCGGTCAATCCGCATCGCTATATGCGCGAAACCATGGAGCAAATGGCCGAAACTGTGATTCCGCAGCAAAACAACGGCGAGTAGCGCGGATTCCCGTCGCTAGGGCAACCAGGAAACTGTCATCCGGGGCGTAGTCCGCTGTGGCGGACGTAGTCGAGGGAACTGCTGTTTGCCGATCCCATCGCAATCTCCACTGTGTCGCACAGCTTGGAGCCCGAAATCGAACATGTGCACTGAGCGAAAACTGGCCGAGTGTTCCGTCGTGTCAGCTATGGATTGCCGGACGGCGTAGCGGCTTGTTCGCCTTTACTCGCGTCGAGCAAACTCCGCACCAAAGTGACCGGCATCGTCGCGCGAAGAATCGCCCGGCTCCCCTTCTGCTGCACCGTCGTGTTGTGCAGCAGCGTGTTCCAGTCTTTCTCCGACGAATCCTGCGCGCCGTCCGTCACCTGCGCGGAGCGCAGCATTCCCAACACAAGATTCGCCATTGCCGCCGTTTGCTTCGCGGCAGCCGGTGAAGGCGCAATCTCCTCCAGGAGAAAATGGATCTCTCCCAGATAGCGGACCGAAGCGATAAATGTCGAGTTCACAGGCAACGGCAGCGGCAGTCCGAACACGCGGAATTGCCGGCCCGAAGCGAATGGCATTCCCAGCGCGCCGATTCCCCAGGCCTCCGACAGCAGCGGCACTTCGGAATAATACTTTGACAGCAGCGTATCGCCGCTGAATGGCGATGCTGCCGAGTGATAACGGTCAATCATAGAATGGATCGGTTCCGGGCTGGGCGTATTCGACACCGCAACCATGTCATACCCGAGGATCGCCACGCGAACCGTGCGGCCCTGGTGCGGAATCGAGTAGATGTCGTGCCCGGCATACCGTTCTGTGCTGGCCGCCTCTGCGCTCAGGTAGGCACTGAGCCGCGGCCCGTCGAACCGCCCTTCAAACGCTTCGGACCAGGCCACCGGTCCATTCGGGCCGTTCGCGTCTGGCATCCGTTCAACGGCAAATGCTGCCTGGTCCAGGTCGCGTTCAAACTCAATCCCTGTCGCGTTGATGAAGGCCTGATAATCCGGATCGTGCGCCACCGGATGCTGGTCGAACCGGGTGAGCTTCCGTAGAGGTTTTAGATTGAAATAGACGATCGCGTCGGCTTCCGGCAGCAGACGCGCGACTTCCGGCGGCGCTTTTTTTCGGAGATAGACGGCAACCGCAAGCGCGGCCAGAATGGCGACGACCACAGCCAGGCTGATCCACGTCCGCCTACGCATGGCTTGAGCCAGACCTCATGCGTCGGCGTCGAGAAGGGCAAATGTGGGTACTTCGTGGATCGGAGTCGGTCATTTTCCTGCGTGCCGCGCATAGCTGCAAATTCAGCGCGGCGGAACCATCGCGCCACGACTCAGACAAACTCGCTTTCACAAACAATAAGAAAGCTCCCAAGGTGTGCGGCGAATGTGTCTACGAGCATACCACCGACGGGTTGCTGGAATTTGAGCAATCGCAACGACGGTGAAATTGTCATCCCGACCCCTTCGGCTTCGCCCAGGGTAGACTCCGCGAAGCGGAGTGGAGGGACCTGTTTTTTCCTTCCGGGCCGGCCCCAGGATGACCGCAATCATCTAGCAATGTGCGTGATTTCCAGTCCCTTCCCGATCGGCAGCGTCATCGATTCCACGCCAGGCACGTCGCGGACATGAATCCGATAATTCCGCAGGTTGTGCGATACGACGTTGTCCGCCACCACAACTGCACCGGGGCGCAGCCGCAGCATGTCGAAGAAGCGGATGTAGTCCTCTTTTTCGCAGTCGATCAGGACGAACTCCAGATCGGCCAGCTTCGGCAGGACCGCGGCCGCATCGCCCAGGCGAAAATCGACAAAATCGCCCAGGCCCAGCCGCGCGATCGTTTCCTTCGATTCAGCCTGCCGTACCGGTTCAATTTCGAGCGAAATCAGTTTTCCGTGCGTTTGCTGTGCGGCGCTCGCCAGGGCAATCGTGGAAATGCCGCTCGACCCCCCAATTTCCAGCAGACTTTTGGCTCTGATTCCCACGACGAGCGCGTGAAGAAATTCCGCGCTCACCGGTTCCAGATTTCTGTGCCGCTCCGCCAGCGGAAGCCTCGCGGCATCCTGCTGCACCTTCCGCGCCCACAGGCGATCCATCTCGGCGCGTTGTTGGTCTGTCATCATGTGCGGCTCTGGTCTCAGAATACTATTGCGAAGCTGCCATCCCGCACCGGTTCAAGAAATCGCATATCAAGAAATCGCATATCCTGGCCTATTTCTTTCCAATCTCGTCCACTTGTCTCTGCAGGGCGAAACTGTCGAGCGTGGCGATTGGCAAAGATAGAAAAAGGCTGATACGCCGTTCCAGCGTCTGAAACGCATTGTTGTACGCCCGCTCAATCTTCTCGGGACTTCCCTGGACGGCGGCGGGATCGGGAATGCCCCAGTGCGCCGTCATCGGCTGGCCGGGCCATATCGGGCAGACTTCATTTGCAGCGCTGTCGCAGACGGTAAAGACGAAGTGCATGCGCGGCGAATCCGGCTTTGCGAACTCATCCCACGATTTGCTTCGCGCGCCCTTCGCAATCATGCCGGCTTGCTCGATCTGTCGTATAGCTTCGGGCCGCACGGTTCCGGCGGGATGGCTGCCCGCGCTATAGGCGGTGAAGTTCGCGCCGCCTCTGCGGTTCATGATCGCCTCCGCCATGATCGAACGGGCGGAGTTGCCGGTGCAGAGAAACAGAACATTGTAGTGGGGGTAGTGGGGCATAGCTCTCCTTGATGGCGCGATTTACGATTGCGCAATTTACGAGCAGCAGGCCGGATCGCAGCAGGTCTTCCCGTCCGCGGCTTGCGGCTTAATCGCGTAGACTTTCACGCTGGCTGCGGCGGCGTTCACGTCATACTTCGCAAGGAGCTGCGTCAGGTCCTCGTGCAGCGAAGGCGCAGACCCGCAGCAGCCTGTCCCGCTCATCGGGCCCGTCTCCGTCGCTTCCATTGCGGGCGAGCAGCAACCGGTCTGGTTCTCCACTTTGGCATAGGCGTTCAGGTCCGCCCCGCTGTCCACGATCTCGACGTGCTCGAAGCCCGCTGCAAACAGCCCGGCGCGGTAGTCCTCGATCCGGATCGCGCCGGCGATGCACCCCACGTAAGCGGCCATGCTCCGGGCAACAGCCTCCGGCAACTCGCGCTTCAGGGCAATGTCGC
Source organism: uncultured Acidobacteriota bacterium (assembly GCA_963840655.1). Lineage (GTDB taxonomy): Bacteria > Acidobacteriota > Terriglobia > Terriglobales > Acidobacteriaceae > JAKAAZ01. Next base: position 1,646,051 of record CAWIZS010000003.1, on the reverse strand, counting down.
TGACAGCCACTCGCCCGCCGGGCTTGAGAACGCGGGCGATCTCGCGAAAGACGGCGTCCTTATCGGGAGCGAGATTGAGGACGCAGTTGGAGATGACGCAATCCACCGACGAATCCGGCAAGGGAATTCGGTCGATGGTGGACTGGTGGAATTCAACGTTGGTATAGCCCCCGGCCGCCGCGTTCGCACGCGCCCGTTCGATCATTGCCGCGGTCATGTCGATGCCGATGGCCCGGCCTTTCGGCCCAACCATCTTTGCCCCCAGGAAAACGTCGAGGCCGCCTCCAGAGCCGAGATCGACCACAACTTCACCGGATCGAAGATGGGCGGTCGCCGTTGGATTGCCGCAGGAAAGCCCCATATTGGCCCCCGCCGGGATCGAGGTCAGCTCTTCCGCCGTGTAGCCGAAGGCCTCCGCAATCGCCTGTACACCCGCATGATCGTTCGATAGAGCGCTCTCCGCGACTGCTCCGTATTTCGATTTCACCGATTCCAGAACCTGATCTGACATGTGACCCTCCTACACATCTGCTGAGGCGAATATATGGCTTGCGTTCAAATACGTCAAGGCGTATATATAAATTTATGACGTCGCGGCGGACTTTCAACATGGAACGATTCTTTCAGGCCCTTGGCGACAAGACCCGTCTCCGGCTCCTGAACCTTATGGGAGATCAGGAGATTTGCGTCTGCTACTTCGTCGAGATACTGGGTGGTCCTCAGCCGAAGATCTCGCGGCACCTGGCGTATCTGCGCAGCGCCGGCATTGTCGCGGCGCGCAGGGAAGGAAAGTGGATGCATTACCGCATCGTCATGCCTCCGCACATCGGGGCGGCGCAAATTCTGCGGCAGACGCTCGACTGGCTGAAGGAAGACAAAGCCATGCAGGTGGACCGGGCGCGACTCACCAGAGCTTGCTGCTCTCCGGCAAAGTATGCGCTCCCGGAAGGTGCCCCCCTGCCGGCCATGATCCCAGCGATGACCGACAACCCATGCGGCGAGACGTGCTAATGTCCACGACGCCCGCTATCCAAAGCGACGTGTGCAATCCCGCCGCCCGGAAAAAGCTCTCGTTCCTCGACCGCTTCCTGACGCTTTGGATTTTTCTCGCGATGGCGGCGGGCGTCGCCATCGGGCGCATGATTCCCTCGTCGGCACAATTCGTCGGTCGCTTTCAACATGGGACGACCAACATTCCCATCGCCATTGGACTCATCGTGATGATGGTTCCGCCGCTGGCGAAGGTCCGCTATGAAAAGCTCAGTCAGGTCTTCCGCAACAAGCGCGTCCTGGCGCTGTCGCTGGCGCAGAACTGGCTGATCGGACCGGTGTTGATGTTCCTGCTGGCGGTTGTTTTTCTGCGCGGAGAACCCGCCTATATGCGCGGTCTGATTCTGATTGGCATCGCGCGCTGCATCGCAATGGTGCTGGTATGGAATGACCTGGCCGAAGGTGACACGGATTACGTCGCCGGGCTGGTCGCCATGAACAGCATCTTTCAGGTGCTGTTTTACAGCGTCTATGCCTGGGTCTTTATTACTGTGCTGCCGAAGTGGCTCGGCCTGGCGGGAAGCGTCGTCCCTATCGGAATCGGCCAGATTGCAAGGAGCGTCGGCATCTATCTAGGCGTTCCTTTTTCGGCGGGTTTTCTATCGCGCTATTTTCTCATCCAGGCCAAAGGCGAGGAATGGTATCGGACCCGATTCATTCCGCGCATTAGTCCTCTGACCCTGATCGCGCTGCTGTTCACGATCGTTGTCATGTTCTCGCTAAAGGGCGATCTGATCGTGCGCCTCCCGCTCGATGTGGTGAAAATTGCAGTCCCGCTCGTTATCTACTTCTTGGTCATGTTTCTGGTCAGTTTTTGGATGGGCAAAAAGCTGGGCGCGGATTATGCGCAGTCCGCCGCCGTTTCCTTCACCGCTGCCGGAAATAACTTCGAGCTGGCAATCGCCGTAGCCGTGGCTGTTTTCGGCCTGAAATCGGGAGAGGCGTTCGTCGGCGTGGTCGGCCCGTTGATTGAAGTTCCGGCGCTCATCGGGTTAGTTAACGTAGCGTTCTGGATTCGCCAACGATACTTCCGCTCCGACCGCAAAGAGTTTCAGGTGTATCCCGTGGAAGATGCGCCTTGAAATAGACAAATTTTAAAAGTCCATATTTGCGACGCGCCGTCGCAGCAGCTCACTTTACAGGAAAACAATCGAGATCATTGGCGAATATGACTGGACCGGAAAATCGGCGCCGTATTTCGGCTTGGGTCTCATTCTCTTTTCCCAAAGTCCGCAACATTCGATGAGACAGCACCAATTGCTTGACATGAGCATTCGCCGCGATCGTGCCGATGACGGAAGGCGGCATGTGGAGGCGCCTTTCCAATCCGGTCGCGCCCTCCGGCACGGCGTTATGAGCGACGAATACGTCTGCGTTCGATGCCAGCTCCGTCAGGCCTTCCCCTTCTCCGTTCGTATCTCCGCTGAAGACAATCCGCTTGCCGCCGATTTCCACTCGCCAGGCCAGCGCGGGAAACGGACCATGAACCACGCTTACTGCATACACGGCCATGTCGGCGTTGCGAAACACGAGAACTGGCGTCGAGCTGTGCGCAACATTGTGCGGCTGCAATTCGTAGGTTCCTTCGGGATTCGGTTCCACCATCTCGCTCAGATAGCGCCAAGCTCCGTGCGGCTCACTGAACAGGTCGTGCACAAACTCGGTGGTGCTCGGCATGATCTCGTTTCCCGAAGGGCCGAATACCGGCAGCGGGCGCTGTGCGGTCGCCAAACCAGGAAGAAAAGACCAACGCAGGGAAATCGCCGCTGTGATCGACGTGAAAATGGCTGAACAAAAAAACGTCCACCTGGGACATCTTTGCTCCACTCTCGCCCAAAGCGGAGAGCGCTGCCACCTCCCGCGTCAACGATCACGCGCGCCCTACCGTTCTCCCATATCAGATAGCTGGTCGAAGCGCGTTTATCCTGTAACTCCGGGCCGCCGGAGCCGAGCACCTGCACCGCCAAACCTGTAGAGCCGCACGAGTGTGTCGTTGCCGGCGAAGGTTCGGCCAAAGATAAGAGGGACGCACCGCTAGACCCGCCAATCGCAAGAATCGAAGTTGCAAGAAAACCTCTGCGGTCCATGGTTTCCTTCCTCCAATCTCCAACCGAACGTGAACGCAAACGCCTGACTACCAAACCACAGGCTCAAGTATTACCCCTCTGGCACAGCGGATGTAAAACGCCCCCTGCGGAATTGAAACTTCTCTCAACTACCGACGGCCCGGTTGCGATGCGCGGTTGGAGGATGATACGGTTGAGTTCTGCACGCAATCGCGTGACATTCACCGCGATGAAATCAGGGCTGGCGTAGCTCAGTTGGTAGAGCATCTGATTTGTAATCAGAGGGTCGGGGGTTCAAATCCCTTCGCCAGCTCCAGCAAAATCCCAGAACACTAAAATCCCTGTCATTCCCAGTTGAGAGTCGCCGCGAAGGCAAGCAGCTTTGCATCGCCGGCGCGCGGTCCGACAAGTTGCATGCCGCCGGGAAGCGCGACCACGGGACAACCCGTCAGACTGATCGGCGTCGTGTAGCGGAGAATGCGTGGCCGAGCCTGCGACTGGTCCGCCCCCGCAATCAATTCGCTTACGGGAGTAGATGGCAGCAGCAGATAATCGAATCGGGAAAACATCTGATCCATGCGCGACAGAAACGTGGCGTGTTGCGCGCGGAATTCGGCGACTTGCGATTCCGTCAGGCTGGCGCCCCATGCAAGCCGATCGCGAATCGACTGCTCAAACGCATCGTAATGGCCGCGATGCAGGGCCGCAGCCTCGTGCGCCTGAATCGCAGCGAAGATCGCAAACGAATCCTGCCAGAAATCCGTCGCGAACTCCTCCAGTGCGTGACCGCGCGAGGCGAGTGTCTGCCGCCAGTGTTCCAATTGCGCCGTAACGTTTGGCTCGCAATCATGGAGAAACTTCGCGTTTGGCAGGCCGATGTGCAGAGCGCGCGCTTCTGGCGCGACGGGCGCAATGTCAAACAATGCCGCCGCCAACAGCGGCCCATCGCGCAGATCGCAAAAGAGCCAGCCAATGGTGTCGAAGGACGGGGCCAGATGCCATCCCCCTCGCCAATCGCCGACGCCGAGTGAAGCGCGAAATCCGCAGACGCCGCAGAACGCTGCGGGAGCGCGAATCGAACCGCCGGTATCGGTTCCAATCGCCGCGACAGCCGAACCTTCCTGCACACTGGCCGCGGCGCCGCTGGACGAACCTCCAGTCAGCTGCGACGCATCGCGCGGCTGCAAGCAATCGCCAAACCAGGGATTTTCGCCGGTGATGCCGTAGGCCAATTCCTGCATGTGCGTTTTGCCCACAATCACGGCTCCTGCGTTCCGCAAGCGCTCGGCCACCCAGGAATCGACGGACGCGACAGGGTTCGTATCCGCGTAATAGCGCGCACCGGCGGTGGTTACGGTGCCGGCGAGATCGAAGCAATCCTTGAGCGAAACGGGCAGTCCATAGAGCAGCGGGCGATTCGCCGCGTCGGGAAATCGCCGCGAAAGCTCGCGGCCCTGCGCGCGGGCATCCTGAAGTTGCAGATACGTATTTTTGCCCGCATTGCCATTCACGCGCGCCGCCGCGTCGCTCACCAGTTCCATCATCGCGTCGTCGTCGGCGGACACGCGAAGAGACAACTGCCGCAGCGGAGAGGCTGCGAACAGCGCATCGAAATTTTCAGGCAATGACATATTCGTGGAGTGAAGAAGAACGGGAGGCCGTTTCTTCCCCCAATGCTATTGCAGCCGAGGGGAGCGATGAAGAAGAATCGCAATCCCCCGCAGACTCTTGCACCGGAGCGGACAGCCAAGCTACTATAGGGTTCGGACGTTTGCGGAGCATTCGCCTGGAATGTTCGGCCGGCAATTTCTTTGCCAACGGCGTCTGACCAGCGGTGCAGCAAATCTTCCCAGCAAGGTTCGGTTCCGTCTCTCGTTGCCGCATCCCTGTAAAATTGAAAGTGATATTTTGGCGATTTTGCCATTTTGTCAAATTGTTTTTTTCCGGCGAACGGGCAAGGCCAGATTCGCGCGGGATGCCTCGGGCGGCGGGCGACGGTTCGCACCGACGAGTTTATAAGACGTGCACAGGTGGCCGAGCGGTTAATGGCAGCAGACTGTAAATCTGCCGCTCCTTGCGAGCTACGGAGGTTCGAATCCTCCCCTGTGCACCAGAGTTTGGATTGGGAACGATGAGATGACAACATGTTGTCAACGTGACAACCGTTTGACAACATATTGTCAAGTTAAGACAAGGATTGGGATGTTTGTGCCATTTTGACAAACTATCTAGAGTTTGGCGCGATGAGTACGGCGGTTATGACTGCGGCGGTAAAGGCGAAGGTGGCTTCGGGAATTCTGCTGGCACTGATGGCGCTGGCATGGTTTACCCTCGACTCCGGCAAAGTCCGGCTGGTGACCCTGTTGATCCTTGGATTGTTTCTGTTTCGCGTGGTCATCCACGCGGCGCGTTCGCGGTACGATGAAGGAACGCGGGAAGAGGACGAAGAGGCCTGAAACGGCGATTGTTGTCTGTCGTACAGGGCTGATGTAGCTCAGTGGTAGAGCACTCCCTTGGTAAGGGAGAGGTCATGGGTTCAAGCCCCATCATCAGCTCCAGAATTGCAGCTCGCGGGAGTAACTCAGTGGTAGAGTCACAGCCTTCCAAGCTGTTGGTCGCGGGTTCGATCCCCGTCTCCCGCTCCAGAAATTGATTTCTAGGAACAGACGAATATCCATGGGAAATATGTTTCAGCAAGCGGCCCTGCCGATTGAGAATCCGGCAGTCTTTGAGCCGGTGAAGGCGGCGATTGAAGCGGCTTTCGCTCCATCCTCCGTAGGCAAGTTCTTGCAGCGCGTCGAGCGTGCGAAGCTGCGGGTGCGCGATTTTGAGCAGATTCGCGATCGCGGGCTGCTGGGCGATTCAGTCAAAACCGGCTACGCCCAACTGGCCGATAGCGACCGCGGGCAGGTTCGAGAGCTATATCTGCGCCTGGTGGAGCAGGTCCCGCAGGAAATTCGCGGCAAATATTTGAAGGTGTACGCGTACTACTGAGTTCAAAGGGCGTGTTAAATGACAACTCCACAACACATGGTCAATCATGAGGCGCGGTTGCGGTCTAGAGTCGATGAGGCAGTTGCTCAATCGGGCTACAAGGGAACACATGAATTGATCTATGTAGGAGATGTCTCAGGTCACAAGTGGCAGATTATCTTTCAAGATGAGCATGGTTGGATTCAGAGATTTGATTTTTCGGCAGGGGACGAGAAAGAAGATGGTATCTTACATCGCTCCGATCCTAAATTTTCCCCGTTTCATAAGTTTTTGAATGATTTAGCTGGCAAGCGTGATTCGAAAAGCAAGTTAATAGAACTATAAGTTCAGCAAAGGGATTAACCATGGCGAAGGAAAAGTTTGACCGGTCGAAGCCGCACGTGAATGTAGGGACGATTGGGCACATCGATCACGGCAAGACGACGCTGACGGCGGCGATCACGAAGGTGCTGTCGAAGCACAACCCGAACATCAAGTTCCGCTCCTTCGACACCATCGACAACGCGCCGGAAGAGCGGGAGCGCGGGATTACGATCGCGACGGCGCACGTCGAGTACGAGACCAAGAACCGGCACTATGCGCACGTCGATTGCCCGGGCCACGCCGATTACATCAAGAACATGATCACCGGGGCGGCGCAGATGGACGGGGCGATTCTGGTCGTTGCGGCGACCGACGGGCCGATGCCGCAGACCAAGGAGCACGTGCTGCTGGCGCGGCAGGTGGGTGTGCCGTACATCGTGGTGTTTCTGAACAAGTGCGATGCGGTGGACGATCCGGAGCTGATCGACCTGGTGGAGATGGAAGTGCGCGAACTGCTGAGCAAGTACCAGTTTCCCGGCGACGATGTGCCGGTGATTCGGGGCTCGGCGCTCGGTGCTCTCAATGGCGAGGCGCAGTGGGAAGCCAAGCTCGACGAACTGATGGAAGCAGTCGACAAGAGCGTGCCGCTGCCCGCGCGGGCCATCGACCAGCCGTTTCTGATGCCGATTGAAGATATCTTCTCGATCTCGGGAAGAGGCACGGTGGTGACGGGCCGTATTGAGCGCGGCAAGGTGAAGGTGGGCGAAGAGACGGAGATTGTCGGCTTCCGCGAGACCAGAAAGACGGTTGTGACCGGGGTCGAGATGTTCAAGAAGCAGTTGGACGAAGGCCTGGCGGGCGACAATGCCGGGCTGCTCTTGCGCGGCATTCCCAAGGAAGATGTGGAGCGGGGAATGGTGCTGGCCAAGCCCGGTTCGATTACGCCGCACACCAAGTTCAAGGCGGAGATTTACGTGTTGAGCAAGGAAGAGGGCGGGCGGCATACGCCGTTCTTCAACGGCTACCGGCCGCAGTTCTACTTCCGGACGACGGACGTGACCGGAGTGGCCAAGCTGCCGGAAGGCACGGAGATGGTGATGCCGGGCGACAATGTGGCGCTCGAGATCGAACTGATTACGCCGGTGGCCATGGAGAAGGGCCTGCGCTTTGCCATCCGCGAGGGCGGCAGGACCGTCGGCGCCGGCGCCATTGCCGAGATTCTGAAGTAGGGGAAGAACCCAGGTCTCAGAAGCGAGACCTGGGGCACCCGCGTTGCATGAAAATTAGAGCCTGATTTCCGACCAGCGAAGGCTGGTAAAATCAGATAGGATTGAAAAATGCGCGAAATTATCACATTGCAATGTCCAGAGTGTAAGGAACGGAATTATTCGACGACCAAGAACAAGAAGAAGACGACGGCGCGGCTGGAGTTTTCCAAGTTCTGCAATCGCTGCCGCAAGCACACGGCGCACAAGGAAACCAAGTAGCCGCGGTGAGTTCTTCACAGGATACAGGGGCGTAAGCTCAACGGTTAAACTGCTGGTCTCCAAAACCGGACTTGGGGGTTCGAATCCCTCCGCCCCTGCCAGCTTTTTATTGCGCTGGTATTTGAGCAGCGCTTCCGCCCAGGCCGCGAATTTTTTTCGCGCGACATCCAGACGCGGAACGCAGGGATTGAGAAGGAAGCAATTATGGCAAAGGCGATAGCTGTGAGCGATGAAACGCGCACTACACCGCAATGGAGACAGCAACCGGAACGGTTCTGGAACTTCCTGAAAGAAGTTCGCAGCGAGATGCACAAGGTGGTGACTCCGTCGCGCCAGGAAGTGCAGTCGACAACGACCGTGGTCATCATTACAGTGTTTTTGTTTGCCGCCTATTTCTACGTGGTGGACGCGGTGTTTGGCCGGATGATGCAGACAATATTGGCTTGGTTGACACACTAGAAAAGGATGCGCCGGAAAAGGTGAAAGGGATGGCAGAAGAAGTGAAAGTCGAAGCGCAACAGGCGCCGGCGGAAACGCCAGGCGAACTGGCGCCTCCCGTCAACGAACGATTTCGGTGGTACATCATCCACGCGTATTCCGGCTTCGAACGTAAGGTGAAGGAGTCGATCGAGAGTCGCGTGCAGGCCTACGGTTTGCATGATCGCATCGGACGCATCATGGTCCCGACCGAGCCGGTCACGGAGATTCGTAACAACAAGAAGTACACTATCGAGCGCGTGTTTCTGCCCGGCTATGTGCTGGTGGAAATGGACCTCGACAACGAGATCTGGCACCTGGTGAAGAACACGCCCAGGGTGACGGGTTTTCTGGGCACGGGCGAGAAACCGGTCGCGCTGACAGAGGAAGAAATCAGTTCTATCCTCTTCCGCTCCGACGTGTCGAAAGACAAGCCGCGCATGAAGGTGAAGTTTGAAAAGAACGAGTCGGTGAAGATCACCGACGGGCCGTTCGCCAACTTCAATGGCGTGGTGGATGAAGTGAATGAAGACCGCGAGACGCTGAAGGTCATGGTGACCATCTTCGGGCGTTCCACGCCGGTCGAGTTGGAATTCAGCAAAGTGGAAAAAATTGCATAAAGGGATTACGAAATGCCTCCAGTAAAAAAAGTACAGACACAGGTAAAGTTGCAGATTGTCGCGGGCAAGGCGACCCCGGCGCCTCCGGTGGGCCCGGCACTGGGCCAGGCGCAGGTCAATATCATGGAGTTCTGCAAGCAATTCAACGCGCGCACGCAGGGCCCCGACATGGCCGGGCTGGTGATCCCGGTCGTCATCACGGTGTACACCGACCGCAGCTTTACCTTCGTTACCAAGACACCGCCGGCGGCGGTTCTGCTCAAGAAAGCAGCAGCAGTCGCCAAGGGCTCGGGCACTCCCAACAAAGACAAGGTCGGCAAGGTGACGGAGAAGCAGGTCGCCGAAATCGCCAAACAGAAGATGCCGGACTTGAACGCCGCGTCGATCGATTCGGCGATCCGGTCGATCAAGGGCACCGCGCGGTCGATGGGTATCGAAGTCGTCGCGTAACCTCTTATTTTATTAAGGTTGTCATCCCGACCGGCGTCCGTTCGCTGCGGCGAACGGACAAAGTGGAGCGACCTGCTGTTCAATCCGCCAGTGCCTCTGGCTAGATCGGATTTGCGATTGAGGAGGAGACCCTCACCCATGACCGAATCGACCGAATCGCAAGACTCCGCCCGTCAACTGCTGCGCCACACTCTCGCCACACTTGCGTATCGTGGCGGCAAAGTGTTGCGCGGAGCGCCGGTGGAGTTTTCCTCCTTCACCTGCGGCGGCGGATGCCGTTCGGGGGGCGCCATTCTGGCGCACATCGGCGACCTGCTGGATTGGGGTCTATCGATGGCGAACGGCCAGCGCGAGTGGCACAATTCCCAGCTGCAATCCTGGAATGAGGATGTGACCAGATTCCATGGAGCATTGGCGGCCTTCGACGCCTACCTTGGATCCGACCAGCCGCTTCATGCTTCATCCGAGAAGCTGTTCCAGGGGCCGGTTGCAGACGCGCTGACCCACATCGGCCAACTCGCCATTATGCGTCGGCTCGCTAGTGCTCCAATCAAGGGCGAAAACTACTTTGTCGCTGATATTGCCTCCGGGCGTGTCGGACCCGATCAAGCCGCGCCGAAGCGGGAGTTCTGAGAGCACGAGGCGCAATCTCAAGGCCTGACGGCACGCTTCGCTTCCGATTCATCACATTCCACTGGTTCCTCCGATAAAATCTGCAACACGGCGTTGCAGGCAAACCCTCAAATCTGGCTGGCCAATGCCTCGGACGCGACGAATGAACCGCAGATGTTCCAGGCTGATGCTGTTGCTCTTTCTGGTATTGACCGCGTCCAGACTGTGGGCGCAGGGACCTCCGTATCAGACTGACGATCCGGTCCCGGTCGACCTGCACCACTACGAGTTCTACATCTTCGGCGGTGTCGATGGCACGCCAGCGGAAATCGACTCCACCGGGCCGGCCTTCGAGTTCAACTGGGGCGCAATTCCCAGGGTGCAACTGCACGTCATCCTTCCCTGGGGAGGCATTTTTCCATCCAACAATCCGGTTTATTTGCCCGGAGGAACGGGGCCGAGCGCGTTCGGTCTGACCGACATGGAATTGGGCGCCAAGATCGCCTATATCAAGGAGTCAAAGTACATTCCCCAGATCGGCACCTTTACGATGTTTGAAATGCCGACCGGAAATTATGCCGAAGGCCTCGGCGTGGGAACGGTCTGGTACAAGCTTCCCCTGTGGCTGCAAAAGAACATCGGGAAATGGTTGCTGGATGGCGGCGCCGGCGAAACCCTCGTCCCGCAAACCGGCTACCGCAACTTTCCGTACGGCGGATTCCTACTGAAATACACCTTTCCCGGCGACCGGCTGGAGTTGGGAGGCGAAGTCTTTGCCCACGGGCGCGAAGGCTACGCCGCGGCGCAGACGCAGGCTTCGACGATGATCGACGTGGGCGGCTACTACCATTTCAAGCATCATCCTGGCGAGCAGTTCTTGTTTTGCTACGGCCACTCGGTTGCCGGCCAGACGGAAAACTACGCCTATGTCGGCATGTACTGGACGTGGGGGAAAAAAGAAAAAAAACCAGACGCGGGCAACTCCTGGCTACCAAAGCCGACGAACGCAACCGGATTTGAATGACGCCTGAAGGCCGCTCGATGCCTGGGTGGGAGCTTCTATTGCGGCATTAGAATTCCACATGAACTTTCTTGCTCTGGCGACGGACTACGACGAAATCGCTGTGCTCTATTGTCCGGTCACGCTTTGCGGGTCGGAAGAAGTCTCCCTTCAAATGGATGCCTAACTGACCTGCGACTGGATACGTCTGGAGTTTGCATTATTCAGAGAAACTCAGCATAATAAGAGAGTGCGTTCACGAGGCTGAGAATCGCCTGAATGGGCGTATACCATACCACGGCCGGACGGCCGCTCCGAGCAATGCAATAAAACGCAGTTGAATACAAGCAATACGGGGCGGTTCAGCGGAAAACAGCGCTGCTTAAGGTCCGCGCGGTGGGAGACTGAGGAATCATGTCGAGAAAATCCGGAAAGAATATAGAGAAGGCGCGCACGGCTGTCGAGCAGCGCCCTTATCCGTTGACCGAAGCGGTTCCGCTTCTGCAAAAGGTCAAATTCGCAAAATTCGATGAGACGGTCGAGATCACGCTGCGGCTCGGCGTCGATCCCAAGCACGCGGACCAGATGGTGCGCGGCACCGTCGTTCTGCCGCATGGCCTGGGCAAGACCAAGCGGGTTGCCGTGATTGCCTCCGGCGAAAAGGTGCGCGAGGCGGAAGCGGCCGGCGCGGAGTTTGTCGGTGGCGATGATCTGGTCGAGAAGATTCAGAAAGAGAGCTGGACGGACTTCGATGCGCTGATTGCCACCCCGGACATGATGAAGTCCGTCGGACGTCTCGGCAAGATTCTAGGGCCGCGCGGGCTGATGCCGAATCCGAAGACCGGCACGGTGACCACGGATGTGGCGGCGGCCATTAAGGAAATCAAGGCCGGTAAGGTGGAGTTTCGTACCGATAAAACGGCGCTGGTGCATGTTCCCGTGGGCAAGCTCTCCTTTACCCCGGACAAGCTGGTGGAGAACGCGACGACTGTCATTACCAGCGTAGTGAAGGCCAAGCCATCCGCCGCCAAAGGCAAGTTTGTGAAGGGCATCACCCTGAGCTCCACGATGGGTCCGGGGATCCAGTTGGATCACGCGGTTGTGGAAGCGGCAGGGAAGGCCTGAGTTGGTGCCCTGGATAGAAGCCCAGGTTAGCTTCGCGAACCTGGGGCACCCGGTTCCATTTGAGTCATAAAGAGTTTTGAGGATATTGATATGGCATTGACGAGAGCCAAGAAGGCCGAGCAGGTGCAAACAGTTGGCGGCGGAGCTGGCCGACTCCACGACCGCGATTGTAGGTACGTTTCAGAAATTGACGGTTTCTCAGGATTTTGCGCTGCGGACCGTGGTTCGCAACGCGGGCGGCAAGTATCGTGTGGTCAAGAACAAGCTGGCCTCCCGCGCTTCGCAGGGAACCAAGCTGGAAGCGGCGTTGCAGGGACTGAAGGGCGTATCGTCGGTCGCCTATAGTAGCGGCGACCCGGTGGCCCTGGCCAAGGCGCTATCGGCCTGGGTCAAGGAGAACGAGCAGTTTTCCTTCAAGCTGGCGATTGTCGATGGCAAGGTCCTGTCGGTGCAGGAAATTCAGCAACTGGCGACCATGCCGGGCAGGGAAGAGCTGTACTCGAAGCTGCTGTTCCTGATCAGTGCGCCGGCGCAGCGCCTGGCGACGGTGATCAACGCGACCGGTCGGGACGTGGCGGTGGTGCTGGGGCAGGCAGTCGAGCAGAAAAAGTTTGCCGAAGCGGCGGCATCGTAGGCGGGCGTCGAAGGCGGTTCTGAGGAAGATTTCGCTGTATTCGCGTTGGTGTGCAGTCTGGGCACAACGGAAACCGCGCGAGCAGCAATCGGGGCGTGCGATTCGTCCTGCAGGCAGTGCGGTAAGCGATAGGACTAAACGATTTCGCAGTATATGGAGAATGGACATGGCGGATTTGCAGCAGATTGAAGATCAAATTGTCGGGTTGACCTTGCTGGATGCGGCGGCCCTGGTGAAGAAGCTGGAAGAGCGGCTGGGTGTCTCGGCGGCTGCGGCGGCTCCGGTGATGGTGGCCGGCGGCGGCGCGGGCGCGGCAGCGGCTCCGGCGGAAGAGCAGACGGAGTTTTCCGTCATTCTGAAGGATGCCGGGACCAACAAGATCAACACCATCAAGGTCGTGCGCGAAGTGACGGCGCTGGGTCTGAAGGAAGCCAAGGACCTGGTCGACGGCGCTCCCAAGACGGTGAAAGAGGGGATCACGAAGGACGAGGCAGAGGCGATTCGGAAGAAGTTCACCGACGCCGGTGCCGCGGTGGACGTGAAGTAGGTTCCTTGCCGAAGGGGCGAATCTGCGTTACTCTAGTAAAGAGTGAGCCGTTCGCCCGCATGTTCCTTTAAACCTCTGACCTGTGGGTTTGGGCCGTTTGGTTTGCGGCTGGAATCACTCTCACCGATCCAACAAAGGCGTTCGGGAGCGATCTCGACGCAGGCGGAAGCTAAAACCCATCTATTTGAACAGTGCACAATCCGGTTGTGACGCTCGCGGGGCTTATTGTCTCTCGCGAGCGGTTTGGTGTCTCTAAATACGTTGCATCGAACCCGAACCGGCCAGAACTAAAAGCAATAGCGAACCCGGCGCAACGGGTTCAACAGGGCGAATTCAGCAAAGCAGCAAGCGAAACCGAAATGGGCGCGTGCTTACCGTGGATGAACCGGTGGGCCGCCCAACCAACTCCCAGAGTTGCCGCCGGGAGTGGGCCGCAAAGGCAAATCAGCCAGGAGTGACACATGCCGAACGAGAACCGCGCGATTCGTAGCCGTCTCGATTTCTCCAAAATTCCAACCGAAATCCAGATTCCCAACCTGATCGAAGTGCAGCGGCGTTCGTATGAACGTTTTCTGCAGATGGACAAGCTGCCGACCGAGCGCGACGATCTCGGCCTGCAATCCGTTTTCGCGTCGGTTTTCCCGATTACCGATTTCCGCAATCTTTCCGAACTGGAGTTTGTCGACTTCGCCATCGGCAACTGGGAGTGCAAGTGCGGCCACCTGAAGGGGCTGCATCACCTGCGCACCACCTGCGTCAACTGCGGCAACATGGTCATCACCGATCCGTTTCATCCGGGCGATGTGCTGTGCCAGAAGTGCGGCACCTACAACAAGAACACGCCGGATTTCTGCAACAAGTGCGGCGATCCTGTCGGGCTGCAGCTGAAGTACGACCAGAGCGAGTGCGAAGAGCGCAGCATGACCTACTCCGCGCCGCTCAAGGTCACGATTCGCCTGAAGATTTACGACAAGAATCCGGAAACCGGCGTCAAGACCATCCGCGACATGAAGGAGCAGGAGGTCTTTTTCGGCGACATTCCGCTGATGACGAAGAACGGAACGTTCCTGGTGAACGGGACCGAGCGCGTGATTGTGAGCCAGTTGCATCGCTCGCCTGGAGTGTTCTTCGAGACGGCGAACAACCGCACGTATTTCCTGGGCAAGATCATTCCCGTACCGCGGCTCGTGGGTGGAGTTTGAGTACGACCAGAAGAACACGCTCTACGTCCGCATCGACCGCAAGCGCAAGTTTCTGGGAACGGTTTTCCTGCGCGCGCTCGGCCTGAAGTCCGACGAGGAAATTCTCAAGAACTTCTACACGATCGACACCATTGCGGTGAAGGGCGGCAAGCTGTACTGGACGCTTCCCGCGGAAGACGGAAAGGCGACCCATCTGCTGGGCGTGAAGCCGGCCCATGCGATCGTGGTCAAGGGCGAGGAGATCGCCCACTCCGGACGCAAGATTACAGCCAGCATTCTGAAGGCGCTGCGCGCGGCCAAAGTCAGCGAAGTCGAGATTGAAGATTCCGAGCTGGACGGCGCCATGTCGGCGGCGGACATCGTCGATACGACGACGGGCGATCTGCTGCTGGAAGCGAATCAGGAGCTGACCAAAGAGAAGCTGGTGCAGATTCTCGAGAGCGGCGTGACCTCGATTGAGATTTTCCTGCCGGAGCGCGACGATGTTGGCAATGTGATTTCGCACACCTTGCGCCGCGATACCGTGCACAAGCCGGAAGAAGCGCTGATCGAGATTTACCGCAAACTGCGTCCCGGCGATCCGCCGACGCTCGACACGGCGACCGCGTTGTTTGAAGGCATGTTCTTCGATCCGCGCAAGTACGATTTCTCGCGCGTGGGCCGCCTGAAGTTCAACATCAAGCTGTACGACAAGCAGGACGCGACTTCGCTCGATCATCGCACTCTGACACCGGACGACTTCTACGCGACCATCCGCTACCTGCTGAAGCTGCGCCGCAACATCGGCGTGGTCGACGACATCGATCATCTCGGCAATCGCCGCGTGCGCGCGGTCGGCGAACTGATGGAGAACCAGTTCCGCATCGGCCTTGTTCGCATGGAGCGCGCCATCAAGGAAAAGATGAGCGTGTATCCGGACATGTCGACGGCGATGCCGCACGACCTGATCAATGCCAAGCCGGTGATGGCGGCCATTCGGGAATTTTTCGGCAGCAGCCAGTTGTCGCAGTTCATGGACCAGACGAATCCGCTGTCGGAGATCACGCACAAGCGGCGTCTTTCCGCGCTGGGGCCGGGCGGTCTGAGCCGCGAGCGCGCCGGATTTGAAGTGCGCGACGTGCATCCGACCCACTACGGCCGCATCTGCCCGATCGAGACGCCGGAAGGTCCGAACATCGGACTGATTTCGTCGCTCTCCTGCTTTGCGCGAATCAACGAGTACGGCTTTATCGAGTCGCCGTATCGCCGCGTGCGCGACGGCCTGTTGCTGGACTTTCGTGCAGGTGGTCAATGCCGGCGATAGCGGGCTGCGCGTCGGCGATCACCTGGAAAAGCCGGATGCCATCAAGCGCAACCAGGAGCTGGTGAAAGAGAAGAAGCGGCCCATGGAATTTGAGCCGTACAGCTTCTACCTGTCGGCGTGGGAAGAAGATCGTTACACCATCGCGCAGGCGAACGTCGAACTCGACGAGAACGGGCAGCATCTGCGCGAGCTGGTCACGGCGCGGCGTCAGGGCAACTTCGTCCTGGTCAACCGCAGTGAAGTGACCTATGTCGACGTTAGCCCGAAGCAACTGGTTTCCGTCGCGGCCTCGCTGGTTCCGTTCCTGGAGCATGATGACGCGAACCGCGCGCTGATGGGCGCGAACATGCAGCGCCAGTCGGTGCCGCTGTTGATCTCCGAAGCTCCATTTGTCGGCACCGGAATGGAAGGCGTGACGGCGCGGGACTCCGGCGCAGTGGTGCTGGCGCGTCGGCATGGCATCATCGATTCGGTCGATTCCGAGCGCATCATTGTGCGTGTCGAAGGCGAGCATCATCCGACGCAGTTGTCGCGCGAAGTCGGCTCCGACATTTATCAGTTGGTGAAGTTCAAGCGCTCCAACCAGAACACCTGCATCAACCAGAAGCCGATTGTCCGTCAGGGCGACCGCGTGCTGAAGGGCCAGGTGATCGCGGACGGGCCGTGCACGGAGCAGGGCGAACTCGGCCTGGGCCGCAACGTGCTGGTCGCGTTCATGTCCTGGCGCGGCTACAACTTTGAGGATGCGATCCTGATCAGCGAAAAGCTGGTGCGCGAGGACTATTACACGTCATTGCACATCGAGGAGTATGAGATTGAAGCGCGGGACACGAAGCTGGGTCCGGAAGAAATTACGCGCGACATTCCCAACGTATCCGAGTCAGCGCTGCGCGATCTCGACGAGAGCGGCATCATCCGCATCGGCGCGAAGGTGAAGCACAACGACATCCTCGTCGGCAAAGTGACGCCGAAGGGCGAAACTCAGTTGACGCCGGAAGAAAAACTGCTGCGCGCGATCTTCGGCGAAAAGGCCGGAGACGTTCGCGACGCTTCGCTGACGTGTCCTCCGGGTGTCGAAGGAACCATCGTCGATGTGCGCATCTTCTCCCGCAAGGGACAGGAAAAAGACGAGCGCGCCAAGCTGATTGAAGCCGATCAGATCGCGAAGCTCGAGAAAGAACCTGGAAGACGAAATCCGCATTCTGACCGACGAGCGCTTGAAGCGTCTGGAAGGCGATTCTGGGCGGCAAGGAAGTGCTGGCCGATCTGCACGATGAGCGGACCAACAAGCGACTGCTGGCCAAGGGCGCGATTGCTCGACCGCGAGGCGATCGAGCTGATCTCGACCCGCAACCTGAAGCGCATTCGCTACGCGGACAAGGACCCGCGGGTGAATGAGCAGATCGACGAGATCGAAGAGATGACCTCGCGGCAGATCGACGTGCTGCGCAAGATCACCAACGACAAGATCGGCAAGCTGCAGAAGGGCGACGAACTCGCGCCGGGCGTTATCAAGCAGGTGAAGGTCTACATCGCCATGAAGCGCAAGCTGTCGGTCGGCGACAAGATGGCCGGCCGCCACGGCAACAAGGGTGTCATCTCCCGCATTCTGCCGGAAGAAGACATGCCGTATCTGCCCGACGGAACCCCCGCGGACATCGTGCTGAACCCGCTGGGCGTGCCTTCGCGTATGAACGTCGGCCAGATTCTGGAGACCCATCTTGGATGGGCCGCACACGAGCTTGGCAAGCAGATCGCCGAACTGGTCGAGAAGAACCAGAAGGCCAACGAAGTCCGCAAGCTGATGGAAGAGACGCTTCGGTGGAACGGCTGCATTGCGCCAGTTGCTCGATCTGGACGACGAGAGATTGCTGCAGGTGGCGCGCGGCATGAAACGCGGCATCTGGTTCGGCACCGCGGTATTCGACGGCGCCAGAGAGGAAGAGATCAAGGCGCTGCTTGCGGCTGCGAACCTTCCCTCCACCGGCAAAATCTATCTGTACGACGGCATGACAGGCGAGCAGTTTGAGCAGCCGGTCACGGTCGGCTACATGTACATGCTGAAGCTGTCGCACCTGGTCGACGACAAGATTCACGCGCGTTCGATCGGGCCGTACTCGCTGATCACCCAGCAGCCGCTGGGCGGCAAGGCGCAGTTCGGCGGGCAGCGCTTCGGCGAGATGGAGGTCTGGGCGCTCGAAGCATACGGCGCAGCGTACATCCTGCAGGAACTGCTGACGGCGAAGTCCGACGACGTGTATGGCCGCACCAAGATTTATGAGGCCATCGTCAAGGGCGAAGCTGCCATCGAACCGGGCGTACCAGAGTCTTTCAACGTGCTGGTTCGCGAACTGCAGGCGCTTTGTCTGGATGTCGAACTGATCAAGCAGGCGGAGAACAAGAAAGTGCCTCTGCCGACAGTAGCCGCAGCCGATTAGCCGGTTGAAAGAACCACGAGAGCGCCGCGGCGAGATCTGCGGCGCTCTGGAAAAAGAACGCCAAGCCAGTTTTTAAGAAACACGACCGTCGTCCACACAAGCCAATGCGCTCCCGGGACGGACAGGCGGCCGGAATGATGGAAATCCCGGGAACGCGAGAGCCGGTTCTGCTGCACTCCGTACTCCTTTTGAGATGCGGACCTGCGGCAGCAAACCCGGCAATGGAGGTCGTCTTGTTCCGCTCGAATCCATTCGAACTCAGCAATCCAATTTCAGATTTCGATGCCATCCGCATCAGCCTTGCATCGCCGGAGAAGATTCGCAGCTGGTCGCACGGCGAAGTCACCAAGCCGGAGACGATCAACTACCGCACCTTCAAGCCGGAACGCGATGGCCTGTTCTGCGCCCGCATCTTCGGTCCAATCACCGACTGGGAATGTCTCTGCGGCAAGTACAAGCGCATGAAGCATCGCGGAGTGATCTGCGACAAGTGCGGCGTGGAAGTTACGCTGTCCCGCGTGCGCCGCGAACGCCTCGGCCACATTGAGCTGGCCTCGCCCTGCTCGCACGTCTGGTTCTTCAAGGGACTGCCGTCGCGCATCGGCCACCTGCTCGACATCTCCTCTGCGTGAGCTGGAAAGCGTGCTCTATTTCGAGAGCTATGTCGTCATCGATCCAGGCGATGCAGCCGTCAAGGAGCGCGAGATCATCAAGGACGAGACGCGCTATCGCGAGCTCGACCAGCAGTATCGTCCCTCCGGCTTCAAGGCCATGATGGGCGCCGAAGCGATCAAGGAACTGCTGAAGCGCGTCGATATCGATACGCTTTCCGTCGAACTGCGCGAGCGCATGAAGATCGAAACCTCGCTGCAGAAGCGCCTGAAGTATGCCAAGCGCCTGAAAGTTGTCGAGGCCTTCCGCAAGTCCGCCAACAAGCCGCAATGGATGATCCTGGATGTTCTGCCGGTCATTCCTCCGGAGCTGCGCCCACTGGTGCCGCTCGATGGCGGACGCTTTGCCACGTCCGATCTGAACGATCTCTACCGCCGCGTCATCAACCGCAACAACCGCTTGAAGAAGCTGATGGACCTGCACGCGCCGGAAGTCATCGTGCGCAATGAGAAGCGCATGCTGCAGGAGGCCGTCGATGCGCTGTTCGACAACGGCCGCCGCGGTCGTGTGCTGCGCGGCGCCAACAATCGTCCGCTTAAGTCGCTCTCCGATACGTTGAAGGGCAAGCAGGGCCGTTTCCGTCAGAACCTGCTGGGCAAGCGCGTCGATTATTCCGGTCGCTCCGTCATCGTTGTCGGACCGGAGTTGAAGCTGCACCAGTGCGGATTGCCGAAGAAGATGGCGCTCGAACTGTTCAAGCCGTTCATCTATCACCGGCTGGAACAGATCGGCCATTGCACCACAATCAAGCAGGCGAAGGAACTGGTCGAGATGCAGGACCCGATCGTCTGGGACGTGCTGGAAGAGGTCATCAAGGACCATCCGGTACTGCTGAACCGCGCGCCAACGCTGCATCGTCTGGGTATTCAGGCGTTTGAGCCGGTGCTGGTCGAAGGCAAGGCCATCAAGATCCATCCGCTGGTTTGCACCGCGTTCAACGCGGACTTCGACGGCGACCAGATGGCGGTTCACATTCCACTGTCGCCGGAAGCGCAGGTGGAAGCCAGCGTGTTGATGCTGGCCTCGCACAACATTCTGTCGCCGGCCTCCGGCCAGCCGATCACCGTGCCGACGCAGGACATGGTGCTTGGAATCTATTACCTGACCAAGTCCCACGCCGGAGCAAAGGGTGAAGGCCGTGTCTTCGCCAACACGGATGAAGTGCTGATGGCGCTGGAAGCCGGGGAAGTTGAGACGCTGACGCCTATCCGTTTGCGCTACACCGGCGCGGTGCTTGATATGTCCACCGCATACGACGACCAGGACCTGCTGCACACTGAGCCGGTTCAGTACACGAACCAGTATCTTTCGACTACCGTGGGCCGCGTCATTCTGAATGACTCTCTGTCGCATGGTATGCCGTTCGTGAACGGTCTTCTAAAGAAAAAAGGCATCGGCCAGTTGGTCAGCTATTCCTATCTGAACCTGGATCTGGAAGTCACGGTCAAGATGCTCGACCGCATTAAGGACCTGGGATTTAAGTATGCGACCCGCAGCGGCCTGTCTGTCGGGTTTGACGACATGGTCATTCCAGACACAAAGTACCAGCTTGTGGGCGATGCCGAGAAGCAGGTGGTCAGCGTTCAGCGGCAATATCTGGACGGCGCGATCACCAACGGCGAGCGCAACAATAAGGTCATTCAGTTGTGGTCCTCGGTTACCGAGCAGGTTGCCGATGAGATGTTCAACAACATGAAGGCCGCCGACAAGGCCGGCACCATGAATCCGATCTACATCATGGCCGACTCCGGCGCGCGCGGATCGAAGCAGCAGATTCGCCAGCTTTCCGGAATGCGCGGACTGATGGCGAAGCCGTCCGGTGAAATCATCGAAACGCCGATCACGGCCAACTTCCGTGAAGGGTTGACGGTGCTGCAATACTTCATCTCCACGCACGGCGCGCGCAAAGGGCTGGCGGATACGGCGTTGAAGACCGCCGACTCCGGCTACCTGACCCGCCGTCTGGTCGATGTGGCGCAGGACGTCATCATCAGCGACTACAACTGCGGAACCGTCGAAGGCATTTACGTCGGTCACATCGTCGAAGCGGGCGAAGTGATCGAGCCGCTGCGCGACCGCATCATTGGCCGCGTCTCGCTCGAGAAACTGAAGGATTTCGAAGGCAATGTACTGGTCGAGGTCAATCAGGAGATCGACGAAGACATGGCCAGCGCGATCCAGGCCGCGGGCGTCGAGCGCGTCAAGATTCGCTCGGTGCTCACCTGCGAGTCGAAGCGCGGCGTTTGCATCCTGTGCTATGGGCGCAACCTCGCTTCCGGTCGTCTGGTGGAAATGGGCGAAGCCGTTGGCGTAATCGCGGCGCAGTCCATCGGCGAGCCGGGCACGCAGCTCACGATGCGCACCTTCCACATCGGTGGCGCGGCATCCCGCGTTTCCGATCAGTCGCGGCTGGAGGCAAAGAATGCCGGCACTGTGCGCTTCCTGAACCTCGTTACCGTGCGCTCCAAGCAGGGCGATCTGGTGGCGATGAATCGCTCCGGCGTGATCGTTGTTGTGGACGAGCGCGGCCGCGAGAAAGAACGCTACACGCTGGTCTACGGCGCGAAGCTGAAGGTCGAAGAAGGTGCGCAGGTCACGCAAGGACAGACGCTCGGCGAATGGGACCCGTACACCTTTGCCATCCTGACGGAAGTCGGCGGCACGGTGCACTTCCACGATCTGCATGAAGGCACCACGCTGAACGAGGAAGTGGACGAGGTCACCGGGTTGTCCCGCCTGGTGGTCGCGGAATCTTCCGATGAAAAGCGCCAGCCGGCGATCATGATCAAGAGCGCCAAAGGCTCCAAGCGCTACCTGCTGCCGAGCCGCGCACACTTGATGGTGCAGAATGGCGACGAGGTCTTCCCTGGCGATGTGCTGGCGAAGATCCCGCGCGAAACCACGCGCACCAAGGACATCACCGGCGGTCTGCCGCGGGTGGCGGAACTCTTCGAGGCTCGCAAGCCTCGCGAGACGGCCATCATCAGCGAGATCGACGGCGCGGTTCGCTTCGGCGAAGTCAGCAAGGGTCAGCGCAAGATTTACGTCACGGCGGACAGCGGCGAAGAGAAGGAATACTCGATGCCGCGCGGCGTGCACGTGAACGTACAGGAAGGCGAGCGCATGCGCGCCGGCGATCCACTGATGGATGGACCGCTGAACCCGCATGACATTCTTGCTGTACTGGGCGAAAAGGAATTGCAGTCCTACATGGTGACCGAAATTCAAGAAGTCTACCGGTTGCAGGGCGTGGCGATTTCTGACAAGCACATCGAGGTAATCGTTCGCCAGATGCTGCGCTGGGTCAAAGTTGAAGATCCCGGCGACACCGGCTTTCTGGTCGAGCAGCAGGTGGACAAGTTCCGCTTCCGCGAGGAAAACGAGCGCGCTATCAATAACGGCGGTCGTCCTGCGGTCGGGCGTCCGCTGCTGCTGGGCATCACCAAGGCGTCGCTCTCGACGGACTCGTTCATCTCCGCCGCTTCCTTCCAGGAAACGACGCGGGTACTGACCGAAGCCGCCATCAACGGCGCGGTCGATCAGCTTCGCGGACTGAAGGAGAACGTTATCGTTGGACGGCTGATTCCAGCCGGCACCGGCATGGAGTACTACCGCAACGTTCGCCTGTCGCAGGAACTCGAAGACGCCGCGGCTCGCGTGCAGCAGGAGGTCACCGAGGCCACCGAAGCGGCCGAGCGCGAGCTGGAACTGATGCGTCAGGAAGGCGAAGCCGAGGAAATGGCCGCCGAATAGCGCAATCGTAACTGTTTCTGTTCATATGAAGGGTCATGCGAAATGCATGACCCTTTTTTGTTATCCGAAAGAAATTTGTTTTCAGGGGATCCGATTGACCCCGCAGCGTCTCATCCGCGATTCGCAGCTACGCGAAACGGGGCGCGGGCACTTGCGGAAAGTGTCCGCGCTTTAAATTTCTCAAGGAAAGCGCTTCCACGAGACATCATTTTTTAATCGCCGCAATTGCCGGTCCGCATCTAAGCTTGCAAGGAGAAAATTTTATGTCTACCGCTGAAATCGCGAATGGCTTGGTCGATCTGTGCAGACAAGGAAAATTCCTGGAAGCCGTCAACAAATATTATTCAGAAAATATTGTGAGCGTGGAGTCGGCAAGCTTCCCCGGGATGCCCAAAGAGATGAAGGGCATCGAAGCCATCCGAGGAAAGAACAACCATTTTGTTGACACCAACGAGATTCATCACACCGAGGCGAACGGACCATTTCTCGGCCAGAAACAATTTGCGGTCGAGTACAAACTCGATGTGACGCAGAAAGCTTCCGGCAAGCGCATGCAGATGGATGAGATGGGGCTCTATACGGTCGAGGGCGGAAAGATCGTCCACGAGCATTTCTTCTACAATACAGCCGCGTAAATTTCTCTCGCCGTCGAGAGCTACAATTGAATCATGCAATTCAGAAAGAATCTTTGCGCGGTGATTTGCGTCGGCGCATTGGGTGCGTGCGACATTCGCTGTATCTGCGGCCTCAGTCC
Organism: uncultured Acidobacteriota bacterium; assembly: GCA_963840655.1. Classification (GTDB taxonomy): domain Bacteria; phylum Acidobacteriota; class Terriglobia; order Terriglobales; family Acidobacteriaceae; genus JAKAAZ01. Next base: position 1,622,564 of record CAWIZS010000003.1, on the reverse strand, counting down.
ATAGTGTCATGCGCTGCGATGCTGGAATGCTGCTGCAGTTCGCATCGTCGAACATTTTTTCCGACAACGCGAATGCGAAGGAAGATATTCGCCAGACGATTCTGAAAGCGGCCAGCGAACACAAACGCGTTTTGCTTGACTTCGGCGGAAACTGGTGCGAGGACTGCCAGTTGCTCAACCTGTATTTCCACGATCCCGGAAACGCATCGCTGCTGGCACAGAACTACGTCGTGGTCGACGTGAGCGTCGGTGAATACGACCGGAATCTTGACATCGCGCAGAAATACGGAATCCCGCTCAAGCTGGGAGTGCCGGCGGTCGTCGTACTCGACGGTTCAGGCCGAGTAGTTTACGCCCAGCGAAATGGCGAGTTTGAAAAGATGCACCTGCTCAACTCCGCGGCCGTAACCGCGTTTCTGCAGAAGTGGAAGCCGACTCACGCCGCTCCAGTCAGAAAATCCAGACAGACCGGGTAAAACGCATCCAGTACACCGCCTGGATTTTCTACCTACCACTGAACTCCCGGATATAGACTTGGCAGCCGATATCCGCGGTAGGTGTACCCGCCAGTCAACTTCAGGGTCCATACCGGCTGAGGACTTTGCGTGTCCGTCACTTCCGATATCTGAGAGTTTGGGGTCGTACCCGTCAATCCGCACAGATTAAACTCGAGATCGCCATTGGCCAGCTTTTCGGAGTTTCCTCCAAAAAAACTGTACAGGCTGGGCGCTAGAACCTGATGAAACGTGAACGTCGCCGTCTTTGTGACTTCGTTGAGTTGGAAGACAGGAACCGTGCTGTAACATATTCCGGGCGTTCCCGGTGTTCCGCATGTTGCACCGACCGGCCCGCCGGGATATTGGCGGTCGTCTCCGTTATCCATCAGCGTCAGACCAAATATTCCCGTGGTGTTGGTCGTAGTGAAAGAGGGGCCGTGCTGCGCGTAAAACCAATCCGTGGGATCCACTCCTCCCTGTAACGTAAAATCCCCGCCCTCTCCGAGGTGCCAGATGATATTGCCGGTTCCGGCGCCGTTGTTGTAATCCACCTTGACCAACCAGTTCTGGTGGCGCATGGAAACCAGGATATTGCCGTCATCCGGCGAATAGACCACGGCATTCGTGTGGGTCCAGTCGGGAAAAAGATACGGGTGCCGGTTCACATCCAGATGGTCGAATTCGTTCCACACCCAGACCGGATTCAAGTTGGTGTCCAGGTCGATGATCACGTCTCCCAATACCTTGGTTGGGGTGGTTTGACCCGTCAGCACGACGCTTTTGAAGGTATTGGCGATTACCAGCCAATGTCCATTGGGCAATACGGTCACATCGTGGTGGACCGTTTGCAGCGTCAGGTTATAGTTTGCTGCCTGAAGCTCCTGATTGAGCTGCACGACCGAAATTTCCTTCACCGTATCGCCCAAGAGATCGATCTCGCGGATCAAATTGGGTGTTGTGGGTGTGATCGAAGTTGGATTGTTCAACGGCTGGGAGGAATTCGGCGAAACAAGAAAAAGAAGATCTCCATTCGGCAGCATCTTGGGGGCCTGTATAGATGCTGGAGCTGGAATTGCTGTGGATGGAAAATATGCCCATATTACATTTCCGGCCAGATCCGTAGCCATCAGTTGAGCTCCAGATGTATCTAGGGCGTTCAGTATTTCAATTCCGGGTTGTGGCGTCTGTCCGGAAGCCGTGGTCGCGGTGATTTGAGGCAGAGCTGTGGGATTGCCCGTCGTATAGCTCCCCGTCATAAACGTCATGGTCTGCGTCCGTTTGCGTGGTTCCATCCGAATACTTGGCCACAGCCCGCATGTGATAGAGCGTATTGGCTCGCATCCCGGCAACAAAAATGCGGATCGGGACGCCTCCGGATGGTATATCTTGCGGCGAGGTCTCGAAGCCATAGGCCGTGGTCGGGCCGAAGTCGACAGTCACTTCTCCCGCAGACTGCGCATTAAAGACATACAGTGCCACTTGGGGGTTGCTTGTAGACGAAACGGCCGACCCAGTTCCGCTCCCGCATCCCATGCACAGCGCCAGCAGCGACAAAGCGCCGATCGATAGCACAGCTTGTCTCGCTCGCTTATTCGCTTTGGAAGCGGCGCGGGGCAGGTTGTGGAGCGCGCCCGAGAATCCAGATTGCCGGGCAGAGCGAAGAAGATCTAAATTCAGCATCAAAATGTGCGGCCTCATTCAAGTAGTGGTTTTCAACTACGTGCTCCGGCGGCGCTCAATATAAGATCAGAAAAAAGAACGCGTGTCTTACTCATCGGAAGCTTACCAGAAAGACGACGAACTATCGTATTTAGTTTCATCGGAGTTCCGGCTGGCCGAACGGCGAACTACCTGGATTCCTATTGCATCAGGGGACGACGTTAAACGCTGCGGACTGAGTCGCTTGCGAGCTGCCGCCGATGAAAACGGTATACTGCGTTCCGGGTTCGACCACCTGCTGGCTTTTTGCGTTGATGAACGACAGTTCGTTGAAGCCAAGCGGGAATTTTATCTGCTTCGATTCGCCTGGTTGCAGGGTGACTCGTTGGAATCCCTTCAGCACCCGCACGGGCTCTTCGACGGACGCGCCGCGAATCCGAATATAAAGCTGAACAACCTCCGTCCCCGCGACTGTGCCGGTATTGCGCACGGTAGTTGTGACTTCGATCGCCGGCTGCGCCGCGCCGTCGTTTGCAGCCGGCATTAAATTTGCCATTGATACAGAACTCGCGCTCAAGGAAACAGGCGCGTATGCAAATTGCGTGTAGCTCAAGCCATGCCCGAAGGGAAAGAGCGGTGAATTCGGCACGTCGATATAGCGCGAAACATATTTCTCCACGCTATTCGTTGGGGGATGCGACAAATCTACTCCCGTAGCCGGACGGCCGGTGGGGAACTGCGCCAGATACAGCGGCTCCTGTCCGACGGCGCGCGGAAAGCTCACCGGCAGCTTGCCGCTGGGATTGGTATCGCCGAACAGAATGTTCATGAGAGCGGGACCTGCTTCGATTCCCGGATACCAGGCTTCAAGAATTGCCGGAACGTGCTGCGCGGCCCAATCCAGAATCAGCGGCCTGCCGCTGAAGACGACCAGCACAATCGGCTTTCCGGTCGCGACGATCGTCTGCAGAAGTTGCTCCTGATTGCCGGGCAGGTCGACGTGAGCGCGAGAACCGGCCTCTCCCGTCATCGTTGGAGCGTCCTCACCGAGCGCCATGATCACGAGGTCCGATTGCTGCGCCGCCTGCTTGGCGGCTGCAAATCCGGCATCGGATGTAGTCAGAATCTGCGTACCCTCCGCGTAGAGAACTTTGCCGCCGTAGGCCTGCATCCGTGGTTGCAGGGCCGAGCGCAACGTGATCGCATCCGCCGGATTGCCTTGGCCGGCCCACGAACCCAGCATTTCGCCTTGAGCATCGCCCAAAGGCCCGATCAGCGCGATGGTATGGACGTGGCCGGCAAGCGGCAGCAGTTTGGGCTGGCCTTCGCGTGCTTCATTCTGCAGTAGGACAATCGATTCTTCCGCAGCCTTTCGCGCTAGCGCCCTTTTTCCCGAAGTCGCCTGATACGGTTTGCCATTTTCGTCGACGTAGGGGTGATCGAAAATGCCCAGCGCAAATTTCACGCGCAGCACGCGCCGCACGGCTTCATCAACTGTCGCTTCCGGCACCGCGCCGCTGCGCACCAGAGACACCAGCCGCTCATGGTACGCGCCGCTCTCCATGTCCATGTCGAGGCCGGCGGAGATTGCTTTCTGCGCCGCTTCTGCATTGTTGAGCGCGATGCCGTGCGGAATCAGCTCACCTACCGCGTTCCAGTCGCTCACCACAAATCCGCCAAAGTTCCATTCGTTACGCAGGATGTCAGTCAGCGTGTATCGGTCAGCCGTTGCCGGCACGCTGTTCAGGGAATTAAACGAGCTCATCACAGTCGCCGCTCCGGCATCGACGGCTGCCTGATACGGGGGCAGATAGACCTGACGCAGCGTCAGATCCGACATGTCGACGGCGTTGTAATCGCGGCCGGCAATCACCGCACCGTATGCGGCAAAGTGTTTCACGCACGCGGCGACAGAGTCGGGATTGCTGAGGCTCGTCCCCTGATAGCCATGCACGTACGCGCGCGCCATTGCCGAGCCAAGGTATGGAGATTCGCCCGAGCCTTCGACGATGCGGCCCCAGCGCGCATCGCGCGCAATATCCACCATCGGCGAAAAAACCCAGCGAATACCATCGGCACTGGCCTCTTCTGCAGCTATGCGCGCGGCTGCCTCAACCAGCGCCGGATCGAAACTGGCCGCCATTCCCAGCGGAACGGGGAAGATCGTCTTGTATCCGTGGATCACATCCAGCCCAAACAGTAGCGGAATATGCAGGCGGCTTTTTTCCATCGCGATGTGCTGGAAAGCGTTCGCCTTTTTCGCATCGGCAACGTTCAGCAAAGAGCCGACCTGGCCTTCGGCAATCATTGCGTCGTAGCTTTCGCGTCCGGTGCCGGGTCCTGTCGCCGCTCCGGCGGAGAACTGGACAAGCTGTCCGACTTTTTCGTCCAGCGTCATCCTGGCGAGCAGCGTATTTACCCTCTTATTGAGCGCCCTGTCTGTGAGCTGGCTGTTTGGTGCTGGTGTGCCGGAAGCGTTCTGGGGCATGGCGGGACTCGCTTTATATCGGTGGTTCGGCTGCGCCTGGCAATAGTCCACGCAAGCCCAGGCAAGCAGCGGGAAAGCGGCAGCGACGAAGAAAATTCCAGCGTGGCGTCGAGCACAGTTCATAACACTATAGATGCTATCAATTGGCGCCCGTTGGAGGTCGGCTGTAGGGAAGGCGTCTCTCCAAAAAAGGCAACCCAGAGGTTGCTATTGTCTTCACTTCGTTCTAATATGCAACCAAGAGGTTGCTTAAACATGAATGATCGCATTGAAAAGCGTATCGAACTCCAAGCGCCAATCCCACGGGTCTGGCGCGCGCTGACAGACTACCGCGAGTTTGGCGAGTGGTTTCGCGTGAAACTGGATGGTCCTTTTGTACCGGGCCAGGTCTCTCGTGGCCATATTGCCTATCCCGGCTATGAACACCTGAAGTGGGAGGCGGTCGTACAAGCGATGGAGCCGGAAGGCCTGTTCTCCTTTACCTGGCATCCTTACGCCGTCGATCCCAGCGTCGATTACTCGAACGAGACACCCACACTCGTCGAGTTTCGATTGGAGAAGATTGCGACCGGAACTTTACTCACCCTCGCGGAATCCGGTTTCAACAATGTCCCCGAAAATCGCCGACTGGAGGCATTTCGCATGAACGATGGCGGCTGGACCGAGCAAATGAAGAACATCGAGGCCTATGTCACGCGGCCGTCGAAGTAGAGCGCCCGCTCGGCGAAGGACTCATTCCCCTGTTTTCGCCGCTCTGGCCGACGAGACGCGGTTGTCGTTGCTGGCAAAGCTTTCCGACGGACGCCGCTTTTCGATTTCGCAGCTGACCGAAGGCACCCGACTGACCCGACAGGGAATCACGAAGCATCTCCGAATTCTGGAGAGCGCCGGGATTGTGCATGGCGTGCGTACTGGCCGCGAGCACCTGTTTGAATTCGTCCCCGAGTCAATTGAGCCGGCCAGGAATTATCTGGATGAGGTCTCTCGGCAGTGGGACCAGGCACTGTCCCGCTTGAAGTCATTCGTCGAAACTGAGGATTCGAATTGAATGGAACGGGGCGCCGGATTTCAGATAGTCTTTTCCGTAGCTTATGAGGCGCTGGTTGGTGTATCTGCGAAGAACGGTGACGAGCAGCGTCAGCAATGACGTTCTGATGCTGGCTCGAGCCGGCGCCTACTCCGCGATCATCTGCGTTTTCCCCATTGTCCTGCTTGCGGCAACGATGGTGGCCCTTGCACCCAGCGCGGAATTTGTGCGGGCGGAATTGCGCTCGATGTTGTATCAAATGTTTCCGCCCGACATTCCACCGCTGGTGCTGGCGTATTTCCAGGGCCAGCAGCACCGTTCGCTGCGGGTCGTATTGTCAGCCGCCGGGGTTTTTGTGCTGGCCGCGAACAGCGTGATAACTACGTTGATGGAGGCCATGCGCCGGGCCTATCGCTTGCCTGATGGCTTGTGGACCACGGGCCGGCAAATTTCTATTGCCTTCGTGCTCACCTTCCTTTCGTTTTTTCCGCTGGCGCTCGCGTCCATGTTCGTTGTCTTCGGCCATCAGATTGAAATGTGGATGAATTACCAGTCCGCATACGATGTTCGTCCTTATGTATTGGTTCTGGCGCGGCTGGTGCGGTGGCTGCTGGCTCTCACCACCAGCGTCACCGTGCTGGCGATCATCTATCATCTTGGCACTCCGCGCACCCAATCCTGGCGCCGGATTCTGCCCGGTTCCGTTCTGGCGACCGCGCTGTGGTTTCCGTCCACGCTCGCTTTCGGATGGTATGTGACCCGGCACGCCCATTATCGGCAGGTCTACGGATCGCTCGGCGCGGGCGTTGCGCTGCTGGTCTGGCTCTACATCATCCTGGTCAGCGTGATGGTCGGCGCGGAATTCAACGCGCAGATATTTCCCAAGCAGCGCGGGTCAAGCCCGTCGCTGGTCAAGAAATCCTTGAACCAATCCAGGCTCTGAATGGGAATGGCTTCTCCGCCCGAAAAAAATTGGCAGGAAGTCCAAAGCCGGCGGATGTCACATTAAACGGAGAACCGCATGATTCATCCCGGCGTCCGTTTGCAGCCATTACAATCGAAGTAGGATCCGCCGCTGGCGAAAACTATTGACTGGAGCAGGAATGCAAACATCGCTTTCTTTGGCGAACAATGAGGCTGCCCCGCGGCGCGCGAAGATTGTCGCCACCATCGGACCGGCCAGCAACACGGAAGCAGTCTTCAGAGAGCTGGTTCGCACCGGATTGGACGTCGCCCGGTTGAATTTCTCGCACGGCACCCATCCGGAAAAAGTAAAGCTGATTCAGATGATTCGCAAGGTGAGCGCCGAAGCGGACAAGCCGATCTGCATTCTCGGCGATCTGCAGGGACCGAAGATTCGCACCGCCCGGCTGCGGAACCGCATTCCGGTGTCGCTCAAGGCAGGACAGCATCTCACCATCACTCCCCGCGATGTAGCCGGCACGTCGCAGGTCATCGGCACCACATTTCCCACGCTGGCGGAAAATCTGGAGGAGGGATCTCGCATTCTGCTTTCCGACGGCCTGATCGAGTTGCGCGTGAATCGCCTCCGCGGCGTGGACGTGGAGTGCGAAGTCATCAACGGCGGCATTCTCGGTGAATTCAAAGGCATCAATCTGCCCGGCATCTCCGTCCGTGTCCCCTCGCTTACACCGAAGGATGAAGTCGATCTGGAGTTTGCAATCAAACACTGCGTGGACATGGTTGCCGTTTCGTTCGTGCGCACCGCGGAAGACGTTCGCTTGGTGAAACACCGAGTGGCAGCGCTGGGCGCGGAGACCTGGATCATCGCCAAGCTTGAAAAGCCGCAGGCAATCGAGCATCTTGAAAGCATTCTCGAAGTCGCCGACGGAGTGATGGTCGCGCGCGGCGACCTTGGCGTGGAAATGCCGCCGGAAAAGGTCCCGGCCATTCAGAAACGTGTCATCCGCCGCGCCGCTGAGCTGCGCAAGCCGGTGATTACCGCGACGCAAATGCTGGAGTCGATGATTGAAAATCCGCGCCCCACGCGCGCCGAAGCCAGCGATGTGGCGAACGCGATTTACGACGGAACGGATGCCGTGATGCTGTCGGCCGAAAGTGCCGCTGGAAAATATCCGGTCGACGCGGTGGCCATGATGGCGAAGATCGTGTCCGAAACCGAGATGCAGATGCGCTCTGAGGTTCATGGATATCGCAGCCACACCGACGGAGGTCTATCGATTCCGGAAACGATCTGTGAATCGATGGCCCACGCCGCGGAGGACCTCGACTTGACAGCGATCGCCGTCTTCACCGAGACCGGAACGACCGCGCGACTGCTGTCGAAGTACCATCCCGCGCCACCCATTTTTGCGCTCAGCAGCGTGGAAACCGTAATTCGGCGGATGATGCTTTTATGGGGTGTTTATCCGGTGCAGTGCCCGAAGCTGCAAACTACGGACCAGATGGTGGATACGGCGGAGCGCCTGCTAACGAAATCCGGTCACGTGCGCGCCAGGCAGATTCTCGGCATCGTGGCGGGTACACGCACCAAAAGTGGATCGACAAATTTCATGCGCCTGCACATGGTGGGCGACGGGGACCATACCGCTCGCAAAGGCGCAGCGCAGGCAAGCCGCGGAAGGTCGAAGCCAGTGGCGGCGAAGAAATCTGTCTCGCTCCGGCGAGGCAATGCCGCCGCAGCTGAGGCAAAGATGGCTGGCAAGAGTCGTTCCTGAAACGGCTCGCTGAATGGGCCGTGCCGATGGTCGCCGCTGCCAGCCCAGCGTTTGAAGGCGTCTACAATTAGCTTTCCATGGGCAAAATCCGCGTCCTTTCCGACCAAGTTGCCAATCAGATCGCCGCCGGCGAAGTGGTGGAGCGCCCCGCCTCTGTCGTGAAAGAGCTTCTGGAAAACTCTCTGGATGCCGGTGCGCAGCGCATCCGCATCGATGTCGAAGCGGGTGGCCGCAAGCTGATCCGCATAACGGACGATGGCTGCGGCATGGTGCGCGACGATGCGCTGCTGGCCTTTGAGCGCCACGCCACTTCAAAAATTCATTCCAGTGAAGACCTGGTGCAACTGGCGACTCTCGGCTTTCGCGGCGAGGCGCTGCCGTCGATTGCTTCTGTCGCGCGCGTGCTTCTTACCACTCGCTCGGCAGCGGAAGCCGTGGGCACAGAAATGGAAATTGCGGGCGGAAAGATTCTTCGCGTGGCCGACTCCGGTGTGCTGGCAGGAACGACGCTCACGGTTCGCGATCTGTTTTTCAACACGCCGGCACGAAAAAAATTCCTGAAGTCCGAGCAGACGGAACTCTCTCACATCGCCGCGCTGACGACGCATTATGCGCTGGCGCATCCATCGAAGCATTTCGAATTGCACAGCGCGACTCATGCTCTGCTGGAGGCCGCGCCGGTACAGCAGGTTTCCGAGAGAATCTTTCAAATCTTCGGGCGCGATGTACTGGACCAGTTGCTGCCGGTTGCGGCGGAGACCAACTTTGAGCGTGCCGGCATTCCCGCGCCTCCGCCCTGGAAGCGTGATCCCGACTGGCAGCCTGCGATTCCAGGGCCGCTTCGCCTGCACGGGTTCGCCTCGCGCCCGGAGTTGCAAAAGCTCAATCGCAACTCCATCTATGTTTTCGTGAATCAAAGATTGATCCGTGACCGATTTATTCTCCACGCGCTGACGGAAGCTTATCGAAATATTCTGCCGCCAACTTCGTTTCCCGTCGTGCTGCTTTTCCTGGAAATGCCGCCGGAAGAAGTCGACGTGAATGTGCATCCAGCAAAAACGGAAGTCCGCTTTCGTCAGCAGGGATTTGTGCATGACTTCGTGCGCGACGCCGTGCGCAATGCGCTGGTGAAAACTCGACCCGCGGCCAGCTTTCTGACTGCGCTGAGTCATCATCCCGCGGTGACGCCGGCGCTGGTTCCGGACATCTCGCCCATGCCGGGGCCTCCACTATCTCGGCCACCGGAATCAACGGTGAATGGCGGCCCGTCGGCTATCGGTTCAAATGAGTCTGCTCGCGAAGTCCATCCTGCTTCGCCTTCGTTGAGATCGGCAATCTCATCAGCGGAAGCCGCCTCCTATGCGAACTCCGATTCGCCTACGAATCGCGAAGATGCCGATCGTTTCGAGTTGCAGCCTCCGGCACTATCGCCACTAGCGCAGTCTCTGCCATTTCTGCCGGAGGACGCCGCGACCGCAATCCTGCAAAACCATGTGGCTGACGAAAGTCCTGCGCCAACCCTGCATGGCCTGGCAACGCTGCGCCCGCTCGGCCAACTGGAGGAATCGTTCATTCTCGCGGTAAATGCCGAGGGGCTTTGGATCATCGACCAGCATGTGGCGCATGAGCGCGTATTGTTTGAAAAGATCAGCCGCGAGCGCGTTGTCGAACAGGTGCAGCGTCAAAGGTTGTTGATGCCGGTGCTCATCGATCTAAAGCCGGACCAGATGCCGCTGTTCGCCGCGATTGCCGCAGAGCTGGAGCGCAACGGATTCGAAGCGGAGCCGTTTGGTCCGCGCACCCTGGCGGTAAAGGCGACCCCTGTCGGATTGATCGGCCGCGAACTGGAACGCGCATTGATCGAAGTGCTGGAGCAGACGGAGCGTGAGCAGCAACTGGAGAATCTGGACACGCTGCGCCTGCGTATCGCCGCCTCCATCGCGTGCCATGCGGCGATCAAGATCCACACGCCGCTTGAAATGCCAAAAATGGAATGGCTGCTTGCCGAACTTGCGAAAACCGAACATCCCACCAGTTGCCCGCACGGACGCCCAATTGTCCTACGGTATTCTTTAAAAGAGATTCAGCGGGCTTTCCAGCGCATTTAGGGCAATCTTGTCGATCTTGGATATGCCAGATGCTGAGGAGCGGTCTCATAAATAGGATTGTCATTCCGAGCGGAGTGCGGCGAAGTCGAGGAACCTGTTGTTTGCCGGATGCGCCCTACCAGAAGCACAAGGAAGAGGATATTTTTTGAACGCGGAACAACTTAATTCGGCACGGCTGGCTCGCTGGAGCCAGAACGGCGATGCGCGGCTGACGCTGGAAGTGGCGGCGGAATGGCTCAACTCGATCGGCTTTTGTCCTTATCTGCCTACTCCTGCCGGTACCGCTCCGTCACCCAGTTTTTTAGAGGCGGTGGTGGGCCGGCCCGCGCAAATCCCCAGCATGGGCGAACGTTCCCGCGCGAACGATCTCCTGGTACGAGTGGTCGAAAGCTCCGCGGCCGTTCCGTTGAAGCTTGGCTCATCTCTCGGCGAGCAGCCGGACTGCATTGCCAGCCCGGAAACGCTTCGATATATTTATGCCCTTTGCGGAAGCCGGAACTTTAAGACTGGACCTTCCACGGTGGGCAATGAAAAAGTGACTCCACTCGCTCTGCACTGCTGGCAGGCGATTCGGGAGCAGGGGCCGCTCGATGTAGCCGCGCTCCAGCCGATTCTCGGCCGGGACATGACGGAAGCGGCCATTTTGCGCGCGCTTCACGAACTCTGGAGCGGAATGTATATTTTTCCGCTTCTCCGTGCGAACAGCCAGCCTGCGCAGTGGGAAATGTTGCCACGACAGTTTCCGCAACAGGTTGGCGCGGGCGCCGCTACCGGACAAGCGGAGGCGCAGTCTGCGATGGTCTCTCTCTATCTGCACGCGGTGGTTGCCGCGCCGGAGGAAGAAGTCCTCGCCGCACTCTCGCCGTTCGCTCCGCAATCGAAGCTACGAGAGGTCATTCGCGGTCTCGGTTCCATGCGGCAGTTGGACATCCTCGACATCGGCGGTCGCGCGCACGTCTGTCTGCAGGGAGGGCTGCTGCCGGAGATGGTGATGCACCTTTCCGAGGAATCGCTGACTGCACCGTCGGTCGCGCCCGGTGGAACGCGGGAGATGGATGATGAGATCGTCGCGAAGGAATCTGTCGGTGCTCTGACCGCAAGCAGCGAGATCGCAATCGAGCGAGAGTCCCGGCGTGGATTCCAGTTTTCGACCGGCAATGTTTCGGAGCAGGCGGGAAAATTCGCGCCGAAGAAATTTGGGCCAAAGAAATTTGTTGCAAAACAATCTCAGGCGGGAAAGCTGGCGGGAAAGCGATTCGGTTTCGGATCCGCCGCCAGGGACGCATCGGCTTTTCCGCGCCGCAATTTTCGTGGAGACGGCTCAAACGCCGGTGGGCGCAGCTTCACTCCGCGCAGTCCACGCGAAGACTCCGGCGAACGGGGCAGGCCCTGGGAGAAACCCGAACGACGTGCCGGCTTCAAACCTGGAGGATTCAAATCGGCTGGATTCCAGCACCCGCGACCATGGAAATCGAAAGACCCAGCGGCGAAGACGGAAGGCGCAAAGTCATGGACGAAACGTGCCGATGCCAATCCGGGTGCGCGGCAAGACAGTGGAAATCGGCAAGGAAACCCGCCGAGGCGCTGGGATAAACCGCGCGAAGGCGCTGCCCGCTCTGAGAGCGAAACTGGAAAGCGCTACGCAGCGAAGCCCCCAGGGTTTCGATCTTCTGGATTTAAGCTGGCCGGAGCTAAGCCCTGGGCGGCGAAATCGGGCGAAAGATTTCCCCGGCGCTTTGAGAGGTCCGGCCCGAAGCCTGGCGATCGCGAAATCGCGCGACAGGCGGGCGGAAGAAGCGCCGAACCGCGCAATTTCAGCAAGCGGGATGGAAAATCTCAAAGCGGCGCGGAAGGTACCAAACCTTGGAAGAAACGGACCGATTCTCGGGGCGCAGGTTTTGACAAGGGAGCCCCGACCGGCAAACCGCCCCGCCGCGAAAAATCTCAGGGTGCGCCCGCTACATCGAAACCCGGCGGCAAACGCGATGCGAAGCCCTTCTGGGCAAAAAATCCCCGCGGCGGTAAAGGATCGGCTGCCGGCTCTCGCAGCAACCGCCCGCGCGTGAAAAGCGGGGGCAAGAAAAAGGGCGGGAAGAAGAAGTGAACGCGACCCGCGACCGAAGCCGTCCGGTGATTGCCATCGATGGTCCCGCCGGCGCTGGTAAGAGCACGATCGCGGGTTATCTCGCGCGCCGCTTCCATTTTCTCAATCTGGAAACGGGAGCGATGTATCGCGCCTTCGCGCTCAAGGCGCTGGAGAGCGCGACTTCGCTGGACGATGAAGCGGCTTTAGTGCGTCTGGCGGAGACCACGCGAATTGTTTTAGAGCCGCGCCCCGAGGCAAGTAATCGAGTCCTGCTCGACGGCACAGATGTGACGGCACGTATCCGCGAAAGAGACATCACGGAAGCGGCATCGCGGGTCAGCGTGCATCCCGGCGTGCGCGCCTGGATGGTAGAGCAGCAACGTCGGATGGGCCAGCAGGGCGGAATCGTCATGGAAGGCCGCGACATCGGGACGCATGTATTTCCCGACGCGGAAGTAAAGATTTTTCTGGACGCCGCCGACACGGTTCGCGGTCAACGGCGCTTCTTGCAGGACAGCCAATCCGCCGCGGCAATCATCGATGAACCTCGCACTCCGGAAGCTGTTCTCGCCGCCGTCCGCGAACGCGACGCGAGAGATAAAAATCGTGCCGCCTCTCCGCTGGAGCCGGCGCCCGACGCCATTCATCTCGACACCTCGCAGATGACGCTGGAAGAAGTCTGCCGTCGCGCCGAAGAATTGGTGCAAGCAAGAATTGTCTCCCCTGTCTGAGCCTGCGGTCTTGGCTAGGATGGCGCCCAAATATAATGCTTCCATGAACACGCCGCAGGCCGGTATCTTCGCTCTTGGAACCTCTTCTCACGCGTACCTCGAGTTTGACCTTCTGGACGCGAAGAAATGCAAGGCGTTCGCCTCTACCATCTCCGCTATCCGTGAGCCACGGACCACCACAGCGGGAGTGAACTTCGTCATCGGCTTTCGGCCTGAGCTGTGGCGCGATATTGTTCCAGAGGACGCTCCTGCGGGCGTGGAGGGCTTCAACTACCAGGTCCAAGGCACAGAAGGGTTCGTGATGCCAGGCACGCAACATGATGCACTAGTGTGGCTGTCCGGCAGTGCGTATGATGTCATCTTCGATATGGCCGGCTCGGTCGTCCATGACCTCGCAAGGCAAGCTTCGCTAGGGGAAGAAACCTCGAGTTGGCCCTACCATCACGATCGCGATCTTACCGGCTTCATCGACGGCTCGGAGAATCCGACGCTGCTTGACGCTCCCCTCGCGGCGCTCTTGCCGGAAGGAGTTCCCGGTGCCGCCGGCTCCGTCTTGTTGCTGCAAAAGTGGAAGCATAAGACCGCTGATTGGGAAACTCTGCCGGTCGATCAGCAGGAGCGCATCATAGGACGCACCAAGCCCGACAGCATCGAACTCGAGAACAAGCCAGCGGATTCGCATGTCGCTCGCACGGATCAGGACGAGTTTGGCAACATCTTTCGCCGAAACATGCCCTATGGAAATGTCGAAGACCATGGCACCATGTTCGTTGGATTCAGCGCGGACCAGAGGCGGCTTTCCAGAATGCTCGATAGCATGGCGGGCCTAGTCACCGGCACGCGAGATGCGCTCACACGATATACGCAAGCATTGACGGGCTCCTATTATTTCGTGCCTTCCGTCGAAAGTCTGCGGCGCTTACGGCCTCAGCCTCTGGATTAAAACGGGCCACTACCGCTCGAGCATCCTCTGGTTTGAATGACCCTGGCTATGTGATATCGTCTAACTTTTAGATTCTTGCTGGAACCAATGCAGTCCGCATCTCCAGTTCGCGTCAGCAAAGTAGCCGTCGCCACCAGCATCGTCCTGGTGCTGCTGGCGATGATGTTGCCGGTCTGTCACATCCATCCCCTGCTCGACAAAGCCGCTCCCGACCACTGCACCATCTGCATCTCGCTGCACGCCGCCGCGCCTATGGGCGCGCATTCGCCGTCGATTATGGCGGTCCCGCTGCCCGTCGATCGCGTGGTTGTTGTCGCCGTTCAAAGCCAAACCGATCCACGTCCCCGCCTTGCTGCAAGCCGCGCTCCGCCCCTCCCAGCCTGCTGATCGCAAATTCATCATCCAATTTATTTGACCGCAGCGCTGTTCCCACACCAGGAGGCCGTGTTCATGCACTCGTCTTTGCGACGTGCCGTTTTTCTTTTTCTATCCGTCTGCTCCCTTTCTCTTTTCCTCTCGCCGGTTTTTGCGCAGACCAATTCCGGAAGCGTCAGTGGGACTGTCACCGACCCGACCGGCGCGATCATCCCAGGAGCGACCGTCACCATACAAAATCCAGTCAGCGGATTAATGCGAACGGCTAACACCAACAGTTCCGGGCAATTCCAATTCACCAATTTGCCTTTCAACCCCTATCATCTAACGGTTGCCGCGACCGGATTTGGATCGGTTGCGCAAGATGCTAACGTGGAATCCGCAGTGCCGGTAAATTTGAAGATTGCCCTGAAGCTCGCGGGATCTTCCACAACAGTCACCGTCGATGCGGGCGATCTGCTGGAAAACGACACGACCATGCATACCGACCTGGATCGCCGCTCGTTCTCCAAGCTCCCCATCGAAAGTCAATCGTCCTCAGTTAGCTCGCTGGTCACGTTGATGTCTCCTGGCGTGGCCGCAGATTCGAACGGCCTGTTTCATGGTCTCGGCGATCACGCATCGAATTCCTTTTCCATCGATGGTCAGCCCATTACGGACCAGCAGAGTAAAGTATTTTCCAATCAGATTCCCGCCAACTCGATCCAGTCCATCCAGGTGATCGACGGCGCGCCACCCGCCGAATACGGCGATAAGACCAGCCTGGTGATCGTAGTGAATACGCGCTCCGGCCTGGGCGTTACCAAGCCCACTGGCAGTGTTCACACTTCGTATGGGTCCTTTGGATCATCTACTGGCGGTTTCGATATTTCCTACGGGGGCAAAAGTTGGGGTAACTTTCTTTCCGTTGATGGCTTGAACACCGGCCGCTTCCTCGATGGACCGGAGTTCAAGGTTTTCCATAGCAAAGGAAACGAAGAGAACCTTTTCGACCGGGTAGATTATCAATTTACGTCTGGCGATTCCGTTCATTTGAATCTGAACCTCAGCCGCTCCTGGTTCCAGACGCCGAACGATTTGAACAATCTAAACGTTCAGAACGTCATTAGCGGCGGATCCTCCGCGAGTCCTATCTTCGGCAACGTGGGCGACGCCGATCAGCGTTCCAAGATTGTCACGTATGATATCGCTCCCTCCTATTCCCACATCGTCAACCAGTACAGCGTCTTCAACTTTGGCGGTTACGTTCGCCGAGACGGCTACAATTACTACCCTAGCGACAATCCACTAGCGGATCTCGGTCCGATCACCCTGCAGAACGAGACGATAGGTCAGGTGCGCTCGCTCACCAACGCGGGAATCCATAGCGACATTTCGTACGTGCGAGGAATTCACAACGTAAAACTCGGAGCCACGTATGAGCAGACCTTCCTGCGCGAGAACGACAGCCTGGGACTGGTCAACAATACCTTCAATTCACCCTGCATGGATGTGAATGGCAACCCTCTGCCCGGTTACACCGCTTCGACTTGCACCGGTGCCGCAATCCCCAACCCCAACTTCAACACGGCCCTTGCGCCGTACGATCTCACCCGCGGTGGCGGTCTTTACGATTTCATTGGCCATACGGACGTGAAAGAACTGGCCCTTTACATTGAGGACCAGATCAAGACGGGCAACTGGCTGTTTAATCTGGGCATGCGCGGCGATCTCTACAACGGATTGGCGATTGCGCGACAGGCGGAACCGCGCGTAGGCATGTCCTACAGCGTCAAGCCGACCAACACTGTCCTGCGTGTCTCCTACGCCCGGACGTTGGAAACGCCTTTTAACGAAAACCTTGTGCTCTCCAGCCTAGGTTGCAGCAATGCTGTGCTGGCGCCGCTGCTTTCCTGCGCTCCGGGGGTCGGTACCATCCTCGAGCCCGGCTACCGCAACGAGTTCCACGCCGGATTCCAGCAGACTGCCGGTAAGTTCCTGGTCGTTTCAGGCGACTACATCTGGAAGTACACTCACAATGCTTTCGATTTCAGTGTGCTCGGTAACACTCCAATCACGTTCCCGATCGACTGGCATAATTCCAAAATTCCCGGCTTCACCCTGCGGGCAGATGTGCCGACCTACCACGGCCTGTCCGCCTTTGTCGTCATGTCATCCGTGGCCGCCCGCTTCTATCCGCCACAGGTCGCTGGCGCCGGAGCCACGGGCGGAGTCGCTCACGGAACTTATTACCCTTTCCGTATTGATCACGACGAAAAATACAACGAGACGACCCATTTGCAATACCAGTTCGGGAATCACGGTCCATGGTTCGGCTTCAACTGGCGCTTCGACAGCGGTCTGGTGGCTGGATCGACCCCTTGCTATAACCCATCATCCAACGATCCAAACACTGCCTGTCCAAACAGTTCCACCACGTTGAACGGTCAGCCTGCGGTGGCGCTGGTGGACAACAATATTCCTGCTACTACCAACCCTGTGACCGGGGCAAATGTATATCTTCCGTTAACGCCGGATCAGGAGTTTCAGGCTGGATTGAGTTGTGATGGCGTGAGGGCAACAGGGACCAACCAGATCGGCGTGCAACCCATACCGGGGCCGGGAATGCCCTATGTCTGCACCGCTTCACAATTCAAATCGACACTGATCAGCATCCCCGCTCCCGGCACCGGCGACAACGATCATAACCCGCCCCGCATCGCATCACGCAGCCTGTTCGATATGGAGTTTGGAGATAACAATCTTTTCAACGGCAAAAAATATACATGGAGTGCCCAACTCACAGCCATCAATATGACCAACAAATATGCACTCTATAACTTCCTGTCCACCTTTAGCGGCACGCATTATGTGACTCCGCGAGCGTTGACAGCGCAGATTGGCTTTCACTTCTAATATTGAGGTCGTTAGCTTTCACAGGATTGTCTTCAAATTTCGGCGGGATGGGGGTAATCTGAGAATTCCAGCAGTTCCTCCCTCAGAACGCCGCGGGGCAGCGTGCATAGTCACCCTGCCCCGTAAAATTTCTTCCCTCCGCTTCCCAGTTCTGCGAAAATAGATCGTGCCCACCTCGTACGACTCAATACCAAGATCATTTCAGGGAGCCGCACCCATGCCGGCAAAATACATTTTCGTCACTGGCGGAGTTGTGTCCAGCCTCGGCAAAGGCCTTGCCGCGGCGTCGCTCGGATGTCTGCTTGAAAGCCGCGGCCTCCGCGTCAACCTGATGAAGTTCGATCCATATCTGAACGTCGATCCCGGCACCATGTCGCCCTTTCAACATGGCGAAGTATTTGTCACCGACGACGGCGCGGAAACCGATCTCGACCTCGGCCACTACGAGCGTTTCACTCATGCCCGCCTGTCGCGCGACAACAACCTGACCACCGGCCGCATCTACGAGCAGATCATCACCAAGGAGCGTCGTGGCGATTATCTCGGCAAAACCGTCCAGGTGATTCCGCATGTGACCAACGAAATCAAGAACGCCATGCGCAAGGTGGCGATGGACACGGATGTGACGCTGGTCGAAATCGGCGGCACGGTCGGCGACATCGAATCACTGCCTTTTCTGGAAGCCATCCGCCAGATGCGCCAGGAGATGGGCCGCGAAAACACGTTGTTCGTCCATGTCACGCTCGTTCCATGGATCGCCGCCGCGCAGGAGTTGAAGACCAAACCCACCCAGCATTCGGTAAAGGAACTGCTGTCCATTGGAATTCAGCCCGACATTCTGCTCTGCCGCACCGACCGTTTTCTTTCGCACGAAATGAAGTCGAAGATTGCGCTGTTCTGCAATGTCGAAGAACAGGCCGTCGTCACCGCCAAGGATGTTCCATCCATCTACGAAGTGCCGCTGGTCTTCGCGCAGGAAAAGGTGGACGCGCTGGTGATGAAGTATCTTCATCTTCAGTCCGCAGAGCCGAAGCTGGATCGCTGGCGCGAGCTGGTCGATCGCTGCTACAACCCGAAAGACGAAGTCTCGATTGGAATCGTGGGGAAATACGTTGAGTATGAGGACAGCTATAAATCACTGAAAGAGGCTCTCGTTCACGGCGCGCTGGCGCACAACCTGAAAGTGCGCGTGACCTGGATCGAAGCCGAGGGTCTGGAGACGAAACAGGCGCAACGACCGCAGTTACGAGAGCCAACTCGCCGGCTTCGATGGCATCCTGGTGCCCGGCGGTTTCGGCAAACGCGGCATTGAAGGCATGTTGAACGCCATCCGCTACGCGCGGGAGAATCAGGTTCCATACTTCGGCATCTGCCTTGGCATGCAGACGGCATGCATCGAATATGCGCGCAATGTCTGCGGCTTGAGCGAGGCCAATTCCAGCGAGTTCGATCCCGCCACGCCGCACCGCGTCATCTACAAACTGCGCGAGTTGACCGGAGTCGAAGAAATGGGCGGCACCATGCGGCTGGGCGCGTGGCCCTGCATGTTGCAGGAGGACTCGCTTGCCGCCGAAGCCTACGGACGAACCGAGATCAGCGAGCGCCATCGTCATCGCTACGAATTCAATCGGGAATATGAAGCGATTCTCACCGGCGCGGGCCTGCGCATCACCGGCACCACGCCCGACGCAACCTACGTCGAGATCGTCGAAATTCCTGGCCATCCGTTCTTTCTCGGCTGTCAATTTCATCCGGAATTCAAATCGAAGCCGCTGGAGCCGCATCCGCTGTTTCGCCAATTTATCGGGGCCAGTTATCGCAACCGACTGGCGACCAAGCCGAAGATTTGGAGAAGCGGGATCGGCAAGTGGCGCAGCATATCGCCCGCTGAAATTCCACCAACGATATGAGTCATTCTGAGCGCAGCGAAGAATCCGAGGGCGGCCGCAACGGCGACTAGGCTCTTGCCGATGAATCGCTGCGAACGCAAATTTTCTCCAAAATATTTCCGGAGACATGTCATGACGATTCTGCACGTGATCATTCTGGCAATCATTCAAGGCATGGCGGAGCTACTGCCCGTGTCCAGTTCCGCGCATGTCGTCGTCGCGGAAAAGCTCATGGGAATGAACCCGATCTCCCCGTCGATGACGCTGCTGCTGGTCATGCTCCACACCGGCACCATGTTCGCGGTGATCGTCTATTTCTGGCGGCAATGGCTCCGCACCTATTTCGAAAGCGTAGAGAATTTCAAGACCGTAATCGTGCAGTTGATCTGGGCGAGCGTCGCCACCGCGATCATCGGTTACGGCCTGATCGAATTTATTGAAAAAATTGTGCTGCACACCAAGCACGCACAGGTCGAGCAATTGTTTGGCCGGCTCGACCTGATCGCCCCGGCGCTGGCGATTGTCGGAGTTCTGATTCTCATCGCCGGCTTGACGGAGAATCGGACACGCCCTGCTCAGAAAGAAGAGAGTTCAGGGTTGAACATGAAGCAGGCTGGCTGGATCGGCGTGGTGCAGGGCTCTGGCGCTGCCGTTTCGCGGTTTTTCACGCTCTGGCTCGACCATCTCGACCGGCATGCTGCTGGGTGTCGCCAAATCCCGCGCTGAGGAGTTCAGCTTCGCCCTGGCTGTAATCCTTACACCTCCCGCGATCGCTCGCGAAGTCTGGAGGCTTCGCAAGGCGGAGCATATTCCCGGCGCGGCGACGCTTTCTTCCGCCATCGGACCCAGCCTGCTTGGATTGCTTTTTGCATTCCTCGCCGGACTGCTGGCGCTGAAGTGGCTCAGCAAGTGGCTGGAGAACGGGCGCTGGTACATCTTCGGCATCTATTGTCTGGCGGCAGCCGGCGCCGTCGAATATCTCCACCACATCGGTTACTGATAGTTGTTTAGGAAAGGGAGTCATTCTGAGCGGAACGCAGCGAAGTGAAGAATCCAGAGGATGCCTGCACGGTAATCGCCGCGATCATCCTCTGGATTCTTCGCTTTGCTCAGAATAACGTTCCTACATCTATCTCGATTCCGCTATAGCCTCTGAATTCGGAACTCACCACTGGACTCCCGGATACAAGCTCGGCACGCGAAATGCGCGATACATCTGAGTACCCGTCGACTGCAATTCCCAGACTGTCTGCGCTTGGCTATTCTGAGTCACTTCAAACACCGCCGAATTGGTCCCAACCAAACCGCACAAATCGTATTCCACGTTGCTATTGTCCAATACCTCCGCGTTGCCGCCGAAACTGTTGTAGAGACTGGTGGGAACGATCTGGTGAAAGGTCAAAGTCGCCGTCTTCGCCGATTCATTGATTTGCATGATCGGGACCGTGCTGTAACAAGCAGGAGCTCCCGCCGTACCACAAGTGGCTCCGCCGGTGAATACGCGATCGTCGCCGTTGTCCATCAAAGTCAAATTAAAGATTCCGGCATTGCTCGCGCCGACAAAATTAGGTTCATGTTGAGCATAAAACCAGTCCGCCGGGTTGGTGTCGACCGCTCCGTTGTTCATCAGCGTGAAGTCTCCCTGATAACCGAGCCTCCAAATGACACTGCCGTCGCCGGTCCCATTAGCGTAATTCACCTTGATCAGCCAGCTCTGATGCCGGCTGGAAACGATGATGTTGCCGTCGTCGGAGGAATAGAGGATGGCATTGGAATGGGTCCAGTCCGGAAACATATAGGGATGACGATTGATGTCGAGATGGTCGAACTCATTCCATACCCAAACGGGGTTCCAATTGGGATCAAGATCGACGACAACATCGCCCAGCACCGTCGTGGTCCCCGGATAGCCAGGAAGGTTCGTGAATTGCTTGAGAGTGTCGGTCATGACCAGCAAATGGCCGTTTGGCAGCGGCACGAGCTCATGGTGCAAATTTACGAGTACCAGTCCGGTGAAACCGTTGGCCGCGAGCGCCGCATTGATCTGGGCCAGGGATATCTGTCGGATCGTGTTCCCGACCAGATCGATCTCACGAATGAAGATTGGTACTGTCGACGGGATCGGACCCGCTAATGGCGCATCGACACCGGCTCCGGACTCGAGCACAAAGTCTCCATTCGGAAGCGGTTTTATGGCATCAATTGTGGAGCCTAGGACCTCGTCCAGGAATGGATAGGTCCAGATGATGTTCCCGCTCAGGTCGGTCGCGAATACCCCAGTGGCTGGTCCGACAGCCCCGGTTAGCATTTCAATGCCTGGCTGGGGCGTCATTCCGGCCGTGGTTGTTGTCGCTATCTTGGGGCTAAAGGTCTGCGTCGCACCGCCCACGTTTGGCACGGCACCCGTAGTGAAGGTGTGGTCGATGTCAACGGCGTACGTCCCATTCTGGTATTGCACCAGAGCGCTCATATGATAGGTCGTTTTGGCCAGCATGCCGGCCACTTCGATGCTGACAGGGCCGCCACCGATCGGGGTGGGCACCGACCAGGTTTTTAGACCATAGGCCGTTGTCGTTCCAAAGTTAATGGTCACATCGGCGGCAGTCGGAGGGGTAATCGTGTAGAGCGCCACCTGCGGATTGGCGGTCGCTGTCACCGTTCCAGCCGGCACGGTGGCGGTGGGTGTGGTGGAGATGCCGGTCAGCGTGACCGTTGACGGCGATCCGGCAGCCGCATTGCCATAGTTCAAACTCAGCGTGGCGGTCTGTTGCGCCGGAGCGGACGGAGTTATCGGTGCGTAGCTCACCGTGATTGAGCAACTCGAGTTTGGCGCCAGTTGCGCGCCGCAGGATTGTGCCGCTACGATCGAAAATGCTGGAGTTCCCCCGATGGAGGCGCTCATTGTCAGCGGCGTCGATCCCAGATTGCTGACATTCACAACCGTTTGGGTCACAGTGGTGCCGACCGCTACTTGCCCAAAGTCAAAAGACGTGTTGCTCAGAGCTACGCCCGTGGTGGCTGGTCCGCTGCCGAATGGACTCGATTTTGTTGTCCAAGAACCGCAACCCGTTAATGCTCCCAAAAGCAACAGCGCGCCGATCCGGAACCCCAGCTTTGCGTTCAATTTTCACCCTCCACTCACTGGCGAACATTCCGCCCGTACACTTCGCGGCGAAAAAAAGTCGTTGAATGAATCGACACTAATAATACAGACTCGTCAGTTTTCTCTCAAAAGGAATTGTCGGTTCTGAAATTCAAATTTGAAACCTCGCCGGTTCCATGCTGGCGGGGTTGCCCGCCATTAACGATTCGCCGGTGAATTACCACTGCACTCCCGGATACAAGCTCGGCACGCGAAACGCGCGATACAAGTTTGTTCCATGCGACTGAAATTGCCATACTGTCTGCGCTTGGCTATTCGGTGCGACCTCAAAGACATCGGCATTTGAGCCAACACCGCACAAATCGTACTCCACGTTGCTATTCTGCAAAACCTCGGCATTGCCTCCAAAATTGTTGTAGAGAGCAGGTGGAAGAATCTGTTGGAAGATCAAGGTCGCCGTCATTGTCGATTCATTGATCTGCATTTCCGGAACCGTGCTGTACAGACAAGCGGGCGCTCCGGCTGCACCGCAAGTCACTCCGGCAGCGAACTCCCTATCATCTCCGTTGTCCATCAAAACCAGGTTGAATATACCGGCATTGCCGGTGCCCACAAAGCTGGGCCCGTGCTGAGCATAAAACCAATCCGCGGGGTTGGTGTCGACTGCACCATTGTTCATCAGCGTGAAATCGCCATCTTCGCCGAGCCTCCAAATTACGCTCCCGTCGCCGGTCCCATTGGCGTAGTTCACCTTGACCAGCCAGTTCTGGTGCCGAATGGAAACGATGAAATTACCGTCGTCGGAGGAATAGATGATCGCATTCGAGTGCGTCCAATCCGGGAACATATAGGGGTGACGGTTTACGTCAAGATGGTCGAATTCGTTCCATATCCAGACCGGCTTCCAATTGGGATCGAGATCGACCACAACATCGCCCAAAACCGTTGTAGGGGAGGAAGCTCCAGTCAACGTAACGGATTTGAGAGTGTTGGCCATCACCAACAGGTGGCCGTTCGGGAGCGGTTCGATGTCATGGTGAAAATCCGTCAGAGTCACGTTGAAACCAGCCGCGGCTAGTGCGGCATTCATTTGGGTAAGTGTGACCTGGCGCACCGTCTTTCCGACCAGGTCAATCTCACGGATTACGACTTGCGCCGTCGACGATGTGGGGGCCGTTAAGGGGAGGCCGGAGAGGACGCCGATGTCCATCACCATATCCCCATTGGGGAGCGTTTTGACCCCGGTGATCGCCGATCCTGGTTGTTGATCCTGAAAAGGATAAGTCCAGATCACATTACCATTCAGGTCTGTGGCATATACACCGGCCGCCGTTCCGCCATAGCTGTTCACCAATTCGATTCCAGTTTGGGGCGTCATCCCTGTCGGTGTTGTGGCCGTTAGTTTGGGAGCAAAGGGCCCCGGTTGCGCCACTCCGCCCACGTTTGGCAAGCTTCCCGTAGTGAAGGTGTGGTCGATGTCGTTGGCGAGCGTCCCATTCTGGTATTGCACCAGAGCGCTCATATGATAGGTCGTTTTGGCCAGCATGCCGGCCACTTCGATGCTGACAGGGCCGCCACCGATCGGGGTGGGCACCGACCAGGTTTTTAGACCATAGGCCGTTGTCGTTCCAAAGTTAATGGTCACATCGGCGGCAGTCGGAGGGGTAATCGTGTAGAGCGCCACCTGCGGATTGGCGGTCGCTGTCACCGTTCCAGCCGGCACGGTGGCGGTGGGTGTGGTGGAGATGCCGGTCAGCGTGACCGTTGACGGCGATCCGGCAGCCGCATTGCCATAGTTCAAATTGAGGGTTGCAGTTTGTGCCGCCGGAGCGGACACGGCTGTCGGCAAGTAGCTCACGACGATGGAGCAACTCGAGTTTCCCGGCAGTTGCATACCGCAGGATTGTGCGGTCACGATGGAGTAGCCGGCGGATCCCGTGATCGAGGGTTCCATCACCAGGGTGGTTGTTCCCATGTTGCTGATTTTCACAACCGTCTGCGTGAGGATCGTGCCGACAGTGGTTTGTCCGAAATCGAACGATGTATCGCTCAAGGAAACGGTGGTCGTCGGCGGTCCGCTATTGATCGAAGCCAGCTTCGTTCCGGATGATCCACACCCCGCCAAAAAAGAAAGAAACACCAACACGCCAGCCAGCCCACAAATTCTCATTCCCAAAGAAATCCTCCAACACACACAGAATCGAGCGATTCCCGATGCATGAACTCGCAACTGAAAATCAGCGGTATGTGCGCCGCTGTCAATAATAAACAGTCGTTGGAGTTACCCAAAGAGAAATAGTTCTTCTGGGTAATCGATGAACATATCGCCGCTGTTCTATCGACCGCCCGATCGCAATCCGAGACTGTCTGCACTCGTCAGGTCGCTACCACTGTACCCCTGGATATAAGCTCGAGTAGCGATAGGTCCGAAAGAGCTGCGTTCCGGTCGAACGCA
This sequence comes from uncultured Acidobacteriota bacterium, assembly GCA_963840655.1. Taxonomy (GTDB): domain Bacteria; phylum Acidobacteriota; class Terriglobia; order Terriglobales; family Acidobacteriaceae; genus JAKAAZ01. The sequence continues at coordinate 1,597,609 of CAWIZS010000003.1, read as the reverse complement.
TATGCCAGACGGTTTGCGGATTGCTGGTCTGAGTCACCTCAAACACATCCGAGTTGGTGCCCGTCGTTTCCCCGCACAAGTCGTATTCCACATTGCCGTTCTGCAGCGAGTTAGTGTCGCCTCCAAAAGAGTTGTACAGATTGGTTGGTACAATCTGATGAAACGTCAGGGCTGCTATTTTTGTCGATTCATTGAGCTGCATGACAGGCACCGTGGTGTAAAGACAGGGCGGCGCATTGCCCGTTCCACAGTTGACACCTGCGGGGAACTGGCGATCGTCTCCATTGTCCATCAATCCCAGCGAGTAAATGCCGGAGTTGCCAGTCGTGAAAAATGAGGGTCCATGCTGGGCATAGAACCAGTCGGTAGGGTCTGTTCCTCCCTGTAAGGTAAAGCTGCCGCCTTCTCCCAGCTCCCAAACGATGCTGCCGTTCCCCGTCCCATTGGCGTAGTTCACCTTGACCAGCCAGTTCTGGTGACGGATGGAAACGATGATATTGCCGTCATCCGAGGAATAGAGCAACGCGTTGGAATGCGTCCAGTCCGGAAACATGTAGGGATGCCGATTTACATCCAAATGATCGAACTCGTTCCATACCCATACCGGCTGCATGTTGGTGTCGACATCGATGACAACATCTCCCAGGACTTGCGTGGGCGTGGTCTGGCCGTTCAGCACGACGTTCTTGAATGTGTTGGCGAGAACCAGCCAATGTCCGTTGGGCAGCACTTCCACGTCATGATGGAAATCCAGCAGCGTGAGGTTGCTGCAACCGGTGCAACCGGCGGTCGCTAGCGCGGAATTGAGTTGCGCCAGCGTAAGCTGCTTGACCGTGTTGCCGATCAGATCGATTTCGCGCACTGCGATCAACGTTCCCGCCGGAATTCCGCCCTCCAGCGGAAGCTCGGAATTGGCGCCGATGTTGATCAGGAAATCGCCGTTCGGAAGTTGTTTGAAACCCTGGATGAAGCCAGCGGTGTTCGCGTCGGGAAACGGGTAAATCCAGATGACATTGCCGCTCAGGTCCGTCGCATACAGCCCATAGGTGTTCAAGCCGGACGGCAGCGAATTGATCAGTTCAATTCCTGGCTGCGGCGTTGTTCCCGGTGTGGTGGTCACGGTCAAATTTGGAGTGAACGGAACTGGGGGCGTGCTGATAACCGGAACGCCGGTGGTGAAGGTATGGTCGATATCGTTGGCGGTGACGCCGTTCTGAAGCGAGACCATCGCCTGCAGGTGGTAAGCGGTATTTGCCCGCATGCCGGCCACTTCAATGCTGACCGGTCCGCCGCCGTTCGGCGTGGGCACCGACCAGGTTTGCAGGCCATACGCTGTGGTGGTACCGAAGTTGACAGTCACATTCCCGGCAAACGGAGGCGTAATCGTGTACAGTGCCACCAGCGGATTGCTGGTTGATGTTACCGTTCCCGCGGTCATCGCGGCCGAGATGCCCGTCAGGTTGACAGTAGAGCCGGTTCCGGAAGCGGCGTTTCCAAAATTCAGGTTGAGCACGGCGGTTTGCGAGGCCGGGGCCGACGGAGTCGTCGGCGCGTAGGTGACCACTTCGTTGCAGCTCGCACCCGGAGCCAACTGAGTCCCGCAGGACTGTGCGGCAACGATCGAATAGCTGGGATCCCCGGTAAGCGCCGGACTAAGCGTTAACGCAATCGTCCCGGTATTCGTGACCTTCACCACCGTTTGCTGCAGCGGATTGCCCACCAGGTTGTCGCCGAAACTGAACGAGGTATCGCTCAAGCTGACAGTTGCGGTGGTGACGGGTGTCACCGGCGGCGCCGGGGAGATGGTTTGTCCTGACTTGAAGCTGGATGAGCCGCAACCTGCCAGGAGGACGAGAAAGCACGATGCGCCGAACCCACGCAAGACATTTGCCGTCATTTCTATTCAACCTCCCAAATCCTGTGAACGTTGCTGGACAAATCGCCACAAGAGAAAATACCAGTGAAAAACCGCATCCGGGAATTACGGTCGTCGTCGTTTTTACCACTGCACCCCTGGATATAAGCTTGGCAGGCGGTACCCGCGATAGGCATAGTCGCCCGCGAGCTTCAAATTCCAAACCGTCTGAGGAGTGCTTTGATTCGTCACTTCAAAAATCTGCGAATTCACGCTCGGCAAACCAGACAGATCATATTCCACGTCGCCATTTGCAAGCACTTCCGAGTTGCCTCCGAAGAAGTTGTACAGACTTGTCGGCAAAATCTGATGGAATTGGAACGTTGCCGTCATTACGCTTGGGCTCTCATTGATTTGAAATATCGGGATCGTGGTGTAAAGGCACGAGGAGGGCTCCGGAGTCGTGGTTGCGCATGAAGAAGTCGGAGGATAGACGCGGAAATCTCCATTATCCATTAGGGTCAGACCGAATATTCCGGTTGTGTTGGACGTGGTGAAGGATGGTCCATGCTGTCCGGAGAACCAGTCGGTCGGGTCGGTGCCTCCGACCAGTTTGAAATCTCCCTGATATCCGAGATGCCAGATGATATTCCCGGTGCCAGCGCCATTGTTGTAATCCACTTTGACAACCCAGTTTTGGTGGCGCATGGAGACGAGGATGTTGCCGTCATCCTTGGAATAGACAATGGCATTCGTATGCGTCCAATCCGGGAAAAGTTCTGGATGCCGGTTGACGTCCAGGTGATCGAACTCGTTCCATACCCAGACTGGATTTAAGTTGGTATCTAAATCCACAATCACGTCGCCAAGAACATTGGTGGGCGTGGTACGCTCCATTCAATACCACGGATTTCAACGTGTTCGCGAGGACCAGCCAATGTCCGTTCGGAAGAACGGTGACATCGTGGTGAAAGACCAACAATGGATTTGGCGGCTTGTTCGGCAAATTTGACGCAGCCAGTCGGCGTTCAACTGGTCCATGGTGATCTGCTTGACCGTGTTCCCCACCAGATCGAACTCGCGGACAGCATTGATTGCGTTTGGTGGCACGGTCCTGTCAATCGGAGCGAGGAAAGCGCGCTGAAGACAGCGATGTAATCTCCATTCGGCATTTGCTTCGGCGCAGTGATGCTGGACGGGTAGACGTCCACGGGAGGAATGTATGCCCACAAAAGATTTCCCGACAAATCGTATGCCGTAACCTGAGCGCTCCCCGTACCAATGGGGTTCACCATCTCAATTCCCGATTGCGGTGTCTGGCCGGCGGGAGTGGAAGCTGTAATCCGCGGGATAGTGGACGCTGGATAGCTGCCGGTAGTGAAGGTATGGTCGATATCGTTGGCGGTGACGCCATTCTGCAAGCGAGACCATCGCCTGCAGGTGGTAAGCGGTATTTGCCCGCATGCCGGCCACTTCAATGCTGACCGGTCCGCCGCCATTCGGCGTGGGCACCGACCAGGTTTGCAGGCCATACGCTGTGGTGGTACCGAAGTTCACCGTCACATTCCCGGCAAAGGGCGGCGTAATCGTGTACAGCGCCACCTGCGGATTGCTGGTTGACGTCACCGTTCCCGCGGCCATGACAGCGGACATACCAGTGACGTTCACCGTCGAAGGAGTTCCGCTCGCGGCATTTCCAAAATTCAGGTTGAGCACGGCGGTTTGCGAGGCCGGGGCCGACGGAGTTGTCGGCGCGTAGGTGACCACTTCGTTGCAGCTCGCGCCTACCGCGAGTTGCGTGCCGCAGGACTGTGCGGCAACGATCGAATAGCTGGGATCCCCGGTAAGCGCCGGACTAAGCGTCAACGCAATCGTCCCGGTATTCGTGACCTTCACCACCGTTTGCTGCAGCGGATTGCCCACCAGGTTGTCGCCGAAACTGAACGAGGTATCGCTCAAGCTGACAGTTGCGGTGGTGACGGGTGTTACCGGCGGCGCCGGGGAGATGGTTTCCCCCGATTTGAAGCTGGATGAGCCGCAACCTGCGAGAAGGACGAGAAAGCACGATGCGCCGAACAGACCCCAAATATTTTTCATGGAAGAGGGAGCTCCTGAAGTAGCAAATTCACGCTGTTCTTGGCGACAGCTTAAGATCTGCTCCAATTTACCACCGAAAAGTGACTTTAGTGTCCTATGAAATTCAAGATGAAGTGGCGTTTCTGTTAGAAAAGTGCTATGCGGTCTGCAATCTATTCGATCTCCAGCCTGCCCAGATGCCCGAAATGAACTCATCTCCGGCGCATCTGTGCGAGCTGTCCGTCGTGATGCCGTGTCTGAACGAGGCGGAAACCATCGGCGTGTGTATCGATAAAGCGCAGGCGGCTCTGCAGCAGGGCGGGATTGACGGCGAGGTAATCGTCGCAGACAACGGCAGCACCGACGGCTCGCAACAAATCGTGCTGGACCGGGGCGCGCGGCTTGTCCCGGTGCCGGAACGTGGCTACGGCGCCGCGTTGATTGGCGGCTTCACCGCCGCGCGCGGGCGCTATCTCATCATGGCCGACGGAGACGATAGCTACAATTTCGCCCACATTCCCCGTTTTCTCGAAAAGCTCCGCGCCGGAGCGGACCTCGTCATGGGCAACCGCTTCCAGGGCGGCATCGAACCCGGCGCCATGCCTCCGCTACATCGCTACCTGGGAAATCCTGTTTTGAGTTTTCTCGGCCGCACGATTTTTCGCGCCGACTGCGGCGACTTTCATTGCGGCATGCGCGGCCTGTCGAAGGATGCCTTCCAGCGCATGGGCCTGCGCTGCACGGGTATGGAGTTTGCCAGTGAGATGGTCGTCAAGGCAACGCTCGCGAACATGCGGATCGCCGAGACGCCGACCACGCTTTCTCCCGATGGCCGCACGCGCGCGCCGCACCTGCGTACCTGGCGCGACGGCTGGCGGCATCTCCGCTTTCTTTTTCTCTACAGCCCGCGCTGGCTCTTTCTTTATCCCGGCGTGGCCATGATGCTCATCGGAATTGCCGCGACCGCGTGGCTGCTTCCCGCCCAGCGCGTCGTCGGTTCTTTCTCTCTGGACGTGGACACGCTGGTCTATGCGCTGGGACTCATCCTGATCGGCTTTCAGGCCATCGTGTTCGCAGTGTGCGCCAAAGTCTACGGCGTCTCGCACGGCCTGTTGCCGCATCGGCCCCTGGTCGAAAAGGCCGTGGAGCGTTTCACGCTGGAAAAAGGCCTGCTAGCCGGAGCCGCGCTGACCGTCGCCGGCCTCGTCGCCGGATTCTACGGCGTCCATCTCTGGCGCATCGCCGGATTCGGTGAGCTCAATCCAGACGCGATTCTCCGCATCACGTTGCCTTCCTGCTGCGCCATCGTGCTGGGCGTGGAGGCAATCTTCGCCAGCTGCTTCCTAAGCGTACTGCGCCTGCCAAGCTCGCGAGCATCCGGCCGGATCGATTCCGCCGGCGCGGATCCATCGGAGTTGCCGGTGGTACCGAAATTCTAACGGGCATCCTGTTTGTGGCATGGCATTGTGTTGCAACCCATTTATGGCGGAAGCGCTTCCTATCTGCAACAGGAGAGTGTCATGCCAACCAAGCGATCCAGCAGTTCCAGCAGCGCTCGCAAATCCGCGAAGAAGACCTCGAGCAAGAAAGCCGCCAGCAAAAAATCTTCCAGCAAAAAATCGAGCGGCAGAAAATACGGCCCGAAAGCCTCCAAAAGCGTGGAGCGGGAGATGAAGGCATTCAAGAAAGGGAAGTTGAAGAGCGGGTCCGGCCGGAAAGTCACAAATCGGAAACAAGCCATTGCCATCGGCCTGTCGGAAGCGCGCAAGTCCGGCGCCAAGGTGCCGAAGAAGAGCAAAAGTTAAATCGGATCGGGAAGAGCCAATCGACGATTGTCATCCCGAGCAGAGGTCGCCGCGGCGACCGGAGTTGAGAGCCTGCCCTGAGCGAGCTGCAGGCGAGTCGAACGGGGACCTGCTGTTCCAATGCTCGGCGACAGATGACGACCCGATTCCATATTCCTTCGGCATCAGCCCCGGTGTTGATGGTGGGGCTTGGGATTCAACGCGAATGCGGCATTGACCAGCGCAATGTGAGAAAGCGCCTGGGGAAAATTGCCGGTCAGCTCATGTCTCCGGGTGTCGTATTCCTCCGAAAGCAGTCCGACATCGTTTTGTATGCCGATGAGTCTCTCGAACAGTTTCCCCGCGTCTCGTTTTCTTCCGGCCGCCGCGAGCGCCTGCACCAGCCAGAAACTGCACGCCAGAAAGGCGCCTTGCCGCACTGCCGTTACCGATGGCCGGTTGCGTTTCAGCAGGCCGCCTGTCGTTAAATCCTTTTCCACAGCTCGGATCGTTCCCAGAATGCGGGGATCGTTTCCTGGAAGGAACCCTACCAGCGGCAACAGCAGCAACGAGGCATCCACTTTTTTCGACCCATAATGCACGACGAAGGTATTCAATTTCTCGTCGAACCCCTTCCTGCACACTTCTTCGTGTATCTCCCGCCGGGTGCCGTTCCATTGGGCAATTGGATATACTGGCGGATTTTTCATTTCGGGGGCTTCGACGCTCTGAATTGCACGATCCAGAGCGACCCACGCCATCACCTTGGAATAAACGAACTGCCGCGGCTTGCCGCGCTCCTCCCACATCCCTTGATCCGGCCGTTGCCATACCGTCTCTAGATATTCGACGAGCTTTTCCTGTACTTCCAGATCGCGGGTATCGCTATGGATGTTTCCTTGCCTGGCCTGAAACAATGCGTCCGCGACCTCGCCGAAGATATCAAGTTGAAACTGGGCCGAGGCGGCATTTCCAATGCGCACGGGACGCGATTTGTCGTAGCCCGGCAGCCACGGAATCTCCGATTCGTTGATCTGCCGCTGGCCCGCCAGCCCGTAAAGGATCTGCATCTGCGACGCCTCTCCGCCGACAGCGCGCAGCAGCCATTTCTGCCATTCCGCGGCTTCGTCTTTGTAGCCTGCATTCAAAAATGCCAGCAGTGTGAAGGTCGCATCGCGCAACCAGCAATAGCGATAGTCCCAGTTCAATGCGCCGCCGTGTCGCTCCGGCAGCGAAGTCGTCGGCGCCGCAATAATCCCGCCGGTCGGGCCATACGTGAGCGCCTTCAACGTGATCAGGGACCGCTCCACCTGCGCCGTCCACTTGCCTTGATAGCTGCCGCGCGCGCTCCACTTGATCCAGAACTTTTTTGTCTGTTGCAGCGCCAGCTTCGGATTGATCCGCTCCGGAATCGGTTCGATGGAAGAAGCGTAAGTCAGCATAAAGGGAATCGTCTGTCCCCGCTTCACCTCGAATTGAGCCACCATGTTGCCGTCTTGAAGTTGCACCTCGGTGGCCGTGCGCAGATAGGCCGTTCCCGGACCCGCCGTGGCGGAGTAATCGTGCCGATGGCGATGCTGCAGCCAGGGAATGCTGCGTCCGTAGTCAAACCGCAGCGCAAGCTCCATCGTCATCGCCACGCGGCCTTCCACGCCGCGCACCAGCCGCACAACGTCGGAATGCTTGCCGCGAATGGGCATGAAGTCAGTCACGCGGACCTTGCCTGTTCGCGCGGTAAATGTCGTTTCCAGAATCAGCGTGTGGTCGAGATAGCGCCGCGTTGCCCGATAGGCGCCGCTCGGCCCAAGCAGCCATCGCCCGTTTGCCGTGTTGCCCAGCAGAGCGGCAAAACATGCCGGTGAGGAAAAATTCGGCCAGCATAGCCAGTCGATCGATCCCAATTTCGAAACCAGCGCCGCCGTCTCGCAGTCGCCGATCAGCGCGTAGTCTTCAATCCGTGACGGCGTCACCATGGCACTACCTTCCGCGGTTTTTCGATCCGCCATTTCACTTTTGCATTGGATGCAACAGGTTCCATAACGAACAGCCGGGAATCTTGCCTGCAACAAATGACCAGCGACGCGCCACTGTTTTGGGTCCTTGCTTTTCTTGTCTGTCATTCCCGAAGGGAATCTGCCGGGTGCCCCACTCTAGCCGCGTTCTCTGCGGCTAGAGTGGGATTCGAAAGGACCAATCCGACAGGGGCCGGATCACCAGCTGTCGCTACTCTGCCCGCAGCGCCTGCATGGGGTCAATGTGTGATGCGCGAATCGCAGGAATAACGCACGCTGCAACCGCGGTCAGCAAAAGGCAGCCGACCATCGCGGTAAAAACCAGCGGATCGAGTGGGCTGGTTCCATACAGCATGGAGCGAATCAGCGCGCCTGCGGTAACTCCGCCTGCAATCCCAATCGCCAATCCGACAAAGACAGGACGCAGGCCATCCAGCAGAACCAGGCTGAGCACCTGCGACCGCTGCGCGCCCAGCGCGATGCGGATGCCAATTTCCTTCACCCGCTGCGTGACCAGATACGACAGCACTCCGTAGAGACCAATCGCGGCCAGCAGCAGAGACAGCCCGGCGAAGGCGAGCACGAGGGTCGCATTGAAACTTTGGCCGGCGGTCGACTTGTTCACGATCTGCTGCATCGTGAGAATGTCGGAAATGGGCAGGGATGGATCGAGCGCGGCAAACTGCTTCTGGATTGGAATCGACATGGCGAGCGGATCGCCTGCCGTGCGCACCACCAGCGTGGCATTGCTACTCTCCTGGGGAACGCCAGAAAGAATTGGGAAATATACCGTAGCCATGATCGGCTGCGCCACGTCCCAAACTGTATCGCCGACCACGCCGATAATCTCGAAATTCTCCGGTATCATCTTGCCACCCCAAAGAATGCTGATGTCTTCTCCGATGGGATTGGCATTCGGAAAAAATTGATCGGCGAACATCTTGCTGACGACGATATAGTGTTCGCGGATGAGGCGCTCCTGCTGTGTGAAAACGCGGCCGCGGAGCAGAGGAATCTGCATCGCATGGAAATAATTGGGACCGGCGCAGCGAATCAGGGCATCATCCTGTAATTGAAAACTGGTGGAAGGCCGCGATGGAATGGTAAAGACACGGTCATTTTCATAACCGTCGCCTGGCGGAGTGGAGACCAGTGCCGCGGCGCGCACTCCGGGCAGGCGTCGCACGCGTTCCAGCAACGACTCGTGAAACGCGATAACTTTCTCCCTCGCGTCGTACTCTTTCATAGGCAGACCATATTTCATCGTCAGCACATGATCTGTCACGCACCCCAGATCGGCGGTCCGCAGATGCAGAAAGCTCTTGAACAGCAGGCCCGCAGAAACCAGCAGAATGACTGTCAATGCGATCTCCGCGGAAAGCAGAATCTTGCGCAGCGATGCGCGTGACGCGCTGCCGCCTACGGCGCGCGATGAATCCTGCAGCGCTGAAAAAACATCTTTGCCCGTAGACGAAAGGGCCGGCAGTAAGCCGGCGATCAAGGCAGCCAGCAGCGCGATCCCCAGCGAGAACGCCAACACAGTGCCGTCCACGTGAATCGCGTTGGCGCGCGGAAGATCGGGCAAATGGCTGGCGAGCCAATGCGTCGCCAGCAGAGAGAGCAGCAACCCAAGACCTCCGCCCACGATGCAAATCAGCAGGCTCTCCGTCATCTGCTCCAGAATGAGCGTTACCCGGCTGCCGCCCAGCGCCCCGCGAACTGCAACCTCTTTTCTCCGTGCCGCGCCACGTGCCACAAGAAGGTTCGAGACGTTCAGGCAGGCAATCAGCAGCATGCACCCCACCGCGCACAGCAAGACGATCAGCGGAGTTTTTATGTCCTTCACCACATCGTCTATCATTGGTCGCGTCACGGCATCTTCCGCTACGGGCGCCGATAGATTGGCAAGATGCAGCCGGTATTGCACAGCGCTCACTGGCTTGACGGCTGCGGCGGCGCTGGTGCCGGGCAGTAGTCGGGCGATTACGTGGCTCCCATGTGCATCGTGGCGAGCGTACAGCTCCGGCGTAAAAGTAGATGCATACGGCACCCAGAGTTGAACTGTCGCATCGGGATACGTAAACCAGCGCGGCAGCACGCCGACTACGGCGTAGGGAACTGTATCCAGTCGAATTTGTTTGCCGAGGACGGAAGGATCGCCGTTGAAACGCCGCTGATATAGGCTCCACGAGAGGATCGCCACATGGTTCGCGCCCGGCTGATCTTCCTCTGCGGTAAAAGAACGGCCCAGCGCCATCGGCACGCCGAGCAAATGGAACAGGTTCCAGGACCCACCTGCAGCCGCTACACCCTCCGGCAATTCCGCATGTTCCCCGATCAGATTGAAGCCATACAATCTCCACGCCGCCATGTCCTGAAAGCTGTGCGTCTGTGCGCGCCAATCGCGGAAATCCGCCGCTGAGACCCAGTTATAGTTGAATCCGCCGGCATTACTGACCGCTGCGCGAAAATGCTCATACGCCATGACCAGCCGGTCGGGGTCGTGGAACGGCAGAGGCTTCAGCAGTACAGCATTCACAATGGTGAACAGTGATGCCGTCGCGCCGATACCCAGCGCCATCACCAGAATCGCAATCACGGAAAACCCGGGAGAGCGGCGCAGCGTCCGCGCGCCATACCGCAGATCGCGCCCAAATTTTTCCAGCCAGCCCCAGCTCCACTCCGAGCGTGCCAGCTCGCGGACCAGCGTCAGATTGCCGAAGTTGCGTAGCGCCGCCGAGCGTGCCTCGTCGGCATTCATGCCTCGCGCCATATTCTCGTCAATCTGCTGCCGCACGTGAAATTCGAGCTCATCGTTGAGCCGTTCCGTTCCCGCTCGACGCCGAAATAGCGTCAAGAGCACCATGCGAAACTTGGCGAGCCAGCGCATTGCGTTCCTCCTTTATGCTGGAGTTCGATCGATTCAACAAAGTTGTCATCCCGAGCGGAGTCCAATCGCCAAGGCGACCGGACGCAGTCACGGGACCTGCTGTTTGCCGAAAGCCACAAGACCCTTCGGTCGCCAAGACAACCTCAGGGACACAGAATCATTAGGCGACCCTACGCAGTCTCAACCACCAGGTTGATCGCGCTGGAGAGCCGATTCCAGCTCTCCATCTCTCGCTCCAATTGCGTCCGTCCGGCAACGGTCAACGAGTAGAACTTCGCTTGCCGTCCGCTCTCGGCTTCGCGCCATTCGCCGCCAATCCACCCTTGCTGCTCCAGCCGATGCAGCGCGGGGTACAGCGACCCCTGCTGCACCTGCAGAACTTCGTTCGATATCTGCTGAATGCGTTTGGCGATCGCCCAGCCATGTTTCGGCTCCAGTGAGATCGTCTTCAAAATAAGCAGGTCGAGCGTGCCCTGTACCAGATCGCTTGGTTTGCCCATACTATGACTATCTACACTTTCGCGTGTAGATAGTCAACAATACGTGCGGCCCACACGATTGGTTCCGCACTAAAAGTCCATGGATTGGCTCAAAGTCCGGGGATTGGCTTCAGTGGGAGGAGATATTGAGGTATTCTATGAATTATCGATAAACGTTAGTCGTCCCGCTCTTCCCGGCTTTCGGTTTTCACATTTTTCCCCCAACAACCCCGCGATTCCGCTCGCCGGATTGGATTGCCTTCTATGTGGATTGTTCGCCTCGCGCTTCGCAGGCCATACACCTTTGTTGTTCTCTCGCTGCTCATCGCCATCCTGGGCGTCATCGTTATCCTGCGTACGCCGACGGATATCTTCCCTAACGTAGACATTCCGGTCGTCACCGTGATCTGGAACTATACGGGGCTGTCTCCGGACCAAATGGCCGGACGCATCACCAGCAACTTCGAGCGCGCGGTTACCACCACAGTCGATAACGTGGAGCATATTGAGTCCGACGCTCTCGCGGGCATCTCCGTCTCCAAGATTTATTTCCATCCCGGAACCAATGTGGAAGTCGGGCTCGCCCAGGTGACGGCCATCTCGCAGACGCTGCTGCGCCAATTTCCTACCGGAACCACGCCGCCGCTCGTCATCACCTACAACGCTTCCTCCGTTCCGGTGCTGCAATTAGCGCTCTCGGGCAACGGGCTCAGCCAGCAGCAACTGTTCGACATTGCCAACAGCTTCTTGCGCACGCAGCTCGCGACGGTACAGGGCGCCGCGATTCCCTGGCCGTATGGAGGCAAACAGCCGCAGGTACAGGTCGATATCGATAGCGCGAAATTGCAGGCCTTTCGTCTCTCGGCGGCGGACGTAGTCAACGCCTTCACCGCGCAAAACCTGATCGTTGGCAGCGGCACGGAAAAGATCGGCGCCTACGAGTATCAGATAGAGACCAACAGCGCGCCGCGCACGATCGCGGAGCTGAATAATCTTCCTATCAAGACCGCCAACGGCGCGACCATCTACGTGAGAGATGTGGCGCATGTACGCAATGGCTTTCCGCCGCAGACCAATATCGTGCGGGTGAACGGCCAGCGAGCCGCCTTGATGACCATTGAAAAGTCCGGGGACGTCTCGACCCTCTCGCTCGTCGCGCATGTCCGCCGCATTCTGCCGATAGCAGCGGCTGGTTTGCCGAGGCAACTGAAGATCCGTCCCCTCGACGATCAGTCCATCTTTGTTCGTGCCGCCATTAACGACGTGGTAATTGAAGCGATCATTGCAGCCTGCCTTACGGCGATCATGATCCTCGTCTTTCTTGGCAGTTGGCGCAGCACGCTCATCATTGCCGTCTCCATTCCCTTGTCGGTTCTGGTGTCGCTGATCGTCCTTAGCGCGCTCGGCGAGACCATCAACATCATGACCCTGGGCGGCCTGGCGCTCGCGGTTGGAATTTTGGTCGACGACGCCACCGTCGAAATCGAAAACATCAACCGCAATCTGGAAATGGGCAAGGAGATCGAGACGGCCATTCTCGATGGCGCATCGGAAATTGCCGTTCCCGCCTTTGTCTCCACTCTTTCGATTTGCATTGTGTTTGTGCCCATGTTTTTCCTGAGCGGTGTGGCCAAATATCTCTTTGTTCCGCTCGGGGAAGCGGTTGTATTCGCCATGCTGGCGTCGTATTTTCTATCGCGCACCATTGTGCCTACCATGGCGAAATACCTGCTGCACGTGCATGAGGAGGGCCACGAGGAACGCCGGCGGAACAGCGGCAATCCCTTAGTTCGCTGGCAGATGAAGTTTGAGGACAAGTTTGAACGCCTGCGCCTCGGGTATCGGGAAACTCTGATTGTCTGCCTGCATCATCGTCGAATCTTTATCACGGGATTTTTTGCCGTCTGCGCTATCTCAATCCTTGTCATTTATCCCTGGCTGGGACAGAATTTCTTCCCGCAGGCGGATGCGGGACAGTTCAAGCTGCACGTGCGCGCGCACACCGGAACGCGCATCGAGGACACGGCGGCGTTGTGCGACAGAATCGACCAGACGATTCGGGAAACAATTCCGCAAAGCGAGCTGGGCTCGGTGATCGATAACATTGGCGTGCCGTATAGCGGCATAAATCTTTCCTACAGCAACTCCGGAACGATCGGCTCCTGGGACGCGGACATCATGGTGGCGCTGAACAAAAATCACCGCCCGACAGAAGACTACATTCGCGCGTTGCGGACGAAACTAGCCGACGCATACCCGGGCGTCACATTTTATTTTCTTCCCACCGACATTGTGAATCAGATTCTCAATTTTGGACTGCCCGCGCCGCTCGACATTCAGGTGATTGGCGCGAATGTGGATGCCAATCATGCAGTGGCGGAGTCGATGATGCGCCAGTTGAGCTATGTGCCGGGCGCCGTGGATCTGCACATTCAGCAAAATTTAGACAGGCCGGATTTCACCGTGGACGTAGACCGTACCAAGGCGCAGCAGGTCGGTTTGTCCCAGGCCAATGTTGCCAATAGCGTGCTGACCGCGTTGGCCGGAAGCTTTCAGACCTCGCCGCAATTCTGGCTGGATTGGCAGAACGGGGTCAGCTACGACATCGCGGTGCAGGAACCGCAGTATCGCATGGACACGCTCCAGGATCTGCGCAATATTCCGGTAAACGGCACGAGCGGGATGCCTCCGCAAATTCTGACCAATGTGGCCAGCCTGGACCGCGGTTTTGAGGCCTCGACGGTTAGCCATTACAACGTTATGCCCGTCATTGATGTTTTCGGCTCGGTGGACGGTACGGACCTGCGCTCGGTCGCAAGTCAGGTGGACAAGATCGTGGCGCAGAGTAGCAAGCATTTGCCGCGCGGTTCGCGGATTGTCGTTCGCGGACAGATTCTCACCATGCGCTCGTCCACGGTTGGCCTTCTCAGCGGGCTGCTGTTCGCGATCGGACTGGTCTACCTGCTAATCGTGGTCAATTTCCAATCGTGGCTCGACCCATTCATCATTATTGCCGCGTTGCCTGCTGCGATAACTGGAATCGTCTGGTTTCTTTTTCTGACGCATACGCACATCAGCGTGCCTGCGTTGACCGGCTCCATCATGTGCATGGGCGTCGCGACGGCAAACAGCATTCTCGTCGTCAGTTTTGCGCGGGAAGAAATGGAACGCGGCTCCAGCGCGATTGAAGCGGCAGTCAAGGCCGGTTTCACGCGCTTCCGTCCGGTTCTGATGACGGCGCTGGCCATGATCATCGGCATGGTGCCGATGGCGCTGGCATTGGGAGACAGCGGCGAACAGAACGCGCCGCTCGGGCGTTCCGTTATCGGCGGCCTGATGTTTGCCACGGTCGCCACGCTGTTTTTCGTCCCCGTCTTTTTTAGCATCGCGCACGGCAAGTCGAAGGAAACCGCAGGTGCAAGACAGGAACAACGGCCGCATGGACATCCGGAACCGGACGCGTAATGAAGCCGCCTCAACGAAATGAAATTGCGGAGGATTCGCAATGAGCAACACTGAGAACGACCGAAATCGCGCAGCCCCGGACGCGGCGAACGCCTCGTCACCGGAAACGGACTCGCAGCGGCTATCGCTGGAACCGACGCGTCATACAATCCGCCGCACAGTGACCATCCTGATCGTGTTGCTGATCGTCTTTGTCGTCATCGCGATCACAGGAATCATTCCGCGCCAGCACGCGCGCGCCGCGCTGCGCAAAGAGACAGACAGCATGGCGGTTCCCACTGTTTCCGTTATCCAGCCCAAGTCCGGCGCGCCCATGCAGGAAATTATTCTGCCCGGAACCATTCAGGCATATCAGGATGCGCCGATTTATGCGCGGACAAACGGTTACCTAAAATCCTGGTCGCACGATATCGGCTCGCACGTTCGCAAGGGCGAACTGCTGGCCGTGATTGAAAGCCCGGAGATTGACCGGCAAGTGGACCAGGCGCGCGCCGCGGTCGCCACCGCGAAAGCCAATCTCGGCCTGGCGCGCGTAACGGCCCGGCGTTATGAAGGTTTGCGAGGCACAGAGGCAGTCTCGAAGCAATCGATCGATACCGCCACACAGACGGAAAGCGCGCAGACCGCTTCGCTGGCCGTCGCTCAGCAGACCTTGAATCAGATGCTCGCCATGCAGTCCTTCGAGCGCGTGTACGCGCCGTTCAGCGGAATCGTCACCGCGCGCAACACGGATATCGGCCAACTGGTCGATTCCGGCAGCAACGGAGGCACCGGCAGCTCCGGCCACGTACGTCGGCAGCGCGACAACCACCAATGCCAGCACGCCGCAGGAATTGTTCCGCGTGTCCAACATGCACATCGTCCGCATATTCATTCAGGTGCCCGGCATGTACGTTCCGGAGGCTCGTCCTGGCGTGGTAACGGACATCGACGTGTCTTCCTACCCCGGCCAGATCTTCCACGGAAAAATCGTACGCACCGCGAATTCTCTGGACCTGACAACGCGTACCATGACGGTCGAAGTTGACATCGACAACCGCAACGGGCAGTTACTTCCCGGCGCTTACGCCCAGGTCCATCTCAAACTGCCGATGAAGCATCCGGCGCTGATCATTCCCGTCAGCACGCTCATGTTTCGCTCGGAGGGTCTGCGCATTGTCACCCTCGACAGCCAGGACCATGCACATCTGCAGCCAATCACCGTGGGCCGCGACTGGGGCACGCGTATTGAAGTGTTGACGGGCTTGCATCCCGGTCAGCGCATTGTCGAGAGCCCGCCAGACTCCATCGTCGACAACGAAAAGGTGAAGGTCGTCAGCGGGAAAAACATGTCGATTGGCGTCGGCGGTGCCCTGTGAGACCGCGGTTCCCAAACTTGTCAGCGGGTGCGCCATTCAAGCCCACCGTTGGCTTGAGTGGGATATGGATGCCCCAGATCTCGAGTTTGAGGTCCGGGTTGATGATTGCGGGAGCAGCGCTTCTGCTCTGGACCATAGGCTGTACCGTTGGTCCGAATTATCATCGTCCCTCCGCTCCTACAACCCCGGCATTCAAAGAGGCCGCCGGGTGGCAACCCGCGCAGCCCTCGGATCAGCAAATACGCGGCGATTGGTGGACAATCTACGGTGACCCGGAACTGAACGCGCTGGAGAGAAAAAGTCAGCGTCTCCAACCAATCGTTGAAGGTGACGATCAGCCAGTACACGCAGGCCCGCGCGATGGTCAAATATCAGCGCGCGGAATACTTTCCATTTCTGTCTGCCGGGGCGAGCACCAGCCGTCTGCGCGAATCCGAAAACCGCGCGACATATTTTCAAGGCATCACCAACCAGTACAACGATTTTTCTCTTCCGCTTGACGTGACGTGGGAGCCGGATGTCTGGGGCCGAGTGCGGCGTACCGTGCGAGCGGCGCGCGAGAACGCCCAAGCCAGCGCCTCCGATGTGGTGAACGTCCGTCTGAGTCTGCAGGCGGAACTCGCGCTCGATTATTTTCAGATGCGCGGACTGGATGAGCAGAAGGGAATCCTCGATCAGACCGTCGTGGCATTTCGAAAATCGCTGGAACTGAACCAGCAGCTTCTGCAAGCTGGTCTGGCTTCACAGTTGGAGGTCGAGCAGGCCCGCACGCAGCTCGAATCCACCATCGCCCAGGACCAGGATGTCGGTGTTGCCCGTGCCCAGGATGAGCACGCGATCGCCATGCTCACCGGACAGCCGCCATCGGCCGTATCCATTCCGCCCCGCGTCGCGCCCTATACGCCGCCGTCGATTCCGCCCGGCCTGCCCTCGCAATTGCTGGAACGCCGTCCGGATATCGCGGGCGCGGAACGGAGGATGGCCGCCGCCAATGAGCAGATCGGCATTGCGCGTTCCGCATACTATCCGAATTTCTCGCTCTCCGGCAGCGGTGGTTTCGAGAGCGGCCGCCCAGGCAACTGGTTTACCGGACCCAGCACTTTTTGGTCCGTTGGTCTGTCCGCCGCCGACACGCTGGTGGACTGGGGCCAGCGCCACGCCTTGAACACCGAAGCGCAAGCTAATTACGAAGGCACCGTCGCCACCTATCGGCAAAGCGTACTGACCGCCTATCAGGAGGTCGAGGACAACCTGGCTGCGCTACACATTCTGGAGCAGGAAGCGCTGACGGAGAACGCGACCGTGGCCTCCGCGCAGCGCCAGGAGGAGATCGCCATGAGGCTCTACAAGGAGGGACTCGATCCCTACATCAATGTGATTCAGGCACAGAGCATCGTGCTGTCGAGCGAGGTGACCACTGCAAGCATTCTGACCCGGCGCATGACCGCAAGCGTGCTGTTGATTAAAGCTCTCGGCGGAGGATGGAACACAAGCCAGTTGCCGCGTGACTAGTGGGAGAGGCGTTTCCATCCATGAGTTTGTCATTCCAAGCGTAGCGGAGCGAAGTCGAGGAACCTGCGGTTTGTGATTTTTGTGAAGGAGTTTTGAAGAGAAAGAATCTATGAAGGAAAATACCGCAGCAAAGGAAACAGCAATCCTGGCAAAGGAAACAGCAGTCCTGGAAAACGGCAACGGCGCAGCGCCCGCGCTGACTGCTCGACAGGCTGCCACCCGATCGACTATCCAGGCCATGCAGGCCGAGGAGCGAAACGGCGCCGCGGGCGGCTTCGACCGCAACTGCATGCACGACCGCATTCGCTGGACGATCCTCGAACGCATTATGGATGGCGCCTACAATCCCGGCGAGCGGCTCAAGGAACTGACGCTGGCGCGAGAGTTTCACGTGAGCCAGGCACCGGTCCGGGAGGCGCTCCGCAAGCTGGAAGCCGTCGGCGTGCTCAAGTCCGACCCCTACCGTGGCACGCGCGTCCGCGAATTGTCGCCGACGGAGTTACGGGACGCATATCAATTGCGCGGGATACTGGAGCAGTCCGCCACGGAGTTTATTGCGAACTTTCCCGATGAGAGCATCCAATATTTGGAGCAGGAATATGCGTTGATGCGAGACTCCGTGCAGGCGGGCGATCTGCAGGCCCTCGCCTGCCACAATCGCAACTTTCACCGGCGCATCATGGAGCACTGCGAAAATAAGGAAGTCTTCCGTGCATGGCAATCACTCGGCATCTGCATGCGCTCGCGTCTGAACGTGCAGCGCCGCGTGGAAGAATTGCCGGAAGCGATCACATCGCATCAACCGATCATCGACGCATTCCGCGCGCGCGACCTACACTACGCCGGCAAGTTGCTGCGCCAACATTCCTTCGGCTTCGTGGCCGACTTGGGTTAGCCGAGGATACCGGTTGCCCCACCCTCGCCACGTTCTTTGCGGCCAGGGCGGAAATCAGGGAATGCAAGCAGCCGCAGAGAGTCTCGTCGTAGCGATTGCGGCCCCTTCCGTCGCGCTGTTACGCTGAAAATATGGCCGGGTTCGATTCCATCGCGGAGATGATGCAGAGCTACGCCGCCGACGCGGTGCGCATCGCGGGGGAACGCTTCGGCTTTGCTCTCGATTACTCCGATGAAAGCGTCAAATCTTTAGAGACGATTCTTTCCACGACCGCCAGCGGCCTGAATCCGTCGGATTCCGGCGCCGTCGAGCGGGAAGTGAAGCTCTGGGGCGCGTATCTCGGGGAAGTGGTACGCAAGCGGTGGGATGGGGCCTGGGACCTGACTTCTTATCCCGGACGAGTGGCTGCCGTGCCCACGCTGATCGTCGCCGGATCGCAACTCTATCCATTGATGAAGGTATATCGCCGGCTGACCATGGGAGAGGCGGAGAATGTCTGGATGTTTTACGAGAAAATCCGCGGCAGGCTCTGTGCCGTATATCCCATAGACGGCCCGGCCAATTGAGCCGCGGCGCCGCGCCGCGAAAATCTTGATCGCGCTGCAATCGGCTTTCTCGTTTGGCCTACTGACAAAGCGCGAATGTGCGACAATTGCATCTGAATAGGTTAGGCAGGCGACCGTTAGCAGCAGCCTGCGGGAGAACAATATGGGTGACTTACTACAGCCCTGGCATCTGGTCGTGATTCTGGTTGTGGCCCTCCTGATTTTTGGGCCAAGCAAGCTGCCTGGCCTTGGCAAGGGCCTGGGCGAGGGCATCAAGGGATTCAAAGAAGGCATTAAGGGTATCGGCAATTCCGACGACCACGACAAGCCCGACACCGCAACCAAGCCGACCGCCACCGAAGTGAAGGAACTCAAGTAGGGCCGCCCGGTCGCGGTTGCATGGTTAGGCGCAATGAGGCAATGTATTCCCCGGCTCGTTTTGTTCCAGCAGTTTCCACCCTCCGGTTTCTGGGATGAAAGTGAAAAATCCGCATCGCGTCAAGCCACATGCAGATGTGCGTCTCTCCCGCATCTCTTCCAGCGAAACTGGCGCATATAGTTCCGAGGACCAGGCGGAATCGGACTTGCAGGACCACCTGCTGCGCATGGACAAGCTGCAGGAACGGCTCGCCGCAAGCGCGCAAAATGCCATGCTCGTCGTGCTCCAGGGCATGGATACCGGCGGCAAGGACGGCACCATCCGCCACATCTTTGCCGGAGTCAACCCCCAAGGCTGCACTGTCACTTCTTTCAAGGTTCCCACGCCGCTCGAATTGCGCCATGATTTTCTCTGGCGCGCCCATCTGGCCGTTCCGCCCAAGGGCGTCATCGGAATCTTCAATCGCTCTCACTATGAGGATGTGCTGGTCGTCCGCGTCCACAAGCAAATCTCGGACAAGGAAGCGCACCAGCGAATGCAGGAAATTGTGGATTGGGAAGGAATGCTGGCCGCGAACGGTGTAGTCATTCTGAAATTTTTTCTGCACATCAGCCAGGACGAGCAGACCCGGCGCCTTGCCGCGCGGCTCGATGATCCCAACAAACAGTGGAAGATCAGCGAGTCCGACTTTGCCGAGCGCAAGCTATGGCCCGACTACCAGCGCGCCTATCAGGATGTCCTTAACCGCACCAGCCGCAAGCATGCTCCCTGGTTCATCATCCCGGCGGACCACAAGTGGTACAGGAACGTCGTGATCTCGCAAGTCATCGTGGAAGCCCTCGAAAATCTCAAGATGAAATATCCCAAGCCAACCGTCGATATCAAAAAACTCAAGCTGGACTGAGCGATCCTTGAAAATGACATGTGTCATCCCAACCGAAGTTCTCGCCCATAGGCGAAAACGGAGCGGAGGGATCTGCTGTTCTCGCCGCATGACTGGGGAAGCCGGATGCCCCAGGTCCTGCTTTGAGCCTGTCGAAGGGTCTCGTTCCGAGACGTGGAAAATAATCAGGAGATCAGCGCCACGGCGACCAGCGCCGCCGCCATGCCCAAGGTTTGCCGCCGCGATGCCCGCTCCTTCAGCAGCCATACTGCCAGAAGGATCGTCGCCGCGGGATACAGCGATGCCAGCACGGCCGCAATATCCAGCCGTCCCGTGCGTGTCGCGGCGACAAAGAAGAAGTTTCCAGTCGTGTCGAACAAGCTGGACAGCAGCGTCAACCCGATTCCGACTTTCCAAAGCGCACCGACACCGGACGCATTCGAAGCGGCTACCGTATTTGCGGTGAATCTTCCGCGGCTGAACACCAGCCCGCCTCCAATTGCGAGTGCCAGGCTGCCCACGCGCGAGGCAACCAGCGGCCAAAGAATTCCTCCGCCGTTCGCCTGCTGCAGAAAGATGAGGAAGGCGCCGAATCCAATGCCGGAGATTACCGCCAGCGTCAGCTTTTTCCGTTCCTGTCGCGCCGCGTTCCGGTCCGCAACCGGCTGGCTGCTAATCAGCCAGATGGCCGCTGCCGCCAGAATGAATCCCGCACCCTGGCGACGGCTGGGCGCTCCGATCGTGAACAGGCTGAAAATCACCGGAAGCGCCGCCGTCAGTAGTCCGGTGACGGAAGCCGTAATGCCCATCTCTCCCAGTGAAAGCGCGTGGTAAAAGGTCAGCAGTGCGATGCCGCCTGCAATTCCCGACCACAATCCAAGACTCAAAATGTGCAGACTGGGTTCCCGCTCATGCAGCAAGCCGATGATCGCAAGCAGGCATGCGAAGCTGAAGGCGTGGGAAATGGCAAGCAGCCAGAAGACGTTCAACCGCCGCGCCGCCATGCCGCCGCAGAAATCCGCCGCGCCCCAGATCGCGGCTGCGATCAAGCCCAGCACACTCGTGGCAGTGGCCGCGGTCATTTGATTTACTGATTCGCGGTTGCTGTGGGGTAGTAGCCCTGCTTGGCGATTACGTTCAAGTTCGCGCGCCCCAGCACTCTCACTTCAATCGACCGGAAACGGCTGTCCAGCACCGACGTGTGGCTGTCGTAGCCCAGCGTGTATTGATCGCGCACCTGCTCCGTGACCCGCGCAAAGCTGCGCTCGATGGCGTTGGTCGAAAGCTCCGCGTCAAGTATGCCGCCGGTTACCGTCGCATACTTCGGCAGCAGGTTGTCTGTCATCTGCCAGGGAATGTGATAGCGATCCAGGAAGCCCAAAACCGGCATTGCCGACTCGCCGACCAGCGTCCCATCCACGGCGATCTGGTTAGTCAGCAGATAGCGGACAACTTCCTTATAGGAAAGCTTGCTGCCCTGGTTCTTGCCGTCGCTGATGACGTAGATCAGCTTGCGGCGACCCCGGCCGCGCTGCGATAGATCGGTCGCGGCGCGGAAGATCGCATCGTTCAGCACGTGGTTCTCTTTTGGAATGATGCCGATAAAATTGCCGTTGTGCATCGGCGTGGTGTTGGGATCGACATAATGCCCATTGATGATCGGGCCTTCCGCCAGCGGACCGGTGTTGCTGGGGACTTCCATGTAGCGGCCCGGCGACTGGACCCGCTGCAGGACGGCCGTTAGGCGCTGGCTTTGAGCGCCGGTAAATCCGCTCGCCTGTGTCACATGCGTGGCATATGTGTAGACGGCGACTTCATCGTACGGCGCAAACGCACCCTGGAGCGCGCTCAGCGACTCGTTCACTTTTCGCATGGTGTCGGCGGAAAGGCTCTGGTCGATTACAAATGCCACCGAAAGAGGGAACGGGTCTTCCGTGAAGAAAACAATGCGCTGCTGCACTCCATTCTCGTAGATCTGGAAATCGTGCCAGGTCAACCCGGCGACAAGCTGGCCCGATTTATCCTTCACCGTGACCGGTACCAGGACGAAATTGGTCCGCACTCGCAGCGTATAGCTGGCTGCGGACGATCCTTGTCCCTGAGGCGGTATGTAGGGTTTTGGCCCGCTCTGCTGCGCAGTTGGCGGAGCGCCTGTCGGGGCCGTCTGGTTTTGCGCCGTCGGCTGTCCTCCATTGGAGACATTGCCGGTTCCTGCCGGCGCGCCTTCGCCCGGCGTCACATTCTGCAGCAGGCTCGGCAGCGAACTGGAATTGCCGGCGCCGCTTTGCGGGGCAGGAGCTGTGGGAACCCCAGGCGCGTTTGGCGCTTGCTGGTTCTGCTGGGCCTGCATCCGCGGCCCTGCCGCCCAAAGCAGACAGGCAAAAAAAAGCGCTCCCAACCTCACTGAAACCCCCTCAGAAAGCCCAGCAGAACCATTCTCGATCGTTTTCAAGATAACCCGGCCAAACCCTTCAGCATTTTTCTTGATGGCGTTCTTTTAGTTATCTTCCATTGTACGGTGGGAAGCCGAAAGTGCCCAGCCGAGTTGCAACCGCAGCTCCAAAGTTTAGAACGCATCGGTTCTCGCGCTACCCTTGGGGTGTGACGCCCTTTATCTATGAGAAGTGGGGATGCGGTGCCGCACCATTCGCAGCTTTACCGCGAAGGGTGCGATGAGAAATGCTATGCTCCGAATGCCCCTCGTTGTTTTGTTTTTTTCACTAGCCGTGCCCGTGCTGGCACAGGTCGCTCCCGCGCCCGATGCGCCGCCCTCTGCGAATGCAGGCGGACCGCTGCGGACCATCAAGCCTCAGGCTCCAGAGCACTCTCCCGCGCCGGTATCTGTTGCTCCACAAATTCCACCTTCCCAGCCACTCGCTACCTTGCGCGTCAGAACGAACCTGGTCAATGTTTTCTTCATCGTGCGGGATTCGCACCGCCATCTCGTCCAGAACCTCCAAAAATCCGACTGCACGGTCCTCGAAGACAACGTGCCGCAAACGCTCAAAAGTTTTTCCAACCGGCCCGATCTGCCATTGACACTAGGCGTCTTGCTCGACACCAGCTTGAGCCAGCAGAATGTACTGGCGACCGAAAAGCGAGCCGGCGACGCCTTTCTGCGCGCCATTCTCAAGCCGAAGGACGAGGCATTCCTGATGTCATTCGATGTCAACGTCGATCTGCTCGCCGACCTCACCGGCAGCCTTCACACACTGGAGCAGGCAATGAACGGCGCCGGCATCAATTCCAGTTCCGGCAATTACGCTAACGGCACCATTCCTTCCATCGGCAAGCCCAAGGGAACGGTGCTCTACGATGCCGTTTACCTCGCCACCCACGATACCCTACGCGATCAGGCCGGACGCAAGGCCCTGGTCCTGCTCACCGACGGTCAGGATGAAGGCAGTCAGGAGAGCCTGAAGTCCGCCATTGAAGCGGCGCAAAAGGCTGACGCTATCGTGTACGTGCTGCTCATCTCCGACCCCGGGCCTTACGGAATGCTGGATTTCTCTGGAGCGGCGCCGATCCACAAGCTGGCCAAGGAAACCGGCGGAACTGTGTTTGAGATCGGTCACAATGGCCGCAAAATGCAGGCAGCGTTCACCACCATTGAGAAAGAACTGCGCCAGGAATACGAGGTTACGTACACCCCAACCAACCGCGCGCAGGACGGCGCGTACCGACGCATCCACGTCGATTGCCGCCAGAACGGAACGCCGCTGCATGTGCGGGCACGCGAAGGCTACTATGCCCTGCAATCCGGCAAAACCACATCGCCCAGCGATCGATAAATCCTTAAGGCTGCGGACTGCTCGACTGCGCCGGCACGCCGGTCGAAATTTTCTTGATCACGAACTCCTGCAGCAGCGCGCCGACGGCGCCCGAAGCCGTACCGATCAGCGCATTGTCAATCGTCAGTTGAAAGCCGCGATTCTCCGGCGGATAGTAGAAGTTCGAAATGCCGGCGGCGCTGAACGTGCCCAGCACGCTCGAATAGTTCGGCTGCCATCGGCCGTTGTCGCCCTTGCAAATCACCACCGTGGAAATGGCGTAGAGCGCCCTTGATCGGATACTCCCTGTGCCTTTGTAAAAATAACGTGGGTCTTGGTGCAGGAGAGCTGGAAACACCGCGCCTCCAAGCATCACGCCGCTGAAGCCGTCCGCATAGGCAGCGCCGAAGCGCTTCGCGTAGCCCTGTGCGCCCTGGCCATACCCATTGAAATCATCGTCCCATTGCTGAATTCCCGCGACTACGCCCGCGCCCAGAAACGTCACCGGATCGATCGACGACCGCCACGCAAGGTGAAACTTCTGCTTGACAGTCAGCGGTTCCGCGTCCCAGACATAGCTGGTATAAAAATTCGGTACGAGGCCGACGACGCGCTGTTTCTCTTCCACATGCATCTGTTGTTCCGCCAGCTCAGGCGATGAGAAAACAACGCGGACGCTCGTATTCGATGCCGCAATTTGCAGCGCGATCTGTGGCGTTTCGTAGCTTTGTCCCTCGCTCAGGACGATTTCCGGTCCGCTCCACGGCGCAAATCCAACCGCAGCGATTGCGAGATGAAACTGCCCCGGCCCCACACCGGAGAAAGTGAAAAATCCCGCGCCGTTCGTCTGCACAGTCCGCGACACGGCCTCGCTAACCGCGATCAAGGTCACCGTCGCTCCCGGAACAACATCTCCGGCGGTGTCCATCACCGTGCCATGAATGCTGCCCAGCGGTTGATCGTTCGGCGCGCTCTGCGCGGGCGCATCCGGCAAACTCGCGCGGGAAGTTTGCGGGACGGAAACGGATTGCGCCTGCAAGCCGAAGCTGGCCGCTTCCACAAGAAAGACAGCAAACACAAGAGCGCGGAGCCCTGCGAATGGATAGGATTTGTCCACGAGTATATTCAGAGTCTATCGTGGCAAAGGAGAATCTGTGCGGGTATCGCAGGCCGTCTTTGGAGTGTTCCATCATTTTGAACTGGCGCATCAGCTTCGCCGCCACGCCTGCCTGCAGACCGTCTATTCCACGTTTCCATGGTTCCGCTTGCAACGGGAAGGTCTGCCGCACCAGCATGTAAAGACCTTTCCGTGGATCCATACTCCGCTGCTGTTATTGGCAAAACGCGGCCTGTACCCGGGAAAATATACTGAATCGCTGGATTACTGGAACGCGCTGCTGTTCGACCGCTGGCTGACGCGGCAGCTCCGTAATCCAGATGAGCATTGCGACGCGCTCATCGCCATCTCCGGCGCGGCGCTCGATGCCGGACGTGCGCTCCAGCAGCGCGGCGGAAAATACATTTGTGACCGCAGTTCCACCCACGCGCGCTTTCAAGCACAAATCCTAGAAGAAGAATTTCGCCGCTGGAATGTCCCGCTTGAGACTCTCGACGAGCGCGACACGGAACGCGAGGAGCGCCAATATGCAATGGCGGACGCAATCGTGGTGCCGTCGCAGTTTGCCGCGCGAAGCTTCGCCGGCTTCGGCACACCGCGGGAGAAAATCCGCGTCATTCCCCTCGGCGTTCGCCTCGACACATTCCATCCCGTGGCCGATCCGCCAGCCGGAGAATTTGGTGTCGTCTTCGCAGGCCAGGTGGCAATTCGCAAGGGAGTTCCGTATTTGTTGGAGGCATTTGCGAAACTCCGGCATCCCCGCAAGCGGCTGCGCATTGTCGGCGCCGTGCAGGCGGAAATCCGTCCGCTGCTGGCAAAGCTGCCGCTAGATCAGGTCGAGTTTCTCGGTGCGGTCCCACGCAATGAACTGGCCGCGATTCTCAGCGCAAGCCATGCGCTGGTGCTGCCCAGCATTGAAGACGGCTGGGGCATGGTGCTCGGCGAAGCGATGGCCTGTGGCTGCCCGGTGATTGCCAGTCCCAACTGCGGCGGCGAAGATCTGTTCACCCATGGCAGGGAAGGTTTCATCGTGCCCATCCGCGATCCAAAGGCGATCGCGGAACGCCTGCAGCAACTTGCCGATGATCCGAATCTGCAACAGCAGATGCGCATCGCTGCGCTGGAACGCGTGCGACACCTGGGCGGCTGGAACGACTACGGCGACCGCTGGGTCAGCCTGCTGAAAGAATTGTGCGGAGAGAAGTAGAAAGGCCGTTTGTCCGGCTGTCATCAGGCGTTCATGTGAACCACGGATTGTCATCCCGAGCGTGGGTCGTCGCGGCGACCGGAGTCGAGGGACCCGCTTTTCAAATTTGCCTGGGGTGTCCCATCCTTCGCAGCTTTTACGCGAAGGGTAGGACTGAGAAATCTATGCGCTCTTCGTAGCCAGCGCCTTGACGCGCGCATTCAACCGGCTCTTATACCGAGAAGCTGTATTGTCGTGCAGAATGCCCTTCTGCACGCTCTTGTCCAGAAGGGAGACAGTCTGGCTGTACTGCGTGCGGGCCGCCGCCGCGTCGTTCTGGGCGATGGCTTCGCGCATGGCGCGCAACCCGTTGCGAAGTTTGCTGCGGTTGGCGCGGTTGACGGCGGTGCGCTTGACAGTCTGCCGCGCGCGTTTCAAAGACGAAACATGATTTGCCATTTAAAGATTCTCTTTCAAAAACCAAAATGTCTTGGCTTGGAATGGAAATGCAGACCCGCCAGAAAGGCAATGCAGATCAATCGGGCCGCAAACCTTGATTTTAGTTGACCCTTTCACCTCGGTCAACCGGCAAAGACAATGCTCTGCGATGGAACGTTTGTCGCCGTGAGCCGCTCGGCAAAGGACCTTGCGGTTCTCTCAAAACCGCAAGGTCCTCCGCTTCACTGTGCGGGTGCCCTACTCAAGCCATTTTTGGCTTGAATGTGGACCGCAATTGGCACTAACTGCAGGTCAAGCCGAAAATCTGGCAGGCCTGAGCCACGGTCAGGCCTGCGGCGTTGTAGTTTGTTTGGATCGCCTCGGTCCCAGTGTCAGTCCCGATGGTCCAAACCAGATTGAGCGGATAGCTGGGCGGCAATCCCACCGCGCCCTGGCCGACGATGCCGAACAGGAAGGTATTCGCCGCAACAGGACGAATCACTGCCTGCAGGCTGACATTGCCGATCTTTCCCTTGTAGACATAGACACCGTTGGTTTGCGTAAACGAGCCCGGCGGAATGGCAATATGATTGCCACCCAACTGCAGGACCGTCGTTTCTGTTATTGGATTGATGCCGTGGCTCGTTGTGCCGAGAGTGAATCTTCCACCCGCGGCAAAGGTGCTGGCCGGGCTGCCAATCAGGTCCACCACCGCGTTCAGTGTGGAAAATTGCGTAAACACCGGCGAAAGGAGATAGGCATGCTGGTAGCCTTGCGGATTGGTGCCCGCGCCAGTGATCTGTCCTTTGTCGTTGATGGCCTCAGCATCGGTCAGCGTCCATCCCGAACCGGCGGGCAGCAGCGAGTTTACATTAACCATGCCTTGGGAAGTCGTGTAGAGGAATGCATGGAATACGCCTGTGATGGGATTGAAAGATGGGCCGACCACCTGCCCGGCTGCGTTGATGCCGATGCCGTAGGCGAATTCGTCGCCCGGAAGCCTGCCAATAGGCGTGAAAATGCCTCCAAATGATATATCGCTGGTCCGGGTGTATAAAAAGGCCTCATATTCGCCGTCGCCGTACTCGTCATACGAACCCGCCTGCTGGGCGGTATCGTTAATCCCCTGTGCAAAGTTATCGGTTGGAGGAATGAGCGTATAAACAGAGCCGTCGCTGTATACGGCGGCCTGGAGACCTGTCCTGCCGGAAATCTGGCCAGAGGCATTGATTGCATTGCCGGGTCCATATGGTGGCTCAGAATAACTTGTGAAGTCGTTTGGCAGTTTGGTGCCGTTTACGGTTTGGCCGGAGTCGTTAATGGGGCCGGAGGCGACCTGATCATAGCCGTTGATCCCGCCTGCAGATCCAGGGCCAAGGTCGATCACGTTGCCTTCCCGAAATAGGGCGGCATGGCTATCTCCACTCGCCGCGTAGGAATACCCGGCGACATCGCCGGAGGCATTGATGGCGAAGCCGTAACTGCCGCCGGTGGGGGCAGAATACTGTCCATCAGGAAGTTTGTAGATCGCAGTCTGATATCCGCCGGGTAGTGTGCCAAGATCGGTGATGGTGTAGGCAGGCGGCGGAGCCGTGGATTGCGCGCCAGCGCGGGGACAGGCCGCGGCCACCAGAAATGCGATGCCCAGCTTGGCGGGGTTGCGAAGCAGTGAGCTGGAGAACTTTGCAGACGAGCGAGGGTTGGATGGAAACGGCATGACGCGACCTCCGAGACAGAGATGGGTAGATGGGGAAACGTGCAGAGGGGGAAAGACCTGCGGCTTTCGTCTAGGATGCCACTCGCTTTTTAGGGGAAGTCCAGCAAACGAATTTTTCTTGATGAGCCATTTGGTTGACCCTAGAATGGCCGGCCGCGGAACAGATATACCAGTTCGATCAGCAGAATAATAACGACCGTTACCTCCAGAAAAAATGCTCGGCCCTGATTGAACTGGTCCACCATAAAGCGATACAGTTCTTCCGACGTGTGCACCTTTTGCGTCACCAGGTCTTTATAGTCCGGTACGCCAACTTTCGATGCCGCAAGTTTGTAGAGCCGCGCGGAAAACATATCGCTCAAAAACTTAATCGCGTTATCGGCGTGCTCCGTCAGCTCCGCTACGTCGAGCAGCACCGTATGCAGGCGGGTCGCCGATCGTGCCAGCCGCCATCGCGCGAAAATTCCGGTTCCTTCATCGACCAGCGTATACACGCGTTCCAGCTCTTTCGTCAGCAGGTCGTCATAATGCCGAAACTCCAGCAGCTGCGAGTTGGCATACTCCAGCAACTGGATCGCTGTCTGCGCGCCCGAGGTGCTGTCGTAGAGGAACGCGGCGTTCCATCCGATTACGGCCAGATCGTTGGCGTAGTAGGAAATCCGCGACTGCAGCACCTCATTGCACTCGCTTTCGGCGAGTTGTCCCATATCTCCGCGGACCACCTGGGCAATGCGCGCGCCGTGCTGCTGAATCAGTTCGGCTACGGAAGGCGAGCCGGCGATCTCCCGCATATGGAAGATCAGGTAATCCTCGCTCAGCCACTCCGCGTACGGCTTCAGCAAAGCGGGCGCTGCCCGCGCCAATCGGCCGCGAACGATCTCGGTGGCCTGTGCCGCAAAGTCGACGTCCCATACCCACCGGCTCGCCAGGCCCGTCAGCTTTCCCCAGCCCCCCGAGAAAGCCAGCTCGAAGACAACGCTCAAGACGCCATAATCGTAGTATTTGATTTCGCCATGCAGTTGCTCGCCGCTTTCCAGCACCAGAGGCTCGATGGGTTCGACTACCGGAGGACGCTGGTAGCGCACATATCCCGGCGGGGCATGTTTCTGGATTGCCGGCGCGACCGTGCTCGCCCGGATCAGCTCGCGGAGCTGATCCAGCCGAATCGCCTCGCATACATCAAACTGCAAGAGGACCAGCACGGACCCATGCAGCACGGTTTCAACGGATTGCGGCATGATGTCCGCCATGATGCAACCATCTTATTCTTGCAGCGCGAATTCTTTTCTTTGCTCTCCGCAAGTATTTTTCATTTGCCGGTTGACGCATTCTTCTTCCGGCGCTACTCTGTGCCCATCATCGTGCTTATCACTGCACTTCGAACAAACCGCGCACCGCGAACGAGACGCTGGATCGGTTCCGCGCTGAGTTTCACGCGGACCCTCCAAGAGAATGCATCGCGGCAAGCTTTTCAGCCATCTGTAATCTCACTCCTGCAATCCAACCTGTGTAGCCCTGGGGCAGTCCGTGCTGCCTGCCGTATTGGTGTCGCAAATCCACATGGAGGCAATAGGTTTTATTGATGAAGAAGACCATCGAAATCACCCCCAACATCGAGCCGATTTTCGGCACCCATGACGAAAACCTCCACCTGATCCAGGATTCCCTCAAAGTTCGCATCGACCTTCGTTCCGACGCCCTCTATGTCGAGGGCGAGCCGGAGTCCATCGCTCGTGTCGAGCAGATATTCGCCGACTACGAGGCGCTGCGCCGCGGTGGAGTGACGCTCCAGAATGGCGAGCTGAACGGGATGCTGAAGCTGGTCGTCGCCGACAAATGCATCACCCTGCGTAGCCTGGTGGAAAGCGGGAAGCAGCGCTCCACGGGTATCCGCCGCATGGTGCAGCCGCGCTCGGTCAATCAGAGGCAATATCTGGAGGCAATCGAAAGCTCGGACATGGTTTTCGGCATCGGGCCGGCGGGCACAGGCAAAACGTATCTGGCCGTGGCGATGGCGGTCGCCGCCCTGACCGCAAAAAAAGTCAGCCGTATGGTGTTGGTTCGCCCCGCTGTCGAAGCCGGCGAGCGCCTGGGATTTCTGCCCGGCACGTTGCAGGAAAAAGTCGATCCCTATCTGCGCCCGCTCTACGACGCGCTCTACGATCTGCTGGAGCCGGACCGCGTGGACAAAATGCTGGAGCGCAATGTAATTGAAGTCGCGCCCCTGGCCTTTATGCGCGGCCGCACGCTGAACGATGCCTTCATCATCATGGACGAAGCGCAGAACACCACCAGCGAGCAGATGAAGATGTTCCTTACTCGTATGGGCAACAACGCGAAAGCGGTCATCACTGGAGATATCACGCAAATCGATCTGCCGAATCCGCGCAAGTCGGGATTGATTGAGGCCATCGATGTACTGAAAGGCGTAGAGGGCATCCGCTTCTGCCACTTCGAGCAGGGAGATGTGGTGCGGCATCAACTGGTGCAGCGGATCGTCGTCGCCTATGACGGTTACACACGCGCCCAGCGCGAACTGCCGCTCGATCTCGAACCCATGCCGCAAACTGGACAATCCGGCAAGCCTGAGCAGCCGATCGTACAAACGCAATAAACAATCAATGATAGTTAAAAATTGTCATCCTGAGCGAAGTCCTTGCGAAGCTAGGGCACAGTCGAAGAACCTGCTTTTCCGTCCGCAGTATAGTAATTCTGAACGCGCCGACGAATGATCACGCTCGATCTTCCCGAGAAAAGCACAGCGCAGCACGCGATGAACCGCTCCGCGCTGCGCTCATTCCTCGCGCGAGGGCAAAAAGCGCTGCTGCTTACCGGAGAAGTCGCCGTGCTGTTCACGTCCGATCGCGAGATCCGCCGGCTGAACCGCACCTTCCGCCACAAAGACGCGGCCACCGATGTCCTCTCATTCCCGGCGCCCGATGGTCCGCAAAATATTGCCGGCGATCTGGCGATCTCTCTCGATACAGCGGCGCGGCAGGCGAAGCGGCTCGGGCATCCGCTGCAAGTCGAGCTGAAAATTCTCCTGCTCCACGGCCTTTTGCACCTCGCCGGATACGACCATGAAACCGACGCGGGCGAAATGGCGGCCCGAGAAGATCAGCTCCGCCGCCGCTTCCGTCTACCTGCTACATTGATCGCGCGCAGCTCCGCAAATCGGGGAGGCCGCCGATGACCGTGCTGCAATTTGTGCTGATCGTTCTGTTGCTCGCGATCCTGACGGTCTCGTCCTACATCGATCGCCTGTATTCCGAGATGGGCAAATTTCTCTCTCGCGATTTTCAGGAAAATATCGACGTGTGGGAGCAGCAGGTGGAACCGCGCCTGCACATGACCAGCAAGCACGCCATGCAGGCCGCCGCGATGCTGACGCCGCTTTCGCTCGCGGCTGTAGTGCTCATCTTTGGAGATGTTGCTCTCTTCGCCCACAAGATTCATGGAGAACCGGTGGCAAGCGATGTCGCGCAATTGGTCCTCGCCATCGTTCTCGCCATTCTGCTGTTCCGCAGTTTTCTGCCGCAACTGCTTTTCACCCGCACCAGCGGTCGCTGGGTCGCTCCGCTCGCCGGCGTTTTACGCGTGCTCTTTTACCTCGTGTCCCCGGTAACGCTGGCGTTGGGATTTTTGCTCTCCATCGCCGCTCTCGCAGAATCCGGCGAGCCGCCGGAAGAAGAGCATCCCTCCGAAGCCGTCGAAGCCCTCATTGAAGCGGGCAAGGAGGAAGGCATTCTCGAGGAAAGCGATCGCGCCCTGGTCCGCTCCGCTCTGGAATTCGGCGACAAAATTGTGCGCGATGTAATGACTCCGCGCCCCGCGATTTTCGCCGTGCCCGCCGAGATGACGCTCGTCGAGTTCACCAACCAATTGCGCCTCCACGCCTACTCGCGCGTACCGGTATATGAGAGAAATCTGGACAAGGTCATCGGCATCGCATTTTTGCACGACCTGCTGCACGTCTCCGATGCGGCGACTTCCACCGTGGCCAAGATTGCCCGTCCGGCTATGTTCACGCCGGAGACAAAAAACATTCAGACGCTGCTGCGGGAAATGCAGCGAAACAAGCAGCACATGGCCATCGTCATCGACGAGTATGGCGGCCTCGCCGGCCTGGTGACGATTGAAGATATCGTGGAAGAAATCGTCGGCGCTATCAGTGATGAGCACGAAACCGCGACGCTCGAAGAAACCGCCCAGCCACAGCCCGACGGCTCGTACATTGTTCCGGGAAATTTTGAATTGGCGCAGTTGGAGGATCTTTTCCCCGATTCGGTCGCGCTGCTTCCGCATGAATACGAGTCCACTACGCTCGGCGGCCTCATTACAGAAGAAGCTGGCCACATTCCTTTCCCCGGAGAAGTGATCGAACTGGCAGGATTGCGCCTCGAAGTGCTGGAGTCTTCGGTCCGCCGCGTCGATCGCATCCGCGTGCGCCCCATCGACAACACCGATCCTACGGCGCCTGCTACTCCGTAAGAACGGGCACGGATGCCCCGCTCAAGCCCTGCGTTGCTGACTGGAAGCGACCTCATAAATAGCTTTGTCATTCCGAGCGGAGGTCGCCGCGACGACCGAAGTCGAGGAACCTGCTGTTTGCCGGAACAACGCTAGGCCCTTCGCGGAGTTTACTCTGAGCGCAGCCGAACGAGCTGAGGATGACACATTTGGTTTATGAGACCGCTTCTTGAGTGGGGAAGTTAAAAACCGCATCCATCACACTATGCGCAAGCATCTCGCCACCTACGTCGCGGATTTCCAGCGCTACGGCAAGCAAATCGCCGTAGTCGGCTATCGCGGCAATCGGCGCATCGTTACCTCCTACGCCGAACTGGCAACGCTCGCCGGACGCTTTTCTCGTCTGCTGGCGGACCGCGGGATCGCGCCCGGCGAGCGCGTCCTGCTGTGGGGCGCAAACTCCGCTGAGTGGGAGGCCGCATTCTTCGGTTGCGTGTTGCGCGGCGTCATCGCCGTGCCGCTCGATAACGCCGGAAGCGCGGAGTTCGCAACCCGCGTGATCGCCGAAGTGTCTCCGCGCTTGATCGTGTGCGACGAAGTGCATCTGCAGGCGCTTCCCCGAGAGCCTGAAAAAATTGCGCTGCATACGCTTGCGTCCGCGCTGCCCGCACAGCCGACGTTCGATCCCGATCCTTCGCTCGGCCCGGATACGACGCTGCAAATTCTTTACACTTCCGGAACAACCTCCGCGCCGAAAGGCATCGTCCACACCCACGGAAATGTGCTCGCAAGCGCGGACGTTTTGGAGCGCGAGATAAAAAAATACCTGCGTTATGAGCGTTGGGTGCATCCCTTGCGTTTTCTGCACACGCTGCCATTGAGCCATGTCTTCGGCCAGTTCATGGGTTTGTGGGTCGCTCCGCTGCTTGCGGCGGAAGTGCGCTATGAAGACAAGCTGGTCGCAGGACATTTGATCGAGCGCATCCACCGCGAGCGCATCTCCGTCGCTGTCGTCGTTCCACGCGTGCTGGAACTGTTGCGCGGATATTTGCTTGCCGATGATGCACAATTGCCGACGCGCCTCGCCGCAATTCGACACGAGCGCATCTGGTGGAGATGGTGGCACACGCGCCGCATCCATCGCCTCTTCGGCTGGAAGTTCTGGGCATTCGTCTCCGGCGGCGCCACGTTGCCGGAAGATGTTGAGGAGTTCTGGAACACTCTCGGTTTTGTGCTTGTGCAGGGCTATGGAATGACGGAAACCACCGCGTTGGCAACGCTGAACCATCCGTTTCATACTTCGCGCGGCAGCATCGGCAAGCCTCTTGCCGGACGCGAAGTGCGTGTCGCCGAAGATGGAGAAATCCTCGTAAGCGGGCCGATGATCGCGGCGGGAGTTTGGCAAAACGGACAATTCCAGGCTCGCACAGACGCATGGCTGCACACCGGCGATCTAGGTACGGTCGATCCCTCCGGCCAGGTACGTTTCGTCGGCCGCAAAAGCGATGTCATCGTCGCTGCTTCCGGAATGAACATCCATCCCGCTGACCTGGAAGCAGCCGTCCGCGCCCAGCCCCGAGTTCGCGACTGCATGGTCGTCGGCTGGAATGGGCCGCTGGGGCCGGAACCGGTCGCCGCTGTCATTCTCGAATCAGGCGAGTTAGATGAAGGCGAAACGGCGGTGCAGCAAGCGCTCGCCAATATTCGCTCCGGCGCAAATCGCACCCTGCAGGAGTTTCAGCAAATCCGCACGGTGCTCCGCTGGCCCGCAGATGAATTTCCGCGCAACTCGGCGGGGAAATTGCTGCGCCGCGAGGTCGCAGCGTGGGTAGAGCGGCAATTGGGCGCGGAAGCCGCGTCGTCTGTGCCTGCTCTCGTGCACGATTCGAACGATCCATTGCTGCGCCTGCTCTCCCAGATCACCGGCCAATCCGCCGCAGGCTTGAACGACTCCGCGGAACTCGCCACCGATCTTCATCTCGACAGTTTGGGCGGCATGCAGCTCGCCATGGGAATCGAAGAGCAGCTCGGCGTCGCCGTCAGCGATGAAGCAATCGCCGCCGCGAAAACATTAGGCGATCTGCGAAAGCTATCGCGGGTGCCTCAGGTTCGCCCTTTGGCTTCGCTCAGGGTAAACTCCGCTAACCTGGGTTTGCAGCAACTGCCAAGGATCGATACACCGGCAGAAAATATCCAATCAACCGATCCAGAAAATCTGGTTGCCCCATCCTTTGCGCAGCAAAGGGTGGGAATGGAATCTGGATCGCGCGAAAAATATCCGCACTGGCCCTGGACCGCGCCCGCGCAGGCGGTTCGCGTGCTATTTGTCGAATGTGTGATGCGCCCGCTGGTCGCGCTACTAGGGAATCCGCGCGTGCAATCGAATGCCGGCAGCCTGCCGCAACAGCCCTCGATTTATGTCTGCAACCACGTCACTGCGATCGATGTGGCGCTCGTGCTGTACGCCCTTCCGCCGCGCGTGCGGCAGCACATGTCCGTCGCCATGTCCGCCGAGCTTTTGACTGGCTGGCGCCGCGCGCGGCTTTCAGCTGGCGGCGAAGGCAAGCGAGGGCCGTCGCGCTGGATCGCGCCCATCCAGGCTTTTCTGATCACCGCGCTGTTCAATGTGTTTCCGCTTCCCGCCGGCCCAGGTTTGCGGCGAAGCTTTGCTCACGCTGGGGAAGCGCTCGATCACGGCTTCAATGTTCTCGTCTTTCCCGAAGGGCGCCGCACGCGCGATGGCAAGTTGCAGCCGTTTCAGACTGGAATCAGTCTGCTGGCGCAGGAGTCCGGCACGGCGGTCGTACCGGTCGCGCTGGCAGGTCTGTGGGAAGCGTCGCATCACAGGGGCCGGCTTGGGTGGCTGCGCCCCGCCAGCCTTGGCGTCGCTGTAGGCGAGCCGCTTCTGCGCGCCGCGGAGGAGACGCATCTACAGTTTGCCGCACGTCTGCGAAGCCAAGTGGAGCATCTCACTCAGGTGGCAGGGGAATGAGTTACTTTCCCGGTCATAACGGTCGCGGCAATCCGTTAGGGTACCTTTCGATTGGAATAGTTGACCCGGAACGACACGAATGCGCGACTGAGGTCTAAAATTAGAATCACCTATTCTCATGGCTGCAGCTCAGGTCCAAGTTTTACTGGCCGTGCTCGACACGGCGCATTCGGCGTCTGTCGCGCAAATGCTGATGCAGGCGGGCGCTACCGTCTCCATGGTCCAGGTGCGCTCGGCGGAACATTTAATGGAAGAGTTGGAACAGCGTGCCCCGGCATTGCTGGTGCTGGAGCAGGATCGTGAATTGGGAGCACTGGAACAGCTCCGCACACGTCATCCACAGTTGCCGACCATCCTGATTCTCGCCGAGCCGACCGAGGAACTGCGGTTTGCCGCTTCCCGCATGGGCGCGGAGGACATCTGGAGGGTTCCCATGGATGCCGCTATCATGACGGAACGCGCACAGGCTGTACTGGACCGGCTGCGCAACACCGCTGACGCACCGGACCCCGGCGCCATCTGGAATGATCACGGAAACGCAAATCCACCGCCATCTACAGGCGCGGTCTCTAACGGCGAAAGCCAGTCAGGGTCCCCGGGAAGCGGGAATGCGGCTTTGCAGCCTCCCGTCATGGTCGGTTCCAACCCGCGAATGCTGGAGATTCGCGAGATGATCCTAAAAGTCGCGGGCACCGACGTCACCGTATTAGTTCGCGGCGAAAGCGGTGTCGGCAAGGAGATCGTAGCGCGGCTGCTGTTTGAACATTCCCGCCGCCGGCACAAGCCTTTTGTAAAGGTGAATTGCGCCGCCATTCCGCACGATCTGCTGGAAAGTGAATTGTTCGGCTACGAGGCTGGCGCATTCACCGGCGCGGTCCGCAGCAAGCCTGGCAAATTTGAGCTTGCCGATCACGGCACGCTGTTTCTCGATGAGATTGCCGAGATGCATCCCATGCTCCAGGCCAAATTGTTGCACGTTCTGCAGGACGGCCGTTTTTCCCGTTTGGGAGCGAAGCGCGATATCTCCGTGGACGTGCGCGTGGTGTGCGCGACCAACAAGCTGCTCGAGGAAAGGGTGCGCGAAGGTCTGTTTCGCGAAGACCTTTTGTATCGCATTAATGTCGTCTCCATTTTTTTGCCGCCGCTGCGGGAGCGTCGCGATGAAATCCCGGTCATTACCGAATACCTGCTGAAGAAATATGCCCAGCAATATTCGCGCCCGCTGCATGCGCTCGGGGATGAAGTGGTCCAGCGCATGTTGGAATACGAATGGCCGGGCAATATTCGGGAGCTGGAGAATCTTTGCAAGCGCTTTGTCATTGTGGGCAGCGAGACGCAGATCCTGCGAGAGCTTTCCAATCACAATGTCCGCGCGAGCGCCGCAAGCAGCGAAAAGCCCGCAAGTCCAGAGTCGCCATCAGTGGGAGAAGCCGGAAGCGCGGCAATCGCGGGCCTGTCGTTGCTGGAGGTTGGCCGCCGTGCCGCATGGCAGGCGGAACGTCAAGCTATCCAGGAAACGTTGGAGGCGACGCGCTGGAATCGTCGCGAAGCGTCTCGGCGATTGCAGATCAGCTACAAAGCACTATTGAATAAAATCAAGCAGATGCAGTTGGATGAGGCCGAGAAATTGGCTCAGGATGGGAATGTCCGAGAGAAATCTGCTATCCAATAGTGGTAGATGGATGCCTACTTTTCCACATTCTCCTTCACCCGAACGGAGTTTGTGGGAAGCCGTTTTCCTTCCAACGACATCGGGATTTTTCCCGACAACTCCTTCGATACGAGTGATTTGCCTTTGTTTTCATGCCGAATGGGTGGCACGCACCGCAGCGAGATTGTTTTCTCAGCGAATGACAGCGTTTGGCCCTCTGCTTGCTTCTACGGTAGACAAGTCATGAGGCATCCTACTATCTGTTCTCCTTTCGCTGTTCTCGCATAATTCGTGTCGTTTCTTCGGAGACGGCTCCCATCGCATAAATCCTCGTCGACTCCCAACCTCCGCTAGCCTCGATGCAAGGCCCGCAATTGCGGGCCTTTCGCGTCCTCCTTCTCGTGTCTCTGCGCGTGGCGATCTCCGCTCGGCGATTCCCAGCTTAGAATTGAATCGTGAAAGAGAAAGAAACACCCGCGTCTGCAGAGGACCGTTTGCGGCAAATCGACGCTTTGTTTACGGCGGGCGGTCTAAAACGCGGCAAACATAGAAAACCATCGCTCAAAGCCGGAAATCCAGGCATCGGAACCGATGCCACGCGCGTTGCGGCCAAGCCGCGGCCTGCGCCGAATGAACCAGTTGTTCTGCGGATACCCGAGTGGAAGCAATATAGCTGGCTGGTGCACGGCTTCAGCACCCGGATCGGAGGAATTTCCGGCGTTTACCAGCCTGGCGCGCGCTGCGGAGACCTGAATCTGGGCTTTACGGCAGCCGATTCGCGTGAAAATGTCGAAAAGAATCGCGAGCTTTTTCTGAATGCCGTTCTAAAACGAGACGCTCCGCCAGTTCGCGTCAAGATCGCTGCAAAATCGCACAGAATGCAAACCTCCCTGCAAACGCTCCAGTTATTTCGGCAGATTCATTCCGGACTCGTCCATCGCGTAGCGCAAGACCATCCCTCCAACGATCGTGACTCGCTTCTCCGTGGCGATGGAGCGATCACGACCGAACAGGGAACGCTGCTCGGCATTCAGACGGCGGACTGCATTCCGGTGCTGATCGCCGATGTGCGGCAGCGGATTGTCGCGGCCTTCCATGCCGGCTGGCGGGGAACCTTGGCGCGCATCGTGGAACGCG
Source organism: uncultured Acidobacteriota bacterium (assembly GCA_963840655.1). Classification (GTDB taxonomy): domain Bacteria; phylum Acidobacteriota; class Terriglobia; order Terriglobales; family Acidobacteriaceae; genus JAKAAZ01. The sequence continues at coordinate 1,558,998 of CAWIZS010000003.1, read as the reverse complement.
GAGTGGGGCGCATGCGGGCGGAATTCCGCAGCCATCCCGATGATCTGACGGCGGCAATCGGCCCGGGAATCGGCCGTTGTTGTTATTCCGTTGGCGAGGAAGTGCGCGCCGAATTTGAATCGCAGTTTTCCTACGCGGATGCCCTGTTTGAGGAGGTCTTCGATCTCGATCCCATCAAGGAAAAATATCCCATGCTGTTCCTGACCGCGCGTGCGCCTGGACACAGCAATCTCGGCCCCAATCTACACCTCGATCTGATGGAAGCGAACCGGCGGCAGTTGCTCGACGCCGGCATCGGATCGCAAGCCATCCACGCACTGGGATTCTGTACGTCCTGCGATACCAAGCGCTTTTTCTCCCACCGCGCCGAGCAGGGCTTCACCGGCCGCATGATCAGTGTGATCGGCGTGGCTGGATAGACCTGCCTGTCAAAACAGAAGCCGCATACCATTTGATATGCGGCTTCTTTTCCGCGTCTCCTTCACGCTATTGGTCTATGACCAGCACCTGCGGCGAGCTGCCCGCCGGGTTGCCATTCGCTACAGTCGGATTGAAGACGGCGTATAGATAATAATTCCCCGGCGGGTACCCGGAGCCCAGCGTCTTCGAGAAGTTTGTGATCCCTCCCTTACCGGCGGTCCCAACCGGATTGGGACCATCGACCTGGACCACCGTGCCATTGGGAAGGATCCCATACAGCGTGATAGTTCCAATGGGATTGTTGTTGCTGGCTCCCGCCGTTCCAATGACGACCGAGTAGGAAATCACCGAGGTCGGAGTGGCCGGGTTCGGCGACACCGTCAGCGCGACTATCGTTCCGGAAACGGTAAATTTGAAGGCTGGCCCTGTCTTTGTGAACGGCTGGTAGAGCGTGTCCCCGGAATAGAGCGCCGTAATCTGGTGCATGCCGCTGCCTGGGTTGGCCACGGTGAGGGACGCTGAGCCGCTGGCATCCAACGGTATCGGTCCCATGGGAGTGCCATCCGTGTCCTCAAGGATCATGTTGCCCGTAGGAGTCGTCGTTCCCAGAGTCGGCGCAACCGTTCCCGTCAGGGTGACCGGCGTACCATAGGGAATCGTTCCGCTTGGCGATATCGTAAACGAGATGTTCGTCCCCGAGCCGTTCAGCAGCACGCTCAGGCTTGGATGCCCCCCGCCCACGGGCGGAAATTCGTTCATGTACATCGTTTGATAGGCGGGAATCGTGAGGTTCACGCGGTTAAACGTGTTGGCGGTCACGATGTCCAGCTTGCCGTCGCGATTGAAATCCGCCAACGCCACGGCCCATGGTTGTTGAACGGAAGACGAAGACCCGCCGATGGTAGGAAATTCCATTCGTGGTTGGAAGGTGCCGTCGCCTTTGCCGAGCAGGACGGCAACCTGGTTGAAATTCGGCGCGACCGTCACCAGGTCCGGAATGCCGTCGCCATTGAAATCGCCCGCAGCAATCGAGTCCGGGAAGTTCAGCGCAAAGCTGTTGACTGCGCTTTTGAACGTCCCGTCGCCGTTGCCGGCAAAGAAGGAGACATCGTTGGCGGTTGAATTGCCCGTCACGATGTCCAGGTTGCCGTCGCGATTGAAATCGCCGATGACCAGAGACGTGGGATCAACATCGGTAGTGTAGAGTGCCCCTGACTGGAAGGTCGTCGGTGTCACCGGCGGTTGATACGGAAGCATTCCGTTGTTCAGAAACACTTCCAACTGCGCGGTATGGAAGCAGGTGACGGCGATGTCGTTCTGCCCGGTGTGGCGAAAATCTCCAATCGCCACTCCATAAGGATTGGTGCAGGTTGGCAGCGCCTGGATGGTTTGGAACGGGGTATTGAACGGCCCATACAAAATGGTGACAGTGTTGTCCCCATAGTTGGCCACTGCGATGTCGGGGATTCCGTCGCCGTTCAAATCACCGATGGCGACCTGATACGGCAGTGCGCCGACGGTCAATGTTTGCGCAGCATTGAAAGTGCCGCTACCATCGCCCTTGTTCATTAGGATGCTGATCGTTCCGTCGGTCGTGTTCGCGGTGACCAGGTCGTCGTAACCGTCGTTATTCAAATCGCCGGCTGTGATCCAATAGGGCTGCTTGCCCACCGGGTAGACCGTCGCAGTATTGAAGTTGCCGCCTCCCCTGCCCGTCAGTACCTGCACGGAATTGTCCTCAAAATACGTGGCGGCGATATCGGGATAGCCATCGTGGTTGAAGTCGCCGGTTGCGACCCCGGTCGCCATGTTTCCATGGCCGTGGGTCAGAGTGTGCGGAGTAATGTAATTCAGGCCGCCGGGTTCCGGCGTGGGCAGCGTGTTGTTGATGAGCAGCGAAACCGTGTTACCGGTGGACTGCGTCACAGCCAGGTCTGGCTTGCCATCGCGATTGAAGTCTCCCACAGCCAGATAGGCGGGGCCATTTGGAACAGCGTAGTCTTGCGCGGCCTGGAAGTTCGCATTGCCGGTATTGATCAACACCGCGACATTATTCTGGAGCGTATTCGCCGTGATCAGGTCGAGATTGCCGGTGCCGTAAATATCGAGTGCGATGATTGAGCTGGCCCCGGTACCGGTGCTGGGGCCTACAGAAATCGGAGTGGTGCTGGCGAAGCTTCCGTTGCCCTGGCCGAGCAGGACGCTGACCGTTCCGTCGCCCGCGTTGACCACCGCAAGGTCGGTGTTGCCGTCCTGATTGAAATCGCCCGCGACGATGCCATTGGGATCTTTCCCCGTTGGTGAGGTGCTGATCGGCGCGAAATCGCCGGTTCCATCACCGAGTAGAATTCGGACGGTATTGGTGGAGCTATCGGTAACCGCCAGACCAAGATGTCCGGTCGAGTTGAAATATCCCGTTGTAATGGCGGTCGGAGTTCCCAGGCCTTGAAGGGTCTGCACGGTGTAGTAGGTAAAGTTGTTGGCTGGATTGCTGAGGAAGAGCGTGACCGTGCCATCGCCGCTGTCGGCAACAGCCAGATCGGGGTGACCGTCGCTATTGAAGTCGCCGGAGGTGATCGAAACCGGACCCTTACCGGTGCCCAGCACAATGTTGGTCGTCCCATTGCCCTCAGTTGGATCGAATGTGCCATTGCCGAGGTTCAGAAACACCTGAATCACGTTAGAAGTCGGCGTGTTGCAGGTGACCACGATGTCCGGCAATCCAGTGAGATCGAGATCTTCCGCCAGTACCGCCGTCGGACCACCGCAGGTGGGATATTTCACCGGCGCCTGGAGAACGCCCGCACTGTTGGACAAATAGACGCTGATCGATCCGTCCGTGCCCTGACTTGTGTCGGCAAAGTTGGCGACTACAAGGTCCGGATAGCCGTCGTGGTTGAAATCCGCGACCGCGACGCCTTTCGGGGTTGTGCCCGCGGGCAGCGTGACGCTCTTGGTGTTGAGAGCAGTAAGCGGCTGAAATACTGTTTGTGCATGCGCACTTGCAGAGACTGCAAAGACAGCGGCGAAAGTTGCGGCGGAGATTCCACGGAAGAGATTGCGCACTGTATGACCCATGATGACGGACCTCAACTTAGGTTCAATAAGCCGTTGCGTGTCGAAGGACCGCTGTCAGCGATCCCCTGGGAGCCAAAGTATTTCACGAATTGCATGGAGGAGAATCGGAATAGACATCGTTGTTACCAATGTTTTGTTACTGATTGCGAAGTCCGGACGTGCCCTTCCGGTCGCGGTGCGAGACACCGTGCTGTCCTAGGATGCGCAAACTGGCGGGGAAGATAGCCGGGTTTTCGGAGAGACAAATCAGAGGAAATGCGGACTGGCGGCTGCGAGTTCGGGATGGAGGGGTATGACGAAACAAAGCCACGCAAATTGCGTGGCTTTGTTTTACAGGCTTGTGAATGGACTGCGACGAGATAGTTAAATCTTCGGGCCGGGAGGTCGCATTGAGCGACCGCCCGGCGGTTGGCTAAAAGACAGACAAGGATCCGGGCTGATTCCTATTCAATCCGGCTGGCTGGTCCGACGACTTTTCGTTCACTCCCAGCCCGCTAAAGGGACTCAGGGTGACGGTTGGGCTGCGGCGATCCAAGCCGCAGATGATGAAACAGAATACGGTTGTGCTGTTGCTGGAAGTACCATAACCGTTCTGCGCTGGGAAGGTTGCGGTGATGGTATACGATCCAAAAACCCCGGAGTAGTCAATCGTCGCCTGTCCGGCGGCGTTGGTCGTTTCCGTTCCTGTCGCAGCTCCGGAGAAGTTGATGGTGCTTCCTATGGGGACCGGAGCACCGGTAGCCGTCACCGTTGTTGTTGATGTGCAGGTTCCGCCAAAGACTCCAGCGGTGCAAGTGATGCTTGTTGAGGTTGGAATTACGGTAATCACTGCTAACGGCTCGTTTGAGGAAGATCCCTGCGCATAGGTGCCGTTGGAGGGATTGTAAACGGCATAGAGTTCATAGGTGCCGACATTCAGGTCCGGGGCAACGGCCTTTATGTTGATCGACTGGCTGCTGTCATTACTGCCAAATCCATCCTGGGCTAGTGCCATAGTGGTTCCGAGGTTGTAAGTTGTGCCCCCCGACGATACGGCATAGATCGTTGCTGTACCGTGTGGATAGCTGCCGGTGGTCGCATTTCCGAGAACAGTGACGGTCGCGGTGAACGTAGAACCAAGATCGACGGACGATGCACTCAGGACAAGAGTGACCGGTGTTCCAGCCACAGTGATCATGGCATTGCTGCCGGAAACCGTGTTGGGCTGGAAGTTCGCATCGCCGGAGTAAAGCGACGTAAACAGGTATTGTCCGCTGCCAAGATGGCCAACGCTATATGTCGCTACTCCACCTGTTAGGTCATAGGGACCCGTACCCACCGGGGCGCCGGTTGCGTCCTCAAAGATGACGGAGCCGGTAGGTGTTGCCCCGCTTATAGTAGGCAACACAGTTGCATGGATCGTAACTCCCGTGTTGACGGCTGGAAGCGGAGAGGCGGGAGTGGAAGCCACGCTGATGTTGGTGCCCGAGGTGTTGGAAAGCACGTCGATGCTCGGATTGCCGGCGGGAATGGCGGGATATTCCGCCATGTAGCGCTGCTGATACGCGGGAAGCGCGATGTTGACCTGATTGTAGGTGTTGGCGGTAACGATATCGAGCTTCCCGTCGTTATTGAAGTCGCCCAACGCGAGACCCCAAGGCTGCTTGGCTGCCGGGAATTCTCCGGCGGAGCGCTGGTCGAAGGTGCCGAAGGTGCCGTCGCCGACTCCAAGCGTGACTACGACGTCGTTGAAGTTCGGAGCTACGCCGACGATGTCGAGGATGCCATCGCCGTTGATGTCGCCCGCCGCAATCGTGGCCGGGAAGTTAAGCGAAGGGCTCTCCACGCCGGCATTGAAGGTATTGTTCCCATTGCCGGCGAAAAAATAAACGTCATTCGCCGTCGTGTTGCCGACCACGATGTCCAGTTTGCCGTCACGGTTGAAGTCTCCGACCACCAGGGTTCCCGGATTCGTATCGGTCGTCAGGACGACGGGTGTGCCGAACGTCCCGTTTTCATTGTTCGGGAAAACTTCCATCTGCGCGGAACCATAGCAACTCACCGCGATGGAGGGATAGCCGTTATGCGCAAAGTCTCCGATCGCAACGCCGTAAGGATTAACGCAAGTTGACAAAGTCGTCAAGGTAGTGAAAGTTCCAGCCGTCGATCCTTTCAGGACTGTAACGGTGTTGGATCCGTAATTCGTGACGGCCAGATAGGGGATACCGTCATTGTTCAGGTCGCCGATGGCCACCTGGTAGGGGTCCTTGCCGACAGAATAATTGACGGCGGCCTTGAAGGTGCCGGGACTGCTCTTGCCATTGTTGATAAGCACGCTAACCGTGCCGGTCGCCGCATTCGGTGTGGTATTAGCAGTGACCAGGTCGGGATATCCATCGCCGTTCAGGTCTCCGGAAGCCACCCAGTATGGCTGCTGGCCGACAGCATAAGCTGTCGCTGCATTGAAGCCGTTGCCGTTGTTGGTCAACACGCGAACTTCATTGTCGGAAAGATAGGAGACCGCGATATCGAGGAGCCCGTCCTCGTTGAAGTCTCCGGTGGCGACACTGTCGGCCATATTTCCGTTGCCATTGGTCAATGCGCGCGCTGCGGTGTAACTCCGTCCGTCCGGATAGGCGGTGGGTAGGGTATTGTTGAGCACCACAGAGATCAGGTTGTTGGCGGGCTGTGTGATGGCGAAGTCCGGTTTGCCCTCGCGGCTAAAATCGGCGACCGTGGCCAGCGCGCCCGGCACGAAGCTCAAATTCGAGCTTTGGGCCGTTGCCATGGTTCCATCGCCATTGCCCAGAAGGACCGAAGTAGCGCCGGCCGCGGTCGAGTTCGATCCTACCTGCTGTGAATCCAACGCAATCAGGTCCGGAGCGCCATCGCTATTGACATCCGTCACGACGAGACCGATCGGGTCGTTCCCCGCCGCATAGGACTTGGCGGCGCCGAATGTGCCTGCAGCCGTTCCCAAAAGAACGTTGACGGTATCGCTGGCGGCGTTGCTCACCGCAAGATCGACGTTTCCGTCATTGTTAAAGTCCGTTGCTACGATTGCGCCAGGCCTCGAGCCGGCAGTGTAGGTCGCATTGCTGGTGAAGGTGCCGTTTCCATTGCCAAAAAGAACGCGCACGTTGCCGGTGGTCGAGCCGCTGTTCGACACGGCCACATCCAATTTGCCGTCGTGATTGAAATCACCCGCCGCGATGCCGGAAAGGGTGCCCGTCGCCCCGCTGGTCACGGTAGTGAACGAGCCTTTGTTGTTCAACAAGACCGTTATGCCGCCATTATTTCCGCTCGCGACAGCTATATCGGTCTGGCCATTGTTGGTAAAATCGCCGGCTACCATCGCCACGGGATCGGACACGGTATACGCGGTGGCGGCGCCGAATGTGCCAGGCCCTGCGGCTCCGTTATTTAACAACACATCGACAGTGCCGGCACCGGGGCATGCAACGACGAGATCCGGATATCCATCGGAGTTCACGTCCTGCGCCAATACGGCCGTGGGTCCCGCGCATGTTGCGTAGGTGACTCCCGAACCGAAGCCCGACGTTCCAGTGGAAAGGTACACTTCGACGTCGTTTGCTGAGGTTCTACCTGTTCCACTGCTAACGGTGACCGCCAGACTCTGAAACCCCGACCGGGCAAAGTCGGCGGACACAATGCCGCTTGGGGTGGTGGATGTGTTCAGGTTTGGCTTAGGGGTCTGATACAGACCCTGTCCATAAGCTGCGCTGGTGGCGGCAAAGAGGCCGGCCACGCAGGCGGCACTCACAATGGCATCGGCGGAACGACGGGCGAAATGGCGGACGGCAGATCGGAGCATCATCATGAACCTCGGGAGAATAAACTGTTATGCGCGATCTGGCGGCCGGTCCGGTTCAAACCGGTCTGGTCAACCAGTCGCTGAATCATCCGGAACGACCGTCGAATCCTGGCGGTGCGGTTCCGGTCCATGCAAAAAGCGGCTGGAGAATGACAGGTGGGTGCGCACTGCGCACCAGGCCTGCGCCGCAAATGTGTCAACGCCGCAAGGCGTCGCAACCATACCCTGCGGATTCGGCCAGCCATTCGGAACATTTCCAGCGGAATGACGGGCTAAGATCGGCAAATCCTCACGACCGGAAAACGACTCCGAAAGGCTGTCTATATTTGTGCCGTGTGGATTGCTGCCTGAGTCTAACCCATTTCAGGAATCAAAACGATAAAAAAACCTTAGTACTCTTTACAAAGTTAGAAGAATCAGATTTCCGCGAACCGCGCCGGGTGGTCGGCAAGCCTCTAAAAAATAAGCCTTTACCTGCCAGAAGACAGCTCGCGGGCGAGCGGCAAGATCTCACATGAGGCGGTAATCCAAGAGATACCGGCAAAAATGGCACAGTCTCTGGAATCAGGTCGTCATAAGCGTGCATCTTCGGAGGCCTTTGCCGAGGCTCCGTTGGGCCGGAGCCTCGCGCTCCGGCATTGCGAAGGTACATTAGAAGGTTGCGCACTGCCCCGTCTTGGAGCTGGCCGTGTTTCCCCCTCCGGTAATCGAGGTGTTTCCCGTGCAGGTCAGCGCGCCGCTGATATGGTTGTCGAACACGTCCACGGATGAGTTGCCGTCAATCGTTACACCGCCGCTGACGGTATTGCCAGCGCATGACGGTGGATCCCCGAACATGATCGGGATAGTGTTTGGGCCCACGGTTACAGCGCCGCTCATAGCAGCTCCGCAAATCGAGCTGGGACCGCTAAGTCCGCTGATGGCGACACTGCCGTGAATCGTCGAACCCGGTCCTATCGTAAGCGTGCCCCCGTTGACAGCCACAGCGCCGTCCACTGTGGCGTTCGTCAACGTCAGGCTGCCGCTATTGTTCGTCACGCTCCCGTCCACTGTGGCGTTCGTGAACGTCACAGTACCGCCATTGTTCGTAACGCTTCCGTCCACTCCTCCGCTTATGAAATTGCAGCTCTGGCCGGCCGAGACTGTGATTCCTCCGTGGTATGTGCCGGTATATGTCCCATTGCAGGTGGTCCCGGAAGACGGCACGCTTTGCGTCGCCGCCACTGTGATTGCCAGCGGAACCCCTGTCGCCGGCTGGAAGTTCGAGTCGCCCGAGTAGAGGGAAGTGAATTGGTAGGATCCGCTGTCAAGGTGTCCGGCGTCGAACGACCCTACGCCATCGGTTAAGGAGCTGGAACCTAATTCCGTCGACCCGTCCGGCATCTCCAACTCAAAGATGACCGAGCCGGTTGGGGTGGGTCCACTGTAGGCGGCCTGGATCGTCGCTTGCAGGACCACGCTCGTGTTGGTGGCGGGAATCGGTGAAGTCGGCGATGTGGTGAGACTGACCTTGGCCGCGGAGGCGTTGGTCAGCACGTCGATGCTCTGGTTGCCGGCGGGAGTTGCCGGATATTCCGTCATGTAGCGCTGCTGGTAGGCCGGGCTGGCGATGTTGACCTGGTTGTACGTGTTGGCGGTGACGATATCGAGCTGGCCGTCGTTGTTGAAGTCGCCCAAGGCCACTGCCCAGGGCTGCTTGGCCGCCGGGAATTCTCCGGCGGAGCGCTGGTCGAAGGTGCCGAATGTGCCGTCGCCTACGCCGAGGGTGACTACAACGTCGTTGTAGTTGGGCGCTACGCCGACGATGTCGAGGATGCCATCGCCGTTGACGTCGCCCGCCGCAATAGAGTCAGGGAAGTTCAGTGAAGGGCTTTGTACGCTGGCGGCGAAGGTGTTGTTTCCGTTGCCGGCGAAGAAGTCGATGACATTGGCGGTGGTGTTTCCGACCACGATGTCGAGTTTCCCGTCACGGTTGAAATCACCGACGACGAGAGACGACGGATTGGTATCCGTCGTGTAGATGTTAGGCGAGCCGAAGGTTCCATTGGTGTTGGGGAAAATTTCCAGTTGCGCGGAGCCATAGCAACTCACCGCGATGGAGGGATAGTGGTTGTGCTGGAAATCTCCAATCACAACTCCATATGGATTCGTGCAGGTGGAGAGCGTGGTCGGGGACACTGTGAAAGCACCGGTTTTCGATCCCATCAGAACGGTGACGGAATTGGACGCATAGTTGGTGACAGCCAGGTCCGGATAACCATCGTTGTTGATGTCGCCGATCGCTACCTGATAGGGATCTTTCCCCACAGGATAGCTGACAGCGGCACCGAAGGCGCCATTCCAGCCGCTCCCCTTGTTCAGCAGCACGCTGACGGTACCGGCCGCCGCATTGGGTGTGGTATTGGCGGTGACCAGGTCCGGATAGCCGTCGCCGTTTAGATCCGCGGAAGCCACCCAGTAGGGCTGCTGGCCGACTGGATAAGCCGTGGCTGTATTGAAACCGTTGCCGTTGTTGGTTAACACGCGGACGACATTGTCTTCAAGATATGTGACTGCGATGTCGAGCAGGCCATCTTTGTTGAAATCGCCGGTGGTTACACTGTCGGCCATATTGCCATACCCGTTGGTCAGCGCGTGCGCCGCGGCGAAGCTGCGGCCGTCCGGATACTGGGTTTGCAGAGTGTTGTTCAGCATCAGGCTGACCTGGTTATTGGTCTGCGCGGTAAGCGCAAGGTCGGGTTTGCCGTCTTGGTTGAAGTCCGCAACAGCAGCCAGCGTGCCGGGAACGAAACTCAGGCTGGCGATCGACGCCGTCTGCAATGTGCCGTTCCCGTTCCCCAGAAGAACGTCCACCTCCCCGGTGGATGCGGTAGGTGAGTCGAAGACAACCAAATCCGGCTTGCCGTCGCTATTGACATCTGTGACAGAAATAGCGATGGGGTTGGTGCCGGTCGCCTGGGCCGCCTGCACCGTCAAGGCACCGGTGGCGCTTCCCAGCAGAACGGTCGCGGTGTTGTTCCCATTGTTGATGGTTGCTACGTCGACGTTGCCGTCGTGATTGAAATCCGCGGCTACGATGCCGTTCGGCTTTGTGCCTGCGCCCGTCGAATAGCTTCCGAGCAAAGTGAAGGTGCCGGTGCTGTTGCCAGTAAGAACATGTACGTTATTGTTGGCGCTGTCAGAGACGGCTAGGTCCAGCTTGCCATCGTTGTTGAAGTCCGCGGTGACGATGCCGGTCAGGGTCCCGGTAAGAGGCACTGTATTGGTGACCACCGTACCGCCAACGTTGGCATAGATCGTCAGGCCGCCGGTTCCGGTGGCGACCGCTAGGTCTGTGGTGCCGGTGCCGAGAAAATCGCCCGCAGCCATCGCGACCGGATCGGTCACCGTGAAATTCGCAAGATCGTTGAAGGACCCGGGGCTACCCGCTCCAGCATTGACCCACAACTGAACGGCGTTGGAACTTGGGCAGGCCACCACGATATCGGGATAGCCGTCCTGATTCACATCCGTTGCCAGAACCGCCTTGGGGCCCGTACAGGTGCTGTACGCGTGCGCGCTGGCGAAAGTCGCGGGAGCAGTCGCCAAGTATACTTGCATATTTGCACTTGCGCTGTTGGTTGCGACCAGACTCTGCAATCCAGAACGCGCGAAATCGGCTGCGGCAACGCCTTGCGGAGTTTTGCCCGCGGACAAGGTGGGCGATGGTGGCTCGAACAGGTTCTGAGCGCGGGTCGCACTGGGCACCGCGAACATAACGGCGACGCAGGCGGCACTCACAACGGCATTGGCGGAACGACGGGCGAAGTGGCGGACAGCGCATTGGAGGATCATCGTGGACCTCGGGAAAATAGGCAGTTCTGCGCGACTTGATCGCCGAACCAGGTTTTTGCCATGTGGATTTCTGCCTGAGTCTAACCCATTTCAGGAATCAAAACGACAAAAAAACTTTGGTACTCTTTACAAATGTGTGAAATCAGAGTACTCACGTGATTCCCGACCCGAAACGGGGCATTTCGATGGCGCGGCTCCGCGCGGAATCATCGTGTTTTCAAATACTTTGGGAGCTTTGGGAAGCGGGAAGAGCGCGTTGATCCGGGATCGGAATTACAGTCAGTCGGGCAGTTCTGCGCGATCAAAGGGCATTCCGGCCGCGTCCTTTGCGGACACGATCGGCTCGCCCGAGAGGCTGGACAGCGGCCAGGCGATGGCCAACGACGGGTCGTTCCACTGAATCGTCCGCTCCGACGGAGCGGAATAGAAGTCCGTCGTCTTGTAGAGCACGTCGGCCGAATCCGACAGGACAAGGAATCCGTGGGCGAAACCCGCCGGAATCCAGAGGGTTTCCGGCACTTCCGCGCTCAATTCGACACCGACCCACCGGCCAAAATTCGGCGACGACCGGCGAATGTCGACGGCAACATCGAAGATGCGACCGGCAACCGCGCGAACCAGCTTGCCCTGCGGCTGTTGGAGCTGATAATGCAATCCACGCAAAACATTCTTTCGGGACCGGGATTGATTGTCCTGCACGAAACGGCATGGCAGCCCGGCATTGCGAAAAGATTGCTCATTCCAGGTCTCCGCAAACCAGCCGCGGTCGTCGGCGAACAGCCGCGGCCGCAATCGAACCACGCCCGGCAAATCGGTCGCAATCGTTTCCATTGCAGAAGTTTACTGGATTCGCGTAAATCTGCTTGAAGACCGAGAGTGGTTCGAGAACCGATCTCGCGAGCGCTATCCGGTAGACTGGGTTTTGCCGTGCGGTTTCTGTTCGCTTTTCGGGTGAACGCAGCGCGGCAGCGGCACAAGAATCGTCTGACAGGCTTTACGATTGAGTGAATTTCTGATGCACGCGCCGATTGTAGTCACGGGCGGGGCCGGATTTATCGGCTCCAATTTTGTGCTGGACTGGCTTGCGCGTTCCAATGAAGATGCTGCCGGGCCGCTGGTCAATATCGATTGCCTCACCTATGCCGGCAATCCGCGCAATCTGCAGAGCGTCGCTAAACATCCGGATTACACCTTCGTGCGCGCGAATATCTGCGACCGCGCGCGCATGGATCAGGTGCTGCGCGAGCATAAGCCGCGCGCAATTCTGCACTTTGCCGCCGAAAGTCACGTGGACCGATCCATCGCCGGGCCGGAAGCATTTGTTGAGACCAACGTCCGCGGAACCTTCGTGCTGCTGGAAGCGGCGCGCGCATATTTTTCTGAGTTGCGGCAGGAAGACCGCGATGGCTTCCGTTTTTTGCATATATCGACAGACGAGGTCTACGGTTCGCTCGGGCCCAACGATCCTGCCTTTTGCGAGGACACTCCCTACGCTCCCAACAGTCCGTATTCGGCCAGCAAAGCCGCGTCCGACCATCTGGTGCGCGCCTATTTCCATACCTATCGATTGCCCACCATCATCACCAACTGCTCCAACAACTACGGTCCCTATCATTTCCCGGAGAAATTGATTCCGCTCATGATTACTCACGCCATTGCCGGCAAGCCGCTGCCGATCTATGGCGACGGGCTGAATGTGCGCGATTGGCTGTATGTCGGCGACCACTGCGCCGCGCTGCGGTTGGTGCTGGAGCGGGGCAGGCCGGGCGAGACCTACAACGTAGGCGGAAGAAATGAGCGCAGCAATCGGGAAGTGGTGGAAGCAATCTGCGAGATCCTCGACGAGCTGCGGCCGGAATCGCGACATTGCCCGCATAAGCAACTGGTCCGGTTCGTGAAAGACCGGCCCGGGCACGATCGACGTTACGCGATCGACGCGACCAAGCTGGAGCGCGAGCTTGGCTGGCGACCCCGCGAGAATTTTGCCACCGGCCTGCGCAAGACGGTGCAATGGTATTTGGAAAACTCCGCGTGGACGGAAGACGTCCTGACCGGCGCCTACCAGCAATGGATCCAGCAAAACTACGCGGATCGGGAGGTCGCCCGATGCGAGGAATAGTTCTCGCCGGCGGCTCGGGCACGCGCCTCTATCCGCTGACCATTGCCGCATCCAAACAGTTGCTGCCGGTCTACGACAAGCCGCTGATCTACTACCCGCTTTCCGCGCTCATGTTGGCCGGCATTCGGGACATTCTGATCATCTCGACGCCGAGCGATACGCCTAGGTTTGAAGCATTGCTGGGAAGCGGCGAACAATGGGGCCTGAACTTTCAATATGCGGTTCAACCGGAACCGGGCGGGCTGGCGCAGGCCTTCTTAATTGGCGAAGATTTTGTGCGCGGGCACAACTCCGCGCTGGTGCTCGGAGACAACATTTTCCACGGTCACGATCTTTCGCGCATGCTGCAGAATGCGGCGGCACGCGACCAGGGCGCGACCGTCTTCGCCTATGCCGTGCATGATCCGGAGCGGTACGGCGTGGTGGAGTTCGACGCGCAGCAGCGGGCTATTTCAATTGAAGAGAAGCCACAGCACCCCAAGTCAAGATACGCCGTCACAGGTATTTATTTTTACGACCAACAGGTCGTCGAGGTGGCAAAGTCGCTGCATCCTTCCTCGCGCGGAGAACTGGAGATCACCGACATAAATCGCTGGTATCTGGAGCGCGGACAATTGCACACGGAAGTGCTGGGGCGCGGATTTGCATGGCTGGACACCGGCACGCAGGATTCTCTGATCGATGCGGCCGTTTTTATCCAGACCATTGAAAAGCGCCAGGGTCTGAAAGTCGCCTGCCCGGAGGAGATCGCGTATCACCATGGCTATATCACAGCGGCGCAGATGGAGCGGCTGGCGGCCAGACTCGGCAAGAGCGGTTACGGAAATTATCTGTTGCAGGTGTTGCGCGAGGCCGAAGGATGAGCGAGGCGCAAAGATGAGCGAACCATCGCCAAACCGCTTGAGGATTTTACTCACCGGAAAAGATGGCCAGGTCGGCTGGGAGCTAGCCCGCGCGCTGACATCGCTTGGAGACGTAACGGCGACGAGCCGCGCGGAGTTAGACCTCGCGTCTGACGCCTCCATCCGCACCACAGTGCGCGCCGTCCGCCCACATCTAATCGTGAATGCAGCGGCCTACACCGCCGTCGATCGTGCAGAAAATGAGCCGCAGTTGGCACAGCGCATCAACGCGGATGCGGTCGCAACGCTGGCCGCGGAGGCAAAGCAAATCGGCGCCGCCATGATTCATTATTCGACCGATTATGTTTTTGATGGCGCCAAGCTCACGCTCTATATGGAACAGGACGCCACGAATCCGCTGGGCGTGTATGGACGAACCAAGCTGGCCGGAGAGCAAGCACTCGCCGAAGCAGGCATTCCGTATCTCGTGCTGCGGACCAGTTGGGTCTACGGCGCGAGAGGGAAGAATTTCCTGCGGACAATTCTCAAGCTCGCGGCGGAAAAACCCGAGCTGCGCATCGTCGCCGATCAAACCGGCGCGCCGACCTGGTCGCAGGACATTGCGGCGGCAACGTTGAAGATTGCGAAGCGCTGGCTACCGGAATCGTCTGGCTCCGCGGCGCCCGACAAATCGGGCATCTACCACCTGACCGCGAGCGGCGAGACCACCTGGTACGGCTTTGCGGAGGAGGCCATTCGTATGTATGGACGTATATCCGCGACACGCGCGAAGCTGTCGCACGTGTCGCCAATCGCATCCGCCGAATACCCAACTCCAGCCGCGCGTCCGAAAAATTCGCGCCTCAATTGCGCTAAATTGGCGCAGAGTTTCGATTGCCGATTGCCGGACTGGAAGGCTTCGCTCGCCGCTGTGCTCGGCGAGATTGCGTCCGCCGAAACTGCTTCCACCGAGCCCGTCGCAACCCAGGTGACAAATTGAAGAAAACCGCACTCATCACCGGTGTCACAGGCCAGGATGGAGCGTATCTGGCCCAATTCCTGCTACAAAAAGGATACGAAGTTCACGGTATCAAGCGCCGCACTTCGCTGTTCAACACGGCCCGCATCGATCACTTGTATGAAGATCCGCACGTCGATCACCGGAACTTCATCCTGCATTATGGCGACCTGACCGACTCCAGCAGTCTCATCCACATCGTGCAGAAGGTGCAGCCGGATGAAATCTACAACCTCGGCGCGCAAAGTCACGTCGCGGTCTCTTTTGAGCAGCCAGAATATACCGCGGAGGTCGATGGCGTCGGCACGCTGCGGCTGCTGGAGGCCATCCGCATCCTGAGGCTGGAAAAGAAGACGCGCTTCTATCAGGCGTCCACATCGGAGATGTATGGGCTGGTCCAGCAGACTCCGCAGACCGAGCAGACGCCATTCCACCCGCGCTCTCCCTATGGCGTGGCGAAGCTCTACGCCTACTGGATCACCATTAACTACCGCGAAGCCTATGGCATGTACGCATGCAACGGAATCCTCTTCAATCACGAGTCGCCGAATCGCGGCGAGACGTTCGTGACGCGCAAGATCACCCGCGCGCTGGCTCGCATTAAGGTCGGCCTGCAGGACCGCCTCTATCTGGGCAACCTGAACGCCCTGCGCGACTGGGGCCACGCGCGCGACTACATTGAAATGCAGTGGCTGATGCTGCAGCAGGAGGCTCCGGAAGACTTCGTCATCGCCACCGGCGAGCAGCACAGTGTGCGTGAGTTTGTCACCATCGCAGCCGCGGACCTGGAGCTGAAGCTGCATTGGAAAGGCAACGGCGTGGACGAGCAGGCCCTCGATGAAAATGGGCGAGTAGTCGTCGCGGTCGATCCGCGATATTTCCGGCCGGCGGAGGTGGAAACGCTGCTCGGCGATGCCAGCCGCGCCCACCAGCGGCTGGGCTGGAAACCGCGCATAGGATTTGAGGCGCTCGTCCGAGAGATGGTCCAGGCCGATTTGGTCGAAGCGAAACGCGACGAGCTAGTCCGCAGAAACGGCTACCGTTCCTTCGAGCGCAAGGAGTAGGCATATTGCTTTCTCGTTTCATATCGCTCCCATCACGGCATTCGAAAAATATACCCGGAATTGAGGTTCTGGCAGTTCCAGGGAGGCCTCCGCAATCATGAGTTTGGGAATCAGATATACGTTGCGAAAACTCGGGTATGACATTCGGCGGTTCGACCCGTTGGCTTCACCTGCAGCACAATTGTCTTCTTCACTACGCAAATTTGGCATTGATGCGGTTTTTGATGTGGGCGCGAATCAAGGCCAGTTCGCATCCGGAATCCGCGATGCCGGATTCAAGGGGAAAACGATTTCGTTTGAGCCGCTCTCCTCCGCCCATAGTAAGTTGTTAAAGGCTAGCGATGGCGATCCCAATTGGAACGTCTTTTCGCGGTGCGCTTTGGGAGATCGTAACGGGGAAATTGAAATTAATGTTGCCGGGAATTCGGAGAGCAGTTCCATTTTGCCGATGCTAGCAACACACCTAAGCGCTGCGCCGCAATCGGCATATGTTGAGAGGGAGATGAGTCCAATAACAACACTGGATGCCGTGGCAGGGCGATACCTGAAGGACGCGCGCGCTCCCTTTCTAAAAATTGACACCCAGGGTTTTGAATGGCAGGTTCTGGAAGGGGCGAAGGACACCTTGCCACGGTTAAAAGGAGTAATGTTGGAGCTTTCTCTGGTTCCCCTTTATGAAGGTCAGCGCCTCTGGCAGGAGATGATTAGGCGCCTTGAAAATGATGGTTTCACCCTGTGGGCGTTGCAACAGGGATTTACAGATACCAGCACTGGCCGTGTTCTGCAAATGGACGGAATCTTTTACCGGGTATCCAATTGATGCCTAACGCGACCACCCCGGTCCGCCGTTATAGCCATCGCTCATTTGAGAGCAAGGAATAAATGACACTTAGAATTTCTGGTAACGTGCGCTCATGAATGTCGCCGCCATTTTGCGCGATACGCGCAAAGACTTGCAATCGACTGCGATGCACAGTTTGGATCCAGGGGAGCGGTCGGCTGCTCGCCATCGCCGGGCGGTCGTCACTGGAATCACCTCCGGAGTCTCGCGTGCCGTGCGCATTGGCGTTGCGTTGATCACTGTCCCGCTGACGCTGCACTACCTTGGCAACGAGCGTTTCGGCCTATGGATGACGATCAGTTCCGTCCTCGCCATGGCAGGTTTTGCGGACTTCGGGATCGGAAACGGAGTCTTGAATACCGTTTCGACAGCGTTCGGAAAAGACGACTGGGACGGAATCAGGCAAGCAATCTCCAGTGGAATTGCCGTGTTGACTGTGATTGGCGCGCTGCTACTGGTATTTTTCTTTTCCATTTACAGGTTCGTCGACTGGGGCAATCTGTTTCGTGCCACCACAGTGACCGCCCGCGCCGAGGCGGGACCGGCAATGCTGGTTTTTGTGGTGTGTTTCGCTCTGAACATACCACTCGACGTTGTGCAGCGCACCCAGCTTGGCCTTCAGCAAGGATTTCTGACGAATTTGTGGGAGATATTTTCCAGTGTCCTCATCCTGATCGGAATCGTTGCGGTCGTCCATTTTCGCCTCAGCCTGGCGGCATTGGTGGTCGCATTTGCCGGTGCGCCTGTCTTGGGAACCTGGCTGAACGCAGCCTTCTTCTTCGGATTCAGCCGGCGGGACTTGCTTCCCAAATGGAACCTGGTATCGCGCCAGGTGATTGAGAAGATTGCCAGCCTGGGCGGCCTGTTCTTCGTTCTTCAGCTAGTGGCGGCGGTTTCCTACTCCGCGGACAACTTCATCATCGCCCGCATTTTGGGCGTGGCGGACGTTACAATCTTTTCCATTCCACAACGCATGTTCGCGGTGATCGCGACCATCGTGACCATGCTGATGATGCCGCTTTGGCCCGCCTATGGAGAGGCAATTTCTCGCGGGGATGTGCACTGGGTCCGGCAAACCCTCGCTCGCACCCTCCTGGGTGTGTTCGCGTTCACCACCGTCGTCTCGGCGGCAATGCTGGTGTTCTCGAACAAACTGCTTCTCTGGTGGGTCGGGCCCAGTATCCATCCCCCTTTCCTATTGATGGTGGGCCTGGCTGTATGGGCGGTATTGAGCAATTGCGGCAACACGCTTGCCATGTTCCTGAACGGCGCCGGCATCGTCAAATTCCAGGTGGTCGTCGCTTGTGTTTTCGGAATCGGCTGCTTGCTGGCGAAAATCGTATTGACGCGCCACTACGGCATCGCCGGCGTTCCCTGGGCCACGGTCATCACATACGCGGTGCTTGCCGCATTGCCATACGCATTTTATATACCTCGCCTATTCCGGCAAATGGACACGAGGGTAGCAAAGGTGAATTCTTGACACGAAAAAAAGATGGCTGGGTTCGTGCGCTTATCAGTCGATTGCCGAAGGCGCTTAAAGTTGCGATTCTGCGCGCCGTGTATCTTCCGGCATCAGCCGGGGGCTTCATGGCAACGGTATCCGTCTTGCGCTCGCTCAAAGTTCTGCGCCGTCCCAGCCGTCGAGCCAACAATCAGCCGCGTCGGATTCTGGTTTCTTATCCGTATGGCAACCTTGGCGACTTGGTTTTAACGTTGCCAATGCTGGAGGCCTTGCATGTCACATGGCCCAGCGCGATGATCGACGTTGCGGTCCACGCAAGGGTCGCCGACCTCCTAACCGGAATTCCTTTTGTGGGGGACGTTTATCGTTTTCCCAATCGAAACTCGGAGATTCCAGAATTGACCAGCTATCTCCGGATACTGGACACAATAACGATTTACCGGAAACAGATGGTGCATCGGAACTACGACTTGGCAATTTCCGCGCGATGGGGAGAAGATCCCTCCTATGGCTCCTATCTGATGTACCTGACAGGTGCTCCACGACGCTATGGGTACTCGGCCAGCGTCACCGGCAGAAATGTCGGCGCAGACCGTGTCTTGACACATGTGGCTGCCGGCGGGCACCACGAGCAGGAAGCACTCCGCATCTTGAGATTGCTAAACCGGGTGGGTCTAAGGAGCGAAAGTCCTGAGGATGAAGATGTCGTTACTGCACCCATAGCGCTGCTTCAAGATGCCGCCAAACTGCATAGGCAGGAGCTTGCTAAGCCGCCTCTGGACGCCATCCGGGGAGAATATATTGTGCTCGCCCCAGGCGCGATGGTCCCGCGCAAACTGTGGCCGGCGGAAGAGTTCATGGGAACGATCGAGAAGCTCCAGCAGCGCAACGATGCCACGTTTGTTGTTATCGGCAGCGGAGATGAAGCCGCCGGATGTCAGGAACTTGTAAATCGCTTTCCTGAAAGAGCAATTTCGTTGGCGGGTAAGACCACCCTGCATCAATTGATTGCCGTCATCGCAAACGCGACGCTTTTCATCGGCAACGATTCTGGACCGGCACACATTGCTGGAGCGTTGGGCATCCCAACGGTTGTGGTGAATTTCTTTCCTTCGTCTTGCAAGCTGGAGCACGACAGCTCTCCCGCGCGCTTTCGCCCCTGTGGCCCGCGGATCGCTATCGTGCAACCGGCAGAGCCGCTGCCGCCGTGCAACCCGTGTTGCTCGATGGATGAACCACACTGCATCCAACAAGTGAGCGTGGATCAGGTGCTTGCCGCGGTCGATGTTCTGATTCCGTCCGGTCACGGGCTTCCCGCGACGGTACGGTAGTCTGACTATCATGATCTGCGGAATCTGCAAGAGTGAGTCGGAGAACTTTGGGCAGGCGTTGCTGCTGGAAAAGTACCAGGTGCAATACTTTCGCTGCCCAAGATGCGGCTTTATTCAAACGGAAAAGCCATACTGGCTGGCTGAGGCGTACACGGAGGCACTGGCTGCCGCCGATGTGGGAGTCATGCAGAGAAATCTGCAGACCTCCACAGTTACCGCAGCGGCGATCTCTTTGCTCTTTCCTGCAGCAAAGAAGTTTCTTGATTATGGCGGCGGACATGGCACCTTCGTTCGCCTGATGCGCGACCGTGGGTTCAATTTTCTTTGGCAAGATTTATATGCCAAAAACATACATGCCCGCACATTCGAGCACGTAGCGGACACTCGATACGACCTGGTCACGGCTTTTGAATTGCTGGAACACCTGCCGGACCCTTTTGAGGGTATTGCGCAGGCCTTTGCTCTCTCCGACAACGTCCTGACAACAACTCTGCTAATTCCGGATCCACCGCCAATT
Organism: uncultured Acidobacteriota bacterium; assembly: GCA_963840655.1. Taxonomy (GTDB): domain Bacteria; phylum Acidobacteriota; class Terriglobia; order Terriglobales; family Acidobacteriaceae; genus JAKAAZ01. The sequence continues at coordinate 1,538,655 of CAWIZS010000003.1, read as the reverse complement.
CCGCCGAACTGGTGGTATTACGCTGTTCGAAGCGGCCAGCATGTTTCGTTTTATACTCCTGCCGCCTTGGCAAAGTTAGCCCGTCATTTTGATCGCCATGTTTTGTCTAGCGGATGGTTTCACTTATTTACTCGCAAACCGGTAAGCGCAATCAGGCTTCGCATGGCCACCGGGTCACGAACAGGCGCACTGGTCAACAGGGTCCGGCGTCGGCAGTCTCTGGTTCCGTCTGATTATGAACGGGTCAGTGGGTTCCCATTAGAATAATCACTTGTCAAGCAGATCAATTCATGCGGGGAGTCGTGAGATGCAACCGGACTCGACGATCAGTCGGGAGGGTGGCCGGCGAATTCGCGGAGATGTCCGCGCGAAGCCGCCGCTGGTGTCCATAGTCACTGTCGTTTTTCGCGACAAGGATGAGTTGGAGGAAATCCTCAAGAACCTGTCTACATTCGATCCGGCTGATTTCGAACTGATCGTTATCGACGGGGGTTCCAAAGATGGGACGGTGGAGTTGCTCCAACAATGGGACCACAAAGTAGATTATTGGCTAAGCGAACCCGATTCCGGAATCTATGACGCGATGAATAAGGGAGCAAAGGCGGCGACAGGCACCTACCTTCTGCACCTAAATGCAGGCGACAGGCTGAAGCACTTGCCAGTGCAGGATCTGTCGAACGCGTATATGGAAGAGATCGAAGTCGCATCGTTCCGTGTTTCTCTGGACGATGGACTGGAATTTCGCCCATCTAGCGGACTATTGCTTCGATTCCAAAACACGCTTCACCACCAGGGAACGTTCTATCGGCGAGATACCTTCCCCTCGTACAATACTCAATTCAAAGCACTCGCGGACTTCGACGTGAACCAGCGACTTGCCGTGCGTCATGCCAGGATGAAGATGTTCGATCATGTCGTGGCTACGCATGCCTCAGGTGGTATGTCCCATTCTCCCGTGGCAGACTCAGAACACTTACCAATTGTTCTTAAAAATTATGACTGGATTCACGTCGCGCTTGCCTGGCTGTTGTCTCCAAAACGAGGAAATGCAATTGGATTGATCAGCCGTCTAAAGCGAATTGCGAAAATGTCGAGATATGATAGTCAGTCATAAGATCAAATCAGCCACGTTTTGCTCGTGTTCATCTATGGGAAAGTCGATCCGACAGTTTTGGGTTAAAGAAAGATTATGGTTTGCGGCGTAGTTATTTCGTATAACCCATCGGCGGCCATTCTCGCGAACATCGAGTTACTACATCGGCAGGTGGGCCATGTGGTGGTTGTCGACAATACGCCGTCGGCCCATGTCGCGGATGTGCTGAAGGATCTGGAAAATCTGGATGGATGCACGGTCATCCGCAACGGGAAGAATCTCGGCATTGCGGCGGCGCTGAATATCGGCATTCGCCACGCGATATCGCTGGGATTTCCATGGATCATTACCTTCGATCAGGACAGCCGGGTTGGCGATGGGTTCGTCGCGGCGATGCTCGCCGCATATCGCGGCGCGGCGAAGCATGCAAAGGTCGGAATTCTCTGCCCTCGATACCTGGATGCCCGTGCGGGAGTTTTCCTGCCAACCTACCGTGCGGCCAACGGCGATGTATTTGCCTGCATGACTTCCGGATCGATGATTCACGCCGACACCTTCCGGTCGATGGGGCCGATGGAAGAGCGGCTGTTCATGGACTACGTCGATTATGAGTACTGCTTGCGGATGCGACTCCAGGGGTTCAAAGTGATTGAGAGTCCGGAGGCGATTCTGCAACACTCCCTCGGCCGCATTGGCTATGAGAAGTTCCTGGGCAGGCGCATGTCCACGACGAATCACAGTCCGCAGCGCCGCTACTACATCAACCGCAATCGTCTGGTGCTGATCCGGCGATACCTTTTTAGGGACACGCAGTGGGCGTCTCGCGAACTCAAGAGCCTCATAAAAGACAGCGCGAAAGTCGTATTGCTGGAGAAGCAGAAGACAGCCAAGGCCGGCTATATGCTGCGTGCGCTATTTGACGGGCTGTTTAATCGATTGGGCCAACGTGTTCCATTATGAGCGCGGACGCATTGGCTGGATTACTCCGATGCGGCCGCGGTGCGGGCGAGTTCCCGATAGGCCGCGCAGGTGAGGCTGGCCGTTTTTTCCCAGGAGAATTTGGCGGCCTGTGCTTTGCCGGCACGCCGCAGACGCTGGCGGAGATTTTCATCGGACAAGATGGATCCGATGGCGGCAGCGATCTGTTCGGTCGAGTATGGGTCGATGAGCACCGCCGCTTCGCCGGCGATCTCCGGCATGGAACTGGCGTTGCTGGTAATTACCGGCACTCCGGCGGCCATCCCCTCCAGCACCGGCAGGCCGAAGCCTTCGTAGAGCGAGGGATAGACAAGCAACTCGCAGCCTGCGATCAGCGGCGCTTTGTCTTCCGGCGCAACATAGCCGATCCGCTGAATGCGTGCTTTATTTGGGGAGTTTTCGATAGCCTCCAAGGCCGCTTCGTAGTGCCAGCCGGGCTTGCCCGCCACGATCAGCCTGAAGTTGGAGTACTCCGGCCCGAGCGAATCAAACGCGTGGACGAGGCGCTCGACGTTCTTTCGCGGCTCCAGCGTGCCGAGGAAAAGAATGTAAGGCCGATCGATACCGAGTCGCGAAAGGGTCTCGTCAATTGCGGCTGGACGAATGTCATCGAACACCGCATGATCGACAGCAAGCGGCGTGACGGCGCGCAGGTTTCTGCCCGGCCCAAACAGCCGCTCCGCGTCTTTTCGCGTGGAATCGGAGACGAACAGGACGCCCTCCGCCCGGCGCAGCGCCAGTTTGGCAAACGTGGACATGGCGATGGTGCGCCCGCGAGTGTGCATCTCCGGGTAGAGCGTGTGGGTCATATCGTGAAGAGTAACGACGCGGTGAACAGGACACAGCAGGGGGAAGGTGTAATGCAGGGAATGCACCACGTCGATGCGATGGAACAGCAACACCCACGGCAGAATGCACTGCTCGTAGAATGCAAGCGCCAGGCGATTGCGAAAAATTGAAGAACGGACGGCTAGCGCAGACAGGTTCCGATGCCCGTCGATACGTCGGCCGAGCTCGATATCATCCGATTGCACCAAAACGAAAAGTCGGTCGTCCGGCTGCAAGAGGGAGCCAAGTTGCTGGATCAGGTAATCGGCATAGACGCCCGCGCCAGTTCTTCCCAAAGGAATCTGGGTCGAGTCGATCAAAATTCTCATCAGCGGAGGGATTGCAGCGGTCTCACACCCCAATGATAGATCATGCGGAATGCATGGGCTCAGGTTGAAATTTGCGGGATCAATTGTAGACTTGGTTTTCAGGAGATCCAATGCAACGCGCCGAATATGCCGACCTGATTCAAAAAGGACTTGAGGAAAATATCGAAGATTTGCGCCACGAGTTTTCTCAACCCGGCAGAATTCAAAGTTGTGTCCTCGACAATCTGTTGCCGCAAGCAGAGGCGGAAAAGATATGCCGGGCGTTCCCGGACAAAGAGACCATGATGGTCAGAAAAAGTCTGCGCGAACACAAGCACGTTGCCGCGCAGATGAATCAGTACGATCCGGTACTGGAAGAGATTGTGTTTGCCTTCCAACAGCCTGGAGTTCTGAACGCCGTCACACAGATCACTAGGATCGAAGGGATGCTCCCGGACGAAAAGCTGTATGCCGGCGGGATCAGCCTGATGGCGAAAGACAATTTTTTGAACCCTCATCTGGACAATTCCCACGACAAAGCCAGAGAGCTTTACCGGGTGCTGAATCTTTTGTATTACGTTTCGCCGGACTGGTCGGCGGAGTTCGGCGGAAACCTGGAGCTTTGGGATAATGGGCCGAAGGGCGAGCGAAGGGAGATTGTCAGCAAGTTCAACCGGCTGGTGCTGATGGCGACGCATGAGCGTTCCTGGCACTCGGTCAACCAAGTGAAGGTCGACCGCAGCCGATGCTGCGTATCGAATTATTACTTCTCCGCCACGCCGCTGGAGGGTCACGATTATTTCCATGTGACCTCATTTCGCGGGCGACCAGAGCAACCCGTCCGCGATCTGGTCCTACAGGGAGATATTGCGCTGCGGCAAGGGGTACGGAAGGTATTCAAAAAGGGCGTAGCAGAAACCAAGCACGTCTACAAAAAAAGCGACAATTAGGCTGGACGCCTATCAATCCAAGTCGAAGTCGCGCAAGGGGCGCGGCTCGTTGGGGGTTTCCTTGGCGCGGCGGAGCGCCTCTTCAAATTTCTTCGCCAGCACATCGTCCTTATTTCTTTCGGCTTCGACGGATTGGCGAAACAGGCTCTGCTTGCGCTCTTCCTGATCTTTCAAGGCGCGAGTGGCGGCCTCAAAGTCCTCAAATGTCTTTTTGCGGGGGGCCGGCGTGTGCGCGATGACGGAATGGGTGGCCGCATCGATCTTGAGGACCGCGCCGCAATCCGGGCATGAGACTTCAAAGATGTTGGATTGCTTCGCTGCCACTTGCTGTACCTCATCTGCCGGCCTGCTGGCGCAATCAGAATACATCTTTGCCGCGCGCCGTCCTACCATCGCCTTTCCGCCGCCATCGATAGAGCAGTCGAGCCGTGAATCAGAGAAACAGCGCATGATGGCCGCAAGCGCCGGAACGGGCCTGCTCAACCAGCGCGTCGATGAGGGAGGGTCCGGATTTGGCCAGGAACCACGCACCCGCCACCACGCGTTCCTGTAAATTGCCCTGCGGAAAAAGACCGTTGCAGAGCGCATCGGCATGGCGGCGCAAACTTTCGTCTTTTTGCAGGCCGAAAGCCGCAGAAAGCCGCCGCAGCCGGTTCATCTGATACAGCATTTTCGATGCGGCGACATCCGCCGCATGGCCCAGACCCTTGTCTTGCGCGTGCATCCATTCCGTCACAGCTTTTAGTTCAACGTCCAGCGCATTTCCCGCCGCCGCCAGTTTGCGCTTGCCTTCAATCGGCATGGCGCGCGCTCCCAATCGCTGGGCCAGTGCGTCGCTCGTGGTAAAGACATCCGGCAGCGTAAGCCCGTGTTGGTGCAGCAGGTCCGCCAGGGTGGGATCGATCAGCGTGGCGGAAAAGCGCGGCAGGATTGGCGTGGTGCGGTTCAGAACGTGCGCGTAAGCAACTTGCGATTGGGCAAAATAGGCGATCTCCGCCGGGCCGCCGACGTAGGCGGAACTCGGCAGCAGGGTGTCCTGCATTATCGGGCGCAGCAGAGCGCTGGGGCTGATGCGTTCCGGCGCAGCTTCCAGTATCGACGACAACTCCGCAGTGCTGTACTGCCGAGCGCCAGCCGACCACGGTCGTTGCGGCGTTTTCTTCAACGGCATTCGCACGCCAGTCGTTTCGTCCAGCAGAAAGAGCAGGCTGGAGGATTCCGACACCAGTACCTGCGGCGCGAACCCCGCGCGTTCCAACTCCTTGTCACGTTCGAGCAGAGCTGCATGAATTTCATCGGCCCGCTCAATGGCGCCGCCCAGCGTATTTCGCGCGAAAGCATGAAACGGACGCGAGGAAGCATCGATGACGATCAGTCCGTGTTCGCTGAAGATGCGCGCCAGGAAACCGGCGAAGGCAGAGGCAAAGGTTGCGCCAGGCGTGTAGAGAGAGGCTAGCAATTCCGAGATGGAATTTTGGCCGAGACATCGCCGCATTTGGTCGACTAGCGGCGCGACAGCGTCCCCAAAAAGCAGGTTGCCGACAGGTCTGCCTGGCGCGGGATTCGCCGGTAGACGCAACGTTTCCAATGCGGCGATTGGAGAACCATCGTCAGCGGCTGGGAAAATCGCCTGGTTGACTTCGTCGAAATCATGATCTTCGGTGGCAAGCCAGAAAATCGGGACATGAGGATGACCGGCCCGGCTTGCGTCCGCAGCCACTCGAATCGCTGTCGCGGCCTTCAAGAGAGTTAGCAACGGTCCGCCGAACAATGTAACCTGCTGGCCGGTCACAACGGCGGCCGCTCCCTCGGCCAGCCGGGCTATATTCGCCTCGGTGGCCGACCCTGCGCCAAACCCGCGATTCTGATTTCGCAGCAGCGCGGCAATCTCCCGCCGTGCAGTTTCATCCATCAACGGCGGGTGCTGCATCCATTCGCCGTCGCAATGGAAAGGCGAATAAAAGTTTCGCAGCTTCTCTCTCGCGTTCCGTCCATCGTCTCCGCAACTGGACACGTATTCGCGGAACAGCACGCTGACGTGCGGCAGTACGGTCACGGGATAACATTCGGCGTTCAAATTGTAGCGGCCCCTTGTCGATAAAGTCGCTGAAAGTTTCGCAAGCGTCAGTGTCTCATGCAGCGAAAGGTCTCTTGCAGTGGATGCGTGCAACGCGGATCGCGATGCGCTTAGTTCACGCCGCCGCTTTGGAATCCCACCCTAGCCGCGAACAATTCGGCGAGTTCGTCGTATCGGAGCTGCGCGATCGTTCAGCACCCGTTCGATTTTCCCAGCGTTGCGAGTCGGAAGCGAGTCGACGGCGAACAGCGACAGTTCCCGATAGATGGATGCCAGATGTGGATGGGCGCGGAGAACTTCCAGGTGCCGCGCGACGGTCGCGGCATCTCCCCTCGCGATCGGGCCGCTAAAGCTGTTCCCGGGTCCATCGGCAAAAAAATTTGCCACCGTGCGTTCGACGATGGACCGCATCCGGCGTCGACTTTGCTGCGCGGACCATCCGGCAGCCACTGCCGCTTCCACGGCGGCGGTGAGCACCGCAACCAGCAGCGGGGAAGTGAACGCTCCAAATGCGTGGTAGAGGGCCTTGTCCTTCGCTGGCAGCATAAATGCCTCGCCGCCCAGTGCCCCAATCAGCTTTCGCGCCGCACTGCAGGCGCGGGCCTCGCCCTCCAGCGCGAACGGAACGCCTTTCAACTCCTGCGAGGCTAGGGCCTTCCTGCGCCGCCTGTTCCGTGGAAAAGTCATCAGCGGATGGACCGAGGCGACACTGGCCTTCACCGCACGCAGCGCTGCTAACTCCTCGCTGGTCAGCGCTCCGCTGGAATGGAACACAATCGGCGCGCGGCGCGGAACCGCCGTCTCGGAATTGTACGTTCGTTTCGCGGCCTTGGCAGTCAAGCGCGCGGCCAGATCGGCGGCCACGCTGGAGATCACAGCATCCGGCGTGCATATCCACAAAACATCGGCGTCCAACTCAGCTCGATCCATCGTGGTGCTGCGCGCGCCGACAGCGGTGGCAAGCTCCGTGCTCGACCGCAATTTGCGCCGCACAATAATTTCGGGAATAGCAACGCCTGCGCGATGCAGCGCCAGCGCCAGGGCGGTTCCCCAATTGCCTGCGCCAATCACCGACACGCTGGGAAGCTCCTGCCGCCCTCCCCCGCCGCTCGACCGGGAACCTCGGCTCCGAAGATTGGGTTTCATAGGCCCACTCTCCACGTGGGAGAGTTTCGCAATGGGAACTGCATGGCTCGATGGTCTCACGTCGCGCTGGTACAACCCATAGGACTGTCGCTACTATGGGAGAGACTTGGGAAAGGAAACAGATGCCATCGGCGAAGAAAAACGCGGCGGGAAAGAAAGCCGGCGATCGCAGCAAAGCACGGGCGGCGCGTCCGTCTCCAGTTTCGAAAAGTGTGAAAGCCGAAGCGTCCCGCTCTGCGCAAGTTGCCCAGTCCCGGACCAAGGGAAAAACCGGAGCAAAGGTAAAGCTCGTCTCCTCAAAGCTCGCCTATCGCGGGCCTCTGTTCGACGTGTACACGGACTACGTGCGGGAACCGGAAGGCATTGTCTCCCGGCGCGATGTGATTCGGCACACTGGCTCGGTGGTGGTTCTCGCGGTGGATGCAAGCGAGAACGCGAACGACCCTCAAATCGTCATCGAACGACAATATCGCCATGCGGCCGGGCAATATATGTGGGAGGTGCCAGCCGGCCGAAGAGAGCCGAACGAGAATGTCCTGCGCGCGGCCAGGCGCGAACTGTTGGAAGAGACCGGCTATCGAGCGAAGAAATGGACGAAGCTCGCATATTTCTATGTAAGCCCCGGATTTCTAGGGGAATGGATGCAGGTGTATCTCGCCGAGGGATTGACCTGCGGCACATCGAAGCCGGACGAGGATGAATATATTGAGCACCGTCTGATTCCTCTGTCGCAAGCGTTGAAATGGATTGAGATCGGAAAAATCATCGACGCCAAATCGATCATCGCGATCTTGATGTACGCCCGCCGGCCCTAGAAGCTGTCTCATAAATAGATTTGTCATTCCGAGCGGAGCATCCCTGCGGCGACCGCAGTCGAGGAACCTGTGTTTTGAACTTTCACGGCTCCGGCAAACCTTCGTTCCGCTGGATCGAGCCGGAAATCGTTCGAGATCGGAATTTTTCCGGAAACCGTTGTAATTTCTTTTTTTCGGCGTAGCGAAACCAATCTTCCGGCCATACGTCTATACGGAAAGGATCCCCTCGCGGCTTCCAATCTGCATGAAAGAGGTGCGTATTCCGTGTCTCAGCATAAAGGCAAGGTCAAGTGGTTCAACAACGCCAAAGGCTTCGGATTTATCGGACGAGACGACGGTCCCGACGTTTTCGTCCATTACACGGCCATACAGATCGACGGCTATAAGAGCTTGAAGGAAGGCGACGAAGTCGAGTTCGACATCGTTCAAGGGGATAAAGGGCCACAGGCCGACCAGGTTCTGCGGCTGCAGGCGGCGCTGTAGAACTCAAGCTGCGCGACACCCGCGGATAGCTCGATGGAAATCCGCTGCACGATAGAAGTGCGCGTCTCGCACAGATTGTTACTGGTGTGCGCTGTTGGAGCGACCCGTCAACTTGCTGTATCGCCAGAAGCGGTCTCGTAAAGAAGCGGTCTCGTAAATAGGTTGTCATTTTGAGCGGAGCGCAGCCGGGGTCCCAGCGACAGGTCTTCGTCGCTGGGGTGGAAGCGGAGTCGAGGAACCTGCTGTTCGCCGGCTAAACACAATGTCCTTCGCGTTGCGCAGGATGACACGACGGGTTTATGAGACAGCTTCTAACAATTTCGTATGCAACACCACCCGGCCATCGCGCCGGGCTTTCATTTTCCGGCTGCGGAGTGCGATGATTTCATCGAGCGGTAAACTTCTCTCCTGCGAAAGCCAATGGAAAATCGCCAGATCGCCCAGATCCTCTTCGAAACCGCCGACCTGTTGGAAGTGAGCGTGGCGGACTCCTTTCGCATTCGCTCTTACCGCCGTGCCGCCGAGGCTGTGGAGTCGAGCACAGTCTCCGTGGGCGCTCTGGCCGCGGAGCCGAAGAGGCTGCTGGAAATTCCCGGCATCGGCAAGGGCATGGCCGCAAACATTGTGGAGATGGAGCAGACCGGCATGTTGAAATTGCGCGAAGAGCTGCTTGCCCAATACAAGCCCACCATGCTGGAGCTGTTGCGGCTGCCCGGCCTCGGGCCAAAGACGGTGGCGCTGTTCTGGGACGCGCACAAAATCGCCAGCGTCGATGAACTGGAGACCGCTGCGCGCGAGGGCCGTCTCGACAATCTGCCGCGATGTGGCCCGAAGCAGGTGGCAAAAATCCTTCGCGGCATCGAGGATTATCGAAAACACGCCGGCCGATTCCATCTGGACGAGGCAGAGCTTGCCGCCGAGAAACTCACAGAATACTTGCGCCGTCTGCCGGGCATCGAGCGCGTGACCACAGCCGGCTCTCTGCGGCGTGGCCGCGAAACCGTCGGCGACCTGGACATTCTGGTGACCGGGCCGGCCTGCGCCGCAGATTGCGTGGATGCCGTGGTCGAACATGTCGCCGCCTATCCGCCCATCGTGGACGTGATTGCCAAAGGCCAGAACAAAGTCAGCTTTCATCTGCGCAACGGTCTGCAGGTGGACGTTCGCATGTTGCCCGAAGCGAGCTACGGCGCGGCCCTGCAATACTTCACCGGTTCGAAGACCCACAATGTCGCGGTTCGTCAGCGCGCATTGAAGCTCGGTCTCACACTAAATGAGTACGGCCTGGCGCGGCTCGCCGACGGCAGCGCGCTCCCCGCGTCTTCTGAAGAGGAAATTTACGCCGCCCTGAACCTCGATTGGATTCCGCCGGAGCTGCGCGAGGGACTGGGCGAAATCGAAGCGGCGGAACAGCATCGACTGCCGCGTCTGATCGAGCAGTCCGACGTTCGCGGCGATCTGCACATGCACACCAGCGAGACCGACGGAAAAAACACGATCCGCGAAATGGCGGAAGCGGCGCTCGAGCGTGGCTACGACTACATCGCCATCACCGACCACTCGAAAAATCTCGCCATGACGAATGGCCTGGACGAAGCGCGCGCTCTCCAGCACATCGCGCGAATTCGAGAGGTGGATCGCGAGATGGAGGGTCGCATTCGAATTTTTCCCGGCATTGAAGTGGACATTCTCGCCGACGGCGTGCTCGATCTTTCCGACGATGTGCTGGCACAGATGGATGTGGTTGTCGCCAGCGTGCATTCCCATTTCAATCAGCCCATCGAGGAAATGACAGAACGCGTTCTGCGGGCCATAGAAAATCCATTCGTTCGCATCCTCGGGCATCCCACCGGGCGTTTACTGCTGCGCCGAGAGCCGTATGCGCTTGATCTGGAGGCCGTGCTGCGTCGCGCTGCGGAACTGGGCGTTGCCGTCGAGCACAATGCCTACCCCGACCGGCTGGATCTCAACGATCGCAACCTGCGGCGAGCGAAAGAGTTGGGTTGCAGGATCGTTGTCAACACAGATTCGCACCACACATCTCATCTCGAAAAGATGCGCTATGGCATCCGCCAATTGCGGCGTGCGTGGCTGCGCGCCGAAGATGTGTTGAACACACTGGGCGCGGACGATCTGCTGCAGCAGATGCGCCCCAGACCTCTGTAGATTCTCCATCGAAAAATTGGTCTGCCATTCACGCAAAATCCGAGTAAACTGCTTCCACTATGGATTCCCCAGCTTCGTCCCCCCTCAATATCGGCGAGTTAGAAATGGAACAGATGGAGTCGCCCAGGTGGTGGCGTCCATTGGTCGTTCCCGCGATCGTTGTCGCCATCCTGCTCGCAATCGCCTGGGCTCTGTTTGCCCACTTCGGACGCTCGAAACCCGATGCTTCAGGCTCGATTCTGCGGCAGGTTGTTTATCCGGTACAGGTGAATGCAGCGGATTCGCAGGCCGCGCAGGCTGCCGATAATGGGATGGCCGGGAAGGTTCCGGAACAGGATGAAACCATCCTTCTTGTGCAGGCGCGCGTCACGAATATTACCAACAGGCCGCTCACCATTTTCGACGCAAATGCCAATGTGAAGCTGGATGGAAATGACAACGTCAGCCCGGCAGCGCTGCCGGAAGATGTCGACCGGCTCTTGCAGCGCTTTCCCGAGCTTGATAATGTGCGGATACCGCCTCTCCAGCGCCATCAGGTCATCGCACCGGGTCAGTCGGTCGAGGGGCTCATCGCTTTCAGCTATCCCTGGTCGCAGCAGCAGTGGAACCGGCACAAGGCTGCCAATATCGTCATCAGTTTCGAGAACGGAAGGCCCGTGACGCTGCCGCTTCAATAGATCCGGGTTACGGCATCGCCGGTTGCGGCGCGCTCTTCGGAGTCGATAAATAACCGGAGATTTCGTTCCTGCCAACCCGATTGACGACAATTTCAAACAATGTCGGCGGATTGCCGCTGTAGAACTGCAGCGGCTCATCCAGATCGCGGTTCTTCTTCTCAAAACGCTTGTCGTTGGAGAAAATTTCAATCGTGTATCGCGAGTGCTTCACGTCCGCCTTGCGCAGCCCCAGCTTGATGGTGGAGACGATTTGCGGGGGTTGTCCTTTTCGCAGCGTAAATTCGAAATACCGGCGCGCGCCCAGTTGCTTCAGATAATTCAATTGCTCGGCATTCTTGGCGATCAAGCCGCTTTGCACGCCCATGTCCCCGATCGCGGCATGTAGCTGCTGCTCCGTGCTGGCAATCTCCCGCTGCGTTGTGGCGACATCCTGCTTCACTCCGCCGACATCCGTCCGAACATTGGATACCGCATCGGACACGCTGCTGACTTGCTTGCGCGTTTCGGCCTCCTCCTGGATCAGGCGGCTGGAGAGCTGGCTGTTTGCGGCCTCTTCCTGCCGCAGAATCTGCTGCGCGCGCAATTCAATCTGCTGCTGCGTGATTCCGACTTTAGCTCCGAAAGCGTCCGCCGTCGCGCGTAGCTGGCGTGAAACAGCCGCCTCCTGCGCCTCGACATGCGCGTTCTGCTGCTGCGCCTGGTCCAGCTTTGTTTCCGCCGCGTCGAGTCGATTTTGCAGAAAGTAACACCATGCGAGCGCGCCCAACGCCACCAGGAGCGCGATTCCCGCTAAAAGAATCAAAATTCCGGACGAAGATCGCTCTTCTCCGTACAGATCGTCTTCAGCCATTCAGCTATGGACTCCTGTGTAGTTAAGACGCACACTCCAAGAAAGAGTGATCGCAGACGCGCCGGCGATATTCGCAGGGCACACACCAAATTCTCACAAAAATTAGGAACTCATACAATAAGAGGAGATGAGGAGTTCGCGAATTACCGATGTGGTGGTCGCCGGAGGCGGCATTATTGGCCTGTCGATTGCGCTCGAACTGCGCCAACGCGGCCTGTCAGTCGTGGTGTTGGAACGGGCCCATGCGATGCGGTCCGCATCCTGGGCCGCTGGCGGAATGCTGGCGGGGCGCGATCCGGAAACGCCGCCCGCGCTGCTGCCGCTTGCTCTGCGCAGCCTGGAATTGTATCCAGAGTATCTCGATCGCATCGAAACCCTGTCAGGCGAGTGCGTGCCGCTGCGGACGCGGAGAACACTGCTGCAGCCAACCATGCGGCCCGGCACTGACACGGAAGCAGCGACGGCCGCCGAAATGCAACTCTGGATTCCCGGCCTAAACGAAGCAGCGCGCAATTTCATCTGGCTGGATGAAGACAGCCTCGATCCGCGCGATCTGTGCCGCGCATTGCCGACGGCTTTTCAGGCAGCGGGGGGATCCCTGCTGGAAGATACTGCGGTGTTGGAAATCGAAAGTCGTGGAACAGAAATCGCCGTGAAGGCTTCGCGAGAGCGCGGCACTGGTGCGCAAATACCAATTCATGCGGGGTTTTTCGTGAACTGCTGCGGCGCCTGGGCTGGACAGCCGTTGTTCGGCGAAATTCCGGTTGCGCCCGTGAAAGGCCAGATGGTCACCGTCGCGCTCGATGCGAATCGGCTGCGCTGCGTGCTGCGCACGCCAAATTTTTACGCCATCCCACGCGGAGACGGTCGCGTAACCGTCGGCGCCACGGTGGAGCACGCCGGGTTCGATCAGGCTGTCGAAGAGGAGCAGCTTACCGGAATCTTGCGGACTGCCGCGCAGATGCTGCCGGAGATTGAGCTCGCGCCCAGGCTCGAAAGCTGGGCCGGGCTGCGACCCGGAACTCCGGATGAGCTGCCGATTCTCGGGCGCGCCGAGGCGGATCGCTGCTGGCACGCGGCCGGCCATTATCGCAACGGCATTCTGCTCGCGCCGGCAACCGCGCGCATGATGGCGCAAGCAATTCTGGGAGAGCCGACCGATGTGCCCCTTCAGGATTTTTCCCCATCGCGATTTCGATCTTGGGAGAATCCATCAAAATCGCCCCAGTTCGCCGCATCGCACTCCTCGCGATGACGGGAGCCTGCCGCCTGGGTTATAACCAGAGGTTGGGGTTCTGCAAGGCTGATCGCCATCCCCCGCGCGGCCAGAGTACGACTGCGTGATCTTCGGCGAGATCGACGGGCGATTCGGATTTTAGAAAGGTTTGGAGAAAAACGATATGTCAACGACTGCCGTGGCGCGAGGACTGGAAGGAATTGTAGCGGCCCATTCCGGAATCTGCTGGATCGATGGAGACGCGGGGGTTTTGGCTTACCGTGGAATCGACATCCATGAGCTCGCGGAGAAATCGAACTTCGCGGAGACCGCGTATCTTCTCTGGTTCGGCAGCCTGCCGACGGAGAAGCAATTGGCCGACTTCCGCAAGCACCTGGCGGAGGGGCGCACGCTGCCTCCGGAGATTGTCGAATCCATGCGGGCTTTTCCCAGGCACGCCACGCCCATGGAAGTGCTGCGCACGACCGTTTCCGCCCTCAGCATGTACGACGCCGACGAAACCGACAATTCCCACGACGCAAATGTTCGCAAAAGCTATCGGCTGACTTCGCAGATTGCCATGATCGTCGCGGCCTATGACCGCGTCCGCAAGGGAAAGCCGATCGTCGCGCCCGATCCTTCGCTGAGCCACGCGGCAAATTTCCTCTGGATGCTGAATGGCGAGAAGCCTTCCGCCACGGCGGAGCGCGCGCTCGATGTCGCGCTGATTCTCCACGCCGATCACGAACTGAACGCTTCTACCTTTGCAGCGCGTGTCATTGCCGCGACCTTATCGGACATGCACTCCGCGATTACCGGCGCGATCGGTGCGCTGAAGGGGCCGCTGCACGGCGGCGCGAACGAAGCGGTGATGCGCATCCTGTTCGAGATCGATAAAGAAGGTGCCGATCCAGTCGAATATGTGCGGCAAATGCTGGCCGACAAAAAGAAAATTTCCGGCTTCGGCCATCGCGTGTATCACACCGAAGATCCCCGCGCGACGCACCTGCGGCGTATGTCGGAAGATTTGGGCCGCGCCAGCGGCAATCCGAAGTGGTTTGAGATGTCGCGCAAGATCGAGCTGTTCGTGAACAAGGAAAAGAAGCTGAACGCCAACGTGGACTTCTATTCGGCCTCAACCTACACCACGCTCGGCATCGATGTCGATCTGTTCACGCCCATCTTCGCCGTCAGCCGCATCGCGGGCTGGGCCGCGCACGTCATCGAGCAGCACGACGACAATCGGCTGATCCGCCCCCGCGCCGAATACAACGGCCCGGAATATCCCGCCAAGTACGTGCCGATCGAAAAGCGGTAAAAGGGCGAGAAGTCGCGCTTTGATGATCGAGCGTTGGATACCGCACGAATCGGTTTCTGGAAGCCGCTTTTCCTTTCAAGCACGTTCACCGGGCTCAAACCGGTGTTTCCTCATCCTATTTCTTTGGTTTGGATACAGCAGGTGGATAATTGGTGATGAGTAGTTGGCCCTCGTCAGCATTAACCCGCTCGAGCAGAATTTCGAAGCTGACGGAATGCAGGATTCCAAATGAATCCGTCAGGCCTGGCATGCGCACACGAAAGAAATATTGCTTGTCCGGTTTTGCGTTGAATCCATAAAGAGCAGTCGCGGCATAGGGCGGCGTGAAATAGCCCGGCTGCCAATTGGCGCATAGGTGGTGGTCGCCGGGTTCAACCGGAAAAGAGATGTAGGAATTCCCCTGAGTTGCGCCCGTCCATTGGCCGTCCATTCCTACACGAATGATTGGATTCTCAAATCCCGTGTCCTCGATCACGTAAATCTGTGCCTTGCCGGGCTGTGCAGCTGTCGCCGTCGCCGTTGACGCTGTTGTAACAGCGAATTTCACGTTCGACGGGCCGCAGGCCGATTCCGCCTGGTGGATCGCCGTTGTATTTTGAGCAGCGATGTAGGTAGCGAACGACACGAAGAGAAAGCCGAGGCAAATCCATTTCATGGAACGCACCCTCCATCCTGTGGCGTTGGGCTGCGTGAATCCGGTACATAATTCCGTGTAGTTGGACGGTGTGACACAATAGAGAGTTTCACTGAGGCCCATCCAATTCATGAGTTTCAGCCCGCTTCGTTCCACATTCATTGCGCTTTCGCAGAACAAGCCATTGCGCCGTTTTGCGGAAAGATCGCGGATGGGTCAAAAGCTGTCCGGACGCTTCATTGCCGGGATGACGGTCCCGGAGGTCTTGCAGGTGGCGGAAGCGCTGAACCGAGAAGGCATTCCGGTCTCGCTCGACAGCCTGGGCGAAAACGTCTACACCGAGTCAGAAGCACGCCACTCCGCGGATATTTATCACCAGTTGCTGGATGCCATCCAGAAACGTCGCTTGCAAGCCAATGTCAGCCTCAAACTGACGCAGATGGGGATGGACCTCGACCCGGCAATTGCCCGCGGCATCACCAGCGAGTTGGTGGACCACGCAGCGACCGCTGACACTTTCGTTCGGGTGGACATGGAAGGCACGGACTACACGCACGCCACCATCGACATGACGCGAGAAATTCATGCCATGCCGGGCCACGCCGGACACGTTGGCACCGTGATGCAGGCGTATCTCTTTCGCTGCGAAAACGACGTCCGCACGCTGCTGGCCGACCGCATCCGCATTCGCTTATGCAAGGGCGCGTACAGCGAGCCGCCCACGCTGGCCTTCCCGGAAAAAAAAGATGTCGACGCCAATTACGTGAATCTGATGAAGATTCTGCTGACCAGCGGTGTCTACCACGGCATGGCCACGCACGATGAGGCGATCATCCGAGCAACAAAACAGTTTGTCAGGGAGCAGGGAATCGACAAGCGCAGCTTCGAATTTCAAATGCTTTACGGCGTGCGGCGGGACCTGCAGCAATCGTTGGTGAGAGAGGGTTACAACATGCGAGTCTACATTCCGTTCGGCCCGGAATGGTATCCCTACTTCATGCGTCGGCTCGCGGAGCGGCCGGCGAATGTGCTCTTCATCGCGAAAAACCTGCTGAAGTAGGCGCGTGCGTCGAAGCAAAACGGTTTCTAATCTTCATCCGAACGCCGGTAGCGCCGCTCCGTCCGGCGTTCCCCACTTCCGCGCATGATGTCCATGGCGGCGCGAATGGTAGACATCCAGCCGCCGATCTGCCGCAGCGGAGCCATCACATTGTCCTGAACGACACGGGTCCCGTGGGCAATCGCGTCCAGCGTGTCGCTGATCATCTGGTCGATGCGGGAGACCTGCGTGCGCGTCTTGCCGGTCACGTCCACCACGACGGAATCGATATGATTGACCTGCTCGCGCAGCTTCTCGCTTGCAGTATGCACATTCACGGTGATCGCACGGACGCGCGGCGCCATGTCCTGCATCGTCTCCATCATCTGCGTGGCGCCGTCGAGGAGGGGACGCAGATCCTCGCGCAGGCTCTCGAATTGTTCCATTGCTTTTTTCTGCGCAGCCTTGGCCGCAATCAGAAACGCCAGCAGGATAAGAGTCTGCAACAGTACCGCAAACGCAAGCACACCCGTGAAAACAAGAAAAACGGTGGAACTTGTTGGCATAGTCGTCCGCCTATCGAAAAATCTGAATTCGCGCTGCTTCTATTCGGTGCACCGCGACTCGGTTCCGGCAAGGGGACGACCGGGACCAATCCGCTCTATATTCCACGTAAAAGGGTTCATCCGCCGATACCAAGGCTCGGCGACGATCCGGCGTCCGTCTCACAGCCTTCAATGGGATGCGTTAATAACGTTCCTCGGCTGCACCGCCGCGAAAAGGTTCCTCGCTCTCGCGCGAGTTGCGGCTGGCTTCGCTTTCAGATTCGCCGGCCACACGATCCACAATTCCGCTCCAGCGCTCTCGGCCCTTTTCCGCGACTTCCTTGCCGCGCTCGGCGTATTCGTGAATCTGGTCGCGGCTGCGATCCACCAGGGAGTTCACCTGGTCGCGGGCCTGCTTGCCGCGGGTGGTCACATAATCTCTACTCTCGCGGGCACCGCTCATCAAGCCGTCCCGCAAATCCCGGCCCGATTTTGGAGCGAACAATACACCTAGCAAGGCTCCCAATCCAAGGCCCGCAATAAACCAGCCGAGTCCAGTAGTTTCCCGTTCTTCCATTTTGTTCGTCTCCTGCGTGCGGCGTGAATTTAGCGATTGTCTGGATACTAGCAAATGCCCGTGGGCCCGGCAACGCGTTTTCCGGGTCGTATCAGAAAGCTCAACTGGCGCTTTTTCAAGGGCTTCCGCATAAAATCACGCGTTTCGCAGGCCATAGTCTGCAATCTGCTTGATTGTTAAGATGCCGCCGCACTACCATCCAATCCCGATCGCAGATGGTTATAGTAAAGACAGGTGGCTATGGTCCGGCGCTTTCGCTGCTCGCCGACACCCGGCTTCGATCCGCTCATCCCGTTTCACATCAGCATCTAACCTTAATATCAAGGGGAGTTCCATGATCGATACGTCTCGGAAACGGCCGTCCGCCTATTTGACATTTACGCTGCATGCCCATCTGCCGTACGTAGTGAATCACGGCACTTGGCCGCACGGCCTGGAATGGCTGCATGAGGCAGCGGCTGAAACCTACCTGCCCTTGCTGCGGGTCGTCGACAATCTGGATCGCGACGGAATTGCGCTGAAAGCGAACCTGAACCTCTCGCCCATCCTGCTGGAGCAATTGGCGCACCCGGTATTCAAGGCCGAATTTCCGCAATATCTGGAACGCAAGATCACCGCCGCCAAGGAGGACGAAGCGTACTTCCGCCAGAATGGCGAACCGCATCTGGCCGAAACGGCCCGCTACTGGAACGGATTTTTTCAGCAGGCGCTCGATCATTTTCAGGCGCTGGGCGGCGACATCATCCGCGGATTCCGCCAGGCAGCGGAGCGAAAACTCATCGATATCATCACCTGCGGGGCGACCCACGGATATTTCCCGCTGCTCGGCACGGATGAATCCATTCGCGCCCAGGTGCAGGTCGGCGTGGCCACCCATGAGCGCCACATCGGCAAGCATCCGCGAGGCATCTGGCTACCGGAATGCGCCTATCGCCCCGCCGGTATGTGGAGCTATCCGGTCACGCCGCACGGCAGCGCCAAACCCTGGCCTCCGTTCGATCGCAAAGGCGTCGAAGAGCCACTGGAAGATGCGAAGATCGACTTCTTTTTTGTGGACACACATCTCGTCGAAGAGTCCGTTCTGTTCACTCCATATGAGCTACGCGCCGGTGGCGCAGTGGGTGTCGCGGCGTCGCTCGCGGTCGAAACCTGCGAGCCCAAGCACTCGCTCTACAAGCCGTATTTTGTGGATGGTCCTCGCGCACGCCGCCGTCCTGTCACCATCTTCCCGCGCGATCCGCGTACCGGCTTACAGGTATGGAGCGGAGACGCGGGATATCCCGGCGACGGCAACTATCTCGACTTCCATAAGAAGCGCTTTCCTGGCGGCCATCGTTATTGGCAGGTGACGGGATCGAAGATCGACATGGCATTCAAAACGCCATACCACCCGGAACGGGCCGCCGCGCTGACCAAGACGCACGCCGAACACTACGTCAGCCTGGTCTACGACTCGTTAAAGGACAGCCTGAACGATACGGTTCCGTCCATTCTGACCTCACCCTTTGACGCGGAACTGTTCGGGCACTGGTGGTTCGAAGGCCCCATGTGGCTGGAGCAAGTGGCGCGCACCATGGCTCGCGAGGACATCCCCGTCGCGCTGACCAGTTGCGCCGAATATCTGGATCGCTACCAGCCGGAGGGCTATCTCGCCTTGCAGGAAGGCTCGTGGGGCAAGAACGGTACGGATGAAGTCTGGCTAAGCCCCGACACCCGCTGGACCTGGGAATATCTCTATCCCGCAGAAACCGACGTTCGCGATGCGGCCAGCTCCGATCATTGGAGAGGCAATGACCAGGGTGAGCGCATCCTGAAGCAATTGTGCCGCGAGTTGCTGCTGCTGGAATCCTCCGACTGGCAATTCCTGATTACCACCGAAGCTGCGCGCGATTACGCGGAAGACCGGTTCAACGAACATCTCGCGTCGTTCAACGCGATCAAGGATATGTGGCAGACCCATTGTTCCGGGGGCACATTAAATGACACGGACGAAGCGCGCCTGCAACAGATCGAAATCCAGGACAGTGTGTTTCCCCACGTAGATCCAAGCCTGTGGGCGAAAAAATAATTTGCGCACTGGTTGTCATCTCGAGCGAAGTCGAGGGACCTGCTGGTTCTCCTCGCGGCAGCGGGGCCACGCTGCCCCACATCTCGATTCTGAGATGTGGTTCTTGGTCCGGAAACGAAGATCTACAGAATCCAACCCCCGCCGACTACTTCCTCACCGTCATAGAAAACGGCAGCCTGCCCCGGCGTGACGGCGCGCTGCGACTGATCAAAGATCGCGGTCACTTCGTCTTCACTGGACATTGTCAATGTCGCCCACGCGGGTTCATGGCGATGGCGAATCTTTACCTGCACGCGCATCTCGCCTTCGAGCTGCGGAATGGCAATCCAGTTCACCCGATTCGCGCGCAGCGTGTTGGAAAATAGTTCTTCTCCGCTGCCGACGACGACCTTCTTTTCCGCGCCATTGATTCCGAGGACATAAAGCGGCGCGCCAGCAGCAACGGAATGAGACCCGCCAAGTCCCAGCCCCTTGCGCTGGCCGACGGTGAAGTTGTGAATGCCCTCGTGATGGCCGACAACTTCACCCGTCGTCGTGACCAGCTCGCCGCGGGTGTCCGGCATCGCTTCGCCGCGGTCGGCAAGATATGCGTCCAGGAAAACTTTGTAATCCCCGCCGGGGATAAAGCAAATCTCCTGCGAATCCGGCTTGTCGGCAAGTGCGAGTCCCTGTTCGCGCGCGAGCGTGCGCACGTCCGGCTTCCGATAATTTCCCAGCGGAAACAGGGTACGGCTTAACTGCTCCTGGGTAAGCCCAAAGAGAAAATATGTCTGGTCCTTGCTGCGATCTGCCGGGCGCTTCAAAATCCAACGGTCGCGCGCCGGATCATATTCATTACGCGCATAATGTCCGGTAGCGATGCGCTCGGCGCCAATCTTCCGCGCCGTATCGAGCAATTGCGCGAACTTCAGATGGTTGTTGCACAGCGTGCACGGAACCGGCGTGCGCCCGCTCAGATATTCACTCACAAACGGACGCACAACATCCTGCTCGAACCGGTCCTGCTGGTTGACGACGTAATAGGGAATCCCAAGCTGCTCGGCCACACGGCGCGCGTCATACACATCGTCGAGCGAGCAGCAGCGGCCCTCCGTCGTCTCGGGCATTCCGGGCCTGCCCGCGAGACGCCGCTGATTCCATAGCTGCAGCGTCAGGCCGACGAGATCGTGGCCTTCCGCACGCAGCATTGCCGCGACGGTCGAGGAATCCACTCCACCGGACATGGCAACGGCAATAGTTTCAGGCGTGGACATAAAAATCTCTCAAGAAGATGCTGTCATTCCGAGCGAAGGTCGCCGCGGCGACCGAAGTCGAGGAACCTGCTTTTTCTCCGTTCGCAGCGACCTTCCGTTTGATCCGCACGAGCTGAAATCACACCGCTACGGCCGGCGATTCATTCCGGTAATGCGGCGACAGCTCGCGCAATTTCGCAATCGCCTGCGGCACAATCTCAATGGCGAAATCGACATCTTCCGGCGTCGTCAGCTTCGACAAGCTGAAGCGCAAACTGGCGCGAGCACGCGCGGTCGGCACCCGCATCGCCGTCAGTACATGAGAAGGCTCACTCGCTCCGGAGGCACATGCGGAGCCGCCCGAAACCGCCAGCCCTTTCAGGTCGAGCGAAATCACCAGCGCCTCACCCTCCAGATGATCGAACCAGAGATTCGTCGTGTTCGGCACACGCGGCGCATTGCCGGCGTGTGCTCCGGCATCGACAACGCGCGCCAGAATCTCGCGCTCCATGCGGTCGCGCAATGCGCCGATCTCTTGCGGCTGACCGCTTTCAATTCCCAGCCGCGCAATCTCCGCTGCTTTCCCCAGCGCCACGATGCCCGCCAGGTTTTCCGTCCCGGCGCGACGCTGGCGCTCATGCGTTCCGCCGTGGAACATAGGCTCAATCTTTGTGTCCTTCCGCACAAACAAGACGCCAGTACCCTGCGGCGCGTGCATCTTGTGTCCAGAGACGGAAAGCAGATGGCATCCGATCTTCTCCACGTCCAGAGGCAGCTTTCCCGCAGCCTGCACCGCGTCGGTGTGGAACTGTGCGCCGGCTTCCGCGGCGATCTTTGCAATTTCTTCCACCGGCTGGATCGCGCCGGTTTCATTGTTCGCCATCATCACGCTGATCAGCCGCGTGTTGCGCCGCAGAGCCCGCAGCACATCGTCCGGGTCGACGATTCCATCCGCATTTACCGGCAGAAACGTCACCTCGCGGCCGGACCGCGCGAGGTGTTCGGCAGCATGGATCACGGCATGATGCTCAATCGCAGTCGTAATGACGTGATCGCCGGATTTCGTCGCGCCGAACAAGGCCAGGTTGTCGCTCTCCGTGCCCCCGCTGGTGAAGACGATCTCCGCCGGACGGCAGTGCAACAGCGCCGCGACACTCATGCGCGCCTGTTCAACTCCACCGCGCGCCTGCTGCCCGAAGGAATGCACAGAGCTGGCATTGCCGAAACGCTCAATGAAATACGGCCGCATCGCCTCAAATACCTCCGGCAGCAGCGGGGTGGTCGCATTGGCGTCCATGTATACCCGGCGCATCATTCAAAACTCTCCCAGCTTTATTGTACGTTGACGGATTGCATTGATGCTGAACCATCAGGATGTCATCCTGAGCAACGCGAAGGACCTTGCGTTGCTTCAACAAACCCCGAGATTCCTCGCTTCACTCGGAATCACAATCCATCGAGGAAACAATTACGGCAAAAACTGCGCAACCTTCTCCCTCTGCGGCGGCGGTGTCAGCCAGCTCATGACGAATAAGCAAATCAGCGAGGCGATCAGCGCGGGAAAAATGGCGTCCCGGTGCGCAATGGCCGCCGGCAGATGATGCCGCACAAAACTCGTGTCCCAGAACACCGTGACAAACGTTCCCGCTGCAATGCACGAAACCGCGCCCTGCGAGTTGATGCGCCGCGAATAGAAGGCCGCAAGAATGACGGGCGTCAGCGCCGCCGAATAAATCGTATAGGCATACAGCGCCTTCTCGAGAATGGATTGCGTGTACGCTCCCTGCACCAGCGCCCATACGCCGAGCAGCACAACCACAATGCGAGAGATAAGCAGAATGCTTTTGTTGCTCGCATCCGGGCGAATGTAGCGAAGAAAAACATCATTGACGAGATTGGTAGCGGGCGAAAAAAGATAGTTGTTCGCCGTCGAGACAACTTTGGCGAAGACGGCGCCCAGCAGCAACGCGCCCAGCATCGCGGGCAGCCCGTGCGTTGCCGTATACGCGATAATCTCGCGCGGACGCTGGCTGACTTCTCCGGTCCGATACAACGCCGACCCAATCACGGCAATAGCCACAATGATGGTTTCCAGAATCACCGTTCCAATGATCCAGCCGACGACCGCGACGCGCGCATCTCTCTCCGACTTGGCGGAGAAGAATTTCTGATACATCGCCTGGTTGCCCAGCATCAGCAGCATGGTCGGAAGAAAAAATTCCATGGCGCGCGCAAAGCTGATCGAGCCGAGAACCTGAAAATGGGTCGCGGGCAGCGCGGCGTGCAGGCCGGCGACTCCACCGGCATGTTGCAGCAGGATCGGAATGGAAACGATCAGCGCCACCGTCACCAGCAGGCCGATAGCGACGTCCATATACGCGACCGACGCCATGCCCGCCAGTGCGGTGAACACAATCACAAACGTCGCAATGATGTACATCCCCATCGTGCTGGTAATGGCATCGGGAAAGATGAGATGGAGAATGTCGCCGCCGCCGCGCAATTGATAGCTGGCAATCGCCGTGTACGCGAACAGAATGGCGATGACGCCGAGCACGCGCGCGGTCTGGTTGTAACGCGCTTCCAGGAGATCGGGAATCGTGAACTGCGCGAATTTCCGGGCGCGCGGCGCGATGAAATAAATCAGCAGCAGCCCGGCCCATCCGCCCGCGGGTTGCCACAGTGCGGCAAAGCCATTGCGATAGGCGTTCTCGGCGCCGGCGAACAGCGAACCCGCACCAATCCACGAAGAGAGCAGCGTGAAGACGAGCACAAAGGCCGGCAGCGACCGCCCGGCGACCAGGTAGTCCGCTTTCGTCTTGACGCCGCGCAACTGCGCCAGCGAAACCGCCAGCAGAACCAGGACAACAACACCGAGGACCCATGCATACAGTCCGGCATGCAACAGTGCCATTGATGCGACCCTTGCGACAGAAGATTAGGGGAACCGATCAGTGTATAGAACGCGAGCACGACCGGCACTTGGTTTCGTCCGGAAGCGGCCGTGCAGAGGACCGTCAGGAACGCTGCAACAGCCGCAACACGTTCTCGGTCGTGTCCGTCTCACCCAATCGGGGAAAGATCTTCTCGACGCTGTAGTGGTGCGCATCAGAATCGCGATCCGTCATCGCATCGACCACCAGCACAACGTTGTAGCCGGCGTCATAGGCGCTGCGCGCGGTCGATTCCACGCCGATGCTGGTCGCGACGCCAGTCAGAAATATCTGAGTCGCGCCGCGCTCGCGCAAATGCTTGTCGAGAGATGTTCCGATGAACGCACCCCATCGTTGCTTAGCGATCACGAGATCGTCAGCACGTTGCTCCAATTCTGGAACAAGCTCTGCCCAGTCCGGCGGAAATGAAAAATTGCGAGGCCCGGCATCTGTGCGGCCCGGAGCCACTCCTGTCACATGGACCAGGACGACAGGCATCCCTCGCTCGCGAAACGCGCGCGCAAGGTGGGCCGTGCTGGCGACAACTTCGCCACTCGGATGTACCGTCGGCATCCCGACAATGCCTTTCTGCAGATCGATCGCGACCAGTGCCGCCTTGGCATCGAGTGTGGTAACGGGCATAATGGATTTCCTTTCTGTTGGATCTTGTGAACGTCAGCGGACCGGCCGTGCGCCGAAGATGGCCGTGCCAACCCGTATTGTCGTCGCGCCTTCTTCAATGGCGACGGGAAAATCGTGCGACATGCCCATCGACAAGTCGTCGAGAGCCAATTGCGGATATCGTTGCGCGAAGGTTTCTCTTAGCTCCCGCAGCCGTCGAAAATAGGGGCGCGCTTCTTCGGGATCGTCTGTATACGGCGGAATTGTCATCAGTCCGTAAGTTTGTAGATGAGGGAAGTCCGGCAGGCGCTCCAATAATTCCTGCAACGGGGCAGAATCGGGCCCGAGGCCGTGTTTCGATTCCTCCGGGCTGAGTTTGATTTCAATCGAGATCGACAATATTTTTCTCGCGCGGCCAGCGGCTTGATTCAGCCGCTCCGCCAGACGCAGCGAATCGACGGAATCGATGGCATCGAAAAGTTCCGCCGCCCGCGCTGCCTTGTTCGACTGCACCGGCCCGATGCAATGGAAAATGGCCGGTGTAGACGCATCGAAAATTCCAGCAGACGCCAGCGCGTCGCGCTTGCCGCCAAATTCCTGCACGCGATTCTCGCCAAACAGACGAAGCCCGGCAGCACAGACTTCCAGGATCATTTCCGGGGGATGCGTTTTCGAGACCGCCATGAGCCGCATGCTCTCTCTGCTTCGGCCCGCGCGCCGGCACGCGGCGCCGATCTGTTCTTCTACCTTCGAGATGTTTTCGGCAATGGACATCGTCTCAATCCCACCCTAGCCGAATTGCCCGGCCAGGATAGGCACTCAGCGAAATTATTGTCATCCCGACCGGAGCGCAATCGGGGACCCCAAACGCGCGCGGGTTTCGCGTGGTGGGGTGAAAGCGGAACGAATGGACCTGTTGTTTGCCGGCAAAACGCTGGATTCTTCGGTCGCCGCGGCGACCTCAGAATGACAGATTCTTGTGGATTGATTACCGATTGTGCTCCTCTAAGAATTTCTCCACTTCCAGCGCCGCCATGCAGCCGCTTCCCGCGGCCGTAATGGCCTGCCGATAGCGCCGGTCCTGCACGTCGCCGCAGGCGAACACGCCGGGCACGCGGGTGAAAACATTATCGTGGGTGCGAATGTAGCCGTCATTGTCGAGATCGATTTGCCCGGTGAACATCTTCGCATTCGGTTCGTGACCGATGCCGAGAAACATGGCGCTGACCGGCAAAATGGAGTTCTCCTGTGTCGCCAGGTCGCGCAGCTTTAACCCGGTCACTTCTTTTTTTTCCACTCCCAGCACTTCCTCAACCGCGGTGTTGGTTAGGAACTTAATCTTCTCGTGCCCCATAGCGCGCTCCAGCATAATCTTCGAGGCGCGAAAATGTTCGCGGCGATGAATTAGCGTCACCTTGGAGGCAAAGCGTGTCAGGAACAGAGCTTCTTCCATCGCGGAATCGCCGCCGCCGATCACGGCAATTTCCTTTCCAGAGAAAAAGAAGCCGTCGCACGTCGCGCAACTGCTGACACCATGCCCGATCAGCGCATGTTCGCTGGGCAGGCCGAGCCAGCGCGCCGAAGCCCCGCTGGCGATGATGAGTGTGCGTGTGTGCAGCACTTCTTTGCCGACATGCAGCCGAAATGGCCGCTTCGAAAGATCGACGCTGGTCAGATGCCCGAGCCGAAAATCCGCGCCGAAGCGCGAGGCCTGCATGCGCATGTTCTCAATCAATTCCGGCCCCTGGATGCCTTCCGGCCAGCCGGGGAAATTCTCCACCAGCGTAGTGATGGAAAGCTGGCCGCCGGGCTCATGCCCTTCCAGGACCAGCGGTTTCAGGTTGGCGCGGGCCGCGTAGATGGCCGCCGTCAGACCGGCACACCCGGTCCCTACAATAAT
The DNA here is from genome assembly GCA_963840655.1 of uncultured Acidobacteriota bacterium. GTDB lineage: Bacteria > Acidobacteriota > Terriglobia > Terriglobales > Acidobacteriaceae > JAKAAZ01. Next base: position 1,512,201 of record CAWIZS010000003.1, on the reverse strand, counting down.
GGTGTCACGAGTTTCGTCTGTCATAAAGTTCTGTCATTTAGTGTAGCGGGAGTTGCGTCGTTGGTCGTTTTGGATGAACGGCGCTCCGATTCGATGCATTCCGGTGCGTCGATGCATCCAATGGAGTGTGTTTTCGAGGTGAAGTTTCGGAACCGGGGAAGGCACAGGGATGAACGACAGAAAAATGGCTGCTCTTCCGCGCATTGTGATTGTGGGCGGCGGGTTTGCAGGAATTAATGCGGCGATGCGCCTGGCCGGAAAGCCCGTCCGGGTGACGCTGGTCGATCGCCGGAACCACCACACCTTTCAGCCGCTGTTGTACCAGGTCGCGCTGGCCGCGCTCTCGCCGGGCGACATTGCGCAGCCGATCCGAGCCATCTTTCGCAACCAGAGAAATCTTGATGTTCTGATGGATGAGGTGGTCGCCATCGACCCAGCGGCGCAATCCGTCTGTCTGCATAGCGGAGCGCGTCTGGAGTACGACTACCTCATCCTGGCGACGGGATCGACTCACTCGTATTTCGGCCATGACGAATGGGCGTATCTGGCGCCGGGGCTGAAGACCGTGGAAGACGCGACGGAGATTCGCCGCCGCGTTCTGCTGGCGTTCGAGTTGGCGGAACGCGAAAAGGTGGAGCACGGCTTTCATCCGCCGTTGAACTTCGTCATCGTCGGCGGCGGCCCGACCGGGGTGGAGCTGGCCGGAGCAATCTCCGATATTTCCCGGCTCTACATGCGGCGCAATTTCCGCCACATCGATCCGGCCAGCGCCCGGGTGATTGTCATTGAAGGCGCGCCGCGTTTGCTGATGGCCTATCCGGAAGATTTGTCGCGCAAGGCCCACCAGGAACTGGAGCGGCTCGGGGTCGAGGTGCGGAACAATGCCCAGGTGACAGATATTCAGCCGGGATATGTGATCGCCAATGGAGAGAGAATCGAGTCCATTGTTACGCTGTGGGCTGCGGGAGTGCGGGCATCGCCGCTGGGCAAGATGCTGGGCGTGCCGACCGACAAGCGCGGCTCGGTTTTCGTGGATGAATATCTGAATCCGCCGGGCTGGAAAAACATTTTTATCTGCGGAGATCTGGCCCACGCCGTCGAAAACGGCAGGCAACTACCCGGTGTGGCACAGCCCGCCATGCAGATGGGCGCGCATGCGGCCGATGAAATTCTGGCGGACCTGGCGGGGCGTCCGCGGACAAAATTTCATTATTTTGACAAGGGCGATATGGCCACCATCGGACGCCATTCCGCCGTCGCCAACGTGGTGTGGCCGTTCCATGCGCATATGAGCGGCTGGCCGGCCTGGGCGGCATGGCTCACAGTGCATATTTATTTCCTGATCGGCTTTCGCAACCGCCTGCTGGTGCTGCTGGAGTGGATGTGGATGTACCTGGGATTCGCCACCGGGCCGCGCCTGATTACCGGAAGCCAGAAACTGCCGGGCTGGTCGGAGTTGACAGAGGCGAAATTGCCGCCGGACGCGAAACCGCTGGATGCCAACTCGCCGGGCGCGGTCGAAACGCCTGCTCCGCTCGGTCCATAAGATTCCTGGACTTCCTGAATTCAATTCCGGGAGACGATCCATGCACGCAACGATGAGAACCCAACCGTCAACGCTTCCTGGCGCCCAGGAAGCGTTCCTTTCGCCGATCGAAAGGCCGAAGGCGCCGATGATGAAGCTGGTCTATGCCATGACTCGCCGCCAATTCGGCAAGGTGCTCACGCCGCTGACAGTGTTCGCCGCGCGATTGCCGCTTGCGTTCGGCCGGTTCTACGGAAAGATCGGCGCATTGGACAAGAAGCTGCTCCTGCCGCGAGAGACGATGATGCTGATCCGGGAACAGGTGGCGCGCACCAACGTCTGCCTCTTCTGCATCGATATCGGCCGATGGTTCACGATCCAGACGTCGATGAACCAAGCCAAATTCGACGCGCTGGAGCAGTACAGAACGAGTTCTCTTTTTACCGATGCGGAACGCGCCGCGCTCGACTATGCGACGGAGCTGACCCGAGATAAAAAAGTGAAACCGGAGACCTTTACCCGCATGTCGGCCTACTATTCCGAACGCGAGATCTGCGAGATCGTTTGGCTTGTCGCCAGCGAACATTTTTACAACGTGACCAATATCGGTTTGAACATCCATTCCGACATGCTCTGTGACATTCGGAAAACGAGGGAGCAGTAAGACACTTAAATAAAGGCGCCAGATGCTGCGGCGTTGATTCCGGCTCCGATGCGGCCGCTATTTTCCAGTGTTCTCCGTGCTGCGGATGAATGCAGCCGCGTTGTCGTGCAGCTTATGCAGCGATTCATCGCGCACGTAAACCATGTGGCCGGAATTGTAATAGTTGTATTCAATGTTCTTCGTCAGGTTCTGCGGAATCGGCAGATGCTGCAGTTCGTACGTCGCCTCAAAGAACGGCGTGGCCAGATCGTAATACCCGGCGTTCAGCATCACCTTTAGCGTGGGATTGGTCTTCATCGCGTCGGCCAAGTCCGGCATCACGTTCGTGCCCGCGCCGAACCCCCCCGCGCCGCGTGCGTGTTTCAGATTCCACTCGTGGCCGTTAAAGAGCGCAGAGTCAAGATAAGTTTCTCCCACACCATACTTCAGCGTCTGGCGCACATATTGGTTGAACAGGGCAACATAGGCCCCACTGAGGGCCGAACTCTGCGGATCGTAATAGGCTTGCTCGCTCAGCGGGTCGATCGAGGGACCGGAAAAGCGCGCGTCCAGCCGTCCAGTCGTCAGATCGTCGTCGGTCTGGAGTTCGTGTTCGAACTGGCCGCCGCTGACCCGCAGGTCCGCCTTCAACCAATACGCGGCCGACAGGCCGGTGTAGCTATGCAGCTTTTCGGCAATGGCCTGCTTGTCCGCCGCGGAAAGCGCGTTCCCCTGCGATAGAGCGTGTGCGTAGTCGCCCGTGGCAAATGTTTCCACTTCCTTCAGGAAGGCGTCCAAGTTGCTCGGCTGCGGCAGCTTGTGGTGATAGACAGCGGTCGCCGCGAAGGTGGGCAGCGCCAGTACGTATGGGCGGTCGTCACCGGGATTAGTGTGCGTGCCATCCGGCAGGTCCTGGAAGTTCAGCACAGAGGAAAGCAGCATTACTCCGTTCAGATCGATGCCTTTTTCCTGCACCATGCTCGATAGCACCGCCGAGCGTGTCGTGCCATAGCTCTCGCCGAACAGATATTTCGGCGAATTCCAGCGGTTGTACTTGCTCAGAAACCGCGCGATGAATCGGGTAAAGGCATGCCCGTCCTCATCCACTCCCCAGAAAGCTTTTGCGCTGTCCTTACCGTAGAGTCGGCCAAAGCCGGTTCCCGGCATGTCGATGAAGACAAGATCGCTGGCGTCGAGCAAACTATATGCGTTGTTCTCCAGGCGATACGGAGCCGGAGGCATGTGCGTGTCGACAGGCGTGGAAACGCGCTTCGGACCGAACGCGCCCATGTGCAGCCAAACTGTGGAACTGCCAGGACCTCCGTTGTAGAGGAACGTGATCGGCCGACGCTCCGCGTCTGCACCCTGTTTGAAATACGCGACATAAAAAATTTGTGCCGTCGGGGGCGCGTCGGCGGGATTCTTCGGAGGCGTCGCTCCGCCCGGCAGTATTTTTCCGTCGGGGCCGATCATAGCATCCTGCGTGTCGGTCGCGCCCACAGTCAGCGTGCCTGCAACGGCAGTATAGGCGATGGGCTTACCTTCAACATCCACAGAGCCCTGAGTCGTGGACGCAGGCATCTGTACGGACAGAGCGGTCTGATCAACCTTCGCCGACGATTCCGCAGGCTTGTCTGCATTGTTTTGCGCCGACGCCATCGTTCCGGTCGTCAACGCGAAGGCAACGCTACATGCAGCAACAAAAGAACGCGAGAATTTTTTCATCTTCAGGTGCTCCAGGATTCTAAAGGAGAGATTTGCGTGCAAGAGCGGACAACACGGCAGAATAGCAGGCGCAAAGTACAAGTTCATAATTGCCGACGATTCGCCGCCAAACTACCTCCCGATATGTTCGACAGTTACGCCGGATGGAATTTTCTTAGGCTGATCAAGAAGCGGTGCGGGCTCGTTCTTAAGATACTTGTCGAGAAAACTCCGATCCAGCCTTTCCGCCAGCAATAAATTGCTGAGTGCGTTCGATGCTTGTGTGGAACCCGGAACTGCGCTCAGGACCAGCCCATCGCTGAAGCTTGCATGCGTCATGCCCGGCCTGCTGAGCAGAACGTGGTAGCTGCCCGCTTTGCATGAGTTGAGTTGCTTTTGTTTGTGTGCCAGATACTCGTTTCTCTGAGCTCGCGATATCTCATTCGAGCCAGTTCCGCATCGGAATAATGACGATCTGGTTCAATCAGCAGAAATGGCTGTTTGAAGGAAGCATGATCGGGATAATCGAAGAATGCGCCTACCGGATTTACGTCGCCATCCTCGCTGACGCATGCTCGGATGCGCGGGTCTAATTGACATGCACGCACCGTAAGAGTTCCTCCATAGGAGTGACCGACCGCCGCGACCCGTTTCAGATCCAGGATCTTTGTCAGAGGAATTTTCTTCTTGGCGAGAGTGTCGAGAACAAAGCGCACATCCTCCGCGCCTGTCTGAGTTTCCGCTTCTGCCGATGCAATCATTGCTTGCAGCGGATTTTTCGGGGGCGAAGGTGGAGCCGGCGAGTCGTGAAAAAGTCGAATGCGACCGTCGGGAAAAACGACGATGCCGGCGGCATCCGTGTGCTCGATAGCAACCACCACATACCCGTGGCTCACCAGATCTTCAATCTGGGCAGTATAGGAAAATGTAGTTGCGGAGTAACCGTGCGAGAAAAGAATGACTGGAAACCCTCCGGGCCGGTGGGCCGGCGGAGTGTTAGAAATTGCATGCGAGGCAATCAAACCCGAAGCAATTAAGGGCCAGCTCGGTCCAAATTCGTTCCGCAGCGCCCGCTGCGCTGCAGGATTGTCGGCAAGCTTGCTCGCGCCCGGGAAGTACTCACCACGAGGCTGTTCGGCGGGACGCTTTGCCGGGTACCAGATGTAAACCATCAATTCCCGATGCTTCGCAGGTTCCGTGGAGAATTGGTCCGCGCGCGTTGTATCGATCCAATCGAAGGCTTGTCTGCCAACGGAATACTTCCCTGATGGAACCGGGAGCGTCGGAATCTTATTTGTAGAAATAGCCGACGGATGTACGGCGACCTGAGATGCCGCAATCGCACCCAAGGCCAGCAAACTGAAGAAGCATGCACCGGCTTTGTACTTCATTCGATTTCGCGCTCATCCACCATGGAAACAAGGGGCTCGACGGCGTCGCGGCAGCGACTCCTTTAATAAAGATAAATGAGCAGTCGCGACTTTTTAGACGATGGATTGCCGGTCGATGCGACTGGATTGAGGCCGCGTCTTTCACCCCACGATGTGGCGACTGCGTGGTAGCATGCTGGCCATGTCCTGGTCGCATCGAATCGTGGTCGCAATTAGTCTTTGTCTCGGCATGGCGTCGATGCTCTGGGCGCAGGCCCCCGGCGCGGAGCAGGGAATTCATATCGCATCCCCGCCCGAGAGCAGCGTCTACGTACTGCATGCCGCGCACTTGCTGAATGTCGAGCAGGGATCGCACGTCACACCGGGCGAGGTGCTCGTCCGCGGCAACAAAATCGTCGAGGTTGGAACGCAAGTCACTCACCCGCCCAACGCGCGCATGCTCGACCTGGGCGATACCACCCTCATGCCCGGCATGATCGACGCGCATGTGCATCTGTTTCTGCACCCCGGCGCGGAGGACATGCAGACCGTAATGGAATCGGTGCCCCAGCGCACCATTCTGGCCACGCTCGCCGCGCGCGCCGATCTGCTCGGCGGCTTTACCGCGGAGCGCGACATGGGGACCGAAGGCGTGGGATCAGCCAGCGTCGCCGTGCGCAACGCCATCGATGAGGGAAAAATTCCCGGGCCCCGCATGCGCGTCAGCGCCAATGCCATCAGCATTCTCGGCGGGCATGAGGACGCGCTAGGCTTCAATCCAGCGGAACACATCTCGTCGAACGCCGACTACGCCAACGATACGCACGAAATCGTCGAGACCATTCGCGAGCAATTGAAGGAAGGCGCGGATTTCATCAAGATGTATCAGACAGGCGAGGATCGGTTTGTGGATGGCAAATTTTCCACGCCATATCAATACACAGAGGCGCAACTCGCCGCGGCTGTAAAGGAAGCGGCGCGCATGGGCACGCGGGTGGGCACGCACTCCATGGGCGAACCGGGCGCGTTGTATGCGGCGCAGGCCGGAGTTGCGTCCATCGACCATGCCTACCAGCTCAGTCCGGAGACGATGCGCTTGATGCATGAGAAGCAAATCTACGCGGTGCCGACATTTGCCATCGGCGAGTACTTTGCCGACCACGCCAGCTCACCCGCCGCCGCGGCAACGGAGCGCGGAATGAATGCATACCACGCCGCTCAATTTCGCAAGCAACTCGCAGCCGGCGTGCCGATGGCAGTCGGCTCCGATGTCGGCCCGTTTCCGCACGGCACCCAGGCGCGTGAATTGGAGTTGATGGTGCAGAACGGAATGCCAGCGCCGGACGTCCTGCGCGCCGACTTGCTGAACGGCGCGCGTCTATTGGGCTGGGACGGCAAGATCGGTCAACTGAAGTCCGGATTCTACGCCGATGTAATCGCCGTGCCGGGCGATCCGCTGAAGGACATTTCCGTGGTCACGCGCGTCGATTTCGTGATGAAAAACGGCGTCATCTATCGCGACGACGCCGATCCCTCTCAGGTGTCACAGAGAAAAATCAAATGATGTCCTGAGTAGAGTTGTCATTCCGAGCGGAGCACAGCGAAGTCGAGGAACCTGCTGTTTGCCGGAGATATGAAAGTTCTTCGCTGCGCTCTGAACGACGTCTTCTAGCATGCGGACATGCCCTATGCGCTGACGGCTTCTTCGACCGCCACCTTCACCGGCGTCAGCCAGCCGAACCGGTCGGGCCGTTTGCCGCCGGTAATTCCAAAGAATTCCGCCGCAAGCTGCTGGGTAATTGGTCCGGTCTTGCCGTCCTTGATCAGAATGCGATCGACAGAGCGAATAGGCGTCACCTCCGCCGCGGTGCCGGTGAAGAAGACCTCGTCCGCGATGTAAAGCAACTCGCGCGGAATCGGCTGCTCGGAAACGGAGATTCCCATATCCCGTGCCAAGGTAATAATGGACGCACGCGTGATGCCTGCAAGGACCGAGCTGCCAAAATCGGACGTAAGGAGCTGCCCCTTGTGCACCAGGAAGAGATTTTCTCCCGAGCCTTCCGACACGAATCCATTCACATCGAGGCCGATGCCTTCGTCATACCCGTTGATGGATGCCTCCATGCGGATCAACTGTGAACTCATATAATTGGCGCCCGCTTTGGCAAGCGTGGGCAGCGTGTTCGGCGCCAGCCGATTCCAGGAAGAGATGCAAACGTCTGCACCGTGATCCCCGGAGACATATTTTCCCCACGGGAAATTTCCGATGTAGACCTCGATTGGATTTTTCGACGGATGCACGCCGAGCTCGCCGTAACCGCGGAACGCGATGGGCCGGATGTAGCACGGCGCGATGTGGTTGGCTTCCACCGTTTCAACGACGGCATCGTTCAGCTGCTCCACCGTATACGGCAAGTCCATGCGATAGATTTTTCCCGAATCCAACATGCGCTGCATGTGGTCGGAAAGTCGAAAAATCGCCGCGCCCTGCTCCGTCTTGTAGCAGCGGATGCCTTCAAAAATCGACGAGCCGTAATGGATGACGTGCGACATTACATGGACGTGCGCCTGATCCCAGAGAATCAATTTTCCGTTGTGCCAAATGTGCTTGGTCGACTGCAGGGGCATAGTGCGGGGTCTCCTTGGTTGGAAGCTGCCTGTTCCATTATAGGGGGCGGCAGAAGGTCTCCGCGTGAAATGAGAACGAGCGATGCGTCCGAATCGGTCGAAAGGCTCGGCTGCTCTATGAAGGTTTTTTCGAAGGGGGATGACTTCCGGCGCCTTCCGCCGCCAGGTCGATCTTCTGCCAGTCGCCGCGTTCGATCGCGGCGCGAATCCGTTTCGGCGTCCAGCCTTTGCGCGTCATCTCGTAGGCGTAGAAACCCTCCTTCGCGCAGGTGCCGCACTCGGCTGCGTGCAAGCCGGTGAAGCAGCTCCGCAGGCTGGTATGACCAAGCGCGCGGTCGCAATGGCAGTAGCAGGGAAGTTGATAGAGCACGTTGGGAATTTTCGCCGCATCCTGGTAGACCTTCACCTGCCAGGGAAGCTCGAAGTTGATCCCGGTGAGCTCCTTGCCACGCAGGATCGGCGGCAGCGCGGCCGACTTCGCTGGAGCGGTTTGGTGGAATGCCGGGATATCGAGCGACGGTTCCGTCCATTGTGCATTTGCGGCCACGCAAATCAACGCGATGATGACGGTCATCCAGAAACGAGTACGCATGGGATCTCCAACCGGTCGAATAATAAAAATTGAATGAATTGATTGTACGACTCACTCGCCGGCAGCATATCGGCTTGGCCGCGCAACAAGCCTGCCACGCCGCCGCTCCGTGACGACGGTGACCCGAACGGGGTATCGAGGAGATAGACAGTTTGCCGGCGGCACATCTGTGGAAGAAAAAGGCTGCCTATCATGGAAGCAACACAGCTAAGATAGGCTTTGGAGCCGAGGCCGACCCGTTCCCGCTCGTCCTCGACTCCGCCTGAGAGAATTTCGCAACTGAGAGTCTTCCAGCTTTCATGATCAACTACAGACCCCTGCCGGATTTATTGGCGCTCACAGTTCTCGTATATGTGTTCTGGTCGATGCTCCGCCGCCGGGCGGGCAACCAGCTCAGTGCGTGGCTGGTGGGTTGGGTCTGCATTCTGATCCATTTCGCCGTGCAGGTGTTCGGCGGCCGGCCCGGCGCGCTCCAGACTTTCGTCTATACCATTTCGGCCATGATGCTGGCGCTGGCCGGGGCGGCATTTATTTACGCGGCCGGCGGCGGCAAATGCACCACGCGCTTCCGATGGATTGCAACGAGCAGCCTGTTTGCCGTGCTGATCTACATGGTGTTCGACGGCCTCAGCCTGGTAGCGCCTGCCTGGTACTATGGGACCGCCGCGCTCCTGTTCGCTGCGGGTGTCGCTGCCCTGTTTCCAGATCCCGATCGTCCCACGGGGGATCGAAACATCTTCGTGTGCTGGACGTTTTGCCTGGCATTCGGCCTCGCCCTGCTGGCCCATCTCGGGCTTGAGGGCTATGGTCTGGATTGCATCTTCTCCTTCATCTATCTGCTGGCCGGCATTCAATACTGGCGCAATTTTCCGCGGAGGACGACAGGTTCCCTGACCGCAGTCGGTGGCCTCGTCGCCTGGGCCTCGGTCTTCCCGCTTTCTGTCGTGTTGCAACATTTCAAGCCCCATCTGCTCGTTCAGGATTCCGTCTGGAATATACCCAAGTACATCGTCGCCATTGGCGTCCTGCTGACTCTCCTGGAAGAACAAATCGGCCGGACAGAGCATCTGGCGCTGCACGATCCGCTAACCGGTTTGCCCAATCGCCGGCTATTGGAAGACCGGCTGACCAAGGCCATCGAACGCGCGGAGCGCAATGAGGCCAGGGTCGCCGTGCTGCTGATCGATCTCGACGGTTTTAAGCAGATCAACGACACCCACGGGCACGCCGTAGGGGACGAAGTCCTGCGCGTGGTAGCCACACGGCTGCAGATCCGCGTGCGCAAGGCCGATACCATCGCCCGCGCTGGCGGCGACGAATTTCTGGTGATCGTCTCCGACCTGCTGCAGGCGCACGGAGCGCGCGTGCTGGCCAACAAGTTGATGGGTGACCTGAACGAGCCGATTTTGATGGGCGATGTGAGCTTGCGCCCTTGCGCCAGCATCGGAGTGGCGATTTACCCGGATGACGCGCAGACCGCACTGAGCCTTTGCGCCAAGGCGGATGCCTCGATGTATGAACAGAAGCGCCGCGTCAAGGTTCCAACTTTATAGGTTTTGATATAGGCCTTGATAGGCCGGGTCACGCGGGCAAAAACACGCGGGCAAAAAAAAGACGGCACGGACGGTCTTTTGTACGTGCCGGGAGGCCAGTGACGCAACTCTCAGGGTGGAGCACAATGCGGAAGGTCCGCCGTGCGACTTCATCCCTTCACAGTCATATGATGACACAAAATGCGCTGCGATGCGAAAAAATATCACATTTTCCATAGATATTTGTCGCCCACAATCCATTTTTCCATAGAAAATGATCTCAACGACCCGCGCAGCGCGAACGCCTTGTTGAAAACAAACGGTTTAGTCCTGGAGAGGGAGGTTGAGAGTGGAAGAGCTCGTCGAATCAACAGTCCCGCTACCGGAACGAGGGAAGAGCAATGAGAAGGAGGGACGCCAAAGTGATCCAACGCGCACCTGAAGAGGACCAATCGGAGCCGCGCCCGGACGAGCCGGTTCCACGCCGCCGCTGGTCGACTGCGTTTCTGATCGCCGGCTCGGCGCTCTTCGGGGCCACCGCGATCGCCCTGTGGAATCGCCGCACCATCGCTCACATGCGCGCGGAATTTCAAGCGGAGGGCCGGGTTCGACCTAGGACGGCCGCAGAGACCGGCGAGGACGAGATCGTTTGACGAGTTTCGAGCACACGCCTGTTTACGGCGCCGGCTTGCCAGGTTTTTCACAGAAGCAGACGCTTTTCAACAACCTTCTGCTTGCGGATGGAAGGGAACCCGTGTAACCTCAGTGCTGGGCGTGGAAATTCCGCACACCCCATCGAGAGCAGAACAGCCCGAGTTACGGCTTCTGTCCGCAGTTCCATCCATAAGATTCGCAATGATGCGAGACGCTTCCGCTGAAATTGTGGAAGGGAATTGGTATCGCGAGCGGATAATCGCGGGCGGATAGACTGCTTCTGAATCCGCGATGCAAGCGAGCCGGAGCGAGTTGTTCGTCTGCTGTTGACAGACGGCTCCGATTCTTGATATTCTGATTTGGTCGCGCAAAAAACGGAAAGTATTGCGTAAACGCAAGATTTTTCGTTCCGTAGCGCGCAAAGTTCGAGGACCTGTCGGAATTTTCCGGCAGCTCGATCCAAAAAGAAATCGCTCAGGCGAAACTTCTTAAGGATCTTTGACAATTGGTTGAATATGCCAGTCGTGAGATGACGATGAAGTTGTGGTTTAGTCATTCTCACTAGTTACAAACCTCATGGCCTTTCGAGCGCCGTGAGGTAGCATCTTGCTCTTCGACCTCCGTCGAATCAAGATGCGTCAGGTTACAAACGAGAGTTTGATCCTGGCTCAGAATCAACGCTGGCGGCGTGCCTAACACATGCAAGTCGAACGAGAAAGTGTAGCAATACATGAGTAAAGTGGCGCACGGGTGAGTAACACGTGACTAACCTACCTTTGAGTGGGGGATAACCTAGGGAAACCTGGGCTAATACCGCATAATACTTACGAGTCAAAGCAGCAATGCGCTCGAAGAGGGGGTCGCGGTCGATTAGTTAGTTGGCAGGGTAATGGCCTACCAAGACTGTGATCGATATCCGGCCTGAGAGGGCGCACGGACACACTGGAACTGAAACACGGTCCAGACTCCTACGGGAGGCAGCAGTGGGGAATTTTGCGCAATGGGGGAAACCCTGACGCAGCAACGCCGCGTGGAGGATGAAGTCCCTTGGGACGTAAACTCCTTTCGATCGGGACGATAATGACGGTACCGGAAGAAGAAGCCCCGGCTAACTTCGTGCCAGCAGCCGCGGTAATACGAGGGGGGCAAGCGTTGTTCGGAATTATTGGGCGTAAAGGGTGCGTAGGTGGTTCGGCAAGTCTTGTGTGAAATCTTCAGGCTCAACTTGAAGTCTGCACAAGAAACTGCCGGGCTTGAGTATGGGAGAGGTGAGTGGAATTTCCGGTGTAGCGGTGAAATGCGTAGATATCGGAAGGAACACCTGTGGCGAAAGCGGCTCACTGGACCATTACTGACACTGAGGCACGAAAGCTAGGGGAGCAAACAGGATTAGATACCCTGGTAGTCCTAGCCCTAAACGATGATCGCTTGGTGTGGCGGGTATCCAACCCTGCCGTGCCGAAGCTAACGCGTTAAGCGATCCGCCTGGGGAGTACGGTCGCAAGGCTGAAACTCAAAGGAATTGACGGGGGCCCGCACAAGCGGTGGAGCATGTGGTTTAATTCGACGCAACGCGAAGAACCTTACCTGGGCTCGAAATGTAGTGGACCGGGGTAGAAATATCCCTTCCTAGCAATAGGTCGCTATATAGGTGCTGCATGGCTGTCGTCAGCTCGTGTCGTGAGATGTTGGGTTAAGTCCCGCAACGAGCGCAACCCTTATCTCCAGTTGCCATCATTCAGTTGGGCACTCTGGCGAAACCGCCTCGGATAACGGGGAGGAAGGTGGGGATGACGTCAAGTCCTCATGGCCTTTATGTCCAGGGCTACACACGTGCTACAATGGCCGGTATAAACCGCTGCAAACCCGCGAGGGGGAGCTAATCGGAAAAAGCCGGCCTCAGTTCGGATCGCAGTCTGCAACTCGACTGCGTGAAGCTGGAATCGCTAGTAATCGCAGATCAGAATGCTGCGGTGAATACGTTCCCGGGCCTTGTACACACCGCCCGTCAAATCACGAAAGTGGGTTGCACTAGAAGCCGGTGCGCTAACCGCAAGGGAGCAGCCGTCCAAGGTGTGGTTCATGATTGGGGTTAAGTCGTAACAAGGTAGCCGTAGGAGAACCTGCGGCTGGATCACCTCCTTTCTAATAGAGAACGTCATGGCACTTATTCACTTCCGCGATTGCGGACTGTCCCTAAACTTGTTTTAAGGGCAGCGTGCATAAGATGTTGCCATGTACCCCTTCCCGAATGTCCTGACAAGAGGGAAGGGAGCTTGAACTAAGCCCTCTATTCTTCACGAAATCAACATCGATGGTCAGAAGCGGCGTAGCTGCTTCGCATATTCAACCAAGTCCTCGAAGGATTCACTCCAGAACGAATTTCGAGTACATAGATCGCGACATTCGAGTTCGCGTTTGAGAGTCGCGCAATTCGAGTTTCGTGCGGAATCGCACGATCCAATGTGGGCCTGTAGCTCAGTTGGTTAGAGCGCACCCCTGATAAGGGTGAGGTCGGTAGTTCGAATCTACCCAGGCCCACCATAGTTCATGGGGCTGTAGCTCAGCTGGGAGAGCACCTGCTTTGCAAGCAGGGGGTCACCGGTTCGATCCCGGTCAGCTCCACCAAGTTTTCAGCAAGGACGAGTTCCGCCGGAAGCTGGATGCTTATCGTTTCACGGCAAGCATCGAGCTTCGGGCTGGTTCGTCATGCAGCACGACGGAGAAAGTCCGATGCGTCTCAGGACGCAACGCTCCAAAGAGCGTCGAAGATATTTGACAACAGGATAGATTGGGTAGTTGTAACTACAAGGCTGAGCGGCATTTTGGCTTGTACGGCAAAGTGCTGGCGAAGTTGAGTGTCTTTAGATATATATGGGAAATGTCGGGCTGCGAAATGCAGTTCGACATACCAGGCGAATAACAGGAACTAATTCGACAGCGAATCCGCTGTGTGAAGTTAGTTTTATGGTCAAGCTACTAAGGGCGCACGGTGGATGCCTTGGCAGAAACAGGCGATGAAGGACGTGGTCAGCTGCGATAAGCTCCGGGGAGCCGCAAACAGGCGTTATATCCGGAGATCTCCGAATGGGGAAACCCATGACGGCAAAACCGTCATACGGCCCGCTGAATACATAGGCGGGTACGAGCGAACCCAGGGAAGTGAACCATCTCAGTACCTGGAGGAAAAGAAAGAAATCTCGATTCCGAAAGTAGTGGCGAGCGAAATCGGAACAGCCCAAACCCGTGACATTTCGGTGCCGCGGGGGTTGTAGGGTCCGCAATAGTAGAGTTACCAATCCAGCCATTAGTCGAATCCTCTGGAAAGTGGATCCATAGAGCGTGACAGGCGCGTAGACGAAAATGGACTGGACTCGAAGCGGATTCCTGAGTAAGGCGGGGCACGTGAAACCCTGCTTGAATCCACGGGGACCATCCCGTAAGGCTAAATACTTGTTTCTGACCGATAGTGAACCAGTACCGTGAGGGAAAGGTGAAAAGTACCCCTGCGAGGGGAGTGAAAAGTACCTGAAACCGTGTGCCTACAAGCAGTGGGAGGGCTATGCTCCGCAAGGAGAATGCCTGACCGCGTGCCTATTGCATAATGAGCCGGCTAGTTATTCTTGTCAGCAAGGTTAAGCGTGAGCGAGCCGCAGCGAAAGCGAGTCTGAATAGGGCGTTCAGTTGGCAGGAATAGACGTGAAGCGGGATGATCTACCCTTGGCCAGGTTGAAGGTGGGGTAACACCCACTGGAGGACCGAACCGGTGTTTGTTGAAAAAAGCTCGGATGAGCTGAGGGTAGGGGTGAAAGGCTAATCAAATTCCGTGATAGCTCGTTCTCTCCGAAATAGCTTTAGGGCTAGCCTCGGATGATTTGCGACGGTGGTAGAGAGATGGATGGACTAGGGGGCTTTCCGGCTTACCGAATCCAACCAAACTGCGAATGCCGTTGACAACCAGTCCGGGAGTCAGACAGTGGGGGCTAAGCTTCATTGTCGAGAGGGAAACAGCCCAGACCGCCTGCTAAGGTCCCCAAGTTACAGTTAAGTGGGAAAGGAAGTCGGAACGCCCAGACAGCCAGGAGGTTGGCTTAGAAGCAGCCATCCTTTAAAGAAAGCGTAATAGCTCACTGGTCAAGCGGTCCGGTGCCGACAATATAACGGGGCTAAAACTGTACACCGAAGCAGCGGATGCACACCTATGGTGTGCGTGGTAGGAGAGCATTCTCAAGCGCGTGAAGTCAGACCGAAAGGACTGGTGGATGTGTGAGAAGAGACCCTGCCGGCATAAGTAGCGATAACGGAGGTGAGAACCCTCCGCGCCGAAAGTCTAAGGTTTCCTGAGGAAGGTTAATCCGCTCAGGGTTAGGCGGTCCCTAAGGCGAGGCCGAAAGGCGTAGTCGATGGACATCCGGTTAATATTCCGGACCTCCCATGATTTCGTTATACGAAGGGGTGACGCAGAAGGATACGCAGGACCCTCTATGGCTATAGGGTTCGATGCGCGTAAGGTGGTTCGTCCAGGCAAATCCGGGCGAGCATAACACTGAGGCGCAAAGCAGTAGGCCGAACGGCCGAAAGCTGCCGATTCCACGCTGCCAAGAAAAACCTCTAAGAAGAGATCAGGGGAACCGTACCACAAACCGACACAGGTAGACGAGGAGAATATCCAAAGGCGCTCGAGTGAAGGCTTGTTAAGGAACTCGGCAAATTAAACCCGTAACTTCGGGAGAAGGGTTGCCCCATTAGCGTGAAAGCGCGAAGGGGTCGCAGTGAAACGCGTACGGCGACTGTTTAACAAAAACACAGGTCTCTGCAAAGTCGAAAACGACGTATAGGGGCTGACTCCTGCCCGGTGCCGGAAGGTTAAAGGGAGAGGTTAGGGCGCAAGCTCGAAGCTTTGAACTGAAGCCCCGGTGAACGGCGGCCGTAACTATAACGGTCCTAAGGTAGCGAAATTCCTTGTCGGGTAAGTTCCGACCTGCACGAATGGAGTAACGATCGTACGACTGTCTTAACGAGTTGCTCGGCGAACTTGTAGTACCGGTGAAGATGCCGGTTACCCGCAGCTAGACGGAAAGACCCCGTGCACCTTTACTACACCTTTACTATGAATTATGGTTCTTGCTGCGCAGAATAGGTGGGAGGCTTTGATCCCGGACTCTTGGGTTCGGAGGAGCCAACTGTGAGATACCACCCTGCGAGTGCTGTGATTCTAACCTGCTCCCGTAATCCGGGAGAGGGACATAGTAAGGCGGGTAGTTTGACTGGGGCGGTCGCCTCCTAAATTGTAACGGAGGCGCGCGAAGCTACTCTCAGACTGTTTGGAAATCAGTCGTCGAGTGCAAAGGCATAAGAGTGGTTAACTGTGAGACCTACAAGTCGAGCAGATGCGAAAGCAGGCCTTAGTGATCCGGTGGTTCTGTATGGAAGGGCCATCGCTCAACGGATAAAAGGTACGCCGGGGATAACAGGCTGATCATTGCCAAGAGTTCATATCGACGCAATGGTTTGGCACCTCGATGTCGGCTCATCGCATCCTGGAGCTGTAGAAGGTTCCAAGGGTTAGGCTGTTCGCCTATTAAAGCGGTACGTGAGCTGGGTTCAGAACGTCGCGAGACAGTTCGGTCCCTATCTGCTGTGGGCGTAGGAGATTTGAGGAGGGCTGTCCTTAGTACGAGAGGACCGGGATGGACGAACCTCTTGTGTTCCAGTTGTCCTGCCAAGGGCACGGCTGGGTAGCGAAGTTCGGTTGTGATAACCGCTGAATGCATATAAGCGGGAAGCACGCTCTAAGATGAGATCTCCCAACCCAAAAGGGAAATGAAGGGCCCAGGAAGACCACCTGGTTGATAGGCTGGAGGTGGAAGCGCAGTAATGCGTGCAGCTTACCAGTACTAATCGCCCGTTCGGCTTGACCATAAAATTAACTTTGCACAGAATTCGTGCTGAAGTCATTCAACGGTCAGCCAAGTAGTTCCAATGAATCAAACTCAATCTATCCTGTTGTGAAACATCATCGACGTTATCGATGGTTTCTCAGTTTGCCGGTGAATATACCGCGAGGGCAACACCCGTTCCCATCCCGAACACGGAAGTAAAGTCTCGCTGGGCCGATGGTACTGCATTTTTGAGTGTGGGAGATTAGGTGATCGCCGGCATTATTTCAACAAGAAGGCCGCCCTCTGGGTGGCCTTCTTGTTTTGTCTGGAAGCGGTTTCATACAAATATTTGTCATTCCGAGCATTGCAAAGCGAAGTCTAGGAACCTGCTTCTTGCTGGCCACCACGAAAGCTCTGCGCGGAGTTTACACTTATGAGCCGCATCGGCGTTGCAACAGTCACCTACAATAGCGCCTCCGTGCTCGACGATTTCCTCAAGTCCGTATGGAGCCAGACGCATTCCGATTTTCTGCTCTTCCTCATCGACAGCGCATCGACAGATAGCACTCAAACCCGCCTGCATGAAATAAGCGATCCGCGCGCCCGAACCGTCCTGCTGGAAAAGAACGTCGGATTCGCCGCCGGATGCAACATGGGAATCAAACTGGCGTTGGATGCGGGCTGCGAGGCGATACTCCTCGTGAACAACGACACCACCTTCCCACCCGATCTGTTCCAGATCCTACTGGATGGACTGGACGCGCATCACTGCGACATGACCACGCCCAAAATGCTCTATTTCGATCCTCCGAATAAAATCTGGACTGCGGGCGGCCATTTGAACAAATGGCTAGGTTATAGAAATGCCCAGGATGGCCAGAACCAGCCGGACGACGGCAGATTCGACGTTTCCCGGCGGGTGACCTTCACCCCATTTTGCTGCATCATGATGCGTAGCAGAGTGATTCGCACCCTGGGGGGGCTAGACGAAGAATATTTCGTCTACACAGAGGATAACGACTATTGCTTCCGGGCATTGAAGGCGAATTTGTCGATCTGGTACTTGCCCGAGGCGCGGCTACGGCACAAGGTAAGCTCACTCACCGGCGGAGCAGAAACGCCGTTTCTGATCCACTACTGCACCCGCAACCGCATATATTTCCTTCACAAGAATCTGCACCCAGCGCTCGCCTGGCCATGGACGATCGCGTACATCGCCTACTATGCTTTCCGCCGCCTGGCTGGAAAAGACACAATCATCACCTGGAGAGCGAAACACCAAGCCGTTCGAGATGGTATTCGTCTCCATCAACAAAGGCCGGCTTTGTAACGATTCGATGCTCATGGAATTCGTCGACGCTCCCTATCCTTCGGCTTGCAGACAATGTCAGTGATGACCGATCGTGCTGCTCCACTGATGCCGAATTCCGTAATTGCAGTACTTTACAACGTAGAAATTGACTGCGGTGTCGAATTTCCCGGTCGAACGAAGAGGTCGAGCACCAACAAAAAGAGCGACATTGAAAACGAAGCACAGAAGTAACAATGCAGCCGCCGCGTTTGGACGCTTGGCCGTAGCTGCAAACAGTATGACTCCGCCGGCTAGAAAAGTAAGATACGTGGCGTCAGCCATATAGATCAATGAGAAGAAGGCAAGCCCCGGCGCCACCCATAGCGCAAAGATCCAGTTTTCACGCCGCGAGCGATGGAGGAACAACAGCGGAAGCAGCATCCAAAAGGCAGCGAATAGCGGCAGGGTCACTCGCAATATATTCGCGATGGAACGAGCATTGATCCCTGTCAATAACGGAGATACCTGGTATGCCAGGCTACCCAGTTGCACGCCCAAGTGGGCGGCATGCGACGCTCGCAGCGCCATCTGGGTGGGAATATACCAGCCGAGGCAAGCCACTCCTGTCAACAGGAGAAAGAAGCAGCGTTCCTTCCATGAACCGACAAACTGTAAAAGCATGTAGAGGGTCAGGGGCGCCAGAAATGCCCCGTCGGATGGGCGTAAACCGGTCCCGATTGCAAAACTGACGGCGGATGCGATCAGCCACAAGCGCGACGGCTTATCCCAGTAACGCAGAAAACAATAAATTGTGAGCGGCGCAAAGAGAATTTGTGAAGCGTAAGAACTTTGAACATCTCCAGCGAACCACACGAAGAATATGGAACTGTATGCGAGAGCAGCAAGAACGGACGTCCTGAGATTGAGATGCATGCGTCGGCACAGCAGAAAGAAAACCGCTACACCCGCCGCGGAAAAAACCTCATTGAGAACGATCAGGCCGAGCGCCGGGTCGCGAAAGATCGACCCGAGACGGCAATACAGCCAATACCCGGGCCTTTGTACCACGTAGGTATGATCTAAAATCGCGCGGACGAGACGAGGACCGTCCACATAATAGAGCCCTCCGCGGGTAAGATATCGCGATAGAAACACGACCGCCGCGATCGCCAGAGGATATCCGGCTTCCCGGGCAGTTTCGACTCCGCTTAGGTGAAGATCGTTATCCAATGCTGAGGTCGCCTGATCCCTGATTTGTCGAAGCAAAACTCGATAGTACACTGGAGGAAAGTAAGCGCGAAACGTCGGGCGTAAACGCTAGCTTCAGAGACAGCCTCTTGCGGATTTTTAGATGCGACGATACCTGCTTTACTCAACGATTATCGGTCTATTCTCAGATGCAATCGGGATTAGTTCGCCCGTGAACATCAAGTTTTTCTATATTATCGTCGTATTTAATCTTACGCTGCTGTCTTTTTATTGGAATTTTAGACTTCCCAAATATTACTTAATCGCGCTTGCATACCTCTGGGGTTCCGGTTTCCTTGAGGTCGCACTTGGGCCAGACCGGGTGTCTCTTTACTTGAAAGAGGTGTCCGGCATCACCTTAATGTCTCTATACTTTTATATATTTCTTCGCACCAGCAGGCGTTCCGTATTAGAGCTATTCGACTTGTATGCCCGCGCGGCGTTTTGGATCAGTTTGCTCGGTATCTTTATCTCGGTTGGCGAAAGTATTATCTTCCGCCACTTTGTCGCTGTTCGAAGCATCCTTTCCGAGCCGGCGGCGTTCGCAACCGTGGTGATGCCTGCCTTTTACTACTTTGCCTCGATAAAGAAAACCCGCAAGCAAAAATTGTACATGTACACTATCGCCGCGGCCCTTTTGCTGTCCGTCTCCTCGACGGGGATGGTGGGACTATTGCTCTCTGTGGCCCTCCTGCTCCGTAGGAAATCCTGGGGTCTATTCTTTGCGCCGATTGCAGTTGGAATCTTGTTCTTTGTTACATACGCCAGCAGCATGCATTTCCGCGCGCGCGTAGACGATACCGTGCAGAGTGCGTCGACTCTGGACGTGGGCAAGGCCAATCTGAGCACCTACGCCCTGGTATCCAATGCTTACGTGGCTGTGCGTGCATTCCAGGAGCGGCCGTTCTTCGGCTACGGTGTGGGAGGTCACCTCGTCGCGCACCAAAAGTATATTGAGGATCTGCCGGGGGTAGAGTCGGCCGGAGAACTGGAGAATCTTAACGCGCCGGATGCAAATTCGATGCTGCTTCGAACATTGTCGGAATTCGGACTGGCTGGCGTTTGCATAATCGCATTTTTCATCGTCAGGTTTTGGACTTCGGGAAATTCAATCTATTCAAATGTCAGCACCGCGATAGCTGTGTACTTCTTTATGATCCTTCTGCGCGCAGGACAATGGTTCAATTCAGAAATATATTTCTTTGTGTGGATATATGTGCTGGTTAAAAAGCAGGACGTGCGAGAGTCCACTGCTCGATCGTACCGGCCAGTCCAAACGCGACTGAAACAAGCTGCGAATTACGCGCGAAGCGGGCGAGTCTCACGTGAAGGAGCGGAGAGAAGCTTCGAAATCGTGCGCCACGTGTAGCAGTACGCGGGGGCGACAACAATTGCCAGGAATATCAGCAGAACCTCAGGGCGAGAGAATTGCAGCAGATAGAATCCAGTCCACGAGATCAGGCAATTGATTGCCAATAACGCTCGAGCAGCCGAGCCGGTCATGCCCCAAATTGTAGACGCTTCAATAGGAACCGCTATCACGAACAGCGGCCAACTATAGCTTATAAGTCGGTCGACCGCCGACCCTAGGAACGGCGCGAGGCACAACGACAATCCGCCGTACAGTAGGCAGAACCTCATAAACACCTCCTTAGGCCACAGAGATACGAGTCCGCGTGTTACAAGGAGAGTGAATAGAAGAGGCAGTATGCCGAAAAGGCAGAGCACAGAGCACGCCGACCTCAATTGAAGCAGCGGAGTGTACCCGCAATAGCCGAAGGTGGTGATCCCCCCCAGGTGAAACGGCAGGTTAGCTGACCATCGTGGAGTCGCGCAGAATGTGTGCAGGTCATTGCTCCAGGGCGCTAGTCCCAGAACATTAGCAGCAAAATTCCAAGGTATTTTGCCGGCTATATACACTAGAGGGCTAAGGTGATGACGGTTTGGCGCTGCAGTTCTGGAAAGGTACTTTACTATCGAGAGGCCAGCGCAGGTTCCACCGACAGCGGTCAGTATTTCAAGCCAACGCAACTCTCGCCAGGCCGCGAATAAAAAACACGCCAGCACAACCAGTACCGACTCACGCGAAACTCCTAACGGAACGAGCATCAGACTGGCCCAGAGATATCTTTTTCTGGCAATCATCGCGATAAAAGCGCACAGCAACGCAGCATTGAACAGGTCCGGAAGAACGTAGTTCTCGAAGCTCAGGGGCCAAAAGGAAATCAAGGCGACCAGCGCGAGCATAGACCGGCTAGCTCTCTCGCGGACCAGTATCCAACCAGCCAAACCCGCGAAGAACGCTATGGAAAACACGCCGAAACAGAAGAAACACTGCTCGACGGTCAGCCCGCTGATACCGGCGAGTCCCCGCACAATCAGCGGAGACAGCGGGCGGTGCGAAAAGGGCGCTATACAATGTGCCATCTCTCCTTCGGCAATTGTCTTATACCAATATGCATCTTCCCATCGCCACGCATAGCTGTATCCTCCAACAATGGCTAGAATAACTGTGGCCAACAGAAATATCGCAAGTTGCCCGACGCTGGGTTGAGTTGGAGACGGTGTCTTTTTATCTTGCAAGCAGGTTTCTCCGGTCCGGCGATTTAAAATGAGTGTAGAGTTGCTTGGGCGGGTGAAAAAATCGGAGGCAATCCTGGAATATAGGTGGGCGCCGAAGCACACCGATGCCCATTCAATTCATCGAGCATGGCGATCGATAACAAAACATTGAAGCCCTTCCAGCTTAGCGGTTCGATCGCTCTCTATCGAAATTCGCCCCACCAGGTTAGGGGCGCAATCGAGAGTTTCTTCGCAGGTGCGCCGTCCGCGCTGCTGACAATCGTAGATAACTCGCCTAATGATACTCTTCGGTCAGTTGTTGAGCCGCTTGGCGCTCGCTACGTGTTTACCGGAAGGAATCTGGGGTTTGGCGGAGGTCACAACCTCGCAGTTCAGCGACACCCGCAGACGTCGAAATATCATCTCTTCCTGAATCCAGACGTCACGTTTGGCCCGGAAACATTGCCGGCTCTGTATTGCTTTATGGACCATAATCCCACGGTAGGGTTGGCGATGCCCAAGGTATTTTATCCCGATATGACGGAACAGAAGCTTTGCAAACTGCTTCCGACGCCGGCCGATTTATTCCTGCGGCGTTTTGCAGCCGGACTGGGAAACAAGCACCTGCCTTCAAGGATGGCTCGCTATCTCTTACAGGACATCGATCTGACTCGTCCTCATTTTGTCCCCAATCTTTCGGGTTGCTTCATGTTTGTTCGAACGGAAGCGCTGCGGACCTCCGGCTTATTTGATAATCGCTACTTCCTCTATCTGGAGGATGTGGACCTGTGCAGAAGAATTGCGGAAAGATGGGACACCGTGTTCTATCCAGGCGCAACCATCGTCCACGAATATGGGAATAAGTCATACCGTGATCTTCGCCACCTACAGCTCCATGCGGCCTCCGCAATTCGCTATTTCAACAAATGGGGCTGGCTCCATGACCCGATCCGCGTTCGGCTGAATGCACGTACGTTTGACCGTTCGTTGTCGTACCTCGATTGCCCGCAAGGTTGACGATGCCCTTCGGCCGCTGGACATCCACTGCTTTCCTGTTTATGCTTTCGGCTGATGGTCCATTTATTGCTCATCTGGCTTTTCAGTGCGCTTGCGCTGCTGATTGTCGCCTATATCGTTCCTGGGTTTGAGCTGGCCGGCTTCGGCAGCGCCTTGATCGCGGCGCTTGTGGTCGGCTTCCTGAATGCAACACTGGGTTTTTTGCTCAAGATACTCACCTTTCCGCTGAGCATCGTGACCCTGGGAATCTTCTTCCTCGTCATCAACGCATTTATTCTGCTGCTCGCCAGCGCTTTTGTTCCCGGATTTCATATCCGTGGCTTTTGGCCGGCCTTCCTGGGCGCCATTGTGCTGATGCTGGTTCGCCTCGCATTTCGGCTTCTCGTCCGCGCATAGCAACGCGCGTTCTTCGCAGGCAATAAAAAGGCTCCTACCAACCGGAGCCTCTTCTTATTAATCGCATAGATCGCTGAATTATTCAGCGAAGACGGGTGAGCTCCACCATTATCTCTATGCTGTGCGTGCTGCCTGGAGTATCAAGCGTTCCTAGAATGACTGGCTTGCCTTCATTGAGAAGGACGGAACTCTCCAGCCTGGTATGGCGAATCACTGGATCTGGCGTGCCGGATTTTTGGGTATCCAACTCTGACTGCTCCACTGCCGTACGCAATTCGAGACCATTTGCATACTGGCGCAGCCTGGCGTCGATCTCTAAACCAATATCGATGTAGGATATCTGCTGCTGATTCGGAACATTCCCATACGCTTGGCTGGTCGCGATTGGGACCCTCGTTCCAATCCGCAACTTGGCAGATGGCGCATCCGCATCCAGAACGATTGCGTAATGTTGCGAACCTGCCTTCCTGCTTCCATCCATTTCCGTCGACGTGTAAATCAGCCGATAAGCTCCGGGAACTGTTCGCTGCGCATCCCTCTCGGCCTGGTTCGGCGGCGGAGGCAATGGCGGAAGCGGAGCCATGCGTTTCGCTGCCGGAGGAGGGGGAGGCGCGTTGACGTCACCAGCTTGCGGCGCCCCTTGCGCGAAAACCGGTGCGGCAACCAGCACGGATGCGAAGGCGAAGCATAACCAAATTGCACTCTTGCGTTCGGTAAAAAGTCTCATAAGCATCCTCATTCCTGACTCGTGTTGGAGTTTGTTGCAGATGCTTCCGCCGCCGCGCCGGAATCATCGCCAGAATTTACATACGCGGCAAACGCCGCTTCCTGCTGGGCCTCGATCTTGGCCTGATATTCCGGATTCAGCATCTGCAGCTCCGCAGGCGTCGCGGTCCGCGCAAATCGCACCAGCAACTTTTCCTGCCGGGTCAGCGGGTAATTCAACAGATTTTCGGCATGCCGATACCGGGGAAATTTCCGCGCGTGGACCGTCGCAGGAACCATTCGCACCGCCGGCCCTCGCTTGAGGGAACTCTCTGCCGAAAGCTGCGCTGCGTGCGAAACGTCCAGCCGAGCCGGCGCACCATCCGCCGCCGCTATTCTCACGGTCTCGCCCGCCGGTCTCTGCATTCCGCGCCTGACGTGACCCTGAAGAACCACCGCAACCAGAAGGATTCCAACCGCAGCGCAGGCCGCCGGTGCCCACACCTGCCAACGGAAACGACCAGAGCCATCCGCAGCGGCCGCCACTTCCAGGCTCCGGTGGATACGAGATGTCATCGCCGCCGGGACGGGAACTTCTGCCAGCGATCGCAGGGCGGCGTCGATTTTCCGGTCGCAGACTGCCTGTTCATTTTTCTGCGTCATGGTTTTGTAGGTCCCCTTTCCTCCGCATCCAGTCGTTCTCGCAAATGCTGCCGCGCGCGAAACAGGCAGGAGCGAACGCTGGATTCCGTCGTCTGCAAAATCGCCGCAATCTCCGCCGTTCCCAGTTCTTCCATCGCGGACAGTCGCAGCACTTCACGTTCTTTGCGCGGCAGCTTGTCTATCAGCCGAAGAATCCGCGCGCAACTTTCCGCCGAGCGCAGCGCCTCAGCTGCCGGAGTTTCCCCGCTGGCACGGTTGCGCAGCAGTTCCTCCGCCTCTTCGATCAGCGAGGCCGAGCGCATGCGCCGCTTCCGGTCCAGCGCCAGGTTCCAGACAATCCGAATCAGCCAGATGCGCGGATTCTCCACAGATGCCAGCTTGCCGCGATGCTTTAAGACCCGCAGAAACGTGTCCTGCACGGCGTCCTCCGCATCGCTCGCATTGCGCAGAATGCTGAACGCGACGCGAAACAGAAGCGCGGAATGCGCCGCCGCCAGTGCCGCAATCTCCGGGACTGCATCGATTGCATCGCCATCGCTCGCCGGCTCGGCCCAGGTCAACATCCGCTCGTTGGTCGTCGCGCTCGCATCCATAAAGATCGGTTCATTCCTAAAGACGCAGGGGCCACTCCGTGCGCTCGGATTTAGTTGTACACCCGTGACTTTTTTGATGGATTGCCACTGAAACACGAATGGCCGCGCATCAAAGCGCAGCCATGGATGAGAAGCGTATGAGAAAACGCGATCGGCTAGACCAGTTTCCCCGTAGGTGTGTACCAGCGGAATGAGAGGTTACGCGTCCGTTCCCCAAAGAGCGGATGCATGGAATGATTGCCGGCAGTCTATAGCAACAGGAAAACTGGTCTACTTCAACTGTGCCAGCTTCTGCGATGCAATTTCGCCCGCCGCAGTTTTCGAGTCTTTGTCCTTCAACTGCGCGTAAATCAGCTTCGCTTGTTCCGGATTGGACTTTTCATAGATGGAAGCCAGTTGCAGCTTCGCTTCGCTGGCCGGTACGGTGGCTGTCGGATGCGCCGCCAGATCGTTCAATATCTTGATTGCGTCGGCGGTGCGGCCGTTCTGCCGGTACAGGCTGACCAGCGCCAGATTGCCCAGCGCCGCCAGGTTCTTGTCTCCATCTCGCACCACTTTTTTCAGCGTGGATTCCGCCTGGGCTGTCTTGCCCATCTCCATATAGGTCAGTCCGGAAAAATACAAAGCGTTCTTTCCGGCGCTTGTGGAACCGAAACTGTCGGCAACTTTGTCAAACTGCGCGTTTGCTGCCTTGGCACGCGCGGCGCTGGAGGGATACGTCCGCACTCCCGGCTGCTGGGGAACTCCCGGCTGTGTCACCGGGGCACTATAGATATCCATGGCCGCTCCAAAAGCGACCGACGCTTCATTTTGCCGATGCTGATAAAACAGAATGCTCCCCACGCCGATAACGACGACAGCGAGCAGAATCACAACGAAGAGGATCGATTCCTGCTTATGCTCCTCCAGCCAGCCAAGCAGGTTCTGGGCGTTGTCCACCAGAGCATCGCGTTTCATTGCGTGACGAGTTTGTGTATCCACAGGGTAAGATCGTTCCTTCGCGGGTCAGATTGCTGGCAGGCGCGGTGACTTCAGGCCGCTCGTTCCAGTGTAGCAGCCGCAAAAATCAAGGGCAAATACTTCGCGTGTAAAGTCGACGGGTCGGTTGAAATTTCCTCTTCATCGAAGCACTGGAACCATAAATGGAATTGTCATCCCGAGCGAAGGCCGCGAAGCGGACGCAGTCGAGGGACCTGCTGTTCGCCGACTCCCGCACTAGAATATGACCATGGAGATCAAACGCATCGGTTCGCAGCCTTCAGGCAGAGGTCCGGCAGACTGGTTTACCGGAACCGTTCGCATCGATCCGCTGTTTCAGGCGCCCGATCCGGCGCGGGTTGCCGGCGCCAGCGTTACCTTCGAGCCGGGCGCGCGTACCGCGTGGCACACCCACCCCCTGGGGCAGACCCTTATTGTCACGGCGGGCTGTGGCTGGGTCCAGCGGGCAGGCGGCACGATCGAGGAAATTCATTCCGGCGATGTGGTCTGGTTCGCGCCGGGAGAAAAGCATTGGCACGGCGCCACGCCGACCACCGCCATGACCCACATTGCAATTCAGGAACGATCGAACGGCAAAGTCGTGGATTGGCTGGAGCACGTCAGCGACGAACAATACCGACGGTGAATCGTCATCCAAACTGCCCCACCGCGGCTCGGACGACATATGCCTGCGTCCTTTAGGAAATTGTCATCCCAAGCAAGTGTCCGCATTCCTGAGCAAATTGTCATCCCGAGCGGAGCGCAGCGGAGTCGAGGGACCTGCTTTTTGTCGGCGCTATCGCGAATCTCGCTATAACCCCCAGCTTAACGGCCCTGCAATCGACCCTGGAAACAGGGCAACTCACCGCCAACTACTAGGGAGCAGCCTGCCTCTACGCAACCGAAGCCGCCGGTTCGATGTCGCCTCTTTCCAGACGCTCCTGGCAGTTGATGCAATAAGGCGTCCACGGCAGCGCCTCAATCCGCTTCGCGCCGATGGCCTGGTAGCAGCGCACGCAATCCCCGTAGCTGCCGTCGGCGATGCGGTTCAGCGCCTGCTTCACCAGGCGAAGCTGCGCGTTGCGCACCGTGCCCTGCGAAAAGAGCATTTCCTTTTGGTAGCCTGCAACCGCCTGGTCAGCGACATCCTGTGCATCGTTGACTGTACTGGAGAGTGCCTGTTCGACCGTGCTGGCCAGCGCCTGCTCCAACTCCCTCTGCCGTTGCCGGAGCCGCCGTTCGAACTGCCGCCTCCGGTTTTCTTCCGCGTGTGTCATCTTCCATTGCTCCAGTCATGTTCTTCCGTGTTAACAGTGTTGGACGCACTCCGGCGCGGAATGGTTGAGAAAAATTTTTTATTTCGAAAAGGTCGCGCCGCGCCGCGTCGGAACCCTCCCGCCCCAGCGCCGTGCCGCGTTGTTTGCAGCTACGTAAATCTGGCGCATTCGCGGTGCAACTTGATCGGCGCCCCGCCGGCAGTTAGGCTGGTTCCATGTATGAAGACTTCCGGGCCGTGGACCACTGGACAGGGGAAGAGCTGCACTGCGTGTGGAAGGGAAACATCGTTGCCATAGCAACCCGCCATGCGGATGCTGTGGACATTCGCTTTTCCGTGAACGACCGGCCCGTGTGGATCACGATGCCGTTAACCGCCTGGGTAGAATTCAAGAAGCGCTCCGGCAACGCCATCACGGATTATCTGGCGGCGCAGATCGCCGGGCACTATCTGAAGCAGTCCATCGAGAACGGCTACGACAACGGCCGCGAAATGTACACGATGACCGTCGATGAAGTGCTCACGCATCTCGACGTGGTGATGCACGAAGCCGGCAACGCCGGAAACCTCCCCGTGCTGCCCGTCATCGCGCTGTAGTCGAACGCCTCGCAGTGGTCGCCTAAAATAGGTTTGTCATCCCGAGCGAAGGTCGCCGCGGCGACCGTAGTCGAGGGACCTGCTGTTTGCCGACAAAGTGAGAAATCCTTCGCCCGCAGCTCAGGATGACAGATCCCAGCACTCGTTTCACAGGCCGGGCGCAGCATGCTGCTTTTGCGGCGCGAGCGCGATCAAGGCGATGCCGATCAGAATGAGGATGGCAACACCAATCAGCTCTCCACGCGGAATCATATTCCGCAACGCCTGCGTGCCCATCACCGCTGCATGAGCGAAGCTCGACCACGCGGTAAAAGCGATCAGGCTGCGATTCGCCAATGGATCGCGAATTGCGAGCAGCAGGAAAACCCCGAGCGTGAAATAAAGGCTGAACATCATGGACAATGCGGGCTCTTGCCGCGCAAACAGGATCAAAGGATAAGCCGACGCCAGAAACAACAATCCCACCAGCGCCAGCACAATCTTCAAAGCCATCTCTCGGTTCATTTACGCCCTCCCATGCACCGTTTCCGCGGCTTCGTACGTCAATGCGATAAGCGAAATCCCTCCTGCAGAACGCAGGCGCTCACCAGGATCATTAGGACCTGATCGACGGCCACGCGCGAACCTTCATCCATAGTGGGCAAACCATCCAGCAGCGCGACCACTTTTTTCTGATCAAAAAATGGAATGGACGCAAGAACAGGCCCGCGCAGCGCGTCGTTTACCAGCGTGCTCAATTTTTCTTTGGGGTTCAAAGTGGCGGGCGGGCTGAGAAACGGGTGCTTCTGCCTCCGATACACCGTGTCCGTAATCACGTCGCGGACGGCCTCGCGCAGAACGTACTTTTCCGTCATGCCGTGAATTTTCTGGCTGACCGGCAGCGAGCGGATCGTTTCCACAACGCGGTGATCGAGAAACGGCACGCGTCCTTCGACAGAGTGGGCCATCTCCATGCGGTCGCCGAGCATTGTCAGAATGTAATTCGGCAGCATAGTTTTCGACCAAAGATACAAAGACTGGTTCACCGGATCGCGGCCCGCGAGCTGCCCGCGAATGTCCAGGTCGTTGAGCAGCGCGTGGTAGCTTTCGTTTCCCTGAAACTTCGCGGCAAAATCCGGCGCCAGCAAATCCTCCATTTTCGCCGCTCGAGCGGAAAAGGTTTCTATCCACGACGGCACATATCCCAAAATCCGCCGAACATTTTCGAGCGGCTTGGAAGCGCCATGCGGCAAAAGCAATCCGCGCGAAACCGGATTCAATCTCTCCAAATCTTCCAGCAGCGCGGCGATTTCTTCCGCGCTTTGCCCCTCGCGATTGTAGAGAACCATGTCGCGGCGGAAGTGTGCGTACCCGCCGAGCACTTCATCGGAACCCTCGCCGGTAAGAACGACCTTATAGCCGGCATCGCGCACCGCGCAGCTTAAAAGATATTTCGCCACCCCGTGCGCATTGATGCAAAAGGTTTCCGACTGCAGAATGGCTCCGGCAAAGTTGTCGGCCAGATCGTCCTGGCGGATCGGAATCGGAAAAAAGTCTGCGCCGGTTCTCGCCGCCATTTCTCGCGCTTCTTTTTCCTCGTCGTAATCAGCGCGGTCGAAACACAAAGTAAATGCGCGGATTGGGTCGGGGTGATGCCTCGCCGCCAGGCCAAGCACCGCGCAGGAATCGAGCCCTCCGCTGAGATAGCAGCCTACGGGAACATCGGCGCGCAGGCGCAGCCGAACCGCCTCCTCCAGCACTTCACGAAGCTCCGCCGCGCAGTCTGCGTCGGACCGCTGGGCCGCTTTTCCATCGCCTTTCGGGTAATTGAAATCCCAATAGCGCTGGAGCTGCATGTGCTTTTCCGTCGCCACCAGATAATGCCCTGGCGGAACCTGATGGACGCCGTCGAAGAGAGTGCGCATCGGATGGCCGCCGCATTCCACGGACTGATACACGGAGTCGGCGTCCCAGCGGGCCGGCACTCCGGCGGCGAACAGCGCCTTCACTTCCGAAGCGATGTAGAGCGTGTCCCGATGAAAAGCGTAGAAGAGCGGCTTGATGCCGAAGCGGTCGCGCGCAGCGAACAGCGTCCGGTTTCTCTCGTCCCAGATCGCAAACGCAAATTCACCGCGCAGCCGGTGCAGGCACTGCATTCCCACATCCTGATAAAGGTGCAGGGCGATCTCGCTGTCGGAGCGCGTGCGCAATTTGTGGCCCGACCGTTCCAGTTCCCGCTGGATTTCCTCAAATCCATAAAATTCGCCGTTGACGATGATTCGGATTCGCTCGTCTTCGCTGGCGATCGGCTGATCGCCGGTCGTCAGGTCGATGATGCTGAGGCGCGCATGGCCGAGCGCGACCCGGCCGTCGGGCGCAATCCATTGCCGCTGCCCATCCGGCCCGCGATGATAGAGACTCTGCGTTGCCCGTTGTATTGCCGCTTCAGAGATTCGATCGCGACGCGAGAAAGCAGCGACAATTCCACACATTTTGGAGACGCTCCGTAAATTGGCTTCGCGCCAGGGAAGGAGAAGGGGTGGGCGCGCTGGAGTATAGCACTCCCGATTGAGAAGTGACGCTACCGGACGATCCCGCAAGACCGGCTGCAATAGCTCCAACCCACGACTATCGCAGCATCTATGCTTTTGCTCTAGAATCGACCGGTGCACCTTGGTCCTCGTGCACACATGAGGAAGCTATCCCTTACCTCGAACATCCCGAACTGCCCCGCAACTTCACGGAGGATACGGTTCTCTGGCGGTATTTAACATTTGCCAAATTTGTTGCACTCCTGGAGCATCAGGCCCTGCACTTTACCCGCGTCGACCGGCTTCCGGATTCATCGATCGGCATAACGAACCGATCGGGCCTGAACGATGCGCCTGGAGCTGCGACCACCGATACGATTCGACTATCCCCGGAGGTTCGACGAGCTCTCGGCCTGATGCGGATTTCCAGCCATGCGGTTTTCGCCAGTTGCTGGTACGCGGGCTGTTCCGAATTGTCAGCCCCATGGGAACGATACGGAGGCAGGAACAGCGGAGTTGCGGTCCGTTCCAGCATCGGCGCGCTCAAGGCCGCACTGAATCGATCGACGCAAAGAATTCACATCGCCAACGTCTTGTATTTCGATTACGAAACGACCGCGATTCCTCTAGGTAACGCATACCTTTCCGCGTTGCACAAACACGCGAGCTTTATGCAGGAGAGAGAAGTGCGTGCATTGTTGCTCCAGGTCGGAGATAAGTCCAAGGTCTTCTCTCCGGGGCCGGAGCAGGGAATTGATGTAGACGTGGACATCGGGAAACTGATTGAAGAAGTTCGCATGGCGCCCAAAAGCGATCCATGGTTCTATAGCTTGGTTGCCGCAGTCTCGCAACGGTACGGCGCAACATGGCCTGTTCTTCCCGCGAATACTCCGGAACTCTATCCGCCGGAATAAATTTCTTCTCTCGATCCACGCCGGGCTACGCCATGATTCTATCTGCGAGTCTGTACTGGCTTCGCCGGTTCCGCATCCGCGTCGCGAATCACGCCGCCCATATCCGAAGGGTATCCGGCGGACGCAAGCGCCCGGGCCTTGGCCGCGAAATAATCGTTCACCCAGCGAAAACGATCATTGTCCTTGCGAAGGCCGACCGCCCCGGCAATCGTCGCGAGACTGATCGTCTTCCCGTCGGCACCCCAGTTACCCTCCGGCACTTCATTGATAATGACGAGTATGCTGGCTCCGGCATCAGCGTCCGCCTGATGACCCGTCACATCGACGATCGCCGCGTTCACTGCGACATGAACTTCTGTCTTGTGCGCGGCGTTCATATATCCTTCCGGGATGGTGACGTAGACCAGAAATTTTCCGGACTTA
Organism: uncultured Acidobacteriota bacterium; assembly: GCA_963840655.1. Lineage (GTDB taxonomy): Bacteria > Acidobacteriota > Terriglobia > Terriglobales > Acidobacteriaceae > JAKAAZ01. The sequence continues at coordinate 1,480,498 of CAWIZS010000003.1, read as the reverse complement.
GCCACAAACGTTCCATCCAGATGACCACCCACCCACCAACTATTGGGATCCATCTCTGTCATCAGGACGGAGGCAAAGGCTTTCCCGCCCGTCGTCCCGGCTCCGCCCTCCATTACCATCAACACATCTGTCAGTCGCTGTGCCAGCGCGGCCTTACGCCCCTGGTCGAGAGCGCCTTGAGGGAAATAAACCTGCATGATCGGCATAGCGACCTTTCTGAACACGAGAACTTGCTCGGACCGTTACATTAACGTTTCGACGAAGAGCACATCGGTTTTTTCTTTGCCCGTGTGAAAGTCTATCTTGTCCGTTGCCCAGATCCCCGCGCTGTCTCTCCTGCCTAAGTCAACGTCGCCCCACTTCAAGCTTCCCTCGAAAACAAATGCATAGACGCCGTGCCCAGTCGAACTCGGCTTGTATTCGAATGCCGCCGGCTTGTCGCTGTTGAGCCGGGAGATCTTGAGGTCCTGATCGATCGGCAGCGCTCCATCTCCCTTTCCCACCAGAGTCGCAACCTTGTTGCGCCCGGCAGTTGCATCAAAGTGGTTCCTCTTGTAGCTGGGCGGCAGCAGCAACGCATTGGGAAGTACCCACACATACACCACATGCATATCTTCGGGTTCGATATTCAATTCGGCATGTTTGCCGCCGGACCCGGCGGAGAACACGTAGTAGTCGCCAGCCTTGAGCGTATCGATCTTCCCAATCGTATTCACATGCGTCAGGCTTCCTCCCAACACGAATGCCATGATGATGAAGTCGTGATGCGGATGCATATTGTAACCACAACCCGCATGGCTGAAAGTCTCGTCTCCGAAGACACGCATCTTTCCAAATCCAGCACGGCCCGACTGGTAATCCCCAAAGTTAAAGCTTGAATGCCGAGTAATGAAAGCATCGGGATGTCCGGCGACATACGATGCATTTCCGCCCGTCGAAATCAGCTTGTCATATCCGCGATCGGCGGCTCGCAACACAAAATTTTCCATAATTCGGCTCCTCATCAGGTTCGCTGAATGTTCCGAAATGTTAGGCAGCGAGATGAGTTACGGGCTGGCCCGGCGCGTAGGGGATAACCACCATCTCAAAACGGGCCTTGGGAGTGCCGCAATCCGGACATACCCAATCGGAGGGAATGTCCTTCCAGCGCGTCCCCGGCGCAATGCCATGCTCGGGCAGACCGAGCGCCTCGTCATACAAAAATCCACATCCCAAACACATGTATCGCTCAAACGCTTCGGCGCTCATAATCAATCCTTCCCTTGGCGAGCCAGGCTTTAATGGATTACGTGACGATCAGAATGAAACAGGGCTGTGGGGAGCTATTATCGACTCCGAAGAACAACTCGTCAATGCAAAGATGGAAAGCTTTCCTGAAAACCGCGGATGAAAAGCCACTCAAAACTGCATTCGGATTGGCGCCTTTGCAGGGGCCGCTAGCGAATGGCACAATGGAAGGTTTGCTGCGGACGATGCGCCGCGGGCTTCAGGAGCGAGTCGTCTATGTCCAAACAAGAAAGCACGGGCGCGGCGGGAATCATCGATCGGCTGAGCGGAGCAAGAATTCATCGCAATCTTTCCGTGCCGCAGATGGTCGCCGTCTCACTGGCTCGGGGAGAATCGAAGTTGGCCGCCAATGGCGCATTGGTTGCCTACACGGGCGCGCGCACAGGTCGATCGCCAAAAGACAAATTCATCATCCACGACGAGCGCACCCGCGACCGGGTGAATTGGGGCAAGGTCAACCAGCCGTTCGAAGCCGCAAAATTCGACGCGCTGCTGGAGCGCGTACTCGCGCACCTCAATGGCCGCGATCTTTACGTTCAGGATTTGTTCGCCGGCGCGGACACAAAGTATCGTCTGCCCGTCCAGTTCATTTCCGAATACACCTGGCACGCCTTGTTCGTGCATCAGCTTTTCCTCCGGCCGACGCCCGACGAACTCGCAAAGCACGTACCGGAATTCACCATCATCGCCGCGCCGGAGTTTGAAGGCGTGCCGGAACGCGACGGCACCCGCTCTTCAACATTTATTCTGATGGACTTTACTCGCAAGATCATTTTGATCGGCGGCACAAAATACGCCGGCGAAATGAAAAAGTGCATCTTCGGCGTTTTGAATTTCCTGCTGCCGGAGCGCGACGTGCTGCCCATGCACTGCTCCGCCAACGTCGGCGAAGACGGAGTATCGGCGCTGTTCTTCGGGCTTTCAGGCACTGGAAAGACGACGCTCTCCGCCGATCCGCATCGCAAATTGATCGGCGACGACGAGCATGGCTGGAGCCCGAACGGAGTTTTCAATTTCGAAGGCGGCTGCTACGCCAAATGCGTCGACCTATCGGAAGAAAAGGAACCGCAGATTTATCACGCCATCCGCTTCGGCTCCGTGCTGGAAAACGTTGTGCTCAATCCGGCGACCTGCGAGCCGGATTATCATGATGTTCGCTTCACGGAAAACACTCGCGCCGCCTATCCCATCGATTTCATCGAGAACGCCTTGCTGCCCAGCATCGGCGGTCATCCGAAAAATGTTTTGTTCCTCACCGCGGACGCCTTTGGCGTGCTCCCGCCCATCTCCAGGCTGTCGCCGGAACAGGCCATGTATCACTTTCTCTCCGGCTACACGGCAAAGCTGGCCGGAACCGAAGCAGGCCTAGGCAGTGAGCCGGTACCGGATTTCTCCACCTGCTTCGGCGCGCCGTTCATGCCGCTGCCGCCAAACACGTACGCTCAGATGTTAGGAGCCCGTCTGCGCGAACATGGCGCGCAATGTTGGCTCGTCAATACTGGATGGACCGGCGGCCCGTTTGGCGTTGGCCGCCGCATGAGCCTGCCGCATACCCGCGCCATGGTGCACGCCGTGCTCGATGGTCGCCTGGCGAAGGTGCAATTTGTGACCGAGCCGTCGTTTGGTTTTTGTATTCCAATTTCCTGCCCGGATGTTCCGCCGGAAGTGTTGAATCCGCGCGCAGTATGGAAGGACAAAGCCGCGTACGATCAGCAGGCCGCGATGCTAGCCGGCAAATTTCGCGAGAACTTCGCGCGCTTCGACGTGCCCGAGGAAATTCGCAACGCCGGCCCAAAGGCGCAGAAATAATCATTTGAGAAGTTTGTCATCCCGACCGAAGTCCGCCGCGGCGGACGAAGTGGAGGGACCTGCGTTTTGCCGGCAGAAAGTAAAATTCGGGTGCCCCAGGTCTCGATTTTGAGACCTGGGATTCGCCGGGTCCAAAAAAGAATGTTCATCCTAAAATTACCGGGGGTGCCCCATTCAAGCCTCGTGTTGGCTTGAGTGGGTTAGAAAAATCCGAAAGGCATAACCCCCCACAGTCATGTTCATCCGCAAATTAAAAATCGAACGCATCGACGAGACCGGTCAATCTCACGCCTGCCCCATCCACTGGATCGACAACTTCGCCATGCGCAACTTCACCAACGACGCCATCTTCGACGACACATTGCCGCTCGGCGACGGCCTGCTCGAAGCCGGACTCCGCGTTCCGCTCGACCGCCTCCACGTCGCAATGGAAGACTGGTTTCGCCGCAAAGGCTACCTGAAGCCCGCGGAATCTCTGCGCATCACCGAGCTGCCGAACTCATAATTTCCCCTCAAGCGATTGGATCGGGAAGCGCCCGCGTAAAACCCGGTTATTTCTGATCGAGAGTCAGCGCGTAAAAATCATCCGTACCGATATCGCGAATCATCATCGGCGTACCCTTCGGATCGAGCCCCATCCAGACGCCGACGACCCCGTTGAATCGGAAACCCGTCAGATCGACTAGCTGTTGTGTCTTTCCCCCCGATACAGGAACCCGGTATAGACCAGGGTGGTCAGCAGTGCGCAGGAAATAGATGGATCTCCCATCCCGCGACCAGGTGGGATAGCCGCATCCGCCTTGCTCCAGAACGGACCATCGCTGCGTATTGAAATTAAAAACAGCCAATGACGACGTCGTCGTCAGCGCTGCGATGTAACGGCCCGTCGGCGACCAGCGCGGCGACCACAAACCATCCGACCCGGAAATCTTCGTTGTCCGATGATTCGAAAGGTCAAGGATCCGGACATTCGTACTCGGACCGCTATTTATGCCACCACCCGCAAACGCGATCTTCCTCCCGTCGGGAGACCAGGTTGGGTCACTTTGTTCTCCTCGATCGTCCTTCACGAGTATCTGCACGGGAGCGCCGCCCTGCGCAGAAATCGTATAGTTATGGCTCTTGGTGCCAAAGCCCACGTCGAAGAACAGAATTTTTGTCCCGTCGGGGGACCAGTGCGGGTTCATAGGGTACAAGGGCGACCTGGTCAGTTGTACAGGATCGCTTCCATCCCAATTCGCTCTCCACAAGATGCCCTCCGGAAACGTGACATAGGCGACGGATTTGCCGTCCGGCGAGTACTCCACCCCTTCCGCCGAGATACCCCGGAACATGGGCCGGAATTCCTTCGAGCGCGCATCGTAGCGGACGAGTTCTCCACGAAGGACGACGCCACGCGCAAAGACCTCTCGACCGTCTTTGCTCGGGATCGGCGTCGCCCACCGCATTGGGCCGAATGTTAACTGGGTGGGTCTTCGCGCCGCGGAGCGAAAGGGCTTGTAACGTTCGTCAAGAGCCCAAAGCTGGCCGAAAGAGAAGAACGGGTTCGAGAAAGTGTCGCGCAAAAGGAAGATGAAAAACCGCCCATCCGGGGTCCAGCGGCCGCAGCATTGCCAGGCCGCGGCGCGCCACCCGGGAAGCAGGCGATGGAGTCCGGATCCATCGTTCCCGATTTCCCAGAATCTATGGTTCCACGTGAATCGGATCCTGCGGCCATTGGGCGACCAGGTGACATCGTCACCAAGCGGGGGCGAGGCGGCGCCGGGGGGATGGGCAAGGCTGCGGATCTGTGTTCCGTCGTCCCGCATGACATAAAGGTCACCCTCCTCGGTAATAAACGCGACGAATCCGTCGTCCGGAGACAACGCGACCGAATTGATATTCTGAACGATGTCGTTTCCGGCGACGCGACGCAGTGTCCCGCCCGGCGTTTGCATTCTCCATAAGGTGAACTGGTTCCCGTCATTCGACCCGACAAGGATCGAGGAGCCATCCTTGGCCACATCGGCGACCGCCGGCTGCGGCAGATTCACCGGGACATCGGCCGTATCGCCGCCATCGACAGCAACTTCGCCGATCGTTGGGGATGCGTTGAGCCGATTGAAATAGAGCCTTGTGCCGTCTGTTCCGGTAAGGAATTTCACGTGGCCGTCATGGGTGATCTGCTTGTATCCGGTAACACGCAACCGCGGCAAAGGTCGCATCGCATACCAGAAACCGCCGGCAAGGACCAGGAAAACGGCAGCGCAGATGGGAACCCAGAGCCAAATACGGCGGCGAGGTCTGACGAGGGTGGGTACTGCTGATTGCGCAGATAGCCCGGGAATCGCTTCTGCGAACAGCCTTGCTGCGAGAGGCGCTTCAGGGGATGTGGAGTCTACCGCAGGCGCCGCGGATAGGGTCACTTCGGCGGGCTGTGACTGTATGGCGGTCAGGGGCGCGATAAACCGGTACCCCTTGCCCATCACTGTCAGCACAAAGCGCGGCCGCTCGGGATCATCGCGAAGGACCTGGCGAATTTTTCGGATGGCGGTGTTTATGCCGTGCTCGGTATCGACGAAGACTTCCTGCTCCCAGAGCCGCTCGGCGATTTCTGTCCGCGTGACGAGCTGACCTTTTCGTTCCGCCAGCAGGATGAGCAGCTCCATCGGCTTGCGTTCCAGGGGAATCGTCCGCCCGTTGCGGCACAGCTCGAATCGGCCGCAGTCCAGCGTAAAGTCGCCGAATTCATAAACGGTGACGACCATGGGGATGCTCCCCTGTGCGGTGCAGTATACATGGAGTCTCTTCAGAATTAAGCCATATTCTGTCCTTGCCGCAGCTTGCCGCCTCACCAAACCTTCACCATCGGCTTTACCTCCTCTTCATTGCCTACGGGCCGGGTCCGCGCTTAACTCTTGTCCCAGCGGTACCTTCTTCATCGATCAGTACGACGAGCGGCAACAACCTCGGTCACGTCCATGACCGTTGAGATACAGGAGGAGAGCATCTTTTGAGAACCACGCGATCCCGTTTCCCGCAACAGACAGCCCGTTCGAAGCCTGAACGTCGTGGCGCTTTTCCCCTGCTGTTGCGCATAACAGAGAGGCCGTCAGCACCAGACGCCTCAGAAAGAGATAGGAACACAATGAAAAACATCAGCAGAATCGCACTTTTCGCCATAGCGGCCCTCATCATGGGCGCCGGGGCAAGGGCGCAGAATCATACAGTTCACGCGACCATCCCATTCGACTTCGCCTTGGGTGGCAACCTTTTCCCGCCGGGAAGTTACTCGATCACTACAGAGGCGTCATCGCAGTTGATTCTGCTCCAAAACAATAAGACACACCTTGCCGGCATGACTGTGTCTCAACACGACCTCAACGGCTCCAGAAAGGACTGCCTGCTCGTCTTCAACAGATACGGCAACCGGTACTTTCTGAAAGGCATTCGATGTGCAGGTGCCTCCATGAACCTGAAACTTTTTACCTCAAAAGCGGAGCAGAGGGCTCGCACTCAGGAGGCATCTCTCGGCGGGAAGGTTCATACCATTGCCGCACTTCGGTACTAACAAATCTCTGCAATAGCGCGTGTCTAAAGATCGCTGTCTTTGGGCACGCACTCTTTAGCGGGCGGCTCTTTAGTGAGTGATAAATCGCCAATGCGCGTTTCGAATTCAGGGCGTCCGGCGCAGGATGGTAACTTCTGCCTGGGCATTTGGACCCAGACCGGAAGGCTGAGTTACTTTCTCAACCACATTCCGTGGAAGGGAAATGACACCACGAATGCGCCGAGCGACATCGAGAATCCCCAGGGAGGGACTCAGATACTTGAGAAAGTCACGTTGAGGCCGGACGGGAATTTGTATTCCGGAGCCTTCAAACTGGATGCTTATGACACTTCGGGTCACTTCACCGTGTCGTTCACCGGCGTGCTCAAGGCGACGCGCATCACCCCGAGCACTTCGATTAAAGAGTTGTTTTGAGGCGGAGGATTGACCCGCAGCGGGCGGCGGCATAAAGTTTCGCCGCCCCGCTGCACCTCGCCTTTCTAAAGCGCAAGCCTCCATGGCCTGCGAAGTATGAAGTATATGGAAGACTGGTTCCGCCGCAAAGGTCATCTCATGTCTGCGGAACCTCTAGGGCTCCCACCGAGTGATTTGCCCTGAATGCACCAATCGAGGTCAGCGGGGACCCTCAACGGACACCAGCCGACTCATCAGGACCTATCTCAGAGCCTCCTGGTAAGGAAGACCGTACTTATTGATGATCACGTATGACACTCAGCATCGTTATGGCACCGGTCGACCCACCTTACGCGCAATCCACCTCGCCGAGAAAAGGCATCCATCGTGTCGGTGTTGTGGGCCGTGACAGACATTATGATTTTCTTTAGCCACATTGTGAACTGTGGCAACCACGCATGCTAACGCGACATAAAAAATGGCTTCTCGCGCTCTTTCTGCAGATTCAGGAGCTACGCGCCGATCCGATTGAGAAGCGACCACTAGCGCTCAAAATACAGGAGCAGTTGATTTATCGGATCGGACGCGCGGAACGCCTCATCCGTCAGATTCGCCAGGAGAACAAGAACATCAAGAGGTCGCTCGCCCAGTCTGGGACTTCTAAAGAAATTGCAGAAAAGGCCAAGGCAAAAAACCTTGTAGGCAACGAGCGAATCGAGCAGCAGAAAGCCTTGCTTGCCGTGTTGCGATCAATAGGTGATTCAATTGCCTTCATCTATGGGGATCGCTGGGATCTGAAACAAATGGTGCAAAAAGAGGAGTCTGGCTTTCTTACGGGAAAACGTGGCGCCCGGCTGGAGCGCGGCATTCTCAGAAAGGCATTCGAGATCGGCGCAACAGTGGTATTGAATGATCTCACTCACACCTTGAGACACGGGGATGTCACGGTATTTCGTCCCGACCTCTGGCCGGAAGGAGGTAGCCCATTCATGCTGATTGAAGCGAAGTCCGGGCGCGGCGGGGATGCCGCTCGGACGGCTCGCCAGATGGCCGCAACAAAGGAAATTTTTAGTTATCTCTCGACGGATAGGAAGGAGGCCGAGAACGGGCTGTGGCAGCGCATCTCGGTCAATCAAGAGCCTGAATATCACCTTGCCGAAGTGACACGCATGATGAGCAATTTGCCTTGCGCGGGTTGGCTAATGGAAGAGGTTGAACCGGGCCTGCATTACGCTTTGATCGACTGTGCCATCAGTGAACCCTCCTACGATGCAATATTTGGAGAGGTCTTCAGCCGGGGAAAGCCATTCATGCTGAACGTAAACGATTTGAAGAAGCACACCCTTGCTTACTATCCATTTCCATTGAGTATCACGGTTCCCGAGGCGCTCTTTCGCTTCTATAACGGGGAATTTGTGATGTGGGTGATCGTAGACCTGGACAGCGTGAATGAAGCGCTGGCCCCGCATTCAATGATGGTGGTACCTAGCGGTAACGACGAATTCCCTTGGCAGATATCCCCGATCGGAAAGGGTGCGGAACGGGACAGTGTCATGTACGTCGGATATCATCCGATAGGACGATTGGCAGCTGAATTTCTGCGCCTCGATTGGCTATTGCAAATTATGGTGGCCCGGCTGACACAGGATGCCCTAGCTCAATACCTTGAGAATCAATGATAGAGAATTTCGCGTGAGTCGCTCACGCTCTATGTTCCGACAGAGAGAACAGCACTGTCGCGGAGGCCCGCAAGACCGGCATCGCATGAGGCATTGTCCAAGGTCGGACAGATGGTTCCTCGCGGGAGGGGGGTGAAGTGTTGGCACATGGCGCCCACGGCCTGGGTAGCGTAACTTAGTGTTGTCGATTACTTCACTTGAGGGTGTGACGTTTGAAACGATTGTCATTGCTGCTGGGCGCTGTTGCTCTGGTTGTCGCGTCGATGTCTTGCATGGGTCAGACGGATGTGAAAGTTCCGGCCGGCCCGGTTGCGTTAACGGTGCGATTACCCAATCCGCAACAAAAGATTCTGTATGTGCACGAGGGGATGCCGGTCAGACCGGGACCCTTGACGCTCTACTACCCGAAGTACATTCCCGGTGATCACGCGCCGGACGGGCCGGTCGGCAGAATGATGGGCCTGGAAGTCACGGCCGGCGGCAAGCGGATCGTATGGCATCGTGACGAAGTGGACATGTTCACGTTTCATTTGACGGTGCCGGCGGGCGTCGACCGGATCGACATCCGCTTCCAATTTCCGGCAGATCACCGGGTCACACCGAGTCTCATGGGTCTCGAGTGGAATGATGTAGCGCTGTACCAGGCCGGTTATCCGACCAAGGTGCAGATGTACCAACCGACACTGGTGATCCCCGCCGATTGGCGCTACGCGAGTGCGCTGACGACAGGAAAACGCAGTGACGGGCGCATCACGTTCCAGTCCGTGCCGTTCAACACGCTGGTCGATTCACCGGTGATTGCCGGGAAATATTTCCGCGAGATTGATCTCACCCCGGCCGGCTCATCGGTGCATCGTTATCTCGATATGGTGGGTGATGATGCGGCAGCACTTGATATTTCCGATGCGCAAATCGCCGGTTATCGTCATCTGGTCGAGCAGGCACAGGCCCTGTTTCACTCCCATCACTACGATGACTATCACTTCCTTCTGACGTTGAGCGACTACGTCTCGACGGGTGGTCTGGAGCACCACCAGTCAAGTGATGACCGCGCGCGTAGCGGCACCAAGATGTTTGCCGACGCTGACCATTTCATGCTCGATGCCTCGCTGTTGCCGCATGAATACACACACTCATGGAACGGCAAATTCATGCGTCCGGCAGAACTGTGGCAGCCCAACTTCGAGCGTCCCGAACATGCGCAGATGGTGTGGGTGTATGAGGGTCTCACGGTCTACCTCGGCGACATGTTGACGGTGCGAAGCGGGTTGTGGTCGCCGGATACGTGGCGTCAGGTGGTCGCCTACCGGGCGGCGGCCATGGCGCACCAAACCGGTCGCGACTGGCGACCGTTGATCGACACCACCGTCGCCGCGCAACTGCTCTACAGCTCGCCGAGCGCATGGGCGAACTGGCGTCGGCAAACCGACTTCTATCGGGAAGGCCAACTGCTATGGCTCGCCGTCGACATGAAAATCCGGACATTAAGTCATGATCAACGTTCCATTGACGATTTTGCTCGGCAGTTTTTCGGCGTCGACAACGGCAGTTTCATAACCCACACCTACACCTTCAATGACGTCGTCGTCGCGCTCAATGCGGTCCAGCCGTACGACTGGGCGAGCTTCCTGCACAACTGGCTGGACGGCGTGGGCCAGCAGGTGCCGCTGCTATCCGGCATCGAGGCCAGCGGTTGGCGTCTGGTCTATACCGACCAGCCTTCGCGGTACCAGAATGCCCTCGAGAACGTCAGCGAAGGTGAACTCAGCAGCAAAGGTGTCAACGCAATGTTCTCGGTGGGCTTGTTCCTCGATAACCAGGGCCAGGTCGAGGACGTGTTATGGAACGGACCGGCTTTCAAGGCCGGGCTCGCACCGCGCATGAAGCTGGTCGCCATCGACGGCCACCCGTACAGCACCAGCGTGTTGCGGAGCGAAATCGCCCAGGCGCAGCAGAGTAAGAAACCGTTGCAGATAAGCGCGACGAGCGATGGCGTCACCCAGCTCTACACGGTCCATTACGACGGTGGACTGAAGTACCCGCATCTGGTCCGGGTGCCGGGCAAGACCGATTACCTGAAGCAGATTCTCGCACCAAAGCCCATGGACAATGGCTCGTGAAGTTGCCAGGATCTAGGCCGCGTGGCAAAGGTTCTCGGCTAGCGCGAAATCGCCGATACGCTCAGCGAGCACTGCAAGCGCACCCAGGGACCCTTATCGGGTTCCGGCTGGGTCACAATCTGCTCGAAGCCGGATTCCGCGTCCCGCTGGATCGCCTCCACATCGCAATGGAAGACTGGTTTCGCCGCAAAGGCTACCTGAAACCCGCAGAATCTCTGCGCATTGCGGAGCTTCCGCGGACTTTGTAAACCCTCGTCATCCCAACCGAAATGAAGCGGAGTGTAGGGGTTCTCACGGAGTGATTTGGCCTGTCATCACCAACCGAGAATCCCGACGACCTTCGGTAAACACAAGCCGACTTGTGGTTACCAATGTCCTGCTACGCCTCTAACGGCTTACGAAATAAATTTCAAGGTTAGCAGGATTGATTGTGCTATTGGGTAGGCCAATCTTTAAAGGGAATGATCAGGTAGAGCTCGGAATGACCCGGCAGATGTGAGATGTAAATCTGACCTGTGGAACCATCGCGATTGAACTTTGCGAGATTTTCATTGTGAGGCGTGATAATCATCGCGTGAGGGCCCACGTGATAGGTGTGATCGGCACTGTGGGATGTTCCATGCAGGTCCGGGACCCATGCTCCAGAGAACATATACATGACACCGATCTGGTCGATATGTACCGGGTGCTCCGCGAGGCTGTCCTTGATCCATTGCATCGAGGTCTTATCCAGGCACATGGGTTCATCATGGGGATATCCGGGGATTCCGGGCAGGCATGTCCAATCGCTCTTGCCGACTCGCAGGACGCGGTATTCGGCGTTTGGAGCCTTCGGATCGGCTGGCCAGTCTGCAATGACTGCGTCTTTGACTATAAAGGGCGGTCCAGCCCGCATAGCATCTGCAATTTTCTCTTTATCTGTGGATTGATGTCCTGAAGGCTTCATATCCATTTGTGCGGAAGCAGCGAGCGAAGCTGCAAACGCGACGGCGACGGCTAGTTTGAACATGTCTGTCTCCTTACGGAAGAAATGCAACATACATTTCGAATCGTAGGGATGAGCAGTGCGATCAGTCTTGGCAGAAACTGCTTATTGATGGCCTTTTCTGCTCCTGCGCCACTGGCCCGGACTCTCTCCAAGGATGCGCTTGAAGGATCTGTTGAGTGCGGATTGATCGGCAAAGCCACACTTACTCGCAACTTCGGCGAGTGACAAACGTGAGGTCAGCAGAAGATTTTTTACGGCATCTATGCGACGTTCCATAAGCCAACGGTGCGGGGGGCGCCCGAACGTTCGGCGAAAGGCATGAGCAAAATGGCTTGCCGATAGATTGCATTCGGCTGCTACGGAGGCCAAAGGAACATTTCCATATAGGTTTGCGCTCAGGAATTCCTTCGCACGTCGCGCCTGCCAGGGGACCAGGTGTCCTGGCATGAGACCTGATGACGTTTGAACTCTGCCATAGACGCCGGTGGCGTGTGCAAGGATGGTCTGACCGATGGAGTCCAAAAAGATCTTCAGCGGAAGATCGTCGCGCTGCATTGCGGAGAGAACGGCCATCCCTAGATGTTTGAGGGTTGCGTCCATCTCACAATGGGGCCACGTGAGTGTGTTCACGGCAGCAATGTGGTTTTCGTAAGCGAACTCTTCGAGCGCCATGCGCGGTATGTAGAACTGCAGGACGTCGATGGGATTGGGAAAGAACGCAATTGGATCTTGTTCGAGATCGAGGATCGTAACTCCTCCCGAAGGGCGTTTGCGGGTCGGCACCAATTTGCCGGAGAGCCACAGACGGCCTCCGCGGTTCGCGCGAAGATGCAGATGGATTGAATATGCCTTTTCCAGTGGAATGGCACTCGTGGGATCGGTGAAGCCATTCGGCGCGTGAAGTCTGGTTATAGCCAATTCGGATCTGCCGGAACCCAGCGCCGCATAGATGGGCGGCTCGGCAAGGTGTAAATACCCCGCCATCCGTTCTCCATATGCGCCGGTTGCGATCATGGGCCGCACTCCTGAACATAACATCTGTTCGGATCAAGTTTACCTCGTTCACGATGAGAATCGAGGGAGACAGCATCGTTGTCGCATGCCTTCTTTGACGAAGCGTTTAGTAACTAGAAACGTCCTTCTCGTCACATATTCCCGAATGGTCAGCAACAGGAAGTTATCGTTTGGGTTCTCCATAAGTGCCAAATCGCCATTGCGCTCAGGGAGCACTGCAAGCGCACCTAGGGACCCTTATCGGGTTCCGGCCTGAGCCACGATCTCCCGGAACCCGACCCGCCGCTTCCCGGCATTATTTCTGTCCCGGAAAATTCTCGACATAAAAATCACCAGAGCGGCCGAAGTAAATCGCCTTTCTGCCGCGCAGCCACACGCCATAATCCGATACGCCAGCCGCCATGATCCGGCGCAGGAATTCGCCGTAATCGATCTTTCCCGACTGAATCGCCGTCAGCGCGTCCTTGACAGCGGCGGACTTCAACTCCTCCGCAATCGGCGGCACGTCCGTCAATCCAATGGAAACAGCGTGAGTTTCTCCGTCCGCGCTGTAATGCATCTTCTCCATGCGAACCAGGTCCGCGCGATAGCGCTCCACGCCCGTCGAGGCCATCCTCTGAACGGACTCAGGGAAACTGAGTTTTCCCTCCAACGCCAGCCGGTCGCAATCTTCCAATACTTGAATGTCCATCTGATCCTCCTTTTTCTATCTTGACAACATGTTGTCATATTGACAAGATGTTGTCAACATGCAAAACTGTGGACAATGAAAAAAACTGCCGAGTCCAAACTTTCGCGGGATACCATTCCGCTCCTGGTAGCGGATGTCTTTCAACTGGCCGGCGCCTTTCGCCGCTGGGGAGATTCCATTGCCGCGGAGGTGGGACAAACGCAGGCGCGATGGCAGGTCCTCAGCGCCGCTTCCGTCGGCGATCGCACAGTAGCGCAACTGGCTCGGCGGCTCGGCCTGTCGCGTCAGGGAGTGCAGCGCGCGGCAGACCTGCTGGTGGCCGATGGCCTTGCGCAGTATGCCGAGAACCCTCACAATGAACGGTCGCCCCACTTGCGCCTGACTAAAACAGGAACGCAGTCGCTCGCAACTCTCACTGCCGCGGCCAGCGCTTACCATCAGCAACTCGCCGAGGGTCTGTCGATGAAAGAACTGGAAACTGCACTGGTCGTTCTGCGGAAGCTGCGAATGCAGTTGGAACGGGACGCGTCCGAAGCGGAATAGATCGCAATTACCGCGCGGGCGAAATTTGCGCGTACTCGCGATCGAGAATCGACATCAGGAGCAGCGTGTGAAACTCGCCATCGCGATAGATGGCTTCGCGAAAAACTCCATCCTGGCGAAACCCGGTCTTCTGATACACGTGCACCGCGCGGGCGTTGGTTTCAAACACGTCCAGCCATAAGCGATGCGCGCCAAGTTTTTCAAACACGTGCGCCAGCAGCGCGGCCAGCGCGCGGCGGCCCAGACCCTCACCGGGCGTGGCGATCACAAAGCGCTTCAGTTCCAGGTTGCGATGGGGAGACGAAATGCCGCGCAGAATCGCAAAACCCACCGCTTCACCGATGTTTTCGCTCACCACAAAATAGCGGATGTCGGGATCGTGAAACGCAGCCAGATGCTCCTGCTCGCTCCAAACGCCGACCATCGTGTGAAACTCCGGAATGCGTTCGAGCGCCATAATCCGCGGTATATCTTCTGAAGTTGCCGGTCGAAGAATCTGCGTCGGAGAGATCGGTGAATGTTCCCGGATGTTCATTGCTCCCTTCGACGATACCAGCCGCTCTAGCTTTGCAGGCTGGTTCGCGTAAAGACCGGCAGGTCCGGTTTGTGCCGGCCTGCCGGTGCGCCGCTTCAATACTGCGGTTGGCCATGTTGCTCCAGATAATCGACCAATTGCCACGGGTAGTGCGGATGAGACGATCGCAGAGCGTTGAGCCGGGTCAGCAACTGCTGCATGTGCGCCTTGGCATTCGGGTCGGGGCTATAGCTCTCATAAATAGCAAAGCCATAGAGCGCAGAAAAATTGTCGGGATCGAGCGTCAGGGCACGGTTATAGTCCAGGCGCGCGGAGGCGTCCATCTGCTGCAGAGTTGCGGGCGGCATGGCAGCAATCAGATTGTTTTTCGCAAGCCATCCAAAGTAGCCGCCAGTCGCACTGGCTTTATTTGCCAGCAAGTTCGCGCTGGGGTTTTTCTGTTCGGAAAGGAACGCGGTGAAGAAGTCGAACGCTCGCGGAAAATCGCCGCTCTGGCCGATCAACCGCCAATACTGCCCTACCAGCGGGCCCGAGACAGACGCCGGCTGATCCATGGACTGTGTCAGCGCCAGTTCATAGAGGCCGAGCGCCTGCGCGGTTCGTCCGGCCGCCGCAGCCTGCTTCGCTTGTTGCACGATGGATGGAATGTCGATGACGCGGCCGGTTGCCGGAAGCGACAGGCACACTGCGCAGAGAGTGGAAATTGCGAGAAATAACGAGCGTTTCATGGGAGTTCTCCTTTCGCGGTTGAATTTCGTTTCGATTGCGGCAGAGAACTCTAAAATACAGAGTATCTGTCCAAAAAAATACCCAAAAAAAATTACTTCTGGTGCAGTGCCGATCCCAGCAGGATGCGCAGAGAGCGGACGTATCCCGTGAGCGCATTCCGTCCCGCCTCCGTCATGCGATAGAGCGTTATGGGTTTGCGCAGAATGAATTTTTTCTCGACGCCGATGTAGCCGGCCTCCTCCAGCTTTTGCAGGTGCGCGCCCAGGTTGCCGTCGGTCGAGCCGGTCTTGTCGCGCAGCCAGGTAAATTCGGCATCGTCCACACTGGAAAGCAACGAAAGGATCGCCAGCCGCAGCTTGCCGTGGACGACGGGATCGAGTTCCGGCAGATCAGGCATGGCTGGCCCTCGCATTGGCTTCGGCCTGCACTCTCCGCCGACGATCGCGGCTTTCGCGAATCATCAAATAGATGCCAAAGCACAGGAACCCAAAGAACGCGTCGATCAGCACAATCGGAATAATCCAATGCACGGGTACGAAACACGTGACGACAGCTGAAATCCACCACAACAGCGCAACCACGAATTGGCCTAGCCAGCGAAGCGCGATACTACTGGCGCAGTTGGCGGCACCGATAAATAACAGGACCGCGGCAATATAGGAATGCGGCTCGGAATGGCCACTATAGGCGGCGGCGAAGCAGAAGATAAAGATCGAGATGCCGATGCCGCACCAGATTGCGCTGATAGCTCGCCCCAGAGGAGTCTTGGTTTTTGCCCGTGTCTTTTTTATTGCGATGATCACAGTCAAAATTCCGGCCACGACCATGGTGACCGTCCATGCCAGTTGCGGTATTACGAAAGAGTAAGACCAGCCGATCGCGATCATGTAGGCCACGCCCCACAACACAAAGACCCAGCCCCAATATTCCGTGCGGCTGCGGCCTTCGCGCAGCATGGCCTCGATCAATTCGATGCGGCTGACCAGTTCGCTTTGCGTTTCGTGTGTCTCGTTCATGGCACTCTCCTTACAAAGCCGATTGTCGTCATGGTTTTCTCGCCCGCAGCACGCGTGTAGGCACGACAAAAAGAAAGTTTGGGAACCAGCGCTGAACCTCGGTCCAGCCGAGCGCCCGCAGAATTTTTGCATACTGTCCGGTGTGGCGGATATCGGCAATGGCGAGCTGCCCGCCGGGTTTCAGCACGCGCGCGATCTCGTGAATAACTTCTTCGCGGTTCGAAGCTCCGTGCAGGTTGTGAATGACGAAGCTGGAGAGGACGACGTCGAAAGAACCGTCGGCGAAGGGAATTTTACGGGCGTCAGCGTTTTGGATCTCGATGCGATCGGCAACATTTTCAATGCGCGCGTTTTCCATCGTTGCTTCCGGATTGTTGTCAGCTTGATCGACCTGCGACCAGATATCGATTCCCACGGCGCGACCGGTGGTCAGGCGCTTCGCGGCTGCCAGCAGCATCAATCCGTGGCCGCAGCCGACATCCAGAACCTGTTCGTCTCCGCGCCATGCGATGGACGCAATGATTTTGTCGCGCAGGTGAAGTTTGCCGACCTTGCTGGCCCAGAACGTGACGCAGCCGGTCACGAAGAACGAGAGTCCGGTCCAGAAGAAGGCATTTGCAATATTGAAAATCAGCGTAAAGGAGTGACGAGCGGCCCAATCCGATACAGCAAACCCTGCAATTCCCGCCGCTAACCCGCCAAACAGCGCGCTGCGCTGGAACCCGGGCGCGTCGAGGCCGTAATCGACTTTGTGCTTGCCGGCTGCCGAGATGGTCGTGCGAGAAGGCATTTCAGAGGTCCTTTCTCTGGGATAGTTCGCTTTATACAGAGAACTCTATAATACAGAGTAAAATGTGTCAAGAGGAAAAGATCCCTCGCAAAATGCAAGGGGATCTTGGCGAGAAGAGGAGGATAAAAGTCGCGCTCCGGGAACGATTTCGCTTCCCACCCTAGCCGCAAACGGCGCGGCTAGAATGGGGCACCCGGCTTTCAGCTGGCAGCGGTTTAGCCGTTGGTATTGCCGGCCGGTCCGTGGCCATTCGGACCAAAGCCATTCTGTCCGCGGTGAAAGCCGCGATGGCGGAACTCCTGCCGCATCTGGCGCAGCTTCTGCCATTGATCGGGAGTGAGCGTGGCGCGCATGTCGAGATGGAAATCGACCGACGATTTCGCCTGCGCCAGTTTCGCGGCACTGATTTCCGCGAGCGTCCGGTCGATTGCAGCGCGGTCCGGATTTTCGGCGGAAAGCTGGTTCTTGAGTTCCAGGCGCTTCACCGCAATGTCGGCCCGGTTTTCAATCCGCGCCTTGCGGAAGTCGAACGTCTGGGTGCGGATCTTTTGCGCCTGCTCGGCGGAAATGCCGAAACGTTGGCGGAAGGATGGATTCTGAACCAGGCGCGCCAGCATGAATTGACGATTGTGCCGTCCGCGCCATCTCATGCCGTGATCGTGACCCCATCGCGCCCTTCCCGCCATCGGCATTGGATGTTGCCGGAACTGGCCGCTCATGGCGGCAGGCGGCGGAGGTGGACCCTGTTGTGCGGCATTCTGGGCAAAGGCCAGCGGCAGCGCCAGAAAAAGTGGAAGTGTACCTAACGCAATTTTCGAGTGAATTCGCATTTGTGTTCTCCAGTATGTTGCAGGAAAGGCTATTTTCCCTTTCCGATTCCCGGACCAAGGTCCGGTACATATATATACGCGGCGGTGCGAATAGAGTTTCTCCGGAGGAGCAGCATCTTTTTGGGAGATTTCGTGTTGCTGCGGGAGCGAAGCCGCTGGGTGGCGAGCCGCGATTGGAGCAGAAATTTTGGACGGGCAGTTTCTCGCCCCTACATGGCTGGCTGCTGCATGATGGATCCGGCAGCAATCAGCCTCCAATCGCACCCACAAATTTGCGGTCGAATTCGGCGTTATCAGGCTGGACTGGAACGATATGTGCTGCCCGCTTTTAACGCTTGCAGCAGATGTTTCGTATACAGTCCTGCGGCGATGAACTCCGCTCCATCACGAATCATCATCATCAGGACTTCTTCGCCGTCTCGATCGATCGTGGTTACGTCGTCGAGATTGACAACGCTATGTTGCGCGGATGGGCGATCTCGCGATGCCCGCCAGGTGGAAACCAACTCGCCTACAGAGCATTCCGTCATGCGGCCCTGAAGAATCCATCGTTGTTCCAGGTCACTTTCCTTCAAAGTGATTCTCAGCATCGATCATTTCCTCTACAGATTCGACGGTTTCAACGGTCTTTCTCCTTCCCGGCGACGTCCTACAGGAAATGCAAGCAGACTGCCAGCCGCCACGGCACACCTGCACACACAAGCGTTGATAGATCAACTGGATACGTCCAGATCGAAGGAACAAATCAGAATTCGAGTGCCCACAATCTGGCAGATTGCCAGCCCGTTGGCACCGTCAGCCCTGCAGTTTGGATGGCCGGGAAATTCCAAGCCTCTGCATGCGGAACTGTAATGTCGGGCGCTTGAGGCCGAGCCGCGCAGCGGCCCCATTCGGTCCGAAAAAAACCCAGTTGGTCTGTTCCAGAACGGCCAGGATATGTTTTCGCTCGACTTCTTCGAGCGTCGCGGCCTCATACGCATGGCCATTCGCCCCCGCCCGGGGCATCAGATCCGAGAGCGGCACCTTGAGCACCGGGCCACGGGAGAGAATTACCGCTCGCTCGATGATGTTCTGTAATTCGCGAATGTTCCCCGGCCATGGATAGCGGACCAGCGCATTCATGCTTTCAGAAGGAATCGTTTCGATCTGCTTCCTCATGTTGCGCGCATAGTGCTGCGCGAAATGACGCACCAGGAACGGGATGTCCTCCGTGCGTTCCCGCAGCGAAGGTACATAGATAGGAAAGACGTTCAGGCGGTAAAACAGGTCGGAACGGAACCTCTGTTCTTCGACCATGGTTCGGAGGTCCCGATTGGTGGCGGCGATCAGGCGAGCATCGGTGCGCAGCGTGCGCGAACTGCCAAGTCTTTCAAACTCCCGCTCCTGCAGGACGCGCAGCAGCTTGGGCTGCAGTTCCAAGGGGATCTCTCCCACTTCGTCCAGAAAAATTGTTCCTTCGGTCGCCAATTCAAACCGGCCTATACGTTGCGAAACTGCGCCGGTAAATGCACGTTTCTCATGTCCAAAGAGCTCGCTCTCCAGCAGCCCTGTAGGGATTGCAGCACAGTTGAGCTTGATGAAGGCGCGAGGCTTGCGCTGACTGAGTTTATGCACTGCCCGGGCGATTAATTCTTTCCCCGTGCCCGTTTCTCCGTGGATGAGGACCGCGGATTCCGTTGGCGCTACGGCCTCGACCTGTCGCAACACGCGACGCAGCACAAGGCTGCTGCCCACGATTTCCTCGAAGTTCATCTCATTGCGAATTTCGTCTTGAAGATACAGCTTTTCCTGA
Source organism: uncultured Acidobacteriota bacterium (assembly GCA_963840655.1). Lineage (GTDB taxonomy): Bacteria > Acidobacteriota > Terriglobia > Terriglobales > Acidobacteriaceae > JAKAAZ01. Next base: position 1,460,732 of record CAWIZS010000003.1, on the reverse strand, counting down.
GTCAGTTTGTCGGAAAGCTCTGTAATTTTCCGGTAGGCCAGCGCGTTATCGATAGCGATGGCAACCTGCCCGGCGATTTCTCCACAGCGAGCGATACGGCATGGACTTCCTGCACAAATTTCGTGCCGATCATTTCGGCGATCGGGCCGCCGCCTGAACCGGTGACGAAGATGCGGGTATTTGCCGGGGCGATGCCGGTGTCGGCTTCCATGCGGCGCAGGAATTCGAACACTTTTTCCGGCTGCCGCGTTTCATGACGCCGATAGTCTTGCCAGAGAGTGGTGTCCGTTGCGGCATCGACCACAACAGCTTTCACGGTTGTGGAGCCGACATCTAAGCCCACCAGAAAATTCTGCATGATCTTTTCCTCAGCTACAGTTGTTCTTCACGCGATAAGAACACCGGACGCCGCGATTGGACATCGTTCCGGCTTATCTCCAGCCCATTTATCACCAGGGGAGACGATGGTCGCCGGGAGATAAACTATTCGAATATAGGCGGCGACCTGGCCTCCGGCGCCATCTCGAATGCCTACTATCCTCAGACGAATCGCGGCGCGGGACTGCTGTTGAAGAGCACCCTGATTGGCGCCGGCGGCCGCATGGCCAACGCCCTGCTCCAGGAGTTCGTACTGCGCAAGCACACCTCCCACGCCAAAAATCAGCCTTGAAAAATCAATCGTGAAAAATCAATCTTGATCGGCGCAGTCTGCCTTCTTCATCGAAGATTCGGAACGGCTTATAAGTCGGCGCGAGTATCTTAATGGGCACCCGGCAGGAATTGGTAACCCGAAAGTTGAAGTAATAAAGGTGCGCCGCGTCCGCTGTGGTACCCTCAGGCTAAACCTCCCTTTTTCACGGTATTTTTGCTTCATTTCGTAGATCAATTTCTGGAGATGTCGACACCATGTTCCCCTGCTGGCGTGTGTTTGCCTGGTTCTGCCTTGTTTTGATTCCGAGCGCTGCATTTTCAGCCGCTGCCGCGATGGTTCCGGCAGGCACGACGCTGGAAGTTCGCCTGGAGGAGCCCGATCAGCTCCTACTCGACGCGCAAGGGAACGAAAATCTCTTGTCTTGCTGATTGCCCCGTTACTGAAGACGGAAAAGTTGTTTTGCCGCTGGGAATCACGCTGGAAGGTACGGTCACTCGGGTCCGCAAGGTCGGACTGGGCTTCGTTCACGAGACCGCCCTGGTGGATGTGGATCTAGAGCGCCTTGTGCTTGCGGACGGCACGGTCATTCCCCTGAAAACCCGCGTTACCCAGGTGGAAAACGCGCGCGAAACCGTGGACAAGAAAGGAAACGTTCAAGGGATCCGATCCACTTCCACGCTGAGCCATCGGGCACGGGCTGGTATTGTGGGCACGCTGGCATTCGGCGACCCGATTGCCGCGATTTTTACTACGGCTGCCTCCACCTCCGTGCTGCGATTTTCCGAGCCGGAAATCTCCTTTCCTGCGGGAACGGAAATGATCGCGCAGTTGACGTCGCCGATCGAACTTCCGCAGGAAAACGTGCAAGGTCGTGCCGTCCGATCGCCAACTCGGCGGAGGACAAAACGACTTTGCGCCGCATGGTTCGGAAGCTGCCGTTTCGCACCTACACCGATAACACCAACGTTCCATCCGATCTGACCAACCTGGTATTCATCGGCAGCGCCGGCGCGATCGAGCGCGCATTTGCGGCCAGCGGATGGGAGCCGGTGGACGAGCTGACGGCGCAGACGACGTATGCCACGGTCCGCTCAATTGCGGAGAACCAGGGCTACAATCGCGCGCCGATGTCCACGCTTCTGCTGAATGGCGCGAAGCCGCAATACGCCTACGCCAAAACGCTGAACACATTTTCCAAGCGGCATCATCTGCGCATTTACTCCAGTCCGCTGGCGTGGGAGGGGCAGACGGTCTGGACTTCGTCCTCGACGCACGACATTGGCATCGGTTTCTCGAAGAAGAACAAGACGTTCATCCACCTGATCGATACCAACATCGACAATGAGCGCGCCAAGGTGGTGAACGATCTGGTGCTGACCGGTTGCGTGACCGGAGTGCAGCTCGTCGCCAGGCCGTGGGTGCCGCGGGACGCGAAGAACGGGACCGGGGAAGACCTGATCACGGACGGCAAGGTTGCTGTGCTCGAAATGAACCACTGCGAATCACCGACAAGAGACTGGGCGGAAGACGGCGCGGTGCCGTTGCGCGTGCATGGCAACGGGCCGGAGCGCGGCACGCGGCAAACCGTGCTGACACTGCGAAACAATATTCTGCGGGACAATGTGGGCGTGATGGCGTACTCCGGCGTGAAATACGCGGTGGATGCGAAGAAGAAAAAAGAAGGGCCGGCTCCGCCGCGCGAGATTGAAGTGAGCGGACAGGAATACGACATTGAGCGCGGTTTTCAGCGGGACGATGCATATGTGGCGTCGCCGGACCAGACGGGAAAGACGACCGCCGGCACTCGAAGCCGGCGCAGAGCATCCTGGGCGCCTCCTTCGGTCGAGTTGGGAATTCATTCCGGATGGGCGGGATATGCCGGCGGCAATGGCGGAGCGATCGGCTATATTTTCCAGTCGCCCGATCTAACCAGCACTGTCATTCTGGCGCTCGGCAACAGTTTCGATTCCGGCTGGAACATCGGCGGCGGCGTCACGTTGGATTCGCAAAAGTATTTTTCCCACGAATTCAGCTACGACCACACCTTCACCACCTTCGTCCTCGGCCTGGCGGTCGTCGATCATGAAACGACCAGCCCATCGGACGACTCCGCGTTTGCGTTTGCCAATTCGCCGTTGCAGACCTCGCAATTCGCCTACGATTTGCTGATCAACGGCAAGCCGAAAACGTCGCGCTGGCGTCCTTATATTGCGGTTGGTCCGGCGTTTCAACTGATGCATCTGAGCGACGCTCCGATCAAGAAAGCGCCGGGATGGTTTCGCCTGGGGTTAAGCAATATCGGCCTGATCAGCGCGGCCTACAATTTTGGCGGCACGCCGCCGCTCGAGGGCGGAGGCATTTTCCAGTTTGGCCTGAACTACGGCGGCGGCATTAAGTATCGCGTGGCGCCACGATGGATCGTGCGGATGGATTATCGCGAGACCCTGATTTCCCAGCCGGACTTCTGGACAAAATCGAAGAAGGACATTTTGGCCGGGATCGACGTTGGCGATTATTCGATACAGGAAGTGGGACCTGTGCTGGATGGCCTGATGCGCCAGCAGCACGTAACCACAGGCGTGAGTTTTACCTTCTAGCGTGAGTCTTTAATTCACCACATAAATTTGTCGTTCCGAGCGAAGTCCGCGGAGCGGACGCAGTCGAGGAACCTGCGTTTTCCTCGGCTCGCAGCGGAACGAATGTTGAGGTCTATCGCAACGAACTTCTGACTCATGACACACAACAAAAAATGCCTGTGCGAGATGCACAGGCATTTTTTACTTTGTAATTGAGAACTAGAACTGGATGCGTCCGGAGATTTGCACTACGCGAGGCGCGCCAATGGCATTGGGGCCCCCCGTGGCGGGATTACTTACCAAAGCAGGCAGCGTACCGAAGATACTCGGCTGGGTGATGTCGATGTAACTGGAGTAGTTGTCATAATCGAGCTGATCAAAGTTAGGGTGATTCAGCACGTTGAAGGCATCCGCGCGGAACTGAAGCGTTACATTCCTGGACGGGACCAGTACAAAGTTTTTGGCCAGGCCGGCATCGATATTGAAGAAGTTCGGACCGCGAAGGATGTTGCGGTTGCCGATCTTGAGACCCACCGGGCCGGTGAAGGCCGCCGCCGCCGCCGCCGGGTCAGCATACAACTGCATTGCACCGGAGGAGTCCTTGTGCTGGTGGTGGATCAGCGCGCTCTTGGGTCCGACGAGGATGCCGGGAGCATCATTGGCATAGCCGGCTACGTACGCGCTAGCGACAGTGGTATAGGCCTGACCGGTATGCCAACTCGGAATACCGCTCAGGTTCCAGCCGCCGACGAGCTCATCCATCCACCAGGGAACATTGCCGGCGAACTGGCGGCCGCGGCCGAAGGGCAGTGAGTAGGTGAAATCGCTGGTGATGTAATTGGTGACGTCGAAATCGGAATTGCCGCGGCACTCGCGGAGATTCGTCGCGTCGCAGATAAATCCATAGCCGCCAACCGCCGGTGCGTTGGCGATCACCGAAACATTGTCGATGGAATGCGACCAGGTGTAGTTGAAGTCGAACTGTAGGCCGTGGGTCAGATTCTTATTCACCGTGACCAGCATTCCGTTGTAGCTAGAAAAGCCCTTGTTCGTGTACATCGTATTCTCGGAGAACTGAGCGCCCATACCGACGTTGTAGTTGAGCAGGCCGGAGAGCGCCTGGATGGTATCGGCGAAGTCTCCTTTCTGCACCAGCGTTTGCAGTTCATAGGCAACGAAGGACGAGTTGTTGGGGAATCCGTTGGCGACCCCGATCCCGGCGGGGAGCTGGTTCTCCCACCATGGTTCCGCCGGCAGATTGGCAGGGTTGGCGCCGGCACGCAATTCCTTGGTGATGTTGCCCATCGCCTGCGACATCAACTGGCCGGACTTTTTGTCCGGGAAGTCGATGAGCTGGTTTGAATCGGCCTGCGCCAGCAGGCGACGGCCGAGGCGTCCGACATAATTGATTTTCAGGATGGTCGAGCCCGGGAACTGGTGCTGCATGCCGACGTTGATCAGGATGGAGTACGGATCCTTCAGGTTGGGATCGATCATTTCATTGAACGCCGCGCCGTTTTGCAGGCCATAGGGGATGCCACTGGAGACATAGGGCGTATACGGCGTCTTGGGCGAAGGAGGGGGCGTGGCCAATGGCGGATTCGACAAGCGCGGATTGGCTGCCACATTGGCCAGTGAGCCGGCCGGATCGGTTCCAACGCCGTAGGGAACATTGGAGTTCTGCTCGAACAGATAGGAGTACTGGGTTTGCTGGTATTGGACCGCGTTGATGATGGTGCGGTCGTAGACAATGCCGGCGCTGCCGTTGAATACGGTGTTGGGATCGAAGCTGGGTGTATAGGCAAATGCGAAGCGTGGCGCGAACTCATGCGGGCTATTCTTGTAAAAACCGGGGGCGTGGTTCGCTTTTCCGCCAAGAACGTACGTGAAAAACGGGAGCACATTCGGGCCGCTGATGCCCGCCGCGCTCTGCTTCAGGCGGGCGTCAAAGTACTGGTCGAAGCCCATGTTCTGCACGCTTTCCAGACCGTGGATTTCATACGGAACGGAGAAGTATTGGTAGTTGACGCCATAGGTGATCGTCAGCGATGGAGTGACCTTCCAGCTGTCGAGGAAATATGGCTGGGTCTGGTAGTACTGAAAATCTTGCACGGTGGTGGATGGCTGTGCGAGTGCCTGACCGGCCGCATTGTAATTGAAGGTGCTGGACAGTTCGCCTACACGGCCGAGCACGGTGGTAAAGGCGCTGTCGTAGGTGACCTGCGCAGTAGAGTTGGCCGGAAGAATGTTGGCCGGACGCAGAGCGTTGGTGAGCCCCTGAATCTCGCCGCCGAGACCGATGGCGTACGAGTTGTAGCCGAGTGTGGTCTGGTCGTGGGCGAGAATCCACTTGAAGTAACCGCCCATCTGCAGGTTGTGGCGGCCCACCGTCCAGGTAAAGTTGTCGCTCACCTCCGGAATCGGCACACGACGAGCCTGTGCATTGGTTGGACTGGAATACGGGCTGTCGAGAAGTGTGTACGTGCCGCCGGCGAAGCCATATTGATAGAGGTTCTCCGGGTTGGACGGACGCGGGAAACTATAGTCCTGGACCGTGCTGCCATAGATGAGCTGGTTGAATTTGTTGTTGCTGATCTGCCAGTCCATGCCGCCGACGTAAGCATAGCTGCGGTCGACGAACGTGCCGGCGGGTTGGTCGCCGGGGAACTGCGCGACGGTCTCAACAGCATTTTCGCGAGCCACTGTCCCGCGGCCGTAGAGATGGATTTTGGGGGTTAGTACCCAGTCCATGCGTCCGACGTAGTTGGTGAGGTCGTCCGGCGTAGGAGCATTGAAGCGGAATCCGCCACTATTGACGCCATCGCCCTGCGTTAGGTCATTCGGGGCCGGATAGATCTTGAAAACGCTCAGAACCTGCGGGCTATCGCCGATGCCTGCAGGGTCGAATGCCGCGACCTGCGCGGGCGTGAGATAGCTGATGCAATTTGGCGTGGTATTTTGGCGGCTCCCGGCTCCGCAACCCGAGTTGTCATTGATGTAGGCGACCTTGCCCGCAGCCAGGGACGAGAGCGGCACGTTGCGCAGCGCGGACGCTTCCTGCGCAACGCGTGAGCCGAGAAAATCAAAGAAGAAGAACAGCTTGTCGTGCTTGATGGGGCCGCCGAGCGCGCCGCCAAACTGGTTGCGCACCAGCTTGGGCGCAGGAATCTTCTCCTCATCATTGAACCAGTCGTTTGCCACGGTGGAGTTGTCGCGATGGTATTCGCTGACGTTGCCATGCCACTCGTTGGTTCCACTCCGGGTGACGAGCTGGAACTGGCCGCCACCGCCGGGGCCGCTGTCGGCGGTAAAACCCGCTGTCGTTCCGCGGAACTCCTGCACGGAGTCGACGGGCGCATTGGCGGTGATTGCAGCAAAGTTGCCCGTAGCGAAATCATTTACGTCCAGACCGTCGACGGTGGTGTCCGTCTGGTCGACGCGCGCGCCGGTGGTTGCCCCGGTTATCGTGATGCCGGGCTGCAGCACGAAGAGGATCGCGGGCGAGGTGCGAACCTGCACGGGCAGATCATTCAATTTAGAAACCTGAAAGTTGTTGCCGACGCTGGCGTCCGTGGTGTTGATGGTCACGCCTTGCGCGCTGGCCGCGACTCTCACTTGCGTGGTCGCGGTGCCTGGCTTCAGCGTCGCATTCTGCGTGTTGGCGGCGGCAACGTTGACGTAGAAGTTCTTCTCTTCATAGGAAGAAAACCCGGTCGAGCTGACCTGTATCTGATAGCCGGGGCCTGGAGGTACGTTCGGTACGCGATAGGAGCCGGCCGAGTCCGTCTTGACCGTAAACGTTAGACCTCTGGACGGGTTCGAGAGGACGACGGTTGCGTCGGGAATGACAGCGCCTGTTGGGTCGGTGACTAAGCCCGTAACTGAGGTGGTCGTTTGCGCCCACGCCGGCAATCCGCAGATCACGAGGCAGAAGAAAAAAACAGACGCAAGTAGAATTCGGAACGATGGGAATTTCATTAGAGCCCGGCTCCTCGTATTCGTGTCGTTTGTCCGCAGATCGCGTTCACGGGCGACGGATTGCCATTTAAACGGCATTTGACCCGAAGAATTCGTACCGTTAGCGAGCAATTAGGAGTCCAATCAAAAGATGGGCTATGTTGCGTGTTTCTCTGTCGGAGACCGCCGTTATGTACGTTTTTTTGTAGGGCGATACGTGAAAATGGATAATTTTCCAGGAAAACGATTAGCCATAACCAGTGGGCCATGATTGCGTGGTCCTTCCAACCCGGAGACGAGATTTCTTACTGATTTGATACCGAATGTAGTCAATGCTCCCGTATTTTGTTGCACCTGCGGGTAACCTGTTACTATGCCGCAATTGCGCCTTTCAAGTTTGAGGCGCCGCGGAATCACTATGACGATCGACCCCAATCAAAACGTAAATCTGCAGTACCTTCGCTCGCGGCTGGGCCGCATTTGCGTAGCCATAACCGGTGCCACCCCGCAGGAAATGCTGGAACGCGCGGCGGAAGCGGTGCGCGAGAACACATTTGTTGAATTTCGGCTGGATTATCTGGCCAAGCCGCTGGCGGCGATGCCAAAGCTGAAGGATTTCCTATATCTTCACCGCGAAGTGACGGCGATTGCCACCTGCCGCCGCAAGGCGACCGGAGGGAAGTTCACAGGCACTATCGCGGCGGAAATGGAAATTCTCAGCAAAGCCGCCGCCGCCGGCTTTCATCTGGTCGATGTAGAGTTGCAGACCGCGGAGAGCCTGAAGCCGGCGCAATGGAAAAAATTGCGCGGCGATGGCGCGGCGATCCTGATCTCCTATCACGATTTCAAGACGACCAAGGACCTTGAAAGCATCTATGAGCGGATCAAGCCTCTGAATCCGGACTTTATCAAAATCGTTTCGACCGCGCGCAAGCTGGCGGACAACGTGACGATGATGCGGTTTCTGGAATCGAAGCGCGACGACGGCAATGTGGTCGGCATCTGCATGGGCGACCACGGCATCATCAGCCGCGTGCTGGGCGTGCGCGCGGGCAGCCGGTTCACATTTGCCGCGGCAACTGTGGGAGAAGAAACTGCGCCGGGCCAGATCGCGGCGCGCACCCTGATCGAGTCATACCGGATCGACCAGGTGGATGCCGGGACGCGCGTCTATGGCGTGGCGGGCAATCCGGTGCGGCATTCTCTTTCGCCGATCATGATGAACACCGCGTTTCACCGGGAGACGGTGAATGCGGTCTTCCTCGCGTTGCAGACCGAGAAGATCGCCGATCTGATGGTGTTGATTCGAGAGATTCCTGTACACGGAGTTAGCGTTACGATGCCGTTGAAGCAGGAGATAATGAAACATCTCGATCGAACTGAACCGTTGTCGCAGAAAATTGGAGCTTGCAATACCATCGTGCGTTCGCAGGATGGAAAGCTCATCGGCTACAACACGGACGTCACCGGAGTGGTGCGCCCGTTGGAGCAGCGGATGGACTTGCGCAAGGCGAAGATTCTTCTGCTAGGTGCCGGCGGCGCGGCCCGAGCCGCTGCTTTTGGACTGAAGCAGCGGGGCGCTGAGATATTTGTCCTGAACCGCACTCCGCAGACCGCGCAAAAACTGGCGCGGGACGCGGAGGTGAAAACGATTCGCCGGGATCAGGTGGCGAAGACAAGTTTCGATGTCATCCTGAACGCAACTTCGGTCGGGATGCTGGGTAACAAGCAGCAGACGATTCTTGAAGAGAAAGAGTTGAACGCGAAACTGGTTTTCGACATGGTCTACAACCCGGTCGAAACGCCGCTGTTGAAGATGGCAAAGGCGAAAGGGGCCGCTGTAATTACGGGAGCGGAAATGTTCGTCCAGCAGGCAGCGGAACAGTTTCAGTTATGGACGGGCAAGCCGGCGCCGCGGGAAGACATGTGGCGGGTTGTGACCCACGTTCTGCGCGCACAGGCGGAGCTTGAGAAGAAGGATTGAGAAGACGTGTTGGAGCTTCAGGCGAAGAGAGGAGACATCGGGTGACGGAACAATCTTACGGATGGCCGTCGGCTGGTGCTGGAAACATTATGTTGCGTCGAATACTGAAAATTGGCGGGGAGTATCTCCCCTATCTGGCCTGGCTGGTTCCCTTGCTGGATCGTATGCTGCCGACCAAACGCAACAACAATGTCGCTATTGCCGCTCCTCCGGGGCTGATGACTCTGAGCGCGGACCTGAGAAACGACATTCGCACAGACCTCAGGCAGCACTTTACCGCGATGCAGGCCACGCAGATTGATGTGACCCCGGCAATTGAAGAGCAGCAGCGGCGATTGGAGAAGCTGGAGGAACATGCCGCGGAACTGAATCACTCGCTCACCAATCTTTCCGAAGATCAGCTCGACCTGGCGGACCAGGTGCGCGCGATGGCCGGCTGGGTGCGCAACTCCGCCCTGGCGGGATTGTTTTTGCTGACGCTGATGTTCATTTTGAAGTTGATCCAGGCGATCCACGGAATGGGTCACTAGCACAAGGTTCATAAAATAGATTTGTCGTTAGATGGATTTGTCACTCCGAGCTGAGGTCGCCGCGGCGACCGAAGTCGAGCAACCGGCAAATGGATTTCTCATCCCGAGCGAAGTCCGCCTCGGCGGACGCAGTCGAGGGACCTGCTGTTTGCCGGCTGCATCGTAAATTCTCAATCGCAGCAAGCGCACGGATTGGACGATTGCAACAAGTTTCCTCGCGGATTATCGGAGATACCTCCCCCATCTCCACGATTCGCTAGGCTTGGAGACGGCCACCTGCTTCCCCTGGCAGGTGGCCCTCCGAGGGAACTGATTCCCGCTCCCGCCTGAAAATCCTCCCCGAATGCCGGTGTTTTGTCTGAAATCTGCGGTGGTGTGTCAGTTTGAAAATAACGGGAACTGCCGGACTTGACCGCGTCGAGTGTGTATTACGCTGTTCACCGGCTCGCGCGGGAACCAGGTGCAGCCGCGGCGCGTATTCGCATTAGCGCCGATGAGATCAAGCGAATCTATGAAGCTTTATCCAAAATATCTGGACTGGATGCGCTACCTGTCGGCTTGGCTACTCTTTACCTACGGGCTGAGCAAGCTGGCTGGAGTGCAGTTTACACTTCCCCCAAACATCGCACAGAGGCCGATCGGTTCGCTCAGCGGTTTTCAGCTCACCTGGTACTACTATAGCTATTCGCATGTCTACGGGAGCATCCTCGGACTGACCCAGCTTGCCGGCGGCGCGATGCTGCTGTTCCGTAAGACCGCGCTCCTGGGTGCGGCCATCATGACACCCGTCATGGCGAACATCCTAATGATCAACCTGTTCTTTCACATCGCCGTGGGGGCCGAGTGCACGGCAACGTTCATCTTTGCGTCCATGCTCGCGCTGCTGTGGTGGGAGCGCGGCGCGTTCGTGGAATTGTTCTGGAGCCGCCAGGCCGCTGAGCCGGTCAGCTCTCGGAAATTCCACCGCTCGATGGCGGCGCTGGTGGTCCTGGTCGTCATCGGCGAGGCGATATTCACTTTGCTCTACCGGATCAAGGTTTCAAACTGACTCCGCTGCCAAATCTGCCGCCGATTTGCCGTTTTTCCACATCTAGGACTACGATGAAGCCACGTTCGGTGCAGCCGGCTCATCTGGCGTGCCAGTTCGCTATCAATTTTTTGAGACCAGTTCCCAGGCAGTCCCCAAAAACTAAACTTTCAGCCTGGCGCGCTTCTGATTGCACGCGCCAGCGTGATGGGGTGACACGGTATGGCGTGGTATGCGTATTGCATTGCAGAAAAAGAAGCATTTCCGGAGTTAGCTCATCATCGTAAACCGGTTCCATTGGATGAACATGTCGGAGTTCTTGGAAATCAAATCTTCCTCTATCCAGCCAGTGATTTCGCAGTAGTCGTCAGCGAACATAATCCAGCAGACAATTTAGATCAGAAATCGGCCGTCGATCACGCCCGTGTGATTGCCGACTGTTTTCAGCATTCGACGGTCCTGCCGTTTCGATTTGGAACTGTATTTTCCGACGACGATGCTTTGCGGCGGTCCGTGCGCAGCAATCAGCGGCAGTTCAACGCCAATGTGGAGCGGTTGCGCGGCAAAGCCGAGATGCATTTGAAGGTGGTGCTGGAGGACGGAGGGCCGGACTGCCCGAAATACCTGTCCTCTCCGGCGGCCGGAAAGGAATATCTTTCGCGCCTGCGGGAAACGGCCGCATTGCAGCGCGAGCGGCAGACCAAGGCGAAGGCGGTCTTCGTGCAGGTGCATCGCATGTTTTCTCCACTGGAGGAGGAAATTTCCTGCCGGCGGACCGACCGCGGAAAAATGCTGCTCGACATTGCCCATTTGATCGCGCATGACAACATCGCGCGGTACCAGAACAAATACTCCTGCGCCAGCCAGATGCTGCCCGAGTGCCACATGGCGCTCTCCGGGCCGTGGCCGCCATATCACTTCGTTCATCAGAACCAGCGGATCCAAGTCTCCGCGCATGGCCATGCCTGATGTTGCTTTGATATTTTTTCGGATGACAGCAAAAGCCCTCGCAGCCCCCACGGCAGCGAGGGCTTCCGCTTTTGGACCGCAATGTAAGGATTGAATAGAGCGACGACAGCGGCCACATCTTTTGGACGAAGCAGAAACGCGATCGTTGGCGTTTTCAGGCGAAAATCTTTCCGCCTGCTTTCTTCGCTGCATTCTTCAGTCGCCCATCGAGAGTTGCGAGCACAAACCCTTCCCGCATCGCGAGCTCTAGATATGCGGCGTCGTAGGCGGACAGGCCGTACGTCCGTGCAAGGTGCAGCGTCTCGCTCAACGCTCGGCGTGCCGTCTGGGTATCTGTTTCAATCGACAGTGCGTTGAGTAGTTCCCAAAAACGCGCAACGTCGGAGGCAGCAAGACGTTGGCGGCGCTCGCCGACGACAAGTGCATTTGCCACCTCCATGGCCCAAAGAGAAGGTACAACAGCCTGCCTGTGCGCCAGAGAATCGAGCACCCTGTACGCAAAGTCGCTGTGCTCATCCGGATAACACCACGTCATGGCGATGGACGCGTCCAAAACAAGAGGGCCCATCAGAAACGGCGTCCCTCTTCAATCAGGTCCCGCACAGTTATCCCGGAGGGTAGAGAGCGTCCGCGCCCGAACTTTTTCAGTTCCGCAATGATTTGCTTGCGCTGTTTGCGTGGACGCGATGGCAGTGGCGCCAGCATCGCGACCGGAACGCCGCGCCGCGTAATAGTGATCTGCTCGCCTTTCTCAACCCGCTCCAGAAGCGCGGAGAGATGAGTTTTGGCTTCAAATGAACCTACGATTGCCATCGGTGGATACCTCTCAACTAGTTTACAACTGGTTGATTCGCATAGAACCATCGACGGCCCATAAATTTACTGGTATCGGATTGCAGACCGTGTTGGAGCGCGGTTTCGACGTTGGGCAGCGAGAGGCTCTCGCCCTTCGGACGCACCGGCAGGTGGGTTGGCAGGAAATCCCACCATTTCAAAGGAATTTACGAAATTCGATCCACCGATGACACGTCTTTTTTTCTGGTCAGGATCATGCTGGCGCGGCGGCGCGCGGAGGATGCGTGTTCGATTTTTTGCCAGAAGGCCGCGAAGTAGTCGCCGGCGGAGACGATGGAGACCAGCACCATGAAATAGACGGCCGTGATGGCGATGATGTGGACCGGCACAATGAACCAGCCGAAATTCCACACGACCCAACTGTGATCGAGAATCGCGGCGACGACGGCGACGATCTGCGTGACCATTTTCAGCTTGCCGAGATCGCTGGCCTGGAGTGTGAATCCCTCCGTGGTGGCGATGGAGCGCAGGCCGGTGACCAGAAATTCGCGGCCGATGACCACCACTGCGATCCACGCAGGGACAATGCGGGGATTCAATTCCACCAGCGCGATGACGGCCGCGGTGACCATCAGCTTGTCGGCCAGCGGATCGAGCAGCATGCCCATGGTGGTGATCTGGCCGCGTTTTCGCGCCAGGTATCCGTCCACGCCATCGGTAATGGAGGCCAGGATAAAGAGCAGGGACGCGAGAATCTCCTGCTCTCCATAAAAAGCGTGCAAGGGGCAACTGCGCGAGAGCAGCCAGATGAGAAGCGGCACGCAGAAAATGCGGCTCATCGTGATGGAGTTGGGAAGGTTCACGGTCGATCCAGGCGGAATGATCTGCTTCCGCAGCAGGGGAAAGCCGACGCAAGTGGCCTTGCAAGCATTATGCACCAGTGCGCGCGCCACTGCTTTCCGGCGAAGTTCGCGGAACGGGCTCGCCGCAAGGCGCTTTGCTTCCCTGTGTTCCAGTCGGGAAGACAATCCTCAGCTTTCTGCAACGTATGGACAAAGCAGGCGTCTGTCATGATTCCGCCATGGATCGCGTGCGATCGGCACGGTTATCTGAGGTGAGCGTGTCCTGGTTGCCGTGTTCGCGCCAACTGCGGCTGGCATCGCTTTCCAAGGGAAAGAAGAGCATAAAAACTGTGCCGGATGCGAGCCCGGCAGGCTGCAATTCGGTCGGCGCCACCATCTCGCCTTCTCCTGTTCGATGTTGCCACGGGCGGCTGCGAACGCAAATCGTGCCCTTATGTTTCGCGATAATTTCCGAGCTGATCCACAATCCCAATCCGGTACCGGTGGTTTCTTTCGTAGTGAAGAAGGCATCGAAGATGTGCTTCTTCACCGCCTCGTTCATTCCCGAACCCGTGTCTGCGATGACGATGCGCAATCCGCGAAGTTCATGCTGTTGCGGCAGATTCCAGGCACGGGATTCGCGCACGGAAACGATGAGCCGTCCGCCCTTTGGCATGGCGTCGACGGCGTTGCCAACCAGATTGGCGAAGATCTGGCGCATCTCTCCGGCAAAGGCAAACAGTTCCGGAGCAGCGCGATAGCGGCGGATTACATTGATTCTGGTGGCATTGAGCCGGCCTTGATGCAGATCGAGAACGGAATCCAGCAACTCCGCGAGATTGGTATGCTCCGGCCGGGAAGACTGGCGATAAAAGCGCAGAGTTTGCTGGGTGATCTGCGAAACGCGCGCGATCTGCTGCTGGGCCATTTCGGCATATTGCAGCGATTCGGGATCGAGCGGCTGCTCGTGCAGCAAATAGAGCAGGTTGGTGATTGCGCCCAAAGGATTGTTGATCTCGTGCGCGATGGATGCGGCGAGGCGTCCGGTAGCCGCGAGCTTCTCGGTGCGGCGCAGCATTTCCTCCGATAATTTCCGCTCCGTTGTGTCGATGACGAATGCGCCCACCCAGCGGACCTGTTCCGCTCGGGACGCGTTCGGCGGGCGTTCACCGGCACGGCCATCGCCTGCTCTTTCGTCGAGATTCCGATCGCCGGCGGCTTCATTGCTTCCAATTCGTACGGGATAGAAGCTGGCGAGCCAGGTGCGCGGCGGCTCGGGCATGGAGGCTAGCCTGGGGTGCAGTTCAAGATCACGAACCGGAGCGGCGGTAGAGAAGACCTGTTCGATGGCGGCGGATAACTGGCTGCCCATGGGATCGGGGAAGACGTCTTCCACGGAGCGGCCGAGATGGCGGCTGATGGAAACCTGATCCATTTCCGCGAGGAACTGATTCACGCGGACATAACGCAGTTTGCGATCGAAAAAAGCAAAGCCGATAGGCGCATTCGCCAGCATGGAGTCCAGCAGGGCGAGCGTGTCGTTGAGGCCGGCGCGCTGCTCATTCAGCGACGCGACCATGGTGTTGAAGGAGCGCGTGAGCTCTCCGGCTTCGTTCATGGAGCTTGTTTTGAGCGGGAACACATTGCCGCGCTCCGGTTCGCGAATCAGCAGTTTTGTTCCCCGCAGAAGACCGCGCAGAGGCCGCGTAACGGAGCGGGCGATCAAGGTGGAGAACAGGACGTTGGCGGCTATCGCCAGCAGCGCAAACAGCAGCGCGGAGCGAAGCAGGCTAGAAAGATCGACCTGATCTTCGGAAATATCCGGGTATACCCATGCCAGGGCCACGGGAGTGTTGTCGATGTTGATGTCCGCGACAGCGACCAGGCCTTTATTGCCATTGTCGAAGATCTTCGCGATGTAGGAGGGACGCAATTGTCGGCGCTCCGCTGCGGAGAGCCCGGTGTATTCGGCTCCGCTGCGGCGATCGCTGTAGGCCAGCGTATTGCCGTACAAATCCGTGACCCGGACGGCGCGGATGGTCGGAGCGGAGAGCATTCCATCGAGGATCGACTGCACGTCGCCGATGCGCTGGTTCCTCATTTGCGGGGTGATAGCCGCGCTGAGCAGGTGGACCTGGTAGGTGAGCCGTTCCGCCGTTCGGACGCGCAGGTTGGCGCGCTGCTGGCGATAGACATACCAGAAAACCGCGGTGACCAGAAGACATTGCAGGAGCGCCGTGCCCAATATCAACTGCCCTCGAATGGTCCGTGGGATGAGCCTTGGCATGGGGAGGTACCTCGATTGTATTGGACGCATATCGGGGCTGGCGAGTGAGGCCTGTGTCGATTTGTGCGGGGCGGAAATGGAATTAACTCAATGGGAGAAAGTTCGCGCTTTGCGTGCCGCAGAGCGAAGCAGCGCCTGGCGAAGACCGGCGGCGATTTGCGCGCCGTGGAAGCGTCCATTCTCGATGAAAATTTCGTTGGTGCGCGTGCCGGCGCAGACCACGCCCGCAAGATAAATGCCGGGCACGTTGCTTTCCAGCGTGTGCGGGTCGAAAACCGGCGTGCGATCCTCGCCGACGAGACGAATGCCGAGCGACTCGAGAAAGGCGAAATCGGGATGATAGCCGGTCATGGCGAAGACGAAATCGTTTTTGAGCGTGAGCGGGCCTTCTGGGGTGCGCAGACGGACAGCATCAAGTGTAATTTCTTCGACGACGGTATTGAAGTGGCCGTGGATTTCATCATGCTTGATGCGGTTCTCGATGTCCGGCAGAATCCAGTATTTGACGTGGCGATGCATCTTCTCGCCGCGATGGACGAGCGTGACCCGCGCGCCGTGCCGCCATAGGTCGAGCGCGGCGATGGCGGCGGAATTCTTGCCGCCGATGACGAGCACGTCATGGTCGAAATAGGGATGCGGGTCTTTGTAGTAGTGGAAGACCTTTGCCAGGTCCTCACCCGGTATGTGGAGATAGTTTGCGCGATCATAATAGCCGGTGGCGACGATCAACGCGCGCGTTTGATACGCGTGCGGCCGTCCGCAGGCGTCCGTGCAATGAACAGTGAAATTTCCCGCGCTCCCGTCCCCCAAAGATTTGTCATCCCGAGCGAAGCGAAGCGCAGTCGAGGGACCTGCTTTTTCGACGCGCTCGACGTTTTCATACTGGCGGATATCCAGTCGAAAGTGCTGCGCAACTTTGCGGTAATATTCCAGCGCCTCGGCGCGGTTGGGCTTCTGGTTGGGGCTGCTGAACGGAATGTTGCCGATCTCGAGCAGCTCCGGCGTGGTGAAGAAGGTCATGTTCGACGGGTAATGAAACAGCGAGTTGCACAAGCAGCCCTTGTCGACCAGCACAACGCGAAAGCCGGCATTCTGCGCGTCGATGGCGCAGGCCAGTCCAGTCGGTCCGGCTCCGATAACGAGAACGTCGAATTCTTCGGCTGTGGATGGCGCGGGGTGAGGCATGTCTTCTATTTAAGCAGAGAGGAGGTCAGAGCCGTAATGTCCCCATTTTGTGGCAAGAATGGGCACGGGGAAGGGAGAAAGATTGACAAGTTGATTACTTTATTTGTCGATTGCGGTTCGATATACTCTGTCCTGAATCACCCCGTCTCCATAGGTTCGCCGTACGCCTTGTCGTCGACGAGCCCGGCAGCACAGAGAAGTTACCGCGTCACCATTGAATAATTGTCGGGATTTTTAGCCCTGAGCCGACCTGAATTATTAAAGAATCTATAAACCGAAAGTATTTCAGTGCGGCTATAAGATGGAACCTTCCGGCAAGCCTGCCTCCTCTACGCGGTTTACCTTTATCGATGCATGGCGCGGCATTGCCGCGTTGTGGGTAGCGCTCTATCATTTCTACGGCGGCGTGAGCGACGGATACCGGCGGCATCTCCTGGTACAGCCAATTCATTACCTGTTCGCCCACGGTAACGCCGGGGTCGATATATTCTTTGTCATCTCAGGATATGTAATTGCCTATTCCATTCGCCAGAAGCGTGTAACTCCCCGATATTTCGGACGGTTCATGCTTCGCCGATCCATCCGCCTCGAGCCGCCCTATTGGGCGACGATTGCGCTGGCGATCGTTGTGCTGCATATTTCAAATCACTTTCAGCCGAATCATATTCAACCGCTCCCGCACTGGCCGCAGATACTCGCTCACGTCTTCTATCTGCAAGGTTTCTTCCATGTGGAATCGATCGTGGGCGTATTCTGGACACTTTGTTTTGAAGTGCAGTTCTATATCTTCTTTCTTCTGTTGGTTGCAATTTCACAATTGCTGGGCGATAGCCGCATCATGCGGCTATCGGTGCTGCTGCCGTTTACCGTGGCCTCATTAGGAATTCAGGCCGGCTTCTTCCATGATCCAGGCCCATGGATGTTTAAGTTCTGGTACCTATTCCAGCTTGGAGTTATGGGCTACTGGGCGGTTTCAAAACAACTGCGCGATTCCGATTTCATAATCTATGCCTCGCTGATAGCTGCCATCTTGTGCTGGCATCCCAATTTCCTCGGAATCACAGGATGGTTGACGGGAGTTGGATTCTACCTCGTGGGCAGGTACAGGTTGCTCGGGACGCTCGACTACGCTCCTCTGCAATTTCTCGGACGCCGCTCCTATAGCCTGTATCTCATCCATTTTGTCATCGGCATGCCATTTGTGACCTACGTTGCGCCAAAGCTGTTTGGTCTGGATTTGTCGCTGGGCGAGGCGATGGCTTCGATGGCAGTCGCCCTTGTCGTCAGCATCGCGGGCGCATCGGTTTTCTACCGCTTTATCGAGCGGCCATCCATCAATCTCGGTCGGAGTCTCAAACAGGTCACTCCAAGGGTAAAAATAATAGAACAGTCGGAGGAAGCTACGGTCTAAGGAAATCGTCCGACCTTAGTCACGGCTCGGAGAAGCAGGTGCCCCATTCTTGCGGAGCAAGAGTGGGATGGATCACGCTCCCAGTTCCATTGTCAATTCGACGCGCTCGTAGGCGACCTTGGGCGCGAGTCTGCCGTTGCTGAGTTCCGTTAGCTGAACGAGCCCGTAGCGCTGCATGGTTTTGATCGTGCGCGACAGGTTGGGCTTTTTTCGTCCCGTTGCTACGGCTAGCTCGGTCAGGGATTGCGGCGAGGTCCTGCGGATCACTTCCAGCAGGTCTTGGTTTTTTGAAGAGAGAATGCGGGCCATGCTCTCTGTCGAGGGGAACCAGACCTTGGGGTCGCGCGGGCCCGGTTTCAGTTCTCCGCGAGCGATGGCGCGGGTGCGTTCCTTCATCTTTTCGTACGAGGCAATTCCCACTCTCAAAGTAGTCATGGCTTTGTCCTTTCTTTTAGTACCTGATCCACGGCCTCCCAAAAATCCTCGATCAATTTGAGTGCGCTCTCATACTTGTACGGGCGGATCGTTCCCGATTTATGCCGATGATCGTTTGTGAGTCTGTTTCTTCCCGCCGGACCTCCGGTCGTGCGAACGGAATGTGCATTGTCGAATCCAAGCAGGCGCTCATTGTTGGGTCCGTGAAGCGTGAGCGAATATCGGATTCCATGTGGCCATTGCGGAGATGGAGTCGCACGCTGCACCTCAAACTTCACCCAATAGCCGGATTCGTGGATGACATATGTATCGCCGTCGAGAGCCAGCAAATTTTCAAGACCGTGATCGATTTCTCGGCTCGCGACCATACACTACCATTCACTACGGATGTTATCACAAAGTGATAACTATTTCGCATGCAAAGAAAGCCACGCCTCTCAATGTCGCTATACTGAACTGTTTGCCCGACTTCGTACTGGTAGGAGTTTTGAAATGACAGCAACACGCAAGGAGAAGGATTCGCTGGGGCATGTGGAGGTGCCGGCGAAGGCGTATTACGGAGCGCAGACGGCGCGGGCGGTGGGCAACTATCCGATCTCCGGAATGCGGGCGCATTCGCTGCTCATCCGAGCGCTGGGGATGGTGAAGGCGGCGGCGGCGCAGGCCAATAAGGAACTTGGCGTGGTGGAACCGGAGCGCGCCGATGCGATCGTGCAGGCCGCGCAGGAAGTCATCGACGGCCAATGGAACGACGAATTTGTAGTGGATGTGTTTCAGGCCGGCGCGGGCGTCAGCCTGCACATGAACACCAACGAAGCGATCGCGAATCGCGCCAATGAAATTCTTGGAGGAGAACTCGGCGAGTATAAGCACGTCCATCCCAACGACCATGTGAACTACGGCCAGTCGACCAACGATGTATTTCCCACGGCGATGCGGCTGGGCGCGCTGCTGGCGCTGGAGACACTGTATCCGGTGCTGGATTCTTTGGCGGCCACGTTCGAAAAGAAAGCGAAGGAGTTCGATGGCGTAATGAAATCCGGCCGCACCCACATGCAGGATGCGGTGCCGATTCGTCTCGGCCAGGAGTTTGCCGCGTATGCGGTCGCGATTCGCAAGGCGCAAGAGAATATTCGCCATGCTGGCGATTCTTTACGCGAGCTCGGTCTGGGCGGGTCGGCTGTCGGCACAGGCATCAACACGCATCCCGATTACCGCGTGAAGGCGATTGCGAATCTGGCAAAGATTTCCGGGCAGAAGCTGGTGCCGGCGGAAGACATGCGCTGGGCCATGCAGTCAAACGCGTGCATGGGCGAGGTGAGCGCGGCACTGCGCGGGCTGGCGCTCGAAATCATTCGCATTTCAAACGATCTGCGGCTGCTGTCTTCCGGGCCGAACACTGGATTCGCGGAGATTTATCTGCCGAGCCTCCAGCCGGGCTCGTCGATTATGCCGGGAAAGATCAATCCGGTGATGCCGGAGCTGGCGGCAATGGTCAGTTTTCAGGTGATCGGCAACGACACGGCAGTTGCCTACGCGGTGCAGGCCGGGCAACTTGAATTAAATGTCATGATGCCGACCATGGCGCACAACGTGATGCAGTCGATCACGATCCTCGCGAACATGTTGCGGCAATTCGACCGATATTGCGTGGCTGGAATTACGGCGAATGAGGCGCGCTGCAATCAATACGCGCAGAGCACGGTGTCGCTGGCAACGGCGCTGAATCCTTACATCGGCTATGCGAAAGCAGCGGAGATTGTGAAGGAATCGGTGGCGACCGGGCGCTCGATCATCGATCTGGCGCGGGATAAAAAGCTGCTGAGTGAAAAAGAAATCGCGGAAATTCTCGATCCGGTGCGCATGACGGAGCCGCAGTATCCGCTGGAAGCCGCGAAGCAGCGGGACGCGGTCAAGGCAAAGTAGCACTCAGGGAATAATGGACAGGGAACTCGTCCTGTCATCCTTGCGAAGCATGGGGGCCTGGAAGCGGCCTTATGAATATTAGTTGTCATTCCGAGCGGAGGTCGCCGCGGCGACCACAGTCGAGGAACCTGCTGTTTGCCGGTCAAACACAAGCTCCTTCGCGTTGCTCAACATGACACTTGAACAGGGCACCCGCATTTTTTCTTAGAAGCCTATTGCCGGCCGAAGCGGTAGACAACGCCCATCATGAATCCCTGGTTGTGGTCGTAGTTGCCGCCGAAGTGATCCAGCAGCACGAACGGCGAAATTCTCACCGCCAGCTCCGGGCTCAGGTTGTAATCGAGATTGCCGCTGATCCGCGCCGCGCCGACGACGCTTGCAGGATAGAAGCCCACCAGCTCCGGCGGAATCCCATTCGTATTCTTATCGAAATAGCCGTAGATGATGCCCACCTGTGCCGCGGCGCTGACCGACCATTTCGAGGTGCCGTAGAAGCGGTAGAGCGGGCCAATGGTGAACGGGTAGACGCTGAACTTTGAGTTGAACGTGTGATACGGGCCGCCGGTCGCTCCCAGTGAGTTGCTCCCGTTGTAGCCCTGCGCATCCGCGGTGATGCCGAGCCGCGGATTGAAGTAGCGCGTGAATCCCAGTGTCCAGCCGCCCATTCCGGAGTTGTGAATGTACGGGCCGGGACGGAAGCGCATGTACTCGCCGCCGGCGTAAATATCCCAGCGATGCGTGTAGGTCTCGGTCACGGCCTGGGCCTCGCGTTTTTGCTTGGTCTGCACGCGGCGGCTCTCATAGGTGCTGCGCGATTCGGTTTGCTGCGCGTCGGTCACGCTGGACGACGAGGAAGAGGACGAGGACTGCTGCGTCTGATCCTGAGCGTGGGCCGGCGCCGCGGCAAAAATGCCGACAATCAAGAGCGCGGCGAGTGATAGAAATCCGAAAGAACCGAGAGATGCACGAGATGCGCGGCGGGACAATATGGACAGAGGGAAGCGACAGGCTTCCCGGGTGAACTGAGACTGCACAGGTTTCTCCTAAGACTCCATTAAATCATCTACAAGGGCTTTGCGACCTAAGGTAGTCTATCTGTACTTCGCTGTCGGTCTGAAATTGCGCGTTCAGCCGGCTCAAAACTGGAGGGCAGGAAGATGCGGTTTGCGATTGGGTTTGTCATCGGGCTGGTGCTGCTGCCGATTCTTGTGTTTTGCTATTTGCATTTCGGAAACCCGCCGGTGGCAGTGGCGGACTCGCCATTTCTATATGAAAAGCAGCTCATCAATGTTCCGCTGCATCGCCGCATCGCGAAGGACATGCCGAAGTCCGTGCCCATCCAGCTTACACAGGACAATCTGGTTGCAGGAGCGCAGATTTACCGGCAGAATTGCGCGTTCTGTCACGGGCTGGACACCCAGAACTCCACCGTGGCTCCGCACATGTATCCCTCTGCGCCGCAATTGTGGCACGCGCATGGATCGCAGAGCATTGTAGGCGTCAGCGACGATCCGCCGGGAGAGACATATTGGAAGGTTTCGAATGGAATCCGGCTGTCGGGAATGCCGTCCTTCGACCAGATTCTTTCCTCGACGCAGATGTGGCAGGTGAGTCTATTGCTGGCCAACGCGAACAAGCCGCTGCCGCAGCCGGCGATGGATATTTTGAGTAAGCCGCTGGCGTTTTAGCAGCGGTCCCATAAATAAATTTGTCATTCCGAGGCGGAGCGTTAAGTGGGACCAAGAATTGTCATCCCGAGCGGAGGTCGCCGCGGCGACCGAAGTCGAGGGACCTGCTTTTTGCCGGCAGTCACCACATAAATTTGTCATTCCGAGCGAAGCGCAGCCGGGGTGGGAAGCGGAGCCGAGGAACCTGCTTTTCTTCGGCTTGCAGCGAAACAAATGCTGAACCCTGCTGAAACGAATTTCTGACTCAGAACGCTAGTGCTGGATCGCGTAGGTCAGCCCGGTGTTGAATTGCACGGAATTGCCCTGAAATCCAGCCGGGGGATCGTTCAGGTAGCTGTCGATCACGCCGACAGAAAAGCCGAAGTTCTTAAATACGGGGAATGTTGCTCCGACGCTGACATTGGCGGAATAGTCGGACAAGTGGTTCCATGCCGGATTAAATACGGCAATCTCGGTCAAGACGATTTTTTTGGGAAGCTTGCGGACGTAGTTGTCGCCAAAACTGGAGCCGATAATGTTCGTCGTGGTCGCCGTGGCTGGGAAGATGGCGGAAAACGCCTGCCGCGTGTAGTCGATGACTGCGGTCAGGTCGAGTTCCTGTTTGGCGTTCTTGATCACGGTATACCCGGCGCCAAGTCCGTAGAGTTGCTGCAAGTCCAGGCCTTGAGAAAAATTGTGGTCGAATATCGCCTGCTGCAGCAGATAAAATTTCGGGCTGAAGTATTCATCCTCTTCCAGGCCGCCGTGTACGATGTTGGTCTTCACCGTCGGGGTGTTCGGCTGCGTAACCTGGCCGTAATTGCTGGTAAAGTTCAACAGCGTGCGCTCCCGCGGCGGCATCCAGGTGACCGGCGGCACTGCTCGCGTCAGGATGACGGCGCTATTGATGCTGGCGCTGTTTTGCGTGGAGTTTACGGTGCTCACGCCGGCGCTGATGGTGCCGGTGATTCCTTGTAGCAGACCTTGTCCATTCCTGATGTTCTTATCAAAGGTTGGCTGATCGACGATGTAGGCGATCTTTGCCACTGGAATTTCCTGGGCGCCGCCCGGCGCATTCACGGTGAGCACATCGCCGTTCAGCGAAATTGGGCCGATGGGAACCGCGCGGTTTTTCCGCTTGTGCCGCACCTTGACACCGGTTTCGATCACGGCGAACGGCTGGACAGTATGCAACTCTTTGATCTTGCTCCACGGAACCTGCACCGCGCCTGCGTTGTCGCTTTTGAAGAAGACATTTCCGCCCGCTTCGTGATCGAGCGTGCCGGCCAGCTTGTCGCCGTTGCTAAATACCAGCAGGTCAGGGGAGGGCTTCGCGGGTTTGTCGGCGGCCTGGGCCGGAATGGTTACACAGGCCGGGAGCAGGCCGACTGCCAGAACGAAATAAAAAAGAACGACGGACTTCGCGGGAAGGAATCTCATGGCTTGTAGGTTTTCCTTTTCCGGTTGGATGCTGGTATCTTTGCGCGGATGCCTCAGGCGCATCCTATACGTTAACAAATGAGGGTTCAATTCCATTTATGTTCCGCAAGTTGAAAGACAAATTAGTGCGGTTCCTTTCGATCATGGGCGGGTTTTCCAGCCCGGAGGACATTGCGCGGGCGAAACGGCGGAGGTCGCAGCAGGAAACGGAGAGGAATGGAAATGCAGGTCCCTCCACTCCCTCCGTGTCGCCGCGGCAACCGGACTCCAGTCAGGATGACAAATCTATCGATCCATCACGGAGCGTAAAATAGCGGCATGGGGATCACGCGACAGCAGGCGCTGGATGCTTTTCAGTCGGACGATCTGATCGGGTTGGGAATGGAAGCCGATGCGGTGCGGCGCAGGCTGCATCCCGAGGGCGTGGTCACCTACATCATTGACCGCAACATCAACTACACAAATTTCTGCACGGAGTATTGCACGTTCTGCGCGTTCTATCGGCCGCTGAAAGGCAAGCTTGCGGCGGAAGGATACATTCTCGACTTCGACACAATTTATGAGAAGGTCCGCGAAACGGTGGAGATGGGCGGCACCGGCGTGCTGATGCAGGGCGGTCTGCATCCCGATCTGAAGATCGACTGGTTTGAGCGGCTGCTGCGCGGCATCAAGCAGCGCTTTCCGTCGATCTGGCTGCATTGTTTTTCCGCGTCGGAGATTCTGGCAATCGCAGAGTATAGCGATCTTTCCGTTCGCGACACGATTGCGCGTTTGCGCGATGCCGGGCTCGATTCCATTCCCGGCGGAGGCGCGGAAATTCTGGATGACGAAGTAAGGCATCGCATCGCGCGGCTGAAATGCGGCACCGAGGACTGGGTGCTGGTGCATCGAACCGCGCACCAGCTTGGAATGCGGACCACGGCGACGATGATGTTCGGCGTGGGCGAGAGCTTCGAGCAGCGGATAAACCATTTTGAAACGCTGCGGCGGCTGCAGGAAGAGACTGGCGGTTTCACGGCGTTTATTCCGTGGAGTTTTCAGCCGCACAATACGGCGCTCGGCGGCCGCGGATGGGACGAGGCGACATCGGTTGAATATCTGAAGGTGTTGGCGATTTCTAGGCTGTATCTGGACAACATCGAGAACGTGCAGTCGAGTTGGGTGACGCAGGGGTTGAAGGTGCTGCAGCTGGGGCTGCGCTTTGGCGGGAACGATGTCGGATCTGTGATGCTGGAAGAAAATGTGGTGAAGGCCGCAGGAACGGCAAACCATACGACAGAAGAAGAGCTGCGCCGCATCATTCGCGATGCCGGCTTCCGCCCGGCGCAGCGCGACACCTTATATCGCACGATGTTCCTGAATTAGAACTTTCTAGGCTCTGTTGACATCCCACAAATTCCTCTTGAAACTGTCATCCCGAGCGGAGCGCAGCGAAGTCGAGGGACCTGCTTTTCGCCGATTGCGCCGCAAATCTCACCATCCGATCCAACTTAACGGCCCGAAAATCGAGCATGTCAACAGAGCCGACTTTCTACTAAAACGCCATGCCCAACAGCGGTACATTTTCCGCACTTGCGGCGTGGCGAAGCTCCGCGTCCAGTGTCGCCAGCGGCAATCCACGCCGTAACGCGAGATCCAGATACGCGGCATCGTACAGCGCTAGCCGATGACGTTCGGCCAGCAGCAGCGTACTGCCCCATGCGTGATGTTCCGTTTCTCTATCGATACGGATGGGCAGCAACGCGAGATCGGCGAGCGTGGCATCGCGGAATGCGGCGTCGTGGCGATGGCGGCGAACACCCATTTCCAGGATGTTGCCAACCTCCAGGGGCCACAGAGACGGAACCCAGGAACCGGCGTCGCTGACGCGATCCAGAACATCCAGGATGAATGGAGTTGTCTCTTCCGCGTAGACCCATGCCAACGTTATCGAGCTATCGAGGACCAGGCTCACGGTCGGCCCGTATCGCGGTCGGCCTTCAGCGATTCCCAATCGAAGGGAATTTTCCCGGTTATCGCAGCACGCGCGCGAATGCGACCCGCGGCAGCGTGGGTCTGGGCCCGATCGATCCCCCCGGTGTTGGGAACGAGACGAGCGACAGGCTTGCCGTGCCGGGTAATCACAATTTCTTCCCCCCGCTGGACGAGATCAAGTAGTGTTCCCAAAGTGTTTTTGGCTTCAAAAGCCCCAATTTCGCGCATGAACGTCTCCATTAATCTAGCTTAAGCTAGATTATATCAGGGATAGCTCACATTTATCTGGGCAGCCGCAAGCTTTTATTCCATCAGTCGCGAGATAATTTTTGGATTGGAGACCCAGTGCAGACATCCGGTGGGCCAGTAACGGCGATCGAACCAATGCTCTCGGTTCGAAATGGAGTGCGCGCGATCGAATTCTATAAAGCTGCATTTGATGCGGAAGAATTGGTTCGCGTGGGCGACGGAGATGTCGTCGCACAACTGTCGGTCGGCGGAGCCCGTTTCTGGCTGGCTGACGAGTCTCCGGAGCACTTTAATTTCAGTCCCGAGACACTCGGAGGCGGCACGGTGCGGATGGTGCTGATTGTCGATGATCCAGATGCTCGATTCGAACGCGCTGTAGCGGCGGGAGCGAAAGTTGTCTGGCCGGTAGCCGACCAGGAGTACGGCTGGCGCGTCGGTCGAGTCGTCGATCCGTTCGGCCACCACTGGGAAATCGGCAAGCCGCTTCGCTGAAAAATCCTACTCGTTCCCAGTCTTTATCCATGCGCAGAACTGGAGATTCGCGGCAGCACCATTTTTCGCCACGCTCGTCGCAGCGTTTTCACCGTCCAGCGCGTCGTCAGCGCAGCCAGCAGAGTCAGTGCCACGGCGATTCCCGCAGCGGTCCAGGGATGCTGCGTGACGAGCCACGTCAGGCCAATCGCGATTGCATCTTCAGTGCTGCTCAACGCGATGTTGGACACAGGCTCTGGGCTCGGTGTGACGATAGCGCGCACAGCGGTCTTCGAGCTATGCGCGGCCATCGCAATCAATGCTCCCGCAACCGTGGCCAGCAGTTGCATTTGCGGAGAAAGGTGCGCGGTGGCGCGATAGGCCAGAAGCGCCGCAACTGGAACGCGGATAAACGTATGCAGCGCGTTCCACACCATATCGACGCCGGGAATTTTATCGACGACAAATTCGATTGCGAACATCGCTCCACTGACGGCGATCACCCACCAGTTTCCCAATATCTCAAGACCCTGGGGTAGAACCACCCAATGGCCGTGCGCCAGCAGGCCCAACGTCATCACAGTTGCGTATACGTTGAGACCAGCCGCGAAGCTCGCCGCAATCACGAGGGCCGCGATAGTGTTTGGTGTAAAGCCGGTCATGCCGAAAATTCTACAGAATGCGCCATCTGGCGGAGAAAGGCGGCACGCAGAGCAGTCTGGCAGTCACGTACAATGATGCTTTACTTGCAATATTTGGCCGGAGACCGCTTTCACAGCCATGACCTCTGCTTCCGTCGTTTCTTTGTCGGCGGCTTTCCATTGCGCCACAAACTCGGGCGCTTTGCTGCTGGCGCCGAGCCACGGCCTGCTGCATTACCTGCATCAGCAGGAAGTCGCGAACCGCATCTTTGCGCCCCTCTACACCTGGAACTGGTTCGACGCGTCGCTGCTGACTCCTTACTTTCTGCTGATGATCGTCCTGGCTTTCTATGGAATTCATCGCTATCAGTTGGTCTGGATTTATTACAAGTACAAGAAGAATGCGACGCACGATCCGCCGCAGCGATTTTCTGAGCTGCCATTCATCACCGTTCAACTGCCCATCTTCAACGAACAGTTCGTCATTGACCGGCTGATTGATGCTGTCTGCAATCTCGAGTATCCGCGCGACCGGCTGGAAATTCAGCTGCTCGACGATTCGACGGACGAAACGCGGCATGTTGCGGCGGCGATTGTCGAAAGCTATCGCGAGGGCTGTAATGGCGAGCCGCAGCCGATTGTGTATATCCATCGCACGGACCGCCACGGGTACAAGGCGGGCGCACTGGACCATGGATTGAAGACCGCGAAAGGGGAACTGGTCGCCATCTTCGATGCCGATTTTGTTCCGCCGCGCGACTGGCTGATGCGAGTGGTGCATCATCTCTCCGACCCTGCGATTGGCATGGTCCAGACGCGCTGGACGCACCTGAATCGCGATTACAGTTTCCTGACTCAGGTGGAAGCGATACTGCTCGACGGGCATTTTGTGCTGGAGCACGGCGGACGTTCGCGCGCGCATGTTTTTTTTAATTTCAACGGCACGGCGGGAATGTGGCGCAAGGCTGCGATTGCGGAAGCCGGAGGATGGCAGCACGACACGCTGACGGAAGACACGGACCTGAGCTATCGCGCGCAGTTGAAAGGCTGGCAGTTCAAATATCTGCAGGACGTGGAATGTCCGGCGGAGCTGCCGATTGAGATGACCGCATTCAAGACGCAGCAGGCGCGCTGGGCCAAGGGATTGATTCAGACTTCCAAGAAGATTTTGCCGCGAGTCCTGCGCGCGAAGCTGCCGTTCCACACCAAGCTGGAGACCTTCTATCATCTGACCGCGAACATCAGCTATCCCTTGATGGTGCTGCTTTCGATTCTGCTGATGCCGGCCATGATCATCCGCTTTTATCAGGGATGGTTTCAGATGCTGTGGATCGATCTGCCGCTGTTTTTGGCATCGACCTGCTCGGTGTCTTCCTTTTATCTCGTTTCGCAGAAGGAACTGCATCCGGGCAAGTGGTATCGCTCGATTCTGTATCTGCCGTTTGTGATGGGACTGGGCGGCATCGGACTGACGTTGACCAATTCGAAGGCAGTGATGGAAGCGCTGTTCGGGGTCAAGAGCGCGTTCAAGCGTACGCCGAAGTATCGCGTGGAAAAGCGCGGCGAAAAATCGCAGGCGGCGAAGTATCGCAAGCGGCTGGGGATTGTTCCCTGGATTGAGCTGGCAATTGCCGCCTATTTCGTGTTGACCATCTGGTATGCCGTGTCGAACGCGAATTACATTACGGTGCCATTTCTGCTGATGTTCGCCTTCGGCTACGGATACACCGGCTTGCTCAGCCTCTTCCAGGGAACGCTGGAGCATTTTCGTATCGGCGTCGCGAATCCCGAAGAGTCCTCGCCAAGGCCGTTTCCGGTTGGCGTTTGACCGCTCTCAAATAGATAGAGCACGCTCCAAAGAACGTGCCCTGTCTTTTTCCCATTTCGCTTACCGAACCCTACCAGCGGTAGCCGAGCGTCACCGGAATGTAAGAGGCACTTGGTCCCGGAGGCAGGCCATTGTTCGGGGTCAGCAGTCTCTCGTACCGCGCTTCGAGAAATATGCTTCCTCGCTCATACGGAGAAACGCGCCATTCGCCGCCGCCTCCGATGTCCCAGTTTCCCTGGTTGCTGGAACTGTGGGCAACAGTGACATCGCCGGAACAGGGATATCCGAAGTAATAGCCGTAGCAGTAGAACACCACCGGATAGGTGTAGTTGACGAGCGCGCGAGAAAATCCGCCGCCGCCGATGACATACAGACTCGATCGCCAGATGTGGATGAGATCGAACTTAGGATTTACGTCGATGGTCCACAGATGCTCATTGCCGTCGGGCACCCCGGCAACTACCTGCGCCAGGCTGTGAGGAACGCCCAGGCGATTAAAATTCCATTCCGCCAGAACGCTAAGGCGATCATTGAACTTGAATCCCCCGCCGAGCAACACATTGAACCCGGTGTTGGCATAATTCTGCGTACCCCCGGCGGCCGGAGTCACGCCGCCGCCGCCTTCAAGGGTCCAATGGTCGAACCAGCTATGTCCCGTATAGCGAGGGGCCCGCTGATTGTTGGAGGTCTGGTTATAGTTCGGGTTGTAGTTGGAGTTATAGCTCGAACTGGAAGACGTTGTCTGCGCATGGAGGCAGGCTGCGGTCGCAATCGCCAGAGTCAAAAATCCGGCCCGCTTCAACATTGTTCGCAAAGTGACGGATGAAGGTTTCATGGGGTAGGTTTTCTCCTATTCAAAAGTGTTTTTCCGGGGGCAGGACTGACGGTCGTTCCGGCCCTTCAACTCAGTTCGGATGCGTCGCAAACGCATCCAGATGCTCATTTTGGCACCACGCGTTGGTGTTACACAACAACCGATGTATAGACGAACGAGTGCGCGGATAGTTTCGGTTTTATTTTCGCGAACTTTGCCGGATCCGTCTCTTAAATTGATTTGTCATTTCGAGCGAAGGTCGCCGCCGCGACAAGTCGAGAAATCTGTTGTTTGCCTTTTTACGCGCTCCGGCCCGATTCGCTCCGCTTCTAGTGGATGTCGAACTGCTCCGGGTGTAGCGTCGCATCACTTTTTACGATGATAGTTTTGCCGGACATCTCTTCCATCTCCGAAAGCCAGCGGCCGTTCGCGGTCTTCAACTGCTTGACGACCTCCGGATGGACGCGCAGCAGAACGTCGGCGCGATCGATCTGGCGATGCATTTTTCTCAGCTCAATATAGATTTCATTGCAGACCGTCAGCGGTCCCTTGACCATGCCGGTCCCGGTGCAGACGTAGCAGGGAACCGAAAGTGTGCGTTCCAGCGACTGCTTGACGCGCTTGCGGGTGATGGCGACCAGGCCGAAATCATTGAACTGGAGCACCTTTGATGGCGCGCGATCGGACTTCAGCGCATCCTCCAGCGCCTGCATCACCTTGCCGCGATTCTTGCGCTCGTCCATATCGATGAAATCGATAACGATGATGCCGCCGAGATCGCGCAGACGAATCTGCCGGACGATCTCCGGAATCGCATCGAGGTTCGTCTTGAGGATGGTGTCTTCCAGACGCGCCGTTTTGCCGACATACTTGCCGGTGTTGATGTCGATGGCGACCAGCGCTTCCGTCTGATTGATGACGATGGAGCCGCCGGATTTAAGCCATACCTTCGAACGCAGCGCCTTGTTGATCTCCTCCTGAATGCCGAATTGCTCGAACAGCGGAGTTTCCTTCGTGTACAACTTGACGCGCCGCACCAGAGAAGGCTCGAAGCGATTCAGGAAGCGCAGCACGCGTTCATAGTCCGCTTCGCTGTCAACCCAGATGGCCGAGAAGTTGTCCGTCACCTGGTCGCGCAGGACGCGCTCCACCAGGCTGAGGTCGTGGTAGATGAGCGCGGGCGGTTTGGAGTTGTCGGCGCGCTGCTTGATCTCCGCCCACAAGGTGAGCAGAAAGCGGATGTCGGCGCGCAGGTCTTCCTCGCTGGCGGAAGCCGCGGCGGTGCGGACGATGAAGCCGCCGGAGGTCGAGCCTTTTTCGCTGAGCAGAATGTGCTTGAGCCGCTGGCGTTGCTCGTCGGAAGAAATTTTGCGCGATACGCCGACGTGATTCACGGTCGGCATGAAAACCAGAAAGCGTCCGGGCAATGCGATGTGGCTGGTAATGCGGGCGCCTTTGCGCGCGATCGGCTCTTTCGCAATCTGCACCAGGATTTCCTGATTCGGCTTCAGAAGTTCCGTGATGGCGGGCAGGTTGCTCATCTGCGCAGTGGAGCGGCGCATGCGTCCGCCTCGATTTGCGCCCTGGCCCTGGCGTTGGCCGCGAAAGCCGCGCCGATTGTTGCGTTGGCCGCCGGCGCGCACAGGTGCGGAGTCGGCGTTGGCCGCGTCGGTTTCTTCGGAATCCTCGGCGAATTCCTCATCGCCCTCGGCCTCCTCCAATTCGAAACCGGGAGATTCGGTGACGAACGTTTCTCCCTCTTCCTGGAATGCTCCGCCTTCCCCGTTCGACGATTCCGCGGAGTCGTCCTGGAAGCGCGTGCGCCGATCGATGTGCTGGTCGCGCACGAATTCGCTGAGCAGGCCGCTGTCCATCTGCACGTCGAGCGTTTCTTCGACGAGATCGTCGTATTCCTCATCGTCTAGGAGCGCATGGGCTGCGTCCGCTTCCGTTTCCTCCTCGTCGATGGTTTCCTCTTCCAGATTTCCGTGGCCGGGGTCGAAGGCGTGGATGCCGTGCTCGTCGGCAAGATCATCCTCTTCGGAGGAAGTTTCCTTCTGCGACTCGGTCTCTTCCGCGACGGACGAGGATTCGAGAGCAGGCGTGTGTTGCGGTTGCGCGATGGAGACAGATTCACCGAAAAACGGCTCCGGCAGCGGATTCTCTTCCGGCGCGGAGTCGGGCGGAGTGTTCGCCTGAATCGCTCCCGAAGGCTCCTCGACACCCGCGGGCGTTGCCTCATGCGCAATGGCAGCGGCATCGGTTTCCGCCGGCGGCTCTGCGACGCTGCTTTGGCGGTAAGCGCTCGGCGCGGAGGGGTCGAATCGATACGATGCGGAACCTTCCGCGGGATCGAAATTTTCAGAAGCCGCAGGTGCCTCTACTTTCTCTTTGGCAAGCTCAGGGTCGGGCCGGGATGACACATCCGTAGAAAGACCGATCGGGTGCTGCGTGAGTGGATGCTCGCGGAGCGCGTGTTTTTCCTGCGCGGGTTGGAAGTCCTGCGAGCGGGGTGCGGCTGTTTCAGCGTGCGCGGACGGAATTGCCGCCTGTGTCTCCGCATCATCGATCGAAGTCGTTGCGGCGGCGTGATCGTTCTGCGCAGTTGCGCCGGCCTCGGCTGCAGGCGATGCAAACGTCGCTTGCTCTTTCGTCGCCGATTGGGAGCGCGAGGCCTTCTTCTTGTATCGCGAAATCGATTCGCCGGGGAGAAGATCGCTCCCGTCCCACGCCAGCGGCGCTACCACCATCGTTGCAGGTTGAAAGCTCGATGCGTGCGCGGCCGGAGTCGCGGGCGCGGAGGAATTTTCCTGTGTTGCAGAGGATCGATCCCGCGCAGCAGGCGGCTGGTTGCGGCGATACTTCGACAGCGATTCGCCGGGAAGAACCATCGGCTCTGCGGGTTGCGATTGCGCAGGACGCGCGGGATGAGACGGCTCGGTGGAGTGCTCCCGATGAGAAGACCGCGGCCGTTCCTCTTCGTAGCTTGGCTCATTCTCGAATCCCGACGGACTAGGGAACGGGCCGGGAATCGGTTCCAGCTCGAATTCGATCGCGCTCGGACCGGTTTCGGAAGGGGCGATTTGCTGATCTGCATGGTCGGCGTTCGGAGCGGCGGTCCGTGCGGATTGCGCCCCGCCGCGACCACGACGGCGCCCACGGCGTCCGCGCCAGCGTCGAGAACCGGGATCGGAGTCTTCTCCGGCCTCGGCCGGAGAACTGGCAGCCGGTTCGCGCTGCGCATTGTTTGCTGCTTCGCGGCGGCCGGGCGCGTTCTGGTGCCCGTTGCCCTGCGCCTGGTTCTGCGTGAGTGGAACATACTCCTCGCCGTCTTCCTGCTCTTCGGCGAAGTCGGTGACGTAGAGGAATGCGTCGCGTTCCAGGCCGATATCGACGAAGGCCGACTGCATGCCGGGAAGGACGCGGGTTACTTTGCCTTTGTAGACGGAGCCGGCGAGGGTGTATTCGTTTTCGCGCTCGTAGTAGATTTCAGCGAGCTGGTCGTCTTCGACAACCGCCAGCCGTGTCTCATGCGGAGTGCTGGAGATGTAAATTTCTTTTGTCATGCTGCCTCAATTCAGCCCGCGGCCTGCGAAGGCGGCGGGGCAAATGGCGAGGCAGGTCCTTGGGCGCTATCCAATTAGCGCGGGCGGCAAAGGCGGGAAAATCGAGTGACCGTTCTGGAGACGTTGCGGACTGGAAACTTGCTTTAAGCCAGGAGGAAAAAGTCTCCCGCAAGCGCGGGATGGCAATGGGAGCGAAGAATCTTGGCTGCGACGTGAAAGAACGAAACGCGAGAACTTTGTGGCCGCTGCTTCCCCTGAAAGGGGTGGAGCCGTTTCCAGTTCTCTTGCGTTTTTCCATGCGTTCATTCGATGAAAACCCCGCCTGGCCGCGGTTTGGAACCTGCCGTACCAGGGGAAAACTCTAAAACCTGCGATCGGGTCGCCATCCTGAACGAAAAAACGCTAGGTCTTTCGCTTTGCTCAGGGCAACAACCGTGAAACTGCGCTCTCTATCGAGCTAATTTACGAAGCGGCTCATGCGGATATTCATTACGATGCCGAGCGCGAGAAACGTAAACAGCACCGATGAACCGCCATAACTCATCAAGGGCAGGGGTATTCCGGTGACCGGCATCAGGCCGATGACCATGCCCACATTGACCGCGATCTGAAAAATCAGGACGGCCACGACCCCCATGATGATCATTGTGCCGGGAAGGTCAGCGGCAGTTTGAGCGTTTTGCACCAAACGCATCAACAACAAGAAGTATAACAGCAGGACAAAGATAGCGCCCATCAGCCCGTGTTCCTCGCAGAAGGCGGCAAAGATGAAATCGGTGTACGGAATCGGCAGAAAATCGCCCTGGGTCTGGCTTCCGTGTTCGGCACCCTGGCCCCAGATGCCGCCGGAACCGACCGCGATCAGGGATTGGCGAATCTGATACCCGCTGCCGCGCGGATCGGCATCCGGCTGCAGAAAGCTGGTGAGGCGCTGCTTCTGATACGGCTTCAGCACCTTGTACCAGGCGGGAACGATGGCCAGCCCAGCGGCGAGACAGAGAATCGCCGCCTGCTTGAAGCGGATGCCGCCGAGAAACAGCCCGACCAGCAGGACCGGTGCGTAGGTCAGCGCGGTTCCCAGGTCGGGCTGCTTCAGACACCAGCAGCATGGGAACGCCGACGAAGGCCATGGCTTTGAAGATGTCCTTCCAGGTCAGGTCGCGTCCGCTCAGGTTGGTAAAGTATCGCGCCACGGCGATGACCAGGACGAGCTTCACCCATTCCGAAGGCTGAAAATGAATGCCGCCGGGCAGACGAATCCAGCGGCGTCCGCCCATCACTTTCGTTCCGACCGCCAGCACCGCGACCAGCGCCACGATGCAGATGCCGTAGGCCCAGACGGCGATGTCGAGCAGAATGTGGTAGTCGATCAACGACAGCACGAACATGCAGACGATGCCGGCAGCCAGCCACAAAAGCTGCTTCTGATAAAAATGCGAGAACTGCGTGTGCAGCGTGGCGCTGTAGATTTCCAGCACGCTGACGATGGAAAGCGCGAGGACAAAGGCCAGCAGCGTCCAGTCGAAGTCGCGGAATGAAAGAAAGCGGCGCATGGACTAAGGTCGCTCTCCGCGTGCGGGGAAGGCAGGTCCCTCGGCTGTGTTCTCACTTTGCGAGAACACAGCTCGGGATGACAAGTCATAAGATTTGTCATCCCGACCGAACGTCGCCGCGGCGACCGCAGCCGAGGGACCTGCTGTTTCCCAACTACTGTCATCCCGAGCGAAGCGCAGCGTAGCCGAGGGACCTGCTTTTTCTTGGCTGCGACGACGCGCTTGCGTGATCAATTTTGCCTCCGTGGCGTAGAAGGCTGAGCAGGCAGGCGAAAACTTCCCGCCTGCAGCACCGTTCCCGCCGGCACTGGAAATTTTGCCGCAACGCTGGCCGGGATCTGCCGCGCGCCGGGATGGGCCGCCGCGTCCTTCGCTGAGGTCGTCCAGAGCGCGGCCATTTCCGTCGGAGGCGATGCGCTCTCGTTGAGGCGGAGAGCAGCGGTCGTTTTCACTTTTGCCGGCGGAGCAGCGCCTGCTTGCGGCGCAGAATGTTCCGCGGGCGACTTGGTGGACGTTGCCACGACACGCAGGTTGTTCGCTTCCCGCCGCTGCTTGTTGACATACGCTTCGATCACGCGTGCCGCCAGACGCGCGCTCAGATATCCTTCTGAGCCGTTTTGCCAGAGCAAAACCACAGCGATCTCCGGATTTCTCCGCGGCGTTACACCGACAAACCATGCCGTGTCGCGGAATTTCAATCCCGCCGCGCCGAGACTCTTTTTGTAGGTGTTGCTGATGGTTTGCGCCGATCCGGTTTTTCCCGCGAAATCGATTCCCTCCAAATGGGCCAGGCCGGCGGTTCCGCCCATCTCGGTCACCTGCGCCATGGCGTCGGTGACAATCTCCCAGTTTGCCGGATCGATGTGGATCGTTTGATTGCCGGAGCCGGGAAACTGGTCGTGATAGTAGCTGCGCAGGTCAGGCGGAATCTCGCTGGGGAAGACAACGTGCGGGCGCTTCATCACGCCGCCCGACGCGATACCGGCAATGGCGCGGACCATCTGAATTGGAGTCGCGGTGAGCGCGCCCTGCCCGATCGCGACGGAGATGACTTCTCCGGCATACCATTTCTGGTGGTAATTGCGCATCTTCCATTCCGGGGAGGGCACGGTCCCGGAAGCCTCATTCGGCAGATCGATGCCCGTCTTTTGTCCCAGCCCGAATTTGTGCGCCCATTCGGCGATTCTTTCAATGCCGAGTTTCTCGCCCAGCGTGTAAAAGAACACGTCGCAGGACTGGTAAATGCCTTTAGTGATGTCGGTAATTCCATGTACCTGGTGCCGGGCTGAAATCCAGCACTTAAAGTAGTGGCCGTAAAACGTGCCGCCGCCGTGGCAGTCCACTTTCAGCGTCTCTGCAATCCCTTCCTGCAAACCCGCAATCGCCTCGAGAATCTTGAACGTAGAGCCAGGAGCAAGCTGCGCCTGAATGGCCTTGTTCATCAGCGGGTGTTCCGGGTTGGTCAGGAGCGCGTCCCACTCCTTGCGATGGATGCGAATGGCAAATTCATTGGGGTCGAAGGTGGGCCGGCTGACCATGGCCAGCACTTCGCCGGTGCGTGGATCGATTGCCACGAGTGCGCCTTCGCGCTGGCCCATGGCTTCTTCCGCGGCCTTCTGGATATCAAGATCGATGGTCAACTTCAGCGATTTTCCCGGAACGGCGGGTTCAATGCCGAGCAGTCCCAGTTCGCGCCCGTGGCTGTCCACCACTACATCGCGTGACCCGTCCTGGCCGCGCAGAATGGAATCGTAGGATTCCTCCACTCCGGCGCGGCCGACGACATCCCCCGGTTGATAGAAGGCGTAGCGCGGATCGTTCTCCAGCATGTCCTCCGACACCTCACCGACATAGCCGATCAGGTGCGCCGCGAAGCCGTTGCTTGGATAGAGGCGGCGCTCTTCTTCGATCGTTTCCAGTTCGGGCAGCTCGTTGCTGTGCGCGGCGATGAAGGCTTGCTCGTCGGGCGTGATGTCCTGCTGCAACGGGATGGGCTGATATTTCGGCTGATGGCGATAGCGCATCAGGATGGCGCGAAGCTGGGCCGGCTCCATATGCAGACCAGCGGCAATCAGCGGAATGTCGGCCTGCAAGTCGCGGGCCTGCTCCGGTACCAGAAAGCAAGTGACGGATGGATAGTTGTCGACCAACAGGCGTCCTTCGCGGTCGAAGATCTTTCCGCGCGGGGCGAGAATGGGAACTTTGCGGATGCGATTGGCCTGGGCAAGCGCGCGATAATTCTGGCCGCCGAGGACTTGCAGCCGCCACAGGCCGGAAACAAGGATGACGAGGATCAGCGCAATGACGTACTGCATCGCCGTCAGTTTGATCGACGGAATCTTGTCCTCTTTGTTGTAGGAG
Organism: uncultured Acidobacteriota bacterium; assembly: GCA_963840655.1. Classification (GTDB taxonomy): domain Bacteria; phylum Acidobacteriota; class Terriglobia; order Terriglobales; family Acidobacteriaceae; genus JAKAAZ01. The sequence goes on along the minus strand of CAWIZS010000003.1, from coordinate 1,423,592 downwards.
CCGTTCATGGGGCGGGGTTATGCCTTCAGAATACTCCCGAAGCAAGCGTCGGCGAACCGTTATGGGCCCATGCTGCACTTGATTCCCGCGGTCCGCGTAGTGAATCTCGCAGCCGCGCTCAAAATGACCGGGAATTTACGCGGGTTTGTCTTCGCTCTCTTGCCAGCGCTTCATCAAGCGGTTGCTGGGCAGCGATTTGTCCTCTACCTTGCGGGCAGCCTCCACTCCTGCGATCGGCAACTTGCCGGGGTCTAGCAGGCCGAGCTGAACCAGCACCGAAGCCTGGTCCCAGTAGATGTGTTCGTGCGCCACCTTGTCGCCTTCGAATTTAACGATGGCGACGGTCGGCGCCTCCACGCGACGACCGGTCGGCGGGATGCCGGGCAGCATCCAGTCAATTTCGGTGGTATGGGTGAAGTGGACGATGAATTCATCCACAACCGTATCCGCGCCCACAGTGCGGCTGATCGGCGTCAAACGAAAATCCGGCGGATTGACCGGAATGAAATGATGGGCATAAAAGCGAAGGAGCTGCTCGTGTCCCACTCCACCCGTCATCGTGGGGATGTGGTTCACGTAGGGCTGCGGAACCATCGTGGCCATGGTGGCGTTGGCGTCGCGCGTCTCGAACTCGCAGCGGCAGTGGTCATCCCAAAGTGCAGCCAGATTGTGAACCATGGTAGGAAGACTTCCTTTCTTCACTTGAGCTGCGCAATCCAGACGATATCACGCCCCCAAGTATCTTCTCCGCTCTCTTTGTGCCTGCCTTTATTCCCTTTGTCTTAAGCGGTCGAACGCGGCGAAAAGAATCACACCCAGCAACGCGTTCACAAGAGCGCGGACAAATTGATGCAGCCAGAACCATTGCTCATGCATTCCGACCAGACGGCGCAGGATGAGAATGTGCAGAATGCTGGCGAGCAGGACGAACACAAAGTTCATCAGCAGGCGAGTGCCGGCATTGTCCACATCGATGCGCACCCCGATCGAAGCGGCGAGATAGCCCACAATGCAATCGATGATGCCGTTGACGCCGAGCGGCAGGTGGGTCATCGCGTCCTGAATCAAGCCGATTACGAGACCAAGCATCGTTCCTGCGATAGGGCTGCGGCGGGAAACTGCAAAATAGATGACGACCAGCACCGGCAGGTCGAACACAGTAAAGCTGGGAAATCGCAGGGGAATGTAAACCTGCAGAAAGATCGCGACCAGCGGCACAAACAGCAATACAAGGGGATGGAAGCGGTGCTCCTCCATCTCTCTGCGCGAACTGCGAGGCAGCAGCGCCATGGCTAGTTTTGCGGCTCCTGGTTAGGGTTTGCGTTAGGGTTTGCGTTGGAGTCCGTTTTCGGGTTCGTGGCTTTCGTGTGCCGGGCCGGAGACGGCGCCGCGGCAGCGGGATGGCTCACGTCTTGCGCTGGCCGTTTTGCGGTGGAAGAAGATGCCTCGGCGGCTGGTTGCGCTTCCGGGGGAAATACCTGCTTCGGATACGAAGCGTCGGGGACAAGATCGCTCGACGGCGGCGTCGCGCCCGGCGTGAAGCGGTCCGGGTGCAGAGAAGGCGGAGGCCGCACGGGCGACGGCGGCGTGTTGACATTCTGCGGCAGCGGTTTTCCGTCGGGACCGAGGGGCGGCGGTGGCAACGCGCCGGGCAGCCGCTGCGACAAGATGTCGGCGGCTTTCTGTTCACTGGTGGTGACGTCCTGTTGCATGGCCGCCGGCATCGCCGTGGTTGTCTGAGTGACCACCAGCACTTCATCGAGGCGCGACAGGTTAACGGCCGGATGCACGAGGATCGCGACGTAAGGGTTGCGCTCCGGATCGTTCACCACGCGTTGCACATTGCCGACCGGAAGGCCGCTCGGATAGACCTGATCTCCGCCGCTGGTGACTACCTGTTCGCCCGGTTGAATCCGTTCATCGGGAAGGATATCGACAATTTCCGTCTGGCCCGCGCTGTTGCCGCGCAGGATGCCGCGCAAACGCGTCTGCGTCAGTACCACGCCGAGGCCGCTCGTTTGGTCATTGATTTCCAGCACCTGCGCAGTGCGAGGAAACACGTCGCGGACTTTGCCGACCACGCCGTCGGGGGTGATCACGGGCATGTCGGTGCGAACGCCGCTTTTATATCCCTTATCGATCAGCAGCACGCGCGACAGGTCGGTCCCACTGGTTCCGATGACATGAGCGGCGACGGTTTGGGAGACATAATGCTGCTGAAATGCGAGCAGCTTTTGCAGGCGCAGACCCTGCCGGGCATCCTCGGCAAGCGAGGCCTGCTCCAGGCGCATGCGGTTCAATTCCGCATGCAATTGTTGATTGTCGGCGCGAACGTGACGCAGGTCGATATAGCCATGCCAGGTGCTGCTGACGCCGTGTCCGATGAACAGAAATGCACGTTCGAATGGCGAAACGAGACTGGTTGCCCAATAGCGCGCCAGCCGGGTCTCATGGCCGTCGGTGCCGTTTGCGGGTCGGCGCACCTGCACGGCAAGCAAGAGCATCTGCGCCAGAACAACGGCAAGCAGGATCAAAGGATTGCGGTAGCGGCTGAGAAAAGATTCCATCTCAATTGCGAGGGCTGCGAGTGATGATACCGGACAACAATTCAATCTCTAAAAAATGTCATCCCGAGCGAAGGAATTACCGCCGATGCGGTAATTCCGCAGTCGAGGGACCTGCTGTTTGCTGCCACCCCCGACTAAGATCGGCCCAAGCGGGATTTTGCTGTTCGATTAACGTAATTTTCTTGGCCCGCGACCAGCTTTTGAGCTGCTTTTCACGGTCGATAGCGAGCGTCACCGTAACGTATTGCTCAAACCAAACAAGCCGGTGACAGCGGTACGCGGAAGTGAATCCTGGGAATGCGCCAGTACGATGTCCCTCGATGCGACGTTCCAAATTGTTCGTAATCCCGATGTACAGTGTGCGTGAGCGGCCGGCCACTATGTAAACGTAATAATTGTGATCACGCATGGCGAATTGGGTTTGAGAAGCAGGTCCCTCGATTGCGTCATTCCGATTTCATCGGAATGACGTCGCTCGGAATGACATTGCTTTTATTTTGGTCACTCGTATAGATTCTCATCCCGACCGGAGCGAAGCGTAGTGGAGGGACCTGCTTTTTTTCTCTGAATAACTAGTCGATCTTGATCTTGCGCAGCAGGCGGAAATCGGACAGCATCTTGCCGGTACCCAGCACGACGGAAGCCAGGGGGTCGTCGGCGATCGAGACAGGCAGGCCGGTTTCCTCGCGAATGCGCTTGTCGAGATTCTTGATGAGCGCGCCGCCGCCGGTCAGCACGATGCCGCGGTCGCTGATGTCGGCGGAAAGCTCCGGCGGCGTGCGTTCGAGCGCGACGCGGATCGCGTTCATAATTGTGCTGATGCACTCAGCCAGCGACTCGCGAATTTCAGCGTCGTCAATGGTGATCGTCTTCGGCACGCCTTCGATCAGGTTGCGGCCTTTGATCTCCATGGTCAGCGGCTTGTCCAGCGGATAGGCGGAGCCGAGCTCCATCTTGATGTGTTCGCCCGTGCGCTCGCCGATCAGCAGGTTATATTTGCGCTTCAGGTAATTCATGATGGCTTCATCCATCTGGTTGCCCGCCATGCGGACAGACCTCGAATAGACGATGCCGGAGAGAGAAATCACCGCAATATCTGTAGTCCCGCCGCCGATATCGACGACCATGTTGCCGCCGGGTTCGGTGATGGGCAGCCCGGCGCCGATAGCGGCCACCATTGCCTGCTCGACGAGATACACCTCACTCGCCTTAGCCCGATAGGCGGAATCCTCGACCGCCCGCTTTTCCACCTGGGTAATCTCCGAAGGCACGCCGATTACGATGCGCGGATGCACCAGCATCTTGCGGCCATGCGCCTTCTGGATAAAGTAGTTCAGCATTTTCTCGGTGACTTTGAAGTCGGCGATGACGCCGTCCTTCATCGGACGGATGGCCACAATATTTCCTGGAGTCCGGCCCAGCATCTCTTTGGCTTCCTTGCCGACCGCTTCCACTTCTCCCGTCACCTTATTTAGGGCGACGATCGACGGCTCGTTGACCACAATGCCTTTGCCGGCCGCGTAAACAAGCGTATTGGCCGTGCCCAGGTCGATCGCCAGGTCGCTGGAAAAGAGGCTGAACAACGAGCGCAGATTATGACTGCGTGAGGCGCGAGAGTGATAGCCGTTAGAAGACATTCAACCTGTGGGGTGCCTTTTCAGGGATTATGCTGGCTCCATTGTAAAGCCACGTGGAGTGGCGCTGTCGAGTATCGTAAGGAGGGAATCGGCGAAGGCAGGTATCGGGAAAGATATCGGGCCGTGTCGGGGCACGGTTTCATAAATAGATTTTGTCATTCCGAGCGGGGGTCGCCGCGGCGACCGAAGCCGAGGAACCTGCTGTTTGCCGGTAAGCGGGAGGAAAGCTTGGGGATTGCGTCGAATCCGGGCCCGAGCAAGCGCCGACAGCTCATCGCGGCCGGCATCGCGGTGCTGGCGTGGTTTGCGCTGGCCCTGCAACTCTATTTGACAATCGCCGAGCCCGTTGTCTCCGGCGTGTCCGTTTTGGGCCGAATCGCGAATTACTTCAGTTTTTTTACCATCCTGACGAATCTGCTGGTAGCGATCGCGTTGACCCTTTTCGTTGCGTTTCCGAGGATTTTCCTGGGGCGGTTCTTTTCTCGTCCGGCGGTGCAAAGCGCGATCGCGGTCTACATTGCGGTTGTCGGAGCCATTTATTTCCTGCTGCTCAGGCATCAATGGAATCCACAAGGCCTGGGGAAACTGGCCGATGGGCTGCTGCACGACGCCGTGCCCGTGCTCTATGGAATCTACTGGTTTGTCTTCGTGCCCAAAGCGCAACTGCGCTGGAAACATGCTCTTCTATGGCTTATTTACCCCGTGGCGTACATGTTCTATACGGTCGCACGAGGAGCGGCTACCGGCTGGTATCCCTATCCATTTATCGATGTCGCCGTTCTGGGATATGCGGTCGCGCTGCGGAATGCCGCGGGCGTGCTGGTGGTCTTCATCGTGGCCGGTTTGCTGGCCGTGGCGATTGGCCGTTGGATTGAGCGCGGCTTTGCACACCGGCGGAAGAATGGTTCAAGGATCGCTCTCTAATGTTCGAGATCGATTGCAACGACTTGCCCGACACTTCCACGCTGAACGCCCATTCGCCAGCCGCGTCAACGTGAAGCTTCTAGACCTTTGTCCACTCAGCGATCGATCTGTACCAGGAGGGAGAGCGCTCGATTTTCAAATCGACAATGGCCTGTTCGAATCTTTTCCTGTAATCCTTCGGCATCTGGTTTTTCATGAACGACTCCGGCGTTTCGCGCCAAACTTCGTAATTCAGGATGGATCGGGGATCCGCAATATCCTGCTGCAGCGAAGCTTCCACAAAGGAGGCTTCCCTCTCAATATGAGCGAAGACCTCCTTCAACTTTGCCGTAAACTCGGGTTTCACAGCTTCGTCCATTCGGAACCGAACAATGAGTGTGATTCGATCCTGCATCTCTTTCCTCTCGTGGTACTTATTGGATGCAGAAGCTTTCTCCGCGCTCCACGGAAAGCGGCGAACAGACGCCCGGCAGGCCTCACGCCTTAATTCCGATTTCTTGTGAGGGGGAGCGCCGATCCCTCTCCTGCGTCGGCTGGGGTTTTTCCGTGGGCTCCTTTGATAAAACATGAGTTGATATCGGCGACCCGGAGTTTGCGGTATCCTCTATCGTTCGAGCGTTATTCGATCGCATTTGAATCGCGAAAAGAGAAATTTGAATCTACAACTGAAATTGAGAGAACGGAAGAGTGAAGGCAATGGCAGCGAACAAGCACAAAAACAAGCAGAAAGAAAAAAAGCAGTCGAAAAGTCGCGAGTACAGGAACTGGATCGACGGGAAATGGGCCGCCGCTGAAAGCGGTGAGACATTTGAGAACCGCAATCCCGCGGACACCAGGGACCTGGTTGGGATATTTCCCGCATCCGGTAAGCAGGACGTGAATGCTGCGGTGGCCGCGGCGAAAAAAGCGTTTGAAACCTGGCGCCTGGTGCCCGCGCCGAAGCGGGCGGAGATTCTCTATCGGACCGGCGAATTACTAAGCGAGCGCAAGGAACAGTACGCGCACGACATGACCCGCGAAATGGGCAAGGTGCTCGAAGAGACGCGTGGCGATGTGCAGGAGGCGATCGACACCGCGTTCTACATGGCTGGCGAGGGCCGCCGCATGTTCGGCCAGACCACCCCGTCGGAGCTGCAAAACAAATTCGCCATGAGCGTGCGGCTGCCGGTGGGCGTCTGCGGAATGATCGCGCCCTGGAATTTTCCCATGGCGATTCCGTCGTGGAAGCTGTTTCCCGCGCTGGTCTGCGGCAACACCTGCGTCATCAAGCCGGCGGAAGACACGCCGCTCTCTACGCTGAACCTGGTGCAGACATTGGTCGATGCCGGACTGCCGAAAGGCGTCGTCAACATCGTCTTCGGCTTTGGTCCGGAGGCGGGCGCGCCGCTGGTGGAGCATCCCGATGTAGACGCCGTCAGCTTTACCGGATCGAGCGAAGTTGGGCGCATGGTCGGTCAAACAGCCGCAGCGCACTTCAAGTCCTGTTCGCTGGAAATGGGCGGCAAGAACGCCATGATCGTGATGGATGACGCGAACGTAGAGCTGGCTGTCGAAGGCGCGCTGTGGGGTTCGTTCGGCACCACTGGGCAGCGATGCACGGCGACCAGCCGCATTCTTCTGCATAAGAAAATCGCGAAGCCGTTTACGGACCGGCTGGTGGAGCGTGCGGAAAAGTTGCGCATCGGCAACGGTCTCGAGAAAGGCACACAGGTTGGACCGCAGGTGAACGCACAACAGATCGAGACCAGCGAACGATACGTCTCGGTGGCGCTGGCAGAGGGCGCGAATCTTCTCACCGGTGGCAAGCGGCTGAAGGGCAAGTCCCACGCCGACGGCTATTTCTTTGCGCCGACGATCTTCGCCGGCGTCAAGCCTTCCATGCGCATCGCGCAGGAAGAAGTCTTCGGGCCGGTCGTCGCGCTGCTGCAGTTCGATTCATTCGACCAGGCGGTTGAGATTGCCAATGGAATTTCTTACGGGCTTTCGACATCGATTTATACGCGCGACGTGAACCGTGCGTATCGCGCCATGCGCGACCTGGAAGCGGGCATTACCTACGTGAACGCGCCGACAATTGGTGCCGAAGTACATCTGCCATTCGGCGGCGTAAAAAAGACAGGCAATGGCCATCGCGAGGGCGGCAACGCGGCGCTCGATTTCTACACGACATGGAAATCTGTGTATGTCGATTATTCCGACAAGCTGCAACGCGCACAGATCGATACCGGGGAGTGAAATCCACGCACTGGAAACGGTCTTATAAATAAGTCTGTCATTCCGAGCGGAGGTCGCCGCGGTGACCGAAGTCGAGGAACCCGCTGTTTGCAGGCACAACGCGAGGGCCTTCGCGGAGTTTATCCTGAGCGCAGCCGAATGGGCTCAGGATGACGACTCCTCTGTATATGTAATTTGCGTTATTAAAGTTCAGGAGAAGTGAATGATTATCGGCGTACCGAAGGAAGTGAAAGATCACGAGAGCCGCGTCGGCGTCACTCCGGCCGGGGTGAAATGCGCTGGTCGAAGCGGGGCATAAAGTTCTCGTCGAAACCAAAGCCGGCGATCTATCGGCCTTGCCCGATGATGAATATCAGTCAGCCGGCGCGGAGATCGTCGGCTCGGCCCATGATGTATGGCGGCTGGCGGACATGGTGGTGAAGGTCAAGGAGCCGGTCGAAAAAGAATACGCCAATTTTCGCGAAGGGCTGGTGCTGTTCACCTATCTGCATCTTGCGCCGGTGCCGGTTTTGACGGGCAAGCTGCTGGAGAAGAAAGTCACCGGCATCGCTTATGAAACGATTCGCGACAAGGCGGGCACCCTGCCGCTGCTGACTCCCATGTCGGAAGTGGCCGGACGCATGTCTGTACAGGTTGGCGCGGCATATCTGGAAAAAGAAAAAGGCGGCCGCGGAGTTTTGCTGGGAGGCGTTCCGGGCGTGCCTCCGGGAAATGTCTGCGTCATCGGCGGCGGCATCGTCGGCACCAATGCAGCAAAGGTTGCGATGGGCATGGGCGCGAAAGTGACGATCGTCGATCTGAATCTCAACCGTCTGCGCGAACTCGACGACATTTTCAATGGGCGCGTGCACACGCTGGCGTCGAACTCCTATAACGTGGAGCACGCGGTGCGCGCGGCGGACCTGGTGATCGGCGGAGTGCTGATTCCGGGCGCGGCGGCCCCGAAGATCGTCACCAAGGCGATGGTCTCGAGGATGAAAAAGGGCGCGGTCGTCGTCGATGTGGCGATCGATCAGGGCGGATGCATCGAGACCGCGCGGCCGACGACACACAGCGATCCTTCGTATGTCATCGATGGCGTGGTGCACTACTGTGTGACGAACATGCCGGCGGCGGTGCCGAATACGTCCACTCTGGCGTTGACCAATGCGACGTTCCCATACGTGATGCGGCTGGCAAAGCTGGGCGCCAAAATCGCGATTCAGGGGGACAGGGGACTGGCCGACGGGGTGAACACCTACGAAGGCGTGCTGACGTGCAAGCCGGTTGCGGAGTCGCAAGGCAAGCCGTGGAAGCCAGTCGCAGACCTGGTGCAGTAGCCCGTACTTAAATGCCGCGCTGAATTGTCATCCCGCGCTGAATTGTCATCCCGAGCGAAGTCCGCGTCGCCGCGGCGACCGGACGAAGCCGAGGGACCTGCTTTTCTGCCCACATTACAGCAATTCTGCATTCGCTCAAACAAAAAGCGCGGCCAATGGCCGCGCTTCATTCCGCTCAAAAGCAATTATCGGCGCTCAAGAGCAAATTATCTGCGGATGGTTACGCTGCGTTGCAGGTCGAACGTGAGCACCGTTTCGGCCGGCAAGACAATGTCCTTATTGCCGGTGAATGCGCTGCCTGCCGCTCCGGCTCCTCCGCCGGCCAGCAGACCGATTGCCGCGCCTTTGCCGCCGCCCGCAATGCCGCCGAGGATTGCGCCAAACCCCGCGCCGCCCCCAGTCATAACGGCGGAACGCTTGCCCTTACCTTGTTCCACGCGTTCGATATGGCTGGTGCGTACGGGATACCTGCGGCCATCCGCACTCACGCTCTCCAGCCGAAGCGCGAGAACCGCCTGCCCTTTGAAACGGCCCATGCTCTTCGCTTCCGTCACAACGCCGCGTGCCTGAGCGCCGGCGCGGATGATCGTTTGTCCGTTCACGCGCACGGGGCTGGCCAAAGTGCCGGGAAACGGCTCGCCGGTCTGGCTATGTTTGCTGGACAACGTGCGCCCGAGTCGCACGCGAATTCGCGTTCCAGCCGGAATCACAATGGACTCCGGCGCAGGGGGCGCTGCCGGAGCTGCGCCAGCAGTGGGAGGAGGCGGCGGCGGGGGCGCGATGTTTTCCGTCTGCTCGTTGCCTGGCACGGGAGCCGCGTTTCCGTTCGCCGCGGGTGCGGGAGCACCGTCGTTGCCGATGCTGAGATTGTTGACCACCGTTCGCACTCCGCCCACCGTGGCGGCGTCTTTGGCGGCCAGTTCGCGAAAACCTTCGCTGCCTACGGCGCCGGATAACGTGACCGTTCCGTCTTTTGCGGACGCGGAGATTGGCTGACCCTGAAGGGCCGTGTCCGCGGCAATCTTGTGCTGCACATTCGCGGTGAGCTGGCTGTCGGAAGGCTTGCTGCTGCAACCGGAAAAGGCCAGGGCAAGCGCCGCGATCGCGACCGGCAAAGCTTGATTCAAGGATGATTTCGGTTTCATAACGTCCCCTTTCCGTACCGGTTTATCCACTCCAGCAATACTGTCAGCATTATATTCAGATGATCTTCGGCGCAACCGATGCGGCTCCTATAATTACTCCCAGATTCACAGTACGGAAAAGGAATGGCGAAGATGGACCCACGGAGCAGCAATCGGCGGACAGCGGTGATCGTGCTGGGCGCGCTGGCGCTGATAGTGATGTTGCTGCTGATTGCAGAAAATGCATTCAACCTGAAGTTTCTGTCGCCGGAAAACACCAGCTCCATCCTCTTCTTCACCGCGCTGTCCGGGTTGAGTTTCCTGATTTTCCTTACTCTGTTCGTTCTCCTGTTCCGAAATATTTTGAAGCTGTACGCCAGCGAGCAGAGCCGCGTGCTCGGCCCCAGACTGCGGACGCGCATGCTGCTGGGCGCTCTGCTGCTTTCTGTCGCTCCCGCAGTGTTCATGTTGTTTTTCAATTATCTGTTGATGAATCGTTCGATCGACCGCTGGTTCTCGCAGCCGGTGGCGCAGTTGCGCAGTGAATCGACGCAACTGGCGATGGAGATGTCGCACTATGCAGCGGCCAATGCGCGGGCGGAGGCTGAATCCCTGGCGAACTCTCCGCAGATCGCATCCGGAAATCTGGCATCCGAGCAGCAAGCGCTGCTCGACCTTTTTCATCAGCATAAGGTGACGCTGCAGGGTGGCTTCGTCGTGTTATATCGCGACGGAAATCCGATCAGCCAATATCAAATGCCGGCAAGCGATGGTTCGGTAACGCTGGATTCCGGCGCAGCTTCCATCAATCAGCCGGAGGCGATGACCAGCGGAAGCGGCCTGACGGATTTCATTCTGCTTGCGTCCCGCAGAACAGACGATCCGGTTTTGACGATCGGACCCTCCGCATATATGGTGGGCGCGGCATCGTCGGAGAAAGGGCTGATCGTGGTGGTGGGCCTGCCGCTGCCGCCCGATGTCGCCCCGGCGATCCAGCAGATCGAAAGCGGCGCGCAGCGATACTGGGCGTTGCTTCGTGCGCGCCGGCGCGTGCGGCAAACGTATTTTCTGCTGCTGTTGCTGCTTACGGGACTGACTTTATTCGTGAGCAGTTGGCTGGCTCTGTTTTTGTCCAAGCAAATTACGCGGCCGGTGGAAGCGCTGGCCGATGCGATGGATGGGATGGCTTCCGGCGACTACAGTTCTCGCGTCGATATTGCTGCGGGAGGCGAACTGGGAGAGCTGGTGCGGTCGTTCAATCACATGGCCACCGACCTCGAGACCAGCCGCAGTCAACTGGAGGCCTCCAAGCAGCAGTTGTCCGCCGCCAATGCGGGAATTGACGAACGCAGGCGCGAACTGGAAACCGTGCTGGAGACGATCCCGAGCGGAGTAGCAACCTTGGGCGCGGACCTGCGGATTTTGCAGGCGAATCGCGCGTTTCTGGAAATGCTCGATCCCATGGGTGAGTTGACGATCGAAGGCCAGCCCATCCAGGCGCTGTTCCCGGCAGAAGCTGCGGCGGAGATCGGGCGCGTGGTTCGCCGCAGCCGTCGCCTGCCCGCCGCTTCTACAGAGATCGACGCGGAAACTCCACGCGGCCCGCTGCATTTGATTTTTACCGTGACAGAGCTGCGCGGCTCGATCCGCGGACATCTGGTGGTCATTGACAATGTGACGGATGTGCTGCGCGCGCAGAAACAGATGGCGTGGAAAGAAGTGGCGCAGCGGGTCGCGCACGAAATCAAAAATCCACTGACGCCGATTGCGCTGTCCGCCGAACGCATCGAGCGTCACCTGGATCGAGGTTTGAACGACCAGTCCCCGGCGGTGTTGCGGAGCGCGACGGAAGTGATTCGCTCCTCCGTGCAGACGCTGGGTCAGCTTGTCGATCAATTCGCGGCGCTGGCGGACTTTCCCGCCGCGCGCCCCATGCCAACCGATCTGAACGCAATCGTTGAAAGTACGCTTGCCTTGTTCGCCGGGCGCCTCGACGAAATTGGTGTCCAGCTGCATCTTACGCCGCACCTGCCGCCGGTCATGGCGGATGCGGAGGCGATGAAGCGGGCGTTGAGCAATCTGATCGACAATGCCGCCGAGGCGATGCAGCAGAGCCTGCTGCGCGTGATGACGGTGCAGACCGGATGGAATGAGGCGCAGACGGCGGTGGAAATTGTCATCGCGGACACCGGCCACGGAATCACCGAGGAGACGCGCGAGCGATTGTTTCTGCCCTTCTTTTCCACGCGCCGCCGCGGAACCGGGCTCGGTCTCTCCATCGCAGCCAAGATCGTACAGGAGCACCAGGGCAGCATTCGCGTGGAGGAAAATATACCGGCCGGAGCTCGTTTCATCGTGGAGATTCCACTCGCCGATCCCTCCGGTTCTCCTGACGCGCCGCCCGCCGCGATTGAGGCCGCGCGATGAACCACATTCTTGTCGTCGATGATGAACCGGACATCCGGCGCACCCTGGAAGCGATCCTCGGCGAAGAAGGATATTCGGTCACCGCTGTCGGAACCGCGGGTGAGGCGCTGGAACTGATCCGCGATGCGATCTTCGACGCGGTCCTGCTGGACATCTGGCTGCCGGACCGCGACGGTCTCGAAGCGCTGGCAGAAATTCGCGGCATGGATGGAGGCGTGGGGCCGGAGATCATCATCATTTCCGGCCACGGGACGATCGAGACCGCCGTTCGCGCGACCAAACTGGGCGCGTACGACTTTCTGGAGAAGCCGCTGTCGCTGGAACGAACGCTCATCATCGTGAAAAATGCGATCGAGGCGCGGCGTCTCCGCCTGGAGAACCGGGAATTTCAGCAGCAGTTGACGGCGCGCGCGCGCGTGACCGGAGAAAGCGTCCCGGTGAAGGCGCTGCGGCAGCAAATTCGCTTGATGGCGCCGACCAATGGCCGCGTGCTGATCTATGGCGAGTCCGGCACCGGCAAGGAACTGATCGCGCGCGCCATGCATGCCGAGAGTCCTCGCGCCGACCGGGTGTTTGTCGAGCTGAACTGCGCGGCGATTCCAGAGGATTACATCGAGACGGAGCTTTTCGGATATCGCCACGGCGCGGTGCACGGCGGCCCGGCGGAAAAGCGCGGGACCTTTGAGCGAGCGGATGGGGGCACGCTTTTTCTCGATGAAGTCGGCGACATGAGCCTGAAGACGCAGGCCAAGGTGCTGCGCTCGCTCGACGAGCAGCAGTTTACGCCGGTGGGAGCAGCTAGCCCGATCCGCGTGGATGTTCGATTGATCGCGGCAACAAATAAGAATCTGGAAGAGGAAATCGCCAAGGGCAATTTTCGCGAAGACCTTTTTTATCGACTGAACGTGATCCCGTTTTATGTTCCCCCGCTGCGCGAGCGTAAAGAGGATATTCCCTTGCTTGCTCGCGAGTTGTTGCGAGAGTTCGGCCGGCAATACGGCCGCGCGCGAATGGAAATTGCGGAAGATGCGCTTACGGCTTTGCAGCAATATCATTGGCCGGGAAATGTGCGGGAACTGAAAAATGTGCTGGAGCGGGTCCTGATTCTGAATCCGCAGATTACCCGCATCGAGCGCAAACACCTGCCGGTGCTGGTGGCGCGCAGCGCAGGCCGGCGCGGCGAGGAGTTTCCTTCGCTGCAGCAGGCGAGAGAGGCCTATGAGCGCGACTACATCCTGCGCAAGCTGGAAGAGTGCCACGGAAACGTGAGCCGCGCGGCGGAAATTCTGGGTCTCGAGCGCAGCCATCTGTACCGCAAGATGAAAGCGCTCGGCATCAGCGCAAAGGAAGCGTAGAAGCGGTTTACAAATGGGCTTGTCATTCCGAGCGGAGCGCAGCCGGGGTCCCCAGCGACAGGTCTTCGTCGCTGGGGTGGAAGCGCAGTCGAGGAACCTGCTGTTCGCCGGCGGCGTCGAGTCCTTCGCATTCCGCCCCAACACGCAAATGCCGGGGTGCCCTATCCTGGCGAAGCGAGGGTGGGATAGTATGAAGCCCGCATTACAGTAAAAGAAAATTATTCCAAGCTGCCATCATTGTCCTCGCTCTGCTGCTGTCGCCCGAGAGCTTCCAGTTGATTGCGCCAGTCGAGCGAATTGAGGAACGCGCGAGAACCGCGCCAGTCGTCGGCGACCTTCACGAACAGCTCCAGATGCACCTGCATGCCAAGAAAAGATTCCAGTTCCTTGCGCGCCGCGATGCCGATCTGCTTCAGCATCGCGCCGCCTTTGCCGATCAGGATCGCTTTCTGTCCGGAGCGCTCGCAGAAAATCGCGGCTGAGATGCGCGTCAGCGGCTTCGGTTTCGCCTTCCCGGGCTGCGCGGCCATCTTCTTGCGTTCTTCAAATCGTTCGATCACGACGGCGCTGGCGTAGGGAACTTCTTCACCGGTCAGGTTGAGGATTTTTTCGCGAATGATTTCCGCCGCCAGAAAACGTTCCGGCTGATCCGTGAACTGTCCTTTCCTGAAATGCCGCTGGCCTTCGGGCATGTACTCGACCAGCTTGGCAATGAGGCGATCCAGACCGTCGCCGCCGCGCGCGGAGATTGGAATCACTTCCGCATAGTTATGCAACGCGCTGAATTGTGCGATCAAAGGAAGGAGAGCTTCTTTTTCGTCGATAGCGTCGATCTTGTTCAGAACCAGAAATACCGGACAATCGAGTTTCTTCACCAGCTCCAGAATGAAAGCGTCTTCATTTCCCAGCGAGTGTCTAGAGGTTGTTTGCTCAACAGATTTGTCATCCCGACCGGCCGCTAAATGAATAGATTTGTCATCCCGACCGGAGTCCGCCTCAGCCGACGGAGTCGAGAGGCCTTCATCGGATTTGTCATCCCGACCGGAGCGCAGCGCAGTCGAGGAACCTGCTGTTTGCCGGCGAATAGAGGAAATCTCGAGCCCTTCAATTTTTGCCTGGGGCATACGCAGACGCCGCGTGGCATCGACCACATGCAGCACGACATCGCGGGATTCCAACGCCGCGTGGACCTCTTGCAGCATGCGCTTGTCCAGCAGATTCGCAGGTTTGTGAACGCCCGGAGTATCGACAAACACGATCTGCGCTGCGGGATGCTTTCCTTTGACCGCATCTACTTCCAGCACCCCGTGGATGCGGTTGCGCGTAGTCTGCGGCTTGCGCGTGACGATGGCAACCTTCTCGCCGACCAGTGCATTGATCAGCGTCGATTTGCCCGCGTTAGGCAAGCCAAGAATGGAAACAAATCCGGAACGAAGAGGCATACATTAAGTATGGACGAATGCGGGCAATGCCGAACGAATTCGTCGAATCGGGTCACAAGTTCAGCGTGAATACGACGGAAATCATCGTCTTCACTTCGACTGGCACTCCGTCCAGCACTGTGGGCTTGTATTTCCATTGGCGGACCGCTTGCTGGGCAGCTTCATCCAGCAGAGATCCCGCGGACTGTATTAGATGCAGCTCCTGGACTTCGCCGTTCTTGTCGATGACGGCGCTCAAGACTACTGTTCCCTGGATTCTCTGTTGTCTGGCCTCCAATGGGTAAATCGGCGGGACCTGATGAATGATGCGCGAATTGGCTACTGCACTGCTAACAACAATAAAACGACTGGCAGGTCTCGGGTGCATATCTGGCGGAACGGCGGCAATCGTCGAGTCAAGTCTGTCATTCGCATCGACCTCTTCCAGGAGATTCACGTCGACCGAAAGAATCGGCTTTGTGCCAACGGAAACGTTGATTCTGTGCGGCACGAGCAGATCGTGAAATTTGTGGAAGTTGCTGTATTTTGTTACGAGCATTCTTGTGACGCCTGCAAGTAAAAGCCCGTTCGGCTCAAAGAAATATTCGGTCAGGCAGCGGGATTCGCCGCACGAGTTCTGCTTTGAAACAAGGAAAAATTCGGTCGCATTCAGTTTTTTGCGATGAATTTTCCATTTTTTGTTTGGCGGCTCGAATACGGAGAAGTCGGCCGGGAATATGGAGGAGATGAGATAGCCCGAGGTGCCGTACGGCACCACTTGACCGCCATTCTTGATCAAGAGGGATTGCGAATCTCTCACCGAGGCTTCTTTACGCCAGTGATCTTTGTCCTTCCACCACACTTCGTAGGTGCCGTTGGCTTTGTAGTTGGCAGCGCCGCTGGCGACAAAGGTAGCCTTCAGATGAAAGGGAATCCCCGTCGCCTCCAGATCACTCAACTGACGCGCGCGGGCGAAGAATTCTGCCGGCGTTTTTGGATTGGCCGCAGTTGGAGCAGGCGTGGTCGATGGAACTGGCGCAGCGGTCGCCGGTTGCGTTTGCGCACGAAGCGCTGCGGCGGGAAATATCAGGCAGAAAAATAGAACAAGCAAAGCACAAGAGTCGCGCATACGCTGTCCTTTGTAGCGCAAATCGTGGAGACAAGCCAGGCTATTTTTCTGCGCCCAATCCTACTCAAGCCAAAGGAAGGCTTGAATGGGGCACCGGGCAATTCGAAGTTCAACAGAAAAGACGCAATTTCTGTCCCCTAATACTTATGAAATTCCACGATTGCGAACATTTTCACGGCGACTGGGCTTCCTCTATAGGTGGCTGGCGCAAATTTATATTGGCGCACGGCACGCAACGCAGAATCGTCAAACGCTAAACCGCCGGATTTCGTCACCTTGGCCTCCTGAACATTGCCTAGCCTGTCGATGATTATTTCGATCGTGACCCTCTGCTCAACAATTTGACCTTGTCTGCCCCGCATGGAAGGTGGAAATTGCGCCTCCACGATATGCAAGGGACGCGGCGGTGTCACTTTGCCGCCGGGCTTATACAGCTTGATTGCGTCCTCCTGAAATGGATGCAAACCGGTCGGGAACTCGGCCAGATTGACGCCCCCATCCAATGGCTCAATTTGGTTGATCGAAATTGTCAGGCTATGGTTCCGATTCCCATCTCCGGTAAGAAACGTATACGGAATCATGCCGCCATGAAATGAGCGGAAATCGTTGTATACCGTAGTTACATCGTTCACTACCTGGATGCGAATCAACCCTTCGGGCGTGAAGAAGCCCTGTTGAAGGCACTTTTCGCCAGCTGATTTTTGATCCGGTACGCACGGCCCGTCTTGCTCCAGGGAAATGAGTTTTGCTTTTTCGATTTTCTTATGTCGCATCTTCCATTTGCCCAAAGTGCCGGCATCGGCGGGAATATTGACGAGGAAACCGTCCAAAAGATTCTGCAACGGTAAGGGGAGATCATCGGAGTTTGTGTAAATTCTGGCATCGCCGTCGCCGGTCCTGAAAGCCACATATCGAAAATCACCAAAGGCCGCTTCTTTGCGCCAATTGTTTTTGTCCTTCCACCACTCTTCATACGTTCCATTCCC
This sequence comes from uncultured Acidobacteriota bacterium, assembly GCA_963840655.1. GTDB lineage: Bacteria > Acidobacteriota > Terriglobia > Terriglobales > Acidobacteriaceae > JAKAAZ01. The sequence continues at coordinate 1,406,468 of CAWIZS010000003.1, read as the reverse complement.
CAGAAATTTGGCGTCCCCGCTGGCGACGAATGTAGCTTTCAGGTGGAAGGGAATGCCTGCGGCTTCCAAGTCGCTCAACTCCCGCGCGCGAGCGAAGAATTCCGCCGGCGTTTGCGGATTGGCCGCGGTCGGAGCAGGCGTGGTCGATGCAGGCGTCGCCGGCTGGACTTGGCCACGCAACGTTGCAGAAAATATCAGGCAGAAAAATAGAACAAGCAAAGCACAAGAGTCGCGCATACGCTGTCCTTTGTAGCGCAAATCGTGGAGACAAGCCAGGCTATTTTTCTGCGCCCAATCCTACTCAAGCCAACCCCTTTGACTCGAGTTCTCCCGCAGCGGTCTACTCCGCGGTTTGTTCAGGATTCACCTGCTGGTTTGGCCGGCTGAAGAGCACCACCTCTCCAAATGCCTGCATCTTCGGCAGCGTAGCTGAGTACTGCGCTACTTTCTCCAGGTGATGCAGGCAATTAAGGCAGATCACCATGCATACCGGCGGAGCGTTCGGCTGCGCATATTGGCTGGACGAGTTCTCCACATCGACATAGCGGATTTGGCGGGGGATGCCGTCGTTGGTGAGCAGGGCCATCATGGGGTACTCGAAGTGGAGCAGGTTGGCGTCGATGCCGATGGAGCGGCAGTTGGAAGCCCGGGCGGCTGCCGCTGCGGCGATGAAGGAGTTTGCAACCTGCGCATGAAAATCGAGGAAATAGGTTTGATCCCGTGGCATGGTCAGGATACTTCGGTAAGGGCCGTGTTTGCGGAGAAGCGGCCGGGTGTCATTGCCGAGTGCGCAGGGAAGCGCCAGCAGCACGACGAGGGCTGAGGTTGTATTGACGGCCCATCGAGGCAGAGTCTTGACCAGCACTACCGCGCTGAAGACGGCCCCCAGCACGAAGAGAGGAATCTGGTACCGCGCATTCCATGGCGACCAGCGCAGCAGGGCGCAATAGAGAACGAATGCTCCCACAATCCCCAGACCGAACCAGCCTGTCTGTTTATCGAATCTGCGGCGGTAAACGACAAACAAAATGCCCGCGAGCAGAAACAACATCAGGTGGAGGGGGTCTCCGGCGAGAAACTCATATTTTGGACTGAAGCGAACCTGGAAGTGAGGCGCGCCGCCAAACTGAGATGCGATCATTTGTCGCGGATCGTTCGGGTCGACCCCAAGGCCTTGAATGATGCGGCTGAAGACATGGCTGGAAAAGGCGTTGATGTTATCGCTGGGGACGCCGGTATGCAGCGCGATATTGCGCACTACATTGGCTGCAATCAGTGGCGGAGTGATGCGCGCGTTGGCGAACGTGCGTCCGTTGATATCTCCGACGCCGTAGAAATACCGAAAGCCTAGAGGCGAGCCGGTGTACTGGGTATTGCGAATCCACAAAGGGGCGCAGATGAGGACGACCACGGCTGCGATGGCTGGCAGCCGCGACAGGAAGCGCCATTGTGCCGGGCGGCTCCAGGAGACTCCGCAGGCCAGGATGAGGCAGGGAAGAAAAACATACGCGGTGCCTTTGGTGAAGAGGGCCAGGCCGACGGTAGAGCCGATGGCGAGCGCATCCAGCCAGCTTTGGCGGCGGGTCCAACGCAGCAGGAGATAGACGGACAGCATGATCCAGTAGGCCCCGACGCCGTCATTCTTTATGCTGGAGCCCCCGAGCACCGCCGACGGAATGGTCGCGGTGAAGACGGCGGCCAGGAACTGGGCGCGCCTTCCGCCGCCCAGCTCTTTTGCGATCAACGAACCACCGAGGATGCAGCCTACGTAGGCGAACCACTGCACCAGCGCCAGCAGCCGGTCGGAGCGGGACAGCAGGTCCAGATGTAGCATGATGTATTCGGCAAAAGGAGGCTGGTTCAGCTGCGACCAATCAATGGTGGGATAGAACTGAACGCCGCGATTGACGATCCACTCCACCACACGCGGCAGGTGGTATTCCATGGCGTCCCAGTTGTTCGGCGCGGAGGCAACGGCCGTCAGGGCAACCAGCAAAACGATGGCCGCGATAGCGATCTGCTCGGTTCGTTCGCTCCATGAACGCGATGCTGTGGCCGGTTCAGGATGGATCTTTGCAGGAGCGATCTTCTTGGTCTTCCACATCCAGGTGAAGCAGATGAGCGCGAACGCGGTCCAGCTGAGTATGGCCCCTGCGCGCGTCAAGAAGTGGAATTGAGTCAGGAGTTCGGTGACGAGCGCGAGGAAAAGCGACCAGGGAATCGACGCATACAGCAATGAAGCGCGCCAGTCGGCCTGCTTCTGTTGAAACCCGAGGGCGAGGAATGCGAACGCAAGAAGCGGCAGAACTACAGGCATGGTCTCTCCCGGCCAGGCAAATGTTAGTGCAGCGGCAGGCGCAGGTTGAAATTGCCGATGATGCGATGTTTTATTCGTTGTAGTGTAGCAGGCTGAAAACGTCAAGACCTTCGAAACGCTCGCGGCCTTTTAGAAAATCCAGTTCCACGGCAAAGGCAAGGCCGGCGATCTCGCCGCCAAGCTGGCGCACCAGCTTCACCGTCGCTTCCATAGTGCCGCCGGTGGCGAGCAGATCGTCGACGATCACGACGCGCTGGCCGCTTTCAATCGCGTCCAGATGGATTTCGAGCGCGTCAGTGCCGTATTCCAGGTCGTAGGTGACGCGCGCGGTTTTTGCCGGCAGCTTCTTCGGCTTGCGCACGGGAACAAAGCCGGCATTCAGGCGATAGGCCAGCGCCGGCCCGAAGATGAATCCGCGCGCCTCAATGCCCAGCACCAGATCGATGGCCTTCTCAAAATAGTGCGCGGCCAGCGCATCGATCAGCATGGCGAAGCCGGACTTGTCTTTCAGCAGCGTGGTGATGTCGTAAAAAAGAATGCCGGGTTTGGGGAAATCGGGAACGGTGCGAATCAGCTTCTTCAACGGCTCACAATCAATATGCATTTGTGACATTCGATTTACCATGCTCCTTCAATTTCAAAAGCCTGCAGATTTTCTGCCTCTGCTTCGGGGCGATCGTATTGCTCGATGCGATCGACGCGCGAGCCGCGCGAGCCGATTTTCAGGCGCGCGTGCAAGTCCCGGAGTTGCTCTTCACTTCCGGCGGCCACCACTTCCACGTCGCCTTTAACCGTGTTGCGGACCGAGCCGCGCAGGCCCAGCGCCGATGCCTCCCGATGGACATACCAGCGGAAGCCAACGCCCTGCACGCGGCCTTTAATAATGTAATGACGCAGCATAACAGCAAAGGCAGTGTCGCAGATGAAAAGAGAAGTGCGCAACCCGAAAAGGATGAAATTCGCGGGCCGCGCATGCGGCTTTTAAATTACGTAAGGAATCAGCGCCTTCACTCGCTGTCGATAGGACGTGTACTGCTCGCCGAAGGTTTCGAGCATGAAACGTTCTTCGATGCGGAGCTTCCACCACAGCGCCAATGTCACCAGGGCCGCGGCGACCAGGTTGGCAAAACTTCCTCCGACAAGTGCCGTGCCCAGAAGTGCGAGCAGAATGCCGGTGTAAATCGGATGCCGCACCCAGGCGTAAGGCCCGCGAGTGATCAGGACGTGATCTTGCTTCACCGTCACCATTCCGCTCCAGTTCCGGCCGAGCGCAAAGCGAGCCCAGACAGCAAATCCGAGCCCAAGCAGCAACAGCAGCAGGCCGAAATTCTGAATTCCGGGCGAGTTGGGAAGAAAACGCCGATACAGAACTCCCAATTGTGAGACCGGGAGATAAAACGGCGCCACCGCCAGTGCAATGATCGCCACTTGAAACCGGCGCGAACCTGCGCTTTGCCGGCGAACGCTGCGCTTCTGCGCGAACGCCGCCAGCAGCCAGAAGACCGCGAAGACGATCCAAATCCACTTGAGCGCGATGTAAGGATTCATTTGCCCACCGCCGCCTCCAAAATAATCTACCGCGGCAGGAGATACGCGAACAACGCCAATTTTGTTCCGCGCTCAGGGAAATGCGGGTGCCCCATGTCTCGATTTTGAGACATGGGTTTACATTCTGCAGGGAAGTGAAGCGACTTATGCGCGCGACAGATACGCGCCTTCCGCGGTGTCGACGCGAATTTTTTCGCCCTCATTAATAAACGGAGGCACTTGGACGACCAGCCCAGTCTCCAGTTTGGCGGGCTTGGTCACCGACGAAGCGGTCGCAGACTTGATTCCCGGCTCGGTTTCGACAACCGTCAATTCCACCGTCTGCGGCAGATCGATGCCGACCGCCACGCCGTCGAAAAACGAAACTTTGATCGGCAGATTAGAGATCAGGTACTCGACGGCGTCGCCCAGGATAGCGCTGTTCAGATGGGTCTGTTCGAAGGTTTCCGTGTTCATAAAGACGTACTCGTCGCCATCGGAATAGAGAAATTCCATGGCAACTTCGTCGACCACCACGCGCTCGATCGGGTCGGGAGAACGGAAACGGTGCTCGTACATGGCGCCCGTGCGCAGGTTGCGCAGCTTGGCCTGGATGAAGGCGCGCAGGTTGCCGGGCGTGCGGTGCTCGACCTTGAAAACGGAATGCAGCTCACCGTTGTGCTTGATGATCATGCCGGGACGCAATTGGGTGGCGGGAATCGCCATAAAAGAAAGTGCTCCTTAATACGTTGGGAATTTTCGCTCGGTAACGGATGGGCCGTCGAACGCAAGGGTCAACCCATCAGTGTAACGTAGGCGGGTGCCCTGCGGCGTACTGCGCGGGCTTGGTGGACCAGTTTGAACTCCGAAGCAACCAAAGTTGCCCGTACGCTCGCTTTCAAGAGCGTCGATTTCTCAGGTCGCGCAAAAGGTTCTCGTCAATCGCGGATTATTTCCGGCTTACCGGTGATGCAGGAATAATCTGGAGCACCCAGCAGAACGATCCTAGATTAGACCAGTTCCTTTTTGCCCTTAAATCGCCAGCGAATCATGAAGTAAGAAATAAGCACGAGGAAGGGCAGGCACACGGCAGCGGTTACCAAGAGACCGTCGAACGTCTCCACTTGAATGAGACGCAGGCGCAGGGCTGAATAGAGGATCGTCAGTTGCCCGAAAAATCCTCCAATCGCAATTCCGCCGACGGCCGCGCAGATGCGAATGCGGCGGGAACACTTCGCGGTCACGCCAACGAACGGTCCAGTCACGGCGAAGGTGGCAATTCCGAGCAACGCCGGTATCAAAAGCTCTCGTGGGCTCTTGTGCAGCGTGATTGCGACAACCCCGCAAACAAGGAAAGCAAGGCAGACCGCGGTCGCCATGAATGCTCCATACCAGCCGAACCTACGCATCAACCACAAGTTGAAGTCGGTCCACCAACCCATTTTGGGCTCACTTTCTGAACACGCGTGATCGCCGAAAGTGTAGTTCATCTCGCGAGCAAAAGCGAGATGGTCTCTAACTGCCTGTAAGGTGGCTTTCGGAAACTTTAGTCATTCACTCCAAACTGACCCCACCACCGCGCGGACCATCTAACTCCTCGCTAGCCTCGCGAACATAGGGCACCCGAGTGGTTGCTCTCTCTAACCAAAAATCTTCGCGAAGAAGCGACCGATTTTGTGGAAGAAGCCGGATTTGTAGGCCTTTGGCATTAACGCGGGCGCGGCTTGCGCCGTGACCACCGGCCCCGTGTTCACAGTTGGCCCAAATCCCGGCGCAGGCGCCGTCGCCACCGTCGCGGCACTTTCCGGGGTGGCCATACCGTTCGGCGCTCCCGTAGGCACGGCGTGCTGCGGCGCGACGTAGCTCAAGGTCGTCGTCACTTCGGACTGTGTTTCTCCCGGCGCAACAGCGGGTTTGGTCGGCGCCGGCGTGGGAGCGAGGCCTTCGCTTTCGGCAAGCGGAAACGCCGTATCCGCAGGAGTGGAGCTGGGGCCGCCGACGAGGGCCGATGTGGATGCAACCGTTTCGTCAGGCTTCGCGGCCTGGGTCGATCGCTTCGCGGGTGTCCCCGCGCTGGCGACAGAGATCGCAGGCGCAGTAGCGGCGGGGCATCCACATGGCTCATTCGCATGGTCCACAACGTCGCGGACACTGCCATGCTCAAACAGCACGCGCTGGTTGGGCTGCACGCGATACACGCCCGTGCCGATCTGCTCGCTGACGGTCACATAGGGCGCGTCGCTGCCGCGATTGTCCACGCAGGTGTCGCCCTGCCGGTTGACGCGGATGCGAACATCCGCACTGCCGGGGCCGGAGAGCAGGATGCGTAAGTCCGGCGTCAGCACCACGTCGGAATTCTTCCCGACCTTGTAATGCGCTTCGATCGCGCCATGGTCGAGCGCCATCATCAACGGGCTGTCGGGATCAGACGCCGAATTTTGCTGCGACAGATGCAGTTCTGTCGTGGCGCATAGATCCAGTTGGCCGCCACGTGTCAGATGAATGGGCACAGTCTTGCTGCCCGCCGTGACCGTGCTGCCGTTGCCGAGCAGCGTGCTGTCTCCACTCAGCGTCACCGCGCCGGCCACGCGGATTTTTTCCGCCGTTGCGGCAATATCAATACGTCCGATGGTCTGCTGCGGCTGTGAATGCCCATCGGCTGTAGCAGTCCCTACAAAAGCGGCCACAACAACGATCGAAATAAAGGGTTTACGGACGCAGACGAATTGTCGGTTTCCCCCGAAAATCGGCGAAGAACGGCACACATTATCCCACTTGTAAAGCTAATGATTGAAGTGTAACCATTAGCTCTGTGGAAACCAAATTTGGAGGTAGTATGTTCTATGCCCGATGCACCGTCACCATCCAAGCTGACGCAAGTCACCGTATCGACCGACACGCTCACTGCGTTGCGCAAAATCGCGGAACGGCAAAACATCTCTCTCTCCGAAGCATTGCAGCAAGCGGTCAACGTGAGTCATCTGCTGGTAGATGCGGAGGAAGACAATGACACGCGCATTCTGCTGAAAAAAGGCAGCCGCGTGCAGGAATTGAAGTTGATATCCGGCAAGGACGGTGCCCGGCCACAGAAATGAACGCGGGAGACATCCCATGAGTGACACTTCGGAATCCCCATCCGTGGTTCCCAATGCACGGAACGTCCAGTTCGTGGTTTCCGACGCTCCGACTACCGGAAGTATTGGCAAAGGGTACGCGCTGGTGCCGTACAATCCTCAGCGGCAATACGATTATGTACGAATGGTTGTGACCGTTGGTTTGTTAGCGCTGTTTGGATTCGTAATTGTTTGGGTGGCATTGAAATCCTCCGGCTCCAAGGATGTCTGGATACAAACCAAGGACATGCTGCAAATTATCCTGCCGGCTTTAACGGCATTGATCGGATCTGTGCTTGGCTTTTATTTCGGAACGCAAAGAAATAACCCACTGACCCGCTAATCGAAGGCAGCATCCGTTATTCCAGCTTCAGAAAATTGGCAAGCAGGCGCGTGCCTTCGCCGGTGAGCACGCTTTCCGGATGGAACTGCACGCCCTCGACGGGAAAGCTGCGATGGCGCAGGCCCATGATGAGGCCCTCCGACCGCGCAGAAATTTGCAACTCCTCCGGCAAGCCGTCTTCGGAAACGATCAGCGAGTGATAGCGGGTCGCGGTCATCGGGCTGCGAATGCCGCGAAAAATGGTGAGCGTGTCGTGCTCGATAGCACTCGTTTTTCCGTGCATCAGCCGCGGCGCGTGGACAATGCGCGCGCCGAAGGCCGCGCCGACTGCCTGATGGCCAAGACACACGCCAAGAATCGGCACCTTGCCGGCAAAGTGCTTGACCAGCGGGATGCTGATCCCCGCATCCTGCGGCGTGCATGGCCCGGGAGAAATCAAGATGCGTTCCGGCGCGAGCGCCTCGATTTCTCTCACTGTGATCTGATCGTTGCGGCGAACTTCGACCTCCGCGCCGAGCTCGCCCAGTAGCTGCACCAGGTTGTAGGTGAACGAATCGTAGTTGTCGAGAACAAAAATCATGGAAGGCGCTACGTTCAGGATAGCAAGTTCTCGGGGACGCTTCTCGCAGCCTGCCAGCCTGTCATCCCGACCGGAGCAAAGCCGGGGTCCCCAGCGACAGGTCCTCGTCGCTGGGGTGGAAGCGGAGTGGAGGGACCTGCTGTTGCCTTCCCGCACGCTTTCTCTGTTGCGGTAGATTGGACGTGAGGTCTCCCCGCCATGAACCTCCCTCGATCATGGTCGCGTTGCCGGCGGATGCAACGAGCCCTTTGCGGCATTGCGACTCTCCTTTGTGGCCTTGCGATTCTGTGGATTGGCGCGGCCTTGGCAACGCAGGCGCAGGCTCCGGCAGCCGCGCAAAAAGATTTGGCCGCCTGTCGCGCGGTTCGCGTGACCAGCCTTCCCGGAACCCACCAGTTCGCTGCCGATTTTATTGAAACTGTCGCGACCGATCCCGATCCAAACGCCAGCGACGCCAATGCTCTGTGGGCCGTGACCGCCGATCTCAGCGACACGGTGCCCTATCGCAAACGCGCCATCTATATTTCGAAATCCGTCGACGACGGCGCGACCTGGTCTCCCGTCGCACGCATCAGTCACAAATATTACGACGCGAAAATCGGCGAGGGCCTGCGCAACGGCCTGGCCGTCTCTCCCGGCGGAACGGACTTTGTCATCACCACTCAGCAGGGTGCCTTCCAGGTATTCCCGCAGCCGGGGAGCCTCGACGCGATCATGAAGCCCATCTGGGGGCCGCGCGTTCCAAGCGTGCGGCCGCGCATCGTCATCCCTAAATCTACCGGCGATCCAGTGCGGGCAGGCGTTGTCCAGATCACCGCAGATGGAAAACGCATGATCGTCGGCTTCGGATATTTCGACCAGAATCCGCAGCTGTTTGCTTACCACCGGCAGGTTCGCGGCGACGGCGCCAAATTTTACGGCGACGGTCACGGTTCCCGGATCGATGGCCGCGGTTTTTGGATCGATGGCCGCGGTTTTTGGATCGAAGACGGACCGCTGCCCCATCTGCCCAACGATCTGGACATTTTCTCCATGGAATTCGACAACCCAAAGCTGGCTCATCCGCGCTCCTTATATGTAGGGACGGGCGACCAGGCCTACCGGCTCGACCTGCACACCCGGCGATGGACAGAAATTTCCGGCGTCGGCGAGGATTCCGCCATTCACGGAATGACCACCGTGGGCGGGCTGCATCTGGCTGCATGCTGGGGCGTCTACAACCCGGCCGGCAAGGACGCCGTCGCGCGCGTGACCCACGCCAGCTTTCTTCTGCACCCCAAGAAGGACGTTGTCGGCGCCAAGATCCGCGCCTACAGCATTGCGGTCGATCCACTGCGGCACAACCGCGAAGTGCTGACGGCAATCACCGGTGTCTACATCAGCCGGGACTTCGGGCAAACCTGGCGGCGGCTGAATCAGCTCGCCGAAGGCGAATTCCACATGGCCCACTTCAATCCCGACGGCAGCATCCTTGTCTCCGGCATGGTGGGAACGTTTCTCGTGAATCCATTCTCCAATGCCTGCGGGCCGCGGCTTCAGATTCGCCATTGATCCCACTCAAGCCGACCGGCGGCTTGAATGAAGCGCTCTGCTTTGGAATCATTACGATGTGAATACCATCATGACTTACGATGTCGTCATTGCCGGCGGCGGCCCGGTCGGCCTTTTCCTTGCCTGCGAGCTTCGCCTCGCCGGGGTCTCTGTCCTGCTGTTCGAAAAGAATGAAAGTTCGAGCAGCCCGCTCAAAAGCGGATGGATGGGCGGACGCGGACTCAACATTCCCTCTACCGAAGCCTTGTATCGCCGTGGACTTCTTGAAGATGTGAAAGCTGCGTCCTTTGGATGGATGGGCGGCGCGCGCCCCGGCATGGAATTTACCGGTGACGGCAAAGTGTCTGCACCGCAGCCTTCAGCTCCGCGATTTGCCGGTCACTTCGCCGGCATCATGCTGGATGCCAACAAGGTCGATTTCTCCCACCACGAATGGATCATCGCTGGCCCATCCGTCGGCGGAGGCATGGTCAGCCTGCAAGCAATCGAAAACCTGCTTGCCCACCGCGCGAAGAAGCTTGGTGTCGATCTTCGCTTCGGACAGGAAGTAACCGGCTTTGCCGAAATGCCGGACCATGTTTCCGTTCAAACAGCGAATGGCGCCTTTGCAGCAAAGTGGCTCGTAGGCTGCGATGGAGGGCGAAGCACTGTTCGCAAACTTGCGGACTTTGCGTTTGAAGGCACCGAGCCGGAATTGACAGGCTATATGGCAATTGTCGAGTCAGAAGATCTCGACAAGCTCACTCCCGGTTTCAACCTCACGCCGCGCGGCATGTACACCAACGGTCCCGCGCCCGGACGCGTGGGCGTCGTCGACTTTGACGGAGGCCGCTTTGACCGCACCTCCGAAATCACACTGGAAAATCTGCAGGCCATGTTGCAGCGTGTTTCCGGAACCACGGTTACGCTAAAGTCCGTACAGGTTGCCACCAGCTACACCGACCGTGCGCGCCAGGCGACAACGTACCGCAAAGGGCGCGTGTTGCTCGCAGGCGATGCGGCCCATGTGCATTCGCCTTTCGGCGGGCAAGGCATGAATGCCGGTCTTGGCGATGCCATGAATCTCGGGTGGAAGCTTGCCGCAACGATTAAAGGATGGGCGCCGGGCGATCTCCTCGATACCTACACTGCGGAACGGCATCCGGTCGGCGAGTGGGTTCTGAACTGGACACGCGCACAGGTGGCGATTATTCGACCCGATCCGCATGCGCGGGCGGTTGCTTCCATCATTCGCGGCCTGATCGCCACCAAAGACGGCATCAACTATTTAGTCGAAAAAATTTCCGGCATCTCCATGCGCTACGATCTCGGCGCGGGACATCCGCTCATCGGCCGCAGCGCTCCGGATTTCGAGCTTGAAGATGGAACCCGCCTCGGAGATTTGCTGCACCACGGGCGCGGTCTGCTGCTCGACTTCACTGCAAACGAAACCTTGCGCGCATTGTGCGACGGGCGGCAAGACAGATTGCAGTACATCACTTCTCACGCAAAAGATGAGAAAAGTCTGGCTGCGCTTCTCGTTCGCCCCGACGGATTTGTAGCCTGGGCTGCAGATTCGAAAATCGATGCGTCAGCAGTGGAACAATCCATAGATCGCTGGTTTGGAACCAGCTGAATAAATTCACCGCAGAAATTTGTCATTCCGAGCGGAGCGCAGCCGGGGCCCCAGCGACAGGTCTTCGTCGCTGGGGTGGAAGCGTAGTCGAGGAACCTGCTTCTTCTTGGGCAATCAGGAACGTTTCTCGTGAATCCATTCTCCAATGCCTGTGGTCCGCGTCTCCAGATTCGCACGAAATAGCTGCAAAACCGGTGCATAGAGCCCGGATGGTCCGATAAATTTCATTACCTCTTAACATTCGTCCTGTTAGCGTAGCGTGAAGTCGAAAACCAAAAGGATTCAGGGCCGAAGGCAATCTGTGTCCCGGCCGCGCAAACGAGGAGCGCTGTATGAATGGTAGCCACACCGGCAGGTTTCGCCGGGCGGTGCGTGTCACGGCGTTGACTGTCGGGTTAGCGCTGGTTTCCTTTGCCGCGGCTCAATCGGCGCCCGTAACAGTATCCGAAACAGGTTCCACCCTCATCTTTCCCCTGTTCAATGCCTGGGTGTCCGCCTACACGAAGACTCAGCCCGGCCTGCGGATGACGGTCGGCGCCACCGGCTCCGGCGCCGGCGTTGCGGAGGCAATCGCGGGGCATGTGCAGATCGGCACCTCCGACGCCTACATGTCCGACAATCAGAAGATGGCCAATCCGAACGTCCTCAACATCCCGTTGGCCATCTCGGCGCAGACGGTCGAAGCAAACCTTCCTGATCTGCGCGGCACCCCATTAAAACTAAGCGGCACGGTGCTCGCCGGCATCTATACCGGAAAAATCCGCACCTGGGATGCGCCGGAAATCGCCGCTCTGAATCGCGGGGTCCGTTTGCCGCACCACGCCATCGTGCCCGTTCATCGCGCCGACGGCTCGGGTGACACCTTCATCTTCACCCAGTTCCTCACCTTCACAACATGTGAATCGGGAGACACTAGCGACCCATTGTGCCACGGCACCTGGGCAAACATCATTGGCTACGACACCAGCGTGCACTGGCCGTCCGTGTCGGGCGCTCTCACCGCCGTTGGCAATCAGGGCATGTTGCAGACAATCGCCGGCACGCCGTATTCGGTGGGTTATCTCGGCGGGAGCTTCGAGGACGATGCCAATAAGGCCGGCCTGATCACCGCGATGCTGGAAAATCAGGATGGAAAGTTCCTGCTTCCGAGCCCGGCGACCGTCACCGCGGCCGCTGCCTCGCTCACGCCGCGCACGCCCGCCGATGAACGCCTCACCCTGGTATTCGCTCCCGGTGCGGATTCTTATCCGCTCATCAACTACGAATACGCAATCGTCTCCAGCAAGCAGCCCAATCCGCAGGTTGCTTCGGCTATCAGCAACTTCCTGCTCTGGTGCATCTCGCCGCAAAACGGCAGTGCTGCGGGCTTTCTCGATCCTGTTCATTTCATCGCGTTGCCCACCGCCATCCGCGCGCGCAGTGAAATACAGATCGCCAAAATTCAGTAGGCGGACGGGCAGACCACGTTGCTATTGCCCGTTCCGTTGAGCCACCTATGAAGGATATCGAAATGTCGAATACGGACAAGACGACAACGCGCGAGCCCCGCACCGTACAGGACTATATCGACGAACGGCCTCTCTGGCCCGACGGCACCCACCTGCATGCCTTCCCCATGACAACCATGCAGCGCCGCATCTGGATGCTGGCCGCTGCCGGCAAGTTCTTCGAGGGCTTCGTCGTCTTCATGACCGGTGTCGCCCTGCCGTTGATCGCTCGCCAATTCCATATCGGCGCGGCCCAGCGCGGATTCGTGACCGCCGCTACCCTCGGCGGCATCCTCATCGGCGCCATCGGCCTGGGCAGCCTGTCGGATTATTTCGGCCGCAAGTCGATGTTCGTAGTGGAGATGATTATCTTCACCGCCTTCCTTGCCGCCGCCGTCTTCTGCACCAGCTTCACGTCCCTGGTAATCTGCCTGTTCGGACTGGGCATTGCGCTGGGCTGTGACTATCCCACAGCGCACATCATCATCTCCGAAAGCATCCCCAGTACCAGCCGTGGTCGCCTGGTGCTCGCCGCGTTCGCCTTCCAGGCGGTCGGCGCCCTCGGCGGTGCCCTCGTCGGCTACGCGGTCCTGGTCGCCGTGCCCAATCTCAACGCCTGGCGCTGGATGTTTGCCACCGCCGTCATACCCGCCCTCATCGTCACCATCGGCCGCTTCTACGTCACGGAAAGCGCGAACTGGTTGCAGATACGCGGCGCCACCGAACGGGCCAGGCTCGCCGCCAGCCAACTGCTGCTGCGTAAGCCGCAATATCCGTCCGACATCGTGCTCGTGCCCCAGCAATCCGCCACGCCCGGACAGTCGCATAACAGCGGCGGTTCTTTCATGTCCTTATTCAGCAAGCGCTATCGCCGCGCCACCATCCTTGCCTCCGTGCCCTGGTTCCTGCAGGATCTCAGCACCTACGGCATCGGCATTTTCACCCCGACCATCATCGCCGCCGCCGTCGCTCATCAGGCCACGCATGTCCGTAGCATGAGCGATCTCATCGCCAACGCCACCGTGGCCGCCCGCGGAGACGCGATGATTACGACGCTCCTGATCATCGGCATTGCCTTTGCCGTTGTGCTGGCCGACAAAGTAGGCAGAATTAAGCTGCAGATCTTCGGCTTCATCGGCTGCGCCGCCGGCCTGTTTCTCGCTTCTCTCTCCGTCGACTTCAGCGGCACGCCGAAAATCATCTTGATCTTTGCCGGCTTCATGCTCTTCGACTTCATGACCAACCTCGGCCCCAACGCGCAGACCTACCTGCTTGCCGGCGAGGTCTTCCCCACCGCAATCCGCGGCAAGGGCGCAGGCTTTGCCGCCGGCTTCGCCAAAATCGGCGCGGTAGCCACAGCGTTCCTGTTTCCCATCCTGCTGGTTGCCATCGGCACACGGTGGCTGCTCTACGGCCTCATCATCTCCTCGCTGCTCGGAGCGCTCGTCACCTGGATGTATCGAATCGAAACCACCGGCGTCAACCTCGACCACATCGGCGAGGCCGCCAGCGAACCGGAAGCGACCAAAGTAGTCGCTTAATCAGGCACGTTCTTCATCCCAGATCGACTTGGAATTAAATCCCATTCAAGCCAAAAGACGGCTTGAATGGGGCACCCGGCGCCCGGAGTGAAACTGACCCACGACCTGCTTCCAGACGTCTTGACAAAAATATCAGCCAATGTAACGATTTTGGCTCACGACATGTTCTTAACACTGGAGATCCAATGTGCACCGATTTCCTGTTACGGGCTTCCGACGGCAGCGTCGTTAATGGGCGCAGCATGGAATTCGGATCGAATCTACACTCAGAATTACTGATTTGCGGCAGAGGAACCCCGAAGCATAGCCGCGCACCAGATAGGGAACACGGATTACGTTGGACAACAACCTTTGGCTACATCGGCATGAATGTCTTCGGCGGGCCGATCGTCGCAGATGGTATGAACGAAGCCGGCTTAGCGGTCGGATGCCTATGGCTGCCAAACATCACCAGATATAAGCAAACGGTCAGCGATCCAGCCAAAGCTTTGATCGCCGACTCCTTCGTCTCATGGGCGCTCGGAAATTTCGCTACAGTAGCCCAGGTCGCAGATGCCCTGAATGCCGTGGAAGTATGGGGGGATAAGAAGATGGAAACGTCACTTCCCCTTCATTTTTCTATCCACGATAAGGCTGGAGACAGCATTGTCATCGAACTCCTGGACGGAAGTCCGAGTGTTCACCGGAATCCGGTTGCAGTGCTGACGAACGCGCCTGCGTTCACCTGGCATTTAGCCAACATCGGGACTTTCGTCGGGTTAGCCGCGCAAGACGTCAATCCAATCACCATCGGCAGCGAAGACTTTTGCCCGCCGGGCCATGGGAGTGGAATGCGAGGATTGCCGGGCGACTCGACTCCTCCTTCTCGATTCATTCGCACCGTGTTTCAGAAGAATTTTGCTGTTCCGCCGGACAACAACTCCGCTGCATGCAATTTGGCTATCCATCTCTTGAACACCGTGGATATTCCGAAGGGAACGAGTGCCGCGCTTCCCACGCAAAATGAGCAGTCGAAAGACGACCATACCCAGTGGATCGTCGTGAAAGCACTGACGCAACAAACCTTCAGCTTTCGGACCTACGACAACCCAACGATGATGCAGGTCGATCTTGCGAAGCTTGATTTTTCCACTCCAGGAGAGAACACTCATCCACTCCCCTCAACACCGGTTGCGATAGATATCACAGAAAAAGTTTCAGACCTCGTGCCGGCTCAGAGGCCACCTTCCCGTCTCTAAGATTGGTCGGAAGAATTGGTCGGCAGGATTGGTCGGCTCACCAACAGCCGGGTGCCCCAGGTCGGGGGACGAATCTAAACTCGGGTGGCGGGTTGGCCCAGGCCTGGAATGAGGGTGCCCCACGTCTCGCGTTTGAGACGTGGGACTAGGACATTGAGGTGCCCCAACATCATTCTGGGGACAAAATGAGATATGGGCCACCCGCCTTTTGGGTACGATGAACTTCCCCTGATAAAATTCCGATCATGTTATTCAAAGAAGGCCAGCAGGTCTTAATCAAAAGTCCGCGCGCGTTATTGGGTACAGTTCTGAAGGAACGGCCAGGAGATAGGAATTTGCCGGAAAATGAACGGCGCTACAGTATCAGAATCCAGGAGCAGGATTTATTTTTCCTGCCGAGCGAGCTGGAGGCGATAGAAGTGACGAGCGACACGTTTGCAAGATACAGTTCGGAATGGACTGCCGAACTGACGCGTTTTCTGGGCGCCGGGCAACGCCTCTTAGCAAACAACAACGATCAGGCCGCATTAAGCGAACTCTCTGAATCAGGGCGCAAGCTGGGGTTTATCGTCAGTAACTCCTAATCGCCTGGGAGAACAAATTGCGGCGGGCGGTCCAGGTCGGGGGACGAATCTAAACTCGGGTGCCCCATTCAAGCCTTCCTTTGGTTTGAGTGGGGTGAAAATCCACCCGCCTTTTCACGCTAGTGGAATTTCGTTGTGCCTTGCTCGTTATACAACAGCATTGGCCGCAATCACCGAACGGTACCACTCGGCGCTGAGTTTGGGAATGCGCTTCTGCGTTTCGTAGTCCACGTAGTGGAGGCCGAAGCGCTCGCTGTAACCGCGGTCCCACTCGAAGTTGTCAATCACGCTCCACACAAACAGACCCTTCACCGGATAGCCCTCGGCCACGGCGCGGTGCAAATTGAAAGAGTAGTTGCGCAGATACATTACGCGATCAGTGTCCTCCACGCGGCCCTCGGCCGTGACCACGTCGTCCGATGAAGCCCCGGTCTCAGTAATATAGATGCCGCGCGGCTTCCATAGCTCTGAGACGTGCCTGATTGCCCAGTACATCACCTCCGGATCGATGTGCAGCCAGCTCGACTTCATTCGCGGTGCTGAAGGCGGATTCGGAAGGACCGCGTAGCCGCGTTTCGAATCGTCGGCCCGCACGTAGTCAGGCGTGTAGACGTTCAGGCCGATGTAGTCGACCGGGGCGCCTATCGCCTCCATGTCGCCGGGCTCGATCCTGGGAGCGTTCTTGCCCGCCGCTTCAAGATAGCTCTCGATATATTTGCCTTCAAGGAAGGCCGTCAGGTAGGGAGCATTCTCTTCGCGCATGGCGCGCTGTGCGGCGGCAATGTGCTCAGGGGTTTCGATCACCGGCACCATGGCCCTGGGCATATCCACGAAGCCCACTTTGGTGCTGCTGGGTGTATTGGCGCGAATAGCCTTCAGGCCGAGTCCGTGAGCCAGCAGTGCATGGTGCCGCACCTGGTTCAACTCGCCCGGAGGGAGCTTCAGCCCTGGTGCGTGACGGCCCTCGCCGTAACCAATCCCCACAAAGCTGCTGCACTCGTTGACGGTGAAGAAATGCTGCACTCGGTCAGAGAGGTGCCTGGTCACGTAGGCGGCGTAGTCGGCAAAGGCTTTGGCCGTATCGCGCGATTGCCATCCGCCCGGCGAAGCCTGGGGAAGATCCCAGACATACAGGTCGACGTATGGCACGATGCGATGCGCCAGCAACTCGTCGATGAATCGGTCGTAGTAGTCCAGGCCCTTGGGATTGGGCTGGCCGGTGCCGTTGGGGAAGACGCGTGGCCAGGCCACGGAGAAGTGGTGGCTGTTCACCCCCAGTTCGCACAGCAGGCGTACATCTTCCTTGTACAGGTGATAGGAGTCGTCGGCTACGTCGCCGTTATCGTTGTTCACGATCTTGCCTGGCGTGTGCGAGAACGTGTCCCAGATCGAGGGTTTACGACCGTCCTCCTTTACGGCGCCCTCCACCTGGTACGAGGCGGTCGAGCATCCCCAGACAAAGCCCCTGGGAAACTGGCGGGCATCGGGCTGCGGCTGAGCTAAAGCGGTCTTAGGCAGGGAAACACCGGCAAAAGCTAGCGCGGCCGGCCCCGCAGCAAGTTTGCCGAATTGACGGCGGTTCAAACCTTTCATGAAATCCTCTATATGTTCGGCCGGAGAGAATGCACCCTCCGGCGAAGATTGTGCTCGCGGCGCCCTTGCAGCAAAGAACGCCCGGTGCCCCATTCAAGCCTTCCTTTGGCTTGAGTGGGGGTGAAAATCCAGGTGCCCAGAGCTTGGCGGGTGGCCCAGGTCTGGAGACGAATCTAAACTCGGGTGCCCCACATCTCGATTTTGAGATGTGGGATTTTGCTCGGGGTGAAAATCCAGGTACCCCAGAGCCTGCCCAGAGCTTGCCAAATCCCAGAGTTTTCCCCAGACCTCGCTCCTGAGACCTGGGATGAATTCATTCCCGCCATCCGAACAACCCACCGGATCGCTTCCGAACTCGCCGTTCTCGCCCCAGCAACTCCGCCAGTTGCAGCCGCAACGCCTCCGGTATCCTCGCGCTTTTGACATGCGCGCGCGTGATCAGATGCGGGTACCGGCTAAGTTAATCTTCTCCCTGATCCTTAAACAGGTCTTCCTGAACATTGCGGCGTGCGTGTTGAACATCCAAGACTGTAGGAATTCGGCGCTCCAGTTTCAGGATGCCGTTGATTGTGCGCCGCGCCGTGGTTTGTAGGTGAACACGAAGTCTGTCACCATCGGCGAACGGCTCCCCTTGTTCCACGCGCGTCCAAAATTTTTCATCATCGATCTTGGCGTCAAAAGACGTCCTGCCATCGCTGAAGTGCCATGCAAGGCTCCTGCGCCAAGCTGCCTTTTCAATGTCGAGATCCACTTCCTCATCGCGTGTCAGCCTTTCGATCTCTGCCTCGTCAGCTGATTGCAAGTCTCCTTTGGAAACTGTTTCAACGATAACGCCGCGCCGCCTTGTTTGAAATTCCTCTATTCCTTGCTGATGGAGTGGCTCAATAGTTTTGCGCAACTGAGTCTGAACTTCATTATCGTTATAAATACGTATGAGTAATTCGATCGAGATATCCAAGTGTAGGTCTGCAGGGATATTGTCCGGGTGTTCAATCGGACGACCTCGGAGCCGCTTGAACAGCTTATACAGGGATGTGGCACTTATACCCATAAAACCAAGCAGAGCAAGCAAATTAGAAAGGGCAGCGATACCTCTTCCGGTAAGCAATTGCTCTGCAGTATTAACAGCGTTGCTCAGTATGTGAACCGGGACAATGAGAGAACCGCTCTCGAAAGAAGGATCGACGTCCACTTGGATTGTTACTGAGTCCCCATATAACAACTCGCTGACCCGGTGGGCTAAAAGAGCTTGTCCGCGAAGCCCAGCGGCAAGGGCAAGCATCGGCATGCGGCCTTGTCGTAAAGCTGGCCCCTCGTATGCGACCTGTAGCTTGTCACTCGTTGTCTCTTCCATCTGTGCTCGTTTTGAAGAGTAGTTTACAGGTCAGCTATACACCATCTGCCGCCAAACGGGGTAGCAAAAGCCATGATGCTCCGCGCTGATCCTAGACGGCGAGGGCATGGGCGAGTCGTTCTAGAAAGGACTTTTTAGCTGGGTTCGATGGGTTCAACGGGAAAACGGTGCCAGCATTCATTCGCGTGTACCCCATATCGGGTACGTATGCCGCGGTGGATACGTAAAAAAGAAAACCCGTGACCGAAGGCTGATGCATTCTCCCAAGCTGTTGCTCGTTCATCTTCAATGCTCTGTGGAGCTGCTGGGATAGGTCGTCGTGTGGCGAGTCGGACACGAGAAATCGGTCGCCAGGATTGATAAGTTTGGAAAGTGATATCGCAACAATGCCAGCATTTGACGCGGCAGATTGCACGGACTTCTCCAGCTGCTTGACGCCTTCTTTGAGCCGCCGCATAATCTTGATTTCGGACAGAACGCGCTTGCACTCTATGTTCACGCAACTGTCCTCGAATTCAAATGAGAGATCAGGATTACCGGAGCTTAAAGTTGGCCGAAGGCCGCACCGTGCCGCCATTGCCCCCATACTCAACTCGAACATCGCGTTTCGTGCCTCGTTTGAGGCATGATCTTCTCGAAACGCGTCTGCTGAACCAGAAAAGGCCCTCTGCAGAATTTCCTTCGGAATAATTACGTTGGTAATTATCCCTTGACAGCGGGTAAGATATTTGGCATACTGGTTTCACTATGAAAGTGAAGCAGTCAGTTCCCGTAAACATGCGGTTCACGATTGAGCAGTTCAACGTCAGGTTCCCAGATAATGACGCCTGCCTTGATTGGCTGATGGAGCAGCGTTGTCCCGGCCATATCACCTTTTGCGACTACTGTAAGGTGGAACGTAAACATCACCGCAACACAGCACGGAAGAGTTATTCCTGCGACTACTGCGGAACGATGGTGTCTCCAATGGCAGGAACGATATTTCACAAGTCCCCGACGCCGTTGCGTCTGTGGTTCTATGCAATCTACCTGATGGGCTCCACTCGCTGCGGTGTTAGCGCAAAACAGATTCAGCGCGAGACGGGCGTTACGTATAAAACAGCGTGGCGCATGTTCAAACAGATTCGTACCCTGATGTCGGAGAACATCAGTCTGGAGGGCTCCTCAATAGAGATCGACGAAACTTACATAGGCGGGAAGGCCAAAAACAAACATCTCGGTAAACGCGGCGGTAAGGGTCGCCCCGGTGAGGACTCACCAATGACTCCCGTATTCGGCATGGTCGAGCGCGGCGGTCGCGTCATTGCCAGGGTGACGCCGGATACTCGGGTAAAGACACTATTCCCGATCATCCATGAGCGCGTATTGCCTGCTTCCACGGTTTACTCGGATGACTATGTGATCTATGAAAAGCTGGCTAACCCCGTAAACGGGTACGTGCATCATCGCATCCAGCACTCGGAAAAGGTCTACGTGATGGGAGACATCCACACCAACACAATTGAGGGCTTCTGGAGTCTTCTAAAGCGCGGGATTGGTGGCGTTTATCACTCAGTTAGCAGAAAGTATTTACAGACTTACTGTGATGAATATGCCTATCGGTACAACCGCCGATTCGCCAAGCAGCCAATGTTTACTTTGCTGTTGGCTGATGTTGTGTCGAAGGCAGAATAGCTTTCTTCGCAATAGTTTCAAACTCTTCATATGAAAACGACTGCATCAACTCTTGAATCTCTTTGGAGGGAATCAGGAGTTTGCGCTTGCCGTTCTGCTTCTCTTTCTCGGTGAGTTTCTGCGATTTGCTCATGTGTTACCGCCTTTGGTGGCGATCAACATATCTTTCTCGAACTCCTCCAAAAGTCTCCAGTGCGTGTCTGTCGGCAATGGGGCCTCTGAGTAGTACTTGTTTTCAGAAAAGCGCGACTCTCCCCGATGCTCGATCATAAATGGGGCGATTCCATTTTTTCTTGCGGTTGGATCGTGTCCCACCCTTACCGTCAGAGGTTCATATTTAACAGGCTCTTGCCATATCTTTGAGACTTCTTCGCTGCATCTGTTCGCGAGACCCCGCACAGAAGGACTCACGTCCAATATTGGCACGTCGGTGAAGAAACTAACATCGCTGACAAATGCGAAGCGTTTAATTGAGCCAGAAACGTAATTCAAGCCCAACTCCTTTGCGCCCCACGTCAATATGTCTTCGATAACCGCGCGTGAGGCACTTGTGTGAACTCGTGTATCCACAACCAGAGCCGCATTCCAAACGGTAAATTTTATGATCGGCACATCGATCATCAAGCCGTCTTCAAACACAATGCCGTTGCCGGCTATATCGAAGTCTTTAGCGGTTTTTGGAAATTGCTGGAAGTTGCAACGCTCCGTCAGTCGTCGCGCAAGTTCGAACGCAGGAACCTTGATCCCTGAAGTCAAGTCGGCAAATTCAATAAACGCTAAGGCTCTAGCGAGAACCACCGCTGATTGACGCAAAGTCGTCCTTTCTCACATGTCTCACATGTAGGTTACCTGTACCGACCTCAGCCATGCTCATCCCACCGGTGTGATCATCTTGTTTCACCGTCGAGTCTAATCTATGCTCCGCTGCTATAAATCGCACAGGTCGGTTCTTCTTCCGCTGCCTGCGAGACGCAATTGCCGAAATCATGCCCAGCCCAAATATGCCTGATCCGATGCCGATTGCCCAAGTAATTGCCGAATCCATATCTTAATTCTCCCTTCCCGCGTGAGAAAGCGCAACAGCGGCTAGAAAGCACACTATTGAAGCTATATACGCCTGTCTAAGTTTTGGATCGCTCATTTCTCTGTGTTCATAGATGATGTCCAATATTGGAAATACAAACCAAAGGACCGCAGCTTCGGTGAAAAATGTTTCAGCAACCTTACAGGTCTTATGGTCAAGCGCAATTTTGAAAAGCCATTTCGCGGCTACGACAATCCAATCACTGCCACAACAAAAACGGCAACTTCGAGCATTAGGCGCAATTGTGAATCCACGGATGCCCATTATAGGCGTATCGACAGAAACCCCCTTTAACTTTAGATGCCCGAGGGGGCATCTCTCACTACCCGCTCTGAAGGGATAATTACCATTACGTTATGTTGTCGCAACGCCGAAATAGTCTCAACAATCTCGATGCTCTCGGTCATTGTCGAAAGAATCTCAGTTAGTCTCCCCGCCTTGGACAACTGAGCGTAAACTCGAGCCCGTTCCCCTTCGCTATCATGCGCGCGAAGCCACTCGATGTTGTCCCTGTAGACATGAAATCGAGTGTGGCGGGTGATACTCTGATGAACCGCCCATGCCAAGATATCGTTAAGCACTGCAAGGAAATGTTCGTCCAGTCTGCGCGCGGAATCCACAGTCGAATTCTAAGTCTTGCACGACGCCAATACGAGAACTGGGATGAATTCATTCCCCCCATCCGAACAACCCACCGGATCGCTTCCGAACTCGCCGTTCTCACCCCAGCAAATCCTCCAATTGCAGCCGCGACGCCTCCGGTATCCTCGCGCTTTTAACCTGCGCGCGCGTGATCAGATGCCGCTCCACCATCCCCAGCAGCGCCTTCGATAGCTCCGCGCGCGGCATCGTATCGGCCGCCGCCAGATCCCCGGCCGCTAAGTCACCGGCCGCTAAGTCCAGAATCGTCCGCAGCGGTGTAGTCAGCCGATACCCCTCGGCCCCGGCAATGTCGCTCTCCGGCAGGTCGCAATAATGGAGCGTCAGACCCTCCGGCGTCGCGCTGCTCCGTCGAAAGCGGGTCGGCACCGTCATGTGCAGCTCCGGAGCAAAGCCCGGCGGCCTCGTCTCGGGGCGTAAATATAGGCCCAAAGCGGTAGAATGGCTGTAGACCCCCTGTGCCCGCCCCGCCCGGTCCATGGACCACAAATGCCACCGCGAAAGCTCCGGCCGCAACGGCGCCGGGAACGACGTGAGCCGGTAAATTCCCCGGTACTCACGCGCCCAATGTCCCTCCCGCACGTGATACGTGTGGCTGCTGGCGCAAAATCCCGCCGTTTGTGCCTGTTTCGCGGTAAAAAAACCCGCCTGGGCCTCCGCGATCGAATGTAATCTATGGTTTACGTCTTTACTGGACCTCATCGGCCCTCGCACAATCCTTCAACTTTTCTGCACAATCCTTCAACTATCGCGTACAATCCTTCAACTATTGCACACAATCCTTCAACTATTGCAGGTGCCCCATGCAAGCCTTCTGTTGGCTTGAGTGGGTTCAAGAACACCACCCTACTGGTTTCTCGCCCGTTCAATCGCTCGAACCACGGCCTTGGCCTTATTCACGCTCTCCTCAAATTCCTTCTCCGGAACCGAATCCGCGACGATGCCGCTGCCGGCCTGGATATGTCCTTGTTTGCCGCGCATAAGCAGGCTGCGGATGGCGATGCAGGAATCAAAGTTGCCGGAAAAATCCGCATAGAAGACGCTGCCGCCATACACACCGCGCCGCGCCGGTTCCAGTTCTTCGATGATCTCCATGGCGCGAACTTTCGGCGCGCCGGTCAGGGTTCCGGCGGGGAAGCAGGCGCGAAAAGCATCCACGGCGGAAAGCTCCGGGCGCAGCGTTCCTCCAAGCGCGCTGACCAAATGCATCACGTGCGAGTAGCGCTCGACGTACATTAGCTCCTTGACCTGCACGGAACCATACTCGCTGACGCGGCCCACATCGTTGCGGCCAAGATCGACCAGCATGATGTGCTCGGCGACTTCTTTCTCATCAGCGCGCAGTTCGGCTTCGATCTGGCGGTCCGCTTCTTCGTCCTCACCGCGCGGCCGGGTGCCGGCGATGGGCCGATACTCCACCTTGCGGCCATGCACGCGCACCAGCAGCTCCGGCGAGGAGCCGGCGAGATGCGTGTCTCCAGGACGCCGCAGACCGGTGCGCAGAAAATACATATATGGCGAAGGGTTCACGATGCGCAGCGCGCGATAGACAGAAAACGGATCGACGCCCGGTTCAACATCGAAGCGCTGCGAAAGGACAGTCTGAAATACGTCTCCCGCGGCAATGTAGTCCTTGATGCGCTGCACGCCGGCGAGATAATCCTGCCTGCGCGTGCGCGCCTTGAGATGCAGCTTTCCACGCGCGGCATGGCGCGCCGGTTTTGGCAGCGGCTTGGCCAGCCGTCGCTCCAGATCGTGCAGGCGACGGACAGCGTTGGCATAGGCGGCCTGCGGTTTATAGCGCTGCAGATCGGCGGTCGCGATCAGTAGGATTTCCTGCTTCACATGGTCGAACGCGAGCACGGTGTCGAAGAACATCAGGCAGGCTTCCGGCATTCCGAGCTCGTCTTTCGCAATCTCCGGCAGTTTTTCAATGAGACGAACCGCATCATAGGAAAAAAATCCGACAGCCCCGGCAGTAAACGGCGGCAGCCCGGGCAAACGGGCTGAAGCATGACCGGCCAGTGAATCGCGCAGCAGCTCGAAAATATCGCCTTCGCTCGATTCAATATGGGCGCCCATGTATGTGGTGATCTGGTGGCCGTGAGCGATGATCTTTTTGTAGGGGCGGATGCCCATAAACGTATAGCGGCCAACGTTTTCGCCGCCTTCGACCGACTCCAACAGGAAGGCCTCCGGCTCGCCGTACGCGACACGCAGAAAGGCCGAGACAGGGGTTTCTAGGTCCGCCGTCCAGGGCTTCGAGATGGGCACCAGGTCGTGGCTGCGCGCCAGCCGCTGGAACTCAGAAAGTGAAGGAGTGATGGCAGATTTCGTCGACATAAATCAACGCCAATCGTACACGGTTGCGGGCAGGATGCGAACCGGGAATTTTTCGACGATGTTGATGCCCAGAGTTTTGCAGGTTGACTATTTTCGAGTTTTCGACTCCCCGGCAAATTATTGTGTCCGTCAGGTACTCTTTGCTTTATGAGCAACCTGTCTCCCTCCGATTACGCGGACCTCCAGGCTGCGGCCACAAAACTGGAGAATCAAAGTTTTGCGATGGTCGTTGCCTCCAAGGCAGGAATGTCAATCGAGTCACTGCTCCATATGCTCCCCCGCGGCGCCCAGGAGCTGGTGAGTGGCGCGGTCGATAAGGCGCTCAGGCAGTGCCTGCGAATTGCCATCGCGGGAAAATCGAAGTCCGCCATCGTTCGCAACAAGCATAGTCACACCGCAGCGGTTGCCGTCACTGGCGCTGTGGGCGGCTTCTTCGGGCTGCCCGGAATGATTGTCGAACTCCCCATCACCACCACGGTGATGCTGCACTCGATCGTTGAAATTGCGCGCGCCAATGGCGAAGACCTTTCCAACCCAGCGGGCGCGCTGGCATGTCTTGAGGTGCTCGCATTGGGGCCGAAAGGCGTTCGCGGAGAAGCCCTGGAAAGCGCATATTACGCGACCCGCACTGCATTGGCCCAGATCACCCGCGAAGCGGCCGCATACATCGCGCAAAATGGACTGACAAAGGAAGGCGCACCGGCCCTGGTTTCGTTTCTGGGGAAGATTGCGTCACGGTTTGGGCTGGAGGCCAGCGAGAAGGCGGCTGCGGAGCTTGTCCCCATCGCCGGCGCAGCGGGCGGGCTTACTTTGAACGTCCTTTTTACGAATTACTTCCAAAGGCTGGCTGAGGGCCACTTCGCGATCCGCCGGCTTGAGCGCAAGTACGGTTCAGAACTGATTCACCAGGAATACGAACACGCGAGAACCCGCTTGCTTTCTTGATTCGATGCGAAAAGGCATTCCATCTCGGCTTAGCTAGTTCCGGTTTCTTTGATCTTGAGGATAGGAGATTTTACAGATTAGAACATATTGCCGTCGAAACCAAATTAAACAACTACCGCACGTAGAGTAGAATTCCGGGATTATGTGGAAAAGATTGGCTACTTGGTTGGGTATTGCCGTAATCGTGGTTACCGCAATCGTATTTGTGACGTGTAAGAATGAGCGATCCGCAGAGAATTATCAGCAGGACAACGTTAATAAAGCGTAACCATCCTCCATCGCGCTAACCAGCCAAAGCGATGGATCCCCTGTTTTGGCGGGCTGAGTGGCGGGCTTCGCACGGGAGCGCTGATGCCTATCGGTGCCAATGCTCCACAAACAATGAGTACCGCCAAACCCTTCAGCATGATGGAGAAAATGTAGCACGGAAATCAATAGACGTAAGGTTGCTCGGAGAGTATCGTGCCGTACTATGCTCACCGAGTTTAAGGAATTTCGGAAGGAGTGGCCTGTGATTAGAGGCGCTCCCATATCCTTCACAATCGTTTGTATCGTCATGTTCGGCATCTTTTACGGATGTTTCCACCTTGTATACAAAGGCAAGCTGGATGACGCGCATCAGCAAACCGCAGATTGGCAGCAAACCGCTCAAAGATGGCAGAGTGATGCCGAGTACTATAAAGAACTTACGAGCCGCCCAGTTCAAAGCGAAGCATTACCTCCAAAACCGACAGTACCGAAGCCGAAGGACTCTGATACGGGCCAAGTTGCTACTAAAAAGGAAACCCCACAAAAAACTCAACGTCCAGATAAGTCTTCCGTCAAAAGCTCGACCGGCATTGAGGCTCCAAATGGTATCGCAATGGGTGGGAACAATAATGGAACCGCTATTGTTAACAACGGCTCCATTCCTCGCACCCTCACTGCTGCGCAGCAACTAACTATAACTTCCACGGTAGGCGCACAATCGCCAAACTTTGACGGCATTACATGTCTCATGGGAGATCAGGAGGGCTGTGGATTTGCGACCCAGATAATGGACTCTCTCAGGAGCGCAGGCTGGCAAATCCGGGGGCTTAACCAAGCACTTCTCTCTAATCACTTAGAAGGATTATTTGTGGTAATTTCCCCTGAGGATGCAGCTACTCCTCCGGACGGGGTGATGCGGCTATACAACGCCCTTCGGTCTGCGGGTTTGCCTGTGCAAGGCTTAAGAATGAAAGGCACCAAAGGTAAATTCGGCTTACTGGTGGCTGCACACACGCAACCAAACTAAACATCAGGGCGTGTAGCTTGCCGGAGCTTGTTGGCCCGGCCTATAGTTCATGGGTTTGGGCGGAATGCGGCTTGCACGGGCGTGAGAATCTTTCTTTGCGTGAACCCGCTCCAATGGTATGAGAAGAGTATGACGACAGTATCGTTTGAGTAGGAGCGGAGATTGTGCGCTCATCGCTGTTCATGTGACCACCGCCGGGCCTCGTATCGATGCACTGAGATCGTCGCAGGTGTTGCGGATCGCTGTGTCAGGAAATACTCGCCGCTGCAGTTTGCGGAACTTGTGTGGACGGCGCTGCCAGGTGCTGGGCCAATGCTTCCCGGGCGTCCGGCGGAGCGATCATCAGCAGCCGGTCGCCGGGCTGCAGCATGGTTTCCGGCCGCGCCAGCATGACTGACTTGCCGCGCAGCACAGCGACGATCTTCGATTTCGCAATAGGTCCGGTCAGATTGCGGGATTGAATCTGCTTTCCTACCCAGGAGCTTTCCGGTCGCAGCGCTCCCACAATGAGCTGGGAGCCGTCCGGAAGATCCAGTGCCAGCCCCGATTGCAGGAGCGCGGCAAGATGCAGGTGAGTGACCTCTGGCGGTAGGGTGATCTTGCCCTGGTCCAGTAGCCGCAGCGCAATCTGGACGTGTTCCGCGCGATGCGCCGGAGAATCGGCGCGTCCGGCGACCTGGGCCTCGTATAAGCTGCCGTATTTGAAAAATGAGGAGAGGCTGGACTGGAGCAGGAAACTCAGCATCACCGCCAGACCGGCGGGAACCAGCAATTGATAGCCGCCGGTCATCTCGGCGACCATCAGCAGCGTAGCAATAGGGACACGCGCCGCAGCGCCGAAGACCGCCGCCATGCCGACCAGCACCAGCCCTGCCGGAGGATGATGCGCAATTCCCGCGAAGACTCCGCCGAGCATCGCGCCGACGAACAGGCTGGGGGCAAATACGCCGCCCGATCCGCCGGAAGAGACGGTGAAGGAAAAGGCGATCATTTTTGCAATCACAAGGATGAACAGCAGGTGCAGGACCAGCCGGCCGTCAATCGCTTCCTGAATCCATCCATAGCCCCCGCCCAGGACTTGCGGCAGCCGCAACGCAATCAGACCCACCACCAGGCCGCCGATGCCCGGCTTGATCCAGGAGGGAACGCGTATCGGGATGAAAGCATCGCGCAGGCGATAGAAGAACTCCGGCAACACTGTGGCGACGATGCCGCTGGCCCCACCGAGAGCGATATACCAGCCATACTCTTTGAGTCCGGTGGCATACAGATGTTGCGGGACCGAAAACAGAGGTTTCCACCCCACGAACCATCCGTTGCAGGCATAGGCGACGATGGCTGCCAGCATGCAGTAGATGAGAGCGTCGCCTTCGAAGTCTATGCCGCTGTAAAGCACTTCAATGGCAAAGATGGCGGTTCCAATGGGAGAACGGAAAATGGCGGAAAGGCCGGCGGCCATGCCCATCAGGACCAGCAACCGCCTCTCGTGCTCCGGGCGATGGAACAAATCCGCATAGATCGAGCCAAAGCCCGCAGCGATCAACGCGGTCGGCCCTTCGCGGCCCGCGGAGCCGCCGGAGCCGATGGTGATCGCCGAAGCGACCATCTTTACCGCAGGCACGCGCGCCCGAATCTTACCGCCCGTCCAGTGCACGGCCTTTACCACCGTGTCCGTGCCGTGGCCTTCAGTTTCCGGCGCCAGGCCGTACACCAGCGCGCCGGAAATCAGGCCGCCCAGCGTGGTCGCGATGGGTATCAGCCATAATCCATGCGGGCCGATAAATTCCCGAAGCACTCCGCCTTCTTCCGGCAGGCCGGGAGAACGGTAACCGGCCAGCCAGAACAGGAAAATTTTGTCGGACCATCGCAGCATCCACAGGAACGCCTGCGCGCTCAACGCGCCGACAACGCCAAGCACAACAGAATCTACAAGCAGCCGCGGTTTGTCGCTGATCCGCATCCTATTTTTGATGCCATCATTCCGACAAAGTGAGGGCCGAAGAAGACAGAATGCATCTACTCCGAACCAAGGACCTCAGCCGCTACACCATCGCAGCCACCGATGCGGACATCGGATCGATCCACGACTTTTATTTTGACGATGAGCATTGGACGATCCGCTACATTGTGGTGGGGACTGGCGTCCTGCTCTCCGGACGCAAGGTCTTGATCTCTCCGGTGGCCTTGCACCGTCCGCCCTGGATGCCGCTGCACCTGCGGGTTAATCTTACGTGGGCGCAGATCGAGAACAGTCCGAGTGTCGACGTGCACAAGCCGGTTTCCCGGCAGCACGAGAAGGAACATTCCCAACACTATGGATGGCCGCAATATTGGGAAGGAACGGCTGGATCGGGCCTGAATCCACGGCCGGGGCCGGCTGCCGCGCCGCGGCCGGAAAAATTGCCGAATCCGGCGGAGAATGCGTCCGGCGATACGCATCTGCGCAGCACCAGCGAGGTCACCGGTTACCGCATCCATGCGACGGATGGCGAGATTGGGCACCTGGAGGATTTTCTGTTCGACGATGAGAGCTGGAAAATCCGGTATGCGATCGTCGACACGAAAAACTGGTGGCCCGGCAAGAAGATATTGCTGCGTCCACAATGGATCGACCGGGTAAGCTGGACCGATCACGAGATTTATGTGCGTATGTCGCGCGAAGCGATTCAAAAAGCTCCCGCCTGGGAAGCCGATAAGCCGGTCAGCCGGGAATATGAACTGCGCCTGCATCGGCATTACGGATACGCGCCGTACTGGACAGAGGACGAATAAAGTATCCAACGGGGGGCAATCCCGCAGGCCTGGAATTATTGGCTTCTCTCCCGATTGCGGAAAAACCATCAGCCATTGGTACCCTGCTCGATACCCTTGAAGCACGTAGTTGCCCGAGGTTCTTCGCGCGGCCTATACTTCGTAGGTTTGGCTGGACTGCGGTTTGCGACGGCGTGAGAATCTTTCCTTGCGCGAATGCAGTCCAACATTGTGGAGAAATTATGACGACGATATCGATTGAGCAGGAAATGAATCCATGGGAAGCGCAGGCTGCCCGTTTTGATTTTGCCGCACGCAAACTAAATCTGGATGAAGGTCTTTGGAAGGTGCTCCGGATGCCGAACCGGGAGATCACTGTGCATTTTCCGATCGCGATGGACGACGGGCATGTGGAGTTGTTCACCGGATATCGCGTCTATCATTCTTCGGCGCGGGGACCGTGCAAGGGCGGAATCCGCTACTCGCCCGCCGTTTCGCTCGATGAGGTTCGCGCGCTGGCCAGTTGGATGACGTGGAAGTGCGCGGTGGTCAATATTCCGTTCGGCGGCGCGAAAGGCGGCGTGATCTGCGACCCGAGAAAACTTTCGCAAGGGGAACTGGAGCGGATCACGCGGCGGTATACGTCTGAGTTGATTGAATTTCTTGGGCCGGAAAAGGACGTTCCCGCCCCCGACGTGAATACGAATGAACAGACGATGGCGTGGATCATGGACACCTACTCCATGCACATGCGGCAGACGGTGACAAGCGTCGTGACGGGCAAGCCGATCTCGATTGGCGGGTCGGCAGGGCGGAGGGAAGCGACGGGCCGGGGGGTGCGCGTGGTTTGCCTGGAAGCCCTGCGCCATCTGGACATGCCGGTGGAAGGCTGCCGCGTCATTATTCAGGGATTCGGCAATGTCGGTTCCAATGCGGCGCATCTTTTGATGGAAGCAGGCTGCGACATTATTGGAATCGGCGAATATGATGGCGGTCTTTACAACGAGGGCGGAATCGACGTTCACGCGCTGATCGAATATCGGGCGCGCAACAGCTCCATTGTAGGTTTTCGAGGCGCGGAGGCGATGGAAACCGCCGATCTGCTGACCGCCGGTTGCGACATTCTGATTCCGGCGGCCACGGAGAACGTGATCAACAGCCGCAATGCAGCGAAGGTGCAGGCGAGGATCGTTTGCGAGGGCGCGAACGGGCCGACTACGGCAGTCGCGGACGACATTCTGGCGGACAAAGGGATTTTTGTCATTCCGGATATTCTTGCCAACGCAGGCGGTGTCACGGCTTCTTACTTTGAGTGGGTGCAGGACCGGCAGGGATATTTCTGGAAGGAAGCTGTGGTGAACGAGCGGCTGGAGGAAATTCTGAAGGAAAGCTTCGAGCACGTCGTTCATTACTCGCAGACGCACGATGTGAACAACCGGATCGCCGCTTACATGCTGGCGATGGATCGCGTCGCGGGGGTGATTCGCCAGCGGGGATTTTACGCGTAAGGGCGAATTTGCCGTAAAACCCAGGTCTCAGAAGCGAGACATGGCGCCCCTGGTTGTCCCCATAAAACAGCGGGTCCCTCCGCTGCGCTTCGGTCGGGATGACAAACTTATTGCGCTATTTGTAACTATGGCCGTTCTGTCGATAGCGCTACTGCAACATCATCCCAACCATTACGCTATTTGTAACTGTGACTGTGCTGTTGGTAGCACTGCAGCACGTCCACTTGGGATACGACGCCTTCCAGCAGGCCGGAAACCGCGCGATTCACGATCGGGAGCAGTGGCCAGCGCGGGAAATAGGCCAGCGTTTCGTTGAGCGGCAGGTCGGGATACAGCAACGGCACGCGGTCTTCCGGCAGCAGTTGCTCGATCGGCTGATTGGCGGATGTGACGGCTCCCATGATCTTCGCAAGATCCGCGGCAGGGAGCACATACCAGCGGCTGCCGGAGCAGCGGATCAGGGCAACGTCTTCTTTTTCCTGCTCCAGCTTTGCCGCAATGGTGGCGGGCGTATCGGAACCGGCGAAAATCTGGCCTTCCCACGCATGCAAGGCGTCTTCCACACGCAATGAAGTTTCTTCGCGGGCCTCTTCCACCGAAGGGAGAACGAGGCCGTCCTGCAGTGTGAGCTGCTCGAAGATCGGTACCGGCTGCAGGCTGCGCGCGATTAGGTACGCGAGAGTATTGGCGAGAATGACAGGCAAGACCACGGAATAATTTCCGCTGAGCTCGAACACCATGAAGACGCTGGTGAGCGGAACGCGCAGGAAGCCGGCAAACAGCACACCCATGCCGACCAGATGCATACGCGCCGACGGAGCCGGTCAGGTGCGGGAAAAATATTTTTTCCACGCTCCCAACAGATGCGCCCAGCATAGCCCCGATGAAAAGCGTGGGGGCGAACATTCCGCCGGGCGTTCCGCTGGAAAAGGAAATGGTCGTGGCCACGATTTTCAGGATGGCCAGCGCCAGCAGGACATGCCACAGATACTCGCCGTGCATGGCATGATCGATGACCTCGTACCCGGCGCCCATCACCTGGGGAAAACCGAAGAAGCCGATGCATCCGACGAGCAGGCCGGCGGCGGCGGGAAGCATGGGCTGCGACCAGCCCGGGAGAGAACGCAGCCACGGTCGCAAGGTGCCAAGCAGTCTTGAAAACAGGACAGCGGCGAATCCGCCGACGACGCCCAACACGGCGTAGGCCAGCAGTTCGCTGCTGTCGCGGAACGTGACGGCCGGGACGTGGAACATGGGTTCGCGGCCCCAGAAGTGTTGAGCGACGACGACGCTGGAAAGCGCCGCCAGGACGATGGAGCCGAGGACCGCGGCGCTCCAGGTGCCGATGACTTCTTCAATGACGAACAGAATGGCGGAGATCGGAGCGTTGAACGCGGCAGCGAGGCCGGCGGCGGCGCCGACCGGGGCGAACAGGCGGAGACGCTCGCGGGAAAGGTGTAGACGGCGACCGATCAGCGAGGCCACGCCTGCGCCGATCTGCAGCGATGGGTCCTCGGGGCCGAGCGAATGGCCGGAGCCAATGGCAAGGGCCGCGGTGATGAACTTCCCGATCATCGTCCGCGCGGAGATGTACCCGTTGTAAACATAAAGCGCGGCCTTGGTTTGGTTGATGCCGCTGCCCTTCGCCTGCGGGAAAAAGTATTTCACCAGCAGCCCGACAATCAGGCCTACTCCCATCGGAGCCAGCAATAAACGGTACTGGCCGGGATGGGGAACGGAACCGAGCAGCAGAACTTGCAGCCACGCAATCGAGATGCGGAAGCAAACCACAAGCAGACCGGAGAGCACTCCGATGAAGATGGAAAGTATGAGAAAGAGGCGGTCGCCGCGGGTGGGTGCGATGCGGTTGATATCCGCATCGGAAAGCGTGGGGGCGCCGTGGGCAGGCGCGGCAATTGCGGGCGCGTCGGGTTGGGTCAGAACATTTTGCGCCAAGCTTCGGGGGATGCGAACTGCGTCGGATTCACTCACTCTGTCTTATCCGGGGTCTGGGCCAATTGTAAGAGTAGCGCATCGTTACCGGTGGGAGGCCCGCAGAGCTTTGCTGTCAGAATCTCTGCCCGATTGGTCCAGTTCATCAGGGTCTGTTCCAGCGGAGCATTGCCCGCCAGGTTGGCTGGTTGCAACGATTGCAATTCCTGGGTCCACTGTGTTCCGAGCGCGGTAAGAGCGGCTGAGTCCCCGCTGGAGATTGCCGGGGCAGCTGCTGTGGCGCTCGCTGCGGCAGGGCCGGAGGTGGTTGAGTTGGAGTCGGAAGAGCCGGATCCCTCGGCCGGCCGCAACCGCGCGAGGCAACTGGCGTATCGCCGGTGGGCAATGGCCGCGCCAAGCAGCACTCGTTCGGAGTGCTGCTTCGGCGGCAGCGCGTAAAAAGGAATCAGTTGTAGCATCCGCTGCAGGCGCGTCCGTTGCTGCCGTACGGCCTGCCATTCTTGCGGCGTGGCGGCGCCGGGGTGCTGCCGTGCCTTCACAATGTAGCGATCCAACGCCTGGGCCGCGCGCTTGTACTGGCCCATCGATTGCGCAACCTCCGCCTCTCCCTGCAGGGCTTGCAGCACCTGCGAGGGTGTGGCGGCAGGATGGCTTTCCACTCTGCCGTAAGCGGTCCACGCGTCGGAGGGATCAGCGGCCTGCACGAGCAGGTTGGCAATATCCAGGATGGCGGTGGGTTGATCCAGTGAATTGCCTTCGGCGGCGAGCAGTTGTCCCTGGGCCTCGTTCGCGCGCCCGCGCGACAGCAGGTAATTCGCCAGTTCCAGGCGGATTTGCAGGCGTCGTTCCGTTCCCTCGCCATACCACAGGCCGTTCAGCGCGGCCTGATAAAAAGCCACGGCACGCGCCGGATTATGGCGTCGGACGGCGAGACGCGCAAGTTGCAGATTCAAAAACCCGTCGCCGGGCGCCGCGTCGTGCAAGCTCGAGAAATATGTGTAAGCCTCTTCCGTGTGGCCGGAGTCGGCCAGGGCCTGCGCAAGAGCCATTTCGTAATCGGCATTGCCGGCGGAAAGAGCGAGCGCGGA
Organism: uncultured Acidobacteriota bacterium; assembly: GCA_963840655.1. Taxonomy (GTDB): domain Bacteria; phylum Acidobacteriota; class Terriglobia; order Terriglobales; family Acidobacteriaceae; genus JAKAAZ01. Next base: position 1,372,343 of record CAWIZS010000003.1, on the reverse strand, counting down.
GCGGAAATCCTGGACTGCATCCGCCGGCCTTCCGGAGGCCAGCGCCTCCTGTCCCCGCGCGAACCAGCGCTTCTCCAGCACGCGGCGATGCTCCTGAAAGGAGCCGGAAAAAAAAGACGTAAGAACGGCGATGCAAGTTGCGATCAGGATCAGGCCGAGCAGAGAAAGACTGTCCTGGAAAATGAGTCTGCGGCGCTGGATTCGCTCTGTGGGAGTGAGAGTTGGACGGCTATGCGCGATTCTGGCAGCGGTGGGGGCAGGCATCGGTCAGCTTTATTTATATCCCTTATGCCGGGATGAAATCGAGCGGTCAGCGACCGACGGGAGGCATCTTCGCGCGCGACCTTTTCTCGCCGACATCGTCCAACCGTAGGAACAGCGGGAGGACAAGGCTGCGTCGCACGATGAGGCGTTGTCGGATTTTTGTTCGATTTCCGCGACCGGACGAAGCAGAACAACAGAGTAGCCGGGATGCGATAAAATATCGTTGATCGCAATTGGGCTTCCACTTGAAGACGCGCATGAAAGCGATACACAGCATAAACCGCGCACCATTCACCGGAACCGGACGGAAAAAGCCCGGCTACTGGAGCGGGTTCAGCGTCTGCATGTTTGTGATGCTGCTGGCGGTCTTCACCTGGGCAGTGCATCGCCGGTTGACACAATACGAGTCACTGCATCAGGCGGGCGGCCATCGCATGACGGCGACCAAGGTCTGCCTGACCGAGCGCCCGCAGGTTACTGTTCCCTCTGAACAGACGATGCACGGATCCCCGGCGCTCTTTCTCGCGCTGGTATTTGCCTTCGCGCTGCTGCGGCTGGATGAAGGCCACGGTTCCCCGCTCAGCGGGGAAGATGCGCAACGCTCCGGCGGCAGGCTCCTGCATCCCGGCTTGACTCATTTCTTCTTTTTACCCCCTCCCTCTCCACTTTCTTACTTGTAAGAACCACTCGTCGCTGCGACAGTGAATGTCGTTACGTAGTCTTCATTCCCGCGCGGCATGAAACGGCAGGCGGATCAATCCAGCCTTTCGGCACAGGTAGGAACGTTACCCATGAGCAATTCCAAACGAACGATTGCAATTCTGGCGGTCGTGATTGTCATCGTCTGCGCGGTATGGTTCGCACGCGGCAGAGACGAGGACCAAAAAACGCGGGCGGCAGCGACCTCTCGGAACCAGCCCGCAGAAGCGGCGGTCGCGACGGTGCGGCGCCAGGGCGCGAGCAGTTCGATCACGGTGCCGGGCGTTTTTCAGGCCTATCAGGACATCCTTGTTCATGCCGAGGTTTCCGGCTACATCCAGCACATTTATGTGGACATTGGCGATCGGGTCCGCACCGGACAAGTTCTGGCCATTCTGGAAGTGCCGGAGTTGAATGCACAGGTGCGTGCGGCCGCGGCAAGATTGTCCGGCGACCGATTCGAGCTACAGCGGACAAAGAACAATGTGGCGCGGGTGGTGGCCGTCCATACGGCGGTGCATTCGGAATATGCTCGCCTCAAGAACGCGGCAGCCGCCCAGGCAGGACTGATCGCGGAGCAGGAATTGGACGATGCGCAGGCCAAGGACCTTTCCGCGGAGGCGAATATCGACGCGGCGAAATCCGCGTACGACGCCGCCAAAGACAAACTGAACCAGGACCAGGCCGACCTCGACCGATACAAGGCGATGCAGGCCTACTCCTATGTGCGGGCGCCTTTCAACGGCGTGGTCACGTACCGGTATGCCGACACCGGCGCGTTGATTGCGGCCGGGACCGATGAAACCAAGAGCGCGATGCCGATCGTCCGCCTCGCGCAAAGCGATGTTTTGCGGTTGCGCATGCCAATCCCGGCATCCGATGCGGATTACATGAAGGTTGGCGGCCCCGCCGTGGTGAGGGTGCAGGCCACGGGGGAAACAATTCGCACGAAGATCGTGCGGTTTACTCGATCGCTCGACCGCAACACGCGGACCATGCTGACCGAAGTGGACATTCCGAATCAGGACCTTCATCTCGATCCGGGCATGTATGCCACCACCACCTTTCCACTGAAGCAGAACGCGAACGCCCTGGTGGTGCCGATCGATGGCATTGTCGAAGGCGATCAGCCTTACGTGCTGGCGGTCGATAAAGACAATCGGGTCGTCAAGAAGCCGGTCGTGCTGGGAATTCAGGGCGCGAACTTTTATCAGGTCGTCAGCGGAGTTGAAGCTGGAGACCGTGTGATCGTTGGAAATCAGACGGATTATCAGCCCGGAGAAAAGGTTACCCCCAGCCCGGTCGACCTGGACCTGACCACGTTTAAGCAAACGACGCAATCGCCGCAGACCCCGCCGTTAATCCCGCCGCAGACATCGACTCCGCCGTCCGATGGGGGAGGGCCGAAGTAGATGTCGTCGTTTGCGATTAAGTATCCCTTCTTCATCCTGATGGCTTGCCTAGGCATCGTTGTGCTGGGCACGGTGAATCTGCTGAGTATGCCGGTCGATCTTTTTCCGGCGGTGAAGATTCCGGTGGTCATTGTTGCGACGTTCTACTCCGGCATGCCGCCGCAGCAGATTGAAGCCGATATCACCGATACGTTCGAGCGTTTTTTTACGCTGGGTAGCGGGATCGACCACATTGAATCGCGGTCTATGACGGGCGTGAGCCTGATCAAGATTTATTTCCACGCCGGGACCGACCCGAATGCCGATGTCAGCAACATTTCCAATCTGGCGATGGCCGATCTGCGCCGCCTGCCTCCGGGCACGCTGCCGCCAGTGGTGTTGTCGTTCGACGCTTCCAATCTGCCGGTGTGCCTGATTACGGTGGAAGGCAAGGGCCTGAACCAGACGCAGCTGAAGGACTATGCGCAGTTTGAAATTCGCAATCAGGTGGCCAGCGTAAAAGGCGCATCCGTGCCGCAGCCGTATGGCGGAACGTACCGGCAGGTGATGGTGTACGTCGATCCGATGAAGCTCGAAGCCAACGGGTTGAGCATCAACGACGTGTACAAGGCGGTGAACGCATCGAATCTGATTCTTCCGGCGGGCGACGTGCGGATCGGGCCGAAGGATTACAACATCTACGCGAATAGCCAGGTATTGAAGCCGTCGGACGCGAACTCGATTCCGTTGAAGACCAGCGGCAATTCCTCCGTGCTGGTGGGAGATGTAGGCCACGCGGTAGACGGCGGACAGTTGCAGTACAACATCGTTCGCGTCAACGGGGAGCACTCCGTCTATCTGCCGATCTTCAAGCAGGGCGGGGGCAGCAACACGATCACGATCGTGAGCGGAATTCGCAGGCGGGTGAAACACTTGCTGGATGTTCCTGCGCAATTGAAGGCCAAAGTGGTCTTCGATCAGTCGGTTTTCGTCAAGATGGCGGTGGACAACGTGATCCGCGAAGGCGGCATGGGCCTGGTGCTGACCGCGCTGATGATTCTGTTGTTCCTCGGTAACCTCCGGGCTACCGTCGCGGTGCTGCTGTCGATTCCGCTTTCCGTGCTGGCGGGATTTCTGTTACTGAACGGCATGGGCGGCACCGTGAACACGATGGTGCTCGGCGGTCTGGCACTGGCATTGTCGCGACTGATCGACAATTCCGTGATCGTGCTGGAAAACATTTTCCGTCATATGGAGATGGGCGAATCGGCCGCCGTCGCGGCGGAGCAGGGCGGAAAGGAAGTAGACCTCGCGGTGCTGGCGGCCACGGTTTCCACCTCCATCGTGTTCTTTCCGGTGGTGCTGCTGACCGGCGTCAGCAAATATCTGTTCACCGCACTGGCGCTTGGCGTGGTGCTGGCAATGTTTGCGTCCTACATCGTCGCAATGACGGTAATCCCGCTGTTCTGTGCGAAGTTCATCACGCTGGAGGGGCATGCCGGCAAGCGGCAGATGCCCGGCCCGGAGGAACGCGAACCTTCTGAGTTGGAGATTGCCGAATTTCAGCAAGAAAGGCGGAGGGAACACGGGCACCTTTCCCTTTTCCAGACTGTGGTTGTGCGTTTCAACCACTATTACCATCGCCTGGAAAAGAAGTACGACGACGGCGTCACATACTGCTTGCGGCGTCCGGTCTTTGTGACCTTGATCATCGCGCTTTTTGTGGTCCTGGGCGTCGCGTTGTATCCATTTTTGAATCTCGCGTTCTTTCCTCGCACAGATCCCGGACAATTCGTAATCGACATCAAGGCGCCGCCGGGGACGCGCCTGGAGTTGACCGACCAATACTGCGCACACATTGAAAACGTGATTCGTCAGGTGGTTCCGCCTTCCGATCTGAACATGATTGTCTCCAACATAGGCGTCTATCCGGACCTGTCCGCCATCTACACCACCAACACAGCGATGGACACTGCGTTCATCCAGGTGAGCCTGAAGAGAGAGCACAAGGTGGGAAGCTACACCTACATGGCAAGAGTGCGCCGGCGACTGAACCGGGAAATACCGGAGGTGCAGACGTATTTCCAGACCGGCGGACTGGTGGACTCGGTGGTCAACCAAGGCAAACCGGCGCCGTTCGACATCCGGGTCAGCACGCAGAGCTTGAAACAGGGCTACGCGATCGCGCAGCAGATCGCGACGAAGGCGCGCAAATTGCGGCTTGTCAGCGACGTGCTGATTCCGGAGGACATCAGCTATCCCGGACTCCAGTTGAATGTGCACCGTGAAGAGGCTGCGATGCTCGGCCTGACGGAGAAGGACGTGGTCGATGGGGTGATTACCGCGCTCACGTCGAACGGTCAGATTGCGCCGAGTTATTGGGTCGATCCAAAAACCGGCAACAATTACATGCTGACAGTGCAGTACTACAACAGCCAGATTCAGAGCATCAAGGACTTTGAGCAGATTCCGTTGCGTGCTGGCCATCCGCTGGAAGTCGCGTCGCGCGACGGGGTGTCGGGGGTGGAAGCGCCGATGACCCCGCACGACAGCATCATCCCGCTGGAGGCTGTCGCCAGCATCAAGTACGTCAATACGCCGACGGTTGTCGATCACTATCAATTGCGGCCAGTTTTCAATGTGTACATCATGCCCAAGACGGAAGACCTGGGCCGGGTCGGCAAGCAGATCCAGAAAATTGTCGATGGAGTCCATCCGCCGCGTGGCACGTTGGTGACTGTGGGAGGCTCGATTACCGACATGCACGACTCCTTCCGCAGCTTCGCTATCGGATTGACGCTGGCTGTTGTTCTGATCTACCTGGTGCTGATGGCGCAGTTTGCTTCCTTCTCCGATCCATTCGTCATCCTGCTGGCCGTGCCGCCGGGCGTGGCCGGCGTGGTGATTACGCTGCTGGTCACCGGATCGTCGCTGAACATCATGTCGCTGATGGGTCTTCTGATGATGACGGGCATGGCGGTCTCGAACAGCATCCTGATTGTCGAATTTGTCGGCAAGCAGTGGACCGAAGGCAAGCCGCTGAAAGTGGCGCTCATCGAAGCTTGCCGTTTCCGCCTACGCCCGATCATGATGACGACGCTGGCGACGGTACTGGGAATTATCCCGATGTCGCTGGGACTGGAAGCGGGCAGCGAACAGTACGCTCCGCTGGCTCGCGCGCTGCTGGGCGGCGTGTTGATCTCGGCGGTGGTCAGTGTGTTCCTGGTGCCGGCGGTGTACTACCTGATCCATCGCCATCAGGAAGAGGAGCGTAGTCCCTGGCAAACCCCGGACATGGAGGTTCGGCCCTAATGCAAAAGCCGCTCGCATCGTTGACCTTCGCTGTATGGGCGCTGTGTGCACTCTGCGTCACTCCGCAAAATTTGCAAGCGCAGAAGCAGAAACTCGCGGATGCGCCATCCACGGTGATGCTGGCGAACAACATCCAGGCGCAGAATGCGGACGCCTCCGCGGTAGCGGCGCAGACACCAGCCGCGCGGCCGATGGAGATTCCGTCCGAAAAAGCGCTGAAGCAGTCCAGCGAGGCCGGCCTGGTCCCTGCAATTCCCGACCGGCTGACAATTGGAGAAGCGGAGCAGATCGCGATCCGCAACAATCCGCGTGTGCGGGTCGGTCAACTGCTGGCGCGGGCGCAGCACCAGGTGTATCGCCAAACCAGGTCCGCTTACCTGCCACAACTGGAGGGAGGCGCGGTCGGTTCCGACGCGGCGAGCGGAAGTCGATTCTCCTTCGATGAATTGCGGTCGTCGCGGCTAATTACCCATGCCGGCGGCGGCCTGGACTTTCATCAACTCATCACCGATTTCGGCCATACTTCGAACCTGATCGCGTCTTCCAAGCTGTATGAGAAGGCACAAAACGCGAACGCGCTGGCCAGCCGGCTCGATGTGGTTCTCGTCACCGACCAGGCGTTCTACAATGCGCTGGAGGCGCAGGCGCTGATCAAGGTCGCGGAACAGACTGTCAATACCCGAAACACCACCGATCAGCAGATCACGGAATTGACGAAGAACAAACTGCGCTCGGACATCGATCTCGCCTTTGCGGAAGAGGACCTGGCGCAGGCGAAGTTGCTGCTGCTGGACGCGCAGACGCAATATCAATCCGACCTGAATGCATTGACGGCGGTGATGGGATTCGACCATCCGATGCAATACACGCTGGTCGATACCGGAGAAAACCTGCAGTTGCCGCCACCCGATGCAGATGCGCTGGTCCAGATGGCCCTGAAGCAGCGGCCCGACCTGATGGCTCTCGATTACGATCAGCAGGCGGCGAAAAAGTATGGCCGCGCGGAGCGAGAGCAGTTGCTGCCCACCTTGCGGACGATGGGCGTGGTGGGTGGAACGCCGGTCCGCGACGGCGAATATTTCACCACCAGTTGGTTTGGAGCGATTGGCGTCAGTCTGAAAGTTCCCATCTTCAATGGCTTTCTTTATACGGCCGAGGCGAATGCTGCGGACGACCGCGCACGAGCGGCGCAGGAAAATCTGCGGGACTTGCGCGACAGAGTGGTGCGGGATGTGCGCGATGCGTGGCTGCAGACCAACACGTCGTATCAGAAAATTGCGGTCACGCAAAAGTTTCTGCAGGCGGCGAATCTGGGGTTGAATCTTTCCCAGACTCGGTACAAACTTGGCTTGAGTTCGATCGTGGAATTGAGCCAGTCTCAGTTGGCGCAGACGCAGGCCTCGATTGAGAACGTCAACGCGAGATATGAATATCAGCTTTCGCTGGCCGCGTTGAATTATCAACTCGGCGATCTGCCGTAGCGCGTTGGTCATTTGTCGGCTGAGCTCACGCTGAGCGCAATGGGTCTGCCCGTCTTTTCCTCACCTTCCCCGCGAATTCATCTCCCATTCACATTCTGTTTTCAGGACGTTCATAGAGCGCTGTAAGACTACTCGCGGTGCAACCCAGACGATCGTCTCTGGATGTGCCGGGGCAATCGCACGTTTACGTGCGGGGTCCGCTGTTTTCCTGGTTCGAAAATTCTTGAGTGAGAGGCCGAATGAAGCATCGACCGAACAAACTGAAATCCCTGATTCTCGCGTCTTGTATCGCAGCGGCGCCCTTGGTGGGCTCCTATGCCCTGGCGCAAACCGATGCAGGCACGACCAACCCGCCGGTACATCGGAAGGCTAAACGCAGAAAGCCGTCGAGCGTCGAATCGCAAATCCGCGAGATGCGCGAGCAGTTTCAACAGCAGCAGCAGGAAATCGATCAGCTGAAACAGCAGTTGCAGAATCGCGATCAGCAATTGCAGCAGGCACAGGACTCCGCGCAGCAGGCGCAACAGACCGCGGCGCAGGCACAGCAGCAGGTGCAGGCCGCGCAGCAGACCAGCTCACAGAACAGCGCCGCATATACCAACCTGCAGCAGGCAGTGCAGGGAATCCGCGATGAATCGGAACAGTCGAAGCAGAGCGTAGCGAATGTGGAGCAGGCGCAGAAAAAGCTGAGGAAAAGAGTTCTGCACCCGGATAGCATCTATTACAAAGGCATCACGATTTCACCCGCGGGAAGCTTTATTGAAGCCGCGACTGTGTACCGTAGCGCGGCCACTGGCGGCGGCATCAATACGCCGTTCACCAGCATTCCGCTCCAGAATGCCAATGGCGCCCAGTTGAGCGAGTTCTACGGTTCCGCCCGTCAGTCCCGCATCGCGATCAAGGCCACCGGCAAAATTGACAACGCGACGCTGACTGGCTATTACGAAATGGACTGGCTCGGCACCGGCATCACCTCCAACAACAACCAGTCGAACAGCTACGTCGTTCGGCAACGGCAACTGTGGCTGCGCGCGGCGATGAACAACGGATGGACGGCTGTGGCCGGACAAATGTGGTCCCTGGCGACAGAGACTGGGAAGGGCATGGAGAATGGCACGGAGCCGCTGCCTGGAACCATCGACCCCCAATATACCGCCGGCTTTGTATGGACGCGGCAGTACGCTTTCCGGGTGTATAAGGATTTCAACCACAAGTTGTGGCTGGGCGCATCGGCGGAGAATGCTGAGATGCTGAGCCCAGCGGGCAGCAGCTTGCCCACCAACCTGTTAATCGGCTCGATCGGCGTCGGCGGCGGTCTGTACGACCTGGAGTCCACCTACTCCTTCAACATAGCTCCTGATTTCATCGCCAAGGCGGTCTTCGAGCCGGGTTTTGGGCACTATGAAGTCTTCGGTGTTGGACGATTCTTCCGCGACCGCATCTATCCAAATGGCAACGCCACAACACCCTCGTCTGTTGGTGCGTACAACGACACAACCTTCACTGGCGGGATAGGCGGCGGCTTCCGCGTTGAGCCGCTCCAGAAGAAGGTGACGATCGGCTTGAAAGGGCTGTACGGCATGGGAGTCGGGCGTTATGGCGACTCTACCATTGCCGACGTTACTCTTCGCCCCGACGCCCAGATTGCTCCGCTGCGAGCCTTTTCCGCACTCGCCACGCTGGAAGCGAACCCGACGAAAAACCTGAACCTTTACAGCAATTACGGCGGAGATTACGTATACCGCCGCTACTTCGGCAACGTCGGTTACGGGTCGCCGCTCACCAATATGTCCGGTTGCAACACGGAGCCGGTTCCCACCGCCTCCAATACCCCCGCTGCTCCGTCCGATTGCAGCGGCAACAACAAGGACGTGCAGGAACTCACCGTCGGCTACTGGTTCAACTTCTACAACGGATCGAAAGGAAGAATCCGTCAGGGGATCCAGTACAGCCACTTTGAGCGCGATCTGTGGTCCGGGGCCGGCGGCACAACCAACCCGGGCGGCGGCGCAAAGGGCACAGACAACGGCCTGTGGACCTCGCTCCGTTACTATCTGCCATAAAACAAGCGACACACTGTGCAGCACAAAAGGCGTGGATAATCTCCACGCCTTTTTCTCTTTGTGCACCGGAAACGTGATCCTCTCGTCTCCTGAGTCATTGGTTTCCAGCGTAATAAACTTGTCATCTCGACCGGAGCGTAACGGAGTGGAGAGACCTGCTTTTGCGGGGTTTTTTATTGGCCCGAGTGTGCGGGCGCGCTAAAGCTCGATGTTGAGATGGGAGTTTTCTTAGCCCTCAAGCGGGCGATCTATCCGAGCTTCGCCAACTGCTCCGCATACAAAGGATTGTTTGGAAATTCTTTGGCTAGTGAGGAAAGAAGTTCCCGCGCCGTCGCCGTGTCCTTGTCCCGGACCGCCGCGACCGCGAGAAGCAGCTCGGCGAGCGGCCGCAGATAATGGCCCTGAGCGGCCGTCAACTCCAGGTCTTTTTCGCCCAGCACCTTGTTCGTTTCTCCCCCAGCAATCTGAAGCAGCCAGCGCACCGGCGCGGGCTTCAGTCCGAGAATGTAATTTTCCATCCCCACGGCAAGATAGGCGTCGTACGCATGGGGGTCCGCCGCGAGCAGTTGGTGGGCGTAGGCGCTGCCGGACTTCGTATATTCAAACCCAGTAATGTCGCGCCGTTCGATCAGGGACGCATAGTCGGCGTGGAGTCCATAGGCGAGCGTTTTAGCGAACAGCGCCGTGGCGTCTTGCGGACTTTTTGCAAGAACCGCGTCGGCAAGCTGGTTCGTCTTGTCTAACTGCCGGTTGAAGGCCGCTTCCACCGCGGGGTTCGAGGTGTCCTTCTTGTGATGGAGATAACTTTTGTCGTTGGTGAAAAGCGCCATGTCCAGAACGCCGGTGCGATTGAACTCCGAAAACAAGTAGGCCGCCGCGTCCGAAACCGGACCCATGGGATCCATGGGATGCTCCGCCATGAATTTGGCAAACGTCGCGTGCGCTTGCGAGAACTGCAGGTTGTACATCTCGTGGAAACCTGCATCAAGCAGGGGAGTGGTTTCCACCTGGCGCTGCTGGGCCGATGCCGAATTCGCCGCCAGGCCACAGAGCGACAATGCGATCGTGAGCGCATGTCTTTTTTTCATAGCCATCACTGGGATCTTAGCGGGTTTCTCGCCATGCCGCGCGCGGCATGAAGGGTGAAAATTTTGAAACTGACCACTGCCTCCATTATCCACTGGCGACGGGTGCGTGGCGAGGATTCGAGCGGAAGGTATCGATTGTACATAGAAGCTGGGCCGTAACGATCTCCGATCGGCGGCCTTTTGCGAGTTGCCGCGCAATTCCGCGCTGGTTATCATCGGGCCATGGTGCGCGTGGGTCTGCCCGACAGTATTTCCCAGCATTCAATTCAGGAATTTCCCAAACAGGACGTCGAAATCGTTTTCCTTCCGGACGATCTGGACCGCGATACGGAGATCGAATTCTGGATTCCGCCTTCGTTCGGCTGGTCTGCCACGCCGATATTTCCGCATTTGCGTGGAGTGAAAGTGGTGCAGTGCCTGCTTGCCGGCGTGGACTGGATTCTGCCGTGGCTGCCGAAAGGAATCGTGCTGTGCGATGGCCAGGGAATCCATAACATTCCTGTTGCGGAGTGGGTTGTCGCGGCGATTCTTGGGTCGCTGAAGCACTTTCCGGAATTTCGCGATCGCCAGCGCGAACATTTCTGGGATGGGCAGCTCCTGAACGGAAAGTCGCCGATACTACACGTCCCGGAGCGCACCCATAACGACTCCGTCCTTCACTACCGGGTACTCGGAGAGGAGCTAGCGCGGAAGAGGGTGCTGATTGTGGGGTACGGCGGAATCGGCGTTCTGGTGGAGCGGCTTCTCACAGCGTTCGACGTGGAGATTTTGCGCGTCGCGCGGACCGCGAAGCCCGGCGTTGCCACCATCGCGGATCTGGACAAGATGCTGCCGGAGGCCGATGTCGTCGTGCTGCTGGTACCACTGACCGATCAGACACGCGGACTGATGAACGGCGCAACCATGGCGCGAATGAAGGAAGGAGCGATTCTGATCAATGCCGCGCGGGGTCCGGTTGTCGATACGAATGCGCTGGTGGCGCAACTTAACGCGAGGCGCATCCGTGCGGTGCTGGATGTGACCGATCCGGAACCGCTGCCGAGCAGCCATCCACTATGGTCCGCGCCCAACTGCTTTATCACGCCACACGTCGCCGGTTCAGTAGCGGAATTTTCTGGGAGAGCATATCGCTTCGCGGCTGCGCAGGTTCGCCGTTATCTTGCCGGAGAGCCTCTGGAAAATCGCGTGAACGCGGCCGGATATTAGCAGCGAGTTAGTCTTCCTGCACGCGAGACCGTGCCGCCGAAGCTTCAGAATTGCGAGTCGCTATGCGGGTTGCAGCGAGGCCTGCGCCATCGCCAGTTGCGCCAGCGGAATTCTCGCCGGTGAGCAGGAGACGTAGTCCACGCCGACCGAACGGAAGAAGTCGATGGAGCGCGGGTCGCCCGCGTGCTCGCCGCAGACGCCGATCTTAATCGATGCCTTGGCGTTGCGCGCCTCACGGATCGCCATGGCGATCAACGCGCCCACGCCTTCCTGATCGAGGGTCACGAATGGATCGTCTTTCAGGATGCCGCGCTCCAGATATTCATCGATGAACTTGCGAGCGTCGTCGCGCGAAAAGCCATAGGTCATCTGCGTCAGATCGTTGGTGCCGAAGGAAAGGAAATCCATCTCGCGCGCGATGGATGCCGCGCACACCGCGGCCCGCGGCAGCTCGATCATGGCGCCCAGGCGGTACGGCGTGACCTTCCGCCGCTGCTGAAAGACTTCATCGGCTGCGAGCTCGACTACATTTCGCAGGTAGCGAATTTCTTCCACGCAGGAGACAAGGGGAATCATAATCTCCGGCTCAACCTTCACTCCTTCGCTCTCCACCTGGAGTGCGGCCTGCAAAATTGCTTTCACCTGCATGGCGATGATTTCTGGATAGGTGATTCCCAGGCGGCAGCCGCGATGGCCCATCATCGGATTGACTTCGCTCAATTGCCCGATCCGCTGAAGCAGGCTTTCCAGGCGGGATATTTCCTCCGCGTCTGCTCCGTGCTTCGAGGCGTGCACCAATTGCTCCTTCACTTCCTCGCGATCCGGCAAGAATTCATGGAGCGGCGGATCGATGAGCCGGATTGTGACTGGCAGGCCGGCCATGGCGCGAAATATGTCTTCAAAGTCGGCTTGCTGCATCGGCAGCAGGGCTTTCAGCGATCTCCGCCGCTCGTCCAGCGAGGAAGCTAATACCATCGCCCGCATCTGCGGGAGACGATCGGGCGCGAAAAACATGTGCTCCGTGCGGCAGAGGCCGATTCCGACTGCGCCGCTTTCGCGAGCGCGCCGCGCATCTTCCGGCGTGTCCGCATTTGCACGCACTTTCGCTTCTCGCGTGTCGCGAGTCCAGGCCAGCAGTGTTTCCAGGTGCATTTCCGCGGCTTCCGCCGCACGCAGCGGCAGCTTGCCCGCGAAGATTCTGCCCGTATTGCCATCTAAAGAAATCCAGTCCTGCTCGCGCAATACACAGCTTCCTATGCGCACGGTCCCCTCCGCTTCGTCTACCTCGATTCCGCTTGCGCCGGTGATGCAGCATTTGCCCATGCCGCGCGCAACCACGGCGGCATGGCTGGTCGCGCCGCCTCGCGCTGTAAGAAATCCAACCGAGGCATGCATGCCTTCAATGTCGTCCGCCGTAGTCTCCTGGCGCACAAGGATGACAGGGTGTTCCCGATTTTTCCCGGCGAGCAGAACGGCGCGATCTGTCGTGAGCGCAATCTGGCCGGCGGCGGAACTGGGAGACGCGGCAAGTCCGCGCGCGATGGGCTGCGCGTCCAGGCCGTCCAGATCGAGCTGCGGAGAAAGAATTTCCGTGATTGCACCAGACGGCACGCGGCGAATTGCCTCTACTTTGGAGATCAGTCCTTCCTGCGCCATCTCGACCGCAGTGCGGATTGCCGCGCGGGCGCTCCGCTTGGCGGCGCGGGTTTGCAGCAGGAACAGCTTGCCGTTCTGCACCGTAAATTCGAAGTCCTGGACGTCCGCGTAATGCCTTTCGAGCCGCGACGTGACCTCCGCCAGTCGGCGATAGATATCGGGCATCGCCAGCGCAAGCTCGGCGAGCGGAGTGGGCGTGTGGCTGCCGGCGACGATGTCCTCGCCTTGCGCATTGGGCAGAAATTCGCCGAATAGAATGTGCTCGCCAGTAGAGGGATTTCGCGTAAAGCCGACGCCTGTTCCGCTGTTGTTGCCGTAATTGCCGAAGACCATGGACTGGACGGTGACAGCGGTGCCGAGATCGTCGGAAATATTGTGGATCCGGCGATAGTGCCGCGCGCGCTCATTTTTCCAGGAGTCGAATACCGCGCAAATCGCCATGTCCAGTTGCTCGCGCGGATCCACGGGGAAAGGTCGCCCGGCATACGACTGGATCGCTTGCTTGAATCTCTGGATCGCAATCTCCAGGCCGACTTCATCCAGTTCGGCGTCGCAGCCGATCATGCATTCATCCTTTACGGAATCGAGCGCGCAGTCGAAGTGCTTTTTCGGCACGCCAAGGACGACGCTTCCAAACATTTGGAGCAGTCTGCGATAGGAATCCAGCGCAAACCGAAGGCTTCCATGGCGGTCCGCCAGGCCAAGGACGTTCTCATCGTTCAATCCGACGTTCAGCACCGTGTCCATCATTCCGGGCATGGAGATCGCGGCTCCGGAGCGCACGCTGACCAGCAACGGATCGTGATTGCCGCCGAAGGCCTGGCCTTGCGTTTTTTCGAGCCAGCGGAGCGCCTGGGCCAAATCCGCGGCAAACCAATGCGGCGCCTTTCCCTCCTTCAGAAAGATACGGCAAACATCCGTGTCGATGGTGAATCCTGGCGGCACTGGAATACTGAGCCGGGTCATCTCCGCCAGCGCCGCTCCCTTTCCGCCCAGCAGGCGCAGCATGGAGCCGCTACCTTCCGCTTCCGCGCCGCCAAAGCGGTGGAAGTGCTGTTGCTCCGTGCTCTTGGGCGTTTCCCGCGAAGCGAGTACGTCGCGCGCGCCGATAAACTTGCCGGTTTTCGGGAAAGTGTCTGAAGTGGTGAAATTGTTGGTTCCGATCGCACTCATGGAGATGTGCCCTCGCGTGTAGAATTTCTTGCCCGCTGACTTGAGTAGATTCGTTCTATGGAGAATGCGGCAAGGCCACGCGGTCCTATCGGGCGCACGTCCGATTCGGACGTTTCAAACTGCGGGCCATATCATCTTCCGAAATCGCGAGAATATCCACTAGTTGCTTCGTTAATCTGATCGCGGCAGTTCTTGGATAGTGCCGGACACGCTTGTTTTGGGAAAGCTGTTCGCTTCTCGACCGATTTGGCCTACGCGGTATAATCGACGCTCGATGGCATTGAAACCCAACCTGCTGCAACGGCTGCGAGAGGCCTCGATCGAGAGGCGTGTCGCCGATGGTACGCGTTTGCTGGACCAGGCAGCTCATTCGATCAGGAACCTGCAATCCGGCGATCCGCAAATCGCGACGCTGTCGCTCTGTGTCGCGGAATGGATCGATGTCGGCTACAAAGATATTTCTTTGCTGGACGAATTGCTGACACACTTCACGGCCGCCCATCGTTCCGCGATGCCTCTGCGAGATTATCTGCTGCTGCAGATTTGTTCGGCCTTTCGCGCCATGCTATCTGAGGACGCCGATACGGCCATCGAGCTTCTCGGATTTGTGCTGAAAGTGGAACGCGAGCTTGGCGATCCGCATTGCCTTGCGATCGCGCATTTCTGGAAAGGCCGCTCTCACCGGAAGAAGGGAGAATACGAGACCGCGCTGCACCACATCGTCGAGGCGCGCAAGCTGGCGCAGCAGATGAACGCGCTGCAAATGGCGGCGGCGATCCAGATACAGGAAGCATGGCTTCTTTTTCAAAAAGGAAGCCCGAAAGAGGCCCTGCGGCTGTTCGATCTGGCGGAGCGGCAACTGAAGCACACAGACGATGCGCTGTCGCTTGCGAACATTGAGTCCGCGCGCGGGCGCATTGTTCGGCGCGCTGGAGAATACGCGGAGGCGCTGGAACATTATCAGCGCGCCATCTCCATATTTTCCGAGCACGATGCGACCCACCGCAACCTTGCGCGCGTTCTGGTCAACGCCGCTTACGTCAAGCGGTTGGTGGCCCTCCATCTGCGGAAGCGAATCGATTCGCGAGCCACGCGCGCGAACGCGCGGAAGTCCGGCCGAGTCTCTCAGGATGGCAGCCATCACATCCGATACGCGCAGTTATGCCACGAAGCGCTGGAGCAACTGCGGCAGGCGGGCGAAATCTACGCGCTGCATCATCATCACGGTGGAACGGGATCTGTCCTTGTAAATGCAGGCTATCTGCATCTCGATCGCGGCGATATCGGACAGGCGGAAGCGCAGGCGCAGAAGGCGTATGAGCTCGCCGAGCCCAGGAACGATCACATTCTTATGGCGCGCGCCCGCACGTTGGAAGCCTTAGTTGAAAACATGCGCGTCGAGGAGCAGCTTGGCGAAGATGCAGACGTTGCAGTCTATGCCAACAACGCGCGACGCTTTGCGGAAGACGCGGTGTCGCTTGCGAAACATACGCAGAACCGCAGACTGTTGGCGGCGGCGACTATCGTGCGCGGCATCACCTATGCCAACGACTTTTTTCAGGAGTGGGAGGAAGCGAAGCAGTGCGCGGCGCAGGCCTCCACGATGTTGCAGCCGGAAGACCGCGATTACCTATGGGAGGATCTCATCCAGTTGAAGTCGCGCGTATTGCGCTCGTCCGGAATCGACGAAACGCTGCGCGCGTGGTCGGAAGGGATGGTCGGCGAGAAGACGTTTCAGCAGATCACCGAGGAATTCGCGGAGATCGTAATTCCGAAAGTATGGCTGCGAGAGAGCAAGAAGATTTCCAGGGTCGCCGAGCGCCTTTCCGTGTCGCCGAAGAAAGTGAGACGAGTCCTGCGCAATACAGGATTGTTGGATCGCGCCCGTGAGTGAATTTTCCGGTCGCGATTAATCGCGTTTGGCCGGCAAACAGACGGTTCCTCGACTTCGCTGCGCTTGGCTCGGAATGACAAATCTAGTTATGAGACTAGTTCTAGTGACAAGACCGAAAACAAACCCCTTCCGCTATCAGCTGCACCGTCCTCGGAGCCTTGAACGATGTCTTCCTTAAAAGCGCTTCAGAAATAAATTCCGTCTATCTCGGTCCTGCGGCCCCGGTCCGGGCCGCGGCGGTTTTGGCCGGGGCGGCGTTTATTTGGCCGCCAACCACCATATAGGCGTACTGCGTGGTATTCGCGCCCACTTGGTCGTAGGGGTTCACGGTGACGGTATCCGTACCTTTTGAGGTTCCAGCGGTATAGGTCAGCGTGGCCAGCGCTGCGTTGACCTGGGCGAAGGTCCCATTGAACTGGATAGAGCCAGTACCAGAACCGGGAATTGGATTGCCATTCCCATCCGTCATGGAGACAGTGCCTGTGCCCGCATGAACATTCACGGTCATATTGCCTGGGTTGCTCTGCGCAAGTGCATCGATGAATTGGGTCCCAGGGATGGCCACTGTGCCTCCGGCAGCTACCTGTTCGCTCGACGGCATAATCACCAGCGGGCCCGTTGTCAGCATTCCAACCACGTGACCGGTATCGGAACGGCTGGGATAATTGCTGGCCGGCGTGAAAAAGGAATTGCCGTTCACAACCTGGTCGAGGTAATTCACGATATGGCAGCATGGATCAATCACTGCTTCGTTAAAAGAAGCTGTAATGGTTGAGTTATTTGCATACAGCAGCATATTGGATGGGTCCGTGGCGCTGTAAACCATAAAAGCAAGCCCGCCGAGAAGATCGACATTCGATCCGTTCTGGGCGATCACCTGAGTGACTTCATCTTCATCCTTGAAGCCAAGAATCACTGCAGGGGTTTGGTTCAGCAGGAGACAGCCGCCATTCTGGCTGAGGATGCCGCATGCTTCGAAATCATATTGACGGGCCTCAAAACTTGCCGGACCTGCGACCGTGACACCACTGCCCGCTGCGCTGGTGTCTTCGTAAAACAAGGGGCCGCCGCTGGCTGAACGGTTCATGGAGAGCGTTCCGGGAAACATCGTATCCCGGACTACTACGGTCCGATTGCTGGACTGTTCCAGAGCCAATTGAGTTCCATCGTTCGAATTATCGAACCTTAGCTGCTCGATGGTTAGCGGCGTGGACGCATTTGTCAGAATCCTGAACATTCCCTCAGTCCGCCAGCTTTCATAAATCATGGGATGAATGCTCGAATCGAATCCCACAATCCGCTGGACTGATGCAGGAATGGTGATCGGCTGCGAAATGTAATAAACGCCGTGAGGGAAATAGACGGTCGATGCCCCTGAATTCATCGCTGCCTGAATTCCGACGCTGGCGTCGACAGGGCTGGAGACATTGTCGTTCACGTCGGTAAAGTCGGCGCTGGCCTGGCCGCCATAGGAAACGACATTTGCCCAGGTCGAAGGAGAAGTTTCAATGGCCGCTGGCGGATTAACGATCGGAATGTTGGTGTTGTATACGCCGCCGACACCGTTGGTGAACATCGTCGGAGTCAGCATTCCATTGACGACATTGTTCGGCAGATTGGAGCCGGTAAAGGACTGATAGCCCTGAACTGTATTTGTGTTTCGAAAAACTAGTGTTCCCTGATTCGAAATCAGGTTGCCGGAATAGCCGGAAGCGCGGTGCAAAACCGCACCGGCAAAAACGATTTCGCCATCCGAACTGGAATTTACGATGGCTGGCCCCGCTGTAGTTGTGGTGAGGTTATTGGCGGTGATCTGGTTCTGGGCATTGCGCAGACCGGCCACGGTCTGATTTTTCAGCGTCACATTGTCGAGCGTAAGACTGTATTGCAGGTTGGCAACATCCAGGCCAACCTGAAAACCGTTCACGACCACATTCTCCAGCAGCGCAGGACCGATCAGCGGTCGAACCATGGAAATTCCCGTGACTCCGACGCTTCCCGACGGGGCATCGACGGTTACGTTCCGAATTGCTCCCAGGTTGTTGCACAGATAATCGATCCCGATCGCGCCCGGGTTTCCGGTTCCAATGTCGATGGTGACATCCTGGATCGTGTTCTGATAAGCGTCATTTCCGTTGCCCGGCGATGGGGAGTAGCCATAATTGGGATCGGAAGTGGGAAAAATCATTCCTTTGGGATTGCTCGGATCACCGAATCCCGAAGAATTGTTGGCCAGCTTGATTGTCGTGGTTTTCATGGACTGGCCGATCAGCACCATCCCGTAGGTGTAAACCCCCGATCCCTCCTGTTTGATCAGTGGGCTAGAGATGATGTAGGTCCCGCTGGGAAAATAGACAATTGCAGCCTGTCCCCAATAGTTCCCGGTATTGACGCTGGGTGTGCTGGCGTTGATGGCTGCGTTGATGGCCGCCGTGTCGTCGGTTATTCCATCCCCTTTAGCGCCGTAATCCTTCACGTTGATAATGCCGGCATCGCTAGGATAATTGTCGGCAAATGCTGCTCGCGCAAAGGGGAAAAGCAGCAGGATGGCGACAAGCGTGAGATGAGTTTTCCATGTCCAGATTCTGATCATAATCAATCACCTTTCAATTTTTGGCAGCGATCGAGTCAAGGGATTCGAAAATGTATCAGAGCCGATATGCCGGAGCATGTCAGGCCAGGAACGATTTGCGGTTCGTGTTATGAAACGTTTCAAAATCAATCCGGAAAACACTATAAACACCACTTGGAAATCTTGTCAATCGCCCCTGAAGATTTTTTTGTGCAAGGCGTAACAAATTATTTGTGTCAGCAACCCGAGAGAAGCGGGCTTCCGCATTCTGATCCCTACCGGTTCAATTGGGAACCGCTCTCGCCGAGAACGGTGGGAATGTAGAAGTGGAAGAAACGATCTGAATCGGAGTGAAGACAGACATTCACGTTGGGGCGGCCCGGCTCGACTCGGGTATAGCCTTTATCGTCCACCACGATATGCATCGGTTGGGTAGGGCAGATGGCAGGATCAATGGCGTAGGCGACCGCCATGGCATCCCATAACGTCGGTGTTGGAAATCTGGTGGAAGCTGTCCACTGGTGGTACAGCTGGGTCAAAGCGTCGGTGAGTGGCGTCCCCTGGCTGAAAAGAATGTTGCGAAGAACCAAATCGAGCTTGAGATTTTGCGTGGAATCCATCGGCATCTCATAGATAGGCACGCCGGAAGCAAAGAGTTTTTTCGCCGCCGGGATGTCCATCAGGACGTTGTATTCCGGAACCGGTCCGTGATCCGGAAGATAGCCGAGATCGCCATAGCCGCGATGAATGGACCCTCCCATGATGATCACTCTCTTCAATTTACGGAAAGTCGCGGGATCTTTGTCGATCAACGCGCCCACATTGCTGAACGGCGCGATCCCGATCAATGTAATCTGCCCGGGATTTTTGCGAATGGCGTCGAGAATGAAATCGACGGCATTGGGCCAGCCGTTTTGAGGTTCGGGAAACTGGGAGGCCCATCGCGCTTGCGTGAATGGGAACCTCGCGAGGTCAATCGTGGTCTTCGGACCGGCGGCAACGGGTATGCCGCTGTGCCCAGCCTGCGCAAGCAGGCGCGCCACGAGTCGCGCGCGCAGATCGGTGTTGCCCCAGGCAGTCGTCACCCCGAGAAGTTGAACCCGATTACTGGAAAGCGCGAGCGCGAGCGCGAACGCGTCATCAATGTCGTCGCCGATATCGGTATCGAGGATGATTTTCTGCGGGCCGGCGACTGCCGGTTTAAGAGCTTGTGCGAATGCGCCCCCGCGTGGTGCGGCAAAAACCGCCAGCAACAGGAAACTCGCTATACATCTGACTTTAGAAAGAGATTTTTTCACTGCGTCGCCTCCAATTGAGTTTTGGACTGTTCGGTCAGGAAAGAATCAACCTCGGCTTGTGTCGGCATGGAAGGCAGCGCGCCGCGCCTTGTAACGGAGATGGCCGCGACCGCTGACGCAAAGCGGGCCGCGTCGACCGGAAGAGAGCCGCGCACCAGGGCCACGGCGAAGGCCCCGTTGAATGCATCACCGGCCGCGGTCGTATCGATTGCACGAACAGAGAATGGGGGAATGAATGTTCGCGCGCCATCCTGTGTCGCGAGATACGCGCCGCGCTCCCCCAGCTTGAGCAATACATTTCGAGGCCCTCGACTCAGAAGGTACTCCGCAACTTCCTGAAGTCGATCGTCGGAAACAGGCAGAGTGCTCTCGATGAGCAATTGCGTTTCGCTTTCGTTGGGCGTGATCCAGTCCGTTTTACGCAGCACTTCAGCGGGCAACGAGCGGAAGGGCGCGGGATCGAGAATCAACGGCACGCCGTGACGGGAAGTCAGTTCCACCAGCGCTTCCGTGGTTTCGAGTGGTATTTCCAATTGCGTCAGCACAATTCCGACATTCCGGATCAAAGTGGAATTCCGCTCAATGTCGCATGGCAATAGCTGATCGTTTGCTCCAGGAATTACGATGATCCGGTTCTCGCCGGAATCCGTGCCAATGATCAGTGCGACGCCCGATGGCCCGCTGGTTGGGGTGATTGTTTCTGTATGGACGCCGGCGTCATCGAGATCTTTCAGCAACTGGGCGGCAAACTTATCGCCGCCAAGTTTGCCGATCATGTGAACGTCATGGCCGAGTCTCGCAGCGGCAACTGCCTGGTTGGCTCCCTTGCCGCCGGTGAAGACATCGAATCCCGTCCCCAAAATCGTTTCTCCAGCGTGCGGATTGCGCGCCGCGGAGACAGCCAGATCGAGATTGATACTGCCAACTACCACAATGGATTTCGTCGTCATCATCACGTATTCCGGAAAACGGTTCAAGTTACCGGATCACAGGCGCAAGGGCAATTGCGCCGAGTCCGGCTAGAAACAATACGAACATCAGCGGAACCAGACGGCGTGCTGCCGCCGGAGCCCCGTGAAACTCGCGCCAGAGAAAAATGCCCCAGGCTGCGGAGATCATTGTGGCGCCTTGACCGAGAGCATACGCAACGGCAGGACCGACAAATTCTCCGCGGGAGGAGACGAAGTTCAATACCGCTCCCGTGCACCAGATGCCGCCGCCGAGCAATCCCCAGAAGTGCCAAATAGGTTTTCCCGCAAAATATTGCGCGAAGCAAGTTTTTTCTTGTTTGGGAAGGGGCCGCCGCATCAGCCAATAGTTTGCGGGGAGCGAGCACAAGGCAACCCCGGCGGCGAAATAGGGGACCACACTGTACGGGCCGAGCGCGCGCGCACCCTGCAAAGCGCGTTCGACGAGAGGGTAAAACAGGCCCATCAGCACCCCGGCCAGCAGGCTCAATGCGATTCCCGCGGAGCTGATGTGCCGCGGGCCGGTTTCCCGCCTGCGATATGCGGCCGCGTCCACGATCAGCGCCAGCACCACCAAACCCACTCCGGCAAAGAGCAGCGATGGATTGGCCGCCGGAGAGAGAAAGTAATTCAGAAGCACGCCGATGATCAGAGCCAAACCGATGCCGAGCGGAAACGCCACGGCCAATCCAGCCACTCCAATGGCTGCAACCAGAAGGAGATTCGCCGCGTTGAAAACCATTCCGCCGGCAATTGCCCACGCGATGTGGGAGGCGCTCGCTGCCTTCAACGCAGAAAAGAAAATGTGCGCGCCGCCGCCGAGCGCCATCCCCCATCCGAGGCTGGCCAGCAGAATGCCGATCACGTAATCCCAATAAAAAAGTTGAAAGGGCCAACCCGGCGAAAGGTTCAGGGTATTGGCCCAGGATCCCCAGCAAAACATGCTCACCAGCATGAACGCGAGTTGGGCCGCGTAACTCTTTGGTTCGTAGATGGAGCTACCCTCCTTTCCACCCGCGAGGGGGTAAGTCGCGCACGTTTTGAATCCTTTCAAAAAACGAACGCAAATGTATGGCTAACAGTTGGCTGCGGGATTGTCAACGGAGAAAGGCTGGCGGCGAATTCCGCGTCCGGTCAGCCATGCTGTTTCGACGGCAAGCGCTTCCGCTTTTGCTGCATTCCCTTAGCGCGCATGGTGGAATTGCGCACCGTAAGCTCCGTGGGAAGCACCGCGCGCTGCGGAGGCCTGTTTTCATCGGCGATTCTTTCCAGCAGCATCCTGCAGGCTGTAGCTCCGATCTGATAACCGGATTGATGCACCGTAGTGAGCGCCGGCGCGGTGTGTTCGACAAACTCCAGGTTGTCGAAGCCGACAACAGAAACATCTTCCGGGCAGCGCAAACCCAGGTGCTCCGCTGCCGACAGCGTGCCACAAGCCAGCAGATCATTCGAGGCGAAGATGGCGGTTGGGCGGGGCAGCATCTGCAAGAGCCGGAGTGAGGCCGTATAACCGCTTTCGCTGGTAAACCGCGCTTCCTGGATGTATTCCGGTCCAATATCGATTCCGACACTCCTTCACCGCGCGTTGAAATCCGCGGAGGCGATCGGCGGCATTGCTCACATTCAGCGGTCCGGTGATGACCGCAAGTTTCCGATGACCGAGACCTAGAAGGTGAAGACCGGCCTGATACGCCCCACCCTCATTGTCGACGGTCACAAAATCGCCGTCCCATTCGGTCGGACAGCGGTCCACAAAAACGATATGCGCATCGGAACCGTGCAGATCTTCGCATCAGTGCCTCGGCCGCGGAAGGAATAATCAGCAGGCCGGAAGGACGGAACGACCGAAGATCAGTGAGATAGGAAATCTCTTTCGCCGAGTCGTTATCGGTATTGCAGAGCACCAGGCGATAGCCGTGCTTATAGGCGATGTCCTCGGCGCCGCGCACAACACCAGGAAAAAATGGATTGGTGATATCGGGAATGATCATACCCAGCATGGCGGTTAAATTGCTGCGCAAGCCGCGCGCCAACTGGCTGGGTTGGTAGCCGAGACTCTCTACCGCATCCATCACGCGCTTGCGGCGGACTTCCTGTACAGTGGCGGATCCGTTCAAGACATGGGAAACAGTCCCAAGAGAAACATTTGCCAGTTCGGCGATTTGCCGGACCGTAATCGATGCCTTCTTTCCGGCGTCCTTGTGCTTTCTGTCGTGCTTCGTCATGGGTTGTGAAGCTAGTTTCCATTGCCGACAAGTCCTCTGTCAAAGAAGAAATCGAGCTCCAGCGCCGTTTTGCGTCAATGCGCTTCGCCAGAAACGCTTATAGTCGCCGCAGATAAGTTGACAGGGATGAACGTTTCAAAAAAACTTGAACAGAATTCTGAGCTTAGATCAGATAAAGTTGCCAACGGAGTGAATCGTTTCAAAATGACGGATCGAAAAATGTCAAGTGATTTGCAAATCGAGTTTTTGAGATGAAGCAGGAAACGCACCACTCACACCCTGGGGAGGTCCAGGCGAGTAGGCGGAATTCGGAACTGACGAGAGGAATCCAGAAAATGACAATCGACGCAAAACATTCGGCCGTGGCTTCGCGTAGCAAATTCGCTATCCTTAGCCCTGGGATTGAGCATCCTGCTGCTGTTCACTACGATCGCGTTTGGTCAGGCCGACCAGGGAACGATCACCGGAGTCGTGAAGGACAGCACAGGCGCTGCCATCCCCAAAGCCCAGGTGACTCTGACCGAACACGGACACCAATCTCGTTCTGGAAACCACCTCGAACGGCAGCGGCATCTTCATCTTCTCCCCGATCAAAATCGGCGACTATAAACTCTCTGCTGCCGCGCCGGGTTTTTCTACGGTTACCCAGGAGCATTTGCAGTTGAATGTGCAGCAGCGCCTGAATGTTCCGATCACGCTGAATCCCGGAAGCGTCACGCAAACGGTGACGGTGAACACGGCGCCGCCATTGTTGCAGACGCAGGATGCGGCGTTGGGGCAGGTGGTTTCGACGCGAACCATCAACGACACGCCATTGAACGGCCGCAACTGGGTGTTTATCGCGCAGTTGACGGCGGGCGTGGAACCGGGCAACGGGTCGCGCGGCAGCGGGACAGGACGACTTCAGCGCCAACGGCCAGCGCGAAGAGCAAAACGACTTCATTCTGGACGGCGTAGACAACAACACGGACACGGAAGATTTCCTGAACGGTGCCAGCTATGTGGTGCGGCCTCCGCCAGACGCGCTGTCGGAATTCAAAGTCCAGACCTCGGACTACAGCGCCGAGTTTGGACACTCTGCCGGCGCGGTGATCAATGCCACCATTAAATCCGGCACCAACCAAGTGCATGGCGATTTTTGGGAGTACTTCCGCAACGACGCACTGGATGCGCGCGATTACTTCGCCACCAGCATCCCGGAATATCGCCAAAATCAGTTCGGCGGGACGCTCGGATTTCCCATCATCCGCAACAAGCTTTTCTTCTTTGGCGACACGGAAGCCAACCGCATCGTCGAGGGGTATCCAACCACCATCAGCGTTCCGACCGCGCTCGAGCGGACGGGGGATTTCTCCGAGCTGCTGAATCCCGCAATCAACGGCACCGGCATTCCGATTCAGTTGTATCAGCCGGGATCGGCGGGTGGCGTGGGCGGCACGGCGACGCTCAGTTGTAATGGACAAAACAACGTGTTCTGCCCAGGGCAGATTAGTCAGGTCGCGCTCAATATTCTGAAGATGTATCCGTTGCCCAACGCGAACAATGGCGCAGTTTATAACAACTACAACGTGAACCTGAACACCACGAATAACACGTTTCAGTGGGACACCCGCATGGACTGGAACATCAGTTCCAGAGACCAGGCCTTCGGGCGATTCAGTTACTCGAATATGCACCAGTTCTCTCCGTCGCCTCTTGGTTCCACCCTTGACGGCTACTACGGCGACGGCAACGACGCGAATATCGGCGAGAACTTTGCGGGAAGCGAAACCCACGTCTTCAATCCCAACCTGATCAACGAATTCCGCATTGGCTACAACTACGGGAACTTCACGGAGAAGCAGTTCAACTCCAACACCAACGTATCTGAGACACTCTGGGGCTGGGCGGAATTCCGTTTACCCCGGATCAGGGCGGATTGGTCAACGTATCGCCTTCGGGGATCAACGGTTTCGGCACGCCATACTATTATCCGACGCTGGAAAATGAACATGTCCTGGAATTTCTCGACAACTTGACCAAGATCGTCGGCAACCACGCGCTGAAGTTCGGCGTGGACTTTCAGCGGATCAACACTTCGGAACTGCAGCCGGTGATTGCTACAGGCGCCTACAACTATACGGGCGAATATACCGGCATCCCAGGCGTAGCAAACACGGGGTCCGGCATCGCCGATTTTCTCGCGAACGAACAGATACAGCGCCACTACCGGCGTCGCCAATTATTCCAATGACCATCGCTGGATGAGGTCCGCGTATGGCCAGGATGACTGGAGGGTCACGCCGAAGCTGACGGTGAACATGGGTCTCCGCTATGACTTTTTTGGACCGAAGACTGAAGATCGACAATAAGCAGGCCAACTTCTATCCCGGACAAATCGGCATCGGTACGGGCACTGGCATCATTCGTGCTTCCGACCAGCCAGCAGGGTGTTCTGCCGCAGCAGTTTCTGACCCTGCTGCAGCAAAACAATGTCAGCGTCGGCGTACAGCGGCAACCCTTCGCTGGTGAATTCGCAGAAATGGAACTTCTCGCCGCGCCTGGGCGCTTCCTACAGCGTGGACAATCGCACGGTGGTGCGTGCCGGATTCGGAATCTTCTACGGCGGCTTGGAAGGATTCGGTTATGGCGTGAACCTGGGCCAGAACGTGCCGTTCAACTACACCTCGAATATCTCAGCAGCCGGTAATTGCACACCGACCGGCTGTCCCACCGATGGCATCCTGCTGGAGACTGGCTTTCACGCAGGGCGGTGCGGCGAATTTCATCAGCTATCCCAACCATCACGGCAATTGCGCGCAATGCGCAGACGCCCTTATAGCGAGCAGTACAACTGTATCGACCGAATATGCCATCACCAACAACATGTCGGCCACGCTCGGGATACGTTGGCGGCATCAGACTCATCATTTGTACGTCGAATATCCAAGCCTCAACTCGTACGCATGCGCTGTCAGCTCCCGGGGTCAATATTTTTCAGTATGAATCGTTTCCGACGCTGGGTGGAATCAACTACGAGCAGGCGATCGGCAGCGCCACCTACAACTCCTCTGCAGGCGAAACTGCAGAAGCGCTATTCCAATGGGGTGAGCTTCCTGGCTTCGTACACCTGGTCTCATTCGATTGACAACGCGCAGAGCGACCTGGCCGACAATCAGGATTTTGGCTATCGCGCTCCCGGCATTCTTCCCATCAGCGCTGAGATGAGAAACTCTGCCTTCGATGTCCGCAACCGATTCGCTTTCGACGGAAACTATCGAGCTGCCCTTTGGATACGGGCGCAAGCACTCTAAACCACAAGGGTCTTGCCGATCTGATTGCTGGCGGATGGTCAACTACCCTGGTCTTCCAGGCGCAGACCGGAAATCCATTCTCGATTTACTCGGACATTTCCACTGCCAATGGACTGGACAACGCACCCTCCGCTCGTTCGCGGCGATCCGGGCGCAGGCGGTGGCAATCCGGGCAACTTAACAGCGGTCTTCCCGGCGTCGATGGCAATCCCGGTAGCTATACATGCCCGGCGAAAGTCCGCACGCCAAAGCAGTGGTATAACCCATGCGCCTTCGTCAATCCGCTGCCGGGCAGCGACATTGTCGCTCCGGAACAACACCGGTAACCGGCCAGTATGTGGGCCGTCACCGATCCGGCAACCGTCCTGAAATTTGCAGGCGGTCCGCTTCTGTCGGTGTATGGGCCTGGCTATGCACGGGTCAATATGTCGGTTTTCAAGAACTTTGCGACCTTTCACGATCAGTTTGTCCAGTTCCGCACCGACGTCTTCAACCTGCTCAACAGCCCGTGGTTCGCAGTGCCATCCTATAGTAATGACGGGCCGCTATGGCGGCCAGATTACAAGCACCCGTCCGGTCGCGCAACTTTACCCCTGACCCGCGCTTTTTCCAACTCGCTCTGAAGTATCAGTTCTGAGCGTGCGCTCATTCCCGGACGCGGTTGCGTCATCTGCCGCATCCGGGGATTTACAATCAGACGCGACTACTCGACAAAAGGCAGCGCGGAAAGGAGCCAGGCATTTCTTCCAGCAGGCCATTCCGTGGAATGAGCGGCTGGTCCTCGTGAGATAGCACGCAGGGTTGCGTTAAGCCGGCGGGATTTTCTGCGTTCCGCGATTGGGATGAGCGCGGGGAGCGCGCTGTTCAGTTTTGCGCCTTTGCGAGCGATGGCGATGCCGCGCGGTCAGAAAGTCATCGTCGTGACCTTCGGCGGTGGCGCGCGCGACGAGGAGACATTCGCGCCCGAAGGTCAGGAAAACATTCCGCACTTAATGAATGAGCTGATTCCTCGCGCGACCTTTTTTACGCAAGTCGTGAACCACGGAATTCTCGGACACTATGTAGCGACGGCAAGTCTCGCGACCGGCGTGTACGAGACATTCGACAATTTCGCCGCCGTTCCGCCCGAGAATCCCACGGTCTTCGAGTATTACCGCAAAGACCTCCATCGGCCTGCGACCGACGCCTGGGTGGTGGCGCCCAGCAATGGCTTTAACCGGATTGGCGCGAGCAGCTCCCGGCTTTATGGTCCGGACATGGGCGCCGGTGTCATCCTGCCCAAGCACCTGCTTGCCGCTGCGCTTTCCCAGCAAGAAGGACGTAACTACGCGCACCTGCTGCGCGACAACTATGAAACGCCGTTCTACACCCCTCAACTAAGTGGCGACGAATTCCAGTTACGCCAGCTGAACCAGGATCCTGAACCTGTCAGTCGCGGAATTCACCGCGCACGCGCGCAGCCTGGCGAGTCCTGATGAGCTCTCCGTCTATATTGTGCGCCAGTTGATGAAGCAACTTGCACCCAGCTTGCTGTGGGTGACGCTTCACGACATGGATATCGCGCACGCCGGAGCTTATTCGCTTTACCTGGAGGGCATCCGGAGAACCGACCGTTTATGCGGCGAGATATGGAATGCGGTGGAGAATGAGCCGGAGTATGCGGGGAAAACAACCATGTTCGTGCTGCCCGATTTTGGCCGCGATTCCGACGGCGATCCGGCCGGCAATGGTTTTCAACACCATCGCACCGGTGATCCGCTCTCGCGCACCACCTGGATGATGGCGATGGGGCCGCACGTGCGCGAGAATGTTTCCATCAATCGCCCTGTGCAATCGCTCGATCTTGTCCCGACCCTTGGCGCGCTGCTTGGATTTTCTCCGACGATGGCGCACGGCAGTCCGTTGACAGAGGTGATTTAGGCCATGCTCGCCAGCCAGCTTCAACCGGAGCAGTTCAAGACCTATCCGCCGCAAGCCAGGAAGACTGGCTATCGATCACATTGGATTGCTACGACAGTTGCCAACGATCTTTGTGGCAATTCTTCTGCGAGAGATCATTGGCTACGACTGGAGGTTCCCAGCCGAACGCGATGAGTTAGATCGGCAGTTGAGCTACCTGGGATCATTGCCGCAACAGCAATTGCGGACGCTACTTCGCAAAATTTGCGCAAATCGATCTGTCGCCGGAGTTGGAGCGATTGGACTGGGTGAAGGAACCGGAACTGTTTTCCGAGAGGCTCACAGCTTATCTATGGAGCACGCATCAGATCGATGCCTTTCGATCGGCAGCGACCGAGTATGCGGCGACGTTGCAGAAGTCGGCTTCAGCGGAGCCGTCGCGAATTCCTCGGCTTGGGTATCGCGGTGATCGGCCAGGGTAGTTGCGGAGAGCGATTTTCCGCTCTTCCGCAAACTGCGTCCGCATGGGGTGCTCTTCACTCAGGTCAAGCCGGAGAACGGATTGCAAATTCTGGTGCATGCCGTTTCCGCGCGCGCGGCTGCGCACCCTGCACCCTTATCGCCACTGGTATATCGACGGCGGTACAGCGGTCAATTGCCGGCCCGCAGGTGACGAGCGTTTCTTACGATGCGCTCCAGCCTGTCCGCACCGCGTTGCTCCACAGGATGCAGCAGATCATCCAGTCGGGAAGCGGGGGCCCAGAATTGATGGAGACCACGCTGGCGAGAATCAGCCCGGAGGAACTGGGAATGACGGGCGCGGCGCAGAATCAGCGTGCTCGATCACTTTCAGGTAAGTCTGCTGACGCAAGGTTCTGGCACGCAGATATTCAGCACGACCTTTGTGCAGTGGGCGGCGCGCGAAGCGCTTCGACGCGCGCAACCCGACACACTGCTGGCGCGGTTCACGCCGCGGCAGCGTCAACGGCCAATGAATGAGTTGCTGCAGGACAAGTCAACCGGCGTCGAACTGGACCCGCATGGCTCATCTGGTGGATGCTGACATGGGCGCGTATTACATCTGGCTCGATCAGCAGCGCCTGGCAAATGCGGAACAATCCTCGTTTCTGGTCTGGTTTGAAGGGCACAATCAGGCGCTTGGAATTGGACCTACGTTGCCGCGCGGCACACAGTCCGATAGCCCTGCCGATCTGGGCCAGCTTCTGCAGTGGATTGCCTGATTCATTCAAGGGAGAGATTAGTGAAAGAGCGAGCGATTCGCATTGGGCTGCGGGATCAACGCGAGCCAGGTTTCGGCATTGCGCAAATGGCGATGCTTAGCATCATTCTCGCGTTGTTATGCCCCATCACAATTGCAGGCGCAGCAACCTAGCCAGCCAGCATTTGCGCTTCACGCCGGCAGACCGGGTGGTCTTCTATGGCGACAGCATCACGGCACAGCATCGATACACGCGGCTTGTCGAAGACTTTGTCGATTTCGCGTTATCCGGAGATGCGCATCGATTTCTACAATGCAGGCGTAAGCGGAGACACAGTGTCCGGCGGTTACGCTGGTGGAATCGAGACGCGCCTGAAGCGCGATGTGCTGCCCTGGCATCCGACCGTCGTCACCATCATGCTGGGCATGAACGACGGCCGCTACACGACTGCATTCGACAAGAACTTTCAAGCGTACAAGACCGGCTATCGCACATTAGTGGATGACTTGAAGACCGATCTTCCCGGCGTCCGGCTGACGCTCATTAGCCCATCGCCCTACGACGAGATCACGCGCACTCCCATCATCCCCGGCTACAACAGTGTCCTTCTGCGCTACGGAAATTTTCTTTCTCAATGGGGAGCGAAACAGGGTATTCCCGTCGTCGATTTCAACCAGCCGATGACCGATGCGCTTCGCGCCGGAATGAAGATCGACCCGCGCATGGCGGCATCGCTTTTGCCGGACCGTATCCATCCATCGCTCGCCGGGCATTGGATCATGGCGGCGGCGCTGGCACGTGGTTGGAACATCAACCCGATCGTCAGCAGCGTCACGCTCGACGCGGCGCGGACCGATATTACGAACCAGCAAAACACCACCGTAAGCGGATTGAATGAAACGGCAAATGGCTTGCGATGGACGCAGCTCGACCGCGCGTTGCCTCTGCCGCTCGAACTCAACGACAGCATGACGCAATTCCTGCTCCAAATCTCTGACATTGCCTCGCTTGACCAGCAGATGCTGCGCGTCACCGGGCTTTCTGCTGCAAGTTATTCGCTGGAAATCGACGGTCAAAAGATAGCGTCGTTTTCCCGCCAAGAGCTGGCCGGCGGCATCAACCTGGCGCTGTATTCAACCCCGATGGAACAGCAGGCAAAGAGCATCGACTGGACTGCCCAGGACCGCGCGAAGCTGAGCGGAACGCGCTTCGATCTGATGTTTGAAGGCGACAAGATCGCGGGCGAAGCGGATGCAGTGCGGGTGCTGGATACGCTGGATCAGCAGATGATCGATGCGGAGTACAAGAACGCGCAACCGAAGCCGCACACCTTCGCCCTGATTGCGGATGGCCAATGAAGCTGCGATCCCTGGCGATTGTGCGGATGCGTTCTGGCTCCTGGCGCGATGCACGCCTTGCCGCCGGGAAAAACATTGAAGCTGAAGAGTCCGGATGGGCACATTGAGATGCTGCTTTCGGTCGACGCGGGACATGTCTCCTGGCAAGCGTCGATGGATGGGCACGCGATGCTGGAGAAAGAGCCGCTGGAGATTCATGCCGAGGGCGATGCGGCGGCCGGTGCGATCCACTTCGGCAAAGCGCAGCGTTATCGCATCGACGACACGTATCCCTGGTACGGCGTCCACTCGATGGCGGAAGAACACGGGAGGGGTTTGCGTGTTCCGTTGCTTGGCACGAGGGGCGCGACGGCATTCACGCTGGAGGCGCGCGCCTACAACAATGGAGTGGCGTTCCGGATGACGCTACCCGGTAGCGAACCGCGCGTGCCGCAGGAGACGGTTGGATTTCGCTCCGTCGGCGGGAAGTGAAGTATGGTCCTTCGATCCTTCGGTTGCGCAGTATGAGGGCGTTTATCGAGAGAGCCGAGCCGCGGAGATTCCCAAGGGACGCTTTATGGCGCCTCCGGTGGTGATCGAATTGCCCGGAGATTCGGCCTATCTTGCGATTACCGAGGGCCGGCTGGTGAACTATCCGGGCATGGTTCTCCAATCCGAATGGCGATGGGACATTCTTCGCGCGACCGGGAAACGAAGTGCCCCCGGACAAAGCGCTGATTTACTTCCAGGGCGAGGAGACAGCGAAGCGGCTGGCGATCCCGGCGAAAATATCCGGACCGATCGTGACGCCCTGGCGGATCGTCATGATCGCACGCAATCTGAACAGCCTCGTCAACAACGACATTGTCAGCGACGTATCCGATCCGCCCGATCCGCGCATCTTCCCCCAGGGAATCCACACTCCATGGATCAAGCCGGGCCGAGCCGTCTGGAATTATCTGGACGGCGGTGCGACCACGCTCGAAGGCTCCGAGCAGATGTCGCAGATGGCCGCTGAACTGGGATTCGAGTACCAGGAAGTCGAAGGCTACTGGCGGCATTGGAGCGAGGCCCAGATCAAGGAGTTGGTCGATTACTCGCGTACTCGCGGTGTCGGGATCTGGCTATGGACAAATCGCCGTTCGATCGCAACGGAGCAGCAGCGGCAGGCATTCTTCGATCTCTGCAACCGCACCGGAGTGGTTGGCGTCAAAATCGACTTCTTCGATTCCGAGGCGAAAGAGGTGATCGATCTCTATCAAACTTTGCTGCGGGAGACATCCGCCCACAATCTGCTGGTCAACTTCCATGGTTCGAATAAGCCGACAGGCGAGCAGCGGACCTGGCCGAACGAGCTGACGCGCGAGGCAGTCGAGGGAATGGAATACTGCTGCACCTATACAGGTAGGCCGGATGCTCCACGGGCACAACACGCAGCGACTATACCCTTTACCAGGCTGTTGGCCGGACCCGCGGATTACACGCCGATGATTTTCGACAAGGGGCTGAACGGAACCACCTGGGCGAACCAGATTGCGTCGGCGGCCATCCTCACCTCTCCGCTGCTCACCTTCGCCGCCAATCCAAAGACGATCCTCAGCAATCCCGCACACCAAATGATCGAGAGTATCCCCAGCACCTGGGATGAAACCATCGCCCTGCCTTCTTCCGCAATCGGACAAGTCGCCGCCTTCGCGCGCCGCGAAGGCAATACCTGGTTCGTTGCCGTCGATAACGGGCCCACACCGCGCATGATCCGGATCAGGCTGTCCTTCCTGGGTAAAGGCGATTATCGCGCGTACCTGGTCAGCGATGTTGCTGGAAATCCCGCAGCCGTCCATCTGCAGAGCAGACAGATGAAAAGATCCGACGTTCTCAATTTGAACTTGGTAGGTGGAGGGGGATTTATCGGGCGATTTACCCCATGACTCTGGCTAACCGGATTCTGGCATAAATAATTTCGAAATCATCTGCGCTCCAACGGCCTCCGCATCTGCGAGGGTTGGATATGAAGCGGCAGGATTCTGTTCCCACGGAGTCAACATCTATTGCTGGATGTTGCTGTAACTCTTTGAGGGAAATGGTAGGCACGAGGAGACTCGAACTCCTGACCTCTACCGTGTCAAGGTAGCGCTCTAACCAACTGAGCTACGCGCCTGCTTTGTTTTTTCGACTCACCGTCAGTCTCAGAACTTGCTTTCCACTTGGACAGGATGAAAACAGGCCATTCAAGCCGCTCCAGGGAGTTTGCAATCCGGAACATCGATCGCAAGTCCAGTCATTGAATTTTAGCAAAGAACTCTGAGTTGCACTCAACGCAGACTCTCAGCGTTGCTCTTGAAGACCAACGAAATTCACAAATCGACACGATCAGCAGAGAACGAAACTGGATTGCGTTTTTCACGATGCGCTGTGCGGGTCGCCAAATTTCCTTTGGCACGGTATCTCCAAGGCGGCCTGTGAAAATTGCTTTCCTGTTGCGAAATCGGTATCTATTGTCTCCATGAGGCCGCCGTGCGACGAATCCGTAATCCGGTCAGGAGATATTGGAGCACCGTGTGCCGCTAAAACGAAAACATGGATTCTCGCCGCGACCATTATCGGCAGCAGCATGGCCTTCATCGACAGCACGGTCGTCAATGTCGCACTGCCGGCGCTCCAAGTTGCCTTTCACGCCACAGTCGTAGGCGTGCAATGGGTGGTTGAGTCGTACGGGCTGGTTCTTGGGGCGCTGATTCTGGTCGGCGGCTCGCTCGGCGACTTATTCGGTCGCCGCTTGATGTTCCTGCTGGGTGTGGCGATTTTTGCCGGCGCTTCCATGGGTTGCGGTTTTGCCTCCAACATCCATCTGCTGATCCTTGCACGGAGCGTCCAAGGCGTAGGGGCTGCACTTCTCGTGCCCGGCAGTCTCGCGATTATCAGCACATCCTTTGACGAGAAGAGTCGCGGCCGGGCGATCGGCACCTGGTCCGGCTTTACCGCAATCACTACCGCAGTCGGGCCGGTTCTCGGCGGATTGCTGGTTCAGCATGCTTCCTGGCGGTGGGTGTTTTTCATCAATCTTCCGCTCGCGGTGGCAGTAATACTGATTTCACTTCGGCATATTCCCGAAAGCCGCAGCGAAGTTGGAGGTCATGTCGATTGGCTCGGGGCCCTGGCCGTCACTTTAGGCTTAGGGGGCCTGGTTGCCGGATTCATCGAATCCGCGAGTCTAGGTTGGGGAAACCCCCTGGTGCTGACCAGCTTGGTTGTGGCCTGTGGCTGTCTCATTTTGTTTCTGTTGATCGAATTCCGCGTGCCTTCCCCGATGGTTCCACTCAGACTATTTGCATCTTCCAGTTTTAGCGGCGCGAACCTGCTTACGCTGTTTCTCTATGCCGCTATTGGAATTTTCTTTTTCTTGTTTCCTCTGAATCTGATCCAGGTCCAAGGCTATTCCGCAACCGTCACGGGTGCAGCGGTGCTGCCGCTGATTGCCCTAATTTTCCTTTTGTCCCGCTGGTCCGGGGGGCTTGTGGCCCGTTATGGCTCAAGACTTCCATTGATTTCCGGTTCGCTCGTTGCTGCGGTAGGGTTTGCTTTGCTCGCTGTGCCTTCGACAGGCAGCAGCTACTGGAAGTCGTTTTTTCCCGGGATCGTTGTTCTTGGCCTTGGCATGGCAATCACGGTTGCTCCCTTAACGACCGTGGTCATGAATTCAGCGGGCCAGGACAGTGTCGGGGCGGCCTCCGGAATCAATAATGCGGTGGCGCGCATCGCCGGAGTGCTTGCGATTGCGGTCCTCGGGATTGTGATGGTAAACGCCTTTGGCGCTCATCTGAATCGCAGCCTGGTTCACCTCTCTCTGCCGCCGGGGGTTCTGAAGCGGCTCCAGTTGAGCGAGATCAAACTTGCCGGTTTGCCGGTGCCTGCCGGCCTCAGTCTGGCTACGACGGCTGCGATTCAGGGTGCAATTGAGGAAGCATTTGTGTTTGGTTTCCGAATTGTGATGTTGATTTGCGTTGGTCTGTCTGTGGCGAGTTCCGCAGTTGCGTGGCTGATGATTCCAAAAGGCGCGCCAGATCTTTCCTCTCCTACCCGTGAGTGTGAGAGGGTTCCGGGTCAGCGACCTGCGTTAGGATGAATCAGGACGATCTCAACTCCCGTGTTCCGCCAACTACGCGCACTGCCCAATCAACTTACCCTGCTGCGGTTGTCGATCGTTCCATTCCTCGTTCTTTCCATTCTGGATTCGCACTTTCACCGGGCGTTCGTTTTAATGGTCGTCGCCGGCGTCAGTGATGGCCTGGATGGCGCTCTGGCCCGACTCTTCCGGCAGCGCACGGAGCTTGGCTCCTATCTGGACCCAATCGCGGACAAGCTGCTGCTGAGCACGCTGTTTCTGGTGCTGATGCATGTCGGCCTCGTCTCGAGCCGCGTCACGGTCATGGTTTTCAGTCGCGACCTGGGCATTGTCGTCATCTCCGCACTGCTCTATGCGACGACCGGGACGCGCGATTTTCGTCCTAGTTGGCTGGGAAAAGCGAACACCGTCGCGCAGATTCTTGCCGTCTGCTCCGTGGTGCTGGCGCAGACGCATCCCGCGTCCTGGGTGTTATGGACGAGACACTGGTCGCTGCTGGCCACTTTGTGGCTGACCGTGATTTCAGGGTTCCATTATTTATGGCGCAGCGGACAGCGGCTGGGCGCTCCGGCGGAAATACAACAGGGCCGGCCTCTGTAATCCCGCCATCCTGGGAATAGTGCGTGGGAATAGTGCATGGTTTCGCAGTGGCAGGGAGCCGTCAGTCAGAGTTGATCTCGGAGTTTTCCTGGCTCTCCTTCTGGTTGCGCTCTTCGATGGCCATATCGGTGAATTCGTGCGAGTCGAAGACCTCGCCGCATTCCAGACATTCCACAAATTCAGCGTCTTCTTCGCGCGTCAGGACGCGCACGCGGGGGTGCTTGCAGGCTTCCATAGTGGTGGGATGATGTTCGGGCCGTTCCCGATGGCGTTAGTCTCAGATATAGGCCGGAGTTTGTCAAAGTAAAATCTGTCGACAGTGTTGGCAGACGAATTCTGATCCGCAGGAGGCTGCTTG
Organism: uncultured Acidobacteriota bacterium; assembly: GCA_963840655.1. GTDB lineage: Bacteria > Acidobacteriota > Terriglobia > Terriglobales > Acidobacteriaceae > JAKAAZ01. The sequence continues at coordinate 1,336,223 of CAWIZS010000003.1, read as the reverse complement.
CCCAACGACACGCTTACAGGTGCGCCACATGCGAACGATGTTCTTCTCCGCAAACAGCTTGTAGCGTCCTTCCATGACGAGAACGTGCATGGAGGACTGGAAAGCATATTTGCCGGCGTCCCAGCGGAACTTCGCGGAGCCAAACCTGCCGGGCAGCCGTTTACATTGTGGAGAATTCTCGAGCATCTGCGCCTCTGCGTTGTGGATTTTCTGGACTTTTGCCGGGTTCCCGGCTACGTCGAGCCGCCTTTCCCGTGGGGTTATTGGCCGGCGGAAGATGCGCCCCCTAGCGATGCGGCGTGGGAGCGGAGTCTGGCCGGCCTGCGCGCCGACATGGCGGAATTGGAGGCCATCATCCTCAATCCTTCCACTGACTTGTTTGCCCCGATTCCGGGCGGTAAGGGTCGAACTGTTCTGCGCCAGGCGCTGGCCTGCCTCGATCACAATGCGTATCACCTCGGGCAGGCTCTTCTGGTATGTAGATTGCTGGGTGTTTGGAGCGATTGAAAGTGCGTTTCACCCAAAGCCGGTTCCTAGCGAAATTCAGGATTATTTAGGTTCACCGCCCGTATTTCGCAGTACATCCTGAATCGCTGCAGACACGACGTCTGGACGTTCCACTTGTATATCGTGTCCGGCGGCTGGAACCATTTGATTGACCCCACGCGACGATTGCGCCGCCTGTGCATCATGCATCTCTTTCCATGCAAGTTGAGCCGAGACTACCTGCTGGTCGGTGAGGCCGATCGCTTTTTGGTATCGCTTGAATTGCGCGCCGCCGGTGAGCACGATCAAGGGCATCGTGCCGTAGGATCGTCGCGCCTTCCTCAGTTCGTCGCGATCGTAGGGATCTTCACTTGCCAACTCCGATGCCATCGCTTCCCACAGCTTGGGTTGAAGGGCCATAGTGCGCATGGCTGTGTTTAAGGCAAGGCTAAACTGCGGATTCGACGGCGGGATGCAGCGCTTCAGTTGGGGGTCTTTCGGGTCTTCGTGTGCACGCCGAACTGCCATGGCGCACGCGCGCAGTTGAGGCAGTTGCGTGTCTTTGTCGAACGTTCCTAAGCGGGGCAGGATTCGCGCGAAACGCGCATTGGCGTTCTCGTCGGCCGGGTCGACGAGAACCATGCCCGCGACTTCCTTCGGATATCGGTCCGCGAAAAGCCTCACATCGAAAGCACCCATCGAATGACCGACCAGAATGTACGGCGGAGCAACACCGGCCCGGTGGAGCAATGCATGGAGATCGTGGACGATCGCGCTGGTGGTTCGCGGCATCGGCCCGCCGTCGCTGAATCCCAACCCTGCACGATCATATGAACAGGTGTGCGCGAAAGCGGATATCAGTGGTTGCACATAGCGCCAAGATAATGTCCAGCCGCCACCGCCCGAATCCATGATGACGGTCGCAGATCCTTTCCCGGATCCTTTCCCAGTGCAATACAAGTTCATGCGGCGACCGCCGCCGATATTGACAAGCCGCTGCGGATGCGAATAAGCCGCCTGGTCGAATGGCCGCTCCGGGGCGTGGGGCTGCGATTGTGGCTGCTGCGCAACTGTGCAGATGGCTAAAGCGATTGGGAGCGTCGCCCACGCGAGGAGGTATCCGCGATTCATCAATAAGCACCTGCGGCACTTATAACATCTACCCGCATTCCGATGTGTCGAAGGTCAACCCGTGATTTCCCCCGGTCTGCTTCTCTTGCAACTCGGACTAAAAGAGTCCTATACTGATAATGTTGGCGTGAAGTGTCCGGACTCACGCGCAGGCATTGGAAGGGCATTCGAAAGGAACGATCGGCGAAATCCATGCTGCGACTTACCAAAAAAGCGGATTACGGGTTGATGGCGCTGAAGCATCTGGCGGAGCATCCGGACGGTTTTGCGCAGAGCGCCAAGGAGATCGCCGAGGCGTACCACATCCCGACTCCGCTGCTGGCAAAGATTTTGCAGACGCTGACGCGGTCCGGGTTGGTAATCTCCCACGCCGGAATTCATGGCGGATATTCCCTGGCAAAACCGGCGAATCGGATTACGGCGTATGAGGTCATCCGAGCCATCGAGGGACCGTTGTTTATCGCGTCCTGCACGACCAGCCATGGAGATTGCGATCTGCTGAATTCCTGCACGGTGAAGGAGCCGCTGCGCAAGCTGAACGACACGATCCGAGATTTGTTGAGCGAAATGCGCATCTCCGATCTGTGCGAGGAATCAAAAGCAGCAGGATATGCGCGGGCATTGCGCGCGAATCAGTTAGTTTCGTTAAACCATTCGATGTCCACTCGCGCCTAGCCGGGTGGGCCAGTATCGGAAGCGTTTGTTTTCAAGAACAGGAGTCAGCACCGATGAGCACCGCAGTCAGTGAATTGAAAGTACCGGCGGGAGTGCAGTTGCCGCTCTATATGGATAACCATGCGACCACGCCGATCGATCCGCGCGTGCTGGAGGCGATGCTTCCGTACTTCACCGACAAGTTCGGCAACGCGGCCAGCCGCAACCATTCGTTCGGCTGGGAAGCGGAGCAGGCCGTCGATGTGGCGCGCGAGCAGATTGCCAAGCTGATTGGTGCGACCGCCAAGGAGATCATCTTCACCTCCGGCGCGACCGAGAGCAACAATCTCGCAATCAAAGGTATCGCGGAGATGTACCGCGAGCGCGGCAATCACATTATCACGCAGGTCACGGAACATAAAGCCGTGCTCGACACCTGCAAACGGATGGAAAAGCAGGGCTATCGCGTCACCTACCTTCCGGTGAATGCCGAGGGCCTGATTGAACTGGAAGATTTGAAACGCGCGATGGATGACAAGACGATTCTGGTCACCATCATGTTCGCGAACAATGAGATTGGCGTGATCCAGCCGATTGCAGAGATCGGAAAGCTCTGCCGCGAGCGCGGCATTCTGTTTCATACCGATGCAGTGCAGGCGGTGGGCAAGATTCCTGTCGACGTAAATGCGATGAACATCGATGTGCTGTCGCTTTCAGGCCACAAGATTTACGGCCCCAAGGGTGTCGGCGCTCTGTATGTTCGCCGGCGCAATCCGCGGGTGCAGATCGCCGCGCAGATGGATGGCGGCGGCCACGAGCGCGGGATGCGTTCCGGTACGCTGAACGTTCCGGGGATCGTCGGCCTGGGCAAAGCGTGTGAAATCGCGCGGCTGGAGATGGCGGAGGAAGCGGAGAAGCTGACCGCGATGCGCGACAGCTTGAAGAAGAAGCTGGAATCGAATCTGGACTTCGTGCACGTGAACGGCAGCATGGAAGCATCACCTGCCGGGCAATCTGAACATGAGCTTCATTCACGTCGAGGGCGAGTCGCTGCTGATGGGGATCAACGATATTGCGGTTTCGAGCGGTTCGGCATGCACCTCCGCGACGTTGGAGCCATCTTATGTATTGAAGGCGCTTGGACTGGGCGACGATGTGGCGCACAGTTCCATTCGCTTCGGCCTGGGCCGCTTCAACACGCAGGCGGAAGTGGATTACGTGGCCGACAAGGTGATCGATGTGGTGCAGAAGCTGCGCGAGCTTTCGCCGCTGTATGAGATGGCGAAAGAGGGCATCGATTTAACGAAGGTGCAATGGCAGGCCCACTAAAGTTTTTTGAAATTACGCGTTTGGAGGATGTATGGCATATAGCGACAAGGTAATCGATCATTACAACAATCCGCGGAACGTTGGACAGATGGACAAGAGCAGCACGGCAGTGGGCACGGGTCTAGTCGGCGCGCCGGAATGCGGCGACGTAATGCGTCTTCAGATCAAGGTGAACCCGGAAACCCAGGTCATCGAAGATGCGAAGTTCAAGACCTTCGGCTGCGGTTCGGCGATCGCTTCTTCGTCGCTTGCGACGGAGTGGGTGAAGGGCAAGACCGTCGATGAAGCGCTCGGGATCAAGAACACAGACATCGTGAAGGAACTGTCTTTGCCGCCGGTGAAGATCCATTGCTCCGTGTTGGCCGAAGACGCCATTCGCGCGGCGATCGGCGACTGGAAGAAGAAGAATGTCGGAGCGGCGGAGCCGGTTGCGGCGGTCGCGAACTAAGCGACCGATGACACAGGAAGACTCTTCGAGATGAGCGCAGTCGAGCCAATCACGATCCAGAATGCGGCGCAGGCGAGCGCGCCGGAAACCTCGAATTCCGCTCAAAAGGGAATTGAGGTGACGGAGCGCGCGCTGAAGAAGATTCGCAGCGCTATGTTGAAAGAGAACATCTCTCCTTCACAGGGTGGTTTGCGTCTCGGCGTGCAGGGTGGCGGATGTTCAGGATTGTCGTACAACATCCGATTCGACACGCAGCCGCGCGAGCGGGACCGCGTCTATGACCACGACGGCGTACGCATTTTCGTCGATCCGAAGTCGTTTATTTATCTGAATGGCATGATTCTCGACTACGAAGAAACGCTGATGCGCCAGGGCTTCAACTTCATCAATCCCAACTCCACCAAATCTTGTGGCTGCGGGTCGTCCTTTACCGCGTAGCGTTTCACGACTGCGGCGCTTTTCTTCGAGGCATACCGGTTGGGAGACATGGCCGGAGTATTCCACGCGCAATTGTTTTTCTTGAAATCGCATGACAGTCCTCGCCGAATCGTCGCCCGCGGTGCCCTCGAAGAAATCCAATTGCTGGTCTTGCCAAGGTGAAAACGATGCCGAGGCGCAGTTTTGCGCGCACTGCGGCAAGCTGCAGGCAAATACGCCCGCGGACTACTTCGCGTTTTTTTGTCTGCCCCGGCGCTTCGCGCTGGACCGGGACAAATTGGAAAAGCAGTTCTATCGATTCAGCAGGAAGCTGCATCCCGACCTGTTTGCGCGCGCAACGCCTCAAGAACAGCAATGGAGCCTGGAAAAAAGCTCGCTGTTGAATGACGCCTGGCGCACGTTGCGGGATCCGCTGCGTCGCACGGAATATCTTCTGGGCCTCGAAGGCATTCGACTGGAAGAGCAATCGCGCGATGCAACCGACGCGGCGGTGGCAAGCGGAGCAGCCAAGCAGCAGATTGTTCCGCCCGACCTGTTGGAAGAAGTTTTCGAGCTGAACATGCAACTGGAAGAGATGCGCATGGCGCGCGCCAGCGGCGCGGAAGATCCGCAGCTTCAAAGCGATCTGGAAGCGGCGCGAGAAAATTTCAACGCGCAAATGGTGGACGCGGAGCGGCAGTTGCAGGCGTTGTGGACGGAGTGGGATGCTGCGGCGAACGCGGGCGATCGGGCAGCACAAGAGGCTGCACAGCAGAAGATTGTCGATCTGTTAAACCGGCGCAGCTACATTCGCAATCTGGTACGGGATGTGCAGGAAGCGCTCGGCAATGAGCCGCAGTTGAATCCAGCATCATCGGAATAAAGGAAGACACGGTAGCGATGGCAGAGGAACGCGTAGTAGGCATCGATCTGGGAACGACGAATTCGCTCGTCGCATTTATGCAGGGCGATCGGCCTGTCGTGATTCCTGGGGAAGATGGTTCGAACCTGGTCCCATCTGTCGTCGCGTTTGCAGCAGATGGGCGAGTTGTTGTTGGAAATCCTGCGCGCAAATACTTAATCGAAACTCCGGAGAGCGCGGTTTATTCGGCGAAACGCCTGATGGGACGCGGCGTGGAAGACGTTCAGGAGGAGCTGAAATTCTTTCCGTTTCGGTTGGCGGACAATCTTTCCGAAGGAGAAGTGCTGCGGATCAAAATCGGATCACGCGAACTCACCCCACCGGAGATTTCCGCGTATGTTCTGCGGCAACTGAAACAAAATGCCGAGCGCTATTTTGGGCCGGGCGTTTCGGTGAGCAAGGCCGTCATTACCGTGCCTGCGTATTTTAACGATGCGCAGCGCCAGGCAACGAAGGACGCCGGCCGCATCGCCGGACTGGAAGTGCTGCGCCTGGTCAACGAGCCGACCGCGGCGGCGCTCGCCTACGGATTGGACAAGAAGAAGGACGGCATTGTCGCCGTTTACGACCTGGGCGGAGGCACGTTCGACATTTCCATCCTGAAGCTGCATGACGGCATCTTCGAAGTGATTGCGACGAATGGCGACACGCATCTCGGCGGTGACGACATCGACAATCTCTTGATCGCAATCGCGCTCGACGACATCTCCGGCGATCTTGGAATCGACGTACGGCGGAATGGCGAGGCAGTGCAGGCGATCCGCAACGCGGTGATCGAGGCGAAGATCGCGCTTTCCACCGAAGCGCGCACCAAGCTGGATATCACATTGCCGGGCGGCCAGCATTATCAGCGGGAGATCACGCGCGAGCAGTTCGAGCAATTGATTCGACCGGTGATCGAACGAACGGTTGCGCCGTGCAGGCAGGCAATTCGCGACGCCGGCATTCCGCTAGATCAAATTGGCGAAGTTGTTTTGGTCGGCGGATCGACTCGCATTCCCAGCGTTCGCGCACTGGTGGAAAATATCTTCGAGTTGAAACGGCGCGGGAAAGCGCCTCATGCCGAAATGAATCCGGATGAAGTTGTGGCGCTTGGCGCTGCGGTGCAGGCCAACATTCTGGCCGGCGATTCAAAGGCAACTGAAGACATGCTGCTGCTCGATGTCACGCCGCTTTCGCTTGGAATCGAGGCGCTCGGCGGTGTCGTCGCGCGCATCATCCAGCGCAATTCGACCATCCCGGCTTCGGCTACCGAACACTTCACAACCGGCGTGGACGGGCAGGCGAACGTCGCCATTCATGTGCTACAGGGCGAGCGCGAGCTGGCGAAGGACTGCCGCTCGCTGGCGCGATTCGATCTGAAAGGCATTCCGCCGATGACCGCAGGGATGCCACGCATTGAGGTGAGATTTCTGATCGACGCCAACGGGATTCTGCATGTGACCGCGCGCGAGCAGCGCAGCGGCAAGCAGGCGGAGATCGAGGTCAAGCCCACCTACGGCCTGACCGACGATCAAGTCGAGACAATGATTCTGGATTCTTTTGACAATGCGGAAGAGGATTTTCGGCAACGGCAATTGATTGAGGCGAAAAATGAAGCGGAAACCATCCTCGCCGCCGTGGAAAAAGCGCCGGCAAGTCCGGCATGGAAGCTGCTAAATCCGGTGGAGCTGGCGCGCATTCGAGAGACGCGCAACACGCTCGAAGAGGCACGGCAAGGCAGTGACTACCACGCGATCCGCGATGCTATCGATGCGCTCGATCACGCCACCCGGAATTTCGCAGAACTACAGATGGACGTGGCCGTCAGCTCTGCGATGAAGGGCCAGACGATGGAAGGCGCCGGCGAGAATATGGGCGAAAGTCCGTACTGCGCCGCACCCGATCGCGCCGGCAGAAATTGAAATGAAAAAGTGAGAACAGCCTATGGCAAATGCGATTAGCACGGAAGCAGAAATCCCGATCGATTTGAGTAAACCGCCAGCGGCGGGAGTGGTCCGCGTCACATTTCTGCCTGAAAACCGCACTGTGGAGTTCGACTACGGGACGATGCCGTACGATCATCACGGCAAGCCGATGTCGTTTTTGGACGTGGCGGAAAATTATGGAATTTTTTTGGACCATGCCTGCGGCGGCGCCTGTGCCTGCACGACGTGCCATCTTTGGATCAAGGAAGGCGCGGAAGGAATAAGCGAACCGGACGACGATGAACTGGACCGCATGGAGACGGCCGCAGATCTGCAATTGAATTCCCGGCTTGGATGTCAGGCAGTCATCACTGGGCCGGGAAGTTACGTCGTGGAAATACCGAAGTGGAATCGCAATTATGTGTCGGAAGGCAAGCCCCTTGCGCTGGCGGAAGAGCCGCAGAAGGTCACTGCCACCTAGAGAACCGCCGATTCAACCTTTATCTTTTGTCTGGAGGCTGCCGTGCCCTCGATTACCTGGAACGATGCTGAAGAGATTGCAATTCAGTTGCAGGAAAAATTCCCCGAAACTGATCCGCTGACCGTGCGATTCACGGAACTGCATCGCTTTGTCACGGAACTTCCCGGCTTTGCCGACGATCCGCAAAAGTCCAACGAAAGCAAGCTGGAAGCGATCCAAATGGCCTGGTACGACGAGTGGAAAGACGCCTCTAAATAAATCACTTGAAATAGACAGACATACTATAGAGAGAAGTCGTGTACCCGCTCCGCAAGACCTCCAAAAAATTCAAAGGCAAAATATACATCTACGCCTTGAATTACATGGTGACGTATTGCCAAACAGATGCCGCTGCACGCGGGGCCCGCCTCCATCCGGAGCACCTGGAGTTTTTGAATAAAGACGGTTACCAGTTGACACTTCAAAATCGTCACCTGATCAAGCAAGCTCAGTCGTGGGGAAACAAATGCTTGGCGAACGATGAAGAATCATGGGTAAACTGCTTCCAAGCTCTTCATGCCAGGCGACGGTCGAACGCGAGATCGTTGCAAGCCATTTCAATATGGTCGTGGGGGAATTGAACAATGTTGCCAACGATCAATACGCCTGACCGGCAAGCGGAGGCTTTTCCTGTTCTTACGCCGGCGCAGATCGCCCGCATCCGGCCCTATGGCAATGTCCGATCAGTCCAGGCTGGAGAGGTTCTTTTCGAACCGGGCAAGTTGGGCATCTCTTGTTTCGTGGTGCTCTCGGGAAAGCTTGACATCGCAATGCCCGGACTTTCCGGTGAGCAGGTGTTTGTGACCTATGGGCCTGGCCAATTCTCTGGTGAAGTTGTCTTGATCTCCGGGGCCCGCGCTCTTTCTCGCGGGCGGGTGGCCGAGCCAGGAGAATTCCTTGAGCTCAGTGCAGACGCGTTGCGCACGTTGATTGCAAGGGATGCTGAGCTGAGCGATATTTTCATGCGTGCTTTCCTTCTGCGTCGTGCCGCGCTGATTTCGGCAGGCCTCGGCAATGTGGTCGTGTTGGGATCGCAACATTCATCCAATACGCTGCGCGTGCGAGAGTTCCTTACCCGCAACGGCCATCCCCATCGCTATGTCGATCTCGATAGCGACAAAGCGTCGCAAGAACTTCTGGATCGGTTCGACATAAAGCTAGAGGACATTCCCGTTGTGATCTGTAGTGGAACGAGCGTGCTGCGAAATCCGACAAATCAGCAACTGGCCCAGTGTCTGGGGTTCACGGGCCGTATAGACCAGTACTGCATTCGTGATGTCGCGATTGTGGGCGCAGGTCCGGCGGGTTTGGCCGCGGCCGTGTATGCGGCTTCCGAAGGGCTGGACGCTGTCGTGATCGAATCTGAGTTCCCCGGAGGCCAGGCGGGCGCGAGTTCAAGAATCGAGAATTATGTCGGTTTTCCAATGGGCATTTCGGGGCAGGAACTTACCGACCGTGCGGTTGTGCAGGCAGAAAAATTTGGCGCTCAGATGATGGTCGGTCAGAAGGTGGTGAAGATCAGATGTGATAAACGCCCGTACCAGCTTACTTTGGAGAACGGCGGAATCATCGACACGCAAAGCATCGTTATCGCCACCGGCGCTCAGTACAACAAGCCGAACGTTAGGAATCTGGGACAGTACGAGGGACAGGGCATCTACTACGCCGCCACGGTCATGGAAGCACAACTTTGCACAGGCGAGGAAATCATCGTAGTTGGCGGTGGCAACTCTGCCGGTCAGGCGGCGGTCTTTTTGGCAGAGACAGTACAAAAAGTCTACATGCTGATTCGCGGCAAGGAATTGTCGGAAACAATGTCGCGCTATCTCATTCGGCGAATCGTTGAGAATCCGGGCATTGAGCTGCACTTCCAAACCGAGATTGTCACATTGGAAGGTGATTCGCACCTGCAACGGGTCACCTGGCTGAATCGGGCGACCGGCGAAAAATCTGTGCATGACATCCGCCATGTGTTCGTTATGGCAGGGGCTTCGCCGCGTACAGATTGGCTGCATGGATGTCTTGCCCTCGATCAACAAGGGTTCATCCTCACAGGACGGGATTTGGACCCAATCCTCGACGGCGCGCCCGTGAAATGGCCGCTCAGCCGACCTCCGCAGATGCTGGAAACCAGCCTGCCTGCAGTTTTTGCTGTTGGAGATATTCGTTCCGGAAACGTGAAGCGCGTTGCATCGGCCGTGGGTGAAGGTTCAATCTCGATCCACCTCGTACAAAGCGCGCTAGCGGAGACGTAGGTTCCATCACTACTTCTAGTGAACGATCTCGAACGAATACCCGTTCGGATCCAATACATCGGCGGCATAGTACCCCGGATAGTATTCCACTCGTGCCCGCGGTGGAATCTTGTCCCTGACACCAGCGGATATTGCGGCCCCGTAGAATTCATCGACCATATCGTTGTTTTCGGCCGTGAACCCCCAGTGAATGGACGCTGGATGAGGCTTCCCTTGCTTGATGCAGAAGAACGCTCTTTTGCCATCGCCGAATCCCCGCAGATCAGGATGATCGCCTTCGCCCTTATAGGGTAGGAAACTCAGTTTTATCCGAGGCATTAGTTGACCCAAGGAACGACATACTTCCTCTCGGAGCTGATCTCAAAAGACACGTTAGCCAACCAAGACCTGCTTGGCCGGTGGGCGGCCTTGAGGAGAGAAATGCCCCAGACCAAAGCGCTGCAAAGTCACAAGAACGAGATATGCAGGATTCAGGTAAAGATAGCGGCGCCACAATCGGCGTGGCTCGGCAAGGAGGCGGAACAGCCATTCAAACCCCAAGCGCTGCATCCACTGCGGGGCCTGAGGCAACATCCCGGCCAAGAGCGGGAAAGCAGCGCCGACCGCTAATATCGGAGCTGAGAGATTGCCGCGTAATTCGTAGGCGAAAATCTCCTGGCGGGGACACCCCAACCCAACAAAGACGATAGAGGCGCCCGATGACTTAATTCGCTGTTGGAGGGCAGTTTTTTCATCCGGATTCAGCTTGCGGAACGCTGAGGGCTCGCTGCCAACTATATTGATCCCCGGAAACATTCTCGAGAGCGATTCAGCCAGCGAGGCGACAACCGGTTTTGTGCTCCCATACAGGTAAATTGAAGTGCCTTCGCTTGCCGCTCGCTCGCAGATTCTTCGCGTGAGTTCAGGTCCGTAAACCCGGTCGAGCATCTCAGTCCCGTATAGCCAATTCATCACCCAGCGGACTGGCTGACCATCGGGAACAAGCAGGTCGAAGCTATTCAAGCGAAACTTGTGCTCCGGGTCCAATACACCGGTCATAACTCCGTGAACGGCAAGAGCGGAAATCATCGCTCCGCGGTTTTGCCTGACACACTCGAACACGAAAGAGATGGCGGCTTCATAATCCACTGCATCGATCAATATTCCAAGGACATTTTTCTTTCCTAGATTAAGCATCCAGTCCCCCAGCGCTCTGCGTTCAGTTCATAGATCTGCTGCAGAATTTCCGGAACGCCAAAGCGCAAGCACCAGTTCGGGTAATCAGCTTTGAAACGGGACAGATCGCTAATCCACCAGATGTGATCTCCTCGACGGTTCTCGTCAACATAGGTGTAATTCAGCTTATTGCCGGTGATGGTTTCGCAAAGCTCCACGGCTTCCAGCATCGAACAGTTGCTGAAGCGGCCGCCGCCGATGTTATAAGTCGCTCCACACCGTGGGTTCATAAAAAAATGATGGAATGCCTGAATCAGATCGGCGCTATGGATATTGTCCCGAACCTGTTTTCGCTTGTAGCCGAAGATCGTGTATGGCGTGCCCACAACGGCGCATTTCATCAGATAAGCCAGGAATCCGTGGAGTTGAGTCCCCGAGTGGTTCGGCCCAGTCAGGCATCCACCCCGAAAACATGCTGTTCGCATACCAAAGTAACGGCCATACTCCTGAACAAGCGTATCCGCGGCAACCTTTGACGCGCCGAATAGGCTATGCAGCGTTCCGTCGATTGACATGCTCTCCGGGATTCCATCAACATACTCATGTTCCGGATCAATTTCCCAACGCGTGTCCAGTTCCACGAGAGGCAAGCGATTGGGCCGATCTCCATAAACTTTGTTCGTCGACATGAAGATGAACACCGCTTCAGGAGCATGATTCCGTGCTGCTTCGAGCAGTACCGACGTACCGTTTGCATTCACCGTAAAGTCGGTAGCGGGATCGTTGGCCGCCCAATCGTGGGACGGCTGCGCGGCAGCATGGATGACCAGTTCGATGTCCGTGGAATACCTGGCGAAAACGCGGTTCATCGCGGGCGCATCGCGTATGTCCAGATCGTAATGCGTATAGCCCTGCAAATCTTTCTTCAGCTTGTCCGTCATCCAACGCGTAGAAGCAGACTGGCCGAAGAACACCTCGCGCATGCCATTGTCGATACCTACCACGTCGAATCCGAGAGCTGCGAAATAAGCAGCCGCTTCCGATCCAACTAACCCGGCCGATCCAGTGATAATCGCAACGCTCATTGATTTCCTCGGACACAGGTATGGTGAGTGGCCGTTACGGTGTGATGTGAAGCGGGTGGCCAACAATCAGAGCCACAAACGTCACATGCGTTCGGCTGGGCCGGAAACTGTGACGGCCAATATCGCTTCGAGCTTCGTTGCACATCAGAAGTAGAGTTCGTCATATCCCTCCCCGCAGAGCAAAGAGCAACGTGTGAATCAGAATCGCAATATCCATAAAGAAGCCGCGGTTTCGGATGTAGTAGAGGTCATACTGGATGTTCTTGTGGATAAGGAAAGCTCTATCGGCGCTCAGTTGCCACAGGCCGGTGATCCCGGGAGTGACTTGAAGTCTCTGCCGCTGTTCAGAGGTATAGATTTGCACGATGAATGGCATCTCCGGCCTGGGTCCTACCAGGGACATATCTCCCAGGAAGACGTTCACCAGTTGAGGCAATTCATCCAGACTGCTCCTCCTGAGAAACCTGCCGATCCTGGTAATTCGGGAATCGAATGGCGTAGTCGGCGAAAGCTCATATTGCAGCGTGCCTTTGTGCATCGAACGAAATTTGTACATCTTGAAGAGCTCTCCGTTGCGGCCTACTCTGTCCTGAACGAAAAACGCGGGGCCAGGCGAGTCGAGCTTTATGAGGAGTGCAATCAAGAAGAACAGAGGAGCGAACAATATCAACAATAGCGAGGACCCGATGAGGTCTGCCGTGCGCTTTGCGAGCGAGTAGGGCCAACGCTCGAACGACTCAAGCATAGGGGTAAGCGACAGACCATCGACGTCTATCGACTCTGTCCATTTCTGTTCCTGGAGTTCGGTAGCGGAGAGAAATAAGACCCGTGAACCGGCCTGCTTTGCGGCATCTACGGCTGCGGCGATTTGGCCGGAGGAGAGGTTTGGAAGCGCCACAATGAGCGTGCTGCACTGACAGGAATTCAGCAGCGCTGATGTGATCGGCCCACGTTGCACCGGGACAGAACGGCGCCGCCGGTATCCCATCTCAGGCAGCCATTCTCCATCGAGGGCATCATTATGCCCGATCACTACTATTGGATAGAGTCCCAGCTTGACTGAATCAGAAAGAGCCGAAAGGATGCGCTTGCCTGTTTCCCCTATCCCGTACACGATCACTCGGTCGTTGCCACATCCTCTTACGTGCAGCCCGCGGATGACCGCAACGAATGCCTGCTTTTGCAGGATCAGTAAGACTGGAATCAGGACGAGTGCAATGAGGAAAGCGATCCTGGAGAATTGCAGATTCAGGAGAAGGCTGAATGGCAGCATGATTAGCAGGGACTGAACGGGAATGCGAATTGCGCGTTCCGTTTCCCTAATCTGGAGCAGGCTGCCGCTCCCGCGATACGCTCCGTTCAGGTGTAGAAGAAATACCGCGATTAAGGAGACGCCAAGACTCACCGCCGCGACCTCGCGCACGGGATATCGGATTTGCCTGCCGATATATAGCGAAGGGTCAAGAAGGTAAGCCGCATAAATACCGAAGGCACAAGTCAGAAAGTCGGCTACCACCTCGATCGCTGCCAACACGCTCGGAAACAGGTGGGTTGAGATCGCGCGTGATTCCGGGCGAGAAGCCGCGAGAGTTTCGGCGTAGAGACGCGATGTAACTGACTCAGATGCGCTCATGTTCCTCCTCTCCGTGTGGCAGCGCAGATACGCAATTCTTCAGTTTCATAGAGACTGCCTTTCCGACGTCGCCACGTTGATCGACGCGGAGGTTCTGGCAGTCTCAATGGGCATGGCAGGCGTTAGGAGCCTGCGATAGAGGTTGATGTATTGCTTTGCGAGAATTGGAGCGGAAAACTGAGGAAGTCCAACAGGCTGTCCCTTGGGTCCCTTAAGGACTTCCACAATTGCGTCTGAGAGCGTTATCTCTGCTTCTCGCCCCAATGGCACAAACCGGCATTTACCGTCTCCTACTTCCCGATGCGCCGGTATGTCCGAACAAACAATCCGGCATCCAGCAAGAAGCCCTTCGGCAACTGGCAGCCCAAACCCTTCAGTCAAGGAGGGAGCCACAAGCACTTCGCACCGGGTGTAGCACCATTGCAGTTCCGGCTCGGATAGCCCTTCAAGAAAGCAAATGCTGCCGCCGAGGCCCAATGTTGCCACCAGACTGTGAATATTGGGAGTTTCCTGAGCAGCGATTCCGAGGATGATGAGCTTCATATTTGAATCGATCTGACCGGAGCGCAGCAGTCGATCGAAGGCCCGGATCAGGACAGGAAGATTCTTGTTGTGGCGATGCTGCGCGACACAGAGCAGAAATGGCTCACCCTGCCAGTCGGGGATGGATGACTGTGAGGCGCAAGCTGTCGGTGGCTCGACGCAGTTATAGATCCGGAGCCCTTTTTGCCATACGGCGGCCGATGAATACTGCTCTAAGCGGAGGCGAGTAACGTCGGAAACGCAGGCGATGGCGTCGACGTTGCGAAGGCATTGTTTCAGGATCAGCCGATTGAAGATGAACTTAGGGAACCCAAAGTTCATGGGGATCTCGTAGGGATACATATCGTGCAGCGTCACGACCGTCGGACACCTGAACGCGGCAGCATTCACAGGCACCGGATAGGTGAGATGGACTAGATCGATTTCCAGTCGAGCCGCAAGCTCCGGAAGCCTCCGGTAGTGCCAGAAATTACGACTCAGCGAGCTTGGATCCATTTCGGCAACATGTATTGAGAGCCGGACATCGGGCTTGATACCCGCGGCCTGTACCAGCTTGCGCTGCCAGGGCGCGATAACAAGATGCACAAACGATACCTCCTGCTGCTGCCACAAACAGCGCACAAGATTGCAAGCGTGACGCTGTATGCCAGAGATATTCGAGGCGTATGAGGCAGCACCAATGAGAACCTTCACGATTGCGATCCCTCCTCGACGTCGTAAGGGATAGCAATGCATGAGACACAACTGCTCCCAGTTGTTTCCGCGCGTCGCCAACTTACCGGCCGCAGATCTGGCGAGAACACGGTCGCGCCGTAAAGGGCACGAGCTATGGGTAGACCCCTGAGGACCGAGACGGTCGGATAGGAGCCGTGGTGCAGAACGTCAAATGCGGCGTTCGCCAATTGTGGTCTCATGCGCCACCTCGCTTTAAGCGAATGGAGTGAATACGTCGATGCAATACCGGCAGAACCTCCGCTGCGAGCATCTTGCGCGGATCGTCAGGATCGACCTTCGCCCAGTGGTCACGGAACAGGATCAGAGCGGATACGCCGGCGAACGAAAAGAACGTAAGCAACAGAGTGAACAACAAGCGCGGGGGAAACGACTTCTTTTCCGGTATTCCCGGAGGGTCGATCACGCTGACAACCGGAACATCTTTGGCCTCCTCGACCCGGGCCAGTTCATACTGTTGCGTAAGAAGCTCAAACACTGCCTCTTGTACCTTCACGCGGCGATAGAGGTCCGTGTATGGAACGGCAAGCCGCGGAAGCTGGCGCAAGGGCGGATAGAGCTCGCCCTTATCGTCATCGCCACCGGACTTCGCGCCATCACCATGAATCGCGTCCGCGGACAGGGGAGCCGAAGAACCTGTCATTTTCGTAAGCTCGCCTTGCAGACTGGCAATACGAGCCTCGGTTTCGCGCACCCGGACATTGCCATCGCCATAAATCTGACGCAGAGACTGGAGGCCTGACTGCTCGACCAGGAGTTCGGCCTGCACTCGCGCCCCGGCGTCGACCATGGCGCGGGTCTGTTCCTTAATGTCGACAGCACTGCTCTTACTCGAAAACTGGCTTAGCTGCATCTCGGCATCTTCGAGGTTCTCCCGAACCGCATTCAGGCGCTTCTCGATAAACACGCGCTCTCGATGCGCAGCCGAAGTATTCGTCCGGGTAACGAGTTTGTTCAGTTCATCAAGATATGCCTGCGCCAGATCCCGAGCGCGCACCCGGCTTCTGTCCTCCACGGCAATCGTGATGACGCCGCTCTTCTTGTCCTCAGTGATCTTGGTGCATCGCGCGAGGTGCTTGGCTGCATCAATGCGATATCGCTTGTGGTAAACATGCTGCAGGTTGAACCGGTCAATGAGGTGACCACTGACGGTTCCGCTGTGCAGCAGATCGATGAATAAGTCGGTAGAGGTGTGTCCACCCAGGAGTCCACCAGCGAGACTGCCCAACGCTCCCAGACCGCCAGAATGTCCTGTCAGCGCAGCCAGCAGCATCGCGCTGGAACCCTGCTGATCGGGTGGCATGATGCTCGTGGTGGACTTGTATTGCTTGGGGATGGCAAACGCGATGGCGAGGCTTACCAGCAGAGAAATTGCCGTAACCCGCGCCAGCTTGCGGCGATGCTTCCAGAGCAACATCGCGCGGATTGCCCAGGTTGGCTCGTGGCCAATCCGTGCCGTCTCCTCTAGCTCCAAAGTCGAAAGGAATGAGTTGGGAATCATTGTCTTGTCCTCCCAATCGGTCGATAGGAAAGCTGAAGTGTGAACGCCGCATCGCGCTGCGGAGCGGCGGATAACAGCGGAAAGCGCCACCACTCTGCCTGCTCCTCCAGGTGCAACTGCCATTCAGGACGAAGAGCAATATTGGCGGTAGCACGCAGATCTCGCAAGGTTCCGCCGCGCAGAAACTCCCGATTGACCGTCATGCTGCGCTCACTCAGTTCCAGTGAGGAATGCGGCGAGAGATTCCAGGTCGCCCACGCCTGCTCGCCGTCCGCTTCGCGCCCGATCCAACTGCCAATCAGTTGGCGATTGTTCGTATAGCCGCTCAGATAATGGACGTTGAAGTAGAAGAAACCTGGAAATGCAAGATCACGGTGCGGCGAAAGTAAACCCTCCGCGCGGAAGGTGAGACGCGGTAAGTGCGGCACACAACGAAGGAAGACCCCGGATAGCCACGCACTCTCCGTCGGGTAGACCAACGGGAAAGGCTGGTCGTCCGAAAAGCCGTCGAAATATCCCGTCAGACAATTCCGCAGCCCGGGGATTCGATATTGGGCATCGACGGCGTCGCGTCGATCTCCCGGATCGGCTGCTCCATTCGCGGTTCCGATGCTGAAAATACGCTGCGCAGGAAAGTGGAAGTGTTCACTGGCGAGCCTGTACCACCGAAGATGACCGTGCGCGAGACGCTGAATTCAAAGTTTGGGGTGGGTTTGAACGAGACCTTCTCCCCATGAATGAAGGGTTGATCGCTGAGTGCAACGCCCGGGCTCCCAAAGAGAGTGCTTGTCGGGCGCACAAACTGCGCCCCAGAGAGACGACCTATGAGCACCTGGGCGCGGATGGGACCAAGCAGCTTGAGAATGCCTGGAAGCACGAATGGACGAACACGGTCGTAGCGAAGCATATCGATCGGTTCGGCATTATTGCTGAAGAGGGTCGCTCCGCTTCGCGCCGGTCCCCACCAGAGGGATTGACGCCCAATCGTGAACTGATTGTTAGAAACCGTGAAGGAGACATTCGCTTCGAGGACCCTGCCGCGAAGGAAGCCGGAGACTGGCCCTGCTGCCGCCGTCGACGTGAAGTCCGCTGCCGCGATCTGCTGTTGTGCCGACGCATCCGGAACTGGCGCTGAAGGCACTCGCTGGAGTTCGGTCCTGACATAGGCTGCGAACGGGCCGGCCGTCGCCCGGAAGGAGATTCCTGAATAGAGGTTCGCTCCCTCTGCAAATGGCCGGCCATCGTCATTCACAAGGGTTTCGCCAAAATGAAAGCCATCGGTTAACGGCCGACCGGCAATCGCGGTCACTCGTTGATCCAGCGACTCCAGGCGAAACTCGGCGTTGCGCGCACCGGCTCGCCGCGCTAGTTCCGCGGCGAACTCTTCTTTCAGGCTATCCAGGAGTGCTGGAGCATCGGACGTAGTTGGTTTCACGGCGATTGCTGAGTCTTCCGCTTCGTCCACCAGACGCGCACAATCCATGCGGGTCCATGGACGCAAACTAAAGAAAGCGGTTGGAAGGTATCCCTCGGCAGCGAGCCGCTCGAATGCAGGGTAAACCCAGCTTTCGATCGGTACATACGTCGACGCCATGTCGGAGGCGCGAGCCTGCGGCTCATCGTGCGGATTGGAGAAACCGGCGGCTTGAAGAGTAAGAGTCATCATGAAGCACATCGCAAGCAGTGAGAAAGTCTTTGGCATGGAAACTGCGCACCTACAGCGTCGCTGCCGCCACAGCGGCAGTGATCGCAATGGACCCAGCAAGTTGCCCGGTGCTCAGCAGATTTCTCCAGAACAACGAAGCCGCCGATGATCTTCTGTGGCACGACGACGACATCGCCTGGGTTGAGTTTGGTTGAAAGAACGTCGCATCGAACCATCCCCGAATGGCGGCCAACGACCGAGCCATTCGCGCGAATAATGAATATTTCTTTTCGGTTGGCCGTTGCGTTGGTTCCACCTGCGCGGCTGAGATACCAAGCGGCGGTTTTATCCGGCGTATAGGTGAGAGCGGTTGCGTTATAGACCTGGCCGGTCACGAGCACGAAGCCGGGCCGCTTCGGAATCGTCAGTACGTCTCCCCGGCGCAACTCGATATCCGCAGGCGTATTCGCCCAGCTGTCGATGTCGGCGCTGATGTGAATCACCATGCGGCCCGTCGGCGGATGACTCTTCAGATCTGAAAGCACCTGATCCTGCTGGAGCCTTGATGAGTTGCAGCTCCCCGCCCGCGTTGCTGCCTGCCAGCGCTGGGCGAAAGCCGGGCCGCCGCCGAGTTTGTCTCGATCTGTCGAATCAGCTCTTCGCGGCTCTTCTGCTCAAGACTCGCGAACCTGTACCCGGGTGAGCACCGCACCCATCGGATAGGCAGTCGGTAGAAGGCCTCCCGCTCTCCGCAGAACCGAGCTGAGACGCTCGCCATCCTTGAATCCATAGCTGCCCGGAAATCTGACCTGGCCTGAGATGGTTACCGACTCACCCATGTCATTCCAACTGGTGATCTGATGAATCGCCAGAATGTCTCCTGGCTTGAGAGGAACGTCCGCTTGAGTGTCGGATCCGGTAACTGCTGCTCCGATTTTTACCGTCGACAAGTTCTTCGACGAGACGATTGCCGTTGCTTACCTCATAACTTGTGAGATCGGCGCTTTCCAGCAGAGCGTCGCGCTTGAATCCGCCCGCCATGCGGACGAGTCCCGCCGCAGTCATGCCTTTGGACATCGGATACGTGCCGGGCCGCAACACTTCACCGCGGATCGTGACCTTCGGAGCATCCACCTCGTAGCGTCCGAAGATCCGGATGGTATCGAATGGACGCAGGTCGATATTGGCATTTCCGATCAGCACATCGGGAACGTTGAAGTCGATGGTCTCCGCATGCAGATCGGGCGGAACGAGCCGGACAATCTCTCCATGGGCTGCGGGCTCAGGCAACATGTCCTCGATAGCTGTGGAGCACATCGCTGAGGCGCATGCCGTCGCTATAGGGCAGACGTCCAGGACGCACGACATGGCCTGCCAGGTA
Organism: uncultured Acidobacteriota bacterium; assembly: GCA_963840655.1. GTDB lineage: Bacteria > Acidobacteriota > Terriglobia > Terriglobales > Acidobacteriaceae > JAKAAZ01. The sequence goes on along the minus strand of CAWIZS010000003.1, from coordinate 1,316,479 downwards.
AATTGCCCGTTGGCTATACGGCAGGATCGGTTCAATGCGAATCCGGTCTCCGTCTTCGACCTGGAAATTGTCGATTGCACTTCCGGCGGCCTGTGGGCTTTGCGTGTCGCGCTCGGGCAGAGTTACCGTCACACGCTGACGGTGGGCGTCGATCCGTTCGATCCTGATGTGGCTGAGCGAAGCCGCGGCAGTAAATCCGCCGGCATCCTCGATGACTGAGGCGAGCGTTGTTTCTCTCGCCTCTGAGCTCATAGATCGCCGGACGCTTGACCGCGCCAAAGATTGCGACCTGGGGACCAGCGGGCGGCACGAGCAGCGTGTCCCCGCTCTCAAAGGGCGCACTGCCGTTACGAATACCATGAAGCAGAAAGTCGTAGAGATCGACCTTCTCAACCAGCTGCTTGCCGCGATAGTGGAGCAGCGTGCGCAGCGAACCAACCGACGTAGGACCGCCGGCGGCATAGAGCGCACTCAAGGGAGTCGCAAGTGCGCTGATATCGTACCCGCCAGGCTGCTGCACGTCGCCGACTACATAGACGCGCACCGAACGCAGGCGTGAGACAGTAACCGCAACCTGCGCATTGCGGAACTGCTGCTTAAGCTCACTGCCGATCAGGCTCTGCGCCTTCCCGAGAGAGAGCCCCGCGAGTTGGATCGATCCTGCTTCAGGAAGAAAGATGCGGCCGTCACGGTCGACGGTACGAGTAATGCTTTGAGTGACTCCTCCCCACAGATTGATTGTGAGCGTATCCCCGGCACCAACGATATAGTCCGGCCCCAAAGGCACATCGAGGGGAGTGTCGCGGCCCGAGATTCCGATCGCTAGCCGCAGAAACATCGCGATTCACGAATACATCCGATCCAAAGCGCCTTAGTCGGGCGGTCTCGTTTGGTATCTGCGTGTAGAGATCGCGCATCGATTGCAGATTGTAGGGAGCGGGCCGCCGGAGAACCTTGGGCAGGTCGGTCGATGCGTTTGTCTTCTCCTCCCGCCGACGGTTTTCCGCGGCACTCTGCCGGTTGCGATCCGAACGCATGAATTGACCCGCGCTCGCCGAATCACCATTTTCGCCAACGCGTGGCAATCCTCCATTCATGCCGGCGCTTGCGGCAAGTCCTGCCTCGGCTGCTGCATCGCCACGGCTCGAGAGTGAAGAGCCCGCAGAGGACAAGGAATTGGGAGCGTCTTCCTGCTGGAACGCTTGATCCCATGGACTGAAGGTCGTCGCCGGATACATATCCGCGCGCGCGCAGAACGCTCGTGATACTTGCACGCAGGTTGGCGTTTGTAGGAGATCTGGTTATAAAGCATCTGATCGGAGATATCGTTCGGATCGATCTGCATGCCTTGCTGCTGCATGCGATCCGCCAGCTCCGACTTCAGCTCCACGACGAGATCGGGGCTTTCTTGCAGGATGTTGATGATCTGGTCGGCGGAAAGCGCCGTTTGGGGCGTCGAGCCCGTAAGACCTGTCGAGCTGTCACCGTCCTCCGAGTCGTCACTGTCAGCAGACATCGTCGCTGACCCGCTACCGGCGTTGCCTGTCTGAGATTGTGCCGTGGCTTGCGTCGAAGTTAGGGTACGACATCACCTGGCCATACGCGGGCAGGGCGGCGGTAGATGATGAGAGCGCCAGCATCCCTGCCGCTGCGAAACAGAACATCCGAGACAGGAGAGCGCATCCGATGCGCGGGCGCGGCTGCTGACTCGGAACAACATTTGTTGAAACGGCGAAGCTGGTGGACTGAGGCATAGACGTTTTGTTCTTCGCTTATGAACGTAGAAGAGTGAGGGACTGCGGACGTGTCATGCGTTCGTCAGTGAATTGTCATTCTTTTGTTGCCCGATAAAGAACCGCGAGAAGTGACTGATTTTGTCTGTATGAGGAATGAGCCTGGTTCTGGGACCGTCCAGAAGTGGAGATACGCACATCGGAGACTTGCGCGGAATGAGCGCATTCAGCCGGGCTGGCGATCAACGCATCGCGTGCTCCTCGAACTCGTCCCAGAGTAATTCGATCAAGACCATGACAATTCCATTACTCTGCGGTGACAACTTCGATCGGCTCGTTCCTTAAGCTCAGGCGTAGCTTCTCCCCATTTACGCCGGAGCTTCAGAAGCGCTTTTCTAATTCGGAGTGCCTATGCCGCGAGTTGATTCCATCTTTCAGACAAAGACACCTTCTCCAATCCGGGGTGGGCATAGGGACAAAGTGGCGGCCAGCGAGCGCGTGCCGCAAAGAGCACGGCAGAGAGACGGAATTTACACGCCGGGCAGACCGCAAGACGCTCTTCTCTCCGATTTGGAGCTACCTCTACATCGAACCTTCTATCCGCTCGGTTTTGCAGTTGACATCATCACGAATGATCCGGATGTCCTGGAGGCCGCGAATGAGAGCTTCGGACACAGGCGTCTATGTCGTGGACGCGCCACCCTGCAGGTACGCATTGGCATCAGCGAGGGAGGCGGCTCAAAATGCCCACCCGAACCCACTCGGCGTGAATACAACCACCTGTACTCCCTGGTTGTCAGACGGGGATAACCAGGCGCTGCTCGATCTGAAAACTTGCACGAGCTTCGTGTGGTTGACGAAAGCTGCACTGAACAACAGGCTCTATTTCCGATATAACTTCCTCGAAAAAGTTGTGTACCTGTTGCTTGGTGCGTCTGTCGTGACCGACATCCATGCTGCGTGCATCAGCAAGAACGGAAAGGGCTTTTTGCTCTGCGGTAATTCGGGTGCAGGCAAGTCAACTCTTGCTTATGCGTGTGCGCGGGCCGGATGGACCTATACTTCCGACGATACTTGTTATCTGATCAATGACTTGAAGAGCCCGCGCGTGATTGGACACTCTCATCGAATCCGCTTCCGTCCCGAAGCGAAGGCTCTTTTTCCGGAGTTGGAAAGCCGAGATGTTACACCGCGTATGGAGGGGAAACCGTCGATTGAGGTACAGCTCTCTGAGCTCTCCGATCTGCACATCAGGACTGCCCGCGAAGTCAACATACATTCGATCGTCTATCTGAAGCGTTATCCCTCAGCAACGGGGAGACTCGCAACATTACCAGCCGGAATAGCAACGTCGCGTATCTGCCAGGAACTCTTCTCTGCCGGAGAGATTCGCGAGAAGCATGAAAAGATATTGCAGATGCTCTCTGACATTCCTACCTATCAGCTGCATTATTGCGACCTGCACGATGCCATGCGGAAACTTGACCTTCTGGCGTAAGATCTATGAGCTCCGGGGCCGCCGCGGCAATTGGCCGCTGAAGATTCTTCTCGGCGAGTGGTAAAGAAGCCATGGAGCCGCGGAAAGTCAACGTCTCCTTGCCCGATGATTGATATAGTCGCCGTTAAACTTTATCTCATCGCCACGTCGGATTAGCCACGGCTTTAGTTCACTTCTTTTCTGAATACAGCCGAAGAACTTGTTGCCTTGCCGGCGAAGCCACGGTATGTGGTTCACCACGGCCTGGAAACTGTGTAGACTCGCCAGAAAAACGCGGGGACCTAATACCTTCGTCACACTCCCGATCCTTGTTTCACTGCGCCGCCGGAGTTCGACCTCGTCGACATTGAAGTCCCAGTACTCCCGCGTGTACAGGTCAAATTCGGATTCGGCGAGGTAAGAGGCGGTCGCTTGATACAAGTCCATCGCGTTCCACCGATAAATATAGTTGGGAATGCTGCCGTCGCGCACTCCGCCAGTTCGGAAGCCACTGTGCAATGACCGCAGGCAACTCGTAGGGAAAGGAGAACCGCAACTTCACGAGTAGCCGCATCGCAAGCGAGTTGTTTGGCTCTAGCAGAATGACGTGCCTGCGGCTGACCCGAAGCATCTCGAGAAGAGCTTTGTGCGGAGACCGGCAGTGATGTAGCACCTCGTGCGCCAGCACCAGATCGTAAGAGTTGTCGGCCAGTTCCATCGCTTCCGCATCCACCTTCACTGTGCGCATCTCAGCGTCATCCAGGTCAGCTTGCTCGGAGGGCCTGGGGTCCAGCAGATTGGACACCGTAACCCTGGTAAAGCCAATTTTGTGGAGTGTCCTGCCGTCCTCGGCGCTGCCGCCCACAACCAGAACATCGCTTAGGAGATCGAGTCCCATGGAATGCACGCAATTCCGTAGAATCTTTTCAAAGCGATTGCGATTTTTCCCTTTCCGGGATGGTTTGCTCGGGCATGATCCCCGGAGATAGTTGTGCCTTCACGGGATCACCTTTCGGCGCGAGACAGCCGTGAACCACAGGCTTCGGCCGCAGTCGGTGCTATAGAGCAGTGCTTTCGAGTCATTTTCCCAGGAGGGCTGAATCTGATTGCATGGCTCATCGGCAACGCGTCGCGTCACGCCTGTCTTCTCGTCGCGAATCCACAGGTTCCACACGCCATCTTCAAAGTGGCTGTATGCCATCCAATGTCCATCGGGTGACAACGCCGGGTAGCGGGATTCACCGAGAGCAAGCGGAGTGTTCAAGTGCGTTGCGTCGGTCAGAAAAATCTGTGGGGGATGCCGCCCTTCAACTGCGGAAAAGGCGTACTCTTTTTCGGAAAGAAAGCTTGCCTCGTAGACATTCAGCGAAGAGGGTGTAAGCGCAACTTCATTCGTGGCAGCTGGATTGAAATGCTGTTCGCACCATCAAGCGCCCTCGGCCGCGATCATCGCGCACAAAGGCAAGGCTCTGTCCGTCAGCGGAGAGCATCGGTTCACGCGCATCGTTGATGACAACCCGTGAAGGGTTTGCGGATCTCTACAATCTGCGAATGCGGACTCAATCCTCGCTCCACCCAGACATGCCCGAATCCGCTGGCAAACGAAAGATCGTCTTCGGGAGAACCGTCAGGCGGATCGACCGATACTGCATTCTTATCCGTCGTCATCAGGTGATAGCCAGACAGAGTGAAGGCGATAAAACGAATGCCCGCTCCTGAGGATTGTGGATCCGCGTTGAGAAATCCCTGCGTCGGCAGCGGCAACCGATATGCATATTCGCGCCGCACTGCGCGCTCCCGAAGAAAAGTAGAGTGTGCGCTGAAGATCACAGAGACAGCCATGACGGCAGCCCATGCGTAGCGAGTCCAGTCACGCGCAGAACTTCTCAGAGGGCCATCGTGCCATAGCAGGGCGTATATTCCCGAAAGCACGCAGACCATCAGAAGGAGTCGCGGCTCATACAGCAGAATTCCCAGCCCCATCGGACGATGCGGGACGGGGAGCGGAAGTCCTATGCAGATATAAGCGAAAAGCAGAGCCGCCAGCCATCCATATCGTTTGTGTTGGAGCAACACCGCCGCTACCACGCACACGGGGAGCGCCATGAGCACGAAGTTATACGACGCGGGAAGGGTGGAGATGGTGAGGGACGCGGTGAGCAGCGCTGACCACTCCAGCAACATACGGCTTCGGGTGCTATCTCCCCTGCGGATAAGAAGGATTGCGGGCGCCAGCACCAGCATCTGCAACGCAGGCAGCAGCAGTGCGTAGCACAGCGGAGAGGAGTGCCAGGGATGCGGGTTCCATTGCGGCTCAAAGAGAAACAGGCGATGCAGCACGCCGGAAATGGAAGCAACCGGCACATACGGCGGCATGGCTTCGCCGTGCAGAGCCCACGGCAGAATTTCGTGCAAATAGGTGCGATGCACATTCCAGCCAAAGACAGCGACAGATACGCAGGCGGCAGCCACGCCCGTAATTGCTCCCCAGGTCAGCGCGCGCCAGTCCCTGCGTTGCAGGAAGAAGACGAAGAAGAGGACCGGAAAGATCTTGCAAGCCGCAGCGATCGCGACCAACACGCCTGCCAGTGCGCGATGCCCTCGCAGGTATGCCCAGCAGGCCGCAACGATCAGCAGCAGAAGCAAGCACATAAAACTGACCGAACTCGAGATTACGGTACAGGGGAATGCTCAGCGAAAAGGCCAGCGCGATTCGCTGATAACTCAGGCGCGTCATCGAGCGTAGCATCCAGCAAATCGGAACTAGTAGCACCAGGTTCAGCAATATCCAGATGTGCTTGGCGGTCAGCGGCGCAAACCCTGCGAGCGGCCACATCGCCAACGTCGAGAATGGGGTGATGGGCACCAGTCCGATGACACGAATATCGACGGCGTGCTGGTCCTTCTCACGCTGGAGCCAGGTCCATTCATACATCCGCGAGGTGGCATAGTGTTCCTGGGCCAGTCGCGCGGACATGTAATAGTTGGGAAAATCAGTAACCAGACCCTTCCAGGCGCGCGGCATGACGTGGAAGCATAGATAACAAATGGATAGAAACAGGACAGCGCGTTCGATCCAACCGGTGGTTCGACGATGCCGTGCAATATCCACACCTTAGCATGGCTGGCTTTCACCCAGTAATTGTCATCCGCTTGTCATTTGAGAGTCTCCAACTTGTTGGCGCTAGCAGTTTCCGTTTGCACGGACTGTGCCATGTCTCTTCAGGTTTGAAAGAGATACGCTTGTGAATTCTGGCTTAATCCTCAGAGCTGCGCCCGAAGCGTCCGGCATGACCCCCCAGAGCCTGCTCGATTAAATCGGCGGCACGCTCCAGTCCATGCGCCGAACGAATCTTGGCCTGTATCCGTTTCGCTGCATTGCGATAGCTTGGGTCGCTGAGCACCGTTGAGACCGCCGAACGGATCGCTTGCGCTGAAAGTTTTCCAGGTCGCAGCACGATCGCGGCACCCAGCCACGCGAGGCGCGCAGCGATTGCGGGTTGATCAAAGGTATTCGGGATGGCAATCATTGGCTTACCTTGCATGAGCGTTTCGAATACGGTGTTCGGCCCGGCATGCGTAATCACGATCTCTGCTATCTTCAAGAGCTCCAGTTGTGGAGCGTCTCTCACAATCAAGGGCCTTCCTCGCATGCCTTGGAACGTCTCGGGATCACGACGGCCCCCGAGCGAGATCACCAGCTGCACGCCGAGTCCATCGCAGGCCTGGGCAATTAAGTGGAATATTGCTGGCTCACCCTTCAAGGTTGTTCCCAATGATGCGTAGATCACCGGCCGTCCGTCGAGTTGATCCCACGGGAACTCCACCGAAAGTCTTGCGGCTTCATTTACGAATGGTCCAGTGTAGTGGAATGTGTGGGCTAACCCTGACCTTGGGAAATCCAGGCACCGCGGCAATTGCGTTATATGTGCGAGTTCAGGAAATGTCCGCTTGGCCTGCCGGATTGGTCCGAGCCCGACTTGCCGCCTGAAGTTATCCAGCCTACGACGAACAGGTCCTCTCATTTGGAGCACGGAGATCTCCAGCAGTGCGTTCTGCACCCGAGTGAAAATGGATTTCGGCGGTGCGATGCGACGGGGGGCATACCATCCGAAATTATGCGGCACGGAAGTCGAGATCACGAAATAGGGCAAACGCAACATTTCGGCGACCGTCGGTCCAGCGAGCGCAAGCTCATCGACGATGAGTGCATCGACTCCCGCACGAGTGAATGCCTGGGGAGTTTCATATAGGAATCTTTCCATGTCGTTGATGGTGCGGCGTACGCGGTAGCGCAGAACGGGGATGGCTGAAGACGGTTTTTTTCGAGGACCTGCCCACGTATGTTCACTGGAGCCTTTTCTGGACGCTGCGATCGCAACAAACTCAAGTCCGTGTGGACGGATGCGGACTTCCAGTTCGGCATCGTGGAAGAACGTGACTCTGTGTCCACGAGCCACTAACTCCCGGGAGAGAGTGATGAGAGGGTTCAAATGGCCGGTCCCTTTGTAGGACAGTACCCCGAAGTGTGACACTCTTTGCTTCCTTACTCGGCGAGGACCGGATGCCCCGACGGTCAGCCGTTTTGCGCCGCGAGATATCTCAACAGGCAGTGTGAGTCGCAACACTAACCTTCGGGCGCTCGGTGAATTCCATCATTCCATATCCGAGAAACCCAGTTGTTTGCAAAATGTAATTTGAGCGATGCCGCGCAACATTGTGACAATCGAGTGACAAATTCATTGGTTGGTGAGCAGTAATCTCTATCAAAGACGGAATGGCCTGTTCGTCATTGATTTCGACTCAACTACGACTGAGCATTGCAGCTGAATTGAGGAATTCGACTTGCGGTGGCTTCCGAAATAAGGGACGAACCTACATGAGAGGGCTGATTACGTGGAGAGTTTTCGTAGCCTCATGAAACATCGCCTTGCCGGAACTGGCCTATGGCCGTTCGGGAACGGCCGACAATCAATGATCAGTAAATTAGACACGCGCGAAGCGTATCGCCTTTGGGCGTCCACTTACGCCTCAGAGACGGCCACAAGTTTTCTGGACGAGGAACTAGCGCAGAAGATGCTCCGCGGCCTACCGCAAACAAGACTGCTTGACGCAGGCTGTGGCATTGGGCGGCGCATTGCAGATCTTCCCGGCGCTGTCGGAATTGATGCAAGCCCGGAGATGCTGGCTGCCGGCGGTGCTCGCAATGTGGTAACGGGCGATGTAAGGGCGATGCCTTTTGCTTCAGACAGTTTTGAGATGGTGTGGTGCCGGCTGGTATTGGGGCACCTGCCTGACCCGTCCCGCGCCTACCGGGAGTTCGCCCGCGTCTGCATGCCGGGCGGCTACGTATTTGTCACAGATTTCCATCCGGACGCAGCCGTGGCCGGACACCAGCGGACTTTTACCGACAAAGCGGGAACTGTTCATCAAGTCGAACACTATGTGCACAGCAATCACGCGCATCTCGCCGAGCTGGCAGGGTTGTCCCTGGTCGCGCACCGAGATGGAGCTGTAGGGCCATCGATCCGCGGCTTCTACATCCGTGGCATTGGGATGAAAGCCTTCAAAAGAGATACCGGACTTAAACTCGTAGCGGCGTTCTTGTTTCGTCGGCCGGACTAGCGAGCACCGCGTGCGCTTTCACCAGAGAATCAATTCCAGGGCGCTCTCTTCATTGCAGTGGATCATTGGCTACAACCTTTTGGCAGCTCGCCCGCACCTATGCCGGCATGCGGACTTGCCTGCTTCCTAGCTGTACTCCGCCCGCGCCCAGCACTTCTTCTGTTTTCCGCAGTAGCTCCTTCACTGGTGCGCGCAGCCACCGGATGGTGCCGTCGATCCACAAAGGCTCTAGTCCTTGTCTTACATGGGCTGGGAGCCGTTCCAATATTTTCTCTGAGGCAAGTTGTACGCGGCCTTCAATCATTACGAGCTCCACATCCATCATCGAGAGAGTCCGCAGCCTGTCCGCCGCATGTTGATCTGTGTCTCGAACAGCAACCAAATCTCCGACACCAGACACTTTTATGGTGCCCTCGCCACCTTCCAGCTGGAGAATCGCAGCCGGAGCTTCCGTAACCATGCGATAAGCAGCATGAGGCGCGATGCCGCAACAGCGGATCGCAAATCGAATTTCATCCAACAGGTCGCCTTCCGAAGTCAACGGAGAGTCATTCCCCAGGGCAACATTTTCAAGTCCGGCAAAGAGCGTCATGTCCGGAAGCTCTCCGAAAAGGAAGTTGTTCGAAGATGGGCAGACTATGAGTGAGACGCGGCGTTCCCGCATGAGCGCAAGGCCCGCAGCATCGATTGCCAGGCCATGGACAAGCACCGCGCTGGCGTCCAGGAGACCCAAGTGGTCAAGCCCCCAAAGCTCTTCTCGTGCCAACCCGTCCACTCCCTCACAGGCATGGACAATGAAAGGACGTTCCTCGGGGGTAGCCACGCGTGCTGCTCGAAGATCGCCGCCGAGCGCCAGCGAATGTGCCCAGCCATATTCCTGGACAACTCTGACTGGAAAATCACTTTTTCGCAACTCGGGCCAGAGAGGGTTGTGATGGCTAACTGTCGTGACTCCACAAAGCAGGTTTCGTATGCCGCCCCACCACAGTCGCAAATCTTTAGGAACGGCGCGATGCTTTGTGATGACATCTGGGAATTTCTTATGTATGTCTTCTCCCCAATCGATGTAATTGCGATAAGGCGGGTCCGCCAGCCTTGGAAAGAGCGCGAACTCCAGGTGATCGTGCGCGTTGATAAGGCCGGGCATGAGCAGGAACTCGCTGAGGTCAATCTCCGGACAGCGGGATGCAGCGGCGGTTGAAGGCCGATCGGCCAGGATGTGAGTTACGCGGCCTCCCGTGATCTGTATGGATGCGGGCGCACTCTCCCGCGGCCCGACAGCGTAACGAGTCCCATGAATTACCATCTGGGCCGCTGCCTCCCTTGGCTTCGAGGTGCCATTTTCAGTTCCATCAAATGGTTCACAGGCTCACGCGTTTGGGCTTTCTGAGCTGGATGAACTTGTCCGCAGCTCGCAGCTCAAGAGGGAAGCGATAGAAATGCGTGGCATACCGCCATGTGGCGAGGGCCTTAAGGAGCATCCTGCTCCAGACCGGGGCTTCAAGGTCTTGCACGGTGGGCCAGCGGGAAGCTACTACGATCTCGAAATTGTCGATGAGTTTTTTCGTCTTTCTCTTCATCCAGGGAGTTTTGGTATCGATGCGCTGGGTGAATTTCATCCACCGCTTGCTTGCCCACTCCGTCGGATTGTCGGGAAAGGACATTTTTCCTTCAGCCTCGCCGTACATCGTTCCCGGCTGGGGAGTCGGCGTGTAGTGATGAATAATGATTTCCGAGTCGGGGTTAATGCGCTTGATTTTGCGGATGAAGCGCAGCGTTTCGCGCGTGTCTCCAACGGGGTCTGTGGGGCTGCCCAGAACGAATGAAAACTCGGGGATAATGTCAAACTCCCGTGCACGATGCGCCATAGTCAGTGTCTCGTCAGTTGTGATGCCCTTCTGCATTTCCTTGAGCGTGCGATCGGAGCCCGATTCAGCCCCAAAGAAGATCATGGCGCAGCCGGCTTTTCGAATCGCGCGCATCGTCGCATCGGAGTAGCGTGACATGATGTCGACGCGACCCTCACACCACCATCGCATCTTCAGCGGAGCGAGCAGCTCAGCCAGTTCCCTGGTATGGTCTTCCCGCAGGAAGAAATTCATGTCATAGAACTGCACAGAATCCGCGCCGTATTCGGAAGCCAGATGCTTCAGGATCGCGACGGTCCGCTGCGGCGACTCCATCTTCTCGTCGCGGCCATAGGCCGCATGGACCCCGCAGAAGCTACAGTTGAACGGGCAGCCGATGCTCGCATGGTGGGCTGCCGTTCGCTTTCCAAAGAACGATGGCCGCAAATAATCCTTCACCGGCACACGATGAAATGGGGACCAAGGGAAATGGTCCGGTCCCTTCATAGGCCTCTCACCATTGCTGCGATGCAGGCCAAACGCGTCTTTATAGGAGAGGCCAAGAATTGAGTTGAGCGGTCTCTTCCCCCGCAACGCATCCAGTAACTCCAGAAGCGTATCCTCTCCCTGGCCGCGCACCGCGAAATCGATATACTTCGCATTCAGCGTTGCGTCGGGATAGAGAGACGGAAAGTAGCCGCCCCAGGCGATTTTCACGTGAGGGCGCAGCTTGCGTATTTCCCGCGATCCCTCTACGGCAGCGGCCATCTGCGGTCCCGGCATCACAGATACCCCGAGCAGCTCGACATCATGGGTGTCGATCAGTCTCAAAATCCTGTCGACAGGTTTATCTTCGATATTTTCGTCCACGATCTCGTACTCTTCACGGCCTTCGAGGACGGCGGCCAAGGCAAGAATACTTAGCGGAAGACGGCAGTTAGGTCGACTTACGGCCCGAGGATGAAATAGGATAATCATGCGTTCCTCCGAGTTACATAAATGCGGAACCGTGAAGGCTCACGTCTATTGCGCAGCTTTGCCATCGAGCGGACGCAGCGCCCAACGGAAACCATACCCAGGCATATGGACGGTCCACCGGATCGACAATTGTTCTTCCAGTAGCCGTAGCCGCTCGTCTGTCAGGTACTCGAGACTCTTGATAGCATCCGATGCGGTGCCATAGCGCCGGAGAAAGAAGGCGTGGCGCTCCGAGACCATCTGTTCGCCGCTTTCCTCGCTGGAATACCAGGGCGTATCGCTGATAACGACCATGCCGCCTGTTTTGACGCATCGAAGGGCTTCGCGCAAGGCAGCTTCGTAGTCCTCAGCGTAGTGGAATGAGGCATTGAAGATGACGGCGTCGAACTGCTCATTCTGGAACGGCAGATGTGCAAGCTCGGCCCGAAAGCGCGGAAAGAGTTCCGGCAGATAACGGCGATAGTGCTCGGCTGCGCCCAGGCCATCCGCATCATTGACGAGCAGGTCGACGGCGAACGGATGATGGCCGGCCATCGCCAGGCGATAGCTCATCCAGCCATTTCCGGCGCCGAGGTCGAGAATGCGCGCGCCCCCCGATGGGAAGGTTGGCTTCAACGCATTCTGCATCAGACAGTCGTAGCTGCGTGCCCTGATCTGCCACTGCTTCCTGTTCCGTCCTGAAAGATCAATGTACGGAAGGCCGAGATAAAAAGACTCACTCTGGCTGCCGCGACCCTCTGCTGCCCGTATTCGTTCATACTCCTCTATGAAGCGCGCATAATGCGCGGCTCGCTCCGGCGGCAGCGCATCTATGATGCCATCGTTGTTTTGGAGACGGAACCAGCATGAGAGACAATCAAGTCCAGTTAGATCGGTCCGGCAACGGGGACATTGCAGACGAACTCCCAGATGCACAGTATCGCCGGCAATGCCACGTGCCAACGACGTGAGAGCCGAATTTTCTGCGGCAGAAGATGGACGCATCTAGGTCCCCCTGACAGACGCCAAAGCCTCGACGGGCACAAATGCAGTCGATGCAAGAGCAGCCATTCTTTCAGAAGGCGCAAGGGCATCTGCGTCCCGGCTGACCGGCTCCAATTCAGTGACTCTGCTCCACAATGCCTCGATCTGAGCATGCGTCGCGTCCGACTCCTCCGGTTCCCGCCAGGAATCGACCTCCGCGTGCAGAGCATCCCGCACTGCACGGTAGAAGTCGGTTTTGTAGGCCGCCTTGAACATAATGCAGAGATCATCGCTGTCGGTCCAGTTGCGCTTTTGTCCAAGTTCCGCCTGCACGCGCTCATAAAACACCGTACCCGGCAGTGGATACGAGAACGAAATACCGATGTCGTCCGGTCGTGTCTCACGAACAAAGGCGATGGTCTCCTGCAATTCGGTCCAGGTTTCGCCAGGATAGCCAAACTGCAAAAAATAACAGGCACGAATTCCTGCTTCCTTCAAGAGACTGCGAGCGGCAATCACGGAAGGAAGGTTCAGTCCCTTGTCCATCGCGTTCAGCACGGCCTGCGATCCTGATTCAACTCCCATCCACACTTCGGCGCATCCCGCTGTCTTGAGATGCTGGACAGTCTGCTCGCTCATCAAGTCGGCGCGAGACTGTATTTTGAATGGAACCGCCGCATTTCTTTTCGTAACTTCTGCGGCAAACTCCTCCACCCAATGGTGATTCAATGCGAAGACATCATCACCGAACCAGATATGGTCGACTTTGGCTTCCACCTTCAGCAGTCTCATCTCCTCCGCGACAGCAGCGGCAGGTCGCAAATGAAATTTATTTCCAGAGATTGGTTTTGCGCACCAGTTGCATCGATACGGACACCCGCGGCTGGACACCATGTTCGTTGAGAAATATCCGTGAGCTTCCAGCCATGCCGCACGATACGGCTCCATGTCGATCAGATCGCGTGCGGGAAAGGAGAGTTCCGACCATGCAGGATTCTTAGAAAGCTTCTGAGAACTTCGGACGGCTTGGCCATGCTCATCAAGCCTTACGAGGCCATCTATCTCCGGTACCTCATCGGCGCGCAGGATGGAAGTGCATAGCCGTACAAGAGTCTCCTCTGCTTCTCCGCAAAGCACATAGTCGAAGCCGTTCTGCAGGAACAGAGCAGGGTTGTCCGTCGAATCGGAACCATGCACGATCGTGACAGCGCCAACTGCACGCGCCGCTTTCGCAATCTCCCACGCGACCTCTCTCATGCGCGTGAGGCACATTTTGGAAAGAAAATTGAAGTCATCCTCATAGACAGCGACAATGTTGGGTCGATGGGCGGCCAGCATTTCGCCGAAACCAGCGGACGGCGCTTCAAGCATCGAATCGAATGCAACAACAGAGAACCCGTTTCCCCGAAGCGCCGCAGCCGCATAGAGCGTACCGAGCGGCATGTATGGCTGCATCTTGCGCAATTGCTTCGGGTCATAGGGAAGATGATAGGAATGTGTCACTAAGATCTGTGCCAAAGCTCACCTCGGACGCCTGTGCATCGGTATGTGCCGCGTACGGTCTCTGCCCATGCGACAGGTGGATTGACGCTACCGAAACACTCCGCCTTATGGAACTCAGCGTAGCCCTATGGACTCAGGAGCTTGTCGCGGAATTGTCAGTTCAATGTCATTCGTTAGTGACGGGGAGATGCAGTCTGAGATGAGCTGAAGTTGTTATCGGGCGAGCATAGATGACCGAGCCTGTTCGCGTTTCGTAGCAAGATAGTGAGCTGAATGAGGATTGTCCGGGACTTCTGCGCTCAGACGCTCGACAATTTCAATTCCTGCGGCGTGGACGGCATTGATTTTGTCTGGGTTATTGGTCATCAGGCGGAGCGAGCGAATGCCGAGGAACCGAAGAATCTCGACAGGAAGTGCATAATCGCGTAGATCAACGGCATGACCCAGGCGAAGATTGGCTTCGATCGTGTCGAGCCCCTGGTCCTGAAGTTCGTAGGCCCGAAGCTTTTCCATGAGGCCGATGCCCCGGCCTTCCTGCTGCTCGTAAAGCAACACGCCGGCGCCTTCCTCTGCGATCACGCGCAATGCCAGATGCAGCTGGTCGTGACAGTCACACCGCAGAGAATGAAAGACGTCCCCCGTCGTGCATTGAGAATGAACGCGCACCACGGGAGGAGAACTATGGATATCTCCCAGAAGCAACGCCAGCGCAGTTTCCGGACCTTCCTCCCTTGTTTTGTGGCCGGCGTGGACACTTTCAAAGGCCAACAGGCGGAAGTCTGCCCAACGGGTCGGAAAGTTCACATCGGCGATTTGTCTTCAGTGTCATCAACGCGGCTTGATTTCCTCGCCTGTCATTCATATTTCATGGGGAACCTTGGTTCGTCCGTTCCGTAGGTGAAGCGTATCGCAACGATCTCTTTGTGCGTGTCGCCAGAATGTCTCGAGTTCGTCATTCAAATGTCCGAAGCGAGGGATACGAGAACTTTCGGCGCGTTGCCCGGTGTGGGAAGCAGGAAGCCTGTCTGCGTCGAGAAGGATCGAATGGTCATGCGAGTACTAGCACGGCAGGATGCTGAGAATCTCATTCCGCGGCATTTCGGCGGAACTGATAAAGGACATGATCCCCGAAGATTGCCATCGGACGAGAAACGACGCGATCCATTGCTCTCCATGAGAGCAAGAAGCCGCACGATGATTGGATATCCAGGGCTCGGCTGCGCTGGGCGGCACGGTGACACCGATGCCAAGGCGCTTCTCCAGGACAAACCACGGCGCGAAGGCGCGAAGCAATGCCGCACGGCGATGATAGACGACGTGGAAGTCGCGCTTGGCAAGGCGCGCCGGGACTTCGCCGCGCTTAAGGCGCCGCAGCGCCAGATGGGGCCGCCCTCGAAGCACTTCCGTCACCATCTCGCCGGGGCAGAAGGTGCCGAAAAGCACCAGCATCGCCGCGGCCCCGGGCTTGAGCAATCGTGCAAGTCCGCGCGCCACCGGCTCCAGATCGACAACACAATTGAGCGGCGCGAAGTTGGAGAAGGCTCCGTCAAACAATGCGCCGCCCGCGGAGAGATGACGCTGATGCAAAATCCTCCAGCTCCTCTCCCGCTGCGACTTCGGCCTGAGCGCCGAATGGAGCCAGCTTGGCCTTTGCCAGAGACACCATGCTGGGCGAGGGATCGGTGAGAAACATATCGAAGCCGCGCTCAGCAAGGAACGTTGCGTCCTCGCCTGTGCCTCCGCCCAATTCCAGGATATGGCCTCCTGCCGGAAATTCCCGCAGCAGTGCTGCGCGCACGGCGCGCCGTTGCGCAGCTACGCTGAGCCACTGGACCGAAGCGCAGATCAAAAGCCGGTGCGATCGCGTCGAAGGCAACAGCGGCGGGACGCAAAGGAGCCGTCATGGTTCAGACCGATCGATCTGCCGCCGCCAGCGATGTGACTCCCACGCATAGCGAAGTCCTTCCACGACGTGAAAGCGCAGACGGAGGAGGATAAAGTGCAGTTGCATACGATACCGGCCAAGCCGCACCGCGAGAGTCTCATTCGGAAATGCCCGTATCACGGGAGGCGGCAAGCGCACAGGCAACAGTATTTGCCGAAGCGACCGTTTCGCCGGAACGCCGGCGGCCTCAAGCTCCCTCTGCAGCAGCAGGTACAGTTTGCTGCCCGGAATGCTTCCGAAGACCGCTCGCCTTCCATATCTTTCCACCCACAGCCGCGCGGATCGGGGAAGGCACTCGACGGTCCAGTCTGTTAACGCTTCCGGAGCGAAATCTCCCATGACGTGAGTGATCAGCAGCGTGACCACTCCAAGTCCCAGACACGCTCTCGGATTCCCTCCGGCTGTCGACCGAAGCTCGCTCCAGAAGGCGTGATCATCGCGACGAACGAGGACATGACGGCGGAACTCCAGCAGGTGGGCCACGCGTGAGAACTCGCTGCACACGTGCTTGTAGGCATGGAGCCCCTGTCCTAAGAACAGATCAACCGGCGAGAGCACCGGCATGGTACATCCATGCAAGTCGCGCCTTTCCACCCGCTCCAGCGGGGAGGAACGGCCTGGGACGTTGGACTCGATATGCAATTCCACAGCATGGGACGGCAAAGCCTTGTACAGGTCCTTCAGGGAAACGCCTGGCTTTTCGTTAAGCTTGAACTCCCAGCTTCTGCCGCTTACAACGTACAGGCGATAGCCTCTCCGTTCGAGAATTCTCCTCGCCTCCGGAGCGCTTTCTTCCGCTACGAGAAAGTCCAGATCAAACTGGGACCGCAGCTCCGGCCTCGGCACGGAACTCGGCCAGAGCGACAATCCTTTCAGATTGGCATAGGAAAGACGAGCCTCTTGAAACTCCTGCTGGATTGCAATCGACTCTGCGATCATGCCGCGAGTTCGCTCGGTATTATCCGCAAGGTTTTCCTGCAGGCGTGCCAATACGCTAGGGGGCAGCCAATCGGTCAACTTCAACTCAACGATTCGATCGAGAAAGTACAACGCCAGGCCGCTGATATCCAGCCAGTGCAGTAAGCTCCGCCACTCCCTTCCGGAGAGATTCTGCAACCGGGAGCACTGGTGAGGAAAGGGCTCACAGAAGATCAACAGAGCAGCCTCTCGCGCTGGCCATTCGCCGCGTAATGGCTGTGAAGCGATGCCGTTGATCCACGCAGGTGGAGAGGAAACAGCCTGAACGTCCCGGGATCGATCCGTTTCCCAGTGGCCAACCGCTGGTGTATGTAGATCACAAAGCTCAACTTTGCTTGACAACCGTCGACCGGATCTCAGTGGCAATGCAATGTCACCTCATTTTCAGCCCCGCCATCCCGGCTTTCGAGACGAAGAGCTTATTTTGAAGCCTAACTAGGCTTCGCCTGAGTGTTTGTCATGTTCGTGTAAAGCGATTGTCACTCTTTTGTTGATTCGCCTCTCCGCAACAGACCGTCGAATGGACGCATCGGGACTGGGTCAACTGCTCCTCCGCATCATGGAAGCCGGAAATGACAATCAATTGACAAGAAAAAGACTAGGCAAAGACACATCGGCTGAAGCAGGCCGCTATCGTGACTGCTGTGTGACACCCGAAGCTCAGCTGCTTCTTTCAACAAAGTGTCAGAGCCTGTGAGTTTCATTGCCGGATAAATGGAGCCGGATGTATCTGTATCCCAAAATCATCGGATTTGCCGGACAGAGAGAACCAAAGATCGCAAATCCGTGGAGGATAAACGAATGAAGCCCTTTCATGAAATGAAGACGCATGATCTCACTTCAAGCACCTTACAAGAGGAGATCGACTCCAGAGGGTATGCGCTCATTCGGGGGTTATTGCCTCATGACGACGTCACTCAGTTGCTTGGGGAGATTACGCAAATCCTCTCTCGTCGCGGGCTGGCTGCTGCCGGGCCACGACCCGCTTGAGCGCATCGCCGATCTCAGTGCCGCCTGCGGCGATCCAGACCCGGCGTTCAAGCACGCCTACCAGAACGTCTTCAACCTCGAATCGTTTCACGCTCTGCCGCACCATCCGGCCCTGCAGCAGGTCATGAAAATGCTTGTGGGTAACCGCCTTTTGATTCATCCGAAACCGATTGGCCGGTTGATCTTCCCACACTGCGAACAGCTCACCGTTCATGCACACCAGGATTATCGATTCATGGGCGGAGATCCCGAATGCTTCACCGTATGGATTCCGCTTCACGATTGCCCGGCTAATGTGGGCCCTCTGCGAGTTGTGGAAGGCTCTCATCGTCTCGGCTATGTACATCACGAGGATGAGAATCTTCATGTCCCGGAGATTCCGGCAAGAGCGGATGTCGGAGGCGATTGGGTTGGCGGCCAGATCAACGCAGGCGATGTGCTCATCTTTCACAGCCTGACCGTGCATGCAGCCTCTCCGAACCTCTCGAACCAGCTTCGCATTTCACTGGACTGCAGATTTCAGGATTACAGACGAGTTTTCAATCCGGCAAATGTGGTTTTTGCCGGGGACTCCGGTAAGTCCTGGGAAAAGACATATGCCGGCTGGCGTTCAGATGACCTGAAGTATTACTGGAAAGGATTGCCTCTTGAATTCCAACCCTCCAAGGACGAAATAGAACAACTCTCGAAGACAGAAGATTCTCCCGGCAAGCGGGCACGATATGCCAGGATGCTGAGTCAACTTAATTGATGGCAGTCGCGGGAGGCTGTCAGCACGATCCATACTCCTCCCGCATCCGCTCTCATCGCCGCTGAAATGACAATCAATTGACAAAGGGCAGACGATCCAGAGACACATTGAAGATCGCCGAACGCTATTGTGGCTGGTATGCAGCGTCCGATATTGCGTTTTCCTCTCTCTAAAATGACCCGATTGACGAGGGTCATCGTCTTCGCTCTGACCATGTTTTGCGCAGTCCGTTACGGCACAGCGCAGAATACGCCTCTGATCTCGGGCGGCGTCGGGTTCTTTACCAGCACCAATGGTGGAAACACGACCTATATGCCGATCATTGAGCCACTGATCGACGTTCCTATTGGTAGTCGTTTCCTGATCGAATCGCGTGCCGCGCTGGGCGACACTCTCTCTCCGAATGGCAACGGCTACAGCCATAGCCATTTTATTGCGCTTACTTATCTTCAGGGGGACTACTTCGTATCTCCGCATGTCACCGTCGTCGCAGGCAGTTTCTTGATTCCCTTTAACACCTACAACGATCGTCTGTCGCCAATCTGGATCAGCAACTTCCAGGATGGCCCGATCATTACCGGTATTGGTGTAATGACGGGCACCGGGGTTGGCGGTATGCTGAGTGGGTCTGCCATCGCCCGTCGCAAATACTCCATCAGCTATAACGGCTGGTTCTCCACCCGGAGTGGAAACATGCAGTTCGACTCGGAGCGCGCCTCTGGCGGACGCGTCAGCCTCTATCTCCCCGAAAAGCGTCTGGAGGTGGGTCTTTCTTATGATCGTCAGTTGCAGGGAACACGAGAAAACTTCTATGGCGCGCATCTCTGGTGGGAACCCGCGAACACCGCCTTTCGTCTGCGCTCCGAATTCGCGCGCGGCCATCATGCCCAGGGCTACTGGGTAGAAGCCGATTACCGTACGCAAGCGTTCGGCGGCCTTGATAGCTGGATCGGTCGCTTCGAGCCCCTATTCCGGATGCAGCAGACGTTTCGCCGCGACACGATCGTCAGCGATGGCGTCCCTCTTGTGAACACCCAACGCGCTGACTTCGGGTTGGACTACAACCTGCCGCACAATACGCGAATCCTTACGAGCTACTCGCGGCAGTTCTCTTCCTCAGGCAATGAAAACATATGGGAAACCGGAATCGTCTACCGCTTTCTCTTCCCAACCTGGAAGGGGAAATCGCAATGAGCCAGAGAGTTACTCCTATCGTTGCCTCTTGGTGCGATGTATGGCCCGCATACCGATCTCACCGTATGGGCAATAGCCATAGAGACTCTTCATGCAAAGCTGTAGCAGAACAGAACACGGGAAGAACAATCCTGAAATATGCTGCGGCGCATTCCAATGCGACAGGTGATACCACTCGATGTGCCTAGTATTCGATGCCGGCAGTTATTGTCTGCTCGTCGCCTGATATCATCCGGGGGAATTCTTCGATCAGGCATCCTTCCTGAAGCCGGAAGACACGGTGACCAAATACCTCGAGTCAGAACACGATGCGTTACAAGCAGGACTGCCTTTCCGGAGGTGCTGAGATTCTCGAGTACCTGCCGTTCGTTCTCCTCGTCCAGAGCCGAGGTTGCTTCATCCAGAAGCAGTAATCGCGCCCCGCGCAAGATGGCACGCGCAAGACCCAACCTTTGTCGCTGACCACCCGAAAATAAAGCTCCGTTATCGCCGACGCTAGTTTCCAGCCCGAACGGTTGTGCCAGCCACAAAATCGGCCAATTGTGCGGTCGCGAGCGCCCTCATCAGCTCCTCGTCGCTTTTATCCGGTAGCCCAAAGAGCAGATTATTCCGTATCGAATCGTCCAGGAGAGCGATCTCCTGCGGCACATACGCGATACTCGTGCGGTCGACCTGAATCACACCCGTTGCAGGTTGCGATACGCCAGCAATCAGGTTCAGCAGAGAGCTTTTGCCAATTCCGGAAGGTCCGTGAAGCACGACCGTCTCGCCCTCACGCAGAGAAAGACTCACGTTTCGCAGGATTGGCACACCTTCACGGAATGAAAAGCTCACTTCTTTAAGCTGTACGACGAAACCGGAGTCCGGCAGTTGTGTCGGCAATGCGCATACGCGGTGTCTGCGGCACTCGTTCAACTCGGCGTCCACTATCCTTACATTCTCGTAAGAGCTTTCCATCTGGCCGGCGATGACTGAGATCTGGCTAATGAGTGGAATCAAACGTCGAGAAAGCACAAAATAAAACGCCAGAAGAGACAACAACTGGCGCGCGTCTCCCTGACGCAGTTGAACGGCGACAATAATGCAGAGGAAGAGCAGCACCGCGCCTTGATCGGCCACGCTGCTCGCAATCTGTGGAAGAAACCTTATGCGCAGATTGCTGGCCGCTACGTGTTCGGCCTGCTTTCGAATCCGATCATGAAAAAACCCCTGATTTCTGTAGGTGCGAATCTCCTTTCCTGACGAGAATATATCTGCGAGGTTCCTCTGGAGCATACGCAGAGACGCCTCACGACTCTCCGCCGCCAGTTGAAGCCTGCTGCGGATGAACAATCGATGTAATCCATAAAATGCACCGAGCGCAAAAGCAAACCCACACGCAGCGATGGGGCTCTGGTACACAAGGGCAGCGGTCATGGCGGCTACGATCACCACGGCCGCTGTTAGCTCAATGCAGCGCTGATAGAACTCGGCAGCTTCGCGCGCAGTATAAAGAGCATGGTTCGACAGTTCGCTGCGATTGGACTCAACGAATCTGCCCCAGTGCATCTCGTTATAGCCCTGTGTCAACCGTAGAAGCAGATCCGTATAGAGCTTCTGTATCTGATGAATGACGGAGCGTGCCGAGAAAAGATCCATCAAAGCACGGAGAACAACCAGGATCGATGTGATGACCGCAGCAGAAAGGGTCGTCTTTGGTATCCACCAGAAATGATGCGCCGGCGAGCGGTCCTGCAGGAGGAGGAACAGCAGATACATCGCGGCAGCCACGGCAAGATCGCAGAAGCCGACCGCGATTCTCTCTAGCGTCAGCAGCACAAGCGCGATCCGCTGCCGGTTTCCCAGAAGCCTCATTGCTACGCCGAGATTCCCACCGACAGGAGAAGAGCCTTCGACCCCAGCAGCATTGATGGGACGTATGGTCACTTGATTCCTCACAACTCAAGGCTATCAACGTGTACGGTTCGGACTTGTCAGGGTTGGGTCGTTGAAATGTCAGCAAAATGTCATCGGAACGCCCACGACTTGCTAGGGTTTCAGGCGATCCTGTCACCAACCAATCCTGGCCGTACGACTCGGCTCGGGAAGCAATCGAAGTCTTTATCGTCCCTTCTGTTGCGATTTGACAGACGCCGTCAACGTGGCGAATAACGCCGCGATGAAGACATTATGGTGACAATTGGCCCGTGACGGCGACGTAAGATCATAACCGGCGTGCGGGCGGTAAACCATGGCGCCGCAGCCTGGAGGTGTTTATGTTTCGTTCCCGCGGTATTGGAATAGCATGCGTCGGCGCTCTCGCCGGCATCATGGCCCTTACGCCCAATGTGGCCTTAGCTGACCTGGCTCCGGTGGGTTCTGTCGGCCCCACACTTTACCCTCCCCTCACAGGAAAATAAGCCGGTCTCTCTTTCCGACTACAGGGGCAAATGGGTGGTATTGTACTTCTATCCGAAAGACCAGACGGCGGGCTGTACGCTCGAGGCACACAATTTTCAGCGTGACCTCTCGAAGTATGAAGCGCTCAATGCTGTGGTACTGGGTGTGTCGCTCGATACGGTCGAAAGCCACAAGAGCTTTTGCACAAAAGATTCTCTGACCTTCAAACTACTCGCCGATCCCGATCACACGGCTATCGACGCATACGGCGTTCCCGTGCGCTCCTTCGGCGCCATGCATTACGCCGAACGTACGACCTTTCTGATCTCACCGGCTGGCAAGGTCGTGAAAGAGTGGACCGTCAAAGACATCCAATCCCACAGTGCAGACGTCCTGGCAACGATACAGTCGCAGCGAAATTAGAGACCTCTGTTAACGATGCGACCGGAAGATGCGGAGCGATCGGACTCATGTTCATGAAAAGGATCGCATGCCTTTGTTCCCTCAGGATCCAATCGCACATGCGGTGCTCGTCATGACCGTTGATTGCACTGGCGGGGAAAGGCGAGCAGTGAAACGCATCTCCACTTTTCTCCGTATCTTCCTGGTGCATGCAATCTGGTTCAGCGCCTGCATCCATGCCCAGACAGCGTTCTCTCCGAAGCGACGGCCGAACGAACGTCGACCGCCGTCCCGCATACAGGGTCGCCTTGGATCAACGTCGTCAGCTATGGAGCCAAAGCTGATGGAGTTGCAGACGATACGCGGCGATCAACTCTGCAATGACCGCTTGCACAACCCGCGCGGTTCCGAACAATGGATGCATTCTGTACTTCCCGGCGGGCATCTATATCACAACAGGAATTACGCTCAGGTCATACGTAAGCATGAAAGGAGATGGGTGGGGGACGTCTGTCATCCAGCTCAAGCCTCACACCGCGTCAGATGTTCTGACTGTTCCCGTCGACACGTTCAATTTCAGCATCTATGGCCTCACGCTTGATGGAAACTCTGCAAGAGGCGGAACCGGAAATTGCTTTTCCGTGGCTCCGACTTCGACCGGGCCGGCGGAATGGAACACTGCGAACAAGCGAAGAGCGCCAGTCAACGCGCAGAAGTGGGGCCATGTAGAAGAGGTCATGTTCTCCCATTGTTCGGTTGACGGCATTCATATCAATGCCTTCAATTACATGCTGTTTTTCGACAACTTCTATTCCTTCGATAACGGCGTCTATGGCCTCTATACCGAAGGAACGAACAGCGGTTTCTCAAACTTCGAGATCGAACGCAATGGGACAGCCGGCATTCATGTCGACGGCGCGAACGATCGTTTCACCTCGGGAGAGGTGATCTGGAATGGATCAACTGTCAACTCAGAAGCCGGGATGTATGTGTCCGGTTTTCGCAATATAATTACGGCGGTCGAAACGGAAGATAACTATACCAGCGGATTCTCTGACAGTGGCAATGACAACGAATTCATTGGATGCGTTTCCGATTCCAACGGGTATGTACAACGCAACACGAGCGCGTCCTCCAGATCCGCAAGTGGATTCATTCTGAAGGGCACGGGCGGAGTTTATGTAGGAGACAAGGTAACGAGCTATCGAGGCCGGCTTCCGGATGGGAATTTCACAACCGAGTGGCCATACACCATAGAGAATCCACACCAGTCAACCATCGACATCAGCTACGACAGTACAAACAGACCGGCGCCTACAATCGCCAGTCCGTCGCTGGGCATACGGTCTTCCGCTTTGGGCAGGGCCAGCTGCATCAAGTCGCCTGGGCCTCCTGTCGTGATCGGCTTCTGCTCCACGAAGGTCAGCTCCTCGGGCTCTTGCGCCTGCAACTGAGCACGCAGGTCTCACAGCGGAACGTGGCTGTCGTCGGCGTCGCAGGTTCGACGTCTAGCCGTCTTTTGCTGAGACAATCCAGTGACAAACTTCAGACGGTTTCGTGACATGCTGCCGCAGCCGCAGCATTAGGCTGTATTCGTGCGGCACCGGTTAACCGTGCAAGAAGAGCGCCGCGTTGTTCTGTGACTTCTGCGCTCTACTCGGTGTTGCCGCAAGAGCTTTTCCTGGTTTTGCCACATTCTTATGCTTAACAAGGAGCAACAATGAAGCACTTGGGACGACTAACGCTGGGCCTTCTACTGCTCGCTGCGAGCGCGGCCATAGGCCAGACAAAGAGTTCGCCGCCACAACAGTCCCAGAGCAAAACATCTCCGAAGGCAGTTCACACCGTGAATCCCGATCGGGGACAGCAGGTCTTCAATCAAAACTGTTCTCGATGCCACAACGCGCCGGAAGGATTCTCACCGAGTGTCTCCGGCACGATCGCCATGCACATGCGTGTGCGCGCCAGCCTGAGTGACGCAGATTATAAGGCACTGCTACGGTTTCTTAATCCCTAGAGTGCTGCGCCTTGCTGAAGATCCCGCCGCAGATTTTCAAATGACAGCATTCTGACAATTGAGTAACGGCTGCGTGACAACTGATCCGCCATGACGCCGTTACGGTGTGAAGAGGATGGCCGGTGGATACGGTCGAGGCAGATAGCCTTGGGTAACCAATCGCCTGGGAATACCCTGCGTCACGAAATGTTCAAGGAGAGATTATGAAAAAGAAGTTCATGTTGCTGACTCTGCTGGTCGGAGTGCTGGTAACAGCAGCATTCATCGCACCTACGGCTCGGGCTCAGGCTGCTGCACCCCGGCGGATCGTCATTACCGCCAAGCGGTTTTCCTATGATCCCGGCGAGATCACTCTCAAAAAGGGTCAACCGGTAGTGCTCGTGCTAAAGAGTGCGGATGTGGCGCATGGACTCCGTTTCCGCGACTTCAACGTCAACGTCAAGGTTAAGGCGGGCGGCACGGCAGAGGTGCAATTTACGCCGGACAAGACCGGAGATTTCATCGGTCATTGCTCCGTGTTTTGCGGTTCAGGTCACGGCTCCATGACCTTAAAGTTGCACGTGGTGGAGTAAGAATGCGCGTTCTCTTTGTTGCTATCGCCGCCACTTGCCTCGCTGGATTGGCCGGGTGCAAAGCGAGCCCTCCGGGAAAACTGGAGACGAAGACCATAACC
Organism: uncultured Acidobacteriota bacterium; assembly: GCA_963840655.1. Taxonomy (GTDB): domain Bacteria; phylum Acidobacteriota; class Terriglobia; order Terriglobales; family Acidobacteriaceae; genus JAKAAZ01. The sequence continues at coordinate 1,291,024 of CAWIZS010000003.1, read as the reverse complement.
TACGCCAAGCATCACTATCTTCATCGGCAACAAAAACCAGAAGAATCCGTTGCCCGATACGCCAGAGACCTGGGCCGACGGCAAGGAAGCTTTTTCGCATTACTGCGTTGCCTGCCACGGAATGGATGGTCAAAACACGGGCGTTCCATTCGTCGACCATATATCACCTCCCATTCCGTCGCTCGCCTCCCCGGAGGTGCAGAGTTACACGGATGGACAGCTAAAGTGGATCCTCGACTATGGAATCCGGCCTTCCGGAATGCCCGGTTCCAAGGGAACTCTGAGTGACGATGAACTGTGGTCGATCGTGGTATTCCTGCGCCACCTGCCGCCTGCGGGCAGCCAGGGAACGCCAGATATGTACACGCACTAGACGAGGCGAAGTACACCGGTGAGAAAGTGATTGCGGATTGATGCCTCCGAAAAGTTCATCCGGTGCTCTATCCAATTCTTTTCTCGAGGAAGCATGTCGCCAAACATCGATAATCTGGAGAATGAACCGCGTAGCAAGTCGCCGACGAGCGGCGTGCCTTTTGCCGTCGGCTTCTATTTTGCATTCCGGGTTATCACCGTGCTCGTATCGGTGCGCATCTTTGGGGCAGATCCGCGGACCGGAACCGCAATAAACATTGCGCTCGATTGCTTCCTTCTGCTTGCTACTGCATTTTGCTCGATCGGAGAAGTTCGCTATCCGTTCCGGGAAATGACAAAACTTCCAGGTGTACGGTGGGCGCTGCTTTTTCTCGGTTTCTCCTGCTGCAGCCTGCTATGGAGCAGTACGGCATCGCTCCCTGATTCTGTGGCGTATTGGTGTGCCATGGCTGCGGATTTTGCAATCGTCGTCATGCTGCTTCGTGCCGGACCACTCACGGGCGTCTCCGACTCGTTGATGAAGGGCTTTATATGGGGCGCATGCACGGTGGCTATCATTGCGTGGCTCATGCCCGCAGAATCGGACCTCCGTCTTGGCGACGACGAACTTCTGGGACCCAACCAGATCGGGTACGTCTGTGCCTTCGCTTTCTTCTTTGCACAATACCTCATACGGGAAAAGAGAGGGAAGCTGGGTGCGCCGGCCTTCGTGCTTGCGGTTACGCTTCTTCGAACTCTCAGCAAGACAACGATCGTCGCGTTTTTGGTCGGCGAGGGTTTCCTGTTGATAAGGGACAAATCAATAAGCCGCAGAAGCAAAATCCTGATCGCTTTCGCCGCTGCAGCAGTGGTGGCCATATTCTGGGGTCTATTAACCTCTTACTATGACATCTACACCAATGCCGGCAATCAGTCGGAGACATTGACTGGAAGGCTTGGGCATTTGGGCCTATTTTCTGTCTGAAGCTATCCAGCAGCCGTGGATTGGGCATGGATTCGATTCTGCCTGGAAAGTGATTCCGCCCTTTGGTCCCGATCAATTCGAAGCAGCTCACGCTCACAATGAACTTATCCAGCAGTTCTATGCGTATGGCGCTCGTTGGCGTATGTCATATTTATCGGGCATCTACTGGCAGCCTGTATAGGCATATTCGATCGGCTCGCTGCGAGGGCCTCGAAGACATTTTTTCTTGCCTTCCTGATCTTCGTTCTCGTGCGCGGAACCGCAGACACCGAGCGGTTCGATCTTTCGCTTCCAATGTGGGCAATTGTCATGATCAGCCTTCTGATAGAGGATGCACGGGCCATCGAGCAACAAGCTACTGAAGTTTTGCATGCTGTGCGATTCCCGCTCGTCATGGGTGCGCAGCCCAATTCGATGATCAGCAGAGGGCCGGTGGGATAATTGAAATCCGCACGCCGCCGCTTATGGATTTCAGAATGGTATTGGCGAGAGAGTGTCACGAGAATGTGCTCGATTTGTATGATTCTCGCTAGTGCGGGTGTGTACCCCGGAATTGTCATTCGATTGTAATTTCATGCTCATTTTCAAGCGGAAATAGGGTTGTTTCGACCAGAATAGAATGGTGAGGGTCTAGATCATGATCCAAGAGATGGAATTGGCAACAGAAGCCCAAAACGAAATTCTACCGGCGGTGAGTCTCGGCACCATCCTTATCATTGAAGACGATCCTCGCATGCAAAAGGTGCTGCGCAGAATCTTTACTGAAGAGCGCTACGCCGCCGTTGTCGCAGGCGACGGCCAAACGGGGCTGGATCTGTTTCGCCGCGAGCAGCCGCTCGCGGTGGTCCTCGATTTGATCCTTCCCAATATTTCCGGACGAGAACTCTGTCAGACCTTCAAGGGTCTTTCCGCTGAGACTCCGATCGTAGTGCTCAGCGCGATCACGGAAGTCGCGGATAAGGTGTTGCTTCTTGAATTGGGGGCCGACGATTATGTCACCAAGCCCTTTAGTCCAAGAGAACTCACGGCCCGGGTTCAGGCAGCCATCCGCAGACAGCGCAAGCCGGCGCCGCCAACGATCTATCGCTTCGCTGATTGCGAAGTCGACTTCAAGAAAATGACAGTCCGACGCAGCGGGAAACCTGTCGTCCTCACTGCTCACGAGTTCAAGCTCCTGAAGTTTTTCACCGAAAATGCCGAGCGTGTCCTCACACGCGATGTCCTGCTGAACGAGGTCTGGGGATATAACTTCTATCCGACCACCCGTACCGTGGATAATCAGATCCTGAAGTTGCGTCAAAAGCTGGAGCCGGATCCTGCAAATCCGAAGCATCTGCTGACAATTTATGGCGCAGGATACAAATTTGTCCCATGATGCTCATCCCGTCCAACGTCCCGAAGGCGAAGCCATCAGGCGAGTAGCGCGCACACGAGAGAAGCAGGGCCTTCGAACGTATGTGCTTCTCGTCGTCACCATGGCGTTAGTGATCGCCCTTGTGACCGGCACCAGTCTCTTGCTGATTCGCCACCAATTGAGAGAGCAGGTGACGGACGATTTTTCCCAGGACCTGGATCACTCGGTCGTTGCCTTCCAGAATCTGCAGGCCGAGAGACTCGGAGCCCTGGAGCGCGAGAATGCCCTCCTTGCCGAACTGCCCACTCTGAAGGCGCTGATGACCAGTGGAGACGACCTCACGATTCAGGATGGAGCCGCCGAGTTCTGGCAACTCAGTGGTACTGACCTGTTTATGCTCGCCGATCCGAGCGGCCGGGTTGTGGCGGCCTATGCAAAAAATGCACCGGCCGACAACACTCTTCGCCAGGGAATGAAGACTCTGCTGGCTTCTTCGACGAAGCACTATTTGATCGATGGCGGATCGCTCTATGCCTGTGCGCTACGTCCGCTCTATTTCGGCAGCGATCAGGATGGAACGCTGTTGGGATACGTCTTGAGCGGTGTTTCCATTGAGCGCACGGTACGACAAATCAGTCAGCCCACCGGGGTCGAAGCGACTTTTCTGAGCGGTGGCCAAATTGTAGCCAGCACGCTTGCGCCGGATGTGCAGGCAAGTCTGGCAAAGCAATCTGGCGCGCTTTCCGGCATGTCCCGGGGACCTGCTGTGGTGAAGCTGGGAAATGCTCAATTTCTCTCAGCCACCGAGGATCTCTCCGCGACTGCCACATCTCCATTGCAGCTGGTCGTTCTGAAATCCTTCGAACCTGCAGAGCGCTCGATCAACCGCATTGACCGCATGGTGCTTGTCGCGGGCCTTCTGGCGCTTCTCTCGGGCACGATGTTGATGATTGTCATTTCGCGGTTGGTGACACGTCCGCTCGAAGAGCTCTCCCGGAGTGTCCGGGCTTTTGGTCTAGGGGACGTCGAACACCGTGTGCCGCGCTATGGCACGCAGGAAGTGCGGCAGTTGAGCACCGCCTTTGCCAGCATGCGTAGTGAAATCCAGAAAGCGAATCAGACGGTGCTCGAATCCGAGCGGCTTGCGACAATCGGCCGGATGGCGAGTTCCGTTTCTCACGATCTCCGCCATTATCTCGCCGCCATCTTCGCCAATTCGGAGTTTCTCGCTTCTGATCGCTTTTCCGCAAAGGAGCGCGCTGAGATCTTTGGGGACATCCGGGCAGCCGTGAACGGCACAACGGACATGATCGAATCGCTGCTGATCTTCAGCCGGACTGGTGCCAGCATAAGGAGGCAGCCAGAGCTGATGGCAACACTGCTCGAACGGGCGACAGCCCTGGTCCGGGCCCATCCCGACGCAGACGGGGTGACGCTGACAACGGACTATGGCGAACCTACGGAAACCGCCGTCGTCGTGGACGGGAAGCAGATCGAGAGGGCCATCTCCAATCTGCTGCTCAACGCCTGCCAGTCTGTCCGCACCATGGGCAGTGTCAGCCAAGGTTGTGGTCACTCTGGAGATGCAGGAACGTCAAATTATCGTCAATGTAATAGACAACGGTCCGGGCGTTCCGGAGAAGATTCGCAAGAGCCTCTTCGAGCCGTTTGTGAGCGAGGGAAAACAAAAAGGTACGGGACTCGGGCTTACCCTCGCGCACTGCATCGCTGTTGAGCACGGAGGAGAGGTCGTTTTGCTTAGCAGCCGTCCCGGTGAGACGATCTTCCAGATGAAGGTGGCGCGCGAGCTTCCAATGCAGGATCCGTCGAATGCGTCAGAGGACGACCGTCACGATCGGGTGACCCCAGATGAGAATGTGCGGACATAACCAAACTCGGCGGTCCGGTCTCAACCCTCGCGGCCTATGGAGAGCCCTGCCCCTCCTCGTGATATTTTTCGGAACTCCGGCGAATTTTGTCTGTGCACAGGCCACCACTCAGGAGAACCTGTCACAGCAGATCCAGAAATTGACCGATGCCATGGCCCGCACACAGGCTCAACTGGAACAGTCACAGCGTCAGTTGGACGAAATGCGTAAGCAATTGAGTGAATTGCAGCGTCAGATGGCGCAGAGCGGAGCGAACGCTGGTACGCAGCCGCCTTCTGCTCCAGTTTCGGTTTCTTCTTCCTCGTCTCAAGCCGAGCCCGAAGCCACCTCCGCGGCGATCCAGGACATTCGCGAGCGCCAGGCAATGCAGGAGTCTCAGATTGCAACCCAGGAACAATCAAAGGTGGAGAGCGAATCCAAGTATCCGATAAAGGTCACTGGCCTGTTGCTGCTGAACGGTTTTGTGAATACGGGCGCAGTCGATATGGCGGCGACGCCGACAGTCGCGCTTCCGGGATCCGGCAGCACCGGTGCGACCGTGCGCCAAACGGTACTCGGGATCGACGCCCGCGGGCCTCATTTGTTTGGCGCACGCAGTTACGCCGATCTTCGCGTGGATTTCGACGGCAGTCCGGCATCCAACAGTTCGACGACGACTTATTCCGGCTACTATAACGCCAACACCACTCTGCTGCGGCTGCGCACCGCTCACGCGGGCCTGCAATGGGAGCATACGGAAGCCTATTTCTCGCTCGATCATCCGATCTTCAGTCCCGATACGCCAACTTCGCTGACGGCCGTAGCCATACCAGCGCTCGCATGGTCCGGCAACCTATGGACGTGGAACCCGCAAGTGGGTATAACCCAGGACTTCGGACCGTCCGATTCCCGTGGTATCCGGCTGCAGGCTGCGTTGATCGATGTCGGCGACGCGCCGCTATCGCCGCCTGCACCCACTTCCGGCATCTCGACGGCGACTCCCCCGAGCAGTGCCGAGGAGAGCCGATGGCCCGGTGTCGAAGCACGTGTCGAGCTTCGAGGACCGGTAGTGAATAACAACGAAGACCGTAATCATTTCGGGATAGGAGGATATTTTGCGCCTCACTATTCCACCGTGCTGGGTCACGGCTTTGATTCCTGGGCAGGCACCCTCGATGCCCGGTTGCTTCTGCCTGCTCGTCTGGAGTTTACCGGGAGCTTCTATCGTGGACAGGCGCTGGGGGGACTTGGAGGGGGCGCTTACAAGGATTTCGCATATAAGGCCGACCCCGACTCGGCGGGCTACTACTTCCGTCCGCTGGACGACGTCGGAGGCTGGGCTCAATTGAAGGAGAAGCTCTCCGAGCGACTCGAATTCAATGCTGCCTTCGGAATCGACAACGCTTTCGCCGATGAGCTGCGGCGTTATGCGGTTTCCGGTGGCACCACCTATCAGAATCTTTCCAGAAACCGCACCTATACCGGCAATGTGATTTATAGTCCCAGCGCCTATTTACAGTTCTCGCTGGAATATCGGCATCTCGAAAGTTCCCCGGTCATTGGCCCGCCGGCGGGCAGCAATATCATCGGTCTGGGGGCGGGATATAAATTTTGACGAGGAAAAGGAGATTCGGAGAGTGGATTCTCTGCGCTGCGACATTGGCGCCGGGGATCGTGTACGCCCAAAATCGCCCTGCAACGAGCTCGCCCGCTGAGTTGCGTCTTCGCATCGTCTCCTCACTGCCAGGAAAGCATCGCGCTGTGCCAGCCGTGATCTGGCTGGAGCCGCTGGCAGGCACACCGGCTCTTTCTTTCCCTTCTCATGGTCATTACACCTTGCTTCAGAAAAACCGCACGTTCATCCCTCATCTGCAGGTAATTCCTGCTGGTAGTGTCGTCGAGTTTCCGAATGAAGATCCTTTCTTTCACAATGTCTTCTCGCTCTTTGAAGGCAAACGATTCGATCTAGGACTCTACGAGGCCGGCTCAAGTAAGTCGGTAACTTTCTCGAGGGTAGGGGTTTCCTATATCTTCTGCAATATCCATCCGGAAATGAGTGCTGTTGTCATAGCTCTCAGCACGCCCCTTTACGCGGTGGCTGACACAAAAGATTCAGTCCTGCTTCGCGGCATTCCACCCGGCGATTACAAATTACATGTCTGGATTGAAGGCGTGCCCCAATCCTTTCTCGACGGCCTAAGCCGCCCTGTGCATTTTTCTGACCATGCGGTTGACCTCGGAGTGCTCAAAGCTCCGATAGCGGGTGCCAGAACCATACCTCACACCAATATGTACGGTCAGGAATACACCCCGGATGGCCAATCACCCTATTCCCCCAATTGATGTCGATACCTTCGTCGATCCGGCATTTGGCGTCATTCGGCGTTCAAACGTCTGAGCCAGAACTGCCATATCTGCACCCATGCAAATCGTCGCTGATTGCTGCAACTCCCGCGTCTCAACTTCGTGACAATTCGATGACAGCACGCTGACAACTCCTGATTCTCCGCGCACTACATTGTCGTTAGTGACGGCTGAATCAATGCAGTACTCGATATACCCGCAATTACCAATACGCTGCCAGGAGCATAGGAAGCAGGACGCAAACGGTTCTTTTGCGCTTCGTCAGCTTGTGTCTACAACGAGGTCATCTCATGCACAGAAACTCTCCGTTTACTGACGTCCAGACTGCCATCGAGGAGATTCGCGCCGGACGAATGGTTGTGGTTGTCGATGATGAAGACCGCGAGAATGAGGGCGACCTCACCATGGCGGCGGAAATGATCACTCCGGAAGCGATCAACTTCATGGCCAAGTACGGTCGCGGGCTCATTTGCCTTGCCATGACACCAGAGCGTCTGGATTACCTTCGTCTGCAGCCGATGAGCATGCAAAACACGGCACGCTTCGGCACCGCATTTACGGAATCGATCGATGCCCTGGGCCGAGGTGTCACTACAGGCATCTCCGCCTACGACCGTGCCGAGACGATCCTGTGTGCAATTGATCCCCAGGCGCGTCCTTCCGATCTTGGCCGCCCGGGCCATGTGTTTCCTTTACGAGCGCAAAACGGCGGGGTGCTCGTGCGGGCCGGGCAGACGGAAGCGTCCGTGGACTTAACCAGGCTGGCCGGTTTGACGCCTGCAGGCGTGATTTGCGAAATCATGAACGACGACGGGACTATGGCACGAGTGCCGGATCTTATCGATTTCTGCAAGGAGCATGAATTGAAGATGATCACGGTAGCGGAATTAATTCGTTACCGTATGGCCCACGAGCGCTACATCTATCGCAAGGGCGACGCCGTCTTGCCGACCGAGTTTGGCCCGTTCTCGATGATTGCTTATGGCTCCGATCTCGATGGAGAGTCACATGTGGCTCTAGTACATGGCGACCTAAGTCGCTCTGACGAGCCAGTGCTGGTGCGAATGCACACTCATTGTCTCGCTGGAGATGTGTTTCACACTTCATCGTGTGAATGTAACTCATATATTCGCACCTCGTTGCAACGAATTGCCGACGAGGGGCGCGGAGCTCTAATCTATCTGCATCAAAATTCTCTTGGGTTTGCATTTGAAAGTATCCACGGTGCCGATAACCTTCAATTCCACCATGAAGAGAAAAATCTCGGCAGCCCTGAGTACCGTCGGCGCATACAACGTGAAGTTGGAGTCGGGGCTCAGATCCTACTCGACCTCGATCTTCGCCGCATCCGTCTGCTGACCGATCATCCTCGCAGGATTGCCGCGCTCGCAGGCTACGGCATTGAGATCGTCGACCATAGCCCAATCTCAGCTAGGGAAACTCGTGCCTGCGGTTCGTCGGAAGAAGACGTTCTGGTCGAAGCGAACTATGCACCCCAAGCGCGCAGCATTTCAGCACGTCTGTAGATACGGAATCACATGGCACTGTCTGGCTTCAGACTCATGCAAAGGACGCTCAGCAGTTGGAGAGATTTAGTATGAACATCGCTGTAATCGGGGTCGGATATGTCGGATTAGTGTCCGCCGTATGCCTTGCGGAACTGGGCCACACTGTGATTGGTGTGGACAACGATCTATCCAAGATCCGAGCCATTCAAGAAGGGCACATCCCCATACACGAGCGTCATCTACCAGAGTTGTTGCGAAAGCACTTCGGTCAGCGACTCACATTCACCGCTTCACTCGCACAGGCGGTGCGGGCTTCAGATGTGATCTTTGTCGCAGTCGGGACTCCGCCATCGATCTCGGGAGATGCGGATCTTTGCTGCGTGCAAGCCGTTGTCAGCGAAATAGCAACTCACATCACGTCCCCCAAACTAATTGTCGAGAAGAGTACGGTTCCCGTCGGCACATGCGATGTAATTCGCCGGACGATGGAATTCAAAGGTGCGCCTCCTCAGTTCCTTTCCGTCGCCTCCAATCCGGAATTCCTAAGAGAGGGCACAGCCGTCGCGGACTTTCTTAACCCAGATCGGATTGTTCTCGGTGTCGATGACACCTTCAGCGAAAAGCTTCTCAGGGAGATATACGCCCCCTTATGGGAGGGACATTACTATCGCCGTGAAAATCTCGATCACCGCAGTGAGCCGCCTTTGCCCCGACTTGTTATCACCAGCACCAGGAGTGCGGAGCTTATCAAATATGCATCGAATGCCTTTCTTGCGATGAAGATCTCCTTCATTAACGCGATTGCCAACATTGCGGAGCGGGTCGGCGGGGACATTGACCAGATTAGAGAGGGGGTAGGAAGCGATCGGCGCATTGGAATGGAATTCTTGAACGCCGGGATCGGCTATGGCGGCTCCTGTTTTCCCAAAGACGTGCTGGCCTTTCGGGGAATCGCGCGAGATGCTGGTTATCATTTCGACCTGCTTGACTCGGTGATGCGAATCAATCAGGACCAGAGAAATCAGTTCTTGCACAAAGTGCGCAGTGTTCTAGGGATGCTACGGGGTAAGCGGATAGTCGTTCTCGGCCTTGCGTTCAAAGCCGGTACTGATGATCTTCGCCAGTCGCCCGCTGTCGAGATCGTCAAAGCGCTCCTCAGTGAGGGATGTCTCATTATCGCATTCGATCCGATTGCGATGATTCGTGCCACGGACGAGATTCAGTCACAAGCCGGGGAGGGAACCTTTGAGATGGCGAGTGACATCTATGTGGCTGCTGCCGATGCTGATGCGATGCTCATCCTTACCGACTCGAACGAATTCGCCAGACTCGATCTCAGACGACTTCGCGTCCAAATGCGCCTTCCGGTTATCATCGACGGCCGCAATCTCTATCATCCGAAGGAAATGGAAACCGAGGGATTTGCGTATCACAGCGTCGGCCGCGCTCCGGTAATTCCAGACAATCACATGAGTGCGATCCCTGAACCGGTCTTTGAACAGATCGCCAATCGCCTGGTTCCCATGGAAGTCAGGGGATCGGCTTGCAGTTCTTAAACAGAAGGAGAGGAAGAACTTGACTAACAAGAGATACCTCGTAACAGGAGCAGCGGGCTTCCTTGGCTCGCATCCCACACGCTTCGGAAGCGCCGTGTGCGCGAAACTAGCTCCAGAGGCGGCATCTCAGATTCTCACTCAGCCAGTGTGTGTGACGGGTTGCTAAACCGGTCCGTCATCGCAAAGTGGCCGAACGGTTCAGTCCTGCTTCCGGTCCTGATTCGATGTATCGACAGCTTTCATGGTTCGAGCGATCGACTGACAAGAACTAATTAACCTGCACGAGTATGTGTTGAGCGACGATCAAAAGCATCACATTAGCGCGAATCCATATCCTACGATCAGTCGCAGCGGGATAGGAGCCCATTTGGTGGATCTCAGACGTTCAAGCATCGTAGTAGTTGCCCTCCTGGAGCTGAGCGTGTAGCCGGAATGCTTGCTGTAGCCAAACCTTCGACAACCGCATCGGCTATCAGACGTCGAGTGACCGGAAATGGCTACAACTTTCCGTGGATCGCTTCAAGTAGCAAGAGTGAGCCCACAGCGACGAGGCCAACGTAGACATATTTCACGAACCCTTCGCCCGTCATCCTTTGATTGAGAAACCGCCCCAGGAATATGGCGGGGACCGCCACCGGCAGGGACAAGAGGCAGTCACGTGTCACAGTGGGAACCCACAACCCCGCCAGCCAGTATCCCGCCAGGCCGATGAGACTGGCCGGCAGAAAGTACGCTTGCAGCGTCGCGCGAAAGTGTTGTGCCGTCCACCGCCGCATCGCGCCATACACAGCAAGCGGCGGCCCATTCATTCCGTAGGCGCCGCCAAGGACGCCGGCAGTGAAGCCGCATAGAAGGAGTATCGGGGTATGGTCCCGATGCAAGACGGCGCGCCGTACGCCGATAAGAGAGTAAAGCGAGAACAAGACGATGGTCAGCCCCAATACGACTTTGATCGCTCGCGGATGGCTGCTCGTCAGCAGAAGTAGACCTAGCGGAATGCCGAAGACCGTTGCACCGATCAGCCAACTTGCGCTCCGGACATGAATCTTGCGCCAGTCTTGAAGAACCACGATCCCGCCGATGGTCACTGACAAAAGAGCAACAAGGGGAGTGGCAATTGTGATGGGAATAAAGAGTGCGAGAAGAGGGACTGCCACAAGCCCTTCTCCGAACCCTAGTGTCGATCGAATCAATGTGGCGACGAATACGACCAGCAAGATATAGTACAGCGTCATATCTTAATCTTGGCGCCTCATGTTCGCTAAAAATCCAAAACGGGACTCGAACGCTTCGCAGCACGCTATGTCTCGGTGCGCTTCAGCTCCAGGTCAATCCGCGCATGCAGGCGCTCGCTGAAACCAACCGGCAGCTCAAAAACGCGATCATCGGCAGTCAGGATGATGACGTTTCGCGTGGAGTCCAGAATCGCGGAGCAGATTTCGCAGTGTTCGAGGTGCTGCTGAACCACGGTGCGAGTTTCTTCAGACAGGGTTCCATCGAGGTATTCGGAGATGTAGTTCCAGACATGTTTGCAATCTATGACCACGGAAACCACCTCCTTTTCGATGTTCGCGTGGCTACCCTCAATTGAGGTGCCAGTTGCTTTTGCAACATCATACGCGCACGGTGCAGCCGAACCTTGACACTGGGGATACTGATGCTCAATGCTTCGGCCGTTTCATTGATGTTCATCTCCTCCACGTCACGCAGGAGGAAGACTTGACGGTAGATGTCGGGGAGCCGTTCTATGGCCTCTTGCAGGAGTAACCTGATTTCCCCTCGTTCGATCACTTCGGATGGTATCTCCCGCCAATCGCGCAGGAGCGCCGGAGAGACGTTTTGGTCCTCACCCGGAGGCGCGTCGAGTGAGTCCATGCGAACCAGCGACTTACGGCGAAGGCGGCTCCTTGCTTCATTCAGAGTGATGCTGATAAGCCAGGTACTGAACCTCGCCTCGGAGCGGAAGGACGCAAGACCTTTGAATGCCTTCACGAGCGCTTCCTGCGCTACGTCTTCTGCATCCGCTTCGTTCTTCATGTAGGACAAGGCCATCAAATACACGCTTCGCTCGTACGGACGAATCAACTCGTGGTAGAGCTGAATCTCTCCTGCAAGAATGGCGGCGATCATCTCCGCTTCAGTGCGATTTGAAGTCTCGTGCTCGGTCACTATTCAACAGCTCTCACTCGTTTGGCGATCAGCGTATCGACTGCAAAAATCCCCGCACCGAAGATTAAGATCATCGACGAAGCGAAGAGGAAGGTATACGGATCGGCGACATAGAACTTGCCCGGATCGGATAAGACCGATGTGAGCGCGTCGCGGTCTGCCGTCCAGTATGCGACGAACATGTTGCAGGCAAGGAGAAGTGCGACCGGGCGCGAAAATAGGCCGAGCATTAGAAGGATACCGCCGACGAACTCCAACAGTGAAACAGCGGGGGCAGCGAAGCCGGGCGCCGGGATGTTGAGACTTGCGAAGAATCCCGTGATCTTCCCGAGATTGTGCAGCTTTCCCCAGCCGGTCTGGGCAAATTGAAATCCCCAGTAGAGCCGCACCGCCAACAGCATGGGCGACTGCAGGGAAGACAGGCCCGACACAATACGCCGATACACGTTCAATAGCTGTTTCATAGCTTCCTCTTGAGGCGAATAACGCTCGGATCAGGCACAGACTCCCGCTTCGGATCGTTAGAGCCGCCAGGTGACGTTTGGTTACAACACGAATGCGAAGATGACGCATGTAACCGATTGGGAGATCAGGCGTCAGACGGGTGGCATGTGCTGGAGGTTCTCTATGCGTTTTCGCTACCTTGTCGCAACGTCGCTTATGGTCATTGCTGTGCATTCTGGGCTACAGGCAGCCCAACCCATCGTCCCCTCCGTCCAGAAGCCCAACTCCGTGGTAATCGTTGAGCTTTTCACCTCGGAGGGATGCTCAAGCTGCCCGCCGGCCGACACCTTACTACAGCAGGTCAACCTGAAGGAGACGAGCGCCGGTCAGTTGATCCTAGGCATCAGCGAGCACGTGACGTACTGGAATAATCTAGGCTGGAAAGACCCATATTCGCTTCCGCTGTTTACCGAGAGGCAGAGTGTCTACGCTTCACACCTCTCCTTGGAGGGTCCGTACACGCCACAGATGGTGCTGAACGGACGCGATCAGTTCGTGGGCAGCGATGGGGCCGCGCTTGTGCGCGCATTGCGCGACGAATCCAAACGAGATCATGTTGATCTGAGCATCGTCTCCTTAGTTCCAACCGGCTCTGCGCTGGATGTGAAGTTTTCGCTCACCGGACACGTAACTAAACCGCTCGACATTATCGCTGTCTTGACGGATGACGCGGATCAATCCAACGTTCTCCGTGGAGAGAACAACGGAAGGCTTCTCCAGCACGTCTCTGTCGCTCGTTCGCTGACCCAGGTCGCAACAGTCAAGGGCGATGCAGAGCAGACTGTCCGCATCCTCCTCCCGAGTGAATTCGAACAGGGCAACGGATCAGGGCACCATCTGATCCTGTTCGCTCAGGAGCCTCATCAGGGAGTGATTCTTGGGGCTACCACGAAGCCGCTCTGAAGTTTTTGGCGTGTGCTGTAACCAACCGCCCGCTCAGGCTTCAAACATGCGGCACGGTGAAGTTAGTTCTTCCTAATCTTCACCGCTGTTTTTCCCGGCACCCATACCAGATCGAAACCCAACATCTCAGGCGCACCCCTGAGCTAACCGAAGAAAGGAACTCTTCATGAAGATCAACACAATAAGCAATCTCGCGATGGCAGCAGCGTTTGCCGGCCTCCTCGGCGGCACCACCACCCGTCTCAATGCCCAACCGGTCTCTGGCCATTCGGAAGTGGCGGCAAGCTCTTCAACAGTTGCCGGACTCATGGTCGTGTCCGGGAAGAAGCTTCCCAAGCATTCCTGCAAGGGGCAGAACGACTGTAAGGGCCAGGGCGGCGGCGATAAGTCGCACTGGGGCAAAAACTCCTGCAAGGGTCAGGGCGCTTGCGCAACGGATGGCTCCAAGCCTTCGATGAGCTAACTTCAACCCGTGCGGCAGGTCCGGCTCCCCTCGGATCTCCCGCACGTGCTTTAATCCATGCGGATCGGAGTACACATGCCAGCCAATCGTTTCAATGGGTACACCGACTATGGCGTCGGCATTGGCCTAAGGGTGCCACATTACGAGCACATCCTCTCGAAGAAACCGCTGGTGGATTGGTTTGAGATTATCTCGGAGAACTATATGGTCGACGGCGGTCGTTCGCTTCGGATTCTGGACCAAGTCCTCGACCAGTATCAAGTCGTTCAGCACGGTGTCTCCATGTACTTCGGCAGTGCACAGCCGCTCAATCGCGACCATCTGAAGCGCATCAAGGACCTGACGAAGCGCACCAACACACCGTGGCTTTCGGATCATCTCTGCTGGGGCAGCGTCGACGGGCGCTATACCCATGATCTTCTTCCGTTGCCATATACCTTTGAAGCGGTGCGCACGACCGCCGAGCGCATACGGATGGCACAGAATTACCTTGAGATTCCGGTCGCCGTTGAGAACGTCTCCAGCTACGCCGAATACCACGAGTCGAAGATGACCGAGTGGGAGTTTCTGAACGAAGTGGTGCATGCCGCCGATTGCGGCGTCCTGCTCGATGTGAATAACATCTACGTGTCATCCCAGAATCACGATTTCGATCCAATGGAATACGTCAACAGCATTCCGGTGGATCGCGTGGCGCAGATTCACATTGCCGGCCACTCGAAGTTCGAGAAGTACATCCTCGACACGCACGATCATCCGGTGCTCGATCCCGTCTGGAAGCTCTATGCCCGTGCCATCGAGCGTTGTGGTCCAACGGCCACGCTGCTCGAATGGGACGACAACATCCCTTCGTTTGAAGAGGTCCACGCTGAGGCGCTGAAAGCGAATCGCTTCCTTCTCGCTGCCGAGCCAGCCACGCCGCGGAAGGCGCCGCTACTCGAGGAGGCATATGTATGAACCTTATTGAACTTCAGCGTCGCATGGCGGAAAACGTTCGCCGCCCATTGACTTCGGACTACGAGATGCAGAGAACTGTGGAAGACGGCACGTCAACGGAGGAGATCGCCGCCGGCCACATCAGCCCGAACGCGCGGCTCTCCTCGTTTGAACGGCTGGAAATCTATAACCGCCAGTACTGGTTTCGCCTGGTCAGCGTGGTATCCGAGGACTTTCCGATGCTCAATGCCGTGATTGGGACAAAACGCTTCGATGCTCTGATCCTTACCTACCTCCAGGAGAATCCTTCGACCACCTGGACGCTCCGCGATCTGGGTGCAAAGCTTCCCGCGTTTCTGGAGATACATCCCGAGTTCAGCGGCAGGCGTCACCGTGTTGCCGTCGACGTTGCCCGGCTGGAGTGGGCCTACGTGGACGCGTTCGACAGCAAGCAACTGGTGTGCCGCTCACAGCCGAGGAAGCCCAAGCAATCGGCCCGGAATCGCAACTCTCTCTGCAACCACATCTCCAACTGCTTGAACTGGCATATCCGATCGACAGCCTTGTGCTCGCGGTGAAGAAAGGAGCACCCGGGACCGATATCGTGATTGGTGCATCGAGTCAGCGTCAATCACGCACTCGAGTAAAGCTTCCTCTGGTGAAACGGGAGTCTGTTTATCTTATCGTTCACCGCTTTGAGGATTCCGTCTACTATCGCCGAATCGAACGGGAGACGTTCCTGCTTCTGGGCGCATTGCGATCAGGCGCCTCGGTCGCGGACGCCGTGTCAAAAGCCTTTGAGAATTCGAGGCAGACACCAGACGGACAGGCGGAACTGCTCCGTAAGAGCTTCGCCCATGCCTCGGAACTGGGGTGGTTATGCCCGCGCAGGGACGATGATGAAGAGCCAATAACGCTCGTCATGTAGACCGAAGAAGGAGAGAGTTAAGGGAATGATCGTTTTTGAGAAGATCAGCCACAGCCACGGAGATCGTCTGTCGGCACAAGATGCCTTGGACCATCTTTCGACGAACCAGCTGTAAGCGGGCTGCGCCTAACGACGCTCGGCGCAGCCTTCCTGTCTCCGGAACACGCGGGTCAATCACGAAACGTTTTCAATCTCATGCCGTGCGTGTTTCTACTCCTCTCCTGAAGGCGCTCGCTCTCGCCGGAAGCGCAGGCGAAGACAACGGGCGTCAACGAACGCATTGGCTGGGCTCGTGTACACCGCTGGTATTCAACGAAGCCAACATCGGAAGGGTCGCCAGCATCTCTACTCGCAATCAGTGCTTCACTCATCGGGTGCCATAACTCGCTTAGAGTTTCTCAGCGAGGATGTCTACGGTCTTGATTTCAGGGGGCGTAACGAAGAGTTCCTCGGCATGGGCGAAGAGTGCCTTCGCCACTTCACCGTTGATGTGCGCGGCGCGTCCTTCTTCGTTCTGGAAGGTATCGAAAATACCGAAGGTTGCCGGACCGATCTTGAATGCGAACCACGTGGTTGTGCCCGTTTCGGCCTCGACCAGAGGCCTTGCTAATTGCAGGAAGGTTTCCACTTCAGGCTCTTTGCCGGGGCGCGCCTGCAGCATCGCCAGTATGCCGAACTTATTCATCCGAGGTCTCCTAATGGTTTGTTTACAGCTTGTTGTTAAAATTCTCGAAACTCTGACCGTAGACATGAGAGCAGTTGGCTAAGCCGAAACAATGCCTGAACAACTGGAGCTTACGTGAGCGTAAGGCTCTGCGCCGTTAGAGGCTCAAGATCACGAAAGGTTACAGCCGCGATCAGGGATCGCAAGAGGGAAAGCAGCCATTTTAACCTTGTAACCTTTTTGCGGTTCGCTACTCCTACCAATGCGCCAATCCGTGACTCCACTTAATGCGCTGTGTCCGCTGGACAGGCACATGGGGAAGCGGCTGCGCAAATAGACCATTCACCCCTACAAAGGAGTCCACATCATGTTGAAGCCAGTTCTCGGCCTTTTGGCCATCGCGCTCAGTATCGGAGCTACCACTTCCACCACATATGCTGCCAATGTCAACCCAGGTAATAGAGAGTCCGTATTTGTCCTGTCTAATGACAACGTCAAGAACGAGGTTCTGACTTATCAACTCGGGTATGACGGTCAGTTTCTTCTTCGAGATCGTACCGCTACTGGCGGCCGCGGCAGTGGGGGCACCACCGATCCGCTTCAGTCCCAGGGCGCCCTCACCCTGAGCGGTGATCGCAATCTCCTTTTCGCGGTGAATTCCGCGAGTGGAACTGTATCCAGCTTTCGTCTCGCGGATGGCTTGCCCTTGCTCGCCGACAACGAGCCTTCAGGCGGGGCTTTTCCGGTGGCCGTAGCAGAACATAATGGCAACGTATACGTGCTCAATGCCGGCGGCTCGGGAGCGATTGAAGTCTTGAAGGCAGATGGGCTGGGCAGACTCCACGACGTCCCAAACTCAACTGTATTTCTTACAGGGACGAATTCGGGTGCCTCGTCTATTTCCGTGAGCCCTGACGGCCACTGGCTTGTGGTGATCGAGAAGGCTTCCAATAGCATTGATGTCTTCCCAATCCACGCGGATGGAACGCTCGGCGCCGTCGTGGCCAACAAAAGCGTAACCCCTGGTGTATTTGCGACGGTGTTTACACCCGGCGGGCAGCTCATCATATCGGAGGATCAGCCGGACGGTACCGATGTGTCGAGCATCTCGACATACTCCATTAACGCAAACGGAACCCTTACTGCTATCAGTCAGAGCCTACCCACGTTTGGTGATGGGAATTGCTGGAACGCCATCAGTCCCAACGGCAAATCGGTATACGTCGACAACTCCGCTACGTCCACTGTGGCAGGCTTTTCGATTGGCGGGAATGGAGCGCTAAAAGCTATAGCTGGCACAATTCTCAGCACACTTCCTGGCGGTACAACCAATCTCGACATGACCATCAGCGGCGACGGCAAATACCTTTTCAGCCTCCTGTCCGGAGCCGGCGCCATCGGCGTTTACACGATCAACTCCGATGGAACGCTCAACCAACTCGGAGACATCGAAGGTCTTCCGAAGACTGCCGGCTTCAACGGTATCGCAGCTCTCTAACCAAAGAAGCGTTCGCTTTTTCCTGCGCAGGCTGGTTCATCTATCCTGCGCAGGATCGTCTTGTCTGATGGGAAGAGACGATTAGAATCCTACTGCCCGCTTGTCCCGATGCACCATGGGGAATCGGCGCAGCTCAGAAGGAACCATGTAGATGGTGGTGAAAAAGGCTCTCCGTGAGGACGAGTACAAGAGTTAGGATCGAAATGACGAATTGAAGCTTCTCCGATCGTCTTTCCTTACGCGTGACAGGTTGTGTCCGCCATTGCGATGCTGGACGGGACCGGAGCGACCGTATTCTCCAGAGGACGTATAGATTTACGACCGAACCCAGAACGGCGAGGACCAGCATCGGGATGCGTATCCGTTCCGCGTGAATTGTAAAAATGAAACCGGGAAGGATCGATGCGGCGAGTGAGGTCACACCGATCAGGAGCCGCAGGCCGCTAATCGCCATCACGGCAGTACAAGCGCTTTGCAAAAGAACAAATAGAAGACTGGTAAGCGCAAGAACCCAGGATCGACGGCTCCCGCCTTCAATTACGTGAGCCTCGTCTCGGCTTTGGTCCATCAAGTCCTTTCCGCGCCTGCTCCTAAACGATCAAGAGGCCGCCCAGAGCCAATTTACACCGATCGCTGTAGAAAAACGAGTCGCCGACGAAGACGACGACCACTCATTGCGGTCTCCATCAAAAGAAAGATCACACCGCCCACTCGTCAAATTTGCGAAAGAGTGCCATCAGCCAAAGGCCCACAATGATCAGCGATCCCCAAAACAAGAACGCCACAGAGTCAATAACGCGACGTTGAAGGGAACGTCCCATAGTGAACGCACCGGCTTTGATGGCCGCCAATATCGTGTACGCCAGTCCTGAAGCCCGCACTGCCTGCTCGGCAAAAATATCGGTCTCCGTTCCTTCCGGGAGGATGAAGGTCTTCCGTTCTTTCGTTCCCGCTCTGAGTGTTTCCTTGCAGTGTCAGTGTGTTTGCAGTGGCGGGGATCTTGCCTCTTTCCGTTTTTTGGGCGAGGCGAGGCAGCCGCCACAGCCACGTCAGTTGAAGGACTCTCTTTCCGAAGCCTCCGCCGCTCTCAAGCAGGCCATGGGCGACCGCAATCTGATCCACACAATGGATACTAGCCACGACCGGTGTTACTGAGCCGTCGGCGGAAAGAAGCAGACCAACACGCTGCGAAACAGGCCTTCAGGGTTCGGCGATAGCGGCGACTCAACTGAAGCCGTGGAAGATCCTCCGCAGCGAAATGTTTCGGGCGAGAAACGTCCAGGCACGTACGAGATTGACGAGCTTGCCAGCCGCCTGACTTCAGAGGTTTTGATTTTTCTCAACGCTCGTGCCAGCCGAGTCCCTGTCACTTCATCATCTGCTGCATTCTTGCCTGGTCTCGCCCGACGGGTAGTCGCCAGTCGATTCGTGTACACCCGGTGTACACTTTCGATGTAATTCCGTGCTTCCTGTGAATTCTGTAGCTTTTAGAATCAATAAGTTATTGATTTGAAATGCAGCCGATTGGTATGACGAGTGGAAAGACGCTCAGTAGCGGCGTGTGAGAGATTAAAGCGTGGAACGGATCATAGACGGCGTTTTGAAATTTCAGCGGGAAATCTACCCGCGGCAAAAGGCGCTTTTTGATGCGCTTTCCGGTTCGCAGCGGCCACAGGCAATGTTCATCGGCTGCTCCGATTCGCGCGTGGTTCCGGAATTGCTGACCCAGCAGGGGCCGGGCAATCTCTTCGTTGTGCGCAATGCAGGCAATATTGTTCCACCGCATGGAATCGCGCCGGGCGGTGTGTCGGCCAGCATTGAATACGCGGTTGCGGTGCTGGGCGTGCCGGACATCGTGGTCTGTGGCCACTCCGCCTGCGGGGCGATGACTGCCATTCAGCAGGGAGGTAAGCAGTTGGAAAAGCTGCCAGCCGTCGCCAGATGGCTGGATTTTTCCGGTCCCGCGCATCGCCGCGTGGAAGAGCAGTTTCCGGCGGAGGATGCTTGCACGAAGTTGAATTTGCTGGTGCGCGAAAATGTTCTGGTGCAGCTTGACAACCTGCTGACGCATCCGGCGGTCGCCGAAGCGATTCGCGCCAAGCAGCTTCACCTGCATGGTTGGGTGTTCGACATTGGGACTGCCGGAGTGGAAACCTACGACGCGCAGTCCGGCAAGTTTATTGCGCTGGAACGCGCATCGTTAGCCGGCGCTGTTTGAACTTGTCGGAAGAGTGGGGAAGCGACAGATAATCTTTCGGTTCAGCTCCAGCTGAAGGCGCCGCGGAACAGCTCGAACTCCGGCCTGCCTCCAGGAAAATAGACCGACATAACATCGAAGCGCACGGGAATCTGATCGCTGCTCTCCAGATGACGAACGTATTCCTGAGCCATGCGGCAAAGCATTTTGCGCTTTTCGCGGTCCACCGCTGCCTCCGCCGGCTCAAAGGTCCGCGATGTGCGTGTTTTCACTTCGACAAAACACAGCCATTCTCCGTCCCAGCCAATCAGGTCTATGTCTCCGCGCAATTTTGGGCTGCGCCAGCGGCGAGCAACGATGGTGTAATTGAGGCGGCGCAGTTGAAAATATGCCGCGTCTTCTCCGCGCACGCCTGTGGTTAGGTGAGCAGCGTTTATCGGCGGCGATGCGACGCGCGAGGCTTGCGTATCCAGCCAGCCGAGAGTCCGCTCAAAAATAGAGAGGCGCTGCTGCGCAAAACGTGAGATCTGCATAGGAGTGTGACACTAATCTACCAACAGGCACAACAAAAGGGCAGCAGAATCGCGCCGCCCCTGTTGGCAGTTCAGTGACCCCCAGACCAGTTTTCCTGTAGGTGTATACCAGCGGAATGAGAGCGTACGCATCCGTTCCCAAAGAACGGATGCACGGAATAATTGCCGGCAGTCTATAGCAACAGGAAAACTAGTCTAAGCGTGCGCGGCTGCGACAGAAGGAACATGCTCGCGCTCGACCACCCCGATGCATTCTTCCAGAATGTCGAGCGCGACATCGGCTTCTTCCTGCTTCAGGATCAACGGCGGGGCGATACGAATCGAGTTCTCGCCGCAGCCAAGCACCAGGAGACCGCGTTCGTATGCAAGCAGCTCGATCTGGTTGCGCCACTCGCTGGCGGGTTCGCGCGATTGCTGGTCCTTGACGATCTCAACCGCCAGCATCAAGCCGCGACCGCGCACGTCCCCGACGATAGGGTGCTTCTTCGGCCATTCCTTGAGACGCCGCATGATCGCATCGCCGACTTTGGCGGCGTTTGCCATACCTTCGCGTTCTATGACGTTCAAGGTTGCCAGAGCTGCCGCGATCGCGACCGGATTGCCACCGTAGGTGGAGGCGTGGGAGCCGGGTTTCCAGTCCATGATGTTCGCGCGCGTCATGCAGACGCTCAGCGGCATACCGCTGGCGATGCCTTTGGCCATGCACACCATGTCCGGCTCGACGCCGGAGTATTCGATCGCCCACCATTTGCCGGTGCGGCCCATGCCGGACTGCACCTCATCGGCGACCAGCAGAATGCCGTGACGATCGCAGATTTTCCGCAGTTCGCGCATAAAGATCGTTGGAGCGACGACGTAGCCGCCCTCGCCTTGAATCGGCTCGACGAAAATGGCGGCGACTTCCTCCGGCGGCAGGATGGTCTTGAAGAGTTTTTCCTCAATATAGCGGGCGCATCCGAGCGCGTAAGACTCTTCTTCCTGCGGATTGCGGCAATTGCGGTACGCGTACGGATAGGGAACGTGTGTGACGCCTGGAACTACCGGGAAAAATCTCCGCCGCTGCTGCGCCTTCGAAGCGGTCAGCGACAGGGCGCCCATGGTGCGGCCATGAAATGCTCCAAGAAATGCGATGACGTTTTGGCGTCCCGTGTGATAGCGCGCCAGCTTCAGCGCGCATTCGATCGCCTCCGCGCCGGAATTGCCGTAGTAGAACTTGTGCGGCCCCGGCATCGGCGCAATCTTCGAGAGTCGCTCGGCAAGCTGGATCATGCTCTCGTAATAAAAGTCCGTTCCGGATATATGGATCAGTTCAGCTGCCTGATCCTGGATGGCCTTTACCACTTCCGGATGGCAGTGTCCCGTCGAGCAGACCGCGATTCCCGCGGCCAGATCGAGGAATTCGTTGCCATCGACATCTTCCAGACGCGCGCCGCGTCCACGCTTGGCAACCATGGGGTAGGAGCGGGTATAGCTCGGCGACATCCATTTTCCGTCGGCGTCGACAATCGCTTTGGATTTTGGGCCGGGGAGTGAGCCAATCAATTTTGGACCAAACTTTGCGTAATTCTCCGAATTTTTGTGGGAAGCATTTCCATTGTTCTGCATCGCGGTTCTCCTCGCATTAAAAAATGTGCGGTTGCATTGCCCTGGGAAATTACTGAGCCGTGCAAATTTGGAATGACAAGGCGGAAGAGAGTATCGGGCCATGCTGAAGCGGCTCACGCTCGAATGTGCGCCACCCGAGGAGCGGACAGCTCAGTCGCTGCCGAACAGGCTAGGTCGCGTGCGAGTGGGAAGGCTGCGCAGATGCTTACGGGGACACATCCGCCAGGCGCGTTCTCCAGGAACGTCTGCCTGCACCGTGAGAAACGGATTGGATGTGTTGCGCATAGCAAACCTGCTCTCAGTATAGCGTGTCTCTCACGGCCGCGTTAACAGGCATTTCGGGCCTGCGACGGCAACCGGCGCCTTTCGTCCCCATAGAATCGAATCACGCGCATGAGTTCTTCGCCGCTCCCCCAGACATCCCGCGCTCAAATCGTTCTTGCATTCGCGTGCGTCTATTTCTTCTGGGGCGCGACCTATACTGCGGCGCGCATCGGAGTGCATTCCATGCCAGCTCCGGTACTGGCGGGAGTGCGGCTGGCGATCGGCGGGACCCTGATGCTCTGCATCATGGCTCTGTGGGGGAAACGCATCCTCGGCACTGCGCAGGAGATGCGGAGAGTTTTTTTTCTGGGTGTCCTGTTGCTGTTTTGCGGCAACGTGGGTCTGGTATGGGCGGAATACTACCTGCCTAGTGGGTTGTCCGCCTTATTGGTTGCGATCATTCCTGTGTATGTTGCGCTGATTGAATGGATGCTGCCTCACGGCGAACGGCTGCGAATCCGCGGGCAGATCGGCTTGCTGCTGGGGTTTGCTGGTCTGGCGATTCTGGCATGGCCCAGCGCGCGCACCGGACTGCATGGAGATCGGCATCAGATCGTCGCCATCTGCGTTCTATTGCTGGGCGCGCTCTCGTTCGCGATCGGCTCCATCTGGTCACGCAACAGCAATCTCTCTCTCGATCCATTTGTCTGCGCCGGCTGGGAGATGCTGGCGGCAAGTTTCTGCGACATTGTGCTCGCCACGGCTCTGGGGCAGTGGGGACATGCCAACTGGAACCGCGACAGCATCTCCGCGATCGGTTTTCTGGTGCTATTTGGATCGCTAGTCGGATTCTCCTCTTACACATGGCTGCTGCACAACGTGCCGGTTTCCAAAGTGGCAACCTATGCTTACGTCAACCCGATGGTGGCTGTGTTGCTGGGCGCGGTCCTGCTGGATGAAAAACTGCACGGCAATGAGTGGATTGGGATGATCGTCATCCTGCTGGCTGTTTTTCTGGTCACGTCATCGAAGCTCCGGTCCTATGTTGCAATTCCGGAGATCGAATCGATAGAAGCGCGATCGAAGATGTAGTCCGCTGCTCCAAGAGCGGTTTTTCCGAGCCGCGGACCGCCCTATTTTCTGCGCCAGCGCACGCCATCCGGACCGTCTTCCAGCAGAATTCCTTTGGCCGAAAGTTGATTGCGAATCGCGTCGGCGCGTGCAAAATCGCGCGACTTGCGCGCTGTGTTGCGTTCCACAATCAATCGGTCGATCTCGTTGTCTGTCAGTGAATACGCTGCAATCAGGTCCGGCTTTGCCTGGTCGAGCCGGGCTTCCCGTTTCGCCCATTCGAGTGCCGATCGGGTGGCGGCATCGTCACGGTCGTCGAGAACCGCGAAAATCTCATCGAACCGATCCAGGATCTCAAAAATGGCAGGAACATTACCGCTTTGCAGCTCTCCCCGGTCCGCATAGGAATTTGCCGCACGCACCAGGTCGAAAATAGCAGCCCGCGCTTCGGCCGTGTTCAGGTCGTCTTCCAAGGCTGCGGTAAAAGCCGAGCCGGCTTCCCGGGTCGCGTTCAGCAGGGCGGCATTCGTGCCGGATGGAAATCCGCCTTTGTGCAGACGCGCCGCAAAACTGCGCAGGCGCTCCACCGCGCTTGTAGATTCCATCAGGCCATCGAAGGTGAAATTCAGTTGATTGCGGTAGGGAACGGAGGTCA
Source organism: uncultured Acidobacteriota bacterium (assembly GCA_963840655.1). Taxonomy (GTDB): domain Bacteria; phylum Acidobacteriota; class Terriglobia; order Terriglobales; family Acidobacteriaceae; genus JAKAAZ01. The sequence goes on along the minus strand of CAWIZS010000003.1, from coordinate 1,266,648 downwards.
GCAGAAAGCGGATCGCGGAGGCTTTGTACCCGCGCAACAACAGGTCGCGCAGCGTGTAGAAATTTCCCAGCGACTTTGACATCTTCTTGCCTTCGACCAGCAGAAACCGAACGTGCATCCAATGGCGGACAAACGTCTTTCCAGTGGCCGACTCCGACTGCGCGATTTCATTTTCGTGGTGAGGAAACATCAGGTCCTCGCCGCCCGTGTGCAGGTCGAAGGTCTCGCCCAGATACTCCATGGCCATAGCGGAACATTCAATATGCCAGCCCGGGCGACCCACGCCGAGCGATGTGTCCCAATGAAATTCTCCGGGCTTTGTTGCCTTCCACAGGGCGAAGTCGCGCGCGCTGTCCTTGTCGTATTCATCCACATCGACACGCGCGCCGTCTTCCATGCCGGCAAGGTCTTTCTTCGAAAGCTTGCCGTATCCAGGGAAGCTCGCGATACGGAAATAGTACGAGCCATTTTCGCCGCGATACGCGGAGCCGCGTTCCACCAGTTTGTCGATCAAGCTGACCATCTGTGGAATGTGCTCGGTGGCGCGAGCGAGAAATTCCGGTTCCTCAATGCCAAGGGCGTTCAGGTCTTCCAAGAATGCCTTTTCATATTTGGCGGTGTAATCGCCGATCGACTGGCCGGCAGCGGCCGCATTGCGCATGATCTTGTCGTCGACGTCGGTGATGTTCATGATGTGGCGCAGCGGCATCCCTTGCTGCTTCAAAAAACGGCGCAGGATGTCCACGTGGACGAAAGTGCGGAAGTTGCCGATGTGGCCGTAGTCATAGACTGTCGGTCCGCAGGCGTAGATGCCAAGCGGCTGCCCAGGCTGTGGCGCTAGCTCTTCCACCTGCCCGCTCAATGTGTTGTAGAGACGAAGTGCCATGCAGGTTTTGATTGTACTTTGGAATTGAATCGACAAAGTCGCGGATTACCTGGTCGCGAACGAAGGCTGTCCCAGTGCGAGCGAAGGATCGGCGGTGAGCAGCTGATCGGCAAAGCTGCCGGCGAGAAATTTCGGCCATGCGGCGGCGGCAATCATCGCCGCGTTATCGGTGGAGAGCGCCAGCGTGGGAAACGCAACCGGCAGCGCGCGCCTTTTTCCTTCGGTGAGGAAGCGTTCCCGCAATTCGCGGTTGGCTGCTACGCCCCCGGAAATGACAATGCTGGGGGTGTGGAAAGTCTCCGCGGCGGCGAAAGTTTTGCGCGACAGGTCGTCTACCACCGCGCGTTGAAAGGAGGCGATCAAGTCCAGGGTTTGCGCATCGCAGAGGGGAAACGCATCTTCCGGCTTCACATCGAGAATCGCGGCCAGCGCGTGACGGCGCGCATCGATCGATTGCGCCATCGCGTGGACCTGCACGTAACGCAGTACCGCTGTTTTCAATCCGCTGAAGGAAAACAGAAAACGAGGACTCTGGTCGCGCGCTGCGCGGTAGAGTTTTTGTTTCACATTCACCGAGCCAAACGGCACTCCGCGCGGATTGCCGTGTCGCGCCAGCCAATCAATCCATGGGCCGCCGGGATAACCCAGACCCAGCAGCTTCGCCACTTTGTCGAAGGCTTCGCCGGCTGCGTCATCCAACGTTTTGCCGATATTTCTGTAACGCCATGCGCCGCCGATTTCCTCGGCCAGATACAAATGAGTGTGTCCGCCGGAGACGACCAGCGCGAGCGTTGGCTGCCCAATTGTTTGCTCCTCTTTCCGCGCTTCCAAAAGAACAGCATGAATGTGGCCTTCCAGATGATTCACGGAAATAAGCGGCTTTCCCAGCGCGAACGCGAGCCCTTTCGCATACATCACGCCCACCAGCAGCGCGCCGGCCAAACCGGGCCCTTCGGTGACGGCAATCGCATCCAGATCGTGCAGAGTGCATCCAGCCTGCTCCAGCGCTCCGCGCACGACAGGAACAATGTTCTGCAGGTGCTCGCGCGAAGCCAGCTCCGGCACAACTCCTCCATACGCTCGGTGAGTGCGGACCTGGGAGGCAATCACGTTCGACAGAACGTCCGCGCCGCCCCGGACTACGGCAGCAGCCGTTTCATCGCACGAGCTTTCAATCCCAAGGATCAGTCCGGCAGTGGATGCGAGCGTGGGCCGCATGTCACCATGGTAATTGCAGCGTCGTTGGTTCCTGTATTGCCGGGAATTCTCATGGTCAGCAACAATTCCATTCCGGTTTCGGCGCGTCAGCAGGCCGCGACCCGGATCGTCGAACGCTTGCGCGCCAGTGGTTACACCGCATTTTTTGCGGGCGGGTGCGTGCGCGATCTGTTACTTGGCCAGGAGCCCGCGGATTTCGACGTGGCCACCAGCGCCACGCCCGATGTGGTTCTCGAAATGTTTCCCCGGACTTTTGCTGTTGGCGCGCACTTTGGCGTGGTACTGGTTGCGGACCTGTATGATTCCGCCGAAATCCTTACGGAAGTCGCCACCTTTCGCAGCGACGGCGCGTACAGCGATGGTCGCCGGCCGGATTCCGTTCGCTATACGGATTCTGCGGAGCAGGACGTGCTTCGTCGCGATTTCACCATCAACGGAATGTTGCTGGACCCGGAGCGTATGACGACCTCCGGCGATGTTTCTGCCGCTGTGCTCGATTTTGTCGGCGGCATGAACGATTTGCGTGCTGGCGTCATTCGCGCCATCGGCAATCCAATGCAGCGCTTCGCGGAAGACAAGCTGCGCATGTTGCGCGCGGCGCGTTTCGCGGCACGATTTGGATTTTCCATCGAGACTGCCACGCTGCAAGCGATTCGCGCCATGGGTGACGAGATCGGCCAGGTCAGCCAGGAGCGCGTGCGAGATGAGTTAACACGCATGTTGACGGAGGGCGCTGCGCGTCGCGCTTTTGAACTGCTGGAAAGCACGGGTTTGTTGCTCGAGGTATTGCCGGAAGTACAGCGCATGCGTGGAGTCGAGCAGCCGCTGCAATTTCACCCGGAGGGCGACGTCTGGACGCATACTTTAATTCTGCTGGAGCAGTTGCCCGCGGGGTGCCCCGCAACGCTGGCTTGGGGAGCGCTGCTGCACGATATCGGCAAGCCCGCGACCTTTCGCATCGCGCCGGACCGCATTCGCTTCGACGGGCATGTCGAAGTGGGCGTTCGCATCGCCGAGGAAATCTGCCGCCGTCTGCGCATGTCGAATGACGATACGGAACAGATCGTGGCACTGGTCGCCAGCCACATGCGCTTTGCCGATGTCGAAAAGATGCGGCCTTCAACGCTGAAGCGTTTTTTTCGGTTGGATCGATTTGACGAACACCTCGCGCTGCATCGCATGGATTGCCTTGCCAGCCACCGCGATCTGTCGCTCTACGACTTTGCCAAACAGCACTACGAAAATGCAGAACCGCAACAAATCCGCCCCGCTCCATTGATTACCGGAGAAGATTTGATTGCACTCGGCTATCGGCCCGGTCCGGATTTTCGCCGCATGTTGACGACCGTAGAAGACGCACAACTCGAAGGCAATCTGCACACGCGCGAAGACGCACTGGCGCTGATTGCGAGCAACTTTCCGCTGCGCTCATAGTAGACTGGCGCGCAGATATATCGGAGGCGGAAAACATGGGTTGTACGAATCGCCGGCGGTTTTCGCGATTTTCTTTGGTACTCGTTTTTGTAGCGGCGTTCGTTTGCGCTCCGCTGTTCGCGCAGTCCGCAGTCGAACATCTCTCGCTGGATGGCGACTGGCAGTTTCGTCAAGCAGCGACCAATCCACTGGCCGGAGATCGCGTCGGAGTGCATGCCGGAACGACCGACTGGCACGCGGCCACAGTTCCCGGCGTGGTGCAGACGGACCTGCTGGCAAACCATCTGATTCCCGCGCCGTTCTATCGAGACGATGAAGCCAAATTGCAGTGGATCGGACTCGCGAACTGGGAATATCGCCGGACATTCACGGTTACGTCGGAACAGCTTGGCCAGAGCCACGCCGATCTTGTCTTCGATGGACTGGACACATTCGCCAAGGTATTCGTGAACGATCATCAGGTCCTTGCCGCGGACAACATGTTTCGCACCTGGCGCGTGGATGTGCGCAGTCTACTGCACGCTGGCAGCAACACAATTCGCGTGGAGTTTGCCTCTCCGATTCTTTCGGTCGCGCAACAGGTAAAAGCGGAAAAATACCCGCTGCCTGATAACGTGGCCAGCCCGTTCGCCAAGCCGATGGGCGTTTCGACTTCGAATTATGTGCGGAAGGCCCCCTATAACTACGGCTGGGATTGGGGACCGCGCTTTTTGACGGCGGGAATCTGGCGGCCCGTCGAGATCGAGTTCTGGAGTTCGGCGCGTATCGAGGATGTTTACGTTCGCCAACTCGATGTCAAACCTTCGGCCGCGAACCTGAGCGTCGAGACGGACATCATCGCCAGTGCGCCGGAGCGCGTCCGAGTGGACCTCGATGAAGGCCCCTGGTCGCCGTCTTTAGCGCAGAACGACGCGACGAAGCCGGACAAAGCGAAAGGCTTGCAGCAGACTGTCTGGCTGCAGGCGGGAATGAACCATATTGTTTTCCCGCTGAATCTGGATCATCCCGCGCTTTGGTACCCGGCCGGCTACGGCGCGCAAAATCTATATCGATTTCAAGTGAACCTTCAGGAGGGCAAACATCTGCTCGATAGCAGAGAGGTTCACACTGGTCTGCGTTCGGTGGAACTCCAGCGGAAACGCGATCAATGGGGCATCAGCTTCGCATTCGTCGTCAATGGCATTCCGATTTTTGCCAAGGGGGCGAACGTGATTCCACTGGACAGCTTTCCGCCGCGGGTGACGGATGCGCAAATGCTGCGCGTGCTCCAGTCCGCGCGCGACGCCAATATGAACATGATTCGCGTGTGGGGCGGAGGATACTACGAAACCAACCGCTTTTATGAACTTGCCGATCAAATGGGAATTATGGTCTGGCAGGAGTTCATGTTCGGCGGAGCGATGTATCCGTACAACAAAAGCTTTCTGGATAACGTACAGCAGGAAGCGATCGATCAGGTGCGAAGATTGCGAAACCATCCGAGTATCGTCCTGTGGTGTGGCAACAATGAGTCGGAGACAAGCTGGTATTTCTGGGGCGATCGAACCTCGTATAAAGCAAAGTTGCCGCCAGACCTGCGCGATGACGTTTGGGGCGGTTATATGCATCTGTTCAGCGGAATTCTTCCGCAGGTGATTGCGCGATATTCGCCCGGAACGCCGTATTGGCCCAGTTCACCGAGCAACAACTTCAGCGCCGCGCCGGGAAACGAGCAGTATGGCGATGCGCATTATTGGGGTGTCTGGCACGGACGAGCGCCGTTCTCTTCCTTTGATGAACAGTACCCGCGATTCATGACGGAGTATGGCTTTCAGTCGTTTCCAGCGATGGCTACCATCGACACGTTCACCGAGCCGCAGGACCGCACGTTGCTGTCTCCAGTGATGCTGGCGCACCAGAAGAACACCGAAGGCAATCAACTGATCAAAATTTATATGGATCGGGAATTTCCGCAGCCGAAAGATTTCCCCTCGTTCGTCTACGTCAGCCAAGTCTTGCAGGCGGAGGGAATCAAAATCGGCGCGGAACATCTTCGCCGCAACCGTCCGCACGTGATGGGATCGCTGTATTGGCAGTTGAACGATTGCTGGCCTGTGGCGTCGTGGTCGAGCATCGATTATTACGGCCGTTGGAAGGCGCTCCAGTACTACGCGCGCCGCTTCTACCAGGACGTGCTAGTCAGTCCGCATGTGCGAAATGGCGACATCGAAGTGGCCGTGGTTTCGGATCGAATGCAGCCTTTTCATGGAAGAGTGCGGCTGCAGTTAATGGATTTCTCCGGAAAAGTGCTGTCGCAAAAAGATGTGGTTGTCGAGATTCAGCCTCTCTCCGCAATGCAGGTCTGGACAACTCCGCAAACCGATTATCTGCAAGGCGCGGAGCCCACCGGAGTATTCCTTCACACGGAACTGCGGATTGCCGGCGAAAACAGCGGCCAGCCGATTTCGACCAACAATCTCTACTTTCTGCCGTATAAAGATTTGCATCTTCCGCCCGCGGTTATTCAGGCCAAATGGGTCACGGTCGAAGGCAAGCCGGCATTACAACTCAGTTCGGCCACGCTGGCGCGCGACGTGGATATCCAGACGGGAAGCCTCGACGCCGATCCCTCGGACAACTTCTTCGACCTGCTGCCCAATCAGCCGAAGACAATTGAGTTTCGAGGCGCTGCGGCTCCGGATCAGTTGCGGCAGAGCGTCCGCATCATGTCGCTTACAGATGCATTTTCTGTCGCGTCTTCCGCGGAAAAACAGGCGAGCCAAGGGGGAGCATCACAATAGGGTTTTTTCGATTGAATGCGGGCGGAGTCGTTCCATATCAAGCGAAGAACTGCTATAGCCCCAAAGGCGATCAATGAAAAATCCAGAGCATTTCACCGGATCGAACCGATGCGATGCTCTGGATTCGTCGCTGAGGTTACACTCACAAACGCTCGCTCAAAACTAACAAAACCTATTTGCCGGCCAGATCAAACCGCTTGTTGATTTCGTCCCAATTTACGGTGTTCCACCAGGCAACGAGATAATCGGGGCGCCTGTTCTGATATTTCAGATAGTAGGCATGCTCCCAAACATCGTTGCCGAGAACAGGGAAATGGCCTTGCATAAACGGGCTGTCCTGGTTGGCCGTTGTGATGATCTTGAGTTTGCCGCCATCGCGGATGAGCCATCCCCAGCCGGAACCGAACTGCTTCGCGGTTGTCTCGTTGAATTGCTTCTTGAAATCCTCGAAGCTGCCGAAGTCTTTTTTGATCTGCTCGGCAATTTTGTCTGTGGGTGGGCCGCCGCCGTTCGGCTTCATAATTTGCCAGAACATGGTGTGGTTGACATGTCCGCCGCCGTTGTTTCGCACCGTGGTTCTTACATCCTCCGGCACGCTATCGAGGTTGCGCAGTAAATCTTCGGCGGACCGTTTGCCCAGTTCCGGGTGTTTTTCAATCGCGGCGTTCAGGTTGTTGACATAGGCCTGGTGATGCTTGTCGTGATGCAGATGCATTGTGGTCGCATCGATGTATGGTTCAAGAGCTGCGTAGTCGTATGGAAGCGGTGGAACTTCGTGTGCCAAGGTGCTCCTCCTGTATTTTTTGTTGCTTCGCGACTCTCCCGTTCACAATGCGTTTGCGGGCAATTGAAAGCGGTTGATCGGACAACTGCGATAGGCAGCGCCGCGCGCCGGATGGAATCGCGCAAGCCCAATCCTACTCTACCTAGATGCGGCGGAGGCCAGTCGCGCTTCGAAAGTGGCGCGGATATCTCCAATAGGAGAGAATTATGAAGCGAGCATCTGCGCCTGTTCATCGGATTGAAAAGAATGGCAAGCGGAGTTCCTTCCAAATCGCCCAGCGATCAGAATTGAAAATGCGGATGACAAGGGTCGTCCCTGCTTGTCATCTTAAGATTGGGAGTTGCAATGATTCTCAGTTCTCCGGAATATCAGTGGGTCACCGCGGACGGACCTGCGTTTGGCGCTCCCGGCCTGCCGCCGCGCTGGACATCGAGCGAAAAAGATACTGTCGGGACTGCGTATTCCGCCTCCAGTCGCGTCTGGTTCACTATCTCCCACGGCATCCTCAACGAAATTTACTATCCCACTATTGACCGTCCGCAGGTGCGCGATCTGGGCTTCCTGATCAGCGATGGCGAGACTTCTTTCCAGGAAGTAAAGCGCGATTTGCGGCATACGTTTGAGTATCTCGACCCGGAAGCGCTGGGTGCGCGGTTGATTAGCTGCGATCCTCATGGACGTTACCGGTTGGTGAAGGAGATTATTTCTGACCCCCACCAGTCCACCGTTCTGATCCATGTGCGGATTGAAGGAGACGAGGATTTTCTGCGGCGATTGAAAATCTATGCTCTGCTTGCTCCTCATCTGGACGTGGGTGGCGCAGGCAACTCGGGCCGTATTCTCGACGTGAGCGGCAAGCGTGTCCTGCTGGCGTGGAAAGACAGGACGGCCCTCGCGATGACGGCCGATTGCGGATTTTCAAAAGCGTCTTGCGGCTACGTGGGCACCAGCGACGGCTGGAAGGACCTGAACGAAAACTTCAAAATGGATTGGGAGTTCGACCAGGCGCTGGATGGAAACATCGCGTTGACGGGAGAGATCGATGTCGCTGTCAATCGTGAATTCACCGTTGCGATTGGATTTGGCGAAGGACACCACGCGGCGTTGGCGGCGGCAATGCAATCTCTGGCCACGGATTACACGGCCCACCGGGAGCGTTTCATCGCGCAATGGCATCGCGTCAAATCGGCGCCGCTGCTGCTCGAAGATTCTCAGGATCGCGGATATCTGTTGCGTATCAGCCGCAACATCCTGCTGGCGCACGAGGACAAGACATTTCAAGGGGCCTTCATCGCCTCCGCGTCGATTCCGTGGGGGCAGGTCAAAGGCGACGACGATCTGGGCGGGTATCACCTGGTCTGGACGCGCGACATGGTGCAGTCCGCGACGGCGCTGCTGGCCCTCGGTTTCAAGGAGACGCCGCTTCGGGCGCTCGTCTACCTGGCGTGTGCGCAGCGGCCGGATGGCAGCTTTTCGCAGAATTTCTGGGTGAATGGAACGCCCTATTGGTCTGGAATGCAGCTGGACGAAGTGGCTTTCCCGATTATTCTTGCGTGGAGATTGTGGAAGCAGGACGCGCTCGGGAACTTCGATCTATTCCCGTTTGTCGAACGGGCCGCCGCATATCTGATGACGTTTGCTCCGGTCACGCAGCAGGAGCGCTGGGAGGAAAACGCCGGCTACTCGCCGTCCACGCTGGCTGCGGTGATTACCGGCCTGATCTGCGCCAGCGAAGTGGTCAAGGCGCACGATGCGATCGACCTCGGCGAGTTCTATGCGGTGTTCGCCGATTGGATTGAATCCAACTTGGAAGCTTGGACAGTCACGGATGACGGCATTCTGCTGCCGGATGTGAAGCGGCACTATATGCGCATCCGACCGCCGTGTAGCGGCGATCGCTATTTCGATCCCAGCCTGGGCGAGGGAAAAATTCGGCTGTCCAACCGCGCACCGGGAGAGCAGACGGTCTTCGATGCCAGAGCAATCATTGACGGCGGTTTTCTCGAACTCGTTCGCTACGGAATTCGCTCCGCCAACGATCCTCTGATTGTGAACTCTCTCAAAGTGGTGGACGCGGTTTTGAAGGTGGAGACGCCGTACGGTCCCTGCTGGCGGCGTTACAACCATGACGGCTATGGACAGAGACACGATGGCTGCGCGTACGACGGCTGGGGTCAGGGCCGCGCCTGGCCGCTATTGACAGGCGAACGCGCGCATTACGAACTCGCCGCCGGCAATGACATTCGACCGATGATTGCGGCGATGGAATGTTTTACTTCCGCCGGCGGAATGCTCCCCGAACAGATCTGGGATGCGCCCGACATTCCCAGCCGCGGAATGTACCTGGGGCGGCCATCCGGCTCCGCAATGCCGCTGGCGTGGGCGCATTCAGAGTACATTAAGCTGCTGCGGTCCGTGGAAGACGGCGAGGTTTTTGACCGCGTGGAACCGGTGGTCAAGCGTTATTGCGGCCGCAAGCGCGACCTTCCGATTGAAATTTGCAAGCGCGATCATTGTCTGCGATCCATTGCGCCGGGGAAAACGGTGCGCGTGATTGAAGCCGCGCAGTTCAATCTGCTGTGGACTCAGGACGGATGGAAGACCAGCAGTACCATCGAATCGAAGCATATTGGCAATTCCGTTTCGTATGCGGATATTCCTGTCGCCGAGGACGCACAAGGCGCTGTGATCTTCACCTTATATTGGCCTGGGGATAGTCGTTGGGAGGGCAAAAACTACGAGGTTTCGATTGGGGCGGAGGCGGCGCGCTGAAGCAGAAATTTCCGGTTGAGCGCCCATTCACGCATTGTTCGCGAATGCATCTATACAATTATCGGCATAGCTTGAAAGTTGCCGCGCCAAGCCTGTAAGCGCCCGACCAAAAGCGCGTTCGCCGAACCACCACCGCCCATGTTAGAGAGGATGTATGACGGAACTGGACCAGTTGTCGATTAACGCATTGCGATTTCTTGCTGTGGATGCAGTAGAGAAGGCTAACAGCGGCCATCCCGGCGCACCGCTTGGCGATTCGCCGATGACCTATCTGCTGTTTCACAAGTATATGCGACACAATCCGGCGAATTCCAAATGGACCAACCGGGACCGTTTTGTGCTGTCGAACGGACATGCCTCCGCTATGCTCTACGGGGCGCTCTATCTGACCGGCTATAAGCTCACGCTGGAAGACTTGAAGCAGTTCCGCCAGTTCGATTCTCATACCCCCGGTCATCCGGAACTGGGCGCGGCCGATGGAGTGGAAGTCACGACCGGGCCACTTGGACAGGGTTTGGCCATGTCGGTGGGTATGGCGGCTGCGGAGCGCCATCTTGCCGCTCGCTACAATCGGCCCGGGTTTGAGATTGTGGATCATTACACCTACGTGATGTGTGGCGATGGCGACCTGATGGAAGGTGTTTCCCATGAAGCAGGATCGTTTGCCGGCACGCTGGGTCTGGGCAAGCTGATTCTGCTTTACGACGACAATCTGGTCTCGCTCGACGGCCCGACCGAGCTGTCGTTCACAGAAGATGTTGAAGAGCGCTTTGAGGCCTATCACTGGCATGTGCAGCGCGTGGCCGATGGCAACGATCTGGAAGCGATCGAAAAGGCGATTGACGCGGCCAAGGCGGTGACGGACAAGCCGTCGATCATCGCGGTGCGCACGGTGATCGGCTACGGCAGTCCGAAGGCAGGAACATCAAAGGCGCATGGCGAGCCGCTGGGCGCGGAAGACACGAAATTAACCAAAGAAAAGCTCGGCTGGCCGGCGGACAAGACGTTTTACGTTCCCGATGAAGCTGCGAAAAATTGGGCGACAGCAAAAGAGCGCGGCGCAAAATTTGAGAGTGATTGGAACGCGTTGTTTGCGAAGTATAAGCAACAGTTTCCCGAACTTGCCGCCGAGTATGAGCGCGTTTTTGCCGGCAAACTTCCCGCCGGATGGGAAGCGGGCGTGCCAAAGTTCCCGGCCAACTCCAAACCGATGGCGACCCGCGTTGCGGGCAATTCCGTCATGAATGGCATCGCCGTAAAAGTCCCGGAGTTAATCGGAGGTGCGGCGGACTTGTCTACTTCCACCAAAACGACGATCAAAGACAGCCCTAGTTTCCATGTCGATCCGAACGGCCGCAACATTTTTTTCGGCGTGCGGGAGTTTGGTATGTGCTGTTTCGTCAATGGCATGGCCGCGCATGGAGGACTTATCCCCTACGGCTCAACTTTCTTCTGCTTTAGCGATTATGCCCGGCCCGCGTTGCGCCTGGCCGCGTTGATGCAGGTGCCATCCACGTTTGTCTTCACGCACGATTCCATCGGACTGGGCCAGGATGGCCCGACGCATCAGCCGGTCGAACAACTCGCATCGCTTCGCGCCATTCCCGAATTTACCGACTTCCGTCCCGCCGACGCGAATGAAACAGCGGCGGCCTGGCAAGTGATTCTGGAGCGCCGCAAGCCGGCGTTTCTCGTGCTTTCGCGTCAGGATTTGCCCGTTCTCGATCCGGAGAAATATGACATTCTCAACGGCGTGCGCCACGGTGCGTATGTGTTGAACGACGGCGGAGCCTCTCCCGACGTTGTCCTGATCGCCACGGGCAGCGAAGTGAGTCTCATCCTGAAAGCGGCAGCGAAATTGGAATCGCAGGGCACCCATGCGCGCATTGTCTCCATGCCCAGCTGGCGCCTTTTCGACGCGCAGCCGGAGAGCTATCAACGTCAAATTCTGCCTGCCCGAATTCCACGCCTGGTCGTCGAAGCTGCCAGTCCGATCTGCTGGTGGAAGATCGCGGGCGACAGCGGGGACGTGCTGGGGCTGGATCGCTTTGGGTCGTCCGCTCCCGGCGAAATCGTGATGGAGAAACTCGGATTCAATGTCGAAAATGTCGTCAATCGTGCTACTCGAGTTATCGATCGCGCACGCAAAGCGCCGGCCATGGCGGGAAGGTAATCGAAATGAAAATTGCCATTGCTTCCGACCACGCGGGATTTGAATTAAAGGAAGAAGTTCGAAAATATGTTGCCGGGCTTGGCCATGAAGTGCTCGACCTGGGTGCTTACAACGCGGAACCGTCCGACTACCCGGACTTCGCAGAATATGTCGGCCGTGCGCTGCACGCGAAGAATGCCGAGCGCGGCATACTGATCTGCGGCTCGGGTGTTGGAGTGTCGGTGGCCGCGAATAAGATGCCGGGAATCCGCGCCGCTATTTGCCATGACACCTATTCCGCGCACCAGGGCGTCGAACACGATGACATGAACGTGCTTGTCCTGGGCTCGCGAATTGTCGGATACGCGTTGGCGTTCGATCTGGTCTCGGCGTATTTGAACGCGCATTTTCAGTCCAATGAAGAGCGGTTTGTGCGCCGCTTCAATAAGGTGAAAGCGATCGAAGCGCGTTTCATGAGGGACAATTGGGAATAAGATCATCGGCAATCCTGCAAATTTACCGGTAGAGAGAACGAGAAGAATGGCTGCGAAAAACTGCGACCGCGTCTGGTTTATTACGGGTTCATCCTCCGGTTTCGGACGCGTGTTGGCCGAGCAAGTCCTTGCGTCGGGTGAGTGTGTTGCGGCGACGGCGCGCGACCCGTCCAAAGTCTCCGACCTGGAACGCCGATATCCGGACCGCGCGCGAGCCATTCGATTGGACGTGACTGATCGAGCACAGGCATCCGCCGCAGTGTCCGAGGCAATCTCATCTTTCGGCCGCATCGACGTGCTTGTGAATAACGCGGGATATGGTCTCGCCGCCGCGCAGGAAGAAGCGACTGAAGAGGAGATTTGTCGCCAGATCGAGACGAATGTGTTCGGCGTGATCCACGTGACACGCGCGGTCCTGCCGCACATGCGTAAGCAGCGTTTCGGCCACATCGTCAACATGTCTTCAGTCGCCGGCCTTGCAGGTACGCCCGGATTCGGCTACTACAACCTGACCAAGTTTGCGTTGGAAGGAATGTCGGAGGCACTCGCTCTGGAGGCCGCTCACCTTGGAATTCGAGTCACAGCGATTGAACCGGGACCGTTTCGCACCGACTTTGCCGGGCGTTCCCTGGACATCGGCGCGAATGAAATTTCCGACTATGCGGAAACTGCTGGAAAATTTCGCGCCGCTGTGCACTCCTCGAGCGGCGCGCAAAAGGGCGATCCGGTGCGCGCGGCAAAAGCTATCCAACAGGTAGTAGACAGCAAAAATCCTCCGCAGCATCTGATCCTTGGAGCGTTCGCGCTGAACAAATTTCGCGGCAAATTGGAGCGCTTCCAAAAAGAAATAGCGGAATGGGAAAGCATCACCCTGGGCGCGGATTATCCTGACGACGAACTTCGCCCGGTGAAACAATGATTGCAGCCTCAGGAGGCTCACCGGCTCGCATTACCGCAACATTCTGGGACTGCGGCGGCGTATTTCTCACCAATGGCTGGGACCATGGGGAGCGCAGGCAGGTGCTGGAACATTTCGGCCTCGGCTTCGACGAATTCGAGCGGCGGCACGAGGAGCCGAACGATCAATGGGAGCGCGGCAAAATCACATTGCACGAATATTTGCAGCGAACCGTATTTTACGCGCCAAGACACTTCTCAGAGGCTGAATTCATTTTGCAGATGCGGAGCGTCAGTCGTGTGCTGTATCCAGGAATGATCGCATTCCTCCGCAGCCTGCGCGCGCTGCGCACTGCGGCGCATGACGTGGCCATATATATGCTCAGCAACGAATCGCGGGAACTGATGCAGTATCGCATTCCAACCTTCGGACTGTCTGGCCTGTTCGACGCCTACCTTGTTTCGGCGTATGTCGGGCTGCGCAAGCCGGAGCCCGCTTTTTTTCAATGCGCGCTGGACATTTCGCAACGCGCGCCGGAACAGTGCGTCTTCATCGACGATCGCGAAGAGAACCTGGCAGGCGCGCGCCGGCTGGGAATTCGAGGCATTCGCATGGAGACGCCGGAGCAGACGATTGCGGAGCTTGGCGGTTTGGGAATTGTGGCCGGCTGAACCTTCGCATCGAGCGAATTTGAAAAGGGGGAAGACAATGGAACTCGGCTTAATCGGTCTGGGCAAGATGGGCTTCAACATGGCGGAGCGGCTGCGGCTTGGCGGCCACAAAGTTGTCGGTTTCGATTTCAATGCCGAAGCCGTGGGCAAACTTACCGCTTCCGGCTCCGTCGGCGTGCAGTCGCTGGCGGATCTGGTCAAAAACCTGAAAGCGCCGCGCGCCGTCTGGATCATGGTGCCCTCGGGCGATCCTGTGGATGAAACGATCGCCAAGCTCGAACCTTCGATGCAGAAGGGCGATATTTTTATCGACGGCGGCAACTCCAACTACAAGGATTCGCAACGCCGCTATGCGCAGCTCACCGCGAAAGGATTCAATTTCATCGATGTCGGAACTTCCGGCGGAGTCTGGGGCCTGCAGGAGGGCTACAGCATGATGGTCGGCGGCGATCGCGATCCGGTCGAGCACGTCCGGCCCATTTTTGAAACGCTCGCGCCAGGCAAGGATAAAGGATGGGGCCATGTCGGACCTGCCGGAGCCGGTCACTTTGTAAAGATGGTCCACAATGGCATCGAATATGGACTGATGCAGGCTTATGCCGAAGGCTTCTCCATCATGAAACACAAGGAGCCGATGCATCTCGACCTGACGCAGATCGCGGAAATCTGGCGCTACGGAAGCGTGGTCCGCTCATGGTTGCTGGACTTGACGGCGGACGCGCTCAAGAAGAACCCGCAGCTCGACGGGCTGGAGGCTTACGTAGTCGACTCCGGCGAAGGGCGCTGGACAGTCGCCGAAGCAATCGACCTGAATGTCTCCGCCCCGGTAATTACCGAAGCGCTGATCCGCAGGATCCGTTCGCGGGAGGAAAACAATTTTTCCGACCGTATGCTGTCCATTATGAGAAATGAGTTTGGCGGTCACGCGGTGAAGAAATCGACCGAATAAAACGCGTGTGCCCCACATCTCGATTGTGAGGTGTGGGTCGAACGCATGGTGAAATTACGTTTGCCGAGAAGGAGTAGGACATATGGCAACTGCAGAAGTAGCAATCTCGCCCGAGCAAATCAAAGCATCGCGTGCCAATGAACGGAAACCCGATCCATGCATCGTCGTCATCTTCGGCGCATCCGGAGATTTGACGAAGCGCAAACTGCTGCCCGCGCTGTATCACCTCGATCAGAGTGGGTTGCTGCCGGACAAATTCGCGGTGGTCGGCGTGGCCCGCCGTCCCATGAAGGACGAGTTCGTCAACGATATGCGCGACGGCATCGTAAAAGGCGGCGGTGTCGACAACGGCGATGCCAAACTGCGGGATTTCCTGGCGCGTGTGGATTATCACGCCATGGATTTCGACGATGTCGATGGCTACGCCAAACTGAAGAACCTGCTCGAAGGCATGGACAAGAAGTACGGAACCAACGGGGGACGCCTGTTTTATCTGGCCACCGCACCGGACTATTTTGCGGAGATCGTCGACCAGCTTGGCGCGCACGGCATGGCAAAGTCGGACAAAGGCGCAGTCCGCGTCATCATTGAAAAGCCTTTCGGCCATGATCTCCAGTCGGCACGCGAGTTGAATGACAACGTCAACAAGGTTTTATCGGAAGATCAGGTCTTCCGCATCGACCATTACCTGGGCAAGGAGACGGTCCAGAATATTTTGGTCTTCCGTTTCGCCAACGGAATTTTTGAGCCCATCTGGAACCGCAACTTCATTGACCATGTTCAGATCACGGCGGCGGAAAGTATCGGCATTGAAGGTCGCGGGCCTTTCTATGAGAAGGCCGGTGCACTGCGCGACGTGGTGCAGAACCATGTGATGGAATTGCTGTCGTTCGTTGCCATGGAGCCGCCGGTCTCCTTTGGCGCCGCGCCCATTCGCATTGAGAAAATCAAGGTATGGAAGGCGGTCCATCCCATCCAGTCCGAAGACACCGTGCGCGGACAGTACGGCGCGGGCGTAGTCGATGGAACTCCGGTTGTCGCCTACCGCAAAGAAGATCGCGTCAATCCCCAGTCCAACACGGAGACCTTCGCCGCCCTGCGTCTGGAAATCGAGAACTGGCGCTGGGCCGGTGTTCCGTTTTATGTGCGCGCCGGCAAGCGGCTGGCCAAGCGCTCGACCGAGATCACCATTCAGTTTAAGCAGCCGCCGCTGCTGCTGTTTAAGGACGCCCCCGACAGCAAATGCGGTGAGATTCAGCCGAACATCATCTCCATGCGCATCCAGCCGAATGATGGCATCTCTTTGCGCTTCGCCGCAAAGGTGCCGGGGCCAACCATGCAAAGCTGTCCGGTCGATATGGATTTCGATTATGCGACAGCGTTCGGCGTCTCGTCCGCGAATGGATACGAGCGCTTGCTGCTCGATGCCATGCTGGGCGACGCAACTCTCTTTGCGCATCGCGATGGAGTGGAGGCAACCTGGGCGCTGATGACGCCGATCCTGGAGAATTGGGCCGCCAATCCGCCGAAAGATTTTCCGAATTATGCTGCGGGCAGTTGGGGACCCGCGGCTTCTGACGCGCTGCTGGCCCGCGACGGCCGGCAGTGGCGTCAAGTTTAATCGCATACCAAATCCAGCATGACAAAGACTCTTCAAATTCGCTATTACGTCAAAGAAGATATCGAAGCATTGAGCGCGGCTGCTGCGGAATGGATGACCACGGCCGTCCAGCAGGCGATTGCGGCGCGCGGAATCGCGAAGATTGCGATATCCGGCGGCAATACACCGCGGCGGACTTTTGAATTGCTGGCGGATCCGTTGCATCCATTCCGCCAGCGTATCGACTGGGCTCGCCTGCTGCTTTTCTGGGTGGACGAGCGTTGCGTTACGCCCGACAATCCGGATTCCAACTATCGCATGACGCGCGAAGCTCTTTTGTCAAAAGTCCCGCTGCCGGAATCGAATATTGTGCGCATCGAAGGAGAACTCAATCCGGAAGAGGCGGCGGCGCGATACGAGTCCGCGCTGCGCAATCGGTTCCGCCTCGAGGGCGCTGAACTGCCGCGCTTCGATCTGGTCCAGCTGGGCATGGGGCCGGATGGTCACACAGCGTCTTTGTTTCCGCATTCTGAGGCGCTCGATTCCATGATGCATCTGGCTGTCGCTAATCATGTCGAGGCCAAAGACGTATGGCGTATAACGCTCACCTGGCCCGTCATAAATCACGCCAACGATGTCATGTTTTTAATAGGCGGAGAAGACAAATCTAAAGTTTTACATGAGGTATTGCTGGGGCCCTACCAGCCCGATGTGCTGCCGTCGCAATTGATCCGGCCGGAAAGCGGAGAACTCAGCTTTCTGCTGGATCGCGCCGCCGCACAGTGTCTTCCCGCGCCTGCCGCTGACGGCTCCGGTCTTCTGGAAAGGGCGCGATGATTCTGGCCGGAGACGTAGGCGGCACCAAGGTTCATCTGGCGTTGTATCGATTCGAGCAAGGCGCGCTGCGGCACGTGCGCGACCAAAAATTTTCGGCAACGCAATTTCCCGATCTTCCATCGATCGTGCGCGCGTTCCTGAATCCAAAGGGCGCAAAGAGTGAGTTCGCGGAAGAGGGAATCGACGCCGCCTGCTTCGGCGTTCCCGGCCCAGTACGCAAGAACGTTATTCGCCTGACAAATCTGCCCTGGACACTCGACAGCCACCAGCTCGCGCGCGATCTCGACATTGAACATTTGTTCCTCATTAACGATCTGGAAGCCAACGGCTACGGGATCGCTGAACTCAATCCCGATCAGATCCTCACCCTGAGCGAGGGCGACAGCAGCCAGGTCGGCAATCGTGCCTTGATCGCCGCCGGTACCGGGCTGGGCGAAGGCCTGCTGATATGGAACGGCAAGAGCCACGTTCCCATGGCGTCGGAAGGCGGTCATACCGATTTTGGTCCGCGCAACGATTTGGAGATCGAACTGCTGCAGTACCTTCGCGCGCATGCGAGCGGAGACGGCCACATCAGTTGGGAGCGCGTCTGCTCCGGCATCGGGCTGAAGAACATCTATACCTTTCTTCGCGATGAAAAAAAGATGGAAGAATCGTCCGAACTGCGCCAAAGAATGCAGACGGAGGATCCGAATTCCGTGATCGGCGAATTGGGCGAGTCGGGCGAAAACGAGCTTTGCGCCAGGGTGCTCGATGTCTTCGTGGGCGTGTATGGCGCGGAGGCGGGCAATCTCGCGCTCAAAATTCTGGCGCACGGCGGTGTCTATGTGGGCGGCGGAATCGCGCCAAAAATTCTCAAGACAGTGCAGAACGGCACGTTCATGCGAGCCTTTTGCGACAAGGGCCGCATGCACGATCTGGTTTCTCACATGCCGGTGCGGGTGATTCTGGAGAGCCGGGCCGCTTTGATGGGAGCGGCGGCGTTTGCCGAATTGCACGCGGCGGAAATCTCAGGCCGCTCGTTACGCGCCGCGTCGATACGAATTCGCTAGCCGCAGCGTACAATTTTCGGCTGCAGAATGTGAAAACAACCGGAAGGGAAGTGAAATGAAACGCGATAAAATCTCCATTGCCTTACTCACGCTTGTGTTCTTTGCCTGGGTTCCGGCGGCGTTCGCACATGCCACCCTAGTGCGATCTTCGCCTGCGGATCAGTCCATTGTGCACGCCCACAGCCTTACCCTCGTGCTGGACTACAACTCGCGTATTGACGCGAGCCGTTGCACCTTAACCGTGACGGGAGCGAATGGCCAGCGCATTCCGCTGCGCATGCAACATACTTCGAATCCCGCGGAGCTGAAGGCGTTTGCCGGCGGCTTGCCCAATGGACGTTACACGATGCATTGGCAGGTGCTCGCGAGCGACGGCCACATCACGCGAGGCGATGTCGCGTTTACAGTCGCTGTAAAATAGCTCTCGCGTGCCCCTGAACTCCATCCGATCCCGCCGGAGAAGTGAATCGATTGCTCTGGTTTCTGCGCGACTATCCGCTGGCTGCCGTCCTTTTGCGCGCTATCACGCTGGCATTCGACGCGCTGCTAATTGGTGGAATATTTTTTTGCGCGGCGTTGCTTCCGCGCTCTTTCGCAAACAGCGGAGAATTTGCATCGCGCGCGCATCGATTGCTGCGAATCTCCGCCATCGGGCTGGCGTTCACGCAGATTTGCTTTGTGGCACTCGACAGCGCAATGCTGATGAGCACAAGCGGCCTGCATCTCTCCGACCTCTACACAACCAACTATTTCATGGCGGGTGCATTGCTCGTTCTTACCTGTGCGACCTTTCTGCTCTTCTGCCGCGATTGCGTGGCTCGCGCGCGCGGATGGCTGTTGCTGATTCTTCCGTTGCTATTTGGCATTGTGTGGACGAGCCATTCCGCCTCCCGCCTGGAAAACAGATTGCCGCTGACGACGCTGACCGGCCTGCATCAACTTGCCGCTGCATTGTGGATTGGCGCGATGCCCTATCTCTGGCTGCTGCTGAGCTCACAAAACACCACAAGAACCACCGATGAGGATGCGGAACGCGCCACCGTGCTCGCCGTCCGGCGTTATTCGACAACCGCAGTTGCCAGCGTAACGGTTCTAATCGCGGCCGGCGTTTCTATGGGATGGGTTTACACGCGATCCTGGAGCGCTGTGTATGGGACAGCGTATGGTGTCGTGTTACTGGCGAAATCCGCCATGCTGGTTGGGCTTCTTCTGATGGGAGCGGGAAATTTTCTGCTGGTTCGTGGAGGTCGTCTCCACTTCTCCTCGTATCTGCTGCGAATCGCCCGGTTTTCGGAAGTGGAAATCGGCATCGGCTTCACCATTATTCTGGTTGCCGCATCGCTCAGCTCGCAGCCGCCCGCGGTGGACTTGGTGCAGAACCGGCTGACACTGCCGGAAATCGCCGCGCGCATGACTCCGCAGTGGCCGCGCTTCCACACTCCTCCCATTGCCGCCATGCCCGCCGTGCAGCCGATGCGCCAGGCGATCCAGCAGTATGCCATGGTGCCCGACGATGCGGGCGCTGCCAACAACCGCATTGAGCAGGCGTGGTCGGAATACAACCACCACTGGGCCGGTCTGGTTGTATTGCTGGCGGGGCTGCTGGCGATGCTTGGCCGCTCCGACCGCTTCCGCTGGGCGCGGCACTGGCCGCTGGTTTTCCTGGCGCTCGCGGTTTTTTTGTTTCTTCGCGCCGATCCCGAAGCATGGCCGCTGGGACCGCGTGGTTTTTGGGACAGCTTTTACAATCCGGAAGACCTGGAGCACCGGCTTTATATTCTGCTCATCGTCAGCTTTGTCGCCTTTGAGTGGAGCGTGCAGACGCAGCGCCTCATCTCGCAGAAAGCAGCGCTGGTTTTTCCCGCCGTCTGCGCGCTGGGCGGAGCGTTGCTGCTGACTCACAATCACACGCTCGGCAACGTAAAGGAGGAGCTGCTGACAGAGATGAGCCACACCGCAATCGCCATCTGTGCGGTTTTCGCCGGCTGGTCTCGATGGCTGGAGGTGCGCACCCCGAAAAACGCTTCTGGAAGCGCCCGGCGCATTGCGGCATCAGCCTGGCCCGTCTGTCTGATGCTGATCGGCCTGATTCTGCTGAATTATCGCGAAGGCTGAAGATCGGAACCACTCATCGCTTTGGTAGCGATTCAGTTCAGGTGAAAGCCGATTAGCCAGGAACAATTCGTGTGTCAATCGGGAAGGAGGATGCTTCCGTCTTCCGTTATCTGGAACGAGGGATTGTGCGCAACTTCCCACAAAAATCCGTCCGGATCGGAAAAGTAACCCGAATAGCCACCCCAAAAGGCTTCAGAAGCGGGTTTTACAATTTTTGCGCCGGCGGCCTCAGCCTCTTTGAGCACCAGGTCAACTTCAGCGCGATTGCGGGTGTTGTAAGCGAGCGAAATTCCATTGAAACCTTGGCCTGCCGGATCAATATTCGCGTCCTTTGCCAGCTCGTCTTTCGGGAACAAAGCAAGTGCCATTCCTCCGGTCTGAAAGAACACGACGCCTTCAGCCGCGGCCATGGAACGCCGCCATCCAAGGCGCTCATAGAAGTTCCTGCTGCGGATTAGATCAATTACGCCGAGGGTAATTAAGTTCACACGTTGTTCCATCGAGTATCTCCTCGGGCGAAAGTCTACCACCACATCGGCGAGCGAATCGGAATGCAAAACTGTGCAGAAGCCGATTGACTCGGTTCAATGGCTTTTCGTAGGTGACGGAACCCGCGGATTGCGGGTATCGTATTGAGTTGTTGTCGCGTCACATCGAATCCGGCTACGAAATGCTGCCGCCCAGACTCAGCGATAGCGATCTATATTTTGGCAAATTTCTTTATTGGCTGCTAAGAGAGGTACTCATCGTGCGTTCAATTCCTTCGTTCTCCGTCGCAAGCCTGTTTATGGCTTGTGCTGCGTTTCTCGCCTTCGCGCCGGCATCCCTGTTGCAAGCGCAGAGGCTGCCCACCAATGTAACTCCGCAGCACTACACGCTGACGTTAGAACCAGACCTGACAGATGCGACCTTCATCGGAAAAGAAGAGATTGAAGTAACTCTCGCGCAGCCTTCGACCGAGATTACGCTGAATGCGGCTCAGATCACGTTCCAGAACGTGACCGTTACGGCGAACGGAAAAACCCAGACCGCCAAAATCAGCGAGGACAAGGACAAGGAGCAGGCAACGTTTCAAGTTCCCGATGAAATTCCCGCCGGCAAGGTTACGATCCACATCGACTATACCGGGATATTGAACGGCCAGTTGCGCGGCTTTTATCTCTCGAAAATGGCGACGCACAAGTATGCAGTGACGCAGTTTGAACCCACCGACGCCCGTCGCGCCTTTCCTTCCTTCGATGAGCCGGCAATGAAGGCGACGTTTTCCACCACGCTGATCGTGGATAAAGACGACACGGCCATCTCCAACACCAACATCGTTTCGGAGAAGCCCGGCCCGACGCCGGACAAAAAGACGGTCCGCTTCGCCACCACGCCCAGAATGTCCACCTATCTGGTGGCGTTTCTCGTGGGAGATTTTCAGTGTGTTTCTGGATCGAGCGACGGCATTCCGATTCGCGTCTGCGCGCCGCCGGACCAGGTGCAACTGGGAACATACGCATTGCATGCGTCGGAATTTTTCCTGCATTACTACGACAACTATTTCGGCATTAAATATCCCATGCCCAAGCTGGATATGATCGCGATTCCAGACTTCGAAGCGGGCGCGATGGAGAACTTCGGCGCCATTACCTATCGTGAAACGGCATTGCTGGTCGATCCCAAGACCGCTTCTCTCGCCGCGAAGAAGAATGTCGCCATCGACGTCGCGCATGAGATGTCCCACCAGTGGTTCGGCGACATGGTTACTATGCAGTGGTGGAACAACCTGTGGCTGAACGAGGGCTTCGCCACCTGGATGGAGAGTAAGGCTGTCGCGGCATGGAAGCCGGAATGGCATCTGCCGCAGGATGACGCGCTCTCCATGGATGGCATTCTGAACTACGACGCCGGTAAAGTGACGCGGGCCATTCGCGCGAAGGCGGACACTCCCGGTGAGATCAATGAAATGTTCAACGGCATTACCTACCAAAAGGGCGGCGCGGTGCTGGCGATGACGGAAAATTACGAAGGCGAAGAAGTTTTCCGTCGCGGCGTACACAATTATCTGGAAGCGCACAAATACGCGAACGCTACGGCGCAGGATTTCTGGAATGCGCAGACAGAAACCAGCGGCAAACCCATCGACAAGGTCATGGATAGCTTCATTACAGAGCCGGGCGTGCCGCTGCTCACCTTGACCGCGCCGCAAAACGGTTCGACGAACGTCACGCAGCAGCGTTTCTACCTGAGTCCGGACATGAAAGCCACGGAGGCACAAACATGGACAGTACCGATCTGCTTCAAGAGCGGCGATGCGTCCAACACCACGCCGAGATGCGAACTGCTGTCCTCGCCGCAACAGGCGCTCTCGGTTCCCGCATCGGAGATTTTCTATGCGAACGCGAACGATAAAGGCTATTACCGCACCCAATACGATTTCGCCGATTACAAGAAAATCGTAAGCGTGATGGAGACGCAGTTGACTCCGCCGGAGCGGATCGGCTTCTCCGGAAACGAGTGGGCGCTGATGCGCTCCGGACGCGGCAGCATCGCGGATTACATGAATCTCGCCGCGGCTTTGAGGGATGACCCGAATGCAGGCGTAATTGAGGAGGTGGCCGCTTCCATTGAGACGGTCGACGCGCGCATTGCTACGCCGGCGGACCGCAAGCTGCTGGCGGAGTGGGTACGCGAACAGTTTCGGCCTGCGTACGATCGTGTGAAAAATGTGACTGCGTCCGATCCCGTCGAAAGGCGCCAGCTGCGTGCCACGCTCTTCGGGGTTCTGGGGACTATCGGGCGCGATCCCGCGATTGTGACTGATGCGAAGAGTTTGGCGGAGAAGTACATTGCGGACCCTGCAAGCGTAGACCCAATGCTGGCACGGCCGGCGCTCGCCATTGCAACTCAGAATGGCGACAGTCATTTGTTCGATCAATTGCAGCAGATTAGCACGACGTCGAACAATCCTGAGATTCAGACGACCGCATTGTTTTCTCTGGCAAATTTCCGCGATCCGGCGCTCGTGCGACGCGCCCTCGATTATGCGACCTCCGGCAAGGTGCGCAATCAGGACTCTGCTTTCTTTTTCGTGATCGAACTTCAGAATCGCGATACGCGCCCGATTGCATGGGACTATATCCAGAAGAACTGGGACAAAGTCCACGCGCAGTTAACGACATCGATGGGCGCGTACCTGGTCGGTGCGACCGGCTCTTTCTGCAGCGATGAGAAGAGCCAGGAGGTGAAGGCCTTCTTCACGTCGCATCCGGTGATGGCAGCGCAGCGCGCGATCAAGCGCGCCACGGATTCCATCCAGGCATGCACAGTATTACGAACCGCGCAGCAACCGAAGCTGACCGAATGGCTATCGCGGCAGAATTTGTCGATGGCAGGAGCGCAGTAGAGAAACCGTTCTATATGGTGTGCTCTCTCAGCTGAGTGCAGCGCAAGAAGCGGTGCACTCAATAGTTTGTCATTCCGAGCGGAGGTCGCCGCGGCGACCGAAGTCGAGGAACCTGCTGTCTGCCGGTAGACCACAAGGTTCTTCGCTTTGCTCAGGACGACAATTCAATGGAAATCCGACTCGTACTCAATAACCATTCGCGATTAAATATTCCAGCGTCAGGTCAAACTGACTCTCTTTCGCGGCGGAGGGTTCCGCAGCCAGCCGCTCAGCATATTTCGCCATCACGTCTACCTCAACGTTGACAGGGCTGCGGGGTACCAACGTGTGCAGGTTGGTAACAAAGTAGGTGTGAGGAATCACTGCAATCGTGACCAGCGTTCCCTTGGCGCGCGCGACCGTGAGGCTGATGCCTTCAATCGTAATCGAACCTTTTTCAACCACGAATCTTGCGCAGTCTTCCGGAACGGCGATCCGCAGCCACCAGTCGGATGTGGCACGATCCTTGCCGTCGGCCAGCGGCTCCAGCGATTGCACGACTCCGACCCCATCGACATGGCCTTGTACAATGTGGCCGCCGAGCGGCGTGCCGGCGGGGGTCGGCAGCTCCAGATTCACAATGGAGCCGGGATGAAGACGCGTCAGGGAAGTGCGCTCCACCGTTTCCGCCGCCAGATCGGCGACAAAGATACTGCTGTCGGGGCGAAGATCGATCGCCGTAAGGCAAACGCCGCTCACGGACACGCTATCACCAATGCGCAGTCGCTGCACCAAAGATGCAGGCCCTGCGACGGCGATGCGCGTCGTTCCATGCGAGCTGTCAATGGAACGAATGGTCCCGGTCCCTTCGATCAATCCAGTAAACATGCAAGCTTCCTCTCCGACGCCGAACGGGATGCAGATGCGATCTTGTCGTTCAGCAGATTGTTGCGCCAAAAACCTCGCCCTTATCGGTAAGCAGCAGGTTCCCGTTCGACTCGCCTCCGGCTTGCTCAGGGCAGGGCAGGCTCTCGACTTCGCGGAGCTTACCCTGAGCGTAGTCGAAGGGACCCGCTCGGAATGACAAATCTATTTACCCCGTTCTACGCGCTTTCCCATGGGTTGTTGATATAACCCTCCACGGCGAAATCTTCTCCCAGCTCGTGCAGGCGATAACTGTCCAGGCGTGTGGCGAAATAGGCGTTCGCCTCAAGCGACCGCACTACGGGAATCGCGGCGTCCCCGTAAATGACCGGCGCATAGAAGAGGAACAATTTGTCTATGATTTTTGCGGCAAGCGCGGAGGCGTTGATCTGCGACCCTCCTTCGAGTATCACGCCAATCATTTCCATCTGCGCCAGCCGTTCCATCACAGCCCGTAGAGGAACGCGGCCTGTTCCCGCCTCCGGATCAAGTCGCTCCACGGTGACGCCGCGCTCCTCCAGTTCCTTCGCGCGCTTTGCAGCCGGTCTTGTATGGAACACAAGCACGTCCTGGTTCGCGGTGCGCACCAGTCTGGAATCGACAGGAAGGCGCAAAGAAGAATCCAATACCACGCGCAGAAATGGACGCCTTCGTGGCCGACCGCTGCGATCGGTGAGCAGCGGATCGTCATTCAAAATGGTGCCGATGCCGGTCAGAATGGCGTCGGCTCCGTGGCGCAACTCCTGTACGACTTCGCGCGACCTGTCGCCCGTAATCCAATGTGTCGAACCGGACGGGACGTGGTCCTTTGTTCTCGGCGGGGCGATCCGTCCGTCGAGCGTAATGCCGGCCTTCATCGTGACGAACGGACGTCGGGTGCGAATAAACTTAGCGAATGCTTCATTAATGCGGCGCGCCGCAGCCTCTTTCACGCCAATGGTCAGCGAGACGCCGGCAGCCTGCAATCGGTCCAGTCCGCGTCCGCTCACCTGCGGATTGGGGTCGCGCACGGCGGTCACCACCCGGGCGATACCCGCGGCGATCAGCGCGTCCGCGCACGGCCCGGTGCGGCCATGATGACTGCACGGCTCCAGAGTGACGTATGCTGTTGCGCCTTCAGCCCGCTTGCCGGCCTGCTTCAGGGCGACGATTTCGGCGTGGTCCTTGTCGTCGTAGACATGGAAACCCTCGCCGATCACGACATTGTCTTTCACCAGCACGCATCCGATCGCGGGATTCGGCGACGAGAGGCCGACGGACGTTTCCGCCAGCGCCAACGCGCGCTCCATCCAGACTTCATCCGGACTTGAGGCTGTTTCCGCCATCGTGAGGCGCTCTCTCTTTCTCGAACATGTGCAACAGCGAAAGCCTCAGCCTTCCAACAGGGAATCGACAAAGGCATTGCTGTCGAAGGGAATTAAATCGCCCATCTGTTCGCCGATGCCGACATACCGCACAGGTAATTGCAACTCCCGCGCGATGGCGATGACAATTCCGCCTTTGGCGGTGCCATCCAGCTTGGTCAGGACAATACCGGAAACAGCGGCAGCCTCGGTAAACAATCGAGCCTGCTGCAATCCGTTCTGTCCGGTGGTCGCGTCCATCACCAGCAGCGTCTGGTGCGGCGAATCGGGGATAAATCGCTGGGAAGTCCGTCGAATCTTATCCAGCTCCGCCATCAGATTGTTCTTCGTGTGCAGCCTGCCCGCTGTATCAACGATCAGCACATCGATGTCCCGCGCTTTTGCCGCCTGAAGGGCGTCGAACAGAGCGGCCGAAGGGTCGCCGCCCTGGCGCGTGCGGATCATTTCAACGCCCGCGCGCTGGCTCCAGACTTCCAACTGTTCGATTGCGGCGGCTCGAAACGTGTCGGCCGCGCAAAGCAGCACGCTTTTTCCCTCGTCGCGGAAGTGCGCGGCGAGTTTGCCGGTGGTGGTCGTCTTCCCGGTACCGTTCACCCCCACCATCAGGATAACTTCCGGCTTTGCCGCTTGTTTCGCTGGCGTCTGGGGTACGGAATCCAGGATTCGCACCATCTCCTGCTTCAGCAACCGGCGCAGTTCTGCGCCATCTTGAATCTGCTGTCGGGAGGCTTGCTGTCTCAGGCTTCCGATGATTTCCTGCGCGGTTGGCACTCCGAGGTCGGACGCAATCAGCGTGGCTTCCAATTCCTCCAGCGCGCTTTCGTCGACCGGACGCGCCAGAGTGAGCAGGTCGTCCATTCGCTCCTGCAGGTTGTCGCGGGTGCGCGCGACCGCCTGCTTCATGCGATCCAGCAATCCGGGAGGCGGTTCTGGAGTGTTAAAGAGAGACAGCAGCATGAGATGTGTTTGGTGTTTCCACCTTCAGTGTATCAATCCCGAGCGATGGTCACGAGGGAAGGCGGGTCCGGTATATCGGCAGGCTGAATAGCTACCGCAGCGGCCAAAACGTCAGTGGTGTGCGTGGGGCTTAACTCCTGTGCGTCTTCGGAGTCGTCGCGCGTCGGCAACACAACCAGCCCGGCCGCGTAGGCGCGGTTGAAGGCATCCACCGCGCGGTGATCGAACTTCTTCCCTGCCATGCTGCGGATGATGCGCAATGCATAGGGGCCATCCATCGCGTCCTGATAGGTACGATTGTGGGTCATGGCATCAAACGTATCGGCGACGGCAATGATACGCGCCATCAGGGGGATCTCGTCGCCTTTCAGTCCGCGGGGATATCCCGCGCCATCGAGCGACTCGTGATGCATCTCCAGGCCGGGAAGCAAATCGGCAAAATCGGCAACCGGACGCAGCATTTCTGCTCCGCGCGTGGGATGCGTCTGCAGGACGGCGAATTCCGCGGCTGTGAGTACGCCCGGTTTGGTGAGGATGTTCTGGTCCATACCGATCTTGCCGATATCGTGCAAAAGCGCGGCGAGACGAATCCGCGTGCTCTCCTGTTCGGGCAGGTCCAATTCGCGGCAGATCAGCGTGGAGTATTCAGCCACCCTTCCGGAATGCCCGCGGGCGTAGAAGCTCTTTGTATGGATAGAGGCCGACACCGCCTCCACCAGCCGGACGAAGATCGCCTGATGATCGCGCGACAATAGAATCCACTTGGCCAGGGAAGTGTCGGGGCTCTCATCCGTGCCGCTGAGTTCACGCGCGAGCTCTTCGATTTCCGGCAGTTCCGCCGCCCGCTCGGAACGCCATACCAGCTCTCCGCGGTTGATCGCCTGCAATGTTTCTAAAAACTGGCGCATGTCCCGGGAGAATTCCAGCGTAACCCCCCAGCACTTGACGGCCAGTCCGCCGGCCAGTAGCGCCAGGACGAGTTCGATGATCCGGTCCTCCAACCCGGGCGATTGTAGCGCGTTTCGGGCGAGTAGGATCGCCATCGCGCCGCACACCAGAGGCAAGAGCAGAGTCAAATACAGCAGGCGCAGCCAGGGATTGCTTTTTATCTGCATATTACTGGAATCAGAATGCCGGAACCTACGTCACAATCGGATCGCGACGATATTGTATCGACGATCTTACCGTGGACCGTGCCCAACGTAGAAACTATATTAAGCGACTGACGACCGCGTTCTGGATGGAACACTGTTTCCAGACTGTAAGCTGAAGCAGGGATTGATTTCCAGCGGTCACCATCCCATTGCTTAGTTGGTAATCGCGGCAATCTATTCGTCTCGGCCGGGACGCGCCATCAGCTCCCGCATGGCAGCCTTGGCGGAGATTCGTTCCGTCAAAACTGCCTCCACCTGCTCGGTAATCGGCATTTCCACCTGCATGTGGCGCGCCAGCGTGAGCGCCGCGTGGGTGGTGCGGACGCCCTCGGCAACTCTGCCCTGCATCCCAGCCAGAATTTCCTTCAAATTTCGGCCGTTTGCTAGCTCCATCCCCACATAACGATTGCGCGACAGCGCTCCGGTGCAGGTGAGGACCAGGTCGCCCAAACCCGCAAGACCGGCCAACGTCTCCCGTCGGCCTCCGCACGCCGCCGCCAGCCGCGTCATTTCCGCGATGCCGCGCGTTATCAATGCCGCGATGCTATTGTTGCCGAGGTCCAGTCCGTGGGTGGCGCCGGCGGCAATCGCGATCACGTTCTTCAACGCTCCGCCCAGTTCCACCCCGATCACGTCGTCATTGGTGTAAAGCCGCAGCGTGGGCCCGGCAAACTGTTCCTGAACGTGGACCGCGACGGCCGCATCGCAGGAAGCGACGGTGATCGCCGTAGGCCGGTGGGAACCCACTTCCTGAGCGAACGACGGTCCGCTGAGCACAGCGCACGGCAATTGCAGTCGCCGATCGGTGAGAACCTCCGCAATCACCTGCGTCATGCGGAAGCAGGTGCCGTCCTCGAGACCCTTGGTTGCGTTCACGATAATTTGCTGTGAATCCAGAAACGGCGCCATCGCGCGGCAGACTTCGCGCAGATGCTCGGATGGAACAACCAGAACCACAATCTCGCTGCCACGCAGGGCTTCTTCCATGTCCGTCGTCGCGCGAACGGATTCCGGAATACAGAGACCCGGCAGGTACGCCAGATTTTCGCGCGCCTGTTGGATGGAGTCGGCGACCTGCCGTGTATGCGACCACATGGTGATTTTGTGGCCGTCGTGGCGCGACAGCACAAGAGCCAGCGCTGTTCCCCACGATCCTGCGCCGACGATCGCTA
Source organism: uncultured Acidobacteriota bacterium (assembly GCA_963840655.1). Classification (GTDB taxonomy): domain Bacteria; phylum Acidobacteriota; class Terriglobia; order Terriglobales; family Acidobacteriaceae; genus JAKAAZ01. Next base: position 1,237,068 of record CAWIZS010000003.1, on the reverse strand, counting down.
TGCGGCTCATGCGGCGCTGCTTTCCTTGCTGCCGAATCGGTATTCCGTTCCGCGCAGCAGCCGCTGCACGTTCTTTTCATGTTTGATAAGAATCACCACGGGGACCAGGATTGTGCTCGCGATAAAAATTCGCCCGTGCCCGTATTGGATGCCTAAGAAATGCTGCGCCACCCAAACCCAAACCGGAAACGACGCGGCTGCGATGATCGAGGCCAGGGAGACATAGCGCGTCAGCGCAGTCACGATGATGAAGGCGCCGAGCGAGGACAAAGCCGCCATAGGGGCGAGCGCGAGAAATACTCCAAGAGCAGTAGCGACTCCTTTGCCGCCCTTGCCACGAAGCCAAATTGGGAAGACATGTCCAATGACGGCAAACAGCGCGGCGATCGAAGCCGCATCCACAGCATGACTGCCGGTCGTGAGATGTCGCCCGATCTCCACGGCAGCAAATCCCTTGCCCAGGTCGAGCAACAAAGTGAGAATGCCCAGCCATCGGGAGCCGGAGCGAATGACATTGGTTGCGCCGATGTTGCCGCTGCCGGTCTGGCGGATGTCCTCCTTGCGGAAGGCCAACACCAGCAGATAGCCAAAGGGAATCGAACCCAGCACATACGCAATCGCCGCCGCAATCCAATCGACTGTCATGAGAGTACGCTTCGAGTGTAGCAGCGCCAGGGCCGGCTCCGGCCTGCGCGATTGTTACGATCACATGAGTTTGCGGCGAATCACGTCGAGCGCCTGCTGACTGGCGAGCCACCGGATGCGCTCCCGGTCTCCGCGAAATTTCCGCTCGCAGACGCTGATCTCTTTGCCGTCATCGAGCGCAATGTAAACCAGGCCGACCGGCTTGTCTTCCGACCCGCCGGTCGGTCCTGCAATGCCGGTAATGCCGACGCCGAGCGAAGCCTGCGTACGTCGTCGAATGCCATGGGCCAGGGCCTCGGTGACCTCGCGGCTCACCGGACCCTTTTCCTCAATCAGTTCCTCCGGCACATCGGCGAATTGGCTCTTCAGCGAATCGCTGTACACCACCGCTCCCCCCAGGAAAGACCGCGAGCTTCCGCTGACACTGGTCAAACGCTGCGCCACCAAACCGCCGGTGCAACTTTCCGCCACTGCGATGGTCGTCCCTCGAATCCCCAGGTAGTAGAGGACGATCTGCTCCAGCGATTCTCCCTGAGAAGAAAAAATGGCGTCTTCCATTTCCTCTTCCATGCGGCTGGCCAGTTCGTTGACGCGGCCCTGCGCCACCTCCTGGATTGCCTTGGCGCACAGCATGTGCACTTGGATTTCGCCGGGCCTTGCCAGAATCGTCGTTTCCACATCGGTGAAGCGGGTATAGATCGGCGCCAGCCGCGCATCGACTTCCGACTCCGGCAACATGGCCATCTGCAGCATGCGTGTGGCAATGTGGCGGGGCGGCAGCGCCGCCGAGAAACGAGGCAAACACTCGGCGACGAACATCGCCTTCAATTCCGCAGGCGGCCCCGGCAACAATACGACAATTTTGCGGTGCTCTCCGACGACGGTGTCGATCCATTGGCCGGGCGCGGTGCCGTTTGGATTGGCCAGGGGCTCGCCGCCCTCGATCAAATCCGCTTGCTTGGCGTTGTTGCCTGGCATGCTGGCGCGCCGCTCAGCAAATCGTTTGTACAGGGCCGCCAGCAAATCGCCATTGCGTCGCAGCCGCAACCCCAATGCTTTGGCGACAGCCTCTCGCGTCAGGTCATCTTCGGTCGGCCCCAGACCGCCCATTAGGCACACAATGTCGGTGCGGCGAACGGCATTGGAGATGGCGTCAACCAGATGCCCGCGTCGATCTCCAACGATGGTTTTGAAGGTGACCGTTACGCCTAGATTGTTCAAGTGTTCGGTGAGAAAAAGCGAGTTGGTGTCTTGGCGATAAGGGGTAAGCAGTTCCGAGCCGACGGCGATGATTTCTGCGTACATGGTTGGGCGGATCGAACGTGTCTAATGCGGCAAGCGTCCGGCAATGTCCAAACCAACATGATAAACCGTGTCGCGCGTGACTAATGCGGCGTCCCCCTCGGCGAGAAAGGCCAGTCCGACGATCCCAGGCCCCGAGACAACCAGCGACGCCTCACGTTTTGGAGTGATCCGGACGATTCCACGCCGGCCATGCAGTGAGGCCGCGATGTAGAGATTTCCATCCACATCGAACGCCATGCCCTGCGGACGGCCGAGGCCAGTGTAGAAACTGGAAATTCCTCCGTCCGGTTCGATCGCGTGAATCGTTTCGTTGGCGGAGGTCGTGGGGCCGCTAACCATCAGGGTTCCGCTGGCGCTGAATGCCAGATGGTAGGCGGAGACGCTCGGTTCCAGTGTAGCGAAAACAAAGACCTGCCGGTCCTGCGCGATTTTGAAGATCGTGCCGCTGCGGTCCCCGACGTAAAGGAGGCCCTCGCGATCGAAGGCGAGACCGGTCGCAATCCCCATGCCCTCGGCAAACATTGACTTCGCGCCGCTCGGCGTTACGCGATACACCGTACCTTCATGTCGCGACGAAACGTAGAGATTGCCTTCGCGGTCGAGCGCCAATCCGGTCGCGTTCAGGATGCCGGTAACGAAAGGCCGCACCTGGTACTCCGGGTCTATCTGGTAAACCGATACCGCGCTTTGTTCGCCGCGCGGCCCGGAAAACCCAACATAAATGTTGCCGTCTTCATCGGCGACCGGATTCGCCACCGGATGCATGTTGTCCGCGATAGCGATTCCCACGGACAGAGGAACGGCGTTGCTGGAATGGCCGCCGACCCGCAACTGCACATTGCCGGAGATCGTTCCCTCCGGTACATGCAACAGCACCCTGGATGGGCGGCTCATCGTAACCGTCGCGCTCTGCTCGCCGATGGTCGCAACCGGCTGGCGAAAGCCTTCCGGCGCCAGTGCGCGGCCATGCACTTCCACTTCGCCGCCCGGCAGCGACGCCGTTGGAGCGATCGATGCAATGTGCGGCGACGTTTCTGTCGAATGGATCCCAAACTTAATTGGCATTGTGCTCCCACATTCTAATTTGAGCCCGGTAGGAAATGGCGAATCACAGATAGGATGACGAGCGCATACACTCCGGCAGCCACATCGTCCATCATGATGCCGAACCCGCTGTGCATCCTGTCCAGCTCGCGGGCAGGCGACGGCTTCAGAATATCGAAAATGCGGAAAAGCAGAAAAGCCCCGAGCCATTCCCAGGAGCGCACCCCGAACCGCGCGCTGGCGCCGATCAGCGCAATCCATTGGCCGGCGACTTCATCGAGCACTACGAAACTGGGGTCGTTTGTGCCGGCTTCCCGCGCCACAATGCCGGATGCGGGAATACCGGCCAAAACTGCAACCAATGCGGCGATCGCTGTTCCGAGCGCCAGATAGCCGCGTGAAGCATGCGCCCAATGCGCTGCCGCAAGCCACAGAATCAGCGCGGCGGCCGATCCCCACGTTCCCGGACCGGGACGCAGAAATCCCGTGCCGAAAAAGGTCGCCAGCGTCCAGGCCCAGCCAGTCCTTCGCTGGTTCATCTATTCGTCGTCGTCCGAAGTTCGTCCGTTGCGGTGCGCTTCGTCCAGGCCTTCCAGCACCTCAGGATCGAGAATCGGCGACGAAATCCGGTACGCGCCGCTTGCCCATTTTCCCAGGTCAATGACGCGGCAGCGATCGCTGCAGAATGGCAGGTTCGGATCGTCGCGCAACACAAGGGTGCCGCAGGTGGGGCACCGCAACGCGGTTGGAGTGGTATTCCTTTCGTCTTTCATAAGCTGTTTAGACAGAATGATTTCCCTGTATAGCTGAACGGATACTTTAGCCTAGTCCACAATTCGTCCAACCAAATCGTATTCGTGCGCTTCGCTGATTTGGCACGGGTAGAACTTACCCGGCTGCAGTGTTTCGTGAGGGCCGAAGTCGTTGATCAGAATTTTGCCGTCAATTTCCGGAGCATGCATCGCGCCGCGTCCCTGCCATAGCAGCGGCGTCTCCTCGCTTTCTCCTTCCACCAGCACATCGAACCGGCGCCCCACTTGCGCCGCTTTCAGCGTGCGGCTGATCTGCCTCTGGTTCCGCATCAGCTTGCGTTGCCGCGCCGCAATGGTCCGCTTCGGCACCTTGCCATCGAGCGCGTAGGCGGCGGAGCCTTCTTCGTCGGAGTACTCGAACACGCCCAGCCAGTCAAAGCGCGCTTCTTCGACAAAGTCCAGCAGCAGCTCAAAATCCGTATCCGTCTCGCCGGGAAATCCGGTGATGAATGAAGTCCGCAACGTGATCCCCGGCATCGCCGCGCGCGCGCGTTCAATCGTCTTCAGAAAAATCTCCACTCCTCCGCCACGTTTCATGCGTTTCAGCACATGCGGCGACGCGTGTTGCAGCGGAACATCGAGGTACTTGCAGATGTTGTCGTGCCGCGCCATGGTGTCGAGCAGCGCCGGCGTCACCTTATTCGGATACGCATACAGAAAGCGCAGCCAGCGCAGGCCCTCCACACGCGCCAGCCGGCCGAGCAATTGCGCCAGGCCGTCCTTCATTCCGAAATCTTCGCCATAGCAGGTGGTGTCTTGGCCGATCAGCGTGACTTCTCGCACGCCTTCCGCCACCAGACGCTCCACTTCCGCAACGACGGATTCAAATCTCCGCGAGCGGAACTTGCCGCGTAGCTGCGGAATAATGCAGAACCCGCAGGGATGATCGCAGCCTTCGGCGATCTTCACGTAGGCCGATGCGGTTGCAGTGGCTCGCAGGCGCGGCGTGTTTTCGTTGTAAAGATAGTTCGGCAGATCGGCGAGGGCGCCATCCCAACCCTCTCGGGAAAAGCGGCCCTGTTTTTCGCGATGCTCGCCTTCCGCGCGATATGCAACGGCGGCTTCGACAGATGTCAAAATCCGAAATAGCGACTCCTCGGCTCGGCCCGGAGAGGAAACGATTCCAGCTGCCGCAAGGATCTGCTCCAGCTCACCGGTACCGACAACGGCATCGACTTCCGGGATATTTTTCTGGATTTCCTCGCGATACCGTTCCACCATGCAGCCGGCAACGACCAGCCGTTTGGCCGATCCACTGGTTTTATGCCGCGCCATTTCAAGAATCGTGTCGACGGACTCCTGCTTCGCCTTATCGATAAAGCTGCAAGTGTTCACCACCAGCACATCGGCAGTTTCCGCATCGGATGTGATGGTTGCGCCGGCCTGCGACAGAATCCCCATCATCACTTCGCTGTCGACCAGATTTTTCGGGCAACCCAGACTGACGAAACCGATTTTCGGCACGGCAAGTTCGCCGGCATCCACGCTCTCACGCGCAATTTGTTCCACAAGATTCACATCATCCATTCTAGCAATTGCGCGGAATCGACCGCCGTTAGCGCCGTTCACGCAGTGGTATCATCGAACCTGTGCCGGGTCCTACGCGACGCAATCCCGCCAACCCCGCCAGGTCCGGAAGGAAGCAACGGCAACGGGCTCATGCGTGCGCAGTGGGTCACCCGGCGCATCGAGTTTTTGCAAACCCTCCCAGCAAATTTGGTGTCTTCGCCCACGATTCCAAACAAACAGAAAATACAGCTTCGCCACTTTTTTGAGAGGACAGTCCTTTGAACCTTGATCTTCGACCGCAACCACGGGTCCGCGCCAAAATCAGCGCCTTGGGGACTTACGTTCCGCCGCGTCTGTTGACCAATGCAGATCTGGAAAAAATGGTGGACACCAACGACGAGTGGATCGTCACCCGCGTCGGTATCCGCGAGCGCCACATTGTGGAGAAGGGTGTGGCAACCAGCGATTTGGCAGTAGAAGCGGCTCGCCGCTGTCTGGCCGAACGCGGAATCGAAGCGAGCGAAGTCGAAGTCATCATCGTCGCCACGGTGACGCCGGACATGCTGTTTCCAGCAACGGCGTGTCTGGTGCAGAACAAGCTGGGAGCGGCGGGCGCATGGGGCTTCGACCTTTTAGCGGCCTGCAGCGGTTTTGTCTATGCGCTTCAGGTCGGCGCCAAACTGGTTGAATCCGGAGCGCACAAGAAAGTGCTGGTCATCGGCGCCGATGTCATGTCGTCCATTCTGGACTATACCGATCGCGCAACCTGCATTCTGTTCGGCGACGGAGCTGGCGCGGTGCTGCTCGAGCCCGCGGCAGAGGGCGAAGTCGGTCTGATCAACTATGTGCACGAAATCGACGGTTCTGGAGGCACGGCGCTGTATATGCCCGGCGGCGGCAGCCTGAATCCGGCTACGCACGAGACCGTCGACAAGAAAATGCACGTCGTGCACCAGGAAGGCCAAACCGTCTTCAAGTTCGCGGTGCGCAAGATGGTCGAGGCCAGCGAGAAGGTGCTGGCAGCCAGCGGCTATACGGCGGCCGATGTGAAGCTGCTGGTGCCGCATCAAGCCAACAAACGAATTATCGATGCCACTGCGGATCGCCTCGGGTTGAAACCGGAGCAGGTCATTATCAACATAGACCGTTTCGGCAATACCACCGCAGCCACTATCCCGCTGGCCATGCAGACTGGCCGCGAGGAGGGTCGCCTGCACAAAGGCGATCTGGTCCTGCTGGCCTCGGTGGGCGCAGGATTTACGGTTGGCTGCTGTTTATTGCGCTGGGAAATCTAGCTGCCCTACGTTTCGACCCACTACCAGATCGGAGGAACTGCATGCGAATTTTGAATCGCGGCATAGGTGGTCTACGCATAAATCAGCATACCCTCGTTGCATAAGGGTTGATCGATGCACGCGAGGCTGTTTCGGGCGAATTCGACGTAGCACCCGCCCTATTCTGCTTCATCGGGCTCGGCCAGGAAAGCGCCCAGCCGATCCAGCCTATGTTCCCACGCCGTTCGATGATCGCGGATCCATTGTTCCAGCGCGGAAAATCCTGGCGTGTCGATGCGGCACGTGCGTACCCGCCCGGTCTTCTCGGTATGCACCAGGCCGGCTTCCTCCAAAAGCTGCAGGTGTTGCATTACCGCCGTCAGGGTAATGCCGAGTGGTATTGCCAGCCGGGAGACAGAGAGGGGTCCTTCGCTGAGCCTGTCCAGAATTGCCCGGCGGGTAGGATCGCCGAGGGCATGAAACAGGCGGTCGATGTCAACGTTAGAACTCGGCATTGCTAGGACCCTTTCCGGCGCAGTCGGTCATGAGCGGGTCAATTCTTTTTCCAATTGGTCGAATAACTTACGCCACCCCTGCTCGCGCATTTCCGGGCCATCCGCGCCCTCAAAAAACGCGCCCTGGTGCGTGGAGAGCAGGTCGGCTCCGTTCGGTGTGGCCAGGAATTCAAAGGTGACCAGCGTGGCAGAGATGCGCTTATCGCCAAGCGTCATCGTCGACGCAGTGACGATACGCCGGTTGGGCACAATGTCCAGATAGCCGGTTTCGGTTGTTAGGGCGACGCCAGGGAAAGGGCTGTCTTCCTTGAAGCGAAGCGACACTCGCTCCGTGCCTCCAACGCGAAAATCCATCTCAAACTGTTCGACGTCTGTTTTCCCTCCTGTCAGAAACCAGCGCCGCTTTTGGGGCGATTCGGCGAATGCGGAGAATACGCGGTCCGGTGGCTTGGGATAGCTGCGCTCGATGACGAATGTGCTGTGGACTACAGATTGCTGAACCGATTGATCTTTCATAACGAATCCTTTCTGCCATTAGTGAAGCGGCAACTTCAGTATCAGTTCAAATGCTGTGATTGTCAAGTGAATACTTCAGTATTCTGGTCGGTCCTGCTACTTGAACCCATTTCCACTAGTTTTTTGAGAGCTTTTATTCCTGTTTCTTCCTAATACCCCTGCCAGGCGTTTTCATCGTATTTTTACTGGGCAATCACATTTCTGTTGCACCACAAATGCAACAAATAAGTGATGCTCGACCGGTCCACGCTCGACGCAACCTACGATACCCTCATCCTCTCGGATGTCCATCTTGGGTCGGAAATGAGCCGCGCCCAGGATGCACTCGACGTTCTGCAGGCGCATCGTTTTCGCCGGCTCGTCTTGCTGGGAGATATTTTTTCCGACCTCAACTTTCGCCGCCTCACCAGCGACCATTGGAAGTTTCTGACGCACATCCGCAAGCTCTCGAACCCCAAGCGCAAGGTCGAAGTAGTGTGGGTGGAAGGCAATCACGATCACGGGCTGGCGAATCTGATGTCACATCTGGTCGGCGTGCCGGTCTATCAGCATTACGTTTGGGAATTTGCAGGAAAGCGCCATCTGGCGATGCACGGGCATCAGTTCGATCGCTTCGTCAGCAAGAATTTGCTCATCAGCCGAGTCGGCGAGCAGCTGTATTACGGAATACAAAAGCTCGACTCCCGCACCAAATGTTTCTCGCGTTTCCTGGATCGAACCAATACCCGGTGGCTGCGCCTGTCGGACAAGGTCGCCAGCGGAGCGATCCAATATGCGCGCAACGGGAGATGCGAGCGCGTATTCTGCGGACATACGCATCTTGCCCTGGCCATCGAGCGCGATGGCATCGAATATTACAACTCCGGTTCGTGGGTCGATGCGCGGGCCACGTTCCTTACCGTCAATCAGCACGGAGTGGAGATTCAAACCTATGCCGGCGGAAATCACCATCGTGGTTCCAGCGAAGAACGAGAGCCAGCGTCTGCCGCGGCTTCTGACCTCTTTGAGCAGGCAGGACTACCCGCGTTTGGCGGATACCAAAGTCTTCGTTGCTGATGCAGGCTCGACGGACGGAACGGCGGCAATTGCCGAATTGTGCGCGGCGCGGCTGAACCTGCAACTGGAAACGATTCCCGGCGGTCTGCCGGCCGCTGGCCGCAACGCCGGTGCGCGCCGAGCCGCGACCCAGTATGTGCTTTTTTTGGATGCCGACGTGGAACTCGGCGACGAGACGTTGCTGCGGCGCGCTGTTGCCGCAATGCAGAGCAGAGGCTTGCATTGCCTGACGACCAACATCCGATGTGTCGATGGAAATTTTGCGGATCGTTTGCTGTTCGGTTTCAATAATTGCGTGCAACGGGCTTCGCGCTGGGCTTCGCCGTTTGCCACCGGAATGTTCATGCTGTTCGATCGAGAGGAATTCAATCGACTGGGCGGTTTCGATGAGCGCGCTTTGTATGCAGAGGATTACCTGCTCAGCAAGCAGGTCGCTCGCCCCCGTTTCGCTGTTATTCGCGGAACGGTACTGACGTCTAACCGGCGATTTCAAAAGATGGGTCGCTTGCAAATTGCAAGTATGTTTCTGAAAACCGCCCTGAATTCCGCCAACGCGAATTACTTCTTGCGCGACCACGGCTACTGGAAGTAACGGCAAACGCCGCGCCTCATATTTCCATGCGCTCCAGCAGGAGATGAGCAATTGCGGGGAATGCGATCGCGATCAGCCCACGAACGACAAAGTCGTGCACGGCGGGATTCGCCAATCCAGGATGAGAACCCGGATAGGACAGCAGAATATCGGGTAAGGAAATGTGGAACCGGAATGCAAAGACCGTTTTCAGAATCCGATAGCCGACAATCAGCGCAATTGTGCCGATCAACGCGCGCGACCCACTGCGCAAAACGACGCCGATGCAATACGTCACTCCGAAGATCAGGCCAATATTAATCAGAAATACGAGAAACATCAGCGGCAATCCGTGCGCGGAAAAATCTGCGAGGGCGGAAAACACCGTGGCCGTCGAGATGCCCCAGCGAGTGGACTGGGAAAGGATATCGCCAATAACGGCGGCAAAAAAAACGATCCATAGAACGATCATCTCAACCATGGACAGGGCCCACCCGGTCCAGACTAAGGAGCCGCGCGTTTGCGGACGAGTCAGGAGAAAATCTCCCGATCCGCGTCCGATGTCCGCTCCGACATTCTCATCCCCCAGAATCCAGCCGAGGAACAGCAGAACGCTTCCGATGGCTACGAGCGTCCCAAAAAATATTTTTCCCAGATCCGCCGGATTCACAGGAGATTCCATTCCCTTGGGGCTGAATAGGAAAATCAACTGGAGGCAAATAAACAGGCCCAGAAAGATGAAGAATTTTATGCGCGTGTCGCGCCAGCATTTCCAGAGATACATGTGTCCTCCTTCCGAACAATCTGCAAAAAAATTTCTCCCAGATTGAGGGGAGTTACAGCAACGATCGTTGCGCCCTGATTGCGCAGGCCTGCGGCGAATTCCTCCGCATTGTGTGTCACGACATATTCATAATTTGCGCCATTCGCCACGGCGGAAAGCACTTGAGCGTTTCGTGTCGCCGGCAGGTTTTGCCCGGAAGCCACAATGCGTCGATACTCGGCGCGAATATCGTCGAGCTTCGCCTCCAGTCGCAGCTTGCCGCCTTCGATAATTCCCACCCAGTCGGCGATGCGTTCCACCTCCGACAGGTGATGCGAGGAAAGAAAAATTGTGCGGCCTTCATTGGCAAAGTCTTCGATCAGCAGGCGCAGCAATTCGTCCGTCACCACCGGATCGAGGCCGGACGTTGGTTCGTCGAGAATCAGCAGCTCCGCGCCCTGCGCCATGGCCAGCAACAGGCAGAGCTTGGTGCGGTTGCCCAGAGAGAGCTTCTTGAACTTACGATCCATCGGAAGTTCCATGCGTTGTGCGTAGCGATTCGCTAGTTCGTCCGACCATTTCGCAAAGTAGGCGCGGTTGAAGTGCACCAGGTCGTTGCCGGTCATCGACTCGAGCAGCATTTTTCTTTCGCCGACGTAGCCGGCTCGCGCTGCGATTGCGGTTCTTTGGCTCAGGCAATCCATTCCCAGCACGGAAGCAGTGCCGCCCGTAGCCCGCAACAGTCCCATCATCAGGCGAATCGCCGTCGTCTTTCCGGCTCCGTTGCGGCCCAGAAATCCATACACGGACCCTTTCGGAACGTGAATGTCCAGCTCATCGACTGCGCGCAGGCTGGCGTAGTGTTTCGAAAGTCTCTGTGTCTCGATCGCCCATTCGCTCATTCGCGTTCTCCTAATTCCTTCAGCGATTCCTTTACTGCTTTCAAAATGTCCTCGAGTGTCAATCGAAGCTGGGTCCCCTCGACCGCAAGCTGCATGGCGAAAGGCCGCAAACGGCGCAGCTTTTCCGATTTGAGCAGTCCGGGCATATTTTCCGCGACATACGTGCCGCTGCCGGGAACGGTTCGGATAACACCGTCGCGTTCCAGGTTCTGATACGCGCGCGCGACCGTGTTGGGATTAACGCGGAGCTCGGCAGCAAGCTTGCGGACCGGCAGCAGCGCGTCGCCCGACTTCAAAGCGCCGGCGGCAATGGCATGTTTTAACTGCGATTCGATCTGCAGGTAAAGCGGCACGCCCGACGCCGGATGTACGTGGACAAGCATTGTATTAACACACTAATACAATTTTAGAGAATGTCAAGGATTATGCGACAAACTACCTTCCCTGTACTCCGCTTACCCGGCTCCGGTATACTTCACTCTTCATGCAGGTTTTCGTCATTATCCCCGCGGCGGGACTGGGCACGCGCATGGCCTCAGGCGGCGCTGCCGGGCACGCCGCCAAGCAGTTTTTGGAGCTTGGCGGACAGCCCATTTTGGTGCTCACAGTTCGCGCCTTTCTTGAGGTCGAAGGCGTCCAACGCGTTTTCGTTGCCGTCCGCAAAAGCGAGATCGAGCGCGTCGAATCGCAATTGCGAGACCACGATTTGTCGACGCGAATTTCCGTCGTCGAAGGCGGAGACACACGGCAGGAGTCTGTCCGGAATGCCCTGAGCCATCTAAACGCGAAGGATGACGACATCGTCCTCGTACACGACGCCGTCCGACCGCTGATCGACCCGCCGACCATCCAGCGCACGATCGATGCGGTGGTACGGCATGGAGCGGCCATCGTCGCACTGCCTGCCGTAGATACCATTAAGCAGGTGGAGCGGACGGCGGACGGCGCGATCATTACGTCGACGATTCCGCGCGAACGGATCGTGCAGGCGCAAACTCCGCAGGGATTCCGCTGTGGACTGCTGCGCCGGGCAGTGGAAGAGGCTGCCGCCGACGGTTTCGCCGGTACCGACGAGGCGTCCCTGGTGGAACGAATCGGAGAGGAAGTTGCCGTCGTGCCGGGTTCGGCGCGAAATTTCAAAATTACCCAGCCCGGCGATCTGGCGCTGGCCGAGTTCTATCTTCAGCAGCAGCACTGAAAGTTGTCTCATCAGTGATGTCGTCCTGAGCAAGCAAAGACCTCACGCTTTACCGGCAAACAGCAGGTTCCTCGACTTCGGTCGCCGCGGCGACCTCCGCTCGGAATGACAAGTCGTTTGTGAGATGATTTCCAAGAAAACGAAAGAAATATGAGAATTGGCTACGGCTGGGACTCCCACGCCTTCCAACCCGGCGTTCCGCTGAAGATCGGCGGCATCGCGTTCGACCATCCATGTGGGCTCGCGGGCCATTCCGACGGCGACGTCCTGTTGCACGCTATTACGGACGCGTTGCTGGGCGCAGTCGCTGCCGGCGACATCGGCACGTTCTTCCCGCCGGGCGACCCGCGTTGGAAGGACGCCGATTCCGCCGTCTTTCTTAAGACAGCGCTCGAAGAAATCGGCCATGCCGGCTATCGCATTGCGAATATCGATACGACGTTGATACTCGCTGCGCCGAAGATCGGACCCGTCGCCGAAAAATTACGCGAGCGCGTGGCGGAACTGCTGAAAATCGACCCCCGCGCTGTCGGCATCAAGGCGAAAACTCCGGAAGGCCTAAATCAGGATGACGTCGCCGTCGCTCACGCGATCGTGCTGCTGGAACGGCTGGAGAATGAGACTTCGCTGCAAGCAAGCGCTTCAGCAGCTGAACTGCAAAGCGATACGCACGCCGAGCCGCAAACGCATGTGGACGAGGTCGTGCGTAGACTGGTCGGGAAGGCGACACGCGAACCAGCACGCAAGCCAGGTTTCAACACAGAAGACATTACATGAAGACATTACATAAAGAGAAATGGCGCATGGCAGTGTTTGCGTTGTTCACTTCGACGGCAACTCCAGATAACCTGCACCAATAGGAGGCTCACCCGAATGCGCTTCGATTCTCGATTCTTGGCAGTCACATTTCTGGGCTGCGCGTTCTTGACAGCATATTGTCAAGTTGCAAACGCCCAGTCCGTCGCGCGCTCGCACCATACCCCGATTCGCCTGGCGACGATGAAGGCTCCCGATCTGTACGGTGCATATCGTTTCGAGCGGGCGCACTGGATTTACGTCCATCTGGACGGCACGCCGCACCAGATCGGTTTTGAACACGGGTATCTGCTCGCGCCGGAAATCGAGCAGGCAATGCGCGCCGTGCGCTTGGAAAGCACGCATGGCTCGCATCTGCCGTGGCAGTTCTTCCGCGATACGGCAAAAAATGTTTATTGGCCACACATTGAACCGGAGTATCGCGAGGAGATACAGGGCATCGCCGATGGCGTCAAAGCGCATGGTATTCGCGACATGGACTTGTGGGATGTCGTCGCTCTCAATGGGTTTTTGGAATCCGGATACTACATTCCATACCTGAAACAGAAACAAGGCGTTAAGAGGGCTGCCGATCTGAAAGCGCCGGGCAACTGCAGCGCCTTTGTCGCCACCGGCGACTGGACGCGCGATCACAAACCCGTCATCGCGCACAGTATGTGGGAGCCATTTCTGACCGGCGAGCACTGGAACATCATTTTCGATATCCAGCCACAGCGCGGTTATCACATCCTGATGGACGGCTTCCCCGGAAAGATCGACAGCGCGGATGACTTCGGCATGAATTCCGCCGGAATTGAAATTACTGAAACCACCATCACTGGATTTCGCGGCTTCGATCCGAACGGCATTCCCGAGTTTGTCCGCGCCCGCAAGGCGATGCAATACTCCGCCAGCATTGACGATTTCGAGCGCATCATGCTCGATGGCAACAACGGCGGCTATGCCAACGACTGGCTGATCGCCGACAATACTCACAATGAAGTGGCGCGGCTCGAACTCGGTTTGAAGGTCCATCGTCTCTGGCGCAGCAAGAATGGCTACTTCGTTGGATCGAACTTTCCCAGCGACCCAACACTCATCAAAGAAGAGACCGATTTCAATCCCAACGATCCATCCAGTTCCATGAATGCCCGGCACAAGCGCTGGAACGAACTGATGGCGCAATATAAGGGAAAGATCGACGCCAGGCTGGGCCAGCAGTTTCTTGCCGATCACTACGATACATACTCGAAAAAAATGGATCCTGATGAGCGAACTCTCTGCGGGCATGAGGATGCATCCCCGCGCGGAACGCCGCAATGGGGCGATCCGCCATTTACACCCAGCGGCGCAGTCAATGCCAAAACAGCAGATAGTTCGATGGCGAGCAAAATGACATTTTTCGCGCGCAGCGGACGGCCTTGCGGAATCGATTTCAAGGTGCAGCCGTTCATGGCCGCGCATCCACAATTCGCATGGCAGAAGCCAGTTCTGCTCGATATGGATGGCGATCCCTGGGCCACGTTCCACACCGACGACCATTCCCAATCGACGGCGATGGGCGGCAACTGAGGGCCACGTCTCACGCCGAACCAAACGAGGAAGCCTGCCGATTTTCGGCAGGCTTTTGGCTTTCAGCGGTCAGCAGACGACATCAGAAGTGGTACGCGAACCCGATTGCTGGCATCGACATGATGTAGCGTCTACCCAGAGTAAAGTCGTTGGGAGGGTTCTTCAGGCCAAAGTTTGTTGCGTTCAGGATCTGTCCGCGATACTGGATGCGCAAATCCCAGCTTGGACTTAGCTGATAGGCGACACCGCCGCCGAACAGGATTGTCGGCTCATAAGACTGTTCCGTGTCGTAAGTTGTAGTCTTCGTCCCGATGGGCGTGAAGAAGAACATGCCGCCGCCGGCCTCCAGGAACGGATTGAATTTTTTGAAAGGGAAGGTGCGCACGTATGCGGCGGTCGCCTCCTGCAATCCAGTGTAGACGCGCGCATTCGCGCCGCTGTTCATAAATTTATCGGTGAAATGGCTGTAGGAATAATTCGCTTCGACCGCTCCATTGGGCGTCAACTGATAGCGATAGCCGAGATACAGACCGTCCCCCAGCGTCGAGTGCTGTTTGACGGTGTTTGTTCCCGTGCTGGCCACATATGGTTGAATCACGCCCATAAAACTGAGGTTTATGTCCTGCCGGGCGCCTTGATCCTGCGCGAAACACATCCCGCCCACAATGGGTAGGAGACATATTGACAAAAACAGCTTCTTCATTCGGTAGTGAACCTCTGGTCCATCCATATCAAAGCCGGTCAACTTCAGGAGGGGTGATTCGGTCCCCGCGAATCGCCCTTCTGCCGGAACATGCATTCGTCGTTATTCAAGGAGATGCGCGAACGATACGGTCGCACGTTTCCGCTCCGCTAGAAATGGTAAGCGAAACCGATGGCCGGTTGTTGCAATACATAAAACCGGTTTGTGTTGTACTGCGAAAGTCCAAAGTCCACGGATTTCAAGACAAATGCGCGATACTGCACGCGCAAATCCCAACTTGGACTCAACTCATAAGCAATGCCGCCGCCGAACAGTCCGCCGATCGCCCGAGTTCGGCTGCCGGCGTTGGTCGTCGTGCCAGTGTCGTCAATCGGATCGAACAGCAGCAGACCCACTCCGGCTTCCGCAAAAGGGTTGAAGTTCTTGTACACAAAGCTGCGAACGTAAGCGATCGACCCCTCCTGCATGGAGTTGTGAAACCTGGCGCTGGAGAAGGGGGACGTGTACTTCATGTTGAATTGGGAATACTGGTAATTTCCTTCGAGGGCGCTGCTTGGCGTCAGCATAAAGCGATAGCTGAGCAGGACGCCCTTGAATCCCAGCGTGGAGGTTTGCGTAACCGCGTTTCCCGTGATCGTAGGTTGATACGTGCCGACCCAGCTGACACTGGCGTCCTGCCGGCTCTCCTGTGCAAAACCAACCGCTGCCAGCATTGGCAGCAGACAAAGCAAACAAAACAACTTCTTCATTCGGTAGTGAACCCCTCGTCCGCCAAATCCGTCGCCAAGCTTCGCGCGCGGCTCAACGGCACGCGAATGTGGTTTGGCTTTAAATCCGTGACTGTCTGCAATTGTACCTGTCGGAGTGTTTCTTCGACAGCGACGGCGGCTCATTTTTCAGCAGGGACAGGAGGAGTGAGGGAATCGCAAAAAGTCGGGCAGGCGTGGGCTTGTGCCTGCCCGATCTTTCGATCGTTTTGTCCTAGAGTTGCGGAGGAGGAGGCGGCGGCGGATTCTGACCATCCGGTGGCGGCGGTGTTCCGCCGGGGGCGCTGCCCGGACCTTGCCCCATGCGGTGTTCGCGCATTCGATCGTGGCGTTGTTGCATCGCCTGCTCAAACTGCTGCTTCTGGCTGTCCGTCATCAGGGCTTCGAGCTTCTGGTGCGTGTCCATCATTAGTGTCCGCATCTGCTCGCGCCGCTGCTGTGGACTGAGGGACGTATTGTTCCGTATCGATTCCATTTGCGTTTGCTGATCCTGCAGAATCGGCAGCATCTGCTGCTGCTGCGAATCTGTCAGGTTCAGCATCTTCGTCAGGCGTTGGAGCTGGCGCTTCGCAGATGGACGGCGGCGATGCTGCATCTCCGTATTCCCTTGCGAATTGGACTGGCCGCCATTCATTCCGGATGAATCCGGTGGAGTTGTAGATTGCGCCAGCATGGCGGATGGAACGCATAGCGCGAGACCGAGCACCGCAGCTCCGGCGGCCATAAAGTTGAAAATTTTGCGACGATTCATAATGAAACCTTTCCCATGCACGCTCCGCGGGGCCGGAACGGCTCAATCCAGCCTCTGCTGCGCCTTTCCATTACCAGTAGACGGCGGAATGACGCCAGAAGTTGTGCGGCCTCGGCCGGGAAAACAAGAATTCCGTAACCGGCGCTCCGCGTCTATCCGGGAACGCGCCCGAGCCGGCCGTTCCCACTTGATGTCACCCCCGCTCCACCTGGAAATGAAATGGATCGCCGCGATCTTTCGCCATGGATTCCACCACCTTGAGAAACGCCAGAGAAGCATGCGACAAATTGGCGTTGCGCCGATGTACCATGCGCAACCGCCGCTCGAATGACAGTTCCGGCACCCGTAGTTGCACCAGTTCTCCGCGCTCAATTTCCGGCCGTGCGGTCAAACCGGGCAGCAGTGCCACGCCGTTTCCCATCGCTACGAAGCGCTTCACCGCCTCCAGGCTGGGCAGCTCCACCGCCATGATGAGCGGCGTGCGATGCCTCTGAAACGCTTGCACCACTTTTTGCCGCAAAGGCGAGGGGACGTTATGGGCGACGAAGTTCTCCGCGCCCAGATCGTGAATGGAGAGTTCTTTCTCTCGCGCGAGCGGATGCCGCGGATGCATGACAAACACAAGCTCATCGCGATAGACGACGATGGATCGAATCTGAGGATCGTCAGGACGATACGACACGATGCCGCACTCGACAGAATGCTGCAGCAACTCTTCCGTCATTCGACTGGCCAGCGAGCGCTGCACCGTCACCTGAATCTGCGGCGACAACCGCCGAAACGCGTCAATAACAGGCAACAGATAGAGGCAGGTGTATTCGTTCGCCGCCAGCTTCAATTTTCCTCGATGCAGAGAGCGCAGCTCCGATAGCGCGGTCGCCGCTTCCCCGCGTAGATTGAGCAGCCGCTCCGCGTACTCTCGTAACACTTCGCCCGCGGCGGTCAGAGTTGCATCGCGAGCGGCGCGGTCGAACAACACTTCATCCATTTCGCTTTCCAGCTTGCGAATCGCCTGGCTGACCGCCGGCTGCGTTCGATGCAAGCGCGTGGCCGCGCGGGAAAAACTCCGCTCTTCGGCGACCGCCATAAATGTTTCCAGTTGGAATAAGTCCATTGCCCATCCTTATGGCCTGTAAAGCAAGACCCACGTAGATAACATATTCTAATATAAAACGTTGTCTCGATTAGATTGTCTTATGCTAATTTAATCACAACGGCGGCACGTTTCGCGGCGTTAACGAGGCAAAACATGCAGCAAGAGCGTATCTTTTTCTTCGACACGACTCTCCGCGACGGGGAGCAGTCTCCGGGCTGCAGCATGTACATGGACGAAAAGCTGCGCGTCGGCCGCCAGTTGGAAGCCCTCGGCGTGGATGTGATTGAGGCGGGATTCGCCATCGCATCGGAGGGAGATTTCGCTTCTGTGGAAGAAGTGGCGCGCAATATTCGCGGGCCGCGCATTGCTTCTTTAGCCCGCGCGAAAGAAAACGATATCGTCGCCGCTGCTCGCGCGCTGGAAGATGCGGAGCGCTCGCGGATTCATATTTTCCTGGCCAGCTCCGACATTCATCTCCAATACAAGCTCAAGATGTCCCGCGAGCAGGCGCTGGAGCAGGCAGATTCCTCGGTGCGTCTCGCGCGTTCCTACGTGGACGACGTTGAATTCTCTCCGGAAGACGCGACGCGCACCGATCCTGATTTTCTGTGCACCATCGTGCAGGTTGCCGTGGATGCCGGAGCCACCGTGATCAACCTGCCCGACACCGTTGGCTACACGGTGCCGTATGAATATGCGGGGCTGTTTCAGCTCTTGAAAGAGCGCATCCGCGGCATTGAAAATGTTCTGCTCTCCTGCCATTGTCACAACGATCTGGGCATGGCGGTTGCCAACAGTCTCGCCGCACTGGACGCCGGAGCGCGGCAGGTGGAATGCACGATCAACGGCATCGGCGAGCGCGCTGGCAATGCCGCCCTGGAAGAAATTGCCGCAGCCATGCATGTGCGGCAGGACAGGTTGCCGTACAAACACCGCATTCAGCTTGAACAACTATTCCCGACCAGCCAGATGTTGAGCGACATCATTACCTTCGGGCCTTCTCCCAATAAAGCCGTGGTAGGTAGCAACGCGTTTGCGCATGAAGCGGGAATTCATCAGCACGGCATGATCTCCAATCCTTTGTGCTACGAGATCATGACGCCCGCGCAGGTCGGCGTCCCCGCAAATCGAATGGTGCTGGGCAAACACTCCGGACGTCACGCACTAAAACATCGCCTGGGAGAACTTGGCTACACACTTGACCGCAACGAGTTGGATGTCGCTTACGATCGCTTCGTAGAAGTCGCCGACCGCAAGAAGTCCGTGTTCGACCAGGATTTGATCGGCATCGTACTCACCCATTTGCGCCACAGCGCGGATGACAGCGTGCATAATGCGACGACAACATCGTCGCAGGCATAGGCGATCTTTGGGACAGAGATAGAATGAGGCAACATGCAGCCAATCAGCCTCGCGAGAGAAACCGAAACGAGCACGCAGGAGTTGGATCAGCAATGGAAATCAAGGTCACAATCGTCCCCGGAGATGGAATCGGTCCGGAAGTTACGCGCGAAGCCGTGCACATCCTCGATTCCGTCAGTCAACTGAACGGCTACAAGTTCAAATTCGTGGAAATGCCCATCGGCGGCGCGGCCATTCGGCAGCACGGATCGCCGCTTCCAGCCGCTACTCTGGATTCAGCGCTGGATAGCGATGCAGTCCTGCTGGGCGCGGTCGGTGGCAATGAGTTCAATTCTCTTCCTCCGAGCAAGCGTCCGGAAGCAGGTCTGCTGCAACTGCGTCACGCGCTCGGCGGCTTTGCAAACCTGCGGCCATCCGTGGCTTACCCGGCGCTCAGCGACAATTCGCCGCTGCGCCCGGAAGTGACCGCGGGTGCGAACGTTCTCTTCGTCCGTGAATTGCTGGGCGGCCTGTATTTCGGCGAGCCGCGCTCCTGGGACCGGCAGGCCGAAGTCGGCATCAACACCATGCGTTATACCCGCGCGGAAGTCGTCCGTGTCGCTCGCGTCGCGTTTGAACTGGCGCAAAAACGGCGCAAAAAAGTCACCTCGGTGGATAAGGCAAATGTGCTGGAAGTGTCGCAACTGTGGCGCGCTACGGTGACCGAAGTCGCCGCCGATTATCCCGATGTTTCCCTCGAACACCAGTACGTGGACGCCTGCGCCATGCACCTGATGAACACGCCGCGAAACTTCGATGTGGTACTCACGGAAAACCTCTTCGGCGATATTCTTTCCGATGAAGCAGCGGTCATTACGGGGTCGCTCGGCATGCTGCCGTCTGCGACGATTGGCGGCAAGGTGAACCTATACGAGCCGGTGCACGGCTCAGCTCCCGATATCGCAGACACGGGAAAGGCGAATCCGCTGGGAGCGATTTTGACCGCGGCCATGCTGCTGCGGCATACCGCCGGTCTGGAGCAGGACGCGCGCGCAATCGAGACGGCGGTCCAAAACGTACTCGAACGCGGCTATCGCACGGCGGACCTAACGCGGACGAATCAGCCGAACCAACAAATCGTGAGCACGAAGGAAATGGGAAAGCTCGTCTTCGAGGCGCTGAATGAAATCATCGATCGCACGCAGGCGCTGCACGCCGTGTAGTAACCGGCGGATACATGGAAAATCCTGATGCAGGGCGCCCCAAAATCTCGATTTTGAGATGTGGGATTTCCGAAACCGCCGCGAAGGTGATTGAGAAGAAATATGACAAATTCCAAAAAGACATTGTTTGAAAATATCTGGGACGGGCACATCGTCGCTGCTCCCCAAGGCGAACCCGCGCTTCTCTATATCGATCTCCATCTGTTGCATGAGGTCACGTCGCCGCAGGCCTTTGAGGGCTTGCGCCTGGCGGAACGCAAGGTGCGCCGTCCTGACCGTTCGCTGGCGACTGTCGATCATAATGTCCCAACCACGAAAGATCGCCTGATAATCAAAGATGAGATTGCGGCGAAGCAGATCGAGACGCTACGCCGAAATTGCAAGGAATTTGGCATCGAGCTCTACGACGTGCAGTCGCCGGAGCAGGGCATCGTGCATGTGATCGGACCGGAGCTTGGATTCACCAAACCCGGCATGACCATCGTCTGCGGAGACAGCCACACCAGCACCCACGGCGCATTTGGCGCGCTCGCTTTCGGCATCGGCACCAGCGAAGTGGAGCACGTGCTGGCCACGCAATGCCTGCCGCAGTCGAAGCCGAAGACGTTTCGCATCTCCATTGAAGGCGAGTTGCCGCCGGCAGTGACAGCGAAAGACATCGCTCTTGGCATCATCGGCCGCATCGGTACCGACGGCGCCACTGGCTATGTAATTGAGTATGCCGGCTCCGCCATCCGATCGCTCTCGATGGAAGGCCGCATGACCGTCTGCAATATGAGCATTGAAGCAGGTGCGCGCGCCGGCATGATCGCTCCGGACGCGACGACATTCGCTTATCTCAAGGGCCGCAAAGAATCGCCGCATGGCAAAGCGTGGGATGAGGCAGTCGAGCACTGGAGCAGGCTGCCCTCTCATCCGGAAGCGAAATTTGACCGCGAAATGACCATCTCCGCGCAGGAATTGACGCCCTTTGTCACCTGGGGAACGCATCCCGGCATGGTTGTCCCTGTTACCGGCACAGTGCCCGATCCGGCCCATGCTCCCTCCGATTCCGAACGACGTGCCTATGTCCGCGCGCTCGAATACATGGCGCTGACGCCGGGAACGCGCATCGAAGAAGTGCCCATCGACCGCGTTTTTATCGGCTCCTGCACCAATTCGCGCATTGAGGACCTGCGCGCCGCGGCGAAGGTCGTCAGCGGATATAAAGTGAGCATGCATGTGCGTGCCATGGTGGTTCCCGGCTCGCAGCATGTGAAGGCGGAGGCGGAAAACGAAGGCCTCGACCGCATCTTCCGCGACGCCGGATTTGAATGGCGGGAACCCGGCTGCTCCATGTGCCTGGGCATGAATCCCGACATCCTGGAGCCAGGCGAACGCTGCGCTTCGACCAGCAATCGAAACTTTGAGGGCCGTCAGGGACGCGGCGGACGCACCCATCTCGTCAGTCCGGTGATGGCGGCGGCCGCGGCCATAGCCGGGCACTTCACCGACGTCCGCAACTGGAAATTTCGTAATTCAGGGGGTCTCGTTTAGCTTCACCGCGTAATTTTGTCATCCCGACCGGAGTCCGCGGACGAAGTGGAGGGACCCGCTGTTAACCCGAACATATTCAGGAGTTTCGCAATCCATGAAGCCATTCCGCAAGATTACGTCTCTCGCAGCACCACTCGATGCAGTGAATGTCGACACAGACCAGATCATTCCCAAGCAGTTTCTAAAGCGTATTGAGCGCACCGGCTATGGAGAATTTCTGTTCTTCGATTGGCGGCTCAATGCCGATCGAACTCCAAATCCGGAATTCTCACTGAACAAGCCACACTACAAAGGTGCGGAAATCCTTGTGGCAGGGCGCAACTTCGGCTGCGGATCTTCGCGTGAACACGCGGCGTGGGCGCTCAGCGATTACGGTTTTCGATGCGTCATCGCGCCCAGCTTTGCGGACATCTTTTTTTCCAATGCCGCCAAGAACGGAATTCTACTTGTCGTATTGCCGGATGAAAAAGTGGCGCAGTTGCTGGAGCGCGCGAAGCAGCCGGGCCATCGGCTGACGGTTTGTCTGGAAACGCAGACAGTGCGGGATGAGCACGGATTTCACGAGAACTTTTCGATCGACGAATTTCGCCGATCCTGCCTGCTCGAAGGTCTGGATGATATTGGGCTCGCCATGCGCCATACTTCGGCGCTCGATGACTACGAAAGTAAACATGACAAAGCGTTCTGGTCCGCGCCACGCCGACCGCAGGAGGCGCACGCGTGAGCGATAACGGCCGGCACGATCCAAAATCCAACAGCATCCCGCTGACCGAAGGTCCCAGCCGCGCGGCGGCGCGCGCCATGCTGCGCGCGGTCGGATTCACTCGCGAAGATCTCCGCAAGCCGATCGTTGGTATCGCCAATACATGGACCGAGATCGGCCCTTGCAATTTTCATCTGCGGACCCTCGCCGAGGCGGTGAAACAAGGTGTGCGCGATGCTGGAGGCACGCCGATGGAGTTCAACACCATCACCATCTCCGACGGCATCACCATGGGCACGCAAGGCATGAAGGCGTCGCTGGTCAGCCGCGAAGTCATCGCCGACTCCGTCGAACTGGTAGCGCGGGGCAATCTCTTCGACGGACTCATCGCCATCGCAGGCTGCGACAAAAACATGCCCGGTACGGTCATGGCGCTGGCGCGGCTCGACATTCCATCGCTCATGCTCTATGGCGGATCGATCGCGCCGGGCCATCTGAATGGGAAAGATCTTACGGTTCAAGATGTGTTTGAAGCGCAAGGATCCTTTGCCGCCGGCAAGATTGATCAGGCGGCGCTCGATGCGGTGGAAGCAAATGCCTGCCCCGGCGCGGGAGCGTGCGGCGGACAGTTCACCGCCAATACCATGGCGATGGCCTGTGAGTTTCTCGGCATTTCGCCCATGGGTCTGTCCGGAGTTCCAGCACTGTCGGCGGAAAAAACTCGCTCGGCGCGAGAAGCGGGTGCGCTTGTGCTTCAATTGGCGAAAAACAATCTGCGTCCGCGGAAAATCATCACCCGCGCCGCTCTCGAAAACGCCATCGCCAGCGTGGCCGCTTCCGGCGGCTCGACGAATGCCGTGCTGCACCTGATCGCCATTGCTCACGAGGCAGGAATACAGCTTTTCGTCGACGACTTCGACCGCATCAGCGCGAAGACTCCGCTGCTCTGCGACATGAAGCCCGGCGGCCGCTACGTGGCCACGGATTATCAGGCGGCAGGCGGCAGCCGTCTGCTGGCCGCGCGTCTGCTGGCGGGCGGTCTCATCGACGGCAGCACTCTCAATGTCTCCGGACGGACCCTCGCCGAAGAAGCCGCGCTCGCGAAAGAAAAATCCGCGCAGGACGTGATTCATTCGCTCGACAAACCTCTCAAACCCACCGGCGGCCTCGTCATCCTGAAAGGTAATATCGCGCCGGAGGGTTGCGTGATCAAGGTCGCGGGGCATGAGCGACTTACCCACCGCGGGCCGGCTCGCGTTTTCGATTGCGAGGAGGACTGCTTCGCCGCGGTCCAGCAGGGCACGCTCAAACCCAACGATGTCGTGGTGATCCGCTATGAAGGCCCGCGCGGAGGGCCGGGTATGCGAGAAATGCTGCAAGTGACCGCAGCCATCGCCGGCATTCCGGAACTGGCTTCCTCGGTTGCGCTGCTGACGGATGGGCGTTTCTCCGGCGCCACGCGCGGGCTGATGGCCGGCCATGTTTCCCCGGAAGCTGCGCTGGGTGGTCCCATCGCGATTTTGCGGGACGGCGACGTCATTTCCTTCGATATCCCGAATCGCCAATTGAATGTCGAATTGAGCGACGCCGAGATTGCAGCGCGCATGAAAAATTGGAAGGCCCCGGCACCACGGTATCCGCGCGGGGTCTTCCGCAAGTATGCCGATAGCGTGGCCTCGGCATCTTTCGGCGCGGTGACGAATTGACGGAGAGGAGCAATCGTGAACAACTCCTGCAGCACAAATGATCCCGATACCGCCATCCACAGTCAGCCGACTCGGCTGACCGGCGCCGAGGCGCTGTGGGCCACGCTGGCCGGCGAAGGCGTACGCGATGTGTTCGGCTATCCCGGCGGCGCTATCCTACCCGCTTATGACGCGCTGCGGAAATTTCCCATTCGCCACATTCTTGTCCGGCATGAACAAGGCGCAGCACACATGGCGGACGGCTATGCCCGCGCATCCGGTCGCGTGGGCGTGGCCGTGGCGACCTCTGGGCCGGGCGCGACCAATCTTGTGACCGGCATTGCCAATGCAATGCTCGATTCCATTCCCATCGTCTGTATCACGGGTCAGGTCTCGAGCAAGGTCCTGGGCACAGACGCGTTCCAGGAAGTCGACATCACGGGCATCACTCTGCCGATCACGAAACACAATTACCTCGTCAACCGCACGGAAGACATCGCGCCCGCACTGCGTGAAGCCTTTCGCATCGCCCAGTCAGGTCGTCCCGGGCCGGTGCTGGTCGATATCACGAAAGACGCGCAGCAGAATTCGGCGATCTTCGACTTTGCCGCAGCCACGCCCGCGCCGGATCGTCCGCATCCCATGCTGTGCGCCGAGCCGGCCTCGATCCGCAATGCGCTGGAATTGCTCCGCATCTCCAAGCGTCCGGTGATCCTCGCCGGCCACGGCATCCTGCATTCCCGCGCTCTCGCAGAAGTGCGCGAGCTGGCGGAACGCGCCCAAATTCCGGTCGCATGCACATTGCTTGGACTGACCTCATTCCCCGCGTCGCATCCGCTGAACCTGGGCATGATGGGCATGCATGGAGAAAGCTGGGTCAATCACGCCATTCAGCAGGCGGATTTGCTGATCGCATGCGGCATGCGCTTCGACGACCGCGTGACCGGCACGCTGGCTACCTACGCGCCCAACGCCAAAAAGATCCATATTGAGATCGATCCCGCCGAGATCAACAAAAATGTCCGCGTGGACGTGCCGTTGATCGGCAATCTAAAAAAAGTCTTGGAAACGATGCTTCCACTCCTGCCGAAGCGCGACGGTTCCGCATGGCTGCGAGCAATCTCCGCCATGAAGGGCGATGCAGCGGTGCGCGATATTCAGCAACTGCCGGACAATGGCCATCTCTATGCCGCGCATGTCATGAATGATTTGTGGCGCGAGACCGATGGAAATGCCATTGTCGTCACCGACGTCGGTCAGCACCAGATGTGGGAGGCGCAGTATTACAAACATGAGAGGCCGCGCTCGCTCATCACCTCCGGCGGACTGGGAACCATGGGTTTTGCGCTGCCTGCCGCCATCGGCGCCAAGGTTGCGTGCCCGGACAAAGAAGTGTGGGTGGTTGCCGGCGACGGCGGATTTCAGATGACGAGCGCGGAATTGGCGACCATTGCCCAGGAAAATCTGAAGGTGAACATCGCCGTCATCAACAACGGCTATCTCGGCATGGTGCGCCAATGGCAGGAATTTTTTTACGAAAAGAATTATGAATCCACGCCTCTGCGCAATCCCGATTTTGTCAAACTTGCGGATGCGCATGGTATCCTTGGCGCGCACGTCAGGCAGCGCGCGGAAGTTGTTCCCGCAGTGCAGTCGGCGCGCCGCCACCATGGCGCATTTCTGGTCGATTTTCATGTGGAGCAGGAAGATTCCGTCTACCCCATGATCCCCACCGGAGCGGCCCTGCATGAAATGATCCGGCGTCCCTCGAGCAGTCCGCTGGTCGAAACAGCGACGGAAGAGTAAGGAGTTCCTTGCATGTTGCACACCTTCGTCGCGCTGGTCGAGGACAAACCCGGAGTGCTGACGCGCGTCGCCTCTTTGTTCCGGCGGCTGAATGTCAACATCAACTCGCTGACCGTCGGCGGCACGGAAGCGGCGGGCATCTCGCGCATGACCATCGTTACGGAAGCGGCCGAAGATCGCGCGCACCGCATCATGGCATCGCTCTACAAGTTGGAAGAAGTGCTGGAAGTCGATGATGTGGGTCGGCAATCCGCTGTGGTTCGCGAGCTAGCTTTGCTGAAGGTCGCTTCCAGTCCGGAAACGCGATCCGACCTTTTTCAGCTTGCTGAAGTTTTTCGCGCCCGCATCGTCGATCTGGCGCCGGAATCGCTTATGCTGGAAATCACCGGAAGTGCCAGCAAGATCGAAGGCCTGGTACAGATCCTGCGGCAGAGCAATTACCCCATTCTGGAAATGGCGCGCACTGGACGCATGGCGATGCGCCGCGGACATCATACCAGCCGCGTAGTCGATGCATTGAGCGACACAGCGGAACCGAAAGAATCTGCGCTCGCCGGGAAAAGAAAACCAGTCGCGCTCGACATGATTGCAGAAGAAGACCATGCCTAGCCCCGCGCGCCGCGCAACCAATTTCAATGATTAACGGGAGAAAATAAATGGCAAAGACATACCACGATGAAGACGCCGACCTGGGGTTGATCCGCAAGAAAAAGGTGGCCATTCTCGGCTACGGTTCGCAAGGCCACGCGCATTCCCTCAACCTGAAAGATTCCGGAGTCGAAGTGCGCGTCGGCCTCTCGGCAGGAAGTCCGTCGAAAGCTCGAGCAGAGCGGGCTGGACTGCAGGTGATGACTACGGCAGAGGCCGCGCAGTGGGCCGATGTCATCATGCTGCTCGCGCCGGACCAGACGCAGGCGAAAATTTATGCCGACTCCATCGCACCGCATCTCGCCCCCGGCAAGACGCTGATGTTCGCCCATGGCTTCAACATTCGCTATGGCACGATACAGCCGCCCGCGAATGTCGATGTCAGCATGGTCGCGCCGAAAGCGCCCGGCCATCGCGTCCGAGAGGTGTTCCAGGAAGGTGGCGGAACACCGGCGCTGGTTGCCGTGCATCAGGATGCAAGCGGTCATGCCCTGGCGCTGTCTCTTTCTTACGCGAAGGGAATCGGATGCACGCGCGCCGGAGTGCTGGAGACCACCTTCACCGAAGAAACGGAGACCGATCTTTTCGGCGAGCAGGCAGTCCTCTGCGGTGGTGTCAGCGCACTGGTCAAGGCCGGCTTTGAAACTCTGACGGCCGCAGGCTATCAGCCGGAGGTCGCCTATTTTGAGTGTATGCATGAGCTGAAATTGATCGTGGATCTGATGTATCGCGGCGGCCTAGCCTACATGCGCCACTCCATCTCTGACACCGCGGAATATGGAGACTATATCGCCGGACCGCGCATTGTGACGGATGAGACGCGCGCCGCCATGAAGAAGCTGCTGGCGGAAATCCAGGACGGATCGTTTGCAAAGCGTTGGCTGAACGAGAACGCCAGCGGACGCAAATGGTTCGAGCAGCAGCGCCGCGAAGAGGCGAAGCATTCCATCGAAAGAACTGGCGAACCCTTGCGGGCGGCCATGCCATTCCTTGATCCGGTCACGGTGAAGAACAATGCCGTTCAACCGGCGGACAGGCCCGTGCCGGCCAATGCGGGCGCCTGAACCGGTTTTTCTGTTGCTGTAGACTGGCTGGCAGTCATTATTTTGCATCCGTTATCTTAGGAACGGATGCGTGAGCTTTTCTACCCTTGCCGTGCATCTGCCGAAAACCGGTCTAGCCGTGTCAGGTCGCACATCGTCAACCTTGGGCCGAAACTAAAGGACAGTCTTCACGACTGGCGTTCGGCTTTTCCTGAATTTGTAACCGCAGTCGTCTACCATTGAGAGACGGGCCATGGAAACGTCGCCACAACAAATCGCCGATATGGAAACTCTGCCGCCCGGTGTAAAGCGGCTGGATTCGCCGGAAAGCGAGATCCTGGATGCCCTACGCCAAGTCCGTCAGCTCGACGGTTTGTCGCGGGAAGAGTTGCTATGGCTAGTTGGCCACGGCCAGGAAATTTTTGCACCCAGCGGGACCCGCCTGTTCAACGATGGCGACCGGGCCACCCACATGACTATCGTCCTTTCCGGCGAGATCCAATTCCGCAGACAGGCTGCGGCGCAAGGCAGCCTTTTTATCGGACGGTCCGGCCACATTACTGGCCTCCTGCCTTTCTCGCGCATGAAAAACTACGGCGGAAATGGCTTCGCCAGCGAAGATATTTGGGGCCTGCGAATCGCCAAGGAACAATTTCCGGACATGCTCTCCGCCATTCCGTCGATGGGCCAGCGCTGCGTTTCGGTGTTGATCGATCGTGTCCGCGAAATGACGCGGCTGGAGCAGCAATCGGAGAAACTGAGCGCCCTGGGAAAGTTGGCCGCGAATCTAGCGCATGAGCTGAACAACCCTGCCAGCGCGGCCCAGCGCGCCGCCGGCAATCTGCTGGAAGAGTTGCGCGTCTATGGCAAGGTTAGCTTCGATGCGGGTAGGCTTTGCCTGTCCGCCGAGCAGGAAACACGCTATATGGAGTGGAATCGGAATCTGCGGGGCGCCGTCGAGCAGCGCGGCAAACCGTTCGGTCCGCTGGAAACCGGAGCGCTGGAAGAACGGCTAAGCCGCTGGCTGGAGCAGCGCAAAGCTCCCGAACCGTGGTCGATGGCTCCCGCCTTTGCAGAAGCTGGGATTGCGCCCGAAGAACTCGTGTGTCTCGATGAATTTCTTCCGCCCGAAGCGGCCAATCTGGCACTCGCGCACTTCGCCTCCTCACTGCGCGCGGAGCGCATGACTGGCGCGGTGCTGGAATCCACCGCGCGTATCTTCGAACTGATTCGGACGATTCAGCAATACTCCCATATGGACCAGGGATCGCTGCAGGATGTCGACCTTGCGCAATCGCTGGAAAGCACGCTGAGCATGTTGCATTACAGGATGCAGAACGTGCGGGTCATCCGCGAATATGAACCGGACCTGCCTTGCATCACGGCAAACGGCGGCGAATTGAATCAGGTGTGGATGGCGTTGCTGGAAAACGCGCTGGACGCGGTAAATGACCGGGGAACGATCCGGGTAACCACCCAGCATTCCGGAGACATGGTTCGGGTCGAGATATGGGACGATGGTCCCGGAATTCCGCCCGAACTGCACAGTCGGATCTTCGAGCCGTTTTTCACGACGAAACCTTTCGGACGCGGCTCCGGTCTCAGTCTCGACGCTGTCCTTCGCATTTTGGGCCGTTACCGCGGGTTTATTGATGTGCAGTCGAAACCTGGAGCGACCTGCTTCCAGGTGCGCCTGCCCTTGCAACAGGCCGGAGCCTACTGAAGAGGCGAAATCAGTTTTTCTGTAGGTGTAAACCAGCGGAACGAAACTTGGCACATCCGCTCTCCAAAGAACGGGTGTGCGGATGGGCTGCCGGAAGTCTATAGCAACAGGAAAACTGGTCTACTTCTCGATCTCCACCCCGCGCCAGAATGCGACATGGTTCTTGATCGCCCGGGCAGCCGGCTTCGGGTCAGGATAATACCAGGCTGCGTCGGAATTCTCCTGGCCATCGACCAGAATTGTGTAGTACCGCGCTTGCCCCTTCCAGGGATCGGTAGAAATCGTGGAACTGGATCGGAAATATTCACGATCGATTGAATCATGCGGGAAATATATATTGCCCTCTACCAGTTGAGTCTTGTCGCTTTCGGCGAGCACCTTGCCGTTCCACACTGCTTTCGCCATAAATTCGCCCGTCCCTTTCCTATTCCAACATATCAGATTGTGGGGCGCAATCGCTTGGCCCCGGACTGGACGACGCGGACTACTGTGTGAATTGAATTGTCACCAGTTGCAGGACGTCGATTTTCCCTCCGGCAGATGTCCGGGCTGTGACACGCAGGATTCAGCGTGCGCGCGCCTGCTGCGCCTTCAGGATTGTGTCGAAGACCGCTTGCGCTTCGGGAAATTTCTCAATCATCTGTGCGGTGTGCCGCATGAACGGCCTGCCCGATCTTGCCTGGATTTCCTCGCGGAAGGCGTAGAATTTGGCATAAATTGCCAGACCTTCGCCCTGAGAATCGAGGAACAGATTGGCATTCACCGCCCCTCGCAGCACAAGAGAGGCAGCCATTTCCCAGTAAGTGATGACCTGCCGATAATAGGTGCTCTCTTTCGAGGTGGGATTCTGCGCCAGAGCGGAAATCTCGTCCACCGTCTTCGGCTTGAATTCAAAGGTCAACCAATGTCGCGCCTTGCGCAGAACTTCCTCCCGGCGAAGGTCGTAGAGCTTCAGGATGATCTCAGCATCGTGATGTGTTGCGGTCTGGCTTTCCACTGGACGATGTACTCCTTGGTTAGATTTCCGCTTAAACTGCGAGCGCTTCCGGCTCTTTCTCTTCCGCAGCGGGGGCATCGCCGATACGCTCTTCGTAATGGCAAACGACCTGCTTCGCTGGAGTCTGGGTCTGGTCCTGCGCGGCTTTCTTCTTGCGCGCCTTACCGCGCGTCTCCTCGGCGGCGCTCAGTTTTTCATTGTTTGGGCAGAGCAGATAGACGCCGGACTTCAACGTCTTCTCCAGCAAATATGAACTGCCGCACTCCGGGCAGCTCTGCGGAACCGGCTTGAGATTGGAAGTGAAATCGCATTTCGGATAATTCGTGCATCCGTAAAATAGATTTCCCCGCCGCGCCTTGCGCTCCGCGATGTCCCCCGTGCCGCACGTCGGACATTTCACCCCAGTCAGGTTCTGCTTGATGTACTTGCATTTTGGATAGCCACTGCAACTGACGAATTCTCCATACTGCCCGGTCCGCTGCACCAGCTGCAGTCCGCACTTTGGACAATTTTCATCGAGGGGCACTGGAGGTTTCTGCTGCTGCTTCTGCGTCAATTTGCGAATCGTCTTGCAAGGCGGATCTTCGTTGTATCCGGGGCACGCCATGAACTGGCCGAATGGTCCGTTGCGCAGAACCATCACACGTCCGCAGTTCTCGCAGAATTCCTCTTCCTTTTCTGCGTCCTGCGCTTCCGGCGTGTTCAGGTTCGGCTTGGCTTCAAAATTTTCCTTGGTAAATTTGCAACTTACCTGTTCGACGGAAAGCTTCCGTTCCGGCCCGGCTGCGGACGCAAGAGCGGCTTCCAATTCCTTCCTGTTGTTCGCCGTCGCCGCAGCCGGCGCAGTTTCCGTTCCTCCGGTAGCTTTCACCATCATTGGATAGTCGAGCTTGTCTTCAATCTTCTTCA
This sequence comes from uncultured Acidobacteriota bacterium, assembly GCA_963840655.1. Lineage (GTDB taxonomy): Bacteria > Acidobacteriota > Terriglobia > Terriglobales > Acidobacteriaceae > JAKAAZ01. The sequence goes on along the minus strand of CAWIZS010000003.1, from coordinate 1,205,660 downwards.
CCGCCTTCTTCGCGTCCTTCTCCCACGCGGAGCTAGCGATCGTCACTGGCTTCTTTTTGTCGTACGCCGAACACGCATAGAATGACCCGAACTTGCCCCATTTCAGCAGCAAGGGCGCGCCGCACTCCGGACAAATCTCGCCCGTCTTGTGCTCCATCCGCTTGATGTCTTCCATGTGCTTGCCGGCGACGGCCAATTCCTTCTGGAAATAGCCATAAAATCCGCTCAGCAGGTCGGTCCACTTCTCCGTGCCTTCTTCGACCGCGTCCAGTTCGACCTCCAGCTTGGCGGTATACGCCGGATCGAAGATGTAAGGAAAATTCTTCACCAGCAGGTCGTTCACAACCACGCCGATTTCCGTCGGATAGAATTTGCCCGATCCCTTCGGGGGCACCTTTTCGACGTATTCACGATCCTGAATTGTGTTGATGATCGACGCATACGTGGATGGCCGCCCGATTCCGCGCTCCTCCAGCTCCTTCACCAGAGACGCTTCGTTGAACCTGGGCGGCGGCTCGGTGAAGTGCTGCTCCGGCAGCAATTCATTCAATTGCAGCGATTGTCCATCCCGCAACTCCGGCAAGCGATTGCTCAACGCTTCATCGTCGGCATCTTTTGCGTCTTTCGCTTCTTCGTACACTTTCAGGAAACCGTCGAACTTAAGCACAGATCCGGTCACGCGATAGTCATAGATTCGGTCGGCCTTCGCCGCGATGTCGACAGTCGTCTGGTCGAAAACCGCCTGCACCATCTGCGAAGCAACAAATCGCTGCCAGATCAGCTTGTACAGCTTGTGTTGTTCGTCGCTCAAATAGCGGCGGACCTCCTCCGGCGCCAGATCAACGTTCGTCGGGCGGATCGCTTCATGCGCGTCCTGGGCATCTTTCTTGCTCTTAAACGTGTTTGGACTGGCTGGCAGATATTTTGCGCCCAGTTTGCCGCCGATGTATGTCCGCGCATCCTGAATGGCGTCGGGCGAAACACGCGTGGAGTCGGTTCTCATATAGGTGATCAAACCCACCGTCCCCTGGCTGCCGACTTCCACGCCTTCATACAAGCGCTGCGCGACGCCCATGGTTCGACGGACGTTGAAGCCTAGCTTGCGCGACGCATCCTGCTGCAGCTTGCTGGTGGTAAAGGGTGCTGTCGGATTCTGCCGCCGCTCCTTCTTCTCGACCGAGCGCACCTTCCAGTCCGCGGTATTCAACGCGCGGACAATGGCGTCCGTTTCCGGCTGGTTCGGAAGCGCCGGCGCATTCACCGTCTCGACGGTCGCTCGCTTGCCGTCGATGCCGATGAACCGGGCGGTGAATTCCTGCCGCTCCATTCCATCCTTGGGCGCCAACTGCGCATCGAGCGTCCAATACTCCACCGGCTGAAATGCTTTGATCTCTCGCTCCCGCTCGACGATCAGCCGCACGGCGACCGTCTGCACGCGCCCAGCGGACAAACCGCGCCGCACCTTGTCCCACAGCAGCGGAGAAATCTGATAGCCGACAATTCTGTCCAGCACGCGCCGCGTCTGCTGCGCATCCACCAGGTTCGCGTCCACCTTGCCCGCGTGTTGAAACGCGGCCTTCACCGCCTTCTGCGTGATTTCGTTGAACGTCACCCGTTGAATGGGCGCTTTGCCGCGCATCTGCGGTTTCAGTTGCATTTCCAAATGCCAGGCGATCGCCTCGCCTTCGCGATCGGGGTCGGGCGCAAGATACACAGCGTCCGCCGAACTGGCCAGCTTCTTGAGCCGGTCGACAACTTTTTCCTTGCCAGGGATCACAATCAGTTCCGGCTCAAACGTGCCGTTCTCGAGATCCACGCCAATCTTGCTTTTCGGCAGGTCCATGATGTGGCCGATTGAGGCCTCCACCATGAAGTCCTTACCGAGATATTTGTTAATCGTCTTTGCCTTTGCGGGCGATTCGACGATGACGAGTGATTTTGCCATCTATATAACGCTTTCTTCTTTCTAAACCTGAGTTGCAGTAAACAATGTCTCAAAGGACGCGGCGCACGCGATTAGGTAACAAGTGCGAAACTACCATCATTGTCGGCTGACTGTTTCACCTGTTAGGTTTTGGGTGCCCCATCGCCATTGCCCTGAGCCGGCCGAGGTTTCGCTTTCGAGACTTGGCTGTTGTGTGTCGAAGGCATCGCTTGGAGATCAGAACACCCTCACATAGTTCTTCCCCGGCATCGCGCGCACCCGACCCGCCAGCTCCAGTTCAAACAACGCGGTAAATATCTCCGAGGAACTCAGCTTGCCTTCCAGTTGTTCCACCAGATCGTCCAGTTGCATGGATTGGTCCGGGCGCAGAGCTTCAAAGACGTGTGCCTGATCTTCCGGTAACTCTGGCTTGCTGAATAACGATGCAGCAGTGTCGCCTAAAGATGCAACTCCGCTTCGTTCCTCGACCTCCAGCCGGACGTCTGTGGGCAGTTCTTCCCACACGTCCTCCCAGGTGGCCACCAGCTTGGCACCCTGTTTAATCAACGTATTCGGGCCCCAGGAATTCTTAGACGTCACATTGCCGGGCACCGCAAAAACTTCCCGATTCTGCTCTAACGCGCAGCGCGCCGTAATGCGTGTGCCGCTGTTTTCGCTCGCCTCAATCACTAACACTCCCACGCTCATCCCGCTCAAAATTCGATTGCGAATAGGAAAATTCTGCGGCGCCGGAAACGTCCCCATCGGATACTCGCTGAGGATCGCGCCACCCGCTTCCAGAATCTGCTCGGCCAGCTTTTTATTCTCCTTGGGATAAATCACATCGATTCCCGTGCCCCACACAGCTACGGTCTTGCCGCGCCCTTCCAGCGCGCCGCGATGCGCCGCTGTGTCCACGCCGCGCGCCATTCCACTTAAAATTACAATTCCATGCGCGGCCAGATCACGAGAGAGCATCTCCGCCATTCCAGTGCCATAGGGCGTGGGATGTCGCGTGCCCACAACAGCGATGCCGGACTGTGCCAGCAATGTGCGATCTCCTCGAAGCCACAGAACTGTGGGAGGATCGAAGATCTCGCGCAGCCGCTCCGGATACGCATCGTCCACAGGCGAGATGAGCGTTCCGCCTCCGTCCAGCACGCGCTTCCATTCCAGCTCCGCCGCAGCGCGGGACTTGCCTGAAACAATGGACTGCGCAGCGGCAGCCGGTATTCTTAGGCCCTCCAACTGCGTCAGCGGCAGCCCCAGCACGCGCTCCGCGCCTCCGCAAGCATTCACTGCGCGCCAGATGCGTGTCGGTCCCAGCCCTTCAGTAAGCGTGAGCGCCAGCCAAGCCAACTGCTCCGTCTCAAGCGAAGCCGGCGGTCCACTCACGGAACCATTCGCAGCTTGTGTAATCAGATTCTTTCCCCTTGCGACGGTACAGGGTTGGCGAACGTCAAACTCCCCGCCAACTACCTCCGCTAAAAAATGGCTTAATTGTGGCAGAGAGTATCTGTGGCCGATTGGAATGTCAAGCGAGGGCAAGCGCCGCGATTGGCCGGCCTCCATTTAACCGCACATCAATTCATATAGTTGCAATACAGTATTCCAATTTCGCGCCGTGCTGATGGTTCGCAATCTGGAGTCGAAGTAAGCGTTCGTCAATTTGGTGCGGGCCATGCCGTTTGGCAGCCGCAGATAAACCTCTCGTCCCAGGACTTGAAACGCATCGGGCGTGGACCGGTCCGGATCGAGAGTGGCAACGTCGCGACCAGTGGGAGTGTTCGACAAAAAATATAAATGCAAGGTCTTCTCCGGCGCTCCGGCAGCAAGAAACGGATTTCTCCGAATCGAGCCGCCAAGCTCCTCTTTCGTTCGCAGTACCACGGGGACGCGAAGACCAAAGTGCTCTTCGATTTGCCGGGAAACGCGATCTGAAAGCCCTCGCACCTGGGAAGAAGTTGCCTGAAAGATAACATTTCCGCTCTGAATAAAGGTGCGAACATCGGAACAGCCGGCACCGGCAAACAAATCGATTAAGTCGGTCTTCGCAAGCTTATTCGCGCCGCCGACGTTGATTCCGCGCAGTAAAGCCAAATGTACAGACTTGCCGGATTGCGCCATCGGAGACGTCCTCTCAATCTTTGATTTCGACATGTCACTTTTGTCGCGCGTTACACTGAATCGTGATTGAGGATATATCCTACCCAGGTCCGCGCCACAAGCTCCGCATCTCTGCCATTCGTTTCCTCAACCCCGCGCCGCTCATGTGGGACTTTGAGCACCCTCCGCAGCAGCAACCGCTGGCGGAACGCTACCGGATTCATAGCGCGATGCCCTCTCAATGCGCGGCGGAACTGGCCAAGGGAACCGCCGACATCGGCCTCATTCCTATTGCGGCGTACGCAACGATTCCTGGACTGAAGATCATTCCCGGCTGCACGATCGCATCGCTCGATCGCGTCCGATCGATTGTGCTGATTGTGAAGCATCCCGCAGGGCTCAGTTCCATTCGGCGCATCGCGACCGACACGGCCTCGCGCACCTCAAACGCTTACGCGCAAATCATCCTGCGCAAATTCTATGCCGTCGACCCGGAGATTGTTCCCCACGCGCCTCATCTCGATTCGATGCTTGCGAAGTGCGACGCCGCCGTGTTGATCGGCGATCCGGCGCTGCTGGCGCTTGAAGATCAGGCGGCGCGATTCGCCCGGACCGGCGAACGGCTCGAATATTTCGACCTGGCGCATTTGTGGAAGCAGCATACCGGCGTTCCCTGGGTGTCTGCATTCTGGGCCGTGCGTCCGCAGGCAATCGAATCTTCAGGATTCGGTCCCACCCAGATCGCACAGGACTTTATTCAATCCCGCGACCACGGCATGGCGCACATAGAGGATCTGGTTCGAGAATGGTCGCCGCGCATTTCCGTTCCCGCAGCGACCATGCGTACCTATCTGTCGCAGAACATCCATTACGTGCTCGATGAGGAATGCCTGCGCGGTCTAGATATCTTCTTTGACTATGCCGCCGAATATGGGGTTCTACCCACGGCTCCAAAACTGCGCTGGCTGGGGCAGCCCACCCTTCGCTAAAACGTTTTATCGGGGTTGTATAGTTTTCCAGAAGAAGACTTTTGCTTTCTGGAGGGCCGCAAAATGCGCAGTTCGCGCCGCAAGTTTCTCAAGCAGGCCGGCATCGCCGCGGCGCTGGCGTCGACCAGTTCCACTCCGCAGCTTGCCGCTTCGCGAACGGCCCTGCAAGAAATGGCACGGCAAACGCCCGCAAGTGCGATTGCGCAACGACCGGGAGACGGTCTTGCCCTTGCGCGGGCGCGGCACTTGCAACGCGGCATCAACGCCAGCATGTGGTTTGCGCAATCGCGAGATTATTCGGTGGAGCGCCTGCGCGCGTTCACCACGCCCAAAGATATCGCGCTTATCGCTGCGATGGGATTCGATCATGTTCGCGTCAGTATTGACGCCGCTCCGCTGCTGGCATGGCACCGCGCGCAACCAGTCTCCACGGATTTCATGCGTGAGCTGGATCGCTCGATCGAAACAATTCTGCACAACGGACTTTCCGCCATCGTCGACGTTCACCCGGAAAGCAGCTACAAAGCGCGATTGTTTGAGGGGGATACCGGTGTCGAGAATTTTGCGGAGCTATGGCGCGCGCTAGCGGACCATTTCCGCTCCACGGACCCAGGCCATGTCTTTCTCGAGATACTGAATGAGCCGGAGCAGGCCGATTCCTACCGCTGGCAAGGCATAGAAAGCACGGTTGCCGTCGCCATCCGCGATGCCGCGCCGCAGCACACCATCATCGCAGCCGGTGCGCACTGGTCCGGACTTGAAGACCTGCTGGCGCTTGAGCCGATTGCGCTGCCCAATATCATCTATACCTTCCACGATTACGAGCCGTTCCCATTTACGCATCAGGGCGCGACCTGGACTGATCCGCGCGTGCGCCCGCTGCGCGGAATTCCTTATCCTTCGACGCCACAAGACGTTGCGCCACTGCTGAAGGAAGAACCAAGCTTGTCCGCACAATACTTCCTTGACCAATACGGACTGGACCGGTGGAATGCGGCGCGGGTCGAAAATACGATTGCTTACGCAAAGCGGTGGTCTCAGTTGCATAGTGCGCCAGTCTACTGCGGCGAGTTCGGCGTCTTTCGCGACTACGCGCCCGCCACCATGCGAGCCGAGTGGCTGCACGACATGCGCATGGCATTCGACAAGAACGGCATCGGCTGGGCCATGTGGGATTATCAAGCGAACTTCGGCGTGGTAACAAAAGCCAACGGCGTGATCACTCCGGATCTACGGGCGCTTCATGCACTCGGCCTGCACGCGCCCGCGTCCTAGACGAGACGGATGACAGCCAATGGCCGGATTGCCGCATCGCAATTCAAAGGAGAAGAACCCATGACTCGCTCGCGCCGCGATTTCCTCGTGCAACTTGCTTCCGTGACCGCTGCCACGGCTACCTTTTCTGCAATCGCTCACGGTATGCCGACTGAGGTGCTGCGGCCCGATATCGACGCGAGTTGGCAAAACAGCACAACCGCCAATCACTCTTCGCCGAGCGAGCGAAAAATCGGCTACTGCATCGTCGGACTGGGCCGCATTTCCATGGGCGAATTTATGCCCGGCCTTCGCATCGCCAAGCAATCGAAACTGGTTGCGCTGGTCAGCGGCCATCGCCCGAAAGCGGAAAGGATGGCCGATCTTTACGGCCTGTCGCACAAGGCCATCTACAACTACGAAAACTACGACACCATCCGCAACAATCCCGAGATCGACGCGGTGTACATTGCGCTCCCCAACGGAATGCATGCCGAGTACACCATTCGTGCCGCCAAAGCCGGCAAGCATGTCCTCTGCGAGAAGCCGATGGCCAATTCCATTCAGGAATGCGAGCAGATGATCGCCGCGTGCAAGCAGGCGAATCGCAAGCTGCTAATCGCATATCGCTGCCGGTACGAACCCAACACATTGAAAGCGATTCAAGTCCTGCGCAGCGGCTATGCGGGAAAAATTCAAAATATCCAGGCCGCCTTCGGCTTCAACATCAAACCCGGCGAGTGGAGGCTCAACAAGAAAATGGCCGGCGGTGGTCCGCTCGTCGATGTGGGAGTGTACTGCATTCAGGCCACGCGCTATCTCACTGGAGAAGAACCCACCGAAGTGCAGGGATTTTCTTCCGTGGTCGATCATGATGGGCGTTTCACAGAGGTAGAAGAAAATCTCGTCTGGAATACTCGCTTCCCCAGCGGCGTGGTCGCCGACTGCGCCACCAGCTACGGCAGCAGCTATACCGGCAACATTGCTCGCGTCACCGGCGACAAGGGGATGCTGAAGCTCGACCCGGCTTATTCCTACAGCGGGATTCGTGGCGGCGCCACGGCAAAAGACGCGCAACCGATGGGCATCGATATAAACGATCCCAATCCGAACCAGTTCGCGCGCGAAGCGGATGTGTTGGCCGAATGTATTCTGCAAAACAAAGAACCGCTGACCAACGGAGAAGAGGGTCTTCGTGACGAACGCATCATCACGGCAATTTACCAATCCTGCGCCGAAGGCCGTCCTGTTTACCTCGGAGGTCGCACGTAATCCACCGCTGCCTCCGTTGAGATTGACATCTGCGATTACGGAGCAGGCGATCGGCCAGAAGGGCGTTTAGGAAATACCGGGCTTTCGAGGACTTAGCCTTCCACCGGTTCCACGTAGAACATTTCGTTGGTGCGGCGGAAGCCGCTGCTTTCATACATGCGGCGGCTGTCTTCCGTGGCGTGCAGGGAAACGACGCGGATTTTCCGGCGGCGCGCCTCGGCCAGCGCCAGTTCAATTAAATTGCTGGCGATGCGCTTGCGTCGAAATTCCGGGTCTACATATACATTGAGCAGATAGCCGCGGTGCGGCTCCGGGTCGAGCGGATGCGGCGGCCAATCCATGATCATCAATCCCGCGCCGGCGACGACTTTGCCGTCGTGCAGAGCGAGCCAGCCCATGTATTTTCCTTCGCGCATCATTGGCGCGACCCAGGACTCGAAGGCTTCGGTGACACGGCGCAGGGCGCTGTTGTCGGCGCGTCCGGCATCGACGAACATGCGATGGCGGTGCCGCGCGATAATGGGTGCATCCTCCGGTGTAGCCTGCCGTGTCTGGACCGTGCTGTGAACCATGCGGCAAGTATACGAGCAGTCGCTTCGCCCTTCCAATCGGCGGACGGTCGCAAGGTTGCCTACGAGCTTGCTTTGATGAAGAGAATCCCAAAACGAGACGCGGTTTCGGCTGAACCGGAATTGCCGCTGGATGCGGGCCTGTTGACTGCGGGAGATCGCGTGTGCGTGGCAGTTTCTGGCGGAGCCGACTCGACAGCACTGTTGCACGCGCTATTGTCCCGTCGCGATGAGTTGGGGATTGTTCTGAGCGTTTTGCATGTGAATCATGGCCTGCGCGGCGCAGCTTCAATGCGCGATGCCGAGTTTGTCTCCGCGCTGGCGGAGAAATTCGCTCTGCCGTGCGAGATCGTTGCTGTGGATACGGCAAAACACGCTGACGAGCAAAAAGAAACGATCGAAGAGGCCGCTCGCAATCTGCGCTATCGAGCGTTTCGTCAGGTTTTGGAATCCGGGCAGGCGGACAAGATCGCGACCGCACATACATTGGACGATCAGGCGGAAACCGTGCTGATGAAGCTGGTGCGTGGGGCATGGACGGAGGGCCTGAGCGGCATTCATCCAACCTTGCGGCTCCGAGAGCCGGCTGGAAGCGCCAAAGCGGGTGCTTATGATTGCGTGCGGCCCTTGCTGAAAGTGCGGCGCACGCAGATTGAGTCCTATTTGCACGCTTTGGGGCAGCCCTGGCGGGAAGATGAGACAAATCAGTCGACGACTTATACGCGGAATCGTGTGCGCCATGCCCTGTTGCCGCAAATGCGGGAATACAATCCGCAAATCGACGAAATTCTGGGTCATCTAGCAGCCAACGCTCTTGCCGAGGAACAACACTGGCAGGCGGAACTGGCGCGTGTGCTGCCGCAGGTACTGCTTCCCGGACGGCCGGTTCGTGGCGGCGGACGCAGTGTGGCAACCAGTCCCGGGTCCATTTCCGTGGCGGTCGATCTGGCGCGGCTGGAGACGCTGGATGCCGGCCTGCGGCGGCGTGTTTTGCGGGCTGCCGCGAAACAATGCGGCGCCACTTTGGATTTTGAGACGACCGAGCGACTGCTGGACATGACGGCGTTCCAAAAAACGGCAGCGGTCCGAACGCGAACGGCGCGGCGGCTGGAGCTGCCCGGAGGGGTCAGGGCCGAACGCTCCGCCCGCGAGTTGCAGTTTGAGCGGAAGCCGTTGAACACGCAATCCGGTAAAAGATCCGGCGTAGCGCCACAAGCGTACTTAGGCAGCGGCACTCCCGCTTATGAACTATCGATTCCGGGGGAAGTGGACGCGCCGGCATTCGGCGCGCGCTACACGGCGGCGTGGAACGAGTCGTCAGGTCCGTGCGGTGAGAGTCAGCCGGCTGCGGCGGTCCTGCCCGCAATTTGTATCCGGGCATGGAGGACTGGGGATCGGGCGGAGCTGCGCCACTCCGCAGGACCGAAGAAGGTGAAGGAGATTCTCGCGCGGATAGGCATTCGAGGAGAGGAAAGACAGCATTGGCCCGTCGGGGAGTGGCAAGGGAGGATTGTGTGGATGCGCGGCGTGGAAGTTACGGAGCTACCGCTCGGCAGCCATCGTGATGAAAACAAGGAGGCGAGCGTCGGGCCGGGTCTCCAAATCCGTGAGATTCGAATCGGAGATCCCAAATGGCGAGGTAGCGCCTGAGTGAACGGTAAATTTACCAGCCGTCGCGTGCAAGGGAGTAGAATAAACTAGCAGAGCCATCTCAACGCTGAATCCCGGTCAAGCCGTAAGCAGACGTCCGCAAAATGCGACCTGCGGACGTTTTCCGGCGTCTAATTGTAGTGGCGGTGTGCAGTGAGTGCGGGAGCATGGCGGCTTGCTCCATGGATTGCCGGCCGCGAAGCTCGAAACGAGGGTAGTGCGTGAATTCGACGGTAAAAACAATTGTTTTCTGGGTCCTGATTGCAGGCTGCCTCATTGTTCTGTGGCGTATGGTGCAGAGCGGAGTCGGAGGAGGCAAGGATTCGGAAATCCCATTCTCCAAGTTCATGTCCGATGCCCAGCAGGGTCAGATTTCGGACGTAACTGTGGTGAGCAATGAGGTTCGTGGCCATTATCGCACCGGCAAGGCAGCTTTTCACACCATCGTACCGTCGAATTACCCCGATATGTACAAGGTGCTCGAAGACCATCAGGTCAGCGTCACGATCAAGGACTCGCAGGGCGGTGCGTGGCTGAGCGTCCTGATCAATCTCTCGCCGATTCTGCTGTTGGGCGCGCTGTGGTTCTTTATGCTGCGGCAGATGCAAACCGGCGGCAACAAGGCGATGTCATTTGGCAAGAGCAAGGCCCGATTGTTGTCCATGCAGCAGAAAAAGGTCACGTTCAAAGATGTGGCCGGCGTGGAAGAGGCCAAGGAAGAGTTGAAGGAGATTATCGAATTTCTGCGTGACGCTCCGAAATTCCAAAAGCTCGGCGGCCGGATTCCCAAGGGCGTTCTGCTGGTTGGACCGCCGGGAACGGGCAAAACGCTGCTTGCGCGGGCCGTCGCCGGAGAAGCCAACGTTCCGTTCTTCTCCATATCCGGATCGGACTTTGTTGAGATGTTTGTCGGCGTCGGTGCGAGCCGCGTCCGCGATTTGTTTGAGCAGGGGAAGAAGAACGCTCCCTGCATTATCTTCATCGACGAAATTGATGCTGTGGGACGGCATCGCGGAGCCGGTTTGGGCGGCGGACACGATGAACGTGAACAGACGCTGAATCAGTTGCTGGTGGAGATGGATGGGTTTGAATCGAACGATGGCGTCATTCTGGTCGCTTCGACAAATCGGCCCGATGTGCTCGATCCAGCGCTGCTGCGGCCTGGGCGTTTCGACCGGCGCGTGATTGTCGGTCGTCCCGACGTGCGCGGCCGAGAGGAAGTGCTGCGAGTCCATGCCAAGAAAGTTCCTCTCGCAGACGATGTTGATCTTCGCGTTCTGGCGCGCGGAACTCCTGGATTTACCGGTGCCGATCTGGCGAACATGGTGAACGAAGCGGCGATCAACGCGGCACGGGCCAATCGCAAAGTGGCGACGATGTACGATTTTGAGTCCGCGAAAGACAAAGTGTTAATGGGCGCCGAGCGCCGGTCGATGCTGCTGACCGACGAGGAAAAGCGCACCACCGCATATCACGAGTCCGGCCACGCTGTTGTGGCGGCGCTGCGCGATCATGCCGATCCGCTGCATAAGGTGACGATCATTCCGCGTGGCATGGCGCTGGGATTGACCATGCAATTGCCGGAAGATGAACAGCACTGTGTCAGCAAGGATTATCTGGAAACGCAACTGGCCATTCTGATGGGCGGCCGTTGCGCGGAGGAGATTTTCCTGAACCAGTTGACCACGGGCGCCGGCAACGACATCGAGCGGGCCACGGAACTTTCCCGCAGAATGGTTTGCGAATATGGAATGAGCACCCTGGGACCGCTGACCTTCGGCAAAAAGGAAGAGCAGATATTTTTGGGCCGCGAGATTTCTCAGCACCGAGATTTCAGCGAAGAGACCGCCAAGCAGATCGACGCCGAGGTCCGCCTGTTGGTGGACAGCGGCTATCAGGCGGCGCACTCACTGCTGGAGAACAACCAGCCCTTGATGCATCGCATGGCGCAGGCACTGCTGGAGCGCGAGACGCTGGACGCGGCGGAATTGCGGATGCTGATCGAAGGCAAGGACCTGCCGCCGATCCACACCACGACCCCTCACGACGGGCCGGGCGGCGATGTACAGCACGTTTTGAAGCCCGAAGGCAGTCGCGCTCCTGGATTTCCCGGTGAGCAGCCGTCGCCGGCTTAGAAGCAATTGGATGGCGATGAAAAGAGCAGCCGAAATCGGCTGCTCTTTTTGTGGGATTTTTTCGCAACCATCCTGGCGATGCGAAATCGTACAATTAGGCTTCATCATCTTTCTATGCGGCGCTGCGCAATTCTCTCCGGTGTTTTCCTGTTCTTTCTCGCGGGATGCGGCTACCATACGGTTCGCAGCGCGACGCATCTTCCTCCGGACATCGGGTCGATCGACGTTCCCATTTTCCAGACGAAGGTGGTGAATTACCACACGGAAGTCGCGTTCACCAACGCGGTGGTGCATGAGTTAACCAGCCGCACCAAAGACCGTGTGACGGAAAGCGACAAGCCGGGGGCAGCCGATGCCACGCTGCGCGGAACCATTCTGACCGAGACTTATATGCCGATCACTTACAATTCTCAGACCGGCCAGTCGTCCAGCTATCTCATCACAGTTACTGCGAGTGTAGTGTTGACGAGCGCGGACGGAAAGGTCCTGTATAAGAACGATCATTTTCGTTTTCGCGCGCAATACCAGGAGACGGCGGACCTGACGAGTTTCATTCAGGAAGACAGGCCGGCGGTGCATCGGATGGCGCGCGATTTTGCCGAGTCTCTGGTCAGCGACATTCTGGAATCCTTTTAGGAAGACGGCGTGAAGCAATGAGCGACGATCCACGATCGAAATTAGGTGGCGGCTTTCTTGCCGTAGACCGCCTCTTGAAAGAAGTGCGGACGGATGCGCGTCGCGCCTGCTATGTGCTGCTTGGAGATGAGGCTTTTCTTCAGCAGGAATGTCGGCGTGGAATCGTCGAGGCGTTGATCGATCCGCAGTTTAGCGACTTTTGCGTTGCGAATATCGACCTGTCGGAAGCGACCATTTTCGATGCCATCGATCAGGTGAGTACTCCTTCCCTCATGGCGCCATTCCAAATCCTATTCGTGCGCAATGTGAAGCTGCTCTATCAGCGCGGCGCAAAGAAAGAAGAATTTGCCGCGATACAGAAGTATCTGCGCAGTCCCAATCCAAACGCGATGCTGGTCTTCGTTGCCGATCATCTGCATATTCCCAGCGACGTTCGCCGCATGGACATGCAGGACAAGGATCGCTATGAACGCATCCGCGAGACGCTCGGCGATTTTTGCGGAATCGTCGAATTGAGCCGGCCGGACGAAGCGGAGGCCGCGCGCTGGGCGGTTCAGGGGGCTATGGCGCGAGACGTCGAGCTTGACGCAGACGCTGCCCGCGAACTGACGGACGCACTCCACTGCGACCTGATGCAGATGTCCTCCGAGCTGGAAAAGCTGATTCTGTTTGTCGGCAAGAATGGAAAGATCACGCTGGGCAATGTGGAACTGATGGTCCTTTCGGCCAAGCAACGCTCCTTGTATGAATTGACGGACGCCATCTCCGCACATGATGCGGGCCGGGCGCTCGGGTTGCTGCATGGTCTGCTGAACGCCAGCGAAAGCGGAGAAGACGGCGCGATTGGACACCTCTACATGTTGGCGCGGACCTTTCGACAGATGCTGGTCATTCTAGAGAAGGACGTCCGCGATTCGCGAGGAATCTGGCAGGCGTTGTGGCCGGGATTCCGCGTTCCACCCTTTGCCGTCGATGAGTTGATTCGGCAGGCGCGGCGCTACAAGTCGCGGCGTGATTTAATGCACATGCTGGAACGCGTGGCCCGCACGGACCTGGAGATTCGCTCTTCTCCGCCGGATAAGGCTCTGGTGCTGGAACGATTGGTCATCGATCTGGCGAAGACTGGAAAACCCGCAGCAGCGGCTGTCGGCACTCTGTAGCAACAGGAGAACTGATCTAATCCATTCCCGCGTCCGGTCACGCCACCATGCGTTCGTCTTCAATGTGGCTGCCGGGGCGCGAGGTCAGCGTGACGGCCGCGCCGACGATCATCGCTCCGCCAAGCCACGCGATCGGGCCGAGGCGCTCTCCCAGCAGGGTGACTCCCAGCAGCGAGCCGATCATCGGTTCCAGATTGAGAAATACTCCGGCGCGTGATGCGGGCACGCGCGTCAGCCCCCAATTCCAGAGAAAAGTTGTGCTTGCGGTGCACAGCAAGCCGCTCGCCGCCAGCGCAAGCCATGCTTCTAGCGACACGTGGACCGGCGGAGGGCCATCGATAGAAAACACCCAGATTGCCAGCATCACAGTGCCTGCGGTCAATCCGTAGGCGGTCACAACCAATGGCGAATGGTCGCGCAGCAATCGCTGGTTCAACAAAAGCCAGCCGAGAGAAATGATCAGCGAGACCACGATCATCAGATCGCCCGCAAGGCTCGGGACATCGCCATGGCTGCCGTGATGGCTGCCGCCGAAAACAATCAACGCAGCGCCTGCGGTGGAGGCAACCAGCCCAGCCCAGCCGACGCGATCCAGCCGCTCATGAGCAAAGATGCTTGCGCCGACGGCAAGCAATACAGGGAGGGTACCGACCATCAACGCGGCGTGCGAGACAGTGGTGCGGGCGAGTCCGGCGAATTGCAACAGAAATTGCAGAGGTACGCCGAGAAACGCGGCGGCGAGTAGGATTCGCCACTCCCGCGCATTTAAACCCGGGCGCCTGAGCACCAGCACCGGAGCCAGTCCGATGCACGCAAACAGAAAACGGTATAGCACCATGTGCGCGGAGCTCATCTCGCGCATTGCTATCTTGCCGAAAAAGAATCCCGTTCCCCAAAGGCCGCCCGCAAGCGCACACGCCGAGTAGCCCAATGCGGCGTGCGAGACCCGGGATCGTTTCGTTCCGGTGGAGTGGTGGACAGGCATAGCTCTACTTTGCCAGAGAAATAGAAGTTCGCACTGTTTGTGAGGCAGCGGTCATGCGTACTGAGAAACAAAACCCAGGTCTCAGGATCAAGACCTGGGATACCCGGTTTCCCGTCGAATCGCTACCAGACGCGGCAGCGATCCACGGGAGCCATGGGCTGGCCTTTTTTGCAGCTGAAGGCCGAGGCGAACTCCGGCATGTTTCGCACCACGCCATTGGCGCGGATTTTGTTGGGAGAATGCGGATCGGTCTGCACGAGCATGCGGATGAAGGCCGGCCGGTCATTGGTGCACCAATTCTGAGCGAAACCAATGAAGAACTGCTGGTCCGGCGTAAAGGCGCCCATCTTCTTCGCAATGTCGATGTGGTGTTGGGCGGCATAGGCTTCCATCGCCATGTACGCAAGCCGCAGTCCGCCGTTGTCGGCCGTGTTTTCGCCGAGCGTCAGCTTGCCGTTCACGTGAAGGTTGTCCACCGCGATGAAGCCGCTGTACTCGTTGACGATGCAGGCGGTTCGCGCATTGAACTGCTTTTTGTCCTCTGGCGTCCACCAGTTTTTCAAATTGCCGTGTCCGTCATACAGGCTGCCCTCGTCGTCGAACCCATGGGTCAGCTCGTGTCCTTCGACCGCACCGATGTGGCCGTAATTCACTTCTTCCGGCGCGGAACGATCATAGAACGCCGGCTGCAGGATGCCGGCCGGGAAGTTGATGCTGTTCAGGTGCGGTTCGTAATAGGCGTTCACCGTCGGGGGAGACATCTCCCACTCTCTCTTATCGACCGGCTTGTTGATCTTGTTCAACTGCCGCCTTGACTCGAAATCCCGCGCCCGGACGGAATTGCCCAGCGGGTCGTCGCGTTGGATGATGAGTTTGGAATAATCCCGCCACTTGTCGGGATAGCCGATGTTGTTAGTAACCAGGTCGAGCTTCTGAATCGCCTTCGCCCTGGTCTCCGGAGTCATCCAACTTAGCGAGTTCAAGTCTGTGTTCATCGCGCTTTCAATGGTCTTCACCATGTTCAGCGTTTGTTGCTTGCTGTCGCCGGCAAAGTATTTTTCCACGTACACCTTCCCCAGCGCCTCGCCGATCGCGCTATTCGTTGCCGAGACGCAGCGCTTCCAGCGGACCTCCATCTGCGGAATCCCCTCCAACTTCCGGCCGTAGAAATCGAAATTCTCCTCATCGAATGCTTTCGGCAGCCGCGACGCGAAGGAATCGAGCAGGTGCGCGCGCAAGTACGCCCGAATGGTCGCCATGTCAGTTTGCTGCAAAATGCCGTTGAGTGCCTGGAAAAATGCCGGGTTGGCGACGTTCAACGTCGTGATCGGCGGCGCGCCGGTGTCGTGGATCAGCACGCTCCAATCGAGAATCGGATCGGTGCTCGCAAGGCTGGCGACGGTTTCGATGTGATAGACCTTGTACGGGTCGCGCCGCTCGACCACCCCCATCGATGCTTTGGCCATTGCGGTTTCCAGCGCCAGAATGTCTTTTGCGTCCGCCGTCGCCTTTTCCTTCGGCTCGCCGTATAGCGTCAGCATATTGGCGAGGTGCTGCGTGTATTCCTGCCGCAGCTTCACGCTCTTCGGGTCGGAGCGCAGATAATAATCCTTCTCCGGCAGCCCCAGGCCGCCCTGGTCGGCGAAGACGATCTCCTTCGTCGCGTCTTTGTAGTCCTGCATGGAGCCGAAATCGAAGAACGCCGTGACGCCGATCATTTGATAATGCGCGATCAGGCTGGGCAGCTCTCGCTTGTCCTTGAGCGCTGCAATGCGATCCAGTTCCACGCGCAGCGGCTTCAGCCCGTCGGCGTTAATTGCGGTTGTATCCATGCAACTGCTGTAGTAATCGCCGATCTTCTGCTCGTCCGGGGAGCGGCTTGGGTTCGGTTTCGCCGCTTGTTCAAGAATCCCGTGCAGAAGCTGACGGTTATATTCCTGAAGGTTTTCGAACTGGTTGTACCAGGGCAGGTCGGCGGGGATGGGATATTTCTGGGCGAACTTGCCGCACGCATATTGATAGAAATCCGTGCAGGGGTCCGCGCTGGTGTCCATAACGGACGCATCAAAACCTGGAATGGGAGAAATCTTTTTGGCCGGCGCCTTGTGGGCCGGTGCCGGAACGCTTTGTCCAAAGACAGAAGCGCAAGGTGCCAACCCTATCGCAAGAGGAAGTACTATACCGATCATGGGATGCCAAAATTTCTTTGCCGCCATCCTTGTTTCCTTTCCCGTGGGGTCCTGAGCTATTCGAAATGAGATGCGCGTTCCTATCAGAAACTGCGGAGATGGCGAAGTCAAATGGAACTCGGTGAACGGAGAATCCAACGGTCAGGAGAGATTGCAGGAGCAGCGCGGGTGAAGGCGAAAACCTCCAGATCGCGCGGACGACGGCGCTCGTGCTCTTCGCGCGTCCTGTGGACTGGCGGGGTGCTTGCACTGGTGGCGCTGGCTCGGTGGCCGCTCGTCGCGTTCGGGAGCAAAGCGCATCCGCCGCGTTCCTACGACATCCGCCCGGAAGTGAGAATTCCCGTAGGGCCGCTGGGCTATCTTCCGCCCGGAGAAATTCCGTCTTTTGATTTTCATGCCGCAGTGAGTCTGCATTTCATCGATGCAAATCATCTGCTTTTCGCGTTCGATATCAACGGCCTGCTGCGGCGGAACAACGATTGTCCCATGTCCGATTCGCAACGAATGGTCAGGGCAGTGGTGCTCGATATTCCTTCTGGCAGAGTCGAGAAACAAGTGGATTGGGAACTGCACGACTTTTCCGATTTTCTGTGGGGCGTTGGCGGCGGCCAGTTTCTTCTGCGGCGCTGCTCCACTCTGAATCTGGTTGAACGGGATCTGGTTTTACATCCGCTGCTCAAGGCTGCCGGCCCGATTCTGGGAATGACTTTGTCTCCGGACCAGTCCGTTGCTGTTGTAGAGGTGAAATTGAAGCCGAAGGCGCAGTCCCCGATAAAAACGAGCGATCAGATCGATGGGCCGGAGGGCCCGGTCCAATCCATAGACGCGGTGTTTCTGAATCTCCGCCCGTTGAGAGCGTTTGCCCGTACGTCGCTTCAGATACCCGGCGTCCTTCCGATTGTCCATAACGGAATTCTGGAAACGTTGATTGCGCCGCATAACCTCTGGGTGCTCAATCTGCACCCCTTCAATGGGCCGCAGCGGCAGATCGCAACAGTCAAATCCGCCTGCCCGCCTTTTTTGACGCCGGTCGCGAGCAATGTGGCCATCGCTGCCGTGTGCCCCAAAAAGGGAGAGAAGATTTTTCAGGCGTACGATCTGAACGGGAGGGCCCTATGGCAGATTCCGTTCGCCGCGGATCGTCGCGAGGCACGTTTTATTTTGACGAAGAATGGAGCGAGGTTTGCAATCGAATCTCTTCACGCCACCCAGCCGATTGCCGCTCTCGATCCGCTGAACAACTCCAACGTTGACAGGGAGATCATCGACATCTACGACACACGCACTGGGATTGAGATTGGCAGCTTTGCGACGACCCCGGTTTATACCGCGGGAAAGAACGTCGACTTTTCTCCCGACGGGTTGCGTCTGGCCGTTCTGCACAATGGCGCGATCGAAATTTACACACTGAATGAGCTGGCAAAACAACGGACAGGCCAGCCCCAGTAAACGGCGGAGCGCGGGTCTGTCGGCAGCCCGTCATCCAGGCGATCCATTAAGATTTTAGTTCCTAACCATGCCGGCCTGTGCTAGGCTTCGCGCAGACGCTGGCCGAGGTATCCACGATGAACGCCAACTCAGTCGCTCCCGGTCCTTTGCGACCCAATGTTTACGGCCCAGTGACTCCGACCCAGATGCTGGAGCGCACGGCTGCCCTGCTGCGCGAAAACTTCAAGCTGTTTTTTGGGATCGTGCTGGTCGTGGTAGGGGTGGAGATTGTGATCGGCGGCTTTATAGGCGGCGGCGCACTCTGGATGGACCGCTCAATCAGCGCAGCCTCGCCAATGATGCGTGGGCTTGTTTTGCTTCCTGTGTCGCTAGTCGGCGGGGCCCTCATCTATATCGTCAGTCAGATAATCCAGGGCGCGCTCTTTATCGCAACAGACGCAAAACTCGCTGGAGCGCCCATGTCCGTGGGGCAAGCCTGCGGCGCAGCGGCGGAGAAGGCAGGCAGGCTGGTTGGAATTGCTCTGCTGATTGCGCTGCGGATATTCGGCTATGCACTGCTGTTCTATTTCGGGGCTGTCCTGCTTTTCATGTTCATCGCCCTGGCGTTTGGCGGATTCGCGCACATGGCTGGGCAATTGGCACATCAGCCCGGACATGTGCCGGCGCTCGGAGCCATCGCATTATTCGGATCGGTTCTACTGTCGGTTTTCGTTCTGTACCTTGTGCTGCTGTTATGGCTGGTCGTGCGCTATGCGCTGGCGATTCCAGCGGCATTGGCGGAGAACCTCTCCGTCACCGACGCGATCCGTCGGTCGATTCATCTTTCCAGCGACAGCCGCGGAAGGCTATATGCGCTATTTTTGATCGCGTTCTGCATCTATGTCGGAATCGCCGCCGTTACTCTTCCGGTGCAAATGATCTTTGCCCGCGGCGCGATATTGCATCCGGCCGCTCCGACACTCGCTGCCGAAGCAGTCACCGCGGTAGTTGCTATTTTCCGCATTGTAGCCAGCGCAATTGTGATTGCGATTATGGGTATCGCCACAGCACTTTGCTATTACGACCTGCGCGTCAGGAAAGAAGGCTTCGGAGCGAGTCCAGCGCCGAGCGCGCCGCAAGCGCCGTCTCCCGTCTGGCCCGCAGCGCCCGCTTCACCGATCGAAGACTTTCCGATCTCGTGATGCCGATCAACCCAGAGAGTTTTTCAGCGCGGCCAACCCTGCTTCAATTGTCTCCATAGGAACGCTATAGCTGAAGCGAAGATGTCCTTCGCCCTGCGCGCCGAAGGCGACGCCGGGTACCGTCGCGACATGCGCCTTCTCCAACAGAATCTCCGCCGCCTTGCGGCTGTCCTTGTGAATCTTCTTGCAAGTGGGAAACACATAGAAAGCGCCGGCCGGCGGAGCGCATTCCAATCCCAGTTCGTTCAGTCCGGCAACCAAAAGATCGCGTCGTTTTCGATAATCTTCCAATCGCGCTGCGAGCGGCTCGCGAGGCATTCGCAGCGCCTGCAGCGCGCCCCATTGCGTTGGCGTCGAGACGCCGTTGGTCGAGTAGAGGATGATTTTTCGCAGCGCCGTCATCCACGGCTCGGTCGCAACCACATAGCCCACGCGCAGTCCCGTCATGCTGTAGCTTTTGGAGAGCGTGAATGCGGTGATGGTCCGTTCCGCCATCCCGGGAAGGGTGGCGATCGAAAAATGCTCGCCATCGTACACCAGGTCCTCATACGCTTCGTCGGCAATCACGATCAGGTCGCGCTTCCTGGCGAATGCCGCAACCTCCTCGGCATCCTGTCGGGTGAAAACAATGCCATTTGGGTTTTGCGGCGTGTTGTAGTAAATGGCGCGCGCATGCGGAGTGGCATAGCGTTCGAGCGCGTTCGTGATGCCGTGGTTTTTGGCGCTCACCGTCGGCACCAGCACTGGACGCCCCTGCGCGCCGGTGACCAGGTCGCGAATCGGCGTCCAATACGGCGAAAACACCAGAGCATCGTCGCCGGGATCGAGCACGCATTGGAAAGCCGCATACAGCGCATGCGAACCGCCGACCGTAAGCAGCACTTTGTCCGGGCCGACATCCATACCGTTAAAGCTCTTCAGCTTCTGGGCGATCGCTTCACGCAGTGGTTCCATGCCAGAGGAGGGCGCATAATGCGTTTTGTCCTCGACCAGCGCCTGCATCATTCCGTATTTGATGGGCAGCGGCGTCGGGAAAAACGGTTCGCCGCCGTGGAAGCCATATACCGCTTCGCTGGCGGCGCGGAGCGCCATCACTTTGTTTCGGATCTGCACGATGTCGGAAAATCTAACTTCCTCCAGCCGTTTCGCGATGCGCAAAGAGGACATTTTCATAAGTGCGGCCCGACCTTTCACGAATGGAAAACGCTGTGCAGCGGGACTTCAGGATGAGAAGCGAAAAGCTCAACGAATCGCAGGAATGGACGGCCGGACGCATCAGAGTATCGGATTCAGCGAGTTCCGTCGAATCGTCCGATCCGCTCCAACGCCAACCTACGCGTGCATAGCTCCGGTGTAGATGGCCATTCCCGCCACTGCATCGACACCCAGGACATTCAGTTCATCAATTTCCTGCTGGCTGCGGATGCCGCCGGCAACGATCAACTGACGCTCTGTTATGTGCCGAAGCCGGCGCGCGACCTTGATCGGAAAGCCGGACATGGTGCCTTCCGTGTCTACATGCGTGTAGAGAAACGCGCTGCAAAACGGCTCCAGTTGCCGCATCGCGTCTTCCGGTCGCAGCGCAATTTTCTCGCGCCAGCCGTGGACCGCGATGCTCTCGTCCTTCGTGTCCACGCTGAAGACGAGGTGCTCTATGCCGAGAGATTCTGCCAGATGTTCGGCGAACTGGAGACGCACCAGGTTTGAAATTAAACTTCCGTTCGCTTCATTGGGCTGACGCGGCGCCGGATCGGCATCAAACAGCGACGAGCCGAAGATGATGCGCCTTGCGCCCAGAGCGAGCAATTCGAGAGCATCTTGGTCGCTGCGAATTCCGCCGCCAACCTGGCAGGGCAAGCGGCGCACAATTTTTTCGATAAGATCACGATTATTGCCTTGGCGTTTTGCCGCGTCAAGGTCGATTAACTGGATCAAAGGGTACGCGGTAAAACGCTCGATCCAATAATCCGCATCCTCGAATTCCAGGGCCGGGTCTTCGCCCTGCACCAGTTGGACCACTCGACCGCCCATCAGGTCAATCGAAGGAATCAGCACGTCAGCCTCGAAATCATGTTCATCCTTCTATAGTAGTTTGCAATCTGTCAGCATGGCAGCCGCATGAGGAGGCCGAGCTTCGCCAGTTCTTTCTTCAATGCTCTGGCGTCGGAAACGCCAAAATGGAAAATGCTCGCCGCCAGCGCTGCCTCCGCGCGTCCGCGAGTAAAAATGTCCGCAAAGTGCGACACACTTCCCGCGCCGCCCGAGGCAATCACAGGAATCTGCACTGCGGAGCTCACCGTCGCCGTCAGTTCGCAATCGAAGCCGCTGCGCGTGCCGTCGGCGTCCATTGAAGTAAGCAATATCTCTCCGGCGCCGTGAGATTCCGCCTCCTTCGCCCATGCGACAACCCTGCGTCCGGTCGCCTTGCGTCCCCCGCCGACATAGACTTCCGCGGCTTCGGGTTCGTCCGAATTGCGACGTGCGTCGATTGCGACAACGACTGCCTGGCTTCCGAAACGCGAGGCGATTTCCGCGATGAGTTGCGGCCGTGCCAAAGCGGCTGAGTTAATGCTGACTTTGTCGGCGCCGGAATCGAAGGTCCGCGTTGCATCTTCCAAAGAACGTATGCCGCCGCCCACCGTCAATGGAATGAAAATCTTCTCTGCGGCCGAGCGGACTGCATCCAGCAGGAGAGCGCGATTCTCATGCGTTGCGCCAATGTCGAGGAACACGATCTCATCCGCGCCCCCTTCGGCGTGGCGTACAGCCAGCGCAGCGGGGTCGCCGGCATCCCGCAAATCCACGAATTGAACGCCCTTCACCACCCGGCCGGCGGAAACGTCGAGACATGCAATGATGCGGCGCGTCAGCATGGCAGAATGCCCATGAAATTCTCCAAAATCCGCAGTCCCACTGCGCCCGATTTCTCTGGATGAAACTGCACAGCCATCCAATTGTCGCGCTCAATCACGGCGGAAAATTTTTCGCCATAATTTGTAACCGCAGTTGTTCCATGAATTCTAGGTACGCGATACGAATGCGTGTAATAGACAAAGGGAGAAGCGGGCAGCCCATGCAGCAGGCGCGAGTTGCCAACCGGCTCCAGGGAATTCCAGCCCACATGCGGAGATTTGACGGTGGAAAGAAAGCGATCGCACATGAATGGAAATATTCCCAGTCCATGCGTTTCCGGGGCTTCGGTGCTGCCGGCACACAGCCACTGCAGACCGACGCAAATGCCGAGAAATGGAGTGCCGGCGGCCACGCATTCCCGCAGTGCATCTCCAATGCCGTTCTCAATCAGGCAGCCGGTAGATGAAAAATGGCCGACCCCTGGCAAGACAATGCGTGCCGCTTCGCGCAGCTCGTCCGCCTGGTTCGTAACCTGAACGTCGGCTCCGACCATGCGGAGCGCTTTGCAGACCGAATTGAGATTTCCCGCCTGATAATCGATGACAAGCGTTTTGCCGGAGGGCATATCTTCGTTCCTGACTACAGCAGTCCTTTGGTGCTGGGCAACATTGCCCGGAGTTGCAGATCGCGGGAGCAGGCAAACCTCAACGCGCGCGCGAACGCTTTGAAGAGCGCCTCGATTTTGTGATGATTCGAGCGGCCGTACAAAATCTTCAGGTGTACATTCGCGCGGGCGGCGCGAGCGAACCCCTCAAAAAAGTCCGTCAGCAATTCCGTCTGCAGATCGCCGACTGTCCGCATGCGAACTTTTGTATCGATTACACACGATGCGCGGCCGCTCAGGTCAATTGCGGCTGCGGCCAGGGTCTCATCCATCGGCATCAGAAAATACCCAGCACGCAGTATGCCCCTCTTGTCGCCCAATGCTTGCGAAAACGCTTCACCTAGGGCAATGCCTACGTCCTCTACCGTGTGGTGCTGATCGACGTCCAGGTCACCCCTGCAGGCCAGCGACAAATCGAATCCGCCATGCCTGGAAAATAATTCGAGCATGTGGTCTAGAAAACGAATTCCAGTCTGTATGTCGTACCGGCCGAGCCCGTCTACAACGAGCTTCATGTCAATCTTCGTCTCTGTCGTGTGCCGGCGGAGAGTCGCGGAGCGACGTGCTAGCTTTCGTGTTGCCATGAGATCTCCTTCAATGTCTCTTCCAGCGCTTCCAGTCCGCGGTTCGTCTGTTTCATGGTTCCAAGCGTGATGCGAACGCAGCCATCACATCCAGGATCGGCGCTCCGGTCGCGAACTAACACTCCCTTGTGGCGCATCCGATCGACGAAAGTGCGGTGTGGACTGCCGATCTTCATCAAAATAAAATTTGCGTGGCTCGGCCAATAGGGAACAGTCAACTTTGTCAAAACTTGCTCTGCCGCAGCTCTGCTTTGTAGCACCTGATCTGCGTACCATTCGATGTATGCCTCATCTGCCAGTGCTTCCGGCAGGCATTCCAGCGCAATCGAATTCACGTTATACGGAGAGCTTACTTTGCGAACAAAGCGCATTGCTTCCGGGTGGCCGGCGAGCAAGCCAATGCGCAAACCTGCAAGCCCATAGGCTTTGGAGAAGGTTCGAACCACGAAAAGATTTGTCACAGATTGTGTTGCAGATAAAACAGACTCACCGTGGAAATGGAAATAAGCCTCATCCACCAACAAGGCTGTGTGTGGCGCCGAAGCAGCCAACTGCAGCAGAAACTCCGAGTCGATCACCGCGCCGGTCGGGTTGTTAGGAGATGCGACCATAATCAGCCGCGTGGTGGAATCAATGGCGTCTTGTACGCGTCGATAGGGAAACTGCAATGTGTCGTCCGCCTGAATCAAACGAACCGTCGCGCCCGTCGCTTCCGCATACAGGCCATACATAGAAAACGTTGGGGTGACGATAACTACCTCATCGGACGGCTCAAGGTAGGTTTCGCAAACCAGATGGATCGCCTCATCGACACCGTTGGTGAGGAGGACGGCCTCCGGCGCCAAGCCGAAATATTGGGCTGCGATGCGTTCCACTTGACCGCGTTCTGGATATTTCGTAAGTGTTTCCGCAGAGATGCGCTGGAGCGCGGCTTGCACGCGAGGCGATGGTGCAAACGTGTTCTCGTTGAAGTCGAGCCGGAGGCCCTCCCTTCCGGCAAGGGGTGGATGATACTCGTGCATGCGCTCGACGGCGGCGCGCGGGCGCAGTTTGTTTTGACCCTGAAATGGATTCATTTGGCTGCTCCGCGAGAAGGCTTGTCGTTCAGACGAATGCGAACCGAAGCGGCATGCCCCGTCAGACCTTCCGCTTCGGCCAATTGCACCGCGTGCGGGCCAAGCTGTGCGAGACCTTCCACCGAGTATTGCTGGATGGCGACGAGGCGCAGAAAGTCGTACACACTGAGACCTCCGCGGACTTTGGCGATGCGGCCGGTCGGCAAAACGTGGTTCGGACCGGAAATGTAATCGCCCATGCTTTGCGGAGTTTGTGTTCCGATAAAAATGGAACCTGCATGACGCACCCAGTTAAAGTCCTGTTCAGTGTCGATGGTCAGGTGTTCGGCGGCCAGCCTGTTTGTAACTTCCGCTGTTTCCTTAGTGTTTTCGGTGATGAAGATAAACCCGTTCGTGGCGATTGCTTGCTTGGCGATTTTATTGCCGGCGGATTCTATCCGAACCTGTTCCGCGGTTGCCTTCGCAAGCGCCGTGTTGCTGGTCACGAGCACGGCCAGCGTCTCCGGGTCGTGCTCTGCTTGGGCCACTAGATCGGCGGCAATCCATTGCGGATTGCCACGTTCGCTGGCGACCACGATTTCGGTAGGGCCGGCCAGCATGTCGATCCCACAGTCGAATGCGACGAGCTTCTTCGCGATTGTGACATAGAGATTGCCGGGGCCGACGATTTTATCCACCGGGGGAACGCTGTCCGTTCCGTACGCAAGAGCGGCAATCGCCTGCGCGCCGCCGATACGATAAAAGTTTTTCACTCCCGCCAAGTGCGCGGCAGCCAGCGTTTCTCTCGCAGGGCGCGGAGAAACCACGGCGATTCGCTCCACGCCTGCCACTTGCGCCGGCACGACGGTCATCAGCAGCGTGGATGGTAGCGGATACCGTCCGCCGGGAACATAGCAGCCGACCGACTCCAGCGGCAACACACCTTGGCCAAGCTGAACGCCGCCCGCCGTACGCACCCAGTTCTTCGGCATCTGCCATCGCGCAAAGCGACGAATGTTCGCCGCTGCAATTTGCATCGCCTTCCGCAGCTCTCTCGGCGTCTGCTCCCAGGCGGCAGCCATTTCGTCCGAACCGACTCGCAGCGGATCGCCCGGTGTGAGTCTGTCCCACCGCTCGGCATACTTTCGCAGCGCGGTATCTCCCTTGCGCCGTACATCGGAAACAATGCGTTTTACCGCGGGCTCGACGCGCGAAGCAGCAGTGCTGGAGCGCTCCTCGATCCGCCCAAGCAGCCGTTCGGCTTCTTTCGCGCTCTTCCCGTACGTGCGTACAAGCTTCATCGTTTCTGACGCCTGCCTCTCAATAGACGATCTTGTTCAACGGATATTCGACAATTCCCGTGGCATTGGCCGCCTTCAGCCGGGGAATCACGTCGCGCACCGAGCGCTCGTCCAGAATGGTGTTGACCGCGACCCAATCCGAGTCGCTGAGGGTGGAAACCGTCGGAGAATTCAATGCGGGAAGCACGCCCAGAACGACGGGAAGGTCGGCGGCGCGGACATTCATCATCAGTCCCACCTGGCCCTGCGCGGCAATCGCTCCCTGCAGCATCAGCGCGATGTTGTCGATCTTCTGCTTCTTCCAGGGGTCGCGGCACGCAGTGGTATTTGCGATCAACTGCGTCTCGCTTTCCAGAACCGTTTCCAGAATGCGCAGTCGATTCGCGCGCAGGGAACTGCCCGTTTCGGTCACTTCGACGATGGCGTCGGCCAGCACTGGCGGCTTCACCTCCGTCGCGCCCCAGCTGAAGTCCACCTGGACCGGAACGTTTTTGCTGTCGAAATATTTCTTCGTGGCCTCGACCAGTTCCGTCGCAATGATCTTGTTGGCCAGGTCCTCGGCGCACTGATAATCCGAATCCTCCGGCACGGCCAGCACCCAGCGCACCTTTTGCCGGCTCTGTTTGGAATAGGTCAAGCCACAGATTGTCTCGACGGCAAGTCCGCTTTCCGTCACCCAGTCGTTGCCGGTCAGCCCGGCGTCCAGCGCCCCGTGATTCACATAGCGAGCCATCTCCTGCGCGCGGATCAACATGCACTCGATTTCCGGGTCGTCAACGCCGGGAAAATAGGAACGGCCATTGGCGAAGATGCGCCAGCCGGCTCGCTCGAACAGCGCGATGGTTGCATCCTGCAGGCTGCCTTTGGGAATTCCAAGCCGTAACTTTGCGCTCATGCATTCGTCTCGCTTCCGTCGGAAATTTGCCAAGCCTTCGTGCTGCGAATGGGAATGGTTTTTGTGAAACAACTGACGGTCCCTTCATGGCAGACCAGGCCGTCGCCTTCGACGACAACGCGAAATAACAGCGTGTCATTGTCGCAATCCGTGGAAGCCTGCGTGATGCGGAGGCGGTTGCCGCTGGTCTCGCCCTTCATCCACAGCTTGCGCCGGCTGCGGCTCCAGAAGGTGACAAAGCCGGTTTCAAGCGTCTTTCGATAGCTCTCTTCATTCAGAAAGCCGACCATCAACATCTCGCCCGTGGCCGCATCCTGCACGATCCCGGGAACGAGCCCATCCAGTTTCGAGAAGTCGATCGTTGGATCCGACTGTGTTTCTACGCTCATCGTGAATCTTCCTTTTTGTGCCGCCATTGCTGGCTGAAAATAAAAAAACCCGCGGATGCGATTCGCATCAGCGGGCTGACTGGATTTCTGAACTTTCTCTGCGTCTAAGAACTCTGCTCAGAATGCGCCGCTGACACGTTCGCCACGTGATGATGGTGGTGATGATGATGGCGATGGAGCGGGACAAACTGCATGAATTGAGAATAAGAAGAAGGCGGTGCGGTGTCAAGTACTCGGTTTTCAATGCAGCCGAATTAACGGTGGTGCTACTTCTTTGCCATGCCGAACGCGTTCTGCGCAGAAAAATTGTCCTTCCTGGAGCCGGTGCGATGGCTGATTCTCCTCGCGCATCAAGGTTTTCATTGACGGCGCCGTAGAGGATTGACTAACGTGTTGGCTACTGGAGGCAATCCAGATTTTTTATATACGGAGGATGATCGATTTTATATACGGAGGATGATCGAAATGACTCTTCAAAATCGTTTTAGCCAAATCGTCTGCTGGGCCGGTCTCGCACTTGCTCTCACTGTTGTTCCAGCGACTTGGGCGTCTCCCGCTGTTCAGCAGAGCGGACAGGCGGGCTCAAGAGCCGCCATGCATCTCTCAAAGCACGCGCGTGGACATCAATACCGCCTCCGCCGATCGGTTGAAGTCGCTGCCGGGCATTGGAGATACATACGCGAGGCGGATTATTGCCGGACGTCCCTACAGCTCGAAAGACCAATTGGTCTCCAGAGGAATTTTGCCGCGGTCGGTCTACGACAATGTGAAAAACAACCTGATTGCGCATCACATTAGGAAGTAGGAATTCTTCCGCCGCGCTGTGGGTGCGGCGACACGAATCAACCCAGGTCTCAAGCGAGACCAATTCGGCTTGCTCTCGCTCAAGGCAGGCTCTGGCACCCAGCACCCACGGTCGGACTTTCCCGTTGCAATTTGACGGCACGATTCGATCCCGCTATATATCTCAATAGCCCTTGGTGTTCGGGAAGCGCGGTGCAACTCCGCCACTACCCCGTAACTGTTAACGCGGAGAGCAAGGCAGGGCTGTATGCAGCCACTGGACGACATGTCTGGGAAGGTGTGCCCTCGCTCGTGAACGCGTAAGTCAGGAGACCGGCCAGGGTCACTTCTTTGCTGTCTTTCGGTCGCGATGGGAGGACCGAAGGGGCGTGTGCGTCTCGGCAATCGCCGCGAATGCACGCATTCCCGCGATCAATGTTTCAGGCTGCGTATTCTTGCGTCATATAAAGAGTAGGCTGCTCCGGCGTTGTCGCGCGCGTATTTGCGGCAATGCATGCGGTTCACAATTCGTGAAGTGTCGGGAAGCGCGGTGCAAGTCCGCCACTACCCCGTAACTGTAAGCGCGAGAGCAGGGCACGGCATTTCGCGACCACTGGACGACAAGTCCGGGAAGGCGCCCGCAGCTTGAAGAAGCGCGAGTCAGGAGACCGGCTTCACGCAACCAATCCGAGGGGATTTCCATGTGTGTTCCAGATTTGATTTCGATTGGGTTTCAACTTCGCCATACTGCGGTCCACCGCGCCTTATTGCTGGCGGCCCTCGCGGCGTGTGTTTTCGGATGTATTCTTGCGCCCCAGCGCGTATCCGCGGCTGCGAATGCCGTTCAAGAGGGGATCGTGACCGGCATTGTCACCGACCCATTGGGAGCTGCGGTCTACAACGCGCGCATCGACGTGCTGACGGTCAATGGCGTGATGCTGGCAACGCACGCGCACACCGACGGCCGCGGGCAATACGGGGTTGCCATTTACCGCCCCGGCCGCTATCGAATTCGTGTCGTGGCGACTGGCTTCAATGTCACGATGAGCCGCGAGGTTTACGTCGCACTTGGTAAAACGGCGTACGTCGATGTTGCGATGCAGTTCGGGCAACTGGAGCAAAAAGTGACGGTAACGGCGAACGGCATTCCCACGCCGGAGATGCAGAGCGGCGCTTCGACCACAGTCATCGACACGGCCCTTTACCCGCACGCGCTGGATGTACAGGACACCCTGCGGCTAGTGAGCGGATTGCAATTCACGACGACCGGGCAGCGCGGCGCAGCCACATCTCTGTTTGCCATGGGAGGAGATTCCAACTCGACAGACGTATTGCTCGACGGCATTCCAATCAACGATATTGGCGGCGCGGTGAACTTCGCCTATCTGCCGGCCAACGGCATCGCCCAGGAAGAGATCTATCGCGGTCCCGACAGCGCATTGTACGGAGCGGACGCATCCGCCGGAGTTGTGTCATTGACGACTGCGCACGGCACCACAGCGAAGCCTCTGCTGCAATACGGAATCGACGCCGGAAATTTCGGCACCTATCATCAGGAGGCATCGCTCGGCGGCGTGCACAATGCGTTCGACTATTTTGGAGATTTCGCGCGCATCGATACTTCGAACAGCTATCCCAACAGCACGTATCACAATGCCAGTTCCGTCGCCAACCTGGGCTATGCGCTGTCACCCCGCACGCAATTGCGCGCCACCGTGCACCGGATTTCGGCGGCTACCGGCGAGCCGAACGCGATCCTCTTCTACAGCATTCCGGACGTGCAGTACTTGAACGAGCACGACCTGTATGGTAGCGCCACGATCGAACATCAGCAGAGCGACAAGCTGAACATGACGGCGCAATACGGATTAGTCCGCCTGCGCTCATTGAATACCGATCCCGGACCGGCGGGAATTCTGACGGACAATCCTGGAAATTTCAATTGCTACGACACCGCAGGCAATCCGGGCGCGCCTGAATATCTGGGTGCGCCGGTCACGATTCGCGGCGCGAATGGAACCAGCGCCAGCGGTCAGGCCTTCTACTCCTGCGCGAACACGAGCTACCCGGGAACCGATGGAATCCTGACTAATCGCGATTTCTTCTACGGGCAGACCAGCTACAAAGCCAGTGAAAAACTCGTCGTCCTGGGAGCATTTCGCTATGAGTCGGAGCGTGGCTACACGGCCTACGATTATCTGCCGCAGTCGGCGAAGCGCGGAAACTTCGATTACATCGTGCAGACCTCGGGAAATATGGGCAATCGTTTTTACTACAGCGCAGGCGCCGATCTGCCGAACTATTCCGTCTTCGGATTTCAGCCGACGCCGCACGCGACTGCCGCATATTATTTGTGGAAACCTTCCCCCCAGGGCTTATTCACCGGGACCAAAGTGCAGTTCAACTATTCGCAGGGGATTCTCGAGCCGACCATTGCGGAGCAGCGCGGGTCGATCTACGACGTGCTGGCGTCACTGCCGAACGGCAAGCAGTTGATCGCGCAGAATGGGATCTCTCCGGTCGGCGCGCAACAAACCCGAACCTATCAGGGAGGGATTGACCAGAATGTGCTGGGCACACGGATGCTGCTGCACGGCGGCTACTATCACAATCAATTCACGAATCAAATCGAATTCGTCGATGCGCCAGCATTGTTGCAACTGGGTGTGCCTCCGGCGGTCGAACAGGTGATTGCAAACACTTCCTTCGGCGCATACATCAACTCTTTGACTTACAGCGCGCAAGGCGTCGAGTCCAGCGCGGAATATCGCGTGACCGATCACCTGTTCGTGCGCGGCGGTTACATGGCGTTGAATGCAACCGTACAGAAATCATTTTCCAGCGACAATTCTTCTCCTTCTTACAACCCGAAATACCCAAATACTCCCATCGGCGCGTATTCGCCGCTGGTTGGACAGCGTCCCTTCCGCCGTGCGCCACACTCCGGGTACTACACGGTGATCTACGCTCGCCCCCGCTGGTATGCGCAGATGACCGGAACGTTTGTCGGTCGCCGCGACGACAGCACGTTTCTCACAGATGCCAACGGCGGAACGACGCTGCTGCTGCCGAACAAAAATCTTGACCCGGCATATCAGAACATTGGATTGACGGCGAACTATCGCATCAATCGGCATGCCTCCGCTTACACGGTGATGAACAACCTGCTGAGCCAGCATTATCAGGAAGTGTTGGGATATCCCTCGCTGCCGTTCACGTTTCGTACCGGATTGGAATTCAAATGGGGCGGGGACGCGACGCATTGAGGACACTTTTGTAACTCAATTGGTGACAAATCGCCCGGCCGCTCGCGCAACGAAGTCCTTCACTTTCCATCGCTCGAGGGCTCCGCTCGCGGAGTTTGACGCTGCGCAAGTGGAGTTGCGCAGTGTGTCCGCTTAAGGATCGACGGATCTCTGCTATTCTGGTGGTGCCGATGAGTTTGGTCGGAGCGTCCCAGGCATCCCCTTCAGTTGCTCGTCCGTGCGGAGGGCCAACCCGAAGGAGATCTTGTATAGTGCACGTACATCTGATCAATCCAAGCGATTCCTCGTTTGGAATTGGCGTCATCACTCCGCGTTGGCTGTATGTTCTGGCCGCGGCAACTCCCATAAAATACGGCGATCCGATCGTCACAGATGAAACCCTGGAGCAGATGAAGCCCGACAGGATCCAACCGGGCGATGTGGTCGGTATCGGCATTCACACCGGAAACGCCCTGCGCGGCATGGAACTGGGACGCATAGCGCGTGACCGCGGCGCGTATATCGTGTATGGGGGAATCCATGCGACGCTGTACCCGGAAGAAGCGCTAAATCTCGGAGGCGCTCACGCCATCGTCAAGGGTGACGGCGATGTGATCTGGGGGCGAGTGATCGCCGATCTGATCGCGGGGAAGGCACAAACTATTTACGACGGCGGACGCATTTCCGGTGACCAGTTTCTGCCGGCCCGCTGGGACCTGGCACCGCGGGATAAATACATGTGGGCCTCCGTGCAGACGGTGCGCGGCTGCCCCAAGCACTGCTCGTTCTGCTCCGTCTGGCGCACGGATGGCCAGAAACCGCGCACTCGAACTTCCGATGTGATCCTAGGCGAGATCGTCGATCTGCGCCGGCGCGGGTTCCGCTTTATCGCGTTGGCGGACGACAATTTTTATCCCGTGAGTCTCGAAGATCTTCGCCTCGCGAAGAAGCAGGGCAACATTGCCCGTGTTGCAGAGCTGGAAGGCATTCGCGCAGAACGCTTCGAGCTGATGGCGAAGCTGGCACAACTCCCACGCGATATGGTGTTTTTTACGCAGATCACGATGGAAGCCGGCGAGGACGTGGAATTTCTGGATGCCATGCGCAAGGCAAATATCAAGGGCGCCCTAGTCGGCGTTGAGTCCGCCACGGCGGAGGGCCTGAAAGCTGTTTTCAAGGACTTCAATCTCTCTGGCGACAATCTGGTGAAAAGGCTCCAGACGTTCAAGGAGCACGGCGTCCACGTGCTGGGATCGTTCATCTTCGGTCTTTCCACGGACGGCGCCGATACCTTTGCGGCAACCGCGGAACTCGCAAAGCGAACAGGCATCACCTTTGCCCAATTCGTGATGTTGACCCCGTTCCCTGGAACCGTCGATTTCGATCGATGGGAAAAGGGTCTCGGCCAAGATGTCATGCGCGTCGGCGATGTGCCCATCACGCGGCACTGGCTGATTCCGGCGGCGATTCGACCGAAAATGTTCAGTCCGCACCCTACGATGTCCTCCGATGAAATCCGCGAGCGAACGCAGGGCGTCTGGGACAGCTTCTACAGCATGCCTTCCATCTGGAGGCGCTCAAAATGCGTGCCTACGTTGCGCGGACGGTTGGCTTTTTTGTTTGTTTCCAAGTTGTATCGGCAGATGTACGCGAAGACAGGAATTTCGACCGACAGCGCGCGTCGTCAGAAGGCAACTCGCGTGGCGCGTTGGCTGGCGATTCCTTGTCGGAAATTGTTTGAAGCGAAGCCAATGCCGGAATTAGAACTGCCGGGAGGAGGCCGGCTGCTTGACGCGTCGCCGCTGCCGATCCTATAGGCGCCTTGGAGATTCCGTACTCGCAAACCATCCGCAGCCGCAGATCTTCTTTAGGCCACCGCTTTGCTGCTGGCGTAATCATCGTGCGCCGAAGACCCTATCGACACCGGTGCAAGTTCCGTCACCGGAATGGGTTGCTCCTCGACTTCCCACGAGTGCAGCAGCCGCATGGTCTCCACGCAATAGGGGAACTGCTTGCCACAGTCGAGACACACTTTGTAACTGTACGAGCGGAGAGTAAACGGACGTGTCAGATTTCCGTGGCTGCAGCCAAAAAATA
This sequence comes from uncultured Acidobacteriota bacterium, assembly GCA_963840655.1. GTDB lineage: Bacteria > Acidobacteriota > Terriglobia > Terriglobales > Acidobacteriaceae > JAKAAZ01. The sequence goes on along the minus strand of CAWIZS010000003.1, from coordinate 1,172,295 downwards.
TTTCATAGAAGAATCCATAGATCGCGCGTAGCCAGGACATATTTTTATATTCCGCAGGCATTGCTGGCGGCATTTGCCGCAGGTACCTGGGCCTCCCGAATGCGATCCGTATGAGCACCGATTCGCTGCCTAGGTAGATGCAGTTGTCCGGCCAAAGTTGGGCACACAAAGAAAAAAAACAACACCGCACCCAAGTTGTTGATTCCGGTGTGAGTCAGGTTTGCGGTGTTTACTTCTAGTAACCACTCCGCGCAGCGGTTTCCCTAGGGGTGTGTGAAATCTATTTCACACTTGGGGTAATCACGATCTTGCCGAAGTGCTTACCCCCCTCCAGATAGCGATACGCCGTAGGAGCTTCGTCGAAGGGAAATACTTTACCTACTACAGGTGTCATTTTCTGGGTGTCGATGGCCCGATGCATCTGTTCCATCATTGCGCGAGAGCCGACGTAAATTCCGCAAATCCGGATCTGCCGCATCAGAATCGGAGCAACCGAAAATTTCGCGTCCGCTCCGGAGAGCACGCCGATCTGCGCAATCGTGCCGCCAACCCGCGAGGCTTTCATGGATTCGGAAAGTGTTCCCGATCCACCGACTTCGATCACAACGTCCGCGCCGACTCCTCCGGTTTGCTCCCGCACCCAGCTCGCCCAGTCCGGATTCTGTTTGTAATTCAAGCCATCATCGAGGCCGAGCGCTTTTGCCTGGGCGAGCTTCTCGTCGCTGCTGGAAGTGCCCAGCACACGCGCTCCCACCAGCTTGGCGAATTGCAAGGCGAAAATCGAAACGCCGCCCGTGCCCTGGATGACGACCGTATCGCCGGATTTGAGCGCGGCGGCTTCGTGCAGCGCATTCCACGCCGTCAGCGCGGCGCAAGGCAATGTCGATGCCTCTTCATAGCTGAGATGTGCGGGGAAGTGAACGACCCCGCGCTCCGGCAGCACGACGTATTCCGCCAGCATGCCATCGAGATCGCCGCCCAGTGCGCCGCGCGACTTTTCCGACGAAGGCGCGCCATCCTGCCAGTTCTGAAGAAACAATCCGACCACGCGATCTTCCACCTTGAAGCGGGTGACGCCCCCGCCAATTGCAGCGACTTCGCCTGCTCCATCAGAAAGTGGAATGCGCGGGAAATGCAGTTTAGGGTCGTACTGGCCGCTCACGATCATCAGGTCGCGATAATTGAGAGACGTGGCGTGAACGCGAATCAGAACTTCACCCGCACCCGGAGCGGGCTTCGGGAGATTCACTTGTCGCAGGTTTTCGAGGCCGAACTGAGCGATCTGAAATGCTTTCATACCGTGCTCCTTACCAGGATTTAGCGATGAGATATATTCTTACTCGATGCGATGCGCAAATTTGCGGGTGTGATTCACGCTCCGCTCCGCTACTCTATAGATATGGCGCGAGGATGGGAAAGTAAATCGGCGGAAGAACAAATCGAACAGCAGATGGAACAAAGGTCGAATGCTGCGAAAGCTGTCTCAGGCAAGACAAAAACGGCTGCGGATGCGATACAGTCTCGTGCTCGTCAATTGCTGGAGCTGAAGCGCGAGCGAATTTTATCGGAGAAAACCAGTCATCCGGCCCGGCGAGCGGCATTGCAGGCCGCGCTCCAGGCCATCGATCGGGAACTCGAGCAGCTTGGCTAGCTTTCGCGTTGTTTACGTGGCGCGGCGGTTGAAGAGCAGTGAATTCGCCTGATCGACGCTGGTGAGCAGCACTTGCGCGACATTAACGTGCGCGGGGCGTGTGACAGCCCACAGAATTGCGTCCGCAACGTCTTCGGCCCGCAACGGTGTAATGTCCTGGTAGACCTTCGCCGCCCGTTCCGCGTCTCCGCGAAAACGAACTTCGCTGAATTCCGTTTCCACCATTCCAGGGTCAATCGTTGTCACCCGCACCGGCGTTCCCAGCAGGTCTTCCCGCAATCCTTCGCTGATCCGATTCTCCGCGGCTTTCGTCGCGCAATACACCGCGCCTTTTGGATAGGTCATGTGGCCGGCCGTCGAGCCGATATTGACAACATGTCCGCTGCCACGCTGCACCATTCCAGGAACGACAGCGCGCGTGACGTACAACAATCCCTTCACGTTGGTGTCGATCATCTCTTCCCAATCCTGAATCTCACCTTCGTGCAATTTGTCCAGCCCGCGGCTGAGCCCCGCGTTGTTTATCAGTACATCGATGGCCTGCCACGGCGCCGGCAGCGCTGAAACAACAGATTGAACCCGCTTTGAATCGCGGACATCCAGAGCGACGATATGTACATCCTCGGCTCCAGCGGAGCGAATCACGGCTTGCATATCTCGCAAACGATCTTCGCGGCGCGCGGCCAGCAGCAAGCTTGCACCTGCCTGCGCGAATCGTTCGGCACAGGCGGCGCCGATGCCGGAGCTTGCGCCGGTAATGAAGACAACCTTACCTTGAAGGCTGCCGGCAGTGATTGTTTCCCCCGCGTTACGATTGCGCCCAGCTTCTGGCATAACCCTCCCGTGAACTGAACTATTAAAGGTGTTTTTCCGATGCTCTTTCCGCCACGCGATACTGGCCGGCCCAGTCCATCTCTCCGAGTCCGCCTTCGATCGCCGAATTCAAGGATCGGCGCAGATAATCCGCCAATCCCAGGCAGACTGCGGAGCACTCATCTTTCCAGGACCGAGAAACGCAATTTTCATAGGTCGGGCGACACAAGTGCGCGCAACTCTCCATTGTCTATCAGATGCTGCGCATTGCGCGAAGATGGTACGGGGCGAAGCCTCGAACATAAGTGTTCCCGGTGCGGTACCCGTGGCCGCGCCGCAGAGAATTGGCTTCGCTGCGAGTCCCGGCCGGGGCTATTTCGCGCCGACGACCAGGACGACAAAGCTGTCAGGCACAATCGCAGGCCGGCGGTGCGGATTGGATGCCGTGGTCGGCGGGCGCGGCCCGAATTTCGCCGTTACCAGATAGATTGTTCCGGTCGCGCGATCGAGTGCCATGGTGCGCGCTCCTTTTTGGGTGACGACGGTTTGCACCGGAGTATAGCTGTCCGGCGAATTCTGTCGGACGATCGTGAGCGTGCCATCCTGGCCGTTCGGACTGAACACCAGATGACGCCGCGCATTGTAGCGCGTTGCATCCGGCCCGTTGCCGATAGCGACGGTCGCCACCACGCGACCATTGTCGGTGTCCACCACGGCCATCACCTTGTTATCGCAGACGGAGAACAGGCGGTGATGCGCGCGATCGATCGAGAGACCGCTGGGCGAATCGCAAGGGGAAATGGACCAGTTCGCCGTGGTTTTGAGCGTCCGCGAATCGATGCGCTCAATCTGGTTCTTGTCTTCGAGATTGACATACACGTTTCCCGAGCCGTCCGCCTGCGCAAACTCCGGCCCGCCGGGAAGCGGGACATTTTGCAACGCGCGGTTTGTGCTGGTGTCGATCGCGGTCGCTGAATTGCTGCGCCCGTTGAAAGCGAAGACGCGCTTCGTCGCCGGATCGAAAATGATGGCGTCAGGATTCTTTTCCGCCGGCACGTTGGCGATGACTTTCAGCGTCGCGCGATCGAACACGCGCACCATTCCCGCGCCGCCGTCGCTGACGTAACCGTACTTGCCATTGGTGTTCAGCGCGATGCCGTGGGTGTGGTCCATGCCGCTCATCTCTGCAATTAGTTTTCCGGTATGGATGTCGACAACCTGCACGCGATTGCCGCGGGCGATGTACAGCCTGTGCGCGCCAGCGTCGGCCGTCAGATAATCCCAGCCGCCGTCCCCGCCAATGTGCCAGGTTTTTTCCACTTGGAATTTCGGCGTCTGTGCAAACGACATGCCGCAGAGCAATACAAGCGATGCTCCGATTGCCGCCGAATGGCGGAGGGATCGATGCCGCAAAGAAAACTTCATCGCAAATCTCCTTGTAAACATTGCCAGCCCGGTTTATACACCCGTCTTCTGAAAGATTTCTGAAACATGTGGCGTCTTCCGAAATGCCGTTCCGCGCTGATACACTACGAGCACCGCTTGACGTGGGGCTGTAGCTCAGCTGGGAGAGCGCCTCGTTCGCAACGAGGAGGCCAGCGGTTCGATCCCGCTCAGCTCCACCACTCCAGCTTTTCTTTCCGTCACTCCCGCAGGGAATCTGCTGCGGTCCACGATTTCACGCCGGCTTGCGTCCCCAGTTTGCGGTGAAGGCGATGACGCTGCTCCAATAGTGCGGGTCGCGGTAACGAGCATGGAACTCCGTCAGCATTTCTTCGGTCACATGGCCCGATTGCATGAGTGCTGGAGCCAATTCCTGCATGGTCTCACTCCAGTACACCGCCCAATCGGATCCACCATTGAAATGCGCGGTGTGCCCTTCGCCGGCAACATTCTCCAGCCCCAGCGAATCCAGCCACGCGGAAACTTTGCGTCCAACCGAGTAATCGATGCCGCTCTGTAGCGACCATTTGATCCATCCTTGCCAGAATCTGAGCATCGAATCCGGCTCGGCAACCGTGCAGGGCAGCATGTCCGGTTCGATAGAAAGAATCGCACCTCCCGGCTTGAGCGCGCCGACCATGCGCTCCAGTGCCTTGCGAGCCGGCGTGAGATGGTGGAGCAGGGCCCGCGCGACGACCAGGTCATAGGCGCCCTGTTCGATTTCGTCCTGCAAGATATCGAGGCGGCGGGCCTCCAGGCACGGCGCCTGGAGGTCGGCAATACAGGCGAGATCGATATCGCTCGCGACCACGTGGCCAGTTGGGGCAACGCGCTCCGCCAATGCACGCGAGATCGATCCATTACCAGAACCGAATTCCAGGCAGCGCCACCCGGGCTGCAATCCCAGCCGGGAAAAGTAGGCGCATTCCATGGGGTCCAGCAATGCGGACATGAGTGCCAGACGCTGCCGTTCGCCCACCAATCCATGAGGCAATGTGTATGGATTCAATCTGTCCGCCTTTCAGAACGCGATTTTGTTGCGCGCCTCCGAATCTTCGATCACGTATCGATTTCCGCGCCATTCCAGATAGCAGTGCGCCAGATCGCATCCCGCAGAGAAATTCCTCCCGATAGATTCAACTCTTTCTTCACCGCTGGACCGGCGCCCCGGGCGTCGCATCCTTGGCCACTTGAATCTCCATATCCGGCTGAATGGCCTCCGCAACTGCCTCTGCGATTTCAGGACTGCTCCAGTCGTTTTCCGATCCAACGTTGAATGGGCGCTCGCTTGGCGCCCGGACAAGGACTACCTCCAAGGTATCCGACGCGGACTATGTCACCCGTTGAATAACTCTTCCTGTCTGCAATTTCCCGTGATACTCTCCGCTCATTTGGAACGTCAGGAATGAGGGCTGCCGCGACTCCCATGCCCAAAGGGCTCATATCCATTCTCGTTGTTTCTTCCCTGGCGCTGCTGGCCGTCATGGTTGGGGCTGTGTATAGTTTCGTGGTTTTCATCGAAGGACTGACCGCTTCCGCCGCGCTCAATGCCCAGTCCGTTCGTATTGCGCTAAGTTGCGCCTTTGTCGTCGGCGCAATCCTCCTGTACGCGGTGAAAAACTCCCGTGCACAGTTTGCATATGGATTGGCCGAAGTTGCCGTTGGCCTGGTCGCAAACTGGCAGTCCCTCAACAACTGGTTTCATCTGGGGACAAGTCCGCAATTGACGAGCATTCTCTTCGCCCGATTGGCCATCCTAGGCGGCGGAATTTATTTGATCGGACGTGGAGTAACCAATGTCATCGACGGATTCAACCGGCTTCTACCATTCGACTGGAGATCGGCCTGGAGATCCTCAAAAGAGGCTTACAGAAAGGGATATAACGCGCCCACCAACATTCCTGTACCGAAACGTCTTCTGAAGCGGGAGGTAGATCGCTTCACCGCTGAACTCACCGCTCGCGAGCAGGAGCTTTCAGCCGCTTTGGCGTCGGGTCAGAACCCGCAGGTAATCCAGAACCAGGTTGAGGAATTGCGCGAAAAATTGCGAACAGCAACCGAACAATATGAGGAAAGGATGCTCGGAAGCAATTAGAAGATCATCGCGCTTACTGAATGCTCGAGCTCAGCCCGAAACACAATTATTCAAGGGCCTCTTGATCAAACGTCGATTTTCGCGCGATTCCATACGGCGGTCCGCCAGATTGCATCGTGCAGAGAAATTCCTTCGGACAGATTCAATTCTCGTTTCGCCGACTCCACAGATGGAACATAGCGCTGAACCGGCGCGCCAGGCAATGCGTCCTTGGCGACTTGAATCTCAATACCCGGCTGGACGACCTCCGCGACCGCCTCGGCGATTTCGCGAATGCTCCGGTCGTTGCCCGATCCGACGTTGAGCGGACGCATCGACGGCGCCTGGAACAGCATCGTCCAGAGCCAGACTGCAAGATCGGCGGCATAGAGATAGGAGCGCCTCGGCGTGCCGTCGCCTTGGATTCGAATCCGGCCGTCGCGCACGGCGTCGCGAATGAAATTGCCAATCGCGAAATGGGCATCCAGCGGAAGATGCGGGCCGACAAAGGCGAAGCAGCGCGCGATTTTGCATCCCATGCCGGAGCGCGCCGCCGCCATCGCACAAAGCAGCTCCGCCATACGCTTGCCTTCGCCGTAGACGGAGTTTGCACTGCGAACATCGGGCGCGCCGCGATAGTCCTCCGCGATGTGCGTCATACCCGACGGCTGCCGACCATACACGGCGCCGGAGCTGGTCAGCAGAAATTTCTTCGTTCCATGAGACTCTGCGAATTCGAGGCAGCGTCGCGTGCCATCGACGATGGTGGAAAGCAGTTCTTCCGGACCGCCGGCAGCCGGACCGGGCACAGACTCAGTCGCCGCATGAATGACGAAGGGAAACTCTCCCGCGGGGAAAGCAAAATTCCGGACATCACCCTCGACAAGCTCGATGAAAGGATCCCCGGCAAGATGAACCGAGCGCCTGCGAAACTGCTCTGGCGAGCGCGTGAGAACGACCGCCTGCGCCTGCAGATCGAACGCGCGATTGGCAGCGAGAAAGCTCTCTAGCAGCCAGCGGCCGAAAAATCCCGTGCCCCCGGTCAGGAAAATTCGGCGGCCGCGCACCTCATGCCAAAGACGCTCTGTTTTCTCCAGAATGTACGTCAGGTCCTGGCCTGCAACTGGCGGGGCAGACTTGCGGCTGGCGTCGAGAGAGCTGTTCATGGAATGATTGGGAATCATTGGATGTCCTGCTCTCCTGCGAAGCAGGCAGGATAGTGCCACGATATTCGCACCTAAAGTGTATACTCCGCTGCATCGGGAGTCGGCGCGTACTGCATCTATGCCCAAGAGACACCTCATTTCGCCGTTTTTGGCATCTCACGACAGACATTGAGGCTTTGCGATCATGAACACAGAAACCGGCATGGTAAAAATCGGCAAGAAGCTGGTCGGCGATGGCCAGCCCTGCTACGTTATCGCGGAAATCGGAATCAACCACAACGGCAATCTCGACATTGCCAAGCGGCTCATCAGCGTTGCCGTGGCGGCCGGCTGCGATGCGGTCAAATTCCAAAAACGCACCATTGATGTGGTGTATTCCGCCGAAGAGCTGGCGCGTCCGCGCGAAAGTCCGTTCGGCACCACGAATGGCGAACTGAAGGAAGCGCTCGAATTCGATGTGGACGATTTCGAGGAGATCGACAAATATTGCAGGGCGGTCAATATTCCGTGGTTTGTGTCCTGCTGGGATGAGAACTCCGTCGATTTGATTGCCCAGTTCGACGTGCCTTGCTTCAAAATCGCCTCGGCGTCCCTGACGGACGATCATTTGCTGCGGCATACCCGGGATCAGCGCAAGCCCATCATTCTCTCCACCGGAATGAGCACGTATCAGGAGATCGACCACGCCATCGAAGTGCTCGACAAGGATGAACTGATCGTGATGCATAGCTGCAGCACCTACCCCGCCTATTATGAGGAGCTGAATTTGCGGGCCATTCCGACCATGCGGGAGCGATACGGCGTACCGATTGGCTATTCCGGGCACGAGACTGGGATTGCCTCAAGCGTGGCGGCCGCAGTGCTAGGCGCGTGCGCCGTGGAGCGGCATGTGACGCTGGATCGGTCGATGTGGGGCAGTGACCAGGCGGCATCTTTGGAGCCCAACGGCATTACCCGGCTGATCCGCGACATTCGCCTGGTGGAGCAGTCCATGGGAGACGGCGTCAAGCGCGTCTATGAGCGCGAACTGCCGATCATTAAAAAATTGCGCCGCGTCGGAGCTGCTGTTTGATCGACGAAAGCCGGGATAAGAGCGCGCCGCATCGCAATGGCGATTTGATGAAAGACATGCGCGCCATCGCGTTCGATGTCGATGGCGTTCTGACCGACGGTGGAATCTGGTGGGGCCCGAACGGAGAGGAGTGGAAACGCTTCTGCTTCGCGGACATTATGGGTGTCTCTCGCGCGCGCAAGGCGGGAATCATTATCGCCCTTATATCCGGCGAGGACAGTTCGCTCGTTGATCGTTTCGCCGCAAAATTCCTGTTGAAAGACATTTTCAAGGATTGCCGTTTCAAGGCGGAAGCTCTTCGCCTCTTTGCTGATCGCAATCGGCTTTCGCTCGAGGAAATTTGTTTCATGGGAGACGATGTGAACGACCTTCCGGCGATGGAGATTGTCGGCCTCGCCGCCGCGCCAGCCGATGCACGTCCCGCTGTGCTCGAAAAGGCGGCATTCGTCGCCAAGAGCCGCGGCGGAAATGGCGCTGCCCGCGAACTGATCGACGCAATTCTAGAAGCCCGCACACCGAATTCACTTGCAAATTGCAAGTGATCGGGCGAATTAACTTGCATTTTGCAAGCGAGTTTGGTCGTCTGCTACGGCAGACCGGTAGTACCCTGCAATTCGATTATGGAATCTCCGCAAGGAAAACACGCCAAAGCGATCAGATAAAAAACATGCCAAAACTCTCCGATTCCATCATGCAGTTTGTCGCGGACCAGAGTGTTCGCCAGGTTTTCCTTGTCACCGGCGGCGGGGCGATGCACCTGAATGAAGCACTCGCGCGCTGCAAAGCGCTCGAACCGGTCTGCAATTCTCACGAGCAGGCCAGCGCGATCTGCGCCGAGGCGTACGCGAAGGCGACCAACAGTCTCGGTGTCGCGATGGTGACGACCGGGCCGGGCGGCACGAATGCCGTAACCGGAGTGGCGGGCGCGTGGCTGGACTCGACGCCAGTGCTTTTTATTTCTGGCCAGGTGAAGCGCCCGGATCGGATGTTCGATGCCGAAGGCAAGCCGCTCGGAATGCGGCAACTAGGCGTGCAGGAAGTGGATATCGTTTCCATCGTGCGTCCCATTACGAAATACGCCGTCACTGTGCTCGATCCGCAAACGATTCGCTATCACCTGGAGAAAGCCGTCCACCTGGCCCGAACCGGCAGGCCGGGCCCGGTCTGGATTGACGTGCCGCTCGATGTGCAGGCATCTCCGATCGGCGATTTTGCCGCGCTGCCCGGCTTCAATCCGGCAGAAATCGACGCTGGTGGAAGCGGCCCCTTGGAGGATTTGGAGGCAGAGGTGGGAAAAACAATCGACGCGCTGAATCGTGCCGAGCGGCCGTTGCTGTTTGCCGGCAACGGCATTCGTCTGGCGCGCGCGGAAAGGGAATTTCATGAGCTGCGCAAGCTGTTGAAGATTCCCATCGCCGCCACGTGGTGCGCCGCTGACCTGGTTCCGAGCGATGAGCCGCTCTATGTGGGCCGGCCTGGCTCGGTGGCGGCGCGGGGCGCAAATTTCGCTCTGCAGAATTGCGACTTTCTGCTCACTCTGGGTGTTCGACTGGATTTTGCGATCACCGGCTACGCGCCGGACAAGCTGGCTCGCGAAGCGCACAAAACGGTCGTCGATATCGACGCCGCCGAGCTGGCCAAGCTGCATCCGCACATCCAGCAGCCAGTATGCGCGGACGCTCGCGCGTTTTTGACGGAAATGTTGCGCCAGCGTGACGCGATTCGACCGCGGGACCGTTCTGACTGGGATGGTCGTTGCGCGGAATGGAAGCATCGCTATCCCGTGGTGACGGAGGAGCATCGCAATCCGGAGACGCAGGTGAGCATTTATCATCTGGCGGAAGTGATTGGCACAGAAACCGCGCCCGATGATCAGCTTGTCTCCGGCAGCTCCGGCGCGGGCATTGAAATTTTTCTTTTGGCCTGTCCCACGCGCACCGGACAGCGCATTTATCACACCGCCGGGCTCGGCAGCATGGGATTCGGGCTGCCAATGTCGATCGCGGTCTGTCTGGCTGCCGGCCGCAGGCAGACAATCTGCGTGGATGGCGACGGCGGGTTCCAATTCAATATCCAGGAGTTGGAAACCGTCGCCCGGCTCAATCTGCCGATCAAGTTTTTCGTGCTGAATAATGATGGCTATGCGTCGATCCGCGCCTCGCAAAAGAACTATTTCGGCGAGGCGAGTATCGGATGCGACGAGCGCACCGGTTTAACGGTGCCGAATCTTTCAAAGATCGCCGCTAGCTACGGAATCCGAGCGGCGACGATTTCGAATCAGCGCAATCTTCGCGAAGACGTGCGGCGGGTGCTCGACACACCAGGCCCGGTGGTCTGCGATGTTCATGTCATTCCAGACGAAACCCGCGCGCCTCGGCTCTCCTCCGCGCAAAGGCCGGACGGCTCGTTTGTTTCCAGGCCCCTGGAAGATTTATGGCCTTTTCTTGACCGAAATGAATTTTTAGAGAATATGATTGTGACACCACTGCAAGACTAGAAACGAAGTTTCACCAAAAATTAACTATCCGACAAAAATACGGAGATGCAAGACATGGAATTCCCCTGTTCCGCGCTTGCGATCGTTCCGGGCTCCTCTGCCGACAGTCTGGAAGCAACGCTAGAAGACATCTTTTCCGAACCCGTTTGGCGTGTGAGAGAACGGGAAAAAACCGAAGTCGACCGGCTGCTGGCGGCGGCGAACTGGCAATGCGTGTTGTTCGGCGCCGGCAATTTAGGCAGCCAGAGCCTGGCTGCATTGCAAACCATGGGCGTGCGGCCCATCGCGATTTCCGATAACAATCCAGAGCTTTGGGGTACCTCGATCGAGGGGATTCCTTTATTGCCTCCACGGGAGGCGGCTGAACGCTTCGGGAAGTCCGCGCATTTTTTCGTTTCTATCCGCAATGAGCGGCATTGGTACCGGGAAACGCTGGAACAATTGACCAAACTCGGATGCACGCGCCTGTCGAGCGCCGCCCCAATCGCGTGGCGCTTTCTGGAAAAGCTTCCGTCTTTTCTTCTGTACGACCAGCCGCACAAGCTCTACGAGCAGGCGGACCGGGTGCTCCGCGCGGCGGAAATCTGGGCCGACGATGCATCGCGGGACGAGTATCTTGCGCAGATCCGGCTTCGCGCGCTCGGCGACCCGTCCGGCCTTTCCCAGCCCGCGGCGGAAGAATCTTATTTTCTCGATGGAATTTTCGAGGCACGATCCGACGATGTGTTCGTCGATTGCGGTGCTTTCGATGGCGACACGATTCGCAGCGTGATCTACGAGCAGCGGCAGTTTGCCAGGATTGAGGCGATCGAGGCCGACTCGCATTCTTTTGCCCGGCTGGCCGAATACGTGGCCACACTGGAACCGCAACTGCACAACAAAATCCGCGTGCACCAGTGTGCCATCGGTTCCCGGCAAGGTCCTGTCCGATTTGAGGACACTGGAAGAGTAGACTCGAAGATTTCCGATGTCGGACAGATCGTGGTGGACATGGTGCCGCTCGATGTGATGTTCGAGTGGAAATCTGTCTCCATGATCAAAATGGACATTGAGGGCGGGGAATTCGACGCGCTGCTCGGCGCCCAGCAGGTGACCCAGCGCGATCGCCCGATTCTTGCCATCTGCGTCTATCACTGCCAGGAAGACATCTGGCGCCTGCCGTTGTTGATGCAACGCCTGTGCCCCGAATATCGAATGTATCTGCGGGCGTATCGCGGCGACGGCATACAGACGGTCGCCTATGCGGTGCCGCCCGAGAGGATACTCAGGTAACACACGAGAAAACATATGTATATAGATGATAAATAAACAGTTAATTCCTAACTATTTTTCCTGAGCGTCAGAACCTTGAGCCCATCCTTCAGCAGTCTGCGGAACATGTACGGCGTGAAGATCGCTCCCGGCGTGCGAAGGGCTTGCCGCAAGGCGTTGCGAAACCAGCCGGGCCGGCCGATCGTTTGAATCAAAATAGTCAGGGTAATGCCGCTGAGAAAATTCGTCCTAGCGGCGTTCAGTTGGCGTTCGCCGTCGAGATCTCCGCGAGCGCGGGCGGCAGCCAGTAGATCGGCGTGGACGATGCGCGCCCAATTCTGCCACTGTTCCACGGCGGACTGGCTCGTGGTGCTGCCGTGATGGTTCGTGTATTGCACCAGCGGCTCCGGTACGCAGGCCACAGCATCGTCCATCAGCGCGACGCGACCCCAGTTTCCGATGTCGCAAAGGTCGCCGTATTTCTGCTCGTAGCCGCCGACCGTAATCGCGTCTTCCGTGCGCAGGAGGATGCTGCTCAATCGTGGACCTCGATTGCCGGCCCATAGTGCTACCAGCATCGATGCAGGAGATTCAACGCGCGGTCCCACCTCTGTTATCCAGAATTCCGTGCTGTTGGCATCCGCAATGCGGCATGGACACCAAGCCACGCCGATCGAGTGCTTCCCAGCCAGTGAGGATGGCTGAAGAAGTGGTTTTGCCAGCTCTTCGATCGCGTTCGGCAGCAGCAGGTCGTCATCGCCGAGCAGGAGGAAAAATTCCCCGGTTGCGTGACGCAGACAAAAATCGAAGTTGCCCACCAGGCCCAGCCGACGTTTTTGTTCGAACAAAACGAGCCGCCCATCCTGAAGCTCGCGGATGCGCTCCACCGTGTCGTCCGTGGATGCATCGTCCGATACAATCACTTCAATATCGCGATAGCTTTGTGAAAGCGCGCTGTGGATGGCGCCGAGGGCGAGTTCGCTGCGATTGATCGTCGGGATTCCGATGGTGACTCGTCCGGGGATTTTCATAATGGATGGTGCGGGAACAGCAGTGGCTCGCACCATCATGTCATTATGGAGGTCCTGGCGCAAAAACATCGGTGCGTTGAGACTGCGCTTTTCAATGAAGCATCCTAATGGGCAAGTCGGATGCCGGTCGAGGAATGGATGAGGCGATTGAGTCTGAAGAACACTGGCGCAAATGCGGGCGAAAAACTCCGGCGCAAATTTCCATGGCTCGCCGGGCTGACCAGCCACATTCCGCCCGGCGAATTTCTACGGTATTTACTGGTAGGAGGATGGAACACGCTTTTTGGATACTGCGTCTATGCGCTTTTTACCGCGTTGCTGATGCCGAGGATTCGCTTCGGCTACGTATATGCCGCGGTATTTTCCAATTTGCTCGCCATTTCCGTCGCCTACCTGGGATACAAGTTCTTTGTCTTTCGGACGAGGGGGAACTATCTGGTGGAATGGTCCCGCTGCGTTTTGGTTTACGGCAGTGCGATGCTGCCCGGACTGGTGCTGCTGCCGCTGCTGGTGGAGGGGCTGCATTATGGATTTCATCTGGAACGCAGCGCGCCCTACATTGCAGGTGCTCTGACGATGGGGCTGTCCGTTATTTACAGTTTTTTCGGGCATAAACATTTTTCTTTCCGAGCCAGTCCCGGCATAAGCCCGGCGCAGGAGTCAGAATGCCGTGGGTATCATGTGTACTCAAAGAAGTAGATGTCATGAATTGCCTGATTCGACGCGGACGCGCTTCTCGTGGAAGGGGACATTGAGGGGAGGGCCATGGAGTCGGTAAATTACTGCGTTGTTTGTCATGCGCCCATTGCGAAATCGTCGAATGGGCTTGTAGCGCCGTTTCTTGCACGACGAATCTGGAATCGACCATCGTTTTCTGCAAAGCTGATGCACTGCGGAGCCTGTGGGTTTAAGTTTTTCAATCCGCGGTTAGATGAAGATGAAGAGAAACGTCTATATTCTGGCTACCGCCTGAATCAATATCAGCGGATGCGGCACCTCTATGAGCCTTGGTATACAAAATCGTTCAATGCGGGATTGTCAGCGCCGAGCGGCATGAAAATTCGCAAGGACACGCTCCGGCGTGTTCTGGATCCACATCTCGCAGGACGCTGCATCCGCAAGGTCCTTGATTTCGGTGGAAATCGAGGCGAGCTCATCGAAGATCTGATTCCGAATACGGAGCGATACGTTTACGATATCTCGGACTTAAATACGCTTACCGGCATTGGACATCTAAAAGGAATAGAAGATTGCCAACAGCACCAATGGGACCTTGTCATCTGCAGCAATGTGCTGGAGCATGTTCGCGATCCCGAGAAAACGATGAAGGAAATCGATAAGACCGCCAGCGCGGGGACGTTGATATTTGTTGAAGTGCCGCAGGAGTCTCCGTCTGGCCGAAAAAATGTTACCAAGAGGTTGGTCCAACTGGCTATTCTCGCGGTAACGCGTCCGTCCGTGGCACGTGTACTGTTCCGGCCAGCATTGGTTTATCTGATGCACGAACATGTGAATTTCTTTTCTCCGAGGGCGTTGCGACATTTAGCAAATTCCAAGCACTGGGAAATTATTGCAGAAGGACAATATGAAATCAGTTCCTATAAATTTGGAATTTATAGAGCTACATCGGGGTCTATGACATGGTGCCTGGCGAAGAAACCGTAAAGACCATCAGCATTATCACTCCCTGCTACAACGAAGAAGATAACGTCGTCGACCTGTACACGCGCGTGCGAGCGGTCATCGCTGCGCTGGGGTCTTACAAGTACGAGCACATTTTTATCGATAACGCTTCTGAGGACCGCACCGTGGCCGTGCTGAAACAATTGGCGGCGGAAGATCCGAACGTGAAGATCATCGTGAATTCCCGCAACTTCGGCCATGTCCGCTCGCCCATGCACGCCTTTTGCCAGGCGCAGGGAGATGCCGTCATCGGAATTGTGGCGGACATGCAGGACCCGCCGGAGATGATCGCGGACCTGGTTCGGGGCTGGGAGGAAGGCTATTCCATGGTGCTGGCGATCAAACGCAGCAGCGGAGAGAATCGTCTGATGTTCTGGGCGCGCAAGCGCTACTACAGTCTCGTGAACCGGCTGTCTTCGATCGAGACCTTTGAGAACTTTACCGGGTTTGGTTTATACGACCGGCGGGTAGTCGATCTGGTGAAGTCCTTTGGCGATCCCTATCCATATTTTCGCGGAATGATCGCCGAGATCGGCCTGCCGAATAAGAAGATTTACTACGACCAGCCGGGACGCAAGCGCGGCATTACGAAAAACAATTTCTACACACTTTACGACTATGGCATGCTGGGCATCATCAATCATTCCAAAGTGCCGCTGCGGTTGATGACGTTCCTCGGTTTCGGCGGCGCGCTGGTGACTTTTCTGATCGGCCTGACATACCTGATCTACAAGCTGCTCTTCTGGCGCAGTTTCTCTCTCGGCATCGCACCGGTTGTGATTGGAATGTTTTTCGTCAGCTCTATTCTCTTGGTCTTTATGGGAGTGATGGGCGAGTACATCGGCGCGATCCACACGCAGATTCAGCGCCGGCCATTTGCCGTGGAACGAGAGCGCGTGAACTTCGAAATTCCGCCGGCGTTGCCGCTTGGCGCGGAAGCCGATGCTCGGCAGGGGATGAGTGCGGATGTAGGGACGGTAAATTCACAACCAATGGAGGAGCGATAAGGGCATTTGCCCTTTCTGCCGATCGACCTAAAGCAGTAATTCGCATTACCCAATATGGTGACAGCCCCTCCCCCAAGTTCCACCACAATATCGCTGCGCGCAAAACTCAGCGCCGAGGAACCGAACCACAAGCCTGAGTTGGACGGCATACGCGGCATCGCCCTGCTTGCCGTGATGCTGTCGCACGGCGGCGGACGATATATTCTCCAGAACACATTTGTTGCGAAGCTCTTCGCCTACGCCATGGTCCCGGGATGGTCCGGCGTGGAGCTGTTTTTTGTTCTATCTGGATTTCTGATCACCGGAATTCTGCTCCGGAGCAAGTCAGCGGAGAACTATTTCTCTTCGTTCTACATGCGTCGATTTCTGCGAATATTTCCCATCTATTATTTTGCCGTTACTGCGGGAATGCTGGCGGCCCACTACAATCCCTGGTGGAATTCCATGATGCCGCCGGAGCGGGTGCGCATTGCGTACTACTTCTACGCGCAGAACTGGCCCGTTTTCTGGAACCACGGCCCGTACATGACCGTCAGTGTTTTTGGACATTTCTGGAGTCTGGCGGTGGAAGAACAGTTCTACGTGGTCTGGCCGCTGGTCGTCTGGCTGTTGCCTGAGAACGCCATTCTTTTCCTGTGCTCTGCCGGGCTCGCGATCGCGCTGCCGCTCCGCATTTTCATGGTCCACCGATATTCGGAGAGTTTATTGGCGATGGTGTTGACGACCAGCCGCATGGACGGGCTTCTCGTCGGCGCGATCCTTGCAATTTTCTTACGCCGAGGCCAAATTCCGCTGCGCTGGATTTATCTACTGCTGGGTGCAGGCGGGGCGCTCATTGGCTACGTCGCAATCTTCCACCATACGGAGCTGATCGCGACGTATTTTTATATGCCTACGATTGGGATTTCAGGGTTTGCGATGCTCGCGGGCGGCATGCTGGCGCTGTCGCAACATCCGATTCGGTGGCTGCGCTCGATTCTCGACGCGGGATGGCTGCGAACGATTGGAAAATACAGCTATGGCATGTATATCTATCACGTTCCCATCTACCTGATCTTGGAACACGTACTGAGGACGCATTTCGGTATTCGGTTTCCCTTGCCGCTCCCGCTCGCACTCCTGTACATCGCCGCTCTGGTCGGAATTACATTTATTGTCGCCAAATTCAGTTACGATTACTTTGAATCGCGACTTCTTGCATTGAAAATCTACTTTAAGCCAAGGCTTCCCAGCGCCAATGCATCTCTTGAAAAATTCGATTCAGCCTGCATCGAAATACAGACGTGAATCCTTCTATGGTGGATAGCCGGGCCGACGCCGTCGATCCACGGCCGTTTCCGGCAGCGCAAATGCAACCAGTGCCTGCCCGCGGCCACGCTTTCCATCACCGCCTTCCGCGACCACGACGTACTGACGCCCGCGCCATGCATAGGTCATCGGTGTAGCGTTTGCCGGTCCGGCGAGCGCACCGCGCCAGAGTTCGCGACCGGTAACGGGATCGAACGCTCTGAGGAAGGGATCGGAGCCGGACGCGGAAAAAATCAGGCCGCTCCCGGTTACGATGGGTCCTCCGGAGGTGACGGAGCCTGTATGTTGGCCAGCAATCATCGTTCCCAGCGGGACCGACCACAGCTTCATGCCGGTGTTTAGGTTCATCGCGACAATCGAGCTCCACGGTTGGGGCGTGCACGGGAATCCATCCGGACCCACGAGCGGTTCCCGAAAAATGCGGTATGGCGTTCCCGCCTGCTCGCTCAGTTCATGACCAGCGGTATCGGGCGCCTGGAAGCGCTGATCTGCCGGTAGCTTCGAAGCTGGCGTCCAATACAGCATCCATTTACGAAATTTGCGATCGATCCGTGCGAACAATCCATTGCCCGACACTGTTCGCGGGACCAGTCGTATATCGAATGCCAGGCTGTTCGCGTTGACGTACATGATGTCGGAACGAGGATCGACAGCGGGCGAGCCCCACTCCACGCCCCCGATGCTGCCGGGATATAAAAGGGTGCTGTCCGTTGAGACGGGAGTAAAAATGCCTTGATTGACCAGCGCCGCAACTTTTTTTCGGCAGAATTCCTTGCCTTTTTCGTTTTCACCCGATACTTGACTGGCCGTGAAAGTAAGAGGGACAAGATTTGGCAGACTTGAAAATGGCTGCGTGGACGATGTTCTTTCGCCTGGCACGCGCGATTGAGGGACCGGTTTTTCATATACGGGATAGAGTGGCTGCCCCGTCAGACGATTGAGCACAAAAATCATTCCTGTTTTTGTTGTAATCGCGACGGCCGGTATCCGACCGCGGAACTCGAACAGGACCGGTTCGGCCGCGATGTCATAGTCCCAAAGATCGTGATGCACAACCTGAAAGCCCCAGACGCGCTTTCCGGTTGCAGCCTGGAGGGCTACAACGGAATCTGCGTCGCGGTTATCTCCTGGCCGATAAACGCCGTAAAAATCAGGACTGGGACTACCCGTTGGAACGTAGATCAATCCATGTTTTGGATCGGCTGCAATGACCGACCAAGCGTTTCCCGCGCCGGTTCGCGGATGTTGATGTTGCGCCCACGGCAGCGGTTCCCAACTCCACAAAAGTTTCCCGCTCAGAGCATCGAACCCCCGCACGGCGCCCGACGGCTCTTCGACACTCTGATTGTCTCCCACAGAGGAACCAAGAATCACCGTGTTGCCCACTACAGTTGGTGGAGATGTAAATTCGTACCATGTCCGATCCTGCAAGTGAAGACTCTCGGTCAGATCGACGAAGCCGTGGATACCGAAATCGCCGCACGCCCGTCCTGTAATCGCATCGATGGCGAACAGGCGGGCATCTAGTGTCGCCACAAACACGCGATCCTCGCAAGGTCTCATTTTGTTACGGCGTTTCCGCGTGTGCCAAATTGAAACTCCACGCGATGTGACAATACCGATGGTCGCATTCCGATTTATTTTGGGATCGAACGACCAGATTTCTTTTCCGCTTTCCGCGTCGAGAGCAAAGACCTGGTCAAATGGGGTAGTGATATAAAGCCGATTGCGCCAAAAAATAGGATTGTCTTCGAAGGCGGCGCGCGAGTTTGCCACTCCCGGCATTTTGAAAACGCCAGTGTGAAACGTCCAGGCAACTTTAAGGTTCTTGACGTTCAAACGGTCGATTTGGCGCAACGGAGAATAGTGCTGGCCAGCCAAATCGCCGTTATAGGTCGACCACCCAGGTGCCTTCTGGGTTTCTTCTGTTGAGGCGGAGACGGCGAGGAGCAGGAATGTAATGACAAAGACGCTCTTCGCAGGCATGGACGGAGTATAGAGGTGTCGCGCTACTGCGGCAAATATGTTTTTCGATCCGGACGGCCTACATCTGCTATGGCAGCTTCAGGGCATATTCGTCTATCTGGCGGATGCATTTCTGCCGCGCATTCTCCCCCGCATGCACGCTCTGATACCAGTCAAGCGTCATGTCGAGCGCCTCGGGCAGAGAGAGAACGGGACGCCAATCCAGTTCGTGCGATGCCTTCGTCCAGTCCAGCTTCAGCATGTTCGCTTCGTGAGGATGCTGGCCGTGATCCATTTCCCATTTTGGGGGAGGGCCATCCTGCGATTTCCAGCGTGAGGCGAGATGCTCCACGATCCACTCGACCGGGCGAGCGTCCTCGTAGCGCGGACCGAAGTTCCATGCGCCGGAGAACTTCGGACCGTGCTGATGGAGGTTTTCGGCCAGCGTCAGATATCCTCGCAACGGTTCCAGGACGTGCTGCCAGGGCCGCGTTGCTTTGGGATTGCGAATCTGCAACGTCGCTCCGGTTTCGAATGCGCGGACGATATCGGCGATGATGCGGTCCGTGGACCAGTCGCCGCCGCCGATGACATTGCCGGCGCGCGCTGTGGCTATAGCGACTCCGTGCTCCGCGTAATGAGCGAGCGGAAAGAAGGAGTTTCGATAGGCGCTAGTCACAAGTTCCGCGCAGGCCTTGCTGTTGCTGTAGGGGTCATGGCCGCCCAGCGCGTCGTTCTCGCGATAGGGCCAGACCCATTCGCGATTTTCATAGCACTTATCGCTGGTGACGACGACCACCGCGCGCACGAAGTCGCAGGACCGCACTGCTTCGAGCACACGCGCCGTGCCGAGGACATTGGTTTCATAGGTGGCGATTGGATTTTGATACGAAGCGCGCACCAGCGATTGCGCCGCAAGATGCAGGACGATTTCGGGGCGATGCGCTGCGATGGCGTCTTTGAGACGCCGCAAATCGCCCAAATCGCCGATGACGGACGTCATGCCTTCCGCCACATTTGCCGCCCTGAACAAACTTGGCGTGGTATGCGGAGCGAGCGCGTAGCCCGTTACTTCCGCGCCCAGATGTTGAAGCCAGAGCGCGAGCCACGCGCCTTTGAAGCCGGTGTGCCCGGTCAGGAAAACTTTGCGGCGTTGCCAAAAGGCGCTGTTCACCAGACTTTCCACGGGGCAGAGTCTTTGGCCCAGAGCTCTTCGAGAAAATTTCTATCGTGCAGCGTGTCCATCGGCTGCCAGAAGCCGTGATGCTTATAGGCAGACACCTGCCGTTCGCGGCTGAGGGTCTCCAGCGGGTCGCGCTCCCAGATGGTTGCGTCGCAGGGAAGGTAGGCAGCGACTTTTGGAGAGAGAACAAAAAAGCCGCCGCTGACCCATCGGCCATCGCCTTTAGGCTTTTCGGAAAAGGACGTGACCTGCGCGTCCGGCGCAATTTCCAGCGCGCCGAATTTGCCGACGGACTGTGTGGCCGTCAGCGTAACTAGCGTTTTATGGTTGCGATGGAACCGCAGCAGCGCGTTCAGGTCGATATCGGCGAGACCGTCGCCATAGGTGAAGCAAAATTCTTCGTCGTGCTGCACGTAGGGCAGGGCGCGCTTCAGACGTCCACCGGTCATAGTGGCCGCGCCGGTGTCGATCAGCGTGACGCGCCAGGGTTCGCAGTGGGCGCTGTGGGTTTCAATCTTGTTCTGCTGCAGGTCGATGGTCACGTTGGCGGAATGAAGGAAGTAGTTGGCGAAAAATTCCTTGATCATGTAGCCCTTGTAGCCAAGGCACACGATGAAGTCGTTGATTCCGTAGTGCGAATAAATCTTCATGATGTGCCAAAGGATGGGCCGGCCGCCGATTTCCACCATGGGCTTTGGCCGCGCGGAGGTCTCCTCCGCCAACCGGCTGCCAAGTCCGCCCGCCAGGATAATTGCTTTCATTCAGAAGTCTCCACTACATTGCTGCTGGTTGAATGTTCCAGCGAATCATAGCCCAACAGGTTTCATTTTAGGGGTGAGTCAACGTAACTTCATAAAGTTGTTCATCTTTATATCCGGTTGAGAAGTCTCCCAGGAAGCGAAGCGTGGCATGATCGGCGAGCAATTTTCTCAGCAGCCAATCTTCCGGATAGTCGTACGTTCCCAGTACTAGAAATGCCGAGTGTTGCTGAATAAATTGTGGGTAAGGCATGATGTTGGCCTGTATCGGAAACTTTCCTTTTAGATTCGGAAAGCCTTCAAATATGGTCGCGTTGGCGTATTGGATGGCTGCCTGTTCATCGGTTAAGTAATACACGCGAGAAAGGAATGTGCTGTTTTCACGGCGATTCATTTCAAGGAATGTCAACCCACTCGCATCGACGAATGGCAGGTTCGGAAAAATCCCGTTGAATGGAACGGGAGATATGCCGGACAAATTTGAATTTTCCGGTTTTTCCGGTTGCACAACTTGTTGCAGATGGCGTGCAATCGACGACGGAGTTACGATTCCGAAGACAAAAGCTATCGAAAAAACAAGAGCGGCGCGACTGCTGGTTCCGGTCCAGCGCGCGACCAACCATGGAACGAGGATGCCGACGCCGAATATAGCCGGCATCCCATACCTGGGGAAATATGCGCTGTGTGAACGCATGAATACAAGGACGATTACCAGCGGAACGCAGCAAAATCCAAGAGCAAAAATCTTCTCCGGCAAACTGAAGCCATCCTGCCGGTTTTTGGCTGAGAACCGCTGGGATGCTTCAGAGAGTAGAACCACTACAATCACTGCCGCGGCAAGCAAAGAGGCGAGAGGAATCCATATCTCGGAATATGCGCCCAGCAATTGCACGATAGACGCTTGAAATGTGTCGGGAAATGCGCCGGAACTATGGTGCTCGACGGGCGCCAGGTAAGTAATGCAAGCGGTCAGCGGCAACGCCAGGCAGATCCAGAGGATCCAATCCGGCTTGCGGCGCAGAAAAAAGCGAATAGCTTCTGTCAACAGCAGCGCCGCATACGCCACAGAGGCAAGCACATGGCTAAGAAGCATCCCGAAGCCGCCCAGGAGTACGAGCGCCAGAGCGAGCCAGCTTCGGGGACTTTCTTCTTCTATCGAGCGCTGCCAGCCGACTGCCAGAATCCCCAGGAATCCCAGGACCATGGCATAGGGACGGGCCTCGTAGGAATAGCCGTTAAATGAGCTGGAAAGAAGTACCAGTGCTCCAAGTAATCCATAGAGTGGAGTGAGCCTGCGCCGGACAAATAAATACAGACACAATACAGCGACAAAGTAGGCCACCATGGATGGGAGCCGCACAGAAAATGGACTGGGATGCAGAAGATGAAACGTGAGACGAGCGGCTATGTAATAAAGAGGAGGATTGAGATCAATCGTGCGAATCCAGGCCATCATTGTGCCGAAGGTGGGTGCCTGCGCGATATAAAACGTGTAGAGCTCGTCGTGCCACAAGGGTTTGAGACGTTCGCTTTTCAGGACCCATACGTACAGGACGAACAACACAGCAATGAAAAGAGGCGTGCGACCCTCCAGTGCATTGGCGATCGAGTCCAGGCGCCGCGCGGCAGACAAGCGGGCACGCACAATCAACGGGGGACTCGGTCGCTGCTGCTGGTTGGAAATCATGCGACGGTAGGTCTTGTCCTAATGAGTTATTTGTGAAAAGGTCGTTATGGTCTGGATGCTGTAGTCCAGCATTTCTTCCGTCAGGCCGGGATATAGGCCGATCCAGAAGACGTTCCGCATGACGAAGTCGGTATTTCTTAGATCGCCGATTACGCGGAAGTTTACGTCCTTGTAGGCCGGCTGCCGGGTAAGATTGCCGCCGAACAAGAGCCGCGTTCCGATCTTTTTGGATTCCAGTTCGCGAATCAGCTGGTTTCGATCGAACGGCGCATCCTCGCGCACGCCGATGGGAAAGCCGAACCAGCTTGGCTCGGCATCGGGTGTGCTTTCCGGCAGAAGCAAAACGTCTTGCAGTGGCTTCAGTCCATCGTAAAGATGCTGGAAATTTCGCCTTCGCGCGGCGATGAATCCTGGCAGCTTTTCCAGTTGCGAGAGTCCGATCGCCGCCTGCATGTCGGTCATCTTCAGGTTGTAGCCGATGTGGGAATATGTATATTTGTGGTCATAGCCGCAAGGCAGATCGCCGAGTTGCCAGTCGAAGCGTTTCCCGCAGGTGTTGTCCTTTCCGGGTTCGCACCAGCAGTCGCGGCCCCAGTCGCGGAAAGATTCGACGATGGTTTTTAGCAGCGGAGAATTCGTCACCACCGCACCGCCTTCGCCCATCGTGATGTGGTGGGCGGGATAGAAGCTGACAGTGGCAAGATCGCCGAAGGTGCCTACTTTTTTCCCCTTAAAAGTTGCGCCGAGCGCGTCGCAGCTGTCTTCAATCAGCCAAAGATTACGCTGCTTCGCAAAATCCGCGACACGATCCAGGTCGTAAGGATTGCCCAGTGTGTGCGCGATCATGATGGCGCGTGTGCGATCGCTTAGGGCCGCGTCGAGTTGCGTAACGTCCGCCTGATACGTCGGCACGGTAATGTCGATGAAGACGGGCACGCATCGATTTTGAACGATAGGGTTGACGGTCGTTGGAAATCCGGCGGCGACGGTGATGACCTCATCGCCGGGTTGTAGGCGGCGGTCGCCTAACTTCGGCGACGTGAGCGCGGAAAATGCGAGCAGGTTGGCAGACGAGCCGGAATTTACCAGGGTTGCGCCGCGGACATCGAAATAGCGCGCAAACTTTCGCTCAAACTGCGCGGCGAACCTGCCGGTGGTCAGCCAGCCATCCAGGGACGCGTCCATCAGGTTGCGTAGATCGGCGGCATCCAGCACTTTGCCCGCGACCGGGACCGGCGATTGTCCAGGGACAAACGGCTGAGAGCGAAACGCCTCGTGGAAATAGCGCTCCGTCAGGTGCAGAATTTCTTCGCGGAGCTCACTCCCGGGGTCGCTCATGCTTTCATCCTAATACTCTTGCGCAAGGGGGAATGCCATGCGGAAAGCTGCCAAAGGGTAACATGGTCGTGATCTTATCCTGGCTATTCCGGGTGCTGTTGCTTCAGATGCGGCTGCGGCTGCGAATCTTCGGAACGCCGGGAAAAAATTTACGGAGGCTGTGTCGATGCGCGGGTGTCGTTTCTTTGCTGGTTTCATCGTTGCGATGATTTTTGTTTTGTCTGGAGTGCGCGGTACCGTCTCGGCGCAAACCGTGGATTCTTCCATGTTGCGGACGATGCATTGGCGCAGTATCGGCCCGTTTCGCGGCGGCCGCACCCGCGCAGTCTGCGGCGTGCCCAGTCAGCCCAATGTCTTTTACATTGGCGCAGTAAATGGCGGTGTGTGGCGGACAGACGATTATGGCCGGACCTGGAATCCAATTTTTGACCAGGAACCGACCAGCTCGATTGGCGCGATCGTCGTGTCGCCCTCCAATCCAAACATTATTTATGTCGGCAGCGGGGAAGGCCTGCACCGGCCCGATCTGTCGGTTGGCAATGGGATATATAAATCCGTCGATGCCGGCAAAACGTGGATGCATCTCGGCCTGCGCAATGGGCAGCAAATTTCCGCGATGGCCATCGATTCCGGCAATCCGGAGCGGCTGTTTGTCGCCGTGGTCGGTCATCCTTATGGGCCGAATCCGGAGCGCGGAATTTATCGTTCGCTGGACGGTGGTGGGACGTTCAAGAAAGTGCTTGGCATTGACGCGAATGTTGGCGGGAAGGATGTCGAAATCGATCCCGCCAATCCGCAAATCGTGTACGCCACGTTATGGGAAGCGCGCGAAGGCCCGTGGGAAAACGGGTCCTGGAGCGGCAAGGATGGCGGCATTTACAAATCGGTGGATGGAGGCACGACCTGGAAAAAACTGAGCGGCGGCCTGCCAGAGGGAATTATTCAGGCATACGTCGCCATTGCTCCGAGCGACCCGCAAAGATTGCTGGCGCCTGTTTCAACGAAACCCGGCACCGGCGATCTTTATCGCTCGGACGATGGCGGCGCGCACTGGTATATCGCGACCGCCGATCCCCGGCCCGCGCGGGACATCGGCGGTCCGGGCGGGGATTTGCCAATACCGAAGATTGACCCGAAAAATCCGAACATGATGTACAGCACCAGCGTTGTTACGTGGAAATCCACTGACGGCGGGAAAACGTGGGCAGGATTTCGCGGCGCGCCGGGCGGCGACGATTACCAGAACATCTGGATCAATCCCAACAATCCGAAGATCATTGCGCTGGTCAGCGATCAGGGAGGCATCATCAGCGTGAACGGTGGCGATACGTGGAGCTCCTGGTATAACCAGCCGACGGCGCAGCTTTATCACGTGGCGGCGGACAATCATTTCCCATACGATGTGTGCGCAGGGCAACAGGAGAGCGGATCGGTGTGCATTGCCAGCCGCGGCAATGACGGCGAGATCACGATTCGCGACTGGCACCCTGTGGGCGCGGAGGAATATGGTTACGTGACGCCTGACCCAAAAAATTTCAACCTTGTCTACGGCGGCAGATTAACGCGCTACGATCGGCGTACCGATCAGGTGCAGGAAGTTGCTCCCGATCCTTTGCACCAGGACAATTACCGCGTGGTGCGCACGCAGCCCGTGATGTTTTCGCCGACTGACCCCAAGACGCTCTACTTCGCGTCCAACACGCTCTGGTCTTCTGCGGATGGCGGCGCGTCGTGGAGGCAGATCAGCCCAGATCTGTCGCGCCAGACATATGCGCTGCCGGCGACGATCGGCATTTACAAATCGCAAGTGGCGCAGCCTCCGAAGCGTCGCGGCGTCATCTACGCAATTGCGCCTTCACCGATCGACGGCCAGCGCATCTGGGCCGGCACCGACGATGGCCTGATCTGGCTGACCACCGATGGCGCGCAACATTGGACTAACGTGACGCCGCCGGAGATGACAGCATGGCAGAAAGTCTCGATCCTGGAGGCGAGCCATTTCGATCCGCATACCGCGTATGCGGCAATCAACACGCTGCGGCTTGATGATCTGCGGCCGCATATCTACCGCACCCACGACGATGGAAAAACCTGGACCGAGATCGTCCGGGGAATTCCAGCGGACGAGAATGTGAATGTCGTGCGCGAAGACCCGAAGGTTCGGAGCTTGCTCTTCGCCGGGACAGAGCGGGGAACTTATATTTCGTTCGATGACGGGGATCACTGGCAAAGCCTGCGCGAGAATATGCCGGCAACTTCGGTTCGCGATCTGCTGATCAAGAACAACGATCTAGTTTCCGCTACGCACGGACGCGGCTTCTGGATTCTGGACGACATTACACCACTGCAACAATTGCAGAAGGCTGCGAAGGCCAACAAGCCGGTCTTGTTCGTGCCGGAAACGGCGTTGCGCGTGCGTTGGGACATGAATACAGACACACCCTTGCCGCCGGATGAGCCTGCGGGACAGAATCCGCCGGACGGCGCGGTTCTGGATTACTATTTGCCGTCTGCCGCCAACGGTCCGGTGGTTCTGGAAATTCGCGATTCCGCCGGCGCGGTCGTGCGCCGCTATGCCAGCAACGCAGTTGCGTCTTCGAAAACGCCGGGCGTCGATTCGGAAGCCACGCGTATTCCAACTTACTGGATTCGGCCAGTGCAACATCTGAGCGCCGCACCGGGAATGCATCGCTTCCTGTGGGACATGCATTACACGCCCCTGCCGGATTTGCCGCCGCAATATCCGATTGCGGCCGTCCCGCACGATACCGCGCCGGTGCCGACTGGGCCATGGGCGATGCCTGGGGATTACACGGTGGCCTTGATCGTGAATGGGAAGACGTATTCGCAGCCTCTGACGCTCCGCATGGACCCGCGAGTGAAGACGCCGCAAGCCGGCCTGGAACAGCAATTTACGCTTTCGAAAATGCTGTATGACGATCTGGAGCGGATCATTCCGGCGGGCCAGCAAGCCGGGCAGATGTTGGCGAAGCAGGGAAGCGGCTCGCCCGCGCCTACATCATTGGCAAAACTGCGCGCGTTGGTCATCGGTCGGCCATCGCACGGCGGCGGAGCGCGGCTTGACACTTTGCGCGGCGTGCAGGGCGCGGCACTGCACATGATGGAGGTCCTGCAAGGAGCGGATGCTACGCCAACGACCCAGGCTGTCGCGGCTACCCGGCAGGTGGATGCGGCGGCGAAGGCCGCGCTCGCGAAATGGGATGACGTTAAGACAGGAGGCACCGCGACGTCTGCCGGCGCGCATCCATAGTGGTTGAGAGGCTGCGCGGCGGCCGAATCGATTCCGATCTGCCACTCAGCCGCAGGTTCGACGATGCGATGAGCGGCTGATATCCTGAACTCTCAACGCAAACAGTTCACGAATCCGCAATCAAGAAACCTTCCCGCAAACGATCAAGGAGAGAACCAATGCAACGGAAAGCGAGCGCAATCTGGCACGGCACACTGAAGGAAGGCAACGGCGCCATCTCAACCGAGAGCGGTGTATTGAAAGATACCGCGTACTCGTTTCACACGCGATTTGAAGATGGAAAGGGAACAAATCCGGAGGAGCTGATCGCCGCCGCCCATGCCGGTTGCTTCACCATGGCGTTGAGCGGCCAGTTGACGAATGCGAAATTGACGCCCGAGTCGCTGGAGACTACTGCGGAATTGACGCTGGATAAGACGGACGCGGGCCCGACCGTGACCAAGATTCATCTCAAAACGCGCGCCAAGGTTCCCGGAGCCAGCAAGGAAGCCTTTGAGACCGCTGCAAACGCGGCAAAGACCGGCTGCCCGATTTCGCGCTTGCTGAAGGCTGCGGAAATTACGCTGGACGCACAGCTGATCTGACAGGCGCTTAGCTGTGCAGGCGGATGTACTCGCGTATCTGGCGATGAACGCCCAATGCCTGCTGGGTTCCCCCGTCCAGCAGGCCGATCCATCCCTTGACCGGCTCTTCCGTCTCCGCGGTGGTAAGCAGATATCCGGCCTGCACAACAATTTCGAGGGCGTTGCTGAGATCGTGCATCAGGCGCCGCAATTCCGTGGAAAGCTCCTGCGGGATGATGGCCTCGGTGTGGATGGCCGACGGGTCGGTCATGCGCATTGCCCTCGCTTTCATGGCTCGAATCTGAAGCTGCTTGCGCGTGTAGTCGTTGCGGTTCACTTGGCGCGCGGTTCTCAGAATACCGCCAAGTTATATTTCCCCTATAGGATGCGCGTTGCGTGTGCGGCGTATCCTCGTGTCAATCATGCGCGCAGTTGACAGTGCGGGTTGTCTTTGAAAGAGTAAGAACTGCTGCTGGGTCGGCGCTTGCTTGCCGAATCCTTCCTTTCTACATGCCGAAGTGGCGGAATTGGCAGACGCGCATGGTTCAGGTCCATGTACTCGCAAGGGTGTGGGGGTTCGAGTCCCTTCTTCGGCACCAGTCTACCGGCGAAACCGCAAAATCGATACGCCAATGCGCATTGATTTCAGTTATCGTCGGCGTTTCGTGATAGCAGACATGTTATTGACAACGGTCCGTTAGAGCGATACGATCAGAGCGTTTTCCCAGGCTCCCCAGCCGCGTTATCCGCCAAGCTCCCCTCTTGGTTTTGCGATCCTCAACCGTTGTCGTCCAGATTTCGTGCAGAACTTTGCGGCAATCGGCGCGTTGCGTCATGTCCCAGCACGTTAGGAGCTGCCCATGAAATGCTCATCCATTCTGCGTCATATCGCGATCCTCGGATGCGTGGTCGTCGCTGTTCCTGCGATCATTGCTCAGAATTCGATCCATGTCTTTGCTCCCGTCAACGTGCAACCATCCGCCAGCACCACGGGATATGGCGCCAGCGCTGTCGCGTTCAATAGCAGCACTTTGAATTTGACTTGCCCTGCCTCTCCTACCGGCATGCTCTCGTCTTCGGCAAACGGCCAGGGAAATGTTCTGGTCGATAACCTGATCAACGTGACAGTGACGTCCGGCACAACGGTTACCGGTCCTACCAACGTCTGCGTTGGCGGAACATCGGACAGTACGCCCGACGGCACGTCGCAGGATTGCTTCACAGGAAGCTACGAATCAGCCGCGAGTGCGGGCAGCCTTACAAATCAGGACCCAGACAATTTTGTCACCACCGGCGGCGTCGTGCCCATCGACATCAGCAACAGTCTCCAATCTGGCACCATACAACTGAAGATTGATCTTG
Source organism: uncultured Acidobacteriota bacterium (assembly GCA_963840655.1). Taxonomy (GTDB): domain Bacteria; phylum Acidobacteriota; class Terriglobia; order Terriglobales; family Acidobacteriaceae; genus JAKAAZ01. Next base: position 1,143,172 of record CAWIZS010000003.1, on the reverse strand, counting down.
TCGATGAAGGCGGTTATCTTGCCAGCTCGACGATCTATCTGGACACCAACTGCTCGCTCAATGGAGTTACCGGCCCGGCCTCGATCAGCGGCAATCCCATCCCGCAGACCAATCCCACTCCGCAGGAGTTGACGCAGACATTTCCCTTCAATGTGACCACGAACCAGAATGTCCAGTTCGTCTATGACCTTTCCCAGGCGCAGGCGGCCGGTACTTTGACGATCACTCCGAACACGCTTCCCGGAACGACAGACGTTCCGGTCGATCCCAACACATTTCAATCGACTCTGGTGCCGAACACTTCGTTCGCCACTTCGCAGTGCCTCGTCCATACCGGCGAATTACTCAACGGGGCGCCGGCCTGCAAGCTGTATACGCTGGAGTGCTCGGTCGGAACCGGCGCAACGTCAAGCGGCGCGCAATGCCCGGTTTCGTCGCTGCCGAATGAGGTGTTCCAAGACATTTTTGATGGCCCAGCGTTCACGTTGCCGGACATTACGACTCCTACAGGCACCACGTTTCACCAGGGGATCGGATTCCTGATGGCGAGCGACGGCTGGACGGGCGGACCTTTACCTTGCCCATTCGAGGCGGCGTCCGGTCTCCAGAATTTGCCGTGCCCGCAGAATCTGTTGTCGAGTTTCAGCGGTCCCGGAACGTATACCGCCACCGGGAAAACGTCCCACCCGAATTCGACCTTCATCCCGGTGGTGCAAGTGCCCGAAGACCTGACCACAGTCACGGTCGCCGGTCAGCAGCCGGAAGGCTGGATCAACAACTCGACGGCGACGGTCACGCTTTCCAGCCAGCCGCCCGTCCTCGTCGGCACGACGGTTCCCGGCGCGGCGAACTTTGTTGCGTCGCCGATTCAAAGCATCACCTACGGCATTTCGATGGTAAACAACGTACCGCAGCCCTCGGCTCCTGCTTCCACAGACACCACCGTGGGGAACAGTATCTCGTGCCCGCAGCCATCGAACCCGCTCGATCCGCCCGCGACCGTTTTTGCGACTCCGCCACAGACCATAAACAATCTAACGGACGGCAATCATCTGCTCCACTATTACGCGCAGGATTGTGCGGGAACGCAAGAACTGCTGTTCGCCGAGGACTCCAGCGGCAACTGGTCTACTTCCTATTACACAGTTCCGATCAATGTAGATACAATTGCGCCGATTGTGACCTCCGGGCCGGTACTTTCTCCAGCGCCCGGCATTTTGAATTCCTATTTCGTCGGACAAGCTGTGACGGCGACTTACAGCTGCACGGATGAGCGTTCCGGTGTGGTGCGCTGCGGCGCTTCCACCTTTTCTCCTGCCTCCCCGGTGCTGAACACCGGCACGCTGACGAGCGGGGTCGATACGTCCACTCCTGGTTCGAAAACCTACACGGTCACCGCGATCGATGCGGCCGGCAATCAGTCTTCGGCCTCTGTGCCGTATCAGGTGGCGGCGTACGACCAATCGGTTCAGCTGACGCTGAGCCAATACACGGTGACGTATCCGCTGGGAACGAACGTTACCATCCACGTTGCTCCGACCAATGGCCATGTTCCAACGGGAACGGTGCGGCTATATGACGGGACGACAGTGCTGCAAACCTCCAATCTGCAAGGAAATGGCACAGCCTATCTATACATCCAGGGATTGTCGGCAGGCACGCATTCGCTTAGCGCGACGTACTCCGGTGATTCGTTCAATGCTGCCGGCGCATCCGCTCCGGTGACATTCAATGTAAAACCGGTCCCGGTTCAACTCAGCACATCCTGCTGGAATGCAAATTTCCCCTACGGTGCGGATTACCATTGCGGAATCTATACGAGTTCCGCCGCGGGACCGCCGCAGGGCAACGTCACCTATCGATACGACGGCGGAAGCGTAGTGACCCTGCTATTGCAAAATGGGATCGCGCTGTTCACGTTGAGCGAACCTCCGACGGGTCAGCATACGGTGGTGATGGGCTATGCCGCGCAGACCAACTATGCCGCGGCCGCCTCCAGCACGGTGCACTTTACGGTAACGTTGGCGCCGGTCATCGTCCAACTGACGCCATCCAGCTATTACTTGACCGGAGGAAATCTGACTTTGACGGTCTCCATTCAATCGTGGAGCGCGGGACCGCCCAACCAGATCGGGACCGTCACGTTCTTCAACGGAAGCACGGCCCTCGCGACAGTTCCGGTGAGCGCTGCGGGGACTGCGACATTGACTCTGCCAGCGTCGTCACTATCGAACGGCAGTCACACCCTGCGGGCCAACTATAGTGGCAGCACGAACTACGCGGCCGGCAGCGCGTCCGCGGCGATTATCGTTGCAGTGAAATAACGCGAGTTCTCCCAGTGGTGAGGAATCACGACGCGGCGGTGCTAGGTTCGAGTAACGGCGCATTGAGCGAGGTTGTGGATTCCTCACCGGCCGCCAGCCGGGTAAGGGTCAGTACCGTAATGTCATCGTCCTGACCGAATGCGACAGCCGCTTCGGTGGCCTGTTGCGCGGATGGCCGCGATGCGAACAGCGCGTGCAGACGGTCGAAGCCGTAGAGCTCTCCGGTTATGCTGCGTGCCTCGACCACTCCGTCCGTATAGAGGCTCAACTGGTCACCGGGTTGCAGCAGGATGGAAACTTCGTCATAAGTTGCGGACGGCAATATGCCCAGAGGCAAAGAGCCTTCGATCGAGAGCTCCTGCTGATTTAGAAACGGAGGAAGGTGGCCGGCATTGGCGAGCGTCAGCGCGCCGTCCGGATAAAAACGCAAAATGAGCGCGGTGACGAAACCGCCCTGGCGTCGTTCGCACAAGCAGCGATTCAGCCGCTCCATTATCTCCACGGGACTATAGTTTGCATCCGTCAAGGAACGCAGGACGCCAACGATAAGAGATACTCTCATCGCGGCCTTCAGACCCTTGCCGCTCACGTCGCCCAGCGCGATGATCGCCGAGCCCTGTTTTTCGCGGATGATCTGAAAGAAATCTCCGCCCACTTCCAGCGCGGGCCGGTAAGCGCTGGTGATTGCAAAACCCTCCAGCGCAGGCAAGGTGTCGGGAATCAATACCTGCTGGATCTCACGCGCGCTCTGCATCTCGTGCTCCAGTACATTCTGGCGCGCCTGCTGCTCCGCGCTGTAGCGGTACACGGCATACAGGATCGAAAGAAACAGGACGATTGCAACAAGATTCGCCAAAGTAAACGCCACGCCACGAATCACGAAGACGGGAGTGTTGACCAATTCAAAAAGCGTCCAGTGCGTGAATCGCTGCCCCGCTGCGCTGATGTCGGCCACGGTATCGATCATCTGCGACGCGAGCGCACTGATGGCAACCCACCACCGCGAAGGCTCTAGCCGGTGTTGCAGTCCAATCGCGATGATGACAAACGGAAAAACCTCAACCACAAAAATGATGCTGGTCAGGATCGCGTCCATCCACTGCATCCAATGACCGGCTTCGCCCCAGAAAAACGCAAGTGCGCCGTCCAGAACCCCCGCTGTGAGCGTGCAAACTGCCAGCGCGTTGGTCCAGCGGACCAGAGTGCGACGCTCATTGAGCCGCAGCAGCCAGAGCAGCAAAAACCAGAGCGAGATACGATTCAGCACGTAAATGGGCTGGATCAATCCTCTGCCCCAGCCGTAGGAAATAAAAACAGGGATGGGGAACTGCCCCTGAAGGAATGAAAGAAGGACTGGCATCGCGGTGAAAACAGCGAGCCAGAGAAAAAGCTTCGCTTTGCGATCTCGACTCCACAGCAAGAGACTAAAAAGTGTGACAAACCCGTAGAGAATGATCAGGGTATATCCGTAGAGAAACTGCCGCAGCGAACCAGCGTTGAATGCCGCCATTTCTGCGGCGATGGTATCGGCGTCACCGAGGAGTGGCGTGCCATTCATGCCGCCAAGGGATGCGGGATCGACAAATAGAAGCGGCGACTTCCAGACGCGAATTGCGAGTACCCCCGAGCCGGTGGACGGAATGGGAAACGCGCGATAGAGCGAAGTGTAGGACCAGCGCGGATGCGGAGGCAGTTTGCCGTAGCTCCCGATCCGCGCACCATTCCAATAAACTTCATAAGCATCGTCGACAGGTGGCATCAATAGGACGTAATGGGAGTTGCTGCTATCCGCAGTGTGGATTTGCAGGTGCCGGCGATACCAGGCAAAGCCGGTATATCCGCGGTGGTCCTGACTGCCCCACGAACTGGAAGAGTGGATCGGTTCCCATGTGGAATCGTCAAACGAGGGCGAAGCCCAGGCAACATCGTCGCCCAGGTGAAATTGCCAGGGACCGCTGATTTGGATTGAGCCGTTACCCAGCCCCTGAACCATGAGCGACGGCTGCGCTTTGACTTGCGACCGGGCGAAGAGGGAGGTGGCAAAAAAGAAAATCAGTGCCGCTGTCTTCGCCCGTTGCAACATGCCTCAGAGAATATCACTGCACCGCAGGCCGGCTCTCGTGAAGCAACCTCTGTGAATCTGAGCCTGAGGCTGGCAGAAGGCGCACACCCGTGCCTTGCATGTTCCTTCTTGAAATGGATAAGGATGCGGACGCGGAGCGTTGTGCCGCCCAGCGCGCCGTCTATACTGGGCATACGACGAGTCTTCGCTTATGGCTACGCATCTCGATGACATCCTGGCATCTACCCGGCGCGATCTGGCGCGGCGCAAGCCGTCGGCGGATGCCGCTGCTCTGGAGCGGCGCGCAGCCGAACACACGCCGCGTGGATTTGCGCGAAATCTGCGACGGCATTCGAAATCCGGTGTGGCGATCATCGCGGAGCTGAAAAAGGCATCGCCTTCGCGCGGCGTGATCCGCGCGGATTTTCCCGTAGCGTTGCTGGCCGCGCAACTTGTGGAGTCTGGGGCAGCCGCGCTTTCTGTATTGACGGAGGAGCATTACTTTCAGGGCAGCCTCGCCAATCTGGAACAGGCGTCCGCCGCGGCAAACATTCCTTGCCTCCGCAAGGACTTCATTGTGGATGAATTTCAGATTCTCGAATCGCGCGCCGCCTGCGCCGATGCAGTTTTGCTGATTGCAGCCGCGCTGGATGATGCGACGCTGCGCCGTCTGACCGATGCGGCGCATGCCTGCGGATTGGATGTCCTCTGTGAGGTTCACAACGCGCAGGAGCTTGCCCGCGTGCTGGATCTCGGCTGTGATGCCGTTGGAGTCAACAATCGTAACTTGCAAACATTCGAGGTAAAGCTGGAGACTTCTCTGGAGTTGTCGGCCAGCTTGCCCCGTGGGTTCTTGCGAGTCGCAGAAAGCGGAATTCACACATCAACAGACCTGGTTCGTCTTCGCGCCGCGGGGTTCGACGCCTTTCTAATTGGCGAGTCGCTGATGCGACAACCCGAGCCAGGCAAAGCATTGGCGGTATTGCTGGCCGGTGCCGGAGCGCTGCGCGAGGTGCCCGCCTAGGCGGTCGCCATGTGGATAAAGATATGCGGCATCACCTCGTTGGAAGATGCAGAGTTGGCGGTTGCCGCAGGCGCGGACGCAGTTGGTTTCGTTTTCGCCGAAAGCCCCCGTCGGGTAAAGGTGGACGCAGTTCGCGAAATCACATCAAAACTCCCGCGGCGCATTGAGAAGATTGGCGTGTTCGTCGACTCTACGTTGGAGGAAGTTCTGTCGGCGATTCACAACGCAGGTTTGAGCGGCGTCCAATTGCACGGAGAGTATCGCGGCGAGTTTGTGCAAGAACTTCGCGCGCGGACAGACAAGAATGCGCGTCCGTTGCATATCGTGCGAGTGCTGCATTGCGGGGCGGATGCGGAGGGCTTTGAGATCGCTTTGCGCGCGACAAGCGCGAATAAAATCATTGAAACCGTGCTAGTGGACACGCGGTCCGCGGACAAAGAGGGTGGAACGGGAGTTCCGTTCGACTGGCTCGCGGCCCGCAACAGCTTCCTGATGCACGCGCCGCATGTCCGGTTGATTGCCGCCGGCGGACTCACTCCGGAAAATGTGCGTGAGGCAATCCATACGCTTAGGCCGTGGGGCGTTGATGTTTCCAGCGGAGTCGAGTTTGTTCCCGGCCGAAAAGATCGCGCGCGAGTCGCTGAGTTTATTCGCGCCGCGCGAACGGCGACGTTAGAACTCGATCGCAAAAAAATCGGCATCGAAAGGGTCAAATGCTAGAACGAATTTCGGAAAACGTCAGAACGACGGATCCGTTAAATGCTGAGCCGGATGCGCCCGCGCCGCGCCCCGGACGATTTGCCGCGTATGGAGGCCGCTACGTTCCGGAAACGCTGATGGCCGCGCTGCTGGAGCTGGAGGCCGCTTACGCCGATGCGCAGAAGGATCCCGCGTTTGCGAGCGAATTATCTTCCTTGCTGCATCACTATGCCGGCCGCCCCACGCCGCTCTATTTTGCCGCGCGCCTCACGGAGTCGGTCGGCGGCGCGAAAATTTATCTGAAGCGCGAAGACCTGCTTCATACCGGCGCCCACAAAATCAACAATTGCCTCGGCCAGGGATTGCTCGCGCGCCGCATGGGCAAGCGGCGCATCATCGCGGAAACGGGAGCGGGTCAGCACGGCGTCGCGACGGCCACAGTATGCGCACTGTTCGGCATGGAATGCATCGTTTACATGGGCGAGGAAGACATGCGGCGGCAGGAACTGAATGTGTACCGCATGAGACTGCTCGGCGCGGAAGTCCGCGGCGTGGGGTCTGGATCGGCCACGTTGAAGGATGCGATTAACGAAGCGATGCGCGACTGGGTGACGAATGTTCGCACCACGCATTACCTGCTGGGCAGTGTGCTCGGGGCGCATCCGTATCCGACGATGGTGCGCGATTTTCATCGCGTGATTGGCATGGAGGCGCGACAGCAGATTCTGGAAGCGGCGGGCCGTTTGCCCACTGTTGTATTGGCCTGCGTCGGCGGGGGGTCGAATGCCATCGGCGCATTTTACGAATTCATTCCAGACAAAAGCGTCCGCCTGATCGGCGTTGAAGCGGGAGGGCGAGGAACATCGCTCGGCGAACACGCAGCGCGATTTCAGGGCGGTTCCCCGGGGGTGCTGCAAGGCACATACTCCTACGTGTTGCAGGATGACGCAGGGCAGATCGCGTTGACGCACTCCGTTTCCGCCGGTTTGGACTACGCCTCGGTCGGCCCGGAGCATGCCGCCCTGCACGACAGCGGACGTGCAGAGTATGTCTCCGCAACCGACCAAGCGGCGCTCGCTGCGACCGTAACGCTGGCGCGCACGGAAGGCATTTTACCGGCTCTCGAAAGCGCACACGCAGTAGCGGAAGCGATTCGCATCGGACCAACCATGAGCCGCAATGACATTTTGCTCGTGAATATCTCCGGCCGCGGCGACAAGGACATGGGAATTCTGGCGCGCGAGCTGAAGTTGCGGGGAGCATAACCTTGGCTATTGAATTTCGCAGTCACCCAGGTCTTGTCGTGTATTTCACCGTCGGCGATCCGGACCTCAAGACAAGCAAACAGATTGCGCTGGCCGCCATCGACGCGGGCGCGGATGTGCTGGAACTCGGAGTGCCGTTCAGCGATCCGCTGCTGGATGGCCCCGTCATTCAACGCGCCAATGAACGCGCGGTGCGGAACGGAACTCGGCTGACCGACGTATTGTCGCTAGCCGGCGAATTGCGCAGGGAGCGCCCACACGTCGGCATGGTTCTTTTTTCCTGCTTGAATCCGCTGCTTCGTATGGGTTTGGAGTCGTTTGCCTCCGCGGCGAAAGGTGCAGGCGTAGACGCTGTGCTGGTCACAGACATCATCGCCGAGGAGTCGGAAGAATATCTCGCGATCTTGCGCCGCTGCCACTTGCAGCCTATTTTCCTGGCCGCGCCGACCAGCCCGGACGAGCGTCTGGCACGGATAGCCGCGCTTTCGGAGGGTTTTATCTATGCCATTTCGCGAGTGGGAATTACCGGCGCGCAGCAAGAGGTCGCCGAAGATGCGCGCCAGCTTGTGACGCGCTTACGCCGATATACAAACCTGCCGATCGCTCTCGGCTTCGGCATTGCCAATGCCAATCATGTTGCGGCGGTCGCGGAATTTTCTGATGCCGCCGTGGTGGGCAGCGCCATCGTTGCGGTGATTGAAAAATCAACGCCGAGCAACGCCGCGGCTGCAGTGGGCGCGTTTATCGCCGGATTGCGCGCTCCTGCGAACGTGTCGACAGGCTGAAAATTATTCGACTCTCGGATAGGATAAGCAGATTACCCTTTTCACGCACGCAGTCCGCCATCGGCCTTCCGTGGTGCGATGGCCTGTTTTGAGGTGAATGATGGATATTGCAGAATGGCGTCAAAAAATCGATGAACTCGATCGTCAGATCGTTCTATTGATCAGTGAACGCGCACGGGCCGCGCAGGCCATCGGACGGCTGAAACGCGCGACCGATTTGCCAGTTTACGAGCCGAACCGGGAGAAGATAATTTTTGAGAATGTTCGCGGCGCCAACCCCGGGCCGCTGCCGGACATTGAGTTGACCCATATTTACGAGCGCATTATCGACGTGATGCGGGCGCTGCAGAAAGATGAACTGGCGTCGCAGCCGGCGCAGTCAACCGAAGGTTCAACCAAAACTAAATTAGACGAAACGAGAATTGGAAAATGATTGTCGCCATGCAGCATGAGGCCTCCGAGGAGCAGATCCAGCAGGTGCTGGCGCGGATGGTTGAAGTGGGGTTCAACGTGCATCGCACCACGGGCACCCAGCAGACGGTCCTGGCGGGGGTGGGACAGCCTGCGAGCTTCGATGTGCAGGATTTTCAGGTGATGGCCGGCGTCGCCGAAGCGCACCGCATCACCTCGCCGTACAAACTTGCGGGACGCGGATTCCGCCCGCAGGGGACTATCGTTCGCTTTCCGAATGGAGTTGAGGTGGGCGGCGAAGAGGTGATGGTGATGGCGGGGCCGTGCTCCGTCGAATCGCGCGAGCAGATATTTACCGTGGCGAAACAGGTTGCCGCGTCGGGCGCAAAATTTTTGCGCGGCGGCGCATTCAAGCCTCGCAGCTCGCCGTATTCGTTTCAGGGCATGGGGTTAGAAGGTCTCAAGCTACTGCGCGAGGTCGGGGACGCGACGGGCCTGCTGATCGTCAGCGAAGTGATGGAGATTTCGCAGATTGAACTGATGTTGCCCTATGTAGACTGCTTCCAGGTTGGCGCGCGTAATATGCAGAACTTCAACCTGCTGCGGGAACTTGGCCTGGCGCGAAAACCGGTCCTGCTGAAGCGCGGAATCGCCGCGACCATCGAGGAGTTCCTGCTCTCTGCCGAGTACATTCTTTCCGGCGAAAATTACGATGTGATGCTCTGCGAGCGCGGTATTCGCACGTTTGAAACATATACGCGCAATACGATGGACATTTCCGCCATCCCGGTGCTGAAGCACCTTTCTCATCTTCCGGTGTTGGGCGACCCGTCGCATGGAACCGGACGGCGAGACATGGTTCCGGCGATGGCGCGCGCGTCCGTAGCCGCCGGTTGCGATGGCCTCCTGATGGAGGTCCACCCCAATCCGGACAAGGCGATTTCCGACGGCGCGCAGTCGCTGTTCCCGCAGCAGTTTGATCAATTGATGGGCGAGCTGAGAATTATCGCTACAGCGGTGGGGCGCAATGTCGCGTAGAGAAGCGGTCTCATTCATAAGGTTTGTCATTCCGAGCGGAGTCCGCCGCGGCGGACGAAGTCGAGGAACCTGCTGTTTGCTATGACCGACTCGATCCAGAGCGTCGCAATCTTCGGCACCGGCCTGATCGGAGCTTCCGTCGGTCTCGCTTTGCGTGCCCATGGATTTACCGGCGACATTACAGGTTGGGACCGTTCGATAGAAGAGGCGCAGATCGCGCGCCAACGCGGTGCGATCGACGCCGTTGCATCGGAGCCCTTGCTCGCAGCGCAGCAAAGCGACTGTATTCTGCTGGCAACGCCCGTCTTCGGAATATTGGATTGGATTGATCGCCTGGCTGCCGTCCTCCGCAAAGGCCAGCTCATAACGGACGTAGGCAGCACGAAGCGAAAAATCTGCGAGCGGGCGCTCGAAGCCTTTTCTTCGCCAGACTCCGCGCATTTTCTGCCTGGCCACCCAATGGCTGGAAAAGAAGTTTATGGCGCGGCCCACGCGGATGCGAATCTGTTTCGGGGGGCCGTCTGGTTGTTTACGCCGACGGCAGCGGAGAATCAACGTGCTGAAGAGCAACCGCTGCGAAAAGCAAAGGCCTGGCGAGAATGGGTGACGCGCTTCGGCTGCCGAACGCTCGATCTCAACCCTGTGCGACACGATGAAATCTGCGCCTGGGCCAGCCACCTGCCGCAGATGTTGGGTACGGCTTTGGCAGCGTTGTTCGAAGATACCTTTCCCGATTCCGGCAACGACGGAAACGATCTCGATAATCGAGCGACGCAGTTGCGCGCCATCGGCGGCCGCGCCATGCATGAGATGACCCGCCTGGGCGCCAGCCCTTTCTCCATGTGGCGCGATATTGCCCAAACCAACGACGAAGCCATTGCCGCCGCGCTTCTCGTGCTCGAACAGCGGCTGGCATTCGTCCGCGAAAGTCTAAAGCAGCCCGGACTGCGCGAAGAATTCGACCGCGCCAACCGCTTCCGCTCGCGATTCTGAGCAACCCGCAGCGGTTTCTACTCGCATCCAAGACAATTGCATAAATCTCCATCCTTCCGGTACAACGGCAACATGCAGGTTCTTACCTCAGCGGAAATGCGCGTCTGTGACGAGCGTACGGTCGAGCAGTTGGGCGTGTCGTGGCAGGAGTTGATGGAGAACGCCGGATCCGCCGTGGCCGCATTTGTGCTGCGCGAATTTCCCCACGCCGCCCGCATCACGGTCTTGTGCGGCAAAGGGAACAATGGCGGCGATGGATTGGTGGCTGCGCGGCATCTGGAGGCAGCTGGGAAACACGTAAGCGTGGTACTGCTCTCGCAGCCGGAGCAGTTGAATGACGAGCCACGCGCAGCGTACGAGAACCTGCCGCAAAACCTGCAAAAGTCCGCGCGGCTCCTCGCCGTCTTGGAAGACCTGGAGCGCGCTGCGTTCCGCGAGTGCTTCCAGGAAACCGAACTTTTCGTCGATGCGATTTTTGGCACTGGCTTTCATCCCCCGATGCGCGGCGTAGCGGCGGCGCTGCGCACAAGGCTTGCCGATTGCTCGGCGCTAGTGGTTTCCGTCGATCTGCCATCGGGCTGGGACGCTGATTCGACCTCGATGCACGCTGAAGCCTTTCGTTCGGATGCGGTGATTACCTTTACCGCGCCGAAACTAGCGCATGTCTTCGGAGAACTGACGCGCGGGCCCGTGGCGGTCGCGCCGATCGGCTCGCCGGAAGAAGCAATCGGTTCTTCGACAAACCTCTATTGGTCTGGCAAGTCGCACGAGATTGTGGAGCAGCCGCGCGAACTCGATGGAAATAAGGGTCGTTTCGGGCATGTGCTGGTGATCGGTGGTTCCGCGGGAAAAGCCGGCGCGCCGTCGATGGCGTCTCTGGCTGCTTTGCGCACGGGCGCGGGGCTGGTGACGGCGGCAATTCCTCGGGGAATCTTGAGCACCGTTGCGGGATTCGCTCCCGAAATGATGACAATTCCGCTGGAGGAAACTGCGGGCGGAGATATTTCGAGCAGGAATCTTGAGCCGAAGCAATTGGAAACGTTGCTGCATGGAATGACCGTGCTTGCGATTGGCCCGGGCGTTGGACGCGAACCGGAGGCGGCGGAATTCGTGCGCGAGTTGGTACGCCAAGTCAAAGCTCCAACGGTTCTCGATGCGGACGGGTTGAATGCTTTCGAGGGTCGCGCGGAAGAGATCGACGGACGGAATCGCGCGCTGGTGCTGACGCCGCACCCCGGAGAAATGGCGCGGCTGCTCGGTTGCACTGTGGCTGACGTGGAGCGTGACCGGCGAACCGCGGCGCGCGATTTTGCCACGCAGCATCAAGTCACTCTCGTGCTGAAGGGATGGCGCACACTGGTTGCGCATCCGGATGGCAGCATCGCGGTGAATACCAGCGGCAGTCCGGCGATGGCCAAGGGCGGCACTGGAGATGTGCTGACCGGAATCGTCGCGGCATTGATTGCGCAGTTTCCGAATCGCATTCGGGAAGCGGTGGAGTGCGCAGTCTGGCTGCACGGATTTGCCGCGGACTGCTTTGTTCGGACGCGCGACGAGCACACCATGCTGGCGACGGAGATTCTGGATTATCTGTCGGAGGCAATGCTCACGCCCGTGGACCACGACGGATTCACATGGCTGCAGCAGGGGTGCCAATGAGCGTCGCGAAGCATGTTGCAAATCGCCGCGTTTACACTACGCATTCACCGGAGCAAACGATCGCGCTGGGCCGGGAACTCGCGAAACTGCTGCGTTCACCGAAACTGCTCATCCTGCGCGGCGATTTGGGCGCGGGAAAAACCACGCTGGTGAAGGGAATTGCCGCCGCGCTGGGCGCAGCCGAACCGGAGGAAGTGACCAGCCCAACGTTCACGCTTATCCACGAATATGCGGGCCGTGGAATTCAGCCTGACAGCGAGCAGGAAAATCTGGGCGCGTCGGTCCTGCTCTATCACATCGATCTCTATCGCATCGAAGGGCAGCGGCAACTGGACACGCTGGGGATGGACGACCTAATCACACCGCAAAGTTTGCTGCTGATCGAGTGGGGTGAAAAATTTCCGTCCGTGGTGGCGCGCAGCGATGGCGAAATTGTGATTGAAATGCTGTCGGGCGACGAACGGAGAATCACGTTGACGCTTTGGCGATAGACGATTTCTCAAAAGCCCATGATGTTGTAGCCGCTGTCCACGTAGATCACCTCGCCGGTGATGCCGGAAGCCAAATCGGAGGCCAGAAACGCGGCAGTGCCGCCCACTTCCGACTGCTCCGTATTTCGATGCAGGGGAGATCGCTCGGCATGGGCTTTCAGCATATCGCCCAGATTGCTGATGCCGCGTGCGGCCAATGTTCGGATTGGACCGGCGGAGATCGCATTCACGCGGATATTTTGCTTGCCGAGATCGTTGGCGAGGTAGCGCACCGTCGCTTCCAGCGCCGCCTTTGCGACACCCATCACCTTGTACTCGGTGAGCACCTTTTGCGACCCATAATAGGTCATCGTAATGATGCTGCCGCCGTCGCTCATCAGCGGCGCGGCGGCGCGGGCCAGGGCGATCAGCGAGTAGACGCTGACATCGTGCGCGATCCGGAAACCTTCACGTGAGGTCTGGAGAAAATCGTTCTTCAGTTCTTCTGCTGGAGCGAACGCGACGGAATGTACCAGCACGTGCAGCTTGCCGTGTCGTTGTTTCAGATCGGCGAAAACCTGCGCGATCTCAGCATCGTTTGAGACGTCGCATTGCACTCCTTCTGCGCCGGGAAGTTCGGTCAGCAGACCCTCCGCTTCTTGCCTCATGCGTTCATTTTGATAGCTGATGATCAGCTTGCAGCCGGACTCATGCAACTTCTGCGCAATTCCCCACGCAATGGAGCGCTTGTTCGCCAGACCGAAGACAACTGCGATGCGTCCTTCAAGATTCAACATGCTTTCCTCCTAATTCCATCTCTTCGGAGTGCTCCACGCAGGATATCAGCGTTGCCCGTCGGCATTCGCGGCGGCGGGTGGAGTGGATCCCGCAGTTTGTGGAACGTCGTTGGCCGTCAGGTAGGTGCGCATCAGGTCCGCGTGTCCGGCGAGCGTGTCTTTCGGCTTGCCGTCGACGAGAAAACGCACCTGGGCGATCCGCGGCATGTTCGCGTGCAAGGTGCTCAGAATGGAGAGCAGCGTCAACGTCTCAACCAGAATTCCGGAGGGATGGCGGCCGGTGAACGCGCCGTTCAAATTGATCACCGCCAGCTCGCCGGCTGCAGATGGATTTTTCGCTCCCGGAACAGGCAGCAGAAATACGTCCTGGACTGCGGTCACGGCCGGAAGGGGGTGAGGCGATCCGGGCTGTGCGTAATTGGAAAAAAGATCATTCAGCAAAGCGCGGGCGCGGGTTGTCCGTTCCGACGGCAGAGCGACTTGCCGTTCGACCGGCGCCAGCGACCCATCCTCATCGTTGGCGATCATCAGCGTGATTTGTTCCGGTGAGGCTTCGACTGGGACGGGCATGGGAGCCGCTTCCGGCACAGCGGCGAGTTGGTCCTGTGCGCGGGCGCGCAGACGGATCAGATACGCCGCCATCAGAACGGAGCTGACCAGCAGCAACCACAGCATGACTTTCTGATAGCGCGGGATCAAGGCTGCAACCCCCAATCGCTGCGCCAATCCACCAGCGCCGAAGCCAGCGACTCAGCCACTTGCTCCTGATAGGCGGAGTTGCCGACGGGCATGGTCGCGTTCAGCGGCGCCACTTCGACAGCGAGTGCAGGGCACGCCATACTGTCGAGCGGCGCCAGCGAAGTCTTGTCAAGGAGGACAGGAATGTGCTGGCGCGTGAGCGAAGCATTGATGTCGGACTCCAGTCGAAGACTTTGCGTTCCATAGCTGGCCTGAGCCGTTGGCCACGGCAGAAAAAGGCGGCGCGGATTGGCCGCGCGCACGGTTGGGAGAGAAGAAGTAAACAAGTGGACACCGTTGCCGGTCGAGGTGGCGTGCAGTAGAATGCAAGCCGCCGCATGGGCGCGGTCTGCGGTCTCCGCGCGCGCTGTGTTGTCGATCGTCGTGTCGGCATCGCGCGTCAGAATGCTTGGTATGCCGCGCGCGTTCAAGAGAACGTGCAGCCGAATCGCGAGCGCCAGGGTGTAGTTTTTCTCCGGATCGCCGGAAGACAAAATAGCGCCGCTATCGGAACCGCCGTGCGCCGGATCCAGAATCACGACGAAGCGCAGTTTCGGCGCGATCGGCTGCGCAGGTAGAGGAATAGAAGACTGCGGCGCAGCCGATCCGCTGGGCACCGCAACGGGTGGGGCAGTTGGCGACTGGCTCGGGGAAGCTTGCCCGACGCCCTGCAGCCCTGTGCTCATGGAAAAAGAACAGGACGCGAGCACGACGAAAACCAGGGACGAAGCTGCGCGGGCAAAAAGGTCAGCTTTGCAGAACCCGCGCCACTCTTCAACGGGCCGTTGCCGGGACCGCTCTCCAGGCCGGAGGTCAGTCCAGCGCATAGATGGTCAGGCCGCTCAGCAATTTTGGATAGAAGTCGGTAGATTTCTGCGGCATCACATCTCCCGCGAAGGCCACCTCCCGCAGTTGGTCGAGGGTGACAGGATTCATCAGGAACGCGATATCGGCCTCCCCGGCGCGGACCTGCTGGACTGCTTCCCCAGCTTCCCGGATGTAGCGCAGGTGGCTTTGGTCGAGAATCGCCTGCTGCGAAATGCCAAGCACGTCTTCCAGCAACAGGGAATGCAACTGCACGATATCCAGCCGGCGCTGGCGCTCCGGCTGCATCGTAAGGCGAGCCTCGACCTCTGCCTTTTTCGCGGTCAGCAGACGGCTGCCTGTCCGTGTGACCGCGACGAAACCGGTGCCGGACTTCCCCGTGTTTGCCAGATGCTGCATGGTCGCCGCGACATCGCTGGTCGCGGTTAGGGGCTGAACTGTAAAGTATTGCTCTGCCCGCCGCAGAAAGTCCGCAGGATCGAAATTTCCCAGCCCGTGCACAACACGGTGCGTGGGAAGAATCGTCAGTCCGGGCGAGTCCATATTGACGAAGGTCATCATGGTGGCCGCTTCCGGATACGGCGGCTGAGGCAGATTGCCCGCCGGCCGTTCTGTCGGTGCGCTGGACTGCGGAGCGTGCTCGCGGCTGTAGTTCAACGCGGTTTCATAGCGGTGGTGACCGTCGGCGATGATGAGTTTCTTGTCCTGCATTGCGCTCAGCAGCATATTGATCGTGCCCGGTTCGGAGATTCGCCAGACGCGGTGCAGCACGCCGTACTCGTCGGTCAGCTCGATGTCCGGGGTGGTAGATTCGGAGAAGAGCAGTTGCTCCGCGCTTCGGCCGGGATCGGAATAGAGCATGAAGATTTGTCCAAAATGCGCGTGCGTCGCCCGCAATAGATTCAGCCGGTCCGACTTTGCCTTGGGCAGTGTCCTCTCGTGACGGAAGACAATTCCCTGGCTATAATCCACCAGTTCGCCGAGTGCAATAAATCCGCGCCGCTCCTGCATGACACGGGAGGATCCCGGCACTTCATAGCGCTGGGAGTAGGCGTAGACAGACGACTCATTGTCCGGCGTTAAAATGCCCTCTTCGCGCCAGTCTCGGAAGTACTCCGCCGCGCGCGTGTACACATTGTTCTCCTCCGAGTCGAACAGTTCCGGGAGCCCGAGAATGACGCGAACGAGATTCTGCGGGCTCCGCCGGTAATAGGACTGCTGCATGGCCGGCGTGATCTTGTCATACGGCTGGGTGACAACGTCTTCAGCGCGGACCATCCCGGGGTTGTACCGCAGGGCGCGAAAAGGGTAAATGCGGGCCATTCGATTGGAAAACTCCTGTCCTGTCAGACGCAGCCTGCGGTGATGCGGGGATGTGCGGCGCTATAAGCAGATTCTATCGCAGCCGACAAAGATCTCCATGAAAGTTGACGTAGCTGGCGCGAGCGGAAGCATTCAACGTTGCGGCCCGGTGGAATAACCGAACCGGAGGAATTATCGTGAATGAAGGCTGCAATGATGCGGGGAGTCGGTTCCGCAACGACTCGCCGGCACACCCTATACGCCGATTGGAGATCATGTACGTCCCCAAACTTAAGCAGTCCCTCGGTCGGTTGACGCTGGCGGCGATGGTCTCGATCTGGATCTCGGTGGGAGTGGGACCGGCGCAGGCACAACAGCCGGACGGAAGCCCGCAATCCGCACAACCGACTCAGGCTCGCCAGCGACCGCAGCCGGGGCAGGTACAGAGGGGCCCTAATGGACAGTTCACGTTGCGCGCGTCCGTCAGTGAAGTGGTCCTATATGCAACCGTTGTCGACAAGCAGGAGCACCTGGTGACTAACCTGCAAAAGCAGGATTTCACCGTCTACGAAGACAACGTTCCGCAGGTGATTTCCTCCTTCCGGCAGGAAGATGTTCCCGTGTCGCTCGCCATTCTGGTGGACAATTCTGGCTCCATGTCCGACAAGCGCGCCGCCGTGAATCGGGCGGCGATCGATCTAGTCCGCGCTTCCAATGCGCAGGACGAGTCGTTCATCGTGAATTTTTCGGACGAAGCTTTTCTTGACCAGGACTTTACTTCCAATATCGGCCTGCTAGAGAAAGGCCTGTCTCACATCGACTCCAAAGGCGGGACGGCTCTTTACGATGCTGTCGTCGCCGCTGCAGACCACCTCTCAAAAAACGCGAAACACGCCAAACAGGTGATCCTGATCATTACCGATGGGGAAGATAACAGCTCCAGCACCACGCTCGCGGAAACGGTGCGGCGTGTCCAGCAATTGCAGGGGCCGATCGTTTATTCCATCGGGCTGCTCTACAACAACCGAGATGGCCGGGAGGCGCACCGGGCGCGCAAGGACCTGCAGACGCTCAGCGACCAGACAGGCGGCATCGCTTTTTTTCCAAAGTCACTCGACCAGGTGGACTCAATCGCGGCGGAAGTGGCACGGGACATCCGCGAGCAATACATTATCGGCTACCATCCCAGCAGGCCGATCAGCCAGGGCGGCTATCGCACCATTCGCGTTGTTGCCAAAGCGAAGGGTTACGGCAAGCTGACGGTCAGAACGCGCGCGGGGTATTTTGCCCAGCAACCGGCGCATTCCGGCGCAGGTTCACCTGCCGGCAACGCAGTCCATTAGTCGAGATGACTTCCGCAGTGTCTCCGGCGGAACGGATTTGTAGATTGTTCGCCGAACTCCACCACAGCGGGGGCGTGAGCGGTTACTATAGCGGGAGAAAAGCGCTCATAAAATGAGTTCCGGAATCCGGGCGGCGCGGAGGTCATTTGCTCTACTGGCTTCTATATCAAAAGTTATTCCCATACTTTCACGCGTTTCGCATCTTCCGCTATCTTACGTTCCGTACTGCGTTCGCCACGCTGACGGCCCTCCTGATCGGTTTGCTGATCGGTCCATATCTGATCGAGAGGCTGCGCGAGTTTCAGATCGGCCAATTCATCCGCGAAGAAGGACCGCAAGGGCACCAGAAGAAGGCGGGCACGCCGACGATGGGAGGCCTGCTGATTGTCGTGGCGGTGGTGGTTCCCACGCTATTGTGGAGCGACCTGGCGAACCCGCTGGTTTGGGTGGCCATGCTAGCTATGGTGGGGTTTGGCGGCATCGGGTTCGCCGACGACTACATTAAAGTGGTCCATAAGAGGAACCTTGGCCTCACAGCGCGTGCCAAATTCGCACTGCAGTTCGCCGTCGCGGCGCTGATTGCCGTTCTCCTTCTGGTTCTGCATCACGCGGGCGAATATTCCACCCGCCTGATGGTGCCGTTCGTGAAGCACTTCCGCCCCGATCTGGCAGTTGACTCCATCCTGCGCATTCCACACCTCTGGGCGTTGGCATTCTTCCCGTTCGTGATCTTTACGATGCTGGTTCTGGTCTTTTCCAGCAACGCGGTCAACCTGACGGATGGCCTGGATGGGCTGGCGATTGGTTGCACCATCATCGCCGCGGGTGCGCTGACCGCACTTACGTATGTGAGCGGAAACGTGCATTTTGCCGACTATCTCGGCCTGCAGCGAATGCCCATGGTTTCAGAACTGACGATCTTTTGCGGGTCGATGGTCGGCGCCAGTATCGGCTTCCTCTGGTACAACGCGCATCCGGCTGAAGTTTTTATGGGCGATGTCGGCTCGCTGGCGCTGGGGGGCGCGATCGGCACGGTCGCGGTAATCATCAAGCAGGAACTGCTGCTGCCTTTCATCGGCGGAGTTTTTATTCTCGAAGCGATTAGCGTGATGCTGCAGGTGGGAAGCTATAAACTGCGAAAGAAACGCATCTTCAAGATGGCGCCGATCCATCACCACTTTGAATTGATGGGGTGGTCGGAGTCCAAGGTGATTGTTCGCTTCTGGATTGCCGCGCTGGTGTTTGCATTGTTTGCACTCACGACACTGAAATTGCGCTGATCCTGCGCCCGGCGCGCCGAACGTGTCACAATCGAAACGCAGCCGAAAACGAGTCGAGCATGGAACTGAAGGGCAAAAAGGTGCTGGTGGTCGGGCTGGGAAAATCCGGCATGGCATCGGCCATCTTTCTGCGAAGCCTCGGCGCGCAGGTCACCGTCTCCGAAGTGCGCAGCATGGAGGCATTGGCAAAAGAATTGCCTGCGCTGCTGGATGCGGGCGTAATGGTGGAAGCAGGCGGTCACGGCCTTTTGACCTTCCGCCGCCAGGACTGGATCATTGTCAGTCCCGGCGTTCCGCTGGACACGCCGGAACTGGCTCAGGCGCATAGTTTCGGAACGCCGGTAATCGGAGAACTCGAACTTGCGGCCCGTTTTTTGCACGGTAATATCCTTGCTATCACAGGATCGAACGGAAAGACGACGACCACCGCGTTGTGCGGAGAAATTTTCCGCGCCAGCGGACGTCCGACTCTGGTCGGCGGAAACATTGGTGTTCCTGTCGCCGCGCTGATTTCTGAGAGTCGCAACGATGGCTGGAATGTGCTGGAAGTGTCGAGCTTCCAATTGGAAACGATCGTCGATTTTCGCCCGAAGATTGCCGTCATCCTCAACATCACTCCGGACCATCTGGATCGCCATGGCAGCATGGAAAATTACGTTGCGGCGAAGGAACGGATCTTTCGGAACCAAACGGCGGAAGACTTTCTCGTGCTGAATGCCGAAAATGCCGAGGCACAAAACGCCGGAACGCGCGCCCCGAGTCAGGTATTTTGGTTCAGCGCGCGGCGAGCTGTGCGGCGCGGAGCGTTTATCTATCAGAACACGGTTGTCTGGCGGACGGATGAGCAGTCTGCACTGGAGCCAATTCTGCCGGTGGCGGAGATTCCGTTGAAGGGCGAGCACAATGTGGAGAATGTGCTGGCCGCGGTCTGTTCCGCGAAGCTGGCTGGCATTTCTGCCGAAGCGATCCGCCAGGCCGTCGCCAATTTCCGCGCTGTCGAGCACCGGCTGGAGTTCGTGGCGCGCATTGGAGGCGTTGATTTTTACAACGATTCGAAAGCCACCAATGTCGATGCGACCATGAAGGCGATTTCCGCCTTCGCGGGCGGAATTCATCTGATCCTCGGCGGCAAGGACAAGGATTCCGACTACACGCTGCTGAATCCGCTGCTGAAGGAACGCGTGCGCGCGGTGTATACCATAGGCGCGGCGGCGGGAAAGATCGAGCAGCAGATTGCCGGAGCGACCGAGATCGTTCCGTGCGAAACGCTGGAACGGGCGGTGGATGAGTCGGCGACGCGCGCGCAGTCTGGCGAAACCGTTCTGCTCGCGCCGGCCTGCGCCAGCTTCGATCAATTTGAGAACTACGAACACCGCGGACGGTGCTTCAAGCAATTCGTGCTCGCGCGGCAAGGTGTGGATGCATGGCAAAACGTGTCGGCATAGATAAGTGGCTGTTCATTGTCACCGTGCTGCTGGTGCTGTTCGGCTTGGTCATGGTCTTTTCGGCCTCTGCCGTGATGGCCAGCCAGCGCTACGGCTCGCCGTACTCGTTTGTGCTGAAACAGTCGGGATGGGCGCTGCTCGGCCTCGTCACCATGGTGCTGCTGATGCGCGTCAATTACCGGCGCTATAACAGTCCCTCCGTGGTATTTCCTTGCGTGGCGATCACAACAATGCTGTTGCTGGGCGCATTTCTCATGCACGATTCCCACCACACGCATCGCTGGCTGCGCTTCGGGCCGCTCAGTTTTCAGCCGTCGGAGATTGCCAAGCCCGCGCTGGTATTGTTCCTGGCGTGGTTTCTACAGAATCGCGTGGATCAGCTCGACGACTGGAGGCGGGCGCTTCTGCCCGCGGCATTGCCCAGCCTGTTGTTCATCGCGTTGATCCTGAAAGAGCCCGACCTCGGCACGGCAATGGTTTGTGCTGCTGTAACTGCGCTGATGTTGTACCTGGCCGGAGCGCGGATGCGGTATCTTTTTCTGGCGCTGGTTGCCGCCTCGCCGGTGCTCTATTACATGCTGTTTCATGTGGCCTGGCGTCGCGCCCGGCTGGTGGCTTTTCTCAATCCGGAAAAAGACCCGCGCGGAACCGGCTTCCATATTTTGCAATCGTTGATTGCCGTCGGAGCGGGCGGTATCCAGGGCGTGGGTTTGATGGAAGGCCGGCAGAAGCTTTTCTATCTGCCGGAACCGCAGACCGATTTCATCTTCGCCAACATCGCCGAGGAGCTGGGGTTGATCGGGACCCTGTTGGTCGTCGCGCTGTTCCTCTTTCTCGCCTACCGTGGCCTGCGCGCCGCGCTTCGCTCCACGGACCCGTTTGCCCGCTTTCTGGCCTTTGGCATCACGGCAACGATCATCATTCAGGCGTTCTTCAATATCAGCGTCGTACTCGCATTGGTGCCGACGAAAGGAATCGCGCTGCCGTTCATTTCCGCTGGAGGTACCTCCCTCTTTTTCACCCTGCTCAGCATGGGCGTTCTGTTGAATATCACTCGGGAGATCGACTAACGAGCATGACTCCGCAATCGCACGGAAACCAGGGACGCTTGCGGGTGCTGATTGCAGGAGGCGGAACCGGCGGCCACGTAATTCCGGCGCTGGCGGTGGCGCGTGAGCTGGTGGAGCGCTACCAGACGCAGGTGCATTTTCTGGGAACGGCACGAGGCATGGAAACAAAACTGGTGCCTGCAGCTGGCTTCCGTCTCGATCTGATCCACGTCGGCCAACTGAACCGCGTCAGCATGGCGACCAAGCTAAAGACTGCGACGAGGCTGCCCTCCGCAGTGCTGCGCTGTGTCCGCCTGCTGCGCAAATTTCGTCCTCATGTGGTTCTCGGCGTGGGCGGATATGCTTCCGGCCCTGCCATGATGGCAGCGATTCTTACCGGTACGCCGCGCGTTGCATTTGAACCCAACGCTGTGCCGGGAATGGCGAATCGCCTGGTGGGTCGGCGGGTGCAGGCGGCAGCGGTGAACTTTCCTGACACGGCGCGCTACTTTCACAACCCGAGCGTCACCGGGATTCCTGTGCGTTCGGAATTCTTTAGTCTTCCCGCCCGCCCGGCCGGCGCGGCGCCGCAATTGCTCGTGTTCGGCGGAAGCCAGGGAGCGCGAGTGTTGAACCGGACCATGCCGAGGATCGCGGCATCGCTGCTGGATTCGGTTCCAGGTCTCACGATCCTGCACCAGTGCGGAGCAAAGCACCTGGAAGGCATGGAGCAGACCTACCTGCAATCCCCGGCATTGCGCGGGCGCTTGCGGAATTCGTGGAGTGTGCAGCCATTTCTGGATGACATGCCACAGCGCTTTGCCGCCGCCACCCTCGTTCTCTGCCGCAGTGGAGCGAGCACGGTAGCTGAGCTCGCCGCAGCCGCCAAACCTTCTCTGCTCGTCCCATTTCCGCAGGCCGCGGACGACCACCAGCGGCGCAATGCGGAGGTGCTGGTCAAAGCAGGAGCTGCCGTTATGATCCTCGAACCGGGATTGACGGAGGAGCGGCTGCTGGCAGAATTGATCGCATTACTGCGCGACCGAAACCGGCTGGCTGCAATGGGATCGAAGGCGCGTGAACTGGCGCATCCAGACGCCGCCGCGGCGATCGCGGCGCTCGTCACGCAACAACGGGGCACGTAATGCGGGCGCTTCCATTTTCCACCGCACCGCCGCTGCTACAGTAGAAATCAGGTCTTCCGAATGTTCATTCGTTCCCAGCACGTGCATTTCATCGGCATTGGCGGCATCGGCATGAGCGGGATCGCCGAAATTCTGCTCAACCTGGGCCATCGCGTCTCCGGCTCTGACCTGAAGCGGTCCGCCATTACCGATCGGTTGGCAAGCCTCGGCGCCACCATTTTCGAGGGCCACTTCGCCCAAAATATCGCCGGAGCCGACGTAGTGGTGACGACTTCCGCGCTCAACCCGGAGAACCCGGAGGTCATCGCCGCGCATGTGCAAGCCATCCCGGTCATCCAGCGCGCGGAGATGCTGGCGGAGCTGATGCGGCTCAAATATGGCGTGGCGATTGCCGGAATGCATGGCAAGACCACTACCACTTCCATGATCGCCGCCGTTTTGGCAGCAGGCGGCTTAGATCCCACTGTCGTCGTTGGCGGGCGAGTGGAGGCGATGGGGTCGAGCGCGCGGCTGGGTCGTTCGGAATACCTGGTGGCCGAGGCCGATGAGAGCGACCGATCTTTTCTGAAACTATCGCCGATCCTGGCGGTCGTCACCAATATCGATCGCGAACACATGGATTGCTATCGTGACATGGAAGACGTGGAACGCGCATTTCTGGACTTTATGGATCGTGTGCCATTCTACGGCGCGACCGTGGCGTGCTTGGATGACCCCAAGCTGGCGGCGCTGTTGCCTCGTGTCCGACGGAGAGTGCTGACCTACGGAATGGATGCCGACGCTGCTTTTCGGCTGGAGGTTCTTCCCTCCGCGCCTTCCAATGGGCGGCATTCGCGATTTATCGTCCATCGCAAAGGCAACGCGCTCGGGCCATTTACCCTTGCCGTGCCCGGACTGCACAATCTGCGCAATGCAACGGCGGCGGTTGCCATCGGGATGCAGTTGGCGATCCCGCCGGAGAAGATCGCCGCGGCGCTGACTGAGTTTCGCGGTGTGGAGCGGCGCTTTCAAGAGAAGGGAAAAGTGAACGGCGTCACCGTGGTCGACGATTACGGCCACCATCCGACGGAGATTCTCGCCACGCTGGAAGCTGCGCGGCAATGCGGCTTCCGGCGGATTCTTGTGCTGTTCCAGCCGCACCGGTATACCCGAACCCGCGATCTGATGGAAGAATTCCGTCATTGCTTTGACGCCGCGGACGCGGTGTGGGTGCTGGATATCTACGCGGCGAGTGAGACTCCGATCGCAGGCGTGGATGCGCCCGCGCTGGTTCGCGCGATCGACCGCGCCAGCGTAACCTATGGTGTGTCTTTCGATGTTGCTGCGGCGGAAATCGCGCGAATGGCCGGTCCGGGGGACTTGATCCTGACCATGGGAGCGGGAAATATTTATCAGGCTGCGGGAATGGTTCTGGCGGAGCTGGAATTGGCGAGTGCGCCGGAAGCTTCAAAGAAACGGAACGAAACAGGGAAAAGCGGCAGAAATACCGAAGAAACCCGAAAAATTTCATCGCAGCCAATTGGAACCGAGTTATAGTCAGATTGGCGATGCTCACGGCCAGCGACGGGCGTTGAAAAAAATCACAGGCAGCGGAGAACGGGTAGGGCTTCTCGATCGCGAAGAGGCCAACGATGTTCTACGTCGCAAAGCGGGTGCGAAACGAGATGCGGAGACAGCGCACATTCCCGAACAAGCCTCTGAAGAATTCGTCGACCCGGAAGGGAACGAACCTTTTCTGCGCACTGCGCAACGCATCCCTTTACGCCGCCGCAGGTCAAGATTCGGCTCCCGCTTTGGCTGGAAAAACCGCTGGGTTCAGCTGCTCGCCGCGGCTGGCGTCACCCTTGTCCTGGGATTGCTGGCGGTCATCGCTCTTGGGTCGAAATCTTTGCTCTTGCACAATCCACGGTTTCTTCTCAGGTCCGGTGACGATGTCCGGATCGGCGGCAATCGCGTGGTGACCAGGCGAGAGGCGATGGCCATCTTCGCGCCCGATCTGGGCCGTAGCATCTTTCATGTCCCGTTGGCCAAACGACAGTCGCAGTTGGAACAAATTCAGTGGGTGCGTTTAGCGACCGTGATGCGTCTCTGGCCCAATCGCCTGCGGGTTCGTCTGGTGGAGCGCACGCCAATCGCCTTCGTTCGCGATGGAAGTGCGGTGCGACTCGTAGACGATCAGGGCGTTTTGCTCGGGCTGCCCAACGCGGTTTCTCAGCACTATTCCTTTCCCGTACTGAGCGGCATTTCGGACTCCGATCCGCTCGCGGTACGGGCAGCCCGAGTGCAAACGTATCGGAAATTTTCCCGAGCGCTCGATGCCGACGGGGAAAAAATATCGGCGACGCTGAGTGAAGTCGAGCTGTCCGACCCGGAAGATATCCGCGCGGTTTTTGTCGGAGGCGGACATCCGCCGCTGGTGCATTTTGGCGACTCGGATTTCCTGCCGCGCTATCGCGCATATCAGGCCCACTTGGCGGAATGGACTCAGCAATATCCTCAGCTAAGGTCCGTGGACATGCGTTACGGAAAACAGGTGGTGCTTGACACCGGCACAGTGCCGGCGTCGAACGACGCGTCAATCATGCCGCACGATACGAATGCAATCTCCGCGAAGCCTGTTGACAGCGCGCCTGAGACTTCAGCGATAAAGACAGCGAGCGCCAAACCGAGACATATTGCGGTCGCGAAGCCGCGAAAGGCTACTGCCAATCATCCGGCGCGCCGCGCGGTGCATCGCCGCGCCGTTCATCGGCATCCGTCCAAACAGGATTTGAAACAAGGACACATCGTGCGTCACCCGATTATGCATGTCGTGAAGGGCGCCTAATAAGGAGGAGAGATGCCGGAGAGGGAACAGAAAAGCATCGCGGTCCTCGATGCGGGCAGCGCACGAGTGCGCGCTCTTTCCGGAGAGATCGTGGACGGCGCAATTCGCTATCGCGGACACAGCGTGGTGAACGCGCGCGGAGTGCGCCGCAGCATCATCGCCGATCTCTCGCCGGCTACAGAGTCGTTCAACGACGTGTTTGAATCGGTCGAAGACGCGACTGACGTGGAGATCGCCAAGTCAACGGTCGGCATCGGCGGCTCGCGCGTGCGGGGAGTGACAAGCCGGGGCGGCATTCTGCTGGGCAATCGCATGCGTGAGATCACGCGAGACGATGTGCGCGCTGCGGTGGAACGCGCGCGCGAAGTGCATCTGCCGCCGGAATATCGCGTGCTGCATCTGCTGCCGCAGGATTTTCTAGTCGACGAGCAGGAGGGAATTCTCGACCCCGTCGGAATGATCGGCGGCACGCTGGAAGTAAACCTGCATATTGTGATGGCGCCCGCGAGCGCCATACAGAACGTGGTCACCTGCGCGAACAAGGCCGGGGTTGAAGTCTCCGACACCATCTTTGAAGCGATCGCCGCCGCCGAAGCTGTCTGGCGTCCGATGAGCGGGAGTTGGGGGTTTGCGTGCTCGACATTGGCGCCGCTTCCACGGAAGTGGCGGTTTTGTTCGAAGGCGCGGTCGTCCATACCGACTCGCTGCCGATCGGCGGCGCGCATTTCACCAACGATCTGGCCGTGGTGCTGCACGTGTCCCTGCCGGAAGCCGAGCGCCTGAAGCTGCAATATGGGCACACCATCGTAACCGCAATTCCGCAGTCGAATCAGATTATGGTGCCGTGCTCGGAGGCGGGGAGCGGCCAATATCGCGAGCTTCCACAGCGCCACCTGAGCGAAATCCTGGAGCCGCGCGCGCGAGAATTGTTCCAGATGCTGCGCAACAGTCTGCGCCAAGGCGGCGTGCTGGAAGCCATGGGTTCCGGCTGCGTGCTGACGGGCGGCGGCGCCAAGCTGCCTGGAATGGCGGAGCACGTCGAAAACATGCTGCGCACTCCAGCCCGGATCGGCACGCCGGTGCCGTTGTCGCGCATGCCGGATGAGATTGATCGATCCGGAGTTCGCCACGTTGGTCGGGCTGCTTTTGTACAACCATCGAGTGCGCGAACAGCGTGCCGGGGAAGATGTTGGCGTGGGAGCCAGGTTGCGCGCGATCTTTGCAGGGAGTATTTAGTGGGTATTTAAGAGTTCTTCAGGAAAAGCAGTTGAGCAGAGAATGCGGCAAGGACAATCCAGTCAAGCGGCGGCGGGAAACGGGACAGAACAACCTAATTTGAGGGATCGGGACATGAAAGAAAACGGATTTTGCGAACCGGTACAAACGTTGATTACGGAAGACAACCTGCGGATTCAATACCAGGACGAAGTTCCGCGCGGCGCAAAGATCAAGGTGATTGGAGTGGGCGGCGGCGGCGGCAATGCCGTCAATCGAATGATTGAAGCGCACGTGGAGGGAGTGGAGTTCATTGTCGCCAACACGGACGCGCAGGCGCTGCGCTCGTCGAAGGCTCCGGTGAAACTGCAGCTCGGCATGAAGCTGACCAGCGGGCTGGGTGCCGGAGCCAATCCGGACGTGGGTCGGCGCGCAGCCATTGAGGATTCGGAAAAAATCATCGAAGCGCTGGAAGGCGCGGACATGGTGTTTGTGACAGCTGGCCTCGGCGGAGGGACCGGCACCGGCGCTGCGCCGGTCATCGCGTCGCTCGCCAGCGAAATGGGCGCGCTGACAGTCGCCGTGGTCACACGGCCATTCGCGTTTGAAGGCAAGCGGCGCCTGCTGCAGGCCGAACCACGGGGTGGAAGAACTGCTGGAAAGCGTCGACACCATGATCGTGATTCCCAACGAGCGGCTGCTGAACGTGGCCAAGGACGCCGGCTTTTTCGAGTCCTTCCGCATCGCCGACGATGTGCTTCGCCAGGGCGTGCAGGGAATTTCCGACATCATCACCATTCCAGGAATCATCAATCGCGACTTTGCGGACGTAAAGACGACGATGTCCGGCATGGGTTACGCGGTGATGGGAACGGCGATGCGCGGCGGCCTCGATCGCGCCAAGGATGCCGCGCATGCCGCCATGTCATCGCCATCTGCTGGAGGATGGCGCCATCGACGGAGCGCGAGGCATCCTGATCAACATCAGCGGTTCCAGTTCTCTGAAGCTCAGCGAAGTGAATGAGGCGTCGACGATCATTCAGAGTTCGGCGCATGAAGACGCCAACATCATCTTCGGCGCCGTCCTGGACGAATCTCTCGGCGACGACATTAAGATTACTGTGATCGCCACCGGCTTCCGGCCCGAACCGTTAGGCACGATGGACCCCGGCAAGTATTCGTTGGCAACGCCTTCGTCAGCTCCCAGGGAAGCGGCCGCGAAGCGGCAGGCTGCCAGGCCGGCTGTGCCGAGGTTCGCCAGCGAAGTGGACGAACTGGAATCGCAGTTATCATCGGATCGGAAAGGAGCGGCGCAGCCTGCTGCTTCGGCGGGCAATACCTCGGACGACAACAATCATCGTCCGGCATCGGCGCCGTCTACGGTTTCGGCGGCATCCCAGACATCAGGCGCGCCGCATAACGGCGGCCGCCAAGTTGTAGCAGCGAAAAGCACAGACGCGGAGGATCAGCAGCTGGATGTGCCGGCTTATCTGCGCCGCAATGAATTGTCTTAGAGAAACCGACACGGTTGTACTACCATGCTAACGATGCGCGCCGTAGTCGCGTGCATACAGGTGCAGTCTTCATGAAGCTGTTTTCCATCCTCCCCGGGCTGGTTTGTGTGTCTTTGCTCGCAGTGCCCGCCGCGCTCTGGGCGCGGCCAATCTCTGCGGCAGTTCCCGCTGCGACCTCCGGCAACGCGGCTTCCACGACCACCCGCGCGCATCGCCGCCGCAGGCGACGGATTCACCACGCGGCTCACGTTCGATCGACATCCAGCACAGCGACGCGGACTCGGCACACCCTTCGCCGCGTCTCCTATTCCCATCGCCGATATCGGCGCCGGTACCATCGCTACTATGAGCACTTCACCGCCAGCTCCTATGCGCAGGACCAGACGGTGGGAGACATCACCGGAGGGGAAGACCCGATCGTGCGACAGGCGGCGGTCGCGGCGCTGGGTGATATGAACGGCACTATCGTCGTGATCAATCCGGACAACGGGCGCATTCTGGCCATGGTCAACCGACGTCTGGCGCTGTCGAGCGGCGCGGAGCCATGCTCCACCATCAAGCTCTCTGTTGCACTAGCTGCACTGGAAGAGGGAATTATCACCAAGGACACGCCCGTCGATCTCGGTGGTCATTTCCACATGACCTTGACCGACGCTCTGGCGCACTCCAACAACTTATACTTTGAAACCGTGGGCCGACGCCTTGGCTTCGATCGAGTGAAGTATTACGCGAACATGTTCGGCCTAGGAGAGCTTGCCGGCTATAACATTCCCGGGGAGCAACTGGGAATCTATCCCGATCACGTACTGCCGCAAAATATGGGCGGGGTGGGACGCATGTGTTCGTTCGGCGAAAGCGTCTCGGTCACTCCGCTGCAACTTGGCGCCCTGGTGGCGGCGATGGCCAACGGCGGCACGCTCTACTATCTTCAGCATCCGCAGTCGCCGGCGGAAGTCGCCAGCTTCGAACCAAGCGTGAAACGGCAGTTGAATATCGGCCCATTGATTCCCGCAATGAGCGTCGGCATGGAGGACGTGGTGAAGTTCGGCACCGGGCGCTCCGTGCAGGCTAATTTCAAGGAGTTTCCAGTGCTAGGGAAGACTGGGACCTGCTCGAACAACGGCACGCGCTTCGGCTGGTTTGGCTCCTACGCGGATACACCATACGGAAGACTGGTGGCAGTGGTTTTTCTTGAAGGCGGCCGGGACACTTACGGGCCAAAAGCGGCGGAACTTGCGGGCATCTTCTATCACAACCTGGAAGAGCAGAATTATTTTGTCACCATGCACCCGGAAAGCCAAAAGAACACATTGACCGCATTGACTGCATCGACCGGGCGGTGAGCGCGGCAATCAGTAAAGTAATCCAAAAAAGTAGCGTCATCCTGAGCGGAGTTCGGCAGAGCCCGGGTCGCTTTAGTTTTTCCGCTCTACCAGATATCGCGCAACGCTCTTTAGCGGCGCCGCGCTGGGGCCGAAGCTGTCCAGTTCGGCAAACGCTGTATCGATCAGCTCTCGCGCGTCGATCTGAGATTTCTCCACTCCGTACACCGCCGGCCATGTGGCCTTGACGGTCGCCTCATCCTTCCCGGCAGTCTTGCCGAGGTGTTCGGAGCTTTCCGTCACGTCCAGCACGTCATCGACGATTTGAAACGCCAGTCCGGCACGTTGACCGAAGATTCGCAAATGCTCGATCGCACCCCCATCACCGCCGGCATAGATGCCGCCCGTGACAAGGCTAGCGGTGATGAGCGCGCCGGTCTTTGCTTTGTGAATCGCCCGCACCAGATCGGCGGTGGGAATTTTCTCCTCGGCTTCCAGATCCATCACCTGACCGCCGATCATCCCTTCCAGCGTGCCGGTAGCCCGCGCAATTTCGGCAATGATGGAAACCGCTGCCGCAGGCGGACAGCGCAATCCCGAAAGAGTTCGATAGGCGAGCGTCTGGAGCGCGTCTCCGCAAAGGATCGCCGTCGCTTCGCCAAACACTACGTGGCAGGTCGGCTTTCCGCGTCGCAAATCGTCATTGTCGAGCGCCGGCAGATCGTCATGGACCAGAGAATATGTGTGCAACATCTCCAGCGCGGCACCCAGCTCGTCCACGCCGTCGGGAAGCTCACCATTCGCCTGAACCATCCGCGCGGCTTCCATGCAGAGCGTGGGCCGCAGCCGCTTGCCGCCTGCAAATGTGCTGTGGCGCATCGCCCGATGAATTGATGCAGGCGTCGCGTCGGCACTCGGCAAAAGACGGTCCAGTGCGCGGTCGGTCAGTTCCGCGCCGATGCGTAAAATTTGCTGCACATCAGGAGACATAGTTCTCATCATCATATCGGACTGCGCGGGTGCCCATCCTTCGCAGCCTCATCGCGAAGGGTGGAGAGAGATTTACGGTTCCATGAACGCTGTCGGGGAAGACCGACAAAACCGTTTATGGAATCAGCGTGAGCGTGTGCGCGGTCGCGTCGCGCACGGCGGCGTCACTAAAGGGCAGCGCGAACGTGGTTCCGGAATACCAATACCGCCACTGGTCCATGTAATACGGACTGAGCGGATCGCCAGACTGTCCGGTAAGGATATTCAGAGTCGAGTGGTCGAGATTGGAAAAATCCACGGTAAGCCTTTCGGACGGTCCGAAGCTGCGTGAAACCTGCTTGACCGTAGTGCCGTCGCCGGATTGAGGATTTACGCCAGTCCCGGTCCAGCCACGCAGCCACGGAATCGATCCATACAGCGGATGTTCCACCTCGACCGGATGCACGTCGCCGTAATGCCAGTTCTTCAGGTCTTGCGGCGCGTTCAGTGCAGTCATTCCGCGGTCGACTGCATCCGCCAGAAAATCATTCCAGTTCTTGTAATTCGGCGGCAGCCATCGCCGCGATTGGTCGCTGACGATCGCCTCCTCCACGAAGGACGATTCGTACCAGCGATAAAGTTCCCAATCGTCTCCCAGGCGCGGCCGCAGAATCATGGGCCAAAGCGTGGCACGCGCGGCATCGACGATCGTCGCCGCGGGTGTGGATACTGTTACTTCGCCATTCCACGAGCGCATCAGGTCCGCCGCCTCGCGGAGCCGGCGGTTTGGATGGTCGGCATGGTCGATCGCATAGGTGAATCGCTGCGCCAGCTCCTGATCCAGCGTGGAGTACACGTCGTTTTGCAGCGCGAGCATGTCGGCGGTGGACAATTTCGGTTTGCCGGCCAGCACCTTCCAGACGCGCTCGTTGCGATAAGGTGCGGCCCAATCGAGCGTCAATGGGTACGGATAATCGTCCGGCGTGATTCTGGAATTCGCCGTCGCTAGAATTCCGCTGGGCGGATTGTAGACCGACGGCAGCTTCTCGAACGGAACGTAACCCTGCCACTCGTGGTTCGCGTCCGCGATGGGCACTCCCATCAGTCCGTTCGGCCGCATCGGAACCTTTCCCACGGCTTGATATCCAATGTTCCCGTCGACGTCTCCATACACAGCGTTCTGCGGTGGACCGCCGAACCGCGCGATTGCAGTGCGGAACTGCTGCCAGTTCTGCGCGCTGCCCACGTCATAAAAAGGCAGCGTCACGGCGCTCGGATCGTAGATCGTCCAGCGCAGGGCAAGAGTGCGCTTCTCATGCGGCATCAGCGGCGTAATCACAGGGCCATGGTCGGTGCGCAGCACGTCGAATGAAACGTCGCGGCCGCCCCGCACATGGATGACTTCGTGATCTACGGTAAAAGGGAGCCATCCTTGCTGCGATTTATATTGGTCGCCTCGTGTCTGCTCGATATAAACGTCCTGCACGTCTGCGTAGAGCAGCGTGAAGCCCCACGCGATGCGCGCATTATGTCCGACAATCACGAATGGAACGCCGGGCAGCGTGACGCCCGCGACGTTGAAGTCGCCCGCGTTGAGTTGCGCTTCGTACCACGTGTTGGGAATCGTGTGATCGAGATGCATGTCATTCGACAGCAGCGGCAATCCAGTAACACTGTGCGCGCCGGAAACGGCCCAGTCATTCGATCCCGGGGCGCACTCATGGCAGTCGGGATTGTCCGCGGAGGGCAGCAGCTTTTCAAGCTGCAGAAGGTCTTCCGTATTGTCGCGCAACGCTGCCTGGGAGGAATCCAACGGAATCTGCGGAACCACTTGCGGCGCGGTGATGTCGGGCTCCGTAGAAATCGGAGGATGGTCGCGCCACGAACCGACGGGATAAAGATCGTGAACCAGCACCGGCCAGTGCAGGCGCTCCTCAATTTTTTCGCGTGCAAGCTTGGTGGGAAAATCCATGCTGAGCGACTGCGCCATGTTCAGCGCAACCAGCACGGAGTCGACCGGCTGCCATGGCTGTGGAAGATAATGCAGCAAACGAAACTCGGCTGGAAGATTGTTTTCTGATTCGACGATGTACGCATTTACTCCGCGCGCATAATCGTCCAGCCAGTGGCGATCGGCGGGCGGCATTGCCCGCACAGTGGCTTCTGCCGCGTTCCGAATCTCAAGGATGCGCTGCGCGCGATCGTGCTTGACAGCGCTTGGCCCTAATATTTCGGACAAGTTCCCGCTGGCGTAGCGCCGCAGCATGTCCATCTGCCATAGACGATCCTGTGCCGTGACGTAGCCTTGCGCCACGACCAGATCGTCCATGTTCGAGGCTGAAATGTGGGGAACGCCGTGCCGGTCGCGGCGGACAGTTACGGATTGGGACAATTCTGGAAGCGATACAGTTCCATCCAATCGCGGTAGTGAGGCGCGCATAGCGCGTCGCAGCCAGACGGTGGCGCCCCAGCATAAAGCGAACACTGCCAGCAACAACAGAAACAGCACGATGAGCGCCAGCCCGCCGCGCCGCCGGTGAGGCGATGCACTCTGCGCAGACCTCGACCGGTATCCCACCATTCGGTTTTCAGTCTAGCAGTACTTCCTTTCCGGCAATCAGGCTAGAAGTTGCCTAGCGACCTTATAAACAGACTTGTCATTCCGAGCGGCGCGTAGCGAGGTCGAGGAACCTGCTGTTTGCCGACACAATGCGAGGTTCTTCGCTTTCCTCCCAACGCGCAAAAGTCGCGCGTTGGGAGCCAGTTCGCTCGGGAAGACACCATCGGTTTGTGCGGCGCCTTCTTATGAATTTTTTTCGGCAAGAATATCCACTTGCTCGACCTTGGGTGCTTGAGAGAAAAGTTCCGTCGCTCTGGCGAAGAGCGCCTCCGCGATCTTTCCGGACAGATGCGCTTTCCGTCCCGCTTCATCGTTGAACGTGTCGAAGATGCCGAATTTCGTGTTGCCGAGACGCAGCGCGTACCAGGAAACGGTTCCGGATTCCGCTTGTGCAAGCGGCAGTGCGCCGCGCAGGAATTGCTCCACTTCATTTTCCTTGCCGGGCTTCGCCTCAAGGATTGCCATTAGTCCGTACTTTGTCATTTTCTTACCTCTCCGAGGTTGGATGCAGAGCAGACCAGAAACGCTCATCCTCATTCCGCGCACGGTTGTCGGTCCCTGTATCGAAGTACACTCGCTTGACACATCGGCATTAGCAAGCAATCCTAGTTGTTTCAGCCCAACGGAAAAATGACTGTCCATCGAGTGCGGTGGCGGCGGAGCGATTGTTTCTAGTGAATGTACGAGTTTTCTATCACGACAAGTGTTTTGACGGGGCCTGTTCGGCCTCATTGTTCGCGAAGTTCCATCGGGAATGCATCGCGTCA
Source organism: uncultured Acidobacteriota bacterium (assembly GCA_963840655.1). Lineage (GTDB taxonomy): Bacteria > Acidobacteriota > Terriglobia > Terriglobales > Acidobacteriaceae > JAKAAZ01. Next base: position 1,109,284 of record CAWIZS010000003.1, on the reverse strand, counting down.
GACGCGGAATACAAATTCTGCGGTCTGGTGCATCGCGCCGGCGCATTGTTCAATGAAAAAGATTTTACCGGCGATGAAAATGCGATTGTCGATTTCAAATATTCGCCTTCCCTGGCGATCACCTGGTGGTTCGACCACCACCTCAGCGCGTTTCTGACGCCGGAAGATCACCGGCATTTTCTTGCCGGCCAGCAGGACCCGAAAATTCGCGAGCGGCAATTTTACGACCCTTCGTATATTTCCTGCACCAGTTTTCTCGCCCATATTGCCTCAACGCATTTTGGATTCGATGCGGCTCCGGTGGCCGAACTGGTGCGCTGGGCGGACATCGTCGATGGCGCCCTGTACGACAGTCCGGAGAGCGCGGTCGAAATGGCTGAGCCTGCCATGAAATTGACCATGGCCATTGAATCGACCCAGGACCCGGGATTTGTGCCGAAATTGATTCCGCTGCTGACCACGATGAGCTTCGCGCAAATTCTGGAACAGCCGTTCGTGCGCGATCTATTGCCCAGTCTTCTGGAGCGGCACCGCCAGGCGCTTCAACTGATACGGGAACGGTCTTCGTGCGAGCAGGGAACCATTTATTTCGACATCACGGACCATCCGCTCGAGGGATATAACAAGTTCATTCCTTACTACCTGCATCCGGAAGCCACCTACAGTGTGGGAGTCAGCCGCTCCAGTTTTCGCACCAAAATCGCCGTTGGTTCCAATCCCTGGACCAGGGTCAAGCCGGAAGACATGGTCAATTTGGCCACAATCTGCGAGCGCTATGGCGGAGGCGGTCACGCGCGGGTCGGCGCGATCTCTTTTCCTCGCGAAAAGGATGACCTGGCGCGCCAGGCAGCGGCGGAGATCGTCGCAGAACTGCGCCGCCACGATCCTCATTCCTGAATTGAACTTTATCCGGTTACCGCCCGAATACATCGGAATCGGGGAACCGCATTGTCGCCTGGAGGATTGTCCGGCGCAACAATTTCCCATTCAGGGAGCGGCCCGGCTGGAATTGCGCCGAACCTGCATGATTCGATTGGAGTTTCGCCACCTTTCTGCCGAAGAATAGGCCAAATCCCAAAGATGAATGCCAGTTTTGTTTGCAACTCGTCCAGGGCAGCCAGCCTGATGAAATTCATACGACCGGAGCAACCGTTGCAGGAAGCACTTTCTCAAGAGGATTTTGATTCCGAGCCGTTGTGGCCCTTGCATTTCTACGAGGCCATTCCTTCGACTGCAAAAACGATCGGCATCACTGCGGCTTTGGCGGTGGGGTTTGGAGTGCTGTGCGCGACGAGTCGTCTGCTGGCCCAAAACAGTCAACACACCGCGATATTCTGGATCGCGAATGGCGTCCTGACAGCTTTGCTCCTTGGCCGCCCCCGGAAACTATGGTGGACGTTCCTTATCGCCGCCTGCTTGGGCGACGCTGTCGTCGCCGTGTCTGTTGGTGTGCCGCTATCGCTCGCCGCTGCTGTCGCAGTGTGCAACGTCTTGGAGGCATTGATTGCGGCCTCGCTGCTGCGATGGGCGCTCGGTCGCGATCGAGATCTGGCTTCGCCCGGTTCGATGGGCCGGTTTTTGCTGTTCGCCGTAGCAGTCGCTCCACTTGCGCCAGGAGTTCTGGCGGCGACCTGCTGTCATGTCGCCCTTGGCATTCCGTTCTGGCATTTGTTGGGCAAATGGTATCCAGCTCACGCGCTGGGGATGGCCGTTCTGGCCCCCCTCGTGCTCGCATGGTCCAGCAGCGACTTGCGAAAAGTTTTTGGTCGAGAGAGAGTCCTTCGGTCGGTCAGCGTTTTGTTATTGGTTTTTTGTGTGTCCATCGCTGTATTCGAGCAGACGCATTATTCCCTGCGCTTTCTTTGCGTGCCTTTGCTGATGCTGGTCGTGTTTGAAGCGGGGATTCTGGGCGGCGTGACTGCCATTTTCGAGATAGCCGTCATCGGCACGCTGTATACCTTGCGCGGCCACGGACCTTTGTGGATGGAAAAAGGCGCCACCATGCGGGGCAGTATCCTCGATCTCCAAATCGCAATGCTCGTGCTCGTGATCTCCGTCGTTCCGTTCGCCGCGATGCTCGAACGCCAGCGCCAACTGCATCAATGCCTTCGCCTTGGAATTCAGCGCTATCGGCTGCTGGCGGACAATTCGCGCGACATTGTCGTGCTTTCAAGTCTGGAGGGGCACCGCCTTTATGTCTCGCCCGCAGTCCAGGATGCGCTCGGCTGGACTCGTCAGGAATGGACAGGCCACGATTCCGTGGAGCTGATGCACCCCGACGATATCCCCGCATTTCACCGGATGCTGCAGGAGATGCTGCACGGCGACGATCGGCGAACACTCCGCTACCGCACCCAGCACAAAGACGGCCGATATTTGTGGATGGAGGCGAACGTCCGGACGTTGCGGGACGAGAAGTCCGGAAAGCCGAACGCGTTTGTCGCCAACGTGCGCGATATCTCCCGGCGCGTAGATGCGGAAGAGAAGCTGGCGGAGGCCCACCAACAAGTGCAGGAACAGGCGCAGCGCGACAGCCTGACTGAGCTGGCGAATCGCCGGCGCTTCGACGACGGGCTGGAAAAAGAGTGGCGTCGCGGACGACGAACCGGCAGCCCGCTGGCGCTGCTCATGGTGGATATCGACAATTTCAAGTGCGTCAACGACACCTACGGCCATCGCGCGGGCGACGCCTGTCTGCAGGCGCTCGGGGGCATTTTGCGGCAGGTCGCCCGGCGGCCCGGAGACATTGCGGCACGCTATGGAGGCGATGAATTCGCGGTACTGCTGCCGGACGTCGATTCGGTCACGGCACGTACCTTGGCGGAAAGCATTTGCCTGAAAGTGCGGCACCAGCTTTTCCAGGCAGGAATCGGCCGTGCGGTCACGATCACCGTAAGTGTGGGAGTTGCAGCCCAGATTCCGAGTCACAACGCACGCGCGGATCGATTGGTTGAGGCCGCGGACCGGGCGCTCTATAGCGCCAAGCAGGATGGACGCGATCGCGCCGTGATGAAAACACCGGTAGAACCGGTGTCGGCGATGCTGCTGCATCCGGTACAGTAGAGGCAGGCTCGGCCGGTGGAGGGACCTGCAGTCTGCCTGCTACAGAGTTGGCATGTCTCCACTTTCCAATCTACTCTGAATACCGGATTCACTCATGCCCCGCTATCGCGCAAAATTCCTGCTCTCCGCCACCAGAGCGATGCAATTTCCCCAGCCTTCCGTACCGGAGATTGCTTTCCTGGGGCGCTCCAACGTGGGCAAATCCAGCCTGATCAACGCGCTGCTGGGTGGACCCGCCGCGCGCGTCTCTTCGACACCGGGACGCACCCGTGCCATCAATTTCTTCGCTTTATACGGAAAATCTATAGCAAAACCTGAACTCATCCTGGCCGACCTGCCCGGCTATGGCTACGCAAAGCTTTCCCGCTCCATCAGCGCCGAATGGCCGGCCTTTATCAATCCGTATCTTGCCGACCGAATACCGCTGGCCGGTTGCGTCTGCCTCGTCGATATGAATGTTCCGCCGCAGCCGGGAGATGAGTTGCTGGCGGAATATCTGGACAGCATCGGGCGACCACGAATCGTGGTCGGCACCAAAGCTGACAAGCTCTCCGGAAATCGGCGCACAGTGGCACTAAAGGGCCTCCGTCACGCTTTGGGAACGGAGGAGATGCTGATGTGCTCCGCGAAAGATGGACGAGGCATTGCCGACCTTTGGATTGCGATCCAGAGATTGGCGGAGCATTCCAGCAGTGCGGAAGTGTAATCCCCTGGCGCTCAAAAAGCCGCTGTGTGGGGTGTCGCGTCGGAATCGAGCCAGCGGGCGCCTGCCGGCGCGAGAAGAAGGCTCGCATGGCTCAACGCGTCGAGCAAAGAAGTGAGTTCGCCGCGCTGCAGCTTCAATATGCGCTCCAGCGGAAGCTGTCGATAGAAGAATCCGCCGGCCTGCTCCAGCCATCGGCGACGAAGATTATCATCGTGCTGCAGCCAGCTGAGTGCAATCTGATCCAGGCGTCGCATATCGGCAGGAGTGCCCGCGTTCCAGACAATTTCAACCTGCGCAGAAGTCTCCGTCGCGGACTTCACGCTCTCGTTTACAGGTACGAGAATGGTCCCTCGCGCAATGAGCTGCTGCAGCGCCTGATGCTCCGCCAGGTTCGCATCGCCAAATGCCTCACCGTTCCTGCTGTCCGAAAATAAATCCGGCTGAACCCCGCGTTCAACCATGGCAGCCAGCGTTTCGGCAACAGGGCCGAGCAGACCAACAGAGACGGGCTTGCCCTTGCGCACTTCATTCTTCAGCACGCGCAATGCCTCGTCGAGCGTGTTGACCATGAAATTGCATGAGGCGTTGCGGACGCCGGCTTTCAGCCACTGCGGATCGGGTTCCATGCCGAGGAAGGCTCCGCCGGCAATGATGGTCGCTATCGCCCATTCTGAGCCGTCCAGCCCAAATCCCAGGCACGCGACCAGCTTTCCCGCTAGAGAGCCTTGAAAGTGCGAACCGGCGAGCGCCTGGAGCAGAAGATATTTTCGATAGACCGCGGTCTGCCGCGGCACAGGGTATGGGTCCGCAGTGGGGCGAATGCCAGACTCGCTGTCCCCGATCCGCGTCACCATTGGGAATACGGGACTCCGTTGCCGCCGACCTGATCGGAACCGCTGTGCACGTCGTCGATGCCGGGCTGCGACTGGTCGATGCTGCTGTAAGTATCCGACTGGTCGGGAACCCAGGTGTCGGCGCGGCGCGTCATGGGATCGATGGGCATCTTCTTCAGGTATCCGGCCTGTACTAGGTCATCCAACGACTGCGGAGCTGCCTGCTTGTCCTCCGTGTATTGTTCGATCGCGTCGCGCATGGTGTGCAGGTCTTCGCGCAACGCGGCTTCGCGCGCGCTGCGGATTGCGGAGATGAAGCTCGGCACGGCGATGGCCAGCAGAATGGAAATGATGAGCATCACGACCATCAGCTCCACCAGCGTGAAGCCGCGCTGCCGCCGTGATTGCGCGAGCACCTGCTCAGCGCCTGCACGAATCCGCAGCGCGCGAAGCAGGGGATGTCGTTCCGATTGTGGGGTCAGCGCTTTTCCGGCGGTCACCATGTCGAATACTTTGTCCCGTCCAGTGCCGTTCCCTGGGAATTTGAATGCACGTCGAACACGTTCTGGCCGCCCCAGGAGTCGCTGTCCGGGTCGTCCTGCATGGAGCGCAATACCCAATCCTGTTTACTGGTCATGGGATCGACCGGAATGGCCCGGAGAAATTTCACTTTGTGATCTTTGATATCGACGCCGTTGACCAGCGTGTCCAGATCCGGTGGATAGCCAAAGCTGTCGATCGACGTTCGGATCGCGCCCCGGTCCGCGGCGTCTTTATACTTGTCGATCGCGCGACGCATCGTCCAAAGATCGTCACGGAGGACTTGCTCCTTTTGCCGCTGAATCTGAAATCGCGCAATCGGGTAGGCGACGGACGCCAGAATGGCAAGAATGGCCACGGTCACGATCAGTTCGACCAGCGTAAGTCCTTGCTGGCCGCGGCGACCGGGACGGTTTCTGTCCATTGCCATCAATTCCATTGTGAAGCGCTCCCTGCCTCCTTCAGGCTACTGCACATGCACGGTTGCGGGAGAGCCGGCAAGGATGGGCAGAATGGTTTGTGCACTGTTGCGTGCAGCCGATTTGACGACCTGCACCGTCGCGTCGCCTGGCGCCTTAGCCTCAAACGTCAGGGTGAAGAGATTGCCGCTCCCGGTGACGCCCGGAACTCCTGGAGGACGCGAAGCGCTGATGGTCACGTTTCCATTGCCATCGTCACGGTGAACCAACGCAGTCGTCTGGTCATCCTTTGCCAGCAGGTTGCCGGTATCCACATTGACCAGATTGAGCACCCGCGGGTCGTAGTGCAGTTGCATGGGAACCGAAAAGACGTCGTGGCCGCCGGTGAGATCCACCTGCATCTGGAAAGTGCTACCGACCTTGTGCGTACTCTGTTGCGGAGAAAATGAAAGCTGTGGCGGCGCCGCGTCCGGGGGGTTCATCCCCGCGTTCCGCGCTCCCTGGGCAAACTGACTGACAGCCTGATTCGCTGCTTCCGCGGCGCCCTGCGGCGGAGTGCTTGGCTCAAATGTGAGGGGGGGCCGTCCGGTTCTGGCAATCACGGCGGACGCCACATCGTTGGGCAACGGCTGGTTCATCCGCAGGCTTACATTAGTGCCGGTTCCAGTATCGATCGTCCGCAAATTGAGTGGCGTCAGATCAATGCGCCGCACCAGGTGCGGAATCAGCACGAAGACGATTTCATCGTTCATGGTTTCGGTTTGCTGGGAACTGAATAGATATTTCAGGAGGGGAATTTCACCCAGTCCTGGCGTGCCACCCACAGTCAGACTCTTCGTGTGCTGCAGAATCCCTCCCAGCAGGTTGGCCGTGCCTTCTTTCATGCGAATGTTCTGCTGGATTTCCTGATTTGCGATCACCGGCTGCTCGATACCGCCAAGGTTCTCTTCGCTAGCTATGCTGGAAACGGTGATGTGCAGCTTCATCGAAACGTCGCCGTCATAATGGATGGTCGGCTGCATCTCGATTTGAACGCCGACATCGATGTAAGAGAATTGGGTGCTGACCAGCGGGCTGATGCCAGCGGCGGCAATGCCCGCGCCTGGTGAAAAAGAGCCGGTAGCAATCGGAACCCTCTGGCCAATCTTTAGTATGGCCTTTTCTCCATCCACCGCGCGGATTTGAGGATTTTGCAGCACCTTTGTGTCGGCATCGGTCAGCAGCAAATTGAGTGTGGCTGCCCCGATATTGATGCCAAAATTGGTTGCATTGATGTTGCCGAGATCGTTAAGTTCCAGACCCGAACTGGTGGAAGTGGTGGAGGTGGTGGAGGTGGTGGAAGTGGTGGAAGTCGTGCTGGTCGTCGCGGTCGTATTTGCAGTGGAGGCCTGCAACTGCACGCCGATCGAACCGGGCAACTGCAAGCCGATATTCCGGATCAAATCTTTATCGACTTCCAGCACCGCGAGATCAACAACCACCTCGGGCTTGCTCTTGTCCAGATCGTCGATGATCTTCTGCGCCAGCAGCAGTTGGTCCGGGGTGCCGCGCATTACGATGGCTTCCTGACTTGGCACGGCCTGCATCTTCACCGTGGTATCCATCAGGTTGCGGACTGCGTTCAGAATTTCGTTCAGATCGTTCGCTTGGGTGACGTTGCCCAGGTAGAATGTCTGCACCGCCTGCTCTTCCAATTCAGTCCGCTTCTGGCGCGTGTCGGCCGCAACAAAAATCGTGTCCCGGGTGACCGGCCTCCAGAAGGTTTGTGAGACGAACGAAACACTGCGCAGCGCGTCATAAAGCGTCACGCGGTCGAGATCGATCGGAATGCGCTTGGATGTATAGTCGGGGTCGAACAGCACGTTGATCCCCGCGATTTTGCCGATTGTCTGATAAACGACCTTGCTGTCGGCGACCATGTGAATGGTGATCGGCTCGTCCGAAAGCGGCTTCAGATGGAGAGGACCGCCAAGATCGGCCAGTTCCGCCTGGGCCTGTTTGGAGGTAACTGCGGATTGGTCCTCATTGGCCTGCGGAGTCTCGCCGCTGATTTTTGCCCGCGTCCGGTTCGCTTCCTGTTGCGCCGCCTCATAGCTCGGATCAATAGCGAGCGCGCGCAAAAAATCCGTCAACGCATCGTTCAGTTGCCCTTGGTCGCGCAGTTTTCTGCCCAGATCGAGGTATTGCGAGGCAGCCAGGAAGCGGAGGCGAATATACGACTCCTTGTATCCCATGTCGTCCGGCTTCGCCAGCCACGCCTGCCGATAATCCTGATACGCGGTGATGTAGTCTTCGCGAATTTCCGCGCGCTTGCCCTGCTTGTAATATTCTTTGGCGGATTCGGCCCGCAGCGGAGAAAAAGATCCCTGGACGGCAAGAAAGAATAGCAGCGCGCACAAGCCGCTCAATGTGGTCGAACGCGGAAACTGCCCGAAGAAATGTAGGCGTGGACATGCGCCCGACTGCACGGATGCGCGCTCAGTCGCGGTAGTCTGACCGGAAAACAAATAAATACGCAAAGGCATGAATCCGATGGAACCCGGAACTTTCATCGCTGGGCGCGCGGCGATGTCGCTCTCAAAAGCAGCGGGCTGTTTCTCCACTATACCATTCGCGGCGACCGACGCCGCGAGGCGGGCCGGCCCTTCATGCGCGTGCTAGCATGAGATTTCAAGTGTCGAACGATGCCTCGCCTACCTGCCAGTCTGGTTCCAAACCCGCCCAAAAAACCTAAGCCGCGCGATCCAGTTGCTTCCGGCGAACGCGACGCGGCGGTCAACCGCATGGCGGGCCACAATTATTTCCTACTGGATAAGTTCGAGGCGGGGATGGTGCTGCGCGGAACCGAAGTGAAGTCCATCCGTGAAGGGAAGGCCAATCTGCGGGACGCCTACGGACTGGTAAAAGATGGCGAGGCGTTTCTGCTGAATCTTCATATTGGTCCCTATTCCCACGGCAGCTACACGAACCACGATGCGGTGCGCACCCGCAAACTGCTGCTGCATGGCGAGGAAGTCCGCAAGTTGCTGGGCAAGGTGCAGCAGAAGGGACTGACTCTGATTCCGACCAGGCTTTATTTTCGACACGGCCGGGTGAAATGCGAGCTTGCCGTGGCCAAGGGAAAGCAAAATTGGGACAAGCGTGAAACCGAGCGACGCCGGGAAGACGACCGTGCTGCCAGGGCAGCCATCGCCGCCAGCAAACGGCGCAATGCGTAGGGTGGAGAAATGCGGGTGCCCCATCCTTGCCGCGTTCTATGCGGCCAGGGTGGGACAGAGAACGGCCCAGACGAAAAGTGGAAAGGAATTGAAATCGAATCATGAAGACGCACCTCACCTTTAACGCAGCGCCGTCGCTTTCAACCGAACTGTTGGTCCTTTTGGCGGCAGACGCATCCACCTCCACAGACAACAGTGCGCCAGCGGAGCCTCTCCTTCTGAGCAACGACCCGGTGATCGCCAGCGCCGACAAGCCCGCATTAAAAAGTGGAGAATTTTTGGCGAGTCCATGCGAATCGCTGCTGCTTTTTGGCCCTCGGGAGTTGAGAGCAAAGCGCCTGCTTATCATTGGCGTGGGAAACTTATCTAAAATTTCCCTTTCGGAAATCCGCAGGGCTGCGGGAACCGCTGTCCGCTTTGCCAAACCGCGCGGCATTCGAGAAGTGACCTTCGTTCTGCCGGAGCATGATGGGATCAATGCGGCTGCTGCCGCCCGCGCGGCAATCGAGGGAGCGTTTGTCGGCGACTTCGATCCCGATACCTACCGTTCTGACCGCAAAGATCGTTCCATTGAAACATTCACCATCGCGGCTCCCCCATCGTCCGACAGGGTTGCGGTTGAAGCCGCTTTCCGCGAAGGGACGATCCTCGGCGAATCGCAGAACTTTACCCGAACGCTGGTGAATGAGCCCGGCAATCGCATGACGCCGACCGTTCTTGGGGCGCGCGCCGCAGCGATGTGCAAAGAGCAGGGTCTGCAATGCGAGGTTCATAGCACGGACAAACTGCACGAACTGAAGATGGGTGCATTCTGGAGCGTGGCAAAAGGTTCCGATGAACCGCCTGCATTGATCGTGATGCGGTATGAGCCAGAACATGCGCCGAAGGATGGCCCCGTGCTGGCGCTGGTGGGCAAGGGAATCACCTTCGACTCCGGCGGCATTTCTATAAAGCCCGCCGACGGTATGGAGAAGATGAAGTACGACATGGCGGGTGCGGCGGCCATGGTCGGCGCCATGCGCGCGATTGCGCAGTTAAAGCCCAATGTGAGGGTCATCAGCATTGTCTGCTCAGCGGAGAATATGCCCTCCGGCAAGTCGTACAAACCGGGCGATATTGCCGTCGCAATGTCGGGGAAGACGATCGAAGTCATCAACACGGACGCCGAAGGCCGCCTGGTCCTCGCCGATGGATTGCATTACGCGAAGCAACTCGGCGCAACGCATTTGATCGACGCGGCCACGCTGACCGGCGCGTGCGTGGTGGCGCTTGGAATGTTGAATGCTGGCGTGTTTTCCAACGACGAAGCGACGTATGAACATTTCCGGAAAGCGCTGGAGATTTCCGGTGAAAAATTCTGGCGCCTGCCGGTTGAAGATGAATATCGCGAAATGATCGTGTCCGATATTGGAGACATCAAGAACACCGGCGGAAGATGGGGAGGCGCGATCACGGCAGCCATGTTTCTGAAAGAATTCGCCGGCGACACGCCGTGGATTCACCTCGATATAGCAGGGGTTGCCTGGATGGAGGAGCAAAAGGCCTGGATCGCCAAAGGCCCGTCCGGCATCGCCGTGCGCAGCATTGTCGAGTGGGTGCGCAGCTACCCGGATTGATGGCTACATTACTTCCGGAACGTCGATCCCCATCCAGCCCAGGGTGCGGATCAGTTCCCGCTGCGCAACGGCGGCTGTTGCCAGTAGCAGGACCTTCCGCGTGGCATCACTCTCCGTAAGAATGTGATGCCGGTGGTAAAAATTGCTGAACTGCTGCGCCAATTGAAAAACATGCTTCGCCAGATACGCCGGCTCGGTGCTCTGGATGGAGCGCTCCAGCACACGCATGGATTTTGAAGCGAGCAGCCAGAGTTCCCACAGGCTGTCGCCGTCTTCGCCGGAAAAATACCCGATCGCATCGACCGTCGCGAACTGGCGTAGTGCCTCCGCGGGAGTGACGCCCGCTTTGCGGAAGATATTCGCCGCCCGCACCACTGCGTATTGCGCATACGGCCCGGTCTCGCCCTCAAAACTCAGCGCGTCTTGAAAATCGAACGCAATGACAGCGTTGCGGGTATAGCGCAGCATGTAGTACCGCAGCGCGCCGATCGCGATCTTCGACGCAATGTCGCGACGGTCTTCCTCGTTACGGTCTGGATGTCGCGCGTTCACCTGCGCCAGGGCCGCTTCGATCAACTTGTCGATCAGGTCATCGGCCTTTACGCCAAATCCCTTGCGACCGGAAACCTCAATAAACGGACGCGAGCGATCTTCCTCGGCAATTTCGTAACCCAACTCCATCGCACAACGCGGCGTCAGGGCGACCATTTCGTAGGAGAAATGGTGATAATTGTCCGCTTCTCGATGGAATCCCATGCCGCGCAGCGCTTCGATCACATTGTTCTGCGGGTCCGCCTGGCGCGAGTCGATGACATTGTAAATCGCATTGGCGTGACCAAAGTGCGGATGTGGCTGCTCGCCGTGTTCCGTCGAAATCCAGCACTCGCGACGATCGGGGTAGGCGTAGAAACGCGCGTAGCCGAAATCCAGGCCGAGCTTGTTGAACTTCCATAGGTGATACGCGATGTCCTTGCCGACATATGTAACCGTCCCGTTCGAGCGGACGATGATTTTCGCTCCTTCGTCTGGATTCTCGCCGGTTGTGCCCGCGGTTCCAGCGCGCCGCATCACCCAGCAGCCTTTGTTCTTGCCCTCGGTTTCGAGATATAGCACGCCAGTCTGTTTCAGCAGCGTGAATGCGGCGTTCCAGAAATGCAAATGGAGAATTTCGCTCTCTCGCGGCAGAAAATCATATTCGATTCCAAGCCGCAGCATGGTTTCCAGATGTCGCCGCAGCATGGCCGTGGAAACAAGCTCGGCGATGGCCGCCGTCGCATTGTCCCCGGCCTCGAGCGCGTGCAGCGTATCTAACCGAATCTTTCGCCGCTCCTCTTTTTCTGCTGGATCGGCTTCGTACCACTGTGAAACATTGGCGTAGAGGTCCCAACAGGCGTAGTCGATGCGCACGTTGCCCGCACGCAACGATTCAATCCAGCGCTCAACGTCCTCCAGATTCATCGCCTGCAGATGGGTCAGCGCGACGACCACGTCCGCGACCTGCACGCCTGTGTTGTCGATATAGTTCTGCACGCCAACGTTATAATTTGCAGCCCGCAGCATGCGCACCAGGGTGTCGCCCAGAATGGCATTGCGCAGGTGGCCAATATGCGCGGCCTTGTTGGGGTTGATGCTGGTATGTTCAACCAGGATGAAGTCGGTCTCTTGCGGCAGATTTTCCAGATGCGCCGCAAGCTCATGCGCGACTGTGTTCCGGTCCAGGCGACAGTTGATGTATCCCGCGCCGGCGACTTCAAACCCGGCAAATCCCGGCACATCTCCGATGGCCGCGATGATTTCCTCTGCAATCTTGCGCGGGGCTTTCCGCAGCGTGCGCGCCAGCTCAAAGGCAATCGGCAACGCGTAGTCGCCCATCTCCACCTTTGGCGGTTCTTCGACTACAAGCCGCGGAAGCTCCACAGGAAACAGCCGGCGAAGGACGGAGTCGAGATGGTGCAACAAGGATTGCTCGCTGGTGCGATACACGAAGGCTTCTGTCCGTTGACGGAAATGGTTACAGCGGATTCTAGCAGAGAGCGCGGGTACCCCACGATTGACGCAGTATTCCAGCAACCCTAAGATAAGGTGTGACTCGCCCTACTCAGCCCGACGCGCGAGGACGAAGCGCACACGGCATGGCTACTCAGGAAAATAAAAAAGAGAACAGGCTGGCGTTTTTCCTCACCACGCCCATTTATTACGTCAATGCCCGTCCGCACCTGGGGCACGCGTATACGACCATCGCCGCCGACGCGCTGGCGCGGTGGAAGCGGATGCGCGGCTTCGATGTCCATTTCCTGACCGGCACAGACGAGCATGGACAGAAGATCGAGCGCTCCGCCGCCAAGGCCGGCAAAACTCCGCAGGAGTTCACCGCCGAAGTTTCCGGCGAATTCCGCGCGTTGTGGGACCGCATGGGTCTCACTTACGACGACTACATCCGCACCACGGAAGAGCGCCACAAGCGCGGCGCGCAGCACTTATTTTGCGAGCTGCAGAAGCGCGGCTTCATCTACAAAGGAACCTATTCGGGCCAATACTGCGTCTTCGATGAGTTGTATGTCGAAGGTCCTCCGGGAACCCACTGCCCGGACTGCGGGCGGCTGACGGAAACCGTCAGCGAGGAGAACTATTTTTTCAAGCTCTCCGCGTTCGAGCGCAAGCTGCTGGAGTATTACGAGGAGCATCCGGAGTTCATCCGTCCCGAAGCGCGGCGTAATGAGGTGATTTCGTTCGTGCGCAGCGGACTGCGCGACCTGTCGATCAGCCGCGCCAGCTTCAACTGGGGCATTCCGGTTCCCGGCGATGAAAAGCATGTCATTTATGTGTGGATGGACGCGTTGGCGAACTACATCACTGCGCTCGGCTATGGCAGCGACGATCACGAACAATTCGACAGATATTGGCCTGCGGACGTGCATCTGATCGGCAAGGAAATCAGCCGGTTTCATTGTGTCTATTGGCCTGCGTTTTTGATGGCCGCCGGTCTGCCGCTGCCGAAGAGTATCGTCGCGCACGGATGGCTGTTGTTCGAGCAATCGAAAATGTCGAAATCGCGTGGCAACATTGTTCGCGCGGAAACTGTGCTCGACGTGCTGGGTGCCGACGCGCTGCGTTATTTTCTTCTGCGCGAGATTGTCTTCGGTCAGGACGGCAGTTTTTCCTTCGATGCATTGGTGCAGCGCTACAATGCCGATCTGGCGAACGGCTACGGCAATCTGGTCAGCCGCACGCTGGCAATGATCCAGAAATATTTCAATGGCGTTGTGCCGGAGAGAATCAAAGGGCTCGACTTAGTTGCCTTGAAAGACCTCGAAGCAAACACAGCAATCCGGGGAATCCCCGCAGTTTGTGCTTCGTTCGATGACCTCAAGTTTTCGCAGGCGCTCGAATATGTATGGGAAATGATTGCTGAAGTTGATGGAATCATAACTGCAAGTGCGCCTTGGAAATTGGCAGCTAAGGATGACGAAGAAAGTCGATCTGAATTGGCCGACATCCTTTACGCGAGTGCGGAAGCGGTAAGGATAATCACAGCTCTGGTCTATCCGGTGATTCCCGATGCGGCGGCGAAAGTTTGGAAGCAGCTTGGCCTCGGCGACATCGCAAAGGCGGACCTGAAAGATTTGCAGTGGGGTGGACTGAAGCCGGGCACGAAGCTCGGCGAGCTAGAGCCAGTATTTCCCCGCGCAGAAAAGGAAACGATCGAACGTATGCAGGAAATGGAAGAGAGACGCATCGCACAAACGCCGCTCAACACGGAGGAAGTACAGGGCGTCGCTCCGCTACCGGCCGCAATCCCGGAAGCCGTTACCGCTCCAGACGTTCCCCGGCCACAGCCGCTAGTCCCAGAGAAGGCGTCCTCGACCCATGTTGCGCCGTCCGCATCTCCGCCCGCTCCAGTGGAACAATCGCTGGCACCCACGCCCGCACCTGCGCCCGGCGCCGAAAAGATCGGCATTGAAGATTTCAGCAAGGTGGAATTGCGCGTGGCCGTCGTTCGCGTGGCAGAGCGCGTTCCCAAGGCCGACCGGCTGTTGCGATTAGAGGTCGATCTTGGCTACGAGCAACGCCAGATTGTGGCCGGAATCGCCGAAGCGTACGCGCCTGAAAGCCTGATCGGCAGAAAAGTTGTCATCGTTGCGAATCTGGCGCCACGCAAGCTGCGCGGGCTGGAATCAAACGGAATGATTGTCGCGGCGTCCGTGGGCGAAAAGGGAAAGCCGGTGCTGGCCGGATTTCTGGAAGAGGTCGAAATCGGGGCGCGGCTGAAGTAACGCGCACACCTCATTCAAGCCAAAGAAAGGCTTGGATGGGGTACCCAGCGGAAGGGCAGCACCTAAGATGCTTGTAGATTCCCACGCCCATATCGACAGCGAACGCTACACGGAGGACCGCGAGGCTATGCTGGTGCGCGCCCGAGCCGCCGGTGTCGAGACAGTCCTGGCCGTCGGAATTGGCGAAGGCCCGGAGACGATGCATCGCGCGCTGGAGTTGAGCCGCGAACATGCATCCAATCCTGATATGCCACGCCTCCTGCCCAGCGTCGGAATCCATCCGCATGAAGCACGATTGGCAGACACTCAGGCGCTGGAAAAATTGAACGCGCTGGCGGATGAGCCGGAGGTCGTCGCAGTCGGCGAAATCGGCCTGGACTATTTCTACGATCATTCGCCGCGCGATGTGCAGAAACGGGCCTTTGTCAATCAAATGAAAATCGCCGCCGCGCACAATCTGCCGGTTCTGATTCACTGCCGCGCCTCGGCGGACAGCACCAACGCCTGGGACGACACGCTGGCTCTCCTGAAAGAGCATTGGCGGTCGACCGCGCTTGGAGGAATTCTCCATTGTTTTGCCGGTCAGCCCAGACATGCGGAACAGGCCATGGACATGGGTTTCCTGATCTCTTTTGCGGGGAACCTGACCTTTCCCAAGGCCCAGCCCATTCGCGACGCGGCTGCGGCTGTTCCCATCGATCGCATTCTGATCGAGACCGACGCGCCGTTCCTCGCGCCTGTGCCGCACCGCGGAAAGCGCAATGAGCCGGCCCTGGTGCGAAACGTGGCGGAGAAGTTGGCCGAGATTCGCGGCTTGGATTATGAGACCATTGCTTTAACAACCACTGCGAACTTCCGCCGTTTATTCGTGGAAGCCAGCACCAAGCCGACTCAGATGATGTCCGTCAACGAATAACGCGGGCGGTGAACACACCGGTATCAGAGCTAGAGCAAAGGTAAGGATCTGGAGAGACATGGCAAGCGAGAATTCCTTCGATGTGGTCAGCAAAGTGGATGCGCAAGAGGTATTGAATGCTGTAGATCAGGCGTCAAAAGAAATCCGGACCCGCTTCGATTTGAAAGACTCGAAATCCGAGATCAAACTGGAAGGGGAAGAGGCGATTCAACTCGCCTCCAGCGACGAATACAAGCTGAAGGCGGTAACGGAGATTTTGCAGCAAAAACTGGCCAAGCGCGGTGTGTCTCTGAAAGCGCTGACCTACGGCAAGATCGAGCCGGCATCCGGCGCCAGTGTTCGGCAAAAGATCACGCTGCAGCAGGGTATCCCGATCGAGAAGGCGAAAGAGATCGTGAAGCTCGTCAAAGAATCGAAAAGTAAGGCGCAGGCGGCGATCCAGTCGGACACGGTGCGCATCAGCAGCAAGGATCGGGACACATTGCAGGATATGATTGCAATGTTGAAGAAGCACGACTTCGGGATTGACCTGCAGTTCACGAATTACCGGTCGAATTAACGGTACCCGAACGAAGCGGAGCGACCTTTCTTGAGCACAGCGGCCATTACGACGGCGAAGGAAGTCTTCGATCTGCTGCGCGAGGACTTGGCCGCTATCGAGCAGGAATTCGAGCGCCTCTCCGCCTCCGACGTCGATTCCATTACCGAGATCGCCGGCTATCTCCGCGAAGGCGGCGGAAAACGAATTCGTCCGGCGCTGCTGCTGCTGGCGGCAAAATCGCTCGACTACTCCGGGACCAGCGCCATTCGTCTCGGCGCTGTGATCGAGATGGTGCATACGGCGACGCTAGTGCATGACGACATCATCGATGTGGCCGACACCCGCCGCGGACGTCCCTCCGCCAATACAGAATGGGGCAACTCCAAATGCGTGCTGGCGGGCGACTGGTTGTACATGCAGGCGTTTCGCGTGGCGCTGGAGGAACGCAACTTTCACGTCCTCGATCTGCTGATCGGCCTAACCCAACAAATGGTCGAAGGCGAGTTGCTTCAGATGGAGCGGCTGGGGGCGGTGCTCACCGAACAGGAATACTACGAGCTGATCTATCGCAAAACCGCGTGTCTGTTCCGCGTCTCCATGCAGTTGGGTTGTGTATTGGGAGGCGCGTCGCAGCAGGTCGAGGAGGTCCTCGGCGATTATGGACGGAACCTTGGGCTCGCTTTCCAGATTGTCGATGATGTGCTGGACCTTACCGCAAGCGAAGATATGCTGGGCAAACCTGCCGCCAGCGATCTGCGCGAGGGCAAGGCCACCCTTGCCGTAATCCATTCGCTCCAGAACGGTACAGCAGAGGAGCGCGCCGAAATCGTCGCGGTCATAGAGGACCAGTCGTTCGATCGGGTCAGCCACGAGCGAATTCTAACCATCCTGCATCGCAACGGCTCGCTGGATTATGCGATGCGCGCCGCCTATGCCCATGCCGATGCGGCGAGAAAGCATCTCGCCATTCTGCCCGATTCGGAATATAAGCGGGCCCTGCTCTGGGTGCCGGACTTTGTTGTGGTCCGCGAGAAATAGCTTCTCCTGTCTTTTTTTCTTACCTGCCCTGGCTCCTTTACCATAGAAAAAGAGTGATGTTTCCAGGGAAAATCCAGCTTTCATCGATTCGCAACGTGACCCGCGCGGCAATTTTGTGGATGGGCTCGGCCAGCCTTCTTGGCTCCTCCGTCGCATGTGGCCAGACGCCGCCGAAGCCTCGGCCCTCGCCGGTTTCGGCCGCTACAGGCGGTGCGCCCAATTCCGAGGCAGACGTCATGCAACACCTGAATCTCATATTGCGCTGGGCGCGGCAATGGACGTCGTTGGATGTTTCTCTATCTCGCCCTAGTGACGAGATTTATGTTCAAAGCGGCCAGTCGCTCGCCGAGCAAGTCGTCAAGCTGGATTTTGACTCCGCGCTTGCACAGGCTGCTCTGATCGGGAGTTCGTCAGCCAAATCGTCACCATCCAGCGCCAGCGCTCAAAATGCGGTCGATGCGCAGAACATCTTGAATGCGCAGCAACGGACGGCGCAGCAGATACAAAATCTGAAGGCGGCCCTGGATGCCGTGAACGCAAAAATTCCATCCGCCCGCGCCAAGGATCGCCCCGCCCTCCTTACCGAGAGGGACACATTGCAAGGCCAACTGCAATTGGCGCAGGCGCTCGAAGACAACCTGCGGAAACTCGCCTCATTTGTCTCTACTTCGGAAAATCCGAATGGATCGACCAGCGAGATGACGGGAAGAATTTTGGCCTTGCAGCAAACCATGCCCGCGATGGCGGCAGCCAATTCCGGGGCCAACGTCAAAACGGCTGGAAAATCGGCTGCTGCGGCGCACAGTTCCCAGCCTTCCATCGTAGGCAACGCGCAAACCGAAGGACTGATCGGCCAGATGGGCGAGATGATCCATTTGATGAGCGGCCTGCGCGTGCTGAGTCAAATGCAGGATGACACCACAAGGTTGCAGACTTCCACGCAGCAGCTTCGCGCCCCGCTGCTCGTGGCCCTGCGCGCGACGCTGCAACAAGGCCAGCTCGAGCTGGGGAATGCAGGAGCGAGCAGCGGCGGAAATCCCCCAGCCGGTGCGACCGCTGTAAACACTGGGACGGGCGCAAGCGCGACCGCCAAGCCTGGAGCGTCCGCTGCCCCAGGTTCCACGCAGCAAGCAGCGCAAACGCCCGCGCAGCAGCAGCGGGAAATGACCGATCTGGTGCGGCGCTTCAAGCAGCTTTCCAACGCGACCCTCCCGCTCAGCCAGGAACTCGTCTTGCTGGAGCAGAGCCACGCCAATCTGGACCAACTGCGTACCTCCATTGAGCACGACTACGGAACCATCCTGCGAACGCTGCTGCTGCGCGTCGCGATGATTCTGATCGCGCTCGGCCTCATCTGGCTCTTTTCCTGGCTATGGCGCCGGGCGACATTCCGTTATGTCCACGATGCGCGTCGCAGACGTCAGTTTCTCGTGCTGCGCAGAGCGGTCACGGGTTTCTGTATGTTCGTTGTCGTACTTTTGGGTTTTGTCAGCGATTTCAGTTCGCTGGCGACCTACGCGGGCCTTATCACGGCTGGCATCGCGGTCGCCCTGCAGGCGATCATTCTCTCAATCGCGGCGTACTTCTTTCTGGTTGGCCGATACGGTGTCCGCGTCGGCGATCGGGTGACCGTGGTCTATTCCGGGAACAATGCCGTGACCGGCGATGTGGTGGATATCGGCCTAGTGCGTTTCTACATGATGGAATTCACCGGAAGCGGCGTCGATATGCAGCCGACAGGACGCATCTGCGTATTCCCCAATTCCGTGCTGTTTCAGACAAATCCGCTTTTCAAGCAGGTGCCTGGAACCGAATACACGTGGCGCGAGGTCGCCCTTCCATTGCATCCGGAGGCGGACGTGGACCTGGCACAAAAGGAATTGCTGACCGCTGTCAGTGACGTATATGCGAGCTATAGCAAGTTACTGGAGCGAAAGCACATGACCATCGAAGATACCATGGCCATGTATCTGGATGTCCCAAAACCGGTCGCCAGGGTTCGCTTCACCGGCTCCGGGCTGGAAGCGGTGGTGCGTTATCCGGTTCCTCTGCGGCAGGCCGCGGAACTCGACGACCGCATGGTCAAGGAAGTCGTGGAAATTCTCCGGAAGATCCCGACGATTCGATTGGCGAACGGCGCGTCTCCCGTGCTCCGGGTCTGATCGGAATCAAACTGCTTCCCGCGTGCCGCTGCTTTGGAAACGATGGTTCCAGCGCCCAATCCAGCCGAAGTGTCCGCGCGATTCCGGGCCGCCGAATTTTGTGCTGGCGATTCCTCCCAGCGTAACCAGAATCACGCCGAATAAGGACAACATATCCGGCCTGTTCTTCCAGACCAGCCAGCCGATCAGGCCGGAGAAAACAACCACGGAGTAATTGAATGGTGCGATCCGTTCGGCCGATGCATGCCGGTAGGCCAGGATAATGAGCAGTTGGCTGGCGGCCATAAAGAATCCAATACCGGTCAGATAGATCCATTCTTTTTCGGTGGGGCTATGCCATTGCGCGGCGGCATAGGGCGCAGTCAGCAGCGAGGAAATCAAAAAATAGTAGAACAGAATACGTTCCGTCGTTTCCGTGGTGGAAAGGCGATTGACCGTAACCAGAGCGAACGCGGAAAACACAGCGGCGCTGGTGGCCACCAGCGCCGCGGGGTTCGACAGAAGCGCCGCACTCGGCTTCAGGATGAGGACGACGCCCAGAAATCCGAGAAGAAGGCTGCACCACACAACGCCGCTGATCTTCTTTTTCAGCCATGCCCATGTGAAGAGAGGAATAAAAAGCGGTGCGGAATTGGAAAGCAGCACCGCATTCATCAGCGACATCTTTTTGACGGCTGCAAACATTAGCACCTGCGACAACAGCCCGGCCACGGCGCGCAAAATGTGCAACCATGTGCGCGAAGTTTTTACGCCGGCGACACCGTGACGCAACACCCACGGCAGAAACAGCACCAGGCTGATGAAATTCTGAAAGAAGACGATGGTCCCGGTCGGGACGTGCGCGGCGGCCTTCCCAAGCGCGCTCATGATCGCGACGCACAGAAATGCAATCACAATCAAAAAGCCACCCAGCGCGGCATTCTCCGTGGGTGCGGGTGCGGCGGAAGTGGGATGCGCGTCTATCGGCATAACTTATCCAGCGCGAGCGGGAAAAATTTTGGCAGATTGCCTCGTGGCTTCGCAGAGATGAGAAAAAGCGCCGGAAGTGGTTTCATAAATAAACAGATGTGTCATTCCGAGCGGAGCGCAGCGGAGTCGAGGAACCTGCTGTTTGCACGCAATCTGAAATTTCTTGTTTCGCTTGGAATGGTACGATTTGTCGGCAGCATTTAAAGGCTACCCGCCTGACGGATCATTCCGCCATCGATAAAAAACGTGCTGCCGGTGCAATAAGAAGCCGCGTCGGATGCAATGAAAATCGCAAGATCGGCGACCTCTTCCGGCTTGCCCCAGCGTCCCAACGGAATCTCCGCCATCAATTCCTTCTCAATGACTTGATGTGCTTCCACGTCCGCGTCGATCGGCGTGTAAATTGCTCCTGGGGCGATGTTGTTCACGGTGATTTTGTGCGGGGCAAGCTCAACTGCAATCGTGCGCATCAACATGCGAAGGCCGCCTTTGGCCGCGCAGTAAGGAGCGTTGGTGATCATCGGCAGGTCTTCATGGACTGAGGAAATGTTAATGATGCGGCCTGCGCCACCTTGCTGGATCATCGCTCGAGCGGCGGCCTGCGCGCAGAGAAAAGGCCCGGTCAAGTCGACTGCAATCACCTTCTGCCATTTGTCAAAGGGAAAATCGGTAAACGGATATTTATATTCGAGCCCCGCATTGTTCACAAAGATGTCGAGGCGGCCAAACGCCTTCAGGCACTGCTGCACAAGGTTGTTTACCTGATCCGGATTGGAAACATCGGCTTCAATGGCCAGCGCATTGCCGCCCGCATCTCGAATCTCCTTCACTACCCCATTCGCCAGTGTTGGCTCCCCGACATAATCGACAACGACGGAAGCGCCTTCCTTTGCCATGCCCTTTACGATGGCGCGTCCGATTCCGGTGGCAGAGCCGGTTACAATCGCAACTTTATCTTGCAGTTTCATCTCTAAGCCTCTCCAGAAAAAATTGGTGTGGGTCGAATTGGAACGAGAACGTTAGCCGCGAAATTTTTCGGCGTCCTTCTCTTTCAATTCCAATCCTAGCCCCGGGCGAGACCAGTCCGGGAACATTCGTCCTTCGCGCGGCTCACAAAAGCCATCGAAGAACATTCGCTCGATGCGTGCATGGTCATGGAAAAATTCCAAATGACGAGCGCGGGGCACGGCGCAGCAGGCGTGCATGTGAATGCTGGGAGCGCAGTGCGCGGAAAGCGCCATCTGATGCGCATCACAAACCGCAGCAGCACCCAGAAACCCGGTGATGCCTTGGGCGCGCGTAGCATCCGCCTGCAATACATCGACACTTTTTGCCGCCACCATGCGCTCGAAATACGGCACCGTGTAGCCGTATTCGCCTGCGGCAACTTCCATCGGAGCAGGGACCAGGCCGCGAATCAGATGAAGTCCGGCAAGATCGTCGGAGCTGACCGGCTCCTCAAACCATGTAACACGAAAATCATGAAAAACTTGTGCCAAATGAACAGCTTGTTTCGCCGTGTACGCGCCGTTCGCATCGACGAACAGCGCAACCTGATCGCCGATAGCCTCGCGAGCGACCTCGACGCGGCGCGGGTCATCTTCAGGGTGGGTGCCAATCTTCATTTTCACGAACGAAAATCCCTTTTTCGCCCAGCCGCCGAGCTGCGATTGCAGTTGCTTATCATCGTATGAAGTAAAGCCGCCGCTGCCGTAGGCAGGAATCGACTCGCGCGCCGCTCCCAGCAGTTGCACCAGCGAAACCTTCAACAGCTTGGCACGCAGGTCCCAGAGAGCGTTGTCGATTGCGGAAATCGCCATGGCCGCGATCCCCCGGTTGCCGAGATTGCGCACCGCCATCTGCATCTTCGTCCATAGAGCAGGATGTTGGAACGGATCCGCCGAAGAGATGATTTCCTTCAAGAGATGCTGGGCAACTTTTCCTGTGGCCGCGTCCGCGTATGTATAGCCGATTCCATGCATCCCCCCCACCTCCAATTCGACCAGAACCATCGTCGTTGCGTTCCAGGAGAACGTCCCGTCGGCTTCGGGCGCATCTGTGGGCACGGTGTATACGCGCACAGCGGTACCGGATATTGTTTCCACCATGATGGGGATTCGCCACGCATCGCGCGGGTTGTATTTGTCACTTCGGGGTTGCTATCCAATGCGCGATTCGCTATTTAAAGATCGCGCGAATTCCGCGGAATCGCTCCGGGTGCACGGCTTGCGTCGCCGGACCGAAGCAAAAAGATGATGCATGTCGCGTGCATCGCCCACTGTGAAATCGCCATCCTAACAACGTGGGCATCATTTCCCTGTCAATGTCGCATCGTCCGAAAAGCATTCCATCGACGAATCAATTCATCCATCTACAAGGAAGGTATTTATGAATAAGCAAGTGGCGGATGTTCTATTTGAACGCCTGATCGCGTGGGGTGTGGACACAGTTTTCGGATTTCCTGGAGACGGCATCGATGGCTTGTTCGAAGGGCTTAGAACGCACCAGGAGCAGCTGAAATTCATTCAGGTGAGGCATGAGGAGGCCGCCGCGTTCGCAGCGGTCGGCTATGCGAAATACACGGGCCGCCTCGGGGTGTGCATGGCAACATCCGGGCCGGGCGGCATCCACCTGCTGAATGGGCTCTACGACGCGAAATGCGATGGCCATCCGGTGCTGGCAATTACCGGTCACACGTTTCATGATTTGATCGGCACGCACTATCAGCAGGACGTCGATCTCGACAAATTGTTTATGGATGTTTCGGTGTACAACGAACGAATCATGGGGCCGGCTCATGTGAAGGTCGCGCTGGATGAAGCGATTCGGACCGCGATGACTCGACGCGGCGTGGCGCACATCACGATCCCGAAGGACATCCAGGAATGGCCCATGACGGACAAGAAGCGGTCCGATGCGAACGTGCCGAATCACAGCGAAAATCGCTTTCAGCGCACGCATCCTGTGCCGGATCTCGCAACTCTGGAGAAGGCCGCCTCCATTTTGAATGAAGGTCGCCGTGTAGTGATGATGGTGGGCGCGGGCGCGCTCGGCGCTCGAGAAGAGGTGCTGCAGGTCGCGGATCTGCTGGCTGCACCAGTGGTCAAAGCACTGCTCGGCAAGGCGGTGATTCCGGACCGCCACCCGCTCGCCATTGGAGGATTGGGCCTGCTGGGTACGGCGCCTTCGCAAGAAGCGATGAAGGACTGCGACACATTGCTTCTGGTCGGCTCCAGCTTTCCTTATATGGAATTTCTCCCCAAGCCCGGCGACGCGAAATGCGTGCAGATCGACATCGACGCCGCACGTATGGGACTGAGGCATCCGGTGGACGCGGAATTAGTGGGCGACGCCAAGGCCACACTCGCGGCTCTGGTCCCGTTGTTGAAACATAAAAAACGGCGCAGCTTTCTCGAGGACTATCAGGACCGCATGAAGAGCTGGAATGAGCTGATGGAAAAGCGCGGCACCAGTCCGGAGATGCCGATGAAGCCACAGGTGGTGACCTACACGCTGAACAAACTGCTGGATGACGACGCCATCGTCTCCTCCGACAGCGGCACCATTGCCACGTGGACCGCCAGATATGTGGAGATGCGCGGCGACATGAAATTCTCATTGTCCGGCTCACTAGCGACCATGGCGAATGGATTGCCGTACAGCATCGGCGCTGCTGTCGCCTATCCGGGGCGGCAGGTGGTGTGCGTCGTCGGCGATGGCGGCCTGACCATGCTGATCGGGGAACTTGCCACGCTGGCCAAGTACAGGCTGAACGTGAAGGTGATCGTTATCAAGAACAACGTGCTTGGTCAGATCAAGTGGGAGCAGATGGTCGAGGACGCAAATCCGGAGTTCGGCGTGGAATTGCAGGCCATCGATTTCTCCAAAGTCGCAGAGGCATGCGGCGCGACCGGTTTTACTATTGAGCGTCCGGATGAAGCGGAGTCCGTGCTGCGCCGCGCGCTTGCGCACGATGGGCCGGTCGTCGTGCAATGCGTGGTGGACGCCAATGAGCCGCCGTTGCCCGGAAACATCACCACCAAGCAGGCAAAGAACTTTGGCGAAGCCCTGCTGAAAGGCGAGAAAGACCGATACAAGATCGTCAAGACGATTCTGGAAGATCGCGTTCGAGAGGTGGTATAAGCGCTTGTCACGGTTTTTAGAGGCGACGGAGACAGAATGGATAAGGCGAAGCCGGAGCAATCAGAATCACAGCCAGTGATCGAGATGGGCGCGCGAAAAGAGTCGCTTTGGTCGAAGGACGTCCGGCTCGCAAAAGAGGCAGATGAACGCATCCGCGAGGGAAGATTTCAGCGGAGCCTGTCGCTCCTGACCGGCGCCACCAGCCTTATGACCGGGCTGGAAGTCGCCTACGAACACTATCGGGGCAGCTATAGTCGCCGGGTGATGTATACGCCTGTCATTATGAGCGGCGTGCTTTTCGCCGCGGGAATTTATGGGTTCTTCAGCAAGCGCGGCGCTCGCTACGTGTTGCGGCCGGTCGCCGCACTTACCCTGGCCGACGGAGCGCTCGGATTTATTTTCCATGTGCGCGGGATCGCGCGAAAGCCCGGCGGATGGCGGCTTCCCATGACCAACATGGTGATGGGGCCGCCCGTCCTGTCGCCTTTGCTCTTCGGCATCAGCGCATATCTTGGGCTGGTTGCTTCGTATTTGCGCCGCGAAGATGATGCCGCGGAGCCGCGCGATGACGCCACTTGGATACCGCGAGCGGCCCACCCGCACCACTGGATACGGGCGCTTCCCGGCGGTGTGTCGAAGCCAGAAAAAATCGGCTGGCGGCAGGACATCCGTGAAGGACGCTTTCAGAAACATGTCGCCGCCGCAACCGCCATCGCCACTTTGTTCAGCGGATTTGAGGCCTTCTATTCGCATTACAAAAGCAATTTCCGCTACAAAGCGCAGTGGACTCCGATCCTGCTGACGCCTCCGCTGGTTGCGGCCAGCGTCGGGGCGATGCGCAATCGCAAGATCGCGCACACTTGGCTGCCCGCGCTTTCCGCCGCCGCGCTCATCGACGGCGGTGTAGGCTTTTTCTATCACGCGCGTGGAGTGCTGCGGCGGCCCGGCGGCAGGAAACACCTTCTCTACAACATCATGTACGGACCCCCGGTGCTTGCGCCGCTTTTGTTCGGAGCGTGCGGCATGCTGGGTCTGATGGCGAGTCTTTTTCGGAGAGAGAAATGACTCCAATTGCAGAGCGCTCGACCGCACCGGCAGGCAGCAAGGCGCGCAAGCGGAAATCCGAACAGCCCGGTTACTATCCCGGATACGAGACCTTGAGCCAGCAGGCGTTCTGGGATGAGGCGACGCGAAGCGTAGTGCTCGATCGCGTTGCAAATGTGCCGAAGCTGCGCTTTTTCGCTGCGGAAGAAATTCCCATCATTCAAGCAGTTTTCGACCACATTCTTCCTCAGGACGATCGATCGCCGGAGAAGAAAATTCCCATCCTGCCGTTTGTCGATCAGCGGCTCTATACAAATCGCACCGATGGCTATCGTTTTGCCAGCATGCCGTCCGATCAGGAGGCGTATCGCCGGGGAATCGCCGCCATCGAAGAAATGTCGCGCACCCTGCACAGTTGCGGATTTGTCGATCTGGTCCCGCTGGAGCAGGACAAACTGCTCGAAACTCTGCATGACAGCAGACCGGAAGCCGCGCGCGAAATCTGGAAACATCTGCCCGTTCATCGCTTCTGGATGCTGCTGGTGCAGGATGCCGCGGAGGTCTACTACGCGCACCCCTATGCATGGGATGAAATTGGTTTCGGCGGGCCGGCGTACCCGCGCGCTTACATTCGTCTGGAACGTGGCGAGGCCGAGCCGTGGGAAGTGAAAGAGCAGCGGTATCAGTGGGACGCACCCGCCAATTCAGTCTCCGATCGGTATATCCACCAGAAAAGTCCCATCGAACATGTCGAACTGGAAGCACCGCTGCATGAACCGATGCAGCGGGGAGGTTCGCGTTGAAAACGCCGCTGCTGGGAACCTTCGAGAAAATGAATAACGGACACGCGCTGGGTCCGATACAGAAAATTGACGTGCCGATGCGACGTTTCGGCGAAGAAGAAGTGGACTACTTGGTAGTCGGCGTCGGTTCCGCGGGCGGTGTACTGCTGCAACGTCTGTCGCGCGCAGGCTTTCGCGTGCTCGGCTTGGAAGCGGGCCCGTTCTGGAACACGGAGCGCGACTGGGTCAGCGATGAGGCAGGGTCGCACAATTTGTATTGGGAAGATATGCGCATCACCGGCGGCACGGACCCATTGGGGCTCGGCGCGAATAACTGCGGCAAAGGTGTCGGCGGCGGCTCAGTTCATTGGGCCGCGTTCACACCCCGCTTGCATCCGTCCGATTTTCGCATTCATTCGCTCGACGGCGTCGGTGTCGATTGGCCGATCAGCTACGACGAGTTGAAGCCGTACTACGAACTTCTGGAATTGGAAATGCCCGTGGCTGGCCCAGCGTACTATCCCTGGGGCGACCCGCACGGCTACGCCTACGGCCCGCATCCCATGGGCGGCGTGGGCAACGCGCTGATCGAAGGCTGCACCAATCTCGGCATCGGAGTTAGCATTGGTGGCCCCGTCGCCATCCTGTCCGGCTCCCACGGCGATCGGCCCCACTGCATCTACCGCGGCTATTGCATTCAGGCCTGCAAGGTCGGCGCGAAGGCCAGCACGCTCATCACGCACGTGCCGGACGCGTTGCAGAACGGCGCGGAAATCCGCGACAACTGCATGGCCGGGCGGATTCACGTCAGCAAGGAAAATCGCGTCACCGGCGTCAGCTATTTTGATGCGAAAGGCGGTGAGCATTTTCAAAAAGCCAAAGCCGTCATTGTCTCGGGGTATGCAATTGAAACCCCGCGCCTGCTGCTCAATTCAGCGTGTCCAGGCCACGAGAACGGACTGGCAAATTCGAGCGACACAGTGGGCCGTTATCTGATGGCGCAAGCAGGCAACGTGATCGCCGGCCGATTCGAGCGACTGGTGCGTATGTACAAAGCGCCGCCGGCACACGCGCTGACGGAAGAATTTTACGAGACCGATCCAAAACGGGACTTCGCCCGCGGCTTCGCGATTCAGACCGTCGGCCCGCTCCCAATCTCCTTCGCAAAACAGATGATGACGGCCAAAGGCGCGTGGGGATGGGGTCTGCGCCGCGTCATGATGGACTACAACCACTGGGCGGCGTTCGGATTGCTCGGCGAGATTTTGCCGTGGCCTGACAATCGCGTACAACTAGCCAAGGTGAAGGACAGGTTTGGCCTGCCGGTTGCAAAAGTAACATTTAACCTGCACGAAAACGATAAAATGCTGATCGCATTCGGCAAGAAAAAAACAATGGAAGTGATGCAGGCCGCCGGCGCGGAAGAGGTGGTGCAGGAAGCAAGATATGCGCACCTCGTCGGTGCCGCTCGCATGGGTTCCGATCCGCGCACTTCCGTCGTCGATAAATTCGGCCGCGCCCACGATGTGTCGAATCTGTTTGTCTGCGATGGAAGCATCATGCCTACGCAGGGATCCGCCAACCCGGGACTTACGATTCAGGCGCTCGCCGCTCGCACTGCCGACTATCTGATTTCGCAAGGCAATGCAATTTTCAGTACGCAACATCGCGATATGACTTCGCCCCCGATTCGTCGGCACCTCGCGCCGCCGGAAACCTTCGGCAGAGGTATTCCACGTTTCGCCAATGCGACACTGTGAGCAGACGCGCGGCGAGAACGCCACCGTAGTACACGAAGGGAAAGAACGATGAAACGCAAGCAAGTCGTCATGGTGACTGGAGCGTCGGCGGGTCTGGGCCGCGCAATCGCACACGGCTTCGCTAAGAAGGGGGCGCGGCTGGGCCTGATTGCCAGAAACCGCGAGGCTCTGGAAGCGTGCGGCGACGAGGTGATTCAGTTAGGCGGCGATGCGGTGGTGCTGCCGCTGGATATCAGCGATGCGACCGCCGTGGATCGAGCCGCGACTGAGCTGGAAGAAGCCTTCGGGCCAATCGACGTCTGGGTGAACAACGCGATGGCCTCTGTATTCTCTCCCGTGAAAGAAATGCTGCCGGAGGAATACAAGCGGGTCACCGAGGTGGCCTATCTGGGATACGTGTACGGCACGCTCGCCGCGCTGCATCGGATGCTGCCGCGCGATCGCGGCACGATCATCCAGATCGGCTCCGCGCTGGCCGTCCGCAGCATCCCGCTTCAATCCGCGTATTGCGCGTGCAAACATGCCATTGCCGGATTCACCGATTCGCTGCGCTGCGAACTGCATCACGATAAAAGTAACGTGCAGCTCACCATGATCCAGATGCCGGCCATGAATACGGTGCAGTTCACCTGGATGAAAAGCCGCCTGCCGGACAAACCGCAGCCCGTACCGCCCATTTTTCAGCCGGACGTGGCAGCTGCCGTAGTCGTACATGCCGCGCAGCAGGATCGTCCTCGGCGCGAGTACTGGGTTGGCGCACCCACAGTCGAGGCGATCGTCGCGCAGATGTTCGTTCCCGGACTGCTCGATCGCTACCTCGGCGAGACCGGATACAAAGCGCAGCAAACCGGCGAACGCGACAATCCGGCTCGGCCCGACAATTTGTGGCATCCTGTTCCAGGCAGGCATAGCGCCCGCGGCCCGTTTGATGAACGCTCGCATTCGTTCAGCCCGCAGGTGTTTGGCAATCTTCATCGGGGATGGATATTGTGCGCCGGGGTCTTTCTGCTGGCGGCGATCGCAGCGGCGCGCGAAACGAAACAATCCAGCAAGAGAAAGGGTGACGATGTCGTCTCCATCGACCGCAGAAAACAAATTGGATGAAGTGACCTGCGAAGACAAACAGCGCCCGGTGCATAAGGGGCTGGCTATCGCGTGCTGCTGCGGCGCGATTGCATCGTTGGTGCCGGTCGCGCTGTTTCAGCTTCATGTATTGGAAGACCTTCCCGACCCGCCGGGGCGCATCTTCGACTCCAAAAAAATTGTCACCTCGAAAAGCGCCTATCGCTTCGGCATTCCCGACGGAGCGCTTGGCGTGGCCAGCTACGGCGTGACCCTTGGCTTGCTGATTGCCGCCAGGCCATCGCGGCCGCTGGCGCGCAAAGCTCTACGCTGCAAGCTGGCACTCGACGGCACTATGGCGGTGCGCAATGCGCGCAGGCAGGTGACGCAATATGGGCGCATTTGCTCCTGGTGTATGGGCGCGGCGGTCGCGACAGCAGGGATGGTTTATTTTGCGCGCAAGGCCGGTGCCGCGGAGCGGCTTCGCCGCGCCTGAACGCATCGCTATAATTCGGTTCATCGATGAACTGGGCTCCGGCACGCGCGATCCGTCGCTGGTTTGATTCCGAGCAAGGGGTGCGCGACCACCAGATTTCGCGCTGGTTGTTTCTGCGTTCCCTCGGCCTCATCTACTTCTCCGCTTTTTTTTCCCTCATCTTTCAGATTCGCGGGCTGATCGGCCCCGACGGAATTCTCCCAGCCGGCCAATATCTGGCCGCGGTTGCACACGCAGTCGGCCCGCTTCGTTTGTGGTATGCGCCGACCCTGCTGTGGCTATCGAGCAGTTCGCACGCGTTGATGATCCTCTGCTGGGTGGGCATTGTCGCGTCTCTGCTGGTTGTCGCGAATATCTGGCCACGGGCCATGCTCGTTGTCTGCCTGGTCTGTTTTCTTTCCTTTATCGCTGCGGCTGGCGCGTTTTCCGAATACCAGTCCGATGGCATGTTGCTGGAGGCGGGCTTCATCTCGCTGTTTTTCGTGCCCGGCGGATTTCTGCCCGGCTGGGGATTGTCGCGCCTTCCATCACGCGCCAGTCTTTTCCTCTTGCAATGGGAATGGTTTCGCATCTACTTCGAATCCGGCATCGTAAAGCTGGCCAGCGGCGATCCGGAGTGGCGTCATCTGACGGCGATGGATCAGTACTATCAAAACGGTCCGCTTCCTACGTGGATCGGCTGGTATGTTCAGCACTTGCCGCATTGGTTTCAGGCCGCAACCGTCGTTGCAACGTTGGGGATGGAACTGGTCCTGGTCTGGATGCTGTTTCTGCCGCGCCGCTGGCGCATCATCTGTTTTCTCATCGTCACGCCCTGGCAGATCGCCGTCATCCTGACTGGCAATTATGCATTCCTGAATTACATTGTGCTCACGCTCGGTTTTCTGTTGCTGGACGACGGGTTTCTCCGCCGTTTCGTTCCGGCTCGCTGGCGTCCCGCGGCTCCTGTCACAGCGAATGCCGATGAGGAGACAAACTCCGACGTCAGTCCGATGCCGCATATCGCGCCGGTGCATTACGGAAACCAGGAGGCGGCGGAAGGGCAGAGCGGCGAGGAAGAGAAATCTTCGGAAGCCTCACAATTTACCTTAATCCGCCGGCAGTTCCATGCGTTCCGCATCGCGGTGACTGCGGTCGTGCTGGTATGGATTCTCTACGCGACCACGCTTCCGCTGCTGCAAATGTTCTGGCGCGGCATCCCTCTGCCGGAGGCGCCAGTGACGGCGCTGGAACCGTTTCGCATCGCGAATCAATATGGGCTGTTCGCGGTAATGACGCCGAATCGATACGAAATTGAATTTCAAGGATCGGACGATGGCCGCACATGGAAGGCTTATCCATTTCGCTACAAACCGCAGGACGTAAAACAGCCGCCGGGGATATACGCCCCTTATCAGCCGCGCTTCGACTGGAACCTGTGGTTTGCATCGCTCGGTTCGTGGACGCAATACCCCATTGTTCCACGCACGGAAATTCTGCTGCTGCGGAACGATCCGGCGGTACTCAGCCTGTTTGCCGGCAACCCGTTCCCGAAGTACCCTCCGCGCTTTGTACGCGCCGTGCTATGGCAGTATTGGTTCACCACCATAAAGGAAAAGCGTGAAACAGGAGATTGGTGGCGTCGCCAGTTGCTGGGTCTCTATGCTCCCACTTTGGCGATCGGTCCCGATGGCAAAATCGGTGTGGTGCAGGAATCTTCCATCGTCGCACCGCAGGATTAATGTATGCAACATTCTTCCCGCGATCTTCGGCGCAAACGAGCATGCGTAGTCGGTGCAGGCCCGAACGGCCTGGCCGCGGCCATCGTGCTTGCCCAGGCCGGCCTGGAAGTCGACGTCTTCGAAGCGGAGGCCCAGTCCGGTGGCGCGGCGCGGACCATGGAGCTGACGCTGCCCGGCTTTCATCACGACTTCGGCTCCGCAGTGCATCCGATGGCCGCCGGCTCTCCGTTCTTCTCCTCATTGCCGCTGCGGGAATTTGGTCTGGAGTGGATTCATTCGCTCGCGCCGCTCGCGCATCCTCTGGACGACGGCACGGCGGTCGTCCTGGAACGCAATTTCGACGATGCCGAGGCAGCGCTGAATGCGGATGGCAGTGGCGACGGTCGAGCGTGGCGTGATCTGATGGAGCCATTGGCAAAACGCTGGTGGGAACTCGCGGACGATATTCTGCAGCCGATGCTCAAGGTGCCGCGCCATCCATTTCTACTGGCAAGATTCTCTCAGGATGCGGTGCCGTCCGCGACCTTTGTCGCCCGCCGACGATTTCGCGGCGAACGCACCCGCGCTTTATTCGCGGGCCTGGCGGCGCATTCGTTCCTGAGCCTCGATGTAGCCGCTGAGCGCGTCGTTTGGCATGGTGATGGCAATCACCGCGCACGCGGTCGGATGGCCGATTCCACGCGGTGGATCGCAGTCCATCGCAAGCGCTTTGTCGGCGCAATTCACCCGCCTTGGCGGCCGGATTGTCGCATCGTCTCGCGTGGAGAACTTGGCGCAAGTCGGGAAATACGACGTTACGATGTGCGATGTCACGCCGCGGCAGTTAGCGCGCATCGCGGGAGATAAGCTGTCGGGGTCTTACCACGAACTGATGAGGAAATACCGCTACGGCCCCGGCGTCTTCAAAGTGGACTATGCCCTGAACTCGCCGATTCCATGGACGGCCGCGGAGTGTCTGCGCGCCGCGACCGTGCATGTGGGCGGAAGCATGGCCGAGATCGCGGCTTCCGAGGCAGCAATTGCAAGTGGCCGTCACTCGGAACGACCGTTTGTACTACTGTCGCAGCCGACGCTGTTCGACCCGACGCGCGCGCCGGAAGGGAAACACATCGCGTGGGCCTACTGTCACGTCCCGAACGGTTCCACCGTGGACATGCTGGATCGCCTGGATAACCAAATCGAGCGCTTCGCACCGGGATTCCGCGATTGCGTTCTGGCGCGGCGCGTTTGGTCACCTGCCAAGCTGGAATCTATGGATGCGAATCTCATCGGCGGCGATGTAAACGGGGGCGCGATAGACCTGCGCCAGTTTCTATTTCGTCCAACCTGGCGGCAATATCGCACGTCGGCGGAGGATATTTACCTGTGTTCATCGTCCACAGCGCCGGGCGGCGGCGTGCACGGCATGTGCGGCTACAACGCGGCGCGGCTTGCCCTGCGCTGTCTTTGAGCGGCTCCGTCACTAGTTTCACGCGCAAATGGAAGCGTCCACGAGAATTTTCGCGCAAAAAAAATCTTATACAAGCCCTCGGAACAACTGATCGCTGTCGCGGGCAGACACCAACCCCACGATGATCCAAGCGATGCCTAATTGTGATCGGCCGCTGTGTGTCCGCAAACGCAATGTCCGTCGTGCTGCATGTCGGAAACATAGCCCTGACATTTGCACACCTTACAATTTCCCCAGCCCATGAACAGCTTTGAACTGGATTTGGAAGATTGAAAGGCGGCTAAGTTCAGCGGAAGATTGATCGATGGAGTTTCTTGAACGTTTTCCATAGTGCCCACGTCTTACTACGAAATGCAATTCGTGTCAAGTACGCTGCTGCACCGGCGTAGCCGGTGTTTCCTGCGCTTTCCGCGCCACAGACAATCTAGTTTCGGATGACAGAAAAAGCGAAATCGAAATCGTCAATCAGAGACCACAAACGTCTCAAATGGCTTCGGCGCGGGATTGTTTGGAATCGAATCGAACTATACTGACTGTGGTCTTCACTCTCGACGATGCAAAACTCCGATCCACATATTGTCTCCTCTATAGTCCGCCGCGCTGTCTTAGACTGCCTTGCGGCGAATCGATCGACCCAGACTGTTGCCGAGAGCCCGCAGCAGATTTTTGCCTCTCCGGAAGCCGGCGCGCTCAAGGAAGAAATTGTGCGTGTCGGAAGAAAGCTCTGGCAGCGGCAATACGTCGATGGCAATGGCGGCAACATCTCCGCCAGGATTTCTCCGCATCACGTTCTCTGCACTCCGACCTTGTGCAGCAAGGGCGATCTGCGCGTAGAGGATTTGTCGCTGGTCGATCTCAATAATTATCAGATATGCGGAGATCGCCCACAGACCAGCGAGATTTTGCTGCATATTGAGATATACAAGGCCATACCGCAAGCCAAAGCGGTCATTCACTGCCATCCTCCGTATGCCACTGCGCACGCCGTCGCCGGTGTCGTGCCCCCGGGCAATCTGATTTCGGAGCAGGAAGTGTTCGTCGGACCCGTGGCGCTGGCGCCCTATGAAACTCCCGGCACACTGGCTTTTGCAAAAACAGTTCTCCCGTTCGTGCAGAATCACAACACAATTCTGTTGGCCAATCACGGCATTGTCTGCTGGGCGGACACGGTGACGCATGCCGAATGGTACGTGGAGGTCGTCGACACATACTGCAAGACGGTGTTGATTGCATCGCAACTCGGTGGAAAGCTCAATGAAATTCCCCCGGATAAGATTGCGGACCTGCTCGCCATCAAGAAGAAGCTAGGTTTACCGGACGCTCGACTGGCAGCCGACAGAGATTCAATCGAACCAGTGGAAACGTCTTTGCGCTCAAAGAAGCAAGAGAAAACTAGCAGACAGCGCGCGGCCCAGCCGGAAATCGACGAGTTGGTCGCGCAATTGACTGCGGAAATCTCAGCTTTTCTCAATCGGATCGCATGACGCAGCCGGCCAATTTCGTCGCCGTCGACCTTGGAGCATCCAGTGGGCGGCTTATGGTTGGGCAATGGAACGGCCGCGTCTTTCAGCTCGATGAATTGCATCGGTTTCCCAACGGCGGCGTATGTGTGGCCGGCAGTCTCTATTGGGACGTTTTAGGGATTTGGTCGGAGATTCAAACCGGCCTGGCAAAATATGGGGCACGATTTCGGATTGCTCCCGCCGCAATCGGCGTAGACGCGTGGGGTGTGGATTTTGCGCTGCTGGACCGCCGCGGTAGACTCATCGGAAATCCTTATCACTATCGAGATTGCAGAACCGACAGCATTCCGGAGCTTGTCTTCAGAAAAATCGACAAGCGCGCGCTGTTTAGCGAAACCGGCGCGCAAACCATGCAGATCAATACGCTGTTTCAGTTGTATGCGATGGCGCAGGCTGGCGATCCGCAATTGGACGTTGCCGAAACACTGCTGATGATACCGGATCTCTTCCATTATTTTCTAAGCGGCGAGCGGGCTGTCGAGTACACAGAGGCCACGACAACCCAGATGTATGCCGCAGGCCGCGGTTGGAGCGTGGAAGTCCTAGACGCGCTGAACATTCCGCGACCCATTTTGCCCGAAGTCGTATTGCCGGGAACCCAGCTCGGTCCTGTGCGCACGGAAGTTGTGCGCAAATCCGGATTGCGCGATTCCTTTCCCGTGATTGCCACCGCGTCGCATGACACGGCAAGCGCGGTCGTCGCAATCCCGGAGATGAACGAGACGAGCGCCTTCATCAGCAGCGGAACATGGAGCTTGATGGGCGTCGAGCTGCGCCAACCGATCACCTCGGACGACGCCTTCGCATTGAACTTCACCAATGAGGGCGGCGCGGAAGGATCCATCTTGCTGCTGAAGAACATTCCAGGATTGTGGATTTTGCAGGAATGCCTGCGTCAATGGACAAGCGAGGGACGCAACTATACCTGGGCGGAGATCGCCTCGCTCGCTTCTACCGAGGCTGCTTTCCAATGTGTCCTGGATGTGGACGATAGCGACTTTGCCACGCCGGGGAACATGCCGGCCGCAATCGCGGACTATTGCCGCCGCACGATGCAATCCCCGCCACAGACCGACGGCGCAATTGCGCGCTGCTGCTTTGAGGGGTTGAGCCTGCGGTATCGTTCCGTGCTGGAAGCACTGGAAAAATTGACGCGCCGGCGTCTGGAAACCATTCGCATTGTCGGCGGCGGCTGTCTCCATGCGCTTCTTTGCCAGATGGCTGCGGACGCATGCCATCGCGTGGTGGTCGCGGGGCCTTCCGAGGCGTCTGCGTTCGGCAACGTAATGCTGCAGGCGATCGCCACCGGGCATTTGCAGGACGTGCGCGAGGGCCGCACGGCAATTGCCCAATCCATCGAACGCACAACGTACGTTCCGCGGAAAATTGCCGGATGGGACGATGCCCGCGCAAAGCTCGAGCGCTTGCAACGGCAGGTCGTAGCATGAATTGGAAAACAGGAGAACCGATGTCGACCTATGCATTGCCGGTTTTGAAGTCCCCGCCGTCGGTCGCGGCGAATGAAGTATTGCTGATCGCAAGCGGAGACCTGCGTCAGTCCGCAAATAAGGTTTGCTGGCCGGCACAGGTGCAGATGGAAAAGCAGCTTACGGAAGCGTTCGAGGCTGAAGGAATTCAACTGCTGCGCGCTCATACTTATAACCAAAACCTGCAGCACGGCTTCATCTACAACCAGCGCATGGGCATGGATGTTTTTACAACAATTGATCCCGAAGCGCCGCTGGTCATCGCGGAAGCAGTCTGGCAATACAGCAATAACATACTTGCAGGACTCGAGAGTCATCGTGGTCCGATTCTGACGATTGCGAACTGGTCCGGACAGTGGCCAGGCTTGGTGGGAATGCTGAACCTGAATGGCTGTCTTCACAAGGCCGGTGTGAAGTTCAGTACCCTTTGGAGCAAGGATTTCAGTGACGATTTCTTCCGCAGCAGCTTGCGGCAATGGCTCAGAGAGAAGAAGATCGACCACGACCGGAGTCATATCCGCGAACTCGACAGTTCTCGACTGCCGGGGCCGGAAAAAGAATTGGGCGTCGCACTTGCGAAGGAACTCAAATCGCGAAAAGCGATCCTCGGCGTCTTTGATGAAGGCTGCATGGGAATGTACAACGCCATCATCGAAGACCCACTCCTGAATCCAACTGGCGTATATAAAGAGCGGTTGAGTCAAGCAGCCCTCGTCTCAGCAATGCACCAGGTGTCGGACGCTGAGGCCCAGGCCATTCGCACCTGGCTCGATGAGCACGGCGTCACCTTTGTTACTGGAAAAAATGAAGAAAACGAACTGACCGACAGCCAAGTTCTGGATCAGTGCAAGATGTACATCGCAGCCGTCCGAATCGCCAACGAGTTTGGATGCGATGCGATCGGAATTCAATATCAGCAAGGCTTGAAGGATATGGCTCCGGCCTCGGACCTGGTGGAGGGCCTGCTGAACAACGTGGAACGACCGCCGGTTTTCGACAGCATCGGCAACGAACTGTATGCGGGCAAGCCACTGCCACACTTTAATGAAGTAGATGAGTGCGCCGGACTGGACGCGCTCGTAACTAATAAGGTTTGGACGGCGATGTCACTTGATCCCGCAACCACTCTGCACGATGTCCGCTGGGGAGAGCACTACACCGGCGCCGGAATCGACGACTTTGTCTGGCTGTTTCAAATTTCAGGAGCCGCTCCCGCCTCGCATTTCATTGGTGGATATCGCGGAGCAACAAGCGAGCGCCAGCCTCCCATGTATTTCCGGCTCGGCGGTGGCACGCTGAAAGGCATCTGCAAACCTGGACACATCGTTTGGAGCCGGATTTTCGTGGAAGGGAACGCGCTGCACGCCGATCTGGGCCGTGCAACCGCGATTGAGCTTCCCGCCGAGGAGACGGAACGCCGATGGAAGGCGGTGACCGCGCAGTGGCCCATCATGCACGCCCTGCTGCACGGCATCACTCGCGATCAATTCATGGCGCGGCATCGGGCCAACCACTTGAATGTCGCCTACGCTCCGACGTCTAAAATTGCTGACCTGGCGCTCACGGCCAAGGCTGCGATGATGGCGGAGATGGGAATCGAAGTGCACCTTTGCGGCGATTGAGCGCGCTTCGCATACGTGGAACGGCTCCAAGAGAACTGCTGATTTTTCGGATAAGGAGAACGTTATGGGAAATCTACAAACAGCGGTCCGACAATACGAGATGCTGATCGATGGTGAGTTGGTGACCGGATCGCGATTCATTCCTGTTTTGAATCCGGCCACAGAGCAGGTCATCTCCGAGATTCCCGAAGCCACCGAGCAGGATGTCAATGCCGCAGTAATGGCGGCGAAGAAAGCGCAATCCGCATGGAGCACGACTGCCTGCGATTCAGCGGGCCGCGCTATCTGCCACGAGATCGCCACTGTGATTCGCGCCAAAGAAGAAGCTGTCTGGCGCACATTATCTCAGAAGAGCAAGGCAAGATTCTTCCGCTGGCGGAAGATCGAGGTCGAATTTCTCGGCAGACTATCTGGACTACATGGCCGGAGTTTGCGCGACGATACGAAGGCGAAATCCTTCAGAGCGATCGGCCTGGAGAAAACATCCTGCTCTTTAAGGCGCCCATCGGCGTGGTCGCGGGAATCCTGCCCTGGAATTTTCCATTCTTCTTAATCGTTCGCAAGGTCGCGCCGGCGCTGGTTACCGGAAACACGATCGTGATCAAGCCGAGTGAGGAAACTCCGAACAACGCTTGTGAATTCGCAAAAATCGTCGCGGAATCGTCGCTTCCCAAAGGCGTGTTCAATCTTGGTCACTGGCTCGGGAGCCGGCGTCGGCTCCGCCCTTGCCGTCACCCGCGCGTGGACATGGTCAGCCTGACGGGCAGTGTGGCAGCGGGAACGGCTGTGATGCGTGCCGCCGCTCCGAATATCACCAAAGTGTCTCTCGAACTTGGCGGGAAAGCGCCGGCCATCGTCATGCAGGATGCGGATCTCGATCTTGCTGTCCGGGCAATCCGCGACTCTCGCATCATCAATACCGGACAGGTCTGTAATTGCGCCGAGCGAGTCTACGTTCAGGAGTCGATCGCGGAAGAGTTTGTAAATAAAATTACGGCTGCGATGCAGAAGACTAGAGGTTGGCGATCCTTTTGAAGCAGGTATCGAAATGGGACCGCTGGTCAATCTTGCGCAGTTGAACCGGGTGGAGAGCGGCGGTGAAGCAGGCTGTAATGGATGGAGCGGAGATTGTACTGGGGGGAGAGTCGGGCAAGTTCGCCGCGGGCTATTACTACCAGCCTACTGTATTGACGCAACTGCCGCCAGAAATCCGACATCATGCACAAAGAAATTTTTGGTCCGGTATTGCCCATCGCCACCTTTGCAGCTTTGGACCAGGCCATCGACTGGCGAACGACTGCGACTACGGTCTCACGTCTTCCATATTTACGAGGAATCTCGATGCAGCCATGCGCGCCTCCAACGAACTGAAATTTGGAGAGACCTACATCAATCGCGAGCATTTCGAAGCCATGCAGGGGTTTCATGCCGGATGGCGCAAATCGGGAATTGGAGGAGCGGATGGGAAACATGGATTGAAGGAGTTCCTGCAATCTCGCGTTGTCTATATGAATCACGACCCTAAATACAATGCTGCAAGTTAGCGCCCGCGCCGGACAATTGTTCCATTTTGACCTGATGGTTGCCGACCATAAATGCTGCATTGATTCGAGGAACTTCTCCGAAATGCTGGCATCTTTGTAGAAAACCGAAACACGACGAACAGCCCGCAACCGCAGCACCCGCTGATTCCGAACGGGATGGGCCTCCAGTTCTTTCTGGTGACGGGACTGTTCTTTCTGTGGGGTATTCCCAACAACCTGAACGACGTCCTGATACGTCAATTCATGACGTCGTTTTGCGATCTCGCGCTTTCAGGCTGGCCTGGTGCAGTCCGCTTTCTATCATGGGGTATTTTCTGCTGGCTACGCCGGCGGCGCTGCTCATGCGCAGGTTCGGCTACAAGCTGGGATTCATCGTCGGGCCTGCTTCTATTCGGCGCTGGAGCACTTCTCTTCTGGCCTGCGGCCCTGGTCGGCCGCTATTCGTTTTTTCTCTTCGCGTTATTCGTAATTGCCAGCGGGCTTTCGTTTCTGGAGACGGCGTCGAACCCGTTCGCCGCGCAGTTGGGAGATCCGCAAAGCGCGGCCCGCCGCCTCAATTTCGCGCAAGCCTTTAACCCACTGGGAGCGATCTCGCGGCGTGCTGATCGGGACGGTGTTCATCTTTTCCGGCATCGAACTAAAGCCGCAACAAATTGCCCAGATGCAAGCAGCGCACACCTACCATGCCTATCTCCGATACGAAACCATGCGCGTTGTGACCCCCTATCTTGTCATTGGCGTGGTTGCATTCGTCTGGGCGATACTGATCGCCCGCACCAAATTTCCAACCTTTGCCAGTGAGCATGAGAGCGCAAGAGAAGATCATGGCAGCTTTAGGGAGTTATTGCGCTATCCTCATTTTCTGCTGGCCATCATCGCCCAATTTCTTTACGTAGGAGCGCAGGTCGGTACCTGGAGCTACTTTATTCAATACATCGAAAACTCAACCCACCAGCCGGAGAAAATCGCGGGTTACTTGTTGACCGGTACCCTGGTCGCATTTGCCGTGGGAAGGTTCTTTTCCGCGGCCCTCATGCGATATATCGAGCCACACCTGTTGATGGGCGTTTACGGCATCATTAACATTGCTCTTCTTGCGGTCGGCATTGAATTTCCAGGCTGGACCGGACTTTGGGCGATTTTCGCCACCAGCTTTTTCATGTCCGTCATGTATCCGACAATCTTCGCACTAGGTATTCACGGCCTGGGCCGCAATACCAAGATCGGTGGGTCTCTGATTGTCATGGGGATCGTTGGCGGCGCTGTGCTGACCCCGGTGATGGGGTTGGTTTCCGAGGCGTTGCGAAGCATCGCTCTGGCGTATCTGGTTCCACTGCTCGCCTACGTCGGCGTCGCGTTGTATTCATTTTGGGGCACCGCCATTTTGCCACGATTGCCCAAATCGGCAAGCGAAGCGGCATAAGGAACTGGTTTCGAGGAACACGAGGGAAAGCAATTTCGTGCGGATATCGCTCTTTATCGCTTGCTACAACGACACGCTTTTCCCGGAAACGGGAAAGGCCGTCGTTCGCGTGCTGGAGCAGCTCGGCCATCAAATCGAATTTCGTCCACAGCAGACCTGCTGTGGACAGATGCACTGGAACACCGGCTACACTCGCGAAGCGCTGCCGATCATTCGCAATTTCGTGAATCTCTATCGCGATGCCGAGATCGTATGCATTCCTTCCTCCTCCTGCGTCGCGATGATTCACGAGCATTACAAAAAGGCCGCGATCCAGTCGAACGATCTCCAGTTTCTCGCCGATGTCGAGTCGCTGCTGCCTCGCATTTTTGAATTTTCCGAGCTGCTGGTAAAAAAGCTGGGCGTCGAGGATGTCGGCGCAACATTTCCCCACAAAGTCACGTATCACCCGAGCTGTCACTCATTGCGCAGTCTGCAACTCGGCGATATCCCGATGCGCCTCCTGCGTTCCGTTCGCGGGATCGATCTTGTCGAGTTGCCGCACCTCGACCGATGCTGTGGGTTCGGAGGCACCTTCGCAATCAAGAACGTGGACGTCTCTTCCGCGATGCTCGCGGAAAAGATTGCCGACGTCACCGAAACCAGAGCGGAATTTTGCACAGCGGTCGACAATTCCTGTCTCATGCATCTCTACGGCGGTCTCCATCGTCAGCGCTCCTCGATCCGCACCATACATCTTGCGGAGATTCTTGCCTGTCAGCCAAACGCGGGAGCAGGGCAGTGAACACGGACAACTCCCGCGAAGGTCATCAGCCCGACTTTCCGACGGCCGCCAAAAGTCTTCTCAAAGACGCGCAACTGCGCCGGAACGTGCGTCACGCGACCAATGTCATCACGGCCAAGCGTGCGCGCGTCGTTCAGGAAATGCCCGATTGGCAGGAACTGCGCAGCGCGGGCAGTGCGATCCGGCAAAACGTGCTGGATCATCTGGACACATATCTGACGCAATTTGAAGAAGCCTGCACTCGTGCCGGAGGCCAAGTGCATTTTGCGCTCGATGCCGCGGAAGCCAATCGCATCGCCATCGAGCTGCTCAAATCCCACGCCGCTGGAGAAGTGATCAAGGTAAAGTCGATGACCACGGAAGAGATCGGTCTGAACGATGCGCTGGCGCGGGTCGGCATCCGCGCGCATGAGACCGATCTCGCGGAACTCATCATCCAGCTTGGCAACGACAAGCCATCCCACATCGTCGTGCCGGCGCTGCACAAAAATCGCCCACAAGTGCGCGAACTCTTTCAACGCGAGATGGGATTTCCCAATCTGGGCGACACTCCCGAAGATCTAGCTGAAGCCGCCCGCATTTTTCTTCGCGAGAAGTTTCTCCGCATTCCTGTCGCGATCAGCGGCGCCAATTTCCTTATCGCGGAAACGGGCGGCGTATGCATTGTTGAGTCGGAGGGCAATGGCCGCATGTGCCTCACGCTGCCCAAGGTGCTCATCGCCGTCGCCGGCATCGAAAAAGTCATTCCGCGGTTTAGGGATCTGGAAGTGTTTCTGCAAACGCTGCCGCGCAGCGCAACCGGCGAGCGCATGAACCCGTACAACTCGATCTGGACCGGTGTTAGAGAGGATGATGGTCCCCAGGAGTTTCACGTCATCCTGCTCGACAACGGACGCAGTGAAATTCTGCGCGACGCGGAAGCGCAGCAGACGTTGAAGTGTATCCGCTGCGGCGCCTGCCAGAACGTCTGCCCCGTTTATCGCCAGACGGGCGGCCACGCTTACGGGTCGGTGTATGCAGGCCCGATCGGCGCAATCCTCACGCCACAATTGGAGCACTTCCAGCACAGCGCATCGCTGCCATACGCGTCCTCTCTCTGCGGCGCGTGCTATGAAGTCTGCCCTGTTGCGATCAACATCCCCGAGGTACTGATTCATCTGCGCGGAGAGATTGTCCGGCGTGACCAGAGCACATTCTCCGGCAAAATTGATCCTTGGAACATCGGAATGCAAGTGGCGGCAGCAATTTTCATGAGCGGCAATCGCATGGCCCTCGCGCAGCATCTCGGCCGTATCGGCCAGACGGCGGTTGTCTCGAAGAATGGATTCATCGAACATCTGCCGCTTCTGCTGGACGGCTGGACCGAAAGCAGAGACCTTGCGCCGCTGCCGAAACAATCCTTTCGCCAGTGGTGGATGGAGCGCGAAAGGATGTCTAAAACGCACGGAGGCGAAAGCGGAGAAGGCAAATGAACACAGCGCGGCAAACAATTCTCGACCGCATCCGTGCTGCGTACGCGCTGCGCGGAACAAATAAGGCACGCGATGACAGCTACGACGCCATCCCTCCCGCATACCATAGGGCTGGCTCGCTCGATGCGTTTGGTCGAATCGCGCTCTTCCAAAATCGTTTGCAAGAATACGGTGCCTGCGTACGTTTCGCGTCGTCCACAGACATACCCCGCACAATTGCGGACATATTCGCCGCTCGGCGCAAACGGAAATTCGTCATCCCGTCAGGATTGCCAGTTGAATGGCTGCCGCAAGACGTGTCCTTCACAACCGGCGACCAGTTCACATCGCGCGATCTCGAATGCTTTGATGGCGTGCTTACCGGATGCACGGTTGCCATCGCGACGACAGGCACCCTTGTCCTCCAAAATGCCGCGAGACAAGGCCCGCGCAAACTTTCTCTCGTCCCCGATTATCATCTTTGCGTCGTTTTTGCGGACCAGATCGTCGAGACGGTGCCCGAAGCGTTTGACCGCCTCGCGCCGACCGCAACTCTGCCCACCACCTTTATTTCCGGGCCGTCCGCCACTTCGGATATAGAAATGACGCGGATTCAGGGAGTTCATGGCCCGCGCTTTCTCGACGCTCTAATCGTGGACGGAAGCGAGATCGACGGGCCGTTTTCCAAATCAACTGAGGAGAAGACATGACCATGGATGCACTTTCCAGACGTTCATTTTTGAAGAACCTGGGTGCGGCGGGTGCGCTTGCATATTCCACAGGCGCCGGTGCGCTGGACCTTCCCGCCGCTCAAGCGGACGCCACCGCAAATCCATATTCCGCGTCTGACAAGATGCAAAACGCGACCCGGGCGCAACGCATGGCATGCGTCTCGCCGATTGCGCGGCGGGCGGCGGCAATTATCTGCTGAATATCGGTCCCAAGTGCGATGGATCAGTGCCGGCGGAGTCAGTCGATATTCTGGAAACACTCGGCAAGTGGCTCGATACCAATGGCAAGGCAATCTATCTGACAGAGCGCGGCTCGCTCACCGCTACGCCCAATACCATGTTCACGCGCCGCGGCAACACACTGTACGTGCTTCAGAAATACTGGCCCGGTGTCACTCCGGCGGCGCAATGGTTGAGTTTCTTCCAACCCGGCGTAGTCGTCGCCATCGGCGGATTGAAGGCTAAAGTAAAATCGGCCCACCTACTAAAAACCGGGCAGACCGTGCCGTTTACTCAAGATGATCCTTTGCGTTTGCGGCTCACCGGTCTACCGGTCCAAGCCCCCCGATTCGCCGATGACAGTAATCGAAGTCGAATGCGAAAGCGAGCCTGCTCTGGATGCCTGGGGAATGATCTCCGAATGGCCCCGCTATAAGGTAGGCATCGGTTAATCCGGAAGCAACTCTGCAGGTACGCACAAAACCGATAGCAGCGGTTCCTTGCAGATGCGAAGAGTCACGGAACAATCACGGTGATCTTCGCATTGTGGACAATTCCGTTCGCCGTACCGGTCACCAGTACGGTATAGGCGCCTGCCGGAGTGGATCCCGGCGGCGGTGGCGTGGGCGTTGTTCCGCCCGTGGCGCCTCCACCTCCGCAACTGACAGTGAGCATCGCTGCAAACAGGCAAAGGCTGAGCAGCACGCTGCGCCGAAGTTTGCGATGCGCTTTCCCCCACGAACAAGAAGCCGAGAGCCAGCATTCCCGCTGCCTCGGGGCCATTGGACGGCTTTTGCCGATTTGGCGGTGCGTTTCGGGCAGTCTGCACCGCGGCATTGATCGTCAGCATCGCCGTTGCCTGACCGCTCACCGTCACGGTAGTCGGATTCACGCTGCAACTGAACTGGCTGGAGGACGGCGCGCAGGACAGAGCCACCGCGCCGCTGAATCCGTAGATTGGCGCGAGATTGATACCAACCGATCCCGAACTGCCGCCCTGCACTGTCACCTGCGAGAGTTGTGGCGCAAGAGTGAAATTGCCGACCTGAGTTTGATTCGCGGTGACGTT
Organism: uncultured Acidobacteriota bacterium; assembly: GCA_963840655.1. Classification (GTDB taxonomy): domain Bacteria; phylum Acidobacteriota; class Terriglobia; order Terriglobales; family Acidobacteriaceae; genus JAKAAZ01. The sequence goes on along the minus strand of CAWIZS010000003.1, from coordinate 1,064,678 downwards.
CACTACATTGCTGGTCGAGGAACCATAGTTGGCATCGCCCAAGTAAATTGTAGTCAGCTGATTTGCCCCGCTGTTCCAGAACGACGCCGCGCTGATTGAGAATGTGGCCGAGCTGGTCGCGCCCGTGCTGCCCGGCGTGAGAACATCGTAGGTCAGAAAATTGCCGTTGTTGAAAAAGTAGACAAGCCCTGTTGGAGCGATGGTCGGGCCCGTCGCTCCTGCGACTGTGGTCGTGAATTGTGCCGCTTGTGTCCCGGAGATGCTGGTCGGTGAAATGCTCAGCGTAGTCGTAGAGGCCGCCATCGGGCTGATGGGAGCGACCTCGATTTGGGTCACATAATACAACCCACCAGCTAGCCAGTTTGCATCGCCGCTATAGGTGAACGTAGGGACATACCAGCCGGCCACCAGATTGGAAAATGTCACCGTGGCTGAGGAGTACAGGCTATCAGTGTGGGTACAAATGTGGGTTGGAAAAACCAAAGGAAACGGCTGGATTCTCCAAGCTATGTCGCCGACGGGATCGCTCAACAAGCCTCTCCAGTGTAGTGCGATTTCGTCCACCCAAAATTCTATCGACCGACCTATGGGTTATGAGTCGCACAAAGCCAACCGATTCTAAGCAGGATCAACAGTTTAACTCGGCGGAAAACGGCAAATCGAGGAAGAATCCGCAACCCACGCGCAACCAGTTTGATCGTCATGAATCGCAACCGGAAAGGTGGGCTTGACGTGCATTCTCATCTTTGCTGATCCGCAGTTCGGAGCGGATATTTACCACTCCGGCCTATTTGTGAAGCTAAGGCAAATCTCTCATAAAATTCCGGCGCCATTCCTGGCCAGAAAGCTATCGCGCGAAGGCTGGATCGATCGCAGCCTTGACGGTCTGCTGAAAGCTGGGAAATTCGCACGAATAATTTCTGTCTGCGCTGCTGCAGCCCGGAACAAAAATGTTCGCCCGGGCAGGCGGCACGGCTAACGTTAATGGAACCATGTTTCGCATCTGCTGCAGAGTCTGGCTGACATAGTAGACCCGCACTGTGTCCATGGAGAATTTAGGCGAACTCCAGACTTCAAATACCAACGCCCCTCCAGGCGGCGTGTCATCGCGTCTGCCATCGATCAGCCAGGAGATGCCGAGCATGCCAGCCACCGTAGCAATGTTGGTATCATGCCCAGCGAGAAATGCCACTTTGTCACCGGGGTAACCGAGTGCACCTTGAACCTTTTTCTTCTCCACTGCCTGCTGCAAGGTATCAAGGATGTGGGCCATCAAATTCGAGGCCTGCGCCTGTGCCAGATAAGATGTCCGATGCAAAAGATCTTCATCCGCGGTGTGGAGTGTGATCAATTCATCGACGGTGGCTGCATTCACGTGCCCCCATCCGACTTCGCTGAGCGGCATTCCATCGGCGTATTCGAGCAGAAAATCCTCGGCAATGCTGGACGCGGTGGTCAGAGGACCGTGGAAGGTCACCAGGTGACTTCCGTGCCCGGCACGGATCGACGACGGTATTTGCAGCAGCGACTCGGTTGGCGGCGCACAATGTCCCGGCGAGTTACATTCTGACAAAATCTCTTCCATCTTCTGCAGAGTTGAGGCATAGGCATCGACCAGTCCAGCGGGATTATCGCCGATCCGTCCAGACAATGTGGCGGCCGCGAGCGCGTAGTCTGGGTGTCCCACTCCTGCGGCCAGCGAATGAAACAGCGGGTCAGGTGTACCCCGCGGCAACGCATGGACCGCAACAGAACAGCCGGGAAGGATTCCGTCGGCCAGAGCGTTCCCGGTGGCGACGGTTCGTTGGTCGGAATCTGCGAGAAAAGTAACGGATGTCGCATCCGCGCAACCGCTCCGCTGCAGCAATCCGTTCTGTGCAAAGTATTCTCGATAATATCTGCCGAACAGGGTCATCAACTGGCTGCCGCGCGAAGTCAAATAGCCGGGAGGCACCTCCCATTGCGGCCAGGAATTTGCGGAATACGGATTGACCTTGTCCACATTGCCAGTGGGGGAGCGAACGCCGTGCCGGGTAAGAACCAGCGCGAACTTGAGTTGACTGGAATCGCTTCTGTTTGCCTGCGCCGTTGCAATGGCGAGACTCGCTTGCAAAAACAGCCCGGACACGGCACAAATCATAGCCAACCTATGCTTGATCAAATTCCTCTCCATTTTTCCGATATCGATGATGGACGCGTTACCTGGAAACGGCGGGTTTTGTTCGGTACACGCGAATCTGCGCCGATTTCCCGTTTACGCCTGGAATGCCGACATACAGGAGATTCTGCGATGGCACAAAAAGCCCGGTCTTCGCGCCGGACTCCGTGCGTACTTTGCCGAGGAGTATTAGATGTTTCGAGGCACCCATCGAGTACACATCGATCGCGCCCGATCCGGTGATGACGTAGACGCGATGAAACTTGGCATCGTAGAAGAGATCGTCGGCGCCGGCATCCGAGGGAATACGGCCCACCTCTCTGCCGGTGGTTCCGTCTAATGCAATCAGTACTGGGGGCTTACGGCAGGCTATGAACAAAATTTGATCGTGTGCATCATAAGCCATAGGCGTGTTGTCGGACGCGTCTTTCAGCTTCCAGGTATCCTCGATAGCATTTGTCTTTGTATTGACGACTACGACCTGCGCTGCGTCCGCAATATTGGCAAAAACGCGCTGGCCTTGCTCATCGAGATCGAGTGCCTCCGGGTGCGCAGCTACAGGCACATCGGCTGCAAGGGCAAAGTCTTTCGCATCGACGACGGCGACACGCCCCGGATTGGCAGCGTCGCTTCCACCATGTCCGACATAGAGCATGCCGTTCTGCTTGTCGTAAACCATATCATCGGCGTCATCGGACAATTTCAATGTGCCGGAAAGCTTGAATGGACTTCCTTGGTATACCTGCAACTGGGCTAGCTTTCCGTCGGCGAGATATAGCCGATGGGTCTCCGCAGCCCACGCCAGTCCATGCGGCTTCTGCAAGTCCTCGGATCGCTCTGGATAATTTTTCCGGTCTTCAGGTCCACCACCTCGACAGTGTGGTTTCCTTTGGCTGCGGCAAACAAAACATCTTCAGAAAGATCGATCGCAAAATGGTCGAAGCTTCCCGTCACGCCAGGCAATGGAATGGTCTGCTGCAACTTCAGCGGGAGAGCCGTTTGCGCCTTGACGCGGAAAAACACACCATAAGGAGAGAAAGCGATAGCCGTGGCAACCTTCGTCATAGAATTTCTTTCTCAGGCACGAGGTTCCTGGCACCATCCCGGGCGAGAACCCGGGATGCTGGAGGTTGTTGGTAACTTTCTGGCGAACCGTTGATGAAAGCACTGGAGGACTGTTGGCCGGACGACCCGTGCCTACCGCGTCGATTTGGACTCCCAACGTAACCCGCCGGAATAAATCGGCTTGTAATATTCGCGTTGGGTCATGTATTGTTTGCTGCCGTTGTAAAAGCCCAATATCGCGTTATTCATGTTCTCTCCGGAAGCGATGGCGGTGAAACCTTTGCCGATGTAGTAGCTCGCCTGTGCGTCTAACTGCATGCGCTCATAGTAGTAGTTGTCGCCGTATGGTCCCTTAACCGTGCCAGGGTCGCCGGTCCTGCTATTGGTAGGCGGCGATGTTGGCGCCGTCATGGGAGAGTCCGACGGTGAAAAGCGCGCGTTTCGTCGCGTAGGATGGGTTGATGTTCCAGGAGACCGGCGCCTGTCCCACCAGCGGCGGAACATCGGTGCGGCCGGGAACGCCGTAGCTCTGCGACTCCGTGTAGGTAAAGTTCGCACTGATCCGCCCCCCTGCCAATACACCCGGCAGAAATGTCAGATGCTGCTGATAGGCCATCTCAATGCCTTGAACATGCGCATGACCTCCGTTCACTGACTGCGTCTCGATTGCGGTTGGAGTAGTCCCAGTTGGAAAAGGGTTGGGAATAGTTTTCTGCTGGCTGAAAATTGGACTCGACAGCTGCTTGTAGAAGTATCCGGTTTCAAACATGCCAACGGAGGGCAGGAACTTCTCATAGAGAACGTCATAATCGTTGGCATGTTCCGCAACCAGGGCGGGATTGCCAATGGCGACTGCATTTGGATTCTGCGATGTATCCAATGTTGCATAGGGAATCAGATCGTACGGGTTCGGCCGGGAAATCCCGCGTCCATACACGGCGCGGATATCCGAATTTTGGTCGATGTTATATCGAAATTGCACACTCGGTAGTGGATCAATATAGGAACCGCCGCCGTTTCTCGGAGTTGTGGAAAGCCAGTTTCCATTTGCATCGAGGGTCACAAGGTATCCGGTGTTTGCTTCGTTGGTGGCCTCGATGCGCAGCCCGGTTTGCAGATGGATACGGCTTCCCAGCTCGACGGTGTTCATGATGTAGCCGGCGGTGATCCTTTCCTGCAGGTTGTAATCCGCAGGATCGGAGTTCAGATGGGTCGCTCCACTGTCATACGGAAGAACTCCGGGATTTGCTGCGAGCCATTTCTGAATCAGCTCAAAGCTCGTGATCGGGCCGAATTGATAGCTTCCGCCATAGAAACTGGGGTTGGTAAAGGTAGTCGTGAACTGTGACATCAGCGGCAGAGTGCCGCAGGGAATCGGATTACCGTTGGAATCCACGCCATTGCAATCGTAGGTAGGCGAAGTGGCGAACTGTCCCTTGTGCGCGTTGCGGACCTGTCCGCCAAATTCCAGTGTCGAAGCGTGCTCGCCTAGATGGTAGAGAATCCCCATCGCTGCATTGCCCTGCAGATTGATTTGCGTCGACTGTCCGGTCGTGAGATTGATGTCTTCCAGCTGGCTCTGGGTTGGATCATAAAGCGAGGCACCGGGCGTTGTGCATCCGACGAATTGCGGCCGATATATGCTGATCGTCGCTGCCGCGCTGTAGAGGCAGGCCGTTTGGTTATTTAGGTTGTTGTATAGGGGGCTTCCGGGGACCGCTTCAAAATCCGCGCCGGGGTTGCCGGCCGCCCCGCCGAAACGCGAGCGAGAGAAAGCGGCTTCATACTTGATGTAGTAATGATCGAAGACATGATTGCCGCCTAGAATAAGATCGGAAATCAGATAGTTCGGCCGCCGGACGCTGTTGCTGAAAGTAGCATTTGGACCCTGTTATAGTGGTATGAGAATTTCTGGCCGTAGTCCTTGAAGTTGGAGAACAGGCCATGGACGTACAGATCGGAATTGTCCGACAGCTTGTAATCCAGGCTGCCGCCGAAGCCCCATCGTGTGTGGTTGTAGAAATACTCTTGGACCTCCATGCTATCGAAGGTTTTATTTCCATTCGCGTCGAAGTCCGGCACGGGCTCCACGTCATCGGTGCCAATATCGTTCAAGTCGTAGCTGTAGGCAAGCATCGCTCCCCAGCGCTTGCCGCTGACCGAACCGCAACCCACCTGTCGCGGTATCCCTGAACGACTGCTGGCCCGTGTCGATCGGGTTATATCCGCCGATGCTCTCAAGCGGAGAACACAGGCCGGTCGCTGGTCGCCTGCTTGACCCTCAGGTCCACCGAACCGCCGATGGCGTCTCCGTCCTGGTTGGCGGAAAGTGTCTTATTGATGGCGACCGATCCGACAAGATCCCCGGGAATCACCCACAGGTCAACCTGCCGCACCTGCGGATCGGGGCCGGGAACAACGACGCCGTCAATGGTGGTGTTGCTCAGGCGAGGCTCCGTGCCGCGAATCTGCACATACTGCGGTTCCCCCTCGTTGATCTGCACAGTCACGCCCGGCATCCGGCCCAGGACAGTCGCGACGCTCTGATTCGGCAGGTTCATGATGGTGGGTGCCGTCACCACGTTCAAAATATTTGCAGATGTCCGCTGTTCTTCCAGTGCCAGGGCATCGCCACCCAGAGCTCCGTGCACGGTGACCTTCTGGTTATTCGAGGATACTTCCAATACCGCATTGACCGTCGCTGTCTGACCGGCAACGACCGTAACTGACGGTGAAGCTGGCAAATCCGACGTACGTTACGGTCATGGTGTAAACGCCCGGTGCCACGTCAGAAATCACATAGCTCTCCTTGGCTGTTGGAGGCGACCGTTGTGTTCCCTGGCTGCAGCTGGATCTGTGCTCCCGGCAACACGGCGCCGGTGGAATCCTTTACAGTTCCGCTGATCGTGCCGGTGTCACTTTTCAGCAATGCATGCAACGAAATCGAGCTAGCGAAAACCAGAAGCAAGAGCATGAAAGATCGACATTTCAACAACATGCAATCAATCTCCTTGACGCGGCGAGCGGTCGCGAACCGGTGAGCGGGGTGAAGAGTGGATGAGTCGGAGATTAGCCGCCTATTTAAAGACTTGTTAACGATTCGGTAAAACTTTCCTAAGATTGGAAAACGTCTGTATCGAGCTGCGGGTTCCATGTTGGAATGTAGGAAAGAGGAAGCGACACGTAGAGGATTCTTGCGGTCTCCGTAGCCGTTGCATGGAATGGCCTATGAGAATCTTGGTTGTCGAAGACGAAGCTTCGCATGATGGAACTGCTGCGCAAGGGATTACATGAGCACGGTCATACCGTGATGACGAGCATGGATGGAACCGGAGCGGCTGAGTTGGCTCTCGAACATTCCTTCGACGTGATCGTCCTGGACGTTGGTTTGCCGGGCTGAATGGCTACCAAGTGGCGCAGACTTTGCGTAGCAGAAATACTCATCGCACCATCCTGATGCTGACCGCGCTCGATCGAGAAGACGACATTGTTCGCGGACTGAACCTGGGCGCCGATCGACTACCTGACCAAACCATTCTCGTTTCCGGAATTACTGGCGCGTATCCATTCCTTGAACTCGCCCCGTTCTGGAATCTTCACCCGACGTCCTTCCAGGTGGAGAATCTCATCGTCGATATCGTGCGGCATACTGCGGCTCGTGATGGAAAACAGCTCGATCTGACGCGACAGGAATTCCTGTTGTTGCAGCAGTTAGTCGAGCAAGCCCCTGCGATCGTCTCCCGAAAAGTATTGGCAGAACGGATCTGGGGAGCGAGAGGACGCCCGGCAGAGGCGCATTCGACATCCTCCTCCATAGCTTGCGCAATAAAGTAGATACGCCTTTTCAACAGGCATTCATACATACCGTCGCGAGGACGTGGCTACTATGTGGGTACGAAGCCGCTGGAATAATCCGCGTCAAATATCACCGCATGAAGCAGCTGCCGATTCGTCTTCGTCTCTACTCTCAGATATATCGCGGTATTCTCTTGTGCGGGCATCGTCCTCTGCTTCATCACATGGTTCTTGTTGCGACAGAGCCTGAAGACCGTCGCTCTATACGAGATGGGCGAACGCATCGATGATGTGCGCGACATCCTGCGTGCGCAACCGCCGGATGCAACGCTCGATGTGCTGCGCAAGCAATTTTCCGAATACAACACTCGAGACGACGGCAAGTGGCTGCAGGTTCTCGATCAGAATGGAAATTGGCTGTTTCACTCTAATCGAACCATATCGAATGAGCCGACACTGGCGCTTCCCCAGAAACTTCCAGACCACGGTGGAATCACACCCTTCAGGTATTCGACGCGGCACCGTACCGAGCGCTTCGGCCTCGCTGTAGCGCGCGTCATTTCCGTCCGCGGACGCCTGTACGCCGTGCAAACGGGGTTGTCGCAAACCACATCGCTCGCGCTCTTGCGGATGTTTGCTCGTGATCTTGTGCTGCTGACTCCCGGGCTGCTGCTCCTGGCAGCCATCTTAGGCTACTGGACAAGCCGCAAGGCGCTGGCGCCTATCGCGGAGCTTGCGCAGCGTGCACGCCAGATCAGCGGCCAAAGCCTGAACGTCAGGCTCCCGGTATCCGATACGAACGATGAGGTCTCCCATCTCTCTGCGACATTGAATCAAATGCTCGATCGCATTGAGTCCGGCGTTCGCAGCATTCGAGACTTCACCGCGAATGCTGCCCATGAACTGCGCACACCGATCGCGTTGATTCGTACCGAGGTAGAAGTCGCTCTATCGCTGCCTAGAAACAACGAAGAATACCGTGAGTCGTGCGAGAACGTGCAGCAGGAAACGGTTCGCATGACTAGGTTGATCGAAAACTTACTGATGCTTGCCCGCGCGGACGCAGGAGTCGAAGCTCTCCGATTCGAAATCGTGGACGCGGCGCAATTGGTGCGCCGAGTTGGAGAAAAGTGGAAGGATTGCATGTCGCAATCGCTGTTGGAATTTCGCACGGAGATCGGCGACTCGCCACTGACCGTGCGATGCGATCTTTTGAGCATGCAACGGCTGTTGAATATTCTGCTGGAAAATGCCCGGCGCTATACACCGCCGGGCGGCTCGGTTACGTTGCGCGCAGCAGCGGAAAATGGAAGTGTTCTATTGGAGGTTTGCGACACAGGAATCGGGATTCCTGAGGAATATATGTCCCGTATCTTTGAACGTTTTTACCGTGTGGACCAGGCACGCAGCCGCGAACTGGGCGGCTCGGGATTAGGACTGGCGATAGCGAAATGGATTGCGGATCAGCACAAGGCGACTTTCACGGTAGAGAGTCGGATCAGCGCGGGATCGCGTTTTGTCCTGCGGATCGACCGGCTGGCAACGACAAATTTGGATCGCAGCGTGAAATTCACAACCGTATCTGCGTGAATCCAACCTTCCTTCGGCATCTTCTTCTTCGATCAGCTATACCATTCCACCATCGAGGCCGGAATCTCTGGATCAAAGCACGTGAATTCGGCGATCCACCCCTGAAACCTTATACTAGGTCGGATCAAAACCCCCGTTCAAAAAGACCCAAGCATCATGTAACTTCCAGTCGGAGGTGGGGAAAAGGCTACTTCCCGTTGCTCCATGTAAAAATCCGCGCATAAACTTTGATGTTGGAAAACAAGTATTTTCAGCGGACCTTGCCTCTGGCCCAGGAAAACCTAGCGTGACAGGCGTTTCAAAAAGCCTTGAAAAGCGGGACTCCTAAGCCCAGCAAAATCAATGGCCATATCTCTCCCATCCCCGCTGTTCCATAACGTTTGGGTTCTGAGACAGTCCGTATCAGACAATCTGTCTCTGGAGAGTTCGAGTCAAAGACAGCACCTCCTCGATGAGTGACTCGACAAGTTAGCGTGAAGCCAGAATTCCTCCCGGCTACATCGGCGTCATCGGGGACACATCCCCTGGAGTCCTTGGGGGTTAATTCATCAGCATCCCGAAGAAGGTCATTGGGCTGGCAACAACTTGTAAGGACAAGTCTCGAGCAGTGCCCAAGGTCATTCGGAGTAGAGTGCAGTGATCGGATCGAGGCGCATGGCGCGCAGCGCAGGGACGTAACTTGCGGCGATGGCGACGGCGGTAAGCACGGCGGTTACGCCGGCGAAGGTGGAGAGATCGTAGGGCGAGACACCGTAAAGCAGGCTGGCGATGAGATGAGAAACAATAAGCGCGCCAACCAGGCCTACGCCGACGCCGGCGGCGGCCAGAGCGAGGCCCTGGCGTAAAACCATCTTGAGGATATCGCGCCTTTGCGCGCCCAGCGCGAAGCGAATGGCGATCTCGCGCGATTGCTCATTGACCAGGAAGGAGATGGTTCCATAGATTCCCAGGCCCGCGAGCAGCAGAGCTGTGCAAGCAAACAGCGCCACCATTTCCATGGTGAACCGCCGCACAGAAAGCGAAGAGGAGAGAACGTCGTCCAAGGTTTCCGCGCGGAAGACGGGAAGCTCCGGATCGACGGCCTGGACTTGTGTGCGCACCTGCGCGAGGATGGCGGCGGGATCGACCTGTCCACGCAGGTAGAACGCAAGAAACTTGGCGGGGTGCTGGTAGATGTTGAGGTAGATCTGCGGAATGCCGGCGTCCGCGAGCGATTCCGTGCGCGCGTCGGCAATCACGCCGACGATGGTGGTCCAGTCCGGCTTGTCGGCGCTCAACCGGACGCGCTTGCCGACCGGGTACTGGTGGGGCCAGTAGGTGCGGGCCGCGGCTTCGTTGATGACCGCGATCAAGGGCGTAGCTTCAAGGTCCTGGTCGACGAAGAGGCGTCCACGCAAGAGAGTCATGCCGAGCACGTGGAAATATTCCGGTGAGACGATCGATCTGTCGATCAGCGGAGGCTGGCTGCTCTGCACATCCTGGCCCTCGCGGATCAATGGCTCCGGCCTGAGATCGTTCTGGCCATGGCCGAGGGGAAGAGCCGCCCGATCACTGACGGCGGTTTCTTCCACGCCCGGCAACGTCCGGATTCGACGGAGAGCCTCCCGTAGAAACACCGATTCCTGCGTGGCAGTGTGGTAAATGTCGGTTTTGGGATCGTTGGGATTCGGCAGCGTGGTCTCGATTGCCGTGACTCGAGTGGGATTGAAGCCGAGCTGCACCTTGAACAAGTCCCAGAAGCTGCGCAGCAGAAGGCCGGCGGCGACCAACAACACCAGGGAGAGGGCTAATTCACCAATCACCAGAGCATGGCGCAAGCGCGAGCGCTTCCGGGAACCGTTGGAGCCACGGCCTTCCTGCCGGAGCGTCGCCGTCAAATTAAGGCGGCTTGTGAGCCACGCGGGGGCAAGACCGAAGATGGTTCCGGCGGCGACGGAGACGACGATGGCAAACGCCAGCACGCCCCAGCTGATGGATATGTCATTGAGGCGCGGCAGGCTTTCGGGAACAAATTGCAGCAGGAATTTCCGGGCGCAGAAGAGAACCGCGAAACCGGTGATGCCGCCAAGCACGAAGAGCAGCAAACTCTCGGTGAGGAGCTGACGAATTAGGCGCATTCTTGCGGCTCCCAATGCCTGACGCATCGCCATCTCGCGTCCGCGCGCGCTGGCGCGAGCAAGCAGCAGATTGGCGACGTTGACGCAGCTGATCAGCAGGACCAGGCCCACCGCGCCGAACAGCAGAATCAGCGATTGGCGAACGTTGCCGACAAGAGTCTCGGCGAGGGGAGTGACGTGGAGAGTCCATTCGGCCTGGGGTGGATAATCCGCCGGATATTGCTTCTTCAACGATGCAACCAGGGCATCGAGGCGGGCCTGCGCGGCCTCAGGCGAGAGACCAGGCTGAAGGCGCGCGATGGTCTCGTAGCCCAAACGCGTGCCGCGCATCGGCGGCGGGCCGTCGGGGCCGTAAAATCCGTCCGCCGCCCACAATTCGGTATTGCGTTCCTCGCTGGTTTGGCCCTGGTCGCGAGAGCTGGCGGGCATGACGCCGACGATATGAAAGAGATCGTTGTCAAGGCGCAGACTTTTGCTGAGAATGTGCGGGTCGCCGCCAAATGCGCGCTTCCAGAGCCCATCGCTGATCACGACTTCGCCATTGGAGCCGGGTGAGGCGTCGTGCGGATCGAAGGTGCGGCCCAACGCTGCATCCATGCCAAGCACCGCGAAGTAGCTCGGCGAGACCGTCGCTCCGGCGATGTGCGTGGGCTGGGCGCTGCCGGTAACCTTCAATTCGCACCAGTTCGCTGGGGTGGGGGTAGGGCAAAGGATGCAGCAGGGTTGCGTCGATGACGCTGTAGATGGCAGTGGTGGCTCCGATGCCGAGGGCCATGGTTGCGATGGCAATCAGGGAAAATCCGGGAGACCGGTGCAGCATTCGAAAAGCGTAGCGGAGATCGAAGAGAAAATTCTCAGCAAGCGGAAGACCCTGCTCGGCGTGGTGGTGCTCGCGAATGGCCTGGGCCGCGCCAAGCTTCAGCGCGGCCTGCCTGCGCGCCTCGACGGGCGGCATGCCGGCACGCAAATTTTCCTCAGTCTGCAAGGCAAGATGCTCGGCCATCTCTTCATGGAGGCGCTGGTCGGCGCGCCTTCCGGTGGTGAAGTTCGAGAGGCGAATGAAAAAGCGGCGCAGGAATCTCATGGCAGGTCCTCGGCTTTGACCTCAAAGAAGCGCGCGATGATAGCCGCGGTCTGCTTCCAATCGCGGGTCTCCGTTTGCAGCTGTTTGCGGCCGGTCGCGGTCAGGCGATAGAAGCGGGCGCGGCGGTTGTTCTCCGATGCGCCCCATTGCGAAACGATGGAGCCCTCATGCTCAAGCTTGAGCAGCAGGGGATAGAGCGTGCCCTGGTTTAGGGCCAGAATGTCTCCGCTGATCTGCTCAATGCGTCGGGCGATGCCGTAGCCGTGCTGCGGGCCCAGAACATCGAGGGTTTTGAGGACCATCAGCGCAAGCGTTCCTTGCAAAACGTCGGGCTTTTCCTTCATGGAGGGACCAACCTTTAGGTTTCCTACAGGAAGGATGGCACGGTTCCTTTTGGAAAGCAACAGGAAATTTTGCGCGATCTTTCGACGTCAAGTCCAGAAGAGCTGTCAGGAAACTGCCGGGAGACTGTTTATGAGGACGGCCTAGTTGTGATTTCCAATGAAAGGTCGGCAAGGATTACCGATTTCCCCGGGCAGCAACGTCAACGGGCGCCAACAGGCCGAGTCATTCATCGAGGCCCAGGGCAGCAGTCGCCGATCGGCCCCGTCACACGCAGCAGCATACCTCAACAGAAAACCAACCCGGCTTGCGAAAACGGCATGAGGACTTTGACGCAGTCATCACACTGAGGTTGAGGATGAAACCTTCGGCAGGACGTTGCTCCTCGATTGACGATCCTGACATGAGAATTCTATTGAGTGCCTTCCACCCTTCTCCGTTCGTGCAGGAATACCAGTTCCGAACTAATGGGGATCGAAAGATCCACGACTAATCCTTTTTGCATCAGATCGCGCCCGGAGACAATACGGCCCGGACTGCTGTGATCATGAAACTGTAACTGATACATTTTTCCCGCTGAAAGCCCCCGCAACTGGAACGTGTGTCGATTCTCTCCGGCAAAAGACCCCCGAAAGGCATACACCACTCCCTGGCCGTCTGCCGGGTTGAAGTATTCGATGCCGTCCCAGCGCACGCCATCAGGCCGCGGTGAGATGTGGTAAAGATTGGCGTCGCGAATCAGTGGCCGCAGAAATTTCTTGTATGTCACAAACTGTTCCCTGGCCACCGCATGTTGTTGCGCAGTCCAGGCGTTCGTGTCCTGCATAATGGTCAACCATCCCATCATGCCGCTGCGCAGCATGTAGAGAAAATTCTCAATCCGCGGTGCCGGCCACTTCTCTTCGTAATCCTCGAGCATCGCAGCCGGCAGCAAGTGGCTGGCGTCGTAGAATGCCTGCCGGTTTGACAACGGATCATAACTGTCCGTGATGGAGAAATAATCTCCGTGTGCTGCGCTGCCGAAGTCCACCATCCGCCCGCCGTTGTCGCAGATCTCCAGCAGCAGTTCCGGATGTGTTCTGCGAAGCCGCGAGTAGATATCGTAATACGAACGCGCAGCATGGTAGCTCACGTCTGTGGAAGAGGCGTTGACGGGCAACTCTACTCCGCTGACAGCTGACAGCACCGTAGTTGCATAAGAACCGGGCGCGTGCGGATGATCCGTGCGCACGCAACTCTTCGCCACCACATAGCCATCATGCTCCAGCATGTCCAGTCGATTGTCGTGGACAATCCTCTGTATTTCCCGCTCGGCATAATCATGCACCGCCGGCACGCCCAGATCAACTGTGCGTCCCACGAACGGCTCTGGCTCCCAATTGGCCGGCACATCGGCAACAAGCCAGTCCCGAGTTGCGGGATTATAGACATTCAGCGCGCCCGGAGCTCTGTCGATTCCGGCCTCCGCCCAGTTGATCCATAGGCCGAACTTCAAGCCATGCGCATGCGCATCGTCTGAGATCGCCGCCAGTCCGTCCGGAAACTTCTTCGGGTCGGGATACCAGTCGCCCACACCGCGGAACCAGCCCGCATCCAGATGAAACATCTCCAGCCCTAGTTCCGCCGAGTCCCGGATCATCCGCTTTGCAATCGCCTCATCCACTTCCATGCCGCTGCCCCAGCTGTTGTTCACGAGAAGCGGATAGTCCGGGTTCTTCCAAGTCACTGGATTCATAAGGACCTTCCGTACCCACGGACGCAGCACGTTGCCCAGGTCATCCGCGCCACCGGTAAACGCGCCAAGAAACACCGTTGGAGTGTCAAAACTTTCTCCCGGCTCCAGACGTGTACGAAACGGACCCGGATCGGGATTCAGCCCTATCTCTCCATGGACGGTGCTGCTGTCCCTCTGCAACGTAATGCGCGTCCGCCCGCTGAATTCGATGCCCGCATACCAGCCGCTCTGCAGTCGCGGCCGCTCCACCATCAGCCACGGAATGATCTCCTGCGGCGCCGCGTCGGTGGCGTAGGTGCTTGACGTCCCAAGCCATCGATAGCCGACAGGAATTCCGACCTCATGAGTTCCGATCTCTGTCGGGCGCCCCGAACCTTTGTCGATATACATTCCGTGCAGGCTCCCGCCCGCATCCATCCGCCAGGAAAATCGCAGGCTGTCCTGCATCGGAATCCAGACCTCGCCAGAGCTGAGATTCTCGATACGAATGCGATGCTCGATGGGTCCGGTATCAGCACGCGCCTGCCATATCCATGTCAGCCGCAGATCGACTGGCGTCGATTCATAAACAAAGCGCACAGTGTCAGACCCGCTTCGGCTCGCTGCCCGGTTCAGCTTCCATCGCAATGGGATCTGCTTGTCATTCCACCAGACAAAGGGCAGCAGCGGTTCGCTGGTGCGGTTGACCCAGATCTGTCCATCGCCCCCTTCCAGGGAAACCAGTTTGGGAGCAGTCGAAGAGGCTTCGAGGACGATCGATGTCTGCTGGGTTCGGAGATATGCGCGGATTTGGGCGAATCCTGAAGCGCTCGTTACGATGCAGCCGGCAAGTAAATAACGGAAGATATATGAAGCAGATACTTCGAATTCCATGATAGAAAAGCGGGCTGCAGTCGTCGGGCTTCATAAGATTAGCAGAAGCATCTATGAGTCAGGTTGGAAACGCGATGGGTTCCTGGCCAATGCGTCCGCGATTTTCGCGCCGGCCGCTCGTGGGCGCGATTCTGGAGAGACGACCAACCGCAAGACCTCAACCTTCGCTTCTGCCCCACGTCTCGCTCCGAAGACGTAAGACCGTGCACGCAGCGCCCGCCTTTGTCCCGTCCAGCCCCCCTTGCTATACTGCCCCCGCTTGTCAACAGGTCAAAGCGCTCGTTTAACCTCAGTTTGGGACTTCCAAGTGGATTAGTAACGAAAAACGCACTTGTGTTCACCAACCAAGCGATGACACAGCGCAGTCATTTGGCCGAGGGGTTGGAAAGTCTCGTTTTTCGGCAACTCCGTCCCAACACTCGGAAAGGGCCCTTTGAGACGGCCCGCCGTTCAGAAGATCGGCTCCAGGACCATCCGGCCGCACGCGATGAACGCCATAAGGAGACCCAGCACGCCGCTTAAGATGATCGACGTGATCTCGCGGTACTTGGCGTGCACCCAGACGAATACGAAGCTCTCGATCATCAAGACCGTGGCGGCCACCACCGTGAGCGCTGGCTGCCAGCGGAGAGCGGCGGGGACGATCAGCCCGACCGTGCAGACGAGTTCGAGGATGCCGAGTGCCTTCCAGGCTTCCCGCGACAACGCACCAAAGGACGGAACCCCGTCGCTTACCTTGTCGAACATGAAAACCTTCATGACGCCCGATGCTCCGTACAGAAGCGCGGCGAGGATCTGCAGAACCCACAACAGGATGTTCATCGTGTGCCCCTCCCACTTTCTGCATCGGCGCGTGCGGGGTGATTTCTCCCCGCACGATCCACGTTCTGAGCCTAAATCTAGTAACCTTTGATAACCCCATGGTAATTGCCCTTCGCGTTGCACGGAGGACCTCTTTCGAGACGGACGATCTATCCTTCCTAGGAGTTTCCGAGAACGCCGTTTTTGGTAATAGCTACCAAAAAAGAGAAGCCGCCATTTCGGTACTAATCGACTCTCGATGAGCGCAGGCTAACCTATGGGACTTCCGTTTGGGAATTGAATATTCCTGGGCACGATCTGATTTCGAGATATTTGATCCGGCAACAGAGTCTTTCCGCGCTGCAATTGCGGCGGAGCACCCACAGAAGCGCTATCCTGTCGATTGTGAAATAATCGTGGCTTGACAACGGCTTCCATGGCAAGGACTGCAGCCAAAACGTTTGAGCAGATGTTCTCAACTGCGTTCTGCGCAACGCAAATCAGAGCATCAGGATTGCAGCTGGCTTGACCATGCTGGTGTCGCCCAAAGATGAGAACGAACTGAACGGTTCAGCCCAGTTGCCGAATCCTGTGGCTGTTCGGGAGCAGTTGAAGCGCCTTCTTGGGCATCCTTTGTTCACGAACAGCAAGCGCTACCCCGTCTTGCTCGCCTATGCGGTTGAGCAGACCTTACTCGGCAACGCCGGTGAATTGAAAGAGCGAACGATCGGCATCGAAGCCTTCGGACGGGAGCCCAGCTACGATGTGAATCTCGATCCTGTGGTGCGGACAACCGCGGCTGAAGTTCGCAAAAGGCTGATCCAGTATTATTACAGCCCCGAGCATGCGGGAGAGCTGGTCATCGAGCTTCACGTTGGCTCCTATGTCCCGACTTTCCGGAACCGAACGTTGCGCAGATTACCGCACCTGTGGAGACTCCGGTCCCCGAATCGGCTTCGATGCGTTCTCCGGAACCCGTCGCTGCCGCGGTTCAGCTTCGACCTCCGGAGAAACCGAGATCAGAGTTCGTTCTTCGCCGACGCACCTTCATCGTCATCGGTCTGGTAATGGCTCTGTTCATGGGCTTTGCCGTGGGACGATTGGCATTCCCGAAGGCGCCATCCAACATGGAGCGTTTTTGGCAACCGATCACTTCAGCGTCAGGGAGGATTACCTACTGTCTCGGCGAACCCATCGACGCTACTGACAAGGCGCGATTCAACCTGTCGCGGGGCAGGGGACTCAATGGTGGTCTGGATGTCTCGGACGTGATCACTCTGGCCAGATCCATCGTTCCTCTCACACCTCGGCACGACGCATTTCGTGTCGTATCCGCATCGCAGACCCCTTTCGCAGAGCTCCGGGAAAGCCCCTTCGTGCTCATTGGAGCATTCGATAATATTTGGACCATGCGTATCACCCAGGATTTGCCGTTCGGGTTCGAGGTCGACGACAAGGACCGGAAAATCGTGGATCGCAAGAGCCCTAACCCGCGGTTCTGGACGCTTCAATGGCAGGTTCCACACACGAAGCTGGCGAAGGACTACGCCATAGTCGCCAGAATCCACGATAACGTCACGGGACAACCGGTAATTATCCTGGGCGGGATTCTTGGGGAGGGAACGGAGGCCGCCAGCGAAGTGGTTTCCAACCCAGTTTATCTGGACGCCATGCTGAAGAAAGCCCCGAAAAACTGGGCACAGCTCAATCTGGAGGCAGTGATCGAAACGAATGTCATCGACGGTAATCCGGGACCTCCGAACATTCTCGCCGTCGAGACCTGGTAAAACGCCGTATCATACATCTCCCGGTCCGACGCCCGTCGTCGAGGCGCATCCCTCTCATAAATCAAACTTTCGCCTGCTCCCATTTCTGTTCATTGCACGATGCAACTTCCGGTGACGGAGGCGTCGAGCTAGGCTTCCTCTGGGCTGGAGTTGCTACGCAGATCCGCGGCGTTTCGCTCGCAGACCAGGAGGAGACCGTGAAACGTATTTGGAGAATCGCACTTCTGTTTTTGTTGACGTCATGCTCGCTGCCGCTAATGGGGGCGAAGAATTCGCAGGGTTTTTCTGTGACGACTGATGTTCGGATTGGGGACCTTCAAATCCCGCAGGGACAATACGACGTCACCTGGACGGAGCCTTCCGGGTCGCAGGTGCAACTGACCCTCAATGCGGATGGAAAAAAGCCGATCACCATACCTGCCCGTCTGATTACAGAAAAACACGATGAAGCCGGTGTGACGACCTTCAGCGACAATGGCGTCACCTACCTTCAGGACTTTCACACGACGAAGCAAACGTTCATTCTTGCGGGCGCGCCGAGCGCATCGGGGGCTGGCGCTCCTAAATAGCATTGATTCGAGCGCCGGAAGCTGGGATCCGGAACCGCAGGCTCGTATGATACGTACCGCATTCGAGCCCCAGGCTGCACTCGTATCTGGCTGTTTCAACGGCAGTTATGGTTACAGTAGCGGGCTCGTACGCGTTGAGACTTCCTCAACGCCAACTGGCTGTTCAATTCTTCCTGAGGCATGGTTCGCAAGGGAAAATTCGGAGTGGCTCCTGGCTAGATGAAGCAGGGGCAGTTCTCGAAGACCGTGTCGGCACTGGAGGCCTATGCAGACTCGCAAGCGCAGGTTGAGCTTCTTCCTGGGAATCATCGCCCTTATAACGGTCACTTCAGTGTTGAGTCAGCTGGCGGCGCAGGATACGGCCCGGCCCTGGATGAACCCCGGGCTCTCGCCGGAGGAACGGGCCGATATGGTGCTGAAGCAGCTCACGCTTGACGAGAAGCTGGCCCTGCTTCATGGAAACGGGATGGCTCACAATCCGCAGTGGACGATGCCCCTGACGCATCTTGCGAATGGTGGCGCGGGCTACGTCGAGGGCGTCTCGCGGCTCGGCATCCCGCCCCTGATCATTTCCGACGCGGCTTACGGCGTGAGAGACAGCGGCGCGAACGGGCGTTATTCCACGGCGATGCCTTCCAACTTGGGAGCCGCGTCGAGCTGGGATGTGGAGTCGGCTTGCGCTTATGGCACCGTGATCGGGCAGGAGCTGAGAGCGCAGGGCTTCGATATGACTCTGGGTGGTGGTGTGGATCTCGTCCGTGAACCCAGGAACGGGCGGACTTTCGAATACACAGGCGAAGATCCACTGCTGGCTGGCACCATGGACGGCAGGATGATGAAGTGCGAGCAGGCGCAGCATGTCATCGGTGACATCAAGCACTACGTCATGAACGATCAGGAGACGGGTCGCTTCTTCGTCAATTCCATCATTTCGAAGAAGGCGATGCAGGAGTCCGATCTGCTCGCGTTTCATATCGCCATCTCGATCGCGAACCCTGGCGCGGTGATGTGTTCCTACAACCGGATCAACGGCATTTTGGCTGCCAGAACCCGTATACCCTGCGCGATGTGTTGAAGCGAGATTGGGGGTTCAAAGGATTCGTGGTATCCGATTGGAGCGGAACCCATAGCACGATTGCCGCGTCTGCAGCAGGTCTCGATCAGGAAGAGCCGATGGCTGATTACTATGGGCCGAAGCTCAAAGCGGCTGTCGAGGCGGGGAAAGTTCCGCTATCGGAGATTGACGACCATGCGCGGCGCGTTTTGTATGCGGAGTTCCTGTCCGGAGTTGTCGACGATCCGCCGCGGAAGAGCGTTGTGGATGTTCGGAAGGGATTTGAGGTTGCGCGGCGCGTAGAAGAGGAGAGCATCGTTCTCCTGAAGAATGACCACAGCGTGCTCCCAATCAATCCCTCTCAGATTCACAGTATCGCGATCATTGGCGGGCATGCTGATGTGGGCATGCTCTCCGGCGGGGGATCGGCTCAGGTAGATCCGCCCGGCGGGAATGCCATCATGCCGCCCGGCAAGGGTGCAACCGTCTGGCAGGAGCACATCTGGTTTCCAACTTCTCCGCTGAAGGCGCTGCGGGCGAAACTGCCGAACACGAAAATCGCTTTCGATCCGGGGACGGACCTGCAATCGGCTGCGACGCTCGCCAAAAACTCTGATCTGGCCATCGTCTTCGCGTACCAGTGGGAAGTCCGAAGACATGGATCTGCCAAGCCTGGCGCTCTCCGTCAATCAGAACGCTCTGATCGAGCAGGTGGCGGCAGCGAATCCTCACACCATTGTTGTGCTCGAAACCGGTACTGCTGTCACCATGCCCTGGATCGACAAGGTTGCCGGCGTTGTCGAGGCCTGGTACGCGGGCAGCTCCGGGCACAAGGCATTGGCGGACGTACTCGTAGGGGAAGTGAATCCGTCGGGCAAACTCCCCATCACCTTCCCGCGGAGTGACGCCGATCTGCCCCGGCCAACGATTCCGTCCCCGCCCGCTCAGGATCGGGCGCAGGCTGTGGGCAATTCAGCCACTCATTCCTCGAGCTATGCCGTTGATTACAATGAAGGGACCGAAGTCGGCTACAAGTGGTTTGAGGCGCAGCACAAGCAGCCGCTGTTTACCTTCGGTTTTGGCCTGTCCTACACCACGTATGAGTATTCAGGCCTGAGCATCGATTCGGCCGCAATGACTGCACGCTTTACGGTGACCAATACCGGCAGGCGGGTGGGCACCGAGATCGCGGAAGTGTATGCCAGACTTCCTCAGGGTACGGACGAGTCCTCGTACAAACGGCTGGTCGGCTGGAAGCGAATCACACTGCAGCCAGGCGAATCACAGACCGTTACCGTCCCGATCGACTCTCGAGTCCTGAAGACGTTTGACCCAGCGAACGGCAATTGGAGCTTTGCGACGGGCGATTACGAGGTCTTTGTCGGGGGCTCCTCGGAGAATACGCAACTGACTGGAATTCTCTCAGTTCGTTGAAGTCCGCACCACGCCCGAAGCTCCACGGCAGAGCATCTAGGAACGTTCAAACATGGAGATCCCCAGATCATGAGTGCTTCGGCAGTCAATAACATGAAAACCGTAATCAGCCCTGATCGGACAAGTAGCGGAAAAGAGCATTTTGAAGTGCTGGACGGCCTGAGAGGCAGCGCGGCATTTCTGATCGTCGTCTTCCACCTGTTCAATTATTCATTTGGATTCAAGCCGCCACTCCACATGATGCGCCATGCATACCTGGCCGTCGACTTCTTCTTCGGATTGTCGGGATTTGTGGTTGCTTATGCGTACGATGACCGATGGACGCGCATGTCGATCCCGCAGTTCTTCCGCATTCGACTCATCCGGCTGCATCCGCTCGTGGTGCTTGGCGCCACTCTGGGGCTTCTGGGGTATATCTTCGATCCATTTGGAAAAGCAATCAATCACACCGCCGCACCCGTGCTGGTGCTGGCGTATATCACGTCATTGCTCCTTCTCCCTTCGCCGCCGGTTGGCGGAAGACCACACGAATCGCAGGCGCTCAATGGGCCAGCCTGGTCACTCATGGAGGAATACCTGGGGAACATCGCGTACGCGCTGATTCTTCGGCGGCTGCGCGCGATCACTCTGGCGATGATCTTCGGGCTGTCCGGCCTGTTTCTCATCTGGGCTGCGAATGACAAAGGATCGCTGGATGGAGGGTGGGGCTATCCCGACATCTGGATGGCACCGTTGCGACTGACGGTTTCCTTTGTGATGGGGCTCTGGCTCTATCGCATTCAGGATCGCATTCGACGTCCGAAAATTGGACTTCTGATTCTTTCAATCGTTCTTGTGGTGGTTTTCCAGATGCCGGGATTCCATAAAGCTGGTGCTTTCTCTTTGAACGGTCTTTACGATGCTGCATGCGTGCTCTTCGTATTCCCCCTCATCATCCTTTGTGGAGCACACTCAAATGCAGGCACGGGGATGATCCGGCTTTGCAAATTTAGCGGCAGGATTTCGTATCCCCTATACATCACTCACATCGGGTTCGTGTATGTCCTTGCGAACTACTCATGGACTCGACATCCGGCTGCGAATGTGAAGTTGATATGGATTTTCGTGCTGCTTCCACTGGTGATCTTTGTGGCGTGGCTCGCTCTGAAGTTCTACGACGAGCCTATTCGTGCCTGGCTGACACGTCGTTACGGAATCAAGCGGTCAGCGGCATAAATCGCAGCCATCAGGGAGTTCGCACGTGATACAGGCAACAGGCAGGACATCCTGGAGGGGATATTTAGAAAACCGATCGCTGAATCGTATCCGGTTCAGCGGAGGATGGACCCTGCGAGCTGTATTTCATCGGGTCGTGTG
Source organism: uncultured Acidobacteriota bacterium (assembly GCA_963840655.1). Classification (GTDB taxonomy): domain Bacteria; phylum Acidobacteriota; class Terriglobia; order Terriglobales; family Acidobacteriaceae; genus JAKAAZ01. The sequence continues at coordinate 1,042,918 of CAWIZS010000003.1, read as the reverse complement.
CTGCCTGGCAGGACTCGTAGTTTCCAATTACGTGACTTTCAGGAGGCGTGCAATTTATCGTTCACTGGGGACTGATTTACCATCACCCGAAATCTCCATTAGGGCTCCAGCGGCGTCCGCAATGGCAAATTAGGGCCACGCTCTGAGGAGCGTGGCCCTAATGTCTAACACATTCCGGGGATGCAAAAGTGTTTGAAGGTCGCGCTAGTTCTCGCGCCGCGCCGCGTCCGCCTCAGCCGCCATCGATTCCAGGATGGTGAAGAACTCCTTCGGCTGACCGGCAAACAGATTCATATTCGTCAGGAAGGTCGCTGCAGCTCTTGCGCCTCCGAACTTATCGGTCAAGGGGCGAATGATGGAACAGTGGGGAAGCTTTGGGCTAAGGAATTCGCACGGAACAGGAAAGATGAGGTTGGGTTGGAATAGTGGACCCTTGGTGAAAAAATTAGGAAACGTGAGACCTGAGTCTGACACCGGTGCAACGGTCGGTTGCACTCCGTTGCCCGCAAAGTCGACCCATTCCAGAAAATGCGCGACCTCATCTCCCCCAATACCAATCGTGATCTCGAGAGCCTCCTCGCTGGTTACCTTGCGCGAGAGACTCGAATACAGGCTGGAACCACCTTGTTCAATCGCACCGAAATGAAATGCCGCCGTATTCGCAATTACCTGAATATGGTTGGCGCCCTCAAAATCAGCATCCGTTCTTGGAATCGCAGTGCGATCGCTGATGGTAACCGCTTGCGGAAATGTGGCACCCATGTCCGGGTTCGTCGTGCTGCGATATCGAATGAACCAGCTTGTGTCGACATTCAGATGCATCAGGTTGGTCAGACGTCCGATACTCTGAGCTCCTGCCGCCTTGCTTCCCTGCAGGTTGCGAAACTGGTCCAGATTGACTGGTTCTGCCCCTTTCGATTCCAGATACGCATTTAGGAAAGCCGCGTGGCTCATTTCATCCAGCGTGTTGCTGCTTACGTATTGCGGGCCATCGGAATCGAGGTTCATGAAGGCCGCCTGATAACTGTTCATCGGCGTGAAGTTCGGAGTTACCTCCACCGGGGCTTGGCCAGGTGTCAGACCTCCCAGTTCCGCATACTGTGTCCAAAGGTCCGTTTCGAGCAGCTCGGCTGCAGCAAGAAAACGCAGGATAGCCACATCGCCTCTCGTTAGAGAATCGCCTCCATCGTCTTCACTAAAAGCCTTTGTACCTCCACTTAACATGCCAGCGCCAATAACAGCGCCACCAGCCAGCATTCCGTTTCTCAAAAAGGAGCGACGGTCTACCGAACGTTTATCGAGACTTGCTGAATTTTTCATAGGGATTTTCCTCTATCTTCCGATTAAGGCCCAACCTATTGGCAAGGTAGATCCGCATTTTTCAACAGTTGTCACAAGAACGTCAGGAGATTGTCTTTTTTTGTAGAATTTCTCGCTCAGGACAACCGCGCTGCTCAGTTAGCCGAAGCACCCGAAAAAGCAGAGGTTCTCAACTGCGTTCCGCGCAACTTGGACGCCAGATCAGGACGCAGCCGTAGACATGCCGAACTCGCTGACGTGGGAGGATGGTACGCCGGCGACTGTACACGACTTCGCCCGACATCAGCTCGACACCCACACCCTTCGGTCCGGCCGAAACGGCGAAATTGAGCAGCATTTCTTCCCGGATATCGTCGCCGAAGTGGAATACGACTGGATTGCCAAAGACTGGATTGTGAAGGGTCCCGGCGTCACCACCACCGCCCTAGAACTTCCCAATCCGGATGCCACCGATGACCAGATCACGGCGGAACTATATACGTTTCCCATCGTGTATCGCGCAAGGATCGTTCGCATCACGTCTCTATCGGTGAATTGAGTCTCGGTGATTCTTACATTGGGCAGTATCTCGTCTCTTATTTTCAGCGATCTACAGATCTCAACAACCAAAATCGCTTACACCGTATCTGTGGGCCGATTTTGCGCCGGGGCGCGGGCTGCGAACACTGCTCCACAATGTAATCCCCGAATTTTGCGGCAGGTTTGTAGAACATTCTATGGATAGTGCCATACGCTGCCGTTCAAACCTGCACAAGTGCGCTTATCTCAAACAACGGCCCGCAGTATTCTACGGTCCAGTCGTTCGCATACTTTCCTTCAAAACTTCGCCATTTTGCCGTTTGGTACCGAGAATACCTCGGGGGCGGTGCGCCCCACCAACCCAACCTGAAATTGGGAATTGTCGCAGAGAAGAACCATGAGCAAACAGATAAATGACGAACTGAGAGATCGAACCGGAAGCGGAAGTGCGAACCTCGTCGTCGTTCGGGTCGGCAACGGGGAGCGGGATATGGAACTGATCTCATCGGCGATGCGTGATTGGATCATACCCGCCCTGGTGCGCGAGTTCCTCGCCGAGCACCCAATCCTGACCTCCCCGAATAAAGTGATTTCAGACAAACGGACTAGCAAACCCCGGGGCAAGGAGGGTGCGGGGCCAACCCGCATTAACCCAAATGCCCAATAATCGCAAAATAGAAAAATCGCTGAAATTTGGCCGCGTCGCTATTTATGCGCGGTACTCGTCGGAGCTTCAAAACAATTCATCTATAGCACAGCAGATCAGGGCTTGTCGTGAATGTGCAGCTGACCAGGGCTGGACCATCATCGAAGAATGCATTTTCTTTGATGAGGCCAAGTCGGGACAGTCGCTGGCTGGCCGGGCTGGCCTCGATGCATTGATGACCCAGGCGGACGAGCCTGAACCGCCTTTCGACGGCATCCTCATAGTGGATACCTCCAGGTTCGGCCGGATGCTGACCGATACCCTTCAGATGAGCGAGAGACTCGAATATCGTAAGATTTTCCTCTATTTCGTCGAGAATGAGCTAGACTCGCGCGACAGGAATTTCCGGCAGCTGTTCATCGATAGTGGCCGCCGCGATGAAGAATATGTCCGTTTTGTTGCGCGAAAGGTCCATACCGGCCAACGCGAAAGGGCGTTGAATGGTCACCTGGCGAACGGACGTGTGTTTGGGTATGACAATGTGCCGGTTGAAGATCCGACCCGGAAAGGCAAGCACGGGCGGCCCGCTGTCGCGCACGTACTACTGGTGAGCAATCCGGTGCAGACGGCGGCCGTCCGCCGGATCTTCGAGATGTATGCACGCGGAATGGGTTACAGAAGCATCGCGCGGACGCTCAACGCCGAGCGGGTTCCTTCGCCACTTCAGGGAACCGGTAGCCCAATCAGACGGGCATGGAATGCATACTCTGTCGCCGGCATCTTGAAAAACGAGAAATATCGGGGTGCCAACGTATGGAACAAGACGAGGTGCAGGCCGAAAACCGGAGACGGCAAGGCCCAAGTTGGTGGAAAGGGGCGGGACTCAATCTCACTGAAGCAAGTCGCAGTTACCTTTTCAGCGGTCTGATGTGCTGCGCCGTATGCGGAGGGAGCTTCAACATCGTTGGCGGTAAGGATGAAACCGCTCGATATGGATGCATTGGACATCGGTATCGTGGGAATTGCGAGAACAAGGTTACGATTCGTAGGCGCTTTCTTGAGGACCGCCTGCTTACTGCCTTGGCGAACAACCTGAAGGATCCTGCACTTCGGGAAAACTTGGCAGAGGACTTCCACCGACAGCTTTCCGCAGGGTGGGAAGACCGCGCGAGACAGGCCCTGGAGGCAACTTCGACTCGTCCTTACTTGTGTGAACGCCAGAATGAACTTCAGCGTCAAGCCCAGAACCTTGCCGACTCGATTGCCGCTACCGGAGGATCGAAGACCCTTCATGAGCGCATTCAGGCAATTGAGGCCGAGTTGCTGAATATCGAGGAGTTGCTAGGAATGCCGGAAGAGCCGGAGCAGCAGCCCCTGCCGGTCGAGGCGATTCAGGAATTTCTGGGGAGGAGGACCGCCAACTTCGCAGCACTCCTCAACGGCGACCTGGAGAAAACCAAGCTCGAACTTAGGAAGAGGATCAATAAGCTGGTCCTTGAACCGAAGCTGACGCTGGAGGGTCCAGTTTACGAGGTCACTGGCGATATCCGGCTCTTCGCAGCGAATGAGACTGTAGAGTGTGAAGGTTTTAGTCCTAGAAGCCACACACTCTACACTTCCATAAAAATCCCATTTACCTTCCCGATTCATACGAAAGGCCCCAAAGCTCCGTCTATTGCCGCCTGACGAAGCATCAAACTGAAACTCGAGGCGTGGTAAATGGGGTTCGTTGGTGACCAATCCCAGCGGAATAAGCGAGGTCGCAGCTATCACCTGATTCCCGGAATCTGGCCCAATTTGCTGAGAGATTCCGGGTTAGGCTGGGCTGATTCTGCTCCGGCTGCCTCCCCTGTCCATCAATATCGACAAGAACCTGTTCACCGCTCCTTGAAGCCGTGGATCGTGCGAGAGTTTCGAGCAAAAGCTATGTTTGCGAAGAGTCCGGGGCAAATCTGAACCGCTGGCCCTGCCGACCGACACAGCGCGAAGCCGAAGATGTACTGACCCAGCCCATCATCGAGTTGGCCAGCCAATACGGGCGTTACGGCTATCGCCGGATTACGGCGCTGCTGCAGCGAGCAGGCCGGCGAGTCGGCAAGGACCGGGTCGTGAAAATGACGCACGTTCAGATCAAAACACTTGTCCTGATATAAACCCAAAACCTGCCCCACCTGGGCCAGCGGCACGTGCTTACTGCTGGGCACACCCCGTCGCCGGTCCATCAACCCGTCGTAGCCGTGCTCCTCGTAACGCTCCCGCCAACGACGCATCTGTCGATCGCTAATGCCGATGATCTCTGCCGCCTGCCACCACGTAATCTTCCGCGCCATAGCCCGCAATATCACTTCCTGAACCTTCATCGCCCGCTCCACCGCGGCCCTCAGATAGCTCTCCACGCTCAATCGCATGGATCCGTCCTTGCCGCTCGTTATGCGGACACTTCAGTTGCTACCACTACCGGACATATCATGTGCTAACGACATTGGAAGAGCGTCGTCCTTGACAGTTACCAAATGCTGGCTTACTGTGATGGCGAAGATGCAATGAAGGGAAAATGTCTCGAGGTCGCACAGCAGAGAGCATGGACGAGGCGGGAATTTCTTCGTTCCGCTGCGGGCGTAAGCGCGGGAACAGCTATGTCGCGATTTTCACCTATTCATGCTGTTATTCGCGACAAAAAACAGAAGACGGTGGTGGTCACTTTTGGGGGTGGGGCGCGCGATGAGGAGACTTTTGCACCTCAAGGCCAAGAGAACATTCCACATCTAATGAAGGAACTGATTCCACAGGCAACGTTTTGTACGCAAGTTGTGAATCATGGAATTTTAGGTCACTATGTCGCGACGGCCAGTCTCGCTACAGGTGTATATGAAACATTCGATAACTTTGCCAACGTAGCGCCGAATCATCCGACAGTATTTGAGTACTACCGCAAGGGACTTCGGCGGCCAGCCAATGATGCGTGGGTGATTGCGCCCAGCAATGGCTTCAACCGTATTGGACAAAGCAATGGATCGCGATTTGCGCTAGGCTATGGCGCACAGGTGATCTTGCCGAAGCACTTACTGGCAGCAGCATTAGGTCCACATCATCCGGATTTGAGTGATTTCAACTTTTTATTGCAGGATAGCTATGAGGACCCCCTGTCTACGCCGCCATTAGTTCAGACGGACGTTCCTTTGGCGCGGCTAGATGAAATCCTGCATCTTTCTGTAGAGGACTTTGCGCGTCACGCGCAGACACTTTCGAGCGCAGATGAGTTGTCAGTATTTGTCATGCGGCAGTTAATGCGACAGTTTTCTCCTAGCCTGATCTGGATCACACTGCATGATATGGATGTAGCACATTCCGGCGCATACTCTTTGTACATTGATGGAATACGGCGTACGGATCGGCTCTGCGGAGAGATCTGGCAGGCGATCGATAGCGATCCGGAGTATCGCGGACGTACGACCATGTTCATTCTGCCAGATTTTGGTCGCGATTCCGATTTCGATGCGGGCGGCAATGGATTTCAGCACCACAGAACCGGCGATCCGCTTTCGCGTACTACGTGGATGATGGCCCTTGGTCCACACATTCGGCAGAACATTACAGTGAACAGGCCACTGAATTCTCTTGACCTGGTTCCGACGCTAGGTGCGCTGATCGGGTTTCCAACGCCACACGCTCAAGGTAAGCCGATTTTAGAGGTGATCTGATGCAGCCGCAGGAACTGCGCTCAGAAAGCTTCTCTCGCTATCCGCCGCAAGGCAGAGCCTTTGCGGTCAAGCATCTTCTGGTTCTGCGGCAGATTCCGCTCGCACTATTGCCCATACTCTTACGCGAGATTATCAATTACGACTGGTGTTTTCCGGTTGAGCAACGCACATTGGTTCGCCAGTTCGACTATCTTGAAACACTGCAGGCCGCTTCTTTCGAGTCTTTGATGGCGCGATTTGCTACTGTGCGCTTACCCAATGAGATCAGTAAGATAGATTGGGTAAATAAACCGCAATATTTTAGCGAGCAACTGAGCGCTTCGCTTTGGTCGATGCGACAGATAGATGACTATCGTAAAGCTGCCTTGCAATATCAAGAGCAGTTAGAGCAGGTGCTAGTCGACAAACCACCGGCGATGCCACATTTTACCATCGTTACAGTGGGACAAGGAGTTCTCCAGAGCGATGCCTCATTGTTCCGCCTGCTTCGCCCACATGGAGCTTTATTTACCGCTGTGCAACCGGATCAGGGCATAGAGCAGTTGGTCGGATTCGTAAACGAGCGGGCGCAGAAAAACCAGGAACCATACGCACATTGGTACATTGATGGTGGGCCGCCTGACCCTACCTGTGGAGTGCAGCAGGGTGTCACTGTGATCTCCTATAACGAGCTAGCACCCGTTGCGTTGAAGGAGCTTAATCTGACAGAACGTTTCGTCGAACGAACAGGTAAAACTACTACGATTGGCCCGGAAGCGGTGCAATCCTTTATGGCAGCACTCAGCCCGTCAGATCTGGGACTGCATGGAAGCGCCGATGATGCAGTGTTGCGTCACTTCAAGGTCAGGCTTCTTACTGAAGGAGCAGGAACGCAGGTCTTCAGCACCACCTTTGTGCAATGGGCTGCGCGGGAAGCTATGCGTCGCGCCCAACCAGTCACAATGTTTGCAAGATTTGCCCCCAGACAACAAATGGTTCCGATGAATGCTCTGCTGAAGCGCAATCCACTTACCCAAAGGACGGATCCAGAAGGCTCGCTGGTCGATGCCGATATGGGTGCCTACTATACATGGATCAATCAGGGGCGATTGGCGGGCGCAGATCAGGCCCGCTTTTTAGCATGGTTTGAGGGCCACGAATTGGCAGTGGCGATTGCACCAGGTTTACCGCAAGGTACGACTTCCGACGAATCGACCAACATAAAGAAGATTCTTGAATGGATGAGTTGAAAGCTTTACCTCGTTCTTTATTTCGACCTGCTTTACTGCGATATTTTTGAGCAGCCGCTTGGATGGGTGCTAATTTTGGAGATCCTAGATATCCATTTCACTCAGGTGGGCCCAAGGGATTGTTTTTTTCAGGGCTGACGTTCCGCCGTGGACGCGATGGCGTTTAGTTCCAGCTTCCAGGTTTAAACCTGGGTGCCCGATATTTTGTACCAGTCAGATTGTTAGTGTAGCGCAACGGTGAAGGGCCTAGTTTTCCTGTACCAGCTCTATGTTAGTCTTCAGCTTGTTTAGGTGGCATGAGAGCGCGGTTATTCTTGCGGTTATACGCGACCATGTGAGGCTCGACTGTACGATGTCCCGGTTCGCCGTCCCCAGCGTAGTAGAAAGTGACAATGCGAGGCGGTTGAGAATTGACGGCTTGGCAAATCTCGTTCATGGGCAGCTCCTTATTTGGATGCCCCAAGTGTAACCCTTTCTAGATTCTCAGGTTGCGTAAGGTACATACTTCCGCTTTACTTTTTCGGCCCATCCTCCTGCGGGACCGTCTTACCTTCCCCAGGAAACGGCCAGTTTGTGTTCAGCAGAATTTCCTTTTCGCGCTGTTCTTTGGAGACGTTGTTGATCTTCAGGTTTTCGAAAAAATGAACGCCGCTTTTTCCCGCTGTGGCGATGTCAATGTCGCCATCGCCGTCCAGGTCTCCGGTGACGAACTGGGTTCCGGCACCGGCGGTGCCGTTGACGGAAATGGCGTAGCGCGTGAACTTCGCCGTTTTGCGATCGATCTTGTAGTAGTAGACGACGATCGGATCGTACGAGCCGGGGTCGTGGCCGGAGTGACCGCGATATCGTTTGCCGGTTAGCAGTTCGGGCTGGCCGTCGCCGTCGAGATCGACCATTTTGAGCGCATGAATTTGTGAGTAGGATTCATCGATGGTGTGGCGGAGCCAGTGGCGATTCGCGCCCGATCCTTGTTGCTCCAGCCAGTAGAGACCGTAGCTGTGGCCTTCGCCGTAGATGATGTCCATCTTGCCATCGTTATTCACGTCATACCCGATGATGGGAAATCCGGCGTCGCCCAGGTTCCAGTCCGGATGCCATTTCCATTGATCGCGGTTGGCATCAATCTGCTGAAACCAGCCGAAGGGTGTCAGGATGTCGGCTTTGCCGTCGCCATCGACATCCGCGATGCCGATGCCGTGGCCATCCTGCGCTCTTCCGCCGACGTGATGAACAATCGGCTTTGGCCCTGAAAAATCGACCCAGAGGATGCCGGAGTGGTTGTAGTGGGCGAGGATGATGTCAGGTTTGCCGTCGCCGTTAATGTCGGCCATCCAGCCACCCTCGGTGTCATAGCTATCGGTGATGAAGTGGCGCTTCCACATGACGTTCGGCTTCTTTGGGTTTTCGTACCACCAGAGGCCATTGGAGATCCAGCCGGTGGTGACAACGTCGGGCGCGCCGTCGTGATTGACGTCTACGGTCCACTCGCCAGCGTCGGACACGTATTCGTCATGAATGCCGACGGTGCGGTACTGGCGCTGCTTCCACACGCCGCCTTGCGGGCCGGGATTTTCATACCAGTACGCGCCGCTTAAAAGGTCTGGGCGGCCATCGCCGTTCATATCGAGAGTGGTGATGCCCTCAGCATGATCGGTGCCCAGGCGATGGACGAAGAATGTTGCTTGGGGAACTCCATAAGGACCGTTGCCGGGCGTTGTCAAGCGGGGCGTGGTCACGGTTTGCGCGATCATGCCGCCGGTCATCGCAGCGCACGCAAGGAATACAACCGAGCGGAACAGATTTCTCATCGCTATGGAGAGAGAGATCGTGTGGATATTGGGTATCACAGGAGGATCCTTTCATGGAGATTCAGTCGATTGGCATTGATCTGGGTAAAGCCGTCTTTCATCTGGTTGCATTGAATGTGCGAAAAGGTGGTGTATCGCTGCTGCGCTTATTGTTCCTTCCGTAGCCCGGCGTGGATCATGGGCAGGCCGGTTACAGGCCAGTGGCTCACTTCCGCGGCAACGTTGGGTGCCAGGGCGCTGTCCGCATTCGTCACCGGAGCGACATCTACGTTCCACCCGTCTAAAACCACCACAGGGATATCGCCCGTGAGATCAGCCGCCGCAGCATCCACCGTCACCGTACGACTCTCGCCGGGTGCAAGGGATATATAGTTGTCGGAGTAAAAAACCGGTAGCACTCGTTCGCCCGAGCTTTTGCGCTGTAGTTGAAGATGCGCCATCAGCGCCATCGTCGTGCCCGGGTTGTGCAGCGTAACATCCAACAGCAAGCGGCCGTCGGCGTCGTGTCGCGTCACGCTACCCGGTCAACTGCATACCGGTAGCTGGTCGAGTGGCGTCAGATCTTCCCCCTGGGCCGGATTCGGCTTCCAGTACAAATTGCGTGACAACACCTTTCCATTGGAATCTCGAAGTTCCAATCGCACAAAGTAAACGGCCGAAAGATCTTCAGGAACTGGAATCGTTCCAAGGTCGATCGCCGTATCCGCCGGCCCGTTCACCGCGTAATCATGCTCCAGCGCGGACTTGCCATTCAGATTCAGAATCGACAAATGAGCTGTCGCGCCGGAGATCGGTTGCGGCAGATTATTGATGACCTCCAGCGTCCTTCGCCTCATTCATCTGGATGTGCACCGGCTCAGACGCCGACTCAACCGCAAACAACGACGAGTTCGGTTCCAGATCGTAGTCGTACAACTGCCACACGAAGCTCGGATGCGCCGGGTTGCTCATCCACGTCAGTACCCCGGTGTCTGGATGGAACAGCTTTGCATTGCGTCCTTCATACATCGCGCGAAACGCTTCGTAGTTCATCATCTGCGCCTTGCGCACGAAGTCGGCAAGATTGACCACGCGACCGTATCGGCCCGCCAGCACATACGGATACGTGTCGCCGTGCTGCGCGCCCTTAGCCAGATCATGCTGCGCCCAGTCGTTGTTGATTGTTTCCCAGTCCTTCTGCGGCATCATGGCATGAATTGACTCAAGTGTCGGCACCGATACGCTGCCGGTCTCAGTCTTGAATGGCGCATCGAAGACATAAAACGCCTCGGTTCGCTCCAGAAATACGGTCCATGCGACTCCACACCGCGGCCTGCAGTCGAGTTTGGCTGGTAGAGTCGCACTGGATCCAATTCCGGCAGCATCTTGCGCAGTGCGCTCGCGATCTCCGGTGGTGGGTAGCCCTCGTTGCGCGCGCACCACAACGCAATCGACGGGTGATTCCGGAAACGAAGCATCTTGTCGCGCACATTGGCGAGATAGATTTGCAGATCGTCCGGATTCGGTCCGTCGCTTCGGATTCGGCTGAAAGAATTCATCCCAAACGAGAATTCCGTACTTGTCGCAGAGCTCGTAGAAGTCCTCGCTGGTGCTCTGTCCAACCCAGTTGCGGATCATGTTCAGGTGCGCCATCTGGTGCAGGCGAATCTCCGCATCCAGCCGCTCACGCGGAATCCGCTTCATCGCTTCATCCAAGCCCCAGTCGCCGCCGCGAATGAACACTGGCACACCATTGACAGAGATCGTCAGATTGTCCGATCCGGGCATCTCATAGGTGATCTTCCGAATACCGAACGTCGTATCCTTCGCGTCCGAATCTCTTCCCGTGCTGCACAAAGTGCAGGTGCAGCGTGTATAGGTTCTGCGGTCCATATCCGTTCGGCCACCACAGCTTGGGATTGGCCACGTGCAGCGCCGGAGTTGTCTTGGGATCGAATGCGACAGTCTCAATACTGTGAGGTGTCAGCGTCACCTGCCTGGAGAATCTCACCTCTCCGAAACTGCCTTCGAGTGTGCCCTTCTGCTCCTTGTCCGATGTGTTCTCGACCGTCGTACTCACGCTCACGTCGGCGGAATCGTGCGCGGCAACGGTAGATCCGTGGTCACCAGAGGATTCTCAATCAGCACCGGCCCTGAAGCGGAGAGCCATACATTCTGCCACAGTCCCGTATCGCGATCGCGGACCGACGGCAGCCAATCCCATCCAATCGTCGACAAAAATGTTGGCCCGTCGATGGCAGTAATCCCGCCGTTCTTTCCCACACCGTTCGCAATCGTGTGCTGATGCGGCACCCCTGGATGCGGCTGCGGATAAACCTGCACAGCCAGCACCGCCGTTTCACCGGCTTTCACCAGCTTCGTAATATCGAACCGCCCGCGAATGAATGCTCCCTGAATCGAGCCCACCTGGTTGCCATTCACCCATACTTCCGATCGAAAGTTCGCTCCGTCGAAATGCACCGCCACCTGATGGTGTGCATAATCCCTCGGCACCATGAACGACACGCGGTACCAGTACGACGTCTTATTCAAACTCTCCGGTATCCGCCGGCTGTTCTCGCCATACAGCGGCTCCGGGTAGATGCCATCGTTCACCATAGCTGGTCAGCACGCTGCCTGGTACGGTTGCCTTAAGCCAGCTCTCGAGACTGGAACGTAGCCGAGGAAATTGCCGACCCGGCCGCGTAACCTTCGCGCTGTCCTGCAGCTGCCAACCGGAGTTCAGATCAACGCGCGCCGGCAGCGCATCTGCGCGTATGCAGGCACTGTACCGACCACAAGACAACGACCCCCGCCAGCAACCAGGCAGACATTTTCCTGCGTGTAAGCATGTTTCCTCTCTTTCCGGTTATCGGCGATGAGTTTCTTGCAAGCATTTAAGATGGCCCGTTCAAGATCCTGCATTGAAAATGCTTTTGCCTACCAAGGCGGTTGAATGTGAGTCGGCATATCGCTGAGCGGAAAATAGTGGTGCTGCCAATGGCCATTCGGATTCACTTGCACAAGGTTGAAGCCAGAAACACTGTTTCCAAGGGGTTTCCCGGTGGCGCCCACTATAACAACCTCGAGGTTTCCATCGCGTCCGACGGCCGGATAGTGAAGGTGACCGGCAAAAATATACTTCACTCTATATTTATGAAGGAGGGACAAATAGGCAGAGCGTTGCTGTAGAGGTATATTCCAATAACTACCTGGCTCATCTGCTGTACGAACGAAGAAAGGGATGTGCTGGAAAATGGCGATTTGCTTGCCCTTCTGCCTGCTGGCCTTTTCTAAAGTTTTCTGTAGCCATCGGTATTGACGGCTGGTTTCGTTGGGAACAGTCTTGTCGGCCATCAGCATCGAGTCGAGTACGATGCCGATCAAAGAACCCGATTGAAACTCATAGTAGTCGGGGCCAAAGCGGCGGCGGTAAAGGGCAAGCTGTGATGATGTGGGGTGATTCCCCACATCATGATTGCCTGGAACCAAATGCAAGGGCACTCCTTGCAGCCGGTCGATTGTCGTTTTAAAAGCCTTTAATTGTCCAGGACCGCTACCATCGTTCATCAGATCGCCACAAATTACCAGGAAGGCCGGGTGCAGAAGATTCGCCTCGTTTGCGACGGATGTTAAATTGAAAATCTCCTGTTGAGATCCATGATTGTTAGAAAACATTCCCATCTGCGGATCGGCGATTTGCATAAAAACGATCGGCGTCCGCTGGCCGACACAGGAGGCAGTTGCGAGCAGGGAGAGGAGCGCCGAGAGTAGGAAGTTTTGTAATCTCATCATGATCCTCTACGTGCGTGCTAATTGCGGCTGCGACCTGCGTATGCGCAGACACCATACTGATTACTGGGACTACCAACCCTACCGCTCCTGCTCGAACAGGTCCTCAATCTATCGAGGATTTCAACAGAGCGACTGCCAACTCAGTACGTCTCTTCGCACAACGAAACACCTGCAACAGAACCTTGCCTGGCTGTCGATCAGGCCGATCTCCCCGCAGTCTGCCTCACAACTTCGATGACTTGTCCCGTCTGCGCCGCTTGCAAAGCGGCCTCCAAAACGGCCATCTCTTTCACGCCATCTACAAAATTCGGCTCTATTTTGATTCCGGAAGCGATGGCATTCAGGAAGTCGGCCATGGCATTCACAAATGTGTGCTCGTACCCGATGATGTGTCCGGGAGGCCACCACGCATTCAGATATGGATGGACAGGTTCGGTCACCAGGATGTTCCGAAAACCCCCGGCGTGGACCGGATCTTCCATCGAAAAATAATTCAGTTCATTCATACGCTCCACGTCGAATGCAATGCTTCCTTTGCTTCCGTATATCTCAAACGTATTGTGATTCTTCCGCCCGGGCGCAAATCGTGTCGCCTCGAAGGTGCCCAGCGCCCCGTTCTCAAAACGCACCAGCATGGAGGCAGCGTCCTCAACAGTTACAGGTCCCATTCCACGGGATTCCCCCAACGGGCCTGCCTCAAAAGCGCCGCTGATTCCTTCCGTCGGAATCGGCCGTTCCCCAATGAACTGCGCGGTCATGGCTGTTACCTGTGCAATCTCTCCTACAAGGAAACGTGCCAGGTCAACCAGATGCGAATTCAGATCGGCGTGCGGACCAGATCCAGCAGTTTCCTTGCGGAGCTGCCATGTTAGCGGGAACTTCGGGTCCACAATCCAGCTTTGCAGGTACGCCGATCGCCAGTGGAATATCCTACCGATCCGGCCTTCCTGGACCAGCTGCCTGGCCAACGAGACAGCAGGACACCGGCGGTAATTATGATTCAGATAGTGAACGATTCCCGCGCTTTCTGCGGCGGCGCACATTCTCTTCGCCTCTTCTAACGTCAGGCACATGGGCTTCTCGCAGAAGATGTGCTTTCCTGCCTTCGCTGCTTCGATTGCCACGTCATGATGAAGGAACGTCGGATTCGCGATATCGACGATGTCGATGTCCGGCCGGTTCACGGTCTCTTTCCAATCCGTGGAGGTTGACTCCCAGCCCCAACGATCGGCAAAGCCTTGGAGTGAGCTTCCCGGACGGCCGCATACAACCTTCAGCACCGGTTCAAACGGCACATCGAAGAAGCGATGCACCCGCAACCATGCGCTGCTGTGCGCTTTGCCCATGAATTTGGCACCAATGATGGCCACGTTCAGTTTTTTCATTCCGTATCCTTCGACCTACTCGGGGTGAGTGACTTCGTGGCCATCCCGTCCAGGGCCGCAGCGATCTTCTTCAACTCTCGAATACTCTTCGCCACCGCTTCATCCTCGCCCCCCTGATAATCTGGATGCAGGAAGTCGATCTCGACGGCCAGAAAACCTCGGTACCCCACATCCGCAAGTAATCTCGCAAGCTGCAGATTATCGACGATACCGTCCCCGACAGGAGTACTCGAGAAGAAGTACCACTCATCAGCCGCTACCCCCTTCTGCGGCTTCAGATCCTTGATATGGGTCGCATAGACATATTTCGCCAGCTTCTCCATGCCTTTGATCGGGTCGTCGAGCAGACGCACGAAATTACCGGTATCGAAGTTAACTCCCAGGTAGGACGAATTGACTCCTGTAACCAGGCGAAGCATTTCCTCGGCGGTGAAATCGATGTGGTTTTCCACTGCCAGGCGAATGCCATATCTTTCGGCGATTTTGATGGCCTCGGAGAACATGCGGGTGAGCCGCTCGAGCTGCGGCTCATGCGGTTGATGGCGAAACATGAGGCTGCTGCCAACGACCCGTATCACGTCTGCACCGATGGCTTTGGCGCGTTCTATGCTGGCCAGCATATCGTCATACGCTGGCTGATTTGTCCCGCCTTCGAGCCCATTCGGATGGCCCCAGGCATACACTCTATCGAGCTTGAGGGCGTCGAGAATACCTTTGATATCGGCAAGATAATTCCAATCCAGGCCTGGGAAGAAACAAGATTCCAGGGAGACTCCATCGACATCGAGTTCCTTCGCCCGGTACAGGAAATCCTCGAGCGACATTTGCTGGGGCGCAGGCGACTGTTGCGGATAAACTTCTCCGAAAAAACGATGGTAGCAGTAGCTGTCAATTCCGACTTTCATCGTTCATCCTCCGCTAAAGCGATTCGACCGAAAAATCGAAGATAGTTCCCAGCATCCGAATATCGGATTCGTTGTGTCCCGTGGTAAGCAGGTAATGGTGCGAGGCCAGTGACTGTACCATTGCAGGACCGTTCTTGACACGGATGACTGCTCCGTTTCTGCAGTCCGAGTCAGGATACTGAGCATAGCTCTCGAGGGCACCCTCGGCCACGCTCATCTTGTCGAGTTTGGGATGCAGCTTTGCCAGGGTCACTGGCCCGCACGGAAGACGTGCGTCGATTGCCGTCGCGTTGTCGTCCACGATCGCCAGCACCTTCGGCTTCAACTGCCATTCCGTGGAGAACGATTGCGGCAGGACGCCGAGATAGCCGCAATGGGCTACCAGGATGCAGTTTCCCGGCTCGGGCACAGCAGGAAAAGAAGGAATCCTCTCATGTTTGAGCGCGGCCTGCCCCATAAGGAACGGATACAGGTTCGTCATCATGATGGGCACACCCAATGATCGATGCAGGATCAGCTTGGTCAGCATCGCCATCGTATCCGCTTCGCAACCCCAGATCAGCTTCTCTTCCTCATACAGAATGTTCCAGGCGAGACAAGGGGTCGTGTCTGAGAAATGCGATTCATTCAGGCAGTTCATCCCAGCTGCTTGAATGGAAGGATCCGCGTCTAATTCGCGCTTGACCGCAAGATAGAGCTTAAGTGCGCTCAGATAACTCCGAGACGGTACGCCTTGGAGCGGTATCTTCCGCGCTTCGGCTGCGGCGTGTGCCTCTGGATCCCCGATCGACTTCGCCGTCCCGCCGAGTTCTTTATAGCTTTTTCGAACAATCTCGATGCCGAATTTCGCACAGATCCTCTCCGTACATTCGTCCTCCCACCAGTAAAAGCGCTTGAAGATGCTGGCCTGAAAGCCCGCTCCCGGGTTGTCCTGAAAAACGAGAAACTTGGATCTGCGGAGCTGGCGCTTGACGCCCAAACCGCGGCAAATCTTCTGAGCCTGCTCAAGGCTGCTGGGCGCAAGCGAAGTGATGCCTTCCGATCGCATATACGCCAGAATCTCCCAGTCCCACATCGAGACCGTCCCGAACTCGGAGGTGATGATCAATATCGGAACTCGGATCTCCTTCAGATGAGCCATATTCCGGTATGCCGCTCCCAACACCTGCGGAAGAACGACCGCGTCCGCCTCATCAGGCACCACCGAATTGAGAGGAACGGCTGGCAGAAACTCTGCCTCGTCACCCAAGAGACGATGAAGGGTGGCGAGTTGCTGCGTGAACTCTTCCTCCGGTTCAGGCGTGAAGTGAACTGGCAAAAGCACTGCTTTTTCAGTTCTATTTTTCATCTTGGTTCCTTTATCCGGTGGCCTTCGTAGATCGCGCACATTGCAGTTCGGTTCAGCCTTATCTATAGTATGGCCGCCTTGCTGCCGATCGAATCACTTCCGCCCGCGCAGCCAGGCGGCTGAATAATGCCGCGTCAATTTCAATGTGCAGCACCTGCGCGATAACCTGCGTCCAGCCATGAAGGAAGTACACCCAACCGTCTTCGACGGTTAGGTTACGCTCTTCGCGCTGCGCGAGCGCCTGGTGAAGGAACTGCAGTTCACCGCGATAATTTAGTTCCCAAGCCACGCCGTGAGCCGGAAAGGTTCCCGCTTCTGTGATCGGCGATCCGGGCAGATCCTTGCCCATTCCCGTCGCATTGATCACCACCGATCCCGAGGGGAGCATCTCCATCAGCTTGTCGTTTTGTCGCGGATCTTGTTGGCAGTGATACTCAAACTCGATATCCATATTCAGGGACGGGACCATGCGGCGAAGCTCTTCAAGCCGGCCCGGAGAACGGTTCACGATCACTATGCGCAGCGGCCGGTCGGCCGGGTCTGTTTTGCGGCTGAAATGTAGCAGCAGTGCAGTGGTAGACCCTCCGGCTCCCAGAGAGAGGACGTGGCCGCCGGTACGCCCGAAGTAACCGGCCTCGAGTATCGCGTCCAGGCTCAATCCGCCAGTGATCGGGTCCATCGCGTGGCCCTGCAACTCCCCCTGCAGCTTGGAGATGCAGGAGATTTCCCCGGATATCTGTGAGAGTGGATCGAGGTAATTGAATAAGTCACGAGCCGCTTTCAGTAGATTGATCTTGTGCGCCGTGATGAGTGCTCCGAGGCAGGTCGGGTCCTCTTTGATTCGTGTGACGACGCGGCGGTAGTTCTCGGGATCATCGTGCAGTTTAAGATCCATCCCTTCCAGATAGACATTCGGTCTTCCTAACTCCTCCATCCAGAGCGGAAATACCTTCATAATCAAAGATTGGTGCGTACTGACACCGAGGAAATACATTCGTTCACGGCCTTGGGAAGAAAGGGAATTCATGCCGAGGCTCCTTGAATCGGTACTGGATGAAGTGGAGGTTCTCCGCGGAGAACAGCTAAACAATCTCGGACCGATTGCCATCCCATGCTGTCGGCTGCACCATCGGTGTGAGCACCGCAATGGGGTGTTGCGATCAGCCGGGGGTGACGCCGGAGAGGGCTGTCCGGTGGTGGCGGCTCCTCGGCGTATACATCCAGTGCGGCGCCTCCAAGCTGCCCCGAATCAAGCGCTGTCAGCAGCGCCTCTTGATCGATCAGCTCCCCGCGCGCTGCGTTGACGATGTACGCCCCGCGTTTCATACGGGAAAGGAAATCCGTATCGACCATATGCCGGGTTTCGTCCAACAGCGGTACATGCAGCAACAGGAAGTCCGAATTATGGATCAGCTCTTCCATATCCACGAGCCGCACTCCCAACGAATGCGCCAGGCCCTTGTCTCCAAAAGGATCACAGGCGAGCACAGTCGATTGCCACAGCTGGAGTCGCCGGGCAACCTCCTTCCCGATAGCGCCAAAACCGACCAAGCCGATAACCTTGCCGGCCAGTATCTTGCCCTGAAGTCGCGGCCACTTTCCTTCACGAACTGCCCTGGTGGCTTCTGGAATGGAGCGCGCCAGCGAGAGCAAAAGGCCGATTGCGAGCTCGGCAACGGAAACAGAATTAGCGTTGGGAGTATTAGTAACGGTAATTCCTTTCTTCGCCGCCGCCTTGAGATCGACGTTGTCGACTCCTGCGCCGTACCGCGCAATGACCCGAAGCCGGTCGGCCGAGGCGAGTGCCGCCGAATCGACATGATCCAACCCCGCAATCAGTGCGTCGCATCCCGGCAGCTGCTTCTGCAGTTCGTCCGAGGTGAGAGGTCGTCCGAACTCGTTGTATATTACGTCGCCTAAGGTCGACTCCAGTTCCTGGCAGAGCCGCTTATCATAAAGTCCAAAGGTCGTGGGCGTCACGAGTGCCCTGCATGCTTTGAGGTTTCGCATGTTGCGCTAACTCCGTTGCCCGGACCATGTGAGGTTATCGACGATCGTTGGTTGGCCATCCTGTTCGAAGAGCCGCTTGCGGAAGCCGACGGCATCAATCGCGGCGTAATCGTGTCCAGCGTTCGCCGGATAGACGAAGAATGTCACCAGGTCCTCATCGCCGGTGTTGATAGAGCGATGTGCCCAATCCGGTGTCACGTAGACTACGCGGCCAGGGAAGAGCTCCTCGACGGCAACATCCCCAGCTTCGTTCTCCATCAGGAGAGCGCCCTTCCCCTGCATGCAGTAATAGATCTCTGCAGCCCCGCGGACCGTGTGATAGTGCCCTTTCGTCATGTAATACTCTTGACCAATACGTCCCGGATGGAGGATGGATAAGCCGCTGGCCAACTCTCCGGCCAACTCTGGGCGAGGGTTTTCATAGACTTCATAGACCAGTGGATCGCCCGCATCCAATTTCGCCTGAAACGCCTCCCGATCCATAAACTTATTGCGGAGCGAGGAGAGCCGACGCTCAATATGATTATCAAAGGAATTCACCTGCTGATACAGCGGCAAAATTGGATACCCGTATGGTCGTGATCTCACAAATTCTCCTTGCTATCGATCTCGAGAACAACTTTGAGCATGTTTCCCGCTCTTGTTGCGGAAAACGCGTCCGATACTTGATCCAGCCGGTAGCGCCTGCTGATCAGGGAAGCGAGATTCACTTTTCCTGAAGTGATTAGCTCCATCGAACGCCTGCAGTCGTCTGTGCTGCATCCGGTCGTGCCGGTGACCGTCAGCTCTTTGTAATGAATCAGGTTGGAGTCGAGCGTGATGGCTGTGTCGTTGACAGGAAGACCGGCAAACAAATTGATACGTCCTCCAATCGCGGCCAGCGCCGGAGCTCCCTCCATTGCCTCCCGGACCCCGGCGGCGACGATGATCACATCAGCCCCACACCCGTCGGTCTCCTCGGCAACGACATCCGGGAGAGACTCCTCTTGGAAACTCACCGTCCGCGTGGCTCCTACGGCCGTGGCCATGTATCTGCGCTGCGCCGACCGCTCGCTGACTATGATTTTTCGGGCGTCCGCCGCTCTAGCCGCGATCGTGTGCATGATTCCGATCGGTCCCGCACCGAGGATGAGCACGACATCACCGCTACCTACGTTCAGGGCCTCCTGGCCGCGCAGCACGCAAGCAAACGGTTCGGCCAGCGCGACTGCAGCGCCGTCCAGCGCACTGTCGAATGGGATCAGATTGCCTTGTTCGAGAAATGCCGGGGGCACTCGCATGTACTCTGCGAACGCGCCGTCCAAGGTAATGCCGAGCGCATCATAGTTGGCGCAAAGATTATTCTGACCACGCAGGCACTGTCGACAATGGCCGCACCCTATGTTCGGAGCAACAAAGACGCGCTGTCCAACGCGATAAGCGCCACTAGATTGGGCACCGACCTCCGCGATAGTCCCGACCACCTCATGGCCCGGCACCCGCACTGTCCCCGGTCCATATTTGCGATGCACACCACGGAGGATACGTAGGTCCGTCGCGCAGATGCTGGCACAATCGATCCTTACTACAGCCTCTCCCGGAGCCGCCGAAGGCATGGGCCATTCTTCCAGCCTCAGATCCTCCGGACCGTGATAGACCGCTGCGATCATGATCTTGCCTCTGCTGCGTGAGTCACTCCCTCGAGCACATCTGCCATTTTGACTCTGCGTTGTTGCAGGAAGGACTGGTTAGCAGCCAAAACGACAGCCACCGCCCACCGCCCATCATGGCCGCTTACGCTTGGCTCGGTCCCCGTGCGAATGCATGTCAGGAAGTGCTTCATCTCGCGCACATACGCCGATCCGAAGCGCTCTGGCCAAGACCGATAGATCGGAGTGATGATGCCACGCTCCCGATCGGTGCAGAAAACGACCGACTGCCCCTGGATAGCGCCGATCTGGATCAGCCCCTTTTCTCCAACGATCTCGATTCGCGCGTCGTATCCATAGTCGCAAGGGCAGACACCGCTGATTGAGGCCAGCGCGTTGCTTTCGAAGCGAATGTTCACCAACGCCGTGTCGTAGAAATTGGGTGTATCGACTCCGTGTTTTTCGCCTTTGAAATTGGACACCTCGGCATAGACGCCCTCCGGATCTGAGTGCGCCAGCCACCGGACCGAGTCGAAATCGTGGCTGTTCACCTCGGCCAGCATGCCATTGGACGTCCTCAGGTCGCGTGCCCATGGCGGAGGAAGTCCGGGCCCATGCGTCAGCGATTTAATCACCATTGGCCTGCCAATCTCTCCTGCCTCGATGCGGGCTGCGGCAGCCTGAAAATCGGCGTCGAAACGACGCATGAAACCGAGCTGGAGGAGCACGTCGTTGCGTTCGGCGGCCGCCATCATCTCGTCGCATTCCTCAAGGCTCAGTGCCATAGGCTTTTCGCAGAAGATATGCTTTCCGACGGCGGCCGCCTCTAATGCCAGGTCGCAGTGCGTGAATGTCGGGGTAGTGATGACCACCGCATCGAAGTCGGCTTTGTCAATGGCCTCTTCCAACGAGGTGAATCGCGCCTCAACCCCAAACCGGGTGCCTGTCTTTTCCAGTGCCATGGGGTCCGGGTCCACCAGCGCCGCGAGTGTTCCCCCGGGTATATGCTCCGTCAGCGACCCGGCATGCACTTGGCCAGCACGGCCCGCCCCCACCAAACAGACTCTAGTTGTCTTTGCCATGGTTCTCGAATCCAGTCTTGAGTTTTAACTGCCAATATAGATACCGCTCGAGCGAGGCGTCGTAAGTTGTCCGCAGAGCCGGATTGGGCGACAGAATCGTTCCCGCCCGCGGTACAAGCTCAGTTGCTGCCTCAGCTAGATTGGAGATCAGTCCGGATGCCTTACCCGCGATCAGCGCGCTTCCCAATGTCGCCCACTCTCTGCGCGGCAGTTGCACATAGGGAACAGAGAGAATATCGGCTTTGATCTGATTCCAGGTCTCGCTCTTGGCTCCTCCGCCGATCACCCGTGCCTCCACCAGCCTCAGTTCTGGCGCGAGTTCGCGTAAAATCCGCAGATACCATGCATACTCGTAGCCGACGCTTTCGAGAATTGCTCGAAAGAAGTGCTTGCGCGTATGGGTCCACGAAAACCCGATCCAGGCTCCTCGCATCTCCGGCGCTGCCGGACAAACGCGTCCTCCCAAGTGGGGGCAAAACTGAAGACCGTCGCATCCCGCGGGTACATCGGCGGCCTGCGCGAAGAGCTCGGCATACGCCTCGTCCGAGGCGACGCCCTCCGGATGGCCATTCGAGAACAGCCGCCCAAACCAACTTGGTGCTAATCCTCCTCCGCCTACATAGGCCAGCGGATTCCATATCCCAGGCACAACAGAGCGCATGACCATCAGCGCCTTATGTCGGGTATCGGCTACAAATCGATCCGTGCAGCCGGCCAGCACAGAGGCCGTTCCCGCCGTGTCCAGCAGCATACCCGGACGTACAATGCCCGCCCCAAGCGCTCCCGCAGCGGTATCACCACAGCCCGCTGCCACCGGAATGCCGGCCTTGATGCCGAAATCACGCGCTGACTCAGGGCTCAATTCGCCGATAACAGTCCACGGCTCAGTGATACGCGGAAGCCGCCCAGCGTCCACCCCCAGCGCGCTGCATAACTCCTCGGACCACGTCCCGCTCGCGGCATCGCTAACCCCAGTGAAATGTAGGAATGTTGGATCGATAAAGGTGTCCTCTACGCGCAGATGGACAGCTCGCCCCGCCACATATGAGCTTGGCATCACGAATTTCGCAATCCGCTTGTACTCGGCAGGGCGTTCCTCGGCCCACCACAGCATCTTGGGAGCATGGTTGCAGGTCACAGGGCAGCCGGTGAGCTCTATCACTCGATCACCGAAGTTTCGGTCAATCTCTTCTATATATGGTTGACAACGCGAGTCGAGCCAGGAATCGAACCGCATCGCCGGTTTGCCAAACTCATCAATTCCCCCGATTCCCGCCATCTGGCTGTCGAAGGCCATACCGGCCACATGGGTGGGATCCACATTGCAGGAGCCCGTGCATCCCCGGATGGCCGTCGCAGCGGATTGATAGAAATCCTCCATTTCCTGCTCGACCGTGCCCGGTCGCGGGTGATGCAAGGGAACCTCCGCTCGCCCTTCCGAGACGAGACGCCCGTCCAGGTCGTAAAGGGCGGCCTTAGTTGTCGTTGTCCCCAGGTCGACGCCTAAAAGGAGCATTCCATCTCCGTACGCATAGCCTGCTATCATTACATGAGAACAGTAGCAGTGAGCAAGGTATCTGTCAATGTGTTCCGTCTTCGGCGAAATTGGGTTGCGAAGGCCCGTCTGCAGGACATTACGTCGGTGCAAAGCCAGGCATCCTTACCTCATCAGAAGGTCCTCAGAGTGACGAAACCGCGCGCCGCCCTTTCATCACCTCCGAGATTCAGCGATATGCCCGAGCCGCGAACTCTCCCATCGCTCACCGCACTCTACTACGTTATAGCTTTGTCCGGCCGCGCGTGCTGCAGTCACAAAGTCCGCCACTGGAGCTGTGTTGAAAGTGAACATGTCGTAATGGCAGGGAATCACCATGCGAGCACCGATATCTCGTCCGAGTTCTGCTGCCTCCTGGGCGTTCAGGTTGCCGGCAACACCTCTTTGCGGGCTACGACCGTTAATCGGCAGCAAAGCAACTTCGATCCGAAATGGCCTCAAACTTTCAACCAGTGCTGGATGGAGTACTGTATCCCCACTGTGATAGATCACGAATTCGCCAAACTCAATTACGT
Organism: uncultured Acidobacteriota bacterium; assembly: GCA_963840655.1. Taxonomy (GTDB): domain Bacteria; phylum Acidobacteriota; class Terriglobia; order Terriglobales; family Acidobacteriaceae; genus JAKAAZ01. Next base: position 1,019,493 of record CAWIZS010000003.1, on the reverse strand, counting down.
AACCTAAGAACCGGCAGCGGCCTGCCGCGTCTAAAGTCACATCCTCGTGAGCCGAGGCGACGGCGTTGATTCGGAAACCGTCGATTTCGATACTTCGGCCCTGGTCGAGCCCTAGGGTCGCGGGCCAACGGGCAGATAGCTTCTTCTCGACCGCGTCCCGTTCCGCTTCCGGAATGACCAGTTTGAGATTGGAATTCACTCTAAGCAGCGGCAGGAGAGTCTCAGGATCCAGATGATCCGTATGGGTGTGACTGGACGTTACGACATCAATAAAATTCAGCTGTTCTGGCATAACAGGCAACGTTGTCATGCTGACATGAGGGGTAGCCGTGTCGGCGTATTTTCTGGTAAGAGAATCAGAAAGGTAGGGGTCCAGGAGCAGGTGCCGCCCATTCCATTGCAGAAGAAATCCGCTTTGGCGCAACCACCAAAGCCGAAATTCACCGTCTTTCCTGTTGGCTGCTGCGATATCCTCCAACAGAGCTTCGCCACGCAACACCGGCTCAATCATAGCTTGTGCATGTTCCACAATTTCTTATGCTACAACTAATGGCTAGCGCCATCGGGCCGCAACTTGATAGGATGATAGCAGAACGGGTGTACGGAGCAGGCATGTTCGATCAAGCCAATATCGTCAAACACGACAGTCCTGTGCCTTATTATTTCCAACTGTCTAGTTATATTGAACAGCAGATCAAAGCTAAGCGCCTGTTGGCGGGGCAACTCCTGCCCAGCGAGCAGGAAATTTGCGAGAAGCTCGGCGTCAGTCGTACGGTCGTTCGTCAAGCGCTGGCCGATCTGGAACGCGACGGGTTCATCAACAAGCAGAACGGAAAGCGCAGTGCGATATCGTATCCTAAATACGACGGCAGCCTCATGCAGAACCTGCGAGGATTCTATGATGATGCCGTATTAAAGGGACAGAAACTAACTACACGCATTCTCGAGTTGAAGGTAGTACCAGCTGAAGGGGAGTTGGCTGGAATTCTGAAGCTCAACGAAGGTGAGACCGTTATCATGCTCACTCGCCTTCGTTTCCTCGATGGCGCGCCTGAGGTTCTGGTAGTTACCTATATCCCAGAAGCCAAGTGCCCCAACCTATTTCGCGAGGATTTAACCGATAAATCCCTCTACGGGTTGCTAGCCCTGAAGTATGGCCTCGTCATCTCAAAGGGACACCGCACCGTGGAAGCGATCGCTCTCGATCGTGCCGATGCCAAACTGTTAGAGGTGCGGCCCAAAAGTCCCGCACTCCTTTTGAAGAGCGTTGGCCTGCTCGCGGACGGTGTGCCCTTGGAGTACTTTGTGGCAAAGCACCGCGGAGACCGCAGCAAATTTCATATTGATCTGGTGCGAGATACAAAATCATAAGGTCCTCGGAAGTTCAAGCGCGGAGATGCAGAGAGATTTCGGGGCGACGGTAGCCACATTCGAATACTGGATTTTGCTGGATGTCACCGCACCTCGCTGTTCATGACAATTTTTGGCATACTATGCTCTGCGGTGGACAGCCGTTTGCGGTGCATATAGAGATTCCTCGCGCGAAGCAGGCGCATAGCCGATGAGGTCCTTGGCCAGATCGGACGGTGTAAATCATTTTGTGTGAACGATCCTTTCTACTGAGAGTGGAGATCGTAATGGAGATGGACAGGGAGTTGATCGACGAGAGTATTTTGCTGAAACAGTTGATTAAGGTGCTGGTGAAGCTGACGACCTACTTGGATATGAGAAGCATCCCTGAAAGGATACTTGAGCGGCAACACGCGCAACGGAGTGAGCACGAATCAGCCAAAAAGCGATCTCGGCAACGTCCAGTGAGTACGTGGTGGTTCTCCGAGTCGCCGGCATTCTTCAAGTAAATCTGGCAGCCCGGTTCCATCTGAAATAGATGGCCGATATCAACAGTCTCTTCAAATTAAAGCGCTGCAAAGGAAACCAGGAGTTGGGCTGGCGAATGGGGCAGCGGCCGAATTCGAAGTAGCCATAGCCGCTAGCAAACCAAGCAGGGCGACGTAGATACTAAGAAACGCATGGTGGAAAAAAGTTTCTTCGGTAAGTTCAAGGTAAGCGAGATAGAGGCAAGGAGGCTCCGCTTATTGGCCTTCCTCCGAGCGATTCCTGGAAGACATCGCGGTATTTTGCGATCGAGAAGGTTCGCTGTTCCAATACGCGTGCTGTCCACGGTAGTACTTATCCGGCAGATTCTTCAAAATCTCCCGACGCATCTGTAGTATGTCCATTTCCCCTTGTGATCTATAGAGGACTTCGCCGTTCATTCCAATCAACACCGTGTACGGAGCGCCCCCGACCCAACCGGTACCGAGAGCTGACACAGCATCGGAAGCATCATTTCCATTAAAGATGTAATTGGTGTTGAACGCGTGCTGCTTCTGGAGAAATCCGAGAACCATGGATTTTTCGTTCGGATCGTTGATACTTAGAGTTACGAATTCGACCTGCCTGTCCCCGTACATACGAACCGTCCTCTCCAGCGCCGGGAATTCGTCGACGCATGGCCCACACCACGTAGCCCAGACATTCAACAACAGGAGCTTGCCCGTACCCGCGTTCCGGCGCAGTGTCTTAATCTGGGCCGCAGAGATAAGGTTAAGGGTCACTGGTTGCGCGTCGAACTTCTTGTTCTCCGCTATGACAGTCGGAACCTTGTAGGCCCACTTTGTGGAGCAACCGACCACGGGTGTGTTTTGTACGGCCACCGGTCTGCCTGCAAGCAGATCGTCGATGGCGTCTCGAGTTTCATGTTTTGTTGCTAGTTTCTCCTGCGGGTTGCTATCAATCCGTCCCTGGTAACGCAAGATGCGCTGCTGATCAAATATGAAAACGTGAGGTGTCGCCGTCGGTCCATACTTCCGAGTTACAGATTGCGTGTCTCCATCGTAGAGATATGGATAATTAAAATGTCTGTATGCGGCCCTGATCTTCATGTCCGCGAACGTATCCCCTACATCGGTGTAGCCAAGTTCGCTGAGCCTCTCCGCCTTCGGATCATTTCCCATGATCACAACAATTGCCACTCCCTTATTCTTGTAGTCGCTCACTAGCCCCCTGATTCTCTTCTCATACATCTCGGCTACAGGGCAGTGATCGCAGCTAAAGATAACGACCAGTACCTTACTCGATGCGTAATCCTTAAGGGCATGCATCTTTCCATCCACTCCGGGCAGATCGAAATCGGGAGCATGCGAGCCGATCTTCAGGATCGGAGGAGGGACATTGGGTTGCGCCGCATCATCCTGCGCCCGGGCATCAGCACGGAAAAGAGACAAGGCAACAATCGTTAAGGCGAGGAACATGAATGCGCCCCTTATCACATGAGAACGCGTGCATTCAGGATTTCGCGACATCATCATTATTCCTCCTACACTTTAGCTGCAGATAACACCTGAACGCCAAAAACTAAACTTCGCCGTTCACCATTCGACCCAAAGGCCACTTATACAGATTACTAGCTGGCCGGTGTCGATAGCTATGGTATCCACCGTTTCACTGGATGGTTAAACCCTATTAAATTCATCATCAATTCACGCTGAGTGTCTGGATCTGTTCTTTTCTTAATAATTCCACTTGGACTGCGGTAGCTGGGATTTAAGTGGATTGGAGACTGCTTATCTTTACTGACCTGCTAGGATTATAGCATCCTGTAATTTACTTTAGCTAAAAACAAATCTTTTTCTGCCCCTACCTCTCGTTCGAACGGGAATACGATTGGGCGAAAAAGCAAAGAGATGAATTGAAGCAGGCAAAGTATTTACGTGATGAAAACGTTCGGCTCAAGGGACTGACGTCAGTTCTGACATGCTGTAACCGTGATTAAAAAACGCCCTGAACTTTCAGAACCGATGGCAGAAATGAGGCGCTTGCTCGCAGAGTTTGGCCCTTGCGGCTCATCGATACCACGCTCCTGGCAGGCACGGCTCACCGTCTGAACACCACTAAATGAACTGATTCCTCCCGCTGCATTCTGCACGCAGGTGGTAAACCATGGAATCTTAAGCCACTATGTTGCAACAGCAGGTCCGGTGGAGGACTTCATTCGCCGTGGGTATACGTTGAGCAGCGCCGATGAACTTTCTGTGTATATCATGCAGCAGTTGATGCGGTAATTTGCCCTAGCCTGCTCTGGATCACGCTCCACGACATGGATATCGCGCATTCGGGCGCGTACTCCTTATATAAGCGTTTTTCGCCTCACGAACCGGCTGTTTGGAGATCTCGTCGGCGATCGAGGGCCAGCGGAGTACGCGGGCGTACTATCTGGCCCATCGTCAGGTTTTACCGCAGTAAAGAAAACTCCGTGTGGACCGACGGATTAAGGCTTATAGAGAGCATTAAAATTTACATTGACAAACCTTTAATGATAGGCCTACCATCGCGTTCGATTAAAAAGATTGGATTCCCTGCGACGTAAAACGGTTCAAGGCTTCGGCCGCGTATGACAGATATTATGCGTACTTTTTTGTCTTTCTAAGGAGGCAGCATGCAGTATAGGTTGGGAAAATGCTTGATTATAGGGATGGTTCTGGGAGTACTTCTATGCCTGTTTTCTGGGGAGCAGGCGAGCGCCCAGATGGACCAGGGGACAATCACTGGCGTCATCCGTGATAGTGCAGGCGCGGTTATTCCCGGTTCGCAGGTTACACTCACTAATAATGACACAGGGCTCACGCTGAAAGCCACATCGGATGGAAGTGGTATCTACACTTTTTCACCAGTGAAAATCGGAAACTATACCGTAACTGCCGGTGCCACTGGCTTCAAGACCACGTCTCAAGAGCATGTGCATTTAGATGTCCAAGAGCGCCTTAATGTCCCCGTTACGCTAACCCCCGGGGCCATGACCCAGACCATCACGATATCCGCCGCTCCTGCCCTACTGCAGACGCAATCGGGATCAGTGGGTCAAGTATTAAGTACCCGTACCATCAATTCCACGGCGCTGAACGGACGCAACTGGGTATATATTGCACAGTTGACCGCCGGCGTTGATCCTAGTGCTGGATCCCGAGGGGCAGGAGACGGCGATTATGAAGCAAACGGTCAAACCGCAGGGCAAAACAACTTCATCCTCGATGGCGTCGACAACAATACGAGCGTTGTAGATTATCTAAATGGCGCCAGCTTTGCCGTAAGACCTCCTCCCGACGCGCTACAGGAGTTCAAAATATCAACAAGTGACTACAGCGCGGAATTCGGACATTCCGCAGGAAGTGTAATGAATGCCAGCATTAAGTCTGGAACCAACCAGATTCACGGCGATCTATGGGAGTATTTCCGTAACAATGTCTTGGATGCGCGAGACTTCGACGCATTGACGATCCCCAAATATAGGCAGAACCAGTTCGGCGCCACATTGGGCTTTCCTATCATCCGGAATAAGCTCTTTTTCTTTGCCGATGGTGAGGCGAATCGGATTGTTTTCGGCGAGACCTCGACACAAACAGTCCCGACAGCAAAAATGAGGCAAGGAAACTTTTCTGAACTGTTAAATCCCGCCCTGACGGGATCAGCAAGTCCAATACAACTCTATCAACCGAACTCGGGAGGCACAGCCACCGTCGCGTGTAGCGGGGTAAATAATGTGTATTGTAAACCGCAGCTCGATCCTGTCGCGCTCAATATCTTAAGTCTATACCCGGCCCCAAATACCAATGGTGCACTAACATATAACAACCGCATCGTTAACCTCAATGCAACGGATAATCGTTGGGCTTGGGATACCCGCATGGATTGGGATATTAGCGCAAAAGATCAGTTCTTCGGCCGGTTCAGCTATTTGAATGAACCTAGCTTCTACCCATCACCCCTAGGTCCGATACTTGATGGGGGCGGATATCAATCCGATGGAAGATTTACAGACCTCGCCGACAACTTTGCTGGAAGCGAAACGCATATCTTTAACCCAAACCTGACAAACGAGTTTCGATTTGGCTATAACTATGGCCGCTTTGGAATTGCTCCCGGACAAAATACCGATACAAACCTTTCAGCTCAACTGGGCTTTGGCGGCATTCCATATAGCCCGGGAATTGGTGGATTGCCGCCCACAACCGTAGGCGGGATCTCTGGCTTTGGTGCTCCAGAATATTACCCGGTCCTAGAAATTCAGAACACCTACCAAATTCTGGATAACGTGACCAAGCTTATTGGAAACCACTCAATAAAATTCGGCGTGGAACTTGAGAGCCTTCGGTTCAATTTTTCGCAGCCAGTTGCCGGACACGGGCAGTATGGATTTACCGGACTATATTCCAGCAATCCTGGGATAAGTTTTACAGGATTTGGCGTGGCCGATTTCCTGACCGACCAAATAAATTCTGCGACTCTCTCTCCCCTTGGCACTGTGTCGGATTCGCGCTGGTATCGCGCCGCCTATGTTCAGGACAACTGGAGAGTCACTACTAAGCTGACCCTCAATCTAGGCCTTCGCTACGAATATTTCCAACCCTATATCGAGGACGCCGGCGAGCAAGCCAACTTCATTGTAACTGGACCGCTTGGGATTGGTACTGGAGCTGCTACACTGACAATGCCGGTGCAATCGCAGAAGGTCCCACTTTCCCCTGCCTTTATAACAATTTTGCAGCAAGATCATGTCACATTGAAGTATGTAAATAATCAATCCCTATCGACGGCGCAATTGGACAATTTTTCGCCACGTCTAGGGTTTGCGTATCAGATAGATGCAAAGACTGTGATTCGCGGAGGCTTCGGGATATTCTACGGCGCACTCGAAAGTCAGGGTGGTTCCACTAACCTAGGTTTCCAATATCCATTTGAGTTCACTTCGACCTTCCCGGCTCCCAACTGCACGGCAGGCGTAGGAAATTGTCCATCGAATGGTTTGACACTTGAGACCGGCTTCTCAAAGGAGATAGCAGCTGGAATACGGAACGCTGTATCCTTTCCTCCTGTGAACGGTCGAGCCGCGCATACGATAACTCCATATTCCCAATCAGAAAATCTCACAGTGCAACGTTCCCTGACTCCAAATCTGGCAGTCAGCATAGGTTATGTGGGAAACGTAGGGCGCCACGTATTAAACCTTATCTTTCCAAATTCAGCAGATGCGCTCGAAAATCCTGGAAACAATGCGCAGTTTGTGCAACCCTTTCCCCAGTTTGGACGAGATCTATTCATCCCGTATACAGGGGCCAGTTCTTATAATTCGTTGCAGTCTCAAATCCAAAAGCGGTATGCGAGTGGATTGAGTTTCCTCGCCACATATACGTGGTCCCATTCAATTGACAATGCACCGCAAACAATATTTAGCAGTTCTGGCGCGGGCTACAGCGGATATCGCAATAACAACCTTATTCCGATTAATGATGAGTTCGCAAATTCTCCTTGGGACACACCTCAGAGGTTCACGTTTAATGGGCTATATGACCTACCGTTTGGGATAGGGCGAGCACACGCGAACCACGCGGGACTAGCAAACCTTGTTTACGGAGGCTGGTCTACGAGTCTTACATTCGCAGCGCAATCTGGAAATCCAATTACCATTTATCCAAACATTTCGACTGCATCTGGCGGTTCATCGTTCGCGATCCTAAAACGGGATCCATTCGCCCCGGGTGGGAATCCAGACCCGTCCAACCCGAATATAGCCTGTGCGCAAAAAACAAGGACGAAGCTGAGCTGGTTTAATCCGTGCGCTTTCGCTAACCCACTACCAGGATCTTTGATTAGCCCTGGACCCAACGGGGGCAATCCTAACGTGCCCCAGCCTGGATATACTTATCCTGAGCACGTTACAAATATTAAGGATGTGGTTTCACTCTTAGGGGGTAGAAGAAATCAAATTAGGGGACCAGGCTACGAGCGCATCAACATGTCAATTTTCAAAGACTTTCCTACCTACCGTACGCAGCGGTTGGAGTTTCGTACGGACATATTCAATGTGCTTAATACGCCTGCATATGGGGATCCCGGTGGTGGTATCAACACGAATGGTGGCCTGATCACATCGCCTAGATTTTTCCAAAGCTATACGCCGGACGCTCGGTTCTTCCAATTGTCGCTGAAATATATTTTTTGAATGCGATTGAAAGTATGTCGATATATCGCAAATAGAACCGGACTGTTCGACTAACTTATAACGCAGTTCAACTTGCTCTTAGGCGCGTATCCTGTAGCTTGTTATAGTTTTTAGTCATTGTGGCGATGGGAAAGTTGGAAAGCGCATTTTTGCTTTCCTGCTTTTTCATCGCCTACTTTCGTTTATGACCAGTCAGCTTGCAACTGCTTGCATCATTTTTTCGAGGGCGGAGCAAAGCCATGCTACTGTGGCGGAGTAAAAGTAGACTACTGGAAGAGTGTTCGGATGCAGTGAGATTGTTGGGAAAGAGGGATGCTAGATCAACGGAAGCTGCCCTTCTCCTCCAAGGCGCTTTCGGGAGGGGTACAGTTCTGCATTCGGAGGGATGGGTTCGTTTGCGTGGGCTCTGCTCGAGGCGATCAGCAACTCGTAATTGGCGATCCGCTTCTAGAAACAGATCAGCTTCTTGTCGTCGCGGGCCTCGATTAGCTCACTGACGAGGGCGACTGGAGTTGTAAACGCACGGTGCCTACACTGGTCGAGCAACTCGCTAGTTCCAGCACGAGTGTTTATTCAGCGAAAGGGTGGCCATGAAGTCGAGGCTGCTGTCGATGGTTTAACGACCAGGAACTTGGCTTGCCTGATGCGCCTACGCCGTTCGGTGACCCGGCGTTCGCGATCCAGCAGTTCCAATCGGTTATGCGCAGCAAGTAGTTTGGATCGTCAACCTGCTCAACTGCGCATTGCCGCGCCCCCAGACATACTCGCGCAGGATGGGCAGCCATAGTTTCTTTAGATGATGCTCAAGCGGAAGGGTCATGTGTAGTCGACGGCTAGCGTGGTCCGCATTGCGCCATGGGCGGGTGTGGATAATCGTTCATATCCAGCCACGGAGGCCTTCGTTCGATGCGGCATAACAACAGATGGCGGACGACATCGAAGCTGATGATGGATAAGAGATCAAGCTTCCGTTGCTATTTTGAAATTGGAATGACCATGGGGGAAATGTTCCAACCTCTTATTGCCATCTGCGGCGAACTTTTCTTTGCATCCTTCGGATATTCAATCGCAATCGACCGCGTCTCTCCCGGTAAAAGTGAAATATAATTGTCGCTGAAATAGGCTGGTAAAATACGCGTACCAGTCGACGCGTTCTGCAGCGTCAGCTTTATCGCCAGCGCCGTCGTCGCAGTTGAATTTTTCAGCTGAACCTGGATCTCCCCTTCTTCATTCACTTGCTTGGAAGTGGCGGAAGCCGTTAGCTTTACCGCAGGCAGCTCGTCGAGTTCGCGATAGGCCGCGGCGTCACGGCCTTGCCAATAGAAGTTGCTCGATATCAATTGGCCGGCGCTGTTTTTCAGCTCCAGCTTCACGAATATCAAGCCAGACGACATCAACGCCGTCAGATCCAACGGAAAGGCTTTCGTTAACGAGTCTGCTGTTGCATTGATCGTCTGCTGATGCTCCTGTAGCAACTTATTTTGCAAAGAATAAATTCTCGCGGAGACTGTCAAGTTCGGCATGGCTGCCCTGGTCGTATTTACGACGGAAACTTCGTAGCTGGAGAGATTCAGTTGCACATGGACCGGCTCACAGGCCTTCTTCACCGCATAGAAAGAGGCTTGCGTATCGTAATCGTGGCTCAGGATCTGCCACACGGTGCTGGGCCATGCGGGTTGCGTCATCCACAACAGGCGGCCGCTGTTCGGTGCCCACAGGTTCGCATTGAAGCCTTCAAAGATGGCGCGGTGGTCTACATAATTCAACATCTGAGCTTTGCGCTCGAAATCCGGCAGGCTTGTCGGGGCGCCGAACTCTGCGTCCAGTTCATCCATAAATGGTGCGACATCGCCGCCTTCTGACTGGTGCCAGTCGTGATACGCCCATGCATCGCTGATAGGCCACTGGTCGGCCGGGGCTATCGTGCTGCGAAAAGATTCCAGCGTCGACATCGATGGCGTGCCCGTTTCCACCGAGAATCCGCGATTCAACGTCGTATAATAGGTGGCTGGATTCTGATATTTGTACGGTCCACTGTTTTGCAGGTTTACGCGATTGGAACTTGGCGAATAATATCGGGTGCCATCCAGCGAGTCGATCAACTTTGCGAGCCCCTCATTCAGGATCGGCTGCGGAACGCCTTCGTTGCGTCCGCACCACATGACGATCGACGGATGGTTGCGGAAACGCAGAATGGTATCGCGCGCATTGGCCAGAAAAAGCGCCGGGTCCTCCGGCTCCATATCGTAGTTCTCCGTGGAGTCCCAGAAGTCGTTCCAAACCATCAATCCATATTCATCCGCCAGATCGTAGAAGACATTTTCGGTACTCTGTCCCACCCAGTTGCGAATTATGTTCAGGTTCGCATCACGCTGCAGGCGGAAGTATGGCTCCAGCCGTTTACGCGAGACACGTTTGAGCATATCGTCCATGCCCCAGTTTCCACCGCGGGCGGCGATGCGGACACCATTGACTTTGATTATTAGATACGGCGCGGCGCGCGTGTCATTGACAGCGCGCACAGCGGGAGAATTCTCCGCACCGGGAAGCAGCGACGCGACCCAGGCTTGCATCGCATATTTCTGGATCGCCTGTAAGCGTTCGGGACTCGCGCCAGCCGCCGCCAAGGACGCAATCATACTCTGCACCGCCATTCTGTCGGTACCCAATTTTGGAATTTCTCTCATGCCTTCGTGCGTAACATCGACTACCTGCTCGTTGCGAAGTTTCGCTATGGTTGGAGAAACCTCCACGCGGCGAAGATGCCCTGTCACATCGAGCAAACTCAATTCATAGGTGACCTCGCGAATGCCGAAGCGCAGTTGCTTTGCATCCGACTCTCCGCCAGTTCCGCCAAATTGTAACTTTAACGGATACAGATTCGGCTTGCCATAGCCATTTGGCCACCAAAGCCGGGGGTGTTCCACAGTAAGCTGATGAAATTCCGCCGGGGTCAGCTTCACGATGGTTTCGCCCGGCAGCAGGCTTACGCTTTTCGTAACGCGGGTTTCCCCGAACGATGCCGTCAATTCTCCAGTTACCGTTCGATTCGAGAGGTTTTCCAGGGGCACATCGATATAGACATCTGCTTTGGTAATATCCGGCAACGGTAATACGGTGATGACCTGCGCGTCGCCGATCTTTACCTGTCCTGTAGCCTTCAAAGTCACATTCTGCCATATCCCTGTATCGCGGTCGCGAATTGCGGGGATCCAATCCCATCCTTCTGTCGCGACAAAGGTCGGGCCATCAAGGCACATCATGCCTCCGTCCGGCCCGGGACCGCCCGTGATTGATTGTTCCTGTGGAATACCGGGATGGGGAGGTGGCGAAATGCGCACAGCCAAATCATTTTTCTGTCCTGGTTTTATGAGATCCGTCACGTCGAATGTTCCGCGAATGAAGGCGCCCTTGATCGTGCCGAGCCGGTGCCCATTGAGCCACACGACAGCCGCATAGTTGATGCCGTTGAACGTCAGCGCGAGATACTCGCCGCGAATCGACTTCGGGGAAGTGAACTCCGTGCGATACCAGTAGTCCTGCTTGTTCAGCGTCTCAGGAATCGCCATGTTGTTCAGCCCGTAGTCTGGGTCCGGGTAGATTCCGCGATCGATCATGGTAGTGAGGACAGTTCCAGGTACGGTCGCCGGCAACCAGTTGGATGCATCGAACCCACTCTGCGCAATCTCTGCTCCGTCCGCTTTTACTTTGGCAGTCTCTGTAAGCTTCCAACCTCCGGCAATTGTCCATTGGCGGTCGGCTGTCTGTTGCAGCGAATCCCGCTTCGGCGGAAGCGGCTGTGCAACTGGCTTAGAAAAAGGCGCATTGCTTCTCGGCATAGTCGCCGGATCTTGGGGGGCGCTCATTCCTACGGAACCTCGCGTCTGTACCGCCCAGTGTGGTGATCCCTGTTCAAAATCGATGAGAGAAAAATTGACTGGATGGCTATTGAGATCGCGGATTTGACTGGCATCCAACGTCTGCGGCGTCCAAATAAAAGAAGCGATCTTGCCAGCGAAGTGCGCGCCATCTTTCCATGGAAAGACAGGGGGGGCCATTTCTAGAGTGGCGCCGACTTGTCCAAACGCAAGTTTGCCGCTGCCCACCTCTTTTCCATCGCTGTAAAAACGCGTCACCGAGCCGTCGAATGTCACCGCCAGCATGTGCCATGTCTTTGGGGTCAGCGTGTCCGTAGTCATCAGGCTATTGTCAGCGCCGGAGCGGAAGCCTATCTGGTTGTTTTTTAGCACGAAGTATCGCGCATATTCTTCCAGCGGATCGCCCATACCCGCAATCAGCGTAGGTCCGGCCGACGGCTCCTGCAGCAACACCCAGCAGTACATGGACCAGGGAGCGCCGACTGCCATTGCTGCTGGAGGCTCGGCGATCGGTTTCACAAGCCCATCTCCTCCTGCCAGAAAAACCCCGTTGTATCCATAGGAAATCGGTATTGGCGATACGGATTGCGCCAGCGCGGAAGGAAGAAAATTCCACGAACAATACAGCGCAATGAGCGGAATGAAAATGCTCCACTCACAAAGTCGCATAAATGAAACGGCTTTCCGCATAAACTTTGCACCTCTTTTGGATGGAGATAGAAACAGGCTAAGTACCCAATCTGAATGAGCTTTCCAGTTATACGCAGTCAACTGTTTCCCATCCTATCGATTACCGAAACCTCGCTTTCGGGGACTCACATGCGCAGGAGACACACGGTGCCGTGGGCGAGTTTGTTTGCAGTGGATTCAACCGCGGGACATGGTGTTAGATCTGGGAAACTGTAAGCGGGCTCAAGATCAGGTTGGATACATTGCTCACAATCTCCTCGAAGCCATACCGTGGCGTGGTGGAAAGCTTCTTCCATGCCGGATCGGAGTTGAATGCATTCCATTTTGCGTTCATCTCCTCCATATTGGCGAAACTTACCATGTAGGTCAGGCTCGGCATTCGCTGGCCGATAAGAGTGTCGCCGTAGAACACAGGATGGAAGTTGGCGTTTCTGAAGATCTGGAACTCGCCATCCTGAAACATCTCCACCTTGCGGACATGGTCCCCGTTGCTCGGGCTTTCATAGGTGCGTAGCTGGAAAATACGTTTACCTTTCGCGGTTGAAGTCGCCGGCGGCGTCAATCGCGGCCAACCCTCAAAAGCTTTCAGCAGGGAGCTTTCAACCCGCAGAAAAGCGGGAGCCGTCGCAGGCGCATTCCAGAACGGTTTTGCGGCCTTCAGGAATGCGGAATCCCGAGCAAGATGCAACTCCATCTCTGCCAGGGCTTCGACCGAGGAACTCGGAATCAGTAGATAGAACGCCGGCGCCACAGGCCCGAAGTTTAGCTGGAATGCTCCTATAGGTCCTATGCCCATGCGGGTCAGTGCCGGGATAAGAGCATCGCCGAAGTAGCTCTCCGTCAGCTTCATCTGCGGCCCGCTCTGCAGCTGGTAGCGGCGAATCAGGTAGAACTCGCTGGAACCGGCCGCGGGTGCTTGGGCAGTTACATCACCCGCTATGGCAAAAGCTGCGGTGGCTAAAAAAGTGGCAAGAAATTGGCGACGCTGCATGGTGTCCTCCGGGCGAGTCCAACCCTTTGCTGTCTACTCCGCTTCAACTTATGCTCATGCTTAGGAGCCATTTCGAGGCGGCTTTCACAGCTTTCAATTGACTATTACTTATCTTTTGACGAAGACGGAACATGTTGACAGACGCTTGGCCCGCTGCTACTATCCTCGTGTAATGATAGCACGCTATGTCTACGGATCGAATTCTCTTTTCGTAGGTTTGGATCCGGACTAGGGGCGTGCCTTTGCCGGAAACACAATCATTTGCGAATTCTAAGGAGTGAATGAATTGCTCTTAAGAGTAAAGTCTAGAATCCTGGAACATGCTGCAGAAGCACTTCATCGCGGGTCGATATGGAAACGATGTGGTCTGCTCTGTCTTGGGCTTGTGGTTTTTTCTCTGCCATTAGCCGCGCAAACCGTTGATCTATTTCCAGGTAATAGTCTCGGTGAATGGACTCGCGTTGCGATACCGCCCGACTCACTCGGTAATATCGATCAATGGCATATCGATCCAGCAGCGCGTGAGATTATTTGCGATGGAAACGGGGGACATGAATGGCTCCGCTTCAACCGCGAGTTTGGAAATTTCACGTTTCATGCCGAATGGCGCTTCACCAAGCTTGCAGGCTCGCCAAAATATAACAGCGGTATATTTTTTCGGAACAACGCAGATGGATCCATTTGGAACCAGGCGCAAGTCTCATTTGACGGTGGGTACATTTTCAGCAACTCACGTACATATGGACAAGCGAAGGCTCTTTATGACCAACAGCATACGAAAGATAACCCGATCAAACCTGCTGGCACTTGGAATACTTACGACATCCATTGCGATGGCAATAAATGCACACTTGCGGTGAATGGGATGATTACCAGCACAATCGATACTCCTATAGAAAAGGGATATATCGGCTTGGAAGCAGAGGGTTATCGGATTGAGTTCAGAAACTTGAAAGTTCAAGAACTACCGTGATGTTAGGAGAGCATGCCAATCCAGATATATCGACCATGAGATGAAGCGGCGGAAAGCCGCTCGTGGTCACTGAGTTGATTACCCTTTGCTACGGAATCCGGCTGTAGAGTCGATAACCGGTAAGTATCTTATGTGTGGGGATATACATGGATGTAAACGCACGCCAGATCTCACGGATGAACGAACCAAATCCTCGCTAGTGGGTAGCCATGAATCGTCGCGAATTTAGTCAAATGATAGTCGGAGCAGCCGTTGGACATGGTTTCCTGTCGTACGCTTTGGAAAGCAATCCATCCAAAGTAGGCCTCCAGTTTTCTGTCATGCTGTGGACGATCGACAAGCAGCGCGGCGTTGAACGTAGCATCGAGATTGTTGCCGATGCCGGCTATCACGGAGTGGAGCTTGTCAGCGAATTCGAAACATGGTCGGCGCAAGATACGCGACGAATCATGGCGAAGATGAATTCGCTGGGACTGATCTTCGATACGATCGACGGTGGAAGCTACACACTTGCAGATCCTGCTGCGACCCAGACAATCCTGAAAAAGCTTGCAGTGCGCATGGATGTGGCAAAGGGACTTGGCTGCTCGCAACTTATCCTTACCTCGGGTAACAGCATGAAGAACTTATCGCAGCAGGCCCAGCGGTCAGCCGTGATTGAGACACTCAAGCACGTCGCAGAGCTTGCTTCGAAAAACAATATGCAGATAGTAATTGAACCTATTGATCCCTTTGAGCGTCCCGATGGTTATCTTACTTCTGTGATCCAAGGTTTTGAGATCGTCCATGCCGTAAACAGCCAGAATGTCAAAGTTCTTTATGACTTCTACCATGAGCAGCAGGCCGGGGGAAACCTCATCGTGAAACTGGAGCAGAACATCCAATGGGTCGGGTTGGTTCATGTCGCAGACGTTCCCGGACGCCATGAGCCGGGAACCGGTGAGATCGACTATGGAAGTATCTATCGAAAACTTGCCGAGCTAGGGTACAACAAGTTCATTGCCATGGAATTTTATCCAACGGGCGATCCTCTCCAACTCCTGAAAAAAGCACGGCTGGACGCGCTGAAGGCAGCTCGTGGTAACTCTGCCGTCTAGTACCGCGACAGCGAAAAGGAATAATTAAGTTTGCAGCATGCCGGTTTTCTGGTGAACTTCCGCCGAGAGTGACAGGGTCACCATCAGTGTGGCAATTTCAGGCTTGGTCCGGCGGTTCGATCTGCATGGAAATGTCCCTCCGCTGGTGTTTGCCAGATTCGATACCCAAGCTCTGAGGAAGCTCCTGAAAGAGTAATAGTTGATCCTAGACTTCAAAGTCTAGTAGCACTCATGCAACGGAGACGATGATGAAAAGTATGCATGTCCTGGTTTTCTTGGTTGCGATGAGCGGCTTTACAGCCAATGCAATCAATACACATTCCAAAGATCCTGTAGACTATGTTTCCCCGAATATCGGCGGTATCGGGCAGCTGCTGACCGCGACGATTCCGTATGTACAGTATCCGCATGGTATGGCGAGATTGGCTCCCATCACCACACCCGGAATCACCGACCGCTATCTCGCAAACAAGATTTACGGATTTCCGGTCGGTTCCGCCATGTTGATGGTTTCGACAGGATCGGCGACCACCGATCCTAAGGATTACGCTTCCAGCTACGACCACGATTTCGAGACGACGACACCCTATTACTATGCGGTTCGTCTAGAGGATTGGGGAATAGAGGCTGAATTTACAGCAACTCCTGAGGCCGCCTATTACCGATTTACGTTTCCCGCCAGTCAGCAGGCTCACATGGTGCTCAGCATACGCCATAGCGGGAGGCTCGAAGTACTTGGAGATACGGCCATCGATGGTAGTCAAATTGTGCCCAGAGACGCCGCTGGCCATCAATCGGCGCGCGAGTATTTTTACGCCGAATTCTCCAAACCTTTTGGCCATTACCAAACCTGGCAAGGCGAACAACTCTCCCGAGCGTCCAGCGAAAGCGGCGATGGCATTGGCTTCGTCACGGAAGGGCCGGTGGATGCCGGGGAACAGATCCAGGTTCGCGTGGGCATTTCATACATCAGTACCGAACAGGCTCGGCGAAACCTCATGCGCGAAATCCCAGGTTGGACATTCGATCAAGTCAAAGCGAACACCCGCAAAGTTTGGGAGGAGGCTCTCGACAAGATTGCTGTAAGCGGCGGCTCTAAAAAAGAACGCACAATTTTTTATACGGCGCTCTATCGCTCGCTAGGAGGCATGACGGATATTACGGAAGACGGCAAATATTACAGCGGCTCTGACTCCAAAGTTCATGCGGCTGACGGGCACGACTTCTACGTCAACGATATCTTATGGGATACCTATCGTTCGCTTCACCCATTGCAGTTGTTGCTGGATGCGCACCAACAGGAGGACATGATTCGGTCCTACATCCGCATGTACGAGCAGAGTGGCTGGCTTCCTTCGTCCTCTTTCATCTCAGGCGGACAAGCAGTGATGATCGGACACCATTCGGCCGCTCTGATTACAGACACTTACATGAAGGGCTACCGCAACTTTGACGTTAATCAGGCCTACGCTGCGATGAAGAAGAATGCAACCGAGGCAACGATGATTCCATGGCAGAGCGGTCCCCTTACTTCTCTGGATCAGGTGTATTTTAAGCAGGGATTTTTCCCGGCTTTGGCCAAAGGAGAGCCGGAAACGGTGCCTGAAGTGACCCGCAGCGAGCGTCGCCAGGCGGTGTCCGTAACTCTTGAAAACAGCTATGACGATTGGTGTGTCGCGCAGATGGCCAAAGCGCTTGGCCGGGAAAAAGACTATCAGTACTTTCTCAAACTGGCGCACAATTACAGCAACGTCTACAATCCGGCGATTGGGTTTATGGCGCCCAAGAGTGTAGATGGAAAATGGGTAGCGGATTTCGATCCGAAGCTGGGCGGCGGTCAGGGAGGGCGCGATTACACTACCGAGGTGAACACATGGATTTATTCCTTCAGTGTGCTGCATGATCCTGCCGGACTCATCCGCTTGATGGGGGGACGCGATGCTTTCAATCGAAAGCTAGATCAACTCTTCGTTGAACAGTACAGTGAGGGGAAGTATGCTTTTCTAGCGCAGTTTCCCGATGCGACTGGACTTGTCGGGCTCTATGCCCAAGGAAATGAGCCTAGCTTTCACATTCCCTATCTCTACGATTTTTCCGGCCAACCGTGGAAGACTCAGAAGCGTGTGCGGCAGCTGATGGATGTATGGTACGGGGATGGGCCTTTGGGGATCCCCGGGGACGAGGACAATGGCGAGACCTCATCCTGGTATGTGCTAAGCGCACTCGGCTTTTATCCTGTTTGTCCCGGAAGTCCAGTTTATGAAATTGGAAGCCCAATTTTTTCCGAGGCGAAGATCACAATGGGCAATGGGAAGGTTTTCACCATTACGGCCAACAACGTCTCAGCGCAAAATAAGTACATCCAATCTGCCGAACTGAATGGCAAGGAGTTGGATAAGCCCTGGTTCATGCAAAGTGACATCTCAGGTGGAGGGGCGCTCGTCCTTCAAATGGGGCCTAATCCAAACACCAAATGGGGCAGCAGCCCCGGTGCGGAACCTCCGTCTATGACGGAATAGGGAACGCCACCGTGATCTTGGCCGAGAATGCGCATTTCTTAGCCGTCTGATTTCGGGGGACATTCATTTCCGTTGTTGTCATGTGTCTTCATGGCTATGGGAATCACTCGAGACCGTCGTCGAGCTAGAGCCTTTCAGTAACATGCGCATCAGGCGCTCTCTGCACTCCAGCATTGATCGCCCAGTATGGTATGAAACCTTCCATGGATTGCCAATGTTTGGGTCGAGGGGTGTGCCGAAGCGATCGAGGAGCGTGCGCCATTCTCCCACCCCTTTCACAATCATATGATCTTGAGCAAATTGCCACACTTTGTCAAAAGCTTCTAAGTAGCGCGGCTCCCGAAAAATTTCATATCCATCAAGGAAACCAACAAGCGCCTCACTATTTTGCCAGAACTCCTTTTCCAGTACTAGCGGCTTGCCGTTCGTACGTAGTCCATCGCGGAATATCCCACCGTACTCCCAATCGACACCGTATTCTGCTGCATGCTCCAGCAATCGTTGGAAGATGGGCTTGTACGGTTCTATCTCGCGGCGCGCTGTCTTCAGCGCCAAATGCATCAGGTATTCCAGTTCGATGTTATGGCCGTAAGATGTGGTATCAACGGGATTGGGTGGTTGCTCTCCGAAACGTTCACCATTCCATGTGCGCTTGATCGGGATAGCTGGGAGGGCATGAAATGCGAGATCGAACTGGTTCAAGCCACAACCACTGACTTTGTCAATCATCTTGTCGCAGATCAGATCAACTATCTGAAGAAGCTTGCGGCGATGGAGGTCTTCGCAGCTTGCGGCGTAGAGCGTTGTGAATGACTCCATCAGATGCATATGGGTGTCTAGACCCTTGCGGTCACCTCCGGCGAATCCACCAGTCTCGGGACTCCAATCGCGATTCACATTTTCGATGTAACCACCATGCTGTGTGTCCGCACAGTATTTCTGCAGGAGGTCAAACGTTCGACTCGCGTACTCCAGGGCTCTCTGATCTCCAGTTGCGAGGTAATATTCGCTGAGGGCATAAATGCAAAAGCTTTCCCCGTAGACAATCTTCGCGCTATCAAGCTCCGACCCGTCACGTCTAACCTTCCAAAAGAAGCCGCCGTATTCTTCGTCCCAAAAGTGATTGATCAAAAATTCCACGCCCTGGCTCGCCATATCCGCAGCTACCGCCATTTGCGGGAAGCGGCGGTGAAGCGTAGAAAACCACCAGATCAGTCGACATTGGGTCGTTACATATTTCTCGGGAACAGGCAGCGCCTTCCCATGTTGGTCAAAGTTAGTTAAGAAGCCGCCGTGCGGGGTATCGAGGGCTCTGGCAAACCAAAACGGAATAATTTCGCTATGGAGGTGATACTCAATGATGGTTAGGTGCTCCCTTAGCATATTGCAAGTGGATTCGCTAAGTGGTTCGTTATCACTTCTTCCTCCGGCACGAGAACTTTTCGTTTCATTGCGAGCAGATAAGCTGTCTTCGTTCTTTTTCTGCATGATCTCGCCTCTATCTTCTATTTTATAGCGCTATATGCGAGCTAACCCCCCACGACTCTTAATCAACCGCCACAGACCCCCGGTACTGGAATGTCAGGTTCCGTTTCCGCTGGGCCGCACGCAAAGGGAAGGACCCGAGAACGATGGATTCTGGGCGGCAATGATGGGGGCGATTGTGGAAATTAGACTGAATCGTTGCCCACCATCCTGCGCGAGTATGACAAGGTGGCGCGGCAGTTACTCGTTGTCATAGCTGAAACGAAAAAAAGCCAAATCCTTTGGTGATGCGTTCCAGTCAGTCCTTACATCAAATGTGTTATATTTTTTTGATCCCGTCTGAAAAATCAGATAGTTATCTAATACTCGGTCGGTTCGTGTTGGTAATGGGTATGCATTGAGATAATTCGCAGCCGCCGGATTAAGTCGGCCCACGGGAATGATATTCCCGCTGAATGGCTGGCAGGTTTGTGGATCGTAAATCTGGCCCTCACTGTTAGCGGCCAAGTTACTGTTTAATGTTTCCGAGTTCGGAACGCACGCCCGGAAGGTCGTTATGAAGGTTCCTCCCGTCAGTGCTGGATTAAGCAAGTCGGAAAAGTTTCCGTGTCGTATTGATGCAGCACTGCACAAACAAGTAATGGGATGGAAATAGCCACGACAGAGCAACGCGGGACAATGATACTGCAGGAAATCATGCTACCCCATTTAAATGTATCGTTCGGTCATGATGCGACCTCCAAGGCGGATAGGGAATGAACCCCGACGAGCAGGATAGTTTGGGCCATGCCGCTAACTGCTTTCCGGATGTGCCTGGCTATCCTTTTTTATAGAAATCCTCAGGGCATTGCGAGGTTGCCCCTTACTCGGCTATTTCGCATTCCCTGCATCCCCGTATTTCTTCCCTGCACGATGCTGTTGTCCGGCTGCAAATTTCTGGTGATTGGGAATCTCTGGGTTCAATCTTGCACCGAGGCTTCGGAATATGGCTCGCTTCACCCTCCTCGTGAATGGGAAACAACGAATAATCGACGCGGATGCGGAGATGCCGCTGTTGTGGGTGGTGCGGGATCTCTTGAATATGACTGGCACCAAATACGGTTGTGGGATCGGTCTATACGGGGCCTGCACCGTACATCTGGACGGTGCCGCGACGCGCTCCTGCCAGACGCTCATCTCGCCAGACTTTGTTGCAGCACAATCGGAGACGAAGTCGTTCGAGCAGTTCGCTGGATATACTTACATGGGTAATGACAATTTGACCGGCGCTGGAGAACCTGCGCGGGTTACCAAAGTCAACGTGACCGCCAACTTTTTCCCCATGCTGGGTGTTTTTCCACAGCTTGGACGCAATTTTTCGCATGATGAGGACCAGGCAGGCGGACCTCCCGTCGTCCTTTTGAGCGATCGTTTGTGGCGGAATAGGTTCCATGCCGATCCCGGAATTGTTGGTAAGGCCCTCACCTTGGACGGCAAAAGGCAAACGATCATCGGCGTGCTGCCGCAGCACTTTATCTTTCCCGATCCTGGAGCAGAGCCTGACGTCTATGTGCCCGCCGATCTTGACATAGACACAAGCCTTGTGGTCTCAAAGAGTGTTTTCGTGATGCATGTTATTGCCCGATTACGTCCGGGAGTGAGCATCGAACAGGCGCAAGCAAAGCTGCAGACGTTCTTCCTGGCGCGGGCAAAGAGCTATCCTGCTGAATTTGTTCCGTGGTCAAACGGCCGGCGAATGGTCATCGAGCCGCTGCAGCGTCATCTTACCGGAGACGACCGCAAGCCACTGTACATAAGCAAATCGCAATCATCGGTGCATTGGCTGAGGGTTCATCGATCCGCAGTATTGAAAGAATTACTGGAGTCCACCGCGATACCATCATGCGTCTTGGCGTGAAGATTGGACAGGGCTGCACGGCTCTTATGGACGCGAAGATGCGCAACCTTCCCTGCAAGCGTTTGGAGATGGATGAGATTTGGGGCTACGTCGGCAAGAAAGACAACAACGTGAAGATGGGCGACGATCTTGAAGTTGGAAGCGTCTGGACGTTCTGCGCCATTGACGCCGATACGAAACTGGTTCCTGCTTTCAAAGTCGGGGAACGCAATGTAGCCACAGCTACCGAGTTCGTGCAAGACGTAGCAAACCGGATGAAGAACGGGGTGCAAATCTCAACAAACGGTCTACGTGCCTACGTTGACGCGATAGAGAAGGCTTTCGGCGGCGATGTGGACTATGCCCAGATCATCAAGGTATATGGAGCCGAAGAAGTCAATAATCGCCGCTACAGCGCATCAGGTGTCATTTCATCCGAAAAGAAGATTTTTGTCGGTTCCCCAGATATTGATCTGATTTCTACCAGCTATGTAGAACGCCTGAATGCTACAACTCGCTTGCATATGCGCCGTCTTACTCGCCTAACATTGGCATTCAGCAAGAAGCGCGAGAATTTCACGGCGGCGGTTGGGCTGCATTTCGCCTATTACAAGTTCGTCAGGCGGCACAATACGCTGCGCCGTACCCCTGCGATGGCTGCGGGTGTTGCCAACACAACTTGGAGCGTCGGCGACTTGGTAGAGGCTGCGGCATGAGCTATATCCAAGAATTACAAGACGTAATCCATCGGTTGCATGGCGCAACGGCTACCCATGTGAAGAGTGCGTTTGTAATCGAAACATTTCAGGGTAAGACAGTCTGGGACGGCGTTGTGGAGGTTTTCGATCTAACAGGGCACCCAAAGGCAAATCGAGTGTATGCCTGGGCACATGAAACAGACGATCCAAAGCAGCCAAGGCGGTACGTTACCGCGTTACACCTCCCGCCTACGGTGTCGCCAGAAACAGCCGTCAAATCCGCTATTGTGCAGGAGCTAAGAGAACGTGACCGAAACGAAGAAAACTAGGAAACCGGGCAGACCCAAGCTTCCCAAAGGGACGGCCAAGGGAAGCATCGTGCCGATACGGTTTAACCCGGAAGACCGAAAGCGGGTAGAGGCAGCGGCAAAGGCCAATCGGCAAACCGTTTCCGAATGGATTAGAAACACGCTGGCAACTGCAATTGGAGGTCAATCATGAGTCCCGAGGAAAAAGACGCCATTCTAGGCAGGACGCTCAGAGAGAAGAAGGCTCTAACTGAAAACCTAGCCTATCTTCGAGCAGAGGCAATGCAAATCAGCAGCAGACTAAGTCTCTTGGCTGGCTTTCTGTCAGGAAATATAAGTCTCATTCACTTCACGGATGCGAACATGGATGCAAGCTATACGCCCATTGCTCATGCCCCGAGAACAGATTTTAAGGTCGCAGAGATCGATGGGAATAGCATTGCAGCACTGATCCGCCAATATAAGGAAACGGCAACCAAACTTCAGAAAGTGGAGGCCACCGGTAAGGAGTCGGGATTCTGATGGCCATACCTCTGGATTTCAAATTGGGACACTACCGAATTACCCGACCGCCATCACGCGAGCGATCAAGTGGACGCCACCATCCAGCAGGTATGCATGCGCGATTACGATGTGACGACTGCTGTTGCTGCAGCATACGGGGCCGAGTGCGAGGCACGACTTGGCAGAGATCAAGAGGCGGAACAGGATGCAGAAAGCATGGCCTCCTCGGTCAAATCGGCAAAGAGCATGTGCTCGAACGCTCCCGTTGTTGCCAATGGCGGCCCCTGTTGCCCGACCCTGCAAATCGTGCCATAGTTTTGAACTGAGAACAGATGGATGCACCGCCCGGAGCGACTCTCGCAGCCGAGTCGGCTACTCCTAGGTACCGCCGGTCACGCGGGCGCAATTCGGCTAAGGGCAATAAATCAGCGGGATTGAATAGCCAAGAGACGTAAACAGAGCTTCTGTAAATTCTGGGCGTTGCAGTAGCCATCGCGGATGTCGGGTGATAAAGGTCCGCTGCATCAGTTGACGACAATAGGGCAATGCACTCATTGAGGTCCGACTGTTACGGTCAGCATCTGTCCTTTTTTCACCCATTTAGGAAGCCATTCGCTGATTAAGGTTCAACCGTTTGGTGGAAATTCAGTCTTATGGGTAAAAACCCGGCGTAACTTCAGGTTTATGGGGTCGTTTGCTTCAGAGTTATAGGGGCACCTGTCCGGTAAGTTATTGAACAAATGCGGGCGCAACTTTAACCTTATGCGTAAACTCACATTATTTTCCGTTGGAATTTTTCAGAGTTCCGGCGGGCGGGTATTACCCTACATGCAATGGGACGAATCGCATTACACGCCGAAAGAACTCGCCAAACTCTGGCACCTGTCACAAAAGGTCGTCCGAGAAATGTTCCGCACCAATAAGCATGTCCTGCGAATCACCCGCCCAGGCACGCGCACCAAACGCGCCTACGAGACGCTTCGCATCCCGGCCTCGGCAGCAGAGCAGCAATGGCGTCAGTTCACACTGGGAGGGTCTGCAAAGCATAGGACCGCCGCATGATTTCCTCGATACGGTTTTGTCGTCCTGCCGTCCAGGGTGAATAATACTTTTCCGTAATGGCAGTATTTTTATGCCCCAACATAGATGACACGTCGGCGAGTTCTACACCGTGCTCCAGATGGTTCACCGCGAAGGTGTCTCGTAATTGGTGGGAATGGAACCGCCAGTTAAGATATTTCTGCAGCCGCCGCATCTTGCGCTCCCATTGGCAGACCAGGCTCTTGTAGCTCGATTTGCCAGTCCAGAAATAATATTTCCCGATGTTGGGCAGCGCATTGAGCTGTTCTTCGACATGCACGGGAACCAGCACGAACACACTCTCGCCTGTTTTTTTTGTGCGC
Organism: uncultured Acidobacteriota bacterium; assembly: GCA_963840655.1. Lineage (GTDB taxonomy): Bacteria > Acidobacteriota > Terriglobia > Terriglobales > Acidobacteriaceae > JAKAAZ01. Next base: position 995,012 of record CAWIZS010000003.1, on the reverse strand, counting down.
AGTTTGAGTTTGCCTTCGCGGATAGACTTGCGGTGAAGTTTCAGGATGTCCCCGATGCGGATACCGCACCAGCGCTCAGTCTCGATGATTGCTCGGAGATGTTTCCCCATGCGATCATCAGGTCGCATGTCCGCATCATATTTCGTCGTCGCGGCCAGTAGCATCCGGTACTGTTCCTTGCTGAGCGGAGATGTGTGGCGTGTGCCGACCGGCTCGGTGATCGATTCGATGCCAGCCGCCGGGGAAGTAGCAACCCAGCCCATACGGACTGTGAAACGAAAAAAGTCCTTCACTCGCTCTAGCAGAGCTCCCTGCGTGCGCACGCCCATCTTCCAATAGACGGACTCAGGACCCCAAGCGTTGACCCATTCCTGGATCATGACGGGGTTGAATTGATCGATGCGGGTGATCTGCCGCTGCGAAGCGAGTAGCGCAATCTTTTTCTTTGCGGTTCGATACTTCGACTGCGTTGCAACGTCCTTTTTACTCTTCGTCGCGAGCCATTGCTCGAGAGCGTCTTCGATCAGGGTGATTCCGTCGTGCTTCGCTGCCAGTTTGTCTGCCAGATCCCGCCGCATCCGAGCGATCGGGTCATATTCGGCGAACATCTCTCTCGCGGCATGTTCCGCTGCCGTCCAGGAGCGAGTTTTAGCAGAGAGGCGCTCCCGTTTTCCGCCGATGTTTCTGTATAGCCACTTCGGGCATTTGCAGCGCTTCCACCTTGGATCATCCGAATAGCGACACGCGGGAGTATGGCGCGTGTAAGGAGTCACAGATACGTTGCCAAGAGCAGCCATGTAGCTACCCTAACATTTTCTGTGTACAGATTGTGTACAACGCGCTTTTTCGATTTATAAGTCTTTGTTTATCTACGCTTGGATTAAGTGGCCAGGGAGGGAATTGAACCCCCGACGCCAGCCTTTTCAGGGCTGCGCTCTACCACTGAGCTACCTGGCCGTGGAGATTTTCCGGGAGGGAACTCTGCGCACGCGTGGAAGAAGAAGCTGGGATGGCTGCTTCTTGGTGAGTATATCAATCCGGACGGTGAGTGCCAAACCTGCCGAGCGGTCAATCACGCCGCGATGCCGCAGTTGAGTAGGCATACGGCGGAGCATACTCTGAAGGTATGGGGGAACAATGACCGACCAGGCGGAAAAAGTCGAAAAGATAGAAAAGACCGATGCGGAATGGCGCGCGCAACTGACGCCGGAGCAGTATCACATCACGCGCGAGAAGGGCACCGAGCCGGCGTTTTCCGGCGCACTCTATAGAAATCACGACAGCGGCATGTATCACTGCGTTGCATGCGGCGCGGAGTTGTTCCGCTCTGACGCGAAGTTCGAATCGGGCTCCGGCTGGCCCAGCTTCTGGATTCCAGTTACGCCGGATGCCGTGGAGACTCATGAGGATACGAGTCACGGCATGCGTCGCATAGAAACAACGTGCGCCCGTTGCGGCGCGCATCTGGGCCACGTTTTTCCGGATGGACCGAAGCCCACCGGACTGCGTTACTGCATCAATTCCGCGTCGCTGAAGTTTGAAAAATAGTGACAACATGTTGTCATTGTGACGACACATTGTCGCGCATGATGACAACATGTTGTCATGGATGAGGCGACTGCCGCATTCCGGCAGGCATTGGGATGGCAATGTCCAGCGTCTTCACCGTGCCGAGAGTTGAGAGCGGCGTGCCGAATTGAGCGGCATTTCCCACCACGAGAATTGCCAGCTTGGATGGGTGCACATACTTGTCGGCGACGCGCGATACGTCGGCAGCCGTCACTTTTTCAATGCCCGCGCGATATTTTTCAATGTAGTCCGATGGATATCCGAAGAATGCGAGCGTTGCCTGCTCGCGCAGAATCTTCGCGGGCGAGTCAAAGTGGAAGACCCAGGAATTCAGCAGTTGGTCCTTCGCATTGCGCAGTTCCGTTGGCGTAGGAGGATCCGTTTTCAGGTCGCGTACCTGCGTCATCATCGCGTTGGTTGCGGCGACGGTGCTGTCGCTCTTTGTCCCGGCGGCTACATAGAAAATTCCGGGATGATCGTAGTCCGCCCCATAGGCTCCGAAAACGGAATAGGCTAGCCCCAGCCGTGTTCGCACCGCCTGAAACAGCCGCGAACCGAATCCGCCGCTGAAGATCGTGTTCATCACGCTGAGCGCGTAGTAATCGGGATTGTTGCGTTCCGTGCCCAGGCCCACGATCCAGACATTGCTCTGATTCACATCGCCTTTTTGCACGAAATATACTCCGGGATCCGGTCCCGGAAATGTGACCGGTGTAGGGACAAATTTCGGACCGGCAGGCAACGCGTCGAAAGCGGCGCGCACCTTGGCTTCCATTTCCGCGGTGTTGAAATCGCCGCTGATTCCGACAATCATATTGTTCGGCGTGACCGTGCGGTCATGCCACTCAGTCAGATCGCCGAGCGTGACCGCCTGCACCGTGGCAAACTCCGGCATGCGCGCATAAGGATTGTTTTTCCCATAAGCAAGGATCTCAGCCTCGCGTTCGGCGATCTGGCCGGGATCGTCGTTGCGGCGGATGATGCCAGTAAATTCCTGCTGCTTGGCCAAGGCCAGCTTGTCAGCGCGGAATTGCGGATGCAAGAGCAGGTCGGTAGCCATGCCGAAGACCTGGTTGAAGTCCTGCGTAAAGCTGTTCCAGGTCAAAGTCGTCATCTCGGCATCGCCGTCGGTTTCGATGCTGGCCGCTTTGGCCGCGAGGATGTCATCCATTTTGTCGCCGGGCGTCGTCGCCATGCCGCTGGTGCGCCAGGCATCTCCGTAGAGATCGATCAGCCCAGTCTTGGCCGCCGGTTCATCGCGCGAACCGCCCCGAATCAGGATGAAGCCGTGGATGAACGGAAGCTCGTGATCTTCTTGCAGAAAAATCGTCATACCGTTCTTCAGCACGATTTTCGTGGGCTGTTGAGGATGAAATGCGGGCAGCGGTGGAATTGGAACTTTTTTCCACGACGTCCATGGAGCCGGCGAACCATTAGCCGTGGACATTTTTGCCGCGTCGTTGCTGCTTGCGGCGGGGTTCTGCGCGAATGCAAGCCCGGCGGAGACCAGAACCAAAATTGCGGTAAGCCGAATGACGTGGCGCATCAGTGGCCTCCTGTCCTTGCCGGGTGTGCCGGCTGGGCGGGCGATGAGGGTCTCGGCGCAGGCGGTTTCGAGGGCGCGAACTCGATCATGGCGTAGGTGCGGTTTTTGGCGGTGAACACCTGATTGGCGACTCGGCGAATGTCCGCTTTACTGACCGCGTTAATTTTGTCGAGTTGCTGAAATAGCATTCGCCAGTCTCCATAGCGCAGTTGATAGGTGCCCAATTCCTCCGCCAGTCCCTGGTTGTTGTCGAGGCTGCGGAGAATGTCCGCCCGCGCGCGTGTCTTATACATCTCAAGTTCCGCGTCGGTCACGTCCTGGGTCTTCAGCTTATTGATCTCGGCATGGATCCCGGCCCGCATCTCCTCGGGCGTATGGCCGGGAGTGGGCACGGCGTAAAACGCAAAGAGGTTGGGATATTTGTCGCCCGGAAATCCGCTGAAACCGGCGGCATCTGCAGCAATCTTCTGGTCGCGCACCATGCTGCGGTAAAGCAGGGAGGTACGCCCGTTCGACATGATGTCGCTGATTGCGTCGTAGACCGCGTCGTCCTTATCCAGGTAATCGGGGCGGTGGTAGCCTTCGATATAAAAGGGCTGCGTCGGCTCTTGGAGAGTAATGGATTTCTCCGCTTCCTGGGGCGGTTCCACAGTTGCCAGCGGCATCGGCTTCGGGCCGGCTGGAATGCTGCCGAAATACTTTTCCAGCATTGGCATTGCATGGGCGGCATTCACATCGCCGACGACCGTAACTACGACATTTGCCGGAACGTAATATTTTTTGTGGAACGCGTTGGCCTCGGTCGCCGAAACCTGGCTGATGTCGGACATCCATCCGGTGCCAGGATTTCTGTAGGGATGGGCGACGTACGCGGTCGCTAAAAATTGCTCGATCATGTAGCCAATGGGGTTGGAATCGACGCGCATGCGGCGTTCCTCCATCACCACGCTGCGCTCTTTGTAGAACTCGCGCGGAACCGGATTGGCGATGCGATCGCTTTCCATATACGCCCACAGTTGGAGCCGGTTGGCCGGCATGCTCCAGAAATATTGGGTTGCGTCCGCCGATGTTTCCGCGTTGATGCCGGTTGCGCCGTTCAGCTCGGCGATCTGGGTGAACTGGTTGGGGATGACGTATTTTTCCGCGGCGGTGGTTGCAGCCTGAAACTGTGCTTTCAACTGCTTCAACTTGACCGGATCGCGGCCCACGCGTTTGCGATATTCAGTATCGTAGGCGGCATAGGCCTGCTCCACTTTGGCGAGAGCGACTTTTTCCGCCGGGTAATCCGTGGTTCCAATGTCTTTGGTTCCCTTGAAGGCAAGGTGCTCGAACATGTGCGCCAGGCCGGTTTCACCTTTCGGGTCCTGCACGCTGCCCGCATTCACGATGGTGAAGAAGCTGAAGACCGGCGCTTCGGGCCGGTCGCAAACGAGAAGCGTCAATCCGTTAGGCAGTTTTTTTACCGTGACGTGCTGGGCGAAGTTCTTTTCAATCGTGGCAAACTGTTGGGCGTTTGCCAGCGGGCAGCAAAGCGCCGCTAGCAGTGTTGGCGCTGCCAGTATCCGCAGTATTCGATGATTCATTTCTCGCGTCCTTAATTTGGCTGCTTACAAAAGTGGGCAGGAACAGCGCGGCGAACTGAAAACATTGGCTTGAAAGCGCACCGGCTTCCAAATTCTGACGCTAACCGCGTCGGGGGCCCGTGTCAATGCGAGGGGGACGCCGACTCGCTTGCACTCGCTGAGGGTGGGCTTGAATGGAGCACCCGCCGGAATTGCTGCCCGGACTGAAGCCCCGGTTTCTCAGGCGGATGCCCAGCTGATTTGCACAGAAAAATAGTTGAGGGGCATGGCGGAATCTCCGCTACACTCCGTGAGACTTCGCAAACTCGAAAACCGTGGAGTTGTTCTCGCGAAGATGTTGTGGCGCCCCTTTCAGGAGACCAGGACCTATGAAACTGCATAAATTGTTTGCCCTCCCTGCCGTGATCGCTGGTGTTTTCGCGGGTCTGATGACCACGCAAGCCGCCTCGGCACAAACCGTTCCCGATCGCATCACGCAAAGCGTGGCTTCCTCAAAGTTGGTGCAGCTCAACGATCGGCCGGAGCAGTTGAAGGCAGCCGTTGATCTGGGCCGAGTTGCTCCGACGACGCCAATGAACCACATGGTGCTGGTGCTCGAAAACAGCGCGCAGCAGCAAGAGGCGCTCGCCACGCTTATGCGGCAACAACAGCAGGCCGGCTCGCCGATGTATCACAAGTGGCTGACGCCGCAGCAGTTTGGCGAGCAGTTTGGGGTAAGCCAGGACGATGTGAACCAGGTCAAGAGCTGGCTGCAGTCGCAGGGATTCCAAATCGACCGCGTTTCGAACAGCCGGAACTGGATCGTGTTCTCGGGTAATTCCTCGCAAGTGGAGCAGGCGTTTCACACCCAGATCCACCATTTCAACGTGGCCGGCGTCACGCATCTGGCAAACGCGACGGCCACTTCGATTCCCGAGGCTTTAACCCCCGTGGTGCGCGGAGTGATGAGCTTGAACGACTTCTTTTCCAAGCCGAATATTGTGTTCGACAAGAAGCCGCAAAAGCTGACCGATCTGAGCAACGGAACATACGCTCTTTCGCCGGGAGATTACGCGACGATCTATGACATCAACCCTGTCTACAAGGCGAGCATCAATGGAGCCGGGCAGACGATTGCGATCGTAGGCCGCAGTGATGTCGATCCCGTGGATATTCAGGATTTCACGACGCTGTTTGGAGCACCCAACATCAATCTGAACATCATCAACAACGGCCCCGATCCCGGGCTAGTTGCGGGTGACGAGATTGAACAGACGCTCGATGTGACCTGGTCGGGCGCGGTAGCTCCGGGAGCGACGATCGATCTGGTTGTCTCGGCCAGCACGGCGACGACCGATGGCGTCCTGCTCTCGATGGCCTACATTGTGGACAACGATCTGGCGCCCATTATGAGCACCAGCTACGGCTCGTGCGAATTGTATGAGGGACAGGCTTACGCCTCCTATCTTGAAGTGCTGCAGGAGCAGGCCGCGGCGGAAGGAATTTCGTCTTTTGTATCGGCGGGAGACAGCGGTGGAGCCGAGTGCGATCCCGACACGGAAACCGCGGCGCAACTGGGCTTTGCTGTCAACGGCATCGCTTCCACGCCGTTCAACGTTGCCGTGGGCGGCACGGAGTTTATGGACCAGGCCGACCCGAGCCAGTACTGGGGGCCGAACGGACCCAACGGCGCTTCCGCGCTCAGCTACATTCCGGAAATGGCGTGGAATGAAAGCTCACTGGGTTCGAGCATTGAAGCGGGCGGCGGCGGCGCGAGCATTTATTATCTGAAGCCTTCCTGGCAGACCGGCACTGGAGTGCCGCAGGATGGAGCACGCGATATTCCAGATGTTTCCCTGACCGCTTCCTTGCATGATGGATACATCATTTGTTTCCGCGCGCTGGGGGGAGACTGTTCGCAAGGGTCCTTCTTCATCGCCGGAGGGACTTCGGCATCCAGCCCATCGTTTGCGGGTATCATGGCGCTCATCAACCAGAAGACGAACACGAGCTGGGGCAATCCGAATCCGAACATTTATGCGCTGGCGAACGGGAGCAGCTACAACACGATCTTCCACGATACAACGGTTGGCAACAATAAAGTTCCAGCCGCTGATGGAAACATGATCGGCTACAACGCCGGGACGGGATACGACTTGGCGACAGGCTGGGGTTCGGTCGATGTCAACCAGCTGGTGAACGCCTGGGTCGCTACGGGAACGGGCAAGAGCGCGGTGAGCTTGACGGTCAATGGCGGAACCTCGCCCATTAGCGTGACCCACGGAACGCTGCTGACGCTGGCTTCTGTAGTGACGCCAAATGGCTCGGCAGTCGCGCCGTCGGGCGATATCGCGTATGTGGCGAACAGCACATCGGGCAATACGGCCATCGGGGTGGCGACTTTGAGCGCCGGAGCAACCACACTGCAATCACCGACGCTTCCCGGCGGAACGCAAACGATCACGGCGCATTATGCCGGCGATAACAATTATGCCGCGCAACTTTCGGCTGGAATCACGGTCACAGTAACGCCGGAAAATAGCGTGACCAGCGTAAGTTCGGGCACGGCACCGACGATTTCCTATGGCACGGCCAAGGACCTCGATGCGTTAGTTTCCGGCGCGACTTCCGGGCTGAGTCCCAATGACGGCACGGTCACTTTCAAAGACGGTGGAACATCGCTGGCGACTGTTTCCATTGCCGGGGGCGAACTTCCGCCTTCGACCACCCTGGGCGGCGGCAACACCGGGACCTATGGATCGTTCACCGGGGGAGCAGCGAGCTACACCGCGCCTTATCTCACTGTGGGTGCACATACCATCACGGCGACGTTTAGCGGAAATGCGAGCTACAACGCATCGACTTCGACCGGATTACCGGTGACGGTGACGCAGGCGCCGTCGTTTGTCACGATCGAGTCGAATTATCTGCAGCCGCTGATCAACACTCCGGTGACGTTGAGCGCATCCGTGGCGTTGAACAATGGCGGTTCCTCGAGCGCGCCAATAACGGGCACGGTGATTTTTTTCGATGGCAACCAGAACCTGGGCACCGGGACGATCTCCGGTCAGTCCAGTCCGGGCTTGTATGTAGCGCATTTGACGGCTTCCTTTACCACGGCTGGCGCGCACTACATTTATGCGGTGTATACCGGCGATACCAATGTGTTGGCCTCGACCAGCAGCGCGGTTACGCTTACGGTCGGCAGCACGAGCGCGACGCAGACGACCCTGACCGTTACGTCGAATTCCAGCGCAATTTACGCGGGTCAGGCCGTGACGATGACAGCTAGCGTGTTGGGCGATTCCGGAGGGTCCACGGCGGTGACGGGAACCGTCACTTTCTACGATGGGACTGCTTCGCTCGGTACTGCCACGCTTGGTACCGGCATGGCGACTTTCACCACCAGCTCGCTGACCGCCGGGATGCATAACATCTACGCCGCGTATGGAGGGAATGGCACTTTCATCAAGTCGCAGTCGGCAGTGATGCAGGTGACGGTGAACGGCTTCACGCTGGCGGTCGGCGGTTCTGGCGCGAGCGTGGTCGCCGGCGGCAGTGCCGCAGTTCCGATCACGGTAACCGCTGTGGGAAACTTCCCGCAGGCGGTTTCGTTCGCATGCAGCGGACTTCCGAGCGGAGCGTCGTGCAGCTTCACTCCAGCCAAAGTGACGCCGGGCAGCGGCTCGGCAGTGACCACGTTGGTGATCTCGACAGCGGGGCCGACGCTGAGCCCGGCGGCGCGACGCACGACGGTGCATGCGGCGCTGGATTCTTCTCCGGCGCAACCCGCAAACTCCAACATGGTGCTTCGTTTCGGCGGCGCGTTCTTTCTGGGCTTACCGTTATTTGGGATCGGATGGACACGCAAGCGGAAGTTCCTTGGAGCAGTGTTCGGCATTCTCGGCCTGGCGGTTCTGTTGGGCGCGATGGGCTTGGCGGGTTGCGGTGGAAGCAGCAGCGGTGGGCAGAAGTACACCATCTCCAATCCCGGCACGCCCGCTGGCTCCTCGACGGTGACCGTCACAGCAACGGCGGGTTCCGTCACCCAGACAACAACGGTTGCGCTGACGGTGCAGTCGGCGGTTGCCGGCGCGTAATAGAACTTGCTGTAAGAAATGGAGAGCAAAGAAGCCAGATCAAAAGCGATCCGGCTTCTTTGCTTTGGTTCAGTCCGCGTAGAAAGCGCGCGGCGGTGCTGCAAGCTCCTCGCTTGAGAGATTACAATCGAACGTTCCGATGAATCTGAAAGCGATCCAATCCGCTTTGCGCGATGTGCGGCTCGACGGCTGGCTGTTTTACGATCATCATCATCGCGACCCGTTGGCCTACCGCATTCTTGGCTTGAGCGATTCGCTGCATATCACGCGGCGCTGGTTTTACCTGATTCCGGCAATTGGCGAGCCTAAAAAACTGGTGCATCGCATCGAGCAGGGAAGGCTCGACACATTGCCTGGCGAGAAGGCAGTCTATTCCACCTGGCAGGAGTTGGAAGCAGAACTGGCAACCATGCTGAGCGATTGCACGCGAATCGCGATGCAGTATTCTCCGCGCAACGCGATCATGTATGTCTCGCTGGTCGATGCCGGGACCATCGAAGTTCTGCGCGGCATGGGCAAGAAGATTGTCAGCTCTGCGGACCTGGCCAGCCAGTTTGAAGCGGTGCTGACAGAAGAACAAATCGCGAGTCATTACGCCGCCCAGCGCGCCCTTGATTCCATTCTGGCGGAAGGATTTCGTGAGATGGGTCGACGGGTGCGGAACGGCGGGACGGACGAGTTTGCCATGGTCGCATGGCTGCAGGAAGCGATGCTGCGCGAGAACCTGGTGTGGGACAACGGGCCGAATGTCTCTGTTAATCGCAACAGTTCCGATTCTCACTATGAGCCGACGGTGGAACGCACACAGTCGATTCGGGCCGGCGATTTTGTGCTGATCGATATCTGGGCGAGGAAGAATGCGCCGAGAACGGTTTTCTACGACATCACGTGGACCGGCGTGGTTGACCGGGAGCCAAGTCCCCGAGAGCGCCAGGTATTTGAGACCGTCACCGCGGCGCGCGATGCGGCGGTTCAGATCGTCGAGAAGGCCTTTGCAGCGCGCACGCCGATCTCCGGCTATCAAGCCGATGACGCAGCTCGCGATGTCATCTGTGCCGCAGGCTTTGGAGAATATTTCACGCATCGGACTGGACATAATATCGGTGCGGAAATCCATGGCAGCGGTGCGCATTTAGACAATTTTGAAACCCATGATGAGAGATTGATCCTGCCGAATACTTGCTTTTCCGTCGAGCCGGGAATTTATCTTCCTGAGTTCGGGGTCCGCAGCGAAGTGGACATGATGACGCGCGCCAGCGAAGCGAAGGTGACGGGGCGCGTGCAGCGCGAGCTGGTGCGCATCTGAGCCGACCGGCAGACCGCAGGTTTCTCGACTCGTCCGCCGCGGCGGACTCGCTCGAAATGACAGGCTGCTTCGAATAGGAGAATTTTGAGTTCGCCCTAAACGCCCACGCTTGGGCCGTTGCTGTGCTGCTATATTCGTTGAAGATGTCCACCATGAAGGCCACCTCAAGAGAAGGCGTTTCGCGATCAGATGCGGGATCGCAGGGATTCGCCGCCGGTATTGTTTTAATTGCGGGTTGGCTGGTGCCGGGACTCGGTCATCTGCTGCAGGGTTTGTGGGTTCGTGCTCTTCTTCTGTTTGTCTCGATTACCGCGATGTTCGCGCTTGGTCTGGCGATGCACGGTAAGATTTATGCGCCGAACACGGGCGAGATTCTCGACATGCTGGGCTTCGTCGGCGATCTGGGAAATCTGGGTTTTTATATCTTGTCTTCGCTGTTCGGCTGGGGACAATACGTTGTACAGGTTGTGACCGCGGACTACGGCACCAAGTTCATCGTTGTCGCGGGCCTGCTCAACTTCATTGCGGCGGTGGACGCGCACAGCATCAAGCTGGGAAGGAAGCGTTAGATGTACGCTCCGTCGCATTTCACCGCGGTCCTGTTGTTTGCGCTGTTTGCCTCGGTGGTCTTTGGGATTACGCAGCGCTCAGAGAAGCGCGCCATGATTCGCTATGGCGCGTTTTGTTTCTGTCTCTTCGTGGCGGGCACGATCGCGGCGAGCTGGTTGATGTGGTTGATTCACCATTAGGAGATCGCGGCCGAACTGGCCAGAAGCAGGTTCCCGTTCGACTTGCCTGCGGCTCGCTCAGGGCAGGCTCTCGACTGCGTCCGCCGCGGCGGACCCCGCTCGGAATGACAAACCCATTATGAGAATATGCCGATCTAGCGCACGCCTTTCTCCCATAGCATGGCGTCGAATCGGTGCTGCACTCGATAGCCTAGCTGACGGTAGAGACCCACTGCGGCGGCGTTCTGTTCGGTCACGGTAAGCGTGACCATTTCGCAGCCGCTTGCCTGGAGGGACGCGGCGCAAAGATCAAGCAGTTTTTTCCCAACTCCCTGGCGCTGAATCTCCGGTAGAACGCAGATCTGGGTCACGTGACCCACTCCCCCGCTGACGCGAGAGCAAAGTAGCAGGGCGAGGAGCTGTTGGTCATATGGCGTGGCGAGGACCCAGGAGGCACGTTCCTCGAAGATTCCGCAACCTGGAAATCGCACAATGTTGTGCAGAAAGCGCTGCGCGCCGCCGATCGATAAATATTGGTCATTGATCTCGCTGTCGATGTGCCCGGCATAGGAAGCGGTGATCACCTGTGGAGACAGGTCAAAATCGGATGCCAGCCATCGGCGGTAGGTTCCTTGACCTGCCGCTTCTATGTCGGCTTCGGGCGCCATCATAACTGTGTCTGGGGGCGCCGATGGCAAATCCAGTCCCATAAACAGCCGGGGATAGATGCGAAAACCGGCGTGCTCAAAGCATTGCCGATGCAATCCGTGCGGATGCAGCAGCAGTTGCGCTTCCACTCTTGCTAAATCAGGGGTGTGCTGCAGCGTGTCCAACAGGCGTTCGATCAATTGCTGCTCAACGGCTGCCGCTGCGGATTCTTCCATTCGTTCGCGCGAGGCGAAGACGTCACCAATGACGGCCTTGTGGCCTTCGTATACGCAAAATATGTAGCCGCAGACGCGACCTTGATCCAGCGCGACATAGCCGCTCAATAAATGAGATTCGACGTACTGCAGCACCAGGGTTGCGGAGTTGCGATAGTCCCAGCGCAGGCGCTCACTCCAGACCGCGCTTTCCTCATCGAGCAAGGGACGCAAATGCTGGGCGGAGAACTGGCGCAGATCGAGAAACTCGAGTTGCAGCGCCGAGGTCATGGTCAAATATCGGCTTGCGGCACACGGCAAGGATCGACGGCCGCCGCACGTGTAAGCCGTATTGCGCGAGTTTACGGCATTGGGTGCGAAATCGAAAGCAGGATGTCTGAAAACGGGAGCAGGAGTGTTTTAACCATCACTTACAGTATGCGCCCGGTCGCCGCGGCAGTCAGTCTTTGGCGGCTACGCGGTAAACGGTAACATCCTGCGGTCGATAGAAGAACAGAGGTTCGTATTGGCGGCCGGCGAGCAGCTTATGTAGTTCCGCCGTGCTTCGCGCTTCTTTCTGAGGCTGGGCGTAGTCCTGCACTACAAGAAGATGCGCGGCGGCTGGAACACCGGCGTGCTCATAATTGGGGACCCGCTCGTTCAGGTAAAAGGCAAGGCCGTATTGCATGTCGCGTCGCGCCTGAAACACCGCGACCAGGTGGGGCGAATCCGGCAATGCAGCCAGTTCGTGCGCGAGCGTGCGCGCGGAATATTTTTGATCGAGCAGGACGCCGTTTCGGGTGCCGAGCAGAAATATCAGAATCAGTGCGACAGGAATCATGGTGGCGATACGGAGGCGCGCCGTGCCGAAACGCATGACGACCACCAGAATTGCGATGACAACCGCAACTCCCACGATGACGGCGGACGCGATGACACGCGCAGGCGGCCATGCGCCGGAATGCACCAGAATCTGCGGCAGCATCAGCGCGCCTCCGACGAGGGTGCCGACGAAGATCGCGTGGGCGATCAACAGACGGGTGTGCAGTCCGCGCTTGCGCATGCGGTTGAGATAATCGCCGCAGAGGATGGTGACGGGCGGAACGGAGGGCAGAATATATCCGGGGAGTTTGGATTGCGAGAAGCTGAACAACACGATGGGAAAGATGGCCCAGAGAACCAGAAATTCCGGGAACGCATCGCCGGTTCTGGGATTGCCGATATAGCGATCCGGATTGCGCCGGACCTTCCATTCGTCAATGGAATTGCGGACGGCGTCCCAAAGCGCGCTGCCGGCCAGCGCCAGCCAGGGCATTAAAGCGAGGCCCATGACGGGAATGTAATACCAGATGGGCGCCTCGTGGCGAAAGCGGTCGGTCGCGAAGCGTTCCAGGTTGTGTTGCAGGAAAAACACGCGGATAAATTGCGGGTTTCGGTGCTGGACGGCGATGAACCACGGCAGGACCATGGCGAGATAGAGTGCTATGCCGGGAAGCCAGATCGTCCGGCGCAGCAGAGACCATTCTTTCCGCAGAGCGGCAAACAGAAAAATGATGCAGAAGATCATGAAGGGCGCGACGGGACCTTTGGCGAGGGTGGCCGCGCCTCCAAAAAAGTAGAGATCGAAGAGCCAGAATTTTTTGTCTGTCTCATACCAGGCGTACCAGCCCAGCATGCCGATGCAAAACGGCGCGGCCAGTTGCATATCTGTCGATGCGCCGCGCGCGAAGCCGATGATTCCGGCGCAGGAAACTGTAATCAGCGCGGCATCCAACTGACCGCCGGGCCGGAAGCGGCGCATGTGGAAATAAATGAGAACGACGAGAATCCATGCGAATTCGGCGGAAGGTAAGCGCGCGGACCAGCCATGCACTCCGAAATCCTTGAACGCGAACATGGCGCGCCAGTAGTAGAGGGCCGGCTTTTCGAGCCATGGCTTGCCGTAGAGAACGGGAGTGATGTAATCGCGGCGGGCGAGCATTTCCCGCGCCACCTGCGCGTAGCGAGGTTCATCCGCGCCGACCAGCCCGATGACGGAGCCGCCCAGGTAGGGAATCAGGCCGTAGCCGAGAAAGAAGGTGGTGAAGGCCAGCAGGGTGGCAAACTCTGCCACCGTTGCGGCGGTGAGCTGCTGCCAGAAACTTCCGCCCGGCAGGTACTGCTTCCAGTTGTCGCTTCGGTTTTCGCTCACGATTCGTCTAACGTCCCGGCGTTCAGAAACCGCAGGCAAAGACGTATCCAGCCTACCAAACCCGGAGAACAATCATGAATGAACGGGAGAATTACAGCTACCGGCCTCGAAGGGAAAATCCCTTGCCAGAAAGCGATTTGGAGGGCGGAACGGCGAAAAGCAGGTCCCTCCACTTCGCTTCGCTACGGTTGGGATGACACCCCCAAGGGGGATTTGAACGATGTCAACAGAGTGGGGCGATGTCGCGCGGATGCATGCATTCCTCAGATGACTCGAAAATTACGTTGGAATCGAACGTCTTCTACAGGTGGCGCTCGGTACTCGCGTGGGAATGAAGGTGGCGGCGAAGTTCGTCGAGGATGCGATCCATTGCCGAGTATAAGGGGCCGTCCAGCGTGCAGCCGCTGGCATTTCCATGGCCGCCGCCGCCAAACTGCTCGGCCACCTCGGCGACGCGGACCTTGCCTTTGCTTCTGAGACTGAGGCGCACGCTATGATTGGGCAGCTCGCGCAGAAATACGGCGACTTCGACGCCTGAGATGCTGATCGCGTAGTTGACGATGCCTTCGCAATCTTCCTCCACGGCTCCGAGGCGGATCATATCGCTGTGTGTGACCCAGAGCCAGGCCATGCGGCCTTCGCGCTGCAGAGTGGTCAGCGCCGCGCCCAGCAATCGCATCTTCGATGCGGGATTGCTGAAATAGACATCCTGCGCAATGCGTGCGGGGATGGCGCCGAGATCGACGAGATTTCTTGCTAGCGCGAATGTCTCCGCGCTGGTTCTTTCGTAGCAAAATGAGCCGGTATCGCTGAGCAGCGCGGTGTAGAGGCATGTGGCCATCGCGGGACAGATGCGGACGTTCGCCGCGACGGCAATGCGGTATACCATCTCCGCAACGGCGCTGGCTTCGGTGTCGATCCAGTTCACGTCCGCGAACCGGCGGCCGCTGCTGTGATGGTCGATGTTGACGAGGAATTTTTCCTCTATGCCCTGGATGCGCGAGCGCGCCACGCCATCGCATTCCAGCAGAATTATGGCATCCGCCAGGGAATTGGCGGGCAGAGCGGCGGCGTGGCGGATGTGCTCGGCGGACGGAAGGGTGCGATAGATCAGCGGCACGCGATCGTACAGGAGCATTTCCGCGTGCTTGCCTAGCTCCTTCAGGACCATCCACATGGCAAGCACCGAGCCGACGGCATCGCCGTCGGGGCGCGCATGAGAGGTCACGACGAAACGGTGCCTTTGACGAATGGCCTCCAGCACGGCAGTCTGGCCGTCGCGTTGCTGCTCCGTCAACAGAGCGGTCGGGTGCGCAGATGTGTTTCCGGATTTCGTTATTGCGACCGGTTCCTTCATTTGCTTTCGTACTCGCCCTGTGGCGTAGCTGCTCCGGCTTCTGTTCCGCTAGGCTGGAGTTTCGCCTTCTGGCGGTTGCGACGTTCGGCGCGACCCAGCAACTCGTCGATTCGCGCCCGAGTCGGTTCCGAATGGTCCACCTGGAACATCAGCTCCGGTATATGCCGAACGCCCATGCGTTGCAGCAGTTGATGGCGGATATACCCCTTGGCTGCTTCCAGGCCGGCCAGCATCTCCCTCTCTTCGGTGTCGCCGCCTTCGACGGCCACATAAATGCGGGCGGATTTTCCTCCGGGAGCGAGCACAACTTCGGTAACGTAGCCGAAGTTGATGCGAGGGTCGCCCAACTGGCCCTCCAGCATGGCGCTGATCTCCTCGCGCAAGGTTTCCGCCACTCGGTTCTGGTGATACGTGCGTCCGCGGTGTTCCGGCATGGGGACCTGCTCTTCCGAAAATTGATTAAACGGATGAGGATATCAAATTTGCGGCTCCGGTGAGACAATTTGCGGGTCTGGGAGGAATTCGAGCCGACACGGCGACCGGCTGGCCTGCAATCCAATCACGGATGCTTTATTCTTCGGGGAAAAATTCGACGAAGCTGTCGCTGATAATGGCGCCGTGATTTTCGGCGATGCGGATGCAGGCTTCCTCGGCCTGCCGCAGTTGGCCCTGCAGGTAATCTCGCGACGGGGAAATGGCTGCGATGCCCAGGGTCGCTCGCTGCCAGACGACAACCTCATCCATCTCCGCCACGGACACGTTGAAACCGTGGCGCAGCGCGTCCTTCATGCTGCGGACGCACTGCCGCCGGTCTTTCAGCGAGTGCGCGTAATCGAGGCGAATTTCCACGGTGAGCACGGCAACGGGCATACGGAATGATACGGCGAAAGCCTATTCGGCAAATTGGATCGCATATTTTGCCGACAGAGAGCAGGTTCCCGTTCAACTCGGTCGCCGCGGCGACCTCGCTCAGGGCGGGCTCTCGACTCCGCTGCGCTCCGCTCGGAATGACAGACTTAGTTTGAGGCCACTTTCGTACCCGAAGCGTTCGAGGTGAAACAGTTTAAGCAACAGTCGAGGATGAACCGGCCTCCAACTACATGGGCGGCCCGAAATCCTGACCTCCGGCGTTTCACTTTGGAAGGACTTTATGTGGGTCGTGATCGCAATCCTTTTTTTTGTGGCGTGGCTGGCAACGTATTTCTTTATGATGAGCCGCGTCATCACGTATATCCTGCTCGGTCTGGCGATCGTTTCCCTCATCATTCATTTCATGGCGGCAAACCGGCGCGACGCGCAAGGAGGCGGCAAGGTATGAAAGCAGTTTTGCTGAATGGGTATGGCGGTGTGGACCAACTTACATACGGGGATGCGCCTGATCCCAAGCCGCAGGCCGGCGAAGTGCTGGTGAAAGTAGCGGGAACCAGCGTAAACCCGATCGATTGGAAAATCAGGCGGGGTGAGCGAAGGGATTCGGTGCCGATCAAGTTCCCCGCGATTCTCGGTCGGGATGTTGCAGGAACGGTTGCCGAAGACGGCAAAACGAGCGGCTTCAAAACCGGCGACAGGGTTATGGGTCTCGTGAATCAGGCGTATGCGGAATTTCTCGTGGCGAAGAGCGAGACGCTAACGCGCGTGCCCGATGGGATGGAATTGGAAGATGCGGCGGCGCTGCCTCTCGTTGTGACGACGGGCGCTCAGTTGATCGAGAACGGCGTACAGCCGAAGGCCGGACAGACGCTGTTGGTTACCGGCGCTCTCGGCAATGTGGGGCGCACCGCGGTGTATGTCGCGAAGAAGCATGGCATGACGGTGATTGCCGGCGTGCGCGCGAGAGAACGCAAGCAGGCGGAGGCGCTCGGAGCGGATCGCATAGTGGCCATCGATGATGAGCAGGGAATCGCGTCGATGGGAGAAGTCGATGCGATTGCCGACACGGTGGGGCATGACGTTATCACCAAGTTGATGCCCTACATACGGGCCAGCGGAGTGCTAGCGTCCGTGCTCGGCAAGCCGGCGGGTGCTGATGGCAAGAACTTCACGGTTCGCGCAGTGTCCGCGCAGCCGGACGCCGCACAGTTGCATCAACTGGCGGAAGCTGTCGCCAACGGAGAATTTTCGATTCCGATCGCCAGACGAATGAAGCTGTCGCAAGCGCGCGAAGCGCAGCGGTTGGCGGAAGCGGGTGGTATCGGGAAGATTGTTCTGGTGCCGTAGCTCGGGCCGACCGGCGGTTACGCGGTGGCGTTTGTCTCTGTCTCGCCGGTTGCGGAGGAAGCTGCGCCGGACGCATTCGCCTCATTGTTCACCAGGTCGCGGAGGTCTTTGCTGGGTTTGAAATAGGGAACACGCTTGGCCGGCACTTCTACCCGCGCGCCGGTTTTGGGATTGCGTCCGATACGAGGATTGCGCTGGCGGGTGCGGAAGCTGCCAAAGCCGCGGATTTCGATCTTATCGCCGGAACGCAAAGCGCCAACGACTGCATCGAAGATGGTTTCGACGATGGTCTCGGCGTCCGTGCGCGTCAAATCGCCCAGCCGCATTACGTCCACTACCAGATCGGCTTTTGTCATAACATCGGCACCTTCACTTTCAGAGTATAGGATGCTCGCCGGGGGCTGCGAAATGGTTCTATCCGGTTATTGCCATAGAAAATAGAATCCGGGACTCTTCTCCAGCATAGATTGCAATTCCCTGGGGCTGGGAAGTTCGAGCTTGGAATTGGCGCCGAGCAGCAAATCGATGAGACCCGGATGAGGTTCCCTGGGCCGCACCACCGGCGGCTCGCCGTGAATGCCGACCGCGCGCGCGGTATCGAGCAGTGCCGTGCGAAAGCCACCCGTCTGATCGATCAAATGCAGCGGCAGCGCCTGTTCACCGGTCCAAACCTGGCCCGTCGCAAGCGGCTGAATCGTCGACACCGGGAGCTTACGCCCGGCGGCGACATCGCGGATGAACTGCATGTGCATGTTATCGGTCAGCCCCTGGAAATAGGCAATCTCCTGCGGCGTGGGTGCGCGGGTCGGGGAGCCGGCATCTTTCAGCGCGCCCGCTTTAATGGTGACGTTGCTGAGTTTTGCCCATTTCAGCAGTCCGCCGTAGTTGATCCATTCCATAATGACGCCGATGCTGCCGACGATGCTGGCCTGGTTGGCGTAGATGCGATCGGTCGCGCTGGCGATGTAGTAGGCGCCGCTCGCGCCCACGCTTTCGATAGAGGCAACAATACGTTTCTTGCGCCGGTTTCGGATGCGCAGGACCTCGTGATAAATCTCCTGCGAGGCGGCCGCGCCGCCGCCGGGCGAATCAATGTGCAGGACGATGGCCTTGACGGAATCGTCGTTGGCGAACTGTTCCAACTGTTGATTGGTCTTGTCGGCGGAGAGAATCACGCCCTTCAGGTCCACGACTGCGATGCTTCCGCCCGCTCCGAAGGGACTGATGGTGCTGGTGACGGTGCCGGAAGATTTCAAGGTGTACCACGCGGCTGTCCACAAAAGAGCCACAAAGAGCAGGAACAGTCCCGCCGCCCAGCTTAGCCAGAACCAGAAGGAATGCCTGTGCGCGGGATAGGTCTGCGCGTCCATATCGGGGAGTGTAGCATTCCAGCGGATTCCGGGGTTGGATACCTGGCCAGGGCCTGCATTGTGTCTACCCCTGAACCACCCCATTTAGGCATTTGGATTGCGGAAATGGGAGGGTTCGCTGATAATTGGTGGGATACGCGGCACCCCTGTGAATTTCCCGCTTGGGATGTGGCGCACGGCCCCACATGGATCAGCCACTCTATAGCGTCGTGATCCCCGCATACAACGAGCAGGCGCGCATTGGCGCGACTCTCGACCGGGTGATGGAATGCATCGAGGCCCGGCATTGGAAGGCGGAAGTACTGGTCGTCAACGACGGCTCGACCGATGGGACCGCCGCAATCGTGTCGCGTGAAGCGCGCCGGTATGCCAATCTCCGGTTGATTGAGAACCCGCGCAACAAGGGGAAGGGCTATTCCGTGCGCAACGGAATCCTGCAGTCGCGGGGCGACATTGTGATGTTCACCGACGCGGATTTGTCCGCTCCTATAGAAGAAGCGGAGAGGCTGTTTGCCGCCATTGCAGGAGGCGCAGATGTGGCGATCGGATCGCGTTGGCTGGACCGCTCGCGCCAGACGCAGCAGCAGCCGCTTTATCGGCGATTTTTTGGCCGCTGCTTCAACTGGCTCACCCGCCTGGTTATGAATCTGCCTCTGGCGGACACGCAGTGCGGCTTCAAGGCATTTCGGGGCGAGGCGGCGCGGACAATTTTCATTCGACAGCGCATTGAACGCTGGGGATTCGATCCGGAGATTCTTTACATTGCGCTGCGATTGGGGATGCGGGTGCAGGAAGTCGCGGTTACGTGGGGTCATGACGAACGCTCGCGCATCAGCTATCTGAAAGATGGCTTGAAGATGTTGCAGGATTTATTGCTGGTGCGGTACTATGCGCTCGTCGGATACTACGATGGCGACCCCCATATGGACGGTCTTAGCCGGTGCGGCACTTGCCGGAAGGAAAGCCCCGCACCGACCGCCAAAGCGTAAGATCGCGGCACGCCAAGTTTCTTGGCGCCCTAAGAGGCGGGGGCAGCGGACGCTAACGCGTAGCTCGCACGAAAGCGCCGTTTGTGGGCCTCCACCAGCTTGACTTGATCGTTTCCATCCATCGAAAGCGTCCATTGCTTGGCGCAGGCTCCGCAAAGCCAGAAGTGCTCCAGACGATGGGGAAGTTTGGAATTTTTTCCGGAAGCGTTTTTGCCGGAGAACAGGAAAACCTTACCTTCGCGCAGATAATGCAGTTGTTTATTGCAGGTCGGATTGGCACAGCGGTTGACCATTGGATGAAGCTCCTTCGTTTTGGGGAGGTCGCGCGAAAACCCGCTCGAAACATTTCAGAACGGGCAGGACATCTCATTGGATCGTTCTTTTTACTAGGACGCCACGAAGAGCGATAGGGTTGACCGAAGGCTGTGCAAATCGCACATCTGGATCGCTGAGCTCGACGGCTCACCGAACGGCGCGGAACTCCCACCTCACTTTTTGCGCGGCCTGCTCGATGGCGGGACGATGCCGTTCATCCGGACATATTCCACCATCTGGCCGAAGTGATCGTTCATGTGGATGACGGCAAACAGCATGATTCCGGCGCGCGTTTTGATTCCATCTACTGGCTTGACTTGCTCCAGCGCGTTATCACCATTGAGCGTTGCAATCGCCTGATGTGCGAATGCGAAGGAGTCCTTGAGCGCCTGGACGATTTGGTCCTTGGTCTTGAGGTCGGCCATTTTGGGCATGTTGGTCGGCTTCATGGAGGCGGCGCTCCCGAACATCCAGTAATTCGCCATAGTGACGTGCTTCACCTGTTGGCCAAATGTGCGGACTCCCTTGAAATTTCCATTGGTGGGAGCAAAGTTATATTTGTCGGCGGGCATGGCCTCTGCGAGCGGAACGAGTTCCTCTTCCACCATGCTGAGGAGCTGGTCCACCACCGAAGCTGGCGACGGCGCGGAGTTTGCGGTTGCAGAATTGGTGTTGGATTGCGCCTGCAAACGGGGAGCGGCGACGAGGGCGACGGCTGCGATTACAGTGGCGGACAGAACGGCGAGAATTTTCTTTTTCATGCGACACTCCCGAGAGTGAAATTTGCAACGCCTGAGCGTAGCAGGCGGCGCGGACGCTCGGCAAAGCCTTTCTGAAGACGAAGGAGACATGTCACAGTTTTACGACTCCGCTGTCGTCTTGGTCTTGGCGATTCATCTCGCGTGGATTCTGTGGGTCATTTTCGGTGCGTTCTGGACTCGCGGGCATCGTTGGCTGACTGGATTTCACATCGCTTCGCTGGTCTGGGGAATCGTGGTGGAGACCGGGCCGTGGCCGTGTCCACTGACTATAGCGGAGCAGCACTTCCAGC
The DNA here is from genome assembly GCA_963840655.1 of uncultured Acidobacteriota bacterium. Lineage (GTDB taxonomy): Bacteria > Acidobacteriota > Terriglobia > Terriglobales > Acidobacteriaceae > JAKAAZ01. The sequence goes on along the minus strand of CAWIZS010000003.1, from coordinate 973,848 downwards.
GCCTGGCGGGGATCGCGCCCTATCGCGGCAGCTTTCTGCTGCATTACCTGGATTCGATCGTTTATCCCAATGTTTCCGTGCTGCTCCTCACCATTTGCGGAGTTGCTGTGTGCGCCGCGAATCTTGCCATTTACAGCCGGCGCTGGTGGCTTGCGGTCCTCAAGCGTGTGCGAGCGTAGCACCGCGCGCGCCAAAATTTGCAGTGCGATGTGGTTGGTTAGCGCCGATGGTTCTTGCAGGTTTGTTGAACATCTGTCAGACTCACAGGCATACATCTACATGCAACCGTTGCGGTCCCGATATTGCAGAATTGGTACATGTTTTCCGCAACTCAAATAGGAACCGAACGCATCTCTAATCTGATAGAGTTTTGCGAAGGAGTAAAACCAATGGAACAGGAAATGACCTGGATGCGAGCACTGGCGGCAGGCTCACTGGTTGCCGGAGCGGCATTGCTGCTGACTGGACGGAAGAAGGCTGCCTTGACAGCTTCGGGTCTTGGAGCGGCAGTCATTCTTGCCGAGGATCCGGAAGCAATCAAGGACCTGTGGCAGCGCGTTCCGGATTATCTTCAGGACGGCCATGAAATGCTGGGCCGGCTGGAAGGCGTTCTCGACGGCATTACGGAGCAGGGTGGCCGGGTCCGGCAATTGGTTCGTCGAGCGTAGGAATTTAGAGCCTGCGCGAACTTTTGTGGCGCAGCCTATCTGTCCTGCAAAAGATGGAGAATTGGTGCGGGCAGTCTTGAAGATTGAGTTTTGAGATAGACAAGGCCGCTGAACGCGGCCTTTTTCATTCTGAATTCGCGCGTTAAAAGATCTTCTTGATCAGGTCGTCGCCCAATCCAAACCCGAGACCCATTTCCATGGCTCGGCCAAATCCAGATTGCAGAAAGCCTCCGAACCCACCCTGCCTGGGCTGTCCGAGCGCGCCAGATTGAAGAAAACCGGGCTGCGGATAACCAGGCTGCTGATAGCTTTGCGGCGGATAGTTTGCGGCGTAGGCCTGGTTCTCGTTAGCAACGAATCCGTGAATGGCCTGGAGCAGGCCGGCCATCTGCTGTTGCTGGGACTGAATCGCCAAAGCGATTTCCTTCAGATCCAACACCCATTCCCTTGCTTGTGAATTACCATTGGCGGACTCGGCTTGCAATTTGGCCGCTAAATCCTTAAGTTCCTCAGCTACCTGCTGAGATGCGCTCTGCAGTTGTGCATACTGCTGATCGATCGTTTCTACATCCATTCGCTTAGCCCTTCCTGTTCATCACTGACTTGCGCTTTTCGCTTCTGCGGCCGCGCTTTAGCGCTATCTCCCGTGGCCTGAGGGATGCAGCAATTCTTCCTCCATTGTCCCACCAAATTTGCCATCCGGTGGCGGCTGGCGGCATCCTAACAGCAGTCAGGACAAATCCGATTCAGGGAGAGCACGATTCCATGGAATTTCGCTACAAGCTTCCGCCAATACTTGAGCAGGACTTCTCCGCCGCGGTGGCGGACTGGGAGAACGGGAAAATCGAACGCCTGTGGGCGCGCGACGCCTCCTTGTGGACCAACACGGACGAGTCGCAATGGCTGGGCTGGCTGGATATTGTGGAGCGCCAGCAGAAGGATATCGCCCGATTTCGCGCGCTGTCGGAAGATATCCGAGACGCGGGTTTCGAGTACGCTTTGCTGCTTGGCATGGGCGGCTCCAGCTTGTGTCCCGAGGTGCTGGCCGAGACGTTTGGCAAGCAGGAAGGATTTCCCCGGCTGTCGATTGTGGACTCGACCGATCCGGCGCAGGTGCGTGCCGCGGAAGAAAGCGTCGATTTGAAGAAGACCGTGATCATCGTGTCCAGCAAATCGGGTTCGACGCTGGAGCCGAACATTCTGAAGCAATATTTTATGGCGCGCATGAAAGAGGTGGTCGGCGACAAGGCAGGCAGCCACTTTATTGCTGTCACCGATCCCGGCTCCCACATGGAGCAAGTGGCGAGAGCCGATGGTTTCCGTCACATTTTTTACGGCGACCCGGAGATTGGCGGGCGATACTCGGCGCTTTCGAATTTCGGAATCGTGCCTGCGGCTGTCATGGGCCTCGATGTCGAAAAATTGTTGACCAAAGCGAAGGCCGCGGTGGACGCCTGCCGTTCGAGCGACGTGAAAAAAAATCCCGGCGCGCAGCTTGGCCTGATTCTGGGAACGGCGGCGAATGCGCGGCACGATAAGATCACTTTCTTTACTTCGCCGGCAATCTCCGACATGGGAGCGTGGTTTGAGCAATTGATCGCCGAGTCGACAGGCAAGCAGGGCAAGGGCATCACTCCGGTCGATCTCGAAGAGATTGCGGCTCCCGATTATTATGGCGATGACCGAATTTTTGCCTACGTGAGGCTGGAGGGTGATGACAACGCACACCTGGATGCTGGCGTGGAAAAGCTGGAGAAGGCCGGTCAGCCCGTGGTGCGATTAACCATGCGCGATGTCTACGATGCGGGCGAGCAATTCTTCACATGGGAGATCGCGACGGCGGTTGCCGGCTCGGTGATTGGCATCGATGCTTTCAATCAACCGGACGTCGAAGCGGCGAAGGTGGAGGCGCGGCGTCTTACCGATGAGTATGACAAGACTGGAAAGCTGCCCGACCAGACGCCCATCTTCGACAACGGGAAAGTCAAGCTGTTCGCCGATCCGGCGTATGCCGCGGTGCTGCACGGTGCTCAGGATGTGGGGCAGCCGGATTTGACCGGATATCTGCGCGCGCACCTGGCGCAATTACAGCCGGGCGATTATTTTGCGGTTCTGGGTTTTATCCAACGGAACCGTGAGCATCTGAAAACGATGCAGCAGTTGCGCCATGGAGTACGTAACAAGAAGCGGGTTGCAACCTGCCTGGGTTTCGGTCCGCGCTTCCTGCACTCCACGGGGCAGGATTACAAAGGCGGCCCGAATACGGGCGTATTTCTGCAAATCACCGCCGATCATGCGAAGGACCTCGCCATCCCGGACCAGAAATATACCTTTGGAATCGTCATTGACGCGCAGGCAGCGGGCGATTTGAGCGTTCTGCAGCAGCGTGGGCGTCGCGCGCTGCGCGCCCATATCGGCAAGGATGTGGAGGCGGGTTTGACGATGCTGGCCTCGGCGGTGGAGAAGGCACTGGTGTGATGCAAAATGCCCGGTACCTGGCGCTCCGCCTCAGCCGCGTTTGCGGCGAAAGCGGGAGGTAGCTGCCGTTTCGCGCATCTAAAATCCCTGGAGCGGAAATTCCGAGCAAAAGGAGACGGGATGAGCCGGGAAGAAAATATTGCGGTGCAAAAGAACATGGGGCAGGCGATCAACAGCGGGAACCTGGAGATGCTGAAGCTGGCATTCGACCGAAATGTGAAGGACCACGATCCTGCGTCGGATCAGGCGCCAGGGCCGGAGGGATTTGTCGAGTTTTTCCGGACGCTTCGCACGGCGTTTCCCGATCTTAGAGTGGCAGTCGATCACATGGTGGCAGACGACAACAATGTCGCCATGGCTTACACGATGACCGGCACCCACAAAGGAAACTTTCTGGGAATCGCGCCGACCGACAAAAAGATTCATGCGCGCGGCATGCAGATCGCTCGATTTGAAAGGGGCAAGATCGTGGAACGGTGGGGCAGTTCGGATGAATTGGGCATTCTGAAGCAACTCGGCGCGGCAGAACAGGCGGCTCTGGGGAAAGCCTCGTGAGTTTCAGCGGCGAAACTACATCTCAAAATCGAGAGGTAGGGCACCCATGTTTTATTTGGCGTCGGCTAAAATTCGCGCGCGTTCAAAAACGCTCCGCAACATTTCGCTGGTGAGCAGTCCCGTGTTCGTGTTCTGCAGCGAAGGATGATAGGCGGCGAGAACATGCGGAGCATTCGGGATCGCGTACTCCGCGCCGTGTCGGAAATTGAGCGGCTTTCGGCTGGAGATTTTTCCGCTGCGCAGCAGATGGGCCAGATAACCATCGAACGCGATCTTTCCCAGGCAGACTACGACGCGCAGCTTTCGCAGTAGCGTGATCTCCTCATCAAGAAATGGAGCGCAGTTTTTCATTTCGGACGGCAGCGGTTTGTTGCCCGGCGGTGCGCAGCGGACTACCGACGCGATCCAGAGGTCTCGCAGCTTCATGCCGTCGGCGCGGGAATGGGCAACAGGTTGCGACGCGAATCCAGTCGCGTGCAGGACGGGGTAGAGGAAATTTCCCGAGCCGTCCCCGGTAAACGGTCTTCCGGTTCGATTCGAGCCGTGCGCGCCTGGTGCAAGGCCAAGCGCAAGCACGCGCGCTTCCGGGTCGCCGAAGGAGGGAACCGGCTTGCCCCAGTATTCCCAGTCCGCGTAGGCGCGACGGCGGGTTCGCGCGATCTCCGCGCAGTAGGTACGCAGGCGCGGGCAAAGCTCGCAGTTTGCGATGCGCGCGCCAAGATTCTCCAGGGCGGAGCGGCTCAGATTCGGCGCTGTAGATTGAACTGCTTTCGCCGGCTTACGGGTTTTCACCTCGGTTGATGACAGGGAACTCACAAGAGAAATTGTACGGTCGCGTTGGGAGGGGGGAAATCCGTGCTTGAATCGCCAGCGTAAAATCAGTGGATGGGGAGCAACCAGCATTGAAGCGCCGCGCTGTATCGTTCCTCGCCAGTCAGCAAATTCAGTTGTCCGCAAGGAAATCGCCCGCAGAATGAAGATCTCGACACGCACAATTTTGGCCGCGCTGTTATGGGGTGCCCTTGCCGGATGGAACGTGGGTTGCAAATCCCGTCCGGTTCCCCCACCTCTCTCGCCGACCGCAATTGCATCGGCGCGCCTGCCGCTTGTGGGAGGCCAAAAGGCGATCGAGCTGCGCCGGCTGGAGAGCGGCGTGGGCGCGGCGCCGGAATTCCTGAGCGTCACGCTTTTGCCGGGACGCGGGATGAATCTGTTTCAGATCACCGCGTTTCTGCCGGGCAGGGGTGAGGTCGCGCTGCTGGCATCGTCCTCGGTCAACGCAGCCGCGAAGCTGATGAATGGCGGCCCAGACGATCTCGGCGGCAACGAGAGCTTCTCGGGGGGTGGGGCGTTTCTGTTTCCCTTTGCCAATCGCATCCTGGGTCCGGTGACAGTCGATAAAGCGACCGGCGAACATTATCTGACCGCGACGTGGCACGGGCGCAGCGTGCAGCTGCTGGCGAACTGGCGCGGCAAATTGCCGGGCGCTCCCTGGGTGGCGATGCATGGCGAGATGCTGGCGGCGAAGGCGCAAAATGTCGCGGTGAAGTCCGACCCGGATGGCAGCGAGGCCACGGCAACTTACAATCTTCCCGCAAACGGCCATTGGTTTTCGGACAATCAAGTGAAGGTGACCGTCAGCCTGACCCGCGATACGGTCACGGCAAGCGTGACGGCGATGAACACGGGCGATCAGCCGGAGCCGGTCGGCATTGGATGGCATCCGTATTTCCGACTGCCGAGCGATATCCGGGCCAACGCGCGCCTGCATCTGCCGGCCGCCATGCGGGTGGAAGTGAACAATTACGACGACGTGTTTCCTACCGGCAAGCTGCTTGCTGTGCTGGGGACAGCGTATGACTTCAATGCGACGCAGGGCGCTCCGCTGCCGGACGCGTTGATGGACGATTCTTTTGTGGACCTGAAGCGCGACTCCAACGGATTCGTCGAGTCGGACATCAGCGATCTGCGCGTGAACTATGGTATGCGAGTGACTGCAATGTCGCCGGAAATCCGCGCGATTCAGGTGTACTCGCCGGTAGACAAGTCCTTCGTCGCGCTGGAGCCGCAGTTCAATTATGCCGATCCGTTTGGCGCGGAGTGGCACGGGACGGATACAGGAATGGTGACGCTGGCGCCGGGCGCCTCCGTCACATGGAAGGTCCAATTACAACTCTTTCAGCCAGCGAACGAGCTGGTGGGGCAAACCCCGCCTCCGCAATTCCGATAAGCAGTGGCGGCAGGCCGCGCAAGATTGATGGGAAGGCCAGTCTCCGGCGCGATGCGATACGCTTTCCGGATATCGCTGCGCTCAATGCTTCCTGCGTGATTTGCGGGCGCAGAGGAACGGCGAGTGGACTATGTATGAGTTCGACATGAAGGCATTTCATCGCGCGGTCGACGAACGGCGGCGAGAGCGCGGCTTGAGTTGGATTGAGCTCGCAGCGGAGGTCAATCGCCCCTTCGAGCATACCTCCTCGATTCCGATCCACCTGGCAACGATACGAAACATGGCGAAAAAGCGGTCTGTGACCAGTGCTGTCGTCCTTCAAGTGTTCCGCTGGTTGCAGGCGACGCCGGAAAGCTTCCTTTCCGAACCGGGCAGACATCCGCGGCAGGAAGAAGAGCTTCCGCGCGGGGCGCCGGACCGGATACTCCGATTCGATACGCGAGCCCTGCATGCTGCACTGGATCAGGAGCGCAAGAGACGCGGCATGACGTGGCAACAGGTTGCCAGGGAGCTCCCAGGTTTTACTCAAACGATGCTCAAGAACCTCGCCAGCGGACCACTGATCGGTTTCCCGAGAGTCATGTGGATCACACAGTGGCTCGGCTCTCCAGCAGCAAGGTTTGTGAGGCCTCGTTCACGCTAGAACTTGCTGCGGCAAGTCTCATGGAAAATCCGAAGGCGGGCGGGTCCGAAAGTGAGTGGCTGACCGAGACTGCGAACGCTGGCAACGTTCAACGCAATCGTGAGCCCGTTTGACCAGCCCATCGGAACCACCTACCATTAAGAAAGGCCCATACACCCTCCGTCTTCAGCTCGTCAGCGGCGTTTCTGCTGCATCGGATAGATGGTGGATGCGGTCAGCTCAAGTTCGGAAGGCAGCCCCCTTTGAGTTCCACAGAACCTGTTACGACCCCGACTATTGAAGGCGATCCACAAGCCTTGGCGAGTGCCGTTTCGGAACATTCGTTGGATCATAGTACCGGCCACATTGAGGGAACGGAGCACGATCACGGCCCGCATGAGGGCCACGATCCTACGCACTCCCATGGTCCAACGCTGAATCCGGAATGCGCGCGGCAGGTGGATGTGGAAGTTCCTGCGGAGAAAGTAAGCAGGGCTTTCGCTGGCGTTGTGAAACGATATCGGCGGTCGGCGCGTATTCCTGGATTTCGTGCCGGCAAGGTTCCGGAATCGGTGATCCGCACGCGATTCGCGGACGCGATTCGTCAGGACGTGTTGGAGGAAATCCTGCCGGCGCAGTTTCGCGCCGCGATTGAGAAGCAGGGATCGCAGCCGGTTTCGCAGCCGCAGGTGACGAGTCTTCATCTGGCGGATGGCGAACCGATGCGCTTTCAGGCTGCATTCGAAGCGCTTCCAGCGATCGATATCACAGGCTATGACCAGACGAAGGTCGAGCGTCCCGACACATCTCTGACCGACGCCGAATTTGAGGCCGAGCTGGCACACATTCGCGAGTCGCACGCGACCATGGAGCCGGTGGAGGAAGATCGGCCGCTGGCCGACGGAGATTTTGCGCTGATTCGCTTTACCGGGCTGGTCCAGCCGAACGAGAGCGGCGAAAGCGCCGATGCCGCGCCGAAGCCGATTGAGGGAGATGATGCGACCGTCGAGATTGGCGGAGCGAACACCGTGGAGGCTTTCAGCAGCGCGTTGCGCGGATCGAAGCCGGGTCAGCAGATGCAGTTTGAAGTCAGCTATCCGGCGGACTTTACCGAGCAGCGGCTTGCCGGAAAGACCGTTGCCTACGACGTGGAAGTGAAGGGCATCCGCAAGAAGATTCTGCCGGATCTGGACGATGCCTTCGCCAAACAGATGGGTGAGGACGAGACGCTGGACAGTTTCAAGACCAAGCTGCGCGAGCACATGGCGAATGAAAAGCGCCGCCGCCTTGAATCCGACGCGAAGGACCGGATGATTGCGGGATTTGTGGAGAGGTTTCAATTTCCCGTTCCGGAATCCTTGCTGCAACAGCAGATCGATGCGCGGCTCGATCGTGGACTGCGCGCTCTGGCTGCGCAGGGGATGAAGACGGAGCAGATGCGCCAGTTGGATTTTGCGCGGCTGCGCGCTGCACAGCGCGATTCGGCGTTAAATGAAGTGAAGGGTTCGTTGATTCTCGATCGCATCGCCGACACGGAAAAAGTAGAAGTGAGCGAGGAGGAATTTGAGACCCAATTGCAGTTGTTGGCGTATCAATCACGGGAACCCCTCGAGACACTACGGAAGCGTTTGACGGAAGATGGCGGGCTCGCTAGAATCCGAGAACAACTAAGAAGAGAGAAAACGGTGAACCAGCTCTTTGAGAGATTGGCTGCCTGATCTCTGGAGCCGTGCCTGGCGAACAGGTTCGAGAGATTCAGTAACGCAATCGGGCCTTGCATGGCCGTTACCGACAGGAACAGGGAAACAGTATGGGTTTAGTTCCAATGGTGGTAGAGCAGACGAGCCGGGGCGAACGCGCCTACGATATTTACTCTCGCCTGCTGCGCGACAATATTATCTTTCTAGGTACTCCGATCGATGACCAGATTGCCAATCTGATCATCGCGCAGATGCTGTTTCTTTCTGGGGAAGACCCGGAAAAAGACCTTCAGCTCTACATCAATTCTCCCGGTGGATCGATCTCGGCGGGACTGGCGATCTACGATACGATGCAGTTCATCAAGAACGACGTGGTGACGTACTGCATCGGCCAGGCGGCGAGTATGGGCGCATTTTTATTGATGTCCGGCACGAAAGGGAAGCGGTTTGCGCTGCCTAATTCGCGCATTCTGATCCACCAGCCCTCGATGGGCGGTCTTTCCGGCCAGGCAACGGATATCGACATTCACGCCCGCGAGATTCTTCGCATTCGGGAGATCACCAACCGGCTGATGTCGAAGCATACCGGCCAGCCCATCGACCGGATCGAACGCGATGTGGAACGGGATTTCATCATGAACGCGCCACAATCGAAAGAATATGGCATCATCGATGAGATTATTGATCGACCCAGGACATAGAATGGGGTCGGGCCAGTTGGAGTAGGATTGGTTTTGCAGGAGAGGCAGAAGGAGATTCAAATTGAAGACGCGCGCCGGTACCGACGACGTACTCCGTTGTTCGTTCTGCCATAAATCGCAGGACGCAGTGGCCAAACTGATCTCCTCGCCGAGCGACTATCCTCGCGCGTATATCTGCGATGAATGCGTCGCGGTCTGCAATTCCATTCTGGAAGACGACAAGAACGAGGCGCGCCCCACGGCTGCTCCGGCGCATCTGCCGAAGCCGCAGGAAGTGAAGGCGTTTCTGGACGAGTATGTCATCGGACAGGAAACCACCAAGAAGAAACTGGCAGTCGCGGTCTATAACCATTACAAACGCGTGCAGATGAACCGCGCGCGCACCAGCGATGTGGAGCTGTCGAAATCTAACATTCTGTTGATTGGGCCTACCGGCAGCGGGAAGACGCTGATGGCGCAGACGCTCGCCCGGATGTTGGACGTTCCCTTCGCTATTGTCGATGCGACAACGCTCACGGAAGCCGGCTATGTCGGCGAAGACGTGGAAAATATCATTTTGAAATTGCTGCAGGCCGCCGACGGCGACGTGGCGCGCGCCCAGACCGGCATTATCTACATCGATGAAATCGACAAGATCGGGCGCAAGGACGAAAATCCGTCGATCACCCGCGACGTTTCCGGCGAAGGCGTGCAGCAGGCGTTACTGAAGATTCTCGAAGGCACCGTTGCCAACGTTCCGCCGCAGGGCGGGCGCAAGCACCCACACCAGGAATTTACTCCGGTCGATACGACGAACATTCTGTTCATCTGCGGCGGAGCGTTTGTTGGTCTGGAGCGCGTGGTGGCCCGGCGCGCCGGGAAAAAGGCACTAGGATTCAAGGCCATTTCCGACAAGGAAGGTTTAGCCGCGGCTCTGGTTCCATCACTTCGCGACACGGAACTGCTGCGCCAAACCGAGCCGCAGGACCTGATCAAATTCGGGCTGATTCCGGAGTTTGTGGGACGCCTGCCCGTGATCGGAATTCTGGACGAACTGGACGAGGCGGCGCTGGTTGAGATTCTCGTCAAACCCCGGAATGCAATCATGAAGCAATATCAGCGCATGTTCGAGTACGAAAACGTGCGTCTAAATTTCAGCTCGGAAGCCATCGGAGCGATCGCGCGCGAAGCGCTGCATCGGAAGGTGGGCGCTCGCGGACTGCGCATGATTCTTGAGGAATTGATGCTCGATCTGATGTATCACCTGCCGAGCAACAAGAAGGTGAAGGAGATCGAGATCACGGCGGACATGGTGCAGAAGCGCGATCTATCCGTCACGTTATTGGAGAAGGCTGGATAGCTTCGGGCGTTCCCGCGTCTTACGGTCCAAGCAAAATAAAAGCGGCGCCTTTCCTCAGGCGCCGCTTTCAATTTCTATCGCAAACCTCTTGATTCACTCTTCTTACGCGCTTGCTTTTGTACAAATCTCATCGAAAGCTTGGGTTAGATATTTTGCGATCTGGGGTGCGGCAACGCTTTCAATCACCGAGCGCTGCATGAGAAACTCCAGCTTGCCGTCTCGAAAAATCGCGATTGCCGGAGAGCTCGGCGGATTGCCCGCGAGATGGCTGCGTACCTTGTCCGTTGCTTCGCGATCCTGCCCGGCGAAGACGGTGATTTTGCGGTCCGGCTGGGTCGGGTGCTGCAATGCCATGCGCACGCCCGGGCGCATTTTTCCCGCCGCACAGCCGCAGATGGAGTTGACGACCACCATCGTTGTGCCGGGCTGAGCCAGCGCCTGCTCGACTTCTTCGGCGGTGCGCGTTTCCTGAATGCCGGCGCGGGTCAGTTCCTCGCGCATCGGAATCACCATAATCTCTGGGTACATCGGCTTGTTCCCTCCATGCCGCTACGGGCACACTCCAGTGTATATTGTAGCGCCGGGTTCCAGGGCAACGATACGCGCCGTTGTGCGGCAGTGAGTATTCGCTGCTCGATGGTCGGAAACGCGGGAGGGTTCTGAGCGTGTCGCGCGTGTGCCTGATCGAAAAGCCGTTCCACAAATTCTCCAGCTTGCAAGCGGGCCGCGATGATGTAGGCTCAATTTCGTGGAGATTCGCGAAAATATTTCCCTGGCGCCGTACACGACTTTCCGCATTGGCGGTCCGGCACGATGGTTCATCGAAGCTTCCAGCGAGACGGAATTGACGGAGGCGCTTCTGTTTGCCCGCAGCAAGCACGCGGGGCTGTTCGTACTTGGAGGCGGCAGCAATCTGCTGGTGGCGGACAAAGGTTTTCCCGGAGTGGTTGTTCACGTGGCGAACCACGGGATTCGAGAACAGGTAGACGGCGAACATGTCGTTTTCACCGCCGCTGCCGGCGAGGATTGGGACGGATTTGTGCAGACAGCGGTGACGCGGAATTTTGCCGGCATTGAATGCATGGCTGGAATTCCGGGTACCATCGGCGGAACTCCCGTTCAGAATGTGGGCGCGTACGGACAGGAAGTATCGATGACAATCGTCTGCGTGCGCGCTCTGGACCGCACAACGCTGCGGATGGTCGATTTTCCCGCTGCCGCTTGTGAGTTTGGCTATCGCCGGAGCATCTTCAATAGCACGGCGCGGGATCGCTACATTGTCACGGAAGTGGGGTACCGACTGCGGCGGAATGGTGCTCCGCATCTCGCGTACAAGGACCTGGCGGACACCTTTGCCCCGCAAAAAACCGCACCTTCATTGGATGAAGTGAGCAAGGCGGTTCGCGCCATTCGACGCACGAAAGGGATGTTGCTGGTCGAGGGAGATGCGGATTGCCGCAGTGCCGGATCGTTTTTCAAGAATCCTGTGGTATCAGAATCACAGCTTGCGGACATTTCCGCTCGTGTCACGAAAGAGGCCAATCTTTCCGGGCTGGCGCCCGCCGACTCCATTCCTCATTTTGCCGCGGAGCCGGGAACGGTGAAACTGCTGGCGGGCTGGCTGATTGAACATGCAGGTTTTCCGAGGGGCTTTGCACTGGGAGCCGCGGGAATTTCCAGCCGTCACACCCTGGCGATCGTGAATCGCGGCGAAGCGAAGGCGTCGGAAATTCTTGCGTTGCGCGACCAGATTCGCAAGCGCGTGCTGGCGCAATTTGGGATTTGCCTCGAGCAGGAGCCGGTCTACGTTTCCTAGAGATTGGGAACGGCTGCCATCGCGCGCAGCAGCCGATCGCGTTCCGCTGCCAGGACGGTGTGCGGCGGACCTTGCGCGTCGATGCGACCTTCTCTCATCGTAAGTACGTCTTCTCCGGCGGAAAACGCCTCCTCCAGGTTGTGCGTCACCATCAGGACGGGCACGCGGCTCTCGTTTGCCCAAATAATCCGTTGCGTGCCCACAATACCAGCGCACCTTGCGCATAGGTGACCGGCCACGGCTCGACGGCCAGATGAGCATCTACGATTTTTTGCGGAAACGCGCGGTTCGCGGCGAGGAACAGATCGTAGGGCGCGCCGTTTAGAATCTGCGTTGCCAAAGTCGCAGAGGAGGCGTAGGAAGCCTCGACCTTCGCGCCTGTCGTCTTTTCGAAATTCGCAATAAACGCGGGAAGAACCGGCTGCAAATCCGCGGCGGCGGCAATCCGCAGTGTGTTGGCTTGCGCCGGCAGCATCGCAGCCGGCAAAAGCGCGACGCACAAAAAGAGAATAAAACGCCGCCGGCTAAACACGGACCACCATCACTTCCGTGGCCTTAATCAGCGCGGCCGCCTTGATGCCGACTTTCAACTGCAATTCGCGCGCGGCGTCCGCCGTGATGACGGCGGTCACGATCTGATCTCCAATGAAGAGTTTCACCTGGGCCAGCAAGCCATCGAAGCGCAACTGCACGATCTTTCCCACCAACTGATTGCGTCCGGAAACGGAGGAGGTGAGTTTTTTTGGCCTGGGCGCTGCCGGGGCGTCAGCCCGGAGGAGATTTTGAATCTCGCGCTCGTGAATGCGGTAGTGGCCGCCCGGCGTCTTCACTGCGCGCAACTTACCGCGGTAGAGCCACTGCTTGATTGTTGGATAGGAAATGCCGAGGCGTTCTGCGGCATCGCGCGGGGTGTAGAGCTCTGCCATGCCCACCATGCTATACGAAACTATACGAATTCTGCAATCTATGAAAATATGCGATCTGCGTGGGAATGCTCTGTTCGCGGCTACTTGACTGGCCGCTTCTCCTTTAATTGCGGAAGCTTGACCTGTTACGCTAGAGCAAAACCAGGGATCCTATGTCCTGTCTGGTCTCGTTCAAGATCGCCGCTCCCTGTGGGTCGCGTCGACTCGAGTGGTGCCGCTCCGGAATACATCCTCCCTGCTTTTGCTCCAGGCGTATCCCATGAGTCCAACTCCAGCGCAAATATCGCTGCAAATGGCGCACCAGCTTCGCTGTATCGGCTGTGGTGCCGCAATCCGCGGCTCGGAGGTTGCAGAGGATTTTCGCTGCCGATCCTGTGGAAGCCTCTTCGATGTCGAATATCCGGACTTGTCGGGGCGTGCTGTCGTTTCCGAAGAAAGCATTGCGAGCCGATATTCAGGCTCGGCGGTGAATTGGAAGAAATCGTGGGCCGAACGACGGTTGTCCAATGACCCACTCGATCGCAGCGGGGTCTGGCGATTTCGCGAACTGCTTCCTTTTATGGAGGACGAGCGCAACGTCGTCACACTTCAGGAAGGCAATACGCCGCTCTATCGCCTGTCGCGAGCGGCGGAGCGACTCGGACTGGAGAAGCTCTTCGCCAAGCACCAGGGAATGAATCCCACGGGATCCTTCAAAGACACGGGAATGACGGCGGCGCTATCGGTGGCGCGCGAGCGGGGATTCCACTGGGTGGCGTGTGCCTCGACCGGCAACACTTCTGCCGCGATGGCGGCATACGCGGCGCGCGCCGGAATGCGGGCGCTGGTGTTGATTCCGGAAAGTAAGGTGGCGTGGGGCAAACTCGCGCAGTCGCTCGACTATGGGGCCATCACCTGCCAGTTGAAGACCGATTTCGACGGCTGTGTGGCCGTGCTGGGGGAACTGGTGCGCCGCGCGCCGGTTTATTTGTTGAATTCGGTCAACCCATATCGGCTGGAAGGCCAGAAAACTCCGGCAATGGAAATTGCGGAAGCGATGGACTGGGAAGCGCCGGACCACATCATTGTTCCCGGAGGAAATCTTGCGAATGGGGCGGCGTTGGGCAAAGGGTTTGCCGAGCTTCGTGGGCTGGGGTTGACAGATCGGCGGCCGCGCGTCAGCGTGATTCAGGCAGAGGGCGCGAATCCTCTGTATCAGAGCATTATGAAGCATGGCGGCAAGGAGATTCATCCTGTGCGCGCCGAGACCCGCGCGACAGCAATTCGGATCGGCAATCCCGCTTCCTGGCAAAAGGCTGCCCGCGTGCTAAGAGAGACTGGCGGCTGGTGCGAGCAAGTGAGCGAACAGGAGATCGCCCTGGCGAAGGCCGAGATCGGCTTGGAGGGGATTGGATGCGAGCCGGCATCTGCCGCGACGCTGGCTGGGCTGAAGAAACTTGTGGCCGATAAACACGTTCAGTCACACGAGACGATTGTGCTGGTGCTGACCGGGCATACATTGAAAGATCCGGAATATACGATCGATCTGCATCGCGGCAGCTTATTGACTCCGGAAGAAAAAAATGTCATGCCGAAGGCGCAGCTCCGGGAATTGGAAATTTTGACACGCGCGCCCGTGGTGCTCGACCCAACCGTGGAAGCAGTTCTGCGCGTACTGGATCGCGCGGGCCGCGCATGAACACCGTGCCGCGGGCAATCCCTCCTCTCCATCTTCGGCTGCCTGCGACCTCCGCCAATCTAGGCCCAGGGTTTGACACGGCTGCCGTGGCGTTGAACCTGCATCTGGAAGTGATGGCCACATCGGACGACACGTTTTCCGTCGCCGCGCGCGGCCGCGATGCGGAAGCATGTGGCAAGACAGACGGGAACCTGATTCTGGACTCGTATCAACGAATCTTGACGGATTGCGGTCGGTCGATTCAGCCCCTTCACCTGGAAGTCAGCAACGAGATTCCCCTGGGCATGGGTTGCGGCTCGTCGGCGGCTGCGCGGCTGGCGGGAATCGCCCTGGCGGTCCATTTCGGCGGATTAGGCTGGCCGGAAAACGAAGTCCTCGCGGCTGCAACGTACCTGGAAGGTCACCCCGACAACGCGACCGCCTGCTGGATGGGCGGCATGACGGTGGCTATGGTTTGCCCGCAAAGGGGAAGGGACGGCGTGCGCCAGAATGCATTCCCTCGTGTCCACCCGGCACGCATCGATGTGCCGGCCCACTGGCGGGCAGTGATGGTGCTGCCTGGCGCTCCGATGCAGACCGAGGAATCGCGCCGGGTGCTCCCCGAACACTATGGCCGCGCGGACGTGGTAGAAAACCTGCAGCACTGTGGGCTGCTGGTAGCGGCCTTTGCGTCAGGCCAAAGCGAGTTGTTGCGCGCCGCCATGCACGATACTCTGCACCAACCATATCGCAGCTCCATTTGCCCGTTGTTTGGGAAACTGTTGCCCCTCAGGCGGGAACCAGGCGTGCTGGGGGTGGCGTTGAGCGGCGCCGGACCGGGTGTTCTGCTGATCGTCGAGCGAAATCTAAGCGACGAGAGCCTGCATCGTGCGATCGGTTCGCTGCTGGGCAACGCCACGGATGCGGAGGTTGTGGCGTGCGGTTTCTGCGAGGAAGGAGCTCGGTCGGCCCTCGGAAAATTGTTAGCCTAGGAACAGAGGATTGCTGGAATTTTTGGTATTCGGTAACCTGGAATTTGGTTACTCAAGTTTTGTTTACAACGCACTTGCCGACCGCTAACCTCTTCTCCAAGGGGCAGTTCTGGGGGAGGGCTGCTCTCGCGCCCGTTGATCTTTCACGAGATCCGGGCGCTTTGTTTTGCGCGAAAATTGGGGCAGCCATCGATGTCGCGTTCGCCCGATTCTCGTGCGACCAACGTGGCTTTCGAAGCATCTTGTATTGTTAAGGAGTAGCGTCCGGCTGGTCGCGTGCCGGAGCGCACCAACCCGAGGAGGAATGGATGGTCGATTCAGCAACTACAAATCCTAGCGGCACCAAGGTTGCACCGAAGCCCGCAGGTCATGTGCATGAAATCAAGGATGTAACGTTT
The DNA here is from genome assembly GCA_963840655.1 of uncultured Acidobacteriota bacterium. Taxonomy (GTDB): domain Bacteria; phylum Acidobacteriota; class Terriglobia; order Terriglobales; family Acidobacteriaceae; genus JAKAAZ01. The sequence goes on along the minus strand of CAWIZS010000003.1, from coordinate 957,766 downwards.
GACGCAGAGGTTTTGCAATCTGCCGAGCCAGTGCTAGTGGACTTCTGGGCCGCGTGGTGCGGACCTTGTCGAGCGCTTGCTCCCGTGGTAGATGAGATCGCCACGCAATATCAGGGCAAGTTGAAGGTGATGAAGATGGACGTGGACAGCAACTCCGCCACGCCCATGCGCTATGGCATTCGCGGAATTCCCGCGCTATTGCTGTTCAAAGACGGCAAGGTTGCCGATCAGATTGTGGGATACGTGCCCAAGGAAACGATCGAGAAGTCGATTAAAAAGCTAATCAGTTAGTTGCAATTTGGCTTGGAACTGGAAAGGCCCGGCATGCGCCGGGCCTTTCCAGTTAGGATCGGAAATACGTTCAGAACGGAGTTCCCTATGGAAAAGCGATCGCTGGTGCCCGATGCGGTGGAGCATTATGTTTTCCGGTTGATGTCAGGTGAAAGCGAAATCGAGCAGCGGCTGCGCCAGGAAACCGCGAAGCTTCCGCATGCCAACATGCAGATTGGGCCCGATCAGGCGGCGCTCATGGCCATGCTGGTGCGGACAATCGGAGTGCGCCGCGCGCTTGAAATTGGGACGTTCACAGGCTACAGTGCGTTTGCCGTGGCTTCCGCGCTGCCGCAGGGCGGCGAACTGATCTGCTGCGATATAAGCAAGGAGTGGACCGACATTGCCCGGCGGTATTGGAAGGAAGCCGGCCTCGATGGAAAAATTCAACTGCGACTTGGGGCAGCTTTGGAAACCCTCGCCGGCTTGCTCAAGGAGCGTGGCTCGGGATCGTTCGACTTTGCTTTCATCGACGCGGACAAGCCGAACTACGACGGGTATTATGAGCTGTGCCTGCGACTGGTGCGGCCCGGCGGCCTGATTCTGCTGGACAACGTTCTATGGCATGGGGAAGTGGTGGACCCCGCGACCGAAGATGCGGAGGCCAGAATGTTCCGCGCGTTGAATGAAAAAATCCGCAACGATCCGCGCGTGGAGGCCTGTCTGCTGACGATCGGCGATGGAATTATGGTGGCGCGAAAACTGGCTTAAAAGAACCCTACTGATGCGCGACGTTCTCAATCGTACTCGTCGCGGCGGGTACACCGGTTAAAATCGCGGCATCGTCCGGTGCAATCTCCGGCAAAGGACCTTCGAGTGCCACCTTCAGTACTTCATCCATCTGGTCGACGAAGTGCAGCTTCATGCTGGACTTTAAGTTCTCCGGCACATCTTCCAGGTCGTTGCGGTTTTCGGCTGGCAAGATTGCCTCAAACACTCCGGCCCGGTGAGCCGCGAGCAGCTTCTCTTTTAGACCGCCGATGGGAAGCACTTTGCCGCGGAGGGTGATTTCGCCCGTCATGGCGACATCGCGCCGCACCGGAATGCGAGTGAGCGCGCTCGCAAGGGCCGTGGCGAGGGTAATGCCCGCCGAGGGGCCATCCTTGGGGATCGCGCCTTCCGGCACATGCACGTGGATGTCGAGGCTGCGATAGAAATCGCGCGAGAGGCCGAGGTGATGGGCGCGGCTGCGGATGTAGGAGAGCGCGGCCTGCGCCGATTCCTGCATCACTTCGCCCAGTTGGCCTGTGAGCGTCAACTTGCCTTTGCCATCGAGCACTTGAACTTCGGTCGAAAGGATGCTGCCGCCCACTTCCGTCCAAGCCAGGCCGGTGACCAGGCCGATCTCATTTTTCTCGTGGACCAGGGAGTGGCGAACTTTGGGAAGCCCGAGAAATTCCTTCAGGTTTGCGGAGGTGATTTCTTCCTTATGCTTCGGACCGTTCTTCACGATGCGGCGCGCTACCTTGCGGCAGACGTTCCCAATCTCCCGCTCCAGATTGCGCACCCCTGCCTCGCGCGTGTAGGCGCGAATCGTTTCTAAAATCGCTTCATCGGCATAGGCGAGGTTCTTGTCGTTCAATCCGGTTTGTTCGCGCTGCTTTCGCAAGAGATATTGCTTGGCGATTTCCAGTTTTTCGTCTTCGGTGTATCCGTGCAGCCGCAGGATTTCCATGCGGTCCTGCAACGGAGCGGGAATGGTGTGGAGGACGTTCGCGGTAGCGACGAATAGCACCTGAGACAGGTCGTATTCCACGTCGAGATAGTGATCTTGAAAGGTGGAGTTCTGTTCCGGGTCCAGCACTTCAAGAAGGGCCGATGCTGGGTCGCCGCGAAAGTCGGACGCCATTTTGTCAATTTCATCCAGCATGAATACGGGATTTTTTGTGCCCGCTTTTTTCATGGATTGGAGAATCTGGCCGGGCAGCGCGCCGATGTAGGTGCGGCGATGGCCGCGAATTTCCGCTTCATCGCGCATGCCGCCGAGGGACATGCGGACAAACTTGCGTCCGGTCGCCTTGGCGATCGACATGCCAAGCGACGTTTTGCCGACGCCGGGAGGTCCGACAAAGCAGAGGATGGAGCCTTTCGGGTTTTTCACTAACTGGCGGACGGCGAGAAATTCCAGAATGCGCTCTTTGATTTTTTCCAGGCCGTAGTGGTCGGTGTTCAGAATCTTTTCCGCGTGCTCGATGGAGCGAATCTCTTTCGATTTTTTCTTCCAGGGAACCGCCAGCAGCCAGTCGAGATAATTGCGGGAGACGGTCGATTCCGCAGACATCGGCGGCATAGCTTCGAGCTTTTTCAGCTCCTGCATGGCCTTGTCGAAGACATCCTTGGGCATGCCCGCTGTCTCGATCTTTTTCTTCAGCTCGTCGAACTCGCTCTTTTCGCCGCGCCCCAGCTCCTTCTGAATGGCCTTGATTTTTTCGTTGAGGTAATACTCTTTCTGGGCGCGTTCCATCTGCCGCTTCACGCGCGATTGCACGTTGCGGTCCATATTCAGCTTCTCAATTTCGATCTCCAATACGCCCACCAGATGGGTGAGCCGCTCCGCGGGGTCGAAGATGTCGAGCAGCACTTGCTTTTCTTCAATGGGCAACTGCAAATTTGCGGCGATGGTATCGGCCAGCTTGCCGGGCTCTTCCATGCGGACGGCGGCGGCCACGGTTTCCAGATTCAATGCCTGCTGCAGCTTCACATATTGCTCGAATAGTCCGGAAACGCGTTGCATGGTTTGTTCGAGTGCCTTGGTCATTTCCGCTTCTCTGGCGCTGACGCGCACTGTCGCCACGAAGAAGCCATCGGTGTCAACGATCTCGGTCGCTTTCGCGCGTTCAATACCTTCCACAAGGACCTTGATGTTTCCGTCCGGCATCTTCACGCTTTGCACAATGTTTCCGATTGTGCCGGTGAGATAGATTTCTTTTTGTGTTGGCTCATCCTGCCCGGCGTCGTGCTGCGTGGCAAGGAAAATCTTGCGATCGCCGGTTAGCGCTTCTTCCAGCGCGCGCACGCTGGATTCGCGGCCCACGACGAATGGCGTCATCATGTACGGAAAGATGACCATGTCGCGGATCGGCATCATCGGCAACTTGCGCAGCTCGAATTTGTCGCGTGTTTCTGTCACATCCACCTCTTCGATTGCTGTACTAATCTCATTCTAATTTGTAGTGCCACGCTTTGCGAATCTGCCGGCGAGTTACGTTGATGCACTCAATCCGCGCGCGGCAATCCTCCCTTTCGAAATTCTGTTCCTTACGCGACGGCCTGTGTGCAATGAGCGCAGCGGGTCGCTGCGGCTGGAATTTCGCTTAAGCATTGTGGGCAGGTTTTTGTTGCGGGTGGCGCGGCCGGCTCCGCCTTATGGAACTTCGCCATTAGCTTGTTCAGCGGCAGCACGACGCCAAAATACATTGCGGCGCAAACAATCAGAAAATAAATGACAGCGTTGACGAACAGACCGTATTTCACTGCGCCGCCATGCATATGCACAATTAAATAAGAGAAGTCTGGTTTGCCGACGGTTGCGGCAATCAACGGATTGATGATGTCGGTCACCAGCGCAGTCACAATGGCGGTGAAGGCCGCGCCCACGACGAACGCGACCGCCAGGTCTACGACATTGCCGCGGAGAATGAAAGCACGAAATCCTTTGAGCATCGAATGCTCCTTTGCAAAATGATATGTTGTGCAACATTGCCCAACATAGAGGAGTTGCCAGCATCCTACCACTGCTCCCCGGCAAATATGCAGGAGAATCGCGCCATGTTTCGAATGTGAATCTGCGTGATCAAAAATCGAAACTCGTGGATTATGTGTATGAATCTGCGATATCCTCCATAGTTCCGGATCGAAGATTGAGGATGCATGAATAAAGTCTGGTCCACGGCGGATGAGGCGGTACGGGATATTCCCGATGGCGCGACGCTGATGTTTGGCGGCTTCGGGTTGTGCGGCATACCCGAATATTTGATTGACGCGCTGATACGGAGAGGCGTAAAGAATCTGCACACCATCAGCAACAATATGGGCGTGGACGGTTTCGGGATGGGACGAATGCTGGAAGCGGGCATGATCGCTTCCCATACCGGCAGCTATGTGGGAGAGAACAAGCTGCTGGAGGAACAGGTGCTCGCGAATAAGCTGAAGCTGACCCTGGTGCCGCAAGGGACGCTGGCGGAGCGCATTCGCGCCGGGGGCGCTGGAATTCCGGCGTTTTATACGCCAGCCGGAGTTGGAACGCTGGTTGCCGAAGGAAAAGAGTCTCGCGAATTCGACGGGAAGATGTATTTGATGGAGCGATGGCTGCGAGCTGACTTCGCGCTCATCAAAGCGTGGAAGGGCGACCGTATGGGGAATCTGATTTATCGCAAGACTGCGCGGAATTTCAATCCCATGATGGCGACCGCTGCACGGGTCACGATCGCGGAAGTGGAACAACTGGTCGAACCGGGCGAGATCAGTCCGGACCACGTGATGACGCCGGGCATTTTTGTTCAACGAATCCTGGCCTGCGACAAGCACGAAAAGCGCATCGAGCGGCGGACTGTGCGCACTGCATAACTGCATAGACATTCAGGGTTGCGATTATCCGATCCGGGTGACCAGCGGGTAGAGAGCGAGAAACAGAATCATGGTGAGTACCATCATGTCCATGTAGAGACTGATCATGACGGCGCCGTGATACCAGCTCCAGCGCATTCGAATGCAGCGAAAGGTTTCGGCGCTTCCGGCGCAAGCGCCGAGGATTGGGAAAATCATAGCCGGATTGGGCACGTTCAACGGAAATCTGGCAAGCAGAAAAGCGGTTGCCAGGCTACCGAGGACCAGAACATTTCCACGTAGCAGAGAGGGCAGGCGGAAATTGAATACGGAATGCATCCGATGGAAAGACCCACTATGAACACTTTATCGAATCAGGATATGGGCCGGCCAGATTCCAACGCAGACAGTGTTGCGAAGCCGCGCCAGGCGGACCAGCGTGCGTCAATCACGACCAGGATTGCAAAGCGCGTGGCGCAGGAATTACGAGACGGCTTTTATGTGAATCTCGGCATCGGAATGCCGACACTCGTCGCCAACCACGTGCCAGCGGGGATGGAAGTGGTGTTGCAATCGGAAAACGGAATGCTTGGCGTGGGGCCATATCCCATTGCGGGGCAGGAGGACCCGGACCTGATCAACGCCGGCAAGGAGACGGTGAGCGAGCTGCCGGGCACGGCGTATTTTTCCAGCGCGGATTCCTTCGCCATGATCCGCGGTGGTCATGTGGATTTAAGCGTGCTCGGCGCCATGGAGGTTGACGAACAGGGTAATCTCGCAAACTGGATGATTCCCGGCAAAATGGTGAAAGGGATGGGCGGCGCAATGGACCTTGTCGCCAGTGCGCGCCGGGTTGTGGTCGCCATGGAACATGCGACAAAAGATGGCCGCCCAAAAATCCTGAGGCGCTGCACGCTTCCCATTACGGGGCTGGGCGTGGTCGACACAATTGTCACGGAGTTGGCCTACATTCGCGTCACGCCGGATGGCCTGGTGCTGGAAGAAATTGCTCCAGGAGTAACAGTTGAGCAGGTGCAGGCGTCGACGGAGCCGAAGCTGATGGTCAGCGAATCTTTAAAAACGATGGCGCTGGACTGATTAGCGCGCCGTGCGAGAGCGGGCTTATTCGGCAGTGGTCGGATCAATCATCCGCCGGACATGGGAGATGCGGTTGGCCGGGAAACCGCCCTGCTCTGCGTGTCTGCGCACCGTGGCTTCATCGGGAGCGATGTACACGCAGTAGATCTTGTCATCCGTAACATAGCTCTGCACCCATTGGATCTTCGGGCCCAATTCCCGCAGAACGCCGCACGATTTCTGTGATATCGCTTGCAGTTGCTCCGGCGATAGCTGTCCGGCCGCCGGAATTTCCCGTTCAATGACAAACTTTGGCATGGGTGATCTCTCCCGTCTGCATGCTAGACCTTGCCGCGACCAACGTCTCTGCATAGGGCGATCGCAGCACCCCGCGCTCGGTGATGATGGCGGTCACGTACTTCGCTGGCGTTATATCGAAGGCGGGATTGCAAATCTCGGCATTCTCGGGCGTGATCTGTTTGCCGTTGAAGTGCGTCATTTCCTTCGCCGCACGCTCTTCAATCGGAATTTGATCGCCGGTGGGCGTCGCCATGTCGATGGTGGACCACGGAGCAGCTACGTAGAAAGGAATGCCATGTTCCTTCGCCAGCACAGCGACGCCGTAGGTTCCAATCTTGTTTGCGACATCGCCGTTGGCAGCAATGCGGTCGGCGCCGACGATGACCGCCTGAATTTTTCCCGCGCGCATCTGGCTGGCCGCCATGTTGTCGCAAAGCACGGTGGTGGGAATGTTGTCGTGTAGCAGTTCCCATGCTGTGAGGCGTGCGCCTTGGAGAAAGGGCCGTGTCTCGTCTGCGTAGACGTGGATCTTTTGGCCGCGTTCGACCGCCGCGCGGATCACGCCAAGCGCGGTTCCGTAGCCGCAGGTCGCCAGCGCTCCAGCATTGCAGTGGGTCAATACTCCACCGGTGTTCGGCAAAAGTTCCGCGCCGTGCGCACCCAACGATCGGCAGGCCGCGATATCTTCGTCATACATTCGGCAGGCTTCGGCAACGGCGGCCTGTTGAATTTGCGCGACGGTCACGCCTGGGTCTTGCGAGATGCTCTCCACCAGGCGGCGAATTCGTTCGATTCCCCAGAACAGATTGACGGCGGTAGGTCTAGTTTGTGCAAGCACTTCGCAGATAATATTCAACTCATGGTTGAGCTGCTTTAAGTTCGTCGCGTCGCTGCGCAATAGGCCGAGGGCTACACCCATCGCCGCGCTAACTCCAATGGCTGGAGCGCCGCGCACGATCATGGTGCGGATCACATCTGCAACCGCGAGATAATCCTGGGCAAGAACGTAGATCTCTTCCGTCGGCAGCTTCGTTTGGTCGAGAAAGCGCACGCCCGAATCAGTCCACTCAAGTGTCGGAATCATAGGCTTCTAGTTTATGGGACACAGGCACCTACCGGAGCGTCGGGAGGGTTGCGTCCGCGAGATCGCGAGGCAGCACATTCAGGCGAAATCTAATTCCATCTGGTCGATATAACACCAGCCCCATGTTTCTCCGGGTTCAAACGAGCGCATGATCGCGTGCTGAGTGTGCCCGAAGTGTTTGGTTGCGTGCTTGTTCTTTGACGAATCACAGCAGCCGACATGGCCGCATTCCAGGCAAAGCCGCAGATGGACCCAGCGGTCGCCCGTCTTTAAGCATTCTTCGCAGCCGTTCGGCGTGCGCGGCGTGACTTTGCGGATTTGATCGAGGTGGGTGCAGGTCTCCATGACTCGCGCTCCTTCTCCTAGACTAGACCTTTTCTGTCGCGGCGATATGTGCGGTTCGTACCTCCTCCGCGGTGAACAGAGGGAGAAATGGCGCGCCTTGGGTGGCAGCTTCGACGGAGGCGCGCCCGCCTTGCTCCTGCCGGTCCACTAGACAGAGGACGCCGACAACTTGCATTTGCGCTGCGCGCGCGGCATCCATGGCCTGAATGGTCGAGGCGCCGGTGGTACATACATCGTCCACGATGACGACGCGCGCTCCGGCTTCGCAGAAGCCCTCGATGCGGCGTCCGGTGCCGTGGGTCTTCTCCGTTTTGCGGACGAGAAAACCGTGAATCAGCGGCGCATCCGGATTTTTGATGCGACGCCATGCGCTGGCAGATGCGATGTTCGAAACGAGCGGGTCGGCGCCCATGGTGAGGCCGCCAACGGCCTGCGGCTGCAGATTGTGCTGGAGGATGGAATCGTAGAGCGCCAGTCCGGCCAGTCTGCCTCCCTCGGCGTGCAGCGTGGTGGTGCGGCAGTCGATGTAGTAGTCGCTGTGTGCGCCGGAAGATAGAGTGAAGTCTCCGAGGCGAAAAGAGAGCGTGGCGATCAGGTGCAGCAAAGATGCGCGCGTCTCCTGCGAGTGAATGGCTGAGTTCGGCGATGTGCTCATAGGTCTGGTAAGAATTGTATGGAATGCGCGGCTGTTCTGGAAATTGCGCGGGCGATCAATAGATCCCTCAATAGAACCAGGGAAGGAGCCGCCAGGTGGTTCGACTGTATGTTGCGTACTCGTCGCCGAAAGCATGGGTCAGCACGTTTTCCTCCACGCGAATCCTGTACAACACCGCGAGCGTGGTCGGTATAAGGGCGATGAAAAAGCTGATCCAATTTTGCGAATGCAGAGCGACCGCGAGAAATACCAGCAGCAGCCCGAGGTAGGATGGGTGACGCACCCATCGATATAAGCCACCTTTGTAGATGGTTTGGGTATCGCGGATCGCAACGTTCGCGCTGAAGGATTTTCCTAGAGAAAGAATTGCCGTCCAGCGAATACAAAGTGCGATTGCCAGCAGGAGAATGCTGAACGGCACCAGCCAATGTGCTCTTCCAAACATGCTGGCGCTGGTTCCGCGAATTACGTTGGCCGCAGTAATTGCCACCAGGAGCACAATCCATAAAATCTTTTGAGTGCCCCGATCGTGCACATCTCCTCCGCTGTGCCTGGTTCTCATCGCAAGAGCGATAAAGATTTCAGACAGAAGCCAGCACCAGAAAAGCGCCCACCACACAAGCGACAAGATCATTGCGCCTCCAAATCCTTCTAGCGCTTCATCGCGGCCAGCCAAATCGCGCACGCCTTGTGAGGTCTAATCGATGCCCATCTTGCGCTGCATCTGCTCGAGGCTTAGGCCTTTCGTTTCGGGATAGATGAATAGCACGATAAAGAATTGCAGCGCCATCATCGCAGCGAAGAAATAGAAGGGAATCGCGGCGTGGTTGACTGCCAGAATTGGAAACACGCCGGAGATGATGGCATTCGTGATCCAGTTGGCGGAGGTGCCCAGGCTTTGCCCTTTGGCCCGCACGCGCGTGGGAAAGACCTCGCCGAGATAGACCCAGACCACCGCGCCTTGCGAGATTGCGAACGCGACGATGTAGAGGATTAGGAGCGGCAGCAGATATTGCTGATGCCCTTTCGTCTGGAATAGTACGGCTACGATCAGAAGGCAGATGGTCATCGCGACCGCGCCGATCAGCAGCAGTTTTTTGCGGCCGAGTTTGTCGATGACGGCAATCGCCGCGAGGGTGGCAATCAGATTTGCCAAACCCACGTAGACGGCTTGCTGGTAACCGGACATGTTGCTGAAACCCGCGGCGGCAAAAATGTCGTTCAGATAATAAAGAATGGCGTTGATGCCCGATAGCTGGTTGAACATGGCCACCGTGACCGCCAGAAAAATGGGCAGACGATATTTTTTGCTGAACAGCGGTTCATCTGCGGCGAGGCGGTCGAGATGGACAGAGGCGATGATGTCCTGCAACTCGGCCTCATGTTCCGGCGTGCCAGTTCGAACCAGCGCCTCGCGGGCTTCGTCAATGCGGTTCTCCATGACCAGCCAGCGCGGACTGCGTCCGACGGTCAGCAGCATGATAACGAAAAGCGCGGCGGGAACGCCCGCAATGCCGAGTTGCCAGCGCCACTCTGCCATTCCGAGATGAAATGCGGCAATTGCATAGTTGGACATGTAGGCCAGCAGAATGCCGACCACGATATTGATTTGGAAAGTTCCCACCAGCCTCCCGCGCCATTTTGCCGGGGCAATCTCCGCGATGTACATCGGTCCCAGCACGGAACTGCCGCCGATTCCCAGGCCGCCGATTACGCGGAATGCGAGCAGCGCTTCCCAATTCCAGGCCAGCCCACAGCCGATTGCAGAGACTACGTAGAGCATCGCCATGATGCGCAGACTGTCGCGGCGCCCGATGCGCTGCCCGGGAATGCCGGCCAGCATCGCGCCGATGACGGTGCCGACCAGCGCGCTCGCGACCGTAATCCCAAGTTGCGAACTGTTCAGCGCGTAGGTTGCAGTCAACTGTTCGGTTGTGCCGGAGATGACGGCGGTGTCAAAGCCGAATAGCAGGCCGCCCAGGGCGCCGACAAGAGTACTGCGTATCAAGTATGCGTTGAGCTTCATCTGTGTGGCTGCCTCGCCAACATATATATGATTCGCATCTCAGCGTGACGCGCAGGAGAGCGGGAATATGCTGGAAATCCATCGACGTATGTGTTGGTCCGTCGGTGGCGCTTGCAAGCGCCATCGCTGCAAAGTGGTCGTTGTCGGGAATCTGAACATTCAAACGACACGCGCATTCAATTCAAGAAACGTGCCAGCTATTTTGGTTTTGAGGTGCTTTTCTTTGAGCCTTTGACCTGATACTGGCCCTCGTCCTCGTTCATCTGCGAAAACCCAAAGTTAACCACGTCTTTGGATTCCACTGTGACTGAGGCCGCGAAGCAATAGACCTTATCTGGATCGGCGGTGAAGGAGGTCGCTTCGGCATTCTTCCCGAATCGTTTCAGGTCAGATTGCCAATTCGCGCACAGGTGGTGGACTCCAGGATCCACTGTCAATGCGAAGATGGAACTGCCGTTATTGGCGCCCACCCAGGCCCCGTCCACGCCGTAGCGGACGGTCGCGTGCATGAAAGGCCCGATCATTTGGTTTTCGTTTTCAATAAAAACGATCTGCGCTTTGCCGGTCGCAGGAGCGGCAAGCCCAGGCTGGCCCTTTTCCGTTTTCACGTCGAATTGGATCTTGTCGTCGCCGCAGGAGCCCGGCAAAGTAACGGCCCAGATGTGCCCAATAGAGGCAAGGTATGCGCAAAGAAAAAATGTACTCAGCAATCTCTTCACTCGAATCTTCCTCTTCCGCACAGCAATTCGCTTGAATTGTACGCTGTCGAGCTATACGGGAAGGCCGGCGGCCACGGTTTTACACGCAAATGCGCATGGCAGGAAGCTTCAGGTACCGGAGCTTGTCTGCCCTGGCGCAGCTTCTTTAGGTGCGTCGAAGAGAAAGTCTTTGCTGCGCAGCTCGCGAATTGTATCGCGCAGTTTGGCGGCTTTTTCGAACTCAAAGCGCTGTGCCGCTTCGCGCATGGAGGCTTCCAGTTTGGTGATGTAGGCGTCCATATCTTCTTCTGAGCGGAAGGTCTCCGGTATCTCTTCGGCATCCTCGGTGATCTCGGCATATTCCGCCTTCAGAATGCGGGCCAGCGCCATGTCGACCGGGCGAATTATCGACGTGGGCGTGATGCCATTCTCCTCGTTGTACGCCACCTGAATCGTGCGGCGACGGTCGGTTTCTCCGATCGCCCGTTCCATCGATTCCGTCATTTTGTCCGCATAGAGAATGGCCCTTCCACGGATGTGGCGCGCGGCGCGGCCAATGGTCTGAATCAGCGATCCGGCGGAGCGCAAAAAGCCTTCCTTATCTGCATCCAGAATGGCGACCAACGATACCTCCGGAAGATCGAGGCCCTCGCGCAGCAGGTTGATGCCGATCAGCACGTCGTATTCGCCCTTGCGTAGGTCGCGCAGCAATCGCACGCGCTCCAGCGTTTCGATCTCCGAGTGCATGTAACGGCAGCGCACGCCGACTTCCGTGTAATAGCCGGCCAGGTCCTCGGCCATGCGCTTGGTCAATGTGGTCACCAGCACGCGCTCGCCGCGCTGCGCTCGATCGCGAATTTCGGCCAGAAGGTCGTCGACCTGACCCCGCACTGGGCGAATCTCCACCTGCGGATCGACCAGGCCTGTGGGTCGGATGATCTGCTCGACAAAGACGCCACCGGACTGGGTCAGCTCATAGGGGCCAGGAGTTGCAGAGACGTAGGTCACCTGTTGCGTGCGGTTCTGAAATTCCTCAAACCTCAGCGGACGATTGTCGAGGGCCGAAGGCAGACGGTAGCCATAGTCGATGAGGCTTTGTTTGCGGGATCGGTCGCCATGCCACATGCCGTGCAGTTGCGGAACGGTGACGTGGGATTCGTCGACGAAAAGCAAATAGTCTTGCGGAAAATAATCGAGCAAGGTCGGCGGCGGTTCGCCGGGGAGACGTCCGGAAAAATGGCGGGAATAATTTTCGATTCCATGACAGTAGCCCATGGATTTGATCATTTCCAGGTCGAAGCGAGTGCGTTGGTGGATGCGCTGGGCTTCCACCATGCGGCCCTCCGATTCAATTTGCTTCTCCCATTCGGCAAGCTCGGCGAGAATGCCCTGGATCGCCGTCTTCTTGCGTTCGGGCTGCACGACGTAATGGCTCTTGGGATAAATGGGAAGCCGGGAGTATTTTTGCTTCACCGTGCCGAAGAGCGGATCGATCTGGGACAGGGATTCGATCTCGTCGCCAAACAATTCGATGCGATACGCGCTTTCATCGTAGGTGGGAAAAACCTCGATGACATCCCCCCGCACGCGAAATGTGCCACGGCGAAAATCTACGTCATTGCGGTCGTAGAGGATTTCCACCAGCCGCCGGGTAATGTCCTCGCGGCGGATTTTCTGGCCTTTCTCCAGCATCATCAACATGCCGTAATACGCTTCCGGCGATCCCAGGCCGTAGATGCAGCTCACCGACGAAACGATGATGACGTCGCGGCGCTCAAACAGAGAGCGCGTAGCGGAAAGCCGAAGCTGATCGAGCTGCTCATTGATGGTCGCTTCTTTTTCAATGTAAAGATCGCTCGATGGAATGTAGGCTTCCGGCTGGTAATAGTCGTAGTAGGAGACGAAATATTCGACGGCGTTGTGGGGAAAGAACTGTTTGAATTCGTGATAAAGCTGCGCGGCCAGCGTCTTGTTATGGGCGAGAATCAGCGCCGGCCGGTTCAACTGTTCGATCACCTTGGCGACGGTGAAGGTTTTTCCCGAACCGGTGACGCCGAGTAGCACCTGGTGCTTCTCTCCGCCAACGATTCCGCGCACCAGCTCGTCAATGGCGCGACACTGGTCGCCGCGCGGCTGGTAATCGCTGACAAGCTCAAAATCCATATAGAACAATTCTAATCGGCGGCTACGAGGTTGGAACGTGAGCCACGATCCGGTAGCTTGGAGGAATGCTCCAGCATTCCTGCGTTGAATGGTCGGTGTTCCGGGTTCCTTGGCGAAGGACAAAGGTAGGAGCTATTTCGATTCTGCTTCTGTTGGCTGCGCTTTTGTTGTTCGCGGGTCCACCGGCGAGCGCGAGCCACGCAACGCCGGTTGAAAGTTATCGCGTCGTGCATGTCTATCCGCACGATCGGTCGGCGTTCACGCAGGGTCTCGTTTTTGTCAATGGAATGCCTTATGAAGGCACCGGCTTACGTGGTCGATCGTCGATTCGCATGGTGGACCTGAACACCGGCAAGGTTCTGCAGGAGCACAATCTGCCCGCGCAATATTTTGGCGAGGGACTGACTGACTGGAAAAATAATCTAGTCGAATTGACGTGGCAGGCGCACATCGGTTTTGTCTACGACCGCTTCAGCTTTCGCGTTCTGCGGACGTTTACTTATCCCTGGGAAGGTTGGGGTTTGACCCACGACAGCCGGCACTTAATTCTGAGCGATGGCACTTCCACCCTACATCTGCTCAATCCAGCAACGTTCCAGCCTGTGGGCCAAATCAAGGTTACAGATAACGGCAAGGCCGTCCTGAATCTGAATGAATTGGAGTATATTCACGGCGAGATTTATGCCAATGTCTGGCAGACAGACAAGATTGCCAGAATTTCTCCGGCAACGGGAAAGGTAATTGCGTGGATCGATCTGGCGGGTCTGCTTCCCGTCGTCGAACGGCGGAACAGCGATGCAGTTTTGAACGGAATCGCGTATGACAGCAAGCAGAACAGGCTCTTCGTCACCGGCAAGCTGTGGCCAAAGTTGTTTGAGATTAAAGTTGTGCCCGCGAATCCCCGCCGGAAATAGAGCAGCGATTCGCGACGCGATCAGTCGCCGGTGAGCAGCGGAATTAAATCTGCGGCTTTATGGATCAGCACATCCGGCGGAGCTACTTCCAGCGAGTGCGGTGAAAGCCCGTAGCTGCAGCCGATGGAGTACGCGCCGACATTTTGTGCGGTCAGGACGTCGACGTCAGAATCGCCAACCATTACGGTCTGGTGGGGAGCGACGTTTGCTTCTCGAATGAGCGTCTCCAGGCCTGCGGGATCCGGCTTCTTGGTCGGGAAACTGTCGCCGCCGTAGATGCGGAACATGAATTTGGCCAGCCCCAGCGCCTCGCAAATCGCACGCGAGGGTCCGACCGGCTTGTTGCTCAGCAGGGCGATGTGTAGCTTCTGCGGATATTCATGTAATGCTTTAAGTGCGGCGTGACAGCCATCGTAAACATAGGTGTTGTCCAACTTGTGCTCGCGATAGTAGGCAAGGAAAAAGTCCTCCGCTTCATCGACCAGAGCATCGTCGTCCGGGTCGCCCAGCGCACGGCGCACGAGCATGCCCGCGCCGTCGCCAATGTAGCTGGCAATCACGTCTTCCGGCAGTTCGTGCCGGTGAAAATGCCGCAGCATCCCATTGACGGACAATGCCAGATCCGCGCGCGAGTCGATCAGGGTTCCATCCAGGTCGAAGACAATCAGTCGCAGTTGGGCAGCGGGAATTTTCCGAAGCGTGAGCACCATGCATTTACTGTATGCGATGGCGCTGGAGCGGGCGCGCTAATCGAGCGTGATGTCTCCGGAGCCGGTATACATTTTCACGAAAGGACCGCCTCCATTAACCGGCCCGCGCAATTCTTTTTTGCCGAGATGGCCGGAGACGGTAACCGGCAATTTCGAGTCAATATCCCCGGAACTGCTCTTGGCGTCCAGGGTGAACTTCGCGTTTGCATCCGAATGAAAGTGAATGGAGCCGGATCCGGTATCGAGCTTCCAGGTGGAAGTGGGAAAGCCCGAGATCGTGATGCTACCGGAGCCCGTGCCGGCCTTCAGGCCGCCGTGTACGTCCGACGCGGCGATGTCGCCGGATCCAGAGCCCAGTTGTGAATCGCCGACTTGGGAATCGCGAATCGTGATGTCCCCGGATCCGCTGTGAGCCTTCAGGGTGCCGTGGGCGTCATGCATGACGATGCTGCCGGAGCCGGTCTCAATCTCGGCGCCGTGTCCCGTGCCGTTCGTGCGAATGTCCCCGCTGCCGGTTTCCGCGCGTAGAAAACCGCCGATATTTTCGACATGGAGATCGCCCGATCCGGAGGTGACGGCGACGGTCGCATTTTTGGGGAGCGAAATTTCGTAGTCGATGGAGATGCTGTGAAACAGGCTACCGCTGCAAGTTTCGTAATTTCCGATGTGGACAATGCTGCCGCTCTGCTGGATCGGGGGATTGTCCGCGATCTTTTTTATTTCACCGGGACTGCTGAATCCGCCAAACGAATGCCAGGTGCTGGCGCTATGAACTTTGCCGAAAATTTGGATCGTATCGCCATCCACGCCGAACACATGGATGTCCCCAGAGCTGGTGCAGACATTGACAGTGACGTTACCCTGGACGTTGAGCGAGCGGTGAAAACTAACATCGGCCGCATGGGCGAGTGTCGGCCCGCAAGTGGCAACGAAAAACGCGAGGGCTACGGTCGGAATGGCGCGCATCAGAATCTTCCCTCCGGTATTGAACTTTTCGGGGTTTATTTCCCGATAGGTTTCGATACGGAAAATGCAGAGGAAAGGTTCCTGGAAAGTCGGCTGCGTTCCGTTGCAGCGCGGACAGCCCCATCGATCGCCGCGGTTGCCGGACGCCGCGGCGATCTGTGGAGAAATTTGTTCCGATTGCGCTATTGCAGGGTGATGTTGCCGTTGCCGGTATACATCTTCACTACCGGACCGCCGCCGCGTACCGGGCCCCGCAGGACGCCATCCGTGATATGGCCGCCGAGCGGACTCGGCAGGCTGGAATCGATCGTGCCGGAGCCGGTTTCCGCGTCCAGTTCAAACTTTGCGTTTCCGACGGCCTGGAAGCTGATCGCTCCGTTTCCGGTTCGCATTTCCCAGTCAGAGGTAGGTGTCCCGGTCATCGTCATGGCGCCATCGCCCGTGCTGGCTCGCACGCCGCCCTTCAGGTTGGCGACAGTAATTGTTCCCGAGCCGACGCGCAATTGCGAATCGCTGACATTGGAATCGCGAACGTTTACGTTGCCCGATCCTGTCTTCACTAACAGCATTCCGTGGGCGCCCTGAATGTCGAGGTTTCCCGCGCCGGTTACCAGTCTGGAGTCGGGTCCGACGGAATTCACCGCAATGTCTCCGCTGCCAGTATTGGCGTGCACAAATCCTCCGATGGATTCCACGTGGATGTTTCCGGCCCCGCTGTTCACTGAAACGTTGGTAGTTTTGGGAACGGAAATTTCATAGTCGATGTCGATGCCGTGCATGCCGCTGGAACCGCAGGTGGTGCTGTCCCCCACGCGAATGGTGTTGCCGGTCTGCTGTACCGGGGGAGTGGCGGCGATCTTTTTCATATCGCCGGAATTTCCGCCGCCGTGCCAACTGCTCTTATGGATGTCGGCGGAAATCTGAATTTTATTGCCGTCCACGCCAGTGACGTGAATCTGGCCGGAGTTGTTGCAGACGTCCAATGCGGTTTGGCCGCTGGCTGTGAACGTCTTCTGAAAACCTGGATTTGCTGCGTAGGTAAGTGTGGACGCGCACGCGAACGCGAGAGATACAAGTGTTGCCGGGATGATGCGCATAGGGGGAATCCTCCGAGCGAAAACTTGGTTGAAAGGCTGATCTAATGGGAATGTACTATTTTGGCCGCTCGAGGAAGCAGAAATTCCTTGTTTGGGTACCGAAAATTGCACCGAAAGCGGTGCATTCAAGCCCTCACACCGCGAAATGGCCCTCTGGAGAGCCCTGCTAGACTCGGAGGCAAATGCCTGCACTGCCGTTATTTCGAGCAGCCGCGATTGTGGCGTTGATTCTCTGCAATGCGTTCTTTGTCGCGGCGGAGTTTGCATTGGTATCGCTGCGCCGGACGCGCGTGCAGCAACTGATTGAACAGAGGCGTCCGGGCGCACACACGGTTGCCGACTTGCAGGCGAATCTGGATGAGTTTCTTCCCGCCGTGCAACTGGGCGTGACATTGGCCAGCCTGATGCTCGGCTGGTTGGGCGAACCGTTTGTGGCCCGATTTCTGCATCCGTGGTTCTCCATGTTGCCGTATGCACGGGTCTACGGGAGTGTGCTGGCCGCTGTGCTGGCATTCTGCCTGATCACCTATCTGGAAGTGATTTTTGGCGAGCTGGTGCCGAAGTCGCTGGCGTTGCGGCGAGGCGAAAAGATGGCGCTGGCTGTCGTCGGTCCGATGGAAGTTTTCATGCGGATCACGCGTCCTGTGATTCGCCTGCTCAATGCTTCTGCTGATTCCGTGCTGCGATTGTTTCGGCTTTCCCGCGCGCCGGAAGGAAGCGCGCACTCGACGGAGGAGCTGAAGTTGATCGCCACGGCGACGCGCCATAGAGGATTATTGCCGGAAAAGCAGGAAAGAATCATCCATCGCGTGCTGGACCTGGACACTATCACCGTGCGCGAAATCATGACGCCGAGGCAGAGAATTTTCTCGTTGCCTGCCGACATTTCCGTTGCTGAAGCAAATGCACGTGTGACGCAGGTTCAGCGCTCGCGCATCCCGGTGTTCGATCCGGCGCGCGGTCCGGAGCACATCATCGGCGTGGTCTATGCCAAAGATCTGGCGCGACTGATGCACTTCCGAGCGATTGTGCAGAGCACCCCCTCCACGGCGGGAATGCGCAGCGGAGAATACGATGTGCGCCTTGAACAGTTGATGCATGACGTTTTGATCGTGCCGGAAACCAAGACCGTTGCGGACCTTCTGACCGAGTTTCAAGCGCGCAAGCGGCATTTGGCAATTGTGGTCGATGAGTTTGGTTCTGTCACGGGACTAGTCACTGTCGAAGATGCGTTGGAACAGATCGTCGGCGAACTGGAGGACGAGTTCGACATAGGCGACAACGCCATGGAAAAGCTTTCGTCCGGGTCGTTGGTTTTGCATGGGAACACGACTCTGCTCGACCTGGAAACGCAGATGGGATGGCATCTTCCGCACGATGGAGGCGTGGAAACCCTGGCTGGATTTCTGCTGGTGCATATGCAGAAAATTCCGGCGGTCGGGGATTCCATTGTGCTCGATCGACGCAGATTTACGATTGTCGGGATGGAGGACCGGCGCATTACGCGGGTCCGCGTGGAACCTGCGGAGCGGCGAGTGGGCGAGTCCGGGCCGTTGCACGAAGCTCGCGCAGAGGGGACGCAGCCAACCGCATGAATGGCGCGTTGCGAACTATCTTGAAGCGCCTGCTGCTTCTGTTGCCCGTGCTGTGGGTGGTGGTCTCGCTGATATTTTTTCTGATTCATCTGGTTCCCGGCGATCCGGTGGAGCAGATGCTCGGAGAAGGCGCGAGTGTCGCCGATATCAGCGCATTGCGGCACGCCTACGGACTCGACGTTCCGCTGGGAACGCAGTATGTGCGTTATTGGAACGGCGTGCTGCATGGCAATCTTGGCCATTCGATCCGGCTGAACATGCCGGTGATGCAGTTGATCCTGTCGCGCTATCCCTACACGTTGCAGCTTGCTGTTCCGGCGATTCTGCTAGCGATTCTGCTCTCTTTTCCCGCGGGTATCGCCTCGGCGCGGCATCGCGGCAAGTGGCAGGACCAGTGGCTGGGCGTGACCAGCCTGTTCGGAGTTTCCTTCCCTACCTTCACACTCGGACCGATTTTGATTCTCATTTTCGGAATTGCGCTGGGATGGCTGCCGGTTTCCGGCACGGGATCGTGGAAGAATTTAATTTTGCCGACGCTTACCATGGGAACCGCGCTGGCGGCGATCCTGACTCGCATGGTACGCACCTCCATGCTGGAGGAAATAGGCCAGGATTACATGCGAACGGCACGCGCCAACGGCCTTTCCGAACGCGCCGCGGTGTACCGCCATGCGCTGCCGAATGCGATGATCCCTCTGTTGACCGTGATCGGCTTGCAGTTTGGCACGCTTCTCGCCGGCGCAATCGTCACGGAAACCATTTTTTCCTGGCCCGGACTGGGCAGGCTGACGATCACGGCAATCTCCAACCGCGATTATCCGCTGGTGCAGGGATGCATTCTGGCGATTGGGCTGACATATGTGCTGGTGAATTTGCTTACCGATATTCTTTACATGCTGGTGAATCCGCGCATCCGTCAGTAGGCCGAGTACAAACTACCGCTGCAAATTCGCATCCCATTTTGCGTGAAGCTATCGCAACGAGGCTTCGCGCAATTGAGAACGCGGAGAAGAGTGTCATACTGAAATGTCCCCTGCCATGTGAGGCGGCGTGCAAAGTTTCCGTCATTCCTCTGCGCGTGTCCTGTAGAGAATCGATCGATTCCATCGGCAGCGAGACCAGAGGAGAGACGTGTTCGGGTCCTTCAGTCTGGAAGCGGTGTGCCTAGCCAGGGTGCCGGCGATGATGAAGATACATCCCGGCCTGCATGCCATCGGTGCGTCGGTCAGCAGTGCGCTAAACCAGCCAGGGTCAAGCTGGTTCGGTCAGCTCTTTACGTCCTCTACCAATATCTTTGATCCGCGGTCCGTTCCCGCGCACCAGATTTTTCGCCTGTCGATTTTCGTTTTGATTGTCACCGGCGCGATTTTTTTCACAGTGTCCGGGTTGTTGATCCATGTCATCGTGCGCTACCGCCATCGGCCTGAAGACAGCGAGAATGAGCCTGCGCAGATATACGGCAGCAACCAGATCGAACTAGCCTGGACTGTCATCCCTGTTCTTATTGTCATCGTGCTCTTCCTCTCGACCGCGCGCATCATCTTCAGCATCCAGCATGCGAGGGAACCGAAACACGGCCTTAATGTGACTGTGGTCGGCCATCAGTGGTGGTGGGAGTTTCGCTATCCGGACTACGGCGTGGTGACTGCCAACGAGCTGCATGTGCCCGTCGCCAGCGATCCGAAGCATCCCATGCCTACGTATCTGAAGCTTGCCACTGCGGACGTGAACCACAGTTTTTGGGTTCCTCGGCTGAACGGCAAAACAGACATGTTTGCCGGTCAGGTAAACAGGATGTGGATTCAGCCGCAGGAGACCGGATTGTATCTGGGGCAGTGCGCGCAGTATTGCGGCGAGGAACACGCGAGGATGCTGATCCGCGTCTATGCGCAGACGCCGGCGGAATTCCAGAAGTGGATTGTCAACCAGCAAAAGAATGCGGTACAGGACCCGAGCGCTGAGGAAGGACGGGCCGTGTTTGAGCGGAATGCCTGCATCAATTGCCATACCATCCGAGGCACTGTGGCGAATGGCCGCTTCGGTCCCGATCTGACGCATCTGATGAGTCGCACCACAATTGGGGCCGAAACGCTGCCCAATACGCAGACGAATCTGGAAGCCTGGATTAAAGATCCAGATTTCTACAAGCCGGGCTGCCTGATGCCGGCCATGAAATTGAGCGATCAGGACATTGCCAAGATTGTGTCCTATCTCGTCACGTTGCACTAACCGGATTGCTTCAACAGTAAGGGACGGACCTCATGGCAGATTCCATACCGCTTTCGGGGGCGATCGACCTGACGCCCAAAGAAGAGCATTCTCGCCTTTATTTGGAGGAGATGCACGAATGGATCGTGACCACGGACCATAAAAAGATCGGCCTGATGTACATTGCGGCCTCGCTCCTATTTCTGCTGATCGGCGGTGTAGAAGCGCTGCTGATACGTATTCAGCTCGTCGCGCCGGATTCGAAGTTTCTTTCGCCGGAGCAGTACAACCAGATCTTTACCCTGCACGGCACCACGATGATCTTTTTCGCGGTGATGCCGATCCTTTTCGGGTTCGCAAATTATTTTGTGCCGCTGATGATCGGCGCGCGCGACATGGCGTTCCCGCGTTTGAATGCTTTCAGCTTCTGGATATTTCTGTTTGGCGCGTCGCTGCTTTACTACAGCCTCATTGGCGGCAAAGGAGTCTTTGGCGGATCCGGAATCCCAGACGCCGGCTGGTTCGCGTATGCGCCGCTCACCGAACAGCCTTTTGCCAGGGGGCACGCTGCCGATTTCTGGGCTCTCGGGATTTTCATCAGCGGCATCGGGACGATTGGCACAGCGTTGAATCTCGTCACCACAACACTGTGCATGCGCTGCAGGGGAATGAAGCTGAACCGGATGCCGCTGTTCGTCTGGCTGATGCTGGTCACCTCCATTATGGCTCTCGGAGCCTTACCGCCGCTTTCGGCTGCGCAGATCATGCTTCTCCTCGACCGCTTCGCGGGCGCGCACTTCTTCGACGCGCAGGCCGGCGGATCGGCGGTGCTCTGGGCCCACTTCTTCTGGATATTCGGGCATCCGGAGGTCTACATTCTGGTGCTGCCCGCATTTGGATTCGCCAATGAGATCATTCCGGTTTTTTCGCGGAAAGCCATTTTTGGCTATCCAGCGATGGTAGCGGCATCGGTCGGCATCGGGTTTATCAGCTTCACGGTGTGGGCGCATCACATGTTCACCGTCGGCATGGGAGCAGCGGCGAACACCGCGTTTGTGCTTTCAACGATGATCATCGCCATCCCGACCGGCATTAAGATTTTCAACTGGCTGGCGACGATGTGGGGCGGAAAAATACGCTTCACCGTTCCCATGCTGTTCTGCACCGCGTTTCTTTTTCAATTCACGCTTGCGGGATTGACTGGAATCATGCTGTCGGTCGCGCCGTTCGACTGGCAATTGCATAATTCGTATTTTGTCGTCGCGCATTTTCATTACGTAATTGTCGGGGGCATTCTCTTTTGCCTGTTTGGGGCCTTCTACTATTGGTTCCCGAAAATGACGGGGCGCATGATGGACAGCAGGCTCGGCAAATGGCATTTCTGGCTTTTCGTACTCGGCTTTCACATGACGTTCGACCTGATGCACATACCGGGCCTGCTGGGAATGCCGCGCGAAATCTACACATACGAGCCCGGCCATCATTGGACGATCTGGAACATGCTGATCACTGTTGGCGCGTTCATTCAGGCGATTGCGATTCTCATCTTCCTCTACAACCTGGTCCGCTCGCATTTCCACGGCGAGCTCGCCGGCAACGATCCGTGGGATGCGTGGACGCTTGAGTGGGCGACCACCTCGCCGCCGCCGGTCTACAACTTTGCCGATGAGCCGATAGTGCGCAGCAGTCGTCCGCTGTGGGACGTAAAGCATCCGGAAGATCCGGACTGGAAATATGAGTTCGACACCGAGAACGAGATGGCGAGCCAATGACGACGATTCCTTTTACCTTCGATCCAAAGGACGAGCCGTGGGTGCTTCCGTATAGGGGCACTATCGGGATGTATTGCCTGATCGGCGCCGAGTCGGCCATGTTCCTGATTTTCGTCGTGGCTTACCTTTTTTACATTGGCAGGAGTCTGAGCGGACCTTCTCCGAGAGAAGTGCTGGAGCTGCCCATCTTTATCACCGTTTGCCTGCTTTCCAGCAGCATCACGGTGCATCTGTCATCTGTGGCGTTACAGAAGCGCAGTCAGGCCGGCTTCCTCGGCTGGCTGACAGCGACGATCTTGCTGGGCGTGATTTTCCTCATCGGCACGGGAAAAGAATGGTACGACCTGATCACCAAGCACAACTTCACCATTCATACCAATTTATTCGGCACCACGTTTTACTCGCTCGTCGGGCTGCACGCCACGCACGTGATTATCGGATTGCTGATGCTTTCCGTCGTGCTGCTTCTGGGGATGTTCGGCAGAGTCACAGACAAGCATTTTCATCACTACCACACGCTGACCCTTTACTGGCATTTTGTCGATGCGGTGTGGGTGGTTGTTTTTACTGTGGTTTACATCGTCAGCAGATGAGAAAAGACAGCCTATGAAGATTGACGCAGAGCGCACGCATCCACCGACCCGACACATGGTGCATCTGCCTGCGCCGACTGCATGGCCGATCATGCTGGCTCTGGGATTTACGTTCCTTTTTGCGGGATTAGTGACCTATTGGGCGGTCAGCGTGCTGGGGGGCATTCTCGTGATCCGATCGGCGGTCGGGTGGTTCCGCGACGTGCTGCCGCATGAGCGGCACGAGGACGTCTCCGTGATTACCGAAGTGGTCGAGATTAAAAGTTCGCGAAAGGAAGTCGCGCGCTTGCCGGTTTCTGAGCGGCATAGAAAAATTCTTCCGGTCGAACGATATACCTTGGGCGCCGGAGTGCAAGGCGGAATCGCCGGGGGAATTGCGATGATTGCCCCCGCCACTATTTACGGATTAATCCGCTATCACAGTCTCTGGTACGCGCCGAACCTGCTGGCGGCGACTGCTATTCCGCACTGGGCGACCCGGAGCACAGCGTTTCTGGCCGCCTTCCATCTGGAAGGTCTGTTGGTTGCCATTGCAGTCCACGCGCTGGCTTCCGTTCTGGTGGGCCTTCTCTATGGCGCGATTCTCCCGATGTTTCCGTGGGAACCGATTGCGACGGCAGGTTTTCTGGCGCCCATATTCTGGAGCGGGCTTTTGTACGGGACACTGGAAGCGATCACTCCAGCCCTCAATCGGCGCATCGACTGGATATGGTTCATTGCATCGCAGATTGCCTTTGGACTGGTGGCCGGCTTTGTGGTGAATCTGCATGTCCGCGTCCGCACACAGCAGTATCAATCGCTGCCATTTTCCGTCCGCGCCGGTCTGGTCTCGCAGACGGAAGAACAGGAGCATCTGGAGGACCGCCCCCAATGAAGATTCGCTGGGTGGGAGCGGTAGCGGCAAGCATTCTGCTGGCGGTTGCTGCGGCGGGTTGCAGAACGGGCAAGCCGGGATTGCGCGCGGAGACCTTGCGGCCAAGTCAGGTGCATGATTTTGCGACGCTTTACAAGCAGAATTGCTCCGCGTGCCATGGAGACAAGGGCCTGCATGGTGCTGCGCTCCCTCTGGACAATCCCGTATATCTGACTTGGGCCGGTCGCGACCGAATCCTGACCATCGTGGAGAATGGCGTTCCGCACCGGTTGATGCCCGCGTTCGGCGCCGGCGGGGGCGGCTTGCTAACCGGCGAGCAGGTCCGGGACATTGTGAACGGGATGATGACGCAATGGACGAGACCCGACATCCTGAACGGGGCGAGTGCGCCTGGATATGCGCCGGCGTCGGCAGGGAATGCGGCGCAGGGCAACGCTGCGTTTCAGGTCTACTGTGCGCGATGCCATGGAGCGGATGGAAGGGGTGGTGCGGGAAATCCAGCGTCAGGCAGCTCCAAATCGGCGGTGGGTTCGATTGTCGACCCCACCTATTTGTCCCTGATCAGCAGCCAGGGTTTGCGCGACATTGTAGTTTCCGGAATGCCGGGAGAGGGAATGCCGGATTGGCGGGGAGATGTCGCGGGCAAAGCGATGAGCGATCAGGATGTGACCAACGTGGTCGCCTGGCTGACCTCACAGCGGATGCAATTTCCAGGGCAGAGCTTTCCGTCGTCAGAGAAACACTAAAAAGCCGCGGAAACAGCGGCGCAAAGGAGGATGAAATTTTGAAAAAAAGTTTGAAGGACCTGCTTAAACTCAACAATCCGGCTGCCAGGGATTTGCTCACATTCAAGGAGCCGATGAAGGAGCCGAGCGAATATTCGCGGCGGAAGTTTTTAATGATGCTCTCGATTGGAGTCAACGGGCTGGTGGGCGCGGTTCTCGCCGTGCCCGTGATTGGCTATTTGCTGGCGCCTGTTTTGAAGGGAAATCTGGAATGGAACCACTGGGTTCCGGTGGGAAACCTCGAGCAATTCCCGAAGGGCGAAACGAGGCTGGGCCAGTATCGCAATCCGGACACGACTCCGGCGGACGGACAGACCGCGACCCTTCCATGCTGGGTGCGCAACGTGGACGACAAGCGGTTTCAGGTATTTGCCATCAATTGCGCCCACATGGAATGTCCGGTCCACTGGTTTCCGCAGTCGAAGCTGTTCATGTGTCCATGTCACGGCGGCGTCTATTATCAGGATGGCGCGGTCGCCGCGGGTCCTCCGCCGCGCGGTCTCTTCGAGTTCCAGCACAAGGTCGTCGGCAATCAACTTATGATCTGGGCCGGTGAGATGCCCACGTTATCGACGCAGGCCAGCATTGCCAGGCCGGGAAGTTCGCCATGCCAGCAGGCTTAAAGCAAAAGGGGATTGCCCTTTATAATTGGCTGGATCGCCGCCTGGGATTGGTGAAACCGCTCACCGAGGCGGCCGAGCATCCGATTCCCAGAAAAAGCGCAAGTTGGTGGTACGTCTTCGGCAGCGCGGCCAGCGTCATTTTTGGATTGCAGATTGTGACCGGCATTCTGCTTGCGATGGTGTATACGCCGACGGCCCGGGATGCATGGAACAGCCTGAACTTTCTGAACCATGGCCTGACGCTGGGCTGGTACCTGCGTGCGCTGCACGGCTGGGGATCGGACTTCATGGTCGCCATCGTGCTCATCCACATGGCCCAGGTCTTCACCTTCGGTGCGTATAAATTTCCCCGCGAATTCAATTGGATTACCGGCGTTTTTCTGCTGCTGATGACGCTCGGCATGGCGTTTACGGGCCAGGTGTTGCGCTTCGACCAGGACGCTTATTGGGGCCTGGGAATTGGCGCAGCAATTATGGGACGCGTGCCCTTGATCGGCGGATGGCTGGTTCATTTCCTGCTCGGCGGCCCGATTCTGGGGGCGACTACCGTTTCGCGCTTCTTCATGCTGCACGTCTTCGTCATTCCGGGAATCCTGATCGCCCTGGTCGGCATTCACGTCTGGATGGTTGTTTACATCGGTATCAGCGATTGGCCAATGCCCGGGCGTCTGGTGCGCCGAAGTACATACATTCGCGAGTATGAAGCCGAAATCAAAAAGGACGGCATACCCTTCGTTCCGGAGGGCGCATGGAAAGATGCATTCTTCACCGCCGGCATCCTTCTAATGGTCATGGCCTTTGCGTGGTTCTTCGGACCGATCGGCCCGGGTGGGCCGCCTGACCCCACAATCATCCAGACGTATCCAAAACCGGATGTTCCGTTCCTTTGGATTTTTGCCGCCTTCGCGTTGCTGCCGCCGAAACTGGAAACAGTGCTGATCATCGGCTCGCCGATTATCGCGATCTTGTGGATGCTGGCGCTTCCGCTCTATGCGGGACAGGGAGAGCGGCATTGGTCGAAGCGTCCCGTGGCAATGATGATGCTGATGGTGATAGTGATTTCCATCACCATCCTGACTCGCCTGGGCCAGACGACTCCGTGGAGTCCGAAAATGAGTGCCTGGAGCGGCGATGCGGTGCAGCCGAAGTTTCTGAAGGGGAGGACGCCGCTGCAGCGGCAGGGGGCACTGGTCTTCCAGAACATGCAATGCCGCAATTGTCATTCGCTCGATGGCGTGGGCGGCAAGCGGGGACCGGAACTGGATACGGTTGCTACGCGGATGACGGAAAGCCAATTGATTCGCCAGGTGCTGCAGGGCGGCGGCAATATGCCCGCCTTCGGCAGCGCGCTCAGCCCGCAGGAAACCACCGCGCTCGTTGATTTTCTGGGAACCATGAATGGAAATGTGCGGCCGGCCCAGGAGGACCAACTCCGGCTAATTCACAAGCCGTCGGCCCAGCCGAAGATCGATCAGTGAAGGCTTGCAATGTCCACAGCAACCCAGGCCATCTTCGCAGCGTGGTCGCCGCCATTTGGGCTGACAATCGCGGTTGTCCTGGCGTCGGCGATTTACGCTCGGGGCTGGAGCGCAATCCGCAAAACGAGACCACGATATTTCACCGGTACGCGCCTGGCGTGCTTTTTCGGCGGCATGGCTGCCTTGTGGTTTGCGATTGCATCGCCGCTCGACGGCTTCGCCGACACGCTGCTGAGCGCGCACATGGTGCAACACTTTCTACTGATGTCCGTGGTGCCGCCACTCGTGTTGTTAGGTGCGCCGATGGTGCCGCTGCTGCGCGGATTGCCGAAGTGGAGCGTCAGGAAGATTGTAGGGCCGATCATTGTCTGGCGATGGGTGCGCCGCGCGAGTCATTTTCTGGCGGCTCCTGTGATCGCATGGCTTGTGTTCAATCTAACGTTTCTCGGCTGGCACATTCCAGCGGCTTACGATTTCGCGCTGCAAAATGAGCACGTCCATGATCTGGAGCACATCTGTTTCCTGACGACATCGCTGCTCTTCTGGTACGTAGTGCTGCATCCCTGGCCCAGCCGCGTTCGTTGGAATGGCTGGATCGTCTTGCTCTACTTATTGTCTGCGGACATTGTGAATACCGCGCTCTCCGCTTTCCTTGCGTTCTGCAATCGGCCAATTTATCAGTTCTATTTTGCCGGCCCCAATCCATTCCACATTTCGCCTATGGCGGACCAGGTGATGGCGGGAGTCATCATGTGGGTGCTGAATTCGACTGTGTTCCTGGTACCTGCCATGCTCCTGACGGTACAGCTTGCCGGATTCGGGCCCAGGTGTCCGCGTGAAAGCGCGAGGGTCGCCGCGGGGCACATTTCCGCTTAAGAGGCGATCGCATTTACAGCGCAGATTCAATGAGCAGCGTGGGGAATCGCCGTTTCCAGAAAATAGAAATTGCCCGATGCAGATGCGTGCACACCGGTAAGGCGACGGTTGTAGATCACGACAGAATCCAGAAACCACAATGGCAGGCTTGGCATTTCGTCTGCCAGTATCTCTTGCGCGCGAAGGTACGCTGTGCGGCGCTCTGCCTGGTTGCTTTCCGTTGCGGCGGCCTGGAGCAGCCGATCCAGTTCGGGATTCGAGTAATTTCCGCGGTTTGCGCCGTGCGGCGGAAAACTGGAAGAAGCGAATGCGTAGCGAAAAATATCGGGATCTTCATTTCCGCCGATCCATCGCAGGCCATAGATGCCGAACGCGCCATGCGTGATATCGGAATAAAACGTGGCGAATTCGTAGCTGCGTACATCCAGCGCGATTCCGATCGTTCGCAACTGTTGCTGCAACGCCATTGCCAGTAGTCGCGCTCCTTGATCGTTGGAGGTCTTCATCTCCAGGTGAAAGCGAATGCTATCGCTTCCCGGCTCGTAACCTGCCGCGTTGAGCAGGCTCTGCGCTCTCGCCGGGTCGTAGTCATAATGGCGAACATCTCCGTTGTAGGCCCAATGGTTCGGTGGAAGAAGGCTTTCCGCAGGCTGGGCCTGACCATGCAGAAGCGTTGAAATAATCAGCGAACGGTCGATGGCATACGCGATGGCGCGTCGCACCCGCGCGTCGCGTAGGTGAGGATCGCGCAGGTTGAACGTGAGATATTGCACCTCTGTCCCAGGAACGGCCGAGGTTGCGAGTTGCGCGTCGTGGCGCATGGACCAGACCATGTCCGGAGTGAGCGCGTTTTGCTCCACGTCGGCGGATCCCTTGCGCAATTCAAGAGCGCGGGTCGTGCCATCGGGGACGACATGAAATTGCAAGCGGTCGATTCGCGGCACGCCTTGCCAGCTTTTCGGGTTGCGCTCCAGCACCACTTCCTTGTCCACCTCCTGCGAGACGAAAGAGAACGGGCCAGTGCCGATTGGATGCCGCTGAAAATCCTTCCCGCTGCCATACGGAACGATGCCGATCGCACCATCGGAGACATTCCACAACAGGGCCGCATCCGGCTGCTTGAGATGAATCACAGCAGTGTTCGCATCCGGCGTGTCGATTTCTGAAATGTTCCGAAACGCCTGGTATTTCGCAGTCAGCACCGCATGATTTCGCATGGTGACGAGAGTCCACTTCACATCGCGTGCTGTGAGCGGCTGGCCATTTTGAAATTTGACGCCCTGGCGCAAGTGAAAAACGTAAGTGAGGGGATTCGGTATGTCCCAGGAAATCGCGAGATCGGGTTGCAGATTGAATTGCCGATCTTTCTTAACCAGGGAGTCAAAGATCAATTCATCAATGCGCTCCGATTGTGCGTCCGTTCCAATTCGCGGGTCGAGATTGGCCGGGCTGCTTTCAATCACAACTGTGACAGTATTCGGATCGGCGGGGCGTTGGCGGCAACCGGTAAACAGAAGAGCGGTTCCGCAGGCGGCAATTTGCAGGATCCGTCCCGCGCGGCTACGTCCGGCCCTGCCGCGCGTGAGCAGCCGACGCCGTTCATCCATAGGTGATTTTTCCCAGAACTACGGCGCGTTCGGCGCCGGTCGCCCGCGGCAGATTTCCTGGCCGACGATGCCAGGTTTGATAAGCGAGCAGGGCAAACGCCATCGCTTCTTTGGCTGCGGAGGGCACGCCGAAGTCGTCGCTTCTCTGGAGCTTGATGTCTCCAAGCGACGCGAGTTCCTCGGCAATCATTTCCAGCAATGTGGCGTTCTTTGCGCCGCCGCCTGCAATGACATAGTCGGTTGCGGCGTCTTTCAGAGCCGACGTCACGAATTTCTTCCATGCATATCCTATGCTGCGCGCGGTCAGGGAGGTCGCCGTGGCGGCGGCGTCCTCATCCCGACGGCTGTGCCTGCGGCAAAGCGCCAAAAAACGAGATACAAATTCTCGCCCGAATTCTTCCCGTCCTGCGGATTTTGGTGGACGCGCTTGAAAATAGCGTTGCGAGAGAATCTCATCCACGACGGGATGCAGAACAGTTCCTCGTTCCGCAGTCGCCCCGCGCGCGTCGTATTTCTTCTGGAAACATTCCGCCATCACGGCATCGATGACCATGTTGGCGGGACCGGTATCGAACGCGAACACATCTGCCGGCGAGGCGTTGGCCGGAACCACTGCAAGGTTTCCAATGCCGCCGAGATTCTGCAGCACGCGGTTTCGTTTGGCATGGCGGAAGAGAACATAATCCAGTAGCGGAACCAGCGGCGCGCCTTGCCCGCCCGCGGCGATGTCCGCCGGACGAAAATCCGAAACGACCGGAATGCCCATTTTTGTCGCGATCACGGACGCTTCTCCCATCTGCCAGGTGCAAGCCGTGTTGCCGCCCAGATATTTGCGCGGCACTCCCTGGTGGTAGATCGTCTGGCCATGACAACCGATCAGATCCAAACGTACCGGATGCTTTTGCAGTGCTGTTTGCAATGCGTCGGTATACAACTGGCCCAATCGCCAATGGAGCCGCGAAAGCTCGGCGACGGACTCGGACGAGGCATTCATCGCTTGCAGCACGCGCTCGCGAACCGCCGGGGAATACGGCACAGCGACATGTGCGAGCATCTCGATACGCGGGGCATCGTCAGCGCCGGAGAGCTTATTCGGACGGATCCGCACCAGCGCGACATCGATTCCATCGGCCGAGGTTCCACTCATGATGCCGGCCACGATCATTGGTCGCTGACGATACGGAAGAGCTGCGGTGCGCGAGTTTGTCATTCCGTGCTCCTCGGTTTCGCGTGTGCCAGCTTTTCTCGAAAGACTTGCTGCGCATCTTGTATCTTCTTCAATCCTGCTGTTGAAAGCTGCCTGGGCAGAGGAGCTTTCCCGAGTAGTCGTAGTTTTGCTGTGGAAACGCGAGCGGCGGCTGCGTCGACGCATCGCGCAAATGCCGGCGAACGCTCAGCTTCCAGCAGCAACGCTTCATGCGTGCTCAGGATGCGATCGGCCCGCTGACAGATTTCCAGCATGTCCGTGCCTGCTGCAATTGCCGCAATCGCGGCCTCCTCTGGCGATGCGAAGCTGAGCACGCCGCCCATTTCCATATCATCGGAAATCACCAGCCCACGATAACGAAGTTTTCTGCGCAATACCTCCTGAATCCAGAATCGCGATAGGGACGCCGGTTGCGCCGGGTGTTCAATCTTCGGATAGGAGGCGTGATTCACCATGATTAGCGGGAGATGCGGAGCGAGCGCTCGATATGGCCCCAGATCCTGCATCCAGACCTCTTCCCACGTCCGGTCAATACTCGGCGTGGAGCGATGGGAGTCGCATGCGCCACCACCCAGACCGGGGAAGTGCTTGCCGCAGCCGAGCACGCCGTGTTGTGCCAATCCGTCCAGAAAGGCTTTGGCGTAGTCGACAACCGGCGCAGGTTCGGCGGAAACAACGCGGGTGCGCATGACGCGCTGCGCAGCGGGTAGAGCGAGATCGAGCACAGGCGCCAGATCGAGACTAAAGCCGAGCGAATGCAGCATGCGTCCGATGAACGCACCGTGTTCACGGAACAGCCTGGGATTGCCCGTGGAGGCGACTTCGGCGGCAGAGGGAGTGGGTCCAATCAGGTCGCGCAGACGGTCGACTGTTCCGCCCTCCAGATCGATGCAGCGAAAAAAAGGCTGGCGCAAAACTGAAATTACCTGTCGAAAAAGTGCGTGGACCTGCGCGAGCGATTCGATGTTGCGGCGGAAGAGAAGAATCCCACTCGGCTGAAGGTTTCGCAGCCACGCAGTTTCGAGTGCGGTCAGCGAGGTCGCTTCCACGCCGACAATCAGCAAGGATCCGACTCGATGACGCAGCGCCGCGGCGGATTTCATGGCTTTGGCACGCCCGCCGCGCCAATTCCGTCACGGACTTCCTGCTGCAGCTCCTGCAGCAAATTCAGCGACTGGATCGGCGTCAACGCATTGAGATCGAGCGCGTGAATCTGGTCCACGATGCGCTGGGACAGCGGCGTGAACATCGTCATCTGGACGTCGGGTGAGGGCGGATCGACGCTCGACGCGATCTCGCGCTGCTCCGAACGCTCGTGCTTTCGCAGAATCCCCCGAGCCCGCACAATGACTTCACGCGGCAAACCAGCGAGACGCGCTACTTCGATTCCATAACTCTTGTTTGCCGCGCCTTCTTCCACGCTGTGAAGAAAAACGATTCCCGAAGGATTTTCCCGCACAGCGACGCGGAGATTTTTCAATCGCGGAAGATGCGCGGAGAGCATGGTCAGCTCATGGTAATGCGTTGCAAACAACGTTCGCGCGCCGAGTACATCATGCAGATGTTCTACTGTCGCCCAGGCGAGCGACATCCCATCAAAGGTCGCGGTTCCACGGCCCATCTCATCCAGCAGCACGAGCGATCGGTTTGTGGCAGTGTTCAAAATCGACGCGGTTTCCGTCATCTCAACCATGAAAGTGGAGCGGCCTTCCGCTACATTGTCGCTCGCGCCGATGCGCGTGTAGATGCGATCGACAACGCCGAGTCGCATTCGCAGGGCGGGAACAAAGCATCCCATTTGTGCGAGGATGACGAGCAACCCGGCCTGCCGCAAGTACGTAGACTTGCCGCCCATGTTGGGCCCGGTGAGCAGCAGCAGGCTGGGACCTTGAGCATCGAGATACAGATTGTTGGGGACGAAGCGGCCGTCCGATTCCTGCTGCATGTGCCATTCGATCACGGGATGGCGCGCAGCGAGTGCTTCGAACACCCCCGAGTCGTCGATTTCTGGACGAACGTATTGGCGAATCGCGGCGACGTGCGCAAAACAGGCGAGCAGGTCGATTTCCGCGATGGCCTCCGCACTGGAGCGGATTCGCGCGCTCGCTGCCAAGACCGTCTGCCGCAATTCAAGAAAAATGCGGCGTTCGATTTCCAGGCAATGCTCCTGCGCTCCCAGCACGCTGCGTTCATAGTCTTTCAGTTCCGGCGTCGTAAATCGTTCCGCGTTCACCAACGTCTGCTTGCGTTCGTAGTCGGCCGGAACATTCTGCAGGTTCGATTTTGTGATCTCAATGTAATAGCCGAAAACGGAATTGTAGCGAACCTTGAGCGATCCGATTCCGGTGCGCTGCCGCTCGCGCTCTTCAATGGCTGCAATGGACTGTTTGCCGCTCAAACTCAGGTTCCGTAACTCGTCCAATTCTGCATCGACACCGCGTGCGATCGTGCCGCCATCTTCCAGGTGCACCGGAGGATCTTCCGCAAGCGTGCGGCGAATCGCTGCATGCAAATCGGTGAGGCAATCGAGTGAACCATAAAGCTGCTTCCAGACTGGCGAGATGAGATGTGAGAGTTCCTCCGCAACCGCGGGTAATAGTGCAACGGACTGACCCAGCGCCATGAGATCACGCGGACCGGCGCTGTCAAGAGAGATACGACTTAGTAGCCGCTCCAGATCGAGAATGCCAGCGACGCTCTCCCGAATTAGCTCGCGGCTGCGCACGTCCGCGTGCAACTCGTCAACGCCGTCGAGTCTTTCCTGGATTGCCGCCGGATGCAGCAGGGGCCGTAGGATCGTCGCGCGAAGTTTGCGCTTGCCCATCGCTGTCCTGCAGTGGTCGAGCGCGTGGAACAGAGTTGTCCCTCGTCTCGCACCCGGCATCAAATGCTCCACCAGTTCCAGGTTGCGGACGGTGACCGCATCCAGTTGCAGGCAGCCACTATGTTCGTAGAAGCGCACACGATCGATATGTTCCAGTTGGCCACGCTGAGTCGCGCGCAGATAATGCAGGATGGCGCCTGCGGCGACGGCCGCGGCAGTATGGCCTTCGAGTCCGAAGCCGGTGATCTCGCGCGTGCCCAGGTGGTTCAACAGTAGCGGCACCGCATAATCCGCGGTCAGCACCCAGCCTTCAACGGCGGTCGTCGTTGAAGGTCGGAATGTCTCATCCGGCAATGCGGGGAGCGCGGTTGGATCGTCCGAAACCAGGATCTCCGCCGGAGCGAGGCGCGCCAGTTCATCGCAACATTGCGACATCGCATCGGCTGCATCGCGCCCGGAAAATTCCGTCGCGCGAAAATCTCCCGTGGAGTTATCGAGTAGCGCGAGTCCGATTTTCGATCCTTCGCAGCACAATGCAGCTAAAAAATTGTTCTGCTCCGAATTCAGCGCGGGATCGATCGCGGTGCCTGGTGTCAGGACGCGCGTCACTTCCCGGCGCACGATTGTCTTCGCCAGCCTGGGGTCCTCCATTTGTTCGCAGATGGCGACGCGGTGTCCCTGTCGCAGGAGGCGCGCAATGTATTGGTCCGCGGCGTGGTGCGGCACGCCACACATGGGGATAGCACGTTCTTTGTCGCGGCACGTCAGCGTGATTTGCAGCTCTCGCGCGGCGATTTTTGCATCTTCGTAAAAGAGCTCGTAGAAATCTCCCAGCCGGAAGAACAACAGCGCGTCCGGATGCTTCTGCTTCGCCGCGGCATATTGACGCATCAACGGCGTAGTGGGCATCTCGGCAGTTGCACTGGAAGCAGCGCTGGGCATGGATAGCGTCAGCATATCGTGACCGAGCGGTGTTTTGCATGACCCTTCGCTGTGGGAATGCGGATATCTGTGGCAACGTGAAGCGGAAAACGGAACTGCGCCGCCGCAGCCCATCAGTCTGGCCGCTATATACTTATCTATTGGGTCCTGCGCAGATGCGCATCTTGAAGGGTGGCTATGTACCTGATCTGGCTGCGGGTCGCGCTTGGATTGTACGGCGCGTCCAGTGTCGCAGTCGTTCCCGATGTGTTGAACGGCCAGCACCGCTGGCGAAAGCTGGTGCTTCCGGCATGCGTTGCCGCCGCTTTCTTCCACTTTGTGGCGCTGACGGAAATGTTGAATCTGGCCCACCACTGGGTGCCTGCCAGCCTGCATGAAATCGAAACGTCATTCGCTCTGCTGCTGGCGCTGGCATTTCTAATTATTTATTGGCGGTATCGAGCTATTTCGCTCGGTCTGTTTGCGCTTCCTTTGATTTTTCTGCTGTTGCTGGGTCCGGCGATCGGGCCCGACCATGCTCCGCTTTCCGGCGAGTGGATGCACAATCCCTGGATACTCCTCCATATCGGGCTACTGTTGGCCGCTTACGCTGCACTGATCTTCAGTCTGCTCGCCAGTCTGCTGTATCTCATTCAGGAACGGCGATTGAAGAATAAACAGGTTGGCGGCATCTTCAGTCATTTGCCGCCGCTCGACACAATGGACCAGATCGTATTCAAGACGCTAGTGATTGGTTTTCCCTGCATGACGGCCGGACTGCTGGCCGGTGCGGTGATCGCACAGGAAAGCGTGGGAGCCGGCTATTTTCTTGACCCCAAGGTCCTGCTTTCCATCGGCATGTGGCTGCTGTATGTCTGGATGCTCTACGTGCGTCGCCACTCGGGATTGCGAGGTAAGCGAGCCGTCTATCTTTCATCGTTTGTGTTTCTAGTCGCTCTTACCGTGTGGGCGGCAAACCAGGTCAGCACGGTGCATAGGTTCGCCGCGCCATGAACTTCGTGCTCACCGGCGTCAATCACAAATCCGCGCCGCTTGAGGTGCGGGAACGGCTTGCTATCTCTCCGTCGCGCCTGGAGGAGGCGACACAATCCCTTCTCGTCGTCCCCAGCGTCCGCGAGGCAATGATTCTTTCCACCTGCAATCGAGTCGAATTTCTGACCTGGCAGGAGCCGGCGAACGCCGATTTGTTGCGCTTCATGCAGAATTATTTTGCGGTGGATGTCGGCGCTTTGCGTCCGTATTTATACGAGTACCGAGCTTCGGAGGTGGTGCGGCATGTTTTCCGCGTTGCGTCGAGCCTTGATTCGCTGGTAGTCGGCGAGCCCCAAATTCTAGGTCAGGTGAAGGAATCGTACACGGTTGCGCGCTCGGTGGGTGGAGTCAACGCCAATCTGGAGCCGCTGTTGCAGCGCGCATTTTCTGTTGCGCGCAAAGTGCGCAACCAGACGAACATAGGCGTCTCGTCGGTCTCCATTGCCTCTGTCGCTGTAGATCTGGCACGGAAGATTTTCGGATCGTTGCATGGAAAGACCGTCCTGTTGATGGGGGCGGGAAAGATGGGCGAGCTGGCGGCACGCAGCCTGATGCATCAGGGCGCGAGTCAGATTTTCTTATGCAATCGCACGGATGAGCGCGCGACGGCGCTGGCAGAGAAGTTTTCCTTGCATGCCTCAGCCTGGTGTGGCGCAAATTCCGCTAACGACTGCGACGGAATCCCCACTGTGCAGGCCATCTCCTATCAATCGTTGCATGGGCATGCGGCCGCGGCGGATATCGTTGTCAGCTCCACCGGTTCCGAGACACCGATTTTTCTAACAGAACACGCACACATGTACGCACAGCGCCGTAAGCAGCGACCCATGTTTTTCATCGATATCGCTGTTCCGCGCGATGTGGACCCGGAGATGCAGAACGTGGAAGGAATTTTTGTTTACAACATTGACGATCTTCAGGCGGTTGCGGCTGCGAACCTTTCGAACCGGGCGAGGGAAGCGCAGGATGCCGAGGCGATCATTCGCAACGAAGTGAACCGCTACACGCAACGGATGCAATCGATGGATCCAGTGCCAGCCATTCTGGCCTTGCGGGAGAGTATGGAAGAAGTGCGCCAGCAGGAGTTGCGCCGAATCGCACCGCGACTGCGCAGTCTCTCGAATGAGCAGATGCAAGCGGTCGAGCAGGTCACCCGTGCACTGGTCAACAAAATGCAGCACGGCCCGATCCAGGAAATCAAGCGAGCCGCGCGCGAGGGCGATCGAGAAACTCTGGCGGCCGTTCAACACTCGTTCGATCGGGAGCGGCACGCGCGCGATCTGGCAGAGGCGCTGCACGTGAAAGTGATGGACGCCCCGCAAGGGTCGGACCACCAGGCAGCGGAAACCGACGCGACCAGCACCGCTGATGGGAGCGCGAGTCCGGGCGATTTGCCCACTGATCCCAAAGAGGATTGTCGACGATGATTCGCATCGGCAGTCGAGGGTCCGCATTGGCCCGCTGGCAGGCGGAACATGTCGCCAAAAAGCTTCGGGAACTCGGACAGGATGTTGCGATTGAAATTCTGGTCACAACTGGTGATCGTATGCAGCACGCCCCTTTTCTTCAGGTCGGCGCCAAAGGTATGTTTACCCGAGAAATCGAGGAGGCGCTTGCCGAAGGGCGCATCGATCTCGCCGTGCATAGCTTGAAAGACCTGCCAACAGAAATGCCGAAGCAATTCGCGATTGCGGCTGTTCCGCGGCGCGCCGATGCGCGGGATGCATTTGTGTCCGTTCAATATGAAGAGTTCTCGGCATTGCCGCAGCACGCAGTAATCGGTACGAGCAGTCTTCGGCGGCAGGCGCAACTGCGCGCTTTGCGACCCGACCTGAAGGTTTGCGAACTGCGCGGCAATGTAGATACCCGGCTGCGCAAATTGCAGGCTGGACAATATGACGCAATCGTTCTCGCGGCGGCGGGTCTGGAGAGGCTCCAGCAGATGCAATGGGTGCGTGAAAGATTTACGCCCAGGCAGATGTGCCCGGCTGCCGGGCAGGGTGCGCTTGCCGTTGAATGCCGGGCCGACGATGACGCAACGCGAGCAATGGTCGCGACGCTCGACCATGCTCCGACGCGCTTTGCGGTGACGGTAGAGCGGACCGCGCTCGCTCGATTGGAAGGCGGCTGTCAACTTCCCGTGGGCGTTCACTGTGAAGCCGCCGATGGCGGCTGGCCGATTACCGCGATGGTCGCCAGCCCGGACGGTTCGACAATAGTTTGGGAGGAGATGCGTCTCGATGGAGCGGAACTGAGCGACGCACAGGCACGGGATGCCGGCGCGAGGATGAGCGATCGCCTGCTGCGCCGCGGCGCCGCGGGGCTTCTCGGTTCGGTTCCTGTCACCGCGAGAGAAGAGAATTTTCTGGCATGATGCCGCTTGCCGGTCGAAAGATTCTAATCACTCGCGCGCGGCATCAGGCTTCAGCGCTGGCCAATGCTCTGGAACAGAAAGGCGCGGAAGTTCTCAGCGTGCCGGCGATTGAGATTGTGCCGCCCGACTCCTACGAACCGCTGGATGCGGCCTTGCGAGAGGCAAAAAAATATCACTGGCTGATTCTGACCAGCGTAAACGGCGTGGAAGTGCTGGCGCAGCGGCTGGAAAAATTGGCGCGAGAGACGTTTGCTGGACCCCTGATCGCGTCAGAGTCAGCGCATTCGTTGAAGATAGCCGCGATGGGACCGGCGACGGCCCGCGCCCTAGAGGCGCATGGCTTGCCCGTGGATGTAGTGCCTGAAAAATATGTCGCGGAGTCGCTGGTGGAATCGTTGCGCGATCAGGTCTTCGGCCAGAACGTCCTGTTGGTGCGGGCGAAGGTTGCCCGCGACGTCATCCCAGCAGAACTAACGAGAGCCGGCGCGCATGTGGATGTTGTGGATGCCTATCGGACGGTCGTTCCAGAGTCGTCGCTCGTAGCAATGCGGGCGATTCTCGACAAGCCCGGCGCACTGCCGGATGCGATCACGTTCACCAGTTCGTCCACGGTAACGAATTTCTTTCGCCTGCTGCACGAAAGCGGCGCGCCTGGTTGGCCTGCCAGTGTTGCCGCTGCTTCCATCGGCCCTATTACGACGCGAACACTGCTGGAGCACGCAATTGAGCCGGTCGTTGAAGCCACGGAGTATACGATTCCGGGATCTGGTTGACGCGCTGTGCCGGTGGTATGCGCGCTAAACGACCAGCGGCTCAGTGCGTGCTCCACGTCTTGTCTTTGGAATTGCAGATGTCTTCCAGGAAGCAGTCCGCGCAGCGAGGCTTGCGTGCAATGCAAATTTCGCGGCCAAAATGAATGATGCGATGCGAAAAGTCGATCCAGCTCTGCTGCGGAATGAGTTGCATCATGTCTTGCTCAATCTTTTCCGGGGTCGTGGATTTTGTCAGCTCCAGCCGCTGCGCGATGCGCATGACGTGCGTATCGACTACTACTCCCACGCCGATTTTGTACCAAGAGCCGAGTACCACGTTCGCCGTTTTTCGCGCGACGCCGGGAATCGTTAGAAGCTCTTCCATGGTTTGCGGAACTTTCCCGCCGAATTCCGAAACCAACCGTTGCGCCGCGCCGATGATGTTTTTCGCTTTGTTGCGGAAGAATCCCGTGGTGCGGATCATCTCCTCCACTTCCGCCTGGGATGCTTTTGCCATTGCCTGCGGGGTTGGGAAGCGGCGAAACAATTCGGGAGTGACCATGTTGACGCGGACATCGGTGCATTGTGCGGAGAGAATGGTCGCAACCATCAACTCCCAGGCATTTTTGTGATGCAGCGCACAAACCGCATTTGGGTAATGTTTAGCCAGCCGATCGAGAATGGTTCGCACGCGCTGCGGACTTGTGGGAGCGATGTTGCTGCGCTTCGCGGATGGACGCGAAGCGGATTTTCCGGGCGCCACCCGTTTTTTGGATTTTGCTTTGACCGAACGCGCGATGGCCACCCGTTCACCCGATCCGGTCCAGCATCTCTTCCGGCGACATGCGGACGCACGTAAAAATAGGAAAATCCTTCAGCGTGTAGGCACTGATTTCGGTTCCGCGAAGTTGCTCGACCAGATCAAGAAAATCTTCCGGATAATTGGTTTCGAACGCGACCACAAACTCCTGATCGTCGAGTCCGAAGGAATACGTGGTGTTCAGCTTGACGCGCGGATAGAGATGGCCGACGCGAATATGCTCGGACATGAGCCGCTGGCGCTCGTCTTTGGGGAGCAGATACCAGGCGCGCGTCTTCCAGAACGGATAAACGAAAATATACTTTCTGCAATCCTGGGCGAAGAAACCCGCGGGAGTCTGCCTGGCCTTCATGTTCGTGGCCGATCAGATATTGCGAGCGTTTTGTCATCGCCAGAAAGCTGTGTGCAGTTTCGAGATAACCGCCGAGCGGGCGTAGCAAGCAGTTCTGCCGTCATCTGATTGATGTCGTCCACCGAATTGCAGATGCGCCATAGAAACATTTCGCAATCGCTGCGTGTCCCGATGGTGGAATAGGTGATGGTCCGCAGACGATCGGGCTGGTTCCAGCGTTCGATAACATCGGCGAATGCGCGTCTTATGTGCGGCCCGTTGTTCCGCGGAAGGCGGCGCCATTCCGGCATCACTTTGAAAAACTGGAAAGAAACAATCTGCCGCGCGAGAGGCTTTTCCTTCGACGGCTCCGGCTGCTCCGCAATCACAGGTTTGGAAGTCTCCGCCGCCGCTTCCGAAGCGAACGTATTCGTCATCGATTTCTCCTTCGGGTCAACACTTCATGCTAGCAAAAAGCATCGCAATGAATCTGCGACGCCGAAGCCAGCGATGCGACCAGCTATACTCTTTCAAGGTTGGCTGCCAGTTTTCCTCTCGCCTCTTCATGACAGAGAAAATCCTTACGTTTCTTGTCCCGTGGGTCACGGGGCTGATCTCGCACATCGGTTACGCCGGGGTGGCACTGCTGATGGCGATTGAGTCGGCCTGCATTCCGCTGCCGTCGGAGATCATCATGCCGTTTGCGGGCTACCTGGTCTACACCGGCCGCTTCAATCTCTATCTGGTCGCGACCGCCGGAGCGATCGGGTGCAACATCGGATCGGCAATCGCGTACTGGATCGGAGCGTACGGCGGAAGGCCCCTGGTCGAGCGGTTCGGGTCCTACGTGCTGTTGAATCGCCGCGATCTTGACCGCACGACGAGATTTTTTGAGCGCTATGGTTCGATTACCGTGCTGGTAGCGCGTTTGTTGCCGGTTGTGCGCACTTTTATTGCTCTGCCCGCTGGAATTGCCCGCATGCCGCAGAGAAGATTTCACATTTATACGTTTGTCGGCTCGTGGCCGTGGTGCCTTGCGCTGGCGTACGCGGGCATGAAGCTGGGCAATGCCTGGAACACCGACCCGCGCCTGAAACACATCCTGCATCGCGCGGACGCGGCGATTCTCGCCTTATTGGTTGCGGCGGCGGTCTGGTTTGTGTGGACGCATTGGAAGCATCGCACCCGAGTGCAGCCAAGCTAGAGATTTGAGTCGGGACGATACTCCGAGCGGTGAATCCCTCCCATATTTCCCTCAGGTCGATGAATTAACAGCAGGTCCCTGCACTCCGCCTCGCTCGGTCGGGATGACAGTTCCAATAGGAATTTGAATTGTGTCGACGAGAGCAGCGCTTTATCCGCCGGCCAAAAGGATCGGCATGGTTGGCGTGGTTGAGCCACCGGAGTTCTCCATCGTCACCCCGAAGGCCTTGGCCTGAATTCCGGGCGCGAGTTTGGGCAGCAAAACGCTGGCCATGCCGCGGCCGTCGGGCCGGAAGGTTCCGGCGGGAACCGGTGCGCCACCGTTGGCAGGAATTACCCAGAGTTCGTAGGTCTTGTTCGCGGGCAGCGGAGCGAGGTTGCTGGCGGTAAATACCAGTGCGCCGCGGTTGGGTAGATAAACGGCGTGGCCGGCAGGCTCCGGCTTGGAATGGGCGGCGACCAACGTAACCCGCTGCGCTTGTGGAGAACTCAATACATCCAGCACTTCTTTAGCACGCGCGGCGGAAATATTGGATTGAACCAGCTGCGCGTTCTCGCTGAGAAGCTGCTGGCGTATTCCCTGATTGGTTTCGTGTACCTGCACCGCATAAAACAGGCAGGCTGCGGCAGCCACCCAGCCGCCCCAGATCAGCGCGGGGCTATGGCGGCGCGGTTTCATCGGAACCACATTCGCATTGAGCTTTGCGGCCGCGGTCCTCGCCTCCGCCTCTGCCAAATCCAGGCCCGCAGCCTGGAATAGGCGCCCTTTGCTCCGGCCGGCGGCGCGACCTGAGGGACCGCCATGGCAATCAGAGTCATATCCGCACATAAGAGCGCTGCTTGTGCACGGCAGTCGGCGCAGTCTTTCAAATGCAGGCGCACACGGTCTGCAAGCGCCGCATCCTCTGGCGTGCCGGGCGTTGCATGGGCACTGCTCATGCAGTACTGGATCAGTTCGTCCATGCCGGGATGTAGGTCGGGCGTCATGCTGGAACGTCCAAAGCCTTTCGTATGGAAATCAATGCCGCGCGAATCCGCGTCTTTATAGTGCCTAAAGGCTGTCCGGTCTGCTCGGCGATTTCCGTATGTGTGTGTCCTTCAAAAAAAGCCATTTCCACCGCCTGGCGCTGCTCGGCGGGCATCGTCTCCAGTACTACGCGGACCTTTGAGAGCATGATCTCCCGTTCGGCTTCCGTGCCGACGTCCACGCCGTTCGATATCTGCAAATCGTCCACGTTTTCCAGCCGTTTGCTGCCCCGTATGCGATCGATGGCCCGATTTCGCGCCACAACTGCAAGCCAGCCGCAAAGGCTCCCGCGATGATCGGCAAACGACTCCGGTTGCTGCCACAATTTTAGAAAAACCTCTTGCATTACATCTTCCGCTGCCGAGCCATCTCGCAGCACGCGCAAGGCAACGGAATAGACCACGGTGGAATACAGGTCATACACCCGCGACAAAGCGGCGGGTTGGCGTCCACGGATCTGCTGCATGAGCTGTTGATCAGTCGGGGTACTGTCTTGCATGGGCGTCGAGGGCAAAGGGAATCGCTCGATAAAAGAAACTTAGACCCGAATATCCGCACCGTGAGAGGCGCTCCTTCACCCTACATGGTTGGGAAATTCGACGCAAATGCAAGTTGGATGTGAATCGCAATCTCAACATTGTCTGAAGAACGCGAAAAGGTTGCCTTTTAGATTGTGGAATAGTCAAAAAGCCTGCCTGGCGCTTTTGAGATCAAAAAACATTGCAAACTGTGCGCCCCGGCATCTAAAACAGTGCTGTTGAGGATTTTCCTCATCTCTGGCCCCCATATCGGAGGCCATGTGTGTCAATTGTCTACAAAAACGATCGGAGAGGACTTTTCATGGTTACGCCCAACAAATCTGAGCCATTTTTGACGGATGTGAAGACCTTGCGGGAGCGCGCGAGAAAAAGCATTGGAAAGGGAGCGGTCACGCAAAATTATGGCGGCGATGTTCAGCAGAGCATTGACATTCTGCAGACAGTTCTGGCGACAGAGATCGTTTGCGTTCTGCGATACACGATGCACGCCGTTGCAGCGACCGGCATCTCCAGCGACAGCGTGAAAGAGGAGTTTGCGGAGCACGCAAAGGAAGAGCAGGAGCATATGATGGCGGTCGCCGAGCGGATCAACCAGTTAGGCGGCAAGCCAAACTTCAATCCGGAAGGGCTGGCCAGCCGGTCGGCCTCGCAATATGCGGAGGGCGGCGACCTCATTGGAATGATCAAAGAAAACCTGATCGCCGAGCGCATCGCAGTGGAGCATTACCGGGAGCTGGTTCGCTTCTTTGGAGATAAAGATACGACAACGCGAGTCATGCTGGAACACATCCTGGGCAACGAGGAAGAACACGCCAACGATATGCACGACTTATTGGTTGCTCATGAAGGCAAGCCGA
This sequence comes from uncultured Acidobacteriota bacterium, assembly GCA_963840655.1. Lineage (GTDB taxonomy): Bacteria > Acidobacteriota > Terriglobia > Terriglobales > Acidobacteriaceae > JAKAAZ01. Next base: position 914,537 of record CAWIZS010000003.1, on the reverse strand, counting down.
TGTTGCCGCGCGATTAGGCGAGTTTTTCTGTGGGTGCATGTACGTTTCCAGCAGCCCACAAGGCCAGAAGAGCTGCTTTAGTTACTAACGAAGTACGGATCGACGCGCCGATGCTTCTCTCCCAGTGCGAATGTTTGCATCTGAGATGATGCAGTCATCCGAGGCAAGAAGAAACGAGGAGAAAACATGTTCATTATCTGGTGGATCATTGTTGGAATAATCGCGGGCTGGATTACCGGCAAGATCATGAGTGGTGGTGGATACGGCGCGTTTATGGATATGGTTATCGGCCTGATCGGCGCGTTGATCGGCGGTTTTATCATGCGCTCCATCGGTCACGCGGGCAGCGGAGGCATGATTTATACGATCCTGGTTGCGGTGCTGGGAGCCGTAATCCTGACCCTTTTGCTGCGCCTTGTCACCCGGGGACGGGTCCGGCAGGTATAAGACCAGACAGCAGTTTTCCGGACCTGAATTTTTCAATCTGACATCCGCTTCCGGTCCATCGGGCCGTGGGGGCGGTTTTGTCTTTCTAAGAATCGCAGTGCCGTTTAGTTCGCGTTTCATCTCCGTTCCGAAACCGGGACATCAACAGGGCGAAGCTGCCTTATAGACGGACAGCTCCTAAACGAAACGAGAATCGTGTGTCGGAAACTAAGAAACTCGAAATTAAAGAAGGATTCCCTTATCCGCGCGGGGCAGCCTGGGACGGCAGAGGCACAAATTTTGCATTGTTTTCCGCCCATGCAACCAAAGTGGAAGTATGCATCTTCGATGACAGCGGGGAACACGAACTCGATCGTCTCGAGCTGCCGGAATGCACGAACCAGATATGGCATGGCTATTTGCATGGCGTCGGTCCCGGAACTGTTTACGGATATCGCGTGCATGGCCCGTACGAACCCGAGAATGGCCACCGGTTCAATGCGAACAAACTGCTGCTCGACCCCTACGCCACAGCACACACCGGGCAACTGAAGTGGGACCCTGCCGTCTTCGGGTACAAGATGGAATCCAAGGACGACCTGACCTTCGACGATCGGGACAGCTCCCCGTTCATGCCGAAGTGCGTTGTCGTCGATCCCAATTTTGACTGGACCGGAGCGCCCGGAAGGGACCGCAGAGGAACTCTGACGGAACTCCTGGTTCCATTCAACAACACAATTATTTATGAACTGCATGTGCGCGGCTATACGAAGAAGCACCCGGCAGTGCCGGAACACCTGCGTGGCACGTACGCCGGGCTCAGCAACAGAGAAGTGCTCGAATATATTAAAGGTCTGGGCGTGACCTCGATCGAGCTGCTTCCGATTCATTCGTTTATCAACGATAGCCGTCTGCTGGAGCTCGGGCTTACGAACTATTGGGGCTATAACAGCATCGGTTATTTTTCACCGGACACCCGGTATGCCTCCGATCCGGCCCAGACCTTGCGGGAATTCAAGGAGATGGTGGCCGCGATTCACGAGGCTGGACTCGAAGTGATACTGGATGTCGTATACAACCACACTGCAGAAGGCAATGAACACGGTCCGACGCTATCCTTCCGTGGCATCGACAATGCCAGCTACTACCGGCTGCTGCCCGATAGCAAGCGCTATTACATCAACGACACAGGTACGGGCAATACGGTCAACCTGAGTTGCTCGCGGGTCATTCAGATGGTCACCGACAGTCTGCGCTATTGGGTGGAACAGACGCATGTGGATGGATTTCGTTTCGACCTGGGGACCATCCTGGCCCGCGAACCGAATGGGTTTGACAACCAGAGCGGCTTTCTGAAAGCGTGCAGCCAGGATCCGGTCCTGAACACAGTGAAACTGATTGCCGAGCCGTGGGACTGCGGGCCAGGCGGTTATCAGGTGGGAGAATTTCCACCGGGATGGGCGGAGTGGAACGACAAATTTCGCGACGACGTGCGCGAATTCTGGAAGGGGCAGGGATCGGCTGGCGCCTTGACGAAGCGGCTCTGCGGGTCGGCGGAGATTTTCAATTGCGAGGGCCGGCGGCCGTGGGCCAGCATCAACTTTGTTACTGCGCATGACGGTTTCACGTTGAACGACCTCGTTTCCTACAACGACAAGCACAATGAAGCGAACGGCGAAGACAACAAGGACGGCAGCTCCAACAATCATTCCTGGAACTGCGGCGTCGAAGGGCCAACGGACGACCCTGCGATCAACCTGTTGCGCCGGCGGCAAATGCGCAATTTGATGGCAACGCTGCTTCTTTCGCAAGGCACGCCCATGATGCTGGCCGGAGACGAATTTGCCCGCACGCAACGAGGCAACAACAACGCGTATTGCCAAGACAATGACATCAGCTGGGTGGACTGGAGCCTGGCGGAAAAAAACAGACCGCTCATCGACTTCGCGAGAAAGCTGACCGGTTTGCGGCGGAAGTATCCGATGCTGCGCCGCCATCTTTTTCTGACTGGCGCCTACGACGAAGCACTGGGCGTTAAGGACGTTACCTGGATCAATGCCGATGGCGCGGAAATGCAGGAGGAGAACTGGGGCGACAACGGGATGCGTTGCTTCGGAATGCTGCTGGACGGCCGTGCGCAAGCTTCCGGTCTGCGACAGCGGGGCGTGGAATCGACCCTGCTGATCGTCATCAACGATCATTTCGATGTGGTGAATTTCACGTTGCCGGAATACGCGGGGGACGGGCAGTGGTCACGGCTGATCGATACCAATCTGGAAGAGTTTGACGCTGCGCACGTCGAGAAATCCGGGTTTGTTGCGGGAGAATCGTATGAAGTCACCGCGCGATCGCTGTTGCTCTTCTTGCTGGATGCTGGAGCGGGGAAGGACGATCGGAAGCAGGAGGTCGCCGCGGTTGTAGCGTAGGCCAGAATCGAAACCTTGAGAAGCTGCCGAATCCAGTTCTAATTCAATCGGCTGCGGCAATTTCCAGTTGATCGCCGGTTTCCATCGGGCAGGCACGCAAATGACCCGCCGACAGCTCCAGCACAGCATGCGTCCTCCAGTTCACACTGCTCGTTCTCCAGGGGCGCAGATCGTGCCAGACCGCCAAAACGCGAAACTTGCGATCGAGCGCGACCACATCGATCGGAAATCGCATTCCGAACGTATGGACGCCGGAAGAAGGTTGAATCAGCAGGCCGCTATCGGCGTGCAGCCGGCGGCGGCCCAATAGTCCGACAAGTCGGGTGAGAAACGTGTCGGCCACTTCGATCCGTGTTCCAACCACAATGGCCCGGGACCGGTTCACAATCGTGATTCGCTTCATGGTTTGAAGTTTCCTCCCCGGTTTTCAGCATGCCTAGGCGGATTTCTTTTTGCGGCGCGCGATCAGCACACTCAAAACTATGACGAAGAGTACGCCCGCGGCGATACGAACCAGCATCGTTGTGTCCATTCCAGACCTCCTTCCTGTTTGTTCGAACGCATTGCCTCACTCATGCCTCCTCCGCATGAGCGATTGGGGACGCCGAACAGCCCAGGACATTCGCCGTTCGAGTTCCTCTGATTTGTTTATCGGAGGTTGAAAAGGGGAACTTAAATGGATTTCTTCTTTCTGCGCAGGATCAGAAAGCCCAATACGACGACAAAAAGCAGTCCAGCGACGATGCGAACCAAGGTTGTTGTGTCCATACTTTTCTCCTTTTCTTAACTGCTGTTGTTTGAAAGCGGCTGAGTTCAGTGGCTCAACCCGACCAGTCCCCGGCCGATGCTCAGAACCGCAGGCGCCAGTAGAACGATAAACATACTAGGGAAAATGCAAATCACAAGGGGAAAGATCATTTTGACGGTCGTCTTGGCCGCCATTTCTTCGGCCCGTTGCCGCCGTTTTTGACGAATGCCGTCGGCAAACACGCTTAACGCTCGGGCGATGGGAGTGCCGAATTTCTCCGTTTGCGCCAGCATGCTGGTAAAAGCGGCGATGTCGGGAACTTTCGTGCGGTCCGCCATGCTCTGCCACGCATCCATTCGCGGCTTGCCGGCACGCTGCTCGCGATTGATCTGCAGAAACTCCTCGTTCATTTCGGGGTGGCTGACGCTCAACTCCTGTCCAACCCGCAGCATCGCCTGGTCCAGACCCAGTCCCGCATCCACGCAGATCACCAGCAGGTCGACCGCGTCCGGGATGCTTCGCCGAATGCGTTCCCGCCGCTTCTTGATCGCGCGTTCCAGCCAGAAATCCGGAGCCAGATATGCCGCCGCAGCCAAAGCGATCGCCCAAAAGAAAGGGTTCGACGGAATAAAACTTGCGAGCAGAATGGCCAACATCGGCCCGAGCGTGCGCGCGGCAAAATACATTTCGACGTGGCCGCTGCCGCGCAAACCCGTGCTGATGAACCGTCGGCGCAGTTTTTCGTCCTCCGCCATTCCGATCTTTGCCCGCACCAGGCGGACGACGCGCTGAAATGTCTGTGCCGCGCGCCGCTTGCTGCTGGCCTGACGATCCAGCGTCAGCACGCTGGCTGTCACTTGCCGGACGCGCTTGTTGGTGCGCGACCGCTCGCCAATTATCGGAGAAAACAAGAGCGATACCGCGAAAAATATTGTGCCGCAAACGGCAAGATAAAAAATGGAAATCATAGTTGCTATACCTGAATGTTGACGATTCTGCGGATGACAAAGCTGCCGACCGCGATGAGCCCCGCACCGATGTAGAGAAGTTTCTGCCCGACCGGATCATGCAGAAGGATGTGCGAATAGCCGGGATTGATCATGTTCAACAGCACCAACAGGATGACCGGAAGCAGGCTCAGAATCCAACCCGTCAGCCTTCCCTGGGCAGTGCGAACGCGCACCTCGCCCTCAATGCGGATCCGTTCACGGATCACATACGTCGTGCGGTCGAGGATCTCCGTCAGATTGCCGCCGGTTTCTTTCTGCACCAGCATCGCGGTCACCATAAATCGCAAATCCTTTGATGGAACGCGATCCGCCATTTGCAATAACGCATCGCGCAACGGCAATCCGAAGTTCTGCTGCCGAAAGACCGCGTGAAACTCCACCGCGACAGGCTCCACGGCTTGCTCCGCGAGCACCTCGATCGCGGAGCTGAGAGAATGACCGGCGCGAAGCGCGCGCGCCATCAGGTCAATGGCATCCGGAAGGCCGTTGTTGAAAGCGACAAGCCTGCTGGAGCGCCGGTGTTTCAAATACAGGTATGGCGCGCACAAGCCGCCTACGGCCAGCATTGCGTCCAACAGGAGGGCGGGGAAGAAAAAATACCCAGCCCCGAAACTCAGCAGACCCGCGCCGACGCTGTACAACGCAAATGTTCCCACGGTCCAGTTGCTACCGGCCTGCATGGTGAGCGTCTTCAGGTTTACAGCGAAGCGGTATCGGCTGAGAAATTCGTCGAGCCAGGGGAACCTTCCCGCAGCATCCTGCTTGAGAATGCGCTCCTCATTCTCAAGCCGATTCTTTTCCGCCTGGCGGGCGACCTGAAGTGCCCCCACCCTTTGCTTGACGGCCTTCTCCCACTGCGTCTCCCGTGTCAGCAGCGCTATGGTCGCGAAGCTGAGGCCGAGCACGACGATAAAAATGAGTGCGACGAGCATCGCAAAATTGCTCCTAAACGTCCATCGAATGGTCGAGCAGGTTCAGCGGTAGCGGAATACCGGAGGCCTTCAGCTTGTCCGCGAACTTGGGGATAATTCCTGTCGCATAGAAGCGCCCGCGCACTTTGCCGTTCGGCCCCAGCCCTTGTTTCTCGAAGAGGAAAATGTCCTGCATGCTGATGACCTCTCCACTGGTGCCCGTGATTTCACTGACGTGCGTGATGCGCCGGGTGCCATCGCTCATGCGTGAAACCTGCACGATCAGGTGGACGGCCGCCGCGATCTGCTGACGGATCGCTTTTTCCGGCAGTGCAATGCTTCCCATCATGGCCATGGTTTCAATGCGGGAGATTGCCTCGCGCGGATTGTTGGCGTGGATTGTGGTGAGCGAGCCGTCGTGACCCGTGTTCATGGCCTGCAACATGTCGAGCGCTTCTTCCCCGCGCACCTCGCCGAGAACGATGCGGTCCGGCCTCATTCTCAGCGCGTTGATTACCAGTTCGCGCTGTCGTACGGCGCCTTTGCCTTCCACGTTGGGAGGCCGGCACTCCAGTCGAACCACATGGTCCTGCTTAAGCTGGAGTTCCGCGGAATCTTCGATGGTCACGATTCGCTCGTGTTCGGAAATGAAGCTGGAAAGCACATTCAGCAGCGTCGTTTTACCGGCGCCCGTGCCGCCCGACACTACGATGTTCATGCGCGCGCGAACCGCGCCTTTCAGTGTTTCCATCATCTGCGGCGTGAGCGCCCGCTTACGGATCAGATCGTCCGGCCCCAGGGGCGTGCTGCCGAAGCGTCGGATCGAAAGAATGGGGCCGTCGACAGCAAGCGGCGGAATGATGATGTTTACGCGGGAGCCATCTTTCAACCGCGCATCCACCATGGGCGACGATTCATCGATGCGCCTGCCGACCGCGGAGACGATCTTGTCGATGATGTGCATCAGGTGGAGATCGTCCTTGAAAACGACGTTGGTTTTTTCCAGAATGCCGCGGCGCTCGACGTACACCGTGTCGAACGTGTTGACGAGAATGTCGCTGACGGTAGGGTCTTGCAACAGCGGCTCCAGCGGCCCCAGGCCGAACACCTCATCCACCACTTCTTTTGCCAGGCGGTCGCGCTCCGCGGCGCTCAGAGGAATCCCATGTTCGCCGATCAGTTGCTGAATCAGTCCGAGAAGCTGAAGCCGCGCGGCGCGATTCTCCTGGATGAACGCGAGCTTCTCCAGGTCCATGCGCTTGATCAATTCCTGATGGACCGCCGATTTGATTTCCTGCTGCGTGTTCAGCGAGACGGACTTCGGCAGCGGTGTCGCGAGCAGCGCGGCGCGGTCGGGCATGCTCATGGAAAGCAGCGCGTCAGCCATGGCAGTACCCCCAAATTGTTCGGGGTCGATTCAAGCTCATCTCTCTCATCTCCAGAACGCAAAGCGATTGGGCTTCGGCGTCTCCACGTCGGGAACGGAATGGGTCTGCGCGATGCGATTGGCCCATTTACTGATCTGCGTTGTGAACTCAGATCGGCGCTGCGGGGAAATGGGTTCGCCGGCGTTAATGGCCCGAACCAGTTCCACGTAATTGTTTGGAATGGTTACCGAAACAGGGAAGCGGACGGCGCTTTCGACCTGTTCCGCGCTGACGGCGTCGTTCGAGGAGGACCGGTTGACGGCAATGCGCAATTTGCCGGCCATTGCTTCATCGAGGCCGAAGTTCTCCACATGGCGCGAGAGATCACGTAGTGCAGCCACGTCCGGCGTCGAGACGAGATAGACCTCATCCGAGCATTCGACGGTCGCGGAATTGACGTCCTGATATTCGAGCGAAGAATCCAGCAGGACGTAATCGTATTGGCTGCGCAGAAAATCCAGTACCGCCGTCATGGCGTGAGCGCTGCCGGTGTAGTGCGCCGCGCAGGTGTCCGGCGATGGCAGCAGATCGAGGCCGCTGGGATGGTGCGTCAGAAAACCCGCCAGCAGTTCGATATCGAGCCGATCCACGTTGCGCAGCAGTTCGTCGAAATGATATGGATTCTCCTTCATTCCGAGATACAGGCATACATGGCCGAGTTGATGGTGATGGTCGATCAGCAGAGTCTTTTTTCGGTGCTGGCGAACCAGGAAGGTTGCCAGGTACACGGCCAGCGTCGTCGTGCCGACACCGCCCTTCGCTCCGAAGAAGGAGAGAACGGTGCCCGTGTTCTTCGGTGCCTCCGGCGACATCGCGGCGAAACGCGACTGCACCCGCACGATGGTCTCGGTGTACTGAATCAAATCGAAAGGGAGGCACAGAAATTCATTGCAGCCGGCGCGCATTGCCTGCAGCAGCAGGTCGGAGTGATTGCGGGTTGAGATTGCAATGGTCGCAATCCTGCCGGGAAACGATTGATGCAGGATCTCCGCAGTCGCGCCGGCCTGGTCCGGATCGCGATCGAAGTCGATGATGCCGATGCAAGCCGCGGAATCCTTAACTCGCTGAGAGAATTGCGGACGCTTGTTGCGGCCAAGATAATCGTGAAATTCTCCGGCAAATTCCGTGTCCGGGGTGTAGGCGCACCCGTCGATTACGTTTGCGACGGTTTTTTCGTCTGCGCAAACGGTGAATATCGCAAACCTGGCTGCGGCTGAATTGTGAGACTTCATCATCGAACGCTGCGCTCTCCTGTCGCTCTCATTGCCTGCTCGTTTTCGGGTTGGTGCTGTCAAATGCGCTCGTGCTTAGATTCGGAATCGACATTTTTGGCGTGACGGGATGGGTAGCATGGTGCAATGGGTCCACAACTGTCGCGGTCACGATCACCACCAGCTCCACCACGGAGCGAGTGTTGTTTTTGGACTTGAATAGTTCGCCAAGTATCGGAACGTTTCCGATGCCCGGGACCTTGCTCAACAGAACTGTGGTCTGGTGATTCAGCAGCCCGGAGATGCTGAAGCTTTCTCCATCGCGGAGCTCGACTTCCGTTTCCGCGCGCCGGGTTGAAATCGCCGGAATCGTATATCCGGAAATTGTGACGGCATTGCTGTAATCGAGCGCGCTGACTTCCGGCGCCACTTTCAAGAGAATCGTGCCGTCGGCGTTGACGGTTGGGGTGAACTTCAGCTTGACGCCATACGGCTGGAACATAATCGTGACCGAGGCAAACGTGCCACCTCCGCCCTGAATGACCGGGTAGGGGAATTCACCGCCGGAAAGAAAGTCGGCCTCATGCCCACTGACTGTCGTGATGGTGGGTTCGGCAAGAATCTGGAGAATGTTGTGCGACTCCAGATCCGCAACGGTCGCTCCGATATTGAGCTTAGAGTTATAGATGAAGAAATTGAGCGGATTGCTGACTTGGAGTGTTGTCGTGCCGGTGCCGCCCGTGCTGCTGTTCTGCGTGCTTAGGCTGCTGAACTGCTGGGTTGAAACGCTCGATGTGTTGGCTCCGCCGCTGAAAAAATTGAATCCGAACTGCGCCAGTTTGGTGCGATCGATTTCCGCGATGCGCACCTTCAGCTGCACCTGCTGCGGGTGGACGTAGGTGACGGACAATGAGTCCACCACGTCTTTGGAATAGATAGAAGCGAGTTTTACGGCTTCTTTCTCGGCACCGTCGCCCCGCACGGTGCCCGACAGATATACCCGTCCTTCTTTCGCCCGGACACGAACTGCTTCGCCCGGCAGAGCTTGCTGGATAGAGCGGCGAAGCGCCTCCACATCCACATCCGCCGACACCGTGTAGAGCGTCGAGTGGCCGGCGGCGTCCCAAATCGCGAGACTGCTGACTCCTGGGGACCTCGCGGTGATAATCACTTGGTTCGGGCTGGAGGTAAAGGACTGCAAGACGGTCGGATCGCTGATATAGATCCGATGCAGGCGCGCGGTTGTCTTGAAGAAAATCGATCGCCCGACAACCAGGTGGAGATTGGACGCCATGGAGTCGGCCTGCACGACGTCTCCGGAAACAACGCCGGACGAAAAGGGGACGCTGACTGGCGATGGCTGCGGAATCGTGGGCGCATGCCCCGTCTCCGCGTCAGCGGACCGCGATGCAATCGAATGGAGCGGCAGCAGCAGCGCCGCGCCCAGGAGGAGCCGGGAAAAGTTGCCGCGAATTGGAGTAGCGATCTTCAATTGTTCTAACTCGATTCAAACTGACCGAAAAATTCAATTGAAACTGGTTGCAATTTGTTTGGTGCCCAGCACAGTTTCGACAACATAGGGCTTGGCGCGAACGATCAGGGCCTTGCGGGTCGGCAAGGGCTTTCCATCGGCGCCTGGAATCAGCTGCGAGAGTTCCACCGGCGGATCCTTGACCTGTCCCTGGTCCGTACTGTTGCGCAGCACAAAATGAATCGATCCCTGGGTGCTTGCCAGCACCACGCGCTCCGCATCGTCCGGCTTCATGAGCAGCGTGACCACGTTCACAGTGGAAGGTTTGCCGGTAGGATCGGGTTCCACCTGATGGCCAGCGGCTAGCACCTCCGCGTCCTGCAATACTGTCGCCGTAGCAGGCTCTGGAGATTTGTCGGTGCGATAGGTGACGAGCACATCGACGTGAGAGCCGGGATACAAAAATCCCGCAACGCCGACCACCTCATCCGATCGCAAAGCGACGGCCCGCATTCCTTCCGGAATTTTTTCGAGCAGGCCCATGCCAGGGGTCGCTAGGTCGCGTTCGAGAATCGGCTGGTTCGCCCCGAGCGGATACAGCACAGCGCGCCCGATCAGGTCCTTCGCCTGGACGATGCCTCCTTGCAGCGGGAGCGATGCCGGCCAGTCGATGGTTTTGATGTCAGTGGGCTTCAGCACCTCACCGGCTTCCAGCGGCAGGGCCGCGGCCAGATATTGCGATCTGCGGAGCGGTTGCTGACGGTGCAAGCCGATTTTCTTGCTGAGCAGAAACGTACAAAGGCCGGAGATAAGCAGCGCGACGAGAAAGGCCGAGGTGAGTCTGCGTTTTGGCATGACGTTACCTCAGTGCGATCTGACCCAGAACGGTGACCCAGCATCCGGCGGCGATCGCCACGGCATACGGCAGGCGCAGGGTTTTCGAATTCAGCAGATTCAAATCCGGATGGGGAAGCAGTCCTGCAGCCGCATGGTGCCGCGCGAGTGAGCCGACGTTCACCAGAGTGCTCTTCAGCCTGCCCCGTGAGACGGCCAGCACGCACGCAAAAATCCCGCCTGCGAGCACTGTGGCAACAAAGATCTCCGAGAGGTGTCCGAATCCCGCAAGCGTTGAGACGGCAGCCATCAACTTGATGTCGCCCGCGCCCATGCCCCCGATAACAAAGAAGGCAAAGAATATCGCCCCGCCAACCAGCCCGGCGGCGGCGGCCAACGCCATCGATTTCCATCCATTCGCAGTCAGGTGCAGCAGCAGGCCGACGGCGACTGAGGTTCCTGTCAGGACGTTCGGAATGCGCCGGGTTTGCAGGTCCGTCATCGCGCCGATCGAAGCGCAGAACGATGCACACAAGAGAAACACGAAACTGGGGGATAAAGCCGCCATATCTGTTATCCAAGGCAAACGGAACAAGTTCAATTCCTGCTAAGGTTTTGTACTTTCATCTATCGGTGAAGTGCGAACAAAGCTACAGGAATGTGTGTGGAATTTTCTCTTGCTGCGATTGACGATTCCGATGTGCTTTGGGGAAATGGCGTAAGGGCGAAGCGGCATTGGCAACGGTCTATACCGGAAACCAGGGGCCGGGCGCCCTTACAAGGTTGTCTTCACAAGAGTGCAGGCTGCAATCCGCGCAAGAGACCTGTTACATTGCACTCGTCAACGTGCTGCCGAGGGTGCTGAACGCGGTGCTGATGTCGCTCGATAGGGTGTGCATTCCGGCGACGGCGCCCAATCCGATCAAAGCCGCGACCAGCGCGTATTCGATCAGGTCCTGACCGGAGTCTTCTTTCGCAAGGCGGAGGAAAAGCGATTTCAGGTTCATCATGGTGTGTCTCCTTAGGGTGTGCTGCATTGCCATGCGGCTTCCTTGCTTCGCCGCGTTCCGGCAGAGATAAGCGAAGGCCGTCTGGCTTGGGTTGTGAGTTGAATCCTATCCAGTTATCGGCAGGCAGTAACGAGAACTCTAGTTACCAACGAGTACAAAAGTAATGAATCCAGGAAGTAAACATAACGCAACATCTTTGGGGCAATCCCATCTCTCGCGGTTACTCTGTTCCAATTTCAGCGCGAAGCCCGCTATTGCAGCATTCCGACCTTCAGCAACTCGGTTGACGGCGACGGATTCAACGCCAAGTTGATCGCGCCGCTGCCGCTGAGGTTCACTTCGTCCGTGACGATCTGGCCCAGGATGAAGGTGCCGCTGCTGGCCGCACCACTGATATTCAGCACGTCGGCATAGCCCGTGGAGTGGAGATAGAGGGCGCCCGAAAAAGAAAGTTGCCCGGATCCGCTCATCTGCGGTTCCGTTGTGTCGGTATGGGCCTGGAAGATCAGCAAACCGCGGCTACCTGGACTTCCGCGCGCATCAGTGGTATCGCCATAAGAGTCCCAGTAGGTGCCATTCTGCGTGCATTGGCCGATCAGGATGTTTCCGTTCAACGAGCTCGGCATTCCCAGGGAGGAATTGGGAACGCTCCCGTCACAGGTCATGGAGGTAGACGGAAGCGGATCGACGCGGCTGGAGGATAGCTGTCCCGTCCCCCCGCTAAGATTTACGCTTCCGCTGAGAAAGTAGAACATCAGGCCATCAGTCTGCTGCCACAAGGTTGTTGAGTAAGGGCTACAGGCCGGCACGCAGGGCGTCGCCAAACGCACCTCTGAGCTGCCGCTGATGCTCAAACTGCCGTTCATGTAATAAATGCCGGGCTTGAAGATCAGCACATCGTTTGCGCCGTGGTTGATGCCGCTGGGATAATAGCCGGGCTCAAACTCGTCGCATCCCGAGTGGGGAACAGTCGACACGTAATTTGTCGGGGAGTGATCGGGGCATCCATCTTGCCCGTAGATGACGACATGCGGTGTCGTTGCTGTGGTCGATGTTGCTGGCTGTGTGGGCGCGGCGACGCCGGCGTAAGGGTCGGCAATCGGCAGCACGCCTCCATGCCAGCTTCCCGTGCTCCCTCCGCTGAACCCGCCGCCGTAACAGGTGGTTGGCGCTTGCGCGGGTCCGCCCACGGTTGCGACATCGGAGCCGGTCCCTTTGGGCCCGCCATTGCTGGTATCGATCAGCGCCGAGGGAGAGCAGGCGATAGCGGTCGCGTTCGTGGAATTTACCTGCAAGCTGCGCTGCGGCCCGCCCACAATCGTCAACTTCCCTCCGCCGCTGTATGTGAATGTGCCATACGCGGTAGGGTTCAACACCACCATTGGAGCGGCTTCTTTTTCCTGCACCAGGCCGCATGTGCAGGTGGCCGCGACCTTCTGATAGCGCGTTCCGTTCACCGTATAAAGGAAATGCGTCTTCACGTTTTCCGTGACGGTCACATTCAGAAAGGGATAATCCGTGATGGAACTGGGCGGCGTGGTGACTCCGGACACGGAAGCAGGGAAAGTCCACGCCACGGAGTTCGATGTTTCGGAATTCAGGCCGGAACCGTTATAGCCATTTGCGTTGGCATAGAAGCAAATCGTGCCGCCGGGGCTGGCGCTGCAATTTCCGGCAGTTCCGGCCGTAAATCCTATCTTCGGCAGCGAAAGTCCGGCGATCACGGCCGACATATCAAGTGCGCCGGCCTGGCAGGCGGCATCGGCGGCAGATTGTGCGGCCTGGCGATGAAACCAAAGATTCGTAAGATCGACCGAGAAACCGACAATAGCCATCAGGAAAAGGGCCATCATCAGCAGCAAAGAGACAAGAATCTGACCGGATTCCCCCGCGTTTTCCGCGAGCGGATTTTTGTCGGTTTTTGGCATTGATTGGTCTTTCCGGCCCGTAACGCTCCAGGGCCTCTCCTGCTAATAAACGATGCGGCCTTGCGCGCTCATCTGAATACTGTGGACGATGCCGGGCAACTGAATATAGGGCACATAGGTGTAATTGATGGTTACGTTTACCCGCGACGGGGGACTGGAGCTCACATCGGGATACGTGACGCTTACCTGCATGTTCGAAAGATTGTGAAAGGAGTACGCGGCATACGTCTTCACCACGGAACTGACGTTCGCACCGGCGCTGTCCGCGCATCCTGTGCTGGGTCCGCTGCAATTACTGCTGTCCGTTCCATGGACAATGGCATAGCGGACTCCCTGGCGCGCGGCGTCTCCAAGGACGCTGTACGTGTAGGTCAGCATCGACATTTCAAACAGCCAAAACACCATGGGCAGCACCACGAGCAGCGCAAGGGCAGATTCCACCATGAGAGAACCACTTTCGCCGTACACGGGATTTTCTGGGTGCGGAAGCGGTATGTGACGGCGGTTGCTACGCCGTCGATGAGGAGTCCGAAATATCCGCATCAATCCAGCGCTCGCATGGATACCTGGCGGTGAAATTTCAGCGAAGGCACCAGAGGATGGGAGAAAAAGCTAAGCGGAATCGGTGGCTGCACGGTGTACGTAACATCGACGCGGTTCAGCACAAACGTGGGGGCTTCGGGATCGGTCCCCGGCGTGTAGGAGGTTCCGACCGGTCCGTAGCCGGCGCATTGCGCCACACTGTTCGTCACGCCGATCTCCTTCGAACACACTTGGACGGTGGTTGTGGTGGAGGCGCTGACCAATCCGCTCAGATCGCCCACCGCAAGAGCGGATACAGAGGTGACGATAGATATCGGTCCGGCAGCGGGCATGGTCGCCTGGCCAGGAGTTTCATATCCCTGGACGGAATACTCCGCGGCAGCGCGGGAAGCGGAGCTTAGGTTCGCGGCGACGATAAACATATAGCCAAAGTCCACGGCGAAGGCCACCAGAAGTACCAGCAGCGGTAGAAACAGGGCCGTTTCGAGCAGGCTTTGGCCGCCATCTTCCGCGAGTTTCCGCCTTCTCGCGGGCCGTTTTATTGCATTCGAGCAATTGCCGGTTGCTTCGGTTCTGTGGTTTGAACTTGCCATACTGCATGTATGTATCGGCATTTCAGCGCCGAAGGTCACTCGTGCCGGTGAGGTTTTCAAGTTACTTGCCGATAACCTTCGTACCAGCTTGCGGCAACAATCTGTCGACTGACGAGGGAATTTTCAAGGAGATGGTTACTTCCGTAATTGCACCGGAAGAGCAGCAAATCGGGGCTCCCATTCTGGACTCGGTATTCAGAGGAGTGTGCAGTTTTCCCGTGTTACTGGCAGTATTGCTTGCTAGCGCGGTTTTTCTGGCGCTGCCAAAAACCAATGCTGACCCAGATATCGGCTGGCATCTGCGCAACGCCCAATTTCTGCTGCAGCATCATGCCGTTCTTCATCAGGATGTTTATTCGTTCACTACGCGCGGCAAACCCTGGATGGATCCGGAGTGGCTGGCGGAGGTCCCGTTTTACCTGGCATCGCGATGGTTCGGCGCCCGCGGGATTTTTCTTGTCACCTATCTCTCCATCACCGTGGTGCTGCTGGGAGTATTTGGACTGGCGACGATGGAGTCGGGCAATGTCAAAGGTGCATTTTTGGCGTCGATCCTCGCGCTGGCGCTGGCGACCGTCTCTTTCGGCCCGCGAACATTGCTATTTGGATGGATCTTCCTGGTTGTGGAACTCGCCATCCTTTATCGCTTCGGTGAGCGATCAAATCGCATCTGGGCGCTGCCGCCGCTCTTCATGGTCTGGGTGAACACCCACGGTTCCTGGTTGATTGGCCTGGTGGTGTTCGCGCTGTTTGGAATGTGCGGCTGCGTCGAAGGAGACTGGGGGGCGATCACGGCCAACCGCTGGAGCGTGCGGCAGGGCCGCAAATTGGCCGGAGCGCTCGTCTTTTCCGTGCTGGCTTTATTTGTCAATCCTTACGGCTGGCGTTTGGTGGCCTATCCCTTCGATCTCGCGTTCCGACAAAAGCTGAACATTGCGAACATCATCGAATGGAGAAGCGTCGACTTTCATTCTCCGCGTGGCAAGGTCGTGCTGGCTGCGCTCATCTGCGGCATTGTCGTTCAACTTGCACGGCGAAGGCGATGGAAGCTGCATGAGGTGGCGTTTCTGCTTCTCGGCGTATATGCAGGATTCACGTATTCGCGATTCTTGTTTCTCGCCGCGATTCTGATTGTTCCCCTGCTTGCAAAAGACTTGCGCAACTATCTCCCGCGATACAGTGCGGAACGCGATAAGCCGTGGTTGAACGCTGTAATCATCGTCGCCTGCGCCGCGGCAATCTGTTGGAAATTTCCCGCCAGCCGCGCGTTACGCGACGCCTCCGTGGCGCAGTATCCGGTGAAAGCCCAAGTCTATCTGGATCATTTCCACCCCGAAGGGAAAGTGTTGAACGACTATTTGTGGGGCGGGTACATGATCTGGAATGTGCGTCAGGTTCCGGTGTTCGTGGACTCCCGCGTGGACATCTTCGAACACAATGGCATCTTCAAAGACTATCTCGATCTCGTGCAACTGCAGGGCAGCTTCCGCGTGCTCGACAAATATTCCATTCGCTATGTCCTGTTCCGAACAAATGCTCCGCTGAGTTATCTGCTGGAACACAGTGCCGGCTGGAAGGTGGACTATCGGGACAAAACCACGATTCTGTTTGAAAGAAACGGCGGCTGGAGGCAATGAGAGCTCTCGACTCCCGGCCCGAGCAGACGGGTGCTGACGGCGAAAAGATTGGGCCGCTTGCGAAGGCGCTGTACCTGCTGGCGACAATCCAGATCGCGTGGTATTACCTGCGCTACGTTCCCTCGTATATGTATCTGTACCGCTATGAAAACGGTGCGGACCGGATGCCGTTCCAGGGGCGCGTGATGATGATGTTCGCTCTGCGCTGGGCACATAGCTCTACGGTATGCATCGCGCTCGCGTCTGGACTGAAGAGATTTGCGCCCTGGGTACTTCGCCGCATCACTCCGGAATCGGTCCTGCTGATGTGCATCTATACGGGTTGCATTGTCGTGACCGGCATTGTGATCATGCGAATCTATCGGGCCGCATCAAGAGAACGCCTGCTGACTGTTTGGATTTATCCGATCGTGCTGATCCTGTGCGTCGCCGCGTACATTTTGCACGCAACCCAGAACCTCGGTTACTATTACGACTTTCCCAGCCTGATGTTTTTCTCTGTCGGTCTGTATCTCATCTATTTCCGCCGGCATCCCGCACTCTTTGCAGGCTGGTTCCTCCTGGGAACCATCAATCGCGAAACGACCCTGATGCTGCTTCTTTTTTTCGTGCTGGCTCGTACGGTTGAGAATGGTCGCGTCGATTGGAGGCGCCTCAAAGATTTACGGACATGGGCAATCGTACTGCCGCTGGCGCTGACATGGCTGGCGTGGCATCAGTGGGTCGATTGGGTATTCCGTGCAAATCCTACGGAATTGTCGTACCGTTTTTTGATCAATACGGGACTGGTGCTTTTCCCGCTCTGCTGGCCCCAGCTATTTAGCGCGGGATGCTATATGTTTCCAGCTATTTTTCTCCTGCGCCGTTCCGTTCGCGATGCAACCCTGCGCGTGTGGCTCTGGACGCTACCGGCATGGTTCGGTCTGATGTTCGCCTACGGCATATTTATTGAAACCAGAATTTTCGGAGAATTGACGGCCTATCTTGCGTGTCTAACCGCGTTGATTGCGGAGGAGTCCGTCGTTGAGACTCTGAAAAAGCGGGGCTGGTCGGATGTACGAAGCAGCCAACGTCCCGCCGCTCCCAAGTTGGCCCTTGCAGTTCAGTGCGAAGCTCGTCACGAGTTTTCCGATAGCGAAGCTTTCAGAGAAGCTATGCAATCTGTACCGAAGCTGTAGCCACGGAAAGCGCGGGCAGATCCAGCATCAACTTGCCATTTTCGATTCGTGCGGGATGGGTTTTGGGAACGATTCGATTTGGATCCTCGAAGCTGTTGCAGGCATTCTGGTCCGTATCGTGCAATATCTGCGCCGAGACGCTTCGAGCATTCGCGCCGAACAGGTCGCACTCGATTTCCATCTCGCCTTCCGCATGAGGATTGACGAAACTGACTGCCAGCTGGTTTGCGGCTTTGGATGCAGAGATCGAAAGGGCCAGAGGCGACGAATCGCCGGTATCCACATCGACCGACATCTGCGAGCGATGGGCCTTGAATAACGCAAATGCATAGTACGTTGTTGTGCGAATGCATTGCGTTCCTTGCGGCCCATCGGTAAGCAGCAGCGACTGGAGCACGTTCATAATTTGTGCGATGTTGCACATGTACAGTTTGTCTGCCTGACGGTTAAATACGTTCAACCCCAGGCCCGCGGCGACCGCGCTGCGCATCGTGCTTTGCTGCCAAAGTGCGCCGTTGCGCTTCGCCTCTTCCGGCACAATCTTGTCCCAGACACCCCATTCATCGAGCACCAATCCAACCTGCTTGCCATGGCGATAGCCGTCGAGAATGGCCCGTTGCTGCACAATGGCCGCTTCCATGTGCGAAAAGTTCGACAGTTGCTCATTCATTTGCGAGACGTTGAAATAGGTCGGCTCGGCCGCGCCGCCGGAATAATCATGCATGCTGATTCCATTAGGGAGGTCGTCTGCGGTGTGGTCGAGCAGCCCACGTGTCCAATGAACGTCATTCCCGGAGGGACCGCTTGCGATGAGAAACGGTGTGGTTCCTCCATACGCTTTGATATAGTTTGCGAACTGCCGATAGTCGTCGGCATATTGCTCCGGCCGCATGTCGCCGCCGCAGCCCCAGCTTTCGTTTCCTACACCCCAATATCGGACGCGAAAAGGTTCGGACGATCCATTCGCGGCGCGCTCGTCGGAAAGAGTGCTTCCGGATGGAAAATTGCAGTACTCCACCCATCGCTGCAGTTCCACCGGAGAACCGCTGCCTACATTTCCCGCGATGTACGGCTCCGCGCCGATCAAGCGGCAAAGGCCGATATACTCATGCGTGCCGAAGCTGTTGTCTTCGACATAGCCGCCCCAGTTGATGTTGACGCGTTTCGGGCGTTTGCTCGCAGGTCCGATGCCATCCTGCCAATGGTAAGCGTCGGCGAAGCATCCGCCCGGCCAGCGGAGGACGGGCACGCCCAGTTCATTGAGGTATTCCACCGCCTGCTTCCGATATCCACGGATGTTCGGTATGGCGGAGTTGTTGCCGACCCACAGGCCACCGTAAATGCAGGAGCCAAGGTGCTCGGCAAATTGCCCGTGAAATTCCGGACGCACGACGCCGATCTCGCGATCAGCGCGGACGGCTACGTGCTGTTTTTCAGAGGGCGACGTTTCCGCTCGCATCCAACGTGGAGCAATGCTCGCCAAAGAGGCCGCCCCAGATGTGAAGATGAAATTTCTGCGTGAAAGGGGCGTTCGCATGGGCCTCCTGGCGGTCGTTCCATAGTTTACCTTTGTACGAACGATTGGCGGCAGCGACCTTCCCTGCTGCCCCGATAGAATGAATTATCTGGAATTATGAGCAAACTTGAGGTCTACCGAAGGCAAGCGTTGATAATCGACGACCGGGACAATATCGCGGTTGCGATCGCGGATATGTCTGCTGGCGATGAAGCCATTGTTGCGGGCAAAGAATACCGGCTCGTTTCCGACGTTCCGGCCAAACATAAATTCGCGCTTCAGGACTTTTCCGCCGGTGACGCGATCTGCATGTACGGAGTTTTGGTCGGAAAAGCTTTAGAGCCGATCGCAACCGGAGAGCGTATTACGACAGAGAATGTGCATCATCAGGCGATGGGCTTTCATTCGGCGACCCAAAGCTACGCGTGGATTGCTCCCGATGTTTCCAGATGGCAAAACAGGACGTTCCTCGGCTATCACCGCGCCGACGGACAGGTAGGCACGCGCAATTACTGGCTTGTCATTCCTTTGGTATTTTGCGAAAACCGGAATATCCGAATTCTTCAGGAAGCATTCGAGAAAGGTCTGGGCCTCGGTTCCAGCGACGTTTATGTCCGCCAGGTTGCCGAACTTTCCGGTCTTTATGCCGATGGCAAGCTGAATGAGATTGCCGAGTATCGCCCTGCCCTGCGAGACGTCTCGCCGCAACATCGCGGAACATTCGCCAATGTTGACGGAGTGAAATTTCTCACCCACGAAGGCGGATGCGGCGGCACGCGGGAGGACGCGCGCCTTCTTTGCGGGCTGATCGCCGGGTACATTCATCATCCAAACGTGGCCGGCGCGACAATCTTGAGCCTCGGCTGTCAGAATGCGCAGATTTCCCTCCTGCGGGAGGAAATCGCGAAACGCTCGCCGAGTCTGGACAAGCCACTATTGATTCTTGACCAACAGCGGAGCCAATTGGAAAGCGCCATGCTGTCGCAGGCGATTCATCACACATTCCTCGGATTGATGGAAGCGAATAAGCTGGAGCGCGCACCGGCTCCGCTTTCAAAACTCACGGTCGGGCTCAAGTGCGGAGGCTCCGACGGTTTTTCCGGTATCTCGGTGAATCCAGCCATTGGCCATGTATCGGACTTAATCGCCGCGTTAGGTGGGAAAAGCATTCTGTCGGAATTTCCGGAACTGTGCGGTGTGGAACAGAATTTAATCGACCGGTGCAGGAATGCTGCCGTGGCGGATCGCTTTGCCCGACTGATGCAGGCGTATGCCACGCGTGCCGAAGCGATTGGCAGCGGGTTCGATATGAATCCGTCTCCCGGCAACATCAAGGATGGACTGATTACGGATGCGATGAAATCGGCCGGTGCGGTGAAAAAGGGAGGCACGTCGCCGGTTGTCGATGTCCTCGATTACCCGGAATACGCTACCAAACCAGGGCTGAATCTGTTATGCACGCCCGGCAATGATGTTGAGGCGGTAACCGGGCAGGCAGGCGCGGGAGCGAACGTCATCTTGTTCACAACGGGCCTTGGAACACCGACCGGCAATCCCATCTCGCCGGTCATTAAACTTTCATCCAACTCCGAGCTGGCCAGCCGCATGTCGGACATTATCGATTTCGATTGCGGCACTATCATTTCGGGGAAGAAGACGATCCAGCAATCGGGAGAGGCGATTCTGGACTTCATGATTCAGATCGCCAGCGGAGAGAAACAAACGAAGGCAGAAATACTACGCCAGGACGACTTTATTCCCTGGAAGCGGGGAATTTCTCTTTGATCCTGTACGAGGTCGCGCCCTGAAGTTCGGGCCGCAAAAAGCAATTCATCTTTCGACGAGCTCTCGAAGAAACGACGAACTCTGAGAGAGAGGGAATTTTTTTTTGCTTTCAGACGCGGGCCGTTGCCAGTTCCATCTGTCCGCCGGCCTGGGCTGCCGCCTCGGCCAGCGTACGGTGGTGAATGGTAAATAGCGCCAGTTCGAGACGATCCGATACGCCGGTTTTATCATAAACATTGCGCAGATAATTTTTGATCACCTGCTCCGTCGTTCCAAGATGGCTGGCGATCTCTTTGTTCTTGTATCCCTGGACGATCAATGCGACGATTTTTATTTCCTTCGCGGTCAGCCGATCGCGGACGCGGGCGCCGACAGCATCGGCCTCTTCCGTCAACGACCGCCCCGATTTTTGCTGAAGATAGTTTTGCCCGGAAGCGACAGAGCTTACGCAGTCGACCAGACCCGGACCTGTGATGTCCCGAAAAATTACCCCATCGAAACCGTGATTGGCATAGGTATGCAGCGATTCCGTATTTTCGGCAATCACAATCAACCTGCTTCCCGCTGCCTGGGTCGACTGGATCAGCTTCGGCAAATCGGGCTGCAGCGAGGACGTAAAGATGACGATCGAAGAGCGGAATGTTCGTATCGCCTGCAACAGGCGCTCATTGTCTGTACACTGCGCAATGATGCGAATGTCGTCCTGTAGCGCGAGAGTTTTTGCCACACCCGCGCGGAAGATGGATTGGTTGTCAGCAAGAATAATTTTTTTCATGGCAGAAATTTCGGACACACAGTGAAACGTTTCCGTCGTCCTGCAATCTTGCCGCGAGAACGGCGGAATCAGAAAGATCGAGCTAGTTGTCGTTTCTGTTTCCTGTATCGGCAATTTAGCGCCGGAACTTTGACTGCCAGCCATTTTCGTACTGCGCTCCTGCTACCCTTGGGGAAAGGAGACAGAAACAATCGAACCAAGACATTCCGTCGAAGCAAATTGTGCAAGAGGTGCATTCATAGGGTAACGCCTTTTGTTTTGCTCCTCGATTGTTTTTGCGTGGATAACTGGAACTAGACCCAAATTGGAACTTTTTGCAACTTTAGTTTCTTTTGCGAATCTGTCGGAAAGCATGAAGCACAAGTCCATGAGAAAACCTGTCCTTTTGAGCGTCGATGACGACATCAGCGTGCTGGAAGCACTGGTGCAGGATTTGCGCAGCCATTATGGAAGCCGATACCGCATCATCCGTGCTACTTCCGGGCAGTCGGCGCTCGATGTCTCCGTTGAGTTGAAGCGGCGCGGCGAGGCAGTCGCCCTGTTGCTTTCCGACCAGCGGATGCCCGGCATGTCGGGCGTGGAATTTCTGGAAAAGAGCATTGCTATTTTTCCCGCGGCGAAACGGGTTCTGCTTACCGCCTATGCGGACACCGACGCCGCCATTCGCGCCATCAATGCGGCCAAAATCCACTACTACCTTACCAAGCCCTGGGATCCTCCTGAAGAACGGCTCTATGCCGTGCTCGACGATTTGCTCGAGGCCTGGAACCAGGATTACCGCCCACCGTTTGAAGGCTTGCGGGTGATCGGTTCCCGCTGGCTTCCCGCCGGCCATGGGATTCGCGAGTTTCTTTCCCGCAATCACGTCCCTTACCACTGGCTGGAGCCAACCGCAGAAGCCAACAGCGAAAGCGGAAAATTGCTGGCCGAGTTCAACCTCGATCCGGCCAAATTGCCTGTCGTGTTGCTTCCCAATGGCGAGGCGCTCGTCGAACCGCCGCTTTCTGTGCTCGCCGAAAAGGTCGGCCTGCGCATTCAGGCGGAGCACGATTTTTACGATCTCGTGATTGTCGGCGCCGGGCCGGCAGGGTTGGGCGCAGCGGTCTACGGCGCATCGGAGGGTCTGAAAACCCTGGTGATTGAAATTGCGGCTCCCGGTGGTCAGGCAGGCAGCAGTTCGCGCATTGAAAATTACCTTGGTTTCCCTGCCGGGCTGAGCGGGGACGATCTGGCCCGTCGCGCCACCGTCCAGGCCACTCGCTTTGGGGCGGAATTTCTTTCGCGGCGCGCCACAGGAATTCGCACCGAAGGGCAATATCACTTCATCCAATTGGCTGAAGGAAATGAGATCGGGTGCCACACCGCTCTGATCGCGACTGGAGTCGAATATCGCCGGCTGACAGCGCCTAACCTGGAGCGGTTGACTGGAGCGGGCGTGTATTATGGAGCGGCGCTGACCGAGGCTATCTCGTGCAAGGACGAGACGGTCTTCATCGTCGGAGGGGCAAATTCCGCCGGACAAGCGGCGGTTCATTTCGCCCGTTATTCCGCCAGGGTGAAGATGCTGGTGCGGGCGAGTTCGCTCGAAAAAAGCATGTCGCGCTACCTGATCGACCAGGTTCGCGCGGCAGAAAATATCGAGGTGCGTACCCAGACCGAAGTGATCGATGGAGGCGGCGACGGCCATCTGGAATGTGTGCGGCTGCGCACGCCCGTGGGAGAAGTGGTCGAGGAGGCGTCCGCGCTGTTCATCTTCGTGGGGGCCGAACCCAAGACGGACTGGCTGCCCTCGGAGATTCTTCGGGACCCGAAGGGATTTGTGCTCTCCGGAGCGGATTTGCGGCTTGCCAGCAACTCGTTCCAGTGGAAAATAGATCGGCCACCCTATTTATTGGAGACCAGCGTTCCCGGAATTTTCGTCGCTGGAGACGTTCGCTTCGGCAGTGTCAAACGCGTCGCTTCTGCAGTAGGCCAGGGTTCCATTGCAGTGCAGTTTGTGCATGAGTATCTTGCAAACGTCTAACGATGACCGATGAAACGTAAAGGAAAACTCGCCGATCTTACGCCTGCGGAGCAATCGTCGCTGCTCACGGCGGCCCGCCGCATCCCCATTTTTGCGAATATGGCCGAAAATACGGTGGAGTGTTTGATGCGCGCCGAACTGATCGAAGCGGACTCCGGCGACAAGGTACGCTGCGACGGCGAATTCGCGCTCTCATTCTGGATCCTGGTCGAGGGCGGCGTCCGTGCGGAATACATTGAACCGGACGGCACGCGACGGACAATCAGCGTTCATCAAAATTGTGAAAGTTTCGGCGAGGTCCCTCTGCTGACCGGGTCTCCCAGCCGGGTCGATGGCGTCATTACTGAGCCCAGTCGGCTCCTGCGTCTGGACGAGGACG
The DNA here is from genome assembly GCA_963840655.1 of uncultured Acidobacteriota bacterium. Classification (GTDB taxonomy): domain Bacteria; phylum Acidobacteriota; class Terriglobia; order Terriglobales; family Acidobacteriaceae; genus JAKAAZ01. The sequence goes on along the minus strand of CAWIZS010000003.1, from coordinate 890,706 downwards.
GATTCTGGTACCTGATGGCAACTTGCCCGGAGGTTCGAAAAGGAATTCTGGCCAACATGTCCTCGCGTTTGGAAGGGCTGCAGGTGTTCCTGATGCAACGCGAGAAGATGGCGTCTCTCGGGACAATGGCGGCGGGTCTGATGCACGAGCTCAACAATCCCGGCGCGGCCGCCCGTCGCGCGACAGTTCAGTTGCGCGAGAATGTGACACGCCTGCAGCAACTGAACCTCCGCACCTGCCACTCCGGCATGAGCCCGGAGGAGCTGGGCTGTGTCGCCGACCTGCAGGAATATATTTTGAGGCGGCATAAGTTTACCCCCGTCGGCTCACTCGATCAGGCGGATGCAGAGGATGCCCTGGCGCAATGGCTGGAAGAGAGCGGAATCGAAGATGGATGGAAGCTGGCTCCCCCGCTGGTTGGCATGGGCCTGACTGCGGACAAGCTTGCGCGCGCGCGTTCCAGCTTTCGTCCGGAAGCACTTTCGGACGCGCTTCATTGGGTGGAAGCGCTGGTGTCGAGCATTCAGCAGTTGGAGACCATTGAAGAAAGTGTTGCGCGCATCACAGACCTAGTCGTCGCCGTCAAGCGCTACTCGTATGGCGAGAAGATGGGCCATCAGACGATCGATTTGCATGAGGGATTGCAAAGCACTCTGATCATTCTCGGTCACAAAATACGGCAGAAGGAAATCCGCGTGCTAAAAGAATTCGGCAGCGACGTGCCTGTGTTGCAGTCCACGGCCAACGGCCTCAATCAGGTCTGGACCAATCTGTTGGACAATGCTATCGACGCTTCGCCACAGAAAGGTCACATCGGCATTCGCACCTGGGTTGAGGGAGCGGACGTTTGCGTGGCCATTCGCGATGACGGGGCTGGAATATCTGCCGGGGATGCCGCTCGGATCTTTGAGCCTTTTTTCACCAGCAAGGCGATCGGTGTAGGCACCGGCCTGGGACTGAGCATCGCTCATAAAATCATCGTCACCCATTTCGGGGGCGATATTCAGTTCAAATCGCAGCCCGGCAACACGGAATTTATCGTCCGGCTTCCACAGCCGGCATCGGAAGCAAAACCCCAATCGTAGAACCGCCTGGGGCTTGGAAACAGATCCGTCCTTCCGAAAATCGACCTGTCATTCCGAGCCATGCGAAGCCGGGAAACCCGGTGTTTGCCCGCGCGACGACACCCACTAAAAACTGACGCCTGCATTTAAGAAGATGCTTCGATTGCCCGCGGTTGACGGCCCAAAGAACCCTCCCGCAAGAGATTGCGACTTTCCGAAGAACGGAGAAGTCAATGTGCCATTCGGTGTGCCCAGGTTTTCCCGGTTGAATACATTCGACGCGTACGCGGAGAGCGTCAAGCTGTATTTGCGAGGTACGCTCACATCCAGTTGCCCGGGGCCTGCCGCATTGCCGCTGAGTCCGCGTCCTTGTAGCCCATGGCCGTGCCCGTGATACCCAGGACCGCCGTGTGCGGCCAGCCGCGGTCCGAACCCGATGACCTTCGCCAGCCGAAGGTTCATGCTGTAGTTGGAAGGCCCGGTGCCCAGGCCATAAGGAATGATCTTTTCGTTGGTGCCGATCGGATTGGAATTCAGACAGCCGTACTGGGTTCGGGTTACGTTCGGTTCATTGCAGCTGGCAGCAAAGGTCGGCCGGGCGTTGAACTGATTATTCGCCGTCAGATCGCTTCCAGTCGTGATGTTATACGGCGTTCCGGAGTTGTAGACGAAGAACGGCGCAACGGAAATTGCGTACGGCAGCTTGACATCTCCGAGAATCAGAAAACGATTATGGATGTCGAAATCGGTCCGCCCATAATCTTGCCCGGGGTCATGCGCATTCGATACGAAGCTGGTGACTCCGCTGGTATCTCCCTGAGCATTGCTGTACGTATAGAAACTGAACAGGCTGAACTGTTTCAACTGCGCGCGGACTGTTGCGATGACCTGGTCTTCCCGATACACGGCGCCGGATTGATACTGATAAATGTTCATAGGTGGCGCGACCAGGGGCGTGATCGGATAGGTATTTGTTGCCCCATTGAAATATGGTGCGCTGGTGTTGTTGCTCAAATACTGGTGAACTCCGCGGCTGTAAATGTACGTCACATTTCCCGTGACGTTTTTCGCGATCTGCCGGTCCACTCCGATCGCCCCTTGCATGTCCACGGAAGCGTGGAAGTTTGGCGCCAGCGTCCAGTAGGCCGGCGCGGAATTGGAAGCCGTAGGCGTGGGAGGTTTCACCGCGATTCCGGGGCTTGTCTCTCTATAGCCGGTTGGATTGGTTACCGTGTAAATCTGCTGATTGGACGGAGTCAGAGGATTGGACGGCAGATTGTTATGGATCGTCTGAATGACGTAAGGCGTTCCCAGCGAACCGTTGGCAACGGTGAACCGCTGATAGAACCATCCATAGCCGGCCCGTATGACCGTCTTCGGCCGGCTCGGACCATGTCCCAGCGCATACGCAAGATACAGGCGGGGAGCGAAATCGCTCTTGTCGTGGATATAGTTCTGCGTTTCCCAGCGCAAGCCGTAACTGAATGTCAGCTTTTTGTTGACGGACCAGTCGTCCTGATAAAACAGGGCAACGTCGAACGGAATCGCGCGCGCCGTGTACTGGCCATTGTTGACGACCGTCACCGTATATTTCTGCGGAGTGCGCGCCGCATATGCCTGCGTGGATTGGAAGGTGTAAGAGCCGTTCGTGCCCCCGTTCGTAAAATTAGCGTCGCGATAGGCACGCAGCCGACCGCCGAAGTTCAGCGCATGGCCGCCCGCCGAACCCGTGAAATAATCCTGGATCTCATAGTTGTCCTGGTTGTCACGCACGGTACCGGAATTGTTGCCGCCATCGGTAAACGCGCCGGAAACGTTGACTGTGGGAAATGTGTACTGCGCTGACTGCTGATCCCGGATGCGGCGGTAACGAAAACGGATGTTATCAACGAAATTTTTGCTCAACACGAGACTGTCGATGGCATAGATGGTGTTCTCCTCGTTGTGCAGGTTGTACGCCTGGGTGGGAAGGGAGAGCTCACCCACGCCGTCGTTCGTCTGCACGTTGCGGTAAAGCTCATAGCGCGCAGTCAGCGTGTTCGATTTACCGGCCTGAAAATCGAGGCGAGGACCGATGTCGAGGCGCGAACTGGGATTGCTGACCGTCTCATTCAGCGGCGTTCCATTGGGCGCGGAAGGCGTAATGCTGGCGGGATTGATTGCGTCGATTATGCTTTCATTCTGGGTCTGGCGATTGAAGACATCGAAGAAATAAGAAGACGTCTTGCTGATCGGGCCGCCGATGTTGCCGTAGACGAAATACGAATAATAGCTGGGTTCCTGAATCCGCGGCTGCCCGGGCAGCAAGTTGGAGTTCAGGATCGGGTTCTGCGCGTTGAAGGCAGAATAATTGCCCCGCGAGAAGATGTTTCCGTGGATATGGTCGGTGCCGGGTTTCGTAAGAATCTCGATCCGGCCATATCCGAGCCGATCAAATTCGGCCGAGAACGGATTCTGATTCACGATAATTTCGCGAATCGACGATTTGGGCGGAATCTGGCCGCCGGAAAATCCATCCACGTAAATCTGGGCGCCGTTCGGGCCCGCCGACGGTCCGGCCAGAGCCTGCAATTCATTCGATAGCTCATCGGGGTCGTCCGACAGAGCATCCAGGTCTTTTCCCTTGATCACGACGGAGTTGGCGTTGCTATCAGGCGAGGTATCGATGGTGTTGCTTTCGGCCGTGACCTGCACCTTCTGCTGCTGCACCGCGATTGACATCGATATGTTCAGCGTTTTCGATTTGCCCGCCACGATTGCCATGTCCGGCAGGGCAAAGGGAGTGAATCCCTCAATCGTTGTATTCACGCTGTAATGTCCCGGAGCAAGTCCGTTGAAATGATATGCGCCGGTGCCGCCGCTGGTGGTGCTGACCGTTTTTCCATTGCCGGAAAGAACGACCGAAGCGCCCGGAATGATCGCTCCCGATGGATCCATTACCGTGCCATGCAGGCTGCCGGTGGAGTTTTGCGCGAAAACGCTGCTGGCCAAAAGAAACGGCAGGAAAATTAAAACAGAGAGCCGGAGGAGTCGATAACGCACTGACAATTTTTCCTTGAGTGAATCAGAATTCGTACGGTCTATTGATTAAGACGCGAGAGGGGTCCAAAAAGCCTCAGTAGGTACGCGAAAATTACAATAATTTTCCTGAAATTTTCCGCGTTTTAATGAGCGCGTGCGTTTGTCTATTCCGGTAGTTGCACACTGGAGATGGCCCGCGTGCTCTCCGCAGCCTGAGTTTGCGATTCAGATTGCCGCGTCCAGCAAGTTTCTCAATACGCTCGGCTCGACATTTCCGCCACTCACGACAGCGCAGATGGTTTTACCGGCGGCTTGCAGTTCCTGCGCGTGATACAGCGCCACGGCCACGGCCACGGCCCCGCTCGGCTCCGCCACCAGCTTGGCTTCAAACAGCAGCGCGCGCATGGCGGATGCGATCTCCGTCTCCGATACTGTCACAATACCTTCGACGAATGCGCGGAGGTGTGCAAAATTGAGTTCGCCCACATGCTGGGTGCGCAGTCCATCGGCAAGCGTTCTGCTCGTTTGTTCCGGTGTGTAACTCACAATTTTTCCGCTTGCGATGCTGGCTGCGGCGTCGGCGGCAAGCTCCGGCTCGACGCCCCACACCTGTGTCGCGGGTCGTATTTGTTTGATCGCCGCCGCAATGCCACTCAACAGACCGCCTCCGCCCACTGGAACGAGAACAAGATCGACTTCGGGCAGGTCTTCTAGAATTTCAAACCCACAGGTGCCTTGACCGGCAATGATGGCTGGATCATCGTAGGGCGGAACGACTGTGTAGCCATTGAGCTCTGCCAGTTCCTCGGCTTTCGTTTTCCGTTCCAGGCTTCCCGGACCGACGATGACAATTTCGGCGCCGAGCGCTTCCGCCGCTTTTCGCTTGATCGCCGGCGCGTTCGACGGCATCACGACGACGGCCTTCGCTCCCAGCGCTCGCGCGGCGTAGGCGACACCCTGGCCATGGTTGCCGCTGGAGTATGTGATCAGTCCGCGACGAAGAGCCTCCGCCGGAATTGACGCGGCCTTGTTGTAGGCGCCGCGCAGCTTGAAGCTGCCAATCGGCTGCAGCGATTCCGCTTTGAGATAAATTCGTTTGTTTTCCGAAAAATCCGCTTCGATCAGCGGCGTGCGTCGGGCAATTCCGCACACCCGCTGTTGCGCCGCGCGAATTTCCGTCAGCGAAACAAGCGCGCTGCTGTCCTTGCCTAAATTGAGAGATTGATTTCGAGTCAGCATAGTTGCGGCGGCGTTCCTTTGGCGTGTCGAGTCAAATGATGTACTTCCGCGATTTTAACCTTGAATCATGCGTATTCTGCGCCTTCCATTACACGCGCCAGCAGGTGCAGCAGTTGCCAACGCTGCCAGAAGCCGCCCTTTTCCTCACTTGTAGTTACATGCCCGATCAGCGGACTAACGAGCAATTCTCTCAGCGTGCCACGCGGCAAATCCACCGCCAGCCATCTGGCTTCCGCGAAGGGAATCAAGTTATCGCCACGCCCATGCAGCAGGTAAACCGGCACGTGGAGTCCAGCGAGATGTCCATGCGGAGAGACTGCGTTCATTTCCGCGGCATGTTTTTTGTTGGACAACGCGAGCGGCCACGCCTGGTGCGCAACGTCGAGAACTTTGGCGTATTCCGCTTTCTGTTTCGGCGTGAGTTTCGCGACGAGTTCCTTTTCAAGGGCAGAATCTTCATAAAGGCGCGCCCGAAAAGCAGCGCGGATCGCCTCCGTATCCGCAGGCTCGGTGAAATCTTCCAGATGCTCGTACTCGAGGATCCACGGTCCATAATTGTTCGGAGTTTCTCGCTCAACGTCTCCATTCGGCAGAGGGTCGGCTCCGGTCACATAGAATGTTGCCACGCGAAACATATCGTCGTGTGCGCCGACCGAAAATACGAAGGAGACGTCATTCGAATAGGGCGGCGCTGCGGCAGCCATCAATGCAAGTCCGCCGGAGAAGCTCAGACCCATCAGTCCAACGCGCCGTCCCGTGGCACGCCGCAACCAGTGCGCGGAGTCGCCAATCGCCTGAACGTCCTGCGGCACAATACGATAGTCGCGGCTGCCGGGCAGCTCCGGCGTCAGCACCCGCAGCCCGCAACCGGCCATCGATCGCGCAAATGCGATGAGTCGAGGCTCATTTATGCCGAGATAGTGAACTCCCGGCACGATCACCAGGCCCGGCGCGCCGGGGCGACTCACCGGAGAATACAGCCGTGCATAGACCGGTCCAGCCGAGGAAGGGATGGTGAGAGTCCGCGTAGTGAGCGGCATGGCCGCCAGCGGCCGCAGCAGCTTCGGCACCCCCTGGCCGTTCAATTCCGTCAGGATTGCGGCGGCCTGCAGATAGGCTCGTGTCACCGGCCAGAAAAGCACCAGCGGAAAAATAATCAGAACGAAAACACCCAGAAGCCAGAGGAGTATTCTTCTTGCAATTCCTCTCTTGTCGTCGGAACGGGGCGAGTCATCCACGTTTCAGTTGTATCAAACCGAGGAAGCGCGACCGCGCTATATCTCTAGGATCACTGGCATGATCAATGGACGACGGCTGGTGTTTTTCTGGATATAGCGCTTCAAATCCTGGCGGATTTTTTCCTTGATGACGCCATAATCGGCCTTTTCTTCCGCGCTGGAGGCATCGAGCGTTGCGCCGACAACCTGCCGCGCCTGTTCAATCAGCGCCTCTTCTCCGGCGGCAAATCCGCGGGTCACAATCTCCGGCATGCTCTCGACGCGGCCGGTGGTCTGGTTGATGGCGAGAATCGGCAGCACAATTCCACCTTCGCTCAGGTGACGCCGGTCGCGCATGACGACATCCTCCACCACGCCCGCGGTCGATCCCGCATCGATGCAGACCCGGCCGACGGCAACCTTGCCGTTCTTGCGCGCGGAATCGTGCGTTAGCTCGAGCACGTCGCCGTTTTCCAAGAGATGAATTTTTTCCACGACGCCCAGTTCCGCAGCGAGCTCCGCGTGCAGCTTCAGGTGACGATAATCGCCATGCAGCGGAACAAAATACTTCGGCTTTAACAGGTGGAGCAACAGCCGCAGTTCGTCCTGGCTGGCATGTCCACTGACGTGGATCAATCCCGCTGTACCGTCGTCGTAAATGACGTGGGCATCGCGGCGATAGAGATGGTCGATCATGCGGAAGATGCTTTTTTCGTTGCCGGGAATCACGCGCGAACTCAGCACCACGGTGTCGCCGGATTCAATTTTGACCTGGCGATGGTTGTCGACGGCCGCGCGGGTCAGCGCCGACATCGGTTCGCCCTGCGTGCCGCTGATGAAGACGCAGACCTTTTCCGCAGGGTAGTCCTTGATCTGGCCTGCGGAGATCAGGTGCGTGTCCGGCACATCCAGGTAGTTGAAGTCCTGCGCGATCTCAAAAGAATTCAGCATCGACCGGCCCGCAATGGCAATCTTGCGCCCATGCTGCGGCGGCAAGATCGCTGGCAATCCGCAAGCGATGGATGGAGGAAGAAAAACAACTGAAGAACAGCCGCTTTTTGGTGCGCGCAAAGACTTCATCGAGCGCGGGCCGTACCGCACGGTCGCTCGGCGTATGTCCGCGCCGATCGACATTGGTCGAATCCTGCAGATATGCCAGCACGCCGCGCTTGCCGTACTCGGCAAACGCGTGCAGATTGAACGGCTGCCCGTCGGGAGGCGTCAGGTCGATTTTGAAATCGCCGGAATGGATCACGAGGCCGGCCGGTGTCTCGATCGCCAGCGCCACACAATCCACCAGGCTATGCGTCACGCGAATCGGTATTATCTTAAAGATGCCCAGAGAAAACGGCTCGCCGGGAATCATCTCGATCATCTCTGTTTCATCGAGAAGACCGTGCTCTTCCAGCTTGCCTTCGACATACGCCAGCGTGAATTCCGTTCCATAGACGGGAACGCGCAGGTCGGACAAAATCCACGGCAGTCCGCCGATGTGGTCTTCATGTCCATGCGTGAGAACGATGCCGCGCACATGCTGGCGGTTTTCTATTAAATACGTGATATCGGGGACCACGACATCCACGCCGAGCAACTCTTCATCGGGAAACATGAGGCCGGCGTCGATGACGAAGATGTCATCTTGCCAGCGAATTGCCATGCAATTCTTGCCGAATTCGCCCAGGCCGCCCAGTGGAATAATCTGTAACTTGCCGTCGATCATAGGAAAGAAGATGCTAGCACGTTGGCAGGTGATTTCAGACTGCCAGGCCGTTTGTTCGGGAAATTATTCCTCATATACAGAGATGCATCGCGGGCCTGGCGGAGGAGTCCAAAAATTGAAGAAGGAGGATGATCTATGGAACCGCGTCTCGACTACATGAAAGCGTCGCCGGAAGCATATAAGGCCATGATCCAGATGGAAGGAGTGGTGCGACGCAGCGGCATCGATCCGAAGCTGCTGGAGCTGATAAAAATTCGCGCGTCGCAACTGAACGGCTGCGCCTATTGCATCGATATGCATACCAAGGATGCCCGACATAAAGGCGAAACCGAGCAGCGCATCTACGCGCTCGACGCCTGGCGGGAAACGCCATTTTTCACAGAGGAAGAACGCGCCGCGCTGGCTTGGACCGAGGCGCTCACCAACATCCAGCAGGGCCACGCGCCGGACGCTGTGTACCGCGAATTGAGTGCGCACTTCAATGAAACGGAACAGGTCAGTCTCACCTTCGCGATCACGACCATCAACGCCTGGAACCGCATCGCCATCGGCTTTCGGCTGGTGCCCGGCAGCTACCAGTCCGCCGCCGCCGTGGGCTGACTAACGTAGCAAGTCTTCCAGTTCCAGCGAGAGTTCTGTTTTTTCATCGCGATACTTGACGATGACCGGCGTGTAGAGGCTCAAGCCCCACTCCGCAGCTTTGCCGCGGGTGATGGCCCGCGCGCCAGCGACGACGACGGCATCTTCCGGAATAACCAGCGGAGAGCTTTCCGTTGCCCGATAGAATTTCCCCGAGCACGATGTCATAGACCGGCGTAGAGCGCGTCAGGATTACGCCGGAACCAAGCACCGCGCGCCGGCGAACGAGTGTGCCTTCATACACGCCGCAATTGCCGCCGACCAGCACGTCATCTTCTAGGATCACGGGACTGGCATTGACCGGTTCGAGCACGCCGCCAATCTGCGCCGCCGCGCTCAGGTGAACGTTGCGCCCGACCTGCGCGCACGACCCCACGAGAGCATGCGAGTCGATCATCGTGCCCGCGTCTACATACGCTCCCACGTTCACATACATGGGCGGCATGCAGACCACGCCCGGCGCAATATACGCGCCGCTGCGGACGGACGAGCCGCCGGGAACGACACGGACTTTTTCATCCACGGTGAAATCGTCGCGCAGGATAGGTGTGTTTATCGACAAAGGACAAGTCTGTACCGGTTTCTTCGAGATGTCCGAGCCGAAATCCAAGCAGGATGCCGCGTTTCACCCACGCATTCACGCGCCATCCCAGCGGCCGGCTGTTGTCCGGCTCTGCTGCGCGAATCGTTCCGTCGCGTCAGCCCTTCGCCGCAATTCGCAGAAACGCCGCTTCCGCATCGGCGGTCTCGCGTGTCGGATTGAAAGGCGGCCTGGATGCGGGATTCGAGCGAGTGGTCGATCATGGGCGTTTGAATATGCTTGGACTATCGAAATTGTAGCCGCAACGCGACGATTCTATGCCGTCCTTTCGCTTCGCAATGGATTTCTAGTAGAACTGCATACCGCCGGCGCGAAGCGAGGCGGCTTGCACGAAAGGAGAGAACCGCATGAATCCGATTCATCGAACATTCAGCTGCCTACTGGTCATCAGCAGTGTCTTGCACGCCTTTGGCTCGTACAGCGCGTACAAGGGCAGGGACGAGATGCTGCTGTGGGCGCTGTCGGCGACATTAGCGGGATTGCTGCTGGCGGCACTGAACCTGCTGCGCGTCGGGAGGCCTGGCGATCGCGCACCGGCGTGGATCAGCTTCTTTGGTTGCGTGGGATGGCTGTCGATTGTGAGCCTCGCGTTTCGCCGACAAACAGCAGGCTCCTCGACTTCGGTCGCCGCGGCGACCTCCGCTCGGAATGACAAATGTATTTATGAGACCGCTTCCAGGGTCCGGAGGCGAACTTCTTTCCGGGACGGACGTCGCCGACATTATGTTGGAGCAATTGCACGATGCAAATTTTGTGCGCCGCGGCGTCTACATTGCCCGCCAGGTGGGATGGTTTTATCTGCTCGCCTTTGCCGCGGTCTCTAAGTCGTCCATTGCAGGCAACAGGTGCCCTTGCGCGATCGACCCCTGCGCGATACTTTTCGAGCCGCCGCCGCGTCCGTCATATTGTGCCAACGTTTCCTGCAGCAAAGCTCCGCAATCGAAGTCGAGGTCCGAAGTGCGCGCGAAAATAATCGTCGCTACATCTTTTTTTTCGGGTGGCTGCCACGCAAGAATCGTGATCGTGTGTGCCGCGAATGCAGTCAGCTTGCTCGCCAGCAATTTCCCCTCGGCGGGCGAAGGATAATCGGGCGGCCCCAGGCGCAGCCGCACAATTCGCAATCCGTCTTGCAACGGCGTTTCCCGCACAAGTTTCGCCGCTCGATGCTCCGCCAGTTCCAGGGTCAATGCCTCGATCTGTCTGGCCGTTTGCTTTGCGTGCGATCGCAGCTGCTCAACGGCTTCCGGAACTTCCGCGAGACCAGCGGAGAGCAGACGCCCGGCTTCGGTCAGACTGCGGAAGTCTTCCCGGACCGCGCGCATGGCACGCAGACCACAGACAAATTCGACCCGCAGTCCCTGGCGGACTTTTTCAACTGCTCGCAAATGCAGGCCGCCGATCTGCCCGGTCGATCGGACATGAGTTCCCCCGCAGGCGTTTCGATCGACGTCCGCAATGTCAATAATGCGCAGGTCGCCGTCCCGCGGCGGGAGTTTGCGCAGTTCTCTATTTGCGAGCCATTCCTCCGCCTGCTTGCGGGATGCGGTTGTCGCAGTCACGGGCCGGTCTTCCGCTATCACGCGATTGGCGAGTTCTTCGACTTCCAGCAGAGTTGCATCCGGCAGGCTATCGACGGCGAGATCGATGGTGGACGTTCGGTCACCGAGATGAAATGACACCGTGGGAGCGCCACACACCCGAATAAACGCGGCTGACAGAAGGTGCTGTCCGGAATGCTGCTGGACGTGATCGAGCCGTCGCGCCCCATCGACAAATCCGCATACGCGCGTCTCCGCGAGCAGGGGCTTCGCTGTGTGATGCCACACCTGGCCGCTTTCATCTTCCTCCACGCCTAGGATTTCCGCCACCAATTCTGTACCGCTGCGGGCCGTGGCGATCAACCGGCCGGTGTCATGTGGCTGGCCGCCGCTGGTGGGATAAAAGGCGGAACGATCGAGCGCCACGCGCCACAGCGATCGGCCATTGGCGCGAGATAGCTCTTGAATTTCCATAACGACGGCATCGAACTCCGTCAGGAATGAGTCTGCGTAGTAGAGGCGTTCTGTCATTCGTTTTCTCTGCTTGCCAACGATCCCGGATTACTGCGGCGTAATGATGCCTCCCATGCGCGTGCGCAGCGGCATTACGATTCCGCGATGGTCGTGTTCCTGGACATCTTGCTGGGCCTCTGCCGGATCCCGGGGAGGGGGTGCTGGCGTGGATTGCCGCTCATTCTCGATCAGTGGCTGGCCGCACTGGGGACAGATGTGGGATCGCTGAGTTGTCATATCGAATTTTCCAAGCTTCCGACGAACCGCATCAGGTTCCGGCCGGCATTTCCATTCTCCCCCATTACACTGGAACCATGCCACCCCAGAAGACTGCTTCCTCGGAGATGGTGTTGCGAGTGCGCCCCCGATTGCTGGTTTGCGACCTGGACGGAACGTTGCTGCACAGCGACGGCTCAATTACTAATGGGACCCTCGCCGCGTTGCGTGCGGCGCGCGCGGCGGGCATGGAAATCGTGATTGCCACCGGCAGGCGCCACAGTTTCGCATGGAAAGTTTTGAGTTCGCTTGGGCTTGACCCGGAAATGGTGCTTGTCAGCTCCAATGGCGCGATCATGCGGACGATGGCTGGCGGAGCGATGCACCGGATCAGCATGCCGCTCGCAACGACGCGGTCATTGTGTACGCAGTTGGATGGTTTTCGCAGTTCGCTGATTTTCACCTTCGACCGCACCGGACTTGGTTCGTTGGTGGTGGAAAACATCGACGCGCTGCATCGCAGGATTCCGCGCTGGGTCGAGTCAAACGCGCACGAGATTGCATGCTGCACTCCTTTGGAGCGTGCCTTTGAGACAGGCGAAGAGCCGATTCAGGCGATGATTTGCGGCACGCTACGAGAAATGGAGCAGGGAATGCTGGCCTTGTCCAATGCCGCACCGGAGGCAGCTCTTCTGCGGAAACAGCTGTCGATTCATCGCACGGAGTACGCCGCGCGCGATCTGTGCATCGTGGACCTGATGCCAGCCGGTTGCTCCAAGGGAGCTGCAATCGCACGTCTTGCCGGTCAGCGAGGAATTGAAGCAGCGGAGGTTGCCGCAATCGGCGACAATATGAATGACGCCGACATGCTGGCTTTTGCTGGACGTGCCGTCGTGATGCGGAATGCGGCGGCGGAGCTTCACGCAATTGCGGCGCGGAACGGCTGGACCGTGACGGGCAGCAATGATGAAGATGGCGCAGCGCAGGCAATTCTGCGTATGCTGGAGGAAACTCCGGAAGCGGTTGACGACGCGGCAATCGCATCTGCGGCTTTGGTTGAGTGAAGGCAGAAATCACCAGGCTGGCGCGGAGATATGGGGCAGGTTCGGACGAAGTTTGATGAAGAGAACGCGAATATACGCGCGAAAAAGCTCCTTGCAGGCGCTGGCTGCCGGCTTGATTGCCTTCGTGTGCATCGCACCGGCCTACTGCGCCCAGCGAGTGGTTCTACGCACCGGCTCTATTTTGATCTGCGATCATCAGCAAAGCCTCGGCAGTCAGATCCGCCTGTACTTCACCGTTTCGGGCGATAGCTATTTTGATGTTGCCGCGAATCAGATTCTACGCACGGAGATCCTCCCGCCAGGTACCGGCACACAACAGACCGCACGGCCGCTCATGCGAACGGCGCCCGGGGGAAATTCCATGGCAGTGAATCTGCCTGCGTTGCTCGACCATGCTGGAGCAGAGCACCATATCGATCCCGATCTGCTGGCCAGCGTGGTTCGCGCGGAAAGCGGCGGTCATGCTCGTGCTGTATCGCACGCCGGAGCGCGTGGGTTGATGCAGTTGATGCCCGGCACGGCGGCGAACCTTGGCGTGGCCGACAGCATGGCGCCGGAGCAGAACGTTGCGGGAGGAACCACGTATCTCGACGCTCTGCTGATGTATTATCACGACAATCTCGCGTTGGCGTTGGCTGCCTATAACGCTGGACCGGCAGCCGTAAACCGCTACGGAGGCATCCCACCCTATGCGGAGACGCGCCGCTACGTCGCACGCGTTATTCACGACTACAATCGGCGCAAGCTCCAGGAGCGATACGAGGAAGCGCGCCGGAAAACCGAAATTTCTTCGGTGTCTTCCCCTGCGGGGACTGTGGCCGGACAGTAGGAAAACCACGCAGGCAATCCTTAGAAGGTACGCTGAAAAGACACGCATGAAACGAAATCGATGGTTGGCGATGGGTACGGTCTTCGCCCTTCTTGCAATTCTGGTTTACATCCAGTTCCGCACTTGGCGCAGCTTCGACTGGCCGACGCTGGCACGTGCCTTTTATTCCATCCGCTGGCTGCAAATCGTCATTGGAACAGCGTTGATCTACGCCGCTTACGTTGCCCGCGCTTTTCGTTGGAGCGTCTTTCTTCGCACCAGCAAGCCGGCCACTCCGGCACAGATGATCCCGGCGCAATTCATCGGCTTTACGTCGGTCGCCGTGCTCGGACGACTGGGGGAATTCGTGCGGCCCTATCTCGTCGCGCGGAGGCAGCAGCTCACCTTTACCTCACAGTTGGGCGTCTATGCCGTGGAGCGTGTCTGCGATTTGCTGGCCGCCGCCGGAATCATCGCGGTTACGCTGACTTTCAGCGCTTCCGTGCAGAAGCTGCCATACCACGATCAGTTTCGCCGCTTCGGATATTTGGGAATCGCCGCCGCACTGGTGCTGGCGTTGATTGCGGTCGCCATTCGCGTCGCCGGACCTGGGATCGCGGACCTGGCAGATCGCGCATTCGGAGTGCTCTCGAAAAAGGCCGGTAGCGTCGTCAAGGAGAAGGTTCTTGCCTTCAGCCACGGCCTGGATGCAATTGGCGGATGGGTCGATCTGCTGCTGGTTCTGTTCTATTCCTTTGTCACCTGGGGAGTGATTGCGCTGGCATACGTGGAAATCGTCCATGCCTTCCGCATCCCGGAGCTGGCCTCGATTCCCGCCGCGCAGACTGTCCTCCTGATGGCCGCGAGTCTAGCCGGGTCGGTGCTGCAATTGCCGGTGGTGGGTGGCGGCTCGCAATTGGGCATCATCGACGTGCTGCATAAAATTCTCGGCGTTGGACCAGAGGCAGCCACGGCTTGCGGTCTGACGTTGTTTGCGACGACGTTTCTGACAGTAATTCCTGCCGGACTGATTTTCGCCCGCGTCGAGCAGGTTTCGCTCGGCAACGTGGCCAAGGCTTCCGAGACGGAAGAGGAATTGCTGGTGGAAGAGGGCGCGCTGTAGCTGCAATCTTTACTCGACGTGTTCCTCGACTTCGGTCACCGCGGCGAGCTTCGCTCGGAATGACAAATCTATTTGTGCGACCCTCTTTGCAAAATGAAGCATAATTTAGGGAAATTCATGAAACGGGTATTGTCACTACTGGCCGGCCACCTTCTCTTGAATTTTTGGCACCCATACCGCTTCAGCACTGGGCTCCATCGTCTTCGCGATTGCGAGCGCTTTCTCGTACGCGGGCTTCGCGGCGAGCGGTCGGCCGAGCGCAGTCAATGTGTCGCCCAGAACCATTTGTGCCTGCAACTCGTCCGGGTCGATGGCAACGGCCGTCTGCGCCTCCACCAGGGCGGATGCTAACTGCCCGGCCGCAGTGAGATCGCTAGCACGCGTGACGTGGCCGAGTGCCGAGGCGAAACGCATGTCAAACGTCCCATCGTAGACAAAAACGCCGTCCTGGATGAAAGCAACTGGTTTCAGCTTCTGAAACTGCCGGTAAGGATTTAACACGTTGGAGCCCCACTCGTAGCCAGTGAGCGTTCCAGCGCTGATCAGCACCGGCCCCGTGATCGCCTGTGGCGTATCGATTTGATAATGCGTCCACCCGCTGTCCGCTGTCGGCAACGGTTTGCATGGGATTCCATACGCGCTGAAGTGGATGGAGGGTTCGACGAAGTATGCAAACCAGCAGTCCTTAACCCCACGATTGTTCAGATACTTCTTGACCGCCTTCAACTGCTGACCCCAATCCGTATTGGAGTCGGTCAGGTACTTATAGGTGTTCGCCGGGCCGCCCCAGAACTCATTCGAATAGGCAAGGTAGTCCGGATATGCCCGCGCCGAAGACGCCACATGCCATGCCAGCAACACTCCCACGACATAGGCCCAACGCCGGTCGCTATGCGCCAGAGCGAGCGCGGCGCCTCCAATCAGCACGCAGAGAAACGGATACATCGGCAGAATGTGCCTCGCGCCAATGTTCAGGCCAGTGCCCGTCGCGATCAGCAAATAGAGGATTGGAGGAATGGCGAGGAAGAAGATCTCGCGCCGTGCGCGCAATTTTCCGGTAGCGATCGCAAAGCCGGTCAGCAGCAGCAAACCCATGAAGGCCGCCGTGGATTTGATGATGAAGGCCGCGGGAAAGTAGAACCAAACACCGTGCGCGTATACCTTGCCGAAGATGTACGTAGAAAACGAATTCGAGATCAGCCGCACATCCACAAGCCCGTAAAGATAAGACTCCGGCAGGATGTGCCAACGGGCGAGCGCGAGATAAACGTGCGGTTCCACTCCTTTCAATCCCTGCGCATACTCAGCGAGTGAGGGACTCAGTGGTATTCCACCTGGCCTGGCGGCGTAGCGAAAACCATAGAAAGCCCAGAGCACCACAATGGCAATCGTCGACGCAGCCAGAAAGGCGCCAGTCAGGCGCAAAGCTACTTTCCCTTTGTTGGCCCGCGTATCGGGCGAGGGCCACAATATTTCAGTAAGAATGAGCGCCAGGCCGAATGGGAGGAGAAGCACACCTGAGTGTTTCGACGCTAGAGCAAGTCCCGTGACCACGCCGAGAACAATCAGCCTCCCGACGGAAGGTGCCTTCACGTAGCGGTACAAGGCATAGATGCTGGCGAACATGAAGCAGGAGATACCCATGTCGGTTGTGACATAGGCGCCGTGCGCGATCATGTTTGGCTCAAAAACCACCAGCGCCAATGCGAACAGCCCCGCACCGTCGCCGAACATCTCTCGCCCTGCCAGAAAGACGA
Source organism: uncultured Acidobacteriota bacterium (assembly GCA_963840655.1). Classification (GTDB taxonomy): domain Bacteria; phylum Acidobacteriota; class Terriglobia; order Terriglobales; family Acidobacteriaceae; genus JAKAAZ01. The sequence goes on along the minus strand of CAWIZS010000003.1, from coordinate 874,186 downwards.
GCAGTCCCAGCAAAAGACTGAGGGTTGCCGCCGCCATCCGAGCGCGAAAAATGATGCGATCCGCTTCGGCCTCTCCACCGTTGCCGAAGATGAAATCCCGTCCATCGAAGTACGCTTCGTCTTTGAATGACGCAAGCCCTTTGGAAGCTGGCACCTTGAGGTGCATCGGCAGAAGTGGGATGGTCGCCAGCGCCTTCACCAGGGGTGGATGCTCCGGATTTATGCCAAAGTCTGCGTTCTTCCATGACATATAGCCGGCGAAGATATGGTCACCTTCATCCCAGGACAATGATTGCTGTCGGATCGAGAATGTCAGTTCCCCCAAGAGCACCAACAAAAGCAATACTGCTCCCGCGCTTCCATAGTGTTTCTTTATATTCAGTCCAAACACGTCTCACCCGCGGCCGCAAAACTCGAAGTTGCTATTCCTGGATCAATTTTGACAGCATACATGGGGCTTCGCGAATCGTGCTGGTGGCGACGGGGTGGTCTTTTGCGCAGGCGCCCGGAAAGTCAGCTTTTCGGTAAGTTCAATTCTCAATTAATGAGAACCGGCGGCTCTGTTGACATCCTCCAGCACTACCGATAAATTGTCATCCCGACCGGACCGTAGCGGAGTGGAGGGACCTGCTGTTGCCGGCAAAACGCGAGGTCTTCGCCGAGTTCACCCTGAGCGCAGCCGAACGGGCTCAGGATGACACCTTCGGTTTATGAAACAGCAGCTACAGCCTGAGTCCTGAAAATGCTGGGATCTTCGAGAGATCGCTGAAGATGATGAAAACCATCAGCAGGACGAGAAATACGAAAGCGCCCTGGTAGACACGCTCCTTGAATTTTTCATTCAGATCGCGCTGCATGATGGACTCGATTAGCAGGAAGAGAATCACGCCACCATCGAGGATCGGAATCGGCACCAGGTTGACGATTCCAAGATTCACGCTAAGGACTGCCGTCTCATTGATCAGAGGCGCCCATCCGGGGAGGGAAACAATGTGACCCGTCGCGCGTGCAATTCCAACCGGGCCCATCAACGTGCGCGTGGACGTGCGATCGGTAATCACGCGATGCAGAACGTCGACAATCAGCGTGGACTCTTTAGCATTGTCCTTGACAGACTGCACAAACGCCTGCGGAAGCGACAGACGTTCCCGATGCGACGGGGGCGGCTCGACGGCGAAGCCGATTTGATACGTTGGCTGGCCATTCGACCCATTGATCTTCTCCGGCTGCGCGCGCAGAGTCATCGGCTTTCCTTCGCGCAGAATGCCCAGCGTCACCGGACGATCGCCATTTTGCTGTAAGTACAGAACGATGGACAAAACGGAGTGCACCTTCATTCCGTCCACCGAAACGATCTCATCTCCCACTTTCAGGCCGGCTTTTCCAGCGGCCATATTGGGTTCGAGCGCCGCAATTTTCAAAGGGCCGCTCTGCTCGACGGGTGTGATGCCGACATCTTCTAGAGCGAAACTGTCGGGATCTGCGGGAGACTTGAGATGAAGCGTCAGATTCTTCTTTTCTCCATTGCGCTCCGCCACCAGCGAGACGGAATGGTTCAGGTTGAGCTCGGAGTGAAGCATGATCTGTTGCCAGGTCGGGTTCGATACATTGTCGAATTGGACGATGCGATCGCCCTTTTGCAACCCAGCCGCGGCAGCTTCAGAATTAGATTGCACATAATCCAGGGTCGCCGGCTCGCTGATGTAGTTCTCCACATCGTGATAGCCGACATAAACGATCGTCATCAAGACGAGTGCCAACAGGAAGTTCGCTGCGGGACCGGCACAGGCAATCAATATCCGTTGCCAGCGGGGATGGTTGGGCAATTCGCCGGGATCTTTCGTCGTGTTTTCGCCGGGAAGTTCGCCGGCCATCTTTACATAACCGCCCAGCGGAAGCAGGCGAACGCAATAATCCGTGCCGCCGTGATGGAAGCCAAACAGCCGGGTGCCGAAACCAATGGAGAAGGTTTCCACGCGTACGCCGCAGAGCTTGGCGACTACGAAGTGGCCCAACTCGTGCACAAGGACCAACACGCCCAGCACGACTGAGACGGAAACGATACTTACAAGAACAAATGTCATGCGGGTTTGGGAGCGTCCGTTCCTTCAGTCTTACAGTTTCGCGCTGGCGACCAGAAATTCGCGCGCCGTCGCGCGTGCGCGGTCATCGGCGTCCAGCACCTCGGCAATGGTAGCAGGGTGCCGGTGCGGAGTCTGCTCCAGTACATCCTCAATTGTACGCGGTATGGCCAGGAAAGGGATGCGTCCGGCGAGGAACGCTTCCACGGCGATTTCGTCCGCCGCATTCAACGCGATGCAATGTTCGCCCCCTAGCTCCGCCGCCTCATATGCCAGCCTGAGGCAGGGAAACCGCTCGAAGTCGGGCGGCGAAAAATCCAGCCGCGCCAATTGGCGCAGGTCGAAGGTCAGATTGGAGGCGATTCGCTCCGGATAGGTCAATGCATACAGGATCGGCAGCCGCATGTCAGTCACGGAAAGCTGCGCCAGAAAGCTGCCGTCGATAAACTCGACCAGGGAATGAATGGTCGATTGTGGATGGATGGTCACCTGAATCGCGCTCGGCGGGAGATCGAACAGTCGGCAGGCTTCGATGATCTCCAGACCCTTGTTCAACATGGTGGCCGAGTCGATGGTGATCCGCTGCCCCATCACCCAGGTGGGATGTTTCAGCGCCTGGGAAACGGTGATGTCGGCGAACTCATCGAGCGGCGTAGTGCGGAACGGGCCGCCGGAAGCCGTAAGCCAAATGGAGCGAATTTCGCGCTTCTCACCGCCGCGCATGCACTGGTGGATCGCGTTGTGTTCGCTGTCGATCGGGAGGAGCGTAACGTCTTGCCGCCGCGCCTCCGCAGTCAGAATCTCTCCGGCGGCGACAAGGCATTCCTTGTTAGCAAGGCCAACGTTTTTTCCGGCAGCGATGGCGGCGTGGGTAGCTTCCAGGCCGGCGACGCCGACAATGGCGCTGACGACGAAACCGACCTCTGGTAATGTCGCGACCCGAACCGTTCCAGCCGCGCCGTGAACGACCTCAATCCCGGCGACGTCCGCGGCGCGCAGACGCTGGCGCAGGTCGTCGGCAAGCGGCTCGTCGGCGACCGAGATGACGCGAGGACGCCATCGTCGGCATTGTTCGAGGGCAACGTCCAGGTTGCGTCCCGCGGCCAGGCTGGCGATAGCGAAACGTTGCGGATAGCTCTCTACGATGCTAAGCGTGCTCCGGCCGATGGAGCCGGTGGAACCGAGAATGGCGAGATGCTTCACTGCTTGTCCTTTTGCAGGCAAAAGCAGGTTCCTCGACTCCGCTTCGCTCCGCTCGGAATGACAATCTAGTTGATGAGACCGCTTCTAGCGCCTGGCAATCTAATATGCCTGGCGCAAAAGCAGAGCGTACCACAGCACCGGCACGGCGAGGAGCAGGGCGTCGATGCGATCGAGCACGCCGCCGTGCCCCGGCAGAATTGCCCCAGAATCTTTGATGCCCGCGCCGCGTTTGATTGCCGACTCCAGCAGATCGCCGATCTGCGCCGCAACGTTCAGCAGAATCGCCATTCCCAACCAGTACCACCACGGCTGTATGTAGAGCAGAAGAGCGGACCCGTGGCGATACAGATGGCTGCCGTAAGCCACCAGTCCCAGCCCGGCTCCGATGCTGCCGATCATCGACCCCGTTGCCCCCTCCCAGGTCTTTTTGGGACTTAACTTCGGCGCCATTGGTCGCCGGCCAACCAGTCGGCCCACATATAGAGCTGTGATGTCACCCGCCCACACGACAACCAGCACAAACAACAATTGCGCCGCGCCGTTTTCCTGTGCGTCGATCAGGGGCGCCAGCATCAACGGGTAAGCGATGTAAATGAGACCGAAGAATCCCGAAACAGCGTCGCCCAGCACCCGATTCAGGGGGGAGCGGAGCGAGCAGATTCCCAGCAGCGCCAGCGCGGAGACAGCGAACGTGGGCAGCAGGAACGAGGGCGCCCAGTAAGCAATGGCGAACAGGACTGCGCAACAGGCCAGCACCAGCCAGCGCGGAGTGCGCGTACCGGAGGCGTCCGTCAGGGCTATATATTCGTACAGCGCCAGTTCCGCGACGATCCAGGCCGCAAGCATCTGCAACCACAGCGGACCCCAGAGGACCAAGACCAGAACCAGCGGAATCAACACGACCGCTGTCAGGATTCGTTTCATCGTTCGTTCAAATTTAACTCAAGCGGAGGCGATTGGGGGTGGAATGAGACGTGACAGCGAACGTGGTGCGGTGTCAGTCCATCAGGAGCGCGCCAGGCTGGGTTCCCGCTCCATGGATTTGGCGACTGGGCCATTGGTGAGTCCGCCAAAACGGCGCTCGCGGCCTTGATATTCCAAAATCGCCTCCAGCAGGTGCTTGCCGCGAAAATCCGGCCACAGGCGGTCCGTCACGTAAATCTCGGCATAGGCAATCTGCCACAGCAGGAAATTGCTGATCCGCATCTCGCCGCTGGTGCGGATCACGAGGTCCGGGTCGGGCATATGTGCGGTATAGAGGGAACGCGAAACATGCTCCTCGGTTAACCGTCCCAGCAGCGTGTCGAGGGGCAGCACATCGCCCGGCTCTGCAGCAATCGCAGTCAATGCGCGCCGAACCGCATCCACAATTTCGCCGCGCGCTCCATAATTCAACGCCAGCGTCAGCGTAGTGCCGGTGTTGCGCGCTGTCTCTTCGGCGGCCCAGCGCATCGTCTCCTGCACTTCCGCTGGAAGTTCCGACGTTCGCCCGATGTAGGCGATGCGGACATTGTTATCGTTCATCCGCTTGACGTTGCCGACGAGGTAGGTGCGCAGCAACCGCATCAGGAAGCTGACTTCCGTCTCGGGGCGGCGCAGATTGTTTTCGAGTGAAAATGCGTAGAGGGTCAGCCAGGGAATGTCGATGCGCGAGGCTGTTTCTACGACATGTTGGACGGATTCCGCTCCCTGCTGGTGGCCGAAAAAGCGCTGCAAACGCCGCTGACCCGCCCATCGCCCGTTGCCGTCCATAATGATGGCGATATGCTGAGGTATCCGCGCGGAGTCGAGCTTACGATAAAGCGCCAGTTCCTCCGCCGGCAGCTCGTGCAGGCGGCTGGGTGCGGTTACAGGGGACAATGGAGGGTACCTCTACTTGCTTCGACCCTAGCATAGCGCCCAGAACGGCTGCAAATGATCCACGAACGATCGCGGAGTAGGCGCTGCAAACGGTGCCTGGAGCTTCCTGCGCTACGCCGAGCGCCGTCCCCCGACCGCCATCTCCCGCAAGTGACTGAGGACCATCGCCCGATGCAATGGGTCCAGGCCGGAGGCCCAAGCGCCAATCTCCGCGAGGAACGGATCCGCCATCATGGTTGCGATCTCACGTTCTCTCTCATACCGCACGTCATGCACCATTTCGCTCATGGGAACCGCGAGCGCGGTGGCGAGCCGTTGCAGGGAGGAGAGCGTCGGCATGGCGCGGCCGTTTTCGATTTTGGAGATGTAGGTTCGCGGCACGTCCAGACGAGCCGCCAGTTGGCGCTGGCTTAAATGCCGGGCGTTGCGGATTTCGCGCAGGCGCACAGCTACCTTAGAGCACCGGTTGCCCGGTGCGCGCGTGCCCATCACCTCAACTGGCGATGACACGGTAGGTTCCGGTTGTTCCACTTCCAGGGGTTTGTGGCAGCGCCTGCACAGTAGATTGCTGGTGCTGAACTGCACCAGGCTACAGTGGTCGCAACGTAGAACCTCCCTGGATGCGACGGGAGCCATCATGGTTGCCATATATATTACGGAGGCCAGAGCCGACTTCCGTCGCACGCCTTGCGCGTGCGCCTTTCGATACGTTGCTGGGAAATCACGAACTTGTCAAGTAAAAAATGAGGAACTCCCCGGAAAAGCCGAAGATACCGGCAAAAGGGCTGCAATTTGGTGTTGCGGGCCAGGTCGAGAATCCGCCCAACAAACTGTGCCGGCCGATTACGGCAGTTTTCTGGCGGCTAGAGCAGTTTCCACGGTAGGTACATCCAGCGTGAGGGAATTTTCGCGCAGCTTTTCCGTTAAGAAAAGCTGCACCTCATGATTCTGTACCGGGTACGGTAACCGTGGAAATGCTCTAATAATGTCGATGGGGAGGAAATCATGGGCGAAGCGGTAACCAATTCCTTACTGAACGAAGATTTGGAAAGCGTCCGTAATGCTGGAGCTGCCGGCGGCGCGCCGAAAGACCGCGCCACCGCGTGGCGCCTGCTCAACGAACATACGCAATCGCCGAGCCTGCTGAAACATGCCCTGGCGGTGGAAGTGTGTGTCCGCGCGTACGGCGAAAAACATGCCGCCGAACTGGATTTACCGCCGTCCGAAGCCCACTCGATGATCGAAATTTACGCCGTCGCAGGGTTGCTCCATGATTTCGACTATGAAAAGCATCCGTCGCCTGAGGAGCATCCCTGGGTTGGAAATCAAATCCTGACCGACCAGGGCTGGGCAGAAGAGATACGCCACGCCATCCTGGCGCATGCGGAATACACGAAGACGCCGCGTGTTTCACATCTTGATAAGGCGCTCTTTGCCTGCGATGAACTGGCCGGATTTCTCACCGCAAACGCGCTGGTGAAACCAACAAAATCGATCCTGGACGTCAATGCGGCGTCTGTTGTGAAAAAGATGAAGGACAAGGCCTTCGCGCGCGGCGTGAACCGGGAGGACATCGTTACTGGCGCGGCAGAGCTTGGCATCGATCTCGACCAGCACATTGCATTCTGCCTCTCCGCCATGCAGAAGCACGCGCACGAACTCGGCCTGGCCGGGACCTCTGCGGAAGCGCAATCTTCGTAGCGGATTGTCGGTAATCCAGTACCCTATCTTCGGCAGTTCCAATGCGAAGGCCGAAATTTGTGCTGTTTCCTGCACTTTTTCTATAGTCTCGCCTGCTTTCGCGGTGTATATTTCAGACGATTTCCTACTGGGGGATGACGTGAAGAGATATTTCGCGGAGCTGGTTGGGACCTTTGTTCTGGTGTTCGGTGGTGTCGGAAGCGCTGTGCTTGCAGGCAAGCATATCGGATATATCGGGATTGCCTTCGCGTTTGGCTTGTCTCTACTGGTAATGGTGTATGCCATCGGACCGATCTCCGGCTGCCATGTCAATCCCGCCGTCACTTTCGGCATGTGGCTGTCGGGAAAAATCAACGCCAAGGACTCGTCCATGTATGTGATTGCACAGATCGTCGGTGCAATTCTTGCGGCGGGATGCGTTCTGTTCATTGCGCGCGGGATGCCCGGCGGTTATGCCGCACATATAAGCGGGTTGGCGGCTGATGGCTACGGCGCGCATTCTCCCGGCCTTTATTCCATGTCCGCCGGCTTCGTGGCAGAAGTCATCCTGACCGCTTTTCTGGTGTTTACCGTGCTGGGCACGACCGACATCAAAGCGCCGGTCGGCTTCGCCGGACTGGCGATCGGCCTGGTTCTCACGCTCGATCACCTGATCGGCATCCCCATCACGAATACGTCTGTGAATCCCGCGCGCAGCATCGGTCCGGCATTGTTTGTCCGAGGCTGGGCGGTCCATCAACTCTGGCTCTTCATCGTTGCGCCGCTGATCGGGGGCGCCATCGCGGCCGGCATTTATGCGCTGTTGCGCAGCCGTCCGGAGCCAATCATCTCCACGCGCGAGGCCGAACGCGCGCTCGCAAGCCAACGAACGGAACGCGGTGCGGAAAGAAAAGAGCGTGCTTCATGACTCGCGAACACTTGTCGAATGCCGAACCAGATTCCGTGCGGAACCTCCGCACGCGACGAGATTTTTTGCGCACCGCCATGGCAGGAATCGCGGCCAGCGTGGCTGCGGGTGCGGCGATACATTCCGGTGGGGAATTCGTACATCCGCAAAGCGCGCTGGCGCAAAGCACGCTGACGCCGGAAGCTGCTCTGAAAGAACTGATGGACGGCAATCGTCGCTTCGTTTCCGGCAAGACCACCGCGCACGAACACGATCTCGAAATTTTGAAGCGGCACCTGGTGGAAAAGCAGGAGCCATTCGCCGCAGTCCTGTCCTGCGCGGATTCGCGTGTGCCCGTTGAAATCATCTTCGATCAAACCATCGGCCACATTTTCGTGAATCGGGTGGCCGGCAATATCCTCACGCCGGAAATCATCGCCAGCCTGGAGTACGGGGCCGCGGTGCTGGGCACAAAAGTGATCATGGTGCTAGGCCATAGCGATTGCGGCGCGGTGAAGGCGGCGATTGCCGGCAAGCCCGTACCCGGGCAGATCAGCGCGCTCTATCCGCACCTGCGGCCCGCCGTCAACCAGTCGGGACCAGACGTCAAAGCAACCACCGAGACGAACGCAAAAATCCAGGCCAAGTTGCTGAGCCAGGCATCCACGGTGGTCACCGGAAAGATCAAAGAAGGCCAATTGAAGGTCGTCGGCGCATATTACGACGTCGGCAGCGGAGCGGTGACGTTGTTGTAGTGGAAAGAGAAGAGACGTACCGTGGCTGCCTCATCTTCATCCGTGGTCATGCGGATGTCGTGTCCAGGGCGGACGATCACGATCGCCGGACTCGTCAGCGGCGCATTGGACATAACCGCTGCATTCGTCACCTGGGCACCCCAGGGTGTGCCTCCAGTCGTCATCCTCAAAGGCATTGCCAGCGGGGTTCTTGGCTCGAAAGCCTTTCACGGCGGAACTGGAACCGCCGCTCTCGGCCTTGCGCTCCATTTTCTCATCGCGTTTACGGCGACCGCGGTCTTCTATTGGACGAGCAGGAAGCTTCATTGGATGGTGCGGCGGCCATTCGTCTCGGGCGTTTTATACGGCATCGCGGTGTATTTCTTTATGAACTGGATTGTTCTGCCGCTTTCACGCAACGTGCGTCCGCCTTTCTCGATTTCTCGAAACATTGTCGCGGCTGTGACGCTCATCGTCTGCATTGGACTCCCAATTTCACTGATCGTGCATCGCTTTTCCGCTCCGCTCAGCGATCACGAATAATTGCGTATTCGTCTCTTGAGGTTTAAGCGTTTAGCCGGATATTTGCTCCGAACGCTTCTGTGTTCTATGCTGAGCAGTCTTCCGTTTCCTTTTTGCCTATGACTGCGACCAGCGTTCCCAACCAACTTTCCGAGAAACTCGCGAACATTCTTCCGTCTTCCATGAATGCGACCGGCGAGCGTTTTCACGCCAACACAGCCGCGATGCGCGATCTGCTTGCGAAATTTGAGGTCGAGGACGCGACAATCCGCCAGGGCGGCGGCGCCAAGGCAATTGAGGCGCAGCACAATAAGAAGCGGCTCACCGTGCGGGAGCGTCTGGATCTGCTGCTCGATTCCGGGGCCGAGTTTCACGAACTGGGCATCTACGCCGCGCACGGAATGTACGGCGAGTACGGCGGGGCTCCGGCCGCGGGCGTGGTTGCCGGCGTAGGCCGCGTGGCTGGTCGAATGGTCATGGTCATTGCGAACGACGCCACCGTGAAGGCCGGCGCATTTTTTCCCATGACCGCGAAGAAGGTGCTGCGCGCGCAGCATATCGCGCTGGAGAACCATCTGCCCACACTCTATCTGGTCGACTCCGCCGGCATCTTTCTGCCGTTGCAGGAGGATGTATTTCCCGACCAGGACGACTTTGGCCGCGTCTTCCGCAACAACGCTGTGATGTCCGCGCGGGGCATTCCCCAGATGACCGCCATCATGGGTATGTGTGTAGCCGGCGGCGCGTACCTGCCGGTGATGACGGACCATGTGCTGATGACGGAAGGCAGCGGCTTGTTTCTCGCAGGCCCTGCGCTGGTACAGGCTGCGATTGGGCAAAAGGTCTCCGCAGAGGAGTTGGGCGGTGCCGAAATGCATTCTGCAATCTCGGGCACCGTCGATTACAAAGAACCGAATGATCATCTGTGCATAGCGCGTCTGCGGTCGCTGGTCTCGCGGCTGGGCCGTCGCCCTGGCGCGCCGTTCGACCGCATTCCGCACGATGCGGTGAAGGACGCGCCAAAATTCCCGGCGGAAGATCTGCTCGGCCTGCTCAATCTCGATCCGGCCAAGGCTGCGACGCACAGCTACGACATGCGCGCCGTAATTGCGCGCATTGCGGACAGCTCGTGCTTCGATGAGTACAAGTCGGAGTACGGCCAGACGCTCGTCTGCGGCTACGCTCGCATCGGCGGATTTGCTGTCGGAATTGTCGCGAACCAGAAAACGCACCAGATGCAAACCAGCGATACCGGCGAGAAGCATATGGAGTTCGGCGGCGTCATCTATCCCGAATCCGCTGACAAAGCCGCACGCTTTATTATGGATTGCAATCAGAATCTGGTGCCGCTGATTTTCCTACACGACGTGAACGGATTCATGGTGGGCCGCGACGCGGAGTGGAGCGGCATTATTCGTTCCGGCGCGAAGATGGTTTCCGCTGTCTCCAATAGCGTGGTGCCGAAGATTTCCGTCATCATCGGCGGCTCGTTCGGAGCAGGGAATTACGCGATGTGCGGGAAGGCCTACGATCCGCGGTTTATCTTCGCGTGGCCCACGGCGAAATACGCGGTGATGAGCGGAGCGTCTGCTGCAAACACATTGGTCGAGATACGAATCAAACAGCTCGAACGCGGGGGCCACAAGCTCAGCGAGGCAGAGAAGAAAGAACTGTTCGACTCCACGAAAGCGACCTACGACGAGCAGACCGATCCGCGCTACGCGGCTGCCCGCTTGTGGGTGGATGCGATCATTGATCCTCGGAAGACGCGCGATGTGCTGATCATGGCGCTCGAAGCCGCTTCGCTAAATCCGGATGTTCCGCGCTTCAACCCAGGTGTTCTGCAAACCTAGCTCGAATCGCGGAGTTCCAGTGCAAATGCGGCGTCGGGAATTCTTGCAATCAAGTTTGGGCGCCCTGGCCGCTGCCGCCTCGTCGGGGAGTACGTTGGCGCAGTTCGCGAGGCCTGCTCGAACCCGGCGCATTCTTTACGTCCCAGGCGGATTTGCGGAGACCACGCCCCAGGCAATGCTAACGATTGTAGAAACCATCGGCGGCAGCAGCTTCAACATATTGGTTTTGTCGTTTTTGCAGGCTGGCTTTGCGAATGGCAAATTGGCTCTTTCCTATAACGGCAACGCATTTCCGCTCGCGCCGCAGGTTCCAGCGCTCCTGTCGCATCTGTGCTCAGGATTTCAAATTCGCAGGCAGATCCTGCTCTCTATCGGCGGTTGGCAGCATCGGCCAACTTTCGACGCGATCCGCAGTTTTGGTGTTCCGGCTTTTGTCCGGCAACTTACCGAGCAGGTCATCCTGCCCCTCGGCCTTGAGGGAATCGATCTCGATCTGGAGCCACAAACAGGTGGCCTGGATCAATGGATGGCTGTGCATGCCGAATACGGGAAAACCATTGTCGACATGACGAACGAGTACAAGCGGCTGCACCCAACGCATGTTGTGACCCACGCGCCCGTTTCTTCCGTTGCCGCGGAGCTATACGTCAAACCAACGCGGATTGCGGGATTGAATGCAAGTTTACTGGCCGCCACACGAGTCAAACGCGGAAACAACATCGACTGGTTGAACGTCCAGTTCTACGAGGGAGGCGCAGTGGAGGGCGGCGACATCGCAGGGTTCTACTGCGACTCGCTGGCTGCGCCGTTGAAACAAATGCAATCCGAAACCGGCATCGTTCGCCCGCTGGAATTTCTTACGCCGCTATTTGAGCCGGCCGCAAAGCAGCCCCTCCAATTTTGCCAACAGACAATCCGTGCGATCGATCGTCGTTGCGCGCATCTTGATGTTGGCGGTGTGAACGGCATTGCGTTATGGGATTATCAACAGGTTGCCGCGAAGATTTCGGAATGGTCTTCGGGCCTACAGCCTGCGTTACCTAGCGAATTGGGAAAAATATGACGACTAATCCGGTAAAGATCATCGAGTGCCCTCGCGACGCGTGGCAAGGTTTACCGAAGCTAATTCCGGTGGATGTGAAGGCGAAGTATTTACGCAGACTGATTGACGCTGGCTTTCGCCACATCGATGCGGCCTCGTTTGTTTCTCCAAAAGCAGTTCCGCAGATGGCCGATGCTGAGAAAGTCCTGCTTCTATTGCAGCCTCCGGAAGACGTCGAGATCATCGGAATCGTCGTGAACGGGAAAGGTGCGGAAAGGGCGATTGCCACGGAAGCGGTTCACACGCTTGGATTTCCGTACTCAATTTCACCAACGTTCCTTCAACGCAACCAGCATCAGACACCGGAAGAGTCTTTGGACGCGCTGGATGATATCGCCGAACTGGCTTATCGAGCGGGCCTCGATCTCGTCGTTTACATTTCGATGGCGTTCGGCAATCCGTACGGAGATGCATGGAGTCTCGATGAGGTGGTGGAAGCTTGCTCTCTGCTGACTGAGACGGGCGTTACGCAAATTTCCCTTGCGGATACGGTGGGGCTTGCGGGTCCCGAGCAGATTGCCGAGCTCGTTGAGGCAGTGCTCGCCGCAGACTCGCGGAGTGAGTTCGGCGTGCACCTCCACGCACGGCGGGACGCAGTGAAAGCGAAAATTCTAGCCGCCTATCATGCCGGCTGCCGCCGTTTCGACACGGCGCTTGGGGGTCTCGGCGGATGCCCGTTTGCCCAGGATGCGCTGGTTGGCAACATGGCAACGGAGCTCGCGCTGGAGGCTCTTCGCGAAGCGAACGCAGAATTGCCAGCGCTCGCTCCGCTGAACAGTCTTCTCTCTGAATCGCGCGAGATTTCCGCCCTTTACGGCGCCACCATCCAATGAATCGCATCGCGCAATTGTAATGAACATATGTCGTAACGCGATATAATGTCACGGTAATGAGAGTGACACCTGCCATCGAAGATCCGTACCCTTCTCTTCACCAGGCACTCGCGGAATTTCGCCATCAACTGCGGGTTTTCCTGCTTGCCAGTGAAGAAGCGGCTCATCGCGCGGGGCTTCATCCGCAGCAACATCAACTGCTGCTGGCAGTTGCGGGCGCGCCGCCAGGCGTCTCGATTTCCATCGCCTATGCCGCGGAAAAGCTGGGATTAAAGCACAACACGGTCGTCGAGTTAGTGGATCGCTGCGAAAAGGAGGACCTTCTTCAGCGCACAAGCGACCCTGGAGACCGCCGGCGCGTCTGCCTGAAGGTCTCTTCGCGGGGGCAGGAAATCCTGGACAGTCTTTCCCAGGTGCATTTGCGAGAACTCGACTCGCAGGCGCCGCACTTGATCCAGGCACTGCAAAACGTATTGCAAAACGAGACGAAACGGCATGGGAAACACCAGCCGAAGAAGAACGGATGAGAGATTTTCGATGGCTGAAATGACGCGTTCCAACCCCAACATGCGGCGTCGAGTACGGATATTGCAGCACCCGCTCCTGCGGAAATATTTTCCTATGGTGTACGAGGATCTTGCCGCCACGTACACACGGGATCTGCACAAATGGATCTTTATCGCACCGATCATCGGGCTGACAACGGGTCTCGCGGTCACCGCGATTGCAGTGATTATCCTGAAGCAATTGTGGCCGCCCTTACTGATTTGCTTCCTGCATCACCACTGGACGATCGTTCCCGTGCTGACACTCGCATTCACCGCTACCGGGCTGATCATGCAATACTTGACGCCCGATCCCGACGAACATTCCACGGAAGAAATCATTCGTTCTTACCACGAGCACCAGGGCGACATCGACGTGCGCTCGTTCTTTCCGAAGATTCTGGCGGCCATTACCACCGTCGGCTTCGGCGGCAGCGCGGCATTGGAAGGGCCAAGCATCTACGGTGGTGGAGCTATCGGCTCCTGGTTGTGGACGAAGATGCAGCGCTTCCGGCTGGAACCGCGCGATCGGCGAATCATGCTGATCAGCGGCGCGGCGGCAGGAATAGCCGCTGTGTTTCGCGCCCCGATGACGGGGCTTGTTTTCGCGCTGGAGATGCCCTACAAAGACGACCTTGCGCATGAGGCGCTGCTGCCATCGCTGATTGCGTCAGTTGTTTCCTATGTGACGCTCGCTTCGTTTCTCGGCGCGACCCCGCTCTTCAACTTCGCCAGCGCTAATTCCTGGACCGGACGCGATCTCTGGTGGTGTGCATTTCTCGGCGCGCTTATCGGCCTCATCGCCATGGGGTTCACCATCACCTTTCGCCGCGCACGAGTCTTCATGGTGCAGTGGGCGATTCCGCACTGGGTCAAGCTAACGCTCGGCGGCTTCCTCACCGGAGTCTGCGGCCTGGTCTTTCTTTCCATCTATCGCGGATCGCTGGTGCCGCTTGGCCCGAATTATGAAGCGGTTCCGGAAATCCTGAACCGGCATCACAGCAGTTTAGAACTGGTGGTCTTTGGAGTGTTTAAGCTGGCGGCGACGCTCTTTACGCTTGCCAGCGGCGGCGTCAGCGCCATGTTCGTCCCGCTGTTTTTGACCGGCGGCAGCTTCGGGACTGCCTTCGCGCAGTCCATCGTTCACGCTCGCTCGGTGGAACTGTATGCTGCGGTGGGCATGGCGTCCTTTATCGCCGCCGGATATAAAACTCCGCTGGCCGCGGTCGTGTTCGTTGCAGAGGCGACCGGCGGCCATGCGTTTATTGTTCCAGCGCTGATCGGCGCGGCCGTCGCCTACGCAATCTCCGGCGAAGCCTCCGCATCCGGCGATCAGCGTGAGCACGAGGGCATCCGAATTGAGGAATTAAAGAACATTGCGGTTGGGCAGGTGATGCAGACTCAGGTGGTTTCGGTCGCGGCTTCTTCCACCGTCAGTGATTTTGCCCAGAACGTGTCAGCGCACCATCGACACACGGCCTTTCCCGTTGTCCAGGGTGACAACATCTTCGGGGTGATTGCAGTGTCGGTTCTGGGTGCCGTATCTCCCGGAGAATGGGCGGTGAAAAAGGTGGGAGATTTAGCCGACCGCCGCGTCATAAAGATCTCATCCGATTGCGACCTAATGGAGGCTCTGCGGCTGCTTCTGGCTGAACGCAATCGGCATATGCTGTTCGTAATCTCACCCCAGGGGAAGCTGGACGGCATCTTGACGAGGACCGATATTTTGCTCGCGTTCAATGCAAAGAGGAATGGTTCGCTTCGGTCGTCCGTGAAGGCGAATGGACATGTTTCCATGCCTTCCGGCTAGAACAATGCCAGGACAACGCAAAAAAAGATGACGCAGGTGGATGCCTCCGGCTACTATTACATTTCTGTGACTTTGCTGCTCTGGGAGTGGACCATGACCCATCAAACGCTGCACGTGACTGAGGCGGAAGGCGTCATCACCGTCACACTGGACCGCCCGGAACGCCGCAACGCACTTAACCCGCAGTCGATCGGTGAACTGATGCGCGTGCTCGACGCGCTGGGGCAGCGCAGCTTCGGCGTGTTGATTTTGACGGGACGCGGACCGGCATTTTGCGCGGGGCTCGATCTGGAGCACCTCAAGTCGCTCGCCGGCAACACCGTCGCGCAGCATCGCGAGGACTCCGCCCGCGTAGCGCACTTGTTTCGCACACTGTACGACCTGCCGCTGCCGACGATTGCCGCGGTGAATGGGCACGCAATCGCCGGCGGCATGGGCCTTGCGACCATCTGCGATTTCACTCTGGCGGTCCCGGACGCAAAATTCGGATATACGGAAGCGCGTATTGGTTTCGTTCCCGCCATTGTCTCCGCGTTTCTTGTGCCGCAGATCGGCGAGAAAAAGGCCCGGGATCTGCTGCTGACGGCCCGTCTGATTCCCGCTGAGGAGGCGCACCAGATGGGACTGGTCAATGAGATCGTCAGCGAAGCCGGACTACTCCCGCGCGCCCGGCAATTGGCACATCAGATACTGCAAAACAGTCCCGAGTCCTTGCGGCGAACGAAGCAGCTATTGTCGGAGCAGGTAAAAGAGCGGCTGGACCGCGAACTGGAGAATGCTGTCGAGCGCAACGCGACAGCGCGCGAGACTGCGGATTTTCAAGAGGGAATTTCGTCGTTTCTCGAACGCCGGACGCCAAACTGGCCCTCGCGAAAGCCTGCGAAGTGAATGCCTCGCCGGAACGGAATAAAGTGACGGGAGCGTTTGGTGAAACCTTGGTGCGGGTGCGGTATGCCGAAACCGACCAGATGGGGGTCGTGTATTACTCCAACTATTTTGTCTGGTTCGAAATCGGCCGCGTGGAGCTGCTGCGGCAGCTTGGCTTCGACTATAAACGCATGGAAGCAGAAGACGACTGCTTCATTCCAGTGGTCGAGGCAAATTGCCGCTACAAGGCGCCCGCGCGCTATGACGACGACCTGATCATCCAGACCGAGGCGGCTTCGCTGCGCGGCTACATCCTGAAATTCCGCTATCGGATTCTGCGTGCCGACGATCGCCAGTTGTTGGTCGAAGGCGAAACCACGCACGTTGTCACGGATCGCAATATGAAGAAGAAGGACCTGCCGAAAAAATACGTCCACGCGCTCAACGGCACAAATGTTGTCATCCCGACCGGAATCTGATCGCTAGGCGATCAGATGGAGTGGAGGGACCTGCTGTTCAATTCTGTTCGCCAGGTGCCCCAGGTTAGCTTCGCGAACCTGGGCCCGTCTCTACGCCGCGACGCCACGTGGCTTGACGTTCGCCCGGATGAATTCCACCGTGGTGTCGAGCGGCGTTCCCGGTCCAAAGATCGCCGCGACCCCTTGCTCCTTTAAAAAATCAATGTCCTGCGCCGGAATCGTTCCCCCCAGAACGACCAATATGTCGTCGGCGCCGCGCTCCTTCAGCAGCGCCATCAAGCGTGGAACGATCGCGTTGTGCGCGCCGGAAAGAATGCTCAGCCCGATGCACTGGACATCTTCTTGTATGGAAGCATTCACGATCATCTCCGGCGTCTGCCGCAGACCAGTGTAGATGACTTCCATCCCGGCATCGCGCAGTGCGCGCGCAATTACCTTCGCGCCGCGGTCATGGCCGTCCAGTCCAGGTTTCGCGACCAGTACTCGGATGGGAAGCTCGTTCGGCTGTCGAACTCTGGGCTGCGTCGTCACTTGGTTCCTCTCCATAAGAATTGTCATCCCGACCGAAGCGGAAGCAGTGAAACTGCATCCGCGAAGTGGAGGGACCTGCTTTTCTTATCTTTCTGAGTGCAGGGGTGCCCCATTCGAGCCTTCTTTTGGCTTGAGTGGGATAGGACACAGACCGGCCCTCACGTCCAACTCGACTCTTCATAGGTCCCGTACACGTCGCGCAGCGCTTCGCAGATTTCCCCCACCGTCGCGTACGCCCGCACGCACTCCAGAATATACGGCATCGTATTCGCATCGGAGATTTTTCCCGGCGTGGCACGCGGCTCCTCCGCTGCCGCCTTGCGCAGCGCCGCCAGCCTGCGCGCAACCTCCTCATTCGAACGCCGCACACGCAGCCGCTTCAGTTTTTCCGTCTGCGACTCGCGCACACTCTCGCCAATGTAAAGAATCTCCGGCGTCGTCTCTTCCACCGCAAAATCATTCACGCCGACGATGATCTTCTCCTTCGCCTCCACCGCCCGCGCATATTGGTAGCTTGACTCGGCCAGTTCCTTCTGCGGAAATCCGTGCTCAATCGCCCGCACCATGCCACCCATCGCGTCCAGCTTGTCGAAATATTCGAATGCGCCCTGCTCCATCTTCAGCGTCAGGTTCTCGACAAAATACGACCCGCCCAGCGGATCGACCGTCTGCGCCACGCCCGACTCATACGCCAGAATCTGCTGCGTGCGCAGCGCGATCCGCGCCGCATCTTCGGTCGGCAGCGCCAGCGCCTCGTCATAGCTGTCCGTATGCAGTGACTGCGTGCCGCCCAACACCGCCGCCAGCGCCTGAATCGCCACCCGGGCAATATTGTTCATTGGCTGTTGCGCGGTCAGCGAAACCCCCGCCGTCTGCGTGTGGAACCGCATCAGTTGCGAGCGCGCATTCTTCGCGTGGAACCGCTCCGTCATCAGCCGGTACCAGATCTTGCGCGACGCGCGGAACTTGGCAATCTCCTCAAAAAAGTCATTGTGAGAGTTGAAAAAGAAGCTCAGCCTGGGCGCAAAATCGTCCACATCCAGCCCGCGGCGCAGCGCCCACTCCACATACTCCACGCCGTCGTAGATGGTAAACGCCAGCTCCTGCAGCGCCGTCGCGCCAGCTTCGCGGATGTGATAGCCGGAAATCGAAATCGGATTGAAACGCGGGGTATGCAGTGCCCCGAACTCGAACGTGTCGATCACCAGTCGCATCGACGGTGCGGGCGGATAGATGTATTCCTTCTGCGCGATGTATTCCTTCAGGATGTCGTTCTGCAGCGTGCCGGAAATCTTCGTCCAGTCCGCGCCCTGCCGCTCTGCCACGACCAGGTACATCGCCCACAGCACGCTCGCCGGGGAGTTGATCGTCATCGACACCGTCGTCTTTTCCAGATCGATGCCGGAAAACAAAATCTCCATGTCTTCCAGCGAATCGATGGCGACGCCGCACTTGCCCACTTCGCCCTCGCTCTGCGCGTGGTCGGAGTCGTAGCCCATCAGCGTCGGCAGGTCGAAGGCGACCGACAGCCCGCCGCCGCCGTGCTGCAGCAGATATTTGTAGCGCTGGTTGGTCTCCTCCGGCGTGGCAAAGCCGGAAAACTGCCGCATCGTCCACAGCTTGCCGCGATAGCCCGTTGCGTGGATGCCGCGCGTATACGGCGGCTGGCCAGGCTGCGCAAGGTATTTTTCGGGATGTTCGTCCCAGTCCGCGGGCAAGTCGGTCGGCGTGTACAGCCGCTCCACGGGAACGCCGGAAATGGTCGTAAACCGCGCTGTCCCATCCGGATTGCAGATTGGTCCCGGTGCTTGCACCGATCGGCCGCTCCGGCGCCTTGGCCAGCGCGGGCGCCAGCGTCTTCATCGATCCATTTTTGCTCGGCTGCCGATACGCGCCGAAGCTCATCCGCGCCAGCGGCCGCCGCGCTCGGCGACGCACTGTCTGTAACACTTCGCGCCATACCCAACCCTCAACCTGCGATCAACAATGGAAGAAACCCTCCAGCATAGGGTATTCGAGACAGGATAGGCAACCAGAAGGTATGGGTAGGTATATAAATCTGTCGTTGAGCCCACGATGCTATTCATTGATTGCCCGCGATTACTAATTAATTTGATGAAATCGAAGGTATATATCGCCTGTTTGAGCCGCGTGTCGCTTCTTTCTTAATAATAGGCTTACAAAGTCAATCCGCTCCTCGAGTATTGCCATTAGGTCCGCGCCGTCCGTCAGAATTACGACGGCCCCTCCCGACGAATGAGTGGCCACACCATCTGGAGAAAAGCCGTTAATGGAGAGAAAAACTCCTAAAGTATTTTCAAGTTTTCTGCGTACCTTAGCGGCAAATGAGTCAAGATCGCCAGCATCTGACGGCTCTTGCCTCCATCTGGCCTCGAAAAGAAAGTCAGTACCCGCTAATGAAAAGGCTCCATCGATTTGCTCGCCAGTGTTGCGAAAAGAAGCCTTCGGGTCCAAATCAAATAACTCGAACAGGTCATACATCACTTTTTCGAGCTCGAAGCCACGACTCTGCGCGTTGGTTGACACTACCAATGCCATATAACGGTTCCTAATGTCTTCGAGTTTTTGACGAACAGCAGCATTTGATTGAAGTTTTTCAGCTGCGCGCCGCTGACGGTCCGCCAGTTCATCTTGCTCCCTCTTAATTTGATCGTGAGGCTCAACTAATCTCTTGAGCTGCGCAACGGCCACACGGGCACGCGTGGCTTTTTCAGCTCCCCCGTCAAGCTGTTCCAGATGGGAAAATGTATCGATGCTGCATACCTCATGACACAACCTGGTTAGGTCGCCCAGGTATTCGTCTTGATGTTGCGCCAGACGATCGACTAAGTCTGACACTATCTGGCGTTTGTAGTTGTCCCAATTCAGTGAGCCGACCAGATAGGCGCTGCCTAAACACTGCTGAAGGAAACTGCGAAGGTCGGCCTTGTACCAATAAACTGCACAGAGTGCTTCTTTCAACGCAACAGTAGCAGCTGGCGTCAGTCTTTTCGTCATCCGCAAAATCCTCCATAATTGTCGACGACTGATTGCAATTCTAGAACTTAAAAAATGCCGAGTGCCTTGGCTCGCCAACCGGGCTCGTCATCGGCGAGCGTTTCTTGTTGGCTGGGTGGACCGTTTTCTCCTATGTTTGCCCAGGTTAGCTGCCGGGGTGCCCCAGGTCTCGCTTCTGAGACCTGGGATTCACCAATCACACACGGAATCTTCCAGTCGGAGATCAAGCACTAAACTGGAATCCTCCCATGCTTTCCCCCGCAATTGCGATGGCGGCGCTCTTGACGCTGGCGCCATTTCTGGCGGCGGCATTCTTTTCCGCGTGGTTTGCCAGAGTGACGGAAACCCTCCCGCAGAGTGCGCGCCTGCTGGCACCGGCGGTCTTGTGCGTTCCGTATCTGCTGGTCGCGTCTTCCACGGCAACCTTCTACTGGCCGTGGCTGGCGCTGCTCATGCATTGCTGCCGGTCGCGGTGTCTGTGCTGCTGGACCAGGCCCAGCGCAGCGATCCCGAACAGCACGGCAATTGGCGCGATTTCCTCGTTCTCGCCGCTCTGGGTCTGGCCGTCGATCTGCGCTGGTTTCAGCACGCCTGGCCCGCCCATCTCACCGTCTTCAACAAAATTCTTCTCCTCGACGCCGGCATCTGGGGATTTCTGGCGGTGCGCCCGCTCGATGGCGTGGGATTCGATCTTCGCCTGCGGCTTAGCGATCTCGGCATCGGCCTGCGGGAACTGGTCTTCTACACACCCATAGCGATTTCGCTTGGTTTGGGCATCGGCTTTCTGCACCTGCATCCTTCCGCGCCCTGGCTGCCGCGACTGCCGACGGCATTTCTCTTTACTTTTTTCTTCATTGCCGTTCCGGAGGAACTCTTTTTTCGCGGATGGCTACAGAACCTGCTGGAGCGGCGCATCGGGCGCTATCCCGCGCTGTTTTTGACCGCGGCTCTCTTCGGCCTCGCCCACTTCAACAAACGCGCGGTGCATTTCAACTGGCGATACGTGATATTGGCCGCGCTGGCGGGAATCTTCTATGGCCGAGCCTGGCGTCAGCAGCGCCGCGTTGGAGCGTCCGCCATCACCCATGCGTGCGTCGATACCATATGGTCGCTGTGGCTGCGCTGATGAGGATGGCGCGGCCGATATTGCAGATATCCCAGGCCCACCCGCATGTTGTGGCTGACCGGGCCAGGAACGGTAATCGCGATGCAGATGCCGAAGATAGCGTGCGCCATCGCCAGTGGGTAAAGGTTGCGGTAGCGCAGGAAGAGCAGGCAGGCGACTATGCCCCAGAGCAGCGTTGGCGCGCTCAGAATAGGGTTCGGCAGATGCGCGAGTGCGAAGACGCCGGCCGTCGCTATTACCGCGGATTTTTTTGTCGGCAGCAGTCGCAGAAACCGCAGCAGAAAAAAATCCAGCAGCAGAATTTGCTGCACCAGCGACCAGACCGCATAGCCTCCATACCGCTTAAGGAACGGCAGCGCGCCATCCGGCGCACGCAGGGTGTGCAGCCGCACGGCAATCAGGACGGCAATTGCCACCAGCAGCAACGCCACGCCAACGATCCACAGCGAGCGCAGAAAATTCGCCGCGCCCAGCCCCATCGCCGCCCAGCCTTCAAACGATGTCCAGAAAATAATGAATAACACAACGATGGTCGTGTAGTAGAGCACGGTCTGCAGCGGACGGGGCGTCCAGATGACCAGCAGGATCAGGCCATATCCAATGCAAAGTTCCACCCAGTCGCGCCGCTTGCGGCTCGTCGCGGCGGCATTTCCGGTGAACGGATGCGTCGGATTTCGTTTGTCCGTGTACACCTGCAAAAGAACCTAATCTACCCCTTCCATTCTCCCAACTGCTTTCTCAGCATGATCAGTTGGCCGACGTGATAGCTGGTGTGGTCGATCGCCAGCAGCGCCTCGCGCAGGATCGTTTGCCCATCGCCCCAGGGAATTTTTGCGTAGAGGTTTACGTTCGGATCCTGGATGATTTTCTCGAATGCGCGCAGGTTTTTGTGGAGCCCCTTCACCGACGCATCCCATTCCTCTGAAGAAGCAGGCGATTCGTTTCGCGGCCAATATTCCTCCGGCCATTTCACCGCACTATAGTTTGGATTGGTACAGAACTCTACCAGATCGTGCAAAGTGATGCGAATATGTTCCAACTGCTGCCATGCATTGTGCGGCGTGCCTTTTGGTTTCTTTGCATACAGCGATGAAGGAAACTCCTTTACTGCGTCGTCGAGCGTGGCATGGGCGTGACCGCCCTTGAGAAACGCGAGCAACTCTTCCCGAATCGCATGATCCTGATTTGGCATAGCGACCCTCCGCAACTTGAGATGCGCGAAAAAAGAATGGGACGCTTGGAAAACGCGCGCGGAAGGCGGTTTCCCGTTCGACTCGCTTGCGGCTCGCTGAGAGCAGGCCCCTCGGCTGCGCCCGCTTCGCGGACTTCGCTCGGAATGACAAGCCAATTTACGGGATTACTTCAAATCAACTCAGCACGACTTCTTCGCCGCCTAAGTGCTCGGTAATAAGCCGCGCTACGAGAGGCTTGAGCAGTTCGCCGGTTTTCGGCAGCACGAAACGTCTGTGCGGCATCGTCCCAGTCCAGCTTAAAGCTGGTCGAGAGAGCGGAAATCCAAATCTGCCGCACCGGGGTATTCGGCGTAAGAACAAATTTCGCAGGCGGCTCGTCGAATGAGATATTCAGCACACCGTTTTGTTCTTCGACTTCGAAATCCGCATCGCTCTCGGCCAGAATCAGCGCCTTTTTCAGCGACTCCAGAGCAGCGTCGGCATGTCGCCGGAAGGTGATCTCATCGAGCATGGACTTCAGTGTATCAAGCGTCTACGGCGAAACGGATTTCGTACAATATGGAAGCCAATGCAGCCAGTCAAGGCCAACTGCGACGACGGAACAATCGCGCGTTTGAAATGTTTTTCTTTCTGCCGTTCGGGAATACGGCCGGCGCAGCTTGCAGCCGGCTTCCTGATCGTCTTGCTCCTGCTGTCCAGCTTTCCGCAGCCGTCGTATGCCTACTCGTTCCTGACCCACGAAGACATGGTGGACGTCGCGTGGAAAGGGTCGATACGCCCGCTGTTGCTGGCCCGTTTTCCAACAGCGACGGAAGCGCAGCTTCACATCGCGCGCGCGTATGCCTATGGCGGCGCGACCATTCAGGACATGGGCTATTACCCATTCGGCCATCAATTCTTCAGCAATCTGACGCATTACGTCCGGTCCGGGGAATTCGTGGACAACCTGTTTCTCGATGCGCAGACGGTCAACGAATATGCGTTTGCCATCGGAGCGCTTTCGCACTATATCGGCGACAGCTACGGCCACAAGTGGGCGACCAACCCTTCCACACCAATCGAGTTTCCGTCGCTGGAAAAGAAGTTCGGCCCTATCGTGACTTATGACCAATCGCCGCACGGACATGTCCGCACGGAGTTCGCCTACGATGTCGAACAACTCAGCCAGCACTGGTTTGCTCCGTCCGGGTACATGAAGGGAATCGGCTTCAACGTTCCTCGCCGGCTGCTGGAGCAGGCATTCTTCGATACCTATGGGCTGTCTCTGCGCTCCGTGCTGGGCAGGCCAGGTCCGGCGATTGGAAGCTATCGCTCTTCCGTAAAAGGTATTTTGCCCGATATTGCGCGGGCGGAAGTGCTGATTCATCGGAACGATTTCCCGCGCGAGGTGGTTACGCCGGCCTTTTACCAGTTTTCTACACGTCAAAAACAGGCAGGGCTGGATTTCCAATGGGCGCGCTTCAAGCACAAGGCGGGATTCAAACTGCACTTCATCGCCTTTATGATTCGCATTCTGCCAAAGATCGGGCCGATTTCCGACGCCGCCATCCGTGGGCCGAATGCCGAGACGAACCGGTGGTATGTCGAGAGCGTAAACCGTTCTGTCGATGACTATGAACAGTTGTTGGAGCAGGCGGCAAAAAGTCCGCGCAAAACTCTGGACCTGCCGGACCGCGATCTCGACACGGGAAATCTGGTCCAACCCGGCGCGTATCGATTGACCGACAAGACTTACGCGCAATTGCTCGCAAGGCTTACAGCCGATCCGCACCGGAAGGTTCCGGCGGGCCTGCAAAAAAATATCATTGCCTACTATTCCGATCCCAATGCGCCGATCACCACGAAGAAAAACCCGCAAGCATGGAAGCGCGTGCAGGCGGAACTCGTCACGCTGCGGCAAATGGACAATCTGCATGTCGGTGTCCCGCGGCGAGGTGTCATTCGATAGGCGCGACGTTCGGAACGGAGTGCTCGCGGCGGACAGACCGAAGTCGTCGGAGGGGTCCAAGCCATCCGTTGGCTTGAGTGGGGTGACAATTATCGCGCTCCTGAGTACGACTGGATTCCGGCCCACGAACCCCGCGCACTATCCGATTGACGACGTCGTGGCCTCCATCGAACAATAGCAGCATGAAATCATCGGTGGGTTCGGGTTCCGGCGCGGTCGATTTTGGTTTGCTTGTGCTGCGCATTTTCCTTGGAGTCAACCTTTTCTGGCGGCACGGCCTGGAAAAAATCACTCACTTCTCGCAAATATCCTCGCATTTCCCCGATCCTATCCACATCGGCTCTCACGCCAGCCTGATCTACGCGTTGATTTCCGATGCCATCTGCTCCGTGCTGGTCGTGTTCGGCCTGGGAACGCGCGTGGCGGCGTTCATCGTTTTTGTGAACATTGGCGCGGCGTTTCTGCTGGTTCTTCATCATCCATTCCTGAGCGGCCGCGGCGAACCGGTGCTTCTCTATATCGGCGGCTTTCTCGCGCTGGTGTTTACCGGTGGAGGCGCCCTTAGCCTCGATTGGAAATTTTGGGGCCGCAGCTAATCTAAATTTCCGGGAGTGGGCCACTTTCAAACTGACCATTGACCAATTTCTATTCCCCTCTTGCGAAATGGGGCGGCCGGTTTATACTTGCGCCCATGTCCAGAACACTCGTTCCTTGCGCTTTGTTCGTCGTAGGTTTGTGCGCGGTCCCACTGGTTTCGCAGACGGCTCCTCCAACCCGACATCCCATGACGCTGAACAACCTGTTTCGTTTCCAGCAGGTGGGCGCGCCGCGCGTGTCGCCGCACGGCAACTGGATCGCCTACACGGTGCGCACGGTGGACACCAAGGCGGACAAGAGCGTCACAAATGTCTGGAAGGTCTCCTGGGACGGCAAGGAAGACCTGAAGATGACGGACAGCTACGGCCAGTCCTCCAGCAATCCACGCTGGAGTCCGGACGGGAGATATCTATCGTTCCTTTCCGGTCGTCCTGGAAAGGCAAAGGGCGCGCAAGTTTGGGTGCTGGATCGACGTGGCGGCGAGGCGCGCCAGCTTACCGACGTAAAGGGTCACATTTCCGATTATGCGTGGTCGCCGGAGTCAAAGGAACTGGTGCTCGCCTATCGGCCGCCGGACGAGCCACAAAAGAACGATAAGAACTGCAACTGCACGCCGCCCAAAAAGCCCAAGCCGATCGTCATCGACCGCTACCACTTCAAGCAGGACGTGCAGGGCTTCCTCACGGACAAGAGTTATACGGAATTGTGGCTGCTGAATCTGGAAACAGGCAAACTCGCCAAGCTGACCACCCGCGACAAGGTGAATGAGAACAACGCCGTCTGGTCGCCTGACGGTTCCGAGATCGCTTTTGTCAGTAACTACGATTCCGATCCCGACCGCACGATCAATACGGACGTGTTCGTAGTCGCGGCGAAGGCGGGCTCGACGCCGCGGAAACTCACGACGTTTCCCGGTCCGGATGAAGGTCACATTCAGTGGAGTCCCGACGGCGAGTGGATTGCATTTCTGCAGGGCAGCGCGCCGAAATACTGGCAGTACAGCGAAAGCACGCTCGGCATCGTTGCCGCGGACGGCAGCACGCGGCCGCGCCTATTGACCGCGAGACTCGACCGCTCGGTTTCCTCTCCACAGTTTTCGCCTGACGGAAAATCGATCGCGGTTGTTGTTGAGGATGATCGCAATCAGTATCCCGCGCAGGTGGATATTGCGACCGGCAAGGTCACGCGACTGATTCAGGACCCAGGGACGGCCCGCGGCCTGAGTGCCAAGGCCGGCCACAGCGTTGTGGTCTGGTCCACCGATGCAAAATCGCCGGAGCTATACGCCCTCGAAGGAACCAGTCTCCGCGTGCTCACGCACCATAATGACGCGTTGCTCGCCGAACTCAAACTGGGCGAAACTCGCGACGTGAACACCGTCAGCCCCGACGGAACAAAAGTCCACGGGCTAATCACCATGCCGCCCGATGTGCAGCCCGGCAAGGCGTACCCCACGCTGCTGTTTATCCACGGAGGCCCCGACGGCCAGGATGCACACGAGTTCTCCACGCTGCGCCAGCTTTTCGCCGCGCATGGATACGCCGTGCTCAACGTGAACTATCGCGGCAGCTCCGGGCGCGGCAGTGTTTTCCAGCAAAGCATCTTCAATAACTGGGGCGTGTATGAAGTTCAGGACTTGCTAGCGACTGTCGATCAGGTCATCAAGCAGGGCCTCGCCGATCCTACCAAGCTCGCAGTCGGCGGCTGGAGCTACGGTGGCATTCTCACCGACTACACCATCGCCAGCACGAATCGCTTCAAGGCGGCCAGCAGTGGCGCCGGTTCCGGCAGCCCAGCAGGACTATTCGGCGTGGACGAGTACATCATCCAATATGCGTTGGAGATCGGCTATCCGTGGGTGGCTCCGCAGCAGTACATCAAGCTCGGCTATCCGCTCTTCCACGCCGACCGCATCCACACGCCCACGCTCTACATGGGCGGCACCAGCGACTTCAACGTTCCCCTGATCGCCGGCGAGCAGATGTATCAGGCGCTGCGCAGCCTGAACGTTCCTACGGAACTGATCGTCTACCCCGGACAGTTCCACGGATTCACACGGCCCAGCTTCATTTTGGATCGCTATCAGCGCTGGTTCAACTGGTACGACAAATGGGTGCTCGGCAAGCCCCCCGCGCAGATCCACGACTCACTGAAATAGGTCGGAAGTGATCTCATAGATAGGTTTGTCATTCCGAGCGAAGCCGAGGAACCTGTTGTTTGCGGCTAGTGTGGAATGAGAGTCGTCTTTGGCGCAACGCAACGTCTGCATAGGTGCTCCATGTCTCGCCTCTGAGGCATGGGATCAAAACGGAATATCGTCGTCGGTGATTTCCGTCGACTGCGAGAAATCTTCCGCGCCGCCGCGCTGGTCGAAGGACGCAGTGTTCGACTTGCTGTAGCTGCTGCCACCATCTCCGCCTTCGCCGCGCCCGGAGAGCAGCGACAGATCGCTGACGATAATTTCCGTTTTGTATTTCTTTTGTCCCGTCGTTTTGTCATCCCAGGAAGAAGTCTGCAGGCGGCCTTCGACGTACAGCTTGTTGCCTTTTTTCACGTAGTCGCGGACAATCTCCGCCGTGCGCTGATAGGCGACGAGATTGTGCCATTCCGTCCGATCCTGCCAGTTGCCGGTCTTGTCCTTGAAGCGCTCGCTGGTTGCGATGGAAAACGTGGCGACCGCCACGCCACTCGTGGTCGCCTTGATCTCCGGGTCTTTGCCGACGTTGCCGAGAAGAATCACCTTATTGACGCTCTTTGCCATCTTGAACCGTCTCCCTGAAAAATTTGTTTCGCATAACGATAGCAGACGAACGCGCCCGAAGTATCCCGGCTCGCGCGGGAACTACTGCGCCAATTATTGTGCGACGACGGGCACCCACACGTCCGTGGTATCCCAGCGCACATGAAGCTGCGTGCGATTGCCGCGGGTGTGCTCAAAGCTGATGCTCATCTTCTCCTGCGGCGCAGGAAGCGTGTTCTTCCGCATATCGACCCTCGCCAGGTCCTGCGATTGGTCGTATTTCGTGCCCCACTGGCCGGTCTGCTTGTTGATGATCAGCTTCCAGGTGCCTTCGGACGGCAGCGTGTACAGTGTGTAGTTGCCCGCCGGAACGCTCGTCGTTCCAATCATCAGGTTCGCGTCCGTCTTCAGCGCCGTGGCTTGATTAGCGCCGGTGCGCCACACCTGGCCGTAGGGAACCAGTCCACCAAAAATCTTGCGCCTGTGCATAAATGGCGTGTGGTAGTCGATACTGATCTGCTTGCCATTCAACTGCACCGTCGCCGTCGCCGGTGGGCTGGCCATCGGCTTCTTCGCGCCACCGGACATCTGCGCCAAGACCGGCGGCATCAGCGCCACACCTATGATCGTTGCCAATACGGCCGCGCCAAGCTTCATCATTGCATCCTCCCATAGCCGCTATTTGTGAGCGGGATCATTATAGTGCTTGCAAAATATGTTCGCGGCGTAGTTAGAGAACGCGGGATTGCCGGCTGTTCCGCCGATTGCGCAGCCATTTCGCTCCGCCAAGCACGAGCAGCATCAGGCCGAACGGAACCGCCATCAAAGCAAACATCAGCGAAAGCCAGCCCGCGTTGGTATGCGCGCCGTGGATACCGATTCCACCAAACAAAGTTTCGGTGGCTAGAAGCGACAACAGCCCGCCGACAACAATCCAGAAGCCGGCTTGCAGCAGCGCACGCGTCCCGTCGTCGGCAGGCCGAATGTTCATCCCGGACGAGCTTGGCTCGCTCGGACCGGCGGAAATTTCTATCGCCGCCGCAGTCTTTGTCGGGATTTTTTCGCTTACAGGCATTTGATTCGTCCGGACGAACTCATCGCCAAACTGCCAGCATGGCGTAGACCACGACCCCGGTCACGGAGACGTAGAGCCAGATGGGAAACGTGAAACGCGCAATCTTCTTATGCTGCGGAAAGCGTCCGCTCAACGAGAAAAAGAACGTGATCAGGATCATGGGCAGCACCACGACCGACAAAAAAATATGGCTAATCAGGATGCCCAAATATACGGTCCGCACCGCGCCATGGCCGGGAAAAATCATGTCTCCATGCAACGCATGATTGGTGACGTAGCTCACCAGAAACAGCGAAGAGAAGATAAAAGCCGTGATCATTGCGGTGCGATGACGGGAAATCTCCAGGCGCCGGATGAAGACGAAGCCAGTGACCAGCGCAACCGCGCTCAACCCGTTCAGCAGCGCATTCAGAGCGGGAAGAAACAGCAGCCTCCCGGAAAATTCGGGCGGCGGCGGATGAACGTAGATCAGCCACAGCAAGAAAAGGACAGCAGCCGCGCTCAGGAGCACGATCCCGGCGATCGGCGCGCGCGGTGCCGGCAGACGTGTTGGAAGCTGTGATCGGCATTCGTATTCAATTCTCCCGGTATTTCAAAGGGATCGATAGATATCTTCAGATATCTTTCTCGCGACTCCGCCTCCTGTTTTCGGCCTCGCTACGCCGCAGGTTTGTTAGTGCGGCGGTTCGCGATCGCCCACGATCCCGCGAACAATACCGCACAGAAACATAGCGTCACAATCAGGTTCACTTCCGGCGAGAACATCGTCACCTCCGCCGGGAACAATCCATTGCGCAGCGCATCCACGCCATAGGTCAGAGGGTTCGGCCAGCATCACCCAGCGCAGCCAGCCGGAAGCGCCGCTGGCTGGAAACAGTGCGCCGGAGAGCAGCCACAGCGGAATCAGGATCAGATTGATGACGGCATGAAAGGCCTGTGTCGAATCCATCGGCCACGCGATGACAAAGCCGAGCGCGGTGAGCGAAAACGACGTGAGCGCGATAATCAAGAACGCGTAAAGAATATCGAGCGGCCCGGCGTGCACGCCCGCCAGCGGCGCGAACACCAGAAAGATCCAGCCCTGGATTGCCGCCAGTGTAGCCCCGCCGAGCACCTTCCCCAGCACAATGGCAGAGCGGCTGATCGGCGCGGCCAGCACCGACAGGAGAAATCCTTCATTGCGGTCCTGAATCAGCGACATCATGCTGAAGATCGCCGTGAACAGCACGATCATCACGATCGCGCCGGGGAAAAAAGTAGCTCAAATAATGGGAGGACGTGGCGCTTGCCGCGCCGTGGCTTTGAAATGTCTTGGAAAATCCCGAGCCCAGCACCAGCCAGAACAGCAGCGGCGAGGCGATCACGCCCACCACGCGCGCCTTCTGGCGATAGAAGCGGACCAGCTCGCGCCGCCAGAGCGAATACGCTGGAGTCCATAGCCTCGAAGTCGCTGAGTTGCCGCTTGCGACGCCGCCGGAGATTGGCGCAGGCACGGATACAGTTGCCATTACGATTGCTCCTCATTTTTGTCCAGCCAGAAGCGGTGCCCAGTGCGCTGGATGAACACGTCCTCCAGGCTCGGCTTCGAGACAGAGACCGACTGTATCGAACCCGGGAAAGCCTCGACGACTTCCGTCAGGAAGCGGTGCCCCTGTTCCCGTTCCACCCGAACCGCGTTGCCGACAATGCGGGGCACGACGGCAAATCGCTCGGCAATCCGCGTCCCCAGGGCCGCTGCGGCCGCATCGTCGGCCGCTTCAAACTGCACAATGTCCCCGCCGATCTCCGCCTTCAATTCCGCCGGACTGCCCAGCGCGACTAGCTTTCCCTCGCTCAAAATCGCCAGTCGATCGCAGTGCTCGGCTTCTTCCATCAGATGCGTCGTCACCAGCACAGTTACGCCCTGCTCGTCGCGCAGGACGCGCAAATAATTCCACAGATCGATGCGCGCGCCGGGATCGAGACCGGTCGAAGGCTCGTCCAGGAGAAGAACGGATGGGGAATGGATCAATCCCTTGGCGAGTTCGACGCGACGTTTCTGCCCGCCGGAAAGCGTCTCCACCATGTCCCTGGCGCGGTCCGAGAGGCCCACGCGGTCCAGCACCTCTTTCGATCGCGCTTTCAATTGCGTTCCGCGCAAGCCATACAGATGGCCCTGATGCATCAGGTTTTCCGCGACCGTCAGCTTGAGATCCAGACTCGTCGCCTGAAAGACAATCCCCGTCTGCTGCCGCACCCGGTTCGGCTCCGTCGCCGCATCGAATCCGGCGATGCGCGCCCGCCCAGCCGTCGGAACCATCAGCGTGGAAAGAATCCGAAACAGCGTCGTCTTTCCGCTGCCGTTCGGTCCCAGCAAGCCAAAAATCTCCGCCGGACGCACGTCGAAGGTGAGGCCATCAAGCGCCAGCCGCGAACCGTAATCGTGCGTCAGTTGGTCTAGTTCAATCGTGGTCGGCCCCGCGAAGGCGCCGGATGCAACATCGATCGCTGCGTTCGAAGAGTGGGCGAGTTGTTGGACGGTTGCCATCTTAGGTCAACTCCTTCTCGTCGCGTTCAGCATCAGCACGGCGAACAGCAGGGGCAGATAAACAACGCTCGCCTTCAGCAGGGCGCGAGCGTAAAGACGAGATTCGCTGGCGGAACAGCGTCGGATGCGGGCAAATCGAACCGTATAGGACAGATACACCAGGCCCAGAACAAGCGCAAGAATCCAGTATGTGCGCCCGGCCATGTGGAGATAGTAAGGAGCAAGACTGACCGGAATCATCAGTACGGCGTAAATCAGCGCCTCGGTTGCGGTTGACCAGCCATCCGGTTCGACCACAGGCAGCATGCGGATTCCGGCGCGCGCGTAGTCCTCGCGATAGAGCCACGCGATCGCCATGAAGTGAGGGAATTGCCAGACGAACATGATAGCGAAGAGCGCGACCGCCGGCCATTCGATGCTGCCCCGCGCCGCCGTCCAGCCGATCAGCGCCGGCATCGCGCCGGGAAATGCGCCGATGAATGTCGCCAGCGTAGTGTGCCGCTTCAGCGGCGTGTAGATGCCGACATACATCACCGCGGTCAGCAGGGTCAGCGTTCCGGTGATCGGATTCGTACTCACCATTAGCCACAGGGATCCGGATATGATCGCCAGCATCCCGATCGAGACGCCGTAGCCAAGTCCCAGGCGGCCCGCCGCCAGCGGCCGCTGCGCAGTGCGCAACATCCGTGCATCGGTGCGGCGTTCGAAGACCTGGTTCAGCACGCTGGAGCCGCAGGAGACCAACGCAACTCCCAACAGCGTATTCCATAAGGTCAGGTTGAAGGAATCGATCCCCGACCGCATTGCGCCCAGATAATAGCCAGCCCATGCTGTCATAACGACCAGCGCAGTGACCCGCAGCTTGAAAATTGCGATCGTGTCCTGGAGCAACTGGGAAAAACTTGCAGTCAGGCGGCGCGGCGATGACACTGCCAGCACTGGCTCCGCCTCAAGAATCCCGTCGGCTGCATCCCACGCAACGGAAGCCGCTCCGTCACGCTTGAAATCCGATGGCGCCTGGGCGGCAGAACTCACAGCCGAACCTCACTCCATGCGATGCAGGCAATCGTCGAGATGGCCGGAATTAATCCCACGTTTAGAAAGATGCCAAGTTGCCAATGATAGAAGGTATGGAATCTTGCCACTTGTCAGGATAGCAAACCCGCATGGCTGGCTCGAATAGCGGCATCGGCGCGAATATAGAATCTTGAGGTCGATGCAATCGGCCAACGGAGACCGGGAGTCCATGAAAGATTCTGACAATGCAATCAAGCAGGCGGAACTGATTCTTAAACTGTATGAATTGCGCCGCGAGCCGGTCATGCGTTCCGCGAGAGGTTACATCGGGGGCGAGTTCATGCCTCGCTCCGTGGATGACCTCGTGAGGCTCGTAACCGCCGGCGACCAGAAGACCGGATACATTCTTCAGGTGTATGGCTATTGGGACATGGTCGCCGCTTTCGTCGTCCATGAAGCTCTGGACGCGTCGCTGGTGTACGACACGTGCCAGGAGATGTACTTCCAATATGCGAAGATTCAGCCCCACCTCGCAGGCTTTCGCCAGACGATGAACTTGCCGGAGTTCCTCCGAAGCATTGAGGCCGTTGTTGAAGGTTCGGAGCAGGGAAGGTCGCGGCTTGCGGACATGAAGCGGAACATGAACGAAATCGCAAGATCGCGCCCTGCGTGAACCTGCGGTTCGCCTAGTTGGCCGGCAGGCTGCCCGCGGTAACCTCCGCATCCGGCTCTCCGGCAGCGTCCGCTGGCCGAATCACATATTCGTCGATCAGCACCGCGACGAGCACAGCGGAGGGAACTGCGACCAGCACGCCGGCGACTCCGGCGAGGCTCCCACCCAGCAGCAGGGCGATAAAAACAGCAGTGCCCGCCAGATCGACCCGCGTCTTCATAATCCGTGGAGTCAGATAAGCATTTTCGATCTGTACGTAGACCAACTCGAAAATCAACACGCCCAAAACCTTTTCCCAGGAATCGCCGACAGCAACCAGCATGGCGATGGACGTGGAAATCAGCGCTCCCACTACAGGAACAATGTTGAAGGCGCCCATCAACACGGCCAGGGCAAACGCATATCGCACATGCATGGCGCCGAAAACGATCCCACTGCTAATGCCCAGGATCAGCATCAGCGCGAATTGACCCAGCAGCCATCCCCCCATGCGCGCCGCCGCGCGTTGCAGCGTTCCATCCAGCCGCTCGCGCCGTACGACCGGCACCAGTGACAGGAACCACCGGTAGACATGTTCGCCTTCCGCAAGAAAATAAACCGTGAGCACGATTCCGGTGATGATCTCGAAAAATTTCGCGGCCCAGTTGCCGACGGAGGAAACAAACAGGCCGACATGCTGGGCCGTGTCCTGTTTCAACTTCGCCTCCATGGTGTTGAAGTTGATGTCGCGCAGGATTGGCAACTGCTGGATTTTTTGCAGGAATACCGGGCTGCGATCGGGCAGCCCTTTCACAAAAGTCGTCACCTCATGAATCATTGGCGGCAGCGTGAGGATGAGAAATCCGGCAATCGCTCCGACCAGCAAAATCATGATGATCAGAATCGCAATTCCATGGGTGGGGTGCCAGTTGCGAATCCGCAGCCGCTGCACGCTGCGGACAACTGGCATGAGAACTACTGCCGCAAGCCCGCTGACATAGAGCAACACGAGAACGTCGCGCAGAAGCCACGCCAGGTACAAGACGATTGCAATCGCGAATGTAAACAGGATGTCGCCGCGGACGCTGCGACGCGGTGGGAGAAACTCGGTAGAAGGAATTTCGTTGCTCATAGGCGGCCCATCATCGCTGCACCGCGTCCTTCTGTGTAGAGCGTTTCCATTGCTCGACGATTCTCAGCACAACTTCATCGAGGCCGCGGTCCGCTGTCGCTATTGTCGTATGCGCCGACTCGTACCACGGCCGCCTTCGCAGGAAGCGCGCAGCCAGTTCGCCGCGGTGTTCGAGGACGGGGCGCCGCGGCGTTCCCGGCTGCTCGCGTTGCTGGTCCTCACATCGCTGGACCAATACATCGAAGGGCGCTTCAAGATACACCAGCAAAGTCTCTGGGTGGTTCGCGAGCGCCTGCCGATTGACAGCGGACTCCATCGCTCCGCCACCTAAAGCCAGCACCATGCCGCTTCGTTGCAGGACATTGCTCAGTGCGAAATGCTCCAGCTTGCGGAAGGCGGTTTCTCCGGCCGTTTCAAAAATTTCCGCGATACTTTTTTGTTCCATGCGGACAATCTCCGCATCTAGGTCTACGAAAATCCAGCGGAGTTCCTGTGCCAGGCGCACTCCTACCGCGCTTTTGCCCGCTCCCATGAATCCGGTCAGAACAATGCGAGTCGGCAGAATGGGGAAGCCTGTGGTGGGCCCGGGACTCGTAAGGACAGATCCTCCAGCGATCTTTGCTGGATTCTAACTGACGATCGACCCGACGCGAGAGAAGTTTTCGGCACGCCGTCGATCAGGAATTCTCTTCGCCATTTTTAGCGTTTCTGGCAAGCGCATTGTGGATGTTTTCCCAGACGGCCGGGCTCGGGTCATGGATGGGCAGCAGAAGCTTGGCTTGGGCGGCGATATATTCCAGATCGCGCACCAGGGCGGAGCAGTTTTCGCAGGTTTTCAGGTGAGGATGCTCCAGCAGGTCCGCGTCGGACTCGAAGAATTCCGGCAGCTGGTCCTGGAACTCGATGCATTCTTTAGACGTGTGGGTGCGGTTTTGTGTCATGCGTCTGTCCTCCCATCAGCGTCTTGCCGCAGCAGAATACGCAGCCGCATTCGCGCTTTGTGCAGTTGAGATTTGCTGTTGCCAATGGAACATTGCAGCATTCCGGCAATTTCGTTGTGCTCGTAGCCTTCCACATCGTGCAGCACAAACACCATGCGATAACCCGGCGGCAGATCCTCCACGGCCCGCTCCAGGGTGACGCGATCGATCGAACCGGAAAGGGTCAAGTCTCGAGTGCCAAAGTCCTTGCGTGGACCGTCCTCCTGCGATGGCTCCAGAGTTTCCTCCAGGGAAACCAGCGGAAGCCCTTTTTTTCTAAGATGCATGAGAACGACGTTTACGGCCATACGGTGCAGCCAGGTGGAAAATGCCGAGTCTCCGCGAAAGGTGCTGATCTTGCGGTGGAGTTGAAGAAAAGCCTCCTGTGTCAGGTCCTCTGCCTCGGCGACGTTGCCCAGCATGCGCAGGCACAGCGAATACACGCGCCGCTTGTGCATGTTATATAGCAGTTCAAAGGCCCCTCCATCGCCTTGCTGGGCCCGCGCAATGGCGTCCAATTCTCCGGCGATCGGGGGGTTGCGCCGTTGCTGTTGCTGGATTGGTCTTGCTTCGGCTGTCAGCGGCTGCGCTGGAGCGGTGTGCGTCGCCGAGTCCGTGGTGCGCAACGCGTTTTTCGCCTTGGGTTGTAAATGCACACCGCCCTTGCGAGGGACTTTCTTCGTCTCTTCCATAGACCTCAACTGATTGTGCTCCGTGTCTTAGAGGGCCATGCGCCTCCGTGAGTTGCCTCACGCGGCCTGTTCAACTGCCGATAAAGCGCGAATACAGGCTGCGCGCCAGGCCGATATCCGTTGTGCCCTGCACCAGCGCTCGTCCATCGCGAAAAACGGTAATCCTGTGTTCGCCCCGGTCGAACCGCAGCAGCATGTCATTGCGGCGGACGGCTCCGTGCGGTTGCAGCCTGCGCTCCAGCTCCGCCAAATCGACGGGCCGCCGATGTTCATGGATCTGCACGGAGTTTCGCCCGCACAACGTGATCTGCGGACGGCCCGTTCCGGAGAGGTGAAGGAATTGCCGCTGGCCGCAGACTATGCAGTCCGCGCGCCGACGAACGGTACTGATTTCAGACTGCTCATTGCTCCAGACGTCGTACGCAAACAAACTGCGCCGCATCCGATCATGCGCGCCGACGATCCATTTCATTGCCTCCGCCGCTTCCAGAGACGCGGCCAGGTTAACCGCCGGATTCAGGATTCCTCCGGTATCGCAGGTCTCCACGTTTCCCGTCGGGGGCTCGGGGAAGACGCACGCCAGGCAGGCGGTTTGGCCGGGCAGAATGTTCATTGTCACCGCATTCGAGCCAACCGCGCCGGCGTAGATCCACGGCTTGTCTTGTTCGATCGCATAATCGTTGAGTAAGTATCGCGTTTCGAAATTGTCCGTAGCGTCCAAAATCAGTTCCGCATCTGCGAGGAGAGCATGAATATTTTCGGGAACCAGGTCGGCGATATGAGCGTGAACCTGCGTCTCGCTGTTGAAGCGGGCAATTCCGCGACGGGCGGCTTCAGCCTTCGGCAGGCCTGCTTCCGCGTCTGCCTCTTCAAATAACACCTGGCGCTGAAGATTGCTCCACTCCACGTAATCGCGGTCGATCAGCGTGAGTGTGCCCACTCCGGCGCGTGCCAACAGCGTGGCTACCGCTGTGCCCGTCGCGCCGCAGCCAACAATGGCCACATGGGCGGTGAGGAGCCTGCGCTGGCCCTCTACGCCAATGGCGGGGAAAAGGACCTGCCGAGAATAGCGATCCTCGGAGCGATCCCCGGCCGAATGCGCCGCTGCTGGAAGTGAAGCCATACACCTTCAGTATAGGGAATTCAGCACGGCTGCCGGATCGCGCTGTGTGACGCGTGAATCGGCAAGACGTGCGCGCGGCGGCTTGAGTATTCTAACGAGAGATAGCCGAGAGCTTTGTCATGCGGCAGGTGAATCGCGCCTGTTCGCTAACAATAAGAACAGCGCGGATGGCCAAATGCGACTGCCGGCCATGAGCACACACTATTTGCGGAACCTACATCTACAGAGCGCGCTCGGTGCACTTCGGCGGATTGCGCCTATGACTTTTGTCGCCGCGAGCGTGTCCCTCGCTGTATTCGTTCCGGTGCCTTCCGTCGCTCTATCCGGCGTTCCATTACAGGCCGCCTCGAACGCCGCCGTTCCCTCGAAATCCGCAATCGCGGAACACTCATCTCCGGCTGCCGTGCGCCATCGCGAGCTGCGCGGCTGGTACGGCTTGCGGGTAGATAGCATTCGTTTTGAAGGGGTAGGCGCGGAGGACATTCCCCTTTTGCGCGGCAAGCTTGCCCTACAGCCCGGCGACAAATTGAGTCCGGAAAATATCAAGCGGAGTATCCATCAGCTCTACGCCACAGGGCTATACCGCGACATTGTTGCCGAAGGCGTTCAGGCGAACGGAGGAGTCACGGTCATTTTCCGCGGCGTCCCGCAAATGTTTCTGCGGCGGCTGTACGTCCGTGGGATGAAGCGGGACCTGCTCGCCGCGCAGATCCAACGCGCAACGCGCCTGGATGCGGGAGAGCCTTTCACGGCAAAGGAACTGGACCAGGCTACTGTGAACTTGAAGCAAACTCTGGCGCGCAATGGCTTCTATCAGCCGCAGGTCTCCGTGAAGATCGTCCCTGCGGGGCCGCAGCACCTGGTGGATGTGATCTATACCGTGAGCGAAGGGAAGCAGGCGACAGTCGGGACGGTGACGGTCACAGGAACTCTGGGGATGACGGTTCCGGAGTTCCGCAAGGTGGCCAAACTGAAGGAAGGGTCGAAGGTCACGGCCAATACGGTGCCGCGGGCGTTGAACCGGCTCCGATCCAATTATCAAAAGCACAATCGGCTTGAGGCCACGGTACGCGCGGATGGGCAGACATTTCGCCCCGCCTACACTCAGGTGGACTACGGGTTCGATGTGAACCGCGGGCCCTTTGTGCGGGTTGCGGCGGTTGGAGCAAAGATTTCAAAGCGCGATTTGAAGCGGCTGGTCCCCGTATTTGAAGAGGGCGCAGTGGACCCGGATCTGCTGGATGAAGGCGATGAAAATCTGCGCAATCATTTTCAAAAGCAGGGCTATTTCGACGTGCGCGTGAAGCATTCCGTGGAGCAACCGCAGCCGAATCAGGAGGTGATCACCTATCAGATTGAACCGGGCACGCCGCATAAGGTCCTCTCTGTCACAGTCACCGGCAATCATTACTTCAACACGGACCTTGTAAAGGAACGCCTGCAAGTACAGTCCGCCGACAGCGTAAATCGCCACGGTATCTACAGCGAATCGTTGCTGCAAAGCGACGAGGACGCAATTCAGGCGCTCTACCGCAGCAATGGCTTCGCCAATGTTCGGGTGACCCCGGTGGTATCGGATTCCGATAAAAATGCTGGAGCGAATTCGGGAGCGCCAAAGGGAAAGATGGCGTTCATCCGCGTGACATATCAGATTGACGAAGGCGCGCAGCAGAAGATCGGAACGGTAGAAATTGTCGGAGCGCAGCATGTCTCGCCGCCCACGCTGCTGGCGCTGATGAACTCGCGGCATGGCGAGCCCTATTCGCTGACCGCGCTGGCGGGCGATCGTCTCCAGTTATTCGATTACTATTATCGGCACGGATTTTCCCAGGTCGAGATGACCTTCGAGCAGCATCTTGCGGAAGATCATCCGAACCGGGTCGATATTGTGGTGCGGATTCATGAGGGCGATCCGTTTTATGTAAATCGCGTTCTGATTAGCGGTCTCCACTACACGAAGCCGCAGGTGGTGAACAAGCTGCTGGAGATTCATCCTGGCGATCCGCTCGACCGCAATGCGATTTCCGATACGCAGAGACGGCTCTACAATCTGGCGCTGTTCAATGAGGTGGACACGGGCATCGTCAATCCGAACGGAGCGCAGTCGCGCAAAGATGTGGTGCTAAACTTGACCGAAGCGCACCGCTGGACCTACGACTATGGTTTCGGGTTCGAAGTGCAGACAGGCACTCCGCAGACGAATTGCCCGTCGGCGGCATCGCTGATTCAGCTCGGCGTAAATCCGAATTCCTTTGCGTGCACCCCGAATGGAAAATTCGGGGTGAGCCCGCGCGTTTCCTTCGACGTCAGCAGAATCAATCTTGGAGGAAGAAACCGTACCGTCACCTTGCAGACCGCCTACGGCACGCTGGAGCAGCAGGCAATCATGACCTACAATGTTCCGAAATTTTACGGCCACAAGACACTCGACTTTTCAATTACCGGCGGCTACGTCAGCAATCAGGACGTGACCACCTATGAAGCATCCAGCATCAGCGGCTCCGTACTCCTCACGCAGCGGCCAAACCGCGTCAACACGCTCATCTACTCCATGGCGTATCGATATGTCTACGTGAATCCCAACAGCCTCCAAGTCAGTGCGGAATTAATTCCGTTGCTTTCGCAGCCCACGCGTGTCAGCGGCCCCGGCATCACCTGGGTACGGGACACGCGCGACAATCCGTTGAACGCGACCAGCGGATCGTACATCTCAGCGCAGGAATTCTTCGCATGGTCGGGGCTCGCGTCCCAGGCAAATTTCAATCGCCTCGATGCGCAGCAGTCGAACTATTTCCGTTTGAACAAGCACAACTGGATTCTGGCCCGCAGCACGCGTATTGGCTTTGAGGAGACCTACGGCGACCCGACATACAATCTGATCCCGCTGCCGGAGCGCCTGTACGCCGGCGGCGCTACATCGCATCGCGGCTTCTCGGTCAATTCCGCAGGGCCGCGCGATCTGCAGACCGGTTTTCCTGTAGGTGGCTCCGGAGCTTTCGTGAACAGCACGGAATTGCGCATCCCGCCCTTTCCGCTTCCGCTGATCGGCAGCAATCTTGGATTCGTCATCTTCGAGGACTTCGGGAATGTGTACCAGGACGCATCGGATATTTTTCCTTCGCTGTTTCGCTTTCACCAGCCGGATGTAACCACCTGTTACAACCTGAAAGGACCGGAGGGAACCTGCAACTTCAACTATGATTCCCAGGCGCCCGGCATCGGCTTGCGGTATAAGACTCCTGTCGGACCAATTCGAGTGGATTTCAGCTACAACGTGAATCCGACCGTATATCCCGTAGTCAGCGATCCCGCGCTTCTGCCGGCGATTCTGAACTACAGCGGGAAGCCGCCTTACGTCGGCAACTCCGGCCACTTCAACTTCTTCTTCAGTATTGGACAGGCATTTTGATGCGACGTCGTTTTCAAATTTCGGCGCAATGGAATGTTGCATGGCTCGTTTCGGCGATTCTCTTTATTTGCGCATCCGCGCCTCGCGCATTTAGCGCAACAATGGCAGCGCATCCGCCGAAGGGCTCCCAAAAGATGCAGGTGAACGAAGGCGCAGCAGCGCCCCCGACCGCAACGACCGTCCTCGATCGCGTGGTCGCGGTCGTCGACGGCCACGCCATTCTGGCCAGCGATGTGGACGACGAGATGCGCTTTGCCGCGTTGCAGTCGGGCAATAATTCGCCCGCAGATAACCTGCGGACTGCGCTGAATCGCGTGATCGACCGGGCCCTGATCGATCAGCAGCGCGCGCTTCAGCCAGGCGTTGATGAGGTTCCGGCGAAAGAGGTAGACAGGGGTGTCGCGGCGTTGCGCAGTGAAATTCCTGCCTGTGCCGCGGATCAATGCCAAACCGATGCGGAATGGCAAGCGGTTCTGGCTGC
The DNA here is from genome assembly GCA_963840655.1 of uncultured Acidobacteriota bacterium. Taxonomy (GTDB): domain Bacteria; phylum Acidobacteriota; class Terriglobia; order Terriglobales; family Acidobacteriaceae; genus JAKAAZ01. Next base: position 833,469 of record CAWIZS010000003.1, on the reverse strand, counting down.
CCATGGATTCACGGAATCCGAGGTGCGGGACCGCATCCGGGAACGGCTGGCGATTCTCAGGTTCATTGATCTGCGCTTCGGCGTTTCGGTTCGCGTCTCCAATGCCGCCGTCCAGAATTATTTTGATCAGGTGCTAAAGCCGGAACTGGAGAAAGGCAAATCAGCCGTGCCGCCGATTGCTTCCGTCGCACCGCGAATTCGAGAGATTCTGCGCCAGCAGCAGGTCGACGCGATGGTCGACCAATGGCTGAAGAGTTTGCATGGCGAAGAGCAGGTGCGCATTCTCGACTCCGCGTATGGCAATGGGGAGAGCGGCCAATGACCGACAATCCCCCGGTGAAAACCCGTCGCCTCCGCTGGCGGCACGCGGCGTATGCAGCCGCGGCCATTATCGTGATCGTCGCAGCGTGTGTCGCAGTGCTCTTCTGGTATGCGTCCACTCCGCAATTTTCTGCTCGCGTGCATCGCATGCTGGTCTCCACGCTGGAACGGACTACCGGCGGGCGCGTGGAGATCCGGTCCTTTCAATGGAACGCCCGCCGGCTGACTGTACAGATCGACGACTTGACGATACATGGCAGGGAAGCGCCGGGCGAGGCGCCGTATTTCCACGTGGACCACCTTACTCTGCAGGCGCGAATTATTTCGTTCTTTACGCCCAGTTGGATTCCTGAGATCGCGCTGGCCAGTCTGACGGCGCAGCATCCCACCTTCCATCTGATTGTTTACCCGGATGGAACGACCAATCAGCCGCAACCGCGCACTGCGAGCAACCGTCCGTTGCCGGAGACTTTGCTCAGTCTGGAGATCGGCAACACGCGCGTCGAAAATGGAATGATCCTTTTGAATAACCGCGCGATTCCGTGGGAGATGGCAGCAGGGCCGCTCCAGTTGACAATGCGGTATGTCGCCCTTGAAAGGGAGTATCGGGCAGCGTTGGATGCGAGGAATATTACTTTTCGACTTAAAAAAGACATGGAAGCGCAATCCCGACTGCGGGCAGAGGTCAGCCTGGGAAGGGATATGGTACGGATCGATAGCCTGGATTTGAGAACTGGGAACTCGCGGCTACAGGTGACGGGAGAGCTTCAAAATTTCTCGCGTCCGAGTTGGCAAACTTTCGTTCATGGTTCGATCGATGCGCGGCAGGTCGGTGCCATCACCGGAGAAACGGAATTGCGCGACGGAACGGCGCAGATTTCCATTCATGCTCACGGAGAATCGCAGCCGGCGGGAAATCAGATCTTTCAGGTCACCGGCCATGTGGATTTGCACTCCGGCGCGTGGCAGGCTTCGTGGCTGCGGCTCCGCAACGTCGATCTGCATACGGACCTGATCGTAGATAACGATCAATGCTCTCTCATGAATTTTTCCTCCCTCCTCGACGACGGAGGCAGAATTACCGGAAGCCTGGTGATGAAGCATTGTGTCGGACCGTCCGCGCCGGTCGTCTCGCCCGCTGTTTCGCGAACACATTCGGCGGCAATGGCACATTCTCGTTTGCGGGCTTGGATGGAAAAACATCCTGGGCTCAGCCCTCGTCAGTTTTTGGAACGCCTCCGCCGCAACTACATCCGAAAACGTCGGCCTCCGCAGCCGGAGAACGCAGGATATCGGCCGCTGGAAGCCGACATGCAGGCACAGGTCTCCAACGTGACGTTGCCGTTAATCCTCGAAGCAACGTCGCCCAAACAATACTGGAACATTGGCTTCACGACCGCGACCTCCGGCAAGGTGACAGCGCACTGGACGGGAGACGGCAATGGTCTGGACGTGCGTGGCGATCTGACGATGCACGCTCCGCGGCGCCTGATGGGAATGATTCCCGTCACCGGAAGCGCGGTGGCCGATTATCTTGGCGACCATCGCCATCTCGTCATCACGCGGGCCGACGAAAACACCCCGGCCACCAGCGTTCATGCCGCCGGTCTACTGACGCTGCTGACAAGTGACCCTAAAAGCGACCTGAGAATGGACGTGACCGGAAACGATCTGGGAGAATTTGATCGTCTGCTCAAGGATGTTGATCTCTGGGAGACGCCCGCGGGGCAGCCGCACGCGTTGCCGGTGCAGCTCTTCGGAAACGCTACTTTCCAAGGCGATGTTCACGGCTCGTTTTTCGCGCTCGAAGCGCTGGGCCATATGGACGCGCAACGCTTCCAGATGATCTTCGCGCGATCGGCTCCTCTCGGCGCGCCGCCGCAAGCCGCGCCGCCCGTCCATCTGGTCACATGGGATCAGTTTCATGGCGACTTCTCGTATAAGCCATCGGAGTTGGTCGTGCGCAACGCGGAACTTGTCCGCGGAGCAACAGCAGTTCATACCGAGTTCGAGCTGTCGCCCCAACGTACCGGACCTGGGACATATACTTATGACCGGCGCACCCGCATTACCGGATCTGTGCGCACCCGCGACGCTTCGATTGCCGATTTGCAGGCGGCAGCCGGGACCGCTTATCCAGCCACCGGCACGCTGACTCTGGGAGCCTACCTGACTGGAACCGCCGGCAACCTGACGGGCGCCGGGCATCTGATCCTGACAGACAGCATGGTTCAGCGGCAGGAAATCTCCAGACTCTCCACGCAGATTATTGCCGACGGCCATCTTCTGCAGGCGTCCGATATTCAATTGATTGCGGCTCACGGAAATGCTTCCGGAAAGCTTTCCTATAACTACCAATCCGGCGCGTTGCAAGGAGAGATGACCGGGCAGCATTTCGCGTTGCGGGATATGGCGGTTCTCCAGCAGCCCCGGCTTGCAGTCGATGGCACCCTTGGTTTTCATGTCCAGGCGAATGGAACCGCTGCTTCTCCGATTGGCAGCGGCGGATTGGAGATTGGAGGGCTAACTTTGAATCGCCAGCCGATGGGCCGTCTTCACGCCGACGCCCAGCTGCAGGGTGGAATTCTTCACGTCACCTCACGCGCCGATCTGATGAAGACTCACCTGGAGGCAGGCGGCCAGATTCAGCTGACCGGCAACGATTCCGCACAAATGGAGATGACCTTCGCCGGCTTCAATATCAATCCCTTGCTGCGGATGATCTCTCCAAACGGCATTGGCGGAAACTCGTCGCTGGACGGCCACATCACTCTGTCCGGGCCTCTGAAGCAGCCCGCGGCGATTCAGGCCGACGCCGACTTCAACGCCTTCACGGCAACAATCGATCGTCTGCCGATTCACTCCGAAGGACCGGTACGAGTATCGTTGCGAGACGGCAAACTGCAACTGCAGCAATTGCATATTCAAGGCGAGAAAGTGAATCTGATCGCCGCGGGGACGGTCGATCTTCTTAACAAGTACCGCCTGCGCCTGTACTCCGAGGGATCGATCGACACCGCTCTGGCGTCGGCGTTCGACCGCAACATCGAATCGTCCGGCCAGCTTCGATTCGTGCTCAATGCCCGCGGCACCGCGCGCCAGCCGGATTTGCGCGGCACCGCGCAGGTGAGCCATGTCAATGTTCATCTGGTGAATGTGACGAACGGGCTGACCGACATGAACGGGGAAATGATGTTCGATCAAGATCGCCTGGTTGTGCAGCAGCTGCAAGGCTCTTCCGGCGGAGGGGCGCTGGCTTTGACCGGTTTTGTCGGTTATCGAAATGGCATTTTTGTCGACTTGACCGCCGCCGCAAATCAAGTGCGCATCCGTTATCCCAAGGGAGTTTCCACATCGGTTGACGCCAAGCTGCGGCTGCTCGGCACGTCAGACAGCCTGTTACTGAGTGGAAATGTAAAGGCGATGCGGTTCGGCATCGGAAGCAGCGTGGACCTCACTTCCTTCGCTACCGGCTCCAGCGGAGTTTCCGCGCCGATCGACCCGACCTCGCCGCTCAACCGCGTGCGCCTGGACGTTCACGTCACCTCTGCGCCGGAGCTGGGATTTCAAAATTCCTTCGCCTCGCTGGCTGGAGATGTCAACTTGCGGATTCGTGGAACTCTCGAAAATCCGTCGATCCTCGGCCGCATCGATATCACGGAGGGTTCGGCCTCGTTTGCGGGCACAAAATACAAACTGCAGCAGGGAGACATCACCTTTTCTAACCCGGTGACCATTGCGCCGGAGATCAATCTGGAAGCCTCGGCTCGCGTGCAGAATTACGACATCATCATCAGCCTGCACGGGCCGCCGAGCAAGCTCAATATCTCCTACCGGTCGGAGCCGCCGCTGACGCAGGCCGACGTGCTTGCGCTGCTGGCACTGGGCCGCACCAACGAGCAGGCGACGATGTATGGCGAGCAGCAGCAGGCCGGAGCCAATCTCACCTCGGAGGCGCTGCTGGGCGGCGCACTGAATGCGGCGGTCAGCAGCCGTGTGCAAAAGCTCTTCGGCGTTGGCAGCGTGCGCGTCGATCCGAATTTCGTTGGCACATTGGGCGAGTCCACTGCGCGCGTCACGGTGGAAGAGCAGGTAGGCACCAGGCTGACGCTAACCTTCGCCACCAACGTGAACACCACGGCGCAGCAATTGATCCAAGGGCAGTTCGACCTCACCCGCAACGTGTCGATCATCGCCGTCCGCGACGAAGCCGACGTCTTCAGCGCCTACTTGCAGATTCGCGGCCGCCATAAGTAAGGCAAGCAACGCTATTACTCCTTGACCGCGCCGCATCTGTGTCTCATAGTGCTTGCAGTGGGAGGGCTCAATCTTGGAAGCAAACCGCGGCGCAATTGTTGGAAGCATCTTTCTGGCAATCGGACTTATCCTCGCCGGATGGCTGCTCGGCAGCGAGATCAAAGACGTTCGCCTGGCCGACCGCTACGTTACGGTGCGCGGATTGGCCGAGCGGACAGTGAACGCGGACCTCGCCATCTGGCCCCTCTCTTTTCGCGAAGCCGGCAACGACCTAAAGACCACCTACGCGAAAAGTGAGCAGGACAACGAGGCGGTCCTCCAATTTCTGGCCGCGCAGGGAATTCCGAAGGCTGACATAACTCAAGGCCAGCCCAGCGTGACCGACACCGAGGCCAACGACTTTGGAGGGACGCGCGCGCCCAATCGGTATATCGTTCAGCAATCGATCACGGTGCGTTCGCACAATGTGCAACAGGTCGCTGCGGCCGTGCAGAAAACCAGCAGCCTCATCGCCAGCGGCGTGGTCCTCGGCGGCGGTCCGCAATACGGCTCCCAAAACAGCGTCAGCTATGTTTATACCGGCCTCAACTCCATCAAGCCGGCGATGATCACCGAGGCGACCCGTAGCGCCCGTACCGCAGCGGAACGCTTCGCGGAGGATTCCGGCAGTAAGGTTGGAACCATCCGCCAGGCTTCGCAAGGCCTGTTTTCTATCTCTTCCGCCGACGCCGCTTCCAGCGGAGAAGGGCAATCCTACGGAGGAGCAGGTCAGAATTCGACCATCCTGCAAAAGGTTCGCGTCGTCACCACGATTCAGTACTATTTGCAGCAGTAAACTTCCCGCGAATCGGGGGTGTTCCGATTTCAACTTCCTTCCGAATGCCAGCCATAAATCCCGTAATACAGAAATTCATAGACGTCGCCCCATCCCGGTGGGAGGATTAGGGTATGGGCAGGAAAAATTCATGGCGTCCCCGGAATGGGCAACCACTATCTTTTCCTCCCGTTCCGGGGCGTGTGGAGATATGGATTCGCGCCAGACTTGCAAAGATGCCCGAGTGGTTCAAGCATCCGCTTTGGGGTGTCATAGTGGGTGCGCTAATTGCTTTTAGCGGACGTCAAGACCTACTCTTGCGAAGCTTTGGACTTTTTCTGGTGGCCGTTTGGCTTTCTGTTGATATTTGGCATTGGCTGTTGCGAAGGCACGGTAGGTGGTCTTTCAGGTTTGTCTTTGGATGGAGCGCAACGAGCTCTCTGTTGATCGGAGTAATGTTGGTGATGTTGTGGTGGTTAAAAGGACAAATTCATGACCAACAGGATGACGTCTATAACAGGTTGACGTTCAGCGTAGAGCCCAATAGGAATGATCCGTTACGGTCTTTTTTCTTCGTTAGGAACGGTAGCGGCTTCGACTTGGGGAAGCATTCTATGAAAGCCACGCCACACCTAGTTGTCAGGACCAACGGCACCCCGGTCATAATCCAGACTGGCACCTACAAACTTTCCTTTGAATGTGGCGGATTCTCCGACAGCTTAGGCGGAGGTGCGGAGACCCAAACCTACCCGTGTTTACAGAATATTAGTGTTACCGGCGGAGTTAGTTGTGTTGATACGGACATCACCCTCGATTACACGCTGCTAAATCAACCAAATGAACTGCTAACAAAATCTGTGCGCTTCGTGGCGGATGCTCGGGACGGCTTTTTATGGCATCCCCAACCAACCGAATCCCCGTATAACTTTTGCGCCTCCTTCCTATCTAAGCCGGGAAATTAAATGGTCAGGAGTACAAGAGCCGCACCAAAAGCAACCGAGATGAAGCGGAAACCGGGCAGGCCAAAGCTTCCTAAGGGGACAGCAAAGGGTAGCATCGTACCGGTGCGCTTCAGCCCGGAAGATCGGAGGCGGGTGGAGGCCGCAGCGCGGGCCAGCAATCAAACCGTCTCAGAATGGATTCGCAGCACGCTTGTAACCGCGATGGGAGTATAAGCCCGTCGATTTCAAATTGACCCACCACTCCCGCCAAATCTTATCGCTTTGCAGGAACGCTCGACTGTCGTATGATTCCCGCGTCGGGTATCCGACGGCTGCGCCTGTCGCCTGCCGCACGGCTTCAGCGTGAAAAAAAGATCCACGCTGTTCCCGGTTCTTTTGAGGAGAGAAAACGATGTCACGGAATAGAAACATATCCAGGTTGCTGATCGCGCTGCTGATCGGCGGAGCCGGGCTGGTAGCAGCGCCGGCATTTCAGAGCAGTTCCAGCGTCGTCCTTGCGGCCGACTCCGATGCGCAACTCACCGCCGAGGTGCAGAAACGGCTTTCGGGCAAGAACTACAAAGGTGTCACCGTGATGGCGGACAACGGCACGGTTACGCTCTCCGGGCAGGTCGATCTCTTCGGCTACAAAGTGGACGCCGTAAAGAAAGCGAAAAAAGTAAAAGGCGTCAGGGACGTTCGGGATAACATCGCCGTCGGCGGCCCCACGATTCCGGATGATGTTCTCCAGCACAAGCTGCTGAGCCGGATTGAGGTCGATCGCGTCGGCTTCGGCCAGGTGTTTGACGCCATTTCGGTGCATGTGCAGAATGGCGTCGTCACCCTCGGCGGCCATGCGCTGGGGCCGGTCGCGCAGCAGTCGGCGGTCTCGCTCGCCAGCTACTTTCCAGGCGTCAAGCAGGTCGTTAACCAGATCAGCGTCGATCCTGTTTCACCGATGGACAACGGCATACGGCTCCGCGTGTATCGCGCCATTTACGGATATCCGGCGCTGCGGCAATATGCCATCGTTCCCTCGAAGCCGATCCGCATCTCGGTCCAGAATGGACACGTCACGCTGTATGGAATCGTCAACAATTCGATGGACAAACAGTTGGCGTATACCCGTGCCATGCAGGTGCCAAACGTTTTCAGCGTGACCAACGATCTGGTTGTCGCCAACCAAGGGAATAACAAGTAGCCGGTTGGCATTTTTGCGAGCTGAGGTCCTTCCCCTTCGGCTCAGAATGACACCGTGTTTGCCTAATGCGCCGCGGAGACCGCTCCTCTGCGTCTCACGGTTTTCTTCAAAACCCAGACCACCGGCAGGCAGGCAAAGGATGCGATTGCCAGATATCGGAAATCGTCGACGTACGACAGCAGCAGGGCCTGGACGTTGAGGGAACTGTAAATCCGGCCCAGCGCGCCGGCATGGGCCATCGCTCCGATCTTGGGCGCCAGCGCTACCACACTCTGACTCACATGCTGCTGATACATTCGTCCGCTGGGGGTCAGGTTTTGCACCAGGTTCGACTGATGGACCTGGGAACGGCGGGCCAGCATAGTGTTGGTAATGGAAATGCCGACACTGCCGCCCACGTTGCGCAGCAGATTGTAAAGCCCGGAAGCGTTTCCGATCTCCTCGTTGGACAGGAACGCCATAGTTGTTGTAGACAAGGGGACGAACACCATTCCGGAGCCGAAGCCGCTCAGGATAATGGCCCAGAGAAACGACCAGGGCGAGAGGACCAGATTGACCTCCGCAAACCAGATGCCGCACAAGCCGAAGATCAGAAATCCCCCGCCGATCAGCCAGCGATTGTCGATTTTGGCGGTTAAATAGCCTATGATCGGCATCGCAACTACGGCTCCAATGCCGCGCGGGCTCACGGCAATGCCGGCATTGAATGCGGTATAGCCGAGCAGTTCCTGATAGAAAAGCGGCAGCAAGGTGATCAATCCGTAGATGCAGCCGCCGAACAGCGCGATCAGAATAGCATCCCAGGGTAAAGTTGCGATGATGGTAAAAGACGCGCAGGTTCACCAGAGGGCGCTTTCTCGATAGCATGCGCCAGACGAATGCCACGAAGCAGACCACCATAATGAACGTTGCCCAGCGGATCCACTCCGCGCCAAACCAGTCGTCTTCCTGGCCCTTGTCGAGAACGACCTGCATGCAGCCGAGCCATACCGCCAGCAGTCCCAGACCGATTCCATCCAACGGACCTGGCTTTGCATTGCGAATGTAATCGGGATCCTGGACGAAGCGGGAAATCATGATGATCGCCAAAATTCCCACCGGAATGTTGATGTAAAACGCCCAACGCCAGGAGTAGGCATCGGTCAGATATCCGCCCAGCGTGGGTCCGAGAATCGGGGCGACTACCACGCCCAGGCCAAACAGCGCCATGGCCTGCCCGCGTTTTTCCTGCGGGAAACTCTCCAGCAGAATCGCCTGTGAAATAGGCTGCAGCGCGCCGCCGCCCGCGCCCTGCACCGCGCGGGCAACCAAAATCATGCCGAGTGTGGTGGCCGCGCCGCACATGAAGGAGCTGACGGTGAAGATGACAATGCAGACCAGCAGGAACCGCTTGCGTCCGAAGCGCTGCGCGCACCAGCCGCTCACTGGCAAGACAACGGCGTTGGCGACCAGATAGCTGGTCAGCACCCAGGTCGCTTCATCGTTGCTGGCGGAAAGGCTTCCGGCGATGTACGGCAGCGCCACGGAAGCGATCGATGTATCGAGCACCTCCATGAACGTTGGCAGAATTACCGCCAAGGCCACCAGCCACGGATTGGTCTGTTCTTTGGAAGCTGTCAAATCCGCGTTCCTTTAGCTTGGCGGGCGCTGCGTTGCAATTTCGAATTCAGCATCGAGACCATTGGAGAATACACGGACGGCTTATGGTCATCCGCCGCCAGAGGGGACGGAAGCCGCGAATTCAGTTCTTCAGAGAATTGGGTGATGCATGGAACAAAAAAATCTTACTGGCGTTAGATGCTGTTGCAGAGCAGTTGGCGTCAAATGAAAAACGCGCAATAAACAGCGGAGAATCTCGTCGGCTTCCGACGCCATCCAGAGGGGGAGCCGATTCCATTAGCATTGCGGCCTCCCGTTCTACACTAAATGACGGCGACTGCCAAACAAATTCAACCCACTACAATCCCCATGCCCAGCAGCCAACAGAAAACGGAACCGATGAGCGGTAATCTTCGCACCACTCTGGAGATGATCAAATGGGAGCATTCGGTATTCGCCCTGCCGTTTGCCTTGACAGGAGCCATGCTGGCGGCAAACGGTGTGCCGCGCTGGGGCGTACTTTTTTGGATTGTGGTTTGCATGGTTGCAGCCCGCTCCGCGGCCATGGCTTTCAATCGATTGGTCGATGCCGACATCGACATGGCGAATCCGCGGACGGCATCGCGCGCAATCCCGGCAGGCTTGCTGAGCCGAGGGTTTACTGCGGGATTTATTGTGATCGCGGCGGCCATTTTTATTTTTGGCGCAAGCCGGTTGAATCGGCTGACGCTGGAACTTTCCCCGGTCGCTCTCGCGATTGTATTTTCCTATTCGTATACCAAGCGGTTCACCCGCTGGTCCCATCTAGTCCTGGGATTGGCGCTCGGGATCGCGCCTTCGGCGGCCTGGATCGCGGTCCGCGGCTCGCTCGATCCACGCATTATCCTGCTGACCGGGGCCGTGCTGTTTTGGGTCGGCGGGTTCGATGTCCTCTATGCGTGCCAGGATTATGAGCATGACCGAAAGGTCGGATTGAATAGCATTCCGCAGGCCTTCGGATTGGAAATTGCATTCTGGATCGCGCGAGCCATGCATATCATGATGCTCGCTTTGCTGGTGGCCGTGATTGCGGTTTTCCATTTGGGCTGGATCACGATGGCCGGGGTTGTCGCGGTCGCCGTTATGCTGACTTACGAGCATTCTTTGGTTTCGCCCCGCGATCTGAAGCGGATGAATGCCGCTTTCTTCACCATGAATGGAATCATTTCATTCGTATTCTTCGCGGCGGTCGCGGTGGATCTTCTGCACCGATCATGACGTTCAAAGGGAAATGCCCCAGAGAGCGTTCCCTGGGGCATTTCGATTCCACCGGGCCGGCATTGGCGGGCCGAGGCGCAGATTACCCGGTCCGGCGGGGGTTCTCGTCCAGACGGTGCTCCGCCTTCGTCGCGTCGATTTTATCCTTGGCGCGATCCTTGGCTGCGTCTACGCTGTGAGAGACCTTTTCCCGGGCGTTGTTTGCATCGTCCGCCGCATTCTGGTTCGCGGCATCCTTGACATCGCCCCAGGTTTCCTTCGCAGCGCCTTTTACTTGATCTGCGACGCCGCGGTTCGCCATGCCTTGATTTCCAACTGCTTCGCCGACTTTTTGCTTGATTTTCCCGGCAACCTGATCCACTTTTCCTGAGACCTGATCTTTGTTCATTTGACTTTCCTCTCTATTACTTCGCGTATCGACTCCGGCGTCGTATCGGAAAATCGACAGGTGAATGGTTGATGGGGACGCCGTGCGATATTTGCTGACGCCCCCCATTCACCTTAGATGCGAACTAGAGCACGCTGCGCCGTCCACCGAGGATTGCGAAGATGAGGACGATGAGAGCAATAATAAGCAGGATATGAATGTACCAGACGACCACGTGGAACCCGATAAACCCAATCAGCCATAAAATGAGAAGAATCACGAAGATAGTCCACAGCATGGTTGGTCTCCTTAAGTCCAAAGCGTGATACCTGTGGTAAGTTGCGCGTAACGCAGGATAAGGTTGCCGAAGACGAAGATTATTCCTTGTTTTAATTAGCTTCGGTGAGGGGGTGCATGAAAGTTGCAATCCAAGGCGAACTCGGCTCGTTCAGCCATGAGGCCACGATGCTGTTAGTTCCAGACGCGGCGACGATTGCCTGCGGCACAGCGGAACAAGTGCTGCGCGCGCTCAGCGATTCCGAATGCGACGCCGCGGTGATTCCCGTTGAAAATAGCCTCGCAGGCTCGGTGATCGATTTCTACAATCTATTCTTCGATCATGAATTTGCAATTGAACGGGAGCTGGAAATGCGGGTCCGGCATAACCTCATCGCGGCGGGCGGCACGGCATTGAAATCGATCCGGCGGGTGTTTTCGCATCCGGTTGCGCTTGCCCAATGTAGGCAGTTCTTCGCGGCCAATCCGCAATTTGAAGCAGTGCCTTTTTACGATACAGCGGGCAGCGTGCAGCATATTATGCGATCGAACAATCCGGAGTGGGCCGCGATCGCCGGCAAACAGGCGGCTGCCGAATATGGCGCGAAAATTCTGCAGGAAGGAATCGAAGATCGCAGCGAAAGCTACACAAGGTTCTGGCTGATCCGCAGACGTGGCTGCGCCGCGCACCGATCGTCTCCGACCAAGCTGTCGATTGCGTTTCTGCTGGAAAACCGGCCCGGAGCGCTGCTTCAGGCTCTCGGCACGTTTGCAGCGCGCAATTTGAACCTGACAAAGATCGAATCTCGTCCCATGACTGGAAGACCGTGGGAATATTTGTTCTATGCGGATGTGGGGGTCCACGGTGATGCACAAGCCGACGCGGTCATTGAAGACCTGAAACATATCTGTTCCACCGTAAAGGAACTAGGACGCTACTGCGTGTCGAATCCTGCATCGAAATAGGGAGAGAGACGCGACGCAACAATTCGAACGAACCCGCAGACGGCCTGCGCACCCTGGCTGAGGCCGATTTCCGTTGTACCGGGATCGTTTCACCAGATTCTGCAACTTTGGGCCACAATTAGCGTCTAATAGTCATAAAGATTGATCATAGGTGACTCATGTCTAGCGATTTCCTAAGCGTAATTCACACGGGAGAAAGAAAAGGCCGCGAACGCAGCGGTCCCCGGCAGACTTTCCCAGTTCTGCCCGTCCGGGACACCGTTCTTTTTCCCCATGCAGTCCTCCCACTGACTGTTGGCCGCGAAAGTTCCATCCAACTGGTGCAGTCCCTGGGAGAAGAAAAAACCATCATTGTCGTCGCCCAGCGCGACGCTCGCATGGATGCTCCCCAACCTACCGATCTGTACGCGGTTGGCACGCTCGCGACCGTGCACAAGGTCGTGAAAATGCCGAACCAGAGCCTCTTTGTCTTTACCGAGGGGACCGAGCGCGTGCGGCTGTCGGAATTCGATCAGTCCGCGCCCTACATGACCGCCGAAGTCGAAGTCATCGAGGATAAGGAACCACCCAAAAGCCCGGAAATTGAGGCGCTGCAGCGCAACATCCTGTCGCAGTTTCAGCAGATCGTCACGGGTTCGCCCACGCTGTCCGACGAGCTGCAGACGATTGCCCTCAACATTGACGAGGCTGGCCGGTTGGTCGACTTTATTTCCTCCTCACTGCCGATTCTCACAACCGTAGATAAGCAGGAACTGCTGGAAACATCCGACGTCGTAGCCCGCATGATGCGCATGAACCGGCATCTGGCGAAGGAGCTCGAAGTCCAGCAGCTTCGCAACAAGATCCAGACCGAGGTCCAGGACCAGGTGCAGCAGTCGCAGCGGGACTATTACCTGCGCGAGCAGTTGAAAGCGATTCAAAAAGAACTCGGCGAAATGGACGAGGGGCAGAAGGACATCGAAGAGCTGCGCGAGAAACTGGAAGCTGCCGGCATGCCGGAACCGGTGAAGAAAGAGGCGCTGAAGGAATTGAACCGCCTGTCGCGCATGTCGCCGATGGCTGCCGATTATTCCATCACGCGGAACTACATTGAGTGGCTGGCGGTTTTGCCCTGGGCGAAATCGTCGGGCAGCGAAGTGGACATTTCCAAGGCAAAGGAGATTCTCGACGAGGATCACTACGATCTGAAAAAGGTGAAGGAGCGCATCCTCGACTACCTTGCGGTGCGCAGGCTGAAGCCGGACATGAAGGGTCCGATCCTGTGTTTCGTCGGTCCTCCGGGCGTGGGCAAGACCTCGCTCGGCCGCAGTATTGCGCGCGCGCTGGGCCGCAAGTTCCAGCGGATTTCACTCGGCGGCATGCATGATGAGGCCGAGATTCGCGGACATCGGCGCACTTACATTGGCGCGATGCCGGGCCAGATCATGCAGTCGCTGCGCCGCGCGGAAACCAACGATCCGGTGTTCATGCTGGACGAAGTCGACAAGCTGGGCCGCGACTTCCGCGGCGATCCGTCGTCGGCGCTGCTGGAAACGTTGGACCCGGAGCAGAACTTCACCTTCCGGGACAATTATCTGGATGTGCCGTTCGATCTCTCCAAGGTGCTGTTTATCTGTACTGCGAACATGCTCGACCCGATTCCGGAGCCGCTGCGCGACCGCATGGAGATCATCGAGCTGACCGGCTACACGGAAGATGAGAAAGTTCACATCGCGTTCCGTTATCTGATTCCGCGCCAGATCAAGGAGAACGGGATCAGTGCGGAGGACATTGAATTCCCGGAAGAAAGCGTGCGCAGCATTGTGCGCCACTATACGCATGAAGCTGGCGTGCGCAAGCTGGAGCAATGGATCGGCACCGTCTGTCGCAAGCAGGCGCGGCGTAAAGCGGAAGGCAAGACGGACAAGCTCGTTGTCACGGCGGCGGTCGTGCAGGAATTTCTGGGCGGCATCAAAGTTCGCGTGGAGACGGAGATCGCCGAGCGCACCAAGCGTCCTGGCGTAGCTGTGGGACTGGCGTGGACGCCGGCCGGCGGAGACATCCTGTTCATTGAGGCGAACCGGATGAAAGGTAAAGGCGGCTTCACCATGACTGGCCAAATTGGTGAGGTGATGCAGGAATCGATGCAGGCCGCGCTGACCTGGGTCCGCTCCAATGCCAAACTGCTCAGCCTCAAGGAGGACTTCAATTCGGAGCTCGACCTGCATGTTCACATTCCTGCGGGTGCGATTCCGAAAGATGGGCCCTCGGCGGGCGTAACGCTGGCAACGACTCTGGTCTCGCTGATGACGGATACGCCGGTACGTCCGTTGACCGCGATGACCGGGGAGATCACGTTGAGTGGCAATGTGCTTCCAGTCGGCGGCATCAAGGAGAAGTTCCTTGCGGCGCGGCGATCGGGAGTGCGCGACATCATTCTGCCGGAAGAAAATCGCCTGAACGTGGAGGAGGATTTGCTGCCGGAGCAGCTTGCCGGAGTGACGATCCACTACGCGCGGCGCATTGAAGATGTCCTGGCGATCGCATTGCCGGAGGCTCTGAAGCCGAAGGTGCTGGAGGAGGTCATCCAGCATGAGCCGGCTCCAACTCAGGTGATGGCGGGTGCGCAGGCCTGACTGGCGTCGGGCCCACGAAGAAGAGGGTGCCCCAGGTCTCGCTTCTGAGACCTGGGTTTATGTCAGACAGGACGCTATCGCCGTGTTCACAATTGGCCATTCGACCCTGCCGATCGACACTTTCATCCATGCGTTGAAAGAGAACGGTGTCGACGCGCTCATTGATGTCCGCACGATCCCGCAGTCGCGGCACAATCCACAGTTCGGCCAGGAAGACCTGTCGGCTTCACTACGATCGGCTGGGATCGAGTACTACTGGATGCAATCGCTGGGCGGTTTGCGCCGCCCGCGCAAAGATTCGATCAACACCGGATGGCGCAACGCCAGCTTCCGCGGGTACGCCGATTACATGCAGACCGATGCGTTCGCCGACGCGGTTCAGGAACTCATGACGCTGGATAAACGTGGCAACGCGGCGATCCTGTGCTCGGAAGCCGTTCCATGGCGCTGCCACCGCTCCCTGATCGGCGATGCGCTTCTTGCGCGCAATCGTCCGGTCGAAGACATCTTTGTTTCTCCGGCAGGCAAGACTCATCGCAAACCGCACACGCTCACTTCCTTTGCGTGCGTCGAGGACGGCAGGCTCTGGTATCCTGACTCACAAGCGATCCCGTGGCCAGAGGAAATCGCCACCGATAAAAGATAAGCTAAATCCATGCGAGTGCATGTTCTTCTATTCGGAGCGTTGAAAGACCTGTTGGCGCGGGAGAGCGAGACACTCGATCTACCCGAGGCCTCGACGGTCGAGCAGATGCTGTCTCGAATCATGGCGAGCTGTCCTCAGGCACAAAAATTCGCCGGGTCCCTTGCAATCGCAGTCAATCGGGAATATGCCGCACTTGCGCAAATCCTGCGCGATGGAGATGAAGTCGCCCTGCTACCGCCGGTGAGTGGTGGTTCGACAGAGTCGTCGAGTTCGAATAAAAGCGATCTCATTCGAATTCAACTGGAACCGATCGATGCGGACTCGCTGCTTGCGGAATTAAAGGACGGCGCGGATGGCGCGGTCTTGATTTTCGACGGCGTTGTTCGAAATCACACGCGCGGACGCCGCACATTGCATCTCGACTATGAAGCCTATGAAGAGATGGCTCTCGATCAGATGCGCGCGCTCGCCGGGGATGCGAAGCAGCGGTTTGGAGTGCGAGAAATTGTCCTGGTGCATCGCCTGGGCCGATTGCAAGTCGGCGAAACCAGTGTCTGGATCGCGGTCGCATCCGCGCATCGTGCGCAGGCGTTTGACGCCTGCCGCTGGATCATCGACACACTGAAAAAAACAGTGCCCATCTGGAAAAAAGAATATTTTGAGGACGGCGCAGTGTGGGCAAACGGCGAGCCTTTCCCGCCGGAGATCGCGCTACGCATTGCCGGTAAAGGCGGTTCGTGAGTTGAGCCGGCTGCGTTCAGGCAATGCCGCGAGGCGATATACTGCCGATGTGAGCACCCCTGCAGGCAGTCGGCGCAAGCCGAAATCCCATCATCCGCAAAGTGAAACTGGCCAGGAAGCAATCTACTTGCGCCTGTTGAGCGAGCGACAAACCCCCGTCGCAATTCAACTGCGCGACGGCGAAACCCTCCATGGCTGGATCGAGTATTTCGACGATCGCATGATTCGCCTGACCCGCGAAGGCAAGCCGAATCTATTCATCTACAAGCGCCAGATATTGACGATTACAGAAAAGATCAAGCGCTCCGCGCAGCGCAAGGATAAGGAGCCGATAGAGGACGTGCAGGCATGAGCGCTTTCGATGCCAGCCTGCTAACGCACGCAGGTCCTGCTTCGGAGATGGCGCGGGCAGCCGGCGCACTTCTGCGCAAACATTACGAGCGCGGAGTGGTCACGGAATATAAAAGCGAAGTGGATCTGGTGACGGTGGCAGACCGCGAGAGCGAAAAGCTGCTGGTCGATCGGCTTCGCGCGCGATGGCCGGATTACGGCATCCTCGGTGAAGAGGGAACGCGCTCTCAGATGGAATGCGAGTATCGCTGGTACATTGATCCGCTCGATGGAACGACCAATTTCGCCCATGGATTTCCGGTCTTTTGCGTTTCTATGGGTCTCGAGCATCGCCCGCCCGGTACCGCGCCGGAAGACGATGGCGAACTGATCGCCGCTGTGATTTACGATCCGTTGCGCGATGAAATGTTTCTGGCGGAGAAAAATCGCGGCGCCTATTTGAATGGCCGGCCTATACACGTCTCGCAAGCGGAGACGCTCGCCGAATCGCTGATTGCGACCGGCTTCCCCAGCCGCAAGCGTCACGGCAATCCAAATGTGCATTTTTATCACGAGATAACAATGCGATCGCACGGCGTGCGCCGCGCAGGCTCGGCGGCGCTCGATCTCGCTTACACGGCATGCGGTCGTCTTGATGGCTATTGGGAGTTCAAACTGAATCCTTGGGATACCGCAGCCGGCGTTTTGCTGGTGCGGGAAGCCGGCGGCACAGTGACCTATATTGACGGCAGCCCTTTTCATCTGGCCAGCCTCGAAGTACTCGCCAGCAACGGCAAGATTCACTCTGCGCTGGTCCACTTGTTTGAGGACATGCTTGCTGGAAAAAACCTGGAGCCGATTCCCTCGCCGAAGGAGTTTGCAGCGATGCGCGAACAGCGTTCCGCCTTGTCGAAGCGATGAATATAGACCGATGTTTACAGGACGGCTGGCGTCGAACACGCGGCGGCGTGCTGTTACAATCAAGGTGTCTAGTCATTTTCTGCAAGGAGAATTTGAAAGTCCATGGCTTACGTAATTGCAGAACCATGCATCGGCACCAAGGACGCTGCCTGCGTCGACGCCTGCCCGGTGGATTGCATCCATCCTAAGAAGGATGAACCGCAATTCGCGGAGCTGGACCAGATTTTTATCGATCCAGTCGAGTGCATCGACTGCGGCGCGTGCGTGCCGGTCTGTCCTGTTTCCGCAATTTTCGCCGCCGACGATCTGCCGGAAAAATGGAAGAATTACGAGCAGACGAACGCTCAGCACTTCGGCCGTTAAACCGGCCCCGGTTTCAGCGGGAAACGCGCAGCGCAGATGCTGCGCGTTTTTCCTTTGGGAGAACCGCGATGGTCGTTGCAGGCAGCTGCTGGATGCTTTTCCAACTTACACCATGACTCTGCATTCGTCCGAGGCAATCGTGCTGCGCACCTGGCCGTTTCAGGAGTCGGATTTATTAGTTTCACTGTTTACCCGCGATCTGGGAAAGGTGCGCGGTGTGGCGAAAGCGGCTTTGAAATCGAGAAAGCGTTTCGGCGGAACACTGGAGCCGATGACCTATGTGTGGGCGGCTTATATGGAAAGGCCGCGTCAGGAGCTGGTTCGGCTCGACCAGTTTGAAAGCATTGCGTCTCCGCTGTCGCAGCCTGTCGACTATCTGCGGGCGGCGACGCTCGCTTTTTACGCCGAGGTGCTGGAGAATGTCCTTCCCGATCGTGATCCGCAGGACCCCATATTTCGGCTTGCGCTTGCAGTGCAGGAGCAGACGCGCGTCGGCGCGTGCTGGATGCCGCTAACGTATTTCTCTCTGTGGATCACCCGGCTGATCGGCTGGCTTCCGGAAATGGACCGCTGCACGGATTGCGGCGAACGCTTCGCGGATGGACCGGCATATTTTCATGCATTGGCAGATGGCCTGACGTGTGCGCGCCACAAGCCGCCCAACAGCGGCATCTTGCGGGGTGATTCGCTGGTGCTTGCGCAACAAATGCTGCGGAATCCGATCGGCGATCTGGCCGCCGGCCCCTCCGCTACAAGCAATCTCTGGAATCGCCAACGCGGACAAGACCTGCGGCGGTTTCTGATTCGCACACTGGAACGCCACATTGAGCGGAAATTGAACGCCTCCGTCGCGGTTGCGCGTCTGGGCGGATGATCTCGTCGCGCGGCGCTGCGTGTGCCCGGAGCCCGTTGCGAGCTTGGCAAGATTCTGCGGAGCTAGCCGGAGTCTTTTTCGTCCGTGCAGAGATTGCGGCCGGATTCGATACAATCACCATCAACGCATTCGCACGTATCATTTGGAGCTTTGGACGCGCGTGATCAGCCATCTCTCTGTCGATTCGACACCAACTAAACCCCCGCTGACGTTTCAGGAACTGCTGTTTCAGTTGCAGCAGTTCTGGGCGAGCCGCGGATGTGTCTTGCAGCAGAGCTATGACGTCGAAATAGGCGCAGGAACCATGTCGCCGGAAACATTTCTGCGGGTGCTGGGGCCGAAGCCCTTTCGCGTTGCCTATGCGCAGCCCTCGCGCCGTCCGGCGGATGGCCGCTATGGTGAAAACCCGAACCGGCTCTACAAGCACACGCAACTGCAGGTCGTCCTGAAACCGCCGCCCAGTAACATTCAGGCGTTATACCTCGAATCTTTGCAGGCGATCGGCATCGATCTGCGCCGGCATGATGTGAAATTTGAAGAGGACAATTGGGAGTCGCCTACGCTGGGCGCATGGGGGTTGGGTTGGCAGGTGATGCTCGACGGCCTGGAGATCACGCAATTCACATATTTCCAGCAGTGCGGCGGCATCGATCTCGATCCTATCTCCGGAGAAATTACATATGGTCTGGAGCGCATCGCTGCGTTCCTGCAGGATGTCAATTCCATCTACGACATTGCGTGGGCGCGCGAGCCGGACACCGGCAGGGAAGTGACTTACGGCGAAGTGCGGCTCGCCGAGGAATTGCAATTCTCCGTCTATAACTTTGAAAAGGCCGACGTGGAAAAGCTCTGGCAGCACTTCAATCTGTATGAAGAAGAGTGCCAGGGTCTGCTGGATGCTGTGCGCGCGTTGCCCGAGAACGCGAACGCCGAGCAGCGCAATCGAGCGCCTTTAATGGCCGCATTCGATCTCTGCCTGAAGTGTTCGCATCTGTTCAATCTGCTCGACGCACGCGGAGCCATCTCCGTTACAGAGCGCGTGGGTGTAATCACCCGAATTCGCGCGTTGGCTGTAGGCGTGGCAAAAGCATATGTTGCGCAGCAGGCAATGCCTGCACTGGCCTGACGACACAATTAAAATCTCTGGAAAGCGATACGAATGCCCGCATTTTTGCTTGAGATAGGATTGGAAGAAATTCCCGCCGGGATGATTGCCGCCGCGCAGGCGGAGTTCGAGGAGAATTTCCGCGAATTGGTGGAACGCGAACGGCTGGTTGGAGAGGGCTTCTCAGTGAGGAGCTATTCCACGCCACGCCGTCTGGCTGTGCTGGCGGACGGATTGCTGTCGAAGCAGGCGGACATCGTGGAGCAAGTCGTCGGGCCCTCGGTTTCCGTTGCGTACAAAAATGGTACGCCCACCCCTGCTGCCATCGCATTTGCGAAAAAATCGGGCGTGGAAATTGGTGCGCTCCAATCCATTCGCAATGCCAAAGGCGAATATGTCGCGGCCACTGTATCTCGCCAGGGACGCAGCGCAGCCGATGTGCTGACTGCTAAGCTGCCGGGAGAAATTTCCGGCATTTATTGGCCAAAGAACATGTACTGGCGCGCTGGCAAGCCGGAGCGCTTTGTGCGTCCGGTACGCTGGCTGCTGGCGCTACTCGATGAGGAAGTGTTGCCCCTGGAGTTTGCCGGAGTGACCGCGGATGGCGTGACCTATGGTCATCGCATCCTGCATGGCGATGCTCCTGTCGTGATTCGTAAGCTGCAAGAGTACAAGGAAAAGCTCACCGCCGCATTTGTGCAAGTCGATCCGGAAGCGCGCAAACATCGCATTCGCAAAGCACTCGATGCAGCAACACGGACCGTTCCCGGCGCCCGCTGGCGCGAGGATGAAGCACTGGTCGAGACGGTGACCAATCTGACGGAATGGCCAAACGTCATCCTTGGCAGCTTCGACCCGCTCCGGCTGCCGAAAGAAGTTCTCATCACCGTGATGCGCGATCACCAGAAGTACTTCGCGCTGGAAGATGCGAACGGCAGCCTGCTGCCGCATTTCCTCGCAGTCCTGAATATCGAAGTAGACGCCGCCGGCGCGGACATCATCCGCCACGGCAATGAGCGAGTTCTCCGCGCAAGATTTAACGACGCCCGCTTTTTCTGGGATGTGGACCAGAAAATCCCGCTCGTCGATCGCGTGGAAATGCTGAAACACGTCACATTCCATAAAGATTTAGGAAGCTATTGGGACAAGACGAAAAGAAATATGCTCATAGCGGAACGAATACAGAAGCAAATTGAAGATCGCCCTCAAGTATTACGAGTCGTTGAGAATGCAGCAAAGCTTGCCAAGGTAGATCTGACGACAGAGATGGTCAAGGAGTTTACGGAACTGCAAGGTATCGTTGGAGGTCTCTATGCCGCATATCAGGGTGTCGACGGAATAAGCTTGGCAGAATCGGCAGTGGATGGGTCCGGCGTTTTGACTGACGCAAGCGTAAAAGAAATTGCAGCGGCCATCTATGACCACTACAAGCCGGTGTCGATGACGGATCCTATTCCGCAAACGGAAGCAGGCTGTGTCGTTGCAATTGCAGACAAGGTAAGCACAATCGTCGACATGTTCGACAAAGGTTTTCAACCGACAGGATCAAAAGATCCATTTGCGTTGCGCAGAGCTGGGAACGGGGTCATTCGAATCCTTGTAGAGAGTGAATCAGTACGCTACAGGCTCGACCTTGCGTCCATCCTGAAGGCATCTTTCACAGATCATGAGGGGGACGATTATTCCTCGCGCATTCAGTTGTTAGAGTTTATGCTGGATCGTCTGGAGTTTTATCTGCAGGAATCTTCGAATATCAGGCTTCAGGTTGCCAGGGCTGTGCGCCGTTCCACAGCGGCTAATAACTATAATGATCGCGCCGACGATTTGGTGGGGTACGGCCATATTGCTTCGTTTGCGAAGGAGTTGAACGAACAGATTGGGTCGTCCGATGTTTTAGCAGTTGCCGAGCTACTCAAGCGAACTTCCAACATTCTGCGGCAGGCTAGAGAGAAGAAAATTGTTTATTCCCCATCCGAGTTGAGCGCCCTGCTAAAAGAACCAGCGGAAATTGAACTAGCTCGCAGGGTGACTGAGGCCAACGAGAGAATTCAGAAAAGTTATAGAGAAGGGAATTACAACGAGGTGATTGCAGCAATTGCCGCATTGCAACCCTCACTGAATGCGTTCTTCGATTCCGTGATGGTGATGGTAGAGGATGATAAGCTGCGCAATAACCGCCTTGCGCTGCTTGCCCGTGCGGAATCCACGGTTCGCTGGGCCGCCGATTTTTCTGAATTGGCTTCCATTCAGTAGTCTGCTCAATTCAGCTTCTGCAATCGCGCAATCAGTTTTTGCGCCAGTGTCTCTTCGCTCTCGCTCCATAGCAGGCGCGTTTCGACGCCGCAGTTTTTCTCGATCGCGGTCGTGAACGCGACGAGCTGCTCCACATTTCGCTTGACGTAAATCTGGTCGTCTTCATTCAATGGAACATCCTCACACAGAAATGGCGTGTCGAGTCCAAGATCGACGCGAATGTGGCCGTTCTGCTCATACGTTCCTTCCTCAAAAAGTGGCCCAAAGCCGGCGATGAGGACTCTACGTGTTTCCTCGCGCCAGATCGGGTCGAGGATGCCATCGCTCTCCGGAACCCAGAGCTTCCACGGCAGCTCAAACTCATATGCGCAATCTTCGTGCAGGATTTCGGTAGCCTCGGCGACTGCCATCTCCGGTGACGCAGCTTCATTGTCGCTGGTGAGGTACACGCGCTGAAAAGTGGGTGTCTCCCGCCAATCGATCGGGTACACCGTGGCCGCGGTCACCACTGCGTTCGGCAATTGATGCATCACCTGGGCCATTTTTTCTGGAAGCGATGCGAAACGAAAAGCCGGAAACCACAGGCTGTAATACAGAGAATCGGCCATAGGCATATTGTAGTGCCGGGCGTTGAAGTGGAATGGAGTGAGAAGATGATGACATGGCCCCCGGGTTTGCCAAGAACTGGACCATTGAGAGGCTGCGGCGGGCCGTCGTTGCTGTGGCGGCGGTTCTGCTGCTCGCCATTGTGGGATCTGTCATTTACGGACACTGGCGTCTTCGGCACATTGCGCAAGACCTTCCGGCGCGGCTGGGCGTAACCATCCAGCAAACGACGCGCGGCTACGTGTTATCGAAGACCGAGCAGGGCCGCACCGTATTTACGCTCCACGCAGCCCGCGCCGTGGAATTTAAATCCGGCAAGCGGATATCGCTGCACGATGTCGAAATCGACATGTACAACCGGCAGGGTGGCGCGGCGGACACCATCTCCGGCAGCGACTTCGAGTTCGATCCCCATAGCGAGATCGTGGAGTCACGCGGAGAAACGCATATCGTGCTCCACCCTCCGCCAAGCGCTACGGGTTCCGGGCTGGCTGGCAGCAGCGCAGGACAACCGATTCGCATCGCGACGAATGACCTCGTTTTCAATCAGAAAACGGGCATAGCTACTTGCAATGGAGAGGTCGACTTTCAGGTTGCGAACTCCAACGGTCAGGCGATCGGAGCGGTGTACGACTCAAAGCGGAGCCACTTGCTGCTGCGGTCACAGGTTGTGCTGACGACCACAATGCAGACTCATCCTGCTGTGTTGCATGCTTCTGAAGTCGAATATGACAGGAGCGCCGGCGAGATACATCTGCAGCAGCCGCGATATTCTTCCAGGCTGCCGAACGGAACAGAGAGTGGCGAAGCTCGGCAAGCGACGGTCCATCTGCGAAAGGATGGTTCGGCGGAGCGGCTGGATGGGCAGGGCGATGTCCGGCTAGTATCCGCTGATGGAACAGTCGTGCAGTCTGCGGCGATGAATGCAACACTGGGTGAAAAGACCCAGCTCCAACACATGCAATTTTCCGGAGGCGTGCTGTTCCTCCAGAACCAGCCGGAACAGCAAACCGACGGAAGCTCCCAGGAAGCTGAGGTTGAATTTGACTCACAAGGTCGTGCGCAGTCCGCGACGTTCGATCATGCAGTCCGGTTTCACCAGATAGACCAGACCGAGACACATGTGCGGCGGACCCTCAGTTGCGACCATCTCAAGCTGCATTTGCTGCCAGCCGCGCACGGGCAGGCGAAATTGCAGACTGCCCAGGCGAGCGGGAACGCTGTGTTTACATCGCGGTCGACCCCGCCTCGACATGCGCCGTTGGAAACCGCTCTGGGAGCGCAGATATTGAATGCGAAGTTCGGGGCAGAGAACCAACTCCAGCACATCGATGGAGCGGGACAGACCCGTGTCCGCACCATCGCGGCGAATGGGGATGTCGACACCAGCACCGGCGACACACTAAAGGTTGATTTTGCGCCGCCTTCCGCCGGAGCAGAGAAAGGCATCGGGCCGGAAGTCCATACCGGTCAAGCTGCGAGCGATCACGCAAGCCACGACGTGTTCGGCGCACAATCGATACAAACGGCGGTGCAGACCGGCCATGTCGTGTTGACGCAAGTTGCGAGCGCAAAGAAGGGCGCAGTGTCACAATCGAGCGTTTCTACTGCGACTGCGGCTCGAGCCGAATATATAGCGGCGAACGATACGTTGACGCTGACAGGCACTCCGGCATTCCGTAATGATCAACTGGAGATGACGGCCGACAAGATAGAAGTGAAGCGTGCAACCGGCAACGTAACGCTTACTGGCGCCGTGCAGTCTACGCTTGAGTCGAGCGCCCGATCGGGGACTGGACCACCGGCAGGCGGTCTGCTGGCCAGCGGCAATCAACCCGTTCACATCATCGCGCAACGGGCCACATTGCTGCACCAGGACCAGCAGGCGGTCTTTACCGGACGCGCCAGGCTATGGCAAGGCGGCGATGCTATTGCAGCGCCCGTGATCGAGCTATCGCAAAAAATGCAGACGCTCACCGCGTACAGTACGCAGCCGTGTGCACAGTGCGTGGTAAGCAACTTCATCAGTCAGTCCGCGACAACCACCCCGACGGGCGAGGTCGGGGCACTGGGCGGCAATCGGACTTCCACATTTCGCGTTCTGAGCGACAAGCTGCTTTATTCCGATGCGGAACGGAAAGCCACTTTCGTCGGCAAAGTTCAGGTGATCAGCGCCAATGGCGAGCTGTTCGCCGATCATGCGGAGGTATTTCTCGCGCCTGCGAATCATGGAGTCGCGAGTCGCGTTCAGTCCCACCCTGTGGCGAATATTGCAAACTTCTCCGCGCGCGAGAAAAGTTCCGGAGAGTCTTCCATTGAAAAAATCGTCGCCACCGGACACGTGCGACTGGTCCAGCCGGGGCGACGTGGCACCGGTACCCGAATTGTCTATACCGCGAGCGATGGACATTTTGTGCTGACTGGCGACGCCGAAAACCCTCCGGAAGTGTTCGATGCAGACCGCGGAACCGTTACCGGGCAGGTATTGACATTCACCTCGCCGGAGCAGGCGATAATAGTAAGCGGGAACTCCAGCAAGTCCACGACTACAAGGACAAGAGTGAAGAAGAGCTAATGCAGCGACTCACAACCGACCAGCTTGCAAAAGATTATCGCGGAAGACAAGTGGTGCGCGGCGTGAGCCTGGAGATACACAAAGGCGAAGTCGTCGGTCTTCTCGGCCCAAACGGTGCGGGAAAGACCACCAGTTTCTACATGATCGTCGGTCTGGTCCAGCCCGACTCCGGCAGAGTGTTGGTCGACGATCAGGAGATTACCCGCCTGCCCATGTATCTGCGGGCGCGCAATTTCGGCATCAGCTATCTACCGCAGGAGCCTTCCATTTTTCGCAAGCTGACGGTGGAGGAGAACATTCTGGCTGTGCTGGAAGCGCAACCCGGCGGCTGGGAAAAGCGTCGCGCACGCATGGAGCGGCTCGTGGAGCAGTTGAGCCTGGGACACGTTCGGAAGACGCGCGGTTATGCGCTCTCCGGCGGCGAACGCCGACGCGTGGAGATTGCCCGCTGCCTTTGCATTGAACCGAATTTTATTCTGCTCGACGAGCCCTTCTCGGGAATCGACCCGATTGCCGTACACGATCTCCAGGACATCATCTTCGATCTGAAGGCCAGTGGTTACGGGGTGCTGATTACCGATCACAATGTGCGCGAGACACTCGCCGTCACGGATCGGGCCTACATTATCAATGAGGGGAAGATATTCCGCAGCGGTACGCCGGAGGAACTGGGCAGAGACCCGGAGGTGAAGCGCGTTTACCTGGGTGAAGGTTTCACATTAGGTTAACCCATTTAAGTGTTAGATTCGTCAATACATAATCGGGGAACAGTAAGTTCGTTCGCGTTCAGCGAGTCTTCCCACATGTAAACTGAACTAACTCCTCTATTACTGAAAGTGTTGTCCCATGGCATTGCTCCAACCCAGGCTGAATTTGAAGGTCGCGCAGAAACAGGTGCTGACGCCGGGCCTCGTTCAGATGGTGAGCCTGCTGGCGTTGAACAAGCAGGAGCTGAAGGAGATGATCGATGCCGAGATTCTGGAGAATCCGGTATTGGAGGAACTGGAAGAGTCCACTCCTTTGGTCGAGGACGGTCGCGCGCCGGAGGAGGCAGCCCCCGCAGACCAGGAAAAGAAAGAAGAACGGGATCCATTCGACGAAATCGATTTCGGCTCCTACTTTCAGGATTACCTGGACCCCGGCTATCGCACTCCACAGAGTAGCGAAATCAATGAGAAGCCCTCGTTTGAGAATTTCCTGTCCAAGCCCACAACTCTTACCGATCACTTAATGTGGCAGTTGGGCTCGCTGCATCTTACGCCGGGCGTCCGCGAAGCCGCCGAGCTGATCATCGGCAATCTCGATGACGACGGATACCTCACCGCCAGTGAGGAAGAATTGCTGGTGGCCCTGGCGAAGGTACGGCCCTCGCGTTGGCCGGTACCATCTACCGCAAACGTGCGCGCCCTGGAAAACTCTGACGGTTCACAGCGAGAGAGTGCGGCTGCGCCGCCGTATATTTCCAGCAACGGCTTTCACCGGTCGAGCGCTCCCGGTGGCACTGGATCTGCGGACAATCTGACAGTGGACGGTGAGCCAATCCAATACGCGCCGGCAGTCCGGCGCGATCTCGTGGAGGCGCTCCAGGCAGTGCGTGCGCTCGACCCTGTCGGCATTGCCGCGCATGACCTGCGTGAATGCCTTCTGACGCAACTGGATGTGCGGACGCAGGAAGCCGAAGCTCTTGGCGCAACCATTCAACTCGCTGCGGCGGCGCGAAATAGCGAGGACATTTCTGCAGATGACGATGCGAAGGCGGACCGCACGCGGGCGGAGGCCAACGAAGTCATGGCGCTGGCGCGGCGGATTATTGACGAATTTCTGCCGCACTTACTGAAACGCGACATTCGCGAACTTGCCAAACTGACCGACAGCCAGCAAGCACGAGTACAACAGGCAATTGAGGCGATTCGCGGTCTCGATCCGCGGCCCGGTCAGCGTTATCACCGCGAGCAGGTTCGGTTGATCGAGCCGGATGTCGCCTTCGCCAAGCGCGATGACGAGTACGTGATCCTCATCAACGATGAGGAAATGCCGACCCTCCGGTTAAACCAGGGCTATCGCCGAATGTTGACGCAGGAAGGTACCGAGCGTGAGGTGAAGGATTACGTGAAGGAGCGTTACCGTTCGGCCATTCAACTGATGCGCAACATCGAGCAGCGCAAAAACACGATTCTGCGCACCTGCGAAGTCATCGTTCGACGCCAGCGGGAATTTCTAGAGGAAGGCGTAGACTCGCTGAAGCCAATGATGATCAAGGACGTGGCGGAAGAGATCGGTGTGCATGCTTCCACCGTCAGCCGGGCCGTCGCCAATAAATACGCCCACACTCCGCAGGGCGTCTTCGAGCTGCGCTTCTTCTTTTCTGAAGGAGTCAACGGTCCGGAGGGCGCCGACACTCCCTTGCTGCTGCTCAAGCGCAAGGTGAAGAAGATGATTGAGGAAGAAGATGCAAGCAAGCCGCTGACCGACGATGCCATTGCACACGTTCTACAGGCGCAGGGAATTGGCGTCAATCGCCGCACCGTGGCCAAGTACCGGGAGGATATGGGCATTCCCAGCACCCACCAGCGCCGCGTCCGCATCTGACGAACTTAGAGGGAACAATCGAAAGCCGAGGGGGAAATTGGATGGATTCTGAACTCACTGGGCGAAAAGTGAAGGTGACGAAGCAACTGCGTGTGATGGCAGATCAGGGTCTGGCCCGAATCGAAAAGTTGGTCGGCAGGGGAGCCAGCGCTCACGTCATCCTCAGTTCCCAGAAGCACATTCAAACTGCGGAAGTCACGGTGAATGCGCGTCAACATACGGTGGTGGGTGCGGCGGAGGCCTCTGATTTAACCGCTGCGCTACGAACCGCGCTGGAAAAAGCTGAAAAACAAGCGATTCGGCGGAAGAAAAGTCTGGTGGAGAAAAAGCGTCAGGCGAGACCGATCAGCTCCGTACTCTCTGACGCTGCCGGCGAGGAAGCGATTTCGCGGCGTGGCTCGGCTGTTTCGGGCCGATCTCGATCCGCAAACGGCAAACTCTCCGGTCTACATGTCGTGCCCGCACCGGAATCCATGGCGCGGCGCCCTATGACTCTGGAAGAAGCAGTGAAAGAAGCAGAATCTCGCGACCAGCCGGTATTTGTCTTTCGCGATCCGGTCGGAGATGTTAAAGTGCTGCATTGTGCAGGGGACGGCTTTGTCCGGCTTATTGAGGTTTTCTGAAATCGCACGATGGCACTGCACGAGCGAGGTCCCGGCGAGGCGTTTGGGCCTCTCCTGGCAGGCATTTCGCTGTTTCAGGCGCTGGCGATAGAGCAGCTCCACGGTAGGCGTATCCAGCGGGTTGGGAGTTTCGCGCAGCTTTTCCGTCAAGAAAAGCTGCACCTCGTGATTTTCGGCCGGGTACAGTAACCGTGGAACTGCGATAGAGCAGCTCCACGGTAGGCGTATCCAGCGGGTTGGGAGTTTCGCGCAGCTTTTCCGTCAAGAAAAGCTGCACCTCGTGATTTTCGGCCGGGTACAGTAACCGTGGAACTGCTCTAGTATGCTTGCAGAGTGACGAGGACGCATGGAACGCGCTGCAGACTTGAAACGTTCAAAGCCAACGCCAACCAAGCGCGCCGTGAAAGAGTCTGCTTCGCCTGCCGCCGTGGATCGGGTCAACGGGGTGAAGCGCAACGGCAAACGGGCCGCCAAACGCCCCCTCGGGGATAACGAACTCGTCATCCTGACGGGACTGTCTGGCTCCGGAAAACTGTCGGCGCTGAAGACGTTCGAGGACCTTGGATATTACGCGGTCGATAATCTTCCCATTGAATTGATCCCGCGCTTTGCCGACCTCATCCGGCAATCCCCTGAGACGAACCGCGCCGCGCTGGTCATCGATGTCCGCGAGGGATCGCAGCTTGACCGCTTTCCTGCGATCCTGCGCAAGGTTCGCCAGACAACCTCGACGCGGCTTCTCTTTCTGGAAGCTTCCGACGAGGCATTGCTGCGCCGCTTCTCCGAAACGCGCCGACCGCATCCTTTGAGTCGCATCGAGACCATCCGGCGATCAATCCAGTCGGAGCGCGAATTGCTGGAGCCCCTGCGAAATATCGCCGACGTTTGCATCGATACGACCAACTTCAATGTTCATGAGTTGCGGGCGCATATCAACGGTCTTTTCCAGCCGGAGAGCGAAGACAAGAACCTGTTGATTTCGACCATCAGCTTTGGCTACAAAAATGGTGTGCCGCAGGAAGCCGACCTCGTCTTTGACGTGCGCTTCCTGCCGAACCCTCACTTCATTCCGGAGTTTCGTCCGCTTACTGGGCAAGATCCGAAGGTGGTTCGCTACATCAATAAATTTCCGGAAACCAAGGAATTCATCCAGAAGGTGCACGATCTGCTTTTGTTTTTGCTGCCGCACTATGTGCAGGAGGGCAAGAGTTATCTCAGCGTCGCTTTCGGCTGCACCGGTGGCCAGCACCGTTCTGTGATGATTGCCGAGCAAATGCAGCGCCTGCTGCAGGACGACGGCTATCACGTCAAAACTATCCATCGCGATATGCCGCGATAGACCGGTTTTCCTATTACTGTGAGGTGGCGGAAAATCTTTATATGCATCCGTTCTTTAAAAAACGGATGCGTGAGTCTCATTCCTACGCCATACACCTATAGGAAAACTGGTCCAGAGCCCCTCTCGTCACCTACATTAACTGCACCGCATCGACATCCACGGTCAAATGCCTGCGCGGAATTTCCGCAGTCTCAGCGAAGGCAAGCATCTGCCGAACGGCGTTCGCAAGTTGTTTTCGATTCGACGCCTTCAATATCAAATGAAAGCGATGGATGCGCTTGATGCGAGCAATGGGCGACGCAGCCGGTCCCAGGACACGAACGCCGGGAAGTGAGTGGCGCTGAAACCAGTCGCCCAGTCGACCCGCCCAGTGGCTCGCCTTCGCCAGATCGCTGTGTTCGATCAGAATATTCGTCAGGACTGCCGCCGGAGGATAGTGCAGCAGGCGCCGATAGCGCGATTCCTGTTCGACAAATCCCGCATAGTTGTGTTCGGCTGCGAATCGAATCGCGTAATGATCCTGGTGATAGGTCTGGATCAGTACGCGCCCTGGCAGCGCCCCGCGCCCTGCGCGCCCCGCGACCTGCGTGAGCAGTTGGAACACTCGCTCTGCGGAGCGGAAGTCCGGTAGGCCGAGAGCATGGTCCACGCCGATAACGCCCACCAGGGTGACGCCGTGGATGTCGTGACCCTTCGCGATCATCTGCGTGCCGACGAGAAGATTCACCTCACCGCTCTGCAGCCGCGCGAGAATCCGCTGATAGTCGCGATGTTTGCGCATGGTATCGCGATCCATACGGGCGATGCGGGCATGAGGGAACATCTCCTGCAGGCGTTCCTCCCCTTGCTGCGAGCCAACGCCGAAAAAGTACATATGTTCGCTATCGCATTGCGGGCAACGCTTTGGAACGGAGCGGCGAAATCCGCAATAATGGCACTCCAATCTTTGGCCGGCGGCGCGTGCAGCAGACCCATCATCCATTGCCGAATGGGACTTATGATGGGTCAACGCAATCGCGCAATTTTCGCATTGCAGTTTCTCGCCGCAGGCACGGCACATCGCCACGAACGAATATCCACGCCGGTTTAACAGCAGTATGGCCTGTTCGCCGCGACTCAACGTCGCCTCAATCTCCTCCTTGAGCGAGCGAGACACCAGGTGGTCCTGGCCTGTTTCGGCAAACTCACGGCGCATATCGATGAGCGCCACATCCGGCAAGGGTCGGCGTCCGACGCGTTCTTTTATTTCCAGCAGCGTGTATTTGCCGCGCTGCGCATTCGACCAGGATTCCAGAGATGGTGTGGCCGAACCGAGCACGATTATTGCTCCTGCGAATTTCGCCCGCATGACCGCAACATCTCGCGCGTGGTAGCGCGGCAATTCCGCTTGTTTATAGGAACCATCATGTTCTTCATCCACCACGATGAGTGCGAGATTGGCGATCGGAGCAAAGACCGCGGATCGTGTACCCACGACCACGCGTGCCTCGCCCCGCCGAATGCGATGCCACTGTGCGGTGCGCTCCGCAGCCGTCAGCGCGGAGTGCAGCAGAGCGACCTCTTCTCCAAACGTTGCTCGGAGTTGCGCAACCATGGCGGGAGTCAGGCCGATCTCCGGCACCAGCAGCAGGCTGGACAGCCCGGCATCGAGCGCGCGCCGCATGGCGGCGATGTACACGGCTGTCTTTCCCGAACCCGTCACTCCATGCAGCAGGAACGACTGGAATTTCCTTGCGTGAATACTGGCAGCGATCTGCAGCAGCATTTGCCGTTGCGCATGGTTCAACATCGCTTCTACCGGCATGGAGGACCCGGAAAGCTCTTCCGGCGCCAGCCCTTCGAAAACTCCCTCAGCAGGCACTTCTTCGATACGAACCAGTTCGCGCCGCACTAACGTGCCAAGCGTCGATTCGGGAACCGGAAGCCGCCGGATTTCGCTGACATGCAGACGGCCTCCCACGCTGGCCAGCTCCGCCAGCAATGTCTGCTGGTTCGCATTCAGCCGGGGCAAGCGGGCTTCGGGAATCAAAACGGCGACGCGCTGCGTCCGCTGCGTTTCGCGCGGAGTTGCCGTCGATTCTCGCTCGACCCAGCGTTTCGCGAGCAGTGCGTTCAGCGTGGAGGATGTTGCAAATGTTTTTGCTCGCAGCGCGGCTGCCGGTGCGTCACCGTTCTGGGCCAGAAAAGCCAGCACAGCACGGTCCGCGTCGTCCGCGGCGCTTTCTTCGTTGAGCGTTCGTTGATGGGGAGTCGTCAAGGCCGACGCGCCCTGTTTCGTAATGCGATAGCGCGTTTCGCGCCGCACCTCCGCGCCGAGCGGGAGCATAGCGTGCAAGACCTCTCCCAGCGGAGCCAGATAGTAATCGGCAATCCATGTGCCTAGCCGCAGCAATTCTTCAGAGAGCACAGGCTCCCGGTCGAGCACGCGCAGAATCGGGCGGGTCTTTGCTTCGGGTGCACGATCGTGCAGTGCGACAACGACTCCCTGCAATTCCTCGCGCCGGAAAGGAACGAGAACTCGTCCTCCGACAACGGGAACCGCGCCTTGGATTGTGTATGTGAAAGCGCGGTCGACAGGAACGGGAAGTGCAACGTCACAGTAGCGCGCCATAAGAAATCTTCAATGCGATTTTCCCACCAGGTATTCGTCGAAGTGTGCAAGGGTCCGCCTCAGCGCGAGTTTGGCGGGTTCTTTATTCTCTCGATTGAATCCGTGGCCGGCTTCGTAGGTGAAGACGGAAAAGCCGGGATACTCGTGCCGTACCTGCTCCACCACACTCTGGGGAATATGCGTGTCGAGCAGTCCGAAGTGAAAAATCGCCGGGCAGGTAGCCTTTTCGTGGATGCAGTTTTGGACTCCACCTGGGTAATACGAAACCGTTGCGTCGGGATGCAGCCGCGTATTGGTGAGCCATGCCAGCATGCCTCCCCAGCAATAGCCGACTACGCCGACCTTGCGCGCGCCGTGCTCACGCAGGTATTGCATTGCGGCGGCAATGTCCGCAAGGGCTTGATTGATGAGGATGTTCTGCACAATGCTCATGCCCTTTTTGCCGCCTTCGGCATCATAGGCAAGCTCCACGTCCCGCTCCGCGCGATCGAACAGCGCTGGTGCGATGGTCAAATACCCCGCCTGCGCGAATCCGTCGGCCACCGAACGGATGTGTGCGTTGACGCCGAAGATTTCCTGTAGAACGACAATTCCAGCCTTGGGTTCGCCCGTTGGCTGTGCGATGTAAGCATCGAATTTATGGCCGTCCGCGGCCTGCAATTGGGTGTGTTGCGACATCTTCTTCTTTCTCCGAGTAAAGTTTGGTCAATTCTTTTCTTTGAGATGCATATCCATCGGCCATCGAAGACGCCAGGGATTTTCGCTGGTGCCGGAAAGATTTCCGGCGCAATTTTCTAACTTTTCGCCCGCTGCGACGGAGAAAGATGAAGAAACTTCATGGCGATCTGCAGGTCCTTCCATGCCTCCGCTTTCTGGCGCGGGTCGCGCAGCAGATAGGCCGGATGATAGGTGACGATCAGCTTGGTTCCCATGCAATCGTGTATTTTCCCACGCAGAATCGAAAGAGAAACCTTCGTGCCCAGCAGATAGGTCGCAGCCGTCGCGCCCAGCGCGACGATCAGCTTAGGCCGCACCACGCCGATCTGGCGAAAGAGAAAAGGCGTGCAGGTCGTCGCCTCGACCGGTTCCGGAACGCGGTTTTTCGGCGGGCGACACTTTACGATGTTCGCGATATAAACCTGATCACGCTGCAGTCCCATTGCAATGATCATGTTGTTCAGCAGTTGACCGCCGCGTCCTACGAAAGGCAGCCCTTGCATATCTTCGTCGGCTCCGGGGCCTTCGCCGACGAACAGCAATTCCGCGTTCGGATCGCCGTCGCCGAAGACAATTTTGTGGCGCCCTTCGAAAGCGAGGGGACAGCGAGTGCAGTCGCCGATCTCTTCCTGAATGGCGCGCAACGCGGCAGCGCGGTCCTGCGGCGGAATCGAGGGCGATGAAAAATCAATGATCGGAGGCAAGTGCTGCGGGATTGGCTGGCGTGGCATAGAAAAAAACGACTCAGATAAAACAGGTTGTGAAACTGGGGTAGACATTGCGCTGGCGTCTGCCGGCAGCATTGCCATAGTGTCTGCGCTGTCTTGCTCTCCGCGATAGAAGTCCACGCCGCCCATTTCCCTGCAATAAGCAAGCAAAGTGGCAAGCTGCTGGCGCTGTTCTGGATGGAGAGGCATGGTCATCGTTGCGAATTCAATCCACAGGAAAATTCAGCGGGAAACGCGGGCGGAGACAGAGTCCAATTCGGCAACGATCCTGCGCGGCCGCCGCAGTGCCAGCACTTCATCCAGAATGCGATCGGCCAATGCGCGTTTCGGCATCTCGGGCAATTCATGGGACGCGGTTGCGGTGAGAAATGTGACGGCGTTCCGGTCGGAGTCGAACCCAATCCCCGGCCTGGCGACATCATTCAGAATGATGGCGTCGGCTCCCTTGCGTTCCAGTTTTCCGCGAGCGTGTTCGAGCGGGCTGTCGGTTTCGGCCGCAAATCCTATGACCAGAGTACCCGGTTTGCGGGCGTGAACCACCTCGGTCAGAATGTCTTCAGTCGGTTCCAGCTCAATCACGATTGGGCCGGTACGCTTGATCTTATTTTCCGCTCGGTGTACCGGGCGGTAATCCGCGACAGCGGCGGCTTTAATCACCAGGGTGCTATCCGGAAGCTGATCCAAAACGGCCCGACGCATTTCTTCTGCGGTGACGACGGGAACAAAGTTGCATCCCGGCGGCGCAGTCAGAGCGGTTGGCGCGCTGACCAAAGTTACGCGTGCACCACGGGCTAGAGCCGCTTCCGCAAGCGCGTAACCCATCTTGCCGCTGGATCGATTGCCCAGGTAGCGAACGGGATCGAGCGCCTCTCGCGTGCCCCCGGCGGTGATCAGTACGGTTTCGGCAGCCAGGTCGTTGCGATGATGAAGCACGCTCATTACGCCCCCAACAATGGCTTCAATGCTTGCGAGGCGACCGTCTCCCAGCATGCCGCAGGCGAGATAGCCGCTTTCCGGCGCAATCACCGTGACTCCGCGCTGCCGCAGGGTTTCCAGGTTGGCTTGGGTTGCCGGGTGCTCCCACATCTGCACATTCATGGATGGCGCGACCAGCACCGGCGCGGGCGTAGCGAGAGCCATCGTGGTCAGGAAATCGTCAGCCAGGCCATGCGCAAGTTTGGCGAGGATGTTGGCGGTCGCCGGAGCGATGACGAGCGCTCTGGTCGATTGCGCTTCAGAAATATGCTCAATTGCGGAATTTGCGTTGGGGACCTGTCCATCGCTGTCCCAAAGTCCGGTGATGACGCGATGGCCGGTAAGGGCCGCGAAGGTGAGCGGCGCAATGAACTGCGGCGCGGCCGCCGTCATCACCACATGCACGTCCAGTGCCTGTTGCTGCAGAGCGCGCACCAGCTCGGCAGCTTTATAAGCGGCAATTCCTCCGGCAACGCCGACCGTGACCTTCATGGGTCTGATTGTACGCTCCGTTTCGCGAGCTTTATACGCCCGTGGCTGGCGTCCGAAGACGCAGCGTTCCGTTACTCAACTATGCAAAATCGGCGTATATCCCGTGGGAATGCCCAGTTCTTTTCTGGACGGTCCTTCCGGAACGACATAGTCCACCAGCCCTGCTTCGACTTCATCCTGCGCAATGCGAACGGCTTTGGTGGAGCGAGTAGGGACAATGGGACTCGATCCGGCTTGCAATTGCCTAGCACGTCGAGCAGCCAAGTGGACTGCGCGATATTTACTCTCCCTGACGGCAGACTCTTCCATGGTGCGGCCTCCTGCGATACGGGTGGATATGCTGTCCTGTAAATCTGATGCCCACCTAATGTGCTGCATGTGCTGCGATGGAGTGCTCCCAGCTTACATCGAGAAGTCAAATGACGCCAGAACCGGCCGCAGACGGTCCGCGGAGTTTTCCAGCAGGCATTCTTGGGCCAGCATTCGGGATCGTGCGAGTTCCTTGCTGACGGCCGATCCCTGGGCGGCTCTGCCCCGCTCAGCGATTACGATTGCCGTCAATTGCTCTACTGCGCGATCCAGCACATCGTTGACCAGGACATAACGATATTCCCGGTAATTTTCGATTTCGTGACGGGCCGTGGCAAGCCGCTTCTGCACCACTTCTTCCGAAACGCCGCCTTCGGCGCGGCTGCGGTTCCTGAGCCGCAGTTCCAGCACGGCCGGACTGGGGGGAAGTATGAAAATGCTGACGGCGTCCGGCATTTTGCGCCGCACCTGGGCCGCGCCCTGTACGTCGATATCGAGCAGCAGGTCGCGCCCGTGCGCGGCGGCGTCTGAAAGGCTCTTGCGCGCGGTGCCGTACAGGTTGCCGAATACATCCGCGTGTTCGAGAAATCCGTCCGCCGCAATCATGCGCTCAAAGTGGTCGCGGGAAGTAAAGTGGTACTCGCGGCCTTCCTGCTCGGAACCGCGCAGCGCGCGCGTCGTCCAGGAAACGGAGAAGTCCAGGTCCCGCACCATGGAACGAAGCTGCGTCACCAGGGTCGACTTTCCTGATCCGGACGGCGCCGAAAGAATAAACAAAAGTCCCGCCACGTTGCAGGATTCTCCTTGGGACGATCAGAGATGTTTCCCAGTAGATTACTCGAAGATCATGGCGGCGAGTAAGTTCCTGTTCGCGGCGAGTTACTCCGGAGGTTATTCCAGATTCTGCACTTGCTCGCGCGCCTTTTCAATTTCGGATTTCATGGCGAGCCCCAGTTCCGTAATGCGCAGGGTGCGGTTGGCGATTCCGCCGGTCTTGGACAGCGTGGTGTTGGCTTCGCGAGTCATCTCCTGCAGCAGGAAATCCAGCTTCTTGCCGAGTTCGCCGCCCTGCCGCAGCAGATCCTGAAAATGCGCGATATGGGCGCGCATCCTGGCCATCTCTTCTTCCACATCGCTGCGCTCGGCCAGCAGCGCGGCCTCCAGCAAAATGCGGTCCGGAGGCGGAGGGAAATCATCGCCGAGAATGTCGCGCATCTTCTGTTCGAGGCGTTCAACATGGGCCTGCTGCAGGCCCATACGAAGGGAACTCAACTCATCCACCTGGCTCTGCAGGCGTTGCAGAGTGCCGTGCAATTCCTCGGCAAGCGCAGCGCCTTCCTGTTCGCGCATCGCATTCAGGCTGTCAATGGCGGACAGCAGGCTTGCGTCGGCGGCTTCCTCCAGGCTGGCAAGTCCTGGTTCGAGCCCGTCGTTCTGCCGCCGACCACACACCGGGCAGGCGCAAGGCGACATTCAGATCCGGCTTGCCGGGCAGGTCATGCTCGGTCGCCGCAGCGCGAAACGCCTCCAGATAAGAACGGATGACGTCCGGGTTGTAGCGGACCGACGCCGCCGCGACGGTCGTTCGCGAGCGACAGGCGCACATCGATATGGCCCCGAACCAATTGCTCTTTCAGAAGTCTTGCGCCATCGCATTTCCAGTGCTTCCAGGCCGTTCGGCAGATGAAACTGCAAATCCAGATAGCGATGGTTCACGCTTTTCAGGCTGAGTACGAACTGCGTGTTGTCGGAAGTGACGCCGGCGACGCGGGCGAAGCCGGTCATCGAGCGGATTGGCGCGCTGGCTTGTCGCGTGCATTTTCGACCCGCGGCGGATTGCGGAATGGATTGCTTTTTCATTGCTGGTTTCATCGATGGTTGCGGGCCGTGACTGCAGCTTCCGAAATATCGAAAAACTGCAATTGATGCAGCCGCTGAAATGTCGCGGACGTCCGCAACAGTTCCTCATAAGTGCCGATCGCTGTGATGCGCCCCTCTTCCAGCACGGCAATCCTCGTGGCCCGCCGTACGGTCGAAAGGCGATGCGCGATGACGAACACGGTCCGCCGCTCCATCAGATTCGCCAGCGCGGCCTGCACCAGCGATTCGCTTTCTGCATCGAGCGCCGAGGTGGCTTCGTCCAGAATCAGAATGGGCGCATCTTTCAACAGCGCCCGCGCGATCGCAAGGCGCTGACGCTCGCCGCCCGACATGCGAAAACCTTTTTCGCCGATGATGGTGTCGTAGCCCTCCGGCATCTGCTGGATAAAGTCGTGCGCCAGCGCCGCCTTGGCCGCATCGATGATCCGCTGCTTGGGCACGTCCGGCTGGCCGTACGCGATATTGTTCCGCACCGTGTCGTTGAACAGAATCGTTTCCTGGGTCACCTTGGCGATCTGGGCGCGCAAGGAGTGCAGACTCACATCTCGCAGATCGTGACCGTCGATGGTGATCTTCCCGCTGGACACATCGAAGAAGCGCGGAATCAGGTTGACCAGCGTAGGTCTTGCCCGCGCCGCTGGGGCCGACCAACGCGATCACTTCGCCCGCGCTTCACGGTCAGGTCAATATCGTCCAGCACGCGTT
This sequence comes from uncultured Acidobacteriota bacterium, assembly GCA_963840655.1. Classification (GTDB taxonomy): domain Bacteria; phylum Acidobacteriota; class Terriglobia; order Terriglobales; family Acidobacteriaceae; genus JAKAAZ01. Next base: position 795,472 of record CAWIZS010000003.1, on the reverse strand, counting down.
TCTGGCCTTCTTCATCGTCGTATGCGAAGCCGACGTGCTCAAAGCAGAAGGTTTTCTGGAACGATTTGATCTGCACGGCATGCGGCTTCTCCCGCACATCATCGACGGCATCCATAAATCTGAAAATGGAGGAAGACGCGCCGAATGCCTGCTGAAAATTGTTGTAGAACAGCGCGAACTTTCGGACCGGATCGTAAAGTTTGAACACCGCGATGATAAAAGCGAAGAATGCGCCTTCGGTCATCTGGTGGTGCAGAATGCGGCTGCGACCCAGCAACAGCAGCATGGCGATTGCCACCGCTCCGATGGTGTCCATCAACGGAGAACTGATCGCCTGTGCGCTTACCGATCGCAGATTGGCCCGCAACAGCCGCTTCGCCGCGCCGCGGAAGCGCACCATCTCCCACAGCTCCATATTGAACGCTTTGACGATGCGATTGCCGGTCACGGTTTCGTGCAGGATGTTCTGTATCTCCGCCAGCTTGTCCTGTCCGCTGCGGGTGGTGGTGCGAACGCTGCGGCCGATGCGTCGCGCCGAGGAGATGACCACCGGCACAAACAACAACAGCACCCAGGCCAGCTTCGCGGCCCTTCAGGATGACCACCGCGATGAGAAACAGAAAAGTGAAGAACTGCTGCAAAAAGTCCGACATTACCGTGGACATGGCGAACTGCACTCGCTCCACGTCATTGATCAGGGTCGAGAGAATCGTGCCGGTCGAGTGCTTCTGAAAAAACGACACCGAGCGCCGCAGAATGCTTTCATACAGATCGTTCCGCAGGTCGGTAATCATTCCGTATCCCGCGAAATTCGAGAGATAGGTGCCCAGGTATCCGCACAGGCTCTTGATGACTGTCGATGCCACCAGCGCGAACGCAACCATCGTCCAGGCATTGTGAAAATAGCTCGGGAACCAGTTGCTCGAGATTCAGCTGGAGATGGGAATGTCCAACGTTGAAGCTGAAGAGAGGCAGATGATGCGCCGTTTCCGAAGGCTTCAGGACCTTGTCGAAGATTGGCTTGCACGAGCAACACTCGGAACGCGTCCAGCAGACCGACCAGCGCCATCAGCAGCACGGAGGCAAGCGCCGCAAGCGTGTAGGGTCGCGCGTAAGACAGCAGGCGCAGAAAAAGCTTCATGGTCGCAGGCCCTGCGAAAACGACGGTGTGATGGACGGAAGGGAGCGGAAATCAGCTGCGTTCCACTGCGCGCTTTCTGTTTGCTTCTAGCGGCGGAGCCACGCCCCTCATTGTAGAGGAGTACGGATATTCAGTCTGAGATTCGGACCCCAGGCGTTGCCGGAGGAGGGCTCGCAGCCTGCTTACCGCGTAAGAACGCGTCAACAATCAACGCTAATCCAGCAGATGCAATTCCTTGCCGGGCTTGAAGCGGACCGCGCGTCCGGGCGCGATCGGCACTTCCGCGCCGGTGCGCGGATTGCGCCCGATGCCGGTCTTGCGCGGTCGCACGCTGAAAACGCCGAACCCGCGCAGTTCGATGCGGTCTCCCCGCGGCCAGAGCATTCTTCATGCTCTCAAAGACGGTGTCCACGGCGGCCTCTGCCTTGACGCGAGGAAGGCCGGTGCGGTCCGCAACTTTATGCACGACATCTTGTTTAATCAATGGACTTTCTCCTGGGCTGGTTCCGCCTGGATCATCTTTTGAGCTGACTCGCCTCTATGCTAGGGCCTGGTTTTCGAGATTGTCAACGGTACATTACTCTCGTACACTCGGCGTAAAGCACACGATTGCAAGGGTTGGATGCGGTTCGCCGGAAGGAAGCCGCCTGCCACGACAGGGAGAATGATGTCGATTAAAAGTGACCGCTGGATCCGCGAAAAGGCGCTCCAGCACGCAATGATAGAGCCATTCAGCGAGAAACAGGTCCGTGAGGGCGTAATCTCCTACGGGCTTTCCTCCTACGGATACGATCTACGGGTTTCCGATGAGTTCAAGATTTTCACCAATGTAAACAGCACCGTGATCGATCCAAAAGGCTTCGATGAGCGCTCGTTTGTGACGATGCATGCCGAATCCGTCGTTATTCCTCCAAACTCCTTCGCGCTGGCGCGATCGGTGGAGTACTTCAAGATTCCGCGCAATGTGCTGACAATCTGTGTTGGCAAGTCAACCTACGCCCGCTGCGGGATCATCGTAAACGTCACGCCATTCGAGCCGGAATGGGAGGGTTTCGTGACGCTCGAAATCTCCAACACCACCCCGCTGCCGGCGCGGGTCTATGCCAATGAAGGTTTGTGCCAGATATTGTTCTTCGAGTCCGACGAAATGTGTGAAGTGAGCTACGCCGATCGCAAAGGGAAGTACCAGAACCAGCAGGGAATTGTGTTACCCAAGTTGTAATTGCAATCGGCTGGGACAGCTCGGGGAAGCAAACAAACGAAAGACGGTGGAATTTGTCACAGTCTGCTACACCACCACTCGAGGTAGTTTCCTCCAATCCGCGCTCGCGGCTGGACGGGGATGTCCAAGACGTGTCTCCGTTCCCGGCGGCGGTCCCGATCCAGGTGTATGCGCTGCGTCTGGAGCCATTGCGCGCGGCTGGATTGCAGGCTCTGTTTACGCAGCATTCGGGCGTCGAAATCGTCCTGGAAGAAACGCGCGCGCCCGCGCATCAAGGCTGGCTGGACCCTGCTGTAAAGGTCGTGCTCATCGGCACGCAGTCCGGCGCAGGGACGCTCGAATTGATCACGTCGATTCGATCGGCTCGCCCGGAGGTGCCCATGATTGTCATGTCTCCGGCAGCGGGCGACGACGCTGCTTTGGCTGCGCTGAACCTCGGAGTCAAGGGATTCCTGCACGAGACTGCTACAGCCGAACAGTTTGAGGAAGCGGTCCGCATGGTTGCATCCGGATCGGTGTGGGCGCCGCGCCGCCTGTTGTCCCGGCTAATCGATCGGCTGCTGTTGGCCCGCGATACCCAGGCGACCCTTCAGAAGCCGACGTTCACGGCGCGCGAGCAGCAGGTGATGGACCTGCTGCTGGAGGGCCAATCCAACCGGGAGATTGCTTCCCGTCTTGATATCGAAGAGCGCACCGTCAAGGTGTACGTGACCAAGCTGATGAGAAAAATGGGGGTCCAAAACCGCACCGCACTCTCTGTGCGCGCCATGTCGGTAAATCGGTCATGATCGCGGCGTCCGCGCCGGCCTTTTAAGTCGAAGCCGGAATTGCGCCAATCACCGGGTTACTGAAGAGTTAGCACCTGCGTAATCTTTTCGACAACGGAAATGTAGGTTGTAATCGTTCTATCGATCATGGATTTGGGAGATCCGGGGTTGCAGCCGGCAGAAAATCGCCAGTTGCAGCCCCACTTTTTTGCCGCCTGAGATTTTCTACGCACGGCCCCTTTTTTCCGCATCTTACCGAATGTATGGAGAGTGCCTGGAATTGCGGCTGGCACTTAGCCGTATTTTCTGGCCCTCATCTCTCAATAAGGCGAAGGACCGAATCATTATGAAAAAATTTATGTTGGTCGCATGTGCCTGTGCTGTAACTCTGGCGAGTTCGCAAAGCTTTGCGGCGGACAGCCGCGCGGACATGGTCAAGCGCCTGGATGCCTCGGCCCGGGTCATTCAGGAGATTCAATCCATCCCCGCCAAGGCGATTCCCGATTGGCTGGTATCGAAAGCGACCTGCGTGGCTGTCGTGCCTAGCTACAAAAAGGCCGCGTTTATCGTCGGTGGCAGCTATGGCCAGGGCGTGGTCACCTGCCGGACCGATCACGGTTGGAGCGCTCCGGCTTTTATCCAACTGTCCGGCGGCAGCTTCGGATTGCAGATAGGCGGCCAGGCCACTGATCTGGTGTTGGTCGCGACCAACCAGGGCGGCATGCAGAGCCTGCTTAAAAGCAAATTTAAGATTGGCGGCGACGCGGCGGCGTCCGCAGGCCCAGTCGGCCGTAATGCGGCAGCGGATACCAATTTGTACTTGAAATCCGAACTGCTGACCTATTCGCGCAGCCAGGGATTATTTGCGGGTATCGACCTGAACGGTACTGTCGTCCACCAGAATACGGATGACACGCGCGCATTCTACGGCCACAATGTGCCATTCGATACGATTCTCGATGGCAACGTACCCACCCCTGCCGACGGGCGGCAGTTTGTCCGGACGGTGGCACGATACTTCCACAGGGCCACTCACTGATTCAGGAATACGCAGGCAAACGAAAAAGGCAGCTCCGCGGAGCTGCCTTTTTGTATTTGCGCAAGAGTGTTGGAACTTGCCGATTGCTGCGCCGGAGATGGTCAGTTCTCTATGAATTCCCTTGTCCGAAGAATAGCGAATTGAAACTACGTCTGCCGGAAGCTTTACGCTCTATAATCATCTGGCATTGAAAAAAATGCCGGGCTGTCGCGCAGCAATCTACGTGTACATCCGCATTCATCTTAGGGCCAGCGAAAGGTTTGACACGCTTATGAAGAAATTTATTGTAGCTGCTTGTGCTTGCGCGGTAACTCTGGGGACTTCCTATAGCTTTGCCGCGACGGACCGCGCAAAGCTGGCGGATCGCTTAAACGCGGCGTCCCGAGTCATCAACGAAATTGAGGCCACGCCCGACAAATCGATTCCTACCAGCATTCTTTCCAACGCCACCTGCGTGGCTGTTGTTCCCAGCTATAAAAAGGCTGCGTTTGTGGTCGGCGGCAGCTATGGCCAGGGCGTGGTCACGTGCAAGACGAAGAGTGGCCGCTGGAGCGCTCCGGCTTTCATCCAGATGGCTGGCGGCAGCTTCGGGTTCCAGATTGGCGGCCAGGCGACCGATCTTGTGCTCATCGCAGTGAACAATCGCGGGTTTCAGGATTTGCTGAAGAGCAAATTCAAGATTGGCGGCGATGCCGCCGCATCCGCGGGCCCAGTGGGTCGCAATGCGTCCGCGGCGACCAATCTGACGCTGAAGTCCGAGTTGCTAACCTACTCCCGCAGCCAGGGCTTGTTTGCCGGAATCGACCTGAATGGAACCGTCGTCAACCAGAACACGGACGACACCCGCACGTTCTACGGTCACGACATACCGTTCAACACCATTCTTGAAGGCGAGGTGCCGACCCCTGCTGCAGGCCGTCAATTTGTTCGGACAGTGGCCAAGTACTTCCGCCGCAGCCAGTAGGGAAATATCCATGTCGAAAAAGGCAGGCCAGAGGGCCTGCCTTTTTGATGTTGCGTAACAGAAGGGAAGGCTAAATGTTGCGATTTCGATACACCGCCACGTTCGCGTTGATGCTCGTTGTCACAGTGTCCTCTGCGCTGTCGCAGACCGCCAGCCCGTCGAAGCCATCCACTGGAATGGATGTTCTGCGTGCGATGCATGACCGGTATGCATCGACCTGGTATAAGACAGTCTCATTCACGGAGATAGCGGCTCAGCCGACCGCAGGCGGCGCTGTCAAATCCGAAAAGTGGTACGAAGAAGCGAAGTTGCCGGGGCTGCTGCGGATCGATGTGGGCGTCCCCGCGACCGACACTACGACGCACCGACGCACGATGCTATTCGTGAATGGCATCGAGTACGTCCATGTTCCTGGGCAAGCGGTGCAGAAACACGACACGCTGAATCTCCTGCTGGTGTTGGGCTTTGACGTGTACCGCCAGCCAGTTGAAAAAACTGCCGCACTTTTGCGTTCGCAGGGCTTCGATTTGTCTCGCGCCCACACCCTGGTTTGGCATGGCCGCAAAGTCTACGTAGTCGGTGCGGCACCCGGGGACTTGAAATCGAAGCAGTTCTGGGTCGATGCGCAGCGACTCCTGTTCGTCCGGCTGATCGATCCGGCGTGGCCCGGTATGGTTGGCACGATTGAAGCGTTTTTTAGCGGCTATCAAAAGCTCGGCGGCGGCTGGATCGCTACGGAAGTGACGGTAAACCGGAACGGCAAGCTGTTGCTTCACGAAAAATATGCGGACCTGCGCGCGAACGTCTCGCTTCCCGACACCTGGTTCGATCCCGCGTCGCTGAAATAAGCGCAACGAAATTGCGCAGCGGACCCTTACCGCATCGACTGTTCGACTTCGTGCAGCCAACTAGCCGGCTTGAGAATTTCCCGCGGGCGTGAACCGTCGGCCGGACCGACGATGCCGTCCCGCTCCATCAAGTCAATCAGATGCGCGGCGCGGCCATAACCGATGCGCAGCCGCCGCTGCAGCAGGGAAGTGGAGGCCTTGCCGAAATCGAGCACGAGACGGATTGCTTCTTCAAAGAGCTCGTCGTTTGCACCCTCGCCACCCGTGTCTGAATCCAGACCGGATTCTTTCTCCCCTTGCGGTGTTTCCAGGAAGCCTTCCACGTACTCCGCCGCGCCTTGCGCCTTCCAGAAATCGACGACTGCGGAGATTTCTCTTTCCGTGACGAACGGAGCATGCACGCGTTGCACCCGCGCCGTTCCCGGCGGGAGAAACAGCATATCGCCGCGGCCCAGCAGAGATTCCGCGCCGTTGGAGTCCAGAATAGTGCGCGAATCGACCTTCGTCGCCAGCCGGAACGAAATGCGAGTCGGCACATTGGCTTTGATCAAACCGGTGATGACGTCAACCGAAGGCCGCTGCGTCGCCAGCACCAGATGGATGCCCACGGCGCGGGCCATCTGTGCCAGCCGCGTGATGGACTCCTCCACATTGGCTCGATCGAGCATCATTAGATCGGCCAGCTCGTCGATGATGATGACGATCTGCGGCAGTGGCTTCTCGTCCGGATTGTCCTCTTCAAAGAGACTCGGCGTGGTCTCGAACAGTTTGTTGTACTGTTCCAGATTGCGCACGCTGCGCGAAGCCAGCAGTTTCAGTCGTCGCTCCATCTCGCGCACTGCATTGCGCAGCGCATTGGCGGCCAGCTTCGGTTCCGTGATGATCGGCGTAAACAGGTGCGGCACGCCTTCATACATCCCTAGTTCGACGCGCTTCGGATCGACCAGGATCAAGCGCACCTGCTCCGGCGTTGCCTTGAACAGGACCGACATGATCATCGCGTTGATCGCAACCGACTTACCGCTGCCGGTTGAACCGGCAATCAGCACGTGCGGCATGGTCGCCAGATCCGCATGAACAATGCGACCGTTGATGTCCTTGCCCATGGCCAGCGTCAACTTGGATTTGCTGTGGGTGAAGCTGTCCGCTTCAATTACTTCGCGCAGCCATATGGTCTCGCGCTCGCCGTTCGGTACCTGCAATCCCACCGTACTTTTTCCCGGCATGCGTTCGATCAGGATGCTCTCGGCGCGCATGGCGAGGCACAGGTCATCCTGCAGGCCGACCACGCGGCTGTACTTCACCCCGGCATCGGGTCTGAATTCAAACGTCGTCACAACCGGGCCGGGATTGATCTGCACTACCTGCCCATTCACATCGAACTCGGCATATTTTTCGACGAGAACGCGTGCCTCTTCCCGCAGTGCATCCTCGCGAATGATCTGCTTTTCTTCACTGCGATGGAGCAAGGTGCTCGGCGGCAGGCGAAAGCCTTCCACGGATTTTGCGGTCAACGTGACCGGTTTGATGGAGGCATCCGCACGCGTGCCGATCTGGACATGCAATTCTGCTGCGGTCCCCGCGCGAGCCGAAGCGCCAGTGGAGAAAGAATCCGCGGTCGCGGCGAATCCGTCCGCATCGTCGAATGCTGCCGCGGCATGCTTCCGTGGCGCGGAGATCTCCTGCGCTCCTTGTCGCCCGGCATCGCTCAGGAACTCCTGCGCCGGGGGCGCTGGGACCGGCTCCTCCCAGAAATCCGGCCGTTTGCGAACGCGCGTGGGGATTGCCTTTGCGCCAGTATCCTCGAAAATATGCGGATCGTTCTGCGCCGCACTCGCCAGCACCGCTTCCTCTTTCGCGAGAGCCCGCGCGGCGCGGCGCGATTCTCTGCGTTCCACCCGCGCTGTCCTCCAATTGCGCCAACGGTCGCGCCATGCGGCGATAAATGCAAAACGTACCGCGCCCCACTGCTGCGCACTGCTCACGCTGAACGTCGTTGTTAGATACAACGCCGCCGCCACGCAGGCGACGGAAAGAACGCACGCTCCGGGATAATTCAAGAAGCGGACCAGCACGTCGGCGATCATTCGGCCAGTCATACCTTCAATCGGTACACTATGCGCCCATCGCAGATGGCCCGGGAGCAGGCCCACCAGCGCTGGCGCAAACAGCAAACACAGTACGCCGCCAATCAATTTGGAGATGGGAGAACCCGCACGCCGCGAGCGCAGCCACGTCCAGCCCAGCGCGCCCACCAGCAGCGGCAGCAGGAACGCGGAGATTCCCTCAGCCTGGAGCAATAAATCGCTGAGGCCCGCACCGAAAAGTCCAATCCAGTTGTGCGCGGGATTTCCCGACAGATAACCGCCTGCCGTATCCAGCGATGGATCGAGCGGTGTATACGAAACCAGAGAGAGGAGCAGAAGGAGGGCGAGCGCCAGCAGAAGCAGGCCGACCAGCTCATTCAGCCGGCGGTTTTTCGTCGGCGAAAAGACTCGTTGCACAACGTTCATAGGGGTGCTTGGACACGAGGCGCGCAAGACAGCCGGTTCGCCGTCCACCCGCCAAATGCCAGAGACACCAGAGCAATTCCGATTATCCCAGAATCGACGGCGAATAGCATGGAAAACTTGAGCGTCTCGCGCGGGTATCCGAATGCGAACCCGCACTATTCTGCGAAAATCCTGTTCCCGCGGCGCCTCCGGAAGTGTATGAAGAGAAAAGCTGTTCAATCCTCGGGAGGAAATGCCTGTGCTCCAAAGCATGTTTCACCTGCAGATTCCGCTGCTGGAAAAAGTTCTGCGTCCCGTTATTGTCTATCTCTTCTTGATTTTCTTGCTGCGCATCTTCGGCAAGCGGGAACTAGCCCAGCTCAATCCATTCGACCTGGTCGTGCTGCTGTCGCTTTCAAATGTCGTGCAGAATGCCCTGATCGGCAATGACAACTCCGTCACCGGCGGAATTGTCGGAGCGCTGTCTCTGCTCGGCATCAACTGGCTGGTAGTGCGGTTCCTTTATAGCTCGCCGAAGATCGAGCGCATCGTGGAAGGCACGGAGCAAGTGCTCATTCTCGATGGCGTGGTAGATCACGCAGCGCTGCGCAAGGAACTGATGACGGAACAGGAGTTGTTATCGGTCGTGCATCGTCAGGGATTCGATGGATTCGATGAAGTAAAACAATGCGTGCTGGAGCCGAACGGTTCGTTCTACATCGAGGGCCGCAAGCCGACCGCGGATGAAACTCACCATGCCGACCTAGTGACTCGTCTAGAGAATATTCAGCGCGACCTGGCACAGATCCAGAAGCAACTGCCCGTCGGGTAACGTTGCCGGACGACGACTTCACGGCTGGGTTGGCGCGCTTACTCCCGCCGGCTTGGTAGAATGAAGTTGACGAAGCTTCCCGGCGCATCCGGCTTGGTAATTACCATAGTTAATGAGAGGGGATGATTACCTCCGGCTTTTCCTCATTCGATCGCCAATTGCGCCTCCGCCCGCGATTGGATCGCTGTCGGCTCTGTTGACATCCTCCAACGCTGCCGATGAATTGTCATCCCGACCGGAGCGAAGCCGGGGTCCCTAACGCGCGTGTTTTTTGCGCGTTGGGGTGGGAAGCGAAGCGGAGGGACCTGCTTTTTCTCCTTTCGAACGCCAAATTCAACTTTCTCGTTCGGTTCGAGCGCTCGCAAAAATGAGGATGTCAACAGGGCCACCGCTGTTCATGCGCGGCGCTGTTTTGCAGAAGCTCGGGCCGTCTACACAATCCTTCAACTATTCCGCACAATCCTTCAACTATCCTGCACAATCCTTCAACTTTTTTGTCTATTCGTGTCCCCGGACGAGACCCATGGCTGCCGTCATCTGCCGCAACGCGTCTGCCGTAAAGGCAGCCGTGGCATATCTCATCCGCCATGGGATCATAGGTTCTCGTCGATCTGCCCTCGTCTCCGTGTTGCATACTGAATGCGAGGAGCGGATTCCCACTCATGACCGAACCGACCGATACCAGTTTTCAATCTCTATTGCACGAACTTCGCGTGATACCCGCGCCGGAGGAGTTTGTATCGCAGGCCCACATCCGCAGTTTGGAAGATTACGAGGCCCTGTACCAGCGTTCGATTGAGAATCCGGAAGAATTCTGGGCAGCGGCGGCGAATGAACTGCATTGGTTCCAGCCGTGGACGAAGGTTCTGGAATGGAACGAGCCGTGGGCGAAGTGGTTCGTCGGCGGCAAAATGAACCTGGCCTACAACTGTCTCGATCTGCAGGTGGAGCGCGGCCGCGGCGGCAAAACGGCCATCCTGTGGGAGGGCGAATCCGGTGAGGTTCGCAGGTTTACTTTTCAGCAATTGCTCGATCAGGTCCAGCGCTTCGCCAATGTTCTGCGCGGCATGGGCGTAAAAAAAGGCGATTGCGTCGCCATCTATATGGGCATGGTGCCGGAACTGGCCATTGCTCTTCTCGCCTGCGCCCGAATCGGCGCCGTGCATTCGGTCATCTTCGGCGGATTCGCTGCCAATGCGCTCGTCGACCGCATCAACGACGCGCAATCGGTCGCCGTCATCACACAGGACGCGGCCTGGAGGCGCAGCCAGCAGGTTCTGTTGAAGGCTACCGTCAATGAAGCGCTCGCGAAATGTCCGTCTGTAAAAAAGATGCATCGTCCTGCGCCGCGCCGGCGCGGAAATCGAAATGCAAGCTGGGCGCGATCTGTGGTGGCATCAGGAGATGGAACGCGCGGACGCAACCTGCGCCGCCGAGCCGCTCGATGCAGAGCATCCGCTCTACATCCTGTACACCTCCGGCACCACTGGCAAGCCCAAGGGCATCGTTCACACCAACGGCGGCTATGCGGTGCATACCTATCTGACCAGCAAACTTGTCTTTGATCTCAAGGAGGAAGACGTCTATTGGTGTACCGCGGACATCGGCTGGGTCACTGGCCACTCATATGTGGTCTACGGGATCCTGCAAAACGGCGTCACCACCGTGATGTATGAAGGCGCGCCGAACTTTCCCGACAACGACCGCTTCTGGAAGATCGTCGATGATCATCGCGTGACCGTCTTCTACACTGCGCCCACTGCGATCCGTGCATTCATCAAATGGGGAAATGAGTTTCCCAATCGCTACAAGCTCGACAGCCTGCGGTTGCTGGGCAGCGTCGGCGAGCCGATCAATCCGCAGACCTGGATGTGGTACGCGGAAGTGATCGGCAGGAATCGCTGCCCGATTGTCGATACCTGGTGGCAGACGGAAACCGGCGGCATTATGATTTCGACGATCCCCGGCGCAGTCCCCAGCAAACCTGGCTCAGCCAGCAAACCGTTCTTCGGAATCGTGCCCGATATTGTCCGGCAGGATGGCACGCCGGTATCGGAGGGCAACGGCGGTCTGCTGATTATTCGCCAGCCCTGGCCCGGCATGGCGCGCACGATCTACAACGATCCCGAACGCTACGTGAAGCAATACTGGTCCACAATTCCCGGCGCATATTTCACCGGGGACGGCGCGCGCCGCGACGCCGACGGATATTACTGGTTGATGGGCCGCGTCGACGACGTGATCAACGTCTCCGGCCACCGTCTGGGCACCATGGAGATTGAGTCGGCGCTGGTGGCGCATCCAAAGGTCGCGGAAGCCGCAGTGGTCGGGCGACCCGATGCACTGAAGGGTCAGGCGATTGCCGCATTCGTCACGTTGGAGTCGCAATATAAGCCATCGCCCGGATTGAAAGAGGAACTGCGAGCATGGGTCGCGACTGAGATTGGCGCGCTCGCTCGGCCGGACGATCTGCGTTTCACCGACAGTCTGCCGAAAACCCGTTCAGGAAAGATCATGAGGCGCCTGCTGCGCGAGCTGGCCGAAACCGGCGAAGTGAAGGGTGACACGACGACGCTGGAAGACCTGAATGTAATCGCCGCCCTGCGCGGAGAAGAATAAACGAGTCGCGCAAAGAAATCGACAAAAAATGCCGATTGCTGCGCCCACCAAAAAAATCTGGGTGCCCCATCCTTACGCAGTCAGGGTAGGCTTCGTTTGCTCCTGCTGAAGTTTCAGCACCAGCAGTGTCATATCGTCATACTGCGGAGCTTTGCCGGTGAAGTGGTCGGCCTTCGCAAACAAATGTTCGAGCACTTCCTGTGCGCTGCCATCCGGCAGCATCTGCGCCGCGGACATCATGCGTTCCTCGCCCCATTCCTCTTGTTCCAGAGTCATCGCTTCGCTGATGCCGTCGGTGTACGTCAGCAGTAGATCGCCGGGCGCAAGCGTAAGGCGCTGCTCTTCATATGTGGCGAAGGACAGCAATCCCACCACTGGGCCGCCGGCTTCCAGGCGTTCCACCTCGAAGGCCGCTCCGTTCCGTCGGATCAAAAACGGCGCATTGTGTCCCGCGTTCACATAGACCAGTTCGCGCGTTGCAGTGTTGTACGTTGCAAAGAAAAACGTCGCATACCGGTTGCTGGCGGAGGCCTCATACACAAGCCGATTCACTTTTTCCATCGTCATGGCCAGGTCGTGCGGCGCATCCAGCGTCATGCCGCGCAGTGATGCGCGCAGGCTGGCCATCAGCAACGCCGCGGAAATTCCTTTTCCGCTCACGTCGCCGATGGCGAGGCCGATGCGTCCATCGCCCAGCGCGAACAGGTCATAATAGTCGCCGCCTACACCCTGCGCGGGCCGGCAATGTCCCGCCACGCTGACGCCATCAATGGCAGGGAACTCCTGCGGAAACAATCGCTCCTGTACCTCGCGCGCCACTTCAATCTCTCGATCGATCCGCTCCCGCTGCGTCGCCGCGCTGGCCAACGATCGTGCGAGGTTGCCGATCTCCAGCGCGAGCCCGGTCTGCGTCGCGACCGATTCCAGCAGCCGCAGATCGGTGGGCGTGTACGGTTCCTCGGAACGTTTGGGACCGAGCGTAATCAGGCCCATCATCTGGTCGCGGCCCGGCAGCGGCAGCAGCAGTTCCGTGGACATGGCGTCCAGCAGACTGCGCTCCGACTGGCTCGCCAGCAGCAGCCAGCCGTCGGGATTCTCCCGATACAGGGTCACTGGCGTGTTGATGCGCATCAGATTCCGCACCGTGGTCGAGTTCAATGGCAACTGCACGGGTCCGCTGCCCGCGAGACCATCCACGCTCAGGCCAACCGCCTGCTGCAGCTGAAAAGCGTTTCCGCCCCGCAATAGCACGGCAATTTTGTCGATGTGCAGCGTGTGCGCGATGCTTTTTGTCACCATCTCCAGCATCGGCCCGCTGTCGTTATATTTGCGTACGCGCTGCGAAAGTTCAGAGAGCAGCTGCTCCGCGTTATATGCCTCGCGAAAGAATTTCCGGTCCAGCCAGGAGGAGAGATTTTTGGTGAGTCGGGAACGCAGTAGCAAGAGCAAGCCGGCCAGCACCGCAATTCCGATGGCTGCGCGCGGCGTTAGCGACGGTGCGCGTACTTCATGCACCAGCAACACCACCAGGCCGATCAGCAGACAGGTTTGCACGACCGAAAGCGTCGCTCGAGCCAGGGCATATTTGGTGCCCATCCGCACCAAAATGCGCACATCCATTGCCCGCTGTGCAATGACGACATACGCCAGCGTGAAAGGAAACACGAGAAAAATGATGGCCGCAGTATTGCCCAGCCAGCGATATTGCTGCACGTTGATGTGGAAGAGGGGAAGGATGCCGAAGAAAAACAATATCGACCCAAGTCCGACCACAGATCCTGCGCCCAAAACCTGCAACCTGCGGCGGGCATCCGCCGTTGAAGCGGAACGCGATTTGTCGAAAATAGCGAACCAGTAAAGAACGATACAAACTACGCCGATCACGTAATCGATTAGGCTTGTCCAATAAGTCAGCGATTGCGCCGCCAGGCTCCACGCCGGCCGGAAATCCTCGCCAAAATCGATGCCGGTCGATATCGCAACTGCAATCAATACTGGAACGATCAGCAGCCATTTCAGCCAATACACTCTGCGGTCCAGACGCCAGCGCTCAGGAAAATAAAGGCCGAACAGCAGCAGCGCCAGCGGAGACAGCATCTGTACCATTTGTCCCCAGGCATTCGAATAGAAATTCCAGAAGCCCGGCCACCAATTCGAGTTGAGGGTAAAGAAAGTTTCCGGAAAGGTCAGGATGATCAGAATCATCCACGCATTGAAGTCGCGGGGCCGCGCCGCCACCACCCAATATCCAATCAACAGGCAGATGAGTGAGGGCAGTCCAAAGAGAAGCAGTAGCCCGCCCCATTCGCGGAACTTTGCATGGCCAGTGCTGGACTGGCCGGTTAGTCGGAACTGCGCGGCTTTCAACGCTCCATCGGGCTTGCGAACCGTGACTCGTAACTCGTCGCCAGGATGCAGCCTGTTGCGGATCATGCTCAGCCACTCTGCTTCCCCGGGATACGGCGATCCTTGAACCGCCATCACGGTGTCGCCAACGGCGAGGCCCGCCTGTTTCGCTTCGGGACGCAGAGAAGTGATCTTCAGAGTGTCTATATCGAATTGAAATGGTGTATTGGGCCGATGGTGCAGATCGAAGTAGCCGTCAACAAAAGCAGAGATATTCGCGACGTAATACGTCATGCTGGCCATAATGTAAGCGGCAAGCAGGAGATAGAACGCACGCGAACTGCTTCGCTTCCGTGTCGGCATAGCTGACGCAACCCATGGTATCGGAAACCGATGAATTTCCCAGCATTCTTCTTTACGCAAATTTACAGCCGCCGGTTCACCGATAGTTTTTCAGTAGACACTCTATACTGCGTAGGATTGGAGTCCCTCCGCAGTGAGGTCAGAGCCGCCAGTTGAAATTGCAGGGCCGTCGCGTCATCATTTGCCCGCGCTGGACGGCCTGCGCGGCCTGGCGATTCTGCTGGTGCTCGTCTCCCATCTGATGCTGTTCAATGACAAGACAGGCAGCCGGTGGGGCGATTCTCTTTCAGCGCTCCGCGGACTGGGCTGGACCGGCGTTGATCTGTTCTTCGTGCTCTCCGGATTTCTGATCACTGGAATTCTGTACGACACACTGCACGACTCGCACTATTTCCGTAGCTTTTACATGCGCCGTTTTCTGCGCATTTTCCCGCTCTACTACGGCTTTTTATTTTTTATGATGCTGCTATCGCACTGGCAGCATTTCGCATGGGGCGGTCGCCAGTACGTGCTGCTCACCTATACGCAGAACACCGGCCTCTGGTTTCCGGTTACGGACTTTCACCCCGGCGTGTGGGCCGATTTAGATCATTTCTGGTCGCTCGCGGTCGAGGAACAGTTCTATCTTTTCTGGCCGCTGCTGGTTTTTCTGGTGCGCGGGCGACGTCGCTTGATTGCGCTGGCGCTGGGGCTTTCCGGAGTAGCGCTTCTTCTGCGCATCGTGATGTACCTGCACGGTGCATCGCCGTTGTTGATCTTCATGCTGACTCCGTGCCGCATGGATACCTTGCTGCTCGGCGGCTGCATGGCGCTGGTGCTGCGCGGCGACGCCGGCTGGGTTCCGCGCCGATGGCTTATGCCCATCGCAGCGACAGCGGCGGCGATCATTGTCGCTTACACCCTATGGAATTTGGGCCACGATATGCGCAATGGATTTTTCGGCTCAACCTTCGGCTATCTGGTCATCGCGATTGGGTGTGTCGCCCTGCTGCTCGCCTCGATCGACCCGGCTTCTCTAGCGCACCGCGTTTTCCAATGGCGGTTTCTGCGCATGCTGGGAAAGTACAGCTACGGCATTTACGTCCTGCACATTTTCGTCGGCCATCTGTTCGCGAATCTCGTCTCGCGCGTGTTGGGCATGAGCCTGCGGAATTTTCTCGCGCTGCACCTCCACTCGCGTTCGCTTGCGGTTGTGGTGGAGTTTTGCCTGACCGCGGCCATCGTCATCTTTGCCACTTACCTCAGTTACAACCTGTATGAAGTTCATTTCCTCAGATTGAAGCGCTACTTCGGTTATCGGCGCGCCGCAGTACCGCTACGCTCATCCGTCGATTCCGTCAGTGCCAAATAGAAAAATTTCTCGAGCGGATGCCCTATACTACGTGGATAGGGTTGCGATGACATTCGCCGCCACGGTCGATGTTATGAAAATGGTCATGACCCAGCCGCTGTTCCTGGCGAAGCCTGCTTGAGATGTGCATCCAATACTCCAGAAAATATGAGTAGAATTCTCGACACGATCCATTCCCCCCGTGATGTAAAAAATCTCACGCTGCCACAACTGGAGCAGTTGGCGCAGGAAATTCGCGAGCGCATGATCGCCGTTCTGGCAAAGACCGGTGGACATCTAGGGCCCAATCTCGGCGTGGTTGAATTGACGATTGCCATGCACGTGGTTTTCGACACACCGCGGGATCATTTCGTTTTCGACGTCAGCCATCAGGCGTACATTCACAAATTGCTGACCGGCCGGCGCGAACGCTTTGAGACGATGCGCCAGCCTCAAGGCCTGAATGGCTTTATGCTTCGCACTGAGAGCGAGCACGATGTCTATGGCGCCGGTCATGCCGGCACGGCGCTGTCGGCAGCGCTCGGCATGGCAGTCGCCCGTGATGTAAACGGTGGTACCGAGCATGTCGTCGCACTGGCCGGGGATGCGGCGTTCACGAACGGAATCTCCTATGAAGCGTTGAACAACGTCGCCGCGCAAACCAGACGGCTCATCATCGTTCTGAACGACAACGAGTGGTCAATAGACCGTAACGTCGGCGCAATTTCCTCGTATCTACATCGCATCGCTACCAACGAACGCTATGCTCACCTGCACGCTCGCGCCACGCGATTGATAGAGAAGCTGGGAGGCAAGACCGTCGGCCACGTGGTTCGCCGCGCGGAAGAAGCCGCCAAAGGAATGCTGGTTCCTTCTCTGATTTTCGAGGAATTCGGCCTGACGTATTACGGTCCGATTGATGGACACAATCTCGGATTGCTGATTGAAACCTTCCGCTTCCTCAAGACGCAAAACCGCCCAGTAATTCTGCACGCAATCACGCAAAAGGGTCGCGGCTTTCAACCGGCGCTCGACAAACAGAAGAAGTTTCACGGTCTCGGGCCGTACGATCCCCTGACCGGCGAAACCAAACCGGTGGGACAAAAGACCTACTCGGAGGCATTCGCCGAGACCATGGTGAAGCTTGCCGATCAGAACGAAAAGGTGGTTGCGATCACCGCTGCCATGCCAAATGGCACCGCGCTCGATCTCTTTCGGCCGCACCATCCCAAGCGATATTTTGATGTCGGTATTGCGGAGGAACATGCCGTTATCTTCGCGGCGGGGATGGCGACCAAGGGCCTGCGACCGTTCTGCGCGATTTATTCCACGTTTTTGCAGCGCGCCTACGATCCAATCATTCATGACGTCTGCTTGCAAAATCTTCCCGTGGTTTTTTGCATGGACCGCGCTGGGCTTTCCGGGGACGACGGTCCGACGCACCACGGTCTGTTCGACATCAGCTATCTCCGCGGCATTCCAAACATTGTCGTAATGGCGCCGAAGGATGAAGACGAACTCGGCGACATGCTGAAGACCGCGATGCTGCACGATGGCCCCGCGGCGATCCGCTATCCACGCGGATCGGGTCCGGGCGTTGCGATGAAAGCGCAGCCGACGGCGCTGCCCATCGGCAAGGCGGAAGTGCTGCGGCATGGAAGCGACATTGCTGTCTGGGGTCTCGGCGCTCTGATGCCAATGGCTACGAATTTCGCCGATGAACTCGAGAACGAAGGCTATTCCGCCTCGCTGGTCAACGCGCGCTTCGCCAAGCCGCTCGATACTGAATTGCTGGAACAACACGCCCGCCGCGTCGGCCTGATCGTCACGTTTGAAGATCACGTGCTGATGGGGGGCTTCGGCAGCGCCGTGCTGGAGTTTCTCAGTGCGCACAATCTGAAGGTCCCCGTCGTTCGCATCGGCTGGCCGGACGCTTTCATCGAGCACGGCAAAGTCGACCAACTCCGCGCCAAATACGGCCTCTCCGCCAAAGCTGCGCTCAAGCAATCGCGTCCATTCCTGAAATCCATTCCCCGCAAACATTTCGCCGTTACCGGATGACGGTTCGACAATTTCCGCTCCGATTAATGTCAGTCTCCGTTCACTGTGGTCATCAGTTTGACCGGCGTGTTTTTTTTGAAATGACCATGTCCGAAAAGCGCGAGCCTGCTCTTTTGACAAATGAGAGAATTCGCATATGGAATTGCCCGGTCGAGAGGTATGTCATCGCGCTTTGCAGAGCCGCGACAGCCGTTTTGACGGCCTGCTATTTGTAGGTGTGACGTCGACCGGCGTTTATTGCCGGCCTATTTGTCCGGCACGCACCCCGAAATTTGAGAATTGCCGTTTTTTTGCTTCGGCGGCAGCAGCTCAGGACGCGGGTTTTCGCCCATGCCTTCGGTGCAGGCCGGAAAGTGCTCCCGATCTGGCCTCGTGGCGTGGAACTTCGAATACAGTCTCGCGTGCGCTGGCACTGATCGCCGATGGCACCCTCGACGGCAACGCTGCAAGCGTAGAGGCATTGGCGGAGCGGCTGGGCATGGGCGAGCGTCAACTCCGGCGATTGTTTCTTCAGCACCTTGGAGCGTCGCCCGTCTCCGTGGCACAGACCCGGCGTGTGCTTTTCGCTAAGCAACTCATCCACGAAACGCGGATGCCCATGACTGAAGTCGCGTTGGCAGCCGGATTTGGCAGCCTGCGGCGATTCAATGAAAAATTTCGAGATCTTTTTCATCGCCCCCCTACCGCGTTGAGGCAAAAAACTCCTGCGAATTCTGCGAGCGGCGAAGGGGACGCTGGTGTTACGCTACGGCTTCGTTATCGTCCACCCTATGATTGGGATTCGATGCTCGGGTACCTGCGTATGCGGGCAATCCTCGGCGTTGAAATTGTGGAGAACGGAAGCTATCGGCGAACCATTGAAATTGATGGTTTTGTCGGAAGCGTCGAAGTCATCCACCTGGCGCGTCAGCAGAGTCTTGGCGTTACGATTCTGTTCCCCAATGTCAGATATTTCCCCGCTATTGTCGCTCGAGTTCGCCGCTTGTTCGATCTTGGCGCGGATATCGAGACGATCGGCGCACACCTCTCTCGCGATCCAATGCTGGCTCCATTAGTGGCGCGTCGTCCTGGGTTGCGCGCGCCGGGTGGATGGGATGGCTTTGAACTGGCAGTGCGGGCAATTCTCGGCCAGCAAATTAGTGTTGCAGCAGCTCGCCGGCTTGCGGGACACCTCGTTGCGCTCCATGGCAGGCAATTGTCAGCAGCTCAGGGCAGCCGTTCGGGTCTGTCGCATGTATTTCCTACTGCGAAGCGTTTGGCTTCTGTTAAATCCATAGGCCTTGGCATGCCAGGTGCGCGCGAGAAGTCGTTGAAGGCATTTGCTGAAGCCACAGTGGCCGATCCGAATTTGCTTCGCCCATTTGGAACCATTGAAGAGTCGATCTCGCGATTGCGCGGGATCCGCGGAATTGGCGAATGGACGGCACAATACATCGCATTGCGCGCTCTTCGCGAGATGGATGCATTTCCCGCATCCGACATCGGTCTTCTTCGCGGTGCGGCGAAGATCGATGGGACGCGGTTAACGTCAGCCAATCTTCTGAAGCACGCTGAGTCATGGCGTCCTTGGCGCGCCTACGCCGCGCAACATCTTTGGGTTGTTGACAGCACCGTATTCTCGACCACCAGGAGCGGGAATGAGTGAGGTTTTAGAGTTATTGATGGAGCGAATCGGCACGCCCATTGGAGAGTTCTTAATTGTGGCGGACCATGACGGAAACCTGCGCGCTGCGGATTGGACGGATCACGAGCTGCGGATGCGCGAACTGCTGCGTCTGCACTACGGTAAAAATGGATTTTGTCTCGAACCGAGCCACGATCTTACAGACTTAACGGGTCCAATCGCCAACTACTTTGCCGGAGAGCTTGCGGCAATCGATGGATTGCCGGTGCGGACGGCGGGTACGCCGTTCCAGCGCGAGGTATGGAATGCGTTGCGGAAAATTCCCTGTGGCACGACGATCTCTTACGGGAAACTTTCGGAGCGAATTGGCCGACCAGCCGCAGTCCGTGCCGTTGGTCTGGCCAATGGTTCGAATCCAGTGGGAGTTGTCGTGCCCTGTCACCGCGTGATTGGAGCGAACGGTTCGCTTACCGGTTACGGAGGTGGTATCGAGCGCAAGCGTTGGCTTCTGGAACATGAAAGTAAGCGCCGACGATTTGTATTGCAGCGTCAACCGGACTGAATTGGATCACGAATCCGCTGCGAGTCAACAAGGGGCTGGCTACTCTGTTTTTGTTGTTCCGTAGTCGGTGGGCTGCGGCGCGGCGCCGCGGATTTGCTGAATGAAAATCGGGACTTCGCGATTGATCAGATCTGCGCGATCCACTTGGACGTAATGACTGCTGCCTCTGGCGATGATTCTGCGGCTGCGCGTCGATAGATGCTTCAGGTCTTCCTGCATCTCATTCCAGATCACCGCTAATTCCTTCGCAAACTGGGGCGAGATTTGAGTCGCAGGACGGTTCGGATCCTGTGAAAAAATTAGAATCGGCAGGTCGCCATAAGGGCCTGTATGGACCGTCTCCTCACCGGATTTTCGGAAATTGTCCATCTCCTCCTTGGCGGCGGAGATGCTGAGGTTGCAAGTGTCTTCCGCCAGCATTTTCCCGGCTGCCGGCGGAAATCCTGGCTGTGTCTCTGAACACTGCCTCGTATCGCGCAGCGCACCGAGCGGGATCATTACTCTCCCCGCGAAAAATGCGAGCGCTTCGGTTTTATTCATGTAGGCCTGCAGATCCGCTGGGAAGTGATCCTCTTGCAGTGGGGTGGAGCCGTCGACAAAAACCAGGCCAGCCACATTTCGTGGATATCGGCTTGTGTATGTGCGGATATAAATGCCGCTGATGGAATGGCCCATTAGGACGATTGGTCCAGTGATGCCCGCCTGCTCCAACAAGCCATGTAGTTGGTCGGCGATATGGTTGGCGTCCTGCGGACCGGCCGTTGCATCGCTCCAGCCGAATCCCGCTCGGTCATAGGAGCACACGCGTGTCGTCTTCGACAATTCGGGCTGCACCTTACCCCAGATCGTCCAGTCGTTTCCGAGTCCCGCATCGAGAATGATTGTCGGAGAGCCTGCACCCGTGCAGTACAGATGCATCTTATGGCCGTCGACCACATAAATGCGGCCCGGAACCGGATGCTTGGCCCAGTAATATTCGGTGGCAATAGCGTTGAATGCAGTGCTGGCGAAGACGGCCAGAACAAAAACAGAAACTCCGGTCAGAACGACTCGCTCCCCAATGCGCCGCCACTTCCCATACCGTTCATTGCGAAGCGTCCGCCAACGGCGCAAGGTGAAAGCACAAACAACCAGCGCAATCGCGAACACGATCGCCAGAGCCACATAGTTCATAGTCATTGTTCTCCTCTGTCAGGTCGATGGAAACTCAGCGCAATAGCGGCTTTTAAAAGTCGAGTCGAATGGTACATGTCAATCGAGCAAGTTGAAAGGCTTTTTCGCAATCGCATCCGCAGACGCCGTCGCTTCGATTTGGCGAATCTGCTCGCCATCGGAGACAATGTGGGAATGGTTTCTAAACATTTGCTGTGGCGCGCTCGTTGGGGCGTGCTGCTCTTTGCAGCGGGATTTTGTTTCGCATCAGCTTCTTCATTCGGCCAAAAGGCGGACGTCAACATCAATCTCTACGGCACGTTTCCCGGGAGCGCAAGCGCTCCGCCGACGATTGCGGGCCAGCCTTCGCTGCAACAGACCGCGGACCAGGCGCTCGGTTTTCGCATCGGCGGCCGCTATATCTTCAGCCCCATCCTTGGGCTGGAGCTGAATTACGGATACAGTCGCGCCGAGCAGCATTTTAGCGGCAGCCATATCCAGACCGGTGTGGTTTATTCCCACGCCAAGCCGTTCACCGTCGATTACGTCGCCAGCCTGCCGTTCTCTCCGTTCGGCATCCGGCCATTTGTCCTGGGCGGCGGCGGATTCATCTCTTACAACATTTCCAGCACCAGCAATCTGCCGGTGAGGCCGGAAAAAATTCCGGTGGGCGAGTATGGTGTCGGCGCCGATTATCATCCGGATTTTCTGCCTCCGTTTATGGCGATGCGCTTCCAATATCGCGGCCTGGTCGGCCACGCGCCGGATTATCGGCTGCCCTATCTGGCCACCAACAACCTGATCAATATCGCGGAGCCGCAGGTCGGCCTCGTGTTCAAGTTCTAGCTACTGTGCTTTTCACGCTTCCAGCGCGCCAGGACCGGCATCGATGGCTGGAGCTGATTGGCCTGCTAAAGCTGCTGAAGGGCGCATTCTTTGTGGCGCTGGGCTTCGCGCTGCTGCAAATGCTGCACCATGATATTTATCTGCTGGCGTTGCGAGCGGTCGAGATGCTGCACCTTGACCCCGATCGTATGTTCGTCGCCAGGTTGCTGGATAAAGTCCTGCTGCTGGACGTTCATCGCGTGAAGCAGTTGGCTGCGCTGGTATTTATATACGCCGCGTTGGATTTCATTGAAGGCACGGGCCTGGTGCTGGAAAAGCGCTGGGCGGAATATTTCACTTTAATCCTTACGATCGCCTTGCTTCCGCTGGAGGGGATCAAAGTGGTCTATCACCCCGACCATTGGACGGTTGGGATTCTGTTGGCAAATATCGCAATCGTCATTTATCTCGCATGGCTGGTGCGGCCGCTCCAGCGTAAGCAGGCGACCCCCGTAATCCCCTGACCCATCGCCACTATTTCAAATTTGAATCCGCAAAAGGCGTGTGCGACGCTCTTCGTACTCCTCATGTGTGATCCTGCCGGCTTCGTATCGCTTTTGTAGCAGTTGCAAAGGTGTCTCCAGCCGCGAGTAGATGACCCACTTGTGTCCCTGACGGGCCTCAGGAACGCCAAAAAGCAAATCCACACAAGGATCATGATGATCCAGAAAAACCACCAGTACTCCTGCATTCCCCAGTAATAGGCCATAAATCTCTCCTCTGAGGCGTTTCGTCAGCGCATGAGGAACGATCGGCCCCAGCGCGCTCTTTTTTTGAGATGCCAGTCCTGAACCGCGGGCGGACCGTCGATCATGCGGACGGTTGCCCTATCGAAGACCGCGCGCCGCAACAGGCGCGTTAGTGGGCTTTCTCTGCGCCGGTTTTTGGCCAGCGGAATTCCACAGCGGAACACAAGAAGTCAACACCACGGGCAGTGCATGTGGAGGGCAGGACGCACCATTCCCGGAGTTCTCTGAGGCCATTCCGCGAAATTTTTTTGGATTCCCACAATTTTTCCTTTGACAATGCTTACCTTTGCGATACAGTTGTGGACGAAAGTGGTCTAAAGTGGTTTCAAAGGTATTAAAGATGCGGGATTCGGACCGGTGCAACAGCCGAATTCGATTTAAGGCCCTCCCCCAGCAGGTTTGGCAACGGAGAACGGTATGTTTCGCGGCAATCATCCAACCCGGGTCGACGAAAAGGGACGGCTGAAGCTGCCCGCGGAATTTAAGCGCGAGATTGAAGAAAAGTACGGGACAAAGTTTTACATCACCAGCCGCGACGGACATTCGGCGGAGATTCATCCGATCGAGGAATGGGAAAAGTTCGAACAGAAAATGATGAACATGCCGAACTCCAACCCGTCGAAAAAAAGATTGTTGAACGCGACCAGTTATTACGGTCAGAACGCGGAGATGGACGCCCAGGGTCGCGTGCTGGTGCCGCAGATCCTGCGGGAGAAGGCCAACGTAGTCGGAGACGTGGCGGTGTTCGGAAAGCTGACCTATCTGGAAGTGATGAACATGGATGCCTTCCGCCAGAACCTGGATGCCGATCCGCTGACGGATGCGGATGCGGATGCGCTGGCAGCCTACGGGCTGTAGCGATGGAAGAAGATGCCCCCCAGGGGGCGCACGGTCGAGACAAACGACATGTGCCGGTTCTTTTAGAAGAAGCAATGCAGTATTTACGAATCCTGCCGGGCGGCACTTATGTGGATGCGACGCTCGGCCTGGCCGGGCATAGTACAGCAGTTGCCCGGTTGCTGGGTCCGGAAGGACACCTGATCGCATTCGATCGCGATCCGGAGGCCATCGCAAATGCCGAGCTGAAAGTCACGGCGTTGTGGGCGGAGCTGAAAGAGCAAATGCCGCGGATCACCATCCACGCGGTTGCATTCGCTGAGATGGCGCAGTGGATAGAGCCGGGCAGCGTGGACGGCATTCTGGCCGACTTTGGAGTCAGCTCCATGCAACTGGACACGGCGCAGAGAGGATTCAGTTTTCAGGCAGACGCGCCGCTCGATATGCGGATGGACCCGCGCAGCGGAGCGACTGCCGAACAAGTGGTAAATCAGGCGAGCGAAGAGGATCTCGCAAATCTGATTTACGAATTCGGAGAAGAGAGGAGGTCGCGGAGAATCGCCAGAGCAATTGTCAGGGCGCGGCCAGTAACGACAACGGCACAACTGGCCAGGATCGTTGCAGGCAGCGCCCCGACAATAAAGAGCGATCGGATTCATCCAGCGACGCGGGTGTTTCAAGCCCTCCGAATTTATGTCAATGGGGAACTTGATCAGATCACTTCCTTAATGAACGACGCGCCGCGGCTGTTGCGGCCTGAAGGAAGATTGGTGACGATCAGTTTCCACTCGCTCGAAGATCGCATCGTGAAGGATGCGTTTCGAGAAGGGAAAGCGGCGGGAGTCTGGCGGGTGTTGACATCGAAGCCAGTGACCGCGACGGAAGACGAGATTCACGGCAATCCCCGGTCGCGCAGCGCCAAGTTACGCGCGGCAGAGCGAATGGGGCAGCCGGACAAGCCGGAGCGCGATTCCGGCGGAAGGCAGGAAAAATTTTTACGGCGTAGCTGGACGTAACTTGTAACCCCAGCAAGCCGAAGCAAGTTCGGGCCGGGTTCGTCCCACCCCTCTTTCAGGCGAAAGAACAGCATGCAGTCGAACGTCCCCTACCCCACCAAGCTCAACGAGCCTGGCCCGAGAAGGATAGGAAGCCTGAGAAACAAGGGACGAACCCAGAAGCAATGGCCAACAAAATGAAAGGCCCGTGCAATGGCACGCGGCCAGTCCGCAACGGCAGAGGGATGCAGCGAATAGATCCCGACGTTCAACGTCCACCAACCCATTCAAGGGAGAAATCAACATGTCGCACATTTACGATTTTTTCGACAACCACATGGAAGTATGGGGTGCAGTCGTTTTCGGAGTAATTGCCGTGGTCGCTTGTATCGCAGTCGCTGCCGCTCTCAGCGGAGCAATGTAATCGGAAAACAGCGGACCACTGAACAGGGTTTCGCTGCAAAGCAAAGGGGAATTTCACCCCGACAGTAAAGGAACGCCATGGCTGCAGCACGAATCGTGATCGATACATTCCGGGAGAAGGGCCAGTGGAGCGCGGAGGCCATCGCCGACCACAACCGCTGGTTGTTTGCGGCACAACAGCGCGCGCGTCGCGGGCCCACTCCCGAAGTGTTCTTCGACAAGCGACTCGACAATTCCCGCCTGGTTAAAGCGGACGATCCGGTGCGCAAACGTGAGATGCGCAGCTTCGCTGTCGCGGCAGTCTTCTTTTTCGCGTTACTGATGGTTTACAGTTGGCAGCATTTCAGTTCCATTGAATATGGCTATCACATTCAGGCGGAGAAAGCGCAGCTCCAGCATCTGCAGGACGAGAATCATCAATTGGGTTTGACGGAGGCGCAGTTGAGCGGCTCCGAGCGTATTGATCGCCTGGCGCGCCTGATCGGAATGCAGTCGCCCCAGCCCGGGCAGATCATGGCGCCGGACATAATCGCCCCCAATCCGAGCGCGCCCGTTCTGGCTTCTGTAACGCTGCCAACCGTCCCCTCAAATCGATAGGGCGATCACTTCTTGGCAATCCGCGTGTCGTCCTCCTGGCAGATGTTTCCAGAATCAGGCGAGCTCAGGCAATGGTGATTCCGACTCCAATTTTCTACTCAAATATTTCTGAGCTTGCTATAGGCTGTTGATAGAAAACAATTCCGCAGGACTCTAACAACGGCATGAGCCGAAATGGTAAGCAGTTGCTCTCTGCGCCGATCCCAAGGCTGCGCTTCGTGGCCCTGATCTGCCTTCTCATTTTGTGGGTCGTTATCATCGCGGCACGCCTGGTGTGGCTCCAGGTGTTTCAGCATTCCGAGTATGCGGAGCGCGAACTGCGTCAGCAGCAACGCACCTTTCAGATCGCTCCGCGGCGCGGCGTGCTGTACGATCGCGATCTGCAGCCGCTGGCGATGACAGTGCTGGTCGATTCTATCTACGCGGTTCCCGGTGAAATTGCAGATAAAGATGTGACCGCTCGACGGCTCGCCCGTGTCGTTCATCAGGATGCGAACGATCGTTTCACGAGCGCCAAAGACATCGACGCGCGCCTGCATCGCTCGCGCGACTTTGCCTGGGTGGCGCGCAAGGTCGATCCGGATGTTTCCGCGCGTGTCCGCGCATTGAACCTGAAGGGTGTCTATTTTCAAAAAGAATTCAAGCGCTTTTATCCGGACAACCAGCTGGCGGCGCAAGTATTGGGCTATGTCAGTCTGGACGACAACGGGCTTGGCGGCGTCGAGCGCCGATTCGACGGGGTGCTGCATGGTTCTCCGGGCCGCATGTTGACTGCCGTCGATGCGCGTCGGCAAAGCTACGGCAGCGTCGAACGCGATCCACAGCCTGGCGAGAACCTGGTGCTCACGCTGGATGCGAACATTCAGGTCATGGCAGAACAGGCTCTCGATCACGCCATGGAGCGAACCAAGGCGCTGAATGGCACCGTCGTGGTGCAGGATCCGCATACCGGGCAGATTCTTGCGTTGGCGATTCGTCCCACATTCGATCCAAACGATATTCACGAGATTCGCCCCTCGATGCTGCTCGACCATGCAGTCAGCGATGTGTACGAGCCCGGATCGACCTTCAAGCTGGTCACCTTTGCGGCGGCGTTACAGGAGAGAGTTGCCAGGCCGGACTCGATGATCCCAACCATGGGCGGACAGATCAATGTCGCGGGGAGGATTGTGCATGACGACCGCGACGCGATGATTTTCGAGGCCCACCATAGCAACGTACTTTCCGTTCGGCAGGCCTTGGCAGAATCGAGCCAGGTGGTGGCGATCCAACTGGCGGAACGAATGGGCAAGGATCGCTTCTATCGGTACATCCATGGCTTCGGCTTTGGACAGAAGTCCGGCATTGAACTGCCAGGCGAGACGCGCGGCCTGGTGAAGCCGCCCGATCGCTGGCAGCCGACTACGATTGGCTCCATCCCCATGGGACAGGAGATCGCCGTAACGCCAATCCAACTCGTCACAATGGCATCGACAATCGCCAACGGCGGCGTGTATCTGCCGCCGCACATCCTGCTCGAAAAAACACCGGACCTGAAGGGGAATCCGCAGTTGGTGCCCGCTGCGTTCCATCCGGAGGACAACCTTCCGGAGACGCTGCCGCCCGGCGCGCATCGCGTCATCTCGACTATGACGGCAGCGGAAATGCGTAGCATGATGGAAGGCGTCGTGCTCTCCGGCACGGGTACTACTGCGCAACTGAATGGATACAGTGCCGCTGGGAAGACGGGTACGGCGCAAAAGATCGACGTGCGCACCCACACCTATTCCAAGACAAAATTCATTGCGTCTTTCGTCGGCTTCGCTCCGGTCAACAATCCAGCGATCACCATTGCGGTCATCATCGATTCTCCGTCGGTCGGATCGCACTTTGGGCGAGGAGCCAGCGCCCCGGTTTTTCAAGAACTGGCGCAGAACGTGCTCGAGTATCTCGGCGTGCCGCACGATATGCCGATCAAGCCAGCAAAGCTAATCGCGGAGCAACGCAAGTCAACGCTGCGCGACAGCGATGGAGATTCGCAGCCCTTGACCGATGTGAGCGCAATGTTTGCGGAGGTCAATCATCTGCCGGCGGACGATCCGCTGCGGACATCCGCCAAGATGACTCAGGCGACCAACGCAGACGCGGATGAAGCTCAGGCCTATCGACAAACTGTCTCCGAAGTTGCCGTCAAGCCCCTGTTGCAGGGCGATACGTCCGACGGAGGAGATGGAGAGGCCGACGGGCTGCCCTCTCCATCGTCAGCTTCAACGCAGGCTGCCTCTCCGGCGCAGACCGTCGTTGCGGAGGACCGAATGAACCTCCCGGCGGGCGCCGGCTCCGGCGCGACAGTCAAAATGCCCGGGTTCATCGGTCAGCCAATGCGCAGTGTCGTGACGACGGCCGCCAATCTGGGCTTGAATCTTCGCGTTTACGGCGACGGAATCGCCGCCGCGCAAGCCCCAGCGCCCGGAACGACCGTACCAGCGGGCACAACGGTCATCGTGCGTTTCCATCCCTAATCGCTCATCTTTTTATTTTTCGCTCCGCCGAACTATGCTCCAATGCAGAGAAGAGTTTCGTCTTATCATTATGAGCAATCGTTCCCCCATGCCTTTCGTCGAATTGCTGCGCAATGTAGAGATTCGCGAGTGCACCGCCGCGAATCCGTGGATCGCCGACGTTGTGTATGACTCGCGTCGCGTTGCGGCGGATGCGCTGTTTATGGCAATGCACGGCGGAACGACTGACGGCAGTCGCTACGTGGAGAGCGCTTTGGAAAAGGGCGCAGCCGCAATCGTTAGCGATTCTCAAGCGACCTGGGATACGTTGCGCGCTGCGTATCCGCAGCTTGCCATCGCCAAGGTAGACCACGGCCGCCGCGCACTCGCCGGAATTAGCGCGAATTTCTTCGGGCATCCGGAAAGAAAACTGCACCTGACCGGCGTAACGGGAACGAATGGCAAAACGACGACAACCTATCTCTTGGAATCTATGCTCCGCGCCGCAGGCCGCATTTGCGTGCTAGTCGGCACGATTGAATATCATGTGGCGCGGCAAATACGTCCATCCCCGCATACTACCCCGGAGTCGCGCGATATTTATGAGTTGTTCGCGGAAGGCGTTGCCGCGGGCGCGACGGAAGCCGTGATGGAAGTGTCCTCGCACGCACTCGATCAGGGCCGAGTCTGGGGTCTGCATTGGGACACGGCGGTTTTCACCAATCTCACCCAAGATCACCTCGATTATCACGGGGATATGGAATCGTATTTTCACGCGAAATCCAAAATGTTTACCGGAGAGGGAACGACTCCACCGCGAATGGCTGTGATTCACGCGGCGGACGAATACGGCCAGCGGTTGATGGCGATGGCCCGCGATGCAGGATGCGAAGTCATCGCTTATGGATTGAATCAAGGGGAATTCCGCTCCTCTAGTGTGCAGCTTGCCCCGAATAGCACCCGCTTCCGCTTGATCACTCCCGCGGGCGAGATCGACTTGCAAACGCATCTTGCAGGGCAGGTGAATGTGCTGAACCTGTTGGCCGCTTCGGCGGCAGCGTGGGCGCGTGGGCTGACTCTGGAACAGATAGCCGGCGGCGTGGAAAAGATTGCTTTCGTTCCGGGGCGCTTTCAGACCGTGAACTGCGGGCAGCCGTTTACCGTCGCCATCGACTATGCACATACGGACGACGCGCTGCGCAATGTGACGCGATTGGCGCGGGAGCTGGCCCGTTCACGCAACGGCCACGTGATTACTGTCTTCGGCTGCGGCGGCGACCGCGATCGCACGAAGCGCCCAAAAATGGGCCGCGCCGCGGGTGAGGGCAGCGACTTTGTCGTTGCGACCAGCGACAATCCGCGTTCGGAGGAACCCTCGGCAATCCTTCAGGAAATCCTTCCCGGTCTGGCGGCGTCCGGAGTAAAGTTTGCAGTGGAGGCGGATCGCGCAATCGCAATCCGCCTCGCGATCGCCGAAGCGCGCGAGAACGATGTGGTGGTGATTGCGGGAAAGGGACACGAAAAGGTGCAGGTCCTTCGCGACCGGACAATTCCGTTTGATGATGCCGAGGTCGCGCGGCGGGTTTTGCTGAAACAGCTCGGGGCATAAAGCGCAAAAAATATCGCGAGGCCACCATGCAATTGAGCCTGGAACAGATTCGATATTGGATGGGCGCGCAGTTTGCCGCTTCGCCAAATGCTGCGTCTACTGCGTCCGGCTACTCGATCGATTCGCGCACCATTCAACCTGGAGATATTTTCTTCGCGGTACGTGGCGAGCGCTTCGATGGGCACGATTTCGTGGAAGCGGCCCTCCAGGCCGGCGCTGTAGCGGCTGTAATTGCTGCGGCACAGCTCTCCCGCTATACCAGCGATGCAATTCACCGGCAGTTGCTTCTTGTCGAGGATCCGTTAGCTGCCATGCAACGGCTCGCGTCTTCTGTGCGGCGACATTGGGGCAAGCGCGTGATCGGCATAACCGGGAGCGCGGGAAAGACGACAACGAAGGAAGCGGTCGCCCAAGTTCTGCAGAGCCATTTTCAAGTCCACAAGTCACAGGGAAATCTGAATAACCATTATGGTCTTCCACTTCAGATGTTGCGCATCCAACCGGAGCATGAAGTCGCAGTGCTCGAAATGGGCATGTCGAATGCGGGCGAGATCGCAGCATTGTGCAAGATCGCCGCGCCGGACTGGGGCGTGGTCACGAACGTCGGTACCGCGCACGCGGAGAACTTCAACGACGGGCAAGCGGGCATAGCGCGCGCAAAATATGAGCTGATCGCGTCACTGCCGCGCCATGGTACGGCGATTCTGAATTGCGATGATTCCTATGTGCGCCAATTCGGACGCGATTTTCCCGGTACCGTGATTTACTTCGGCACCGGCGTTTGCGCCGATCCTCGTGCGGAAGCGATCTCCTCGCTCGGCGCGGATGGAACCCGGGTCACCGTTCAGGCAGGTGAGAAGCGCATGCAAGTCGAACTCCGTTTGCTGGGCGAACACAATGTTCACAACGCGCTGGCAGGAATTGCCGTCGGTCTGGCGAGCGGCATTCCGCTCGAAGAATGTGCCACCGCGCTACAATCCCTGGCGCCTCCGGAAAAACGCGGGCAGACCCTAGAAATTCGCGGCGCAACGCTGCTTAACGATTGTTACAACTGCAATCCACCAGCGTTGCGCGCGATGGTGGATACATTGCTTACCCTTCCGGCGCAGCGCAGGATCGTCATTGCGGGCGAGATGCTCGAACTGGGTCCGGATGGCCCGCAACTTCATTGTGAATCCGGCGAATATATGGGTAAGCGCGGCATCGATGTCGTTGTCGGTGTGCGCGGAGAAGCGGCATCTATCGTCGCGGGCGCAAAGTCAGCAGGCGTGAAGACGACCCTCTTTGTTGCGACTCCGGAAGATGCGGGAGCATGGCTGCGTGAAAATTTACAGCCGGGCGATGCCGTGCTGCTGAAAGCTTCGCGCGGCGTGCGCCTAGAGCGTGCTCTGGAAGTTCTCCAGCGCGAAGAATAAAGCTACTGCGCGCCGTTCGCCATCCAGCCGTGCAGATGCAGCCAGTTCTGCAGCAGCACAGGCCACATGCGCAACTGCGGATTGTCCTGTGCCAGCCCGACCCCGTGATGACCGCGCTCAAAAATGTGCAACTCCGCCGGAACTCCCGCGCGCAGCAGGGCTTCGTAGAACAGCACGCTGTTCATCACTGGCACGGTCTCGTCACTCGTCGTGCTGAATAGAAACGTCGGCGGGGTTTGCGGTGTGACCTGCGTTTCGTTGGAGAGTTCATTCTCCAGCATCGGTTTCGGTTGTTCGCCGAGCAGAAAATGCAGGGTACCCATGTGCGTAATCCCCGGCTCCATGCTGATGACCGGGTAGGCCAGCACCATGAAATCCGGACGGCTGCTGGCGCGCTCGATTAGGTCGATCGTATCCGAATTTCCGGCATCGAAATGTGTACCCGCCGTCGAAGCCAGGTGACCGCCCGCGGAAAATCCCCAGATGCCGATATGATTCGAGTCAAGTCCATATTCCGCCGCGTGGCTTCGCACGTAACGAATTGCCCGCTGTGCATCCAGCAACTGCGTGGGATAGTGGTAACGCGGGCCCAGCCGATACGTCAGAACAAAGGCGGCGACTCCACGCTCGTTCAGCCAATGCGCGACCTGGGTGCCTTCTTTGTCGATCGCCAGCGTGACATACCCACCGCCGGGGCAGATCACGATGCCGGTGTGCGTGGGATTTTGTGCAGGCAAATAGACTGTGATCGTTGGCTTATCGAGCGCGGTGGTTCCAACTGCTCCGGGCGCGCCGTTCGGCCACAGCAGAATGGGAGCCGGGGAAGCGGCTGTCGCAGGCGATGGAGTCTGCGCCGATTGCGCCGCGAGTAGCGAACAGCCGACAACGAAGAAGAGAGTGACATACAGCAGGCAATTTCGAAGAACCGTCCGCACCATTACTGCATCGCCCGCGAAAGAACAGAGACGCCGTATCGCGGCAGGCTGACAGACTCAATAGAGCCGCCATTTAGAACATCGTCCATGGCCACAGGGAGGTGTACCGTCTGCGGACCTTCCGAAAGATTGATCAAGACAAAAACGGCATGGCCTTTGCCATAGCGTGCATCGACCTCCATGCCGGCGGGCACGGGACCGAAGGCCGGCTGCACACCGCTCATTGCGGTCATCCATTTCGCCAGGCGGGCCATGCCCGCTTCATCCATCCACACGCCCACATAGGTGATGCTGCCTTTGCCGACCTTGCGCGTGATGATCGCCGGTTTGCCATCCAGCCAGCCGTTGCTCTTGCCGTAGGTTTCCAGAACTTGTGTGTCGGGCGAGCCCGTGCTCAAAAGCTCTGCCCACAGTTGGCTGGTGTTATCGCCAAATTTCCCGGAAACCGGAACCGGATGCAGCAGCGCATAGTAGGCTTCGACCCGCCCCCCCAGCAGAGGAACCAGCGGCCCAGGCTGCCGTTCGGTCTGCAATCCATTGTCGCTGTTCTTCATTCCAGTGCGCTGTCCTAGAATGAGATGCCCCCCATTCCTCACGTAAGCGATGAGGTTTTTCGCAGCCGCCTGCGTCAAGACATTCAAACCCGGCGCGACCACCAGTTTGTATTGTGAAAGCGATACCGTCGGCTGCACAATATCGATCGATTGTGCGATGTCTTTCAGCGGCTGATAGTAGCCGAGGAGTTCAGCGATAGGGTCGTACAGGTTGTTATGCCGCTGCCAATTGATCGCCCAGAAGCTGGGATAGGTGTGCAGGATGGCGACCTGGGATTTCGGCGAGGTTCCAGCAAGCACCGGGCCGGCTTTCATAAATTCCCGGCCGATCTGTGCGACCTCCGGATAGAGAGGAAGCGGCGTGCCGTCGGGACCGATTAGAGTCCCGTGATACTCCTCCTGCCCATTCAAATCGCTGCGCCATTGCCAATAGCTCACCGCATCCGCGCCGTGGCCGACATTCTCCCAGGCCATCGCTCGCACTTCCCCTTTGTTCAGGTCGTTGTTGATCAGGTGCCAGTTGACGTGGCCGGGCTGCGTCTCCATAATCCAGAAATTCTTGCGCTTGAAGCCGCGCGTCAAGTCATCCGTGGAACCATTCTGGTATTGGTTCAGTTGCCCTTCGCCTACGTAGTCGTCCCATGCGGCAAGATCCAGATCTTTGGTTACGACGTAATGATCGTAGCCGTCGAACCAGCCCATCATGTTCGTCGTGATGAATTGGCGCGGCGCGGCATATTGGCGGATGGCATCCAACTGGTTTTTCTGGTAGCCGCGCCAGGTGTCGCTCACGAAGCGCTTCCAGCTCAGCAACAGACCGGGGTTGCCGCCTGTCGTTTCAATGGGAATCTGGTCCCAGTTGCTGTACGTCTGGCTCCAATATGCGGTGGTCCAGCGTGCATTCAGGTTGTCGAGCGTGCCGTAATAATTTTT
This sequence comes from uncultured Acidobacteriota bacterium, assembly GCA_963840655.1. Taxonomy (GTDB): domain Bacteria; phylum Acidobacteriota; class Terriglobia; order Terriglobales; family Acidobacteriaceae; genus JAKAAZ01. The sequence continues at coordinate 761,698 of CAWIZS010000003.1, read as the reverse complement.
CAGCCATGCCTGAAAGTCCGCGCGCGTCTGCGGATCGAAGGAAACCTCGGCATACTCATTGTCGATCTGCCAGCCGATTACGTAAGGATTGTGCGCAAAGCGTTTTGCCATGCGGCTGGCGATGTCGCGGCACAACTCGCGATATTTCTGATTGTCCCAATTGAACTGCTGCCGGTTGCCATGTTCGGCCTTGCGTCCGTCCTGCTCCGTGCGCAGAGTTTCCGGATACTTCTGCGTCAGCCATGCCGGAGGAGCAGCGGTCGGCGTGCCGATCACCGTATAGATTCCGTGCTGCCCGGCTTCATTGATAGCACGCTCCAGCCAGCCGAAATGGTAATCGCCTTCGGAGGGTTCCATCGTGCTCCACGCGAATTCTCCCACGCGCACCACATGAATGCCTGCTTTCTGCATCAACTCCAGGTCAGCAGGCCAACGCGATTCCGGCCATTGCTCCGGATACCACGCCGTGCCCAGCAGCAGGGGCGGAGGTGGCGCGACGGTTTTCCTGTGGCTCGATTTCTGTGCGAAGGCCGAAGTCGAGGCAGTCAGGACCAAACAGACAATAAGCGCGGAAATCGCAAGTGCAAAAGGTTTTAGATTTTTTTTCACGGCAATCTCTCTTTTGGGGTACGGACGATTTCGGGGTAAGTGTATCGCATGATTTCACTCTACGTGTCGAGGATAGATATGTTGATCGGAAGTAGGACACCAGTCGTTCTCATGTCCCGGAGCATAATGAAGCCGGCCACGACGATCACCAGTCGCACTAAACTCGGCTTGCATCGTTATCTGCGAGTGGGCAACGCTAGCGCTGCTCGCCCGCGGCTGTCAGTACGGCTTGAGTATCCGTCACCCAGACAAGCTTCTGCTGCTTGAAATTTTCCAGAACACGACGCAGCGCCGCAGCACCAGCCGGTGTTCCCATCACAAAAGGATGAATGCCGATAGCAACGACGGTGGCCTCGCGACCGGGATCGGCTTCGGCCTCTCTGGCCAATTCAGATACGTAGTCGATCCATAGCCGCTCCATGTCGCTCGGCTCCTTCGAGCGCGCCAGGTATTGGCCCATGTCGACCGTCACGGCCGGATAGGGAACAAGGACCAGCGGTCCTGACTTAGTGGCAAGGCGCGAGAGGGTGTCGGAATCCATGCCGTCGAGCGAATAGCGAATGCCTTCGGCTGCGGTTGCCGTGAAGGTATCGCCGTTGGGATATACGCTCGGGCTGGACCAGCCGACTGACCGCACGCCCGTATCCTTCTCGATTAGATCGAGTGTCCGACGAACGTATTCCTCCTGGGCATCGAGCCCGCGCCCGAGTGGCAGAAGCTGCGTGGAGTTGTTCATGCCGTGGGCGATGATGGGGGCCTGCGGAACCAGGGCGCGAAACTGTGTCCAGACATCCGGATGCTGCGCCGGAAACTGCGCATTCAAGGCGATGCTCAACGGCACGCCCTGCTCGTGAAAGAGTCTGCCGACGCCGAGGAATGCCCCACTCTATGGCGTACTGGCGAAACGATTCATCGACGACATCCGGATCGCGCCCATTCATGTCCGAGCGGAAGTTCGGGCCGTGCCCATAACCCCACACTTCCACATAGAGAACAAAGCAGACTGCGACCTTCTTTCCTCCTGGCCACGCTGCGACGTAAATGGGTTCCCGCGGCAGCCCGGTGATCCAGTCCTTTGCTGGGGCGGTTTTTCTTGCGAACTCCGATGTGTCTATGGAGGGCTTTGTTTGGCCCCCGGCGGATTGGGCAAATGCAGACGGCGCGGAAGCCAGCGGGAACAGGCAGACTGCGAAGAGTGGAATGGCAAACGAGGAAGCGAAAAGGCGATCCAGGACGCGAAGAGTTTTCACTGGGTTATGGGTCCATCGAAGCTCAACAAAATAGCATGTCAGATTCGAGAGCATATGGTTGCAAGATTGACATGCGCGACCCATACTAAACGATTTCTGAAAGGTCCGCTCTCTCGACATCCATGCGCTCGCGTGATACGCTCATTAGTTTTCCTTATGAGGATTCGATGAGCACAAACACCGCAGAGCTGACAGGCACGCCCACCGCGACCTTCCATCAATTTACCGACGAGCAGCAGCAGTTGCGAAAAGAAATCCGCGATTTCGCCGCGCGCGAGATCGCTCCGAACGTCATGCGTTGGGACGAGGCAAGCGAATTTCCCGCGGAGCTGGTGAAGGAACTTGGCCGCATGGGGCTGATGGGAATTATCTTTCCGCAGGAGTATGGCGGATCGGGCCTCGGTTATGTCGAATACGTCATAGCAGTCGAGGAGCTGTCACGCGTGGATGGCTCCATCGGCATCATCGTGGCTTCGCACAATTCTCTCGCGACCAACCACATTTTCCTTGCGGGTACGGAAGCGCAGCGCAAGAAATATGTGACGAAACTGGCAAGCGGAGAGTGGCTGGGCGCATGGGGTTTGACCGAAGCGGGTTCGGGTTCCGACGCCGGCGGCGCACGCACGACCGCCATTAAGAAGGGCGATCGCTGGGTGTTGAACGGAAACAAGACGTTCATCACGAATGGTCATTATGCCGATGTCTCCGTCGTGATTGCGGTCACCGATAAGTCCAGAGGTACACACGGGCTTTCCACGTTCATCGTGGAAAAAGGCACGCCCGGATTTCGTCCCGGCAAGAAGGAAAACAAACTCGGTCTACGCGCCAGCGACACGTCGGAATTGATTTTTGAAGACTGCGAGATTCCTGCGGACAATCTGCTGGGAAAAGAGGGCGAAGGTTTCATCGATTCAATGCGCGTGCTCGATGGCGGACGCATCTCTATCGCTGCACTGTCGCTCGGCATGGCACAGGGCGCGTTCGACGCAGCGGTGAAATATACAAAGGAGCGCAAGCAGTTCGGTAAGGCGATCAGCGAATTTCAGGGCATCCAGTGGAAAATTGCGGACATGGCGACGCAACTGGACGCGGCGAAGTTGCTCACGTTTCGCGCCGCGCAGATGAAGGACGCTGGAATGAAAACGACGCTGGAGTCAGCGATGGCCAAGCTCCACGCCAGTGAGGTCGCCGTAAAAATATGCGAGGAAGGCGTGCAATTGCACGGCGGTTACGGCTTCATCAAAGATTATCCAGCGGAGAAATTTTACCGCGATGTGAAGCTATGCACCATCGGCGAGGGCACCAGCGAAATTCAGCGCCTGGTGATCGCACGGGAAGTGCTGAAGAAGTATTAACATCGCGCGATGGTGTAGCCAATGCACCGTGGTTCCGTTCAAAATAGAGATATGCGCCACGAAAGAAAGCTGCATCGGCTTTCATGCATCCCGGTTGCCGCGATGTTTGTCTTCTGCTTTGCAACAGGTTTCTGCCAGCAGAGCAATTCGAATGGGAGCAGCGGGAGCGCTCCCGCGCCGGCGCAGAATCATGCTGCGCAAAATCAATCCAATCAGAATGGAAACTCCAAAAGTGCTGGCACGGCCTCCCAGGGAAATGCATTTCCCATGGCGCAATCCGAGGCGGCAGCCAAGGCCGACGCGCAGCGCCAGGCGCAGCAAAACTCTGCGCAATCCACGCCGAACGCAACCGGCAAGCCTCAGTCAGCTCCAGGTAAATCCGCAACGGCGAAAGACAATCCCTTTCCTGAAGCACAATCTGAAGCAGCCGCAAAAAAGGACAACAATGGCGGCCAAGCTCCCGGACAATCTAAGCCTGGTTCCACGGGTTCCGCGGGCAGTTACAGTTCCAGCGACGCCCATCTGCCGCCGCCGGAACTGGGGCAGGGGAACCTGAGTTCCCATCAGAAAATGGACACGTTCACACGAGATCAGACACAGGATGGCCGCATCCGCGACGATTTGAACGTGGCCGACTTGTATATGAAGAACGGTGATTACCACGGCGCGCTGTTGCGCTATCAGGATGCTTTGGATTACGACCCGCAAAACGACATGGCGCTTTACGGAGTCGCGAACTCATTGTGCAAGCAGAATCTCCCGGCGGAGGCCATGGCGCACTTCAAGAGCTACGCCAAGAGCAACCCACAAGGAAAATATGCGCTGAAAGCGGAGAAGATGCTGGCGCATCCGAACAAGTGCATGCACAACTTCTAGATCAGTGAAATAGAGGCAGATACCATGCAATCGCCGGTTTGCCGAAGAAGATGGCAAAAATTCCGGCAGCCGCAAGAAAGCTTCCAAACGGAATTCTGTCGAAGGCGCGAGCCTTGCGGCGCGCCAGCAGGATTGCCGCGAAGATTGCGGCGACGATGACGCCAACGAAATAGGCGAAGAGCCCGAGCGGCAGCCCAAGAAAGGCCGCCATCATTGCCAGCAGTTTTACGTCACCCATTCCAATGCCTTGCCTGCGCCGCACCAGCCAGTAGAGCGCTGCGATCAGCAATAGAGCGCCTGCCGCGATCGCGGCGTCTTCCGCAGTCTGAAATGCAATGCTCCCACGCCGCGAAGCTCCTGGAGCGCCCACTCGAAGGACGAACGCCAGGGCTAGTCCAGTCAGAGTAAATGTATCCGGCAGCAGCATGGTTTGCGCATCCATTACCGCCAGTCCAAGCAAAAGAAAACAGGCAACGGCATCGATCAGGGTTTGCCAGCTTGCGCCCGTATGCAGAACGCACGCCATCCACAGAAGGGCAGTTCCCAGTTCGACCAAAGGATATTGGATGGAAATTCGGGCGCGGCAGGCGCGGCATCTTCCGCGAAGCGATATCCAACTGGCGAGCGGAATGTTATCGAGTGGTCGAATGCGCCTACCGCACGCCTGACAGTGGGATGGCGGCGCGATGATCGAATGGTGCTTTGGCAGCCGGACGATGCATACATTCAGAAAGCTGCCGAAGAGCAGTCCGCAAATAAAAGCCGCGCAAACTAAAGCGGGAAAAGGAAAATGCATGCAGCCGCAGTATACGCAGTCGCCGCCCCATGCCGCTAAGATGTTGATTATGGCTCCAGATGAAAACGACACGGCAAAACCGCGGAACGATGCTGAACGAATGCCTCCAGCTCACGATGCGTTGGAGCAAGCCTTTTCGCGGTCCGTCGAGATTATGGCGCGGCTTCGCGCGCCGGGCGGTTGCCCCTGGGACCGGGAGCAGACGTTCGATTCGATCCGGCGCTATACGCTCGAAGAGACATACGAAGTTCTGGACGCGATCGAGAACGGAAACTGGGCAGGCCTCAAGGACGAACTCGGCGACCTGCTGCTGCAGGTCTTGTTTTATGCAGAGATGGCCCAGGAGGCAGGCTACTTCACATTGCGCGATGTCCTGGACAACCTGAATGCGAAGCTCGTTCGCAGGCATCCGCACGTTTTCGGAGACGCTGAAAAAACAAAGAGTGCCGAACAGGTTCTTGCGACCTGGGAGGAGATTAAGAAGTCAGAGCGCGCCGAAAATGCGGAACGGGAGGGTACATCTCTGCTGGATACTGTTCCTCGCGGGCTTCCCGCGCTGATGGAGGCAAGTAAACTGGGAAGCAGAGCCGCTGTCGTCGGATTCGATTGGAATAGCGCGGCGCCGGTTTTCGATAAGCTGGACGAGGAAATACAAGAACTGCGCGCGGCGATTGCCACTAACCCGGCTGCTAAAAACGATCCACGCCAAGAGGAAGAACTTGGCGACCTATTGTTCACCGTGGTGAACCTGGCCAGAAAGTTGGGTGTGCAAGCGGAGTTGGCCCTGCGCGCAACGAATGGCAAATTTAGAAGAAGGTTTCGCGACATGGAGATGGCCGATGGATCGGCGATCGAAAATCTGTCGGCAACCGAGTTGGAAGAACGCTGGGATCGCGCCAAAGCTCGCGAACGAAAGGAACCGGGAAATTGAATATACCTGTCGAGGACACGACGACGATCAGAAAAGTTGAATCCATTGAGGAGATGGAAGCGTGTGTAAGTTTGCAACAGTTAGTGTGGCAGTTTCGCGATCTGGATGTGATCCCTCGCAGAATGTTCGCCGTCGCGAAGGCGATCGGCGGACAGACGTTTGGCGCGTGGGATGGCGATCGACTGATCGGATATGCCCTGGCGATTCCCGGCATTCGTGAGGGACGGCCTTACCTGCACTCCCACATGCTTGCCGTCCTTCCGCAATATCGCAACCGAGGCATCGGCTTGCGACTGAAGTTTGCTCAAAGAGAAGACGCCCTTTCCCGAGGAATTAATTTGATCGAGTGGACTTTCGATCCCTTGCAAATTAAGAACGCATATTTGAATATTGAAAAGCTCGGAGCGATCGTTCGCCGCTACACGCCGGACTTTTACGGTATATCCACATCTCCCTTGCATCACTCACTGCCGACAGACCGGCTCCACGCGGAGTGGTGGTTGAACTCCAGCCGTGTGCGCCAACGGATCGCCGGTGGCAGGCTGCCGGAATACGACATAAAAGAAACCATCACTGTTACGAATATTTCGGGTGAAACAGTCGCCGGGTTTCAGGATTTGGCGTTAGAATCACTCCTGCGGGTGAGGAGACAGTTTCAGGACGCGTTTAAGAACGGCTTGGCAGCTGTACGGTTTCGCGCGGCGTCAGGAGAAGACGCTCACTACCTGCTTGCTTTGTGGGACAAGGATGGCGAGACCGTATCCAGCGCAGTAGTGCAGGAACGGAGATAGCGGACTATTTTGAAGAGGGAGTTTTTGTGAGAATTGAAAGCGTTGTTCTACGGGAAATTCACATGCCGCTAGTTCGTCCTTTTGAAACCAGTTTCGGACGGACAACGGATCGGCGCGTTCTGTTGGCAGAAATACAGTCGGAGGGTGTCACCGGCTGGGGAGAGTGCACCGCAGGCGAGCACCCGAGTTTCAGCGAAGAATCTACGGACACCGCATGGCTGATCCTTGCCAATGAATTGATTCCGGCACTTTTGCACGCTGAGATCGACGGCGGTGGTTCGTGTCCGAAAGCATTCAACCTAGTACGCGGCAACCGCATGGCAAAGGCGGCGCTGGAAAATGCCGTGTGGGATGCAGAGAGCCAGCAGTTGAACGTATCGCTTGCGGAACTGCTGGGAGGAACGCGAAAGAAAATCGAGTGCGGCGTCTCGATCGGCATTCAGACTTCGGTTGGTCAATTGCTGGAGATTGTGGAACGCGAACTCGCGGCAGGTTATCGGCGTATCAAGCTGAAGTGCAAACCGGGCTGCGACGTCGAGCTCTTTGAGGCCGTCCGTAAGCGCTGGCCGCACATTCTGTTAAGCTGCGACGCCAATGCCTCCTACCGGCTGAAGGATGAGGAGCACTTGCGATCTTTCGATGCATTCCGTCTGCTGATGCTTGAGCAACCGCTGTGGCATGACGACTTCTATTTTCACTCCCTTCTACAGCGCCAAATGGAGACTTCCATCTGCCTGGATGAGTCGATCCGCAATCGTCGGGACGCTCTTGCTGCGATCGCAATGGGTTCGTGCCGCATCATCAATATCAAACTCGGTCGCGTCGGCGGATTCAGCGAAGCGGTTCGTGTGCACAACGTCACAGCGGAACGTGGTATTCCCGTCTGGTGCGGGGGAATGCTGGAGACCGGCATCGGCCGCTCCCACAACATCGCGCTCTCGTCGCTCAAAAACTTTTCTTTACCGGGAGATGTTTCGGCCTCTGAGCGCTATTGGCAGGAGGACATCATCGAGCCTGCAGTGGAGGTTTCTCCGACCGGAGAAATTGCGATTCCACAAAGCGTTGGCCGCGGGTTCGAAGTAAAGCGCGACCGCATCGAGAGGCTGACGGTTCGCAGTGAGCGTTTCCATGGTCGCAACCAGGCTCACGCTCTAAAGTCGGAGCCAATCAAGGTACGGGCGTAGATCCGGAGACCGGCAGGATTGGTTTTTCATCGGAATTGGGTATATGGTTCACTGCGCCAGTTTTGGAAATACGCCCAAAAGCCAGCGGACCGCGTCCTGATAGGTCCAGCTTGATGACACCCGATGGTAATCGGTTGCTGTCTCTTCGATGGAGATATGAAGCGTTTTGAAGAGGAGCGCCCTGCCGTGCAGATGGATGCTCAGACGCGTCAGTTGCCATCCGCACTCGGAGGTTTTTGTCCGCTCCAGCAGCACCGTTCCTCCCGGATTGACGGTGCCTAGTAGTCCCCAGCCGTAATCGACCGTCTTGAAAATATGGCCATCGATGCGGACGACTCGTAGGTCGTCGGCATCGATCCAGATGTCTCCGCGAATTCCGGTCAGCACTCGCGTGGTTAAATCCGGCGGGGAAAATTTAGGATTCGGTCCAAATGTCAGATGGATCGCCGAACCATCCGGAGTGTCGATCTTCCCGGCATACCGATAGATGAAGGCGTCTGGAAGCAAACGCATGATCTCATTGATACGCTGCGCGTCGCGCCTTTCGCTGCTGCGCCGATGTGCTTCGATTGCCGGGTCGGAGGAAACGCTATGGAGTCGCTGCGCCTCTTGCTGGGCTCGTGCTGGCCCTAGCGCATGTCCGTCGACAGCGATCAGCCGAGCGACCGCTCCATCTCGTGTTTCCACAATCTCTTTGGTGGTATCGGATTTGGCCGTTATTTTCCTCAACCGGTAGCGCATCGGCAGACGATGGCCATAGGAATTTGCCAGCTCATTTTGGGAGGCGTTGCGCACCAGTGCGGAGGGATCCGTCTGCGCCAATGCCAAGGCTGAATTGGAACCTGAAACTGCGACGGATTGGACAGCCGCGTTCGCACGAGCGAAAGAAAACCCGAAGCTGACTACGAAGAACAGTACGATCGCCGCACGGTAGATTGTTTCGACAGATATCGCCGACCGGACGGCCTCGCGAACGTATGTTGTGTAGTGGCAGGCATCGCCTCTGCCACGTAACGAATAAGGAACAACAATCTTCCGCACGCGACAGTTTACGATATAGATTAGATAACGCATCCGCCAGATTTGGAGAGCACTCATTCAGGTGTGTGCCGGGATCGCTCGTTCATGCGGGCGGAACTGGCAATCGATTCAGTGCAATTGTTGCGGATCCGACGAGAGGATTGATGACCCCCCTGTTTCAAAAAACGGAGTCCCCCAAGAAAATGCCGGGAAGACGTGGGCCGGCGGCCGCGAAAGTGCCCCGCCATTCCAGCGGCTGGATGAAAATCCTCGCCCGGCTGAAGACGGAGCCTGGCCTGCGTGTACTCGATATCGGCCCAACGTCTCCAAACAACATCAATTTCCTCACGAGCCTCGGTCATAGCGTGTATATGGCGGACCTGGTCGAGGAAGCTGTCAAGCCGGGATGGCTGCTTCCCGCTATAGATGGAGAGCCCCAGAGTTACGACATCGACGGATTTCTCGCGCGGCACATGGATTTTGGCGATCGGATGTTCGATGTCGTTCTGCTGTGGGACGCTCTCGACTACATTCCGCCGGCACTGGGCGATGCGATTCTTGAAAGACTGACAATCGTGTTGGCGGACCCTGGCCTCACGCTTGCCTTCTTTCACTCTCGCATGGCTGGCCCCGAGACTGCGTTTTGCCGCTATCACGTTGGCGACGGGGACACGATCCAGACCCAGGAGGGATCGGATCATCCTGTATTGCGGACCTATCAGAACCGCCAGATTGAATCCATGCTGCAAGCGCTCGGCTCCTGCCGGTTTCTGCTTGCCAAGGACAATACCAGGGAAGTGATCGTCAGTCGGTGAACAGAAATTCCGCTAGGCGGAAAATGCTGCAGCTGCCGTTTGCTGATCCTCTCCATTGGCGCGTCTGGCGGATTGCGCGGCGGGGTAAGGCATCTCCATCTGGAGATTCGCCAATGGCCGCTCCAGCCACGCGACTCGATCCCGCAGCTTGCGCTCCCAGCCATACTTTCGTTTAATCGACTCCACCAGTTGTTGTACACGCTTGCGATATGCCGAGCCGACGAAGGCATGGTCCTGAAAGCGCTCGCGGTAAGACGCCAGCAGTTCCGGGAAGTTCGCGGCAATAAACTCTTCAAAGATGGGCTTCGAGCAGGGTTTCAGAAACAGAGGATCGGCGTGGAAAAAGCATGCACCCGCGCGCCTAGCTTCCGCGGCCACGCTGTCGATGGCGACGTAAGTATCAGTAATGCCCGGTAGCAAAGGGCAGCACAGAACACCGGCACGTAGACCGGCGCGGCGCAAATGGTCGAGCGTTCTGATCCGCAGATCGGGCCGGGGCGCACGAGGTTCCAGTATCCTGGCCAGCCGAGTATCGAGCGTGGTGATCGTCAGGTTGATTGTGATCCGGTTGTGCTCGGCGATACGCTGCAGCAGGTCGATGTCACGAACCACCAGCGTGGATTTAGTAACCAGCCCGAGATGAAGCCCCTGCTGCCCCGCAAAGACTTCGAGTAGGCTACGGGTGACTCGAGCGTCTTTTTCGATCGGCTGGTACGGATCGGTCGCGGTGCCAATGGCGATGGCCTCATCCGGTCGCAGGCTGCGTAATTCCTGCCGCAGCAGCCAGGCCGCATTTTCCTTGATATAGATCTGCTGCTCGAATGCGCGCGCGTGCAATTCCATGTACTCGTGGGTGTAGCGGGCATAACAATACTGGCAGCCGAATTCGCAGCCGCGGTACGGATTGATGCTGCGTGCAAAGCCAAAGCCGCGGCGCGAATTTGTGTGGTTCAGAATAGAACGGGCAGGCAGAGCGCGAAATTCCACCTTGTGGCCTTGATCGACGACCTCGGCTTGGGCGGCCAGCCGCGCGATGCCTTTTCGGTCCGGCTGTGCGTCTGATTCAGGAAGAATAGGGAATAGGCTGGGGGTTGCATCGTGTTTCGCCATATCTTCGCCTCGCATGTAAGGTAGCGCCCGACAGGAGGGGAAGTCAATGTCTATGATTCGTCCGGTTGCTGCTATCTGCGAACCACCGAGAGAACGATGCCGTCGCGGGGTCGCAGAGAAATCTGGGCTTTCAGGGGAAGCTCCTTCGGAGCGTGGCCTGGAAACGACAGCCGCCAATCGCGAACAATCCGCGCGAGCACCAGCACTGCCTCCATCCACGCGAAGCCTTCGCCGATGCACATGCGCCCACCGGCTCCGAACGGGAAGTAAGCATATCGGGGCCGCTCAGCGCTGGCGTCGGGGAGAAAACGGTCCGGATCAAATTGCAAGGGATCAGGGTAGAAGCGAGGATCGCGGTGGATGGCAATCTGCGGAACCAGCAGGAGGGAGCCCGCCGGAATCGCGAGACCACGATATTCGTAGGGAATAGCAGCTTCCCGCGCCGTGACCCATACCGGGGGGTAGATGCGCATCGCTTCGGAAACGACCCGCCTGGTATATCGCAAACGTTCGTAAATATCGACAGCCAAAAGCTGCCCTGTATCGGACGGCCCAGTGAATGCGGCGACGGCTTCGTTGCATACTCTTTCCTGGACTTCTGGATTTTGTGCCATCAGAAAGCAGATAAACCCCAGGGCATTCGCGGTGGTTTCATGCCCGGCAAGCAACAGCGTCAGGCACTCATCGCGAATCTGACGGTCTGTCATGCTGCCGGTGCCGCCTTCTGTGTCCTGACTGGCGAGCAGCATGGAAAGCAAGTCGCCGTGGTCCAACCCGGACCTTCTCCGCTCGGCGATCATGGAATAGATCATCCTGTCCAGTTCCTTCTGGGACTTACGGATGCGTTGAACAAAGCCGAACGGCATCTTCATCATCAACTGAGGGAATGGCAGGAATGCGAGGGGAAGGAAGCCCATGAATGCAGTCACCGAAGCCGAAATCGTCTGCACTTCGGATTCCACGTTGGTATTGAAGAAGCATTTTCCAGCAATCCGCAAGGTGAGTTGCAGCATAAATCGATGCATGTCGAAGCTCGTGCCGCTTCTCCATTGGGCCGTCATTTCGGAAGTAAAGCGCAGCATCGTGTCGCCGTAGCCCGCAATCCTTTGCCGGTGAAAAGCCGGCTGCGCCAACCTACGCTGCCGCATATGCAATGGCTCTTCGCTGGTCAGCAGACCGTCTCCCAGAACGAACTTCGCCCGCTGCAAGACGATGCCGCGATGATGCATGGGCGCATCGCGTATCAGGACTTCCGGCACCATGTCCGGATGATTGAACTGGAAAATATGGCGACCGAACGCCTTGTAGTGGACGAGATCGCCGTAAGTGCGGGCGTTTCTCAGCAGAAAGTCATGCGTGCTCAGGTGCAGCAAGCCGGGATTGCGAAGCCGGTCTCTGTAGGTAGGTCCGAGCGGGGTAATTTCGTGGACGCGTTTCGCGCAGATTTAATAGAGTGCCTTTCCAACCATGCGGCCATGAAACCGGCGCTTGGAACCTGCATCCAACCTGTAGAGCCGATTTTACTGAATTACTATGAATTGCGAGGGACGAAAACAGTATGCCGCATTTTCGCGCGATGACGCTTCAATGGCTGGGCCACGCCAGTTTCCATCTGCAAACCGGCGGCGGAACCTCAATCCTGATCGATCCGTGGTTAGAGTCGAACCCGTCCTTTCCGAAGGACTGGAAAGCTCCGGAGAAGGTCGATCTTGTACTCTGCACCCACGGTCATGGCGATCATATTGGGGACGCTTTGAGCGTTGATAAGAAGTATCACCCCACGTTCGTCGCAATCTACGAACTTGCCAGCTGGCTAGGATCCAAAGGCGTAAAGAAAACAGTGGGGATGAACATTGGAGGCACCCACCGCTTTCAGGACGTGCACATCGCCATGGTCGAAGCGCGGCATTCGTCGGGTATCGAAGAAAACGGAAAGATTATTTATGCGGGAGAGCCGGCCGGCTTTGTAGTGCAGGCCGAAGGCGAGCCGGCGATCTATCACTCCGGCGACACGGCGCTTTTCAGCGACATGAAGCTGATTCGCGAGCTATATTCACCAGAAATTGCCTGTCTGCCCATCGGCGATCACTTCACCATGGGACCCCGCGCCGCCGCGCTAGCCGCCGAATATATTGGCTGTAAGACAATCGTTCCGATGCACTATGGAACGTTTCCGCAATTAACGGGACGGCCCGAGGAGCTGCGCCGACATGTAGATAACAAGGGCATTGAGATAGTTGAATTGCGCGCCGGCGAGTCGCTGCGCTAAGCAGATGGTCTCCGGCCGAGAGAAAAAGAAAAAGAGCGGGTTGCTCCGCTCTTTTTCTGAGGAATGATTCCAGCTATTTCGAGCCTTGTTGCTTCTTGCGTTCTGCCCAGCGCTTGCGCATCGCGTCCGCAATCCGCTTGCGTCCTTCCGGGGACAAGCGCCGTTTACGTTTCGTTGCCCGGCCTGACGCGGCGCTGGGTTTATGCGCCGCTGCCACTTTCGGGCGACCCGGTCCGCGCCTGGTGGATTCACCGCTCAATAATGCGCGAGCCTGTTGCAGCCGAGATATTTCCGCATCAATTTCCTGTATAACTCGATTCGAATCCACAATTCCTCCAAAATTCCGAATGTTCGATCCATATCTCATCCGCGATTCAGCGTCTGTCCTTCGCGGAGAACTAACTAATCTTATAACAATACAGAAAGTATGAGCAAAGTCGCAACTATTTCGCCTGAACAGGGAGAGCAATTGGTGCGGAGGGCTTTAGAACTAGATCGAGTTATTGGCTAAGTCTTGCCGAGGTGTTCCGGATCTTTCGAAGGTTCCTTTTCGTCCTCGTTTGTTGACGGATCGCCGGTTTGAGCGTTTGCCTGGGACGTAGCATCCATCTGCTTTCCGTCGGTTGGACTCGAATGCCTGAGCTCATGAAGGATCTCCTGCCGGTCTCTTGTGTAGTGGCTGGCCAATCGGTTCAGCGCATAAGTCACGATGTCGCTGTGGTGCAGTTCCTGCATGGATGCGTCACGGCGGAAGTTCAACCATAGCTGGTGGACCAATGCTATATCCTGCGGTTGCAATGCCGGCGCATGAGGCCCAATATGGAACGACTTAGCCGTACAGTCCGGCATGACCACATAGAAAGTAAATTGTCGCTTTGGTTCGGGTAAGGCTTCCCACGCCTGTCCGGAATAAAAGGCCTGCTCCTCGGCGGACATTCGCGTCGAGAGCCCGGCGACGACGGTGGCCGCCTCCAACGAATTCGCCGTCTGCACCAGCGCGGCAAATGGATCCCCAGCCGGAACGACCAACAGCGAGATATGGCGACCGAAACTTTCCGCAACGGAAACTGCCTGCGTGAATACAGCCTGTTCGTGATCTGTAAACGCAAGTTGCGAGGCGTCTATATATTCCGGGCCACCTGCTCCCATCAGGCGCGCCGTCAGCACCACCACGTCCTGGCTGTCTTCGGAGCTGCGTGACAGCGCCCACTTAAGAGCAGCAGGCCTCTGCGGATCGCGCATCGTAACTACAATACTGCCGGGCCGAATTCCTAAACTCTCTCGACTGACGGTTTCGTCGTTTTCCAGTTGAAAATGTTCCTTCATCTGCCGCGCCGATGCAGCGTGGCGCCGAACGTTGTCTTTTTCGGAAATAGTAAAGAGGGTATAGAAAACCGCGGCAAAAACAACGCCGCTGACGGTCGCGATTTCCTTTGTAAGTAAATTTACGAGTGCCGTGCTGAGCAAAACCAGGAAGACGGAAAACAGGCCGATCGGAAGCTCGGTCTTTCCAATTTTCAGATTGATCGGAACCTTCCAGCCCCGTTCGCCGTGGTATCGATATCTCAATACCAGCATAGCCAAGCCATTGAAGGTGAAGCTCCAGATGACGCCAAACGCATAGGCCTCGCCGATGACAATGATGTTGCCGCGGCTTAGAAGAATTGTGGCGAGCTGCAGGATCGTGACCAGATTGATGATGCGGGAAGGGGTACCGAATCTTTTCTGCGGTTTGCGAAACCAGTCGTGCAGCACACCATCCTCGGCCACACGCATCAGCACGCCTGTCGATCCAATGATCGATGTATTGATGGCGCCCGCAAGCATCAGGAAACCGACGACCACGACAAAAATACGGAACGCGACTCGCAATGCCAACGGTCCGACCAGATACATTGCAATTCCCGCAATCGCGTTGTTGCCGTAGACGGAAACGCGGACCCTGTCGGGAATCAGCATGACCGCCAGCAGCGATGCCCCGCCGGTGAAGATAGTGCTGTAGATGGCGATGACGATGGCAGCCCGCTTTAGATTTTTCAGCTTGGGATGTTGAATTTCGCGGTTGACCTGTGCCAGCGTCTCCTCGCCGCTCATCGCGAGCACGGTGTGGCCGAAGGCCATCAGGATACCGAACATTCCGAAGTACTGAATTAAGCTGGTGTGTTTTAGGAAGCCGAAGGAATCGGGGCTGAATGTGAAGTTAGCGGGGATTGGGGCCGGCGGTAGATGGGCCCCCTTGTAAAGGACGGAGAACACACCCCAGACCATCATGATGATGACCATTAAGGTCGTAATCTTCATTACATCCAGGGCGCGATGGCTCGATGCCTCAATTCCTTTGAGATTCAGCCACCAATAATAGATTGTGACGACAATGGCAAATGCCGCGGATGTTGTGTTGACTGGAAGTTGCACCGCATGGCCGTGGGCGTTCATCAGCCAGCCTGCCAACAATTGATGGCGCTCGCAAATATGCAGCAGCTCGTTCAGCAGGCCGACAATATATTGCCCGGCCGATACCCCCGACACAGGGCCGGTTAGAACGTAGTCAAACATCAGTGCCGAAACGCTGACTTTGGCGAAGGTTCCTCCCAGGCCCTCCTTCACAATGCGGTAGACGCCGCCGCGCGTGAACATCGAGCAACTCTCGACGTACACCGCGCGCACGGCGAATGAGAACAGCATGACCGCGAGTACGATCCACGGAGCCGACTTGCCAAAATCCTGCTCCGCGATTCCCACCGCATAGAACGCGGACGATCCGAGGTCGTTCAGAACGACAGCTGCGGCGCTCCAAAAAGAAATGAAAGTCAGCATCACGGTCGATGCGACGACCACACGAACGCGGTTAGGTGATGGGGCGGAAACGGTTTGCTCGGCCATGATTTGCGGTGTTACTTGAAAAACGCGCCCTCTACCTGGTTGGATTCTGGGATGCAGCGTTGCTCCGAAACCACTCCCATATGCGTTTCGGCTTCAATCCAAGCTCAATCGTTCTTGCTGAGCAACTCATGCATGTCCTCAACAAAACTGATGATAATGACAAACGTCGACACCACGCCGCCGGCCACAAACATCCCGACCAGCACGTCCACCATTATCCTGAGCAGCAGTTGCATTTCAAGAGTGTACTGCGCCTTCGTTTACCGCGCACGTTTCTAAAGATATAACTTCGTGAATGCCAAGCGGATGTTAGACTGCACCCGATGCGCGCAGGACTGAAGTTGAGCTGGTTGCTGGCCGCTGAAAGTGGTGTGCTTCTTGTATTGCCGTTTCCAGTGGCCGGCCCCCTGCCGCACTGGCGCGCGGCGCTGGCCTGGATTGCGTTGATCCCATTGCTGATTGCGCTCCTGCATCCAAGGAACGGTTTTGGATGGCAGCGCATCGGACGCAACACGCTGCTTGGATATTTCTGCGGAGTTCTCTGGTACGGCGGTACGTGTTATTGGATTGAATCCACGATGCGGCTGTACGGGAATCTTTCCCCCTTCATGGCGTGGATTGTCCTGGTACTTTTCTGTCTATTTCTAGGCCTCTACTTTGCGCTTTTCGCAATTCTCGTCACTCTCGCGCGGCGCGCCGTTCGCTCGACGTCATGGACGCTACTGCTCACCCCCTTCCTTTGGGTCTCTATAGAACTGGCGTGCGCACGCATTACAAGCTTTCCCTGGAACCAACTCGGTTATTCGCAGATTGACAATCTCCTGCTGACTCGCATTGCTGCGTGGACCGGAACGTACGGCATTTCCTTTGTAATTGTGGCCGTCAACTGCGCGATTGCCGGATTTTTTCTCCTGCGAGGCTGGCGCGCGCGAATCACTCCGGCAGTGATTGGTCTGGCGCTCATCGCTGGTCTGCAAAAGGGATTCACCATGCCGGTCGCAGTTCAGCCTGCGCCAGCGACTGCCATGCTGTTGCAGCCGAACCTGAGCGTTGCCGGCGGCAACAACTGGACCGGCACCATTTTCGATCTTCACATGCAGCGCTTTGCGACACTCAGCGAGAATGTCTGTAATCCATATTTCTCCGGTCTGCCAATTCATGGAACGCTGGAGATTCACCCACAGTGCAATCCGCGAAAGCCCGCAAAACAGCCAATTGATGTAATTGTCTGGCCGGAGTCACCGGGGCCGTTTGAGGACAGCGATCCGCGGCTCCGCCACTGGGTCTCGGCATTGGCGGAGGATGCGCACGCTCCGATGATTGTGGGGGATGTCGCGCTGGTGCATTCTCCGGGGTTGGTTGGCAATTCTATATATAACTCTGCCTCGTTTGTTGCGGCGGATGGCACCTTTGTCGGCCGCTACGACAAAATGCATCTCGTTCCGTTCGGTGAGTACGTTCCATTCCCGGATCTCCTGTCATTCGCGGGTTCGCTGACAACGGAAGTTGGCCAGATGACGCACGGCCAACATCGCGTTGTCTTTGCGGCGGACGGGCATCGCTACGGCACCTTCATTTGTTACGAATCGATTTTTGCCGACGAGGTACGGCAGTTTGTGCAACTTGGAGCGGATGTGCTGATCAACATATCCGATGACGGGTGGTATGGCGACACCAGCGCGCCCTGGCAGCACCTGAACATGACGCGGATGCGGGCGATCGAAAACAATCGGTGGCTGCTGGTCGATACGAATAGCGGGATCACATCCGTCATCGACCCTTTCGGGCGCGTGGTTCAGAGCCTGCCGCGCCATGAGCAATCGTCCCTGTTTGCACGGTTTAATTACATCTCGCGGGAGACCTTCTACACGCGCCATGGCGATCTGTTTGCGTGGCTCTGTGCCATAATCGCAATAGCTCTCGCCGTCGATGGAGCTTTCCAGAATGACCGTCGCCGTGCCTGAAAATCTATTTCCAAGACTGATCCGCCAATGCTCAATGACTTAGAGTTTGCTTATAACCCGATAGAGCAAAAAGTTCGCGATCTGCAGGAGTATCTTTGACTCCGAACGTCTGCGCAGAGAACTGGCTTCCATTGAAGAAAAAGTAGCCGATCCCAAAGTTTGGGCGAACCCGGCGGTCTCCCAGCCGTTGATGCGCGAGCGCAAGCGGTTGGAGGCGCTGCTGGCCGACGATACGGAACTGCACCGCCGCCGCGACGATATCGCCGCGTATTTTGAGCTGGCGCGCGAAGGCGAGCCGGTGGAACCGGAACTCGCGCGCGAGATCGAGGCGCTCCGGACATTTTCCGAGACACTGGAATCGCGCACCATGCTGTCGGAGGAGACCGACCCGCTGAATGCCATCGTCACGGTCCATCCCGGCGCAGGCGGCACGGAGTCTCAGGATTGGGCGGAGATGCTCGTACGCATGTACCTGCGGTGGGCCGAACAGCAGGGATTCAAGACTGAGATGAACGACTATCAGGCCGGCGAAGAAGCTGGCGTTAAATCCGCGACGTTTACCATCACCGGCGACTACGCCTATGGATTGCTTTCCGGGGAAACGGGCGTTCACCGGCTAGTGCGCATCTCTCCGTTCGATTCCGCCAAGCGGCGGCATACTTCCTTCGCCAGCGTCTTTGTTTCGCCGGAGATCGATGATTCAATCGAAATTGACGTGAAGCCGGAAGACCTTCGCATCGACACATACCGCTCTGGCGGCAAAGGCGGCCAGCATGTGAACACAACCGACTCCGCCGTTCGCATGACCCACCTGCCGACCGGCATCGTGGTCTCCTGCCAGAATGAGCGTTCCCAACATAAGAATCGCGAAAAAGCGATGAAGATGCTGCGTTCCCGTCTATACGAATATGAGCTCGAGAAGCAGCGCGCGATTTCGCGGAAAATCGAAGATGCGAAATTGGAGATCAACTTCGGCTCGCAGATACGTTCCTATGTCATGCAACCATATCGCATGGTGAAGGACCTCCGAACAAGAGTCGAAACCGGAGATGTGGATCGGGTGCTGAACGGCGATCTGGACATGTTTATCCGAGGATTTCTGCGATTACGGCGGGAAGGGAATTATCCCGCCGCCCCTGCTGAGGATTTAGATTAGTTTCCATCGGAGCACGATGAACGAGCCGGAACTCATCGACGAAATGCTTGCGAACGCTAAAACGATCGCCGTGGTCGGCATCTCCGACAAGCCGTCGCGCGCCAGCCATGGCGTCTCTGCTCAAATGCAGCGCTGGGGCTATCGCATCGTCCCCGTCAACCCCAAGTTGCAAGTTGTGCTGGGCGAGGTTTGCTACCCTTCGCTGCGAGACATTCCATTCCCGGTAGACATGGTGAATGTATTTCGCGCGCCGGAATTCGTTCCAGCAATTGTCGAAGACACGATTGCCATCGGCGCAAAATATCTCTGGCTGCAGGAGGGTGTCGTGCATCCGGAAGCGATTGCCCACGCGCAGGCCAGTGGTATCCCGGTGATAGCAGACCTGTGTTTATTCAAAGAGCGCCTGCGCTGGCAGGCTAGGGAGATGGCCCGTTGAGCGTAAGTCGAGCGACGAATAAGTTACGCAGCATGTTCCGCTGTGGGGCGAGCGGGTTGCTCTGCCTGTTCGTGCTGTGCACGCACGTTCTGGCGCAGCCTGTCCACACGCAGCATTTGACGGTGGAGCTAATCACCGAATCGGCTGCCATCGCCCCGAACCACGATTTTCTTGCCGGATTGCACTTTATTTTGGACAAAGGCTGGCATATTTATTGGATCAACCCGGGCGACGCCGGCCTGCCGCCGCGCGTCGATTGGCAACTTCCTGCCGGGATCACCGCGGGAGATATTCAGTTTCCCGCGCCGCAGCGGCTGCCGCTCGGGCCGTTGATGGATTTCGGCTATGAGAATCAGGTACTGCTGCTGGTTCCCATGCGCGCTGATGCCAATCTCAAGCCCGGTTCGACGGCTATCCTCCGCGGCCACTTGCAGTTTCTTGTTTGCAGCAACGTCTGCATCCCAGGCCACGCGCAGCTTGAGCATAAAGTCGCCATTGCAGCTGAACCATCCCCGCCCGACCCGAAGACAGAGCCATTATTTCTCGCCGCGGAGCGTCGCTTGCCACGCACGTTGCCCACAGGCACTATTGTTTCGGCGTCGCAGACAAAAACGACATTTGTAGTGACATTGATGACGTTGCGTAGAGGCCGAATTGCGTCGGCGGAATTTTATCCTTTCGATCAGAATTTAATTGCGAATGCTGCGCCGCAGACCGTTCAGCCGCTTTCCGACGGTGTTCGCATCACCATCTCCAAGGCTCAAGGCTTGCAGCACGTTCCCTCGCAGCTACATGGTCTGATTAAATTGCCCAATGGCGCCGCCTACCAGTTCACATCTGCCATTACCGTTGCGCCTGCTCCCGTTCAGCAGAGCAGCGGATCCTTGCTGCGCATTCTGGGACTGGCTTTTCTCGGCGGGTTGATCCTGAACCTGATGCCGTGCGTGTTCCCGGTGCTGTTTATCAAAGGTCTGTCGTTGGTGCAATCTTCCGGCGAGGAGCGCAAGCGGCTTCGCGCGCACGGGGCGATGTACACGCTGGGAATCCTGGTCTCCTTCTGGATCATGGTCGCGGTGCTGTTGGCGCTTCGCGCTGGAGGCAGTCGCCTGGGCTGGGGATTTCAGTTTCAATCGCCGTATTTTGTCGCGTTCATGGCGTTGCTGTTCTTTTTTCTCGGTCTTAGTCTCGCCGGCCAGTTTGAGATCGGCCTAGGGTTGACCAGCGCCGGCGGGGAACTGACGCAGCGCGGCGGCTATACGGGCAGCTTTTTCACTGGAGTCCTGGCGACCGTAGTGGCGACTCCCTGCATGGCGCCCTTGCTGGGAGCGGCGGTTGGATTTGCTTTATCGCAAGCCGCGATCGTCACGTTTTCGGTATTCACGCTGTTGGCGCTTGGTCTCGCCGCGCCCTACGTGCTGCTCACCGTCCAGCCGGTGTGGGCGAAATTCCTGCCGCGCCCCGGCCCGTGGATGGAATACCTGAAACAGGCGGTGTCGATTCCGATTTTTGCCGCAATGATCTGGATGATCTGGGTGTTTGGTCTAGAAACGAACATCAGCGCCGTTGCTGCTCTACTGGCTGGTTTGCTGGTCACGGCTATCGCCGGATGGGTGTTGGGCCATTGGCCCGCAAAGCGAGCGTCTACAGCGGCTGCCGTATTGCTATTGATTGCCGCAATCGCGCTTCCGATCTATGCGGCGAAGCAATTCCCGGAAAATCGAGCAGCGCGAACCGACGCGACGATTGTTGCGACCTCCGCGAATTACGCCTGGCAGCCCTTCAGTCCGCACTTGCTAGCCACCTTGCGCGCGCAGGGTAAGCCGGTGTTCGTAGATTTCTCTGCCGCCTGGTGTCTGAGTTGTCAGGTGAACGAGCGCGTGGTACTCGACCGGCCCGACGTGGAAGCAGCCTTCCGCAAGGCGGGTGTCGTCATGATGCGCGCCGACTGGACGAATCACGACGACGCGATTACCGCCGCCCTTGCGCAGCTTGGACGCAGTGGAGTACCGACGTATGCGCTCTATTCCGGCGACGAGGATGCCGCTCCGCAACTGCTGCCCGAGGTGCTGACGAAGGGCGTCGTTCTCGATGCTCTCCAGCAGATGCATCGATCATCGACCGCTGCAGGCAATTGAGCGCGTGTCGCTGAATCCGCAGGTCGGCCAGTTCTTAAGGCCACGGAAATGCTCCGGAGATATTAAGGGACCAACTCGATGCGATTTAGGTGGAAGTCGCTCCGTGCGATTGTTCTCACGCTGGCATGTTTCGCCGCTCCCACGGCCGCCGCTCCGCAAGCAATGGTTCAAAGCTGGGTGGGTTCCTGGGCCGCCTCACAACAGATTCCTGAGCCAGCGAACTCGCTCGCGCCGGACGATATGCGAGATGCCACCCTCCGGCAGATCGTCAATTTGTCCGTTGGCGGTTCCAGTCTGCGCGTGCATTTGTCGAATGCCTTCGGAACTGCCCCACTGCATTTCACATCTGTCCATATCGCGCGTGCTATTTCCGCATCTAGCGATGCGATCGATCCCGCGACAGATCGTGTTCTTACGTTCTCTGGCAAATCTGATGTCACCGTGCCGGCAGGTGCGGAATATATTTCAGACGCGATCGCCTGGAATGCCGCTCCGCTCTCTGACCTTGCCATCACGTTTCATCTGGATGAGGCGCCGGAACGCGAAACCGGCCATCCTGGATCCCGTGCAACGTCGTATCTTGCGCATGGCAACTTTGTCTCTGCCGCCCATTTACTGGACGCCCGGAAGATCGATCATTGGTATCAGCTCGGCGCTGTCGATGTGACCGCGCCTTCAGACGCAGCATCGATCGTTGTGCTGGGGGATTCGATCACCGATGGCCACGCAACGATTACGAACGCGAATGATCGGTGGACAGATGTGCTGGCGCGAAGGCTTCAGACGACAGCGACCACTCGGGAAATTGGCGTTCTCAATCAGGGCATAGGAGGGAACCATCTTCTGGTCGATGGCCTCGGCCCGAACGCGCTGGCGCGCTTTGATCGCGATGTTCTTGCCCAGACAGGTGTCCGCTATCTGATTGTGTTGGAGGGAGTGAACGATCTCGGCGGACTGACGCGCCTTGGCGAAGTTCCACAGGCGCAGCACGACGCGCTCGTTCATCGGATCATCGCCGCCTACCAGCAAATCGTGCTTCGTGCGCATGCACATGGCATAGAAGTAATCGGCGGCACTATTCTTCCGTACGCAGGGTCGGATTATTACCATCCAACCGCTGCGGATGAGGTCGATCGTCAAGCGGTCAATCGATGGATTCGCGCCCCGGGAAATTTTGATGCCGTGATGGATTGTGACAAGGTTATGCGCGATCCGGATCATCCGGAGCGCCTGCTGCCCGCTTATGATTCCGGCGATCACCTGCATCCTTCGCCGGCCGGATACCGGGTGATGGGAGAAGCAATTCCGCTGTCGCTTTTCTGAGCGCGATAGAATCAAACTCGCGTTCCGCAATACCGGGTCCGCAGCTAAGAATGGGCCCTCGTCCCCGCGAATTCCTGATTGACAGATGATATTGCGGCGTGGTTCTATAGGCTGGAAAACAAGGGTGCAATATAAAACGATTTAGATTACAGTTCTTTATCGATAAACATGATTTCTTTGAATAGCATTCTGGATGCCTCGCACGCCACCGGCGCGCTGGCGATTTTTGCAGCACCTGCCGAAGCTGGCAAGATGCGGCTGGCGCACTTAGGCGGGTTGGACCTGGCGATCATCGCGGTTTATTTCGCGGTCGTCATCTACATCGGTTTTTATCTGAAGCGCCGCAGCGCCACGGGAGAGGAATTTTTTCTGGCCGGGCGCGAGATGACGGCGTGGATTGCGGGCCTGAGTTTCATCTCGGCGAACATGGGATCGCTAGAGCTGATGGGGTGGGCAGCGGCAGCCTATCAGTACGGAATCCTGGCCGCCCACTGGTACTGGATCGGCGCCATTCCGGCCATGCTGTTCCTTGGCCTGGTCATGATGCCCTTCTATTACGTGTCAAAGACCCATTCGGTACCGGGATATTTGAAGCTAAGGTTCGGAGAATCGAGCCGTCTGCTCGCGGCGATTTCTTTCGCCATCATGACCATCCTGATGAGCGGAATCAATATGTATGCAATGGCCCTGGTGATGCAGGTTGTGCTGGGTTGGAACATCCACTTCAGCATCTGGGTTTCGTCGATTACCGTCGCGGTGTATGTGGCGCTCGGCGGCCTGCGCTCGGCCATATTCAATGAAGTTCTGCAGTTCGTGCTGATCTGGGCCGGCGCGCTGCTGGTCCCGATTCTTGGGTTGATCGAGACCGGGGGCTGGAGCGGCATGGTGGCCCGTATTCACCACAATTTTCCGGGGCAGGACTTTACGCACATGTGGCGCGATCTGGGGTCGTTCAGCTCGAATCCGATGGGGGTGCACTGGACCGGAATTGTCTTCGGTTTGGGATTCGTGGTTTCGTTCGGTTATTGGACCACTGATTTTCTTGTCGTCCAGCGAGTGCTTTCGGCCAAGGACCTGCGTGCGGCGCAGATGGCTCCGATTATCGGAGCAGGCTTCAAAATGATGGTCCCACTGATCGTCATTTTGCCCGGACTGCTGGGTCTCGCCGTGTTGCCGCATCTGCTGCCCGCCAGCGTGGCGGCGAATGTGCCCGGGTCCTACAACTACAACGAGGTGCTTCCCCTGATGCTGGTCCGTTACTGCGGGCCTGGCCTGCTCGGTCTCGGCATCACTGCGCTGATTGCCGGCTTCATGTCGGGCATGGCGGGCAACGTCAGTGCGTTCTCCGCGGTGTGGACGTACGACATTTACCGATCGCAGATCGTGAAGCACGCTTCGGACAAACATTATGTGGCCGTTGGCCGATGGTCGACGATTCTCGGAGTGGTCGTCAGCATTGCGGCTGCATACTTGGTGATGCAGTTCGCCAGCATCATGGATTATGCGCAGGCGCTGTTCAGTTTTTTCATCGCGCCATTGTTTGGCACCGTAATTCTAGGAATGCTTTGGAAGCGGGCCACTTCCGCGGGCGGCTTCTGGGGTCTGCTGACTGGAACCGGAGTTTCAATCGGGCTATATCTGTGGGTTCGTTTCAATCCGGCGGCACTTGCGGATGTGGCCCTCTCGATCCATGCCAAGGTGATGGCGGAAAATCTCTACCGCGCGCTCTGGTCGTGGATTGCGTGCGTGCTGGTGACTGTAATTGTCAGTTACTGTACGAAGCCCAAACCGGAATCGGAATTGAACGGGCTGGTGTATGGCGCTACGGTGATTCCTCATCAGCAGCCGATGACGCTGTTGAAAAACCACTGGTTCTGGGCGGCCATCATTATTGTGGTGTTTTTCATCCTGAATATTGTGTTCTGGTAACGCAAGAGGATTGGAATAGGGAGCTTTCGGATGCATAAAACCGACGTATCTATCTGGTTTTTTAACGGCGTGATGCTGGCCATTTACGGAGCCATGATCGGCGCCTATGGAGTGTACGAACTGATCAGCGGAAACCTGCCGCCAGTCGTGCTGGCGCGTCTGCACGCGCCGCTTTGGTGGGGCGGAGGAATGCTGGCGCTGGGATTGTTCTATTGCATCAAGTTTCTGCCCGGCAAGGAAAAGTAAACTGAAAAAAGAGGAGAGAAGCAGTATGAGCGCGCGACAGATGACATTTGGCCTGATCGTTGGCAACCGAGGATTCTTTCCCGGCCACCTGGCCAAAGAAGGCCGGGACGAGATGCTGAACGTGCTGGACGGGGCCGGCATTCGCGTGATTGCCCTGACGCCGGAGGAATCGAAATACGGCGCCATCGAGACCCACGAAGAGGCGCGACGTTGCGGCGATCTGTTTCGCCAGCACCGGGATGAAATCGACGGCGTGATTGTTACCCTGCCCAACTTTGGCGATGAGCGCGCTATCGCCGATGCCATGCGCTACTCGACGCTGAAAGTGCCGGTGCTGGTCCAGGCAACGCCGGACAAGACCTCGAAAATGTCGATCGCCTTTCGCCGCGATAGCTTCTGCGGAAAAATGTCTGCCTGCAATAACCTGATGCAGTACGGCATTCCGTATTCGCTGACGAAACTGCATACGGTCTCGCCGAGCTCCGACACATTCAAGCATGACTTGGCATGGTTCGCTGCCGTCTGTCGTGTGGTGCGTGGGCTCGAGAATCTGCGGATTGGCTCGATCGGCGCGCGTCCAGCGGCGTTCAACACCGTTCGCTACAGCGAAAAGCTTCTCGAAGCCAGCGGGATCTCGGTCGAGCCGATCGATCTGTCGGAGATACTCGGCCGCATTGATCGCTTGAAAGAAGGTGACAGCAACGTGGAATCCAAGCTGGCCGCGATCAAGAGCTATGTGAAAACGAAAGACATCCCGGAATCGGCGCTCGTCAAGATGGCGAAGCTGGGCTGGGTAATCGAGCAGTGGATGCAGCAGACGCAAACGACAATCAGCGCCGTCCAGTGCTGGACTTCGCTCGAAGAGTATTTCGGCGTCGTCCCGTGCACCATCATGAGCATGATGAGCGAGAACCTGATCCCTTCGGCATGCGAGGTCGATGTGGTCGGCACGTTGAGCATGCACGCGCTGCGTTTGGCTTCAGAAACACCCAGCGCATTACTCGATTGGAACAACAATTATGGCGACGACCCCAATAAGGCCGTTTGCTTCCACTGTTCCAACCTGCCCAAACACTTTTTCAATGACGTTGTGATGGATTTTCAGGCCATCATCGCCGGGACAGTCGGTAAGGAAAATACTTTCGGCACCTGCGTGGGCCGTGTGAAGGCGGGTGCGATGAGTTATGCACGCTTCTCCACGGACGACCGCAATGGCGAGATGCGCGGCTACGTTGGAGAAGGCCGATTTACCAATGATCCGCTGGAAACCTTCGGCGGAGCAGGCGTGGTCGAAATTCCTCAGATGCAGAGCCTGCTACGTTTCATCTGCCAGGAAGGCTTCGAGCACCACGTCGCCGCCAATTTTTCGCAGACTGCGAGTCCTGTTTATGAAGCTGCTTCCAACTATCTGGGTTGGAATATGTATTATCACGAGCCTGCGATAGAGATGTGAGCAGCATTGTTTATAGCTGGACAAGAGGAGGTCCTTGTACTTCTTAGGCATTGACGTCGGCACGGGGGGAACGCGAGCAGCGCTCGTGGATACAGCGGGCCACGTTATTGCGTCGCAAGCGACCGAGCACACGCCGTTCGCTTCCAGCTTTTCCGGATGGGCGGAGCAGGAACCTGAGGACTGGTGGCGCGCGGCGCAGCAGTCCATCCGCGCCGTGCTCAGCGCGGCGGATTGCGCCGGCAAAGATGTAGCCTCGATCGGTCTCACCGGCCAGATGCACGGGGCCGTTTTGCTCGACGCCGATGGCAAGGTCCTTCGGCCATCGTTGATCTGGTGCGATACTCGCAGCGCCCCGCAATGCGATTGGCTTCACGCGACGTTGGGCCGTGAGCGTGTTATCGACATGACATGCAATCCGGCGCTGCCGAACTTTACGCTGCCCAAGATACTTTGGGTGCGGGAGCATGAGCCGGAGATCTTCGCGCGCGTCGGGCACATTCTCTGCCCCAAGGATTATGTTCGTTTTCGTTTGAGCGGAACGTACGCGATGGATGTGCAGGAGGCCTCCGGCACGCTGCTGCTCGACGTGACCCATCGCCGTTGGTCGAACGAGATGGCCGAAACGTGCGGCATTCCAATGGCATGGCTGCCGCAATTATTCGAGTCTTCGGAAATCTGCGCGGTGGTGAGCGAGCGAGCGGCTGCCGCTACGGGATTGTTGGCCGGTACACCGATTGTTGCCGGAGCGGGCGATCAAGGCGCTGGCGCGGTTGGCATGGGCATCCTGAAACCGGGATGGGTCAGCGCGGCCATTGGAACCTCCGGCGTGGTATTCGCCGCGACCGCTGCGCCAGTGCGGGATCCGCTGGGCCGGTTGCACACGTTCTGTCATGCGGTTCCCGGCCGCTGGCATGTGATGGGCGTGACCCAGGCCGCCGGCCTTTCTCTGCGATGGCTGCGTGATGTTCTTAGCGAGAACACGGGAACGCAGAACGCTTCTCCATCTTACGAATTGCTGATGGCGCTGGCGGCGCAGGCCCCCGCCGGAAGTGATGGCGTCTTCTGGGCACCATATTTATTTGGCGAGCGCACTCCGTATCTCGATCCCGAGGTCCGCGCGGCGTTCGCAGGTCTTGTAGCGAGTCACACCCGATCGCATTTGATCCGTGCGGTGTTGGAGGGCGTCGCGTACAGTCTGCGTGACACCTTTAGCCTGTTTGCGGAATTGAACATCCCTGTCGAGAAAGTGCGTCTAGGCGGCGGCGGTGCGCGCAGCGCTCTGTGGCGTCAAATTCAGTCCGACGTCTATGGACGCGCAGTGGAGTTTCTCGATGCTGAAGAAGGCGCTGCGTACGGCGCTGCTCTGCTGGCCGGGGTAGGTGTGGGAGGGTGGCCGGACATCGATACTGCATGCGAGTCTTCCATACGGGTCGCCGGACAGATTGAGCCGGAACCGGCAGCGCGCTTCGAGTATGAGCAGGGCTATCAGATTTATCGGCGGCTTTATCCCGCGCTGGCCGGTTTGCGTGGCGTCACCGAGTAATGATCTCATCGGGAGGATTTGCTCATGAAGGATTTCACACGGCGCGAATTCCTGCAAACAACCGCTGGCGCTGCAATGGCCGGCGCTCTTTCTTCGCGTTCTGCGCTTTCTGAGTCCGATTCCGTAGAACCGGGCTCCCAAGCCGCTCCAACATCTGCCGCAAATACTTCCCCAGTCCGCTTTGCAATCATCGGTGTTGGCATGCAGGGTTCGGGCCTGTTGAAGACATCCATCGGACTGCCCGGCGTCCAATGCGTCGCCGCATGTGATCTTTACGACGGCCGTCATACTCTCGCGAAGGAAATTGCCGGGCCGAGCATTCAGACAACTCGCCGCTATCACGACCTGCTCGCGGACGAAAACATAGAAGCCCTCATCGTCGCGGTGCCTGACCACTGGCACAAGCAGATCGTCGTCGACGTAGTTGGAGCAGGGAAGGACGCGTACTGCGAAAAGCCGATGTCCCACACCATCGCCGAGGGCGAGGAAATGGTGAAGGCTGTCCAGAAATCCGGACGCATCGTTCAGATTGGCTCACAGCGGGTCAGCTCTCCTCTTTTTGCGAAAGCAAAAGATATCTACGACGGCGGTGCGATTGGCGAGCTGATGCAGGTGGAGCTTACGATTGGACGAAACACACCGACTGGAGCTTGGGAATACCCTCCTCCGTTGGATCTTTCGCCCAGCAATCTGGATTGGGAAACATGGCTGGGCACCGCGCCAAAGAAGGCCTTCGATCCGTACACATTCGCGCGCTGGCGTTGCTGGCACCAATACGGAACAGGCCTCGCCGGCGATCTGATGGTACATCTGGTCAGCGGAATGCAATTCATAACTGGCATCAATCAGGCACCCGATCTCGCGTCTTCCATGGGTGGAATTTTCCGCTGGAAAGACGGCCGGAACATGCCAGACCTGCACGTCGTCCATCTACAGTACGGAAAGCTGCCCGTATCTGTGCGCCTCACTCTGGATACTGACACTCCGGAAACGACGCGCATCATGGGATCGCACGGGGTGATTGAAATTGTCGAGAACACCTTGACCTACATTCCGCAGCGCGGCATCGATACTTCGCCAAGCTACTACAGCAACAGCTTTCAGCGGTCGATGCGGCAGCAATATGATGCAAAGTGGCACGCTGAGAACGATGCCAAGCTCGCCGCGGAACCGCTTTCCGAATCCACGGCTTATCGCGAGCACTCGGATGACGATCGCAACCATTTGGCGAACTTTTTCAACTCCGTTCGCACGCGAAAGCCGGTCGTCGAGGACGTTGTGTTCGGCCATCACGCCGCTGCGGCGTGCCACATGGCCAACATGTCCTACTTCAAAGCACGCCCGGTTTCCTACGAATACACGAAACAGAATCGCCTTTCGTGAGAGACAAAATCTTTTAAAAAGTTTGTGCGGCTTGGCTCGCAGCGCACTTCTCCCGTTGGCTGCACGAAGCTTTGAGGCAGTTCTGTACCCGGTTTTCCTAAAGAATTCATCAATTTGTCTTGCGGGAACCGCTAGAACACTGCATAATCGTGACGAGAGACGGTACCAACGAGCACTCCTCCGTGACCCGATACAACCGTCAGGATGTTCTGCGAATTCTTCAGGTGTCCGCCCGGCAACTGCAAGGTTGGGAGCGGGCCGGACTCATCGACTCTCTCGAAACATATACCTTCCAGCAGCTTTCCCAATTGCGCAAGCTCCGTCTCCTGTCTTCCCAGCGCATTCGCAGCTCGCGCATTCATGCATCCGTCGCCGCCATGCAGCGTGTTTCTGGAATGGCGAATCCGCTGCTGGAAGCCGGCATGGTCTACGCCGGATCGCGTGTGACGTTTCGCCACGAAGGCGCAATTGTCGACCCACTGTCGCGCCAGTTGATCTTCGATTTCGAAGCCGACTCCAGCGCCGGTCCATGTGTGGTGGTCGGAGCGGCATCCAGCCAGCGATACCGCGAATCGCAGGCGGCGGAGTTATTCTACGAGGCGGTTCGAATGGAGGACGATCAAGGTGCGCTGCCCAAAGTGATGGAACTTTACCGGCGGGCACTCGAACTGCATCCGACCCATGCCGCCGCGCTCATCAATCTCGGCACCATTTACTACAACCAGCGCCAATACGTGCAGGCGGAAGCCGTATACCGACGCGCCACCGAAGCCGACCCAAATTACGCACTCGCTTTTTTCGATCTGGGAAACTCGCTCGATGAATTGCAGCGATTGCCCGACGCAATCGAATCCTACAGGGCTGCCATTCGCCTGGTGCCGAAATATGCGGACGCGCACTACAATTTGGCACTGGCATACGAACGGCTCGGCGAACATCGGCGCGCACTGCCGCATTGGATGACCTATGCCAGGCTCGACCCTATGGGTCCGTGGTCCAACCACGCGCGCGGTCAGGCAAAGCGGCTGATCGAGGCGGAGCACCTGCAGATTGTGGCGCGGCGATAGAAGACAGCTTCGCGGTAGAATCAGGATTGAGGATTTCGCCATGATTTTTCACGTCTCATTGAATAAAGCGGAAGACGGCTGGATTGTGGTGGAGTGTCCGGCGCTGCCCGGCTGCGTCTCCCAGGGGCGGGATGAAAAGGAAGCGCTTGAAAACGTGAAAGAAGCCATCACCGCATGGCTATGGGCTGAAGATCAAAAGGCTCTCAATGCAGCTCCCTTCAATGAAACTCCCGTAGTTGTCGCAGTTTAAGTTTCGGGAAGTCAATTCCAAGTCTTCAATATTGTGCCCTTTATTTCCACAACTTCCACAGAATGTTTGTGTAGTATTTGCACCAGTTTTTGTGCGTCAATAGATGTATGGGCAAGTTGGCCAACATACCTGGAAAGCAAGCCGTCAAAGCTTTTGAACGCGCAGGCTGGACGACCGTTGGTCAGGTTGGGAGTCATTTGATGATGGCGAAAGTCGGCGAACGTGCGAATCTCTCGATTCCACAGCATAAAGAGCTTTCAGTGGGAACATTGCGAGCTCTCATTCGGGCAGCGCGGTTGACGGTTGATGAGTTCCTGAACCTTCTCTAGCCGTGACCTTGTGCGGAACGCGGTTCTGAGAGTCGCTCTCGGTGCTTGCTAAAATTAAAGCTGCCATGCCAGTAGCATCCCAGATCTCTCCTGAAATCTTTGCGAAGTACGAGCCGGTCATCGGGCTCGAAGTCCACGTCCAGCTTTTGACGGAAACAAAAGCATTCTGTGGATGTTCGACGCGCTTTGGATCGGCTCCCAACACGCAGATTTGTCCCGTTTGTCTTGGCCTTCCAGGAGCTCTACCGGTTTTGAATCGGAGGGCCGTGGAGTTCGCAACCCTTGCTGCCATGGCGCTGCACTGCGAACTGAACGAGACTTCCATATTCGCGCGCAAGAATTATTTTTATCCCGACCTTCCCAAGGGATACCAAATCTCGCAGTTCGACAAGCCGCTGGCCGAGCGCGGCTGGATCGAAATACCCGCGCCTAACGGGTTGAAGCGTGTCGGCATTACGCGCCTGCATATGGAAGAGGACGCGGGCAAGAGCATGCACGACGGCTTTCCCGACTCGCGCGAGCGGACCTACATCGATCTGAACCGCTGCGGCACGCCGCTGATTGAAATTGTCAGTGAGCCGGACATTCGCTCCGCCGACGAGGCGTATGAATATCTGACGCGGCTCAAGGAGATTCTGCTGTACACGGCGGTGAGCGATTGCAACATGGAGGAAGGCTCGCTGCGCTGCGATGCCAATGTAAGTGTGCGATTGCGGGGCGCGGAAAAGTTGGGCACCAAGGCAGAAGTAAAAAATGTGAACAGCTTCCGCTTTATTCGTGCTGCACTCGAATATGAGATTGAACGCCAGATCGAGATTGTCGAGTCCGGCGGCCGTGTCGTGCAGGAGACGCGCCTGTACAACTCGAATGAAGGCCGCACCTATTCCATGCGATCGAAAGAACACGCGCACGACTACCGATATTTTCCTGAGCCGGATTTGCCGCCGCTGGTCGTCTCTGCTGCGTGGAGTGAGCAGATTCGTAAGGCGCTGCCGGAATTGCCCGAAGCGCGACGCGCGCGCATGGTGGCCGAATATCAAATCACAGAACAGGACGCTCAGGTGCTCGCGAGCACGCGCGCTTTTGCCGATCAATTTGAAGCTGCCGCGAAAGCGTCGAAGAGCCCGAAGCGCGTGGCAAATCTGGTCCAGGGTGAACTGCTTGGCCGCTTGAAAGCCGGCAATCTTGAATTGAGCGAATCGCCGATTTCCATGTCGGGGATCGCGCAAGCCGCCGACCTCGCCGAGAGCCGGGAGCTCTCGAGCAAGATGCTGAAGCAGCTTTTTGATCGATGCTTCGAAACTGGTGAAGACTTTGCCGCCGTTTACGAGCGCGAAAAGCCGCAACAGATCAGCGACTCCGGCGCGCTTGAAAAAATGATCGACGCTGTGATTGCTGCAAATCCGAAGCAGGTGGACCAGTATCGCGGCGGAAAGAAAACCGTGGCCGCATTTTTTGTCGGTCAGGTAATGAAGCTGTCTAAGGGGCAGGCCAATCCGGCGCTGCTCAACGAACTACTTATCAGGAAACTCGATGGCTAGGCAGCGGGAAATTGCAGAAGTCCTCGAAGTTGCTCCTGAGGCGACGGGTTGGACTTATTCCGCCTTCTGTGTTCTGCGCGAGGGCCGCGCGATCATGGACAGCCCGGAAGAATTCCTCTCGTGGGTCAATGAGAAACAGCGTCCCGACGGCTACAGAATCGTCGGCGCATTTCTACCGGGAAAGCGGGATGCTGTCGCCGCCGCCGGGTTCCGCGTACACTGCATGTTAAGCCGCGGTCTCATGTTGTATGTTGATGATCTGGTGACGATGCCCGAGCACCGGTCAAGCGGCTATGCAGGTCAGGTATTCGATTGGCTGGTTGAAGAGGGACGACGCCTCGGCTGCGAGCGGCTGCATTTGGATTCCGGGCACCAGCGCTACGACGCGCACCGTTTTTATCTGAAACATGGGATGAAAATTACGGCACATCACTTCAGCATGGCGCTGGATTAGGCCATCGCGTCGGAAAATAAAAAATCTTTTGGCCAATTGGTCGAGTAACCAGATTCACGCAATATTGTGCTCAACTGCGCCCAGTGCCGTATCGAATGCAGCAGGATGTGAGTGAACAGTTTGCGCCGCGATGCGTGCAGTGTGCCGGCGGAAACCGTTTGTAGCGTGATGATCTCCTGCAGTGCCGTCATATCGGCCATCGCGAGAAATTTCCGCAGATTGCGGACTGCCTGTTCATGAACCTCTATCAATGGCACGAGCGAGCTCACCGGAATCGCCTCGTACGCGATGACTTCTTCCCCCAACAGGCGTTGCGAGTGGCGAAGTTCCACCGCGAAGATATGTTTCAGCAGCCCCCGAACGGTCCCGCTGTTATAGATGTCACAGGGCACGTCCAGCGCGGCGGGATTCGCATGAAACCACGCATTCCATTTCTCCGTCGCAGCCTGGTTGTCGGCAAGCAATTCCAGCAGCGTAATTCCCGGTGCACTCATGGCTTCTCCTTCAGTGCGCGTTGCGCGATGTCGCGGCGGTAATAAATGCCCTCGAAATGAATTGTATCCAGCGCGGTGTAGACGCGGTCGCGCGCTTCCTGTAGTGTATCGGCCACTGCTGTGACTGCCAGCACGCGCCCGCCGGCAGTCACAATTCGCCCGTCCACGCTCGCTGTGCCGGAATGAAAAATCGTTACCCCCGGCTGTCGCGCGGCTTCTTCCAGTCCGGTGATTTCATGTCCGCGGGTGAAATGTCCCGGATACCCTTTGGAGGCGGCAATCACGGTGACGGAGGGCTGCTGTTTCCACCGGAGCGCAGCGTCGGACAACCTTCCTTCGACGGCAGCTTCGAGAGCCTCCAGAAGACCGCCATCCGAACCATAGGCGATGCGCGGCAGAATTGCTTCCGTTTCGGGGTCCCCGAATCGCGCGTTGAATTCCAGCACCATGGGACCGCGCGCCGTCATCATCAGACCGCAATACAGCACGCCGCAAAATGGCGCACCTTCGGCGGCCATCCCGTCGATCGTCGGTTGCGCGATGTGCGTCACCAGCCACTCGCGCATCTCCGGAGCGATCAGTTCATCAGTGGAATAAGCGCCCATGCCCCCGGTGTTCGCACCCGTGTCGCCTTCACCGATCCGCTTGTGGTCCTGGGCGGCAGCGAGGGGCAACACATGCTTTCCATCGGAAATTACAAGCAGAGATATTTCTTCACCTGTAAGAAATTCCTCAAATATCACTTTATGTTCGGCCTGCGCTAGAAATTCGCCGGTAAACATTTGCTTGGCGACTTCTTCAGCCTCGCCTTTTGATTGGCAGATGACAACGCCTTTCCCGGCGGCCAAGCCATCTGCCTTCACGACGACCGGAGCATGAAAATGCGCCAGCGCTTTCGGGATCTCCGCCACGGATTCACACACTGCATATCCACCGGTCGGTATATTGTGGCGCTGCATGAACTCCTTCGCGAACGCTTTGCTGGTTTCCAGCATCGCGGCGGCCCGTGAGGGGCCGAAGACGCGCATTCCGCGCCGCGTCAGCTCATCCACGAATCCCAGGCTCAGCGGCAGCTCGGGGCCGACGACGGTCAGATCCGGCTGTTCGGCAAGGGTTAGGCGAACCATGTCGGCAAGATCGTTCTGATCGACTGGGACGCAGCGCGCCAGCGCGGTGATTCCGACATTGCCCGGCGCGCAGACAATTTCGTCGACTTTCGGTGATTGGCGAATCGCCCAAGCCAGCGTGTGCTCCCGCCCTCCTCCGCCGATGACCAGGACCTTCATACGTATGTTTGCTCCATATATAAAGAGAGAGTATCAGTCCTGGGGAATGGCTTGCCATGAATGACCCGTATCGTCTCCAGCGCTTTGTGGACGCACAGAATCCCGTGTACGAGCAGGTCTGCGCGGAACTGCGACGCGGCAGAAAAACGAGCCATTGGATGTGGTTCATCTTTCCGCAAATCCGAGGTCTCGGCTCCAGCGAGACCGCGCAGTATTTTGCCATCTCCTCTCGCGAGGAGGCGACCGCGTATCTAGCGCATCCGGTTCTCGGCCCCAGATTGCGCGAGTGCACGCGCTTGGTTACGGCTATTGAAAAGAAGTCAGTCGATCAGATTTTCGGCTATCCGGACAATCTCAAATTCCAATCGTCGATGACGCTGTTCGCCCACGCGACGGCAGACAGCGAAGATTTTCTAACAGCATTGAATAAATATTTTGGCGGCGCGTTCGATCAGCAAACTCTTAGCCGACTGTAATTTCGGATACGATCGGCAGGCTCCCTTACCTGCCACTTTTCTTTCCTCGTCCTCCGGCGATACCATGGAGCCAGGCGGCAACAGGCTGCCTGGCTCCCCATGCTCTTCGTGCCCAAGATCACCTTTTTGAAACGCTGGCACCGCGGCAAGCCAGATCGCGGCTAAAGCCGCCGCATTCCTCATTTCTCGCTGAGGCAGCCATCCAGATGCGGCAAAGGTCCCCAAGGACCACATCGTCTGGATTCTTCGCTATGCTCAGAATGACGAGCCGTTTTTCCGCCAACCATCCAGAGGAGCCATCTTATGAACAGCTTTGGCAGCCGGTCGGAGTTGAAATCCGGCAATCGCACCGTTGAAATTTTCAAATTAAACACGCTGGAAAAGCACGGCGTTTCGCTACACAGCCTGCCGTATTCGCTGCGCATCCTGCTGGAAAATCTGCTGCGCCATGAGGATGGCAAGAGCGTCACGGCGGAGGACATTCAGTTTCTGGCCAAGTGGGACGCGAAGGCCGAGCCATCGCGTGAGATCGCCTACATGCCGGCGCGTGTCTTGATGCAGGATTTTACCGGCGTTCCTGCCATCGTCGACCTGGCGGCGATGCGCGATGCGATGCGCACGCTTGGCGGCGATCCGGAAAAGATCAATCCGCTCCAGCCGGCGGAACTGGTCATCGACCACTCCGTGCAGGTCGATCAATACGGCACCGGCGATTCCTACCAGATCAATTCGCTGATGGAATATCAGCGCAATGTGCGAACGGTACGCGTTTTTGAAGTGGGGGCAAACGGCCTTCCGCAATTTTTCTGCCGTGCCGCCGGGTATGGGCATCTGCCACCAGGTGAATCTGGAATATCTGGCGCGCGTCGTCTTCACCACTCAGCCGAACTCGAAGGGCATTGCGCAGGCGTATCCTGACACGCTGGTCGGCACCGACTCCCACACCACGATGATCAACGGCCTGGGTGTGCTCGGCTGGGGCGTTGGCGGCATCGAGGCGGAAGCCGCGATGTTGGGTCAACCGGTTTCCATGCTAGTTCCGCAGGTGGTCGGCTTCAAGATTGACGGGCAGGCTGCGCGAGGGCGCGACGGCGACCGACCTGGTGCTGACCGTGACCGAAATGCTGCGCAAGCATGGTGTCGTCGGAAAATTCGTGGAGTTCTACGGCGCAGGCATCAGCGAACTTTCACTCGCCGACCGCGCGACCATCGGCAACATGGCGCCCGAATACGGTGCGACCTGCGGCATCTTTCCGGTCGATGCAGAAACGCTGCGCTATCTCAAACTGACAGGGCGCAGCGACGAGCACATCGCGCTGGTCGAGGCGTACTACAAAGAACAGGGACTGTTTCACACACTGGATGCGCCGGAGGCTACGTACTCTTCGACACTCTCGCTCGATCTCAACACAGTCGAGCCGAGCGTTGCGGGCCCCAAGCGTCCGCAGGACCGGGTGCGGCTCAGTGAGACACCGGCCAGCTTCAAGAAGCATTTGCCCGCGCTGAAGGGCCCGCACGCGAACGCAAATGGAAAGCGCCAGGTGCAGCGCTGGGATGGCGAAGGCGGACACGTTGCGGCGAATGGAAGCTCCAGCGCCAAGGGCGCGCCGGAGCCGGGCCACACAGCTTCCGTGCAGGAGCGGTTCGGCGTGGATGTGAATCGCTACCTCGATGACGGGTCCATCGTGATTGCTGCGATCACGAGTTGCACGAATACATCGAATCCTTCAGTGATGCTGGCGGCGGGACTGCTGGCGAAAAAAGCCGTGGACAAGGGATTGAAAGTGCCGCCGTGGGTGAAGACTTCGCTGGCCCCGGGATCGCGGGTAGTGACAGACTACTATGAAAAATCTGGCCTGTTGCCGTATCTGGATAAGCTGCGCTTTAACGTGGTCGGCTACGGCTGCACGACGTGCATCGGCAATTCTGGCCCCTTGCCGCCGGATGTGGCAAAGTCGATCGAGGAGCACAGTCTGGTTGCGGTCTCCGTATTGAGCGGCAATCGCAATTTTGAAGGCCGCATCAACTCCGATGTGCGTGCGAACTATCTGATGTCACCCCCGCTGGTGGTTGCGTACGCGCTAGCTGGCCGCATCGATCACGATTTCGATAACGATGCGCTAGGCAAAGATGCGCAGGGCCAGCCGGTGTACCTGCGCGACATCTGGCCGTCCCAGCAGGAAGTGCAGAGTGCGCTGTCCACCTCGATCGATTCCGCGATGTTCCGCAAGCAGTACTCGACTGTGACAGAGGGCGATAAAAATTGGAAAAATTTGAAGTTTCCCTCCGGCAACACCTATGGATGGGAAGCGGATTCGACGTACATCCGCAAAGCGCCATATTTTGACGGCATGGGCGCAAAGCCCGGCACGGTCGAGGACATACACGGCGCGCGGGCGTTGGCTGTGCTGGGCGACAGCGTGACGACGGACCATATTTCTCCGGCGGGATCCATCAAGCTGAACAGCCCGGCAGGGAGGTACCTGACCGAGCACGGCGTCAAGCCGGCGGACTTCAACAGCTACGGCTCGCGCCGCGGCAACCATGAGGTGATGGTGCGAGGAACATTTGCCAACGTGCGCCTGCGCAACAAGCTCGCTCCCGGGACCGAAGGCGGCGTGACGCGCCTACTGCCGGAAGACGAGCAGATGAGCATCTTCGACGCCTCCGCGCGCTATGCCGAGCGCGCAACGCCGCTGATTATTCTCGCAGGAAAAGAATATGGCTCCGGCTCTTCGCGCGACTGGGCGGCGAAGGGGCCGAAGTTACTCGGCGTGCGGGCGGTGATTGCGGAAAGCTTCGAGCGTATTCATCGCTCCAACCTGGTCGGCATGGGGATTCTGCCGTTGCAGTTTGATGCTGGGCAGAATGCGGAGTCGCTCGGGCTGACCGGCGAGGAAATTTACGAAATTTCCGGCCTGCGCGCGATGCTCGATGGAAAGTTCGCAAACGGACGTCAGCTCACCGTGAAAGCAAAGTCCGGCGACGGCAAGCACAAGGAATTTTCCGCGACGGTGCGCATCGATACACCGCAGGAAATTCTCTACTACCAGCACGGCGGCATTTTGCTCTATGTTCTGCGGCAGTTGGCGGCCAAACGCTGAACTGCTTTTCATTTTGAGTCAAATGACGAAAAAGGTCTGGAGCGATCAGGCCTTTTTTTGACCAAACTCGGGTGAGTCATCTTCTCCCGAAGCCGCTCGTTCCCAGCGATTATTTCCCACTTTTTTTGAACTTTTGCATTCTCGGTCACCTTTTTCTGCGTATATGCAGGTAGAGAGAATTTCTTCGAGACGCGAGAGAGCCTTGAAAGCGCCGTTTTCACTATCGACCACGCCGCTCCATAGACCATCGGAACGGGAATTCCGCGCGATTGTCGAGACGCATCAGTCTCGCGTGTACAGCATCGCGTACCGCATCCTTGGCGATGGCGGTCTGGCCGAAGAAGTAGCGCAGGATGTTTTTCTCGCTCTATATCGGGACCTCGACCGCGACGAAGACACGTTCCAATCGAACGAGCACATGCTGGCATGGCTGCGCCGAGCCGCTGTCCATCGTGCGTTGGACGCGCACCGGCGCCGCGCCAGCCGCGTGGATTCTATTGCCGAGGAATTTCAAGAGGAGCGGACGCTGGTTTCCAGACCTCAGAACGGCGATTCTTCCTCTGTATCTGCAGCATTGCGAGTGGAGCAGCTGGTTCGAAGCCTGCCATCCATCCAGCGGGCAATTGTCCTGCTTCGGTATCAAGAAGACATGCTACCCGCCGAAATTGCGGCCGCGCTTTCCATGCCGCTGGCCACAGTGAAAAGCCATTTGCAGCGTGCGCTCAGGTTGCTGCGGACCAAGGCCGAGCGGCAGGGAAAGGAGGTCGCCCATGGTTGAGTTCGATCAGAAATCCAACCTCGACCACGAAATGGAACAAGAGTTGAGAGCGGCACTGCGTCCGCTTCCCGCGCCGAGCGGCTTTGCAAATCGAGTCGTGGCTCGCTCGCAGGCGTTGCCGCTGGTCAAAGCCCTGCCATTTCCAGCACAACATCGCAGATTTCATGGCTTGGCGCGCTGGAGCATTGCCGCCGTATTGCTGCTGGCAATCGGTTTTGGCGGGTTCTTTGAGCATCAGCGGCAGCGCCGCATTGCCGGCGAACAAGCCCGGCAGCAGGTGTTGCTCGCGCTTCGCCTCACCAGCGTCACGCTTCAGGCCGTACGGCATCACGTGGAAAAGAGCAGCACAAATTAGCGCCAACGAAAGATCAGGAGAGACAAAATGAAAAATTCGATTTTCAAATCACACGCAGGAATTCGCATCGCCCTTTGCTTTCTTGCCGGCGCTTTGCTGACAGCCATTCCGGCGATTGCCCAGGACGCACAGCAGCCGGGTTTCCCCGTTCTTCCGGCTGGTCTGGAAAAGCAGTTGGCCGAGCGGGCGTCTAACGTAAGTGAAGTCACGTTGAACAAAAATATGCTGAACTTTGGCAGCCAGTTCCTCGATTCCAAGAAAACTGACGATCAACAGGCGAAGAACCTGATCCAGAAGCTGAATGCGATTTATGTTCGGGATTATGAATTCGATCAGCCCGGCGCATACACGGCAGAGGATTTGAAGACGATCCGTAGGCGGTTCCTGGGACCGGAGTGGAGCCCGATGGTGCAGGAACGCTCAAAGAAAGGCGGCGACAACACAGACGTCTTCGTGAAGCTGGTAAACGGGGAAATTCACGGCATGTTTGTTCTGGATGCCGAACCTAAGGAACTGTCTTTGGTCTATATTTCCGGGACGATCAATCCGCACGAGTTGGGTCAGCTTAGCGGCAACTTCGGAATTCCGAAAATCAACACCGGTTCTGCAAATGGCGCGAAGGGAGACACGAAATGAGGGCGGCCGTGTGGTCCGCAATCGCCTTCGCGCTGTTTTGCGCCACTGGCTGCTCCGCGTCAAACAACGATTTTGATGCGGTTGTGTCCGGCGTCGAGCAACGCTATTCGGTCCATGCGCAACAGGTTCCATTGATGGGGATTATCAGTTTGTGTGCCCGGGCCACGACGCTCGGCGGGGTAAAAGGGATGCGCATCGCTGAGTTCGACCACGTCGGAAAACTGGATGTTCGCGGATTGGATTCCTTGATGCAGTCGGAATTGGGAGCACAATGGCAGCCGATGGTGACCGACAGGAGTGATAAGCGCGCGGAGTTGTCCGTCATTTTTGTTCGACCTGCGGAAGATTCCATGCAGATGATGATTGCGGATTACGAGCACGGCGAACTGGATGTGGTCCGGATGGAGTTGAATGGAGCGGCGCTGGCCCGATGGATGCATAGGCCCGGATCCAATGTAGGAGTTTTCCATCGCAGCGATTTACATCCAGACCGAACGGACTAGGGTGCCTACTCCACGGTCCGCTTCAACTGACCGCAGGCCGCATAAATATCTCTTCCCCGCGGTCGGCGCAGGAAGGCCGGGATGCCGTTCGTGATCAGGTGCTGCTGAAATGCAGAGACATCCCCCGGTGCCGGCATCTGATAGGGAATGTCTGGACCAGGATTCCAGGCGATGAGATTTACCTTGGCCGGCAGCCCGGAATCCCGCAGCAGGGTCGCCAGTTCTCGCGCATCCTTTTCCCGATCGTTGATGCCCCCCAGCAGCACATATTCAAACGTCAGTCGTTCCCGTGGCCGCAGTGGAATTGCGCGCATCGCTGCGAGCAGGGAATTGATCTTCCATTTGCGTGTGATGGGCATGATGCTTTCGCGGATGGCATCGTTCGGCGCATTCAGACTCAAGGCAAGCTTTGGTCGTAAGCGTTCCGTGGCGAAGCGCTCGATGCCCGGCAGTATTCCGGAGGTGGAAACGGTCATGCGGGACTCGGGGATTCCGACGCCCTCCACCAGCAGATGCACGGCGGCGACGAAATTGTCGTAATTCAGGAATGGCTCGCCCATCCCCATATAGACCAGATTAATGCGGTCCTTGCCAATACGCACCTGATGCCGATTTAGCACCGCAACGACCTGTCCGGCAATTTCTCCCGCCGATAGATTACGCTTGATGCCCAATTTTGCGGTGAGGCAGAAATCGCAATTGACCGCACAGCCGACCTGGCTGGACACGCAGATGGTGGCGCGACGGGAAACCTCGGTTTCAGGAGGTACGCTCCGGTCGATTACGGGGTTGGTTCCCTCGCAGGCTGCATCGGAGCCATCGCCGAGCTCGCCGTCATCGCCATTCGGCATCCAAACGGTCTCGACCGTTTCGCCGTCCGGACATGCGATCAGGTAACGTTCGGTTCCATCGTTCGACACAAAGGTCTGCGAAATTTGCGGCAATCCGATTCGATATCCAGTCTTGGACAGCTCCTTTCTGAGCGTCAAGGGCAGCGTTGTGATTTCCTCCAACGAGGAAACGCGCTGGCGATAAATCGCATCCCAAACCTGCCGGCTTCGGTATGGATCTAAGCTAAGACTTTCACATAGAGCCGTAAGTTGATGCAAATACAATCCAAATAGAAACTTCCCGTCATTTCCGCTATCCGGCGAAATTTTTGGCTCGAACTGTGGAAAAATCTGCATCAAATGTGGATAACTGCTGGCGTGGCCACCTTTTGGCCGGGAAATCACGCCAGCGCCCCGTCTGTGAAAAAATCATATTAAAGATGATGAAGACGACGCCGAATCTGCCGGACTCTACCCAATTTAGCACTCTTGGCAACTCGCAGGAGAGCGCGCAGCAGCACAGCATTCGCCGCACCGAACTCTCCAACGGCCTGATTATCCTCACCGAGCGCATGGAGCACGTGCGTTCCGTTTCGATGGGCGTCTGGATCAAGACCGGATCGAGAGACGAGCGGCCGGAGGTCAATGGGGTTTCCCACTTTGTCGAGCACATGGTTTTCAAAGGGACCAAGTCCCGTTCTGCCAAAAACATTGCGCGGGAGGTGGACGCAATCGGCGGCAACCTCGACGCCTTCACCAGTAAGGAAACGATCTGCTTCAACGTCAAGGTGCTGGATGAGCACGTGTCCAAGGCGCTTGACGTGCTGACCGATCTGGTGATGTACCCCCTGTTCGCCCCGGATGATATCGGCCGCGAATGCAAGGTGATTCTGGAAGAGATCAAAATGGACGAGGACAATCCGGACATGCTCGTCCATGAAATCTTCACGCAATCCTTCTGGAAAGACCATCCACTGGGTAAGCCGATCCTGGGTACACGGGAGACGGTGCGCCGTTTCGATCAGGGAACGCTGTTTGATTTTTACGGAGGTCGCTTCCAAGGCGGAAACATGATTTTCTCCGCTGCGGGAAACCTGGACCACGACGCCTTTGTTTCTCTGGTAGCGGAGAAGCTCGCCCACCTGCCCCCAGCACCATTGTTGAGCGACGCGCCGGAGCCGCCGGATCGGCCAAGAGTGCATGCCCGCATTGTTTCCAAGCAGAAGAAGTCTTTGGAGCAGTTGCAGCTTTGCCTCGGCGTGCCTGCACCTGCAGTGAACGATGAGCAGCGCTATACGGTGGCAATGCTGAATACAATTCTGGGTGGCGGCATGAGTTCGCGTCTGTTTCAGAACGTTCGAGAGGACCGCGGACTCGCCTATTCCATCTTCAGCGAGCTGAGTTCCTTCCGCGATACGGGCTCCCTGTGCGTATATGCGGGAACGTCCTCACAAAATGCGGAGCAGGTGATCCGCCTGACGGTGGAGGAATTCCGCCGGCTGAAAGAGCAGTCTGTGCCGGAAGAGGAGCTGCAGCGGGCCAAAGATCAATTGAAGGGAAACATCTTGTTGAGCCTTGAGAGCTCGGGTGCCTTGATGTCCAACCTGGCTCGGCAGGAGATGTACTTCCAGAGGTTCTATGCCGTGCCGGAAATTCTGGAGCAGGTGAGCCAGGTCACGAGCGAAGACGTAATGCGCATGGCGCGGCAACTATTTGTGCCGGCGTCTGTCGCTCTGGCCATTCTCGGCAACCTGAACGGTCTGAAGATCACGCGCGATCACCTCGCATGCTGATACCATTGGAGACATAACTGCTAGTGGATTTCGGTTGGTTTGCAATGCGCAGGTGCGAAGAATTTATGGGAATTGTTGAAAATCGTCGCGAGCGACGCCGTCAGAGTGGGTTCACGCTGATGGAACTGCTGATCGTCATGTCGGTCATTTTAATCTTGATGGCTGTCGCGATTCCGAATTATATGAACATGCGCAGCCAGGCCAATGAGACTGCGGCCATGGAAGAACTGCGCACGCTGAACAGCGCGGAAATCCAGTATCAGACGAACTATCCCGGCAACGGCTTCTCCTGCAACCTGGCGCAACTGGGCGGCGATCCAAAAACCGGCGCGCCGAGTCCGCAGGCCGCGCAGTTGATTCCGGCCGACCTGGCCAGCGGCTATAAAAGCGGATATCTCTTCGCTATCACGAACTGCACAAAAGTGACGGTGAGCAATCAGGATGTATACACCTCCTTTGAGGTAACGGCGGTGCCGCAGTCGGTAGGGAAAACGGGTCATCGTGGCTTCTGCATGGACCAAACCGGCGAGATCAAGGCTGATCCGGCTGGCGGAACGA
This sequence comes from uncultured Acidobacteriota bacterium, assembly GCA_963840655.1. Classification (GTDB taxonomy): domain Bacteria; phylum Acidobacteriota; class Terriglobia; order Terriglobales; family Acidobacteriaceae; genus JAKAAZ01. The sequence goes on along the minus strand of CAWIZS010000003.1, from coordinate 717,787 downwards.
ACTGCACGCAGCCGATTTCATAACGAACTTTCAGGTTGTCAAAAATTTTCGCGAGCTTAAAAAATTGTATTCGGCGAGGGTCCGCACGACGGCCAACCTCTGCTCTGCTTATTTTTTTTGTCGTAACATTCCTGTTTGCAGCAAGCCCAGTTTCTCCCGTTGCTGCTGCATCGGGTCCGACCGCAGCTACGATCGCCAAAAGGGTGGACGCCCACTATAACCATTTGCATAGCCTCCGCGTCCAATTCATAGAAACTTACCAGGGCATGGGAATCAAGCGGACGGAGACCGGCACGTTGCTCGTTGCCAAACCCGGCCGTATGAAGTGGAGCTATGCGAATCCAGTCGGAAAGCTTTTCATCGTGAACGGGAAATATGGATACGCCTACACGCCCGGCGACGCCCAGGCGGAGCGTTATCCCGCGAAGCAACTGGAGGATTTTCGTTCGCCGCTGCGCTTCTTATTGGGGCACACCCAGCTTGAGAAAGAGCTTACCGGGCTGACAATGACAGATGACGGCCCGAACTTTATATTGCGCGGCGTTCCGCAAGGCATGGACCAGCGGGTCTCGTATGCGGAGCTAACGGTGACGACCGAAGGCAAGATTGAGGGAATCCGCTGGCAGGAAACCGATGGAGCAACGACGGAGTTCCGATTGACAGACGAGCAGCCGAATCCACCCGTCGCGCCGGGAGCGTTCTCCTTTCAGCCGCCCCCGGGAGTTGTGGTGGTGCGCGGAACGGCGCCGATCTAGGTTAGCGAACCGAGTCTCAACGCGTGCACGGGTTTTTCTGACTTGCCGAAAGAGTGATGCAGCGAATCGATAATGCGCTACGGTGCGGCAGATTTATGGTCGCTCTTCTGTTGGGTATCGGAAGCGTTGCTCAAGCGCAGTGGCAAATGCAGCGAAGTGGAATTCATGCCAGTCTGCGTAGCATTCATTCGGTCGATGGAACAGTTGCCTGGGCCGGTGGTACGGACGGGACGGTACTGCGCACAGTCGATGGCGGTCAGCATTGGACGATGTGCAGCGTTCCGCAAGGTGCAGCCACACTGGATTTTCGCAGTGTCTGGGCCTGGGACGCGGAGAACGCAATGGCAATGTCGAGCGGGACCGGTCAGCAGTCGCGACTCTACTCTACGCATGACGGGTGCAGGAGCTGGCGGCTGGTATTCACCAACCCTGATGCCGATGGCTTCTGGGATGCACTGCAATTCGATGGCAAACGGTTCGGTGTGATTCTGGGCGATCCGGTGGGTGGCCGCTTTATGCTATTTGTCACGCAGGACGGCGGCGGCCAGTGGACACGGCAAACAGATCCTTGTCTCCGAACGATGGAACCAAAGCAGGGGGCATTTGCCGCCAGCAATCAAGCGTTGGCAGTGTTCCCGATGGAAAGCGCCGACACGCAGCCTGGATTTGCGTTGAATCATCAGATTTGGTTTGGCACAAGTGGAGGATGGTTGTACGGACTGCAACTGGGAACGCTGCGGCTGATCGCAAACTCGAACCAGGGCTGCATGCATCGCAGGGCGCTGGCCGATATCCACGCCCCCGCCGCGGGGATTTTTGCCGTCGCATTCAGCGATTCAACCGACGGTGTTGCGGTCGGCGGCGATTACAGCAAACCGCAGCAGGGCTCGGACAGCGCAGTTTACACAACGGATGGCAATACGTGGCAGGCGGCGGCGCGCCCGCCGGCCGGATATCGCTCCACAGTTGCATGGAACGGCGGCGATGGGACATGGATTGCGGCGGGTCCGAACGGCAGCGATATTTCCCATGATGGCGGCAAAAGCTGGCAGCCGCTCGATCGCGGCGAATGGAATGCGATCAGCCTGCCGTTTGCCGTAGGGCCGGACGGACGCATCGCCAGACTGATATCTTGGGGTCAACTGCGCGTGTCCAACACCGCGCCACCGGGGAATTTATCTTCACGAATTAAGGATTGAGCGTTGGCGGAATATTTAGTCAAAATAGCGGATGAACGCGGGCATGTGCAGGAGAACGTCCACCTGGCAAACTCGGCGGAAGAGCTGCGCCAGCGGTTCGCCCAGTCCGGGCATTATGTCTATTGGGTCAAGCCCAAGGGACTGACCGGCAAGGGAAGCGCGGGCAAACGGGTCAAGCTGGAGCCTTTTTTGATCTTCAATCAGCAATTTCTAACGCTGATTCGCGCCGGACTTCCGATTTTGTCTTCTGTGGATCTGTTGGCAAAGCGACAGAAGGCACCGGTTCTGCGCGCTCAACTGGAGGATGTCGCGATCCGCGTGCGGACCGGCCAGTCGCTTTCCGAAGCGTTCGAGGCGCAGGGGGGATTTCCCGTCATCTACACCACGTCATTGCAGGCAGGAGAGCGATCGGGCAATCTGGAAGAAGTATTGAACCGCTATTTGGCGTTTCAACGAATTGCACTGACATTTCGCAAGAAGCTGATCGCCTCTTTGTTTTATCCGGTTCTGCTGATCGTGATGGTCACGGGTTTGTTCATTTTTCTCATCAGCTTCGTTGTGCCGCGGTTCGCCGCGCTTTATGACCAAATCGGGACGAAGCTGCCGCGCATCACCGTTTTTATGCTGGATATGGGGAAGTATTTTCAGTCGTATTTGCCATATATGTTGATCGCCGCAGCGCTGCTTGCATACGGTCTGTTTCGATGGAGCAAGTCAGATAGCGGAGCGGACCGCATTGATGGCGCACGGATCGCAACGCCCGTATTTGGCGGAATCTGGGTCAAGTATCAGGTGGCGTTGTTCTCGCGCACTTTGTCTACCTTATTGTCTGGCGGCTTGCCATTGGTGCCTTGTCTGGAAACCGCTTCCCGATCGATTGGCAGCCGGCGTTTGAGCCACGCTGTCCTGCAATCCGTGAGCAGCGTGCGCGAGGGCAAAGGCCTGGCTAGCAGCTTGAAGAACACGAAGATATTTCCCGAGCTTTCGATCGAGATGATCGAAGTCGGCGAAGCCACCGGAGCGCTGCCTGGGATGTTGAATTCCGTCGCGGAATTCTTTGAGGAAGACGTGCAGACGGCCCTGACAGCCGCGCTTTCGCTGATTGAGCCGGCGATTTTAATCGTGATGGGCGGGGTAGTAGTCACCATTCTGATTGCCCTCTACCTGCCGATTTTCAGCCTGGGCGCTGCCGGCGCAATGCAGCATTGAGATATTAGAAGGGGAAGATCATGGCCGAAATGGCGATTGTTCCGGATCAAAAAGCGTCAAGCCAGGACGAGATCGCGCACGCGAAGGTAATGGCGGCCCGTTACCGGTGCGAGTTTGTCGATTTGAGGAACTTCCATATCCAGCATGAACTGTTTCGGACGGTCCCAGTGGACATTATGTTCCGCTATAACTTCGTTCCGCTGGAGCAGCTGGACAACAAACTGGTGATCGCCGTCAGCGACCCGAGCAGGCTGATGGTAATGGATGAGATTTCCAGCCTTCTTGGACAGAGAATTGCAATCCGCGTTGCGACTTTGAGCCAGATCACCGACCTGCTCAAGAAGACCGAGCAGACCCAGCGCGTGCTGGATGAAGCCACCGAAGGTCTCACGTTCGATGTGCTGTCCTCCGAGGACAATCCGGATGAGACGCTTTCGATTGAGAAGCTGACATCGGAAGAAGACATCAGCCCCATCATTCGGCTGGTGGACACCATGGTATTTACCGCGCTGGAGCGCAGGGCGAGTGACATTCACCTGGAAACATTCGACGACAGTCTCCTGGTGAAGTACCGTATCGATGGCGTGCTGCAGCAAGCCATGGCGCCGATCGCGCGCGAGCACCACCAGACGATTCTTTCCCGCGTAAAGGTCATGAGCGAGCTCGACATTGCCGAGCGCCGGGTGCCGCAGGACGGGCGCTTTCGCGTCCGTTACAAGGGACGTCTGATTGATTTCCGCGTATCCATCATGCCGACGGTGCATGGCGAAAACGCGGTGCTGCGCGTTCTCGACAAAGAGTCGATGAGCGAAAAGTTTACCCAGCTCACGCTGGACGTCGTAGGCTTCGCGGAAAACGATCTGTTCCGCTTCCGGCGCTATATTCGCGAGCCCTACGGAATGGTCCTGGTGACCGGGCCGACCGGCTCCGGCAAGACGACGACCCTGTATGCGGCGTTGAACGAAATCAAGAGCGACGAAGATAAGATCATCACCATTGAAGATCCTGTCGAGTATCAGATTCGTGGCATCACGCAAATTCCCGTGAACGAGAAAAAGGGATTGACCTTCGCGCGCGGATTGCGCTCGATTTTGCGTCATGATCCGGACAAAATTCTGGTCGGCGAAATCCGCGATCAGGAGACGGCGCAGATCGCCATCAATTCCGCGTTGACCGGTCACTTGGTTTTCACCACCGTTCACGCCAACAACGTGGTGGACGTGATTGGCCGCTTTCTCAACATGGGCGTCGAACCCTACAACTTTGTTTCCGCGCTCAACTGCATTCTGGCGCAGCGGCTGGTTCGCATGATCTGCGACTTCTGCAAACGGCCTGTGAGGTACGACCGCGACGCGCTGCAACTGAGCGGCCTGGATCCGGACGAGTGGTCCGGGTTCACATTTCTGGAGGGCGCCGGATGCATCGAGTGCGGCGGCACCGGTTATCGCGGGCGCACCGCAATCCATGAATTGCTGGAATTGAACGACAGGATCCGCGAATTAATTTTAGAAAAGAAGCCCAGTTCGGAGGTCCGGCGTGCGGCGCGTGATGAGGGGATGTCTTTCCTCCGGGAATCCGCGTTGCAGAGGGTCCGCCTCGGACTGACAACCCTGAAGGAAATCAATAAAGTTACCTTCATTGAGGCTTCACGATAAGCTGAATCAGCATGGGTCTTTTTTCCATCTCACAGCAATCAGCGGTGCGTCCACGACTGGCCGCGGAAATTGCGCCGGACGGCATCCTTGCGGCAGGCTCGCCCAGCGCGGAATCGCCTCTGGAGGCGACTGCTTTCGTGCCGTTGCGCGATTCAATCTCCGCAGGCGTGAGCGCGCCTGTTTTCCGAGATCGCGGAGCCGCCCTGGCTGCGTTGAGGACGGCGCTTGATTCGGTCGACTCCCGCGGACGCAACTGGACGCTGATCTTGCCTGACGCCTGCACACGCGTTCTGTTGTTGGATTTCGACACGTTACCGCAGAAACAGCAGGAAATTCTTCCGATTGTGCGGTTTCGCTTGCGTCGGATGATTCCGTTCGATGCCGACACTGCGGCGGTGTCGTTTCAATTGCTCAAACCGGCTAATGCTGCCGCCAAAAATGGGCCAGTACAGGTGATTGCGGCCGCAATGCCGGGCGAAGTGCGGGATGAGATTGAATCTCTGATGCGCGAGACGGAGCGCGAACCTGGCACTTTGTTGCCGGCCACACTGGCTGCCCTGGCCGCTGTGCCCGATACAGGATCGCATCTCTTGGTGCACACCGGCGAGCAATCCATAACAACTGCAATTACACGCAATGGGGAGCTTCTTTTGTACCGCAGAACGGATCTTTCCGAGACGGAGCCTGACGAAGTGGCGCAGGCAATCCTCGTGTCTGCCGCATATTATGAGGACATATTGCATATACCGCTTCAGGAGGTCTGGGTTGCCGGCCTGGAAACTCCCGAAACGCTGCGCCGCCATCTTGAATTGGATGGAGAGTGGAGAATTCCCCTCCGTAGCCTGATCAACCAGGAAGCCTTTAGCGCGGGAGCGGTGCCGGGGAACGTCGCTCCAAGCCGGTATGCCAGCGTAGTGGGGGCGCTGCGCGGCTGATGCGGATTACTCTCAATCTCGCTTCCAAGCCATTTTTTGAATTGCGGCCGCTGCTGCTGCGTTTGCGAGTGCTTGCGGCGGTTTTGGTGGTTCTGGCGGTCGGGTTGTTTTTTCTGCTGCGCGGCGCCGAGATCAAGGCGGCGCAGGCGCAAGCGGCCGTCCAGCATTGGGTCTATGCGACGGACAATCTGCAGCGCGAATGGCAGACGGATCAGGCGCTGATGCGGGAGCCGCAAAATGCCGCGACGCTGGACCGCTCGCAATTTTTGAACGAGGAGTTTACCCGCAAATCGTTTTCCTGGACCACGGCCCTGATGGATCTGGAATTGGTTCTGCCACAGGGTGTTCAGGTGATCAGCATTGTTCCTCGTATGACGAAAGACGGCCAGGTCGAGATGCAACTGCGCGTCAACGGGCCTCGTGACAAGGCCGTGCAGCTGGTTTCCAATCTTGAGAAATCGCCCAATTTTCTTGAGCCGCGAGTGATCGGTGAAACTGCGGATATCCAGGGCGAAAACCGTGCCGGATTCCGCCCAACGATGTCTGCCTCCACCGACGTGAACGTGTATATTCTCGCCGAATTTAACGCCGGCGATCTTGAGTCCGCGGATGTAAACGCGGAAGAGACCAAATCCGGAACCCATGGAACACGCAGCCATGCGCACGCCATGCCTGCAGACGAACAGGGCGCGCGAAAGATGCGGCGCCATGGTGCGCGAGGGGGGCCGCGATGAATTTCGGGCGTTTCAGTTGGGCCAACGCTCACATTACGGCGCGGCACTGGCACTACGCGTTAATTGGGGTGCTGGTATTGGTAAATTTGGCGCTGGCCGTGCGGCTGGCATATGCATGGAGGCGCGCACAGGCTGGCGATGCCGCGCAGTTACAGCAAAGAGAGATTCAATACCGTGCGATGCGCTTGAAGACGCAGCCGCTGCGCGGGCTGGACAAAAAGATCGATCAGGCGAAGCTGGACCAGCGGGCATTCTACGATAAGCGATTTCCCGCGACGGATTCCGCTGTTTTGCAGGAGCTTGGCGCGCTGGCGATAAAGAATAATGTGCTTTTAAGCCGCGAGCAATACTCCTACGGCAAACTGAATCAAGGCGTCTACGAGATTCGCATGAATGCGAGTTTGAGTGGAGATTATGCGCCGATCGTGCGATTCATCAACAGCCTGGAACGGGACAAGATGTTCTTCCTGATCGACGGGATCGCCTTAAACGGACAGCAGAATGGAATCGTGAGTCTTCGCATGCGGCTGACCACATTCCTACGATCACCGGCAGCCAGCGCCGGCGGTCCGGCTCGTGTAAACACGACGGGCGTCCATGCCGGTAGAACGACGGCTTCAGCCCGGGAGCAAGAGTAAACGTCATGGCGATGCGTCTCGGAACGGAAGACAAGAAAAAGCGTCTGATTGCGATGATCTTTGTGCCGCTGGCGCTAACAGCGATTTCTTACATTGTTTGGGAGCTGGTCGGCGGACCCTCCTACGCACCGCCTCCCACAGTACCCGCCGCCGGCGTTTATCGACCGTCGGCTGGTGCGACAGGCCCATCCTCGTCCACCAATCGCGCTGCGCAACATCTTGAAAGCGCTTCCGCGCTCGATCCCACCCTGCATCCGGAACGCATGGCGCTTGCGGAGAATACGAAATATACGGGTACCAGCCGCAATATTTTCTCGAAGGATTCGCTGCCGCCCGCGGCCATGAACGCAATCGAGAAACCGATCGCTTCGGTTCGCACCGCTGGGCCAAGCGGGCCGCCGCCGCCACCTCCGATCAATCTGAAATTCTACGGTTTCGCGACCGAGCAGAACGGGCGCAAGCTGATCTTCCTGCTGGATGGGGAGGACGTCTTTATCGCCGGTCAGGGCGATATCGTAGACGGACGATATAAAGTCGTTCGAATAGAAAACGGGTCGGTTGTCATCGACGACTTGTCATACAACAATGAGCAGACGCTCCCGTTGCAGACCAGCTAGGATCAGAACCAGGTCAGAAATTTCGCCCCTTGTACAACACGGGGTTCAGATCCGGATCGTTGTACATTTTCAGTTGCCGATAGAGTTGAAAACGACGCTCGCCGCGAAGCACAGCTTGCCATAACCGGTCCAGGCACATCGCCAAATCGTTGCGTTGCATTTCAAGAATGGACAGCCGTTCTCGGTTACGTTGTCGGTGGCCACGCGGAGCGGACGGACGATCTATTTCCTGGATCGTGTGATACCGCTTCAGGCTCAAAATTGAGAGCCGATCCAGCATCATCCCAGGTGTTTCCGAATGTGGCTCCGCGGACCCGTTCGGCAGATTTTCCAGTGCCAGTTCCTCCAATAGCAGCGCATCGCAGCGTTCCATCTGATCATTTCGCCGCTGGTTGATTTCATCGATCGCGCGCTTGGCGGCAGCGATTGCGGCATCCTCGCTGTGGCGATCACGAGCCTTATCCTCCTCATGCCACAAATCGAAATTTGAACGGTGCAGCGCCTGGATCGTCGCGTTCAGTCCGGTGTCGGCCTGCTCCTTTGAGCTCTCAAAATGCCACAGCGCGGTCCATTCGTCGAATTCTTTTAAGAGGCGCGCAGCATCGATTCGATCGGCGGAAATCATATCGATCATCATACGCATTCACTATGCGTAATTTCACAGCCGAGGCGGCGGAAACCATGAAAGAGCAGATGACAATGCAGACATCAATTAGGATGAGATTGGCTTTGTTGGTGCAGTTCCTGTCAAATTCCTATGACCACTCCTGGCTGGCTTGCTTCTCCGCATCGGCGCTTCAACCCTTTAACCCGGCGTTGGGTACTGGTTTCCCCGCATCGTACGGAGCGTCCCTGGCAGGGTGAGATCGCGAAACCGGAAGCCGCGCCGGCGGTTCACTACGATCCGGCCTGCTATCTCTGCCCCGGCAACACACGCGCCGGCGGCCACAAAAATCCCGATTACGCCGGGGTCTTTATTTTTGATAACGATTATCCAGCATTGCTGCCTGAATCGCGCGCTTTCGCAGATGCTCCACACGACGATCTGTTTCGCGTCCAGCGCGAGCGCGGAATTTGCAGAGTGGTTTGCTTCCATCCCGATCATGATTTGACCGTCGCTCGCATGCAGTGCGGAGACATCGAACGTGTGGTCGAGGCATGGGCGCAACAATACGAGGAACTGGGCCAGAAGCCGGAAATCGGCTACGTCCAAATTTTCGAGAATCGTGGCGCAATGATGGGAGCGAGCAATCCGCATCCCCACTGCCAGATATGGGCCACCGAGCACGTCCCGGATGAGCCTCAGGCGGAATGTCTTGCGCAGCGGGAATATCTCAGGGCGCACGGCAGTTGTTTACTTTGCGATTATTTGCAGCGGGAAATCGCCGCGGCGCAACGGATCGTCACACAGAACGACGAATTCATTGCACTGGTGCCGTTCTGGGCTGTCTGGCCGTTTGAAACGCTGCTATTGAGCCGTCGCCATATCGCTGCGCTAACCGAGATGGATACCGAGCAACGAGCTGCCCTGGCGGATATTCTGAAGCGATTGACAACACGTTACGACAACTTGTTTCACGTGAGCTTTCCTTACACCATGGGCCTTCATCCCGCCCCCACCGATGATGCGGCTCATCCGGAATGGCATTTCCACGCGCATTTCTATCCGCCCCTCCTGCGTTCCGCAACGGTGCGCAAATTCATGGTCGGCTTTGAAATGCTCGGCGAACCGCAGCGCGACATTACGCCGGAGAGCGCGGCAGAGCGCTTGCGAGCCTTGAGCGAAGTGCATTACAGCTTAAGAAGCTAGCGTGAGATGGAGGCTTCCGTTCGGCATCATCCGCTATTGAACGCGCCGCAAAGCATTTGACAGCTGAAGCCATCAAAATGCGCCGAATTCTATCCAAATTGAGAAAACTGGCAGAATTTGCCGCAGGGTCGAAATGCGGATGGAATCTGATTTTCCTGAAGAAGCAACCCCGGCAACAGTTACTCGGAGGGAGGAATCGCTCCTGAGAAATGGCGACCGTGGATACGCCGCTCATTCGGACCACCAAAAAAATAATGCAGAGCCAAAGGATTGTCCCTTCGGCTCTGCATAGGGCTGTTGAAGTTTTACTTAGGACATTTGACCGCAGTCCCGTTAATGGTTCCGTTGCTGACCGATTCTGCGCCGCAAACTAGGGCCGCCGGCGCGTTGGTGAGCTTAAAGCTGCTTGGCTCGTCGGCTGCATTGATTGTTGCGATCGCATTGGGCGCCTTGCACGCACTTAGGGACGCAGTAAAGTTCTGTGCTCCGTCCCACCCGATTTCCGAACAGTATTCATCGCTTGTTTTAAGCGTGTCGCCCCCAAAGGTGACTTTTGCAAGGTTGCTGCCATCGATGGAATATAAGACTCCACTATTGAGGTCAGCGCCCGCTGTTTTGTTTACGGTCAAGGTGTTTCCGCTGACCGTCGCTGGACTTGCCGCCTCCCATCCACTGATGCGAATAGCCGAGCCACCGCAGGCGCCGGTGTTCACGGTTACGTTATTGCCAGTGACCGACATGCCGCCGGCCTGCTGTATGTCGTCCTCTATTTGTATCCCGAACGCACCGTCGATCTCACATCCGGCATATTCCGTGTTGACGGTCGCCTCCGTAGCAACGATCGTGTTGCTGTAGATCCGGCTTCCTTCTCCGTTTATGTGGATTCCACGCCCATTCACAGGATGACAGTAGTTGCTGTAGACCTGTTCGTCGACGCCGGGCACGTCCACGCAGAAGTCGTTGGTGTAGGTGGAATTCATGCTGATGTCGTTCTGAAATACGTTAGCGTCTGTCGAAGTGTCCCGGATGCCGCCCTGCGGGGAGCCGATGATTTTGTTGTTGTCGATCTTGTCCGCAGCCCTCATTTTGGTTGAATTATCGACGTGTATCGCCTGGCCTTGAAAATTCGATCGGGCTGAGAGGATGCCCTGGCCGGGATAGACGATCGACTTCACATTGTCGTAGATCGTGTTGTGCTCAAACAGCATCTGGCCGGTCAGGAACTGGGTGAACAATGCCATCGTGCCCGGCTGTTGAATCGTGATCGTTACGTCATAAACGTCGATTGTTTGATCGTCGTTGTCGTCCTGCCCAAAGAAAAAAGCGTGAGAAAACTCGGGTGCCCTCGTCGACTGCACGATTGTCCCGCCGTAAATAGTCGCGCCCAGGCCGGCATTCTTGTTGTCGCAAGGTACGGCCTCGGCCTTGTGGCTCGTGTCCCAACAGGCGTCATTTTCAATGCCGTAGACAGCTCCCAACGTGCCGCCTGCGGTGCCGTAAGTAATAGTGTGGCCGTTCAGATTGAGATTGATGCCCGGGCCGGACAGCAGGAGCGCAGTGCCGGGACAACTGAGGTTTTGGGATAAATAATAATCGCCGGGAGAGGTGATAGATCCGCAGGCGGAGATTGCACGGCCGCTCAGGTCAGTTTGCGACGTTGTAGGTGTTGCTCCGGCATTGGGTGCGGGGTTCTGGGTCTGAGACATGAGGGTGCCGCTCATGGCGATCATGAGGAGAAAAAGTCCAAATTTCATTCGCGCTCCAAAAGACGATGGTTAATGAACAATCCGATTGAGTTGAGGCGTGATCAATTCTTTGCTGCCAGAGAAGCATTGAAGGACAAAAATGGGATTGATAGGCCAGGGCGCGTACAAGCTACTACAAAAGTTTGTGCCGGGAAGCACAAATCGGATTCCGAAGTTTGATTAGTTAAATCAAGTTTACAAACTGAAACAAATAAGTCAACCCATGATGCGCGATTTTCCAGATTCTTTACGAGAATTTCTTAGGCGATGTCAAGCAGTGATTGCAATGGAACGTCGCTAATACATCGATGCAACATCTGTTGATTTTTTCGCCCGCAATCCGCGGCAAACGTCAGAATGGCTTCTCAAGATTGCCGCATGGATGTTTTATCAGTGACGATGATCCGGTAATCGATGCCAACGGATTTCGACACGGGATCACGCACTCCCATTTTCCGACGATTGCTTTATGATCAGCGAAGGGAAACCAAAGGCGAGTATTCCAAGACCCTAATGACTTAAAAGTGGCGCAGCACCTCATGTTCCTCTTCGCGCGACGGTTTCTCGATCTCGCGCTGCAGGGAGCGGCTGACGAGGTCGCGCGATCCCAAACCGACAGCCAGCGCCAGGGCCAACACAATCCCCCCGAACAAAATGCCGAAGCCAAGATCGACAATGCTGCGCGCAATTCCGAGGTGGTCCAGAACCATGGCGGTTGTAAATACGAGCACCAGCCACTTGACTCCCAGGCTAAGTAATCGCGCGTGCTGCAGGTTCATATTCACGGCATTGATGAGAGCGCTTCTGGAAAGAAAGCGCGCGATGACAACTCCGACGAACAAGACGACGATTGCGGCGACGATTTTTGAAAGATACGCGAGGACCAGTGTCGACAATCCGGCGGAGGAGGATGCATCGAACGCGGCGATTCCCACAAAGAGTCCGATAACCACCGTCGCCCAAAAAACAATGCGACCGGTCAATATAATCGGGGAGTTCGATGAAGACCAATTCGAAACATTCGCAATTCCCCATTTTTCAACGCGAGTATCGAACTGAACGGCAAACAGCACACGCCGCACGAGGAAAGAGAGAAGCCATCCGATACCTACAGCCACTAATACTGCCAACACCAGTGCCAACACCCCCGGCAAAAGGGTCGCGACTTTGAAGACGGCCCGGTGGAGAGATCCTTGCAGCGCTTGATGCACCTGTTCCCACATGACGTGCTCCTGTTCTACCGTTACGGCTGAAAGCGGTCTGGCCAGCGCCAACGAGACAAAAGATACGGTTTCTCCGACTCGTATGTGCGCGCCAATTGTTCCACTCGATCTTCAGCCGCGGCAATTCCTGCCCTGTTGATTTCTATCGCATACGACGCGACCCATCCCAAATAGATCGGCGTTAAAGCTCCGAAGAGATGCGCGCGGTGAATGTTCCTCAATCTATGAGCCAGGGCAAAGTCGTAGACGATGCGTGTCCAGAGCGCATCTGGCATATGGAAGTCATCCGGCATCTGCACTGAGAGCTTCTTGAGTTCCAGCAACGTGACCGGCGGCAGAATCAGCGTCCAGATTTCTCGCAGGTTTCGAACTCCCAACTGGAATGCCTCCACCATGTGACGCACATCAACCGCATCTGCCGTGGCTTCAGCGGATTCAGAGTTGCCGAATGTCGGCACGTCATGCGATCCGCGCACCCGCTGCCAGAATGCAGCGTAGTCTTCCATATTCAAAAACAACGGGCTTGCCAGTTGAGCCAGATGCATCGCTGAGTTCAACGCCCTCTGCAGTCTGCGGCCGGCGGCTGCCCAGTTGTACCTGACAGATTTTCAAATTCTGGCTCGCCGCAACCGTCGCGGGCCAAGGCAGCCGCCCTTGCTGCCGCGTTGAATCTCTACCATTGTCGGAGGAGATCGCCGGGAGTAGGCGAGCAGACATTTGCAATTCATTCCCCAGCGGATTGCGTACTCGGTGGCCGTAGAGGGCGCGTGTCAGCGGATAGAGAATGCTCTTGTTCACAAGATCATCGAACGGCTGCGTCGTGTACAGAGGCATCACCAGGTCGAATGTTCCTTCCAATGCTGGATCCAGCAGCAGGGTCAGCCGTTCTGCAGTCAGGGTTTCGCGGGTGAAGTCCAGATCGGATCCGAGCAGCGTGCATGCCCGAACCTCAAGCTGATTGGCCAGAGCGGATATATTACGAGAGGCAGCATTGTTTGCCAGCCAGGGAATTGCGTCGGGATCGGCCGGTGGCAGATCGTACTTCAGGAATCGTAGCGGATGGGCAGTCGTTTCCTGTCCTTCTACGATCACTCGGCCGGCATACGCGATCTCTCCCGGGATTGCCAGCGCTGCTTGAACTGGCGTCGAGAGCAGCCCGCATGCTTTTTCAAGCTTCTCTACCGTCGATGCGAGCACGGTGCTGCTTAAAGGAGCTGCGATCGCGATCAGAAGATCGGTATGGCCCGCCCCGGCATCGTCCCGTGTTTGTTCCTGCAGCATCTCCACTTCAGCCATAGTGTCTTTTCATCGCGCAGCCGCCCGCGCTTTTCGGAAGGTTCAATGTTCCAGCAGCGATGCAATTCCCATCAGAGGTATCTTGACCCAATCCGGGCGGCTGTTCAGCTCGTACATGAGTTCGTAAAATGCCTTCTCCAGCAAATATAGATCGAGCAGCGCCCGAAATGCGGATGGATTGGAAGGAGTGAGCGCACTGCCCGATATCGTTTCCTGATACGCGGAGAGAAATTCGGCAGACATCGCATTGTCCCATAGTCGCGCCCAGGGCTCCAGGCGTGCCTCATCTTCCGGCCTGCGGGAACAATATTTCATCAGCGCGGCCCATGCCGCGTAATTAAAAGAACGCAACATCCCGGCGACATCTTTCAACGGGGAATGTTTGGCACGGCGCGCTTCGAGAGAACGCGCCGGTTCTCCTTCAAAGTCAAGAATGACGAAGTCTGTCTTTACACGGAGCACCTGGCCAAGATGATAATCGCCATGAATTCGAATTCGCTGGCCATTCACATGATCCAGAATCGTCGCGCCCACTGCGTCCAAAGTGCGGGTGCGCCGGCTAAGCAGGAAAGCGGCCATTTCGACAGTATTATCAGCCAGGTCGGACATCGTCTTCTTTAGAAGATCGTAAGCGCGCATTGCCTCCTCGTTAATTTCGTTTCGCATGCGCTCCAGATAGTCGGCGGTGATCGGCTCGGGAGAAAATGCCTGGTTGGTTTTGGAAGAAGCGAGCGCCAGATGCATCTCTCCTGTTCTTCGTCCCAGGACCGTCGCGGCATCGATAGCCACCCCGGCACGGTCCAGCGCAAATGTGGAAGCGCGAATCGACCCTACTGACAAAGCCGCGCTCACCGCTCCGCTTCGTTCTTCCGCTGGAACATTCTCCTGAACATTATTTTCGTAATAACGCTCCAACTCCTCCAGCATCCATTGCCAGCCATCCCCCTGGTTGGCAACCAGTCCCTGCAGCATCGCCAGTGTGGTGGGTTTTTCGTTTTCGCTGAAGTATTCGATGGAGCCGCCGAATGTCGGGACGTTTGCGAAACGAGTCTCTTCGGTCAGAAATCTCCCAATCTCGCAATCCGGATTCAGCCCGGCTTCTGGATGGCGAAATACTTTCATAATGAGACGATCGCCAAAAAGAATCGGATGTATTGCTTTGCTCGGCGGAACTGCGGCTTGGCGTAAGATCGTGATCCCGGGTCTGCTCTGTCCCGTCCGCCAAACCACGCAGCGCGCTGCTCGACGAACCGTGTACAGATCCCTTCTCCATCTTGAAGGTTGTGGATTCGGCAATCGTATCGAGCATTGCTTTCGAGGAGGCCGGATCATATGTCGCGTCGTACAGAATTCCTTCGCCGCTGGGTGACAGAACGGTCGAGACGACCGCAGCGGCTGCGCTCTCACGGAGAGAACGTGCGGCTGCGCCGAATGCAGTCGCAAGCGGCAGAAAATAGCGATCTTCGCTGCCCGCTTCGTACTTGACTTGCACCAGGCAGAACAACGTTCTGCCGCTGTCGAGCCTTCCCCAATCCGCAAGGCTTGTACTTTCGATAACCGCGGATTTATTGCCAAACCAGCGTTGCCTCGGCAGGTAGGCGGGCAGGATGGATTCCTCCAGCTTGCGGCGATTGCCGCCTTCAAAGCAGACTCTTCCAGTCTGACGGATCGGCAACCAGCAATGCCGAATCGTCGGATTGCACTGCAGCCGCATCGGGCGCCGGATGCAGTTCGAGCCATAAAAAGCCGTAGGGCGCAAGTGTAACCGCGTAGGGCTGGCGGCTGATGGAAGGGAACTCGACGTACCCCAGCATCTCGACGGGAACCATTCCATCGTATTCGGCCAGATCGAGCTGCGCAGGCTGCGCGAACCGCGAAAGATTGGCGACGCACAGAACAATCTCGTCGCCGTCCTCGCGAATGTAGGCGAGCACCTTGCGGTTCGACGGATTCAGGAACTTCAGAGCGCCACGCCCGAAGACGCGAAACAGCTTGCGCAGCGCAATCAGATTGCGCATCCAGTTCAGCAGCGAAGAAGAATCGCCCTGCTGCGCTTCGACATTGATCGCTTCATATCCCCAGACCGGGTCCATGACCACCGGGCTGTACAGCTTTGCCGGGACGGCACGTGAAAAGCCAGCATTGCGATCCCCGGTCCACTGCATCGGCGTGCGCACGCCGTTCCGGTCGCCGAGATAGATGTTGTCGCCCATGCCGATCTCGTCGCCGTAATAAATAATCGGCGTGCCGGGAAACGAAAACAGGATGCTGTTCAGCAGCTCGATGCGCCGTCGATTGTTGTCGAGCAGTGGCGCAAGCCTGCGCCGAATGCCGATATTGATGCGCATGCGCGGATCGGCGCTGTAGGCGAGATACATGTAATCGCGCTCATCGTCGCTCACCATTTCCAGCGTCAGCTCATCATGGTTGCGCAGGAACAAACCCCATTGGCAATTGTCGGGAATCGGCGGTGTCTGGCCCATGATTTCCGTAATCGGCAGGCGATCTTCCTGCCGCAGGGCCATGTACATGCGTGGCATCAGAGGGAAGTGAAACGCCATGTGGCACTCGTCGCCATCGCCAAAGTACGGGCGCACGTCGGCGGGCCACTGGTTTGCCTCGGCCAGAATCACGCGATTTTCATAATGCGCATCGATCTCCGCGCGAATCTTCTTCATCACCGCGTGAGTTTCCGGCAGGTTTTCGCAATTCGTCCCGTCGCGCTCCACCAGGTAGGGGATCGCGTCCATCCGTAGCGCATCGACACCCATGTCGAGCCAGAAGCGCATGATGCGCAGCACTTCTTCCAACACCAGCGGATTGTCGTAATTCAGGTCCGGCTGGTGCGAGAAAAATCTGTGCCAGTAATAGGCCTTCGCTACCGGGTCCCAGGTCCAGTTGGATTTTTCCGTGTCGGTGAAAATAATGCGGGCATCTTTATATTTTTCGTCCGTGTCGCTCCACACGTAATAATCGCGCTCAATCGAACCGGGTGGCGCCAGTCGCGCTCGCTGAAACCATGCATGTTGATCGGAGGTATGATTTACCACCAGCTCAATCATCACTTGCAACCCGCGATCGTGCGCGGCGTGCAGAAACGATTGAAAATCTTCCAGTGTCCCATAGCTGGGATGGACGGTCAGATAATCCGAGATATCGTAACCATCATCGCGCAGGGGAGAGGCGAAAAACGGCAACAGCCAGATGCACGTGACACCCAATTCCTGCAGATAATCCAGCTTGCCCAGTAGACCGGGAAAGTCTCCAATGCCATCGTTATTCGCATCGGCGAACGCCTTTACGTGCAGTTCATAGACGATGGCGTCTTTGTACCAGAGGGGATCCGGTGCGCTGCCCGGCTGCTTCAAGGCGTGACTCCTGCGTTGGGGTGCTTGTCTTCCGCTGAAAAAGCTCCTCTAAGTTTACGCTGCGGATGACCCCGTCGCTTGTACCGGTGGGGTTTTGATGTGAAAGATGTGCGACCTTCCGGCTCCCAACTCGACGTAGTTGCGTGCGCCGTGCCAGGTGTAGTGCGCGGCGGTTAGTAAATCGTGAACTTCGTAGGATCGATCGTCGGACAGTCCCAGTTCGGCGAGATTCAAGACCACCCAGCCGGTCTGCGTTTTCTCGTGGTGGAGATTCACCACCATAAGCACTACGTCGGTCTTTTCGGCGTTGGTCTTGCTGTAGCAGATCAGAAACGGCTGATCGGTCGGGTGAAAGCGCAGGCCACGATTGCTATGGAATGCCTCATGCGTTCGGCGAATCTCATTCACCCGCGCGATCAGTGTCTGCAGATTTTGCGGCTGCTCCACATCCCAATGACGCAGTTGATATTTTTCGGAATCGAGATACTCTTCGCTTCCAGCTTTCAGAGGCGTATTCACGCACAACTCAAACGCAGGACCATAGATTCCGTAATTAGACGATAGAGTCGCCGCCAGCACAAACCGGCTCGTGAATGCGGGCCTGCCGCCCTTCTGCAACTCCTCATGCAGAATGTCTGGAGTGTTCGGCCAGAAATTCGGACGAAAAAATTCCGCCACGTCTGTTTGCGTCAACTCTTCCAGATACTTCGTTAGTTCCTCTTTCGTGTTGCGCCAGGTGAAGTAGGTATACGACTGTGTGAATCCAAGTTTGGCCAGCCGGTACATGACCTTGGGTCGTGTAAACGCTTCAGCAAGAAAGATCACTTCCGGATGGGCGGCCTTCACCTCGGCAATCGCCCATTTCCAAAACGGAAAAGACTTTGTGTGCGGATTGTCGACTCGGAAGATCAACACGCCCTGGTCAATCCAATAGTCGATAACGCTTTTCAACTCCATCCACAGCTCGCGCCAATCTTCCGTTTCAAAGTCGAGCGGATAAATGTCCTGATATTTCTTTGGAGGGTTCTCCGCATACTGGATCGTGCCGTCCGGCCGCTTGCGGAAAAAAGTCGGATACTCGCGCACGTAAGGGTGGTCCGGCGAGCATTGAAATGCCAGGTCCAGAGCCATCTCCAGGCCATGCTCCTTCGCCTTCGCAATCAACGACTGAAAATCCGCGAGTGTGCCCAACCGCGGATGAATTGATTTATGGCCGCCTTCTTCCGACCCGATCGCCCAGGGGCTGCCGACGTCGTCCGGCTCAGGTTTTTCGCTGTTGTTCTTGCCCTTGCGAAAGGAATGGCCGATAGGATGAATCGGCGGCAAATACAGCACGTCGAAATTCATCGACGCAATATACGGCAGCCATCCCTCCACGCTCTTGAACGTCCCGTGCTTGCCCGCCTCGGTCGCGCAGGAGCGCGGAAAAACTTCATACCACGCGGAGAACCCGGCGCGTTCGCGGCTCACACTGACCGGCAATTCCTTGCCATACCGAGTGCAATAGGCGTGCTCCTGGTATTTCCGCATCAGCGCTTCCAGGGTAGAATCGAGCGCCATCTCCGGCTCCGCCTGCGTCCCACCGGCTCCGCTCAATCTTCCGGCGAATTCTTTCAGGCGCTTCGCGTCTTCTCCCTTGGCCCGTTTCGCCGCTGCTCCCGCGAGAATCGCGCCCGACAACAACTCGACATGTACATCCTGGCCTGCATCAATGCGCTTCTGCATGGCCTTTCGCCAGGTCGTGAAAGGATCGACCCAGCCCTCAACGGTGTACTGATATTCGCCGAGCAAATTGACAGTAAACTCTCCGCGCCAACGGTCCATCCCGAACGGCTCCGCAGGGGCCATTGGCGCGATACGCCACGTGCGTTCACCAGGGCCGCGATAGAGCAGTTGCGCCGCGATCTCGTCATGACCGTCGGCAAAAATGTCCGCCTCCACAACGACCGTCTCGCCCACCACTCGCTGAATCGCATACTCTCCGCCGTCGATCTCGGGATGAACGCCTTCAATCACCACACGACTGCGACCCTGCAATTTTGCAGGAATGGTGTCTTTTGATAGGGGCTTACCTTCCGTTTTGATCAAGAGGAGAATCCTTTAAGGAAA
This sequence comes from uncultured Acidobacteriota bacterium, assembly GCA_963840655.1. Classification (GTDB taxonomy): domain Bacteria; phylum Acidobacteriota; class Terriglobia; order Terriglobales; family Acidobacteriaceae; genus JAKAAZ01. The sequence goes on along the minus strand of CAWIZS010000003.1, from coordinate 698,494 downwards.
ATTGTCTTATGTAACAGAGATGCAATTTTCGGCCAATCCGTTTTTTAAATTCCATTCGCGTATGACCGCCTGGACTACGTGTCATCGTAGTCTTCGGTCAGCGACTGCAGGAATGCCACCAGGGCGGCCACGTCGTCCTGGCTGATGGACATATGCGCAAACTCCGGCGGCGGATTTCGCATTTTCCCGGCGTGCGCCAACTGCGAAATCGAAATATAGTGATTCACCACATCGGTGAATGTCGCCGCGCTGCCATCGTGAAAATATGGCGCGGAATCCTCCAGGTCGCGGAGCACGGGAGTCTTGAATTGCGCAATGGTCGATGCAAGCCCCTGGTCGACGCTGCAATCTTTTCCAGCAGCGCAAACGAATCCTTTCAGATTCGCCTGCGGATTCGGCATGTCGGGATTCAGATAGACGTTCCACAATCCCAAATCCGCGTATTGCGGCTGTCCTGCCACTGCCTCGTGACGAAAAGACTCGGACGCATTGGGATGATTTGGCGATGGCGGCATATACGCGTTGAAATTCGCCAGACGCTGTGTGTTGGTTGCTATAAACAGATTCAGAAACGCGCCGGCACCGTTGGATGCATCGTATTCTTCCTGTGCAACGCCGTTATTGTGAAATTGGAAGTCGGAGAAATCAGGCGCCTGATGGCAGGCTGCACAATTTCCCGCATGAGCATTCGTCGCGCCCGTCGCGCCGGACGCCAGAAAAATTTTCAGTCCTTGCAGCTCCAGCGCGCCGAATTGATACGGCTGTGCGTGATACTTGAACGAACCATCCGCGGGTGAGATGTAAATCGGGTTCTTCAGTGCTATTACCTGTTGATAAAGTTCCTGATTGTATGCCGCCTTTGTTTGACCGGCCAAAGGCGCTGCCGGCAGATGATTCACCCGCAGAAAAGCGTCATATGGCGAACCGATGTACCGCCCAAATTCATCGCGCTGAAAAAGCAGGTCCTGCATGTAGGTCGTAATGCACAGGGCGACCTCATTCACCACCTGAGTGTCGCTCGCCGTTGTCATATCGATTCTCTGCGACGCCGGCAGCAGCAGGCTGCTCGGAATTCTTGGATCAGTTCCTTTGAACACGACGGAATAGCTCAGTCCGTTGAGACGGGCAGCAGCCAGCGCGCTGCTTCCGTCGTCCCCTCGGATAATCTGAGCGATATGCGCAATCGCCTGGTTGTACTGCGACGGATACCAGCCAAACTCCGGCCCGGTCATGGTTCCCACGACCAGGTCTTCTCCGGTGGCAAACTCTCCATCGAAGTGCAGAAAGATCGGACCAGAGCGGCTGGTGAAGGACCCGACGATCTGCATCGCGTTTCGCGGCGTGTGGTCAAAGCCGTTTGGCTGAACGCGTGGAAGCGGGCTGCGCGTGGTGAAGTCGGCATAGGTGCGGTTGCCCGCGCCGCTGACGCCCTCAAACTCCGTGACAAAGTGGCACGACCGGCAATTGATCGCCTGCCCCGCGAACGGCCCCGGAAGCGGGCCATTCGTGGTTTGCACTTCTGCCACCACCGGATCGCCGTGCGCAAGTGGAGCGTTCACTCCGGTCATGTTGGCGGCAAAAAATTGGCCAAAACGCGTGTCCAGGAACAGCGCTTCGCCGATTGAATCCGCCGCCGGTGTCGCATCCGTTTCCTTCGGCGCTGCCGGAGCCTGGCCCGATCCGCAACCCGCCAGCAATATCGCAAAAAATGCGGTAGTCAGCAGCGCAATCGCGCCGCAGCGCGTCTTTCCCGGCGGAATCACTTCTGCTCCTCCGCCGGTTGAAGATTCAGGCTTCGAATGTAGCTGACAATCTGCCAGCGCTCCTGCTCGGGCAGTCCGCCCCACCGTGGCATGCCCTTAAAAACCTCTCCATTCTTCAGAATCCATGCAAGATCCCCGTCGGTCGCATCCTTCACTCGTTGGCTCCGCAGGCTGGGTCGCGAACCTTTACCTTCCGCGTTGTCGCCATGGCATTTGGCGCAATTGTTATGAAATAGAATTGCTCCCGCCGCTACTGCCTGCGAGTTTTCGCCATAAGGATTGGCTCTGTTCCGATCCGCGACCGGAACCTTCTTCAACCACACGCCATTCGCTTTTGCAAAGCACCACGCCGACGTTGCCAGCAGCGCCCCCAGAACTAGAGTCCTGCCTTTCATTTCCGCCTCCGAAACCAATCACGAAACTGTTGAATCTCATACGACGCGCCAAAGCGCCACAAAACACGCGCGGAATTATCATTCAGTCCAAATTCAGGGGAAAACTTTAACGTCCATCCGCGCGGCGTATTCAGCGCAACCGTCGGTCCCGCATACTGCTCCGTCTGCTTCAGGCCGAATGTGTAACGCGTACCCAGGCCGCCGAAAAGTTCCGCTCCAGCGGCAATGTTCTGGCGACAGAAAACACAGGGCCGGCTTGCTCCCGCCAGTGCCAGCGGGCGGGCCGCAGCCAGCGCGTAACCAAACTCCCACGGTTCGTTTTCATTCACGGCTTTTTCCGAAATCATGTTTTCGGAGATGTTCCATCCCTTCACGTCGCTGGACAAGATCAATTTGCCTTCGATCGAGCGCTCAACTTCCTTGCGCAATACTGCGTTCGGCACCTGGAGCGTTGCGATGCTCGTGTTACCCGTGATCTCCAGGAAGCTCTTGTCCGCAGCGTTCACATCTTCGTATTCCACGTAAAGCACCGGGTTAATCCAGTACTCGCGCGGTAAAGGCCGGAATCGATTTTCAAACCGGAAGCCCGTAAACACGGTGGAGTCGTTCTGAGTGGTTTGCCCTTGCAGATAAAATTCAGTTGTCCACCAGGCGGTGGTGCCGTATTCAAACTCTATTGTCGGAGCGAAAAACGCGTTGGCGTTTTTCGGCGCGGCAGCGATGTTCTGGTTTTCAATTTCCAGATTGCCGGGCTCCTCCAGCACAGAAGAGTAGGTCACAAAATAGGGAGGCTCCTGCTGCGCCTCGGCCTTTTGCCAGCCCGTCAGACAGCATATTGTCAATGTAAGAAACAGAAGAAAACGAAGAGAATTGCGGCTCAAATGAAAGGGCAAACCAACCGACACTTGCAAGGCCTCCAGACAAGAGAAACACGACACGCTGCTCCTAAATTCAAAAACAAGACCGAATCAGTCGTATATAAAGCAGACTAATTCGGTCCTATATGTCCGTCAAGGATGGTCAGATTTATTTACTGCGAATTTTTGCTGGCGCAAGCGTCGTTTTCCTTCGACAACAGCGGGAGAGCAAGGCAATCGGTTCCAGACCGGCCTGATTTCGCAAACTGCATTGCGCTGTTAGACTGAAGTGTCTTCGATTCAATGCAAATTCAACTCTTAAGGTGGCCGACGAACGTATGGCAGATCAGGAAACCGGCGCAAAAAGTTCCGCTGGTGCAGTGAAAATTCAGCCCGCGACGGGCAAACTGGGCATTATGGTCGTTGGCCTGGGTGCCGTCGCAACCACGCTTATCGCCGGGGTAGAAGCAGTTCGCAAAGGTCTGGCAAAACCGATTGGCTCCATCACGCAGATGGGAACGGTTCGCCTGGGAAAACGTACTGACGGCCGCACGCCCCTCATTAAGGATTTCGTTCCCCTGGCCGACCTGAACGATGTTGTCTTTACCGGCTGGGACATTTTTCCCGGCAGCATGTATGAAGCGGCCAGCACGGCCAAAGTTCTCGACAAAGATTTATTGCAGTCGATTCGCCCCTATCTGGAATCGATCAAACCGATGCCCGCGGTTTTCGACCAGTTTTATGTGAAGCGCCTGCAGGGAACGAATGTCAAGAAAGGTAAAAATAAACGGGACCTCGCCGAACAGTTGCGCGCGGATATCCGTGAGTTCAAAAAGAAGACCGATCGCCAGGTAATGATCTGGTGCGGATCGACAGAGATTTTCCTGGAACCTTCGGCGGTACATCAGTCGCTCGCTGCCTTTGAAAAAGGTCTGGAAGCGAACGACCCGGGAATTGCCCCGTCGCAGATTTACGCTTACGCGGCGCTTTCCGAAGGACTGCCGTTCGCCAACGGTGCACCGAATCTTACGGTCGATCTGCCTGTGATGCATGAGTTGTCGAAGAAGAACAACGCTCCGATCTGCGGCAAGGACTTCAAGACAGGCCAGACGTTGATTAAGACGGTGTTGGCGCCGGCCTTCAAAGCCCGAATGCTGGGAGTGAGCGGCTGGTATTCGACCAACATTCTGGGCAACCGGGATGGCGAGGTGCTGGACGATCCGGAGTCGTTCAAGACCAAGGAAGAATCGAAGCTCGGCGTGCTGGATTACATTCTGCAGCCGGAGCTGTACCCGGATTTATACAAGGATATATACCACAAGGTTCGCATCAATTATTATCCGCCGCGCGGCGACAATAAAGAAGGTTGGGACAATATCGATATTTTCGGCTGGCTCGGATATCCGATGCAGATCAAAGTCGATTTTCTCTGTCGCGATTCCATTTTGGCTGCGCCGATTGCGCTGGATTTGGTGCTGTTGATGGACTTGGCCAAGCGGACAGAAGACCTGCGCGGAATCGGAATCCAGGAGTGGCTCAGTTTTTTCTTCAAATCGCCGATGACGCCGGAAGGTCTGTATCCCGAGCACGATTTATTCATTCAATCGATGAAACTCAAGAACACCCTGCGCCACATTCAAGGCGAAGAACTGATCACGCATCTCGGGCTGGAGTATTACGACTGATCAGACAACCTTAGGAATTCTTGGATCATGATCTGTCATCCTGAGCGGACCGGGGTGGGGAGCGAAGGATCTCGCGGTTGTCGAGATACCCGCAAGGCCCTTCACTTTACTTCGTTGTGTTCAGGACGACAGATTGGCGCAGCCCATCTGATCCTTGGTGTCCTTGGTGCGGCCCTGACCGTTACACCACCGGCTGCATTCGCGAAAAACCAGCAAGCTTCCCGCTGCCCGCCCGATTCCACAACCTCAAAACCTTGCCCGCAACCCGGCGAGACAATGCCCGGAGTCAAGCCCGGCAGCATCGACGACGTGAATGCCGTGGGAAATCGCAAGATCGGACAGCGCGGATTGGGCAACTGGTATTCGACGAACGCGGAAATCGGCTGGGGGAATCAGATCGCTCAGCAGGTTCTGAAATCCGCGAGAATTATTCATGATCCGGTTATCGAGGAATACGTCAACCGGCTCGGCCAGAACATCGTGAAGAATTCCGACGCCAAGGTCCCATTCACGATCAAGGTGATCGACACGGATGAGATCAACGCGTTCGCGCTGCCGGGCGGATACTTCTTTGTGAATTCCGGCCTGATTCTCGCCGCCGACAATGAAGCCGAGCTCGCCGGCGTGATGGCGCATGAGATTGCCCACGTGGCCGCGCACCACCAGGCCAGGGAAATGACGCGCATGCACTATGCTGATCTCGGCATGGTTCCGCTGGTGATGGTGCCGGGCTACGGTGTCGGTTATGGAATTTACGAAGCGTCGGCCTTTGCGGTGCCCTTGACGATGCTCCAGTTCCAGCGCGATTTTGAAGAGCAGGCCGACTGGCTGGGCATCCAGTACATGTATAGGGCGGGATACGATCCGCAGCAACTGGTTGCGTTCTTCCAGAAGATCGAGGTCTTGCAGAAGACCAAACCGCACCTCATCGCGAAGACCTTCGCCACTCATCCGCAGACGCCCGAACGGGTCGCGAAGACCGAACACGAGATCGCAACGATTCTGCCGCCGCGGGAGGAATACGTCGTCGATACATCAGAGTTTCACGCGGTTCAAGCTCGCCTGAAGCGGCTGGAGAACCGGCGCCCTGTCACGAACGGAGCAAGCCCCAACCAGCCCACTCTTCGACGCGTTGGCGCGGATTCAAATCAGTCAACGAGATCGGACGATGCACGGCCCGTGCTGCATCCCGATCCGAATGAATAGCGAGAACGCTTACGAGAACTTCCGCACGATGGCCAGCACGCGGCCTTGTATCGCAACCTGCCCAGCGGGAACGTAGATCGGTTCCATTTCCGTATTGGCCGGTTGCAGGCGGACCACATTGCCTTCGAGGTAATAGCGCTTCAGCGTCGTCTCCGAACCATCGACAAGTGCCACGACAATCTCGCCCTGGCGGGCGGTCTGCGCCTTTTCCACCAGTACATAATCGCCATTCATAATGTGGTCGTCGCGCATGGATTCGCCGCGAACTTCCAGTGCAAACACTGCTTTGTTATCGACAATGTCATTCAACGAAAGGCTCTCGCGCGTCTCCAATGCTTCGACTGGCCGGCCAGCGGCAATGCGGCCAAGCATTGGAATTTCCTGAACCGCCGATCGTTTGCGCTCCGGCAGCACATCGATGGAGCGGCTGCGGTTGTGCGCCCGCTGCAGCAATCCCTTTCGCTCCAGATTGGAGATGTGCTTGTGCACCGTGGCGAGCGAGCTTAAGTCCAGTCCGTGCGCAATCTCCTCAAAGGAAGGAGAGTAGCCGCAGCGCTCCACGAATTGCCGGATAAAGTCGAGAACTTCCTTTTGCCGCCGTGTGATTGCCATGTTCGACAGTGTAGCGAATGAAAAGCGAAGTTGCAAGACAAAATTTCTTGAAGGATCGTGTGTGATAGTTGAAGGATTGTGCGAGATAGTTGAAGGATTGTGCAAGGAAGTTGAAGGATTGTGCAGACCTTCCTGCGATCCGACAAAGATACAAACCGCAGATTCTATGCGATTTGCGGAGGCAAAGGCAGGTTTCTTACGGCGAAACAGGCGCAAGAAGCCGGATTTTTCGCTAGAAACTATACATACCACGTGCAGGAAGGAAGCTGAATGGGCGGGTGCCGGGCCGAATTTAGAACCTGTCTATAGTCATTCTACCGGTTTCGACCTATATTTATTTCCCGAGAGGCCGCCGGATCTGCATTCGAGAGTTACTTCCGGATGGCCAGTCATCCTCCCGCGATTGCGAGAGACGATCTTTGCGGATCAACTGCAAGCCCTCGTACTATCCTCCAAATGAGGGTAATTACTTACTTGACGCACAAGAATGCGGAGGCAGAAAATGAAACGATATGGCTGAAAAAGACGCGAAAACTGGAAGATTTTTCGGTTTTCTTTTTAGTGCGCTCGGAGGTCTCGGGGGACTCGCTTGCATATTCGTCTGGCTTGGAATCAAGCCTCGGGATTTGCAAATGACGCCTACCCCAGCGCACGTCACGTGGCTCATTATAGGATTGCTGCTTTTTGGGATGAGCATCTTCCTATCGCTTCGGTCTCTCCTCAAGGGACAGGGGCAGATCAAGCGAATTAAGGAAGGCCATTCGGAAGAACTTCGCCGCATGGAGGCAACGCGAAATTCTGAATCGTGGAAGGCCGCAGAAATCCGGAAACAGCTCGAAAACGAAAAAAAGGAAGCATTGCAAGAACTAGACGAAATAAGAACTCAAATGGCGCGGTTCATCCCACTCCAAATCGACATCATCCAACTTGCGCGGGACCTACGCCAGATGTCGGCAGATGCCGGACCGCCTCCAGCCTTGAAAAACTGCGGCCCGATGCCGACGGGAAGTGACGTTAGCGCATGGATGAAAGAACGGATGGATGAAAGCGGTTTGTGGACAAATGCTTACTCGGAATGGGCGCGAAAAATAATTTATCGATATCAGGAGGAATTTGCTCATCGCGTGAAGCTAGTGATGACTTCACTCGGAAAGACTACTGGAATGGTAGTAATTTCATTGGAGCCATACACAACGGACGTTAGACCTGGAGAGGATTTTCAAACTCTGATCGATCTGCTTTTGGGATTTTTCGTGAAACTTGAAATTTCTGTCGAAGAACGCAAGGCCAGTTCTTATATAGCTAGACAGGATCGGGAAACCATCAAATTTTACGAAGACATGCCCTCTGAACAGATGCAAGTGGTACTCGAAAATCCGAAAATGAAGAGTTTCGTCGGTCAAGCGTATGAAAGAAAGAACAAGGAGAATGGCAAAGTTGAAAGCCCATGAATATCACGAAGGCCCGAAAGCACGAGAGACCTTCGATAAGGGAATGGCCAAACTCTTTCAGGCATCGAAGGATGGAACGAAAGAGAAGCCCAAACCAAAGCGTAAGCGAAAGCAGGCCAGCAAGGACTAGCGTCTGCGCTTGCCACGTCCTTGCCCTTTCTCAGTGTGTCGTGGCAGCACCAATGCCGGTCAGTTCATTATAGGTGAGCCGCTTGCCAGCCACATTCTGCATTGCCAGTTCAAACCGCGCCTGATCGTCGATGTTTTTGCGGTTGTTGTAGCGGAAAGTTTGCTCATCGAGGTAACGGTAAAGATGGAACGGTTCGACACTCACGTAGGTTCCGCTGATGCCGCGCTTCAAAAGATTCCAAAAGTTCTCAAGGCCATTGGTATGAATGCGACCGTTCACATATTCGACAGCATGGTCAACGACCTTATGGCATAATCGGTAGCCAATCCTTTATAGGAGAGCAGCGCATCAGTGTAGAGCGCCGCACCTGCCTCCACATGTTTTTTGACTTCCGCTTGCAGGGTAACCTTCCTCCGGTTCGGAACGATGCTAATGCGAACTTTTCCGCCGCGCTCAAGGATTCCCATAACCGCGATCTTGTCTTTGGTTCCAGTTCCGGTAATGCGACGCTGGCGCTTGGAAATGTGCATGTTACGAGCTTTCCCGCCGATAAATGTTTCATTGGCTTCGACTTCGCCAGAAAACTTCGCAAAGGTATCGTCACGCATGGCTTTACGGATGCGATGGAGCATAAACCATGCCGACTTCTGAGTAATTCCAAGCGAACGGGCGACTTCGCAGGAACTAATACCATTCTTGCTGTTGCAGAGCATCCAGAACGCGCACATCCACTTATCAAGTCCCAGCGGGGAATCTTCAAAGATCGTTCCCACTTTGAGCGTGAATTGCTTCTTGCATCCAGAGCAAAACCAAATGCGGCGCGTCTTGATAAACGAATGCTTTTCAGAGCCGCACCGTGGGCAAGAAACTACACCGTTCGGCCAGCGAAGGTTGAGCGCATATTGAAAGCAGCGGTCAGGACCGCTGAAGTAGATAGTCGCGTTTTGAAGTGTCTCAGGCGCGTCCATAAGTCAAATGTACGCGGAATTACGTTGTGTGCCAAGTATCTAATTGCTCAAATCAGGGTCAAAACAGGTTGCTGCAGCTCTGCTATCAGGTCGTGCACTCATAAATCGCATATCCGCGACTACACCGGAGGGAGCGGAGCGGCGCGCCACGCCTGCTTCAGTACCACGAGTGTTTTGAAGCTCCGGACATGCTCCTCAGCGTGGAGCGTACGCCGCGTGAAGTCGTCAAACCGTTCCATGTTTTCTGCCGCGACATGGAGGACAAGGTCCTGGTCGCCAGTCACGTACCAGAGGTCAGTCACCTCGCGCGCCGCCCGCAAGCGATGTATCAGGTCGTCGATCACCCGCCCCCGGTCGGTTTCCAACCACACGAGGACGATCATCGTTACGGGCCAGCCCATCGTACGCGGCGCAACCAGCGCAACCTCGCGCTCTATCGCGCCATTCTCGCGCAGTGCGCGAATACGGCGGTAGCAGGCCGGCGCCGACAATCCGACCCGTTCGGCGACGTCGGCCATCGGCAGGCGCGCATCTTCCTGAAGCACGGCGAGGATGCGCAGGTCCATGGCGTCTAAGGCATTCGTCATTAGATAAAAATTATCAGATCGATGCTGCCTTCGACCACGATTACTCCTAGGTGTCGATAATATTATCGGAGAGTTATTCGAAAGGACGACGATGCTGATCCGCAACACGCTCGGCGCATACCGCGCGCCGCTCGATCCGACGGACGGTGCCATGCTGGGTGCGGCTGGGGCCGAAGAAGTCGGGCGCTTTCTCGCCCACCGAGACAGGTATGCGTCAACGCCGCTGCTATCGTTGCCGGCGCTGGCGGACGAACTGCGCGTTGGCGCGATCTACATTAAGGATGAAGGGCAACGCCTGGGGCTCGGTAGCTTCAAGGCGCTAGGGGGTGCTTATGCGGTAGTGCGCCTCGCGGTCGAACGCGCAGCCGAACGGCTCGGCCGGCCGATGGACGTTGCGGAATGGCAAAACCCTCTGGTTACCGAGGCGGCGGCCAACATGACAATTGCCTGCGCCACCGACGGTAACCACGGCCGCTCAGTCGCCCAGGGCGCGCAGCTTATCGGTGCGGCTTGCATCATTTTCGTCCATGCAGGCGTCAGCGAGGAGCGTACGCGGGCAATAGCGGCGCTCAACGCGAAGGTGGTCAGGGTTGAGGGCAATTACGACGATTCTGTCGCCGAAGCCTCCCGGCAAGCGGCGGCGAAGGGCTGGGTAATGGTGTCGGACACGTCGTGGCCCGGTTACGAGCGGATCCCACACCTCGTCATGCAAGGTTACACCGCGATGCTTCGCGAAGCGGTGGCCGTACTGCCTGATGCACCCACCCATGTCTTCATCCAGGCTGGAGTGGGGGGAGTGGCGGCAGCGGTGTCGGCCTATTTCGCGCAAGTCTACGGCGGTCGCCGTCCGTTCGTCACGGTGGTCGAACCTTCTCGCGCGGCCTGCCTGTTCGAGAGCGCACGCGCCGGACACCCGGTCAAGCTTGACCAGGAAAAGTCGACCGTGATGGCGATGCTCGAATGCTTTGAGCCTTCGCTCGTCGCGTGGCGCATCCTCTCGCGGGTTGCCGATGCCTTCATGACTGTGGAGGACGAGCAGGCTATTGACGCTATGAATTGCCTGGCGCGCCCTTCCGGCACCGATCCGGCGATCGTCGCTGGTGAGAGCGGTGGGGTGGGTCTCGCCGGACTGATCGGGGTTGCCGACGATCCAATATCGCGCAATGCGATTGCGCTCAGCAACAGCTCGCGCATCTTCCTGATCAACACTGAGGGGGCGACCGACCCTTTGCTCTACAAAATGCTGACTGGGCTCACATCCGTCGAAGCTTTGGAAAGGCGCACGCATGACGCCCGCTGTTAATCGCCACCGGCTCCTAAGTCGCCTTAAGGAGTTGGGCCAGATCGGCCGCGACGCGCAGGGCAGACTTGCCCGCCTCGCCCTCAATGATGCTGAGAAGCAGGGACGCGATCTGCTCGTCGCATGGCTAAGAGAAGCCGGCCTCGAGGTAATCGTTGATCGGATCGGCAATATATTCGGCCGTTGGCTGGCCGGTGAGGCAGACGCAGCGCCAATTATGCTCGGTTCGCACATCGATACCGTTCGCAATGCTGGAATTTACGATGGCTGCTACGGCGTCATAGCCGGGTTGGAGGTGATCGACGCGATAAAGCTTACTGGCGTAACGCCGGAGCGACCAATCATCGTGGGTGCCTTCACCAACGAAGAAGGTGTGCGCTACGCCCCCGACATGATGGGCTCACTGGTCTATGCGGGCGGGCTTACGGTCGAGGATGCGTTAGCCTCGATCGGCACCGACGGCACGGTGCTGGGTGAGGAATTGGCGCGGATCGGTTACGCCGGTTTGGCTGAACCTGGCTTCGTTGTGCCGCACGCATATCTCGAGTTGCACATCGAGCAAGGGCCGGTGCTCGCGCATGAGGGCGTCAAAATTGGCGCGGTCGAGAACCTGCAAGGGATATCATGGCAACGCGTCACTGTGGAGGGTAATGCCAACCACGCGGGCACCACGCCGATGGCGATGCGCTGCGACGCCGGACAGGTCGCAGCGCGCGTCATCGTTGCGGTCAAGGATTATGCTCAAGACGCGGAACCAGGCGGCGTCGCCACGGTCGGCGCCATCGCTTTTGAGCCAAATGTTATCAACGTGATCCCCTCGAAGGCGGTGTTCACTGTCGATTTACGCCATCCATGCGAGGAGGAGTTGCAAGCAGCAGAGCGCGCGCTCGCGGAGAAATTAGCGGCTCTGGAAGTCGAGTTCGGTGCCAACATCAAGGTGGAACGTCTGTCTCGCTTCGAGCCGGTCACATTCGATACTGACCTATGCGGCATGATCGAGGAAGCAGCGCTTGACAGGCAACTGGCGGTGCGGCGGATAACCTCTGGCGCGGGCCATGACGCTCAAATGATCGCGCGGATTTGTCCGTCTGCAATGATCTTCGTCCCTAGCCGCGACGACGATTGCCTTTTCCACGTTCAAGAGAGGGCCGTACTGTTTGCCATCGTAAGTAAAAAGATAGTTTCGCTGCGCTACGAGATCAATCAATTGCTTGAGCTTGTAGGGCAGGCCGAAGTTCCACATTGGAGTTCCTAAAACGATTCGATCGGGGCTCTGAAATCGTTGGATCAGCGATTGAATACGCTCCCATATGTTGGACTCGGCCTCTGTCATCGTTTCGTGCTTCACTGCTTTGTACTTCGCTCCAGTTGCCTCGTAGTCGAACTCCGGTAACCGCTCATGCCAGACGTTCAGCGTGTCCACGGTGATTGAGGCATTGTCGTTCTTGCACGCCTCGATGAATGATTTGGTGAGGGTGATCGAGTCGGAAGATTCGCCTCTTGGTGACGACTGAATTTCGAGAAGTTTCACTTGGTCCCTCCGTGTGGAGACTTCTTGCGGAGTCGGAGCTACTTCGAGACCGAACGCGCGGCACTCTCAATTACATCTGCGACCTCCCTGGGATGCGATATAAACACACAATGACTCGCACCGGGGACTTCGACCACGTGGCTATGAGCTCGCTTGGCGTACCAACGTTCCAGGTCCGGATTGATAGTTCGATCGCTTCCCGCCACTACCATCCAACTCGGTTTAGTTCTCCAGGCGGCAGTTGTGATCGTTGCTGAGAAATTGTTCGCGAAGTTGAACACCTGCGAGCGCGCCATGAATGCGGCCCGGTCGCCAGGAAGGTCAGCTGCGAACAATTCATGAAATCGTGGCGGGTCGATATACGTGAAACCGTCGGGCGTTTTCTTTATGGCGCCTGATTTGGCGAGGTCGCTTGGAAAGCGCTTGCCGTCGTCGGCTTCGTTTTCGCCGGCGTCTGGCATGTGCGCGGCAACGTATACCAATCCGGCAACCGATGGATCCGTGCCCGCTTCCGTAATTACGGCTCCCCCATAGCTGTGCGCGACAAGGATGCTAGGTCCGCCTTGCAGTGCGAGGATACGCTTCACGGCAGTCACATCATCCTGGAAGGACGTCTCCGGCTCTTGGACGATGCTGACGTCGAAGCCATCTTTGACGAGAATGTCGTAAACGCCCTTCCAGCCGGAACCGTCTGCCCAGGCGCCATGAACCAGGACGATATTTCGAACACGATGCTCCTTGCTCTGCGCTGACGCAACGCCGCAAGTAAACAGCAGGAAAACGATGCAGAGGGACTGAGAGATTCGTCGTTGTACTCGCATAACTTTCATTGAATTGCTCATTGCTTTTCCTTTCCGAATTAATTTGACGGATCGTTCGCAAGATAATACTCGGGCAGACTCAGAGCGTCAGATAGACGATTTGGACCCACTGCTCGCTGTTTATGATGCCATTGCCCCATACGGGGTCGAGATCGGCGAAGGGCTTTTCCGCGACGGCTTCCTGGGCAGATTTGCCCGCGGACTTCAATCTCTGAACGCGATCGCGCGAAGTGACCAGCATGTCCCGAAATTTCGTGAGATCCGCTTTGTTGCCGAGCGGGCCGTGTCCCGCAACAATCTTGGTGTCGTTGCCGGCCAGCGATAGAATTTTGTCGCAGGCGGCAATATTGCCGGTGATTTTGCCGCCCGTACCGGGGTCGATGTAGGGATACATCCAGTTGAAGAAGAGGTCGCCCATCTGAATCACATTGGCCTTTTCAAAATGAATGTAGATGTCCGTGTCTGTATGCGCGGGAGGAACATGTTGGAGCGTGAGGCTTTCGCCATTGGCTTGCAACTTGTAAGTGGAAGCGAAGGTGTGCTGTGGCAAGGCATCCGCGGGCGAGGGATCGAAATGCAAGCCGGCGAGCGCGCCGTCAGGTCCTCGGTATAAGACCGGCAGATCGTGCGGCTCTGACATGCGCTTTTTTGTGTTTTCGTGCGCAAGGACCGTGGCTCCGGCGGCGTGAAGATGCGCGTTGTTGTCGGTGTGGTCGAAGTGCCAGTGGGTGTCAATGACGCATTTCACGGGCTCGTTGCCCAGACCGTCGAGAGCCTCTTTGAGCCTGGGCCAGGCCGGCGCAACGAAAGTGTCCACGACGAATTTTCCGTCGGGGCCGTTGAGCACGACCACGCTTCCCCCGGGGCCGGAGAACAGCGTGACATCTTCGCCAAGCCTTTGCGTTTTGAGGGGAGCGGCATTGAACTTGGCGCGCATACTCGCGAGCAGGTCGGCCGGCGAAGGTGCGGGTTTTTCGCCGCTCATCGTGGAGGCGCGGAGCAACGTCCCGGGAGAGAACTGTGCAAGAAAGACGCTGCCTGCCAGCGTGGCAGAACCACGCAGCATTTCACGGCGTGAGGTTTGCTTCTCTAATAAATTGAATGTCATCTTCGTTACTCCTCTCTTGGTTGCGGTATCGGGCCATTTCTCTGGCACACTCCGTTAGAGACTTGGAGATTGTAATAAGTGACATTGTTTGTTTTGTTGTCTGTGATTAATTTTACAAATAAGATAGGGAAATGGAACTTCGTCAAATTCGGTCGTTTCTCTCTGTAGCAGAGACTCTGCACTTCGGACGTAGCGCGGAGTTGATTCATCTCAGCCAACCGGCCTTGAGCCTTCAAATACGAGCTCTTGAGGAGGAGGTCGGCGTACGACTCTTCGAGCGGAACCGACGCAAAACAACGCTCACCGCGGCTGGCTTGGCTTTTCGTGATGATGCCGCTGCGGCGATGTCGCAACTGGAGGAAGCGATTCGCAGGGCGAGGCTAGCTGCCAACGGGAAACTGGGACGATTGCGGATCGGCTTCATCTCAACTGCGGGAAGGGAGCTTGTGGCCGATATCGTTCGTCAGTTCAGAGAGTTATATCCCGAAGTAGAGGTCTCTTTGCGCAATATTCTCACGGCGGAGCAGGTACAGATGCTGGAGACCGGGTCGCTCGACATTGGATTTCTTCGTCTGCCGATTGGAGGGCACTCGGCCCTCGATGTTGTCACAGTGCATCGCGAACCCTTCGTGCTCGTCGTACCCTCGTCCCATAAACTAGCCAAAAGAAAAAGGGTGCGCCTGCGCGAAGTGGCGGACGAGAACTTCGTGATGTATGAGCGTACCTGGGCCCCTGGATTCCACGATTTGATGTTCGGGATGCTTCGCGATGCCGGGATTGTTCCCAATGTCACTCAGACCGCAGGAGAGGTCCCAACGCTGATCTCACTCGTCCATTCGCGCATGGGCATCGCCATTATGCCCGCATCGGCCGTCAAACATAGTGTCGCTTCGGTAGTCGCTTGTGAGATTTTAGACCGGATACCGCCGTGTGAAGTTGGTATGGCTGTCAGTAAACGATTTCGAGCGGCAGTCGTAGACAAGTTCCGATCTTTCGCTCTAAAACAACTAGGTCCGGGAAGAACATCTTTGCATGGAGGCGAACGCTAAGCCGATCCAGTGGAAATATTCCGATCCGACCCGTTGCATCCGCAGTAACGTTGTCTCTGCGACATGCCGTTAGAAGCTGTCTCATAATATGCCTTTGTGATTTCGGCGCACGACCCGAGACCCGCTTCAATGGCGGGTCTCACACCAGACGTTTTGAATGATTTCCGGTTTATGAGACAGCTTCTAGTGTCTGGAGAATGCTGTAGATGGGGTCAGGTCCGAGCTTGTTTCGCTTTCCTTGAGGTCCATGCGCTCAATGAGACCGTTCGCGATGGTATAAACGTGCCACACCTCGCTATCAGAGAGGACATCGCCACCAAGGCTTTTCACGAGCTGATGAACTTTGACGTTGGTAATGCCGCCTTCCTGGTCAATGACCTCAAGTGGTTCCACGTGAGGATCAAACTCCTTCCACTGACGGGTCCAATAGGACCGAATCTCTTCTTTCCCGACGACTCGCCCGCCTTCCGATGCCTTGGGCCAGCTAACGTTCTCAGTCATGAGCGCCAGGGCGCTGTCGATATCCCGATGATTGAAGGCAGAGTAGGCCTGAGCTATCAGCATCTGTGTGTTCAGCATGAATCCTCCAGAGTATATATGTGTGCTTTACACGAAGATGCACGAAATGTTCTGGAGGCGCACTTAAAACAGGAGGCCACTCGAACTGTCCACCCGGTATCTGGTTCAGCCGGACTTTGGGAATCTCTTACAAACGGCATGGCATCTTTGTCACCGCGTGCGTGCAGGGATGAAAGAGACGCGCCCTGAGGCAACGGGCAGGTTCGTCAGCAGTGGGGTATCTCCGGGTACTCATCCTGTTTGCAAAGCTAAAGTGCGGCGGTCAGCGAGCGCATTGGGCTGTTGGCACCAACGATGGTGCCAATCTTCGGGTTGGCGGTCATGCACTGGAGCCATTCTGCATTGGAGCCATTCCAAAAACTCTCGGGGTTGGACAGTCGCCCTACGACACAAAGAGAGTTTGTTCAGCGCGCCCGCTGCGGAGGCCGGTTGCGAACCGCCGCAACCACTTCATGAATTGCGCGAACGACAAGAGCCGGTCGATACAGGTGAATCTCGTGGCCGCTATTCTCAGCAACCACAAGTTTGCCGACGGTTGAAAGTGCGGCAAGCTGAACGCCCTGCTCCCGATGGTTTTGATCGGTATTCTCCCCCCGAATCAAGACAACCACCGGCAAATCTCCTAACGGATGACGGCGTTCCAGTCGCTGTTGCTGCAGCGCGATGAACTCTTCGCGCCAGGACTCCGTTGCAACCATGCTTTGAGCAACATCCGACCCGGCAATGAATTTGCGAATCGCCCACAACCAGGCTATCGGGTCGTTCCGAGGCAGGTTGTCGAAAGGCGCCTCGACTTTGGTTGGCAGTGCAGGTACGGGCGGCGGATCGCGCAACAGAGAAGCGAAAAGGTCGTGGAGTTGCTGTGCTGAGATGTCGACGATGAACTGGTTTTTCCCGTCTATAGGAAAGCCAAGGGTTTTTGCCGTCGTCGAGTCGTCAAAGACGAGACCCGCTATCTGGCCCGGATATCGCCGCTGGTAAGCCCGAATGAACAGCGCGCCGAGGGAAGCTCCTACCAGGACATAGGGCGGCGGGATATCCGCTGTTTGCAGCAGCAGGTGAAGATCGTCGACCGTCTGCGCCACGGAATCCCGCGCCGGTCCTGGGTCACTCCAGGCGTAGCCAGCGCGATCATAGCCACAAAATCGGGTGAACTTGGACACCTCGGGCTGGACAAGCGCCCAGTCAATGGAAAATGCGCCGCTTCCGCTCTCCGCGATGACGGTCGGGGACCCAGTGCCCGTGCAATTCAGGTGCAGCCTGCGTCCTCCAATATTGACGAGTCGCCCCGGAGCCGCCGGAGGCTGTTGGGGATGCGCTGACAGAGGCCGCCAGATCAAGGCGAAGGCCAGCAACCCGGACGCAATACGTACCGATCGAAGAATATTCATAGGTTTCTCTGCGCTTCTTGGGTCGTAATGAGCGATAGCTGGCATCCGCAGGCTGAGCAGAAGGCCGCTCGCGGAGCTGCACCTTGGCCGCATTGAGGACAAGGAAGGGAAACGGCCTTTCGGAGAACGAAATAGAGAAGAAAGCCGATGAGGTTGGGGATGACAACGGCGACCACAGTCCAGGCAACGGCATTCATGCCTCTTCGTCTTGCGTCGCCGTAGACGTATCCGGCAAAAAGAACATATCCGGCTTCCAGTACCCCCAGGAGCAGGCAGACCCAGAGGCTGAATGCGAATCCGTGTTCGTGGTTATGGATGAACACTGCGTGTACGGCAGGCGGGACCGCAATCAGCACCGCTGCCGCAAGGAAGCAGGCAGCCCGCGGGATCAGTCTCCAGCCCGACCGATAGGACGCCTGGATATTCATACCTGGCCCTCTTTCACGTTTTCGCGAAGAATTGGCATAACGAACAGGATCAGGGATGCGCCGAGGGACGGCAGCAACCAAAAGATCAGAACCCCCAGATGGAGTGACGATCCCGCCACATTCGCGCTCCGGCTCACTAGGGAAGCAGCTCTCCAGGCCGCTGAGGAACCCAACCCGGTCAGTATCAGTGCAGCAACTCCTCCCGCAAGCGCTCGAAGGCGGAGAGAATGATCGTTTCTTAACTCGGTAACCCTCTCGGCGATCACGCGCTGAATCCGGTCCGTCGCTCCGGCGCTAACGCCGAAGGAGAGGTCGCCCAGGCTCCGAAGGACAGAGTGTGAAAAGTTCTGGAATGTCTCGCACTCCGCACATTCCGCGAGATGATTCCGAAGCCAACGATCATCGGTCTGCGAAATCTCGCCGATGAGAGACTGGTCGATCAGATGGTGCGCCTTGGAATGCATGTCAGTCGGCATTGATCTCCTCCCCAAAATGAGCACGTAGTGTCGCCAAGGCGCGATAAATACGTGAGGATACGGTGCTGACTGGCGCCCGCACTACATCGGCAATCTCGCTCAGGGACAGGTCCTCCTGGAACCTCAGTACGAGAACCTCGCGGTACAGCGGATCGAGCGAGCCAAGGCAGACAGCCAATCGCTTTGCATCCTCATTTCGGGCCGCCTGCTCAAACGGGGATGCGTCTGCTGAAGGCCAGTCGTTGCCCTGGTCGCGCCCATTCTCGTCCGAGTTGAGACTGATCGGAAGAGGCTTGCGCAGGGAGTCGATCGCGAGGTTTCTGGCAACGGCGAACAACCACGGCTCAAATCGTGAGTGGCCGTCGTATTGAGATCCACGTTCGAGAACACGCAGCCATGTGTCCTGCACGAGGTCGTCTGCGATATCTCGACGCCCAGTCAGGTGGACGAAATATCGCACCAGACGGTATTGGTACTGCTCGATTAGCCCACTCAGCACGCTGATGTCTCGTTGTCTCAGACCGTGCGCGATGCGTGCAGCCTCACTCTCCACTTCGTCCGCCCATGTACCCCAAACTACTGCCATACAGGTTGTATACGATTGACAAGGCAAAATTACGCACCGCAGTGAATGCGGGCCTTGGAAGCCGCCCGGATGACTTGAATTCTGTGGCGATAAGCTGTCTTCCTCGTATTCCCGATTTACGCAAAATCGCTAACTCACTCATCGACGCGCGAAATAAATTAGCCGATGAGGGGTCGGCTTGTGGTGAGCGGTGGAGGCCTTGTCGAAATTCTCCGGGGATGACAACTTTTACTTTGGACTGCTGTCGTGGCCGATGAGTGCCTTTCCGGGCAGAACGCCCGGCTGCAGTTTGCCGTCGACGATAATAGGCACCCCTTGGACCAAAACGTATTTCATTCCGATACTCGGTTTGTCCGGATGGCTGTACGTTGACTGATCCGAGACCCGATCCAAGTCGAAGACAGCAATGTCAGCATCCGCTCCAACCTGGATGCGGCCCTTTCGCAGTGCCGCAGGGGTGGATTGCGCGAGGACCTGCGCAGGCATCAGAGTCATCTTGCGGATGGCGTCGTCCAGGGTCAGGCTTCTTTGCTGCCGCACATAGCGGGCGAGCACGCGGCAATAGCTGCCGGCTTCGCGCGGATGACTAATGATGCCGTCGCTGGCGATCATGACCAGCGGGTTGAGAATGACGTTATCCACGGTGGCGTCGTCGTTGAGATAGAGAAGCACGGGATGCGGTTTGGGGTCAGCATGCAGTTGATCGAACCGCTCCCTGGTCAAACGCTCCCCTGTTCCGGGCATGGCCAGACTGCTGTAGCTGATGCCAAACTTCTGCTGCCAGCCAGGATTAAACAGGGCCGAGTTGATCTCCGTCATGCCGGCGGTAAATGGGTAGGCCTCGGTGGTGATATCGAGACCGCGCGCACGTGCGCCTGCTACCATCGCGAGGCATTTCGGCGCGTCTTTCATGCAACTGCTATTGACGTGGGCGATGTGCAGCGATGCTCCTGTGACGGCCGCATCCGCGATCACTTCGCTAAACGATTCGACACTCGAACCCGGGTCGGAATGTCCGGCACTTCGGACATGCGTATAGACCGGCAGGCGCTTGCCGGCGGCAAACTGAAAAATCTGTAAGACCTCCCAACGGCTGGCTCCGGGTGCATATTGAATCCCCATGCCAATGCCCAGGGCCCCGGCGCGGATTTGATCGTTCAGGGTAGCAATGATCTGTTGGATTTGCTCCGGGGTAGCGGGGTCGTTGGTTCCGGGTCCAGCTTTAGGCAGGATTTCCCCAGCCGGCACCGGCGTGTGAAAGGCCAGAGCGCGGGCTGCGTCGTAGTCGGCATTGGTACCGTAATTGATCAACGCTCCCCGTTTCCGATTGGCCAGAAATCCGGCGACATCGGGTGTTCCAATTTCCATTTCAAGCGCTGTGGTCACGCCATCGAATGCCTTGAGACGATAGTCCGCCGCGGTCTGGCCATGTTGATGGAGATCGATGAAGCCGGGGCTGACGACCAGGCCGTGCGCGTCGAGAACTTGCTTGCCTTGCATGTCCTTACTGGAAATGGCGGCAATCCTGCTGCCTTGAATGCCCACGTTGCGAATGCCATCCAGGCCAGTCTCGGGATCGATGACGCGTCCTCCTCGAATCACTACGTCATAAGTTTGCCCCAGCGACGGAGCGGTAATGACCACAGGAAGCGCAAGCGCGAGGACAAGACAAAACAGCATTTTGATTCTCATGGAATCTCCCTATTGCGGATCAGTCTACTGACAATGAAGTGTTTGGCGATAGGTTTCAGCGATATTCAGTTCTTCGCATAATTCGAATCGATAAATTCCGAGACAACGATCCAATTGTACGAACCACGGCCCGTCCCAAAATGGAACACTGATCGCCGCTAGTTCCGAAACGGATTTTGCGCGGTTCCTGCCGTGTTTCTTTTATTGCCTCAGCCCCTCTGCTCTTGCGAATGTAAATCCACCACTACATCACAAACAGATCCGGCAAGCATTGCGGATCCATAAAACAGAGAGGCATACATGGCAACGTCCCCCGTTTCCAGTACCCCCGTTCCCGCTTTTTTTGGCGGTCTTCCACTTTCTGCCTGGCAACGAGGAGAGGTCGAAACTGCGGAAATCGAAATTCGCGGCGAGGAATCTGTCGCTGCTTCCCGGCCTTCGGCAGATTTCGCCACGCGCGAGCAAGTTCTGTTGGAACACATGTCGCTGGTACGCTTTGTCGCGCGCAAAATCCACGAACGGCTGCCCCAGCACGTCGAACTGGACGACCTGGTCGGTGCGGGAGTCGTCGGCCTGATCGACGCTTTCAACAAATTCGACCATAACAAAGAAGTGCAGTTTCGCAGCTACGCCCAATTCCGCATACGCGGCGCAATCCTCGACAGCCTGCGGAGCCTGGATTGGGGCTCGCGGGATCTTCGCCGCAAGGGAAGAGACATCGAAGAAGCAACGCAGCGCCTGATCCATCAGTTAAACCGCAGGCCAACGGAAAGCGAAATCGCGGTTGCACTCCGCATACCGCTGGGCCAGTACCAGCAACTGCTCGGCGATCTGAGAAATCTGGAAATTGGCAGCCTGAATGAACTGCACTCGGAAGATTCGGCTGAGGAAGAAGCGGCCTACATACCGACTTCGCCGGAGGAGGACCCATTGTTTCTGTGTCTGAAAAGTGAGGTGTCGGCGCAACTCTCGGCCGCGGTAGGAAGACTGCCGGAGCGAGAAGCGCGAGTCTTGACGCTGTACTACGTCGAGGAAATGACGCTGAAGCAGATTGGCGCGGTGCTGGGGCTGGCGGAGTCGCGGATTTCGCAGCTTCGCGCTGCCGCTCTGGTGGAGTTGCGCGCTCTACTGCAGACGGCAACCAAGCGCGACGGTCATCGACCTGTAAGCCGTCCAAAGAACTGGCGGCCGCTTGTGCCGGCGGCGTTGACGCAAAGAGCTTCGATGGTGAGTCAGGCGAGCCGTGTACAAAGACTGGCGGTCTAGAAGTTGTGCCCTTAACCCGGGGTGTCATCCTGAGCGGGTGAGTAGATTTTTAGAAATTGCTGATTTATTTAGAGATAAATATGCCATTTTTGGCTGTGTAGGAACTGTGCAGGCTATTTCTCGATTTCTGTGCATTTCTTGAACACGAGACACCATTCTACAGGGACGATTCATAGAGTTAGAGGCTATGCCCTAAGCCCATGCCGTGTTCGATGACCGGCGCGATCTCCGGCTGCTGCGGCGTGATGGCTTGCTCCGGCTTCATCGTCGGCAGTGTGGGCGCTCTCGTGGGACACGTCATGCCCTAACGCTTCCGGCAGCTTCGCACGGTCGTTGGTGAAAAGCTGCGCGTCCTCTGCGCCGCGCGAGACGGCGACATAAGCCATGCGGCTGTTGAGCAGGTCTTTCGCGGCCAGTTCGGTATCGACGTGAATCAATACGCGCTCGGCGGTCTGTCCCTGGCTGGAATGGCTCGTCACCGCATAGCCGTGATCGAGATGGGGATGCTCGCGCGGATCGAGCTGCACGTCGCGGCCTCCGTCCATCTTCAGAGCGCATCTGCCCATCCTGGCTGATAGCTTCGACCGTTCCTAATTCGCGGTTGGCAACCTTCAAATCATTGGCCGGTGCAGTGAACTGGATGCGGTCGCCCACGGCGAAGCTGCGCGGTTCCTCGCGGTAAACAGAAACGCCCTGCTGCCGTCGAGGATCATAGGTCAGCTCGGAGCCATCGGCCCGCACCACCGTCAACAGGTTCTTGTCAGCGTCAACGCTCTTGACCCGCGCGTATTCGCCGCGCTCCATGCCAGTCTCTTTCGACGCGCGCGCGTAGCGCACTACATCGTTGAACTCGTACCGCGCGGCCCATGTCCGCTCCGGCCCGGTGAGGTCCTGGCGCGGCACAAGCGCCTGCGATGCGATGCTCGTCTTTACTGACTAGCCGCGCTCCTGCATCTCGGCACGAATCGCCAAGTTGATCTCCACGCGGGAGCGATTGTCGGGCGAGACAACCAGCGTACCCTCCGGCGACTTCGCATATTCCTTCGCTATCGCAGCGATGCGTTCCTCGTGGCCTCGAAATCTCATGGACGCGGCCCTGCCGCTCCAAACCCTGCACGGCCTCGCGCACCTCGCCCCGCGCAAGCTGCTCGACCACCTGTTTCAGCTCCGGGTTTTTCTGGCGGACGATCTCTTCGAGCTTCACCGTCTTCATGCCCGCGTCCTGAAGCTGCGCGAAGGGACGCCCGGCCTCGACTGCCTCATGCTGTCTCCGGTCGCCCACCAGCAACACGCGGTCATTGGGATGCAGGCGATTCACAAACTCGTGCATCTGTCTGGTGGACGCAAGCGAGGATTCATCGAGCACATACAGGCGGCGCTCTCCGGTGTCCGGCTGTTGTCCGCGTGCAAGATGCTTTTGCAGCGTGGATGTTTCCATGCCTGCATCGGCCAGCTTTTGCGCCGCGCGGGACGTGGGCGCGAAGCCTTCGACCTTGTACCCTTGCGCCTCCGCGCCTTCACGGATGACGGCCAGCGTCGTTGTCTTGCCCGCGCCAGCGACTCCATCCAATCCCACCATCTTTTCGCGGGAGAGAAAAACATCATTGACCACCTGACGCTGCGAGGCATTCAGCTCCGGGTGGCGGTCCTCCGTCGCAATCCGAATCTGCGGAGAAACCAGCATCGGGTCACTCATCCCGCGCTGATTGCCTTCCTGCATCCGTGTGACGATCTCGCGTTCCATGCGAAGCATCGCGGCGGTGGTGTACTGCTGTCCTGCTCCGGCATGATCGACCGTGCGGAACTCGCCTCGCGCGGCCCGCTGCGCGAACTCCTGACGGATATGGGCATACGTTGTCTCACCCATGCCGCGATTGAGCGCCGCTTCCAGAAGGTCGCGCCGGTCCAGCACAGCGGAACGCTCGAAGAGATGATCGCGGGCATAGGTGACGGCCTGCTGCGCGATGCGGTCGGGTTCGTAGACGTGGCGCTGTTCATGCGCCCGCGCCTCGGCCACAACTTTGTCGGCCTGATGTCCATACTGCGCGGCCAGATTCGCGATGCCGCTCTAATACCTCTCCCGGCGATAGCAGCTCCTTGCTGTCCCGCGTCCGGTGGGCGGCAACCTGCGCGGCTCCAGCCCCGTCAATTCCCATCTCGCGCAGATGATCTTTGATCTGCTCCCGGCGTGGGCTGCTGGCCTCCAGATACTCTTTCGTATAGCCCTTGATCTCCGGCTGTCCATGCTTGCCGCGCTCCAGCTCGTAGCCCAAGCCCTGCAACCGCATCGCCAGCTCGGAACGGTAAACGCTGGTGGCGACGCGCTGCGACGCGAATAGCTCCTGCGGCTGCAAGGCGCGTGTTTGTCCGTTGTCGCGTTCGGTGACGTTGAAGATCACAGCATGGGTGTGGAGCTGCGGCGCGGCGTAGCCGTCCACAGGCCGCGCGGTATCGTGCTCAAAGGTAGCCGCAACGAATTTGCCTGTTGTCTCCGGCGCGTGGACGTTGCCGATGCGGGCCTGCGTGTACTTCTCCAACTCGTTCAGCGCCACACGCACACTCTCCCGATGCGCCTCTCGCACGCGCTCATCGCCGCCGACAAGTGCGGTGAGTGAAACACGACTTCGGCGCGGAGAATGTGGCATCCCAACCGGCGCGATGCTCTACGCTCGTCACTTCCTTGCCGAATTTTCCCTCATAGGTTTTGGAAACCTGATGGCGAACGAGCTGCGCTTCCGTGTGCGGATGCTGGCCTTCGGTCAGCCTGCGCAAAGTGCTCATTGCCAACCGCACCCTTCAAGCCCCACTGCTCGGCCAGCTTGCCTTGCCACTCGCTATGCCCCTGCTGGTCGCGGCTCCAATAGTTCTGCCGCTCCGACGCAAACTCCCGCTCATGGTACGTCCGTACCTGCGAAGCTGACAGCGGTTTGGAGATCGTCAGCATGTGCGCTCTACTCCTTTAGACGCCTCACTCAATCCCCTTGGACTCATCCCACACAAACGCCTCTTTGGGTTTGTCGGTGGGCTGGTCGGCGGGGGCATCGAAAAGTGGAAGCGTGGTCTGGACCGCTGCCGATGGTTTGGGTTGCTCTGCGCGAGCTACCGGCGTCGGCGGTGACGGCCTGGGCGCAATCTCCGGCAACTTGCGCTCGATGAACTCCGGTTGTCCGCCGTGCTTCCTTGCGAACTGGAAGTGAACCGGAACAACTTTGTTTTCCTGCTTGATGAAGCCGTGCAACGGTTCCAAACCGGAGATTTCCGACGCCATGACAAGCGGCTTGGTCGCAATCTCCATCGCATACGATTTCCTGCTGCCGAACAGCCTCATGCTGCGCGATTCCTTCAACCGTTCCACTTCAATTTCTCCGATGGCATCGGAAATCCACTTCGCGGCGCGTGGCTCCGTGGTCTTGAAAAACAGCTTGGTTGCGGGCTGCGAAAGCATGGCCTCGGCGTCCTGGCCGTAGCGTTTTTCAAGCTGGCTGCGGCCCTGAAAACCCAACACAACAGGGTTCCCATACTTGCGATTTTCCGTGACGGCGGTGTGGAGCTGCGGCAACTTATTGAGGCTCGCCAGCTCGTCCAGCACAAACCATACCGGCTTCGCCGTGTGGTCTTCGCAGTACCCCATCATGCGGAGGATGAATAAATCGAGCCACACGGAATGAAGCGGCAAAATCTTCGCGCGATAGGCCGGAGTGGACGTGAGAAACACCCATCGCTTCCGGCTGGTGTACCACTCCGCCGTCGCAAAGGTCGGCCTCGTATGCTCCCACTCCGGCAACAGTTCCAAGCTGTCGGCCACCATGTTCAAGCTCGCCAGCACACCCGCCCGCTGTGCCGGTGCTCCGGTATCGAGCAACGCGGCCAGCGGCGTTCCTTTCACCGCAAACTCGATTCGAGAAGTGTCTGACATCATGCTCAGAATGTCCCTCGGCTGCGGCTTGCCGTTTGAGCAGATGGGCCAGTATCCGGCGCGGCCCATCGGTAAAAAACTCCTTCTCGTACTCCTTTTCCGGCAGGAACGCAGCGGCAATCGTCGCCGCTGTTTCGTCGCGGTCGATCTCGTTGCCAAGACTCCAATACGGGCAACGCTGATCCAGCGGATTGAGAATCAAATCGCCACGCGCGGGCGAGTAGAACTCGCTCACAAAATCCATTGCCGGGTCATAGACGATGGCGCTTTCTCCGCGCTCCCGCACTTGACGAAGAAGCTGCCGGATGGCGTTCGACTTGCCCGCGCCGGTGTCGCCCATCATCAGAATGTGGCTGGCTTCAAGTCGCTTCGGGATGCGATAGCTTGGGCCAAAGGGAAGCCACCGCAAAAGGCGATTCTCGAAGCGCAGACGGAAACGGATGCCGTCTGTCTTTGCGCTGCGCCACCGTAAAGCCGATGCCAACTCCGGGCCTTTGGTTCTGCGTCCGTGACGTTCTTCCTGCTGCCGTCTCCGGGCAAAACCCTGCTTCATCCAGAGCCGGAGCACATAGAGCAGCATCAGCACGGCAAGGCTGTTGAGCATGGGACGGCCAAACAACCACCACACGCTCACGCCATCGTAGACATACTCCTGCAATCCCTTGGCAAGATGCGTCTGCGGGCACTTTCTCCGGGGCGCTGTAAGCCACTCCACGCCAGCCCTCCGCGATGGCTTTGGGCGAGAGATTGACGGGCAGTTTCGGGTCCGGCCCGGTAACTACATCCTCGGCGGAAGCAGGAACCGGCTTCCGCCTGGGCGCGGTCTTCATCACCCATCGGATCGTCATCTCGCTGTGCGGAATCCCTGCCCCTACGGAGCTGGCGGCATAGGTCGGAAGGTAGACCTTTTGCAACGGCGTGAGTGTCCAGTAGAGCCATGCCGAAGCCGGGAAGATGAGCACAAGCGGGCCAACCGCAAGCCAGAAAAGGAACCAGAACAGCCGTCCCGTCCGGCTCGGAAAACGCATGGGGCGGCTCACTGCTTGCCCCCGTCCGGTCCCTCCTGGGACAGAAACTCTGCGAGCAATTTGCGGGCGTCGGCCAGCTTCCGCACATTGGCCTGGTCGCGGATTTTGACCACGGAATCGGGCAGCAAATGCTTGCCCTCCGCGTTCGCCTGGGCCGTCGCATGAAAGAGATTCAGGAGCATGTATCGCAGCGCCGAAACCTCGGCCAGAACCAACTCGGTAGGGTCTGCCGGACGTTGCCGCGCGGCTTTCAGGGCCAGCTCGCGCAGCCATTCGGCCACGGTTTTTCCTGCGCCTTCGGCGGCGGTTTCTACCTCCGCCAGCTCTTCCGGCGTTACTCTGGTTGCAATGGTTTTGGCACGGAGAACCGGACGCGCTTCGCCGTTCGGTGAGGCTGGAGACTGCAACGGAGCCGGGATGCGGGGAGTGCTCATGGGGAAACCCGCCTCGAAAACAGCTTGCACCTCTGCGATTTTGCCCGTCAAGCGCCGGAATGCTGGAAGCCTTTGTCTATCAGTGCGTTTACACGCTGCGCGCTGTAAGAGTGCTCTGCGCGTTTACGCGCGTAAACGCATTGTCGCCGCGCCGGATACGCGCATTACCAAACTGCTGATTCAAAGTGCGTTCACGTCGCCCGCCTAAGATTTCAAGCCGGTTTACCGGCAGCATCCCATTTGGGGGTGACGTGTCGCAGCGCCAACATCCGGTGCGTAAGCACCGTGTTCTTTGAGGGCAGTAGCAACCACCTTCAAGGAGCGCGATGCAGACCGCACTGGGCAAGCCGGCAAGATGTAGCGAATGAAAGAGTCGTACGGTGAAGGCCTAGCAAGCCACACCGGCTCCGAGTCATGCGGGCACGGTCGCAAGGCCGGATACGAAGCGTTGACAGGAGGAACTATGGGCCAGGTTATTGAACCGCGAAATACCCCGAACTTCAGGACGCCGACGCCCTGACACGACGCGGAAGGCAACATTCGGTGGAGCGTAAATGCGAGCTTCACCGGGGTCCTGCGCGGTCTGTGACCCTGGCACGTAGGGACACATCGTGCACGGAAGTTGGGAGATCCCGGGTTCACCCGTGAGCGGCCAGCGCTCGCGGGACGCATCGGGAAGTCCAAGGACAGGAGCCGATGATGAACGAACACGGGAAGTCGGACAGACCCATAGTACCGAAGAAGTTTCCGAACAAAACCAGAACACCGGCGGCGGAGGAGATGGAGGGAAGGGGTCTGGCCAAGGGGAATCTGGGCCAGCAAAACGCGATCCGGACTCAGAGCCGGGTAGTCGCGCCAAGCGAGCTGGCGCAGATACGACAAACGGCAAAATCGAACAAGGATGCAAGGTTCACCGCTCTGATGCATCACATCTACCGGATCGACACCCTGCGGTTTGCTTACTCGCAGTTGAAGAGGCAAGCGGCAGCCGGTGTGGACGGGGAGACGTGGCGGCACTACGGCGAGGCTCTTGAGGAGAATCTCCAGAACCTCTCCCATAGACTGAAGCGCGGAGCGTACCGGGCCAAACCGGTGCGTAGGGTGTACATTCCGAAGGCGGACGGGCGGCAGCGACCGCTCGGCGTCACGGCGCTCGAAGACAAGCTCGTACAGAGAGCGACGGTGGAAGTACTCAACAACATCTACGAAACCGATTTCCTCGGCTTCTCTTATGGGTTCCGGCCAGGACGCAGCCAGCATAAAGCGCTGGACGCCCTGTACTGTGGACTCCATGAGCGACGTGTGAACTGGGTGCTGGATCTGGACGTGCGCAGCTTTTTCGACAGGCTGTCGCATGAGTGGCTGGTCCGGTTCCTCCAGCATCGGATAGCGGACCGGCGCGTTGTGCGGCTCATCCAGAAATGGCTGAACGCGGGCGTGCTGGAAAAGGGAGTGCGAACGTTCGCGGAGGCAGGCTCGCCGCAGGGTGGCAGTGCATCGCCGCTCCTGGCGAATATCTACCTCCACTACGTCTTCGATCTCTGGGTTCAGGCATGGCGTAAGAAGCGTGCGCACGGCGATGTGATCGTGGTGCGGTATGCCGACGACATCGTGGTTGGATTCGAGTTCAAGGACGAGGCCGAACGGTTCTGGGCGGAACTGAAAGAAAGAATGGAGAAGTTCCAACTGGAACTGCACCCGGACAAGACGCGACTTTTTGAGTTCGGACGCCACGCGGCAAAGAACCGAAAGCGCGCTGGTCTGGGCAAGCCGGAGACCTTCGATTTCCTCGGCTTCAAGCACATCTGCGGGAAGACGAGCAAGGGCAGGTTTATGGTGCTTCGGCAGACGATTCGCAAGCGTATGCAAGCGACGTTGCAACGGGTCAAGATCGAGTTGCGGCGGCGTATGCATGATCCTGTTCCAGAAGTCGGCAAGTGGTTGAAGTCCGTTGTAAGTGGGCATATTCGATACTTCGGAGTACCGGGTATCCCTACCGCGACATCCTGCAACCGCTGCGTAGCAGCGCCGACTGCATACCGCAAGCTAGCCGGGCCTCGCCAGCGTGCAAAATGAAATGGAGCAATCGCGCCCGACACGCCGGGAACAGGATCGCGTGCCGCTACGTACGTCGGGCGGCACTGCCCGTCGGGAGGGGGCAAAAGACGCCCCAGCGCTTTTCTGGGGCATCGCATGAGGGCGGGTAGACGGGCTCCTGGCAATTCTGCTGGGTGCGCCGAACCGCGTCATTGAGTTGCTGGGGGGCATGAACAAGCTTGCCACAATACACTCGCACCCCCATGTGTTCCCGGCGAGAGCGGTTCGGCGCTGCCCGTCGGGAGGGCCAGAATGTCGCCCCGGCGTTTGTCCGGGGCATCGCATTGAGGGCGGGCAGACGGGCAGCGGGCATGAAAATGCGGAGCCGATCTTGCAGGCTCCGCACAGTGTTCCGGTTGGGTTGAAGGTTATGCCGCCGCCGATTTCTTGGCTGTCTTGAGCTGCGACTTTACGGGCGGCTTGACGCACACTTCTTAGTTGCCGTTGCTGTTGCTTTCGCCGCGAACTCCTGTTTGACCTGTGCGGAGATGGCGTCAACGTCCACCTTGTACACCTGTGCGGCATCGCGGAGAATCTTCGCGGCGTCGGTCTGATTGTGCATGGACAGGAGAATGACAGTCTCCACCAAAATGCGGCCGAGCTTGCTTTCCTCGGCCTTGGGCAGAAAGGCAGCCAGCAGTTTCGCCGGTGCCTCGCCGTCCTTCGGCTTGCCCATGCCGTGCTGCCGGATGAGGACGGCAACGCTTGCGCTCGTCCAGCATCGCGGAAAGCCGCGACACAACAAACAGCAGGTCGCGTTTCATCAGGCGCACGGGAACCGCGTCGCCGATGGCTTTCAGGACGCGCAACCCGGTGGCCTGGGCCTGCGCCTCCTCGCGGCGCTGCTTTTCCTGCGCGGCCTTCATCGCGGCATCGGCGTCCGTCCGCCGCTGCTGCTTCTTGGGGTGATGCACCGGGCAATCGGGATTGGCGCACACCTTGCGGATTTCGCCCTTGTCCGTTCCGTCCGCAACGATGGCCTCGGTGGTGTACTTGCATGTCTTGTATTCCGGCGCGTCCTGCTGGTATTTGTTTTTTGGCTTCTCCTGCCGGATTTCGACATACTGGTTGCGAGGCACAATCGCGCTGCCTTCGGCGGGTTTGCCGTAGGCGGTCGTGATCTGTACCAGCTTCGGTTTGGCTGCTACGGTTTTCTTGACGTGCGCATCCAGCTTGGCCGCATAGCAGGCAGGGTCCGAGCAGGCGTCCGAGTTTTCGCTGATACCGGTAAAGAGCAGCGTGTTGTACCCGGTCCGCTTTGGGCACTCAAGGCAACTGCCCGCTGCGGGCACAAGCTGCGCGTCGCGCTTGCTGAACGGCGCGTCTTTCAGGATGAGCAAGATGTTCTGCTCAATCCAGTCCTGAAGATGGCGCACCGGGAGCAGGATGCGCTTTGCCTTGTTGCCATTGCTCCAATCTTCGCGAAAGCAAGCGGCAAGGGCCTGCTCCTGTTCCGAGGGCTGCAACTTCGCCAAGAGAAGCGCATGGCCGACTCCGATCTCGTCCTTCAGAAAAGCATCAACCGCGACGGGCGCAAGCTCAGTCAATCTCAAACGGGCGGCGCAATACGCAGACGATTTTCCCGTTTTGGCTGCGATTAGTTCGATGCTGTACTTGGGTTCGTCCAATTCGAGCAAGCGCCCGCAATCCCTGCGCCTCTTCCAGCGGATGCACGTCGCGGCGCTGGAGGTTTTCGACTAGCTGCGCCTCCAACACCTGAGCGTCGGTCATTTCGCGGATGCAGACCGGCACGGTCTCTTTCTCGGCCATCGCCGCGCCGCGATACCGGCGCTCTCCGAAAACGATCTCAAAGCTCCGCTCCGCGCGGGGCCGAACCAACAAAGGCTGCAACACGCCGTTTTCGCGGATGCTGGCGGCGAGTTCCTGCATCGCATCTTCGTCGAATGTCTTGCGCGGGTTGGTGGGCGATACGACCAGCCAATCGAGCGGCAGGTCGCGGTACTCGGACTGAGTTTGAACTGTAGTAGTCATGGGGAATCTCCTATTCCGGTTGAATCTTGCGTGAGGGCGCAAGCGGGCACACTCCCAAGCGCACCCGCTCAGGATGTGTGCGTTAGCTGGCCGCTGCGAACTGCTCCGGCTCCGTGGCCGGTTCCGCGCTTTCGTCGTCGCGGATTGCGGCCAGAATCACAGCGGAGGTGCGCTGGATAACCTCAAGGCTTTCGGCCAGCAAGGTTGCGTTGCCGTTGTACATCTGGATGTAATCGCTCGAAGCGTTGCCCATCTCCAGGCCGATTGCCTGACCCACGATGAAGGCCACGGCCTCGGCTTCCGTCTCGCGCACGGTTGCCGTGGTGAAGGTGCGGCGCTCGGCCTTGTGCAAGAGTTCATGCGCCGTTTCGTGAACCAGAGTGACGAACTCCTCCGGCTTCGACTGGCCGGGAAGCAAGGCGATCTTGCCGCCGTAGCTCACGCCCAAAGCCGGGGCGATCCTCTCGTTGAACTCAAGCGCGATGTTCTGCTGTGCGAGAAAATCAATCAGCCGGTCGCGCTGTTCGCCCACTTCGCCGGAGATGTTGTGCTCGAACTCCGGCAGGTCTTCGCCCTCGGTCTGCGCCACGTCGAACACATACACGGCGCGGAAACCGATAAGCACCGGCTGAGGCTTGGTGCTGCCGTCCGCGTCGGTGTTCTGTGCGGCCTCGGCGTTCCTCCGCCGGTAGCCGATCATCGGCGCGAGAATCTGGATGCCCTTCTCGCCGCGCTTCACGAACCGGCCCATCTCTTTCCATGTGCCGAATCCCGCAACGCGCGTAGCCGTGGGCCGCTGCCGCGCAATGGCAACGATGTTGCCAAAGCTGTAATTGTGGAACCGCGCCATCGCGGTCAGATACGCGGCAAGGTTTCGCTCTTGCCCGCCTCAACCTGCTGGATGAGGAAGTCCACGGCCTGCTTGATGATGAGTTGAGTTGGATTGTCTTTCTGCGCTGTCCGCCCCTGATAGGGCGAATCGCTGCGGTTGCGCTGCGCCGCATTTTTCCTGTGCGGCGCAGCTTGGCTGCTGGCTGTGCCATTGCTGGCGGTGGTGGCTGCGATGCTGGTAGTGTGGTTGCTGAATTCCATGACGATGCTCCTGCGAAGCCCCGTGGGGCCGATTGGCGTCCAGAAGCAAGAGCACCCAAACCAAATTTTTTTCGTTGAGTGCCCCCGCTTCATGGCTCTTCGCAACGGGCGGAGGCGGGAAGGTTCGGTCAAGGGCGCGCGTTCGGTGCGCGTTCATCGAAGCGAAGCGGAGACCCTTGACGGGTTCTTCCCGCCTCTGCCAGACCGTTGCCTGAAGCGGGGGCACTTGACGAAGAAAGAAATTTGGTTCACTTCCTTATTGCTGTGCGCACGTAAGGGCCGGGCGTTGCGGGGCAGGAACGGCCCCGCTGATATTCTCTCTCGCTTGTCTAGGCTTTTCTTTTCTCTTTAGGGGTGTCCAGAGGGGATGTTTCTCTTCTTAGAGGGCGCGCAGCGAGATCATTAA
Source organism: uncultured Acidobacteriota bacterium (assembly GCA_963840655.1). GTDB lineage: Bacteria > Acidobacteriota > Terriglobia > Terriglobales > Acidobacteriaceae > JAKAAZ01. The sequence goes on along the minus strand of CAWIZS010000003.1, from coordinate 665,648 downwards.
AGCGGACGAGCGGCAGATCTGAGCCATTTGAGGTACTTGTGAAGCCAGTACATCCGTCTGAATTGCTGGAAATGGCCGGGCGACTACTCGGCGAGCCACCTGCTTTCATCGCATTCGAAAGTTGACGGATTGACGTAGATTAGAGAACCGGAACCCGCTCAGAGCATTCCGAATTGTGCGAGCTTTTCGTAGAGTAGCCGTCGATGGATTCCGAGCCTGCGAGCAGCATCCGACTTGTTGCCGTGGGCAGCTTTCAATGCCTGCTCGATGAGATAATGCTCCCAGTTTGCGACCGCATCATGAAAGGGCAGTCCGATCGCCGCCTGGGTATCGAATGCGCCCGGTGCGGGACTCCTCGCCTTGGTCAATTCCTCTTGGATCTGTTCGGCTGTGATGGCTCGTCCGCCCGCCTTAACGGCAGCGCGTTCGATCAGATGCTCCAGTTCTCGCACATTGCCTGGGAAGGGATAGCTTTGCAGGGCCACGATGGCGTCGGCCGCGAGTCCTGTCGCGGAGACCTGATTGCGTTTGGCGTAGCGCGCAAGAAAATATTCCGCCAAGGGGAGTATGTCGGACTGACGTTCGCGCAGCGGCGGAAGGTGGACAGTAAACGCATTGAGCCGATAGAACAGGTCGGCTCGGAAAGTCTTCTGCTCTACTTCGCCTTCCAATGGACGGTTCGTAGCGGCGATCACCCGGACATCGGCGTGGATGGAAGCCGTTCCGCCGACCCGCTCGAAGGTGCACTCTTGCAGGATACGAAGTAGCTTAGGTTGCAGCGACAGGGGTAATTCGGCAATCTCATCAAGAAAGATCGTGCCTCCATCTGCAGCCTCAAATTTTCCGCGTTTCTGGGAGATTGCTCCGGTAAATGCCCCACGTTCATGTCCAAAGAGTTCGGACTCCAACAACTCTGGCGGCAACGCTGCGCAGTTGAGGATAATGAAGGGGTGGCGGCTCCTTGCGCTGTTGTCATGGATCGCGCGCGCAACAACTTCCTTACCCGTGCCCGATTCTCCGAGAAGCAAAACTCCTACGTCGGTGGCAGCCACCCTGCCAATATTCTTGAAGATCTCGATCCATGCCGGCGAGGTGCCGATAAGTTGAGGCTTCAGCCCCTCTTCGGGTGCGCTGATGTCCTCAAGAGAGCGATCTCTGAACCGCTGTTGCCGTAATACTTCGACCTCGCGCTGCAGTTCCATGTGCCGGATAGCGCGTGCTACGGTCGCAAGCGCCTGGTCGATGTCAAGGGGTTTCGTAATGAAGTCGTAGGCTCCAAGTTGCATCGCCTGCAGGGCATTCGGCCCCGTACCATGGGCGGTGAGAATGATGACAGGCATGGTGGTCAGTAGCCCTTCAGATTGGAGGCTCTTGAGAAACTGCTCCCCGCCTCCACCGGGCATCTTCCAATCACACAGCGTAAGGTCGGGAGTCGTGGTCTGAAGCAAGGTGATCGCTTCCTCGGCATTCGTTGCAACAAGGGTCTGGTAGCCTGCATCGGCCAGCAGTTCGCGGAGCGTCTCCCGAAAGTTGTGGTCGTCGTCGACGATGAACACTTCAGACATCTCGCTTTGCCTCTTCATCCACACTTGTTAGGGTATCGCGTTCATCATTGTCCAAGGGCAATAGGAGCGAAGCTACTGCACCGCCCGCTTCCCGGTTAGCGAGTCGCAACTCGCCTCCATGAGCCTGAATAATCTCGAAGGATATGGAGAGGCCGAGTCCCGTTCCGTTATCTTTCGTCGTGTAGAACGGGTCCATTGCATGACGCAAGGCTGCTGGAGTAAATCCCCGCCCATCGTCCATGATGTCGATGCGGGCGAAGTCATTTTCATGCGTTGTGCTGATCGTTACAGCCCCACGTTGCGAGGTGGAATGCGACGCTGAATGCACAGCGTTCTCCATGAGATTGTCGAGCACCTGGAGCAGTCGGCCGCGGTCTGCCGTGACGACGCTTTGGGATGCCGCTTTGCAGACAATCTGAACCCCCTTGGCCTTTTCTTTCTCTGCCCACGTCGAGGCCGTGGCTGCGCACAGATCATCGAGTGAGACGGGTTGAAGTTGAAGCTGAATGGGTCTGGCAAAGTAGAGGAGACGGCTGATAATGGTGTCCAAGCGGTCGATCTCTTCGAGGATCACCGCGCTGCTGCGCATGGCCGCTTCAGGATCGTTTGACCGCTGCCACATCTGCGTCCGCATCCTGATCGTGCCGAGCGGATTTCGCAACTCATGCGCGATACCGGCCGCAAACTGGCCCAAGGCTGAAAGCCTCTCATTATGGCGAACCTGAGACTCCAGTGTTCGCTCGTTCTCAATCTTTTCCTGCAAGGCGAGGGCTAATGAGTCGATGCCGTGGAGAACACGGTCGAATTCTTCCAGTGGTGGACGCCCCGCCAGATGCTGACTGGCTGCCGGTAGGCCACCCTCCATCGAACCCAATCGCTGGAGAACGATGTTGACTCCGCTCCGAATCTCCGTCGTAACAAACACTGCAAGCAACGCTGTCATCAGCGCGGCGATGCCGAACCCGATACTTCCGAATAGGAGCTGGCGACTCTGTCCACCTTCGATTCCGGGAAGCCGCTCCATGAGCCACACGGCGCCCGTGACTTCATCTGTAGTTCCAACGATCCCGGTTCCACCGGACAGCTCATGGATTGGAACCGCTACAAAGAGGATGGCGTCATGCGGCCCTTCAAAGCGAAATGTCTTGATGGCGTTTGCCGCGACAGCTTCCTGCACAAGATTTTCAATTGTGGGCCGTTCGCGGTCTGGCATGCCCTTCTCCGGCCCCGGCCCCTCATGGGTTGGAAAGGCGTATCCAATAAGAGCGTCGGCTCTGGCAGCATAGAAGCCACCCTCGATGCCGTCCTCGTCCTTTAATGTTTCTGCGGTGATCTCTTTGAGGAGATCGGGCTTGGGAGGGGGTGGCCCGTCACGTTGAGGGCGTGGTGGGGGCGGCGGAGGGGCGACGGCTGGAGGCGGTGGTGGCCCCGGTTCAATCGCGAGTAGTGAGTTTGCAGCGGTCCGATGATCGGCATAGTTCCGTGCGAGATTGGAGGCGACGCTGACAAGATGATGCTCGGTCAAGGAGAGCGTCTCCGCGTGGCGGTTACGAAGGAACATGAACAGGCTGATCGCCGCTGCTGCGAGGAAGAGAAATGTCAGGACGACAAGTAGCAGGATGCGCGAACGCAGGCTTCTCCAAAAGATCTTCGGCATTCGGCTCCTCCCTAGTCATTCTCTGATGCAGTTTCTATCGAGCACCTGTCCGTATGGTAAGCAACTTGGCTGCCATCGGTGAGCGTGCCTGGTATTGACGCTTGCTATAGGGATCACCTGTTCACAGCCGCGGCGATATGGAATCCACCTGTACGCAATTCGCACATAAGCTGAGGGGATTGCGGTCAGAGTAAAGGTGCTGTCGATACCTCGAACCCACAAAGAAGCTGCGATTGAAGGACTTCGGTAGTTTCGGTGAATGGCACGCCGCTTGCCTTATTTACCGGCAGAGGTATCGCCGATGAACATTCCAGCTTCCATACGAATCACCGCGCTTGGGCTCGCATTTACCTCCGTGGCGTTTGCCCAGACTCCTCCTCCCACACCACCAACTCCACCCGCAGATGGTCCGCAGAGTCTGCCTGTTGCACCTGCGGCTTCACGACTCCCCACTGTCACTCAGTCCTCTCGCGTCCGCGCGTTCAATCCAGGGCCAAGCGGAGAGGTACGCAGTTTGTACCTTCAGAATGGCAGTGTCGTTGACGTGGCACCTGTCCTCGGCGGACAGCTAGGGGCTGCGGTTCGCAAAGGCGAAAAGATCACTGTGACCGGAACGCAATCGGAGATCAACGGGCAGTCCCTTCTTGAAGCAGCGAGCATCCGGCTGAACGACCAGACGTTCTCTGTGAACATGCCCCCTGCAATCCCTTCCGGCCCCGGCGCACTCGCTGAAGGTGCGGCCTCCCCTCCGCCTGGCGCACCGCAAGCACCTCCGCCTACATCCGCATCACGACGCAAAAACAAGGCCGCTACACCCGCTCCGTGCAGCGTTTCGGATGACGCACCTCCACCCCCGCCTGACTTTGGTGGCCCTCCGCCGCCACCTCCAGACGGAATGGGGCCTCCTCTACCGCCGCCCGATGGAATGGGACCGCCGCCACCTCCTCCTGACGGGATGGCGCCGCCTCCGCCCCAAAACTGAGGAGCCACTACGATGCGCATGCGTGTGAGTCTTTCAGCCGCCCTATTGCTCTTGACCGGATGTGCGGGTCCTGTAGGTCCGCCATTCGGTCCGGGGCCAGAAGCCGACTCCGTGTTCGAAATCCTCTTGCTCCTCCTGTTCGCGGGTTTTCTCTACCGCGTGGCAAAGAGACAAGACCCCAAACACCCAGAGCCTCCTGCCATTCACATCCTGCGAGAGAGATATGCACGAGGCGAATTGACGCGAGAGCAGTTCCAGGACATGATGCGGGACCTATCCGAGTCCTAAACGGCATCTGATAGCTACGAAGCGAGAAAAAGATTATCGCTGCCGTCCTTAGCCAGTGGCATGGGAAGCATCTGCCTCAAGTTCGAGTTTCTGAAGGGACTATGGAATCCAACTCCACCATCGCACCTGAGAAGATGAAGAGCGTCCACGCCCTCGAAGCGACGAACTTCTTTCTTGCCGATGTGCAGACCGGCCTCGGTCCGTTTCTCGCAGCGTACCTGGCTGGAGCGGGATGGGAGCCGGGGCGCGTCGGAATGGCGTTGACCATTGGCGGCATCATTACGGTTGTCCTACAGGCTCCGGCTGGTGCCATCGTCGATCAGCTCAGGTCGAAAAGGTTGATTCTCATTTTCGCCTCTGCCGTCCTCGCGCTGGGAGCCGTTCTGCTTAGTGTGACGGCCGCTCCCTGGGCGGTATACACGTCTCAAGTCTTGATCGGAGGAGCAGGCCCATTTTTAGGTCCAACACTCGCAGCAGTCACCATGGGGATCGTCGGCGTCACCTTCTTCGATCGCGAGTTTGCCAAAAACCAGTCCTTCAACTCCGCCGGCAACGTGGCTTGTGCGCTGCTGATTGCGGGCGTGAGCCACCTGTTCGGGAACCGGGCCATCTTTATCACGGCGGCGGTGTTGACTATACCCACGGTACTTGCCATCCGGGCGATCAAGAGCAAGGACATCGACTATGACCTTGCGCGCGGCGGCGCTAAACAAATAGACGGCATAGAAGTTCCGCGAGAGTCTCCGTTTTGAAAACGCTCTTTAGGAGACCGGGTTCTACTCGTCTTTCTGGTTTGCGCCTTCCTCTTTCACTTTGCGAATGCGGCCATGTTGCCCCAGCTTGGGGAGATGCTTTCGCACGGTGCGCGAGCCACTACGGCTCCCTTCATGTCGGCCTGCATCATCGTCACGCAAGTCGTCATCATGTGCTTCGCCCCCGCCATTGGACGGTTCGCCAACCTGCATGGCCGGAAGCCATTGCTTATGGTCGGCTTTGGAGTGCTTCCGATCCGCGCACTTCTCTACACCCTGACCCACAACACCGAGAGCCTGATCGCTATACAAATACTGGACGGCGTTGCAAATGCAATCTTTGGTGTCGTCTCGATCCTCGTGGTAGCAGACAGGACCCGCGCAACGGGCCGGTTCAACCTCGTTCAAGGCAGTCTCGCAACAGCGGTCGGGATCGGCGCAGCTCTCAGCACGACCTTCGGCGGAAAACTGATTCAGTATTTCAGCTATCGCATATCCTTTTTGTCTCTCGGAGCCATCGCCGTACTTGCATTTGTCCTGTTGTGGACGGCGATTCCTGAGACGCTCCCGGAGCGCTACGAACCTGATAGCGATCCCTCTTCCCCAGCCATTACCCAGGAGCTTCCAGCATGAACACTCTCGCATCGAACCGTCCTTTTCAACCCGAATCACCCGATGCTGCTGGCGTTATTAGCTGGGTCCATCTCGGCGATCTCCACATGACCAAGGCCGGCGAGCAGAACCATCTCGACTTGGCAGAGATCGTGAATGAGGTCAATCGAACATTTGCCGGTTCGGTGAGCTTCGTCTTTTTACCCGGAGATATCGCCGACGACGGTAGCCTCGCCGCTTACGCCGTGGTGCGCGGAGAGCTCGACCGCCTCAATGTACCGTGGTGTGCCATCATCGGCGATCACGATGTTCACGAAAAGAGCTTCGCAAACTTCCGCGAAGCGATGTCGGAACAAACCCACTATGCGTTTACGCTTGGTGAAGTGAGGTTTGTCGCGATGAATGCGTTCGACGTGCCCGAGCCGCCATCTTTCACCGTGCTGGAAGAGCAACTGAGGTGGGCAGAGGAGGAGTTGCAACAGGCGACGGACAACGCCCAAAGAAAAGTTCTACTGTTGCACTGCTACCCGAGCGATCTGAAGGTCGGCGGAGAGGAGGTAAGCCGTATCGTCCGCGAATACGATGTTCGTTTGGTCGATATGGGCCACACCCACTACAACGAGATTGCCAACGATGGCCGGACACTCTACTCTGCAACTCGCTCCACAGGACAGATTGAAGAGGGGCCAGTCGGCTACTCAGTAACGAACATCGACGGCAACGTAGTGAGTTGGCGATTCGTCGAGTTGGGCAAGCTGCCAGTCGTGATAATTACCTCGCCAAGCGATGAGCGCCTATTGACGAACACGAGCGCAAAGGGGCATGGAAATTTTCGGGTCCGAGCGAAGTTCTGGGGTGAGGCTGAGGTATTGCGGGCAACGGCTCATCTCGACGGGCGCGACGTGTCTATGGAGCGAGTAGATAAGAGCCAAGTCTGGGAGGCACATTTGTCCATTTCCCGCGAAGGCGTCTATCCCTTGGTAGTCACGGTTGAGGATACGCGCGGAAACGTCGCGACCGATGAGATTCGTGTTGTGAGCGGAGATACTGCAGAACTACCGCGCGCTGAACGCGATCAGGACAACGCGCTGAAGGCTTGGCCGGAGCATGGTTTGCTCGGCACACAACTCGGACCGAACAAAAACGGACAGAAGTGGTGATGATCCCCGCAGAGATCGCGCACGTCGTTCTGCCTCTGATTGTCGGTGTCAGCATCGTGCTGATGCTGACGCGCCCGCGTGGCATCTCTGAGGTCTGGTGGATCTCCGGTGGAGCGTTCCTCTTGATCGTGCTGCGGTTAGTACCGCTCGCGTTGGCGGGGCAGGCCGTCGCTAAGGGCACCGATGTTTACCTGTTCCTCGTCGGCATGATGCTCTTGAGCGAATTGGCGCGAGAACAAGGTGTCTTCGATTGGGTGGCTTCGGTAGCGGTACGCGGGGCGGGCGGCAGTTGCTCTCGTCTGTTCCTGCTGGTCTATGGGGTGGGAACTCTTGTGACCATCTTCATGTCGAATGATGCGACGGCAGTCGTATTGACACCAGCGATTCTGGCGGCTGTACGTAAAGCAAAGGTCTCACCGCTGCCGTACTTGTTCGTATGTGCTTTGATCGCGAATGCCGCGAGCTTTGTGTTGCCGATCTCAAACCCTGCGAACCTGGTTGTCTTCCATACAGGAATGCCGCCTCTGGGGCGTTGGCTCACTGACTTTGGCGTTCCGTCACTGCTCTCGATCATCGTGACGTTTCTGGCGATGCAGATTATATTCCGGAATGAACTTTGCAAGAGCATCGAGTGTGAAGTCGATGACGTTAAGCTGAGCGGCAACGGAAAACTGGTACTCGTGGGCCTAGCTCTGATGATTGCCGTGCTCCTCACAGCATCCGCCATGAAGAAAGACCTGGGCTTGCCAACGTGTCTCGCGGCGCTGGTGATAACAGCGGTCGTCTCGATCAAAGCGAGAAGCAATCCCGCCAAGCTCGCTCGCGAAATTAGTTGGGGAACACTGCTGCTGGTCGCGGGATTGTTTGTCATGGTTGATGCTGTCGAGAGCCAGGGTGCCTTGAACCTGACACAGCAGTGGCTTGCCTGGGCATCAAGTCTCGGCCAGAGCATAGGCGCAATGGTTGTCGGTTTCGCCGTGGGCATAGCGAACAACATCGTGAACAACCTGCCCCTGGGACTGATAGCGGGCGGCACGATTCAAGCCGCTCATACCAAGGGGCTGATGGCCAATGCGGTTCTGATTGGCGTAGACCTTGGACCAAATCTTTCCGTTACCGGATCACTGGCTACGATCCTCTGGCTGCTGGCACTTCGCAAGGATTCCGGTGGGGGCTCAGGCGGGGAGAAGCTGGATGTAAGTTTCTGGAAGTTCCTGAAGGTTGGAGCGGTCACGATGCCGGTGGCGCTGTTCGTCGCTTTGGGCGGAGCGGTTTTGATGCAATTGCTGGTTGGACAACGCTAGATACACAAGGAGCGCAATATGAATGCCGGATGGATTATCCCCTTCATCATCCTTGGAGGCGCGCTACAGAGCTGCGGCGCGGCCATGAACGGTCAGCTCAACAAGCATGTCGTCAATCCCTGGCTGGCATCGGCTATCTCGTTTGCACTGATTACCTTCTTCTTCGCCGGGGCATCGTTGATTCATCCGAACCCACTACCCACGCAGAAGGAGTTGGCCGCAATGCCTTGGTGGGCAGTTGTCGGGGGTTTGGTCGGAGCAGTGCAGGTTTACGCTGGCCTTACGCTGGTCAACAAAGTTGGTGCCGGGCCGTTTGTCGGCTTTACGGTGACTGCCGCACTCATCACGTCTCTGCTCATCGACCACTTCGGCTGGTTCAGTATGCCACCGCATCCGTTGACCGCTGGGCGTATCCTCGGAGGTTTGCTCTTGATTGGAGGTATCACTCTTGTGGCTAGGTTGTGAGAGTTGTCTTAGGCGAAATCTGCAAGGGGTCTCAATACACTCAGCGAATCGGGATGAGGGTGTGCGTGTTGGGCCGGGCTTTAGAGTTATTCGTGTTGCGGCATATGATGCCCCTGAGCAGGTCGCATACAAAGTCACTCCCTGGGGAACGCTCACCTTTTATGCTCTGATCCTGCGGCGGGCAGAGACGAGGCGGGTTCGGTCAATGCCGCGCGTTCTTCTGCGCGTTCATCGAAGCGCAGCAGAGAGCATTGACGGGTTCCGACCGGCTCTGCCATAAAGCCGCATGAAGCGGGGGCACTGGATGAAAGAAGAAATTTTGGTCTACTTCCACATGGTTTTAGGGAGGAGCGTTCTTCAGAGGTTCTCTGAATAAAAGGGGACGCAACAATAAACTGCAAGATGCGTCCTAATGCGACTTTTGGCTCGCATTGAAATTATCTTGACAAGGATTTCGCTGCGAACTATGCTCGTTAATCGATACATCGAACATCGAGCATACAAATGCCAAAGCGAAAACTCGATCCACTTCCCTCGGCGGCATTCCAGATTCTGCTTTCTCTGGCAGATCAAGACCTTCATGGTTACGGCATCATGCGGCAGGTAGAGGAACAAACCAATGGCCGCATGAGGCTGGGACCGGGAACCCTATACAGTTCGATCCAGACGCTACTGGAAGATGGCCTCATCGAAGAAGTGGATCGAAGCAAGGATGCCGAGGCCGGTGAGGAACGGCGCCGCTACTATCGTTTGCGAGCGTCAGGTCGAAAGCTGGCACGCGCGGAAGCTGAGAGGCTGGCCGACTTGCTCCGAGCGGCAAGGGCTAAGAAGATTCTCGGAGGCGATTATGTCTGAATGGATATACTCCTGCCTCGTACAGCTTTATCCATCATCGTTCCGCGAAACTTATGGCGATGCAGTGATTCAGCTCTTCCGTGACCGCCTGGGGGACGAACGAGGGTTTTGGCCACGCTTACAGCTCTGGCTTGATCTGTTTTTCGATCTGGCGTCGTCTGTTCCCCGAACGCACCGTTTCAACGAACGGGCGGTTGTCTCTCGATCAGCGCAGCGGCTTTGCGGTGTCCCCTCGTTTTGTGTATTAGATAATGAGCCGCTCCGCCCGAGCGCGATCCTTTTCGCATGCGTTCTTGGGGCAGCGGCATTGTGCGGATTGTCGATGTTGATGAGCCGTTCTGGCGTGTACGAGCGATCACTCTCAGCGGCACAAAGCGCCGCTGCGATTCAACGGTTGAATTCCATCCTGACGTCGAGGCTGCTGCTGTCGATCTCCGGCGACGAACCGCATGAGGTTCTCGGGTTCGGTGTTCCGGGAGAACCCACACCTGGTTCAAAGCCACGACAGGTCGAGGCATTTTTTCTGGTCACGGCTCCAGAATCAAAACTCGACGCCGCAGAACGCAAACGCATCATCGAGGCAGCTATAGGCAATCTAAAGCAGCACTACTTCGATCGAGACGCCACGCAAAGGATTGCCGACAGCTTGCATACGCACGAGTCGAATGGCGACTACAACGCGATCACGGACGGACCCGCCTTTGCCGATTTGCTGACAAAACAGATTCGTGAAGTAGGCCAGGACATGCATCTGATTGTCGAATACAGCCCGAACGCACTTCCGACTGGTCCGCCAACACCTCCTCCTGGAGCCATCGAGCGCTATCACGAAGCGCTACGACAAAACAACTGCACGTTCGAGAAGCTAGAGATATTGCCTCACAACGTCGGATATCTCAAACTCAACTCATTTCCAGACATCTCGGTCTGTCGGTCAACGGCAGTGGCCGTAATGGCACAGTTAAATAATGTGGATGCGATCATCTTCGATCTGCGTGATAACCAGGGCGGCTATCCCGAGATGGTTTCTCTCATCGCGTCTTATCTCTTCAATCACCCGGTTGACTGGTACAACCCTCGTGACGACGCCACGCAGTCACCCCGAACGCAATCTCCCGTTTCAGGCAGCCGATTGGCAGACAAACCAGTCTATGTGCTGACTTCCGGAAGGACGATATCCGGCGCTGAGCAGTTCAGTTACAACTTGAAGATGTTGAAGCGCGCTACAATCATCGGCGAGACAACCGCCGGCCATGCGCACATGGGAGCCTTCTACCGCCTGGACGATCATTTCGGGATGGGTATCCCTGAGAGAAAGCCGGTCAATCCTTATGGGAAAGCGGACTGGGATGGCACAGGCGTTGAGCCAGATGTAAAGGTCAGTTCTGCAGACGCACTGGAGACAGCGGAGAAGCTGGCGCAAGACAAGCCGCTTCGATAAGGGCGAAAAGCGCCGCTCAATTCCTCCCGCCAAAACAAGCCGTTGTCCGGCGGTCAGCCGCCGCGAACCGCTGGAAATTCGCCGAATGGCTCATTGTTGTTAAGAAACTTTTTGCTCGAACGCGGCGATTGCATACAACCTCAAGCGCATGACAAATGTGCTCGGCGCAACAAAACTGGTGGAAGCTCTTCATCCGGCCTGATCAAGCCCGACGACCTAACGCGCAATCCGAAATCCTTAGAGTCTCAAAGAAAACGTTTGAGTCCTTCTCGCGTCTTCTGAACTGAGTTTCGTAACGACCTCGGAACGGCCCCGCATGGATGGAAGCGGAAAACGCACGGTACTATGGGCGGTTGCAGCGCGGGAAGCGCGCAGCATCCTTCCCGAAAAGTATGGAAACGGCATCTCTGCCTTTGACAAGTGTTAGGCTACAGGCTACAGTGATTCAAGTGAGAATACGCAACTTCGTCCATAAAGGTTTGAAGAAGCTCTACGCGGACGACGCCACCAAGGGCGTGCCAGCCGATACGGTGGACAAGCTCCACAAGATGTTTGCCTTTCTGGACGACATGGACGACCCGGAAGAATTGCGGGCGCTGCCATCATGGAAAGTGCATACCTTGACGGGCGACCGCAAGGGCACATGGAGCCTGAGCGTTACGGCCAATCGGCGGTTGACCTTTCGTATCGACACAGCCGAACGCGAGATTTACGACGTGAATTTAGAGGACTACCACTAGGCCGAAGGAGAAAACGCTATGGCTATGAAGAACCCGCCCCATCCTGGGGATTTCATTCGGACGGAGATTATCGAGGCCGCAGGCTTGACGGTGACAGCGGCGGCACAAGCGTTGCGCGTCTCGCGGCCTACCCTATCCAGTCTGCTCAATGGCAAGGCCGATCTCTCCGGGGATATGGCCCTGCGTATCGAGAAAGCCTTTGGAGTAAAGATGGATACGTTGATGCGGATGCAGTCCTCTTACGACATTGCCCAAACGCGCAAGCGTGAGAATCAAATCCGTGTGCCGCGCATCTCCGTGTTGGCCTCCACGCATTAGTGTGAGGCAATCTGCCGGGGAACCTCAGCAGCGCGGTTGAGGAAGGCTCACACATAGCGCACTAAGAACAGCCGCCAGCGGCGGCACGTGCAGAGAGATTTGCCGCTAAGAACGCCCCAGCGGGGCAGCGGCAAATCAGAACAATCTCAGTGAGGAGCGTCCGGGCCGGACATTGGGACGACTACGTCCCTGCGCCAGCCTCCGCCAGCGGCTCCGGCAAAAGACGGCTTCGGGAGGTTTATTGTCAGCGCGCCTTGCTGCGTTGACCTCCTTTAGACCTATCGTGAACCTCTGCCGCCTTCACCGCCTTGGCCTTGCTATAGTCCGGTTGCGGCAGTTCCCACCCCGCCATCCCCTGCAACACGCGGTCGGCGTGCTTGATGGTGTTCACGTGTCCATAGTGGGTTTCAATCATGTGGACGGAAGTTCCCATCTGCTCGGCAAGGAAATACACGTCCACGCCTTCCTGCAATCGGAGCGTGGCGTAGGTGTGCCGGAAGCAATAGGTCGAGCGCGGCACGCCCTGCGTGCCTTCGCGCAGTTTCGCTTCGTTCAGAAGGTTTTCAATCAGCTTGCTGTAAAGAGTTTTTTCAGGCTTGCCCGTGGTGTTGGTAAAGACTCTGTCGTCCGGTTCCGTGGCTTTGGAAATAACGCGGATGCGTTCCAGATAATCTCCAACGCTCTTGGGAGCCACCAGCTTGCGCGACTTGCCCTTGCCCTGCACGAACAGCACAACGATCTCACGCCCCTCGCGGTCTTTTGCAGGCATAATGTCGCGCCAGCGGAGATTCTTCATCTCCGCTGGCCTCATGCCTGTATTGCAGGCAATCAGGATCATGTTGTAGGTGACGGTGCGATACCAGATGCTTGAAGGTTTATCTGTCTCGGCAATCCACTTCCTTCCCACGGTGTGGAGTTTGCGGTATTCCTCCAGCGTAAACTCATCGCGCCTCATCGTCTTGAGCTTGGGGCGCTCGTCGAAACGCTGGCTGGCCGCAACGTAGCGTTTCTTGATGGCGTAATTCATCACCGCACCGAAGATGGACATCTCCAGGCGGATGGTGGAATCGCTAATAAAAGGAACCGTCCGTTCTTCGGAAGGTTTGACTTCAATCGGCTTCAAAACTCGGATGCCCAAGGTTTGCTGAACCTTGGTGCGGCGCTCGGCTTCCGTATCCGCGAAGGCTTGCGCCATGTCGGCAGTGACTTCCCGAACGCCGTTGCGCCTGTTGCGTCCCGCGCCGTTCTCCCGCCGCCATGCCGGATAGCCACCCCAAAGCTCATCGCCAATAAGGTGGACCTGCGTTGAGCCTACATATCGGTCTAAAGCGCCTTCGATGATGGCGCGAACTTTCCTGGGCCGCGCCGCGCTGATCTCTCCGCGTCTCGCCCGCGCCTCCTGCATCAGCAGATACTCTCGCCCCACCTCGCGGAAGGGATGGTTGAACACAGGAACGTCATGCTTTAAGCGGAACCGGATGTCTGCGTCCTGGTCGAAGGCGCGTTCCCGCGCCACCTCGATGTCGGTCGTCTTGAGCGAAACCGTCTTGTAGCGGTCGGCTTTGGGTATTTTCATGCGGCAATACCACATCCGATGATCCACGTCGCCACGCCGGAAGAGAACCAGGCCCGGCTTGAGTTCCGATTTGTCGGTGACGAATGCCATATTCGCCTCTATTGTTTTCGATGCGTCCTGTGCAGATTCCGTGCAGATTTTTCCGGCAAGTCATTGACTCTGCGTATCTGTGCAGGACTTGTATAGATGATATCAAAATATTATGTTGCTTGTTTATATATATTTACGATATAGTTGTCATCCTGAGCGAAGCGAAGGACCTTGCGTTTTGCCGGCAGACAGCAGGTTCCTCGACTTCGCTGCGCTTCGCTCGGAATGACAAATCTATTTATCAGACGCTTCTAATCTAGATCGCGGGTTGCTGCTGCGTCATGCAATGCATGGCGCCGAGGCCCCAGATGAAGTCGCCGCTATGAATGCCGACGATTTCATGGCGCGGAAAAAGACCGGCAAGCGTATTGAGCGCGATGCGGTCGTTGGGATCGTTGAAGGTGGGGACAAGAACAAGGCCGTTCGCGATGTAGAAATTCGCGTAGCTGGCCGGCAGTCGCTGGCCCTCGAACGAAACGGGCGATGGAAGGGGAAGTTCCACGATGCGATAGGGTTTGTCGTCGAGCGTGCGCGCCACGCGCAGGCGCTCGAGATTTTCCTGCAGCGGCTCGTAGTTATCATCTGCGCGGTTTGATTCAACAGCAGCGACAATCGTATGCAGATCGACGAATCGAGCAATGTCATCGACATGACCGTGGGTGTCGTCGCCGGAGATGCCGCGATTCAGCCAGAGAACCTGCTCGATGCCGAGGTAATCGTGGAAGCATTGCTCCAATTGCTCTCGCGAAACTCCAGGATTGCGCTGTTGTACCTCGCTCAACAAACACTCTTCTGTAGTCAGCATTGCGCCCGCACCGTTGACGTCGATGCTGCCGCCTTCAAGGACGACGCGATGGGACTGGCCGTCCGGCATTGGAATGTGCGGGGTCCAAGAGGGAACCGACAGCAGGTCGCTGATATGCGAGGGGATCTGGTCGTCCCGTTGCCAGTTGTCGTATTTTGCCCAGGCATTGAATTTCCAATTCGTCACCGCGAGCGCGGGCGCGGCGTTGCCGGAAGATATCGAACTGAGAAAGATGGGGCCGGAATCGCGCAGCCACACGCGGTCAGTCGGCCACCGATGAAAGAAGATGCGGGACAGGTCTGCTCCGCAGCGGCGGAGAAGGTTGTGTGCGCGCTTCTCAGCGGCCGCATCGTTGACCAGGATATGAACGTCCTCGACACGCGAAAGATGGCGCACGATGTCGCAATAGACCCAGGGAATCGGCTGGAATTTTCCCGGCCAGTCTTCCGGATTGTGCGGCCACGCGATCCACGTGGCGGAATGCGGCGCCCACTCGGCGGGCATGTGCAGGCCCAGGGCGCGAGGCGTCGTATGGACAGTACTGAAAGAGCCGCTCATGCTGTATCCCTCATATTGGGGGAAAGGTTGGTTTTTTCCCCCACTCAAGCCAAAAGACGGCTTGAATGGGGCACCTTCGAATTATTCATCGAGAAAACGCTGTGTGATGGGCTGGTAGGCGTCGATGCGCCGATCGCGCAGAAAGGGCCAGTTGCGGCGAGTGTCTTCGATAAGCCGCAGATCGATTTCCCCGATCAGAATCTCTTCTCGATCGTGCGCAGCCTGCGCGATCACGCGCCCGAAAGGGTCGGCAAGAAACGATCCACCCCAGAATTCCAATCCCGCACCCTCGACGCGATTGCCACGAACATCGCCGTGCTCATGGCCCACACGATTGACGGCCGCGACGTAAACTCCATTTGCGATGGCGTGGGAGCGCTGGATGGTTTGCCACGCGCTGTATTGCGCCTCGCCGTATTCAGCCTTTTCCGCAGGGTGCCAGCCGATCGCGGTGGGATAAAATAGTACGCTCGCTCCTTTCAATGCCGTGATGCGCGCGCCCTCCGGATACCACTGGTCCCAGCAGACGAGAACGCCTACGTTTCCTGCGTGGAGCGGAAAATTGCGAAAGCCCAGATCGCCGGGGGTGAAGTAGAACTTTTCGTAGTAGAGAGGGTCGTCCGGGATGTGCATCTTTCGATACAGTCCGGCCAGCGAGCCATCGTTCTCAATTACTGCGGCCGTATTGTGGTAGATTCCGGCCGTGCGGCGCTCGAACAAGGAAGCGATGACCGCGACTTTCTCCTCGCGGGCAATGCGCGACAGCTTGTCCGTGGAAGGGCCGGGGATGGACTCCGCCAGATCGAAGAGCGCGTGATCCTCGCGCTGGCAAAAATACTGCGCGCGAAAAAGCTCCGGCAGGCAGACGACCTGCGCGCCTGCACGTGCAGCCTCCCGCACGCGATCCGCAGCCTTGTCGAGGTTGGCGTCCGGGTCGGGGGAGCAGGACATCTGCACCAGCGCCACGCGAAAATTGGTTTGAGACGTCGGCATCTCTTCTGAGGCATCCCAGGGTTCGCCGATCGGCGAAACGATGTCTCCGATTTCGCGCGCGGTTCCTTTCATCGACCCATACAGTCCGCGTTCAGCATCAGAACAGATCGGAGACACATCTTCTTTTGAGGAACGCAGCGCATTACTGCCCTTACGCATCATTCAAAAATCAAAATCGCGGCGGCAATGGTGGTCGTCCACAGGCCGCGCTTATCTCCGACGGCGGATTGCGTGACGTTGGCCGTGCGCACGATCTTGTTGGAGATGCGGTAAATTTCTTTCTTCTCGTCCCAGCTTGTATCGGGATCGAAGTCCACATTCAATGTGGTGGCCAACATCTCTGCGGCAAGTTCTTCCGCGTAATCGCCGGCCTGGTCTTCGGTCTCGCCGAAGCTGTGGTGCTCGCTCAGGTAGCCGTACATATTGCGGTCGGAAGGAATGGCCACGCCGATGCTCGACGCGATCAGGCGATGCGGCTCGCGGGACGAATTTTCGGCGACGACAGCAAAAACGACTTCACCGGGATGACAGATATTTCAGGCCTTCCTTGCGGGGAATCAATTTTGCTTGTGGGGGAAAAATTGACGAGACGCGCACCAGGTTCTGCGCGGCGATTCCGGCATCACGAAGAGCCAGCTCGAAAGACGTGAGACGTTCCTTATGTTTGCCGACGCCCTTGGTAAAAAACAGGCGCCTGGGGACCATGCTTTTGCCCAATTTTTGTTCCTCCGGTTGGATGAGTGGCGCGTTGGAGCGGTTCCACGGTTACTGTGGAAGCCGCAATCGCGCGACGCAGCTTTTCTTAGGAATACTGCGCGAAGCTACAATCCCGCTGGCTACATTTGCCGTGGAACCGCTCTGCCACCCGCTTCAAAATATCACAAAATCCGCCTGACCCGATGGCGGTTTTACATGGGATTCACAGAATGAATAAAAATTCGTTTTACGCCGGAGCGAAATCGCCGTGGACCTTGAATCAGGATGCTGCCGCGGGCAGTTCCGGCGTGGCTGCAAGCAGCGCCCGTGTGTAATCCGATGTCGGACGCTCGCAGATTTGCTGCCAACCGCCCTGCTCGACCACGCGACCCTGGTGCATGACAAGAATCTCATCCGCCATATAGCGCACCAGCGGCATGGAATGGGTGATGAACATATAGGTCAAGTGCAGCTCGCGCTGCAATTCCCGCAATAGCTGCACGATCTGCGCCGACACGCTCACGTCGAGCGCCGATGTCGGCTCGTCGAGCACAACCAATTCCGGCCGCAGGATCAGAGCGCGCGCCAGATTGATGCGCTGGCGCTGGCCGCCGGAAAACTCATGCGGATAACGCGGAGAGCGCGGATGCATCGAGACCGACGGCATCTGAAGGGCGTCGAAGATTTTGCGACCGCTGCTCGAGCCCAGGTCTGCACGGATTCGAGACCGGGCACCCGCTTCAATTCTCGCGATAAATGAGCAGCGGTTCGCCGACAATTTCCTCTACGCGCATGCGCGGGTTGAGAGCGGCATAAGGATCCTGGAAGACAATCTGCATGCGGCGGCGCAAGTGCCGCAGCTCCCGGCTGGAGACCGTCAACAGATCGTGGCCATCGAGGCGAATGCTGCCGGAATCCGGGTCGATCAGGCGCAACAAGAGACGCGCGACCGTGCTTTTTCCGGAGCCGGACTCGCCGACGATGCCGAGGGTCTGGCCACGCTCGATGCGAAAGCTGACATCATCGACAACGCGCTTCGGTGGTTCACCGCTACCGCGCCGGATAGCTCTTCACCAGGTTGTCGACTTCGACCAGCGACATGGGGGGCAGAGTAGCAGCTTATGCCTGGGTCTTCCAGTAGTTCTCTTTGGGGGCTCCTCGAAAATTTGAAGGATTGTCTTGACATATATTCCTATATGGGAATATATGGACTGCATGGCTAGAGCAGCAACGACTACCGATGTTTTCAATGCCATCGCGGAACCCCGGCGTCGAGAGATCACTCGGCATTCTCAACGACGGCCGGGAATGGGCGGTCAACGATGTCGTTGTGCGAGTGAAGATGGCGCAGCCTGCGGTATCGAAGCACCTTGGAGTTCTGCGCAAGGTTGGAGTTGTGACGGTGAGCAAGCGCGGGCAGATGCGCCTGTATCGCCTGAACGCGAAGGAGCTGAAGCCGGTGCATGACTGGGTAAAAACGTATGAGCGCTACTGGACCCACCAGATCGACCGGATCAAGCAGCGGGCCGAGCGCAAAATGATGGACCGAATCGCTCGCGAGAGCCAACTAACCAACAACAAGGAGAAATGACCATGCCGACAAACACTGCAGAACAGACAATTCAAACGCTCGAAATCATCAAGGATGAGGAGATCGCGGCGCCTATCGACGTTGTGTTCGAGACCATCCTCGAACAGATGGGGCCGCTCAACGAAACTCCCGATGGAACATCGCTGTCGATGAAGCTGGAACCGTGGCCGGGCGGCCGCTGGTTCCGCGACCTGGGCAACAACACGGGTCACTTCTGGGGACACGTGCAGGCCATCAAGCCGCCCTCGCTGCTGGAAATCTGCGGGCCGCTGTTCATGTCCTATCCGGCAATCTCCAACGTGCAGTACCGGCTGACGGAGGAAAACGGCATCACGCGCCTGAAGTTTGTGCATCGCGCGATAGGGCTGATCCCGGCGGACCTGCTGGACGGCGTGAATGTCAACAAGGGATGGAGCAGCATTCTGACCAGGATTCGCGAAGTTGCGGAGCGGCACAATGCAGGGCCGCGCGGAAAGAAGTAGCACCGGATTGCCCGGTTGCAACATGGAATGACATCAACAGAGACGACGTCAACAAAGGAGAAAATCATGACCACTACAGCAGCAGAAACTTCCGGCGAAGTCCGAGTGCTTCGCCATCAAGTACGCGCCATCCACTGGGTCGTCAAGCAGAACGTGGACGGCCTGACACAAGAGGAAAGCCTGATTCAACCTCAACCCGGAGGGAATTGTCTCAACTGGAACGTGGGCCATCTCCTCTGCGTGTATGACCAGATTCTGCCCATGCTGGGGCAAACGCCGGTGCTTGGGGTGGATACGCTGCAAGCGATATGGGCGCGGCACGGCCCAGCTTGAGAACGCGGCGGAGGCTCTCGATCTTGCCCAGCTGATGACGGCATGGGATGAGGCGGCCCAGCGCATGGAAGCCGGACTGGAGAGCCTGACGCCCGAGGTTCTCGATCAGCCTGCTCCCTGGTCTCCAACGAACAATCCGGAGGAAACGGTCCGTTCGCTTTTATCGATCGTGTTTTTCCACCAGGCCTACCACGCGGGGCAAACGGGCCTGCTGCGCAGGATGGCGGGCAAGGAGGGAGCGATGCGCTGAGGGAGCGCCGCGTAGGATCCCATGTCTCAAGCGCGAGATGTGGGGCACCCGGCGACGATGGAGAAATTTTCAGCGCCGTTTTGACAGTTTATAAAACAAGAAGCCCCGCATTGCTGCGGGGCTTTTGTTCTGCATTTGCGCCGAAAGGCGGAGCTGCGCGCTCGGCGGGTGTTTTAGTACATGCCTTCCATGCCGCCGCCGTGACCGCCGCCTGCCGGAGCTTCCTTCTTCTCCGGGATGTCGGCGACCATGGCTTCGGTCGTCAGCATCAAGCCGGCGATGGAAGCAGCGTTCTGGAGTGCAGTGCGGGTGACCTTGGTCGGATCGATGACGCCGGCCTTGACCAGGTCTTCGAACTTATTAGCCGCCGCGTTGTAGCCGTAGTGGTCGTCCTTGCTTTCAAGAACCTTGCCGATAACCACGGCACCCTCTTCGCCGGCATTGCCGACGATCAGGCGCAGAGGCTCTTCAATGGCGCGACGAATGATTTGCGCGCCGATTTTCTCGTCGCCTTCGAGGGTCTTAATCAGCGCTTCCACTTCTTTCGCGCTGCGAACCAGAGCCACACCACCGCCGGGGACAATGCCTTCCTCGACTGCGGCGCGGGTTGCGTGCATGGCATCTTCCACGCGCGCTTTCTTTTCCTTCATCTCGGTTTCGGTAGCTGCACCGACCTTGATGACGGCGACGCCGCCGACCAGCTTCGCCAACCGCTCCTGCAGCTTCTCACGGTCGTAGTCGCTGGTGGTTTTCTCGACCTGGTTGCGGATTTCCTTGACGCGGCCCTGGATGTCCTCAGCCTTGCCTGCTCCGTCGACGATAGTCGTGTTGTCCTTGTCGATGGTCACGCGCTTGGCACGGCCCAGGTCTTCAAGCTTCACATTCTCGAGCTTCTCGCCGAGATCTTCCGTGATCGCGCGTCCGCCGGTCAGCTTGGCAATGTCTTCGAGCATTGCCTTGCGGCGATCGCCGAAGCCGGGAGCCTTTACTGCGGCAACATTCAACGTGCCGCGCAGCTTGTTGACGACCAGGGTCGCCAATGCCTCACCATCGACATCTTCCGCAATGATGAGGAGCGGCTTGGCATTGCGGGCCACCTGCTCCAGCAAGGGAAGCAGGTCCTTCATGGTGCTGATCTTTTTCTCGTGGATCAGGATGTAGGCATCTTCGAGTGCCACTTCCATGCGGTCCGGATCAGTGACGAAGTAGGGGCTGAGGTAGCCGCGGTCGAACTGCATACCGTCGACTGTCTCCAGATGGGTCTGCATCGTCTTCGATTCTTCAACGGTGATGACGCCATCCTTGCCGACCTTCTCCATCGCCTGCGCGATGATCTGGCCGATTTCGTGATCGCCGTTGGCGGAAATCGTTCCCACCTGGGCAATCATGTCGCCGGAAACGGGCTTGGAGAATTTGCCCAGAGCGCCGGTGTGCTCAAACGCGCCTTCTTTGTCGCGCTTGCCGACGATCTTTTCAACAGCCTTGTCGATGCCGCGTTTCAGCGCCATCGGGTTCGCGCCCGCCGCAACGGTCTTGACGCCTTCGCGGTAGATGGCCTGGGCGAGAACGGTCGCGGTGGTGGTGCCGTCGCCGGCAACGTCGGAGGTCTTCGAGGCGACTTCGCGCACCATCTGCGCGCCCATATTTTCCAGCGGATCGCGCAACTCGATTTCCTTGGCCACGGTCACGCCGTCCTTGGTGATGGTCGGGGAGCCGAATTTCTTTTCAATGACAACGTTGCGGCCCTTGGGGCCGAGAGTCACTTTCACGGCGTCTGCCAGCGTGTTGACCCCACGCAGAATCGACTGCCGCGAATCTTCGCCATGCAAAATTTGCTTTGCCATAAATTGCTTTCTCCTATATCGGAACTGCTAAAAAATTTGGACTGACCTTGCGCGTCCGACTTCAAAAATCTGCGCGCAAAAAAAATGCGAGACCGAAAGGACTCGCTGATGCTTACTTCTTGTGCAGAATGCCGAGAATCTCTTCTTCCCGCATGATGAGGTAGTCCTCGCCATCGATCTTGATCTCGGTTCCGGAATACTTGCCGAACAGAACGCGGTCGCCGGGCTTTACATCCAGCGGGAACACTTTGCCTTCGTCGTTGGATTTGCCTTTGCCGACGGCGAGGACTTCGCCTTCCTGCGGTTTTTCTTTGGCGGAGTCGGGAATAATGATACCGCCACGAATCGTTTCGCCTTCTTCCACGCGGCGTACTACGACACGATCATGCAGCGGCGTCAGAGACGTGGCTGCAGCAGTTTTTGTACTTGCCATATTGGGTTTCTCCTTGTTCGTTTGCGATTGCGTTGCAGCTTTGGGGGTTCGGCGGAGACGATCCGCCATGCGGGAGCAGGGAATTAGCACTCACCGCATACGACTGCCAGATTACCGTTCCAATTGGCTGATGTCAAGGGCTTTTGTATGAATATTAGTGCAACTCGCTAAGATTTTCTTCCTGATCCGTTCAATGCGCAAGAAAGAGGCTTCTTGGTTGCGAACCGAACCAATAAATCAGTGAAACACTGCCATACGATCGTAGCGGGACGCCCACAATGCGCTCAAATGGAGCAGGTTCTCCCGGCAGAGCAAAGGTTTCCAGCGTTTGTCCAGATGCGCCGTTGGCCAGCAGACCGCTCAACGACGCGATCCAATGCCCCTCGCCGAAGGCCTTCTGGAAATTGAGTCGTGTCTCGCGCACCGGGACCGCACGAAAGCCGTCGCCGAGAGGTTTTTCACCGACATATTCAAATTCGGCCTGCCCCTGAACACCCCATGGGAGATGGTCCATTTCTCCTAGGGCGTCGATGATGAGGCGCGGTGCTTCCGGCACCGGTTGATGCAGTTCGAGATCGGTCGCATTGGCCTGCGAGTACGAAAGATGCAAAAAGCCGAAGCTGCCACGCCGTTCGGCGCTGACTGTGATGAAGCGGTCTACGGAAGGCCCAAGCGCCTGCTGCAGACCGGTGTCGGGATCAATATTCGCGAACTGCTGCGAGTTCGTGATGTGTTCGAGAAGCACGCGGATCTGGCTGCCGCGCAACTCCGTTCCCTGAATAAGTTTTGTCACCACCAATTGATAGGCGCGCGATTGCGTGGTGAGCGATGGTGAACTGCTTCCGGTTCCAATCCTGGGATCGTTGGCGTGAAACGCCTTGGCGAAACTGAAGGCCAATGACGGCAAGTAGGTCGCATCCGGTCGACCGAGGGCGACCGTGAGTTTTGGGCTGGTCAGGCCGGGCCAGTGATCGAAGGAGTTTGCCGGGGTGATGCGATCCACATTCTTGAAGTCAATCTGGTCCCGACGAACTCCGACGTAGAATTGCAGGTTGCGGTTGACCGTCCCATTGAATGCGAGGAAGGGAGCCGTGTCGGTGATCGTTAAATTGTTGCTAGTGACGAGTTGGAACATGCCGCTGGCGTTGACGTGCGCCAGATCCAATCCCCGCGGCGCATCGCGGCGAAAATCGAGGCCGGCGAGCAGGGAGTAGTGAGGAGCCAGCCGCTGTGTGTAGGTGGCGTTGCCTCCAATGACAGTGCGAAATTCACTTTGCCGGATAAGGCCCAGCCCAAAATTCGATTTGAGACTGAGGCTATACGTCCGCAGGTAGCCGGAGAGTTGCAGGAGCTTTGCTTCTGAGATGCGCCAGCGGTCCGTGATGACGCTCAATGTAGTGTGGGTCAAATCATCCTGGCGCGGGTCGAGGGTGTCGTCTTTGACCGGCGTGTAGAGCGGGATCAATCCCGGTACGCGGGAGAAACCGTAATAGGCCAGGAAAAATGCGGTCAGCTCGTGCCGGCCCGGTGTCCAGGTGCGATAGAAATTCAGCTTATATTGCTGCCGCTCCTCCGGACGCGCCAGGAAGCCGTTGCCGATCGAGGCTTCAAATGCGGCCCACTCTCGAATCGCCGCATTTTTCGGACTCCACATTGCGGTGAGATCGCCATCCCTGCCGTCTGTTGTTCCCATGAGAAAGGGCCGGAATCGGCTCCCCAGATCGTAGGTGACAGCAAGGTTGACCGCGTGATCTCCGTAACGCGCGTTGAACGCCGCATCGTCGACCGCGATGGCGCTTATAGTGGCGGGAATGACGATATTGGGGTCCGAGTATCCATTGCCGTGGGCATTTGCGGTCAGATTGTTCTGAAAGAGAAAACCGGCGATGTTGAAATACTGGGCGATCGGCACGCCATGATCGCCAGCCACGCCGGGGGCAAAGTATTGCGGCGCTTTGATTCCGCCGGAGGCGGTTTCCATGGGAAAGCCTGGCACGGAAAATGGCACGCCCGGCCGCCCAGGGTTCGCCGCAATTAAATCCTGCCGGTCGTATGCCTGCAAAGAGGGATCCGGCATCAGAATGTTTGCCCGAGCCTTTGCTCGCACCAAAACCGAGGTTTCCGCCGGCATTTGAATTTCGACGTTTCGGTTGCGGTCCATGGTAACCGGAAGAGAGCGATAGACATTCAGCGGGGTTTGTACCCGCATTTCATAGAAGCCGGGTGCGATCGTCATCTGGAATTCGCCGGTCTGATCGGTATGGATTTTTATCTGTCCGATCGAAACGACGGCGTCGATCACCGGCTTTCCGTCGGCCGTCAGGACCTGGCCCTGAATCGTGAACTGAATGGCAGGCTTGGGCGTTGGAGTTCCGCGGTTCTGCGCGCAAGTCACTGTGGTGAAAAACGGAATCTCCAGCAGAAACACGGAAATCGTGCGACGGAACGGCAAGACAGGTTCTCTCCTGCGGAGGAGGAGGCGCGATAGCACGAATATGGACTTCGTAACACGCATTGTCAAACCACGGTTCTATAGAATTGCTATCCAGAGGATGCGATGAAGCAATTGAGCAGGACCGGCGTCTCGATCGAACAGGATTTGCTGGAGCAGTTCGATCGACTAATTGCGAATCGCGGCTACAAAAATCGCTCCGAAGCGCTCCGCGACCTGATGCGGGAGAGCCTTGTCTCCGAGGCCGCCGACAACAATGAAGTCGTGGTCGCGACGCTCACCATGGTCTACGACCATCATCTGCCGAATCTTTCGCAAAAATTGACGGAGACGCAGCATCACTCCCATGGAAAAGTCCTGGCGGCGACACACGTCCATCTGGATGACGACTATTGCCTGGAAGTCATCATCATGAAGGGCCGCAGCAAGGAAATCCGCAGCCTGGCGGATGGAATGTTAAGCCTTCGCGGTGTCAAAAATGGGAAGCTGGTCTTGACGAGCGCCGGGAAGCATTAGCCTGGTCCGTCAACTGTTGCGCTCGGCACTTCTTGCCGACGGCCCCGAACCAACAGAGTTAAAATCATTTCATGCGTAGGTTGCTCATCTCCTTGGCCGCGGTCCCGATTCTTGTGATTGTCTTTCTTTGCGTTTCCCCATTTGCCCACGCCGATCGGCGGAGGAAGTACAAGGCTCCGCCGCCCATGGCGCAGATGTCGGTCACGGTGCTGCGGGCTTCCGACGGCAAGCCATTGCCGCGCGCCGCCGTTGTTTTTCATCCGAAGCAAGGCAATAAAGATGAGGGCAACATGGAATTGAAGACCAACGAGCAGGGGATTGCGACTCTCAACATTGTTCCGGTCGGTTCCACCGTGCTGGTGCAGGTGATTGTGCCGGGCTACCGCACCTTCGGACAGGTGTATGAGGTGCCCACAAACAAAAAGGCAGTCACCATAAAAATGCGGCCGCCGGACCAGCAATATTCCATCTACACCAAATTCAATCCGAACACCAACACTCAGAACAACACTCCGCAGACGCAGATGGGACACGCCGCTCCTGCGGACAGCCCATTGCTCGCTCCGGCGCCCAAAAAGCCGCACGAGTAATCGGCGAACGACCAAATCATCTTCTGTCATTTAGAGTGAGTGAGCCATGCATCCGTTAAGCGGAAAGGTTGTTCTGGTTACGGGCGCGGCACGGAAGATTGGAAAGGCGCTGGCGCACACGCTGGGGCAGGCGGGAGCTGATGTTGCGATCACCTATCGGGAGTCCGACAAGGCTGCACAGCAGGTTTTAAGGGATTTGGCGAAAACCGGCCAGCGTTCTATGGCGATCCACTGTGATGTGCGCGATCCGGCATCGGTTCGCGCCGCCGTGGATGGCGTGCTGCAGGAGTTTGGCCGGCTGGACATTTTAGTCAACAATGCCGGCATGTTCGCGACCGTTCCGCTGGAATCCATTTCTGTAGCCGAATGGGACGCGATGTTCGAGACAAATACACGCGGCGCATTTTTGATGGCCCAGGCCGCGCACTCTCATTTGAAGAAATCGCGCGGCCGCATCATTAATATAGGTTCATTGGGCGGATCGCATCCCTGGGCGACCCATGCCCACTACAGCGCTTCCAAAGCCGCTCTGCACATGTTGACGCAGGCCATGGCAAAGGCATTTGCTCCGGAGATCAGCGTCAATTGTGTGGCTCCGGGCATGATTGCGAACGGCGAAACCGATGCTGAATATGGCCACTTCGCCGCCAAAACTCCGATGCGGCGCAGCGGCTCGACCGGGGATGTCGCCCAGGCCGTGCTGTTTTTCGCCACCGGTCCGCACTTCATCACCGGTCAGATACTTGGCGTCGATGGCGGACTCGGGCTGTAGCCGCTGGCGCCCGCGGTTTCTGTTCGATGGCGGCAAATCGAATCCAGCCTATGGCGCTGAGCCATCCCTTCGTTTACACAAATTTCTCTGGGCAACTCCTGAACGGAACATCTGCATTCCGTGGCGCAACAAAGTCGGTCGGGACTCGGTTTTGAACCGCCCCGCCGTCACCACTTTCGTAACTGAAATAGGTGCGCTGTTAGCCCGCACTTCGAACTGACCACAGTGATAATTAAGCAGGGAAGGAATTTAAACCAAGCGGATAACGCTAATATGCTATACTCCGTCCACACTTCTGGGAGGCGACATGATAGCACCTTATACGGTTGTAGGGCTAATCCCGACTTTCTGGGGCATTCGGCGCCGCGAGGATATTCAGAAGAACCTGGAGCATCTGGAGGGCCTGACCAAGGCAGCGTTTTGGCTGGCCAATCTCGACATTCCGGTCCGGCTCATCGCCATTCCCGAGGGCGGGCTCCAGGGCTTCAACGACGAGATCCTCGACCTGGATCACGCGGAGTTCTCCCGCACGTGCGCTATCGACATTCCCGGTCCGGAGACGGATCGACTAGGAAAACTCGCCCGCACTTGGAACGTGTTTGTCATGGCGCAGGCCAAGGCACGTCATCCCGACTGGTCCGATCGCTTCTTCAATGTCGGCTTTGTGATTGATCCGGATGGCGCCGTTATCTTGCAGCACCACAAGATTTCAGCGCTGCTGCCCTGCGAGCGTTCGGTCTCCCCCCACGATGTATTCGATTGGTGGGTGGAGAAGTATGGCCGTACATTGCAGGCGTTCTGGCCTGTGGCCGATACGGCCATTGGCCGTCTGGGCGTTATGATGGCGATGGAAGGCAACTATCCCGAGAACGGCCGCGGCCTGGCGCTCAACGGTGCGGAAGTAGTCTATCGCGCCTCTCTGCCCGCTCCCTTCGCTCAGAACGATTTCTTTGAGATTTCCAACCGGGCGCGCGCTCTGGAGAACAACATGTACATCGTCGCGCCCAACATGAGCAGCTATTACATTTTTCCGGAGAGTGAAACGGCGATTGATGCCGAGGGCGGACAGTCCATGATCGTGGACTATCGTGGGCAAGCAGCCCTACTCCAACGGCTCCACCTTTGTAACCGGCGTGATCAACATAGAAGCGCTGCGACACCACCGGCAGAACGCGCAAGTAACCAATTGGCCCAAGGACATTCGCACCGAGCTGGCGCAAATCATCTACGAAAAGCCGATTTATCCCAAGAATCTCTATGCTGACAGGATCCCCGGTCACCATGCCGAATACAAACGCGACGTGATGGACCGGCAAGTTCGTCTGATGGAGGAGCGCGGTATCTGGAAGCCGCCAGCGAACGGTTGAACCCCAGAGCAATTTTGAGCACAGAAGTAGTTCGTGGAAGAGCAAGAAAGGCGGGGCAGCAGAGCCGTGCTGTAGCAGGCTGACCTGACGGAACAAACTCTATATCACGTAAGCGGAAATGCTCTGGAGGATACATGCTGAAAAAGGTAGCTTTGACTTGTCTGTTGGTTACGGTTTGTTTGTGTGCAACCGCAGTGTGGGCCGCCGATGGCTTTACGCTGTGCAAAAGCAAGTATGCCCTATGTACAACCGCAAAATGTACACCGATTCCCGGACAGAAAGGACAGGTATCCTGTCCATGCGACGTGAAAACGGGTTATTCCGCGAGTCAGAAGGCATGCGAGGATCGAAAGGTAACCAGCACGGGCCAATTAAAGTCGCGCTATTTCCCGGTAAAGTATTATGCAGTTTGTTCCAACGACCGGCCGTGGGCGTGGTGCCTTGACAAGGCTTGCACGGTCGATAAGGACAATCCATCCAAGGCTTCGTGTGCCTGCACGCTGGTGAAAGATCAAGGCCCCTACGTAGTTGTTGTTGATAAGTACAACGACCGCACGTGTACGACGCACATCTGGTCGTCGGCGACGGTTCAGGCAATAACTCAGATTACCGATTTCCTGAAGACCCAGGACAAATTAAAGCCATTCCCCATTAAAGTTGTGAATAGTCAAGATCAGAAGTAGAGCGCTGGTGTTTCGACAGGTCAATGAAGCTTATGAGCGAGTCGTAAAGAGCGATGTTCGCTATCGTTTTGTAATTGATATTGCAAGCCTGAATGATTCGGTAGCTCCTATTTTGTAGATATACAGTTTGTGCAGCGTATCTGGCTGTCGAGGGACGCTCCAGTCATGACGAATCGCGGGTTATTTCTTAGTTTGGGCGTGCTCGCTCCGCTCGTATGTGCCGTAGCGCTCGTCGCGCAGAGCAGCTCGACGGGCCACCCGGCTCCCGTACACATCGCTCACCAGAATAACTTTCCACCTTTCATCTACGTCAAGGACGGCAAATCGGTAGGACTTCTGGTGGACCTTCTCAAGGCCGCCGCCGAGCGGGAGGGAATCGAGATTGTCTTCGTGTCGGTGCCCTTTGCCCAGGTTCATGGAACTCTGACGGATGGCCGGGCGGAGGCAATTGTTCCCCTCGCGATTACGCCAGAGCGCCAAGAATCTTATGATTTCAGTGCTCCCCTCGTGACAACCGGCGGCGCCCTTTTTGTTCGCGCGCCAAATCCGACTCCCCCAAGTCTGGCGGCGTTGTCAGGTAAGACCGTGGTTACGCCAAAAACCGGACCGTTTGCGGCCTATATTCGGAAGACTGCTCCGGATGTGAAATTGGTAACCACGGCAGACTACGAACAGAGCTTCAAACGCGTCATTAGCGGCGAGGCAGACGCAGCCGCGCTGAACCTCCAGGTAGGCGCGAGCATGGTTGCTCAGTCCTATGCGGGCAAAGTGACCGTGCCCAAGGAAATGTTCTCGGAGCTACCGCTTGCCGTCGCCGTCACAAAAGGCCAACACGCGGAACTCTTGAAGCAGCTTGATGCTGGACTGGCGGCAATCCGCGCCGACGGTACCTGGCAACGGATCAATGACCATTGGGCCGCGCAATAGCCAGAAGTCACGACACGTACTGAAATTCACACTTACTAGACCGCCGCTGCAACATGACAGGCGCCCAGTTCTCGATTCGTAGATTTGGGCGCCTGTATTTCGTTGCGGAAACCTGCTGCCTGGGCAGTTTTCTGGCATCCCGAAGGTGCTTCCGGAATATAGGGATCAGGCTTGGAGTTCCGGGCCGATCGTGGCGGTTGTACGTGTAGTGGCAATCTGGTGAACCGCGGTCGAACTTTATAGGATGCTCCTCGTCGCCAAGAGATAATGTGGGACAAGCACCCGTGAATAAAACAGCTGTTCTTCTCATCGATTGTCCGGATCGTAAAGGGCTGGTTGCGGCCATTGCCAACTTTCTCGTCCAGCAGTACGACGCTAATGTGCTGAATGCCGATCAGCATCAGGATGTTGAACTCGGGCTATTTTTCATGCGAGTGGAATTCAGCACGGAAAAGGCGGGTTTCGATCAGGAGCAGTTTCGGTCTCTCTTTACGCCCGTGGCGGAACAGCACCGGCTGAACTGGCAGCTCAACTTTGCCGACAGACCGAAGAACGTGGCCATCTTTTCCTCGCATTATCTGCACTGCCTGGCCGACCTGCTGCATCGGCACCAGGCTGGAGAGTTCCATTGCAACCTGGCGCTGATTATCAGCAACCATGATGATGCGAGAGCGCTGGCCGACTTTTATCGAGTGCCATTTCACTTTTTTCCAATCGGGCCGGATTGCCGGGAGGAAGTCGAGGAGCAGCAGCTTGCGCTGCTTTCCGAGAGCACCGTCGATCTGGTCATCCTGGCGCGGTACATGCAGATCGTTTCGCCCGCATTCGTCGGCGCCTATCCGCAGCAGATCATCAACGTACACCACTCTTTTCTGCCGGCATTTACGGGCGCCAGGCCGTATCACGCCGCGTTCTCTCGAGGAGTAAAGCTGATCGGCGCGACCAGCCATTATGTGACAGAAGTCCTCGATGAAGGGCCGATCATCGAGCAGGACGTCATCCGCGTATCGCAGAACGACCAGTTACCCCATTTGATCCAGAAGGGGCGAGACCTGGAACGTCTGGTGTTATCTCGGGCGGTGCGGTGGCATCTGGAGCATCGCATTCTGTCGTACGCGAACAAGACGGTGATCTTTGCCTAGCAGCGCCTGCAATGGATTACGGTAGTCGCGACGGAACTCTCCAAGTCCCCTAAACGTAGGATGAGTGGGAGCAGGCTGCGGGGCGTGCGGAATGGCGGGCTAATCTATGAGGAAACTTGGCCGTTCGCGGAAGGAGAAGTAATGCATTGCAGGTTCACACCTCATGTTCGATTTGTTGCCCTTGCCGCTTCGGCGCTGACCTTGACCGCGCTTGCGGGGCGCGCCCAAAACAAACCCGCTGTCTCGGCCGTCCTGAAAACGGCCGCCTGGCACGATCCTTCGCCGCATCGCGTGCAGTTCGTGACTGTGGACCGGAAAAACAATGTCCGGCTGGAGGTGCTGGACTGGGGCGGTTCCGGACGGCCCGTCGTTCTGCTGGCCGGCCTAGGATACACGGCCCATGTCTATGACGATTTTGCGTTAAAACTTACGCCGAAATACCACGTGTACGGCATCACCCGGCGGGGATTTGGCGATTCCAGCGCGCCCGCGTCCGGTTACTCCGCCGACCAGCTTGGCGACGACGTGCTGGCGGTGTTGACGGCGCTCAACATTCAACGGCCCGTGCTGGTCGGTCATTCCATCGCGGGGGAAGAGCTGAGTTCCATCGGGAGCCGGTATCCCCAAAAAGTATCCGGGCTGATTTACCTCGATGCCGGCTATCCGTATGCGTACTACGATCGTGCGCGGGGAGATTTTCAAGTCGACACGGATGAATTGGAAAGATACTTGAACCGGCTGCGCCCTCCAAACAGCCCTTCAGGCAATCAGCAATTGGTGGGTTCGTTGCTGAACGAAGACCTTCCCGCCGTGGAGAGAGATCTGCTTCGCGTGCAAAAGGAGCCGCCACCGGCGCCCATGCCGGAGCTTCCACCTCCGAGCGCCGCCGATACCGCAAGCTTTTCGGCGTTCCAATCCTGGATGGCACAGAGTGAAGGCATTCACATTCCAATAGCCGAGTTTCATCAGAATTATGAAACCAGACCGGATGGAGGAGTGGGTAAGGAGCGCGATCCTGCCCAGGCCGGTTACGCGATTCTCGCGGGCGAGCAAAAATACACGAGGATCCAAGTTCCGATCCTTGCTATTTATGCAATACCTCATGACGCCGGACCAGCGATGGACAAAAACCCTTCTACCCAAGCGTTCCTCGCCCCGATAGACGCGGCTAGCGCCGAGCAAGCAGAGGCATTCAAAAAGGGATTGCTTTTCGCGCAGGTGGTGAGTGTGCCACATGCGAATCATTTCGTTTTTCTCTCGAACGAAAATGAGGTTTTGCGCGACGTGAACGCGTTTATCGGCGGTTTGCATTGAGCAATGGGATTCGACAAGGATGACGGATCCAAGCGGTCATCGCGCGCACCGTCCTAGCATAGAAATACGCAGGTGACATGGCTTTTAATACTTGCCACCGATTCCAACAGCAGAGCGCGTATGTGGATCGAGCTGGTCGCGCAGGCCGTCGCCGATGAAATTGAAGGAGAGGACGGCCAGCATGATGGCGATGGCGGGGAAGATGACCATGTGGGGCGCGTCGAAAAGATGCGCGCGGGCGTCGTTCAGCATAACTCCCCAGCTCGACATGGGCGGAGGAACGCCGAGGCCGAGAAAGCTGAGGGTCGCTTCCGCCAGGATTGTGCCGGCCATCCCGATGGCTGCCTGGACCATCACCGGCTGAACGATGTTGGGCAAAATATGCCGCATTAGAATTCGCGCATTCGTTGCGCCGATGGCCCGCGCCGCCTCTACAAATTCGCGTTCGCGCACGGCCAGCACCTGGGCCCGGACGAGGCGCGCATACCCGACCCAGCCGGTGATCGAAAGGGCCAGAATGAGGTTCGTCATTCCCGGTCCAAGGAACGCGACCAGCGCGATGGCAATGAGAATTCCAGGCAACGCCATGAATGCATTCATCACCAAAACATTCAGAAACGTATCGAGCCATCCTCCGTAGTACCCGGCAATCGAGCCGAGAACCAATCCTGTGAAAAGGGCAACGCTCACCACGGACGTCGCGACGATGAGGGAAATGCGAGTACCAAAGATTACCCGCGACAAGATGTCCCGGCCCAGTTCATCGGTGCCAAACCAGTGGCGGATGGACGGCCCCTGCAATCGCGCGTGGAGCTGGATCGCCGCTGGATCGAAGGGCGCAATCCAGGGCGCAAAAACCGCAAGGATTACGAAAATGCCGAGGACGATCAGTCCAAATATTGCAAGTGGCTGGGAGCGCAGCGCGTGCATCCAACCGATTGTAATTGAGTTTGCGAGCAAAAACGGTTGGCTAGGAAGGCTCCCGGAGCGCGTCAATTGCCGCAGCCGCAAGGGGAGTGCGATACGGGCAATGGTATTGTAAGAGCATCTAATCGAAGAGCTTAAAAGTGTGAACACTCACTAGACGGTTTGCATGCGGAAACTTTGCTGAAGATGCGGGGCAACGCTTCCGGTTACCAGTACGGAGATTCTGGCCGGAGCACATTAGGACGCACACGTGACAGATTGGCAACAACAGATCATTCTGATCTCACCATTCTTTCATCCTGAGCTGATTTCGACTGGAAAGGCGAATCAGCACTTGGCACAGGCCTGCGCGGAGGAGGGTCATGGCGTCACCGCGGTTTGTTCCCATCCCATGTACCCGGCATGGCGACCTGTGCACAGCCAGGCTCGACTGGAAGGCGTGAAAATTTTGCGCGGGGGAGCGTGGGTCCGTTACCCCACGGCCATGCCGCTGCGCCGGGTCGTGCTGGAAAGCTGGTTTGCGTTCTACGCCGCACGCCATATATGGCGCCTGCGCAAAAAGGCCGATGTGGTCATCAGCGTGCTTCCCCCCAGCCTTTTCTCTCTGTTCCTGCATCCTTTATTGCCCCGGCGAGTGCGCCGGGTGGCGGTCGTCCACGATCTTCAAGGTCTCCTCGCGGCGCAAGAGAAGAGTTTCCCGCGCAGGATGATCATCCGCCTGATTCATGCCGTGGAGAGTCGCGCGTTTCGTTCGCAGGACTTGTGCATCTTCTTCTCCAACGATATGGCCCGTGTCGCCCAAGAGTCCTATGGCCTCGACCCTGAGCGCATTGCCGTCCAATATCCTTTCATTACGCTGCGGCAGAAAGTGGGACCGCAGGAAGGTCCGCGAGCGCCCCATCGACTAGCCGCGATGCTGCCGCCTGAGCGACTGCACGTGGTCTACTCCGGAGCGCTCGGCTATAAGCAGAACTCTCAACAATTGGTAGCTTTCATGCAAGCGGCGGCCGCGCGTCACCCGGACGTCGATTTCCATGTGCTCTCCGGCGGGCCGTTTTTTGAAGAATTGAGAGACTGCTATGAGAACTCGCTTGGGCCCGGCGTGCAGTTTCATCCGCTGGTTTCGGAGCGGGACCTGAGCGAGCTTTACTCAAGGTCAGCGATCCAGATCATTCCCCAGGCGGAAGGCACGGAAGCGGCGGCATTGCCATCGAAGCTGCCGAACCTGATGGCCGCGGGCGTCCATCTGCTGGCGATATGCGGAGAGGACAGTGAAGTGGGCCGGCTGGTTCGCCGGGCGGGAACAGGTTCTATCGTTTCACAATGGAATCAAGAGCTGTTTTTGACGCGACTCGATGCAGCTCTCCGCATTGTCCGATCCGAATCCGCCTCTGCGCGACGCGCCCGAGTCGAACCTTTGCTGGAGCAATTTTCTATCGCCAGCATGGTGCGGCTTGCAGTTGGCGAAAAGCCCGGACCGAAGCTTGTTCCCACGGAGAGAGATGAGTCCGATCGGGAATTGGCCGTGACTCGCACCGGAGCAGGCGGATGAGCATGGAAGCGCGCGCGATGAACGCGCGTACATGCGTAATCTTCGGTGGCACCGGTTGCATTGGCACACACATTGCCAAGCATCTGCTGGAGCATACATCCATCGAGCGCATTTATCTCGCGGATATTCGACCCATTCGGCGGGAAGCATATGCGCAGGCTTTGCTGCCCTGGATGCAGACCGAAGGAGCGACCCAGGCTCGCGTAGTATATGTCCCTTGCGACGTTCGTCACCGGATCGAAACTGGTGAGCTCCCGCAATCTGCGGACCTGGTCGTCAACCTCGCTGCCGTGCATCGTGAGCCGGGACACAAACCGAACGAATACTATGAGACAAATTTGCCAGGGGCAGAGCATGTGTGCGATTATGCTGCCCGTTCCGGCTGCATGCAGATTGTCTTCGCCAGCAGCATTTCTCCCTATGGCTCGAGCGATGATGCGCGAAATGAAGATTCAACGCCAGCTCCGGAGACTGCCTATGGCGGATCAAAGCTGATCGCGGAGCAGATTCATGCCAAGTGGCAGCAGGCGCATCCGGACCGCAGACTGATCGTACTGCGGCCCGGCGTTGTTTTCGGGCCGGGAGAACACGCCAATGTGGCCCGGCTGGCGCGCAGCCTGGCGCGGGGCTACTTCGTCTACATCGGCAACCGAAGCACTCGCAAAGCCGGTGTTTACGTCAAAGAGCTTTGCTGGGTGATGGCGTTTGCGCTTGCAACTCAGCAGAAGACCGGCGATCCGGCGTTGCTGTGGAACGTCTCCATGGACCCGCCGCCGACGCTGGAAGATTTTGTAGAGGCGATTTGCGCGGTAAGCGGGTTCAAAAAGCCGAGACTCTCCGTGCCGCGCGATCTGCTGATTGCAGCCTCCTATCCGGTCGCCGGAATCGCGAAGCTGCTGGGAAGGAGTGCATCGATCAACCCGATCCGGATGCGGAAAGTCGCCCAGCCCACTTACATTGAGCCGAAAAGAATGCGCGATGCCGGCTATCAGTTCCGCTATACGCTGGAGCAGGCAATGGCTGACTGGCGACACGATGCGCCTGAGGATTTCCATTCCTAGCGTGGCGATACAGTCTGCGAGCTGTCTCATAAACCAGCGGTGTCATTCTGAGCGAACCGGAGGACCTCGCGTTGCCGGAAAACAGCAGGTCCCTCCACTCCGGTCGGGATGACAAGCCTATTTATGAGACAGTTTTTAGGAGAGAGAATGGTACAGATCGTGGAAATGGTCGGCACACCCGGCGTCAATTCATCGGATGCTCCAATGCGGCCGGAAGCCCGTGTGTTTGTTGCCGGGCATCGAGGTCTTGTCGGCTCCGCTGTTTGCCGCCGCCTGGAAGCTGGAGGTTATAAAAATCTCCTGCTGCGAACACGTGCGGAACTTGATCTTGCCGACCGGCCAGCCGCCTGGAAATTCTTCGCAGAAACCCGCCCGGAGTTTGTGATTCTCGCAGCGGCGAAGGTCGGCGGAATTCATGCCAACAGCACCTACCCGGCCGACTTCATCCGTGAAAACCTTCTGATCCAATCGAATGTAATCGATGCCTGCTATGAATTTGGCGTGACACGCCTGCTTTTTTTAGGTTCGAGCTGCATCTATCCGAAACTTTGTCCGCAGCCAATTCGCGAAGAGTATCTGCTGACCGGTCCGCTGGAACCGACAAATCGTCCCTATGCAATTGCCAAGATCGCCGGCATCGAGCAATGCTGGGCGTACAACCGTCAATATGGAACCAGATTTCTCGCGGCGATGCCGACCAATCTTTATGGGCCGGAAGACAACTTTGACTTGAACAATTCTCACGTGCTGCCGGCGTTGATTCGCAAGGTGGCGGAAGCCAAAGCGACGCACGCGAAAGCGGTGCAGGTATGGGGAACGGGGAAGCCGCGGCGGGAATTTCTTTATAGCGACGATCTCGCGGACGCGTGCGTATTTCTTCTGGAATTACCTACAGAAAAATTCGGGACGCTGCTGCACGGAGACCAGCCTCCGCTGATCAACATTGGGGTGGGCGAAGACGTCCCCATTCGCGAATTAGCGGAGTTGATCTGTCGCGTGCTGGATTACCAGGGAGAATTGCAGTTCGATACAACCAAGCCGGATGGCACTCCGCGCAAGCTGCTAGATGTGAGTCGATTGCGGGCGTTGGGCTGGGAACAGCGTGTCAATCTCGATGACGGCATACGAAGGACGTATGCGGCGGTCAAAGCAAGTTTGGAAGGGAGCGCGCGCCGATGATGCCCGCCTGGAGAAGGATAGCGACGATCTGTACTTCGACGACAATTGCGCTGTCGTTGACCGTGTTCACCCACGCGCAGGACGTGGCTGAAAATGCCGCCCAGTCCGGAATGAGTCCGGCAGAGCAGAGTGCCGCAACCGAAATTTTTGAGGATGCAAATCAGGACAGGTCTCCTTACCATTTACAGCCGCTGCGGAATGACGCCAAGCTGACCGAAGCTGCCTGGCAACACGCGCAGCGCATGGTCGCCTCCGGCACGTTGTCGCATCAGGTGCCGGGAGAGCCTGGCCTGATTGTTCGCGTTCAGCAGGCCGGTGTGCGCTGCAATACGGTTGCGGAAAATGTTGCCCAGGCTCCAACCGCGCAACAGATTAATAACGAATGGATGCACTCTTCTTCTCACCGCGCGAATCTGCTGGACCCGCGTGTAAACGCAGTCGGAATTGCGGTTGTGAAGCAGCATGGGGAACTTTATGCGGTGGAGGATTTTGCTCATGAAATTGGGTCTCTATCGCGGTCGCAACAGGAGCAGCAAGTCGCGTCTCTGCTGCGCGCACGGAGCTTGCAAGTGCAGACCGGCGGCGCATTGGTTGACAGCTATTGCGGCGGCGCGCCCGCTCGCCAGCGACCGCTGCCCAAGCTAGTGATGCGATACAGCACGACCGACCTCAGCCGCCTTCCAGAGCAGGTTGAGCAGGGAATGCGGACGGGAAGCTTTCACAGAGCCGTCGTCGGGGCCTGTGCGGCCTCCAGCGAAAATGGCTTCGCCGCGTATCAGGTCGTCGTGCTGCTGTACTGAGCAGCGGTCGCGGGCGCAGTTGCTTCCATGTCGAGCAGATTATTGAAGCGGTTGAAATAGTTGAACAGCCCGATGGCGGCCATGAGTTCGACGATCTCGCCTTCGGAAAATGCGTCACGCATTTCCTGCCATTCCGCGTCGGTCAGGGGCCGCTCATTGCGCGTCATCAACTCCGCCAGCCGCAGGCCAGTTTTCTCCTGAAGAGTGAAGTCGTCGCGCAGTGCGTAGTGATCCAGATGGGCGAGCTGGTCGTCGCTCCAGCCCAGCTTTCGGCAGATTCGCGAGTGCGAAGCGAGGCAGTACTCGCAACGGTTTAACTGCGAGGTCCGAACGATTACGAGTTCCTTGAGTTTGAGCGGCAGGGTGCCGGTATTCAGGATCGCTTCAAAGTGTGCAATCATCGTTTGGAAAATTTCCGGCCGGTGCGCCACCGTGCGAAACATGTTCGGCACGTTGCCGCGCTGCCGCATGTAGCGATCGTAGATTTCTCCGGTCTCTGGACTGACTTCGTTCCGGGTCAAACGCGAGATTCTTGCCATAAATCGCCTCTGTCCTGATGATACCCGGTGGAAATCTTAGGGCGAAATCGGCCAAGGGGCAAACGCCGTATCCCAGCGGCGCTAGACCAGTTTTGGCTGCGTTGACATGCTCGATTTTCGGGCCGCTAAGCTGGATCGGAACGTTGAGATTTGCGACGCAATCGGCAAAAAAGCAGGTCCCTCGACTGCGTCCGCTTCGCGGACTTCGCTCGGGATGA
Organism: uncultured Acidobacteriota bacterium; assembly: GCA_963840655.1. Classification (GTDB taxonomy): domain Bacteria; phylum Acidobacteriota; class Terriglobia; order Terriglobales; family Acidobacteriaceae; genus JAKAAZ01. The sequence continues at coordinate 627,819 of CAWIZS010000003.1, read as the reverse complement.
CAATTTCAAGAGGAATTTGAAGGATGTCAACAGGGCCACCAGTTTTTCCGATTTTCTTACTGCGGGACGATGTTCTCTGCACCCGCTCTTCGCAAACTTCGGATATCTTCAAATGGATGGGAGATAACAACTCCAAATCGTCTCATCCCTTTTTCGCGTTCGAGCACGTCTCCAAAGCCTTCGGAGACAACGTCGTGCTGGACGATGTCAGCTTCTTCGTGCTGCCGGGGGAGACGCTGTGCATTATCGGAAGAAGCGGCGTGGGTAAGTCTGTTTCTCTCGAGCAGATTATGGGATTTCTGAAGCCGGATTCGGGCCGCATTCTGGTGGCCGGCGAGGACATCACCGATTACACCGAAGAACAAATGGAACGGGTCCGGCGCAAGGTCACCATGGTCTTTCAAAGCGGGGCGCTGTTTGACTCGCTGACCGTGTTCGAGAATGTGGCGTTTCCGCTTCGCGAGCGCCATGAGCTGCAAGAAGATCAGATTGATCAGATCGTGAACGGATTGCTCGGAATGGTCGGCGTCAGCCACATGGCGGAAAGCCTGCCGTCGGATTTATCCACCGGCATGCGCCGCGCCGTCGCCATTGGACGCGCTCTTGCCGCGCAGCCGGAGGCGATCTTATACGACGAGCCAACCACGATGGTCGATCCGTTGATGGCCCATCTGATGGGGAACCTTATCCAGAAGGTGAAAGTGCAGCTCCACCTGACCAGTGTGGTCGTTACCCACGACATGCATTTTGCCGAAAAGCTCGCCGATCGGGTGCTGTTTCTGCACGAGGGCCGGGTGCACTTTTTCGGCACGATCGCGGAACTTCAGAAGACATCCGATCCGGTGCTGCTGGAATTTTTGCGGCTGGACGAGCGCACTCTTCCAGACCCGGCGTTGTGGCGATAAGCCCACGCCAATCGACGCCATGCTGTAAGCCGGTTGTTTGTCACCTGTTTGTAACAAGATAACTGTTGCACAGCACGCACTATTTTCGTTGCAATCCGCGCCGTCTACGGCTACCATTCTCTTAATATCTGAGGAAAACTACCGGGTGACTTTGGCGACTTGCTTGGCATCTAAGTGCGGAGTAGCCACGCATTCGACTGCGACCCGGCATTTTCGGTCGAGTTCCAAGGCTGTAGAGTGTCGGTTGCCGCACGCCAAGGTCTCGTCTTTTCGCTATCCGGAACGAAGCAGAGATCGCCGACAGGCAACTCTGCCGTTCACCAGAGTTTCTGTTCGCCTTGTAACAACCATCTGCCTAGCTGTAAAGCGACTCCTAACCTAAGCAGAGAAGACGCAGAATGGCTTCCCCTGATCTGAGTCATTGGTTCCCGGTTCGCGCTGCGGAGACTTACTTGGAGTTCGGTCCACGAGCCGGCGGAGTGACGTCCGCGGGCCGGAGCAGATTGCGGGCGATCACGTTCCTATGGATGGCGATTGACATCCTCACCGTCGCAATCGCGGCAGCCATCGCCACGCAATTTCGCAAAGCCGATGCCTTGTCTTACTTCGACCATCGCACCCGGCTGATAACCACGCCGACATCTTTCCTGCTCTATCTCGCCGGCTTTTCGTTGATCCTGATCGTGGTCAGCCGCGCTCATGGACTCTATGGACCGCTGCAGGCGTTCAGCGGACTGCGGGAGCAGCGGCTTACAGTGCAGGCATGCTTCACCGCGAGCCTGATCCTCGCCGGCGCTCTCTATTTTGGACGCGCAGATACCATTTCCAGGGCCGTGGTGATTGCGACTCTGGCGATGACGGCATTTCTCCTGTGCCTGCGGCGTGCGATGTGGCGCGTTACGCTCTACAACCGATACAAGAACGGCCTCGATACACGAAATGTGCTGGTGATCGGCGTCGGCTCCTCCGGGCTGGCCATTCGAAGCCACCTGCAGCGCATTCGGCATCTAGGCTTCACATTCAAAGGCTTCATCCGAACCGATCAGGACGATGCCGATCCGAGCGCGCCCGACTCCGGCAGTCTGGCGCAACTACATCCTGCCGAGATATTGGGAGAGTTGACGGAACTGGGCGATCTCGTTCGCCGCCACTTCATCGATGAGATTTTTGTCACCGGTCCTTGCCAGCGGGGAACTGTGAAACGGTTGATTGCTCAAGCGAGCGTCTGGGGTATCGATGTGCGTGTGGTGCCCGATCTTTACGACGGTCTGGCCTGGACCGCTCCGATCGAATATGTGGGTCAATTTCCCACCATGCCGCTGCATCGCCACCATATTCCGGTTGTCGGGCTGATGCTGAAGCGCGCTCTCGATCTGGCGATTTCCTGCACCGCGCTGGTCCTGCTCAGCCCGCTGCTTCTACTGATTGCGCTGGCGATTCGGCTGGATTCGAAGGGGCCGGTTCTCTATGGGGCGGAGCGTATCGGCAGAAAAGGACGTACCTTCCGCTGCTGGAAGTTTCGCACGATGGTTGCCGACGCGGACTTGCTGCGCCAGCAGTTCGACCACAAGAATGAGCGCGATGGCGTGCTCTTCAAGATGACGCGAGACCCGCGGGTTACGCGTATCGGGCGAGTTTTACGCAAGTACTCACTGGACGAACTTCCGCAATTCCTCAACGTTCTGGCTGGCCACATGAGCGTTGTTGGACCCAGACCGCCGCTGGCCGGCGAAGTCCGTCAGTATGAGCTGCCGCATCTGCGGCGATTGGAAGTGCTGCCGGGAATCACCGGCCTTTGGCAGGTACAGGCGCGCCAGGATCCATCGTTCGATCAATATATCTCGCTGGACACCGCTTACATTGACAACTGGAGTCTTTGGCTGGACATCAAGATCATGACGCGGACCGTCGGCGTGCTGGTCAGCGGAACCGGCGCCTGAGCCCGACGCCGCAAGCCAGCATCCTGGTTTGTCACCCATCATCCCCGCTGGTTACACTAAGGCAGTGAAACTCGCACTGGCGCAGATCAATCCAACCATCGGAGATTTCTCCGGGAATGCCGCTAAGATCGTCGATTTGAGCATTGCCGCCCATCGCCAGGGGGCGCAGATCGCAATTTTCCCTGAGATGGCAATCTGCGGCTATCCGCCCGCCGATCTGCTCGAAAAGCCTTCCTTCCTGGCGCATGCGCAGGAAGCTGTCGCGGAAGTGGCGAAAGCAGCAACCGCGCGCCACGATATTGCCGTTCTTTGCGGCTGCCCCACTCCCGCGCCGGAAGGCTCCGGCAAACGGGTGATGAATTCCGCCATCCTGCTGCACGGCGGCCGAGTGGAATTTAAGCAGTCCAAGATGCTGCTGCCGTATTACGACGTGTTCGACGAGCAACGATATTTTGCTCCGGCAGAGTCGCAAAGAGTATGCACTTTTGGTGGCGAGCGGACTGCGATCACCATTTGCGAAGATGCGTGGAATGATAAGAACTTCTGGCCGGAGAGACGGTATCCGGTCGATCCGATTGAAAATCTAATGCGGCAGGGCGCCGGCCTGATCCTGAATATCTCCGCTTCGCCGTACTCGCGAGGCAAGCGCCAGATCCGCCGCGAAATGCTTTCCGCGATCGCCCGCCGTTATTCGGTTCCGGTGGCGATGGTGAATCAGGTGGGAGGCAACGACAGCCTCATCTTCGATGGCAGCAGCCTGGTAATGAATGCGAAGGGGCAATGCGTGGCGCGGGCGCGGTCGTTCGAAGAAGACCTGGTGCTGGTCGATCTGGCCGAGGTGGAGCACGCAAAGCTGATTGACGTTCATCCGGAAGCGGACGAAGATGCGGCAATGTATCAGGCGCTGGTTCTCGGCACGCGCGATTACGTACGAAAGTGCGGCTTTTCCAAGGCGATTGTGGGACTGAGCGGCGGTATCGACTCTGCGCTGGTGGCGGCGATTGCCGTGGAGGCGCTGGGCAGGGAAAATGTAATCGGTGTCGGAATGCCCAGCGAGTATTCGTCGCAAGGCTCGATTGATGATGCTCATCAATTGGCGCGGAATCTTGGAATTTGCTGGCAGTTGATGCCGATCCGGGGCATCTTCGAGGCAAATTTGGAGGCGTTGCAGCCTCTGCTTCAAAATCGACCACCTGACATCACGGAAGAGAATCTGCAATCGCGAATCCGCGGAACGCTGCTGATGGCGTTCGCCAATAAGCTCTCTGCGCTGGTGCTCACGACCGGCAATAAATCAGAAATGTCGACCGGATACTGTACCCTGTACGGGGACATGGTGGGAGCGCTGGCAGTGATTGGAGACGTTTACAAGACGTGCGTTTATCGCCTGGCGGAGTATGCGAATCGGGAGCGGCAAGTTATCCCGCCGAACACGCTTCTGAAGCCGCCGTCGGCGGAGTTGCGGCCCGGACAGCAGGACACAGACACGTTGCCGCCTTACGATGTGCTCGATCCGATTCTGGAAGCCTATATCGAGCGATATGAAACGCCCGAAGCGATTGCCGCTTCGAGCAGCCCGGCCGTGCCGATCGAATTGGTAAGAAGCATTCTGCGAATGGTCGAGCGCAGCGAATACAAGCGTCAGCAGGCGGCGCCGGTATTAAAGGTCACGCCAAAATCTTTCGGTTTCGGCCGTCGTTTTCCCATTGCGGCCACAGTTCAAACATAGAGACATCCCCAATCGCGAAGGAAATAAGGACATATAGATGAAAAAAACAATTGTTTTTCTGGCTGCAGCAGCTATGGCGTTCACCGGGGCAGCCGTTGCCCAGACCGGCTCCGCTAACAGCCCGCAATCCGCGGCGCAGCCTTCCGCGCCCACAGCGCCGTTGCAGCTCAACAGCATCGCAGCGCCGCCGAAGCTCCAGTTTCCGCCGGCGAATCCGAAGGATTTCACTGCCCAGTCGCCGACGACCCAGGTGGTGAATGCATTTCTGAAGCAGCTTTGGGGATATGATCCCAATCGCGTGTGGGAAGTGGTAGGAATCCAAAGTACGGACGCGCCGAGCGTCAGCAAGGTGACAATTCTGGTGGGCGAGCAGGGAGTTTCGCGTTCTCCGGCGACTACGGTCTTTTTCGTTACTCCGGACGGAAATCATGCGATTGCCGGAGCCAGCGTGATTTCATTCGGCGCGCATCCGTTTGCCGACATCCGTCAGAAGCTGGAGCAGCAGGCGACTGGACCCCATCGTGGGTCCATCTCGAAGAATTTTATGCTGGTGGAGTTTGCCGATCTGCAGTGTCCGCACTGCAAGGAAGCCGCGGCGACCATGGACAAGCTGGCACAGGATTATCCGAACGCGCGCATCGTGTTTCAGAATTTTCCTCTGACCAACGTGCATCCCGCGGCGGAGCAGGCGGCGGAGTATGGGGTATGCGTGGCGCGGCAGAAGGGAAATGCGGCCTTCTTCCAATATGCGCAGGCCGTCTATGATACGCAATCCGACCTGATGTCCAACGCTGTCCAGACGCTGAACAATGCCGCAACCAAGGCTGGAGCGGATGCGGCTACCGTAAGCGCGTGCGCTGCAACTCCGTCGACAAAAGCGGCTGTGACGGCATCGATGAAGCTTGGAGTGGAGATCGGCGTCGACCAGACTCCACTGCTCTACGTGAATGGCCGCGCCATTCCGGTTGCCGGCGTTCCGTATCCCACGCTGAAGCAGATTATCAGCTACGCGGCGGCGGAGAGCGCTCCGGCGACAGCGGCAAAGCAATAGCTGAAAATCGCGCCGGTGCAACTTTGCACGGAGAATTGGAGGTCTCGATGACTGATTCTGCGGTCGACTATCCGTACGAAACCCGGCTGAATGTCCTGCATTCGCCATTGGAAATCATCGACGAAAAAGCTCTCGCGGACGCCTGCAAATACAAGTGGTTCAATCAGACGCTCTGCCAGGTCAATGGCTCGGTGGTTCGAATCGGGATTATCGAGGGCGAGTATCACTGGCACAAGCACGATGAGGACGATGAATTCTTTTACGTGGTGGAAGGGAAACTACTCATCGACCTGCACGATCGGGTGGTGGAACTTTCGCCGCGCCAGGGCTTCGTGGTTCCCAAAGGAACAGTTCACCGCACTCGCGCTCCGCAGCGAACCGTAATTCTGATGGTGGAAAATGCCGGCATCATTCCAACCGGTAGTTAACTTTTTGCTGCTCATAGCTCATCGCGCGGCTGACCATCGCCATCAAAAAAAATCAAAACTTGCACAGGGAGCAGGGAATTCATGAGCGAAATTCGTCGGGTGGGTGTGATCGGCGCGGGCACCATGGGTAATGGCATCGCCCATGTGCTGGCGCGCAGCGGCTATGACGTGTTGCTGTGCGAAGTGGAGCAGCGCTTCCTCGATCGCGGACTGGAAACTCTGCGGAAGAATCTGGAGCGAGAGGCGGCGAAAGGAAAAATCACCGCCGAGGCAGCGCAAACTGCGCGCCAACGCGTGACCGGCGTGCTGGATCGCGAACGTCTAGCCGAATGCGATTTCGTAATTGAAGCCGCAACGGAAAAATTCGAGATCAAAAAAGCGATCTTTACCGATCTCGACCGCATCACGCGAAAAGACGTGATCCTGGCTTCCAACACGTCGTCCATTTCCGTCACCAAACTTGCGAACGTAACTGGCCGCCCCGACAAAGTGATTGGAATGCATTTTTTCAATCCGGTGCCAGTGATGAAGCTGGTCGAGGTGATCCGCGGAATGGCGACCTCGCAGGAAACGTTTGAAAGAGTGCGCGACCTGGCGCTGAAATTGGACAAAACGCCGGTCGAGGTGAACGATGCGCCAGGCTTCGTATCCAACCGCGTACTGATGCCGCTATTGAACGAAGCCATGTACGCCGTGATGGAAGGCGTCGCGACGCCTGAGGCCGTAGATGAGGTCTTCAAACTCGGCATGGCGCACCCCATGGGCCCGCTGACGCTGGCCGACTTCATCGGACTCGACGTATGCCTGGATATTATGCGCGTGCTGCAGGAGGGATTCGGCGATCCAAAATACCGGCCATGCCCGCTGTTGGTGCGAATGGTGGACGCGGGCTGGCTGGGCCGCAAATCCGGTCGCGGATTTTACAAATATTGAAGAGCCGAGCGGCTGAAGCAGGGCGCGGGTTCGGGCCGCTCGCGCTTGAATTTCAGTCGGAACCGCTGCCGCGATCCGTACCTCGATCGCTCCGCCCGTAGTTTTCCGGCACATCGTATGACGCGGCGATTGGATGCAGTTCCGCGCGAATCTTCCGCCACTTCGCGTTTACTTCCGGCCCAAACTGCACCGAATCGACCAAGGCGTCAATTTGCTGCGCGGTATCGAGGACGCCTCTCAGCTCCGCTCCGCCTCTGTGGTGCTTTTTAAAGCGGTCGAGCATATAGTTTGTCTGCTTTTCAAAAGTGGCGACCAGATGCTTCGCATCCTTGGCCTGGCTGGTCTTGCGAATGGTGCTGTGGCGGACCGCCATATCGAAGCTGGAACGGAAGGTTCTCGCGTCGTCTCGAACGTTCCGCATCATGCTGGCCATATCTTTGTCATTGACGCGAGCCTGTGCCTGTGCCGCCGGCGCGTGCGCAAGGAACACCAAACTCGCCAGCAAGGCTATATAGATCGCACTTGCAAACTTGCGGAACGATTGTCGAGAAGTTTTCACGAATGTCCTCTTTTCTCCATCCTGCATTGGAACAGCATCGCCGCCCACGCCGAAATTATAGCAATCGGTCTTCCACCAATTAAAGATTCGATGTACGATTCTCGTCGAATGGCATCTTCGCCGCCGGTTTGTGGAGGTAGTCTGGAAATATGGTTCGTGTCACAGTTCTGGCATCTGGGTCCCGTGGCAACTGCACCATTGTTGCCACCAGCCGCACCCGCGTTATTTTAGATGCCGGATTGAGTTGCCGGGAGATCGTGAAACGGATGCGCCTGAGCGGGGAAGAACCGGAGAATCTCGACGCGATCCTGGTTACTCATGAACATTCGGATCACGTTCAGGGGCTTTCTGTGCTGGCGCGCCGCTGGAACGTTCCGGTGTACGCGACCGAGGCGACCCACGCAGCGTGGAAGCGCTGTGTGACGCCGCGCCCGAGGATGAGTTTTCAGGCGTGGCTGGAATCTCGCCAGCAAGCGCTATCAGACTCGGCCACCGAAATATCCGGTTCGGATATTGCGGAAATAGCTTGCGCCGAAACATTGGATGGAAAGTTTGCCCCGCCTGCCGACGATGCCCCAACCGCGTCCGCTGAGGAGTTGTTTCCGCCTGATCCTGCTCGTGACGATCCGGCGTTTTTGCCGTGCGTGGAATATTTTCGTGCTGGAATTTCGTTTCAGATCGGCGACATCGCGGTGACGCCATTTACCATTCCGCATGATGCCGCCGATCCGGTTGGATTTGTGCTGGAGGTGGATGGAGTGCGCGTGGCCATCGCCACCGATCTGGGATACTTGCCGCCCAACGTGCGCATGCATCTTAAGCGGGCGGACCTGTTGATGATCGAGTCCAACCATGATGTAGAGATGCTGCGCGACGGGCCTTATCCCTGGGCGGTGAAGCAGCGGGTGTTGTCTCGTGTGGGACATCTCTCGAACGAGGCGCTGGGAGATTATCTTGCGAACGACTACGATGGAAGCGCGCGTTTTGTTGTGCTTGCGCATCTTTCTGAAAGCAATAATTTACCTGAACTGGCACGCATTTCCGCCGAGCGTGCGCTGGAAAACAGAATGACTCTACTCGGAAATAAGCTCCTGCTGGCATCGCAGAGCCACCCACTCGAATCTATACAGTTATAGCCGGTGGTTCACGGGTTGGAAGACGGCAAATTTCCCGTGCGAACCGGTTGGATTCACGTTACAATCGGATCAATATTAGTAGACGTAAGCTTTGAGGAATCAGGAGCATATGCCAAAAGTCCGCTGTATCGATCCCCTTGTAGGGGACATACTTTCCGGATGGAGATATGACATCTCCGGGTTACACTCCGAAATGCGTCTAGACTACGAAGAGCACTTTCGCGAGTGCCGCATGTGCCATTCGCGTCAGCGCCTCCATCGCGCGATTGACATGTTGTTAATCGGAAGCGCAACCTTTGCCGTTGCCGCTTTCGTTCTCGCGCTGATGGTGCTGCATCACATCGAGCCATTGCGCGACTGGGTGATTTTTAATGTCCAGATTCACCAGATGTCGCTCGTGATCAGTCTGCAGATAGTGGCGGTTCTGGGGTTGCTGGTGTCGCTGGCGGCTTGGATTCTGGTTGCCATTACCACGCCCGCTCCGACATACCTGAGCCAGCAAGCCCGCGCATTGCAGGCGCGGATTCCAGAGGAACTTCGGGACCACTTCCCGAAACTGTCCGCCTGATTCGATCCCAGTTTGAGCAAAGAACCGCGTTGCGAGGAGAGGATTTTTGTTCCTGCGCTTGCGGTTAAGCTGGCCGGTCGGCCAGAATCAGCGGCGACGGGCCCGGAGAATCCAGCTTTCGAACATTCTGGAAGCCCGCCTGTTCGAGCCATTCTCGAATCTCCTCGAACGAGTACGTGCCGCCGGCATCGGTGTTCACCAGCATGTTCATCCCGAAGATTAATCCATTGACTGGACCTCTACGGTCCTCGTTCACCAGGAATTCCGCAATGGCGATCGTGCCGCCGGGCGCCAGGGCCTGAGAAGTCTTTTTCAGAAGCGCCTGACTTCGCTTCTCTCCTTCCGAGTGAAGGATGTGTCCCAACGTTGCAATCTGATGGCCGGAACCGAAATCGGCCTCCAGCAAATCTCCCGGAGCAAAGGTGAAGCGGTCCGCGACACCAAATTTGGCGGCGACTCGCTTGGTGACCTCGAGGACTGTGGGCCAATCCACGGCGCGGACTTGCACATTTGGAGAAGCCTGAGCCAGCGCGATTCCCCATACGCCGGAACCGGTCGCGAGATCGAGCACAGAAACCGCGCGGCTGGAGTTTGCCAGGTTCAAAGATTCAGCCAGAACTCGCGCCGACGGATAACTCATCGGAAAAATGTCTTCGACAAACCGCTCGAAGAACGCTGCCCCATCGGATTCTCCACTGACATTCGCCGCGGGTCTGCCGGTGCGGACGGTCTCGGCGAGATGAATCCATTTGGGGATTAACTGCCGGCTCATGTGTTTGAACATTCCGCCCTGGAACCGCGGACTTGCGCTGACCAGGAACGCTTCGCTTTCGGGTGTAAGACCGTATTTGTTGTCTGACGATTTATTGAGGAATCCGAGTCCCACCAGCAGGTTCGCCAATGTGGACACTCCACGATGAGAACATTTCGTCGCCGAAGCGATTTCGTCCAGCGTTTTACTTTTGCCGTCGAGCGCGTCGAAAATGCCGATCCGTATGCCCGCTTCAATGGCAAGAGGCGGCGCATATCCCCACGCCAACTGCATGAGCCGTTCGGGAGTGACTTGCGCGGGTGTTGGTTGAGAGTTCATCGTCAGGCTTTCTCCATGTGGGTGTCGGAGCCAAGCCTAACAGCTCAATGCCGTGGGAGCAATCGGAAAGGCCTCGCCGACGGAGAGACAGCGGAATTCAACGCTGGAACCGGCGAGATGAAGAGAGTAAGGCCGCGTCAACCGCGCGAATTTCTTTTCTTTTCAACCTTCGTATTGGCACATTTCGACAGTACCGCCTGCTGCAGTCGCGTCCGTATCGTTTCCGGCAATTCGAACAGTTCCTCGTTGCGGTAGATTTCAATTGTCTGCCGCGTGGTGTTCAGGGTGACGGTGCAGTGGCTGCAATTCGCCATGTGTTCTTCGAGTTCTTGACGGAGAGCGGCGGCGGTTCTGGCATCGAAGTAATCCGTCAGGTTGGAAAGAAATTCTGTGCAGTTCACGCCTGTTGTTCTCCTGTGGGAACCCGGAAATAGCGGCTGAGACGCTCGCGCAATTGCAGTCGCGCACGCAGCAGACGGCTTTTGACCGCGGGAACACTCAAGCCGAGCGCCTGCGCTGTTTCCTCAGTGGACAAGCCGTCGATGTCGCGCAATGCGAACACGGTGCGGAAGCCCGGCGGCAAGCCTTGAACGGTCTTGCGAAGAATCTCCGCCAATTCCGCCTGATTGTAATTCTGCTCGGGATTCGGCATCCAGTCGGCGAAATCGCGCGGAATGGAACCCTCCTCGGTCTGGATGTCTTCGTCCATCGAGACGGTCCTCTGTGACTTTCGCTTGCGCAGGCGCATCAGTGATTCGTTGACGGCGATGCGGACAAGCCACGTATAGAACTTGGAGTTGCCCTGGAACTGCCCGATCTTTTGAAACGCCTTGAAGAACGTATCTTGAACAATATCTTCCGCGTCCTCACGGTTCTGCGTGATGTGCAATGCGATGCGGAAAATCTGGCGATCGTACTGGCGCATGAGTTGCTCAAAGGCGGCAAGTTCGCCGGCTTTCACTTTCTCAATCAGCAGAAGATCAGGATGAATTGCGTTTTCGTCCTGGGTCACAGTTGTTGCCATGGTTCGAGGCGGCCTTTCGATCTGCTGCTCGCCAAGGCGCGCCCGGTCAACGACCGAGGTCACAATGTCTCCGCAGCTAATTAGATGGTAGTCCGTCTGGACGGTTGCGGACAAATTTCGGGTTCAGAATCCGGGCGGAGGCGGGTCCCTTCGAACCGATCGCGTCGATGGGTAATCGAATGGCGACTTTGTTTTTCACCCACATCCCGCTAGATTCTATAGATATATGCCGCTTTTCAATTTTGCTTTGGGTGGGAGCTGGGCGCGCGGCGTGGCGCGGATTTTCAGTGCGTCCGCTTTCAAGAAGCGGCTTGGGCGCTGCGCTATTCTGCTGGCGATAATTGCGGGCCTGATCGCTTTTTCCGGCGATCGCGGCTTGGCGCAGAGCACCGGGGAGACGACCCACCGCAAGCCGCACACCGCGAAACATTCTCCAAAAAAATCTTCAACCCGCCGTCACCATTCCGCCAGCACAAAGAGAACGACCCGATCGGCACGAGAGACTTCTTCCCGCAGGGTGAACCACGGAAACTCGCACCGTTCGAGAACACCTGCGAGATATCGCCGCAAACATGTGCGCCGTCGTCCGAGCGCGCGTGAGATGGCGCGGGTGCATCAATTGCGCCACGCATTTGTTGCGTCGTCCGAGCTTCGGCCGATGGCGCAGCAGCTTATCGCGAATCGCACGCCGGAGGCCTATTCCGGCGTATTGCGCTTCGCGCGCACCCACAGTGGAGAAGCTTCCGCGGCGGCCTACATGGCCCTCGGCCAGGCATATCTGGAAGACGGAAAATTCAAGGATGCGGCCGCCTCGTTTGAGTGGGCCAACCGCGCCGGGCAGGCCCTGGACGATTATGCCGATTACCTGGGCGCAAAAGCCGATTCCGCACAGCAGGCAAATATAGCCGCGCAGCAGTTGCTCGACAATTTCGCCGAGCGTCACCCGGACAGCATTCTTATCGACCAGGCGACGTTATTGCTTGCCAATGTAAAGCTCGCCCAGGGCGATCCGCAGGCGGCACTGCAGGAGCTTGAGAAGCTGCATGGAACGGCGTTGGCGGATTCCTCCGCGTACCTTTTTATCCTGGGGAGAGCAAACCAGCTCGCGGGCAATCGCGAGCAAGCGCAGCGAATTTACACCCATATCTACGTTGATTATCCCGTCAGCGGTGAGGCGGGAGCAGTCGGGAACCAGTTGCAACAGATGGGAGTAGTCGAGCCATTTACGATTGCGGAAAGCACTCGCCATGCCGACGGTCTCTATCTGGCCGGGCGCTATGCGGCTGCCGCAACCGAATACGAATCGCTCTCTGAGAATCCCTCGGTTGCCGGCACTCCAGAAGCGAGTAAGTTACTGGCGCGTGCTGCGGTCGCAACCTATAAGCAAACCCATCATGTAAACCTCTCGCAGTTATCCCGGCTGCCCGATAGCGATGATGAGGTTGGAGCGACTCGGCTCTATCTTTCGGTGGAGGTAGCGCGCGATGCGAAAGACGCGCAGCAGGTAAAGGCGCTGATCGGCCAATTGGAGCAGCGCTTTCCCACCAGCCGGTGGACGGCCGAAGCGCTGTTTTCCGGGGGCAATATGGCGCTGCTGGTGAACGATCTGCCCACTGCCATTCAGTATTACGGCGACCTGGCCCAGCGTTTCCCACACAGCTCCATGGCATCCATCAGCCATTGGCATGCGGCGTGGCTGAATTACAGACTGGGCGACAAGAAAACTGCAGGGCAGCTGTTTGACGAGCAGATCGCCAGCTATCCGCATGACGGCCGCGTGGCCGCCGCGCTGTATTGGCGGGGGGTGGTCTATGAGGAGTACGAGAAAAATCCCGCTGCCGCAGCGGCGTGTTATCGCAAATTAATTGACGCCTTCCGGCAGTATTACTACGCGGGGCTGGCACAGCAGCGTTTGGCCACACTCGGCGCGGTGGTCCCGGAGATGCTGCCTCAATTGGCTGATATCTCCGACCCGACCGCGCCAGACCTGACGACCGACGTTCCAGAAGACGACATTCATGTCGAGCGAGCAAAGTTGCTGGCCAATGCGGGGTTGAATCAATACATTGTCCCCGAAATATCGGCCAGTCCGGACAGCGACAGTTGGGGCGCCTATGCGGAGGCGCAGCTCTATAGTTCCTATGGAGAAAACTGGCGCGCGCTCCATATTCTGAAACAGCGAATCCGGTCCTATTTCGCAGAGCCGATCGACTCGATTCCGCAAAACTATTGGAATCTGCTGTTCCCGCAACCCTACTGGTTGATGCTGGGACGAGAGTCGGACAAGCAATCTCTTGATCCGTACCTGGTGGCGTCTTTAATACGTCAGGAATCGGAATTCAATCCCGGCGCAATTTCCTATGCGAACGCGTGGGGCTTGATGCAGTTGCTGCCGCGGGTCGGCAAACAGCTTGCCCGGCAGAACCATGTGCGCCCATATAGAACGGCTTACTTGCTGAATCCGGAAGTGAACCTGAAGTTGGGTACAGTGTATTTCCGCGAATTACTCGATGAGTTCAACGGTCACCCGGAATATGCACTGGCAGCCTACAACGCCGGAGACGATCGCGTGAAAGCGTGGCTCGCCAATGGCCCATACGCCAATATGCCGGAGTTCGTGGAATCGATCCCATTTACGCAAACGCGCGAATACGTGCAGGCCATTCTGCGCAACCGCGAAATTTACGAGCAGCTTTACGGAAAAAGCGCTTCGAGCGAAACGCGCGCCTCGCGCTAGTAGGCCACCGGATGCGTTTTTTCTCGCATCCTATTCCTCGTTATGATACGCAAATTGAAATCCGGAGAGTATCGCCTGTATTCGCGAAAGAAAGACCCGTCCAGCGGGAAGCGGCGCAATCTAGGTACATTCAAGACTCTTGAGAAGGCGAAACAGCACGAGCGCGAGGTGCAGTACTTCAAGAGGCACTCAGCCTGAATGTTTCCGCAGGTCGGTGCGACCGGTTGAGGACGCGGCCGTAGTCCGCATCGCTCGAATGCTGCGTCGATGGTTTTTCCCGATAGAATCAGGTAGCGTTTCCGCACATTCCGAACGCCCGGATGGCGAAATCGGCAGACGCAGCGGACTTAAAATCCGCAGACCTGAAAGGGTCATGGGGGTTCAAGTCCCCCTCCGGGCACCAAGTTAACGCTTTTGTTTGCAGGCACTTCATTGGATTGTTTGACCTCCTGCACTGTAGCTTCAAGGGCCAGTTTTTCTTCCTGGGGGTCGTTTAGGGGGTCGGCCTTTGCAGCGGCGCGTGCCTGTTCAAGCGACTGCATCGCCCGCAGTGTGTCGTCATTGTTAACGATGGCGTAGCGGTCGAACATCGAACGCGTCTTCCAACCACCAACAGCCATAATGACATTTTCAGGAACACCCGCCTTTCGGAGATTACGCGCGGCACTGCGCCGAAAGTCGTGTGGAATAAGCCCCTCGTACTTCCGCTTCTTGCCGCCGCATTTTTCGCACCGCTTGCCCTTCCATTCCACGTCACAGCCTGCTGCACAGCAGTACTTGCCCACACCGGCGCGTACGCACATATTTCGCCATGCGCCCCGGAAGTCTTTTACGGGATCTGTTTGTCATCTACTTTGCGCGTGAACACGTAGTCTTCCGCCTTCTTCCCGTCACACGCATTCCGCAAAAATTCGAGCAGGGAACTCTGCTTCTGTTCGTCAAGCTGTACCTCCCGGCCCTTTTTGTTTTTAGTCGTGCCCGGATCGAGACGAAGAACACATTTACGTAGATCAATCTGCCGGACACGCAGTTCCAGAAGCTCGCCGCGTCGCCAGCCGATCGTGTAAGCCACTTCAATCAGCAGGCGCAGCCATAGCCCCTCTTTCGCGGCTTCGTCTGCCATACGGTCGAATTGACCCTCCTCAACAAAGCCTTGCCGCGCGTTATCCAACTGAAACATAGGAAACTGAGGCGAGCTGTGCACCGTGGGCGGCGTGCTTCGTTTGCCGTAACGGTACATGCGCCGCAGTGTGCCGACTTCATGGTTTATGGTGGCCCTAGCCGCCTTTTCATCAAGCCGCTTGCCCCTGTATTTCTCAATCAGGTCAGTGGTCACGTTTGCCGCTGGTATGTGACCGAAGAATGGACCGAGATACCTCGAATTGCAGGTACTAATCTAGCCTTCGATGAGTGATTTGGCGATTTGTCTTAGAGATTTTGCGCTAATTCCACAAGTGTTCCGGGCGCTAGGACGTTTTTTAGGCCTTGTCAGAAAGAAACTGTTCGGCCTTCCCAGTTTCTTGTTTTGACGAAATCTGGAGATTCCTTCGTCCGATTCTGGCTACGGCTTTTTGAGTCCGAGCTGCTTGGCGAGACCCACGTCGAGCATCCGCGTAGGAAGGAGTCGGGGCAAAGTCTAGTTCTTGAAACGTTGTGGAACGACTGCATAGCGTGCCTTCGGCTTTGTCGTGGTGAGTGCCACATAGACGGCTTCGCCTAGACGCTCAGGGTGCAAACCATTAGTACGGGCTTCGGTGACGATGAACCTCTGGAAGCTTTGGACCGCATCCCAATACTCGGTCTGCTTGAACTCACTAAGATCCTCTTTTTCGCCTTTGTCGTACATCTCTGTGTTCACGGTGCCGGGTTCAATGATCACTACGTCGATGCCAAATAGCATTAGCTCTCGCCGCAGAGCGTCCGACATTCCTTCGAGACCACATTTGGAGGAACTGTAAGCACCGAGAAGGGGAACAACAACTTTTGCAGTGCTAGAACTCATATTCACGATGCGACCGGTGGGACCCTGCCTCTTCTTATCTGTACCCAAGAGAGGAGCGAAGGCCTGGATTACGACAAGCGGGGAGATCATGTTGACTTCCAACTGCCGCCTGTATTCACTTGGCCTCATATAAAGCAATGGCCCACCCACAACAATCCCTGCGTTGTTCACCAGGCCGACCAGATTTCTGTCGCCAATCATTGACCCCACCTGCAGGGCAGCTTGATGAACTGCTTCGGTGTCCGATATGTCCATGATGAGAGGCACGTAGCCGTTACCGAACTCCGTTCGCAAACGATCGGCATCAGCCTGTCTACGTACAGAACCGAATACGCGAAATCCTCTTGAAACTAGCACTTTTGTGGTTGCATGACCGATTCCGGTAGAGACCCCGGTGACCACGACATCTTTACTGTTCGCCATCGCGTTCCTCCCAAGATGCACACTGCACATCTTCATTGTGAACAGCGTACATCTTGGTGGCTGACCTGTCAAGGTGTACAGTGTCCTGTATGCCGTACCCTTCGAAAACAGACCGTCAGACCATCCTCTCAGTTGCGGTCAAGGAACTTGCCCGGGGGGGTATCCGGGACTTATCGCTACGGAACATCGCTGCTTCCCTCGGCCTGGCACCGAATGCGATCTACCGTTATTTTTCCGATCGCCGGGAACTCGAAGCCGCCCTATCAAGCGAAGCTGCCAGGCAAATGGAAGTGGCGCTGAGGAAGGCAGCCGAAGGATGCGAACCGCTTACGGCAATCCGTGAGATGTCATCCGCCTACATCAAATTCGCAAAACACAACCGTCACCTTTACGAGGCAATGATGAGTTTCCATGCGCCGGAGCACGACGCGACCTCTCACGAAAGCCTCTGGACGTTCACTGTCGGGCAGGTGCAAAGAATTGCCGGTTCGGACCGAGCTGCGCGGGCTTCGGTCGCGCTTTGGGCGTTTCTACATGGAGCGGTGGCGTTAGAAGCCGCCCAAGTGTTAGGCGAAATCAAACCTGCGAGCGGTCTTGAATTTGGGTTGGAGGCGTGGTTAGCCGCCGTTTCTACTCAGAGAGTGGCAATACAGGCGCCCCGAATGAATCCGACCAGGAAGACGGCTAATAAGAGAGTATCTGGCGCGTCTCCGGCGGGGCGAACTTTGAGCAAGGAGGCGTGAGCGATGCTGAAATGGCAAGTAGGGCGGGTGAAGATCACCCGCATCGTCGAGATGGATTTGCCGGTGCCGGCCATCATGGTCATCCCGCAGGCCACGCCCGAGGAGCTGCGCAAGTCTCCGTGGCTTTATCCGCACTTCGTCAGCGACGACGATGCTACCCTGAACCTCAGCGTCCACGCGCTGCTGGTCGAGGCGCCGGGGCTCAAGCTGGTCGTCGACACCTGTGTAGGCAACGACCGGCCGCGCGAGATCACAGGCGGCGAGCCGTTGGCCACGCCCTTCCTGCAGCATCTTGCCGAGGCCGGCTGGTCGCGCGAAGCAGTCGACACCGTGGTGTGAACGCACCTCCACGTCGACCACGTCGGCTGGAACACCATGCTCGAGAACGGCAAGTGGGTGCCGACCTTCCCCAGCGCACGCTACCTCATCGGTCGGCGCGAATACGAATTCTGGAGCACCAACGAGGACGAGGAGCAGAAGGCGATGCTCAGCGATAGCGTCAAGCCCGTCTTCGACGCCAGCCTCGTCCAGCTTGTGGAACTCGACCACATCATCTCGCCGGAGATCCGGCTCACGCCGTCCATTGGCCACACGCCGGGCCACGTGAGCGTGATGATCGAGTCCGAGGGCGAACGGGCGGTGATCACAGGCGACATCGCCCATCATCCCTGCCAGATGGCGCACCCCGACTGGATGTTGGCCGACGACGACCCGAAGGCCGCCGTGCTTACCCGCACGCGCCTCTTCGCCGAATGGGCCGGCCAGCCGATCCTCGTCATCGGCACCCACTTCCCCGACCCCACTGCCGGCCACGTCGTCCGCGACGGTGCAGCGTTCAGGTTTGCTGTGTGAGGGCGGCGTGCCCCACTCCCGCCGCTGAGGCCGCTATTGCATGCGTCGTAGGGTTTCGGGGGACAGGATACAAAACACTCAGTTAAGCGAGTCGAACGATGCGCTAGTGAATTTTGGCGATCCCGGCGAGCAGGAGATGCGCTTTTCAAGAAGTCGAGCCATCTTTCTGCGGCTCTATCCGAATCATGCGGATCAGTGGAGTTGATTCCAGGAATTTCACAGTCTCGAAGAATTTCGCCGCCGGGCAGGTGAATATCCGGCAGGCCGACTGCGCGAACTGCGCTGGCATCCAAATGCCTCGGAGCGGCAGTTCTACATGTCGGGCAAGGGCCGCATGACCGTGGTAATGACGGACGGGCGAGCCCGCACAATGGACTTTAATGCCAACGATGTCGGCTTTGTGCCGAAGATGGATGACGACCTTTGGCGTGATGAGTCAATTCGCCTCTGCCTGCTTGAAATTTCTCGAGATTTCCTGAAATCTGTCGAATAGGCTGCCTCTCGTCCGTCATACGTGCAGGCGCCAAACGCGCCCACAATGGTTCCCAAAGGAGAAAATCTAATGCAATTTGCCCTGTTAATCTACGAATCACCGGAAGCTTTTGCGACACGAAAGAGCGACGGAACCGACCACTACACCGGCGCCTGGCGAGCCTACCATAAGGCTCTAGTCGAATCCGGCGCCTACCTCGCCGGCGATCCTCTGCAGGCGCCCGAGACAGGGACCACGGTTCGGCTTAAAGAAGGAAAGCGGCGGGTGCAGGATGGCCCCTTCGCGGATACCAAGGAGCAACTGGGGGGATTCATCATCATGGAACTTCCCTCGCTTGACGAAGCGCTTGATTGGGCGGCGCGCTGCCCAACGGCGTCCGTTGGCGCCGTTGAGGTTCGTCCGCTCGCACCTGAATCCAAGCGCCGGATCACGGGATGAGCGGAAGCGATCAGGAGAGCACTCATCGGGCGATCGAGCGTGTGGCCCGCGAGTCATACGGTCGCTTGGTGGCATACCTTTCGTCGCACACGCGCGACGTGGCCAGTGCGGAGGACGCTCTCAGCAACGCCTTGGCGGTCAGCTTCGCCACCCGGGAGGTGAACGATGTGCCCATTCTGTTTAGCAACCATGGGACTGATCGTTGCCGGTACGGCTTCTACCGGCGGCCTGGCGGCGTTGGTCGTGAAAATGTCGCGCAAGAAGAACGGTGCAACAGAAATCATTCCGAACTCGCATGAAAGGAGCAATCAAGATGGAAACGAGCAAGATTGAGAACCCGAAAATAGTGTCGCGAGATGAATGGCTTGCGGCTCGCAAGAAACTACTAGTCAAGGAGAAGCGGCTCACGCGTGAGCGTGACGCTCTGGCAGCGGAGCGACGCCAGCTTCCCTGGGTCAAAGTCGAAAAGAAGTATGTTTTCGATTCACCAGGCGGAAAGAAAACCCTTGCAGACCTCTTCGAAGGCAGAAGCCAGCTCATCGTCTACCACTTCATGTTCGGCCCGGATTGGAAAGAGGGCTGCCCCAGCTGCTCTTTCAATATGGACCACACCGATGGCGCTCTGGTGCATCTGGCGCAACGCGACGTCTCCTTTGCGGCCGTTTCAAGAGCGCCTTTGTCCAAAATTGAAGAGTTCAAAAAGCGCATGGGCTGGCGATTTGCCTGGGTCTCGTCGTTCGGGACCGACTTTAATTACGACTACCGCGCTTCGTTCACCCCGGAAGAAATCGCCAAAGGGAAAGTCGAGTACAACTTCGACCTCGTGGAATTCCCCAGTGCGGAAGCCCCCGGAATCAGCGTCTTCTACAAGGACAACAGCGGCGACATCTTCCACACCTATTCTGCCTACGCTCGCGGGACAGAAAACGTCGTCAACACCTACAACTATCTCGACCTTGTTCCCAAAGGCCGCGATGAGGAAAGCCTGCCCTTCACGATGACGTGGGTTCGCCATCATGATCGCTACGCGGATGGCTACTTAGCCGATGCGGATAAGCCGTACTGGCCTGCGGAAGCTACGCCAGCAACTTAAGTTTTCGAGAGCGTCTCGACCCGGCTGATGGCCTGGCGCTGCCGAGATGACGTCAGGCCGTAGCCAGATTAACGAAGCGGAGGAACTTATATGACAATCGCAGACAAAGCAGTTTTGGTGACCGGGGCCAATCGGGGGATAGGACAGGCGCTGGTCGAGGAAGCCTTGAGGAGAGGCGCGAAGCGAGTGTATGCCGGTACGCGCCGGCCCTTGGTCCACCCGGATGAGCGCGTCACGCCCTTGACCTTGGACGTGACCAACGTTGAGCAGACTGTGGGAGCTGTCGAGAGAGTCGATTCTCTCGATATCCTCATCAATAATGCCGGCCTGGCGCTTTTTGATGACTTAAGCGATCGTGCCGCGCTCGAACAGCACCTCACCGTCAATCTCTTTGGCCCGTATGGCGTGACCCAGGCTTTCCTGCCGTTGCTCACTCGTTCTCGGGGAGCCATCGTCAACGTTCTGTCGGTGACAGCCCTAGCCGCCTTGCCGATCATTCCGTCCTACTCAATCTCAAAGGCGGCCGCGTTCTCGCTGACTCAATCGCTGCGTGCTCTTTTGGCTGGACGCGGCGTGAGTGTACATGCCGTCCTGGCCGGCCCCGTGGACACCGATATGTCCCGAGGCTACGACGTACCGAAGGCCTCTCCGGAGTCCGTTGCGCGAGCCATTTTCGATGGAGTGGAGAGAGGGGAGGAGGACATCTTCCCCGATCCCATGTCAGAGTCCCTCGCGGAGAGCTGGCGCAGCGGCGCGGTCAAGGCACTCGAACGCGAGTTTGCGGCGCCCGCAAACGCAGAGCCCGTCAACTCATAAACAAAGGCAGGCGCACGGTGCGACTTCAGCAAGGCCAGAAACTCGCGGGCAACTCCCAGGTCGGTGAAGGCCGGGAAGGTGCGAAACAGCCTGTCGGAGCGTGAGTCCAAGGCCCTCATCCATGAGGCCCTCGACTCTGACAACTCGCTGCGCGAGAGCGCTTCGAAGGAAGACGGTTCGCGAAAAGCGATTCACACTATCGCATCGCGCCTTTGTTTTGCTTGTCATCCTTTGCTTCGAGCCGGCAGCGTGAGAACCTCGAAATCCCCACCTATTTTCCCATCGGGGTGATGGAGTCTCAGGAGGATTGAGCCGTGTTGAAAGTGATTAATCAAAAGCTGGGTCGCCTGGCGATTCTACGTTGCCAGGGAAGAATCGTTCGCGGCCAGGAAACCGCTATTTTGTGCGCCGCTGCTCAGCAGAATGGACGGGACGTGATTCTTGATCTCAGTCAGGTTAATGCGATCGACGCCGGTGGACTAGGAGCATTGGTATCGCTTCGGGCCGCTGGTATTTGCCATCAAACTGATGGATCCGACCGCGCGAGTGCGTCAGATATTAAGGCTCACCAAACTCGACTCGATCTTCGAGATCTATGAGTCTGAATCCATTGACGTGATGTTAGTAGAAATGGGCCGGCCCGGCGACAAATCCCACGCACGCTTGTGATCAGAACTCATCCGTCATGTGGCCCCGAGTTCCGGGGCCACTTGACCGTTCTAACCTCCGATAAGTTCCAGCTTCTCCACGGGAATTTTTCGAATCGCCGCATCGTCCAGGCTCAGTTGTTGGCGTTGCTTTTTAGCCACTTCAGCAGTGAGCGGATTCCAGACTGGAGATCAGTCTGACCGCCGGAGTGATCGCAAAAGCGCTGCCTACGATTACCAAAATCATGGGAGTCACTCATGGATGAGGAACTTGGCACATGGCCGAATAGTCGCCATCTCGGACAAGTGGTTCCTGTCCCCAAAACGGGCCTTCGCGGTGATTGTGACTTTGTGGCCGACGAACCCGGATCTATCGTGCCCAAGTCTTCTCCACGATAGAATCCGTCGTCCTTAGCGGCTGCGGATGAGGACGGCTGTTGCATCGTCGGCTAGTTCTGCTCCAGCGCCGAAGCGCTGGACTGCCGCGATAAGGCCGGCCACGCCGGCCCCGGGCTGCAGAAAGTGTTCGATGAGGCGAGCCGGCCCATACTCTTCCTCAGTGCTATCCGTGGCTTCCGTGATGCCGTCGGTATAAAGCAGCAATTGGGTGCTGGGGGTCAGAGTGACCGTGTACTGTGGATACGAGGACACACCCAGGCCAAGCGGCAGGCCGGTGTCTAATTCGAGAAACGAAGACTGATGATTGATGAGCAGGGGAGGAAGGTGTCCGGCGCTGGCTAAGGTAAGCGTGCGAGAACCGACATCGAGCACACCGTAGACCATGGTGACGAACTTTCCAGTTGGAAGATCTTCCGTGACTATTCGGTTGAGATGTTCGAGGGTCTGCGCGGGCGAGGAATAGAGAGGCGCCAGCGAGCGCAGGATGGCCCGGGTAGCCGACATCAGGAGCGCGGCCGACGTGCCCTTTCCGGAAACATCTGCCAGGGCGATGCCGTAGCGCTCGTGGCCAAGATCGATGAAATCGAACCAATCGCCTGCGACGGATCCCGCGGGATGCCAGGCAGTTTCAAAGGCGAAGCCCGGGATGAGCGGCACCGGCTTCAGAAAAAGTGCTTGCTGAATAGCGCGGGCCTCGGCGGACTCCTGCTGCATTCGTTCGCGCTCAGAGCGCTCGAGCCGGAAGAGGCGGGCGTTCTCAATGGCGATAGCGATGTGTCCGGCAAGCGCCTGAAGCACCTTGAGTTGATCGTCCGAGAAGGCGTCCGTCTCGTGATGGTCGATCAAAAGAACGCCGATGACCCGACCGGAGGTTTTGAGGGGGATGCTAACTTCAGAGCGCGTGGTTGGTTTGCAGACAATATAGTGGGGGTCTTGGCGGACGTCGCGGGCGTAGCGCATCTTGCCCGTAGCTGCCACGTAGCCGACCATGCCCTGTCGGCCAATTTGCAGCCGGTCTCCCTTGCGGTACCGCGTGCAGCCACGCACTCCATGCAGGACCATCTCGCCCGTATCGCTCGCACGGAGCCATACCGCAACCTCCACATTTCCAACAGAGTCGGCGATGTCATTGACAACGCGATCGAGCAGGGCCTCGAGATCGAGGGTGGAGGCGATCAGATTCGTGGCCCGCTGCACCTTCATGAGAACCTGAACGAACGACTCGCCCGAGGGGTGGATGCGCGGTGAGACGGCATGGCGACCCTGAGCGGTGACTGGGAAGGCGGCCATAGGTGCCTCCTTGGAACCCACTTTGTGGGTTACTCAATAGATGTGTGAGCGGGAGTTGCGATGCAATCTCTTGAGCACAGAGCACTCTCCCAGGACAGCTCGGACCCAGTTCAAGGAGTTGGAGTAGCCAACGGTATGGTCACGCGCTAGCCGGAAGTAATTCTCAACTGGCGCAAACAGGCCAAACCGCGTTTCCAGAGCTGCCGAGATAGAAAAGTGCTTTGGCGATAATGCGCTCATTGACGAACCACATATTCGGCTTCCGCTTCTCGATAATGAGTTTTCCTGTTCCGTTCGAGGCGACGGAAAAGCGCGGAGAAACGTCTGTACGTCCTCGTGTCGAGCGACGAGCCCGCTATCACAACTCCTTCTTGATTTCCTTGAGTAGACCGAGGACGCGGTGAACGAGCGGGTCTGCATTGCCACGCGACCATAGAGCAAACGTGTCCAACTGTCCGATAGAAAAATCCGGAGTTCGCAACACGACACCATCAGGAACAAAGCCTCTTGCAGAAGCTGGAAGGAACGCAAATCCTACGCGGGCATTGGTCAGGTTGACCGCGGTCTGAAAATGCTCTGCGATCTGATATCTGTCCAGCGGCATGTGATTTTTCAGAAAGGCCGTCGCAATCATTTGATGGATATTTGGCAACACTTCCTTCGAGGGCATGATCAGGAGCTCACCTTCGAGGTCTTTTACGCCAACATTCTTCTTGCGAGCTGCGCGATGCCCTTTCGGGAGAGCCACAACGAGTGGCTCGCGAATCAGCAGCATGTTCTCGATCTTGTCGTAGGTACGGCTTAAATGACCGATGCAGACATCAAGGGATCCCGAACGTAATCCTGTGATTTGGGGGTCTTCGGTCCCTTCTTTAAGCTCCACATTCACGAGAGGAAGAGTGCTTCTGATCTTGTCGAGAAACCGGGGAAGAATATGGAATCCTGCCGTCGGGATGAACCCGAGCCGGATTGTTCCTGCCTCACCGCTCTCTGCATGAAGTGCCGCCGCCGATGCCTGCCTCAGTCTCAATAAGACTTCCCGCGACGCAGACAAGAAGACTTCGCCCGCACGGGTGATTTCAACTCGCCGCTTTGACCGCCGAAAAAGGGCGACACCCAGTTCATCTTCAAGTTGTCTGATCTGGACGCTAAGAGAAGGCTGGGAGACATGCAGGTGTTTGCCTGCCTGCCGAAAGCTCAGGGTTTCGGCAACCGCAACGAAGTATCGCACGTGCCTGAGTTCCATTGACTGATAATCCCAGACTATCAGAGTGACAGGAACAAAGTACCACATCTTATCAGTGGGCAAACGAATCTTTCACTCCATAACGCCGATGAAAGTGGCGACAACAGCAGGAGGTGAGTTATGAAAATAGGTTTTCTGGGAGCCGGGAAGGTAACACGCGCGTTCGGCCGGCACCTGATAAACGCTGGTCACACCATAGTTGTATCCAATTCCAGGGGGCCGGCGACACTGGCCGATTTCGTCGCCGATCTCGGTCCGGGCGCCATCGCAGGGACCAGGGAGCAGGCGGCCGAGTGCGACGTCGTTATTCTCGCGGTCAATTGGGTGAACGTGTCTGAAGCGTTGAAAGGTATCGATTGGCGTGGCCGAGTTCTGATCGACGCGACAAATGCGCACATGGATGCGAAATCCGACATCAGTCTCGCCGGAGTTACCAGATCGCGGGCTGCGCTGAAGGGGCGCACGTCGAGCGAGATGGTCGCGGAGATGGCGGTTGGGGCACGGCTCGTAAAATCAATCAGCAACATGCCGATGGCCTGGATCCAGGACTTCTCGCCGAACAAGCCCCGTACCGTCATCTTTACATCCGGCGACGACACTAACGCCAAACAGCGAGTAATAGAGTTGATCAACAGCACTGGGTTGGTCGCGATTGATCTCGGGTCGCTCGCCATGGGCGATGCAATGCACGACGTCGGCGGTCCACTATCCGGCATCGAGTTCCACTTCATCCGGCGGCTTCGGTGAAAAGAGCGGCTTCACCTCTATCGAAAGAAGTGTGGCTGCGTTTCCGGTATCGCCACAGGAAACCGAAGCCGTCAGGTGTTGCGAACAGGCCGAAGCACGTTTCCAGAACGGCCGGGTCTGGAAACGCGACTCGGCGATTTCGTGTAAACCGAAATGGGAGTTTCGACAGAACGGAGGCTAGCGACGGTGTGCAATCCCGTTAGCGAAACATTCGGCCACCCGTGCGTGGCTCATCTACACCTTCAGCAGGGCAACCAATCATCCGAATGTCGGGGGTGATCATAGTCACTGGCCGATTCAGGTTGCAGTCGGAACGCCACCGAATTCTGCCGCGTTCGCCCTGAAGAAGTCCTCCAGAGTCTGCGCACGACCTCCCGTGACGGTGCGGATGCTGTCGGTAACGGCGCGAGCCTCTTCGCTGCGCCTTTCCGTCGATCGGAAGTAGCGCCAGAGATGTGACAGATGATCGAGGGCGTGAGGATTGATGTGATCTCTCATGGCCTCAGTCCACTGCTCATCCGTGATTTCCGCGTAGCCAATCGGGTGCTGAAGCACAACGCTGAGCGTATCCACGATCTCCTTCACCGTAGGTGTTGCAGCGATCAGATCGTACGCACTTTCGGCGGGCGTATCTGAATCGGCCAGCAGCGTAGCCGCCACGCAAGACACATCCTCTGCGCCCACCAGCGGGATGATGGCGCTCCCGTCGCCCCAGGGCAGGGACACCATACTCTGATCGGCGACGCTCCTTCTTATCAAAGCCCGCACGTTTTCATAGTATGGCGGCGCGTGCAGATGAATCACTCCAACATCTGCCCAATCGAAGATGCTATCTGCCAGTCCATGTTGCATATTGCGAAAGCTCGGCGCTTTGCGGGTGCCCTGAAGTTGCGAATTGTTGACGACAAGTTCCGTCTCCGCTTCGCGTGCGGCCGTGGCAAATATCGTTGTAGCCTCAAGCAGCCCATCCGTTACAGAGTAGGTAAAGTAAGCGCGCCTTATACCTTTGAAAGCAGCGCGGACCGAGTCCGGGTCCAGCAGATCGCCTTGCACAACTTCGGCCCCACGTTCTCGGAGAGCATCAGACCTTGCATCCAGCGTGTGGACGAACGCACGAACCGGAATGCCCTTGCCAAGCAGAAGGGCTGTTATTTGGCGTCCTGTGGAACCTTGTGTACCGCCGGCGGCGCCGGTGACGAGTATAGGCTGAGACATTTTTCCTTCTCCATGATGAAAGGTGGTTCGAAAAGAATTACCTCGATGCAGCGCTGATCTGAATCAGGATTCGAGCGCGTCGCCCAGGAGGACCGGAGCCGCTTTGGGCTGCGGGCGCACCAGCCAATAGAACGCCACAACGTGCGTGATCATCAGCAGGGGCACGTAGAAAATCGGTATCGCGTAGGCTGCGCCCAACTGCCCCGCCAGCGCAGGAAGACCAACATGGACGGCGTGATAATAGTCCAGGATGATGTCGACCGCTCCCACCAGATTGAAGGCGACCACGAACGACCAAAACAGCGGCCGCACCCTTACCGTGAGAAGGGCCAACATGGCCAGGATCCCGGTCGCGAAGTCGGCGTAGGCCGCGAACGTGGCAAAGCCGGCCGGCAGGTTGGGGCCGACGACGCCGGGCAGGATAAAAACAAGTCCGAAGATGCGAAAACTGTTCAGAGTCGCGATAACCCGGTGCGCTTGAGTCCGGTCCAGCGATTTGAGCCTGGGCATTACATACACGCTGAAGAAAAGCAGGCACGCGACATAACCCAAAATGAGTTGTGTTACGAAAATGATCTGCGGTGGCATTTTGATCTCCTCCTGCGCATAGGATTATGTCGATCATCCTATGGATTCAGAATTTCTTCGGGTAGGTCAGGGGCGGACGGATTGCACCGTTAGATGATTGCCGGCATCCTATAATGTGTTATGCGCTACCAGCCCGAACACAAGGTTGAAATCCATCGGAAAATTGTGAAAGACGCGTCGCGGCGCGTTCGCGCCGAGGGCATCACGGGCGCCGCGGTTTCAGCCGTGATGCGGGATGCTGGCCTGACGCACGGAGGTTTCTACAAGCATTTCGGAAGCAAGGACGAGTTGCTCATGGAATCGCTGAGCGCGGCATTCGAGGAAATGGCCGAACGCCTTGTTCACGTTGCGGAGCAGTCCCCACCCAAGACGGCGTGGAAGGCGATCGTGAAGACCTACCTGAGCCCGGAATATTGCGACCACGTCGAGTACGGATGTCCGTTGACGGCCCTCGCGCCGGAGCTGGCGCGGACCGATCCGGCGATGAAGCCCCGGATCGTTGAGGAGCTTAAGGAATACAGGAGTCGAATGCTTCCGTTTATGCCGGGCCGCCGAACAGCGGACAAAGGGCGCGCTTTCTTTTCCATCTTTTCAACGATGGTCGGGGCGGTTCAAATCGCGCGGATGCTGCCGGAGCCAGCGATGCGAGAGAAAGTGCTGGCGAGCGCGAGAGACCTTCTCCTGCGCAGTTATTGATTTTTGGAGTCGAATTGGCGGTGCCACAGACGCCAACGCAGTTACCTAATAGATTGGCAAATCGAAAAAAGCGTTCTCAACTGTTGCCAACAGGCCGAGTCACTCATTGATGCGTTGCCGCCGTACTGTAGGCTAATCGGGATTTGTGGCCATGCGCCCAAAGTCAGCAGAGATCAGTGTGTCCGTTGGACCTCAATGGGTTGAAAACCCGCTTCCCATCTCGGCAATGTTGTCCGGATTGTCGAAAAACTTCGGATCACTTCGACATGCGATTCCGAGCGAGCCATTCATCCCATATCGGACTGCTTGCCGTTGCCCGTTCGTTAGATTCGATGGGAAAAGACCGGATCCGTTCCCGCGTGACTCGATTCTGCTGTCTGATTAAGGTGAAAGATGAGTCGTTCAATCATCTGGATCGCACAATGAAATTCGAGAGGCGTCCGCTTGTTGAACTCATGGAGAGCAAAGGTCATACGCGACATGTGGTAAGCGGAATGCGGAGCGTATTCCTTCACAATATCCACTCGCCCAAAAGCGGATTGTCGGAAGTCGGCGTGGCATCGCCGCGGGCGGAAACATCGATGCCGTTCCGTTCAACAACGGCTATCGTATGGACTTCAACTGCCTCCACGGCCGCTCCGAGCACGTCGAAGAGGGCGTGCTCGTTGCCGGAATCGTACCGGTCTTCTTCGCATCGAACTACCCGCAGGCGGAGAAGCGTCTAAGTAACTCAGAAGAACCGGTCTGCGGATCGGGCTACAATGCGGAGTCAGACTGAGCCTGCCAGCAAGCGTGTGAGGCGGAGTCCGCGAAGAGGTCGCTGTTATGAAACGAAAGAATGCGCTGAAGTGCTGGGCATTCCTTTCTTTGCTTCTCGTCACCGCCCTTTTGGGATGCATCCGAAAGCCGGCTCCGATGCCGATCGACGGTGCTGCTTTGTTCAACAACAAATGTGCTGCATGCCATCACAATGACAATGACATGCGCGCACCCGAAGCTGCTGCTCTCAGACAAATGTCGAGACGTTCAATATTGGCTGCTCTTGAGACTGGAAAGATGAAATGGGAAGGCAGAACACTAACTAAGCCGGAGAGAGTCGCAGTTGCAAATTATCTCGGCAAATCTGAATCAGCGATTTCCGCCTTGCGTTCCGGATTGTGTGCACGTGAAGTCGATCCTCGGCCGGATTCACCTGTTTGGGCCGGGTGGGGAGTGAACCCGCACAATACGCGCTTTCAACCCGCTTCGGTCGCGCGGCTGAATAATGAGCAGGTGAAACAGCTCAAGCTGAAGTGGGCATTCGGATTTCCGGGAGCGGCTGCCACATACAGCCAGCCCACTTCTTACGCAGGGAAGCTCTTTGTCGGAAGTGAGGATGGAACTGTCTACGCGCTGGATGCGGCAAAGGGCTGCATATGGTGGACATTTCGGGCTGTCGACACGGTCAAGACAGCAATATCCATCGGCAACGATGGCCACACCGCTTTCTTCGGCGATACGAGTGGCTACATCTACGCAGTGGATGCGGATGATGGATCGCAAATTTGGAGGGTACGTCCGGAATCTCATCCGGAGTCCCGGATCACTGGTTCTCCTCTTCTGGTCGGCAACCGGCTTTATGTTCCAATTTCATCCGGCGAGGAAGGAGCTTCGGCCGATCCTCGGTATCCATGTTGCACGTTCCGCGGCAGCGTGGTGGCTCTTGATACCGTGACCGCGAAACAAATCTGGAAAGCCTACACCATCGACGAGCCCGCCAGGCCGACACGCAAAAGTCCCCAAGGCGTCCAGTATTTCGGACCAGCGGGAGCAGCGGTGTGGTCGTCGCCAACTGCGGATATAAAGAGCCGGATCCTTTATGTTGCGACCGGGAACGATTATTCATATCCGCCAAGCGATTCCTCGGACGCCGTCATCGCCATCAATATGACCACCGGCAGGAAGATCTGGCATCGTCAACTCATGCAAAACGATCTTTGGAACTCCGGCTGCGTAGCCCCGCAGAAGGACAATTGCCCCAAACCCCGCGGTGACGATTATGACTTTGGCTCGCCTCCAATACTCAAAGTCTCGAGCAATGGGCGCCACATCCTGCTGCTGTCTCAGAAGTCTGGTATGGTGTACGCTCTCGACGCCGACCATCGCGGCCGACTGCTATGGAAAAAGCGCATTGGGCACGGCGGCCCACTGGGAGGAATCGAATGGGGAGGTGCGATCGATGGCGACTACGCGTTTTATCCGATCTCGGATTATGACTTCGACCACCCCCTGAGGGGCGGCGGCTTGTTTGCTCTAGATCTGCGGACTGGCAGGAAGGTGTGGCTTGCACTTCCGCCCAAGCCGTCCTGCCTGGGCGTCGATGGATGCAGTGCTGCACAAATGGCACCCCCGACGGCCATTCCCGGAGTGGTTTTCGCGGGTTCGCTGGACGGGCACCTGCGCGCCTACGATGCCCGCAGCGGCCAGGTGATCTGGGATTTCAATACCGCGCAACAATTCTTGACCACCAATGGCATCCAGGCACACGGTGGTTCACTAAATGGCGCTGGCCCGACTATTGTCGGTGGAATGGTATTCGTCACTAGCGGCTATACAAATGCAATGAGCGGGAATGTACTACTTGCGTTTGCACCGGCTAATTCGACTCGGGTCGAGCAGCCGGCAAGCGAAACAGCACGTCGATGAGGCGGCAAGTCGTGAGCCGACTTCTTCGGTTGACTGATGATCGGGCTGGTCTCAATTGACGCCAACAGGCCAAGTCACTCATCGACGTGTTGCTGCCGTACTGTAGGCTAATCGGGATTTGTGGCCATACGCCGAAGGTCAGCGTATCCGCTGGACCTTATGGATCGGCATCCGCTTCCCATCTCGGCCATGTTGTCCGGATTGTCGAAAAACTGTGGATCAATTCGACACTCGATTTCCAGCGAGCCGCTCATTTATCTCATATCAGATTGCTTGCGAGGCGGTTCAAATCTGCGCACCCCGGACATTCCTACTTTCCGAAGGACACTCGGCATTTCCCGATCAGAGAATGGCTCTGTTTAGGAGCAGATTTCAGTACGCGGAGAATCCTCTCCTGTGTCCTTGAGGAGCAAAGGACGCGCATTTTGCGAGGATATTTGTATCACCCGCCAACGTGGCAAACCACTTCAACTGCGGATAGCCCCATTCCCTTGCGAACACCTTTCGGCAGGTTCGCAATTCTCGGCAATTGTATTCATTGGCGATCCGGGCAAAGCGGCGGGCTTTCTTGCGCAAGTTCTTCAGGCATCATACGGATTGACTGGAGCCGAGGCAAAGCTTGCGGTTATGCTGCTCGAGGGCCACAGGCTCGCTGAGGCTGCAGAAGCAAAACGGGTAACCAGAGAAACCGTCCGTTCTCAGCTCAAGAGCATTTTTCTCAAAACGGGAACCCGGCGAAAAGCAGAGTTGGTGGGCTTACTTGCAAGTCTTCCCAGCCATATCACATGACATCAATGACCGTATCAAATCATCTCTTTCGCCACGTTTTGGACACATATCATGCAGACGTCCCCAAATTAATGGTGGTGACAGCCGAACCCTTCAGGATTTGTGACACGAGTATCGATCTTTGAATTTATTGATCCAAATGAATCAATCCACTTTACCCAAATAGCACGGGCTATGCCGTTCTCTTCGGATTAGATGGCCAGCCCTCCTTCAACAGGAGGAAATCTATGTCAGGAACAACTCGAAGTTTGGAAGTCTTGCGCGAAGAATTGGTGCAAATTCGGGAGGAATTCACTCAACTTTAGAAGCGCATCGAATCTGTGCAGGATTCTGTGAGGGGCTCCATTGTTCGCTTGTTCGGTGAACAGCGTCCCGCGTTCACTGGATTACGGCAAGAGGAACTCATCGTATCCACCTACAGACCGACGGCGGTGCAATGTTGTTATGAAGTCGAATTTCTTGCCTGTGAGCTGGGGAGCCGTCGGCAGCGTTCACTTAACGAATGACCCCCCAAATCTGTTGTCAAAGGGTTTGCGCATGTCTACGATGATATGCACGGTGGGAGACTCCAGGTCGATGAAGTGAATTCGTGGAGGGCTCTTCGGGAGCGAAAAGTCATGGCCAAAGTCCTTCCGCAAATCGAGCACGTGATCGTCGTAATGATGGAGAACCGTTCCTTCGATAACATGTGCGGCTGGCTCTATGGGGAAGGAATGCCGACGCCGAGTCAATACCTTCCAGCACCAACGACTTCAAAGCCCTTTGACGGGCTCCGTGCAGGACTCTTCAACCCAGTCAGTGACCAATACTTCACGGGACAGTCGACAGATACGTATCCCATCTTTCCCCAAGCGAACGCGATGAATATGCCGAATCCAGATCCGAATGAGGATTTCCCGAATGTGAGTTATCAGCTCTTTGGTCCGGAGAATCCAAGCCAGAATCCTAGATGGCCGAACCTGGGCTTCGTAGTGAATTATAAGCTGGTGACGGGCACAAACATTCCGATCCAGATTATGCAGTCGTTTAGTCCGGCGCAAGTGCCAGTGCTGGCAGCGTTGGCGCAGAACTATGCGATCTCCGATGCGTGGTTCAGTTCGGTGCCGAGTAACACATGGCCGAATCGGGCTTTTGTGCACGCTGGAACTTCGAAGGGCAACGTTGTGAATGGCGACACATCCTAACCCGCTCGATTGGGATGTGCCGACGATCTTTAATGTGCTGGAGGAAATGGGCGTGAGTTGGAAGGTATACAGCGACACCGTGATTACCCCGGCGCTTACCGTGGCTCATGTTCCCGAAGCTCTGGGGATTTGCCTTGATCGCTTCAGCCACTTCGAAGACTTCAAGCAGGCGTGTGTGAGCAATTCGCTGCCTCAGTACTCATTTCTAGAACCGAGCTTTCTCGGCAATCCAAATGACGACCATCCGCCACACGATGTACGAGCAGGAGAGCAGTTCTTGTTTGAGATATGGCAGGCAGTGAGTCAATCGCCCGCATGGGAGAAGACGTTGCTGGTCATTACTTATGATGAGCACGGCGGCACGTACGACCATGTTATGCCGCCGTGGAATGCTGATTTGCCCCGATGCGAAGAAGCAACCCCGGACAGCAGGGTTTTACGTTCAATCGCTTTGGTCTGAGAGTGCCCTCAATCGTGGTTTCTCCGTGGATTCAGGCGGGAACGGTCTTTCGATCTGATTCTGCAGCAGGTATTCCGTACGATCACACGTCAATTCTTGCAACTCTGCGGGACTGGCTAGAGATTCCACCGGAAAAGATGCTGCCGAGCGCCCGCATTGCGAACGCGCCGACACTGTCGCAGGTGTTGAGCCTGAAAGCCCCGCGAACTGACCTTCCGACTATCCCGTCTCCTTCGGGTCAAACGATTGCCACGGCGTTGACACTTCCACCCAATGACCTGCAAAAGAGCCTGGTCACCGCCTCGGCGGTGCAACAGGGGAAGGATCCCGTGCAGGCGTTGAGTTCAATCGCAACACGGCAGGATGCCATTGATTCCTTTGCGTCTTCCTCTTCGAAATAGCCGGGACGCTGCGCCATGCGAGCGTGCAGTCCGACACGTACAGTCCGACAATTGATGCCAAATCACCGTGTCGCCCAGTAATCTGGATTGCCCATCGGAATGTCAGCTAATCCTGGGCATTGGCATCTCCGGATGAAGGTAGTGAGACGACAAAATCCAGAAATGCGCGGGTCTTGGCCGGCAAATGCTTCCGCGATGGGTAGACGGCGTAGAAAGGGAAGCGCTCATCCGGCCAGTCGGGGAACAGGTCAATCAGCTTTCCCTGCCTCAACAATCGCGACACCGCATTCTCCATCACCTGCACGATTCCATAGCCTGCCAGGCAGAGACTGTGCATTGTGATGATGTCGCTGACAATGATATGACCATTTGTGGGAACCTTTACGATTCTTCGGCCACGATGGAACTCCCATTCGAACGGACGGCCGGTCTCCGGGTCGCGATAATCTATCAAGATATGTCTGTCGGTCACGAGATCCCGCGGCGTGGCCGGATGTTTGTGGCGTTTGAGGTAAGAGGGCGCAGCGACGGTCACGATGCGCGTGTCCCAGAGCTTTCTCACCACCAGGCTCGAAACCGGCGGTTTTCCGATATGGATGGCAACGTCGAAGCCGTCGCTTACCAGATCGCCGAGTCGATCACGAGTTATCAGTTCGAGTTCGAGTTCCGGGTGGGCTTCAAGAAACGCCCTGAGCCGTACTCCTTCCAGGAAATGTGCGAACGTGCGATGTATTTGTACGCGCAGTCTGCCCCGTACCAGTGCTCGTCCCTCCATCGCCGATGCCACAGCGTCTTCAAGGCCAGTCAGCAGCGGGCCGATTTGCTCGTATAACCGCCGTCCTTCATCCGTCATGGAGACGGAGCGCGTGGTTCGCTCGAACAATCGTATTCCGAGGCGAGCTTCCAGCCGGGCAATGGACCGGCTTACACCTGACTGCGACATGTTCAACGCTTTGCCTGCGCCGGCAAAACTGCCGCACTGCACAATCGCGGCAAAGGCGCTCATCCCGTTCAGGAGTCCGCTCATCGAAGATTCTGATTCATGCATTTCGTCATTTCTAATATGCCATTCATGCTCAAATCGCTGCAATCGAATTCGACATCAGATCTGCAGGTCAACAATATTCCTGAGGGGAGTCGATCATGTTTGCAATTACTGGAGTGACAGGCAAGGTAGGCGGAGCGGTGGCCCGCAGTCTTCTGGCACAGGGACACAAGGTGCGAGCCGTGGTCCGGGATGCCGAAAAGGGACGTTCCTGGTCCGCTCAAGGCTGTGATATCGCAATCGCCAGCGTTGAGGATGCGGCGGGTCTCACCAAAGCCTTTCACGGCACCGAAGGCGTCTTCCTGATGACGCCTCCAAACTACGATCCTGAACCCGGATTTCCTCAGACGCACAAGGCGGCTGCGGCCATTCGGCATGCCATCGAAACTACCCGGCCGGGGAAGATCGTGTTTCTCTCCACGGTTGGAGCCCATGTTGCGGAACCCAACCTTCTGAACAACTCCAAAATCACGGAAGAGATGCTGCGCACAACCTCGGTCCCGGTTGCACTATTGCGTGCCGCCTGGTTCATGGAGAACGCGGCATGGGATGTGGAAGCGGCGCGCAAGGGCGTGATTCCCAGTTTTTTGCAACCTCTCGATCACCGGATTCCGATGGTTGCGGCGGGCGACATCGCGCGAACGGCGGCAGAACTCCTTAATGAAACATGGACGGGAGTCCGTGTTATTGAACTCGAAGGTCCGAGGCGCTACTCCGCGAATGATATTGCTGCGGGTTTTAGCGCCGCACTGGAGCGTCCGGTGCGGGCGGAAGCAGTTCCACATGACCAATGGGAGACAATGTTTCGCTCGCAAGGCATGAAGAACCCCATGCCGAGGATTCGGATGATCGACGGCTTCAACGAAGGCTGGATCGACTTTGAATCCGGCGAGGCAAACTCCCGCAAAGAACGCACGACCCTGGAGGCGGTTCTGCGTTCTCTCGTGACGTCGAATCCGAATAGCTGATCTATCTGGACCGAGGGTCGACAAAGAGATTTTTCCTGCCTAAAAATTCCGGTTGCCAGTTTGTTCCTCTATTTGCGCGGATCGATTCCAGCTATTTTTAGAATGAATGGCGCATTCCTTACCTGCGTCCGCTATGACAATGTCAGGGTTTCGTTATATGCTTTCCGGTTATTGACGGGAGAGTTTAGCGTGAGGAAAACGTCTGCGATTCGCAATGTAGCGGGAACACGGAAAAGTGGCACGCAACTGTTGCGGCAACTCGCGAGTTTTGCGCTGCTGATTGGAACGTTTTTTGTGGGTTGCGCAACGTTTGGTCAGACTGCGAACGATGCAGACTATACCCATCAGATCCGGGAAAATACGACCGAACCATATTTCGCGACCAATCTTGTCGATCACCTGCCAAAGTCCGCGACGGTGCCGACGCCCCGAGCAATTTCTCGGCTACATTGTCGGCGCGCCAGGTCACCTGACCTATTCGAAGGACATTTACGCTTATTACCGCGCGCTGGCGAAAGCGTCTCCGCGCGTCAAGGTCTTCAGCGCGGGACATTCGGAGGAAGGCCGGGAATTTCTACTGGTCGCAGTCAGTAGCGCGGCAAATATCGCGCAACTCGATCACTATCGGGAAATCACCGCGAAGCTGGCGGACCCGCGCACGATCTCAGACGCGCAGGCGCAAGAGCTGGAACAAACCGGTAAGCCCTTGTACTGGGCATCGGGATCCATCCATTCTCCAGAAACCGGCTCTCCGGAGATGCTGATGGAACTGGCATACAGGCTGGCGGTTGAGGATACGCCGTTGATCCAGAATATTCGCAAGAACGCGATCTTTTTGATTACGCCGGTCGTCGAGGTCGACGGGCATGATCGCATGGTGGACGTGTTTCATTATCACAAGGCGTATCCGAACAAACCCACGCCGAACCTGATCTATTGGGGTCACTACGTGGCGCATGACAATAACCGCGATGGGATTGGCATGGGACTGGCGCTGACCCGGATGATGATGCGGGAATATCTCTATTTTCATCCGCAGGTCCTGCACGATCTGCATGAGTCGGTCCCTTATCTCTATATCTCGACCGGTACGGGACCATACAATGCGTGGCTCGATCCGATGACGATCAGCGAGTGGGAAAAGTATGCGGATAACGAGGTGGAGAAGTTTTCAGAAAACGGAGTGTTTGGAGTCTGGACACATGGCTATTACGACGGATGGGCGCCGAATTACATGTTTGGCGTAGCCAATGACCATAACTCCATTGGCCGATTCTATGAGACCTTCGGCAACATGTATCCGGACACGCGAATGCGGGTGGCGGAAGGAGACCGGCCGTTTCGCACATGGTTTCGCGCGAACCCGCCCTTGCGCACCGTTCTGTGGTCGTTTCGGGACAATATCAATTTGCAGGAGAGCGGACTTCTGTTCGCACTGGACTACACGGCGGCGCATCGGCAGGAAGTGCTGACCGAGTTTTATTTGAAGAGCAAGCGCGCGGTTGCGAAGGCGAAGACAGAAGGCCCGGCCGCATGGGCCATCGAAAACGCAGCTAGGCCGGAATTGGCCGCGATGCTGGTGCAGCTGCTGCAACGGCAAGGTGTGGAAGTGGACCGGCTGAATTCCGGCGTTCAGGTGCGAACTCCGGCTTCTCCGTATGCTTTGATTGGGCAAGGGAGCGGAACGCCGCAAACAGCAGGTCCCTCCACTACCCCTTCGCTGGGCTCAGGGTCCAGTCGGAATGACAAGACTATTGATCCGACCGCTCCTGGCGCAACGTTCGCGTCCGCGGGTCCGGCGCAATCGAAGGAACTGCCGGGCGGCACGTACATCGTGCGCATGGACCAGCCCTATAGCCGGATTGCGGACATGTTGCTCGACACGCAATATTATTCGATCCACGATCCCAGCCGTATGACGACACTGGGTGGACGCTGGGGCCGCTGTTCGATGTGGCGACGGACCGCGTAGTCGATCCGAAAATCCTGAATGCGCCGATGGCCGAAGCTTCAGGAAAGCCGACGCGGCCCGGCGACGGCCTTTCCGCTTCTGGAGCGCCGCAGATTTTTTTTGATCGACGCGAATGCGGAGCCTGGGTTGGCGACCTTGCGATTCCGGTTGTCCAATGTAAAGTTTTTCGCTGCCGACAATGCGTTTCGCTACGATGGCAGAAGCTTCCATGCCGGGTCGTTCATTATTCCAGCCGACGGAAATCCTGGCGATCTTCAGCCGCGGCTGAAAAAAGCTGCGCGCGATCTGGAACTCGAGATATATTCCGGCGCGGTAAAGCCGAATGTGGCCCGGCATCCGATTCCAGTGCCGCGCGTGGCCATTCTGCACACCTGGACGGACACGCAGAATGAGGGCTGGTTCCGAATGGCATTCGACGATTCGGATGTTCCCTATCAGTACATTTCCACCACGGTTGCGCGATCAACACCAGACCTGCGCACGCAATTGACGTGATCGTCCTGGGGCCGGTCGAGGGCGGCGCCACGGCAATTCTGAACGGTATTCCGAAACGCATGTTGCGAGACGGGACGGATTCCGGCGGCCCGATTCCCTGGGAGAAAACCGCGCTCACGCCGAATCTGGGATTGATCGATCACGCTGCCGATATTCGCGGAGGATTGGGATTTCAAGGTCTCGCGAACCTGAAGCAGTTTGTCGCAAGACGGCGGGCTGCTCATTGCGGTCGGGACCAGTTCGCAGCTACCGACGCAATTCGGATTTGCGTCGGGGGCTAGAATCGTCCATCCTGCCAATCTCCACGCGAAGGGAGGCGTGTTTCTCTACCCACGTGGAAGATGCCGCTGATCCGGTGACGTATGGCTATCCATCCGACCTTCCCGTATATTTCGACCAGTCGCCGATCTTTCAGGTTTCTGTCCCGACGAGTAGTTTTTCCGGAGGCTATTTTTCTGCCGACAAGATTGCGCCACGCACCAGCGGGCGCGGCTCGCTCACCGACCCCGACATTCCGCAGGGCCGTCCGTGGATTCCGGAAAGCACGGTGGTTCCGCTGACGCGTATCCAAAAGGAAACCTATGTGGATCCGGAATCGCTCCTCGATTCCGGCGGCTATATCGCGCCAAAATCGTTATGGCCAAGAGTGGTATTGCGGTTCTCACACCAGCATCTGCTGATCAGCGGTATGTTGACTGGCGGCGAAGCTTTGCAGGATGTGCCGGCCATTGTCGATGTGCCGGAAGGCCGCGGGACACGTGTTGCTGTTCGCGAACAATCCGATGTGGCGCCAGGAAACGGTGGGCAGTTTCATGCTGGTGTTCAATGCCATTCTCAACTTTGATGCGCTGGATCTGGGCAAACGCGCGCCGGTCCCTGATCCGGAAATCAGACCCGGTGCAGACCTGAAGTCTCGCTGAGACCTACGCGCATAACCGTGGCGTCTGTGGACGCGATCCCACAGTCCGTTTGTCGTTTCCCATCCTTGATCTCGCAGGAACTCCCCCAGACCGCTCCGCAGGTGAGTCGAGTGGATCAACTCTTTTGCCCGATCACGGCACCGCAAAGTTTGCTTCCACCGAGGGGACTTCCTTCCAAAAACCAGTTGACAAGCAGTACCTCCTTCAATACACTTCGCGCAATGCAACGTTTGTATCACTGACAGTGAACAATCTGAAACGGATGATGGGATGCGCCGAAAAAGCCGAGCAGCAGACGCGGTTTGCGCAAGGGCAGCAGGGGGAAATCCTGATGAAACGCATTTTTGTTTTGGGGGCACTGACAGCGTTTCTGTGCGCGGGGCAATTCGGCCTGGCGCAAACCGCCAACACCGGAGCGCTGGTTGGGACCGTGACGGATGCATCCGGGGCGGTGGTGCCGGGTGCCCAGGTGGTGGCCACCAACCACGCCACCGGCCAGGCGATTGCGGTGGCTTCCAACGCGCGCGGTTACTATCAGGTGCCGCTGCTACCGCCAGGGAATTACGCGGTCAATGCTACCAAGGCTGGATTTAAGGCGTCGGACTACGATCGCGTCACGGTGAAGGTGACCGAGACTTCGACGCTCAACGTAACGCTGCAGGTAGGCGCGGTATCTCAAAAAGTTGTTGTAAATTCGAATGCCGAGCAGTTGGACACAACCGACGCCCAACTGGGCAATGTCATCGATAGCCGCTACATCAGCACTCTTCCCCTTGCGGCGCGGAATTATCTGCAGATCATCGGGTTGAATCCCGGCGTGTCGACGGAATTGACCGACGCCGGCGACCTGGGACGAGGCGCAAGCAGCCTGGCCTCCGGCGGCAGCGGGTTTTCGACCAATGGAGCGTCGACCATCGACAACAACTTCCAGATGAACGGCGTGCCGGTGAACGACAATCTGGCGAATGGCGAATTCTCCGGCGGCATTCCCATCCCCAATCCGGACACGCTGCAGGAATTCAATGTGGTTACCGGGCCGTACGATGCCTCCTACGGACGAGATGCCGGGGCCAACGTGGACGTGCTGACAAAGACCGGCTCGAACGACTTCCACGCCTCGCTTTTCGAATTCTTTCGCAACAACGACATGAACGCGAACCTCTGGTTTCTGAATCACGACAATCAGCCGAGAGCGGTCTTGAAGCAGAACCAGTTTGGCGGCACAATCGGCGGGCACATCAAGAGGAACAAGATCTTTTATTTCGGTTCCTATCAGGGCACGCGCCAGCGCAATGGGATCAGCGACGGGTGCGCGGTGACCGTGCAGCTTCCTCCATTGACCAACGACCGCAGCGCCGCCGCTCTGGGCGCGATTTTCGCCGGGCAGCGCGGAGTCTTTCAGGATGCGCTGGGCGGTGTCGGTCCGGCCATTGCGGCGAACGGCTCCAACATCAATCCGGTTGCGCTCGCCGTCTTGCAGCGGAAGCTGCCGGACGGAAGTTACATGGTCCCCACACCCCAAACCATCGACACTTCCGCTCCGAGTTTTGATGCCGAGGGAAGCGCGAGCTTCAGCGTGCCGTGCCCCTTTACAGAAAACCAGTACATGGCCAACGGCGATTACGTGCATGAGCGACAAGAGCAGCATTCAACTCCGCTACTTCATGGCCAACAGCACATCCGTGCAGACCCTGGAGCCGCCAAATCAGCCAGGAAATGCAGTTCCTGGCTTTCCTTATTCGAATGCATCGAATTTCAAGAATGCCTCAGTCAACCACACCTATACCTTCAGTCCGAACGTGGTGAACCAGCTACAGCTCGGCTACAACCGAAACTATGCAACCAACACGCAGGGCGAGCAATTCTCCTGGTCCGATATCGGCTCGACCGTGCCTGCTTTCGTCAACGATGTTCCAGGAATTGGTCTTTCCAACATTGGCCTGGGTGGCGAGGGGCAGAATACGATCTTCGTGCAGAACACATTTTCTGTGCAGGATTCACTAGCGTGGACTCGCGGACGGCATAGTCTGCGCTTTGGCGGGGACTTCACTTACAACCAGTCGAATTCTCCCTACTTTCAATATTTTGGTTCCGGGTACTTTCCAACCTTTGCGGACTTTCTGCTGGGCTTGAATGCGACCCAGAACGGGACAGCCGCCGCCGGCGCCCCGTACAGCAATGAGTATCTGGATCTGGCGTTGCCCGGCCTACTCGCGCGGCACTATCGATATTTTGACGGCGCCGGATATGTGCAGGACGATGTCAAAGTCACGGCGCGACTGACGGTGAATCTAGGACTGCGGTATGAGCATCTGGGCGATTTCAGCCGAGGCGCAAGGTCGCAACACGCAACTCAGCCTGGCGGGACTCAACCCCAATCCTCCCGCAGCCGGAACGCTCGCGGGCTATGTCGTCCCCGACAATTATCAAGGTGTGCCGCCCCCGGGAGTGGTAAAGGCCGGCAACAATTTCGGCATCAAGGGAGTGGGACAGAATGCCGTGGAACCGCGAGTCGGTTTTGCCTGGCAGTTGCCGTGGACCAATATCCTGGTGCTGCGCGGCGGTTACGGCATGTATCGCAGCCGCAGCGGAATCGGTGGGCTATATTCAGGGCCTCACGGCGCCGCCCTATTCGGCCGTAATTCTCGCCATCGGCACCGACAATGCTCCGGCGACACTGCAAAATCCAATCTGGCAACCGATTCCAACCCTGCCCAACTGGCCGGCGGCGGCCTACAGCCCGACCACGCAGCAGACATTTCAGGGACTGGACGACAATTTCCAGCCCACGATTTCCCAGCATTACAGCCTAGACCTGCAGACGCAACTGGCCAGAGATTTTCTGATGGACATCGCCTACGGAGGCGCGCGATCGACGAAATTGATCGATGCGAACTATGTCAATCAGGCAGCGCTGGCCAGCCCTGCAAACCCGATTCGTGGCCAAACGACGAATACCGTCGCCAACGTTGCCTTACGCGTTCCGTATGAAGGCTGGAGTCCGGCCGGTCTGCTGTTGAACGAGTCGAATGGGGGGTCCTGGTACAACTCCCTGCAAGCCAGTGTGACCAAGCGTTTCAGCCACGGCCTGCAGTTTATCGCCGCCTATACCTGGGTGAGCGACCTGACCGATGTGCCGGGCGCAGTAACGGGCGGCGGATTTGGTGGCGATGTGTATGGCGACCAGAACAATCTGCGTGTCCACTACGGGCCGGAGCCTTTCATTCGTCCGCAGCGATTTGTCTTCAGTTATGTGTATGCCATTCCCTATCCGGGCAATCGGTCCTCGGTATCCGGCAGAATTCTCGGCGGCTGGACGCTGGCCGGTGTCACGACGGCGCAAGCCGGACATCGATTGTTCGCGGTGAATTCCAATCCCAGCAATGCCTATGGCATTCCCCTGGACCGTCCGGACTACACGCCGGGTTGCGCGGTGAACAAATCGGGATCGACGGAAAAGCGTCTCAACGACTACTTCAATATCGGGTGCTTTCCGGCGGCAAAGATCATTGGCGCGGATGGCCTCGCGACCGCCTTCGGCGACGCGCCCACGGGCAATATCAAGGGACCCGGACAATTCGTGAGCGACACATCGCTGGCCAAGACGATCCTGATCAAATGGCCGAAGGAAGATGCGCAACTCAATTTCAAAGCGGATTTTTTCAACGTATTCAATCACCCGGTATTTGCCGACCCCGCGACGGACTTCGCGACCGGCGCGGCGCCGGGCACAATTACCGGGCCGGCCGAAAACCCGAGGGTGGTGCAACTTGCGCTCAAGTATCTGTTCTGAAGTGGATGGGGAACATGGAATGCAGTATGGGAAGGTAGAGTGCGTGCGATCCGCCGTAGCAGGATTTTGAAAAACATAGTCACCGATAAATCATTTTTTTGGCTCGCTGTGAGATGGACAAACAACAAGGGGAATCCTGAATGAAACGTATTTTTATTTTTGGGGCAGTGGCGGCATTTTTGTGGGTTGGGCAATTCAGCCAGGCGCAAACGGCGAGCACCGGGGCATTGGTGGGGACGGTCACGGATGCGTCGGGCGCGGTAGTGCCGGGCGCGCAGATCGTCGCAACCAGCAACGCCACTGGGCGGGCGATTACGGTTATTTCCAACACACACGGCACGTATCAAGTGCCGCTGCTGCAGCCGGGGAATTATGCGGTCGATGCCACCAAAGAGGGATTCAAGGCAACTGACTTCGACCACGTCACAGTGAAGGTGACCGAGACCTCGACGCTCAACGTAACGCTCCAGAGTCGGCGCGGTCTCGCAGAAAGTCGTCGTCAATTCCAACGCCCAACAGTTGGACACCACCGATGCTCAACTGGGAACAGTGACTGACAGCCGGTTGATTAGCAACCCTTCCACTGGCGGCGCGCAATTATCTGCAGATCATCGGGCTGAATGCGGGCGTCGCGGCGGAGCTGACCGACGCCGGAGAACTCGGTGCCGGTTCCAGCAGCCAGGCCACCGGATCCAGCGGGTTTTCCTCCAATGGAGCCGCGACCCAGGACAACAACTTCCAGATGAACGGCGTGCCGGTCAACGACAATGCCAGCGAGGGAACCTTCACCGGAGGCATTCCGATCCCCAATCCTGACACGCTAGAGGAATTCAAAGTGGTGACGACGCCGTACGATGCATCCTACGGGCGCGACGGCGGCGCGAACGTGGATGTGGTCACCCGGACCGGCTCGAACGAGCTGCACGCATCGCTGTTCGAGTTTTTCCGCAACAACGACATGAACGCGAACACCTGGTTTCTGAACACAAACCATCAGCCCAGAGCGGTCCTGAAGCAGAATCAGTTTGGCGGCACGGTCGGCGGGCGGATCGTCCGCAACAAGATCTTTTATTTTGGCTCCTATCAGGGGACGCGCCAGCGCAATGGACTGGATCCTTCCTGCTCGACCACGACTCTCTTGCCGCCGTTGACCAACGACCGTTCGCCGGCCGGACTGGGCGCGGTGTTCGGCGGCCAACGCGGAGAATACCAGGACTTACTGGGCGGCGTAGGGCCGGCTATCGCGCCGGATGGGTCC
This sequence comes from uncultured Acidobacteriota bacterium, assembly GCA_963840655.1. Taxonomy (GTDB): domain Bacteria; phylum Acidobacteriota; class Terriglobia; order Terriglobales; family Acidobacteriaceae; genus JAKAAZ01. The sequence goes on along the minus strand of CAWIZS010000003.1, from coordinate 584,061 downwards.
AACATCAATCCCGTGGCGTTGGCGGCGCTGCAGAGGAAGTTGTCCGATGGGAGCTACATGATTCCCACGCCGCAGACCATCAATACGGCCGCTCCCAGTTTCGACACCGAGGGCAGCTCCACCTTCAGCGTCGCGTGTCCTTATACGGGAAACCAGTTCATGGCCAACGGGGATTACGTGCAGAGCCAAAAGAGCGATTTCCAATTCCGCTATTTCATGGCGAATACGACGGCCACACGAACCCTTCCCGCCGCCAGGCCTGCTGGCAACGGAGTGCCGGGTTTCCCGTTCTCGTATACGGCGAACTTCAAGAATGCCTCCGTCACCCATACGTATGCATTCACACCCAACCTGGTGAACCAGTTGGTCCTCGGCTACAACCGCGCTTACACCACCAACACCCAAGGGGACGCGTTCTCCTGGTCCGATATCGGGGCCACGGTTCCCGGTTTTGTCAATGACCTTCCCGGCATCGGAATTGGAGCCATGGGGCTGGGCGGGGACGCGGAAGACACGATTGAGGTGCAAAACACATATTCCGTGAGGGATTCTCTGGCTTGGGTGCGTGGCCGCCACAGCGTTCGTTTTGGAGGGAACTACCTCCGCAGCGAGACAATTCTCCCTATCTGAAAGACCTGGGCGGAGCGTATTTCCTGACCTTCGCGGACTTTCTGCTGGGCTTGAATGGAAACCAGAACGGCACGGCCGCCGCCGGTCTGCCGGAAAGCAATGAATACCTGGATGAGGCGGTCGCGGGCGATCTTTCGCGATACTATCGGTTTTACGATGCTTCCGCGTATGTGCAGGACGACATCAAGTTCACGCCGCGATTTACCGTGAACGCCGGATTCCGTTTTGAACATCTGGGAGATTTTTCGGCTCTGCAAGGGCGCAACACCAATGTCGATCTGAACCTGTTGAATCCGAATCCGCCTGCAGGCGGAACCTTGCAGGGCTACGATTGTTCCGTCGAACTATCCTGGAGCGCCGCCGGCGGGTGTAACGAAACTGCACAATACGCTCGGCATCGATGGCCTGGCACAAAACCGGTATGAGCCGCGGATCGGCTTCGCCTGGCAACTTCCCGGCACCGATCGACTGGTCCTGCGCGGCGGCTATGGAGTTTATAGCGGAGTCTACGGCGCGAATGGCCTGGCGCAGAGCATCGCATCTCCGCCTTTCACAGCGTTGTTAATAGCGGAGGACACACAAAATGCTCCGGCGACTCTGCAGAATCCGATCTGGCAGCCGATTCCTGCGTTGCCGTCATGGTCGCCTGCGGTCTACAGCCCGGCGACGGCGCAGGCCTTCGACGGCCTCGACCAGGACGCGAAGCCTCCGTTTGTCACAGCATTACAGCCTGGACCTGCAGTCCCAACTCGCAAGAGATTTCGTCCTTGATCTTGCCTATGCGGGAGCGCTGAACTCGAGACTGATCGAGACGAACTATGTGAATCAGGCTCCTCTGGCGAGTCCGGCGAATCCCATCCGTGGTGAGACCACGAATAGCATCAGCAACATCGCGGTGCGTGTTCCTTATGAGGGTTGGGCTTCCAACCGCCTGGTACTATTCCGGACCGACGGAAAATCCTGCTACAATTCCATGCAAGTCAGCCTCAGCAAGCGCTTCAGCCATGGCTTGCAGTTCATCGCGGCGTATACCTGGGCGCGCGACCTGACGAACGTACCGGGCGCAGTGACCGGCGGGGGCTTTGGCGGCTCCGTCTACGGCGACCAGCATAACCTGAATGCCTCCTATGGGCCGGAGACGTTCATTCGGCCGCAGCGGTTAATCGTCAGCTACGTCTACGACATCCCGTATCCGGGAAGAGCGTCGTCCGTGCCCGGTGCATTTCTGGGCGGCTGGTTCCTTGCGGGCGTGACCACGGCGCAGTCGGGGCATCCGCTGTTTGCCGTCAATGGGAATGCTCATAATGCGTACGGCGTGCCGAACGATCGTCCGGACTATATCGCCGGTTGCGCTGTGAACAAGTCCGGTTCGATAGGGAAGCGGATTAACGATTACTTCAACACGAACTGCTTCACCACGCCGCCGATCATCGGAGCCGACGGAGTGGCGACCGCGTTTGGAAACGCTCCGATCGGCAACATTAAAGGGCCGGGGCAATATGTCACCGATCTCTCGCTGGGCAAGACGATCCCGATCAAGTGGCCGAAAGAAGGCGCGCAGCTCCGGTTCAAGGCGGACGCCTTCAACGTCTTCAATCACCCTGTCTTTGCCGATCCAAGCACGGACATCGAACCTGGCGGCGGGTTTGGAATCGTCTCCACTACGGCCAGCAATCCCAGGGTGATCCAGCTCTCGCTGAAGTATTTGTTCTAACGGGATTGTAGAACCCTTCCAGCGGACGGCCGATCGGCTGTCCGCTGGAGTAATTTCGAGAGAGCATCACCACGCGAATTCAAAATCAATCAAATCCCGGAGAGGTCATGCAAGAGAATGAATCGGTTGCAGTGGCGAAATTGCAGCGCCAGATGCGCGGCCTGCAGACGTATGCGGTCGTGTCGACTGTGATCTTCGCGGCCGTCCTGCTGACGGCGCTGAAGCAGCCTGAGAAGAGCGCGAAGTTCAAGCAGATCGAAGTCCAGCGCATCAACGTCGTCGAGCCGGACGGGACGCTGCGGCTGGCAATCTTCAATAATGCGATGTCTCCTGCTCCCATCCTGAACGGAAAATCGGTCCCCACGCGGGCCGGGCATCGCGGCGCAGGCCTGATGTTCTACAACGATGAGGGCTCGGAGAACGGCGGCCTGACGTACGGGGCGAAGACAGTCAACGGGCAGTCCCAGGCGGACTCCGGCCTGATGTTCGACCAGTACAACCAGGATCAGGTTGTCGGGATCACCTATCGCCAGCAGGGAAACGAGCGGGAGTCTGGGCTTCAGGTTTGGAGTCGACCGACTACTTCGCTGGCGGATCTGATCGATCAGGTGGCTGCTCTGGAAAAAATGCCGGAGGGTCCGGAAAAGACGGCGGCCATGCAGAAAGTCCAGCAGGAAAAGGCGAGCGGGGAGTTCGGCGCCAGTCGCGTGTTCGTAGGGCGCAACCAGAAGAATGAGGCAACCGTGACGTTGGCGGATAAAACCGGCAAGCCCCGGATTGTGATGTCCGTCGCGGCGGACGGCACGGCACGCTTGAATTTTTTGGACGCGACGGGCAAGGTCATCGACAGCCTGCCGCATGAAGCAGGCCCGAATGGAAAGCAATAGGTCTTCGATCGAAGGATGTTGTTCCTGGGTGGACAAAATTCCAAGTCTCAGAAACGAGACTCGGGGCACCCGCATTCTGGAAAGTGCATAGAAGGGATACAGTTGTCATGCAGACAAAGCTTGAGCGCGATGTGCGGAACCTGAAAATTTACGCCGGATTTCTGACGATATTTCTGATTTGCGTGGCGGTGTTTGCGTTGCGCAGTCCGAGGATCCGGCATTTCAACGACATTGATGTACACCGGATCAATATCCGCGAGAAGAACGGCAAGCTCGACCTGGTGATTTCGAACAGCGCGCAGATGCCGCCGGCCATCGTCAACGGAACGGCATTTCCCAACGGCCGGCGTTCGCCGGGAATGCTCTTCTACAACGGCAAGGGCGATGAGGATGGCGGCCTTGCCTTCAGCAGCCATGCGCTTCCCAACGGCGGCTACAGTGCAGACGGACAACTCATGTTCGACCAATACAATCAGGACCAGGAAGTCGGCATTGAGTACCAGGACAATAATGGAAAGCGCGTGGCCGGGCTGCACGTCTGGGATCGGTCGAATACCCCGCTCGATCAAGTGATCGCTCAGTTCAAAGGCATGAGCCGCGCGGAAAGAAACGCGGCGCTGCGAAAGTCTGCCGCCGCGGGAACGCCGCTGGTTGCGACGCGAGTGTTCGTGGGAAAGCAGCCCGATAAGAGTTCGCAAGTGATGCTGGCGGATGCGCAGGGCCGTCCGCGGCTGGTGATGATTGTGCAGGCTTCCGGCGACGCGGAGATTCAATTCCTGGACGAGAACGGCAAGGTCGTCAAATCAATTTCGGCGTCTCCGGCGGCCACGGAGCGCGGGCATTAGAAATTTGGGATTGTGGCGCGTGGAACCGGTGTCGCTTCCGGCCCGTATCGTTCCGTGCGTCGATTTGTGTCCGGCAACGAGAGAACTGAGACAAACTATGCGACTCACAATTTGGACAGACCTGAAGAAATTTGGAAGAAATCGCTTTCAACGCTTTCTTGCATCTGCAACTGCGTACTTGCCATGCACCGCAATGATGCTTTTCCTGATTTCTGCCAGTCTCTGCGGCGCGCAGAAGCGCGCGATGACGCCGGCGGACGTGCTGGGGATTCATGGTGTGTCTTCGGCCTCGATCTCGCCGGACGGGAAGTGGGTCCTCTATACAGTTGGGTCCTGGCAGTCCAGTTCCAAAGACCCAAGTAAACCTGGCAAGGAAAAGCGGATGAGCCATTTGTGGCTGGTTTCGACCGGTCCGAATCCGGCACTGCGTCAGATCACATTTGGGGAAAACGGAGAGAGCGATCCGGCTTGGTCTCGCGATGGTAAATGGATCGGTTTCCTTGCGGCTCGGGAAAATTCCGGCGACAAAGGACACGGCGGCCCGAAGCGGCAAGTGTGGATTATGCGTGCCGATGGCGGCGAGGCGATGCAGCTTACCGACGGCAAGGAGTCTGTCGGCGCGTATGCGTGGTCTCCGGACAGCAGCCAGATCGCCTACACAGCGAAAGTATCGCTGGCAAAAGAGGTTGAGGAAGCGCATGAGCGCGGCGACAATGCACAGGTTTATGAGAGCGATTTTCCAAGCCTGAACCTGTATGTGATCGACGTTGCCACGAAGAAATCCACGAACCTGACCAAGGGACAGACATTCACGATCGAAGGCGAGCCAAGCTGGTCCGCCGATGGCAAGCAGATCGTGTTCGGGGCGAAGCCCACGCCCATGATCCGCGATTATCGCAGCGACATTTGGGTCGTAACCGTGGCCGACAAGTCGCCGGAGAAGATCACGAATGGCGGCGGAGCCAACGACTCCCCGCGATGGTCTCCTGACGGCGCAACGATCGCATACCTTGAGCTGCCGAACGACATGAAGCCGCTGCCGGATGGCATTCAAGACCAGACCATCGGCAACGACCACCTGATGCTTTATCACGTTGCGACGCGGAAGATTGAGGACGCGTATAGCGCGAAGCTCGATCTGGGCATCGGCGAGTTCGGTTTTGGCGACTTGGTATGGACGCCGGACAGCAAGGGAGTTTTGTTTTCGATTGGCGATCAGGTGTACAACGAAGCGTTCCTTTACGATCTTGCGGCGCATGATTACCGGCAGCTTACTCACGAGAAGGACATTTCATTCACACCGTCCGGCGCATTCAGCAGCGATGGCTCCAAGGTTGCGTACACAATGCAGAGTCCGATGCAGCCGTCTGAGGTTTATGTGGCGGACGCGTCGTTAGCGTCTCCGCGCAAATTAACCGACACCAATCCTCAGGTGCGCGATTTCGCGTTGGGCGAGACGAAGGTGATCCATTGGAAAGGAAGCGACGGATGGCCGATTGAGGGGATTCTGATTGAACCGGCAAATTACCAGCCGGGCCAGAAATATCCGCTCCTGGTTGAGGTACATGGCGGTCCGACGGAAGCCTATACGAACGGATTCCACGGGGAGGAGGAGATGTGGGCAAGCCGCGGCTGGGCCGTTCTCCTACCCAATCCGCGCGGGAGCACAAACTACGGCGAGAAGTTTATGCGCGCCAATATCCAGGACCTGGGCGGCGGGGACTATCGCGACATCATGGCGGGGACTGACGCCGTTGTTGCCCGCGGCATTGCCGATCCAAACCGTCTGGCGGAGGATGGCTGGAGTTACGGCGGCTACATGACCTGCTGGATCGTTTCGCAGACGTCGCGGTTCAAAGCCGCGAGGATGGGCGCCGGAATTTCGGACAACATCAGCATGCAGGGCAGTACGGACATTCCGGGATACATCTCTATGCTTTTTGGAGGCTACCCTTCAAAATCCACCAGGAAGTTGTATCTCGATCGAAGCGGCCTTACGTATGCCAACCAAGTGACGACGCCCCTTCTGATCCTGCAAGGGGGAAACGACGTGCGTGTGCCAATTGGCCAGTCGAAGGAATTCTTCCGGGCGTTGAAAGAACGCGGCAAGACGGTGGAACTGGTTTTCTATCCGGGAGAAGGTCACGGATTGCAGGGCTATTACCATCAGTACGATCGCATTCGACGCACCTACAACTGGATCAGTAAATATACGCTTGGTACGGAATCGACGCTGAAGTGACAACGGCGGCATGGCTCATTTGGCGGTGAGATTGCAACATCTGCGACAGGCTTCGGAGGTTTGATTTTGTTGTTCTTTCGTCGTATCTCTTTTTCGGTCGCGCTGGTCCTTCTCGGCACTCTTCCCGGTCTCGCAGCCGGTCCGTCGGCGGTCCGAATTCCGTTGGCGATGCACACGCTGAAAAACGGGCTGAAAATTGTCGTTTCTGAAGACCATTCCTCGCCGATTTTTGGTGTCTGCGTCGCCTATGGCGTTGGCTTTCGATTGGAACCGCCGGGGCGCACTGGGTTCGCCCATCTTTTTGAGCACATGATGTTCGAAGGCACGCCTGACGCGCCGAAGGGCGTTTTCAGCCGCGTGGTGGAAGGCGCCGGCGGTTCGTTCGGCGCCGACACGCGGTATGATCGCACGCAATTTGTGGAGGCCGCTCCGCTGGCTGCGTTGGACGATGTTTTTTGGCTGGAAGCCGACCGCATGAAGACGCTGGCCTTCTCGCAAAAGACCCTGGACAACCAGCGGAATGTCGTCAAAGAGGAAGTGCGGACCAACGTCCTGAACAAACCCTACGGACTTTTTTATGTTCTCGATCTGCCTGGCAAGGCGTTTGATCGATTTCCCAACAACCACAATTTTTACGGCGACTTTCACGATCTGAACGCAGCGACGGTGAGTGATGTCCGTGGATTTTATGAGCAATACTATGCGCCCAACAACGCTGTGGTTGTTGTTGTGGGAGATGTAAATCCGAAAGAGATTTTCGCCAAGGCGGAAAAATATTTTGGAGGCATTCCGCGGCGCGATGTGCCGCCGCATCCCGATGTCGCGGAAGCGCCGCAGGAAAGAGAGCGGCAGCAGATTGAACACGATCCGCTCGCCAAGCTGCCCGCTTTCGCCATCGGATATCGCATGCCGGCGCATGGCTCTCATCTCGCAATCGTCGCGGCGGTGACCGGCGAGATGCTGCATAACGGGAACGCTTCTCTCCTCTACCAATCGCTGGTCGCGCAGAAAAAAGTCGCCGTCATGGTGTCGGGCGGCCTCGACTGGCCCCTGGGAAATCCATATGAGTACAACGGGCCGACGTTGATGACCAGTCTCATCATGTCGCCGCCGGGAACAACTCTGGCGCAGGTTTTGCCGGCTTATGACGGAGTAATCGATCGTCTCGCGACCGACGGCCCGAGTGCAGAGGAGTTGCAGCGAGTGTTGAACAAAATGCGTTCCGATCTTATCGACCAGTTTGGCCAGCCCATGGAGCGCGCGTCGATGCTGGCCGAAGCCACGCTGTATGACGGAAACCCCGATGCCATCGATCGGATTCCCGGCGAACTGGCGGCAGTGACACCGCTCGACGTGAAAGAGTTTGCCCAGAAATATCTGGTCTCGCGAAACCGCACTATTATTGAGCGGCTGCCGGCGTCGCATTCCGGGCCGCAATTACAAAGCGGGAAGAAAGCAGGGAAGCCATGAGAGCTGGCCTTTGCTTCTCCGCCGCTTTTCTGTTGGCTGCAAGTCTACCCGGTCAGCAAGCGAGCAATCTTCCCGCACTGCCTGCGGCCCTGCCTTCGCTCGGCCCGCTCCGCACCGTATCCCCGCCGAAGGTGAAGGAATATCGGTTGGCAAACGGCATGGAGATATGGTTCGTCCAGCGCGCGAACCTGCCCAAGGTCCAGATGACGCTGTTGCTGAAAGGCGGCGATTCCCTGGATCCGCCCGAGTTGCCCGGACTGGCGCAGGTTCTGGCTACGGCGGTGACCCAGGGAACGGCGACCCGCTCGGCGAGGCAAATCGCCGATGCCGCCGAGTTCACCGGCGGAGAGATCTCCGCCGATGCTGATGTGGACAGCATGGAACTCGGGATCGACTCGCTCTCCGAATATACTGACCAGGCTCTCGCGTTGCTGCAGGACATTTCGCAGAATGTTGCGTTTTCCTCGGAACAGCTTGCCGCGACCCGATCGCATTTGAGGAATGCTCTGCTTGCCCAGCAGGCCGATCCGCATTTTCTGGCGCGGCGGGCGCTGTTTGGCGTGCTATATCCGGGGAATCCGTACGGCACCGTTGCTCCCACGGCGGCCACGGTGCAAAATTTCACGTCTGACAATTTAAGAACACTCTATCGGCAGACGTTTCGTCCGGATCGCGCATTGTTGATCGCCGTCGGGCAATTCCAGCCAGAGATGCTCTTGCGGCAGATCAAGAAAGACTTTGGAGACTGGAAAGGATCAGGTTCGGCGGTTGCCGGTTCCAGACCGCCGGCCCGGAAGATCGACCACCGCGTCTATATTGTGGATCGGCCCAATTCCGTACAGGCGACCATGCTGATCGCCGCCATGACGCCGACGCTACATGACCCGGCGGAGCCGGTGCTGGAACTCGCCGATGCGATTTACGGTTCAGGATTCAATTCGCGTCTGAGAAAAAACATTCGCGAGGACAAAGGATATTCGTATCATCCCGGATCGGCGATCGAGACCCACCGCTGGAGCGCCACCGTGGAGACAACGGAGGACGTTCGCAATGCGGTCACCGGGCCAAGCCTGAAGGAAACTTTTTACGAACTGCAGCGCATGTCAACGGAGCCGCCATCCGGGCAGGAGTTGATAAATGGAAAGAGGTACCTGATCGGAAATATTGCGCTCCGCATACATTCCCGCCCGGGGATGGCCGCGATATTGGGCGAGTTCTGGATTCAGGGCGTTCCCGCCGATTTTCTTGAGACGGAGATGCAAACTGTTCAGCGGGCCACCACCGCGCAGGTGCGGCGGGCGGCGGCGGAGTATCTGGCGCCGCAGCGAATGACTGTGGTCGCGGTCGGCGAGAAAAAAGTTATCGAGGGTCAGCTTCAGTCGTTTGGAATGCCGATTCTGGACATACCGCCGGTGCGGTGATCGCGTGCGTCTCATTTGCGGGATTGCAGTATGCGTCTTTGCCGCATGATTTTTCTGGATATGTGGACAACGGACCTGGGCGCGCACTAAAACCACAACTACTTAGCACGCGCCCACACCCGCCGATATGGCGTTGCTCGGGTTCGAACCCCGTCGTCCCTGCCATTCCTTTCAATAAATTGCTGTCCTCTAGCAGTGTCTTGATTCCGCGCATCCCGAGCCCGGAATCAAACTGAGCGAGGATGGCACCGGCTGCGTTCTGGATGAGCTGAAGCTATTTGGGGGGGAAAGGGAGGTGGGGGAGCGGAGGGGAAGGGGGAGTAAGGAAAGGAATCCCCGCAGCGAACCACGACCCGCCGTTAGTGACCCGGATGAGGAGCACCGGACTGGTGCAAGTATTCGGCGGCGCAGGCGAAAGCGAGTCCTGAATGCGAAAATCGCCATTTACCTGAAGCGGGACGCCTGCAGCACTTGTGCTGTGCTGGGCATCCGCGTCATTTGCGCAGAACAGCGTCGCAAATACGCTCGCGCCGGCGTTGCCTCCGATGGCATTGCCTGCACCCAGAAGGAGACCCCGGCCGTCGACCTGGATGCGCCCGCCCACCCTCACTTCGGCTTGAAGGTCCCGGATCACCCAGATCTGGCCAGCGGCTGGGACGCCTTGCACCGTGGTATCTGTTGAACCAGTGGTAATATCGCCGATCCCTCCATTGAACTCGACCAGGTTCTGGGCGAGGGCCGATTGAGCCATGGCTCCGAGGACGGAAACTATGGCGATTAACATGCTGATCTTTTTCACGATGACGCTCCTTGTCTGATAGCAGGGTTGTAGTTGTAGGTGATCAGTTCTGCGTCGTGATACGGAACTGCTCGCGAGCCGACGAACGACTTTTCTGAGCCTATTTTCCGGACCTCGCTTATCCGCATCCGCTGATTACCTAATAACCAAGGACAGAACAGAGAAAACCGCAACTTTGAAACCGCGAAAGACGAAGTGGTAGGGTTCTTGCGCAGCAGAGAGCGGCATAGAACCGATCACAGCTGTCACTGCGACGACGTGTGTAAGAATTCATCTAACGCATCGCGGTCTCATTCTTACCTGATCGGAGCAAATGACTGTAACCGCGATGTAATTTGTTTGTCAGATGATTGTCATCGGTAAACGCACTGGAGCGTTGTTTCCTCGACTTCCCATAGCTTAGTGAACAACGCAAGTAAGGATCTGTCGCAAAGCGCTTCGGCCGCGCCGATCCGTATCCGAAGATCGCTAGAGTAGTTCCACGATAGGTGTATCCAGCGAAACGGGACTTTCGCGCAGCTTTTCCGTTAAGAAAAGTTGCACCTCGCGATTCTGAACCAGGTACGGTAACCGTGAAAATGCTCTAAAGGCGTTCCACCTAAGTTCGGCTGGGTCCCCGGACTGAAGTCCGAGGTCTACCCCATCGGTCCGGGATCTAGCCTCATCGATTCGTTCGTGCGGATTCCTCAGCCTCGCTGGTGAGTCAGGACGGATCGGAAAGTGTCAGTCCGCTTCCGGCTGCGTGGCGCGGGTGCCGTTGCGCGTCCAATATCGATAGAAAAAGAGTCCGGACAGGACCAGCACGAAGCCGATGGTGGAGCGAATCGGGCGCGCGACCCATAGGCTCAGGGCCAGCGCAAACGCGCCAATGACGAACAGCACCGGAGTCACCGGATATCCCCACGTCCGATAGGGCCGCGGCATCTCGGGATATTTTTTTCGCATACGTATCATGGACAGCACCGCTAGCGCATAGAAGGTCCAGCTCCCAAACATGACCAGGGAGGTGAGATCTTCAAACGTTCCGCTCAGCGCCATGACGCTGGCAATGGCGCATTGCAACACCAGAGCGTTACCGGGCGTGCGGAATTTCGGATGCACGGTGGCCGCAAAGCGGAAGAAGATTCCATCGCGGGCGATGGCATAATCGACGCGCGCCCCGCTCAATATGGAAGAGTTCAGCGTGCCCAGCGCCGAAATTGCCATGACCAGCGTGATCCACAGCGCGGCGTTGCGGCCCGCGACATGACTGAACAGGTCCGACGCCACGTGCCGCGAGGCGGCCACCGCCGAATAGGGCAGCGCGTAGAAGCAGGCAAAGTTGAAGACGAGAAACACCACCAGCACGAAAAGGACTCCGCGAACGATGACGCGGGGAAAGTTGCGCTGCGGGTCCTCGACTTCCGAGCCGACGAGGTTCAAATCATTCCATCCGTCATAGGCCCATGCGGCCGCCGCCAAGGCTGTCAAAAAGCCTTCCAAGGTCCCCCAGCCGACGGAGGATGGCCAAAGGGGATGGAAATTCCTCGCAAGATGAGGCTGCCGAATCAACAGAAAGACGCAGGCGATGATGAGCAGGACGGAGCCGACTTTGAACGCGGTCAGTACAACCTGGACTTGGCCCCCGAGCCGCACGCCCAGATAGTTGATTGCGGTGACCGCGATCAGCGCGGCGACGGCCACCGGTTGCGCCCAGGTAATGGTCAAGCCTGCCGAAGGCAATCCGGGAAAAGGGGACCGCAGGACAAAGAGCGGCGTATAGAGGGCCGGGTAAAAAAAGCCGCAAAATCGCATGAACCCGGCAGCGATTGCGGCGACAGAGGCCGGGCGGGCAATGATCGAATGCATCCAGCCAAAAAGAAACGCCGACTTGTTGCCGAATCCGCGCCGGAGATAGGCGTATTCGCCTCCGGCTTCCGGAATCGAGGCGCCCAGCTCCGCGTAGCAAAGGCCGCCGAACAGAGAGAGAATGCCGGCGGCGATCCAGGCAGCGGCGACGATCGCCACGGAACCGGCTTCGTAGGCCACTTCGCTCGGCTTCAGGAAGATTCCTGTGCCGATCATCGTGCCCAGCACGATCGCAGCCGCAGCGGAGGGCCCGAGCGCTCGCTCCAGCCCCGGAGCAGCGCCCGCCTTCCGCGGTTCCGTCAATAGAACTCTTGTTTCCAAGACCGGCTCATCGCTGGTTCGTGAAGCCAGCGTTTTTTTTGCTGTCAGAGATCGACTTTCCTGAGATTACAGGAAACCGCTTCGTTTCTACGCGGGTAAAGCTGCCAGCAACGCGTCTATATCCGCCGAGGTGTTGTAGAAATGCGGAGCCACTCGCAAGGCATCGTTCCGCGCCGACGTAATCACGTTGCTCACGTCGAGGCGATTGCAAATCTCCTGCGCAGGAAAGCGATCGTGCCGGCAGGTGACGATGGCAGACGCCTCCGCCGGATGCGGTGAGCTGGCGATGCGATAACCGTGCTCCCGCAGTCCGCGGGTGAGATATCGATTTAGTGAGAGGACGTGTTCCTCGATCTTTTCCGGACCTGCCTGTAGAAAAAGCTCGATCGATTCGCCCAGGCCGCAGATCCCGGCCACGTTGGGAGTGCCGCCTTCAAAACGTACCGCGCCTTCTCTGAAATTTATGTCATGGACGAGATAATCGGAGTAATCCTTGACGGCCGTCCAACCAACGACAGTGGGATGTACCCGGTTGAGAGCGTCATCCGACAGGTAGAGCAGAGAAACGCCCTTGGGTCCGAGGAGAAACTTTTGCGCGCCGCCCGCAAAGGCGTCCACGAAATCCCGCTCTACATCCAATTGCAGCGCACCCAGGCCCTGGACGACGTCGACCACGAAGAAGATCCCGCGGTCGCGGCAAAATTTCCCGATCTGCCGGATATCGAGCCGCTGCCCGGTGGCGAACTGCACCCAACTGACCGTCACCACGCGGGTACGCTCATCCACGCGCGCGAACAAGTCCTCCTTAGAGACAAGACCGCCGGTTCCGGATTGCGCCACGCGCATCTCTACCCCGTGGCGCTTGGCCGCCAGCATCCATGGATACACGTTGGCGGGGAACTCGACGGCGGCGCTGACCAGGTTGTCTCCACGCTGCCAGCAGATTCCATTTGCAATCGCTGAAATTGCCTCGGAGGTGTTTCGCAGAAACGCGATCTGGTGGGGCTGGGCATTTACCAGGCGGGCGGCGCTGCGGCGCGCGACCGATTGCAGTTCCTCCAGCCGCTCAAAGTCCCGCGGTCCCTCCGTCATGCCGCTGTCCAGTACCATGGCCATGCAGTCGCGCGTGGGGCGGGAGAGAACGCCGATACTGGCGTGGTTCAGATAGACGTACTTTTCCGCGATCGGAAAAAGCGAGCGAAATTTGCCGGGAAATGGTTCCATGGACTGCGGTAAACGGTAGCCGCCCTTTCCAATGTCGAAGGCGCACGGCCAGGTCTGAGAGCGGACCGCGTTGCCGGGGGCCTGTTCGAGGCGCGAAACAAATGTTTCGTTGCAGAGTAATAATGCGGCACAAATGTTGTATTTGTCAACGAAATTAAGACGGAAAGAAGTCCGGGAACCGGCGCAGCATATTGGATTGCGGGAGAATTGAACGAAGCATCCGCAACCGGTCAGGAGCGTTCCGCGACCCGGTTTCTCTGGTAGAAGCGGTCGCCGGTGCGTTGCTCCTCGGAAATTTCCTGAAGCAGGGGATAGAGGCTTTGCTTGCGGAGGCTTGCAATCACAACCAGAACGGCATTCACGAACGCCATGGCGCTGGTGTAGGAGGTTGCGAAAGAAACGCGGTCCGTCGGCGTGATAAAAAATTCGTTGCACAGTTCGGCAATCGGGGAGAGATAACTGTCGCTGATTCCCGCGCAGAAGGCTCCCTTGCGGGCGGCCTGGGTGAGTGCGCCGATCGTATAGATGTGCCCGCGCCCGTAGGTGATGGCGATGACGACGTCGCTTTTCTGCACCGAGCGGGTTCGATGCACCATCTCGCCTGGAGTCGCAGCATTCGTTGCATCGAAACCGATCATGGACAACGTGTATTCCAGGTAGACTCCAAGACTTGCAGACATGTCTCCGGCAAGGATGACGATCCGCCGGGCGCTCCAAAGTTTCCTGGCCAGGGTCAGAAGGCGAGCCGGTTCGATCAAATTCTCCAGTGCATGGAGGTTCTTCAAATCGCCCTGGATCGAGTTGCGTACCAGGGCGGGCAGTCCGGTATCGTGCGGAGTTTTTTCGAGCGCCTCGATCGAAGTGGCCTGAGTAATCGATCGTTCGTGCAGATAGGCGCGAAATTCCGCATACTGATGGAATCCAACCACGCGCAGCCAGCGCAGGAACGTGGAAGGATCGACCCCCAGCTTGCGTGCGACCTGCCGAAGGCTCAGCAGGACATAATCGCCCGGACGCTCAAACGTCTGCTGGATGAATTCCCGCTGCTGGGTGGAAAGAGATTCGAGGTTTCTCGCGATCTCCGCTTCGGCCTTGATCGACGCGCTGGTCGATTTTGTCATATGGGATTTTTGTTCCGATTTGCCGCTCAAAGTATCGCACAAAAACTGCAAATGTGATTTTTTGGCAATTTCTACGAATCCACGCTGTAGTCGGGACTCTCAATGAAGCATATGTTGCAATAAATATTACGACAATGATACAAATGATGTGATACTATTCTGGCGTAAACGCGGCAGCCGGGCCATTGCGGGAGTTGCGCCAGCCGCGGTTCGCATCCTAGGCTCAATTGCCACATGGAGAAATCGAAATGATGAAGGCAAGCTCCGGACCGCAGCGCTTTTTGGCAATCTATTCCGGCATTCTGACCGTTGCGTTTGCCGTGACCGTGTTTTGCGCGTTCAGCGCTCCGGAAAAAAAGGCGAACTTCGATGAAATCACCGTGCATCGGATCAATGTCGTTGAGCCGGACGGTACGTTGCGCATGGTCATCTCCGACAAAGCGCAATTTCCTGGACTGATTGTGAAGAACAAAGAAGTCTATGCGCACAAGGATCGACAGACAGCCGGCATGCTGTTCTTCAACGATGAGGGAACGGAGAACGGCGGACTGATTTTCGGCGGATTGAAAGACAAAAACGGCAAAATGTCGAGCTACGGCCATCTAAGTTTCGACCGATATTTGCAGGATCAGGTGTTCACGATCGATGCCGCGGAAGACGGAACACACAAAGCAGCCGGTCTGAGCATTGATGATCGACCTGACTGGCCGATCACAGACATGTTGAGTCTACCGCAGAGCGAGTGGAAGAAATTCATCACGACTCACCAGCAGCCCCATCAACGGATTCATCTCGGTCGCAACGACGACAAGTCGGCTTCTTTAGTCCTCAAGGATACGGATGGTCATTCCCGTATCGTTATCCAGGTGGCCCCGGACGGCTCTCCGTCGCTCCAGTTTCTGGATGCAAGCGGCAAGGTGATCAGCCAATTGCCCGACGATGCAGGGAAGGCAATTAGGAAATAAGGATCACGCGGCTGTTGGGATGATCCGTTCTTCGGAACAAAAGATCGCCGGCGTTTTTTATCGAAGCACGCTGGCAGAGTGAATGGAAATGTATACAGACTTGCGCGGCCTCGCTTTCGCCGCAACATGTCAACGCTCCGTAGAGCAATGGGACGACGCCGTCGAAGCCTATCTGGGTGCGCGCGGCGATACGCTCGACCGCGTTCAAAAGCTGTTGGCGGAAGATCCCGATTGTCCTCTCGGCCATTGCCTCGCCGGATATTTGCAGATGCATCGCAGCAAGCCGGAAGCAGCGGCGCTGGCCAGGGAGTCGCTTGCGCGGGTTCGTCGCAACACTCCGCATTTACCGCTCAATCCGCGGGAACAACTGCACATCGATTCGCTGCACGCCTGGATTGAAGGCGATCTGGTCGGAGCGCTGCGGCGCTGGGAAGCCATTCTACTTGACCACCCGCGGGATATTCTCGCCATTCGCCTGGCGCAATTTATGACCTCTTATCTCGGCAACAGCAAGGGAATTCGTGAATCGATCGAGCGGGTTTTTCCCAGATGGGACGATAAAGTTCCCGGCTACAACTATCTGCTTGGCTGTTATGCCTATGGTCTGGAAGAGACTGGAGAATACGATCGCGCCGAGCGGATGGGTCGCTCCGCTGTGGAGAGAAACCCGCAGGATTTGTGGGCCGCCCATGCCGTTGCCCATGTGATGGAAATGCAGGGCAGGCCGCGCGAGGGTGTCGCCTGGCTGGCGGAGAATGAGCGGCATTGGAGAAATTGCAACAACTTTGTATTCCATCTCAAGTGGCACGCTGCTTTGTTCCATCTGTCGCTTGCGGATTTCGATCGTGTGCTGGCAGTCTATGATCGCGAAGTCCGCGCCGAATCTACCGACGAATATCTCGATATTGCAAATGCGGCAAGTGTGCTGTGGCGTCTGGAGCAAGCTGACGTCAATGTGGGAACGCGATGGGAAGAATTGGCAGAACGCGCCTCGCGGCATCTGGACGATCACTTCTTTGTGTTCGCGGATTTGCATTACATGATTGCCGCGGCGGCTGGAAATTCTTCCGCGGCAGAGCGCTTTCTTCAATCCTGTTCGGCCTTCGCTCAATCTGGACGTGGAACACAAGCCGGGGTCATGCAGGAAATTGGTCTGCCGGTTGCCCAGGCAATTGTTGCCAACCGGCAGGGCCGCCATGCCGAAGCTCTGGAACATCTGTTGTCTCGCCGTGATCGGATCCATCGGATAGGAGGCAGCCATGCGCAGCGTGACACATTTGAGATGGTGCTGATCGATTCCGCCGTGCGTGCCGGTAAGCATTACGAGGCGCGCATGTTGCTTGCGGAACGTACATCTCGCCGTCCGCACGATCTATGGTCCTGGAGAACATGGGCCAGCTTGTCTGAAGCCGTCGGCAATCCGGAGGACGGGGCCAATGCTCGCGCGCAGCTCGAACGATTGTCAGGCAGTACCAGCCCTCATTCATCAGCACCAGTAAGCCAATAGGAAAGAGACGAAAACTATGAGCACGATCAACTCGCTGAACATGGAAAAATTATTGTCACGGCGGGCAAGTCAACTATCTGTGGCGGCATCCGCACCCGCGCCGGCACACCCAATCTCCTTCGACTCGGGCCATGCCTTTCCCGCAGTGCTGCCCGACCTTACCGCCGAAGCTGAGGTCGCGCTGCAGGCGTATCGTCCGGAAACTTTGCAGTATGCTCCTCGACCTGGTCTTTCTGATTTAAGGGAATGGATCGCCGACTACATGCACAAGGACGGCATCCGGAATGTTTCGGCCGATGAAGTGCTGGTTACAAATGGAGCCAAGCACGCGTTGGAGCTGGTCTGCCGTGTTCTGCTCGATGAAGGAGACGCCATTGTCGTCACATCGCCCACATATTTCACGGCGATTCCCATCTTCCGGAGCTTCGGTGTCGAATTTATCGAAATTCAGCAGGACAGTGAGGGACTCGATGTTGGGGAGCTCGAGCAGGTTCTGGCCCGCCGCAAGCGCGACGGCAAGAGGCTGCCGAAGTTCATCTACGACGTTCCCGATTTTCACAATCCGACCGGCGTGACTATGTCGCTGAAACGCAGGGAATCGCTGTTGGAGCTTGCGGAAGCGAATGGAATTTTCGTCGTCGAAGATAGCCCGTATCGGCGAGTCATCTTTGAAGGGGAGCTTCAGCCTTCTCTAAAAGCGCTCGACCGCGCCGATATCGTTTTCCTGCTCGGCACATTTTCTAAGATCATGGCTCCGGGACTGCGAATCGGCTGGGTCCACTGCTCGCGCGGTATGGTGCAGCGAATGATTCAACTGAAAACCGACGGCGGGTCCTGTCCTCTTACCCAGCGCATGATTGTAGAGTTCTGCAGAGCTGGCCGGCTACCGGCGCATATTGAAAAAGTGCAGGGAGTTTATCGCGACCATCGGGATCGGATGGTCTCCGCGGTTCGCCGGGAGCTGCCCGATGCCAGAATGAGTGTTCCTCAGGGCGGTTATTATGTATGGCTGACGTTTCCAAGAGGCGCGGATGGAGACAATCTCGCTGGGCTTGCAGCGAAAGAAAACGTGATTCTTATTCCCGGCAGCAAGTTTTACGCGGTCAACGGAGGCCGTCCGCCAGGAGAAGCCTCCCCAAAGAATCAGATTCGCCTTGCCTACAGCCACGCAACATTCGATGAAATCGACGAAGGCCTGAATCGGATCGGGCAAATCTACCTTTCGCTGCATGGTTGCGGTTTTGTTCCGCGGGACGCTGCTTTCAGATGGTCACGAACCGCCCACACATTTCGACTTATATCGACGACGAATCAGGAGCGATTGCATGGCTGACGACGATCAGTTTGGAATTCGAGATGTCCGCTGTAGGAAGGGAAGCGTCGCTCGCGGTTTTCTGAAGGTCGGCGAGACTCTCACAGGTCCGGTCGAGATTCCGATCGTCATCGTTCATGGTCAAGCAGACGGGCCGGTACTCTGCCTGACGGCCGGCGTACATGCCACGGAATACCCGCCGATTGAAGCAATGTTCCGTCTGCTTCACGGGCTTGATCCGGCAAACTTGCGCGGAACGATCATTGCCGTTCCCATCGTGAACATGCACATGTTTGCCGCACGCCACGGGTTTACGTCTCCGATCGATGGCGTGAATCTGAACAAGATCGCGCCCGGTGGAGACGGATCCATCACCGAACTGGTGGCAAAAACATTGCTCGATGAAGTCATTACGCGAGCTCAATATCATGTCGATCTGCATGGCGGCGACTTCGGAGAAATGCTATGGGCCTATGGAGGATATAGCCTGACCGGGAATGCGACGCTCGACGAGCAGGGAGAAGCGCTGGCTCGCCTGTTGACTCCTGGTATGATCTGCCTGTCGCCGGAAGACAGCCTGCTCCCGCCCGTTCCGGGTTTTCTGACGTACGCCGCCACTCGTCGAGGGGTGGTCTCAATTTTGTCAGAATCCGGCGGCAATGGGACACTGGAGGAGGTCGATGTGCAGGTCCACGTCAAGGGCGTTCAGAACATTCTGCGTTATCTTGGAATGATCGAGGGAACTCCGTTGATTCGTGGGCCGCAGATCAAAGCGAAGGACCGTGCCGTTACTCGTGCCAAGCGCTCCGGATTGGTTCGCTTGAAAGTTGCAGTGGGGGATGTTGTGCCGGATGGCGATGTCGTTGCCGAAATTTGCGATATCTTCGGAGAAACGGTAGAAACCGTGCGCGTTGCGCGCGGGGGAACGGCCGGCCTGGTGTGGGCCCACAAAGCGGTCAACACCGGCGATCCAATTGTTCGCTGCTGGACGACTGAACCCGCGCCGCCGTTTGCCTTAACCGACAAATACATTCAGAGGTAAATGCCGCCATTGAAATCGCCCCGCTATCTCCGCCTTGCATTGCTTCTCGCGGCATTTCTGTTTCCAGCGCTGATTGCCGCACAAACGACCCAGATACCCGAAGGTCCGCCCGTTTTCGAGCCTCCGCAGCCGCCCGCGCGGCGCGCCATTCTGTGCGGCCGGTTGATCGATGTGACGCGTGGCCGCGTGCTGAAAAATGTTCTCATCCTTATAAAGGATGACAAGATCGTTTCCGTCACGCCCGGCGGCACGCCTCCCGCCGGCGTTCCGGTGATCGATCTCTCGCACGAGACGGTGCTTCCTGGTCTGATCGATGTCCACACGCACATGCTGCTTTCCGGCCTGGTCTACGCCGATCATGCTGCTCAAAGAATCCATTCCCTACCGCGCGATTCTGGCCTCGCGCAACGCGCGCATCGCGCTGGACAACGGCTTTACCACGTTGCGCGATCTGGAAACCGAAGGCGCGATGTATGCGGATGTGGACCTGCAAAACGGCGATCGATCGCGGCATGAGTCCCGGTCCGCGGATGCAGGTGGCCACGCGCGCCATGGCGCCCACGGGAATGTATCCGCTGCTCGGATACTCCTGGGAATTGAATCTTCCCCATGGTGTCGAGGTGGTCGACGGAGTGGAAAATGCCAGAAAAGCTGTACGGGAGCAGATTGGCAACGGCGCAGACTGGATCAAGATCTATTGCGATCACGGCTACACGTTTGCGCCGGACGGTACCTGCACGGCATCGTGAATTACACCGATGCGGAAGAGCGCACGCGATTGTGGATGAAGCCCATCGCCTGCACACCCCCGTCGCCGCCATGCCGTCAGCCAGGAAGGGATTGCCGCCGCTCTCCACGCCGGTGTGGACAGCTGGAACACGGGCCGGGACTGACAGTCGACGGAAATGGACGTGATGGTGAAAAACGGCGTGTATTGGGTGCCGACGATCGTGCTTGCCAGCCTTATGCGCCGCCGACGGAGTCCGTGAACCAAATTAGTCGCAAGCCTAGAGCGCACTGCTGTTTGCGCTGGCCTTGAAAAAGGGTGTAAAAATCGCATGCGGCACCGATGCCAGCGGATTCATGTGGACAGCATTTTCAGAGGCGAAGGGACTTCGAATTCTACGTCGAATACGGAATGACTCCGATGCAGGCGATTCGCTCTGCAACCGTGACCGCTTCCGGCGCAGCTTCTTGGCTGGAGCGATCGCATCGGCAGCATCGAAGCCCGGCAAATTCGCCGACATCATTGCTGTATCCGGCGATCCGCTTCACGACATCGCAGTATTGAACATGTCAAATTCGTCATGAAGGGCGGAGTGGTCTACAAGCAGGAATCTCCGCAGCAGGAAAAACGATAGCGGGTTGCCCCATCCTATGCGCCTCTTCTAGGTCAGTTCTCCTGATGGTGTAGAGCGCTGACTCAGAATGACGGCGTTCTGCAGGAGAGATGCTCTAGCGCATAGGATCGGAATCTATTTGGGGTACGCTCCCGCAACCGGCTGTTCCGGTTTCACATATCGCACTCCCGTGAGCGGCTGTCCGTCGAGCTGGCGCCCGTCTTCCGGTTTTTTTCCATCCACCTGCCACGACCAACTGAATCGTCCATTGACCATCGGAATATCGAGCGTCCAATATCGCCTTTGCGGATAGCGGAACTCGGTTTGAGAGTAAAGTTGCCCGCGAGAGTGACCGTTTTCGCCGAAGGCGCGCGCAATTCGAAGTCGGACATTTTCTCCCAGGTGACGTTGCAGCAGGTATTGTGATCGGGATCGATTCTTACCTGCTGAATTTGACCCAGCTCGGCGATATCCAGAGTTGTTGTCTTGCCGGTGATATGAATCGGCCGATCGACGACCGCCCGGAAGCCGTCTCATACGCCAAACGGTCAGCGGCAGATCGAAAACGATCTCCGGCTGCTTCTGCGTGATGACGATTTGCGAGCCTTCTACCTGCGCCTCCAGGTCGGGCATGTACTTTCTCGCTCAACCAGGGCATGACAAACGGAGACATATCATGGCCTGCCGCCTGCGACATTGCGGCGATAAATTCGTGATAGCCGGCAGGCTGATCGCGAGGAATCTGGATATAGGCCCGCATGCCGCGGTCGAATGCCGCTGGCCCATCGCTTCTTCCAGCATGTGGAGAATCCACGCGCCCTTTACATAATGGATGCTGCCGTTATCCGGATTTCCCAGAATGCTGCGCACGCCGTTGTGGCCACCGAGGAAGTAATAGTTATACGCGGTCTGCCAGATGTCCGTCTCGACCTGTGGGCCATATTGCGTGCCGACAAACATCCACTCGCAGTAGGTTGCCCAGCCTTCGCGCAGAAAATTCGCGGCAGGCCCGGTGGCCTGCATCGTCCAGCCGTGGGACACTTCATGCGCAAGTGGCGCGTTCGGCGCGGAAGCGGAGTCGCGGCGGAGGTCATAAGTCGCTTGCCGCCGCCCTGTCGCCGCAACTACCAGGTCGTTGGTGCGATAGCGAAATCCTCCCTCGCCCAGATCGCGCTGTTCGGCCACTCGCCAGGTAGTTCGCCTGTGGCGGACCGAACCTGCTGGTCAGCATGTCGTCCACCTCGCGTACTTGCTTGTTCCATGACCTGAGGAGACCAGCGGAAATCCGGCGTAAGAAACGTGGCGAATTGTACGTTGCCGATCTTCGTGTCGGTGGGATGCCAGCCGCGGTCGTAAATCAGAGACAGGATGAACTCGGGTTCGCTGGTATGCCCGTGGACGATTCGCAGTGCCATTTTGCACCGTATCTGTCTGCGGAACGCTGGTGGTTAAAAAGTAGGCTTCCGGTAGCCGAACAGTAATGGCGAGCATGCCCGTATCGTTGGCACTGTCGAAGTCGAAAACCGGAGTCCAGACCGTTGCATTCACAAACGAGCCGTAATCTGGCAGTTCCGCTCGCGCTTGGGCTGAGCCTTCGGCTGCTCTTGGCAGGCGGATGATACTCAGCCAGCGTGTATGCCAGAAAAAGTTTCGCGTTCGGCTTTCGCGGAGTTTTCGTCCACAAAACGCCTCCTCCAAATTCATACTTACCGACTTGCCGTTCATCCTGACTTCCGCTCCGTAACTGCGCCTGATCGTTCAACCGCACAGCAAAACCATACTGCCCCTTGCAACGATCCCTCACAGTGTCCTTGACATCGATGCTGCGTCCGGGCGATATCGTTGCGTCTATGATGTGAGAGGTAATGTCGATTGTCGGCGTCGAATGGCAATTGGCGAGAAATCGCCCAACTATTCGCCGACTTGACCGCTTCATACAAGCCGGAGAAATGGCGGGACCGAATAGTTTCGACCGCGGAATCTTTATCGACGACCGTGCCTGTCAAAAGCAAAACGGCGCGATCGCGAATCGCTCCAGACCACCTTGCCGAGGTTGGGTTTGCGAATCGCTTTTCGATGGATCGCGGCTGCGACACACCCCGGCCCGAGGGATCTGGATCGACACTGTCAAATTCCTCTGCGATCCTGTAGCAGAATCGTTGCAGAACAAGTTGGGCCAGCGCCTCCGGAGTGGCCGCTGTCGCCGTCGCTGCAGCAGCGATGGAAGAGCGGCTTGCGCGCGTCCCTGCGTGCAGAGCGTCGTTATGAAAAAACCCACGCAGATGGTTCGAAGATATCGGGCGGCAGTGTTGTACTGAAGTGACGCATGGTGTGACTCCTCTTCCGATGGAAAGCGGTTGTTCTTTACTGTTCGGTTGCACGGTCGATAAATCTGGCAATGTTGTCGTGAAGCTGTCGATGCGCCTCATCCTGCAAATAGATCATGTGACCGGATTTGTAGTAGTCCAGGTGATGTTCTTCTGCAGTTCGGGAAGGAATTCCCAGATGATTCATCGTAAATTCAGTTGCGAAAAACGGCGTCGCCAGATCGAAGTATCCATTTTCCACTTCGAACCAGAAGATGAGGATTCGAGATCATCGTCAGGGCAAGGTCAGACACCGTCTGCGGGGCGCTTGGGAATCCGTGGTTGCTTGGCCCGTTTCCAGTTCCAACCGTGTCCGTCAATGCGGGAATTGTTATAGTTTTCATCCATGCCGAATTTCAGTTCGTTGTGATTGTATTGATTCAACAGGGAAGTAAACGCGCTTTCAATGCCATCTTCCAGCGGGTCGGTCTCGCGATCTTTCCGTCAGCCGATCATAGTCGTACCCGGCGAAGCGGGCGTCCAGGCTCGCTACACTTTTGCCTTCCGCGCGCAACACCTCTGCATCGAACTTGCCGTCCGACGTACAAAGATTCGCCTTCAGCCAATAGTCCTCATCGATTCCCGTGAAGTAGGTGAGCTTCTTTGCCACGGTTTCCTTTTCCGCCGCCGGCAATTGCGCTCCCTGGAATAACGCAGCGGCATATTCGCCTTTTGCGTAATTCCTCGCTTCGTCGACAAATGCAGTCAAATCGGATGGCTGTTGCTTCAGAGTCTTGTGATACCAGGCGACGGCTGCATAGCTCGGAAGGTAAAAAATACAGGGGCTGATATTTGCTGGAGAGAAGGTAATGGTCGATAGATTCAATACCGAAGAAATAAGAACGATTCCGTTCAGATCGGTTGAATATTTGCTTTTCAGGTAGTCGGCGACAGCGGCGGAACGAAATGTGCCGTAGCTCTCTCCGATCAGGAATTTTGGAGAGTTCCACCGGTTATATCGGCTCAGATAAGTATGTATAAATTGGGCAAACGCCAGTGCGTCGCCGTCGGTCCCATAAAAGTCCGCGTTGTGGCCTTTGCCGATAGCACGGCTGTATCCCGTTCCCATCGCATCGATGAAGACCAGATCGGTTTTGTCGAGCAAGCTGTCTTCATTGTCCACAAGCTTGTAAGGCGCCGGCGGAATTGCATTGGTTCCGTTCAACTGCACCCGCTTCGGTCCAAACGCGCCGAGGTGCAGCCACATCGACGCCGATCCGGGACCGCCGTTGTAGAGAAATGCCACGGGGCGCCGACTTGGGTCGCTGACATCGCTGCGCGTATAGGCGACCGAATACATCAATCCGATCGGCTCGCCTTTGTCATTTTTCAGCAGCAACGTGCTCGCGGTCGCACGATAAGGAATCTTTTGACCTCGAAATAGAAAGGTGTGTTCTGTCGTGGAAGATTCTTCCTTGGGAAGATTCGCGGCGCTTACGCCCGTCGGCTTTGCGTTGGAAGCATTCAATCCGCCGGAATCGCTTTGCTGGATGGCGCCGGAGAGCAATGGATAGGCCGATGCGCCGCGCAGCGATAGCGTTGCGGCAGAAAGATGAGGGCAGGCCATTGCAAGAGGGACAAGGAGACCCGCAAGTATGCTTCCTGCAAGAGTTGATTTGTGGTTCGGTGCGCGAAATCTATTACGATTTAATTTCGACATAGTTACTCCTGGTCAATGTGTGCGGAAATGCGCCGTTTTTCCGGCTCATGGATGGTCTGTTGGGTGCTTCTCTTGGCTCGCTTGCGGGACAACAACGAAAGGGACGCCAGCCTGATTGATTTTCCGATTCAGATCCGGCAGATCATGACTCTTTAGCTGATCCAATTGAGCCGTCATCTTTGAGAGCGACTGATCGAGACTGGTGAATTGCTGTTGCTGAAGCGCAGTTGGCCGTGCGTCATGCGCTTCCAGGGAATACAACAAGTCGGCAATCTGACGAATGACCGAAAGCGGGCGAGGCGGAGGAGGAAATTCCTTCGATCTCGCGCCGATCATCGTTTCCTGCACCCCATGGATTTTGTCCTTGAGGGTCTCGGCCGCCTTTTGAACGTCCACCGGAATCTTTGGATTCGACGATTTCTTCCAGGCAGTCATCGCGTCATTCAATGACTTACTCATAGCAGTCAGCGTTTTTTGATCGTCAATTCCGCGCTGATACAAATGGAAGGTCTTCGTCAAGAGCGCCTGGTATGCTGCCTCGTCGGCCGGGCGAATAGAGATGGCTGGGTCGAGCTCGACTTTCAAGGTCTTGCTGGCAGTCTCTCCTCCGCGGGACACTTGCACTGTGTACTTACCCGGCGCTACAAACGGCCCGGGCATTCCCAAATCCGGCAAAACTCGATAGATAAAAAATCCCTGCTCAATCCCCCACATCTGGATCGGAGCGGGTTTTGCCGGTGTCGCGTAGCGCAGGTCCCAGGAAATACGGTTGATCCCATTCTTCGCCGGCCCGGTAAGCTCGCGGACAATCTCGCCGCTCGCATTGCGAATGGTGATCTTTACAGCGTTGGAGTTTTCGGAAGAACCGTTTACAAAGTAGTCGATCAACGCGTCCGGCGGGTTTGGCCCAAAGAATCGGTCGCTTCCCTCGAAGCCATTGCCGTCAATATATTTCTGCCACTCAATTGCAGAGCGAAGATCAAACAAACTGAGATTCGCCGACTTAGCCGCGCCCCATTGTTCCAAGGGCCGAATATTGTCCAGCACCCACAAGGAACGCCCGTAGGTCCCGAGTATCAGATCGTGCGCTTGCGGCTGGATTGCGATGTCGTCTACGCGGACGTTGGGCAGCCCCGCATTCAAGCGCTCCCAATGGCCTCCCTGATCGATGGAAAAGAACGCCCCGAATTCTGTCCCAAGAAAAAGCAGCTGCGCATTGTAAGGGTCTTCACGGATGACGTGTGCAGTGCCATCTTCTTTGACTAAGTTCGACGAAATCGATTGCCACGTCTTTCCATAGTTCGCGGTGCGGTAAAGATAAATCGCGAAATCGTCATTGCGGTGACCGTCGAACGCTGCATACGCCGTGCCAGCCTCAAAGGGGGAAGCTTCGATGCTGCTTACCCACGTTCCTTTCGGCAGGCCCGGCAGGTTGGCCGAAACATTGTCCCAGGATTTCCCGCCATTCCTGCTGACCTGCAGGTTTCCGTCTTCGGTTCCTACCCATAGAACATTCGCATCTACGGGAGATTCGCTAATCTCCGTGATGCTGGGATAAAACGTCACGCCATAGTTCAAGGAAACCGTATCCCGGCTTGGCAGCTTGCCGAGGATTGGCAACTTAAACCGGTCCACGTTGGTGGTTAAATCGCCGCCAAGCCGCGTCCAGCTATCGCCGCGATCCACCGACTTAAAAAGATAATTGCCGCCAAAGTAGATTGTGTTGGAGTTATGCGGGGAAATCAGCAGAGGCGCGTTCCACGCAAAGCGGTACGGAGGCTCATCGATGGGCGGCACTGGCTGGATCGGCGCCCACTCATGCGTTCCGAGATTGAACCGGACCAGCTGACCCTCCTGGGCGTCGGTATAAACGATGTCTGGGTTCTTAGGATCCAACAGCGTATAAAAACCGTCCGCAGTGTGGACTCGCGTCCAATCGCGATTCGCAATGCCATCCGCGGAGCGATTGCGGCTTGGTCCGCAAAACGCGCCGTTGTCCTGGAATCCGGCGCAGATGTGGTACGGACTAGCAAGATCGTATCCAACCTGATAGATCTGCCCGATCGGCATGTTGTTGATGAAGCTCCATGACCGACCCATGTCCTTCGTCGTCCACAGGCCGCCATCCGTACCGGCCATCATGTGTGCGGAATTTTGCGGATCGATCCATAGAGCATGGAAGTCGGAGTGTACTGCCTCGTCTTGCGACTTAAAATTCGCACCCCCATCTTCCGAATAGAGCAGTTCGTCCAGCATCACCCAGACGCGCAAATCATTGTTTGGGTCCGCGACGATCTGACTGAAGTATGCCGCGCCGAGGTTATGGGTGGTGATCCGCTTCCAGGTATCGCCGCGGTTATTGCTGCGATAAACGCCGCCATCTTTCTGGTTCTCGACCACCGCATACACAATGTTTGGATCGCTTTTGCAAATCGAGACTCCAATACGGCCGAGGTTCCCGCTAGCAGGAAACCCGTTTGTCGCTTTCTTCCACGTCGCGCCGCCGTCCGTTGTTTGGTAGAGCGCGCTGCCGGGGCCGCCGCCATCGAAGCCCCATGCGGTTCGCCGCCGCTCGTAGCTGGCTGCGTACAAGATGTTCGGACTTTGGGGATCAATGGCAACGTCAATCACGCCGGTGTCGTTGTCGATAGACAGGACCTTTGACCAGGTTTGCCCTCCATCGGTTGTCTTAAAAAGTCCGCGTTGCGCGTTTGGACCCCACAAATGGCCGGCAGCCGCTACATAGACGACGTCGGGATTTCTGGGGTCGATGACAACTCGCCCGATGGCCTGCGTATCTTTGAGGCCCATGTACCTCCAGGTCGCGCCTCCGTCCGTCGATCGATATACGCCGTCTCCCCAGGACGAACTTTGACGGTTATTCGCTTCGCCGGTTCCCACCCATACGATGGATGGATTGGATTCTGAAACGGCTACGTCTCCGATCGAGAGATTTGGTTCCTTATCGAATACAGGCCGGAAGGTCGTGCCGCCGTTCACCGTTTTCCAGAGGCCGCCCGTCGCTGTTCCGACATAGAAAACAGATGGCTGGTTTTTCTGGACGGCAATAGCATCAATCCGTCCGCCCATGATAGCCGGTCCGATGGCGCGGAACGGAATTCCCTCCAACGGATTTGCGGTGACCGTCTGGCTTCGTGCGGGGATGGGAAGCGCGATCAAAAAGGCGAGCACAATGCTCGCACCCGCCGATGCGATCCGGGTCCATCCGTTGCGTCGATCGTCTGCGGAGCAGTGGCGTCGTTGGGAACCGCGCGATTTTATCGTCATCCTGAACAATCCTTCTAAACCGGTTACCGCGCTGGATTGGGTAACATTCCAGACGATCGAGAATCGAAAGCGTGTGACCGCAGGAGCCGTGTCGCCATCCTCAATACAATAAACTAAATGTTGCACAGATCGCATATATTTTGATACAAGTGTGCCACACAGATTTCAGGCGCTGCACGGGACCGAACTCGCGGAACGGCGGATTTTCTCCGCAAAATCACAAAGCCCGAAGAGGATCACCATTGAATACGAGTCGCATCAAAAGAACATTCGCAGGGATTTTGCTGCTTGCGCCAGTTTTGTTGCTGGCGTTAGTGTTTGTCGCGCCTGCCTATTCCGCGCCAGTCACCCGCTTTGAAGTCTCGCTTCCCGTAACTGCCGCAAGCAAGCCCATTACGGGTCGCGTTTTTGTCATTATCACCCGAACCAACAGGATCGAGCCTCGGATTCAACTGCTTTCCGAGCAGGCGCCTCCGTTTTTCGGAAAGGACATTCACGCGCTGCAACCAGGCCAGTCCGTGACGATCGACGAGACGACTCCCGGCTATCCTCTCGATCGGCTGAAGGATTTGCCCGCCGGCGATTACTATGTCGAGGCATTCCTGAACGTCTACACGGAATTTCATCGCTCCGACGGTCACACTGTCTGGGCGCATATGGACTGGGTCGGAGAACTGCCAACCGTCGCTTCCGGCAATCTGTACAGCGACACTCAGAAGATTCATCTCGATCCGGCAACCGGATTCAATATTCGTCTCTCGCTGGACAAGGCGATGTCGGAGGATGCCTTCAACCACGGCGCTATCCTGGGTAGTTTAGCGCCGCCAAAACAAACCGAATGGATTAAGGTCGTTAAATTCCAGAGTCCGATGCTGACAAAATTCTGGGGTCAGCCGATGTACCTGGGCGCGACCGTTCTTTTGCCGAAGGGCTACGATACCCATCCCAACGTCCATTATCCCGTGGTCTACAATCAGGGGCATTTTTATCAGCCAATTCCCTGGGAGTTCAATCCGGATCCGAAATCGGAAACGCCGGGGGCAGTACGCGAAGGCAAGGCCTCGAACATGGGAACGGGGTATGAATTTTACCAGGCGTGGAACTCCGATCATTTTCCGCGCTTCATCCTGGTCACCTGGCAACATCCATGCCCATACTTTGACGACTCTTATGCGGTGAATTCCGCAAACTGCGGCCCGTTCGGCGACGCCATCATGGACGAGCTGATTCCCTATGTCGAATCGCACTTCCGCGTGCTTCGCCGGCCCTATGCACGCATTGTGGAAGGCGGCTCAACCGGCGGGTGGGAATCTCTTGCGCTCCAGGTCTATCACCCGAAATTTTTCGGCGGTGCGTGGGTTTTCGATCCGGACCCGATCGATTTTCAGCGATTCCAGCAAGTGAACCTATACAAGGATGACACTTCGTTTGAAGTCAAACCGTTTGGCGCATGGCTCAGCAATCCGAGGCCCTGGAGCCGCACGCCGGCGGGCCAGGTGCGATCAACCGTGGAGGATGTGAGCCATTACGAAGATGTTCTCGGCCCCAATGGAAGGTCCGATTATCAGCTCGATGGATGGTGGGCAATCTTCGATCCGGTCGGCAAGGACGGCTACCCGATGCCTGCGTGGAACATGCAAACTGGAAAGATTGATCCAGCGGCTGTCGCCTACATGCGCGATCACGGATATGATCTGACCGATTACACACGCAATCATTGGGCGCAAATCGGGCCGGACCTCGTCGGCAAGCTGCACTTCTTCGTCGGCGATATGGACAGCTACTACCTGAACCTCGCCGTCTATCAGATGGAAGATTTTCTAAAAACTACCAAGAGCCCCTACTACGCGGGCACGTTCACATATGGACGCCCGATGAAAGGCCATGGCTGGCATCCGATGAGTTGGGCAGACCTGCTGCGGGACATGGCCGCGCAGGTTTCCAAAAACGCGCCGAAAGACGCCGACAATTCCCAATGGAATTATTAAAGATATCGCAGCGCGCTTGTTCCGCGTCGCTTTTGATTGCTGTCGCCTTGGCCCTGACCTCAATGCACGCGCTCGCTCAGCCACGCGGCCCGCAGTTTGAAGTTTCTTTTCCAGCTGCGGTTCACCGCCAGCCGATTACCGGTCGCGTGTTTTTGTTCCTCACGCGCGATGGCGTCCGGGAGCCGCGATTCCAGGCCGGTGGCACGGGTGCCGATGCTCCTTTCTTCGGTAAAGACGTTAGCCAGTTACGCGCCGGCGAAGCGGTGCGAATGGACGCCTCCATATTGGGCTACCCGGTTCGCAGTCTCGTGGACCTGCCGGCTGGCGACTACTACGTCCAGGCGCTGTTGAACGTATACACGCAGTTTCATCGCGCCGACGGCCATACGATCTGGGCACATATGGACCATTGGGAGGGACAGCAATTTACGGAATCTCCGGGCAATCTGGTGAGCGATGTGCAGCACGTTCATATCGATGCTTCCCAACCGGCCAGCATCCACCTTGTGCTGCGTCGAACATTGCCGCCGGTGAAAGTTCCGCCGGATACACAGTGGGTCCGGCACGTGAAGATAGAGAGCCGAATCCTTTCGAAGTTCTGGGGCCGGCCAATGTATCTCGGCGCCGTGGTCCTGCTACCGAGAGGCTATAGTGATCATCCGCATGTCTACTATCCGGTCGATTATGAACAGGATCATTTCAGCCTAGCGCCGCCGTATCATTTCCAGTCCCAACCTGTGTTCCCCATCGATGAAAAGAAAGTGGGCCATCGCGCGGCGATCATTAATATGCGGCGAGGCGAAGGATATAGGTTGTATCAGGATTGGACCTCAGACAATTTCCCCCGCATGCTCATGGTGACCTTTCTTCATCCCACTCCGTACTTTGACGATTCGTATGCGGTGAGCTCCGCGAACGACGGACCGTACGGGGATGCCATCATGCAAGAGCTCATTCCGTACATCGAGACGCATTTTCGAATTATCCGCGCGCCCTATGCCAGGGTGCTTTCCGGAGGTTCGACCGGAGGATGGGAATCGCTGGCACTGCAGGCATTCCACCCGGATTTCTTCGGCGGCGCCTGGGTATATTATCCCGATCCGGTGGACTTCCACCGCTGGCAGCTCACCGACATCTATTCGGACACAAATGCGTATGCGCCGCCGGGCTCCGGTTCCAGATGGTTGGATGTAGAGCGCCCGTTTCTGCGAACGGCGGCAGGCCAGGTCGAGGCCACGGCGCGTCAGCAGGGTCAGCTTGAGCAGGTGCTCGGCTCCCACGGACGATCCGGCGAACAAGAAGATGCCTGGGAAGCCGTGTACGGTCCAGTTGGGACCGACGGTTATCCCAAACCTCTATGGAATAAACAAACCGGAGAGATCGACCACGCCGTGGCTGAATCTATGCGCTCGCATGGGTACGACCTGACCGACTTTCTGCAAACCCACTGGCCTGCGATCGGGCCGAAGCTGGTTGGCAAGCTGCATTTCTATGTTGGCGATATGGACAGCTTCTATTTGAATCTGGCAATGTATCGCCTGCAGGCTTTTCTGGAATCGACGAATAACCCCTATTATGGCGGCTCATTTCAATTCGGACATCCGATGAAGGGCCACGGCATCCGTCCCACTCCTACTGGCGACATGCTGCGCGCGATGGCGAGCGAAATTCAGAAAAATGCACCCACCGATTCCAATCCGCAAGCGTGGCACTACAACTGATTTTCGTGGATTTTTTCTGCCAACTGCCGCCTCTCGCGTCGCGTCCGGTCCCATTCGCACGATTCTGAGCCCAATGGTTCATTGCGCGTGCCCCGCGGCCGATACCGGCCTAGAATTGCAGTCGAATCTCAGGCGCCGATTTCAAGGCCCGGGGTAAGAACCCAGTTAGGGCAATATAGGGGACGCGGAACATCAGGCTCGTTGTTGCCCCATTCATCGGCACTATAATAAATACGCGATGTTTTCTAGAAAATCCTTAATTGCCAGCGCTGCCCTTCTTGTCTTGTTCACAGGCACGCTGCTTGCTAACAGCCCGACGCAGCCAAGTCCTGAACAATACCGTCTTCGGCTCTATCACCTGCACACAGGCGAGCATATTGATGTGGTGTATCGCATCGGACACCGCTATCTGCCGGATGCGGTGGCGCAGCTAGATCATTTTCTGCGCGATCACCGGACGGGAGACGTAAAGGCCTACGACGTCAGGGAGTTCGACCTTCTACACGATTTGATGGCGCGCGTCGGTCATCCCGACGGCCAGATCGATATCGTCTGCGGCTACCGGACTCCGTGGAGCAACAACTATCTGCGCGAGCACGGACACGGTGTCGCCCTCCACAGCCAGCACATGGAAGCCAAGGCCATCGATATCCGCATTCCCGGCGTACCGACTGCTGAGGTGCGCGATGCGGCGCTCGCCCTTCACCGGGGTGGGGTTGGCTATTATGCCCAGTCCAACTTTGTCCACGTTGACGTTGGCCCGATCCGCCGCTGGTAGTTGCAACTATCCTGGGTACGGCTGTCCTTTTGCGAGCACAGCCTGCAGTTCCTTGTCATGCCCATAGATGTCGTCAAAGAAATGGACCGATCCGTCTTCTTCGACCACAGATGTCACGTACAAGATCAGCACCGGAACCGGCTTGGCGAGATTGACCTGCTGGTTGTTCGGGCCTGACTGCATCGCTGCCCGCACTTTTTCAAGCGTCCACGGCGGCTGATTGCGTAGAAGATACGCGGCGAGCTGCGCCGGCTCTTGCACCCGAATGCAGCCGTGGCTGAAGTCGCGCCTCGACTGCGAAAACAACTGCGCCGCGGGGGTGCTGTGCATATAGACGCTGTGCTCGTTCGGGAACATGAACTTCACCAGACCCAGGGAGTTGTTCGGACCGGGCTTCTGGCGGACGGTCAGTTTGCCGGCGCGCAATTGCGCAAGCACAGCATCGCTGATAGGCCCGTCGGTGACGATCGTTCCGCTGTAATCAGTGACTTCAAAATTCTTATTGGCGATGTAGTTTCTATTCTTTGCGACGGATGGGATAATTTCACTGCGCAAGATGCTGGACGGAACATTCCAATACGGCCGAAAGACAATGTATCGCATATCCTTCGCGAATACCGGCGTCTGATGGCGAAGCGCCTTGCCCACGACGACATTCATTCTCAACGCAACCTTCTGATCGCTGGAGAAAACGCGCAAGACGAACTCCGGCACATTCACTACCACGGGCGGTTGCGGGAACGACGGCGGCAGCCAGCGCCAGCGTTCCAGCGCATCCTGCAACTGCATCACGCGGCTCGACAGAGGCACATTCAGTTGCCGGATAGTCTCCTTGCTCAGCCTGCCGTCCGGAGTAAGCCCATGGCGCGACTGAAAAAGTTTCACCGCGTCCACCAGCGCGCCCGTATAGGCGTCTGACTTTGCGTCCGCAACGACACTTTGCGGAAGGTCGCCCAGCAACTTCAGTCGCTCGGCAAGTTGCGCGGTTCCGCCGTAGGATTCTCCCGGCGCAATCGATTTTTGCACCTCGGGAACCGACGGACCATTTCCGTTAGCCGCCATTTTCAGATAACGCTGCAGGGCGATTTCCGTTCGCTTGTAGCCCGCATACGGCGGTTCAGCGGCGTCGAGAACCGCCTGCACATTGGCTGCGTGGATCACGTCCTGCGTGACCAATTGCGGCAGGTTGTATTTCTTTTGTCCAATGTCGATACCGAATTTGAAATGCTTGGGGTCGACGCGGCCAAGGTGCAGATTGGAGATATACCGCATGGCGTCGACGGTAAGCGCAGCATCAAAACGCGCGTCTGTATCCGCATTCGCCGGGCTCTTTAGTGCGGAGATCCAGCCCTGCCAGCGCGAAGCGTCGTAATCCTCAGGCTTCAGTCCTTTTTGTGCGCTCACTTCCAGCGCCCGGATGACTGCGAGCGCCTGCGGTGTCGGCTCTCCGCCACTCAGCCAAATGGGAGTGAAACTCGAGACTTGGTACACGCGCTGAAAATCTGCGCGATAATCCGAAAAATCGGGCCCGTGCAGCTCGGCGAGCTTACCGGCTGCACCGATTTCGTGGAGGCGTGCCGAAATCGCCGCGGAATCCAAAGCAGCTCCGGGCGCCTGCGTGCGCTGCGACAGCGCCGGGGACGTACAGACATTTCCACCAAGACCCACGAGAAGGGCAAGCATCGATGAATAGTTACAAAATGTGGAACGGAGCATGGCCCATTAGACCACCGTTTACAAAAAAACAATGGTAAATATTGACGGCGGACGGCTTCATTTATCGGGGCGAGGAGAGTTGGTGACGTATAGGCGATACTGAGACGCCCCTCGCGATGCGTCATCTTACTTAATGCCGTTGTCGGAGATTTTTACCGAATGTATCTTTTGGCTACGGCAACTAGCCGGCGGCCGCTAGAGTCTGTGGCGCGGGAGGAGAAAGGCTTTGACGGCGATGTCGTTCGGTTTGCTGCCTGCCGGCAGTATCGTCAAAAGACTGTGGGTAGAGGTGCGGATTACCGCGACATCGCCGGAGCGCGCATCCACCGCGAACAACAGGTTTCCAGCCTTCGAGAATGCAAGGGCGTCAGGGCCGCTGCCCGTAGGCGATGTCCCGACCAACTGGCCGTCGTCGATGCTGAACACGCCCAGTGAGTCGGCATCGAAGTCGCTGACGTAGAGAGTGGAATCGTCATTCGCAATCAGTCCGCGCATGGGGTGCGTGCCCACGAAGTACGCCGCGCCCACTTCATTGGTGCTGGTATCGATTTCGGAGATCGAGCCGCTATCGTAGTTGACGGCGTATATTTCTCCACCATCCGGCTTGAGTGCCAGGCTGACGGGAACCTTTCCGACATCAAGCAGTGCCAGCCGCGCATCGTGAAGCATCGGTGCGCGGCTGGACGGCCCACGACGAGACCGCGTTGGAGGCGTCGTGGCCAGTTGCACAACCATCACCTGATGGCCGGCGGAGCAGGCGATGAAGGCTTTGCTTGAGTCCGGAAGAATCGCAATGTCGGTCGCCCCAGGACAGCCGCTCCACACGCTGCGGACCCGCTGCAACTCAGGATTGGCGCTGGCGTCAATGATGCTGACGCTGCCTCCCACGCGATTGGACACTACGAGGGTCCGTCCGTCGGGAGATATCGTCGCCATCCCCGGAGATTCGCCAACTCCAATGGTCGAGATTACACGATGCTTTCCCAGGTCGATCACGGAAACATTGTTCGAACCGGAGTTGGCCACGTAAGCTCGTGTTCCCGCGGAATTCACCGAGATGAAATAGGGCCGCAGCCGCACCGGGATCGTCGCGACGACGGCCTTCTTCTTCGCGTCGATTACGCTGATGGAATTGCTGCCCGTGTTTACGACATAGACTTCGTTGCGCCTGGGATTCACGGCTACGCCGGTGGGATCGATCCCTACGGGAACAACACGATCCTGACGAAGATTTACAATGTCAAGGATCGTGACGGTATTGCTGCCACCGTTGGTGACGTAGGCGTATTCGCTGTAGTTCGCGGGATAGTCTGGAAAGTCGTTATTGGAATGGCAACCAGCGACCCAGAGCAGCGCCGAAAAAGAAGAATGCAGCAGAGAACCAGGCGCCGGGGCGTTCCGCGGCCAAAGATGCAGCAGTGAGAGCCGGAGCGCGGGGTTCCCCGTGTCATTCGCGCTCGGCTACCGGGCCTTGGTCAGCGTAAGCGGAATGCCCTGCTCGATCTGGATACCATCGGGCACATCGCGATGCAGAATGCGCGCAATCTGGCGGACTTCGCCCATCATGTCGGCAAACTGTTCCGGATAAATGGACTGCGCTCCGTCCGAGAGTGCCTTGTCGGGTTGATGATGCACCTCGATAATCAGGCCATCCGCACCGACGGCGACGGCTGCACGTGCCAGCGGCACCACCTTATTGCGTTTGCCGGTGCCATGGCTGGGGTCGACGATGATCGGCAGGTGACTCAGGCGTTGCACGGCGGGAACGATGCTTAGATCGAGCGTGTTGCGCGTGTGGTCGATAAAGGTTCGAACGCCACGCTCGCAGAGGACCACCTGATAGTTGCCCTCGCTCATCACGTATTCGGCGGCCATTAGCAGCTCTTCCAATGTCGCCGCCATGCCGCGCTTCAGCAGCACAGGCTTGCGGGTGCGGCCTACTTCGCGCAGCAGGGAATAGTTCTGCATGTTGCGCGCGCCGATCTGGATCACATCTGCGTGTCGCTCGACTAATTCCAGCGATTCATGGTCCAGCGCCTCGGAAACGATGCGCAGGCCGAATGCTTCGCGAATCTCCACCATGATCTTGAGCGCTTCTTCGCCCAGGCCCTGAAACGCATACGGTGAGGTGCGAGGCTTGTACGCTCCGCCGCGAAAAAACTGCGCTCCGGCGGCGGCGACTCGCTCTGCAACCGCGAATGCCTGTTCGTGCGTTTCAATCGAACATGGGCCGGCCATGATGGCCAGATTCTTTCCGCCGATCGAGGCATTTGTGCCGGCAAAGGAAATGACCGTGTCGTCTTCCTTCACGTCCCGGCTTACCAGCTTGTACGGTTTTGAGACGCGGATGACCTCGGCCACTCCGGAGAATTCTTCCAGCGTGCCCTGATCGATGGTGCCCTGGTTCCCGGTAATTCCGATGGCGGTGCGCTGTGCTCCCGGCAGAGGATGAGCGCGAAATCCCAGCGCTTCAATATGTTCGCAGACGGCGCGGACTTCTTCGTCGCTCGCCTGCTTTTTCATTACGATCAGCATGGCAAAGCCTTTCTATTTTTTAGTTTACTGGGTTGTGGGGAAACAGCAGGAACTATTTGCGCAGGCGGCGCCAACCAAACAGAATTGTGCCGAGATATCCCAGTTGAAGAAACCAGGTGACACAGTAGGCAAGAATCAAGTGGCGAAGATTCATAAAAAATCCTTTTCTTCTCCTACAACATTACCGCACTGCCTCCATGTTGTTTTCGAGGGCAAGAAGCGCGGACTCTTGTGCCTTATGCTGGCGTTTGCGCTCCAGTTGATAGCGCAGCGCGACCAGTAATACTCCCCAGGCGAACCACCCGGCTAAATTCCATAGAAAGGCGGGCCACATCCGTGGATCGATGCCGGCATCCGGTCCAGCAAAGAAAACCGGGGAAGGATGCTGGGTGCGCCACCATCGGATCGACATATATACGATCGGGACATCCACGGCCGCAAAAACCGACAGTACGGCAGCCAGGGTCTGC
Organism: uncultured Acidobacteriota bacterium; assembly: GCA_963840655.1. GTDB lineage: Bacteria > Acidobacteriota > Terriglobia > Terriglobales > Acidobacteriaceae > JAKAAZ01. The sequence goes on along the minus strand of CAWIZS010000003.1, from coordinate 546,851 downwards.
GTCTGACCTCCCGCGGTAAAGCGGCGGAGCAGAAGGTAGCTTACATAAATCAGCCACAAGACGAGGGAACTCGTAAGCCGCGCATCCCAGGTCCACCAGATACCCCACACTGGCTTCGCCCAGAGCATTCCCGTGGCAAGGCCGATGGATACGAAAACCAGCGTCATCTCCGCGGAAGCCAGTGCGAGTGCGTCCGCCGCCTGAGCACGTACCGGATTCGAATTCCGTGTCGCAAGGTAGACGATCGATGCCACGAAGTTCACGTAGGGAAACAGCAAGCCCATGATATTGCTGGGGACGTGATAGTAAATAATGCGATAAATATTCCCCTGGGCAGCATCCACAGGCGCGACAAAGATGGCCTGGTAAAAACCTACGGCCAAAAGGGCCAGCGCAATCGGTAATCCGATCCAAAGTATCCGTTTCATTGTCAGTAAAACCCGCGAAATCACAGTTTACGCCAGTTCCGGCGGCGCACGAAACGTGCAAAGCCCGTCGCCTGAAAAGCATAGAATCGCATGGAGAGCGTCGAAACCCGGCACGTAGAACTACCGTGCAACTCCTTACCGGCGCCGGCGTCTATATCTTCAGGAAACGGAAGCCGTGTCGATGCATATCCCAAAGTTGGAGAGACGTCCGGAGCTGGATGCTCTGCGCGGTCTTTTTCTTGTCTGGATGACGCTGACACACCTGCCCACGCACTTCAGCGATTTTGTCAACGACACATTTGGCTACGTCTCTTCCGCCGAGGGTTTTGTTTTCCTGTCTGCGCTCTTGGTCGGGCGCATCTATATCCGGCGGCTGATACAGGACGAAAGCGGCGTCCGCGTCCAGCTCTGGAAACGGTCGCTACGGATATATGGATATCATTTGCTGATGCTGACGCTGGCTTTTACGGTGGCGGCAGCATTCGCCGTAAGAACGCATCACGTGGCGATTTATAACCTGCTCAACTTCTATATCGCGCATCCATTCGTCGCGGCCATCGGGTCGGTGCTGTTGCTCTACTGCCCGCCGCTGCTGGACATCCTGCCGATGTACATCATCTTTCTCTTCTTTACGCCGCTGCTGCTCTCAGCAGCCTCTCGCATCGGATGGAGGAAGGTGCTGGCAGGCAGCGGCGCGATGTGGCTGCTGGCGCAGTTCGGCCTGCGCGACGTCATCCATAACTTTGTTGTCCGCATGACGCATCTTCCAATCCCGTTGCAGGAGACCGGAGCATTCAATCTATTCGCATGGCAGGCCGTTTGGATTGCGGGTTTGTGGTTGGGTGCGCGGTCCGCCGAAGGTGATGTTCCGCTCCGACACATTCCACGATGGGCCGTAATGGTTTCCGCCGCGGTATGCCTATTCTTTATCGGCGTGCGATACGGATGGCTGGGGCCGCATCTTGTTCAAGAATCGTTCGGGCTTCAACTGAATAAATGGCAGATCGGGCCCCTGCGCGTCTTGAACCTTGTCAGCTTCACGATCGTCGGCTACGGGCTGCGCAAATACGTATGGCGCCTGGTTGCGCGGGAGCCGCTCCTTACGCTGGGAAAAGCGTCGCTGCACGTTTTCTGCGCACATGTGTTCTTCGTCTTTGTCGGGCTGGCGTTGCTTTACGGAGAAGTAGAACAACTGCATGGGATCACCGCCATCGGTCTGTTGGCGGTGACTTTCGCGTCGCTGATCCTCGTCGCAACCAATGAACTGCGCAAACAGCGGAATCGCCCGCGTAAGAAGAAAGGCGAACTCGCATCCTCTCCGCCGCTGCTTTCCGCGGAGTGATGTCTTCTCCGACCTCCAAGAAATGTCCGGCTCTCGCAGCCCCTCGATCGGATTATCGCGGCGCGAATTCGCCGGCCAAATGCAATTCCTTTTCAAAGAAGATAGCCATGTCCCGATCGGCTTCCTTGGATTCCGGCAGAACGGGATCGTCCCAGAAGCCGTGCGGCAGCCCATCAAAAACGATCAGGCGCGCGTCCACCCCGGCCCGCAGAAATGCGCGATGCAGGTTGATGGTTCCGCTGAGCAGCATGTCTCGTTCACTGGTCATGAAAAGTGTCGGTGGAAAGCCCTTCAAGTTCGCATAGAGAGGAGACAGGACGGGGTTCAGGGGGTTGGTCGAAACCTGATAAGGGGAAAAAACCTTCGGGTCCAGTTTCGGGTAGAGCGGTCCGGACAGGCCGTCCAGCCCAAAGATTGCTCCCGAATCGCCGCGCCGGGCAAAGTCGCCATTGCCGGAGAAGACTCCCAAAGCGCCGGGAAGCGGCAATCCCAGCTGGCGCAGCTTTACTGCGATTTCCGGTGTCAGAACAGCGCCCGCCGAGGTGCCATAGAGAGCGATGTTCTTCGGCTTATATGTCTTTAGCAGTTCCTTGTAGACCGCAACCCCATCGTCCACCGCCGCTGGAAACGGATGCTCCGGCGCCAGCCGGTACAGCACCGCGACCACCTTCGTCTGCGTCAGATACGCGATTGGAATCGTCTCTGTCAGCGATCCCGCATCCACCACAAACCCGCCGCCATGCACATTGATCAGTATCTTGTCGCGGTTCCGTTCCGGCATTTTCAGCGGAGTGATGATGCGCACCGGCACCCCGGCAATGGTTTGCCCGTTCGTTACGTGTACCGGATAGAGGCGTAGTGACACCTTTCCCGCGCGCGCCTGCCATGCATCGGTCTCCCGCCGTTGTTCAGCGACCGATGGATGCCGCGCCACATCCGGGATCCGCCGCGCAAGATATTTCTGCGCCTCCGGGCTCACCGTTTTCGGCACCGGTACCACCCGGGTCACGTGCGCCGTTCCATTCGCGTCAATATAGCTGGTATTCGACTCGGGGATCGGCGTCGTCTGTTGTTGCTGGGCTGCGCCCGCCGTCAAAAAGCAGGCGGGAAAAAGTGCCGCCGTCATAGCCATGAATAAAAAGCTTGATTTCTTCATCGAATTCTTCGTCGCGAATAGCGTAACAGGAAAAACTTCTAACCGGCCGTTGTGAGAGGACCCAAACGCTATTCCGCGTGCAGTATGGTTTCAAACAACAGCAGGCTGATGGTCAAAAAAATTAGATCGTAGCCGCCGAGCAGACGAATCCACAAGCCGGGATCGAATTCTCCGCTGAGAATTCCCGTTGTCGATTGCACCATGGCGAGCAGGGCCGGGATCGTGATCGGAAACAGGATCAGAGGGAGCAGCATCTCTCGGTTGCGGGTGCGCAGGGAAAGTGCGGCGAAAAATGTTCCGTTTACCACCAGCGCCAGTGTTCCCAACGGAAGCACGGCGAGCATCCACCATCCCTGGCCCACCGCGCGCAGGTTATAAAAGACAATAAACAGCGGCCCGATGATGATCTGGATCATGGTGACAAAAATAAAATTCGCCAGCACCTTCGCCAGAAATAAGGCGCTGGCCGGACTGGGCGCCATGCGCTGTGCGTCGAGTACCTGATGACGCAGCTCCCGCGTCCATGTCTGGTTGAGCGCGGTCACGGAAGCAAACAAGAGCGCGACCCAAAGGATGCCGCCGGCAATCTGGCGCGACACCGCCATCGTTGGGTCGAAGGCGAAGCTGAACAGCACGACGACGAGCAAGGAAAAAAACAGCATCCCATTGATCGCGTCTTTGGATCGCCACTCCAGGCGCAGGTCTTTCCTTAAGTGCGCGAGCACCACGCGTGCGTAGTTCACTGCGGCTCCTCGGCGCGGCCACGCCGGACCAGATTGACCAGCCGCGCTTCCGCTGCTCGGATATAGTCCGCCGGGGTGAGAAGGATTTGCAGTCCGCGCACTCCTGCCGAGACAGAAATCAGGTCGAAAAGCTCCATCGTCTTCTCCGTGAAAACTGGAGACGGCTTCTTGCTTCCGAACACCGTCACGCCGCCGCGAATATAGCCGGTGAGGGGTTGAACCTCCTGGAGCGAAACCATTTCGGCGCGGCGACCTCCTGCGGCTGCGGCAAGCTTTTTGAAATCCAGCTCGTCAGCGACCGAGAGCACAGCGAAAACGATCTGCTCCGCGTCGACGCGGCACAGGAGCGTTTTGAAGACCTGCTCCGGTGGCAAGCCGATTTTCCTCGCCACGGTCTGGCCGGAAAGATCCTCAGGATCGACGGCATATTCGCGCGTCTCGTAGGCAATGCCAAGCGCATCCAGCATCCGGCAGGCGTTGGTCTTCATGCGGGATGACTTTCTTGCGGAGGCTGTGCTTTGCGGCTCATCAGATCGCTGCCCTGTGCTGAGAAGTGCTGCATGGTGGCGATCTGGCCCTCATGCATCGTGCAAAAGCAGTCGGCGATCGGGCGCGCGAGCTCCGGCTGATGTGTGGTCAGCAAAATCGTAGTTCCGTCTGCACGTAATTTTGCGAGCACCTCCAGCATTTGCGCGCTGCTGGCAAGATCGACATTGGAAAATGGCTCGTCCAGCAACAGCAGGTCCGGCTTCGCCATCAATACCCGCGCAAGTGCCGCTCGCTGCCGCATGCCCTGGGAAAACTTGCCCACCGGCCGATCGAGACGCGCGTCCAGCCCGACCATTTCCAGCGCCTGTTCCGGATACAATCCTGGCACAGAGGGCTGCGCTGCATTGCGGTAGAGCAGGGAAGTATAGCGTAGATTTTCGACTGCGGTCAGTTCGTCGTAGAGCATCGAATCGTGGCCGAGGTATCCGATCTGACTGCGGACGTCGGCGATTTCCGCAGACCCGAGCACTGCAACACCGCCGAACGTTGGCCGTATCAGGCCCGCGATGATCCGCAGCAGCGTTGATTTTCCCGCGCCGTTCGGACCCAGGATGACGTAACACTGTCCGGCGGAAAATTCCGCGGTGATTTTTCGCAAAGCGGCAAAGCTGCCGTAAAGCTTGGAAACATCGCGAAGTTCGACTGCGGTGTCGGTGGGCACGTGTGGAGTATACGAAATTGATGCTGCGGACCGCAGGCCGCCCCGCCGATACTGTCATCCCGACCGGAGCAAAGCGACGTGGAGGGACCTGCTGTGGTTCGTCCTGCAAGAGACTGCAGCGACTATGGTTTCATGCTCGCAGTGCCGATAGCGGCCGTTTGTTTGGGAGTGCCCGGTTTCGCCGCCGCGTATTTGGAAGCGCACTTCGCCTGAATCTGCGTGGCATGAAAAACGCCGTCGCGCCCGTACATGCCGACCGCCAGAGCTTGTGCGTTGTCCTTAAAGGTATCGGGTGGTGGGTCGCCACCGGCATAGTTCACATGCAGCTTCCGGCCTTGCTCCACCAGAACGAACTGCAGATGGGCGCCGTCGCGCTGGATCGAGCCGGGCTGCACATCGCCGGCGACGCGCAGATGCCGAGCGTAAGCGCGGTTCCCCATGCTTTGCAATTCCTGGATGGTTACGTAATAGCTTTTGTTCGCCCGAATGCCGCTCACAGTGAGATAGAGAATCGTCCCGAGAATAATTGCAGTGGCAACAACAATGCGAACGCTAATATTGTTTTTCTTCACAACAGATTCCATCTCTTTCCATTCGACATCTCAGAGAGTGCAGGCAGTCGATCCGAACGCACATTTCATTATGCTCTGTTGAAATGAAAAAAGCGAAAACGACGTCCCCATCACAGAGATGCCGTGATTGTGCGAAAGGTGCATGGACACTGTGCGAAATGGAATTTCAAGAAGCGCTTGCGGGAGGAGCGCAGCGTATAATCGAGTCATGGGGCAACGGCGAGACTGGTTTGTCGCTTGCTCTTAAAGAGCAAGTACGAATGTCATTGGAGCGTAAGAAGACATGAGCAACCACGGGAACCATCTTGAACGTGCCACAGCAACTTCCCATTCCACTCTTCCGCTCGGACGCTCTGAATGGATCGCAAAGCGCCGTGAAGAAGCGGCGCGCACCGGCGATTGGAACATGTCGCAGATGCATTTCGCGCGGCAGGGAAAGATCACCGAAGAGATGGCCTATGTGGCGCAGGTGGAGAAGCTGCCCGTGGAATTGATCCGCGATGAAGTCGCCGCGGGACGCATGATCATTCCGGCGAACGTGAACCATCCGGAGCTGGAGCCGATGTGCATCGGTGTGGCCTCGAAGTGCAAGATCAATTCCAATATCGGCAACTCCGCAATCACCTCGAACATCGACGAAGAGTTGCGCAAGCTGCACACCTCCGTCCACTTTGGCGCGGACACTGTGATGGATCTTTCGACCGGCGGCGATATTCCTACGATTCGAGAAGCGATTCTGCGTAATTCTCCGGTGCCGATTGGCACGGTGCCGATTTATGAGGCGCTGAACCGTGTCAAGAAACTCGAAGATCTGAACATCGATGTGTATCTTGAAGTGATCGAGGAGCAGGCCGAGCAGGGCGTCGATTATTTCACCGTTCACGCCGGCGTGTTGGTCCAATATGTACCGATGGTCGCCAAGCGCATCACCGGCATCGTCAGCCGTGGCGGAGCCATTCTCGCGCAGTGGATGACGCACCATCACAAACAGAATTTCCTGTACGAAAATTTCGATCGCATCGTCAAGGTGATGGCGAAGCACGACGTCAGCTTTTCGCTGGGCGATGGTCTGCGTCCCGGCTGCCTCGCCGACGCCAGCGATGAAGCGCAGTTTGCGGAGCTGAAGACGCTGGGCGAGCTGACGACCGTTGCATGGAAGTCCGACGTGCAAACGATGATCGAAGGTCCCGGGCACGTGCAGCTCGACAAAATCAAGGAGCAGGTGGAAAAAGAAGTCGAGCTATGCCACGCAGCGCCTTTCTACACTCTCGGCCCGCTGGTTACGGACATCGCGCCGGGCTACGACCACATCACTAGCGCGATTGGCGCGGCGATGATCGGCTGGTACGGCGCGGCCATGCTTTGCTACGTCACGCCGAAGGAGCATCTCGGTCTGCCGAATGAAAAGGACGTGAAGGACGGCATCATTGCCTACAAGATTGCCGCTCATGCGGCCGATGTTGCGCGGCATCGCCCCGGCGCGCGCGATCGCGACGACGCCATCAGCCACGCCCGCTACACCTTTGACTGGGACAAGCAGTTCGCGCTCTCGCTCGACCCCGACACGGCACGGTCGATGCACGATGAAACGCTGCCGGACGACTATTACAAGGAGGCGGCCTTCTGCTCCATGTGCGGTCCGAAGTTCTGCTCGATGAACTGGTCCAGCAAGGTGGATGAGTTCAACAAGCGCGAGCATGGCCTGGAAAAGCGCGACCTGACGCAGCTCGTGACGGAGCAAATGCTGGTCGAGCGGCGGTAGGGAAGCGGCGTTTGGAACAAGGTAGAGTTCGAGTTCAGAAGGCAACTCCACGGAGGCCAGCATGTCCATTCGTCCAGTGAAGCGGCTCATCCAATCCAAGCCCACCCTTGAAGGCGCGGGCGTGCATCTGCGGCGCGCATTCGGTTTCGGCAACACATCTGAGTTCGATCCGTTTCTCCTGCTCGACGACTTCCGCAACGACGTGCCCGCGGATTATCTGGCGGGTTTTCCCTGGCATCCGCATCGCGGAATCGAGACCGTCACGTATGTTCTTGCCGGAACGGTGGAGCACGGCGACAGCATGGGAAACCACGGCGCCATCGGGGCCGGAGACATTCAATGGATGACGGCAGGAAGCGGGATCATCCACCAGGAGATGCCCAAGGGCGATCCGGCGGGGCGGATGCATGGATTTCAGTTGTGGGCGAACCTTCCTGCTTCGCAAAAGATGACGGCGCCGCGTTACCAGGAGGTGAAAGCGTTCGATATTCCCGAAATCAAAGACGACGACGGCACGGAGGTCCGCGTGGTCTGCGGAAGTTTCTGGGGCAAAGTGGGGCCTGTGGACGGGATTGCCACCAATCCGACCTACCTGGATGTTTCCGTGGCTCCGGGCCGCAGAAAGGCCCTGCCGGTCGAAACAACGCGCCATGCCTTCGCCTACGTTTTCGGAGGGTCGGGCAAATTCTGCAACGCCTCCGAACCCCTCGCGGTTCCCACTGAGACGGTACGGTGGCTGGACACATCGCCTCCCGCGATTGCGGACAATCGCTCGCTCCTGCTCTTCGATCGCGGCGACGAGGTGATCGTGCAGGCTGGAGACGACGGAATCCGGTTTCTGCTGGTCTCAGGAAAGCCGCTGGAAGAGCCTGTGGCCTGGTACGGCCCTATCGTAATGAACACCCAGGAGCAACTGCGCCAGGCCTTTAGCGAGCTCGAGCAAGGAAAATTTTTGAAGCAGCCATGATTCCGTGTTGAACCCGAAGCGCAGTCCATTCCGCGATTTTGCGGTCCGAAATGCTCCTCCATTGGGAATGAATACCTGAATAGCCGCAAACGCCCTCTTACAGCAACCACGCTCCATGCTCCCGAATGGCGGCGTGCATTGGACTTCGTCGCGCTGTTGCTGCGCCCATTCCAACACAAGTGCCATGGCACGGTTTGGCAAATCTCACCGATTACCTCGAAACTATGAATGTCGATCAACGCTTCGAACCTGGCGTAAAACGCGTGAAAATGGGGCGGCGCGTGGTCCGCAAAGTACATCTGAATCAAGATTCCCTAAAACCTGCTAATCGTCGGCATTCGCGGCTCTGCTTACATGCTTTACACCACCGACAGCAAATCAGTGACGATTTCAGTCAAGCCTGCGAGTACGTTGAACCGAGAACCAGCCGAACCTCCGCGCCCGTGATAATTCCTGTGTCTTCACGCGCCGAACCGCGATTCATTGCGATCTCCAACAATCCGGAGCTGCCGAGGATGGCGAAGAGTTCTTCCGGTTCCGCCTCCGCATAGAAGCGACAGCAGCGCGTTATACGTCGTTCGCCAACTTCAATCACCCATCCTTTCCCGGTTTGAGGCAAATCGCTGGCTGCAAGATTTGTCAGCAGATTTCCGAACCGGTCAGCTTTCAGGATGACTCCTTCGACCGAGCCGTCCGTGTTGTGAATCGGCTCCGGTATCGGCAATTGCACGATGCTCTCCAGCACTGGCCCGAAGGTCTCCGCAGCGACTGCACCGCGCTCGATCTGCGAGGACAGATGCGCGGCTGCCGGCGCGAAAATATCGCGTCCATGAAATGTGTTGCTTCGCACAGGAAGCATGTACCGCGAATTTGCAATCCGCCGGTGCCACGCGGACCCATTGCAGCGCAACACCTCGCGTTCCACCAATGTGAGCACGCCATTGTCCGGAGCGATGAACCAATGGCCGCCCATGCGCGCCAGCACCGGCTGACGTTCCGACCCCACGCCTGGATCGACGACAACGACATGCACGGTATCGGCAGGGAAGTAGTGCCACGCCTGCCAGATGGCCAGCGCTCCGCTAAGAACATCGAACGGGGCAATTCCGTGACTGATATCGATGATCTGCGCCGAGGGGCAGACGCCAAGGACGACGCCTTTCATTATGCCGACGAAAGGATCCGTGAGGCCGAAGTCCGTGGTCAGGCTGAGGAGGCAACGAGTCGGCATATCGCGAACCCCTGAATTGTCGGCGAACCGCAGACCTCGGGGTCGCGACCTTTCAGGATAATCCACTCATCGCGGGGCAGGAACGAATGCCGCACTGGGGCAAACCATGTTACTCTTAAATAGACACTTACGAAGTGTAATCGACAATTGAAGAGGAGTAGCCACTGTGCTGGCACCGCAGAAAAAAACCGACGTGATTCAACGCTTTCGTACCCATGAGAGCGACACCGGCAGCCCGGAGGTGCAGATCGCGATTTTGAGCGAACGCATTACGGAGCTGACGGACCACTTCAAGGCCCATGACAAAGACCATGCTTCGCGTCGTGGCCTGCTGATGATGGTGAGCAATCGCCGCCGTCTGCTGGACTACTTGAAGACACACGATACTGATCGCTACCGGGAAGTTATTGGCAAACTGGGCATCCGCAAGTAAGCGGCAGCGACGCTTTGCAGAGTTTTGGCCTGCAGGCGTGGTTGAACCTAAGCATTGCGGCATTCAGGCGGAGGCGCGTCCTAAGGCTTCCGCGCATTCCGGCATCTTCCTTCCCCCGCCGCCTGCCAACTTTCCCACGCTTCTGCCATCCTGCACCCCCGCCCCCCTACCAAAAGATTTGAGGATTCTATGAAACATGAAGTCACCGTCGAATTGACCGGCGGCAAACGCCTTACCTTTGAAACCGGCCGCATGGCCAAGCAGGCCTCCGGCGCAGCTTTAACCACCCTGGGCGACACCGTCGTTCTGGCAACTGCTGTTGCCTCGCCAGACCCAAAAGAGGGAATCGATTTCTTCCCGTTGACGGTTGATTACCGGGAATACACCTATGCCGGCGGACGCATCCCCGGCGGATTCATCAAGCGCGAAGGCCGTCCCAGCGAACGCGAAATTTTGACCGCACGGCAGATCGACAGGCCGGTGCGCCCCTTGTTTCCTGAAGGTTTCCGCAACGAAACCCAGGTGATTGCCCTGGTCATGTCGGCGGACAAGGAAAACGATCCGGACATCATCGGCATCAACGCCGCATGCTGCGCACTGGCGCTGTCGGACATTCCCTTCGGCGGCCCGGTTGGCGCGGTTCGCGTCGGCAGAGTCGGCGGTCAGTTTGTCATCAATCCCTCCTATGCGGAAGTCCGCGAGGGCGACATGGCGATCACGGTCGTCGGCACGCCAGACGGGATTGTGATGATCGAGTCCGGCGCCAAGCAGGTGAGCGAGGACGCGGTTGTTGACGCGATCGAATTTGCCCACGTCGAGATCAAAAAGATATGCGCCGCGATTACGGAGCTGGTCGGAAAAGCGGGCAAGCCGAAGCGCGAAGTGAAACCGCCGGAGTTCGACCAGGCGTACTACGACGAGCTTTATGCCAAAGTCGGCGATCGGCTGAAGGATGCGCTCGACACGCAGAAGCATCCGAAGTTCGAAAGCTATGCGCTGGTCAAGGGGATCAAGGACGAGTTGAAGGCCGCATTGCCGGCTGACGATCCGGCCGCTCCGAAAAAGCTCTCCAAATATTACGAAGCCATGCGAGAGAACATCTTTCGCGATCAGGTCATCAAAGAACGCACCCGTCCCGATCGGCGCCGCTTCGACGAAATTCGCCAGATTTCCATCGAAGTCGGAGTGCTGCCTCGCGTCCACGGGTCCGCGCTCTTCACCCGCGGCGAGACTCAGGCGCTGGTCACCGCAACTTTGGGCACGCTCGACGATTCGCAGCGGCTGGAAACGTTCGAAGGCGAGCAGCGGAAGCGCTTTATGCTTCACTATAACTTTCCTCCGTTCTCCGTTGGAGAAGTTGGACGTATGACCGGTGTTGGCCGTCGCGAAGTCGGTCATGGCGCACTCGCCGAGCGGGCCATTTCCGCTGTTCTTCCCTCTGAAGCAGAGTCGCCCTACACCGTCCGTATCGTGTCGGACATTCTGGAATCGAACGGGTCATCTTCGATGGCCACGGTTTGCGGCACAAGCCTTGCATTGATGCAGGCTGGAATCCCGCTGAAGACGTCTGTCGCCGGAATTGCGATGGGCCTGGTGAAGGAAGGCGACGAGTACTCGATCCTGACCGATATCGCCGGAGCGGAAGATCACTACGGCGATATGGATTTCAAGGTCGCGGGAACTCGGAATGGAATTACCGCGTTGCAGATGGACATCAAGATCGGCGGCGTCACCGGGCAGATTATGCGCGAAGCGCTGGCGCAGGCCCGTGCCGGCCGCATTTTCCTGCTCGACAAAATGGACGCCGTGCTGAATGAAGCGCGCGCGGAGAAGTCGGAGTTTGCGCCGCGCATCCACACCCTGCAGATTCCCGTCGACAAGATTCGCGACCTGATCGGGCCGGGAGGCAAGACGATCCGCGGCATCATTGAAGCGACCGGCGTCAAGATCGATGTCGACGATACCGGCAAGGTCAACGTCGCGTCCGCGGATGCCGATGGACTGAAGCGAGCCATCGACCAGATCAGCAATTTGACCGCCGTCCCGGAGATTGGCAAAACCTATCTTGGCAAGGTTGTCCGGCTGGCGGAGTTCGGTGCGTTCGTCGAAATTTTCCCCGGAACCGACGGCCTGCTGCACATCAGCGAGATCGCCGAGCATCGCGTCCACGAAGTTACGGACGAGTTGAATGACGGCGATCAGGTGCTGGTGAAGGTTCTGGCCATTGAAGGCAACCGTATCAAACTGTCCCGCAAGGCGGTGTTGAAGGAACAGCGCATCAAGCTGGGATTGCCCGATCCAAATGCCGGAGGGCATGTGAGCGATGTCGCGGCGTCCGCACATGGCGCGAGCGACCGCCAGCCCAATTCCAACGGCAGCACCATCGTGCTCGAAAGCGGGGACTTCGATGACGAAGGTGGTGCGCCTTCTTCCGACGCACCGAACTTCAACCGCGCGGAGGGCAGTCGTCCGCAAGGTCCAGGAGGCCGCGGTCCCGGCGGCAATAACAATCGTCGGCGTCGCCGTCCCGGCGGCGGTGGTGGACGCCCCGGTGGGGGCGGTGGCCGCCGCTAATCGTCTCACTGTGGAAGAACGGACATGGGTACCCCACATCTGTCGCCGCGGCGACAGATGTGGGGTTTCTCGTAGGCGCGCCTGGTAACGAGAGAGTAGAAAACAACTTGGGTGCCCGATCGTTCGCGTTTTATGCGAAGGGTAGGACAAAAACTTCCCAGCGAGTGCCCCATTCAAGCCGGCCCTGAGCGAGCGCAAGCGAATCGAACGGGTTGGCTGGAGTGGGATGAAAAATCGAAACCAAGAGCAATCTTCGCCTCGGGCAAATCGATGAAGTCTCGCATCATTCTCTCCATGGTCGCGCTGTCGGTCGTCTGGGGCAGCACCTGGATGGCGATTCGCGTATTGGTGACCGCAGTCTCGCCCATGCACAGCGCATCGCTGCGGTTTCTGCTGGCCGCCGTCATCCTGGTTCCATTTATCCAATTCAAAAAACTTCCGTGGCCGACAGGCCGCGGGCTGCACGCCACCCTGCTTCTCAGCCTCACGATGATCGCTATTCCGTCCGCGCTGACCTTCTGGTCGGAGCAGAGGCTGTCGTCCGGGTTGACGGCGTTGATCTTCGGCGCGATGCCGCTAATGACGGCGATTTTGACGCCCTGGATGGCACGCCGCAGCGTGCCGCGCGTCGCTTGGCAGGCGATGATCGTGGGGCTGGGCGGTCTCGGGTTGGTGATGTCCGGAGCCATCTCCACGTCGTTGTGGCAGGCATTCGGCGCGCTTGCGGTTTTGCTGGCGGTGCTGCTCTACGCAGGTTCTTCGGTTTACGCGAAAGAAGCCTTGGCTGGCGTTCACCCATTTGTCAGCACGGCAATCCAATTCTTTCTGGGAGGAATCTGGCTTGCCTTGGCCAGCATGGTATTTGAGCGAGGGCAGCCATCGCACTGGACCACGCAGTCCATCGTTGCACTGGTTTTTCTCAGCATCTTTGCCAGCGCGCTCAGTTTCACGCTCTACTATTGGCTGCTCAAACACATCGAAGCCTATCAACTGACCAGCCTGCAACTCGTCGTGCCGATCATCGCGGTGCTCGAAGGAGCATTTTTCCTGCGCGAGGCGGTGCCGTGGACCATGATCGCCGGCGCAGCCGTGGTGCTGGGCAGCATTTTCTTTGTAATGCGCGCCAAGCGCGGCGAGGAACGGGAGATTGCGCTCGACCTGCGCGATTGATTACCCGCTGGAACCGTATTGATTGTCACCGCTCACCCTGGAAGCGGTCTGGTTCTGCGAACGTGCTCGATTTCCGGGCCGTTAAGCTGGACCCGGCCAAGCTGGACCGGGATGGTGAGATCCGCGACGCAATCGGCAAAAAGCAGGTCCCTCGACTCCGCTGCGCTCCGCTCTGGATGACAATTCATGAGAGGTATCGCAGGAAGTCAACAGAGCCAGAGCGCTTCTAGATCTAGGCAGCTTGCGAGAACCTTTTCAAGGACCGAAACTGATAGTGTCTGCGTCCAATCACTATGTTCCCATCCGGAAGAGATTCACTCGCCCGTTCCTACAATCCTGTCCCACGGTGGGTCGCGGTTTTCTGTATCGCGGCAATTTGTATCATTCCTGCTCTGCCTGGTCTGGCCGCAGTGACAGCTCCGAACGGCACCGATACGAATCCCTTGAACCTGACACCCGATGTTCATGCGGCGTATCAGCATTTTTACGATCTGGATTATGCGAACGCCGAAGCGCGATTTGAAAAGATTGCCGCGGAGCATCCCAGCGATCCGATGGCCGCCGATTACCTGCTGAACAATGCAGTCTTCCGCGAACTCTACCGGCTGGACCTGATGGATACAACGTTGTATGTCCAGGACGGCTTTTTATCGGGCAAACACCCTGTTGTCGAAGATCCGCGCACCACTGCCCAGATCGAAGCGCTTTACAATCGCGCCATCCAGTTGAGTGAGGCGAAGCTGCGCGCCGACCCAGACGACGTGGACGCCCTGTTTGCTCGCGGTTATGCGACAAGTCTGGAGACGGTCTATATCGGGATGGTGGAGAAGAAATACATCCCGGCACTCAAAATGGCGTTGGCCGCCCGCAAAGACGACGATCGGGTGTTGAAGCTCGATCCGAAATATGTGGATTGTTATCTGATTGTCGGCGTTCACGAGTACGTGATTGGCAGCTTGTCATTGCCTTACAAAATCCTCGCGGGCATTGTAGGAATTCACGGGTCGAAATCGAAGGGGCTGGCGGACCTGCGCCGCGTCGGCCAATACGGCACCGTCAATTCTGTGGCCGCGCGCACGGCGCTCGCCATATTTCTAAGGCGAGAGGCGAAATACCCGCAGGCCATCGAGGTGATTGACGGTCTGCACCGGCAGTATCCAGACAATTTTCTGTTTTCCCTGGAGCAGGCGAATCTGCTGAAAGATTCCGGACAGGGGATGCAGGCGATCGCTGCCTATGAAGCTCTTGTGGCGCAGGCGACAAAGCCGGGCGGCTATTATCCTGATCCACACCTGGAGATGGCCTACTATGGCCTGGGTGAGGCGGCACGGGGACAGCGAAAGATCGCCGAAGCCGCCACTGCGTATCAGAATGCCGCTATCCAGCCCACTGCGTCTCCGCTTCTGAAGCGGCGCGCGTACCTGAAAGCCGGCGAGATGCTCGATCTGCTCGGCCAGCGCGCGGAGGCCAAACAGCAGTACGATGCGGTTCTTGCGCTGGGTGAGGAGTTTAGCCAGGCTCAGGAGGCCAGAAAGCTCGAGCAATCTCCCTATACTGGAAAATGAACGCTGGGCCGGCCAGAACATCGGGAGCCGCGATGGAACCGACGCAATGCCATTTGCGTATCCATTACGTCGTGCAGGTTTGGCAAAATGAAGCAATGCGGCGGCGCTGCAGCCGAGGAGGATCGATCATGTTCTGTCAAAGATGTGGAAAGCCATTGGAAGCGGGGGTCAATTTCTGCTCCGCGTGCGGCGCGTCGGCCACGCCCGGTGTGTTTACCGCTTCTCCGTTCAATACGATGTATCGCCCACGCGCCATGCGCATGATTGCGGGAGTATGCGCCGCGTTCACGCTTCGCTACGGTTGGGATTTGACGGCGATTCGGATCATCACAGTGGTTCTGGGAATTTTCCTGTTCCCGCTTACCGAAATCGCATACCTGGTTGCGTGGCTGATCATTCCCGAAGAAGTGCCCCTGATCCCACGGCCCTATGTGACTCCGCAGCCTCGATAAGAACGGCGAACGAGGCCTCCGCGAAGCCGCTCCAGGCGACGCGCGATGGCACGACGGTCTCCCTTTCATCCCTCGCCATTTATATTGAATGAACGGGGAGGAAGCGGAGCTTGCAAGTCGAACGCGATGGAGCACGCCTCTTCTACACCACGCTGGGCAGCGGCCCGGATGTTGTCCTGCTGCATCCGACGCCCGTTCATCACGCATTCTGGCTGCCGATGGCCGAGTTGCTGGCGCAGCGTTATCGCTTCACATTGATTGATCTGCGCGGGCATGGCCAGTCCAGCCTTGGAAGCGGGCCGCTCACGATGGAAAAGCTGGCGGAAGATGTCCATGCCGTCATTGCGGCGATGGGCATAAAGCGGGCAGCGTTTACCGGCTGCTCGATCGGCGGCTATTTGCTATATGAGTTTTGGCGACGCTTTCCGCACGAAGTCGCAGCGCTGGCGCTCATCTGCGGCAAGCCTCAACCAGACACCGATGTCAACCGTGAAAAAAGGCGGGAGTGGACACGTTTGGCGCAACAGCCGGATGGCCTGGGGAAATTCTTCGATCAGATGGTGGACTCGCTTGTCGGCCCGACGGCAAGGCAGCGCGACCCGGAGGTCCGCAGTGCCGCTCGCGCCATGATGAATGCGGTTTCTCTGGATGCGATGCTCGCCGTGCAGCAGGGTCTGGCGGAGCGGCCGGACTCTGTACCCACCCTGAAAACCATCCGCGTGCCGGTATGCGCCATTGCCGGTGGAGAAGACCAGAGCAGCACACCGGCGGAGATGCGAGTGGTTGCCGATCAGGTTTCCGGCGCGGAATTCCACCTGCTCCCGGATGCCGGCCACTACGCTCCGCTGGAGCAGCCCAGGAAAACCGCCGAAATTCTCGGAGATTTTCTGGATCGACATAAATCTCAAATCCCCGCGAATACAGCAGGCCCAAACCATTGAAATCCACTCAAAGAAAAAATCCCCTCAAATCGGTACCGGTGCGTCCGTTCCAATATGGCGGACCGAAGCAAAACGAGCTGCTATGCGATCATGTCCCACTGGCGCGCCTGGCTCGCGAATACGGGACGCCGCTCTACGTCTATTCCGCCACCAACATTCGGCAGCGCGTGCAGCTTTTTGCTGAGGCTTTCGCCGGCATCCGTCATAGTCTTTGCTACTCCGTCAAAGCCAATTCCAATCTTTCGATTTTGCGGTTCTTGAGCGAACTCGGCACGGGCTTCGACATTGTTTCCAGCGGGGAACTAGAGCGCGTGCGGCACACGGCAAAGCAGGCACTCAAGCGCGTGGTTTTTTCCGGCGTTGGCAAGACCGCGCCGGAAATGGATGCGGCGCTCGCCGCCGGAATCCTCGTATTTAATGTCGAGAGCGCGGCGGAGCTTGACCTGTTGGAACAGCGCGCACGGCATCTTCGCAAACGGGCGCCAATCGCGATGCGGGTTAATCCGGATGTTTTCGCCGAGACCCATCCTTATATCTCCACCGGAATGAGCGAACATAAATTCGGCGTGGCGATGGCCGAGGCGCAATCTCTTTATCAACGCGCGGCACGCAGCAAATTCCTGGAGCCGACCGGCGTCAGCGTGCACATCGGTTCGCAGATTCGCAACGCCGAACCGTTCGGGCAGGCGCTGCGCCGCGTGGCCGAGCTGGTGCGCGAACTGAGATCGCAGAATATTTCAATCCAGCATATCGACGCCGGCGGCGGCCTGGGAATTTCCTACGAATTGGACAAGGCCCGTAAAGATGGCGAACAGTTCGATCCTCAGGCCGCGGTGCAGGCTTACGCTCGTCAGGTACGCGCCGCGCTTACTGGATTCGACGGGGAGCTGTTGTTGGAGCCGGGGCGCTTCATCATCGCGCAGGCCGGAGCGCTCCTGACCCAGGTGCTATATGAAAAGCGCAACGGCGCGAAGACGTTTGTAATAACCGACGCCGCGATGAACGATCTGATTCGCCCCGCCCTGTATCAGGCGCATCACGAGATCCTGCCTTTGCGGCGAAGGGCGGCAGGCAAGTCGACCGAAGTCGATGTGGTGGGCCCGGTCTGCGAAACGGGAGATTTCTTCGCTCGCGCTCGCGAATTACCGGAGGCGGCTGCTGGCGATTATCTGGCGATATTGGACGCCGGGGCCTACGGCATGTCCCTCAGCTCGAATTACAATTCTCGTCCGCGCGCGGCGGAAGTGCTGGTAGATGGGCGCGCGCATCGATTGATTCGCCGCAGGGAAACCATGCGGGACCTGTTGAGCACAGAAACTCCTTTGCTTCACAAAGGAATAGATGAGTAGCTTATTTATGGACGCCGCAATTTGAAAGGAGCGGTCAATTCTGTGTAGTCGCGGGCATTTCTGAAGTGGCCAGCGTGCGAATGGGGTCTGCAGCGGCGGGCTGGGCAAGTTTGGAAACCCCGGAAGGAGCGGAGTATTCGCCGGTATCCTGTTTCGGTCCCAAACCCAGTTTGATCAAGGCCCGCGAATCGGGGGTGATTTTCGACTGCCAGCCGTTGTCGGTTTGGTATTTGACCATCGCTGCTTGCGTTTCCGGGTTCCACTGTCCGGTCGGGCTGCCACTCAGATAATGGGCCTGAATCAACGCCTGCTGAATCTCCATGGCGCGCTGAGAATCCATCACCCTCTGCCCGATGACGGCCGGATGGCGGCGTGAACGGCGATAATGCCGTGAATGCCGATACGACGCGCGGTGCAGGGAAGCCCCCCGAGTCGTGGACCGGCGGACGGAGCTATGTGTCTTTTTATGGCGCGTGTGGGCCGTAGCCCCGTGGGCGAATCCGGCAAACCCCAGAGCTGCCGCCACTACAACGGCTGTGAGTGTGGAGCGGATTAGGCTGGAAAACGGCATGGTGTAAAAGTAAATGTAAATTTTGCGGTCCGCAACCTGGAAGTCACTTGCAGAGCAGTTTAGAGGCGAATGTATAGCGAAAAGAAATGAAAAGCGAGGCGATCTCTGTGTGATCGCCTCGCCTTTTCTATATCTATTCAGTAGTTTATAGATGTTTCCTCAGGTTTAGGGTAAAGTGCCGCCGACGTAGGTGTTTCCCCGCGCAGGCTGCTGCGGATCGATCACCAGGAACACCACGTCATCGCCCGATTTGAGCCTCGATGCCAATTGCTGGAACTGCTCCACATTGGCGATCGGCTGGCGATTCATCTGCAGAATCACTTCGCCTGGCGCCAATTGTTGCAGACTATCCGCAAATGAACCCGGACGGATGGCCTGAACCAGGACACCGCCGCTGATTCCAGCTTTCGAAGCCATCTGCGGCGGAACGTCGCTGACCGTGATGCCCAGCTTGCTCGTACCGTTTTGCTCTGTGCCATTGGAATTTCCAGACGGCCCGATTTCCGTTCAGCGCGGCCACCATTGCGTCATGATCGCCAATCGTGACCGCGACGGAGTCATGCTGCCCATTGCGAATGTAGCCGATCATCGCCTTAGTGCCCGGCTTGCGGCTGGCGATATCGGTGATCAGATCGGCGCCATCCTTGATTGGTCGTCCATCGATGCTGACGATGATGTCGCCCGGCTTTCAGTCCGGCCTTTGCGGCCGGGAATCCCGCCTGGACGGAGCTGATGATCACGCCATTCTTAAAGCCATAGACGTGCGCCACAGCGCTCGACGTGACTGGCCTGGAAGGTGATGCCGATCGATCCGCGAACCACTTTATGGGCCGGCCCGATCAACTGGTTATAGACGTAGATGATCGTGTTCGACGGCATGGCGAAACCGATGCCTTCATTTCCGGCCGACTGCGTGAAAATGGCGGTATTCATGCCGATCACCTGGCCGTCCATGTTCAGCAGCGGGCCGCCGGAGTTGCCGGGATTGATGGCGGCGTCCGTCTGGATGAAATGCTGGAATTCGCCGGTGCCGATCGGCCCTTCCTGCGGAATCGAACGATTTTTGGACGAAATAATGCCGGCGGTCACCGTCTGGCTGAGAGCGAACGGGCTGCCAATGGCCAGCACCCAGTCGCCGATCTGCGCACCTGTCGAATTGCCCAGCTTCACCGTCGGCAGCGGATGATCCACGTTGATTTTCAGAACGGCAATGTCGGTATCTTTATCGATATCCAACCACCGTGGCCGGATGGCCCTGATCGCCTTCCGCATCGGTCGTCAGCTTGACCTAGATCTTGTCGGCCTTATCGATCACATGGTTGTTGGTGATGATGTAGCCGCGCGGATCGACGATAAAGCCGGAGCCGAGCGCCTCGCGCTCGCCACCGTCCGGCGCTTCACCTTCCGGACCCTGTTGTTGCGGGCCGCCGAAACCGAAGAAGTGGTTGAAGAAATCCTGCATTCCCTGGTTGCCCTGGCCTGGGCCTTGACCCTGGCCCTGGTCGCCATTGTCGCCCTGGCCATTGTCGTCAGGCCCTTGCATCTGGCCGTGGAAATTGCGGCCGCGGGCGTTTGTGGGATAAGAGACGGTATTGATGTTCACCACTGCCGGACCGACTTCTTTTGCAATCTGCGTAAAAGTCGTCGAGAGATTGACCGGATTGGGGACTTGAAGGGGTTGGGCATCCGAGCTGTCAACCTTCGCTTGTTTTCCATCGACTCCATGGGCCAGGACGGACCCGATAAGTATGCCAGCAGACAGCGTCGCCAGGATTGCGAAGGTTAGGCTGAGACGGCGCATGCGGAATTTATCTATCCAAGCTTTCATAATATTGATCGAACCTCATTAGGGATGCGGCGTGCAAGATAGTGGATAGGGCGATAATGGTACAGTATACCGTCTTCCTCAAAAGGCCCGCGAACGGGCGATCCACGCGGCTTATTTTGTTAGACGCACGACGGCGGAAAAGCGTCTCAGTCTGTTCGGCATAGTTTTTTGGCGGCAGGCGGCAGTCCGGGCCTAAACTCGCTGCTTCCGGCGCATTGCGCGCGGCAGCAGTTCGGTGACGAGGATGCCTGTGAGGACGAGGGCCGCACCCAGCGCGCCGCGAAGATGCAAACGCTCATGCAGCACAACGAAAGCAGTAATCCATGCGAATACCGGCTCCAGTGTCACAATGACAGCGATATTGGTTGCCGGAATCACTTGTTGCGCCCAGGTTTGCACGCCGAAGGCCAGCGCGGTCGCAAATAGTCCGGCCACGACGACGGCAAACACAACCAGCGGATTGATCAACGGACTTCCCGGCGCCAGCAGATGTGCGATCGCATCATGCCGGGGCGGTTCCGTGACCAGCGCCCCAACCGTCAAAAAGACCATTGCAAAGGCAACCTGAAGCAACGTGAGCTGTTCAAAGCCGACGCGCTTCGCGCCGCGGTCCAGCGCGATGATCTGCAGGGCGAATCCCAGGGCACAGAGCAGGCTCAGCAGGTCACCGCGGTTCAGGTTCTTTAAGAGATGCATCCACGGCGTATGCGCCGGTGTTGTCAACAGAGCAACGCCAACGAATGCCAGCACCGCGCCGAACCAGGCTGTTGCGGGGGGCAATGCGGCGCCGGGCGGGCGCACGCCGGGCACGCTCACCAGAAAGGGGACCATCACCACCACCATTGCGGTGAGCAGGGCGGAGTTTGTGGCCGTGGTGTACAGCAGACCCTGGGCCTGGAAAAAAAATCCCACCGCCATGGTCGCGCCCGCCGCCGCGCCAGCCACCCACGCGGCTCGTGTCAATCGCCGCCATTGGGCGCGATACACAATTGCCAGACAGAGAAACGCGATCGTCATGCGCAGCGCATTGAACCATTGCGGCTCGATATGCGCGAATGCCTCTTTCAGCAGAACGAACATCGTCCCCCATAACATGACCATCGCGAACATCAGCAGATGGGCCAGCGTGTTGCGGGAGATTTTCGGAGAAGACGCGACTGTGGTCATGTGTAGTAGATGGATTCGTTTCGGTGCCGGTTAACCCATGTCCCCGAAGCGGGACATGGGGCACCCAAATTCCCGATTGCGTCCAGACCTTCTTAAAGTTGGAGAAACCTGGGTGCCCCGCATCCGGATTTTCGGACGTGGGATGACGTCGCGCGGGAACGCCCGCCCGCGTTTCTAAGCTTCCGCTTGCGTCAATACGAGCAACAGCAGAAGAATCCGTCGCAGTGCCAGATCACGTCCTGTCGCATCGAACCATTCCTGGCGCGTGTGCACGCCCCCGCCGCTGCCGCCGCTGCCGATGCTGACCGCTTCAATTCCCAGCGACAGCGGGATGTTCGCGTCGGTCGATGCAATGCGCGACTCGCTGCGAATAGTGAGATGGCGATCGACCGCGCGCAGGGCTTTCAATATCTCCGCGTCATTTTCCAATTTCGCGGCTGGCCGTTCGCCAATGGTCGCAATTTCAAACTGCACTGGCTGCGGATTTGAGCCGCTGCGTGCCGCACCCGCAATACGGTTGGCATCGCAGACTGCATCTTCTACCGCGCGAGAAATTCGTACTTCCAGATCGCGCAATTGATCCGCATCGGTCGAGCGAGTGTCAATGCGCGCTTCGGCACTTTGCGGGATCGCATTGATCGCTGTGCCGCCCTCGATGTGACCCACGTTCCAGGTGGTGCGCGGCGATTCCGGCAATTCAACCTGTCCCAGCGCTGCCAGCGCATTCGCCAGCACGACAATGGGGTTGGGAACGCCCGCGTCCGTCCAGGAATGGCCGCCCGGCCCTGTGATCGTAATGCGGAATCGCTTGCTGCCCAATCCCTGCGTCACGATGGTTTCCGTTCCCGCGCCATCGAGCACCACAGCGGAACGAATGCGAGATGCAAAGGAAGAGTCGGTAAACAGATAGCGCATCCCGCGCAGATTGCCCTCACCTTCTTCGCCGACGTTGCCTGCGAAAAGAATGTCGGTGGCAGGCTGCAAATTGGCAAAACGCATGGCGGCGGCAATGGCCAGCAGAGCAGTGATGCCGGCGCAGTTGTCGCTCGCGCCTGGAATCAACAGGCGGCTCCCATCCTGCACCGGATCGCCGATCGCGTCGGCAGCGAACACCGTATCGAGGTGGGCAGAGCAAAGCGTGCAGGGAAAATTCGGCAGCCTGCTCTCCGGACTTTGGCGAATCTGTTTTGCGGCGCAGCCATCCGACTGCATTTCCACAGGCGTCGATCTCGACGTCCTCCAGGCCAAGTGCGGAAAACTGTTCCGTCAGCCACACGGCACGTGCCGCCTCGCCGAAGACCGGCGCTGGAATCGAAGCAACACGCCGATGCCACTCGCGCAGCTTCGGTTCCTGCAGGTGGAACCATTGAAACGCGCGATGAACAGCGCGCCGCGCGGCCAATTGGCTGACCGTTTCAAACGCCGAACTGGCAAAGGCCTCCGGCATGGGGTTGGATTTAGAATCGCACGGATCGGCCCGACACGTGCGTGAACAAGTTGGGAATTCAATGCGCCCGTCAGTGACAGAACTAATAAAGCACCTTCATCAGGCACAAACCATTTGCCGGCGCGGTCGGCCCCGCCAGTGTTCTGTCGCGTCCGTTCAAAATGCGCGGGATGTCCGCGGCTGCAATCCGTCCGCGGCCGACTTCCAGAAAAGTTCCGACCAGGTTGCGGACCATATGGTGCAGAAAACCATTGCCGCGAATCGTATAAGTAAATATTTGCGCGCAGCTTTCCCGGTCCTGCTCGCGAATCGTGAACGCGAAGACTGAGTTCGGCGCGGACGTCGGCCACGGACGCACCGCACAACGGTTCGCAAGACCATTGCGACTCGTCGATACGACGGATGTTGGAGACGCTCGGCGAACGTGGTGCGCCCAGATCGCTCGCCGCACTCTGCGATGTTCCCGCGTCGTTTTCATCCGCCAATCGCGCGGCGCGATCCGGATCGGATGCGGCGAAGGAAGTGAAATCGTGCTCTCCCAGAATTTCTTTGGCTGCTCTCTGCATGGCTTCCATATCGAGCGGCCAGCGGGAACACGCAACATAAGGCGCAAGGAACGGAGAGCACACCGGGCCGTGAAACACGCGATAGCGGTAGACTTTGCTCACAGAACTGTGCCGGGCGTGAAAATCCGGCGCAGTCTTTTCCGCCGATAGAACGCGGATCGCTGACGGAAGCACGCGATTCAAGGCGCGAAGAAAGTTGTCCGCCGGAATGGGAGCGGCCAGCGCAAAACTGGCTACCTGTCCCGCGGCATGAACTCCAGCATCCGTTCGACCCGCGCCCTGGGGAAGTACGCGCTCCGCGGCGACGATAGCAATCGCATCGGAAAGCGTTCCTTGAATTGTTTTTCCGCCGGGCTGCACTTGCCATCCGTGGAACGCTGTCCCATCATATGCCAGTGTCAATTTCCAATTGTTCGTTGTCATGGATTCCTGCCGCCAAGGCCCGGCGCACACCTGGATTCCTCAGTCCCGTAGCGCAGCTGCGATGCGGAAATCGCCTGATGCTGCGATATACTCATCCTCGTTAGAAGGGTACACGCGCCAGTGTCGTTCCGTGGCCTGATCGTACCCATCGAACAAGAAAGTTATTTCTCCGGGTACAGGCAATCTTCCCGGGAATCGATGCGGTGAAAGCCTTGGCGGGAACAATCCAGACGGCAATCTCGTACAAATTCAACAGAACGCGCCGGGCACTGAGGGATCGCACGCTGTAAGCTATTTCGCTGCGCTTCTGTAGGCGAATTCGCAATGCGTTGCCGGTCTGAAGAAAGATTTCGAAGCGTGAGCTATTCCCGGCGCGTCTCATGAAAAACGTTTCGCTGTAGAAAATGCGATTGGGTGCGTTCGACTGTGGGGAGATCACTGTTCAACCCCGTTTAACGCGCGGTACGACAGATGCAGTGCCTCGGAATGGTTTGAAGGAATGGCTGGAAAATTTTAAGTGAGGGAAAGAAGAGGTAGGGCAAACGTGAAAACGCAGAGTCTGCAGGGCGGTTTGCTGGTGGGGCTGATGCTCTTGAATATTCTGGCGCCGGCGGCGGGTGCACAGCCGCAGGCGGGTGCCGCGCCGCAGCCGAATACAGCGCAGCAGTTGCCGAACACTCCCGCTCCGGTTTCCGCCAATGCGACGATCCCCGGGCCGCCCGCGCCGATCGCCACGGAACCGTATTCTCTTCGTCCGACGAGTCACGATTTTTCCAGGGGGAAGTCGCAGCTTCCCAATCCATTTTCCGTCTATACCCAGACCACAGTGCCTCCGCCTCGCTTAACCAACACACCGCTGATCGACACGCTCTATCGGGATGGCAAGATTTACCTCAGCCTGGATGACGCCATTATGCTGGCGCTCCAGAATAACTTTGATATCGCCATTGCGCGTTACAACCTGGACATTGCGGACACAGATCTTCTGCGCGCGCGCTCCGGTCTATCGTTCCTAGGCGTGAATACCGGCCTGGTTACCGGTACTCTCGGCGGCAGCACCGGTCCGGTAGCAAGTTCGGCGCCGACGGCGACCACCGGAAGCACGACCGGGGGCGGCACAGGTTCGACGACTTCCACCACGATCCAGACGGCGGGCGGATCCGGCGGAGGCCCTGGCGGAACGTCGGCCGGCGCCGGCGGTGTGGCATCCGGACCCAACGGGATCACTTCATCTACTCTCGGCGCGGGCCCGTTGAGTGTACCGATCGAGCCGCTGGATCCGATTTTCTCCGGAACGGTGCAACTGGGACGGGCCTATGTCCCGCAAACATCGAATTTGCTGACCGGTACATTCCAACTGAATCAAAATACTGACGAATACAATTTCAGTTATTCGCAAGGATTTTTGCCAGGCGAAACGCTGGCGGTTACCTTTAACAATTCCCGCACGAGCGTCAACGCAAATTCGCCTTTCAGCAATTTTTACAGCCCCTCTTTGAACACCACATTCAACGCCCAGATCACCCAACATCTGCTGCAGGGGTTTGGATGGGCCGTGAATGGCCGGTATATTGCCATCACGAAGAACAATCGCCGCATCACGGACTCCTCCTTCCGCGCGCAGTTGCTCTATACCATCGACCAAATTGAAAATATTTATTGGGGACTGGTGGGCGCGTATGAGGACGAAAAGGCCAAGGAAGGCGCGCTGAAGCAGTCCACGCAATTGCTCTCCGACGATCAGAAGCAATTGCAGATCGGTACCTTGGCTCCCCTCGATGTGGTTAATGCCAAGGCGCAAGTCGCCAGCGATCAGCAGGCGCTTACCACTTCGAAGACCAAGCTCGAATATCAGCAACTCATAATCAAGCAGGCGATTGCCCGCAACCTGGACGACCCGACTTTCGCCGCTGCTCCGGTGATTCCGACGGATCGTGTTTCTCTGATGCAGACTCCGGAGGAGAACATGTCCGTCGACGAGTTGGTGCAGCAAGCCTATGCCAACAGCCCGAACGTGGAGCAGGCGCAGTTGCAGCTTAAGAACCAGGAAATCACGCTGAAGTCTGTGAAGAACGCGCTGTTACCGGTTCTGGATGTCTATGGCTTTTATGGAGCGCAAGCAATCGGCGGTTCGAAGAATCCTTTGATCAGCTGTGTACCATTCGACGGCTTCGATCCATGCGCGGGGACTCCGGGAAATGAGATTTCCTACGGGACTGCGCTGGGCAATCTGGTCAACAGTTCAGGGCCGAATAAAGGCGTCGGCTTCAATTTTACTGTGCCCATCCGCAATCGCCAGGCACAGGCGCAGCAGGCCCGCGCGCAGATTGAATACCGCCAATCGCAGATGCGCTTGCAGCAGTTGTACGTGCAGTTGAAGATGCAGGTGACGAACCAGCTCTATGCGTTGCAAAACGATCGCGCGCAAGTGGAGTCTGCCGAAGCCAGCCAGCAATACGCCGTGCAGAGCCTCGATGCGGAGCAGAAGAAGTACCGCCTGGGCGCGTCCACAACCGCGAACGTCCTGTCGCAGACGCGTAACTACGAAACCGCGCAGGACAACTTAATCGCCGCGCAGGCTACCTATGCAGTGGATCGCGCGGCTTTATCGGAACTGGTCGCCGACACGCTGAATAAATACGGCATTAGTATCACCGATGCGGCTTCAGGAAATATCTCGCACGAGCCGCTGGTGCCAGGACTGCGAGCGCCGCGGCCGGAGACAAAGCCCGAGCCGCTGCACCCGAATCAGCCAAGTGGGGCTGGAAATCCCAGCTAGCGCGAATGCGCCGCGTGCCCCACTCAAGCTGCCTGTCGGCTTGAGTGGGGTGGAATTGCATCCGTCTCGTTCCCAATCACTTTTCCGTAATCCGGTCCAGAAAATCGAAGAATTCCGGAAATGAAATCGCGGCGCACTCCGCGCCACGAATTTGCGTTTCTCCAGTGGCGCGCAGCGCGGCCACGGCGAATGCCATTGCGATGCGATGGTCGTCCCCGGAATCGACCTCCGCCCCATGGAGGGACTGATCGCCGGGAACATCCAGCCCGTCTTCAAACTCTTCGACCTCCGCCCCCATCGCGCGCAGGTTCTTCGCCACCAGCGCAATGCGATCGGACTCTTTCACTCGCAGCTCACGCGCATCCCGGATGCGGATGCCCTGTCGCGTGTAGGGTGCGATTGCGGCCAGTACTGGGAGTTCGTCAATCAATTGCGACGACAGTTCGCCGGCAATCTCCGCGCCTTGCAATCCCACAGGTGCACCGAGCACTTGCAGCGTGCCGATGAGTTCGCCATGCTGTTCGCTCAGTTCCAGCACATTCAGGCGAACGCCGAGCGTCCGCAACACGTCCAGCAGCGTGGCCCGTGTTGGATTCATGCCAATGCCGTCCAGCACCAGGTTCGCTTCCGGGAATAACGCCGCGGCGCAGAGAAAAAATGCGGCAGAGGACATGTCGCCCGGCACTGTGGCGTCGATTGCGTGCAGCTTCTGTCCGCCGTCGACGCTGACTGTATTCCTGCTGCGCGTCAGCCGCGCGCCAAAAGCCCGCAGCGCCAGCTCACCGTGGTCCCTGGTGCGGACCGACTCATGCACGTGGGTTGTTCCGTCGGCCTGAAGTCCGGCGAAGAGTAGACAGGTTTTTACCTGCGCGCTGGCAATCGGCGTTGCATAATCCAGTCCGTGCAGCGGACCGCCGTGGATCGTCACGGGCGCGTGGCCATTCGTCAGATCAACCTTTGCTCCCATGGCAGTCAGTGGCGCGCGGATGCGCTCCATTGGCCGTCGGCTTAGAGAAGCGTCGCCGATCAGCGTGGAGGGGAACGGCTGGCCCGCCAGCAAGCCCGCCAGCATTCGCATGGTTGAGCCGGAATTGCCGCAGTCGAGCGGAGACGACGGCGCAGCGAACGCGCCGGCGCGCCCAGTGACGGCGATGACGCCGTTTTCCTTATGCTCCACGCGCGCGCCCAACTGTTCCATGCACGCGAGCGTGCTGTGCGGGTCGGCGCCGCTGGAAAAGTTGATCAGATGCGAAGTGCCCTCGGCAAAAGCGGCCAGCATGGCGTAGCGGTGCGAAATGCTTTTGTCGCCGGGCAGGCGCAAACTGCCGAGGACGTTGCTTGCGGGAGAAATCACCCGCGTCGTTTGCGTGGGCGATGGTGGAGATTGATCGTGATGCGGCAAGAAGATTTCTCCTGATTGATTATTAGGTCGTTCCATTTCAGGAATGGAGATTCAAACCGGAAATCTCATCGTATCGCGAGTCAATTGTTCGGTGTGATCCGCGCGTTCAGAAGGCAATATGAAATCCGGCATCTGGCGGCGGGACAAACGCACGGCAGCAAATTGCCGGAGAGGATTGTCTTCCCCCATGTTACTTCACGGATGGTTCAGAGTTTGCCGGACGCTCGCTGCCATTGCGACGGCAGCGATGACATTGTGCCTATGCGGGCAGGCGGCGCTCGCGCAGCGCTCCGGAACAGAGGATGCCGCGATGCCGGCTGCGTCCCTCGCGAACGAGTCGATCTCCGTCGCGGCCATCCAGGAGTCTGGAATTGCGCCGAAGGCGATGCGGTTCTATCAGCGAGCGGTTCGGGAACTGCATGGCGGAGATGCCGCGCAAGCGGAGAAGGACGCGCAGCGAGCAGTTCGCGCCGATGCGAAATTTGCCGACGCGGAAGCGCTGGCAGCAACGGCTGCCCTGTCGCAAGGACAATTTGAACGGGGCAGAGCTGAGGCCGAAGATGCCGTTCGCATCGACAATGCTGATGAGAAAGCGTGGGTGATTCTCGCCACCGCCGACAATCATCTTGGCAATTATGCGGAAGCGGAGACGGCGTTAAGCCATGTTCGGAAGCAGGATCAGGCAACCTGGCAGGTGGCGTATCAATGGGCGCGCGCGGAAGCGGGTCAGGAGCACGCCGCGCTCGCGTTGGAATGGGCGAACCGAGCAGCACTTACCGCGCCGCCAGACTTTGCACCGCTTCACCTGCTGCGTGCGAGCGCACTGCTGGCCGCCGGTCAAAACGCCCAAGCTGCCGGCGAACTGGAAATTTATCTCCAACTACGCGGCGCCAATGCTCCGGAACGAGAGGCGATCTCGCGCGAGCTGAATCAACTGCGCGCGTTATCCATCCAAGCTAAGCCGCCACAGTCACCGATACACGGAGCAGACTGCAACGCACTGGCCAATTAGAAATTGCAACCTCAGCATTCGGCGGGTACTTTTTTATCGGTCACGCGGAGAGCGATGACGGTTTCGTCGTCGAAATGTTCCACTGTGCCCTGGAACGCGGAAACGGCTTTTAGAATGCTGCTCACCATGGTGGCGGCAGAGCAACGGCGGTTTTTCGCCAGGATCGCGGTCAGCCGTTCCATGTCGAACATTTCATCGCGGTCATTTTCGGCGTCGATCATTCCATCGGAGTAGAAGACGATCACATCGCCAGGCTGAGTCGATAGGGTGAACTCTTCGTATTCCACGTCGGGAAACATGCCGAGCGGAATCCCCGCGGCCTGGATTGGTTCGACACCCTTGGCGCGGCAGAACAGCGGCTGGCACGCGCCTGCATTCGCGATCTGCAATGTCTTGTCGTTGTCGTTCCAGATTGCAAACAGCATGGTGACATACTGCGCGTCGAGCTTGCGTTCCTGCAGTTGGTCGTTCAGCAATGCCAGCATCTGCGCGGGCGACGGCCGTTGTGAGGCCAGCGAGCGCATGATGCCGCTGACCAGGGCCGCATAAAGGGCAGCCGCCGCGCCCTTGCCGCTCACGTCTCCCAGCACGACGGCGGTGCGTCCGTCGCCATAGTCCAGGAAATCGTATAGATCGCCGCCAATGGTGCGCGCCGGTACGAAACGGGCCGCCAATTGGGCGTGCGCTGGATCGGGCAACGTCTGTGGCATCAGACGAAACTGCACCTTCCGCGCCATCGACAGGTCCTCTTCCAGGCGCTGCTCCTCTTGCGTAATGCGCTGGTATAGGCTCGCATTTTCGATGGCGATAGCAAGTTGCGCGGCCAGCGTGCTAACCGCGTGGACATTGTCTTCCGTAAAAAAATTCGGCCGGGTGTGTTCGAGGTCAAGCACTCCGAGAACTTTTCCTTTGTAGACCAGCGGGACGGCCATCTCGGAACGCGTCTCCGGATGCACCATGATGTAGCGGGGATCGCGGCGAACGTCGCCGACGGTGATGGTCTGGCGGCTGCTGACCGCTGCACCAATCAGGCCGCGTTGAATTGGCACCGGCTCGGAAAACGAATAGTTTGTTTTCCCGAAGCGGATCGAGAAACGGTGCACGAGCATGTTGCGCCTCTCATCCAGCATCCAGATAGCGAACATCTGGTAGGGAATTACGCGCTGCAGAAGGTTGCCGACACGCTCCAGTAACTGCTCGGGATCGAGAATAGAGGTCAGCTCGCGGCTGATCTCATGCAGCAGTTCCAGCGTCTGCGCCTGCCGCGAAATGCGGGTGTAAAGCCGCGCATTTTCCACGGCGATGGCGACCCGCGACGCTGTGAGCTGCAGCAGATGCAGGTGCTCGGGGCGAAAATAATTGGCCTGCTCCGACTGAATGTCGATGACGCCGATTACGCGATTCTTGGTAACCAGCGGCACGGCCAGCTCGGAGCAGACGTGCGGATTGGCATCGATGTAGTTGGCAATGGTCCGGACGTCATTGATCAGCACTGCTTCGCGGCGTTCGGCGACCTGGCCGACGATGCCTTCTCCCATGCGGATCCGCAGGCGCTCGACCTCTGGAGTGTGGCCGATCTGGAAGCGCATGCGCAGCTCATTGGTGCGATCGTTTAAGAGCAGAATGGCAAAAATGCGATAGTCGATCACGGCACGCACCAGATCGGCCACGCGATGCAGCAGCGTTTGCAGGTCGAGGGTCGTGTTCAGCGCGTCCGCGAGACGGGTGAGGAAATCAATCTGGAGCGAATCGACTCGCGGTTCC
This sequence comes from uncultured Acidobacteriota bacterium, assembly GCA_963840655.1. Taxonomy (GTDB): domain Bacteria; phylum Acidobacteriota; class Terriglobia; order Terriglobales; family Acidobacteriaceae; genus JAKAAZ01. The sequence continues at coordinate 515,997 of CAWIZS010000003.1, read as the reverse complement.
TCGCGTGGCGGCGTGCCGGCGGAAGCGGGACGGTAGTCTCCTTCATATACGTGGTGCTCCGCGCCCTGGCCGGTTCGCGGGTTTGGCGCGGTTGGAGTGCCAGAAGCATCGGCATCCACGCCATTGCCACGCGGAACCCCGGAGTCCGATTTCGTTCGGCTGGGCTGGAGAACTTCGTCCGCGGATTTGCTTTTACCAGTCATCTTCCGATTTTCAGGATAGCGCACTGCTTTCCGCGTCGCGATTCCTTTGGCGTTTCTCCCGTTGCCACGCTACATTCAACCCAGGGAGGGTCAGGATTTTCGAGGCGGCGCGACGAAAAAGCTGTGTTGGGTCATGGGCGGTATCGGCGTGGCAACCGTAGCTTTTCTTATGTGGAGAGCCGAACGTCGCCGGTCCGTGACGGAGCTTGCCGAGCGCATTGAAATCGCCTGAGCCGACAACCCTCCTATCGTTTAACGCTGAATCAATTCGCTGCGCTGCTCGATAAAGGTTTCGATGATGGCGACGCCGGAGGAGGTTCCAATCCTATTGGCGCCGGCGGACAGCATTTCGAGCGCGGCGTCGAGCGTTCGTATCCCTCCGGCGGCTTTCACTCCGCAGCGACCTCCCGCGACACCTCGGAGCAGACTAACGTCGTCCGCAGTCGCGCCGGCAGTGGAGAATCCGGTGCTGGTCTTCAGGAAATCCACACCCGCAGCCACGCAGATTTCTGATGCGCGCAGTTTTTCTTCCAGAGTCAACAGGCAAGTCTCAAGTATTGCTTTAAGTTTGGCTCCAGCATTGTGGGTAATATTGACGACCGCGTCCACGTCGCTGCGGACTGCTTCATTGTCGCGTCCCTTCAGTGCGCCAATCTGGATGACCATGTCGAGCTCCCGCGCACCCAGCCGAAGGGCCGCCTCCGCCTCCTCACGCTTGCTGCGAGTGAGCGATGCGCCCAATGGAAACCCAACGACGGATCCGACAGGCACACCGGTGCCGGCCAGGTTGCTATGGGCGAGGGCGATCCAGCAAGGGTTGACCATAACGCACGCGAAACGGTAGCGGACGGCCTCTTCGCAGAGGCGAACGATGTCGTTGGATGTGGCGGCTGGTTGAAGCAGTGTGTGGTCGAAGGTGGCAGCCAGGCTTTGCCAATTGCGCGAGGCATTCGCCGCGAAGCGCTCAACATCGAACCCGACGGTACCAACGTCCTCCGTCAAGCCGGCAGGAAAGGGGGGAAGAGAAACAATCATTGCTTAAAGTCCGATCGTCTGCGTCATGCAAATCGCCCGGCGATTCCGAATCGTCGCCATCGTCAATGCGGCCAGCATACTCGCTTCGCCGCAGTTAGACTACTACTCTTTGATGTCCAATGGCATCAGGCAGATATCCGGCAGATTTCGATAGTGTTCGGCGAAATCCATCCCGTAGCCGACCACAAACCGATTGGGGATGGAGAAGCCGACGTAGTCCGCTTCGAATTTGCGCAGGCGGCGGCCCGGTTTGTTTAGCAGCGCCGCAATTTTGAGAGAAGCGGGTTTCTTTGCGAGCAAGAGGGTTTGCAAATAGGAAAGAGTTTCGCCGGTATCGAGAATGTCCTCGACGAGCACCACGTTGCGATTTTCAATCGGCAGGTCCATGTCCTTGATTAGTCGCACGGTCCCGTTCGAGCGGGACATGACACCATAGCTGGAGACCGCGATAAAGTCGAAGGTACATCCGATCGTGATCGATCGCGCCAGATCGGCCAGAAAGATCGCAGCACCCTTCAGCACGCCGACCAGGACGACATTCTGCAAAGCAAAATCGCGACTGATCTCCGCACCCATCTCCGCTACGCGCTTCTGTATCTGCTCACGAGAAAGGAACAGTTCCAGGTCCCGGACTGTCACTGGATTTGTCATGCAGGATGCAAGGTACTGCTCATTGTAAGACGCAATTATGAACACATTGTCGGCGACACGGAGACGGATAGCGGGGTTCGGCGACTCGCTTATACTCAAAGCATAGGGAATTCCGCTGCATGTATCCATTTATTCACATTGGTCGCTTCTCGATCGGCACGTTTGGCATTATGCTCTGGCTGGCTGCCGTCTCGGGATGCTGGGTATTGTACAAGAATTTTCAACGGAAAGGCGTGCATGCTGACGCCATCAACGTGACCGCGCTCGCGACGGTGGCCGGGATCGTTGGCGCCAAACTGTGGCATGTTTTCGAGTCGCCCCACCTGTTGATGCAGGCCCCGCTGGCACTGCTGCTCGATCGCGCCGGATTTGCATGGTTCGGCGGCCTGGTTGCTGCCATTCTCGTTCTGATGTGGCAGGGAAGAGTGGCCAAGGTGGGAGCGCTGGGAATGCTGGATCTTGCGGCTCCGGCGGCTGCGGTCGGCTACGGCGTCGGGCGGATCGGCTGCCTCACTTCCGGCGACGGCGACTATGGAATTCCCACCTCGCTGCCGTGGGGCGTCAGTTTCCCGCATGGCCTGGTGCCGACCATGCAGCGCGTCCAGCCCACGCCGGTCTATGAATTCATCGCAGCGCTTTTGATTGCATGGTATTTGTGGCAGCGCGGCAGAACGGAAAAACCAATTGGCCAGATCACCGGTGAATACCTGGTGTGGACCGGGTTGGCGCGCTTTCTCGTGGAGTTCGTCCGCATCAATCCGAAGATATATTTCGGCATGAGCAACGCGCAGGTGGCCAGCATCGGATCGATGATCGCCGGCGTTGTGTTGGTTGTGTGGGCAAAACGCCATGCCCGAACGCGGGCGCAGGTGCGGGCCCGCAAGCCTGCCGCGCATGTGGCGTCGGGATAGAGACGCAATCTTCGATTACAGCATCTTCAAATATTTCTTCACCCGATCGAGTTCTGGGAACATCTTTTCCTCGCGCTGAAATTCGCGCGAATGCACGCAGCGGCGTCCGCCGCGCATCTGCACCGGGTGCTTCAGGTGCAACATTTCATGGAACAGCAGATACTCAATCGCATAGCGCGGTGTCTCGGGCCGGTCAAACACGCGGCTTACGACGATGGTATTGTGCGCTGCGTCATAGTGGCCAAGCAGTCGCCTGGCGGAATGCGCGCTCCACGTCAGCACCGGACGGCCTAGCAGCCCATGAAAGTACTGCCGATTGAGCTGCTCGAATATTTCTTCCAGATCGTAGTGGTGACCTTGCGCGGTCAACACATTTTTTCTACCCCGGCTGCGCCGCACCTGCTCGGCACGGCGAGTCACCGCGTCGCTTCCCAGGTGCCGCCGATATCGATTGGCGTGTGTGGCGTCGATCGGTTTGCGATAGAGCTTCGCCAGCAGAATGTGCGCAATCGCGCGCACCACGCTGGCCGGTGCGCCCTCCAGCATGTCTGACAGTCGTACCAGAGCCTTGCCTTCGCGCAGGCGGATGGTTGTGTTCACGCCCGTAAAAGGATAGAAGTGCACGTCGAACTGCGGCATCGGCGCACGCGGGCGCAGCAAACGATATTCGGCGGCGAAGATTTCGTGGAGGCTGAAGGCGCGGGTGGCGTTCTGGTGCTCTTCATCCAGCATGGGGAGAAGTGCCGGTTGCGATGCAGGCAAGTGAAGGATCCCTTTCGCGGAGTGTCCAACTCTATTGTAGAGAATTTTCGGTTCGTCAGGGTCAGCCGATGTAAGGGGGTTTACAGCTCCATCCTGCCCTCCATCGAAGAATGACTCGGTGTAGAGGAAACTATTTTCCCAACGCTTTCAATCGCTGGCGTGCCTGCGCATCTTCATTCGGAAATTTGCCTTGCGATTCACTCAGGAACTTTCGGTAGAAGACGGCTGCTTCTTTTTCCCGATGCAGATGGTCAAGCGCATCCGCGCGCAGAAAAAGGGTTCCGGGTCCATCCGCAAGATACTGCTGGCGATGGTCGAGAGCGGTCAGGGCTAAAGCATATTGATGGTTCTGCGAGGCCGCGAATGCCAAGCCACTCCAGGCATCGGCCTGCGCCGGTTGAGTGTTGAGGGATTCTTCAAACGTTTGCACTGCGGATGCCCACTGCTGTTCGAGGACCAGGTTCTCGGCCGCCGCCGTCAGCAGATCCGGATTTCGGGGATCTGCTGCGAGCAGCTGTTGATAAAGCGGAGCCGCCTTGGCGGAAGCGCCCGCGCTGCTGTACAAGTCCGCCAGCATTCGCGTTACTGCAGGCTGGTCTGGGTTTTGTCGATGGAGCGCTTCCAGTTGCGCGGTGGCCGCTTCCGAGTTGCCCTGGCCGGCGAGCGCCGCTGCCAACTCCGCCAGCAATACTGGATCGTTCGATTCCTGGTGGAGCGCTTGTTGCAAGACCGGCTCGGCATCGGCAAATTTATCCTGACGAATGAGTGCACGCCCGAGGCCTTCCGCAGCCGGTATGGATCTCGGATCGGCGGCGAGAGCCTTTCTGTATTCGTTCTCCGCGTCTGCTTGATTGCCGCTTTCCGCCGCGAGCTGCGCGGCAAACAATGTATCGTCCGGTTGCTCCGGCGTCAGCTTCAATGCAGCGATCAACGCGTCGCTGGCTGCCGAGGCATCGTACATCTGCGCGTCTACACGCGCCAGTGTGCGGTCTGCGTTGGCGACCGCCTGCCGCGCGTTTCCACTTGCCGGCATCAAGTTTGCGGCCATCTCCAGTTCCTCGTGCGCCGGCTTCCATTGCTGCTGTTGCGCCAATAGTCGACCCAGCGCGGCACGGGATTCGAACTGTTTGGGATCGACTGCGACCGCCTTGCGAAAATCCGCCTCGGCGGAGGATAGTTCGTTCTGCTCCTGCTCGATGTAGCCGCGATCGTAGAATGCCCGCGCGGTCGCCTTAGAATCAGCGGATGGTGCGGACAGTATTTTGCTCAACAACGGGAGCGCTTTGCCATACTCGCCGCGTGCAATGTCGTCTTCGGCCGGCGACAGCAATGCCGAAGCCCGTGCGGATGGAGTATTCGGCATCGCCTGTTGCGCGGACGTGTCATCCGGTGAAGTCGTCCCCGGTGGAAGCGGCGTGGTCTGGGCGGCCAAACACGCAGCGCTTCCCAGCAATGCCATCGCAACAATCCATTGCGAAAAATAGCGCATCTCAGTCTCCCGCCACTGCCAGTTCCGCGCTAATCGAAACAGGACGCAGCACGCGCGCAAGCCATTGCCCGGTGTGAGATTCGGGAACTGTAGCCACTTCTTCCGGCGTTCCTGCAGCCACGATCTCGCCGCCGTGCGCGCCACCCTCCGGCCCGAGATCGATGATCCAGTCCGCCGCTTTCAGCACGTCCAGATTGTGCTCAATGACCAGCAAGGACCCGCCGTTGTCGATCAACTGGCGCAGCACGGAAAGCAATCGGCTGACATCGTCGAAGTGCAATCCGGTAGTCGGTTCGTCGAGGATGTAGAGCAGCCTGTTTTTTGCCCGACGGGCCGCCGAGTGGCCTCCACTGATCCGCGCGTTCGCCAGATGTGCAGCCAATTTCACGCGCTGCGCTTCTCCTCCGGAAAGCGTCGTGGCCGACTGGCCCAGGCGCAGGTAACCGAGGCCGACATCGTCCAGCACGCGCAGACGGTCCTGTATTTTGACGTGACCGGCAAAAAACTGGAGCGCTTCCTTCACTGTCATGTTCAAAACGTCGTGGATATTTCTCCCTTTGTATTTCACTTCGAGAATGCCCGCCTTGAATCGTGTTCCGTTGCATTCCTCGCATGGCAGTTCGACATCGGCGAGAAACTGCATTTCGACCGTCACTGTTCCATCGCCCTGGCAGACATCGCAACGGCCTCCGGGAACATTGAAGGAAAAGAATCCCGGGGTGTACCCGCGCCGCTTCGCATCCGGCAGCGATGCGTAAAGATCGCGGATACCGTCGAAAGCCTTCATATACGTCACAGGATTGGATCGCGGCGTGCGTCCGATCGGTGATTGATCGACCAGCACAACGCCATTCAGATATTGCGTGCCTTCCAGCGTGTCGTATAAATGCGTCGGGTCCGTCACGTCGCTTTCGCCCAGCGCGTGGGCCAGCGCGCGATAGAGCACATCGTGCACCAGCGTCGATTTTCCGGAACCGGAAACGCCGGTGATGCAGGCCAGCAACCCCAATGGAATTTCGCAGTCTACGGATTTCAGATTGTGTGCGCGGGCGCCCGTCAACCGCAGCCACTCTCTACCTGGCGTGCGGCGACGCGCAGGGATGGAGATCGACAATTGGCCGCGAAGATATTTTCCAGTCAGCGAGTCAGGAGATTCCATCAGTTCCGGCAGCGTGCCGGAAGCCAGCAGCCGGCCACCCAACTCGCCCGCGCCGGGGCCAAGATCGAGCAGATAATCCGCCGCACGAATGATTTCGGCATCGTGTTCGACAACAAGAATCGTGTTGCCAATATCGCGCAGCCCTTCCAGAATGCGAATCAGCCTGCCGGTGTCGCGCGGATGCAGCCCGATCGAAGGCTCATCGAGTACATACATCGCACCAACCAATTGCGAACCGAGCGACGTCGCCAACTGTACGCGTTGCGCCTCGCCGCCTGACAGCGTGGAGGAAAGCCGGTCGAGCGAAAGATAATCCAGGCCGACCTCCTTGAGAAAACGCAAGCGCTGGCGGATTTCTTCAAGAATGCGTCCGGCGATCTCCATCTGCTCCGCGCTCAATCGGATTTGCGAAAAGAACTTCTGCGCCTCACCGACGGTGAGTGCCGTGACCTCACATATATTTCGCCCGTCGATTCTGACGGCCCGCGCTTCGGCTCGCAGCCGCTGCCCCTTACATTCCGGGCATAGTGCGTAGCCGCGGTACTTGCTGAGAAATACACGGACATGCAGCTTGTATTTCTTCCGCTCGAGATGCGCGAAGAATCCGCGCACGCCGGGAAACGATCCGGAGCCATCGAGGACAAATGCCTGCTGCGCCGCAGTCAGATTTTGCCACGGCACATCGAGCGGAACATTGGCTTCTTTGGCTGCCCGGCGCAGCTCTCCAAACATTGGCCGGTATTTTGGACGCACCCAGGGGTCGATTGCGCCGTCATTCAATGTCCGCGTCTTGTCAGGGATAATGCGTTCCAGATCGAAATCGATCGTGTTGCCGAAGCCTTCGCAGCGCGGGCACGCGCCGAAAGGATTGTTGAAGGAAAACAGCGGCGGCTCCGGCTCGCGGTACACGCGATTGCAGGCTTTACAGGCGTATGCTCCGGAGAAACTCAACCGCCGTGGCGGCAACAAAGAGCCGTCGTCCCCGGGCCGTGGCACGGTCTCAAAGATGATTTCTCCGCTTTCGCGATAGCCGGTTTCCGCCGCGTCCACAATGCGAGCGCGAGCCTCCGGCGAAACGACGATGCGATCGATCAAGACAAACAGCGGCTGAGTAAAGTCCAGCTCCAGCAAGGATTCGGGCGTGGAGAATTCGACGATTCGGCCGTCCTGGTAGAGCCGGTTGAAACCGCGCTGGCGTAGTTCGCCAAGTCTCTTCTTACGCGGGTCAATGATGGGCGCATCTGCTGGATTCGTCTCCGGGACATAATCGCCCGCGTAACGATTGACTTTCGCGGCGTTACGCGCAGCCGCCAGTGCAGCCTCAGCCTTGGTGATGGATTTGCCATCTTTCTTCCCTGGCCGTGATGCAGCCTTTTTCGCGGCTTTCTTTTTCTTCGAGGAGCGCTTCTCTTCTTCGCCCGCATCCGGCATCACCACCGGAAACAATGCCAGCAAGCGGGTATTTTCTTCCAGCGCAAGAACCGAGGATGCAATTTCATCCACGCTGTCGCGTTTGACGATGCCGCCGCAGTTGAGGCAATACATGATTCCGCAGCGGGCGAAGAGCAGCCGCAGATAATCGTAGATTTCCGTCGCTGTCGCCACTGTCGAACGCGGATTGCGCGTCGTGTTCTTCTGCTTGATGGCAATCGCGGGCGCAAGACCGTCGATGTGATCGACGTCGGGCTTCTCCATTCGCTCCAGAAATTGACGTGCATACGCGGAGAGCGATTCGACATAGCGCCGTTGGCCCTCCGCATAGATGGTGTCGAATGCGAGCGAGGATTTCCCCGAACCTGAGACACCGGTGACGACCGTGAGGGCGCCATGCGGAATCTCAAAATCAATGTTCTTCAGGTTGTGAACGCGCGCTCCGCGAACGGTGATGCGATCCATCATTCGGCCAGGGTTCCTGCATGGGACTGACAATGGGCTATCGACGCACATTGCCGCATTCTCTAGTTTACAGGCTCGGGCGGAAGGGCTTGCGGACGAACGGGAGGGAAACATCTCCCCTCAGGACTAGCGCCCAAATAATAAACCGCGAGGCCAGGGTTGAGCTGGCCTCGCGGTCGTCACAGAGCGAACAATCCGAATCAGTACTCCAATCCGGCGGCCATGGTTTTGACCATCGTTCCGTTGGCATCGTCGTCCTTCAGCGCCCAGACATAGGCTCCGCCTAATCCGCCCGGCACCTTATGGTTGATGTAGACCATCTTGAGCAACGCCGTGACCGGACTGTCGTAGGTGTAGAAGGTCTGCGTCTTCGGGTTGTACATCGAGATGGCGACTCGTTGCGCATCAAAATGCGCGGTATATCCGTTGCTGGTCAAATTGGCGAGCGTTGTGTAGGTGGCAAGGCCGGGCGTCAGCAAAGTATCGCATCCGGGAGTATTTCCGCTGAGATCAGGACACGGACCGGTCCCATTGGTCAGCAACACCGCGGACGGGCCGGTCGAGTTCTGATACAACCCATAGTTGATGTTGGGAACCCCTCCCCAGCCAGCGCCGTAGAGCGGCACGCCCATCGTGTATTTGGAAGGCGGCACTCCGGCTTTCAGGTACGCATCGACTGTATCGTTGATGTCCAGATCCTGGCCGTAGTCTGGATCCTGGTGATCGTCGAACAGCGGCGATGCATGGTTGGTCTGCGTGTCCCACGATCCGGCATAGTTGTAGCCATCGACGGTGATGAAATCCACCTGCGCCGCCGCCGCGCGAAGGTTGATATTCACGTAATTCTGCGATCCTGCCGGTCCGTCGAAGGACAGGCTGTACTGTTTTTGCGTAGTACGAGAAAGTGTGTTCAGCTGATTGCGGAACTCCGCCAGCAGAGCGGTGAAGTTGTTTGTGTCGGCGGAGGTTGGGAATTCCCAGTCGATATTGAAGCCATCGAACAGGCCAGGAGCTGTGATTCCCGGAGCAATATTGCCTTTAACGAACATGTTGATGCAGGATGCGGCCAATGCCTTGCGTCCTTCCTCCGTGCTGGCAGCGAGCGAAAATGCTGCTGTATTCGCCGCCGACGAGCCGCCGATCGACATCACGACTTTCAAATTCGGATGCAGTTGTTTCAATTGTTGAATGGCGGCGAAATTTCCATACAGAGGGCCGGTATACGGAGCGCCACTGACGCTGGGCAAATATGGGTTGGAGTAATCGGCGTATGTGTCCGCATACGCGCATGTGTCGGAGGACGGATCGGTCGAGGACGCTGTCAAGTTCGCAAACGCATAGAAGAGATGCGTCAGGTTGTCAGCAACATGATTCTGTTGCAGGTTAGCAATGTTGTAGCCGGCGTAATAGATGCTCCACTCTTCAAACCATCCGCCGAGAATTTTTTGATGTTGCGGCTTGCTTTGGTTTTGCGTTTGAGCAAGCAATGGGATACTGCACACAGCGAGCGCCACAGCGCACGCAACGAAGGTACGGCACATTGAGATGACAGAGAATCGGGACGTCATACTGGATGCCTCCACGGCACGGAAAATACGAATGGCGGAATTGTAGGCCGGAACTGCGCGCTTGGCAAACGTTTGCGCAACTGTGGAAAACGTTTGCGGGACGCCCGGCTAAACGCGTGAAGTTTTCATAGACTTACGGCGATTACCTCCAGCGCCGAGCGCGAGGGGAAGGCGGTGAAAATGACTTTACGGCGTCGCCAGCGCTGCGGAGATAGCCTTCTCGGCCAACGGCGCCATCACGTCGTACCCGGCCTGGTTGGGATGAACGCCGTCAATTGTCAGGTTCTGCTTCATGGCGCCATCGGGTGTCGCCATGGCCGAATAGTAGTCCAGATAAATGCATCGTTCGCCGGCGCAATAGCTGCGCATCCATTCGTTGAGCGCGCGAATTTCCTGGACTGGATCGATGCCGGGCTTCCATGGATAGTTTGCCGCGGGCGGAATGGACGACAGGACCATGCGGATATGGTTCACCTTCGCCAGTTCGGCCATTGCCATCAAGTTGTCTTCAATCATCTGCGGCGTGGAGGGCCCCGTGTTTCCGGCGATATCGTTGGTGCCCGCGAGAATCAATACGACCTTCGGCTGCAGCGCAATCACATCGGGCCAGAAGCGGACCAGCATCTGCGGCGCGGTTTGGCCGCTGATGCCGCGGTTGATGTACGGCTCGCCGGGAAAGAACGGCTTTTCGCGCCGGCCCCACATGTCGGTGATGGAGTCGCCCATGAACACCACGCGGTTTTCTCCCGGCGCGGGTGGTGGAAGCGCTGCATTCGCCGCGCGATAGCGAGCCAGGTCCGGCCAGTCGGCGAGCAACTGTCGCATATGTTCAATCTGCGCTGGCGTGGGAACGGCGCCGGGGGATTGCAGTGCATTTGTTCTTTTTTGTGGAGCAGTCTGAGGCGCTGACTGGGGAACCTGCGCGGCGGTGAAGGGGCCAAGCAGCAGCAGAAAACAAATCAGTTTCACTCTTTTCCTTTGCACGTTTTTAGATTGAGCAATAGCAGCTCCTCGTGTCGGTTGTCTCTCAGATTTGCACGCCGAATTCAGATTGTCCAATTCCATCATGGCTCGCCTGCGCGACAGCTTGAGTATTCGCGGAGCGGCATCTAACCCGGTGACGCAGTACATCGACACGAACTGTATTGCAAACGAATGAACTTCAAAGCTTTCCTCCTTAACGGCATTTTGATCGCTGTCATTGCGCACGGGCTGATCGGCATTTCCCTGGTCTGGGACAAGGTGTTGTTGCAGAAGCGGGAAACGAGAAACCTGTTCTCCTATGTGTTCTGGCTTGGAGCGATCAGCATATTCGGCCTGGTGCTGCTTGGCTTCGGATTCAAAATGCCGAGCCCGAAACTGGCCGCCATCGGTTTCGCGGCCGGAGTTGTAGATCTGATCGCGTCCTACTTCTACTACGCCGCGTTAAAGGCGGGCGAGGCATCGGAAGAACTGGCGGCAATGGGCGGCTTCGCTCCTGTAGCTACGGCGCTGATCGCGTATCCACTGCTGGGCCATCCGATCGGTGGAAATGTGATTGGATTCGCCGTCATGACACTGGGCGGCTTCATCATGTTCTTTGCCGAAAAACGGCCGTTGAAAAAAATGCTTCCTAACGTCCTTCTGGCTTCGGCGGCGTTCGGATTGACGGCAGTTCTACAAAAGATCGTTTTCAATGGCACCAATTTTGTCAGCGGATATGTTTTTTTTACCGTGGGCACCGCGGCGGGCGCCTTTGCGATGCTCATTCCGCCGTCGTGGCGACGTCAGATTTTCGAAAGCTCGGAGGAAGCGCCCCCGAGAAGCAAATTCTGGTATATGTTCAACCGCTTTGTGGCGGGAGTGGGATCGTTCGGAGTTGTGTACGCGGTCAGCCGTACTAGCCCCGCACTGGTTTCCGCGATTTCCGGCGTGCGCTACGTCATCATTTTTCTGGGGGCGTACGCCATTACGAAGTTGAAACCGGAGTGGTTTCGCGAAGACTTCCGCACCTGGGTGATGGTAACAAAGCTGATCGCAACCTGCCTCGTGATCGCCGGCCTTGTCCTGACCGCGATACACGGCGGCGGAGGAAGCGCCGGGCCATCATGATTTTTATGCCCATCAAAGCGAGATCAAAATTACGCCGACGGTGACGAGGATTGCTCCCGTCCAGCGCCGCCACGTGACGCACTCTCCCAGATAGATGCGTGCCAGGAACGTCTTCACCACATAGCTCAAGGCCGTCACCGGAACGGCAAAAGATAAATTTGTCATGGAGAGCAGTCCGAGAAATGCCCCAAAGGACACAGCGTTGCTGGCGATGCCGCCAACGACTAGCTTGTGGGTTGCCATGTAGCGCACCATATGTCCAAACCCGCGCGGGCTCATGTCCTGGATTTCGCCGTGTTGGACCATCCCTTTCGCGCTGATCAGGTCCCCAACGGTGCTGGCGACAACAGTGATGAACACCCATATCCATTTCACTGGCTCGCTCCTTGTGGCTCTTCTTCCTCGCGCGGAGGCGTCTCCGCAACGAAGAACACGCCGAAGGAGATCAGCAGAATGCCGGCCCACCGCGCGAAGGAGATGTGTTCATGGAGGACGAATCGGCTGAGGATGGCGGTCAAGACATACGCGCCCGCCGTCATCGGCAGCACATAGCTCAGGTCCGCCCACGTGTACATGGAAAGCTGGGAGAACATCCACATGGCCAGCATTGCAATTCCAACCATGATCCAGGGATTGGCGAGAAAAGCCACGAAATATGGGAACGGCGACCCCACGACGAAACGGGGCATCTGGTGCATGCCGATGGCTAGAAAGAGTGTGCCGACCGTGTTGCTGAACATTACTAGAGCCAGGAACAGGCCATTTTTGAACTCAAAAGTCATACCTCATTGGAAGCGAGAGAGGGCGCGGCGGATGGAAGGCGTAATTAAATTCGGCGATTCAGTCGGCGAACAGAGCTTTCGGTGCGCGGAAGACTTCGATCAGCAACAGGATTGCGCCGATTACGATGCAGGAGTCGGCCACATTGAAATCCGGATAGTGATAGCCGAAGAGATTGAAAGAGAGAAAATCGATGACGTAGCGCGAAGCGAGCCGGTCATAGAGATTGCCGACTGCGCCTCCGAGGATCAATGCGAGCGCGACGCTGGTGACGTTGACGGTGCGGCCCGCTTTCCAAAGAACCGCCAGCACGATGGCGATGGCGATGACAGAGAAGCAAATCAGCATCCAGCGCACTTTGTCCGGCGATGGAGTGTCGGCGAAGAGACTGAACGCCGCACCGTTGTTGTAGACATGCGTCAGCTTGAAAAAATGCGGGATGATGACGATTTCCAGGCCCGACTGAATGTGATGGATAATCCAGACCTTGCTCAGGCGATCGGCAATGAAAACCAGCGCCGAGATGAGCAGAAGCTTCCAGATCGCGTGTGGGGTTGTGCTCACTGCACGCTCCCGGCGACGCCGAGCGCTTCCAATGCGGCCACGCAGCGGTCGCAGACCGTGGGCCATTGCGCATTCTCGCCGACGTGGACGGAATAGTTCCAGCAGCGAGCACACTTGGTGCCATCTGCGGGGAGCGTTTCCACGAGTAGCGCGTCGGGGCTGGTTGTGTTTTGCAACTCCACCTGCGAAACATTGAATAGTTCCTTCAAGCTGGACTGGTATTTTTGGACGAGCGCTTCAAGGGATGCCGGAATTTCCAAACGTACCTTCGCCTCCAGCGCTTTGCCGATCCGTTTTTCTTTGCGCGCTTCTTCTAAACTCTTCAGCACCTCATCGCGAACGAAAAAAAGCTGATCCCAGTCGGCGAGCAATTCGATGGCTGAAGCGGGCGCCAGCTCGTCCGGCCGCGGAAAGAGCGCGAGATGCACGCTGGATTCGCGACCTTTCACTGCACGCAGATATTTCCATACCTCCTCGGCAGTGAAACTTAGATAGGGCGCGGTCAGGCGGACCAGCGCTTCTGTGATGCGCCAGATGGCCGTCTGCGCGGAGCGGCGCGCGGGGTTGTTCGGCGCAAAAATGTACAGCCTGTCCTTCAGCACGTCGAGATACATGGCGCTCAGGTCCGAAGTACAGAACTCGTTGATCGCGTGATAGACGCGATGGAATTCCATCTGCTCATACCAGCGCAGAATCTTATCGGTCAGCTCGGCGGTTCGCGCCAGCATGTATTGATCGAGCGGCTGCAATTGCTCGAATGGCAAAGCATCTGTCGCAGGATTGAAGTCGCCAAGATTGCCCAACAGGAAACGGAACGTGTTGCGCAGTTTGCGATAGATATCTTCCGCGAGCCGCTTCATCAGCGGAACGCCGGCGACGACATCTTCGCGAAAATCGACGGAGGCGACCCACAAGCGAATAATGTCGCCGCCAAGTTGTTCGGCGACTTGGACGGGATCGACGCCGCCGCCGGTGGATTTCGACAGTGCGCGACCGTTCTCGTCGAGCGTCCAGCCGACAGTGGCCGCGCTGCGATACGGCGACGCATTCTTTACGCCGATGGCGCACAAGAGCGAGGATTGAAACCATCCGCGATGCTGGTCGCCGCCTTCGAGGTACAGGTCTGCGGGCCACGGAAGGCCAAATCCAGCCTTCTTGCCCAGCACTGCGGCCTGGCTTGCGCCCGATTCGAACCACACGTCGAGAATGTCCATCTCCTTGCGGAATTCCTGGTTGCCGCAATTCGGACAAGCAGTCCCTGCCGGCAAGATCGCCGCCGCATCGTGGACATACCACGCATCCGCGCCTTCTTTCTCGAACAATTCCACGATCTTATGATTGACCGCCGGATCGTTCAAAGGCCGATGGCATCTTTCGCACAGGAACACGGCGATCGGCACGCCCCAGATGCGCTGGCGGGAGATGCACCAGTCGGGCCGCGTGGCGACCATGTTTGAGATGCGCTCCTCGCCCCAGGCCGGGTCCCATTTCACCTTCTTGATCTCATCGAGAGCGCGCTCGCGGAAGGTGGTCGTAGTGCCGTCGGGATTTTGCATCGGCGTTTCCATGCCGATAAACCACTGCTCCGTCGCGCGAAAAATGACAGGATTGTGGCAGCGCCAGCAATGCGGATAGGAATGCTCAATGTCGATGCGCGCCAGCAACGCACCGCGAGACTGGAGCAACTCGATGATCGATTCATTGGCTTCAAAAATCGTTTTGCCGTCGTATTCCGGCAATCCATTCCGCAGGCGTCCTGCTGCATCGACGTTGCAGGTCTGGTCGAGACCGTAGCGCGCGCCGGTGTAGAAATCGTCCGCACCGTGCGAGGGCGCGGTGTGGACTGCGCCGGTGCCCTGGTCCGCCGTCACGTAGTCGGCCAGCACACCGAGAATACTGCGGTCTAAAAATGGGTGCTGAAAGGTTGTGTATTCCAGTTTTCGGCCCGGGAAGCGCGCGATCTCTTTCGCACCCGTCAGTCCGCACGTTTCGACGACGGATTGCGCCAGAGCGTCGGCAACGATGTAGACTTTGCCGTCCAAAGCCTCCAGCGCCACGTATTCAAAATCCGGATGAAATGCGACTGCCATCGAAGCCGGCAGCGTCCAGGGCGTCGTCGTCCAAATGATGGTGTAGAGCTGTTTGCCGGCGAGCGCGGCATCGATCGCGGACGGGTCGCTGGTCATCGCATAGCGCACGTACACGCTGGGGCTGGTGTGCATCTCGTATTCCACTTCCGCTTCGGCCAGTGCCGTGCGGTCGTGGATGCACCAGTAAACCGGCTTCAGCCCCTTGTAGACGAAACCACGTTCGAGAAACTCAAAAAAAGTTTCCACGATACGTGCTTCGTAGGACTTCGACATGGTGAGATACGGCCGGTCGAATTGGCCGAAAACTCCGAGCCGTTGAAACTGCTCGCTCTGCAGATCAACATATGTTTGGGCGTACTCGCGACACGCCTGACGCACGTCGATTGCAGCCATTTCCAGCTTCTTGCGGCCCAGCCGCTCGTCCACTTTGATTTCAATCGGAAGGCCGTGGCAGTCCCATCCGGGAACATACGGGGAATCGAAGCCCGCCATGGTCTTCGATTTGACGACGAAATCCTTCAGGCACTTATTCATCGCGTGGCCGAGATGAATGGGGCCGTTCGCGTAAGGCGGTCCATCGTGCAGCAGATAGATGGGCGCGCCTTCGCGTGCTGCGCGAATCTGCTCGTAGAGGTGCAATTCCCGCCAGGCAGCGAGCCGCGATGGCTCATTCTGCGGGAGATTGGCTTTCATGGGGAATTCAGTGTGCGGCAGGTTCAGGGTCGCCTTTAAGTCCGGCCCAGCAGGCATAGCATCTCCACGGCAAATTTGCTTGTAAACTTAATGATAAATGCTTTGGCGCGGAAGTTCGTTGTCGCGAGTGAAACGTATCCCCTGCGCCATACGTCTATCTAAAGAACGGAAGTACTTACTTCGAAACAGAAATGCTTTCCGTTCTCTCTGCGCGCCGGTTCGATGGTTGCAGTTTCAAGTACTGCCTGGGCTGACAAGGGTTGCGGGTGACGACAAATGAGGATGCATCCCGCATAATTGAGAGAGGCAGCAGTGTCGGCTCCCTCCCGGCTTGTTGTCAATAAGGGAATGATGTCGAATCAGCTTCTGACGCCGCCCGAGATCGAGACGGACAACCTGAAGGATATGAGCCAGTCGCCTCTCTGGAGCAATCCAGACACAGACGACTCCTTCTGGCAATCGTTGACCGGAAACGCACGCGCGGCTTTATTTCCGGAACGCGGGCCGGAGCTTCGCCTGCTATCGAAGCCGATTCCCGTCGCCGATCCGTTCTATCAGAAACCCATCTGGGCGGAAATTGTCGAGGATTTTCGGGATGTATTTTTCCCGCGCAAGCTGCCTCCACTCCAACTTGAATCCCACGCAATCGCGGTGCGGGATCCACTGGCGCCTTCGCGTGACAAGAAATCCAGTCTCATCTCCATTGGCACGCACGTCGTGGTTTTGGCCGTAATCCTGGCGCTGATCTTCTGGCAGCCGAAAAAGCCGGTCGTGCCGCAAGTGGTTCCGCAGCACACTGTATTCAACATCACGCCCTTCATGCCGTTCGCCGCCAACCAGGCGGCATCGGGCGGAGGCGGCGGAGGCGGCGATCACGAATTGACCATGGCTGCGAAAGGGAAGTTGCCCAAGATCGCAAAGACGCAGTTTGTTCCGCCGGACGAAATCATTCGCAATCCTAAGCCGAAACTCGCGGTCGAACCTACGGTGGTGATGCCGCAGAACATCAAGCTGCCGAATACCAATATGCCGAACCTGGGCGATCCTTCAACGGTCGTGAAAGGGCCGCTATCGAATGGCATCGGCAGCGCCGGAGGTATTGGCTCGGGAAAGAGCGGCGGCGTGGGTTCCGGCAATGGCGCGGGCGTCGGGCCGGGTGAAGGCGGCGGCTATGGCGGTGGTTTGTATCGTGTGGGTGGAGGAGTGTCGCCGCCTTCGCTGATCTACGGGCCCGAAGCCGAATTCTCCGAGCAGGCGCGCATGGCCAAATACCAGGGCGACGTTCCCGTGGAAATCGTCGTTGACGCCACGGGACTGCCCCACGATCCCCATGTGATTCGCCCGATCGGTATGGGGCTGGATGAAAAAGCCATCGATGCGGTAAAGCAATACCGCTTCAAACCCGCCATGTTTAAGGGCAAGCCGGTCGCCGTCAGAATGACCGTGATCGTGGAATTTCACATCTATTAGCACCGGGCGCAGGTGCTCATTCAAGATGTCGGTTGGCTTGAGTGGGGAACCGATACCGCCCGCACGACAAAATCCGTCAGTTCGTCGCTCGCAAACAGGGGCGCTTCCACAAAAAATTGTGGCTTGTTCCGCACAATCTGCAACAGGGCAGCCGGCCATGCGGTGGTTTCGCGGGATTCGTGCCGTAAGTCAGACCCGCTCCACAGCACGGCGCCGGCGCGATCCAGAAAGTACTGCGCCGAAGGCTTGAAATCCGCAATCGATGGATCGAGTACCGTAAGGTACAAGTCCGGCTTCAGAAAACGCACAATGCTGTTCGATTCGATGATGGCGTTCGCGGCCGATGCCAGTTCTTTCCGCACGCGCGGCATCGCCTCGGCGAGTTGACCCTGCCGCGTGCGCACCCAGAAGGAACGCACCGCACCCGCATTTAGAAATCGCGCGCTGTCGGTGCCGGTGGTTGGATCGCGTTCCTCGGTCACAGCCACAGTGTGCGCATCGGTTTCGCAGTCGCAAGGCTCGCCGTTCGCGGAGCAGATGCCGTGGCCGAATTGCGTCACCTTGAATGCCGTCCAATTCCTGTCCGGCAGCGTGGCAATCAAACCGGCGACGACAGAAGTTTTGCCGATACTGCGTGTGTGCCCGCCAACGACCACAATTGCCATTGCATTATTCTTTCGATTTGCGAGCGAGCCGCGCGAGGGCTGCCAGAGACTTCAAATATTCGCGCAGAGGTTGCGCAGGCCGTCCCCAGAAGACTACGCCCGCGCCGCGCAGTTTCTTCTTGCTCAACACGCCCGTGCCTCCGCCGAGAATCACGTTCGGCCCGATCTCCGCATGTTCGCCGATGCCGACCTGACCACCCAGAATCGCGCCCTCACCGACGCTGCTGCTACCGGAGATGCCGGTCTGCGCAGCGATGACGACATTCCTTCCAATGCGGACGTTGTGGCCGATGTGAACCAGATTGTCGAGCTTCGTTCCGCGCTCGATGTGCGTCTCCTCCAGCGCTCCGCGATCGATGGTCGTGTTTGCGCCAATCTCAACGTCATCTTCGATCGTTAAATTTCCCTGCTGTGGGAATTGCGTGTATTCGCCCGTCTCGTCATCGCGCACATAGCCGAAGCCATCCGAGCCGAGCACGCAACCGGCGTGAACCACCACATGATCGCCCAGTTTCACTCCGGCATAGATCACAACGCGGGGGTAAATTTTGCAATTCGCGCCGATCTCTACACCCTCGGCGATCACGCATCCCGCTTTAATGCGCGTTTGCTGGCCGACACGGGCATTTTCGCCGATGACAACGTAGGGGCCAATCGATGCGCTTGCCGCAATGTCCGCGCTTTCCGCAACAATCGCGGTGGGATGGATACCCGAAGCGATCTGCGCCGGTTTCAGCAGACGTACTGCGCGGGCGAACGCCAATCGCGGCTGCGAAACAGTCAGCAGCGGTTTTACCGGCGAAGCAATCGACTGTGCCAGTTCCGGTGTGGTGAGAACCGCTCCAGCTTTGGAACGTAAGGCCTCATGCAATGCCGCATCGCTTTCCGCAAAGACGAGGGAATGTGAATCCGCAGTGCGTACGCCCGAAACCCGCTGCACCAAGATGTCGCATGGTGAGGTGTGCGATTCGAACTGAGCGTGGAGGGCCTCCGCAAGTCGAAGCAGAGAAAGCATAGCGCTATGGTAGAGCAATTTCGGCTGGGCGCGGTTATCGCCCTCTCGCGCTTGCGAAGAAGTCGCAATGATTACAGCAGCCGATTCAGTATAAGGATGGTTCGCCCGGCGGCCGTGTTTTCCAGCGGCGATGCACCCACAACCACTGCTCCGGATAGCGGCGAATGATATCTTCCAGAGCCCTGGTAAACAATTGTGTGTTGGCGATTGCATCGCGTTCGTCGTCGCCAGTATGGATCAATTCCAGCGGCGGCAAAAAATGTAGCACGTAACGCCTCTCCGATTCTTCCCACATAAGAAAGCCGGGCAGCACGGCAGCCCTGGTCCGCAGCGCTACGCGGGCGACGCCGGAAGCGGTGCAGGCAGCCTGCCCGAAAAAATCGACGAATACGCCCTGTGGCGGCGTCATGTTGGTGTCCATCAATACGCCGACCGTCTCACCGTCGCGCATGGCCGCAATCAGACCGCGGGCAAAATCATCCTTGTGCAGAACGCGATTTCCGTGCAGGCAGCGGATGTGATTGACGAATCGATCGACGAACGGATTATCGAGACGACGGATAACCATGCTCATGGGATAACCGGCCAGCGAGTGGTAGAAACTCGAGAGTTCCCATGCGCCCAGGTGTCCAGTCACAACCAGCACGCCCTGGCCGCGGTCGCGGGCGGTCAGATAGTTCTCCAAACCTTCATAGCGAATGAAACGATTGGCCTGATCCAGCGTGTAACGCGGCATGTGGCAAAATTCTGCAAGCTGCCACCCAAGATTTCGATACATGGCACGGAGAATGCGTTTGCGTTCGGCATCCGATTTATCAAGAAACGCGAGCGACAGATTCTGCAGGCCCACGCGCCGCAGGCGGGGAACGGCTATCCAGGTCGAGCCAGCCGATAGCGCCGCCCACCGCGCGCGCGGCGGGACGCGGCAATGTACCCAGGATCTGGGCGAGCAGCCAAACCAGCGCGAATTCCAGTCTTTGCCGCATCGAGAGTGATAGATCAGTTTTCCTGCCGGTGTAAACCAACGCAACAAAACCTGGCGCATCCGTTCCCCCAAAGAACGGATGCACGGATCGGATGCGGGCAATCTATAACAACAGGGAAACTGATCTAGCACCATCTTACCGACACAACGCGATTCTTCGAGCAGGGAAGCAGAAATTCCGAGCAACCGAATCCTGAACGGCGTACTCTAAATGTGGAATACTGCAAGCCGCAAGGCAAGCGAGTCTGGAGCGGAGCAATGGACATGTGGAAATACTGGATGGCATTTGGCGTGGGCGTAGCAGCCGGGGCAGCAGTGGCGCTACTGTATGCTCCCCAGCCTGGAGATCGGACCCGCAAGCAGATCAAGCGTGGATTGGAAGACGCAACCGATCGCATACAAAGCACGGCCGAAGATTTCAGCGAAAAAGCCGAGCACTACGGCAAACAGGCGGAACGCGCGATTCGCCGCGGACGCGAAGCCGTAGATGAGACACTGTCGAAAGCCAGCACCGTTGCCAACAAAGTGGCTGGTTTCATCTAGAGCCGGCAACGCGGAACTTGAGTGTGCGAGCCCGACGGCTCGCCTCTGGCTGTCCTGGCCAACCGAACGATGGCGCCAATTCGATAGCCGCAACAAAGAAGCTCCGCCACGGCGGAGCTTCTTTGTTTCCTCAATGCCCGTACTAGTTGCTGAAAAGCAGAACACCTTCGGACGTCCGCTCCTCGCCTTCCTTGCCAATGGGACGATAGAAGAGCTGGTTGTTTTCAAGGTAGACCTCAAGAAACGCCGGGCGGTCCTGAATGCTGCCGCCGATCAGCGCTTCTGAGAGCGGGTCCTCAACGTAGCGCTGCAAGGCGCGCCGCAGCGGACGCGCGCCGTAGTTGCGATCGACCAACGTGCGCTCAAGAATCCACTTCTTCGCGTCTTCCATCACGGAAATCGTAATGGCCTTCTGCGCCAGGTTGGTGTTCATCTGCTGCACCAGCAGTTCCATGATCTGGATCAGGTCCGCGTCCGTAAGCGCCTGGAAGATGATGATTTCGTCCAGCCGGTTCAGGAACTCCGGATTGAAGGTGCGTTTGACCTCGCTTTTGACCAGCTCCTCCACCTTTTCGGCGACGGTGTCTTCCTGATTTGACTGAAAGCCCAGCCCCTGCCGTTTTTGCAGATGCCGAGCGCCGATGTTCGAAGTCATGATAAGGATCGTGTTCTTGAAGTCGACCGTATTGCCCAGTCCGTCGGTGAGTTGGCCGTCTTCAAACACCTGCAGCAGGATGTTGAAGACATCCGGATGCGCCTTCTCGATTTCATCGAGCAGCACGACGGAATACGGCGACCGCTTGACGCGCTCGGTAAGCTGGCCGCCTTCTTCGTAGCCTACGTAACCCGGAGGCGAGCCTATGAGCTTCGAGACCGAGTGCTTCTCCATGTACTCCGACATGTCGAAGCGGATCAGCGCCTTGTCGCTTCCGAATAAGAAGTTTGCCAGCGAACGCGCAACTTCCGTTTTGCCGACGCCAGTCGGTCCCAGGAAAAGGAACGAGCCGATGGGGCGATTGGGTGACTTTAGCCCTGCGCGAGAGCGGCGAATCGCGCGCGCTAGAGCGGAAATCGATTTTTCCTGCGAAATAATCCGTTTGTGGAGCTCTTCTTCCACGCGCAACAGTTTCTGCGTTTCTTCCTCTTTGATCGACGTGACAGGCACACCGGTCCAGCGGCTCACGACATCTTCGATGTCTTCCCGCGTGACGACGCCCGCGGTCGAGTCGTCGAGATGATATTTGTCGCGCAGCGCACGCAGGTTCTCGCGCTCCTTGCGTTCTTCATCGGAGTAGAAGCGCGCTTTTTCAAATTCATGGTTCGCGATGGCGTTTTCCATGCGATGCACGATGAACTTGATGCGCTTTTGAATCTCCGTGATCTCTTCGGGCAGGGAAGTCTGGCGCAGCTTGACGCGCGCGCCCGCTTCGTCAATCAGATCGATCGCCTTGTCCGGCAAAAAGCGGTCAGGGATGTAACGGCTCGAATGATACACGGAGAACTGGATGGAATCGTCCGTGTAGCTGACCGCATGAAATTTCTCATAGCGGTCCTTAATCCCCATGATGATTTTGACTGCGTCTTCTTCGTTTGGAGGTGGAACTTTGATCGCTTGGAAACGGCGTTCCAGCGAGCGGTCTTTCTCGATGGACTTGCGATATTCCGCCGGAGTGGTGGCCCCAATGCACTGGATTTCCCCGCGCGAGAGTGCCGGCTTCAGAATGTTCGCGGCATCGAGCGACCCTTCCGCAGAACCGGCCCCGACCAATGTGTGCAGCTCATCGATAAAGATGATGGAGTTTTGATTTTCCATCAGCTCTTTCATGATTGTCTTCAGGCGCTCTTCAAACTGACCGCGATATTTCGTTCCCGCAACGATCAGGGACAAATCCAGACCAAGCACGCGCTTGTCGGCAAGGAAGCTGGGTACGTCGCCATCGGAGATGCGCTGTGCCAGTCCTTCCACGATTGCAGTTTTGCCCACGCCCGGCTCGCCGATCAGCACGGGATTGTTTTTCGTGCGCCGGCACAGGATTTGAATGACACGATCCACTTCCTGATCGCGGCCCACCAGCGGATCGAGTTGATTGTCAAGGGCGGCCTGGGTCAGGTCGCGGGAAAATTCGGCCAACATGCTGGATTCGCGATTGCGCGCTGTTTGCGGGGCGCGCTCCTGCGTGGTCCGCGCCAGCTCATCGCGCACCGTCGAAAGTCGAAGGCCACGTTCCAGAAGAATTTCGGATGCAAAGCACTTCTCTTCGCGCAACAGTCCCAGTAGAAGATGTTCGGTGCCAATGTGCTTGTTCGACAGCCGCTCAGCCTCTTCCGCCGCGTAGGCAAGCACGCGCTTGCATTCATTCGACAACGGAAGATCGACCGAGGTCGAAACCTTCTCGCGAATCGTCGTATGCGCTTCAATCTGCTTGCGGATCGACTCCACCGATGCGTGCGACCGCAAAAAGCGGTTGCTCAATGCTTTATCTTCACGTAAGAGACCCAGCAGCAGGTGTTCTGTTTCAATGTAAGGCGAGCCAAACTGGCTGGCCTCGTAGCGCGCAAAAAAGATCACGCGCCGCGCCTTCTCTGTGTACCGTTCGAACATACTTCCTCCTTGGCTCATGCCATTTCCCTGGAATTACGGTCCGGAAATGCGGTACGAGCAGTTGGATGCCCCGGCGCCTCCTCAGGATTCCACCCGGATACGGTGGTCAATTCCGAAGAACCGTCTTCCGGCATGCTTCGGTGCAGCCGGACTTCCTGTAACCGGCCGTCCTGCAGCCGGAGCGTGCGTCCACAACGTCTGGCGATTTCCAGGTTGTGGGTGACGAGGATGGAGGTCAGCCGATGGGTCGTGTGCAGCCGTTCGATCAGGCGAAACACGGCTTCGGCAGTACGGTTGTCAAGGTTGCCGGTCGGCTCGTCGGCCAGCAGCAGACTTGGCTGTGTCACCAATGCCCGAGCCAGCGAAACGCGCTGTTGTTCCCCGCCGGAAAGCTCTCCGGAGAGGTGGTGCGTTCTTGCTTCCAGGCCGACTTCGCGCAACAGTTCCCGCGCTTTCGCGAAGGCTGCCGATCTGGGTTCATCACGAGCCAGCAGCGGCATGGCGGCATTTTCCAGCGCCGTAAATTCTGGCAGTAGGTAGTGCAATTGCCATACGTATCCAATCTCGCGATTGCGAAAACTGGCCGCCTGCGCCACTGTAAGTTTTCCCAGCCAAGTTGAGGCGCAGTATACGTCACCAGCGGAGGGACGATCAAGCGCTGCGAGCAGATGCAGCAGTGTACTTTTGCCGGAACCAGACTCGCCAACGATGGCCAGCATCTCGCCGCGGCGAACCGTCAGATTCAAACCTTCAAAAAGGACCAGCGGTTGCGTCCCGCTGCGGTACTGCTTGCCAAGATTTTCGACGTGGAGCAGGACGGAATCGTCGATGTCGCCATCTTCCGCCTGGCGCGGCGCGGCCGCCGATTCCGCGATCGGTGGATGTTCGACGGCGCTGCTTGATCCGCGTTCCATAAGCTGCCTCTATCATAGAACCCGAAAACAACGACTGCGACTCGGGGCTCTCAGCGGTTTTCTGCCGGTACACGAAAACAGGCAACCTTGACGGTTGCCTGTTGAATGAAATGGACCGGAATCGACGAATCAGGCGCCACTGTGCTCGTTCGACTGCTGCACCGAATGCTCTGACTCCCAAATCGATGTGCCGGTGTTGGCATCGGCAGTGTTGCCCACGGCGGGGCGCTGCTCATTCAATATCTGCCGAATCCGGGCAGAATCGATCTTGGGACGGGAAGTAATGAAGGCATCCGATTCATACACGCCCTCGCTCACTTCTTTATAGCCCTTGGGCACCATATTCCACCTCCACTCGACATTAACAGTATATACCGCCTGTCTATAAATTCAGCTTGCACAGCAATTCACGCATCTCTCCTAACAGTGTTCCTATTTCCAGATGAGTTGTCAGCACCGCGAAGGCACCGGTGGAGGTAGAGTCCAGATTCAACATTCCGCATATTTTTCCGGTCGGGCGGTCGCCGGCACCAAGCCGGAAAACAGGAAGACTCCATACCGCTGTGAATATCGGAAAACAGGAGGCTTCCTTCTTTGAGAATCCCCACTTCTCCAGCTTCTGGTTCTCCGCTATCTCCATGTTCACCAGCCTGTCGCGCCGTCGTCGATACGCCTCCCCGGCTACGCCTTTTGACACCGGAAATGTTGTGAAGGCGTCGGGAGCGTACTTCATTCCGCAGTCCCAGACAATCTTGAATCGTTTGGGCGGATAGGCCCGTTGCAGCGGATAAAACGAAACCACGGCAATGTTCAGCCGGATGTCGATTCCCTGAGACTTGGCAAAATCCACAATGTGCTGCGCCTGCGCTTCAAGAACGGCAATCACAAAAGCTTTGAGTTCGCGGGCAGGACTGACGTACGTGTAATACGCGCCGAGAGCGGTGAAGAGAAAAATCGCGGCAAGAAATGCCAATTCAACCCGCCACTTCATGGCGGAGGGAGGAACCAGATATTGATAGAGACCGAGCGCCGCTGTCGCGGCCACGGCGGCGACCTGGAACGTAAACAGCAGCCAGCGCTTCCACATCCTGAACATTGGCGTTCACCCGATTGCCGGATCCGCTTTGAGATTAATTGTAATTGGCGCTGAATTTGGTGTGGGGTTGCGGCGGAACAGCGGGTACTCGTCGCAATCACGTTGCGGCTTTTCTGAAACTGACGGTCAACTGGCGTTTTTTTCCAGCACCTTACGATCCCATTTGCCTTGGTTCGCGCCCGCGTCATACGTGCTCTGCATAAATTTCAGCAGCGTGTCGCGGCGAGACGAGGATTTCCGGACATCGTCATACATCAGCAGAAATTCTTTCATCTGCGGGTGATAGAAAGCCTCCGTTGGATGGACTGGCTGCTGCGCGAAACCCGGCGGCTCCGGCGCTGCGTAGCAATAATATGCCGGCCCGGAAACTTCGCCGCCGCCCGGCCACCATCCTGCGCTGATGACTTCCTGCGAGTAGGCCTCGCGGGTGATGGGATCGGCTCCTGGGCGTTCGGGTGCTCGCCGGCCGGAGAAGCGGGTCAGCGCCAGGTCGAAGCTGCCCCAGAAAAAATGTGACGGGCTGGATTTTCCGATAAACCAGGCGCGGAATTCCTTGAAGATCGTATCGGTCGCGATAAGAATTCGCCAGAAGCGGTTGGCGTATTCGGCATCGTAGGAGGCGTGCTGTGTGTCTTTATCGAAACGAATAGGATTGGGAATTTCGCAGGGCATGGTCCAAATCTTCACCTCGATGCCAAGCGAGGCGAGCGCCGCCATGAATTCGCGATAGAAATCGGCGACGGAGCGAGGCGCGAGATCGAGGGTCTTGGTCGCGGCATGACTGGTCTCGATTCGCAGCTTGTGATGGATGAAATCAAACTGCACTTCGAAGATGCCACCCGCGTAAGGGATAGCGGATGTGGTAAGGCCGACCGGATTCACATAGAACGGAACCTCCCACCACTGATTCAACCTGGGGCTAAGCGCCAGGCGAACCTTGCCGACGATCTGCGTCCACATGTGCAGCGTGGCGTACGTGTCCTGCCACGCAGCGAGGGGAAGTTCCGGCCAGTTATCTGGATTTTCGAGTGTCCCTGGGTGCATAGAGCATTCCTCTCAATCTAACGACAGTATCTGCCTATTCATACCGCAGCGCTTCCGCGGGAAGAATCTTTGCGGCGGACGAGGACGGATAGATCGTGGCGAGCAACGACACGCCGAGAGACACCAGCGCCACAATCACACCGTCCTGCCAGCGCGCGGCAAAGGGCAGATAGTCGATCGAATAGACTTCCGCAGAGAGATGAATAAAGCGATAGTGCGCGCCCGCCCAGCACAGGGCATATCCCACAACCAGCCCAGCGATCGTGCCGAAAATGCTGATCAGCATTCCCTGCCAGAGAAAGATGCGCCGCACCTGCGCAGGCCGCACGCCATAAGACATCAGCACGGCGATGTCGCGCGTTTTCTCCATCACCATCATGGTCAGCGCGATCAGGATGTTCAGCGCGGCCACGCAGACGATCAGCGCGATCACGATGAACGTGACCACTTGCTCCAGCCGCAGCGCCCGGAACAATTGCTGATTTTGCTCCATCCAGTTCGTGGTCATGAATCCGTTGCCCGCTGCTTTTTCGATCTCTCTTCCAATCCGGTTCGCGTGATACAGATCGTCCACTTTGAAGCTGATCACGGATACGAGATTCGGTTCACCGAACAGATGTTGCACATCCGCCAGGCGCGCCAGGGCAAAGGATGAGTCGTACTGATAGAAGCCGGAGTGGAAGATGCCGACAACCTGAAAGCGCTGATACTTCGGGACCAGGCCGAAAGGCGTCAGCTCGCCCTGCGGGCTGGTGACGAGCACCGTGTCGCCGACGCCCGCGCCAATCTGCTCGGCAAGGTCGGAGCCAATGACGACCGGCGGAGTGGCGACGTTGCCGTCCGCTTCTATCGGAGGAGCGGCGGGTGCGAGCGCAGAGGCGCCGCCTTGCGTGATGTGGTCGAGCAGCGTGCTGACAGTGCGTTCTTCCGCAGGCAGAATGCCTTTTACCAGCGCACCGCCGGAACGCGCGCCGCGCGAGATTAGCACCTGTCCGTACAGTGCGGGTGCTGCCGCCGTGACGTGCGGCAGATGCCGCAGACGATCCGTCAGGGCGTGCCAGTTCTCAATGCCATCGCTGGCAGTCCGCATCAGTTGAATCTGCGAAGTCGATCCAATCAACTGCTTTTGCAGGTCCTGCCGCATTCCGTTGGTGATGGCCAGCGCAATGATCAGTGAAGCTACGCCCGCCGCTACGCCGACGATAGAAATCGCCGTGATGATGCCGACCAGCGCCTGTCGCCGCTTGGCGCGAAGATATCGGCTGGCAATGAAAAGTTCAAAACGCATAGTCGGTATACATAAAACCTGTTGCTCATTCGGAGCGAAGCCCATGCTACGCAGGGAGGCGGTTGAGCAACTTGCATTTTCTTTGCGCCAAAGAAGAAGCTACTGCACAATTGCCTTTGCCGTAGCCACGTTTCCGGCGCGGTCCACCACGCGAACCGCAATAGTGTGCTGCTGGGGCGCAGTTGGCGCTACTGAGGCGGGCAGCGTCGCATCGGCTGCGCGCTGCGGTACCGGCACCGAGAAGTCATAGCGCTCGTGCAGAGAATCGCTCAACTGCCCGACCGGTTCGACGTACCGCCAGGGCCCCGCATCGACCGAATAATACGTGCGCGCTACTGTCGAAAATCTGGATTGCGCATCGAATGCAACGTGAATCGAGTTGCTCTGCAACGCTGCGTTTAACGGCGACAACACTGGAGGCGTTGTCGCCAGCAGAAAATGCCCGCTGTCCTGATATCCCGTCAGCACGTCGCCCAGCGGATGCGAAGGCGCATCGCTGGCAACGATGCGCAGCGTATAGCCTCCGTCGGGAATACGCGTCAGGTCGAACGATGCATAGGTGTGATGGAGATTGGCCTCGAGAAGCTGCCAATTGGCTTCACCGTCGCCGCGATAATAAACGGAATAGCTGAGCTTGTCTCCGTTCTCATCGTGCGCCTTCCAGCGCGCCGTCGCCCAGTGCGGTTCGGGCATGGCCATCAGCGGCGTGGACGATGGCTCGACCAGGTAGGTGACGCCATCGGTCGAATGGGCGGGAAAGTCGATGGCCACCGGGTTATATTGCGTCGTGTTCAATCCAGCGACAACTCGTGCGTGCAGTTTCACCACGATCTCATCGACAACCGGGGCGACATTCTGCGGCAGATAATAAAATCCAACCGCGCGCAGGCTCGCATCTGGATGCAGCGCGACCTTCCACTGCAGAAAGCGTGCCTTCGGCAATTTCGCATCGCCGGCGCCCGCTGTCACTTTCTGCCAATCGCTCCAGCTGTCGGCGGGTTGTTCGATATTGCCTACGCGAGCGAACAAGTCGTAGCTGCCCGATCCGCGCACCTGTGCCTGTCCCCATTGAGAAAAGAATTTCGCGTCATGCACCTGGCTGACGTATGTCGATGCGCCGCTATTGCCTGCGAGAGGCGCGAGTTTGTACAGCTTGCCGATATTGCTGGTGGCAGCGTAGAGCGTGTTGCCGGCTACGGCGAAAGCGGTTGTCTGCCGAGCCTCGAGATGCGCCATGTCCGCGTAGGTTCCGTCGCTGGCAATGCGGTAGAGATGTCCAAGATTTCCGCTGCCGGCCAGCAGTCCGCTTTGTCCATCCGCCGCATTTTGCTGCCATGCCAGCGCATACACTACATCGTGTGTCGAGGCCCATAGTTGGCGCGGCGCACCGTCGGGCGCAATCTGATAAATCACCGTGCCATTTGGAACCAGCGTGCTGTCGGTTGCCGACTCCGCAGAACCGGCGGTCACAATGCGAATGGTCGCAGTGAGCGTCGGCGTGCTGTGAACATTGAGCGGCGGCAGGGTCGAAGGTCCTTTATTTCCGAGCGCCGCCACGTAAAGATTGCCTTTCGGATCCAGCGCGAGCGCAGGGATCTCCTGCTTCGGCGCTTCAAAGAGAACGAAGCCCTTGCCGTCCGGTCCAATGCGATACACCAGACCGCGCCCATCGCTGCCCGCATACAGTGTGCCATCTTTGGCAAAGATCATGCTGCGAATGTGCTGTTCACTGCTGAAAAAAAACTTTTCCGGCACCGCTGCGGGATTTCTCAAATTGACGCGATAGATTGCCGCCGGTCCACCGGTCGCGATGTACAGCCGGCCTTCCGCATCAAATGCCAGGTCCCAGATATATGTCGGCTTTGGATCGAGTTTCGCGGGGTCGAAGATGACTGTGGCGTTTCCCTGATCGCGCGGCGCGGCACTTTGGCGTTGCTTTTCCGCTGTAGCTCCCTGCTTATAGACGGGCTGCGCCGCGTTCTCAATCTTTGTATCCGGGCCGTTTGGATCGACTCGGTACACCTTGCCGTTCGGCAGCGTGGCCGCATACAACATTCCGTCCGGGCCCATCCGGACCGCCTGCACGGAGAGATCTTTGGTTTCGAGCAGCGGCGTCGATTTGCCGTCAGGGGTGACCTTCAGCACGGTGGCCGGTGAACCGGTTCCCAGATACACATTGCCGCGTCCGTCGACAGCCACAGACCAGATGTACGAAGCGGAAGTAGCTAGCACTTCCGTAGGCGCTGGCGATGCCTCCAGCGCGCCGTCGCTGCGAATGGCGACGCCGTGCGGCGTGCCTTTTTCAAAACTTTCGTAGCTGGATTGGTTCCAGAGTTGCGTGCCCTGCGCCTGCGCCGCGATGGAAGCCGAGAAAAGCAGAAAACAAAAAAGACGAGTACCCATGCTGTTGTAGAGTGTACCCAATCAAGGCCGCACATTCACCGTGATCACCCGCGACCCGCTTAGAGCGAGATCGAGTGGCTGAGCGCCCAGGGGAATTGCGGTTTCCCCATCGATGGTAAAGGTCGCCCCATTTTCATCCGGCTGCAGAACATTCGCCATCGTCAGCGGCACGGACGGCAGATCGCGGCCGTTCAGCATCGCCTGCGGCACCGGGGCTAGAAGGGTCACGTAGAGACGGTCCGTAGCGTGTAGTTGGTTCAGCCGTGCGATGGCCTCGCGCAATCCAGGCGAGGGTGCGGCTGGATTCGGTATCAAATGCAGCGTGTGGTCCAATGTCGCTCCGTCGCTCACCAGAAGGCGAACCGGTCCCGGCGCCAGCGTATCGGGCAGTCGCACAGAGAAACGAATCACCCGTTGCGGTTGCCGATAGGGATGCAGCGTTGCCTCAATTGCAACCCGTTCCCCCGCGTGAACGGTCGGATCCAACACATACGCGTCCGCCAGTGTTGCGGAGTGACGGCCCGGTGTTTCGTCCAGCGTGAATGACATCGATTGAATGTCCGGCGTTTCCCGCGGATTGCTGAAGATTCCGTCGAACCGCTGCGCTATGACAACAGCCGCGGCCAGGCTCGACGGCAGCGCGTCCGTCGGCGCGATTCGGTCATCGATCCGCACTGCGGGATATCCCGCCACATGAATCGCGCCTTGCAGATGGTACGTGGAGGGATCGTTGTAGCTGTTCGTATCCTGCATAGCCTCGTAAACGGATGCGATCAGAGCCCCCGGCGTCAGGCGGGGATGTTCCACCACAGCGAAGTGATAGGTGTGAGATTGTGCGCTTCCACGAATCGCCAGCGTCACCGGAATCATGTGCGCCGGTTTGCCGAACACGCCGAGTATGCCGGATTCCCGATCTTCAGTGAACGAACCAACAGTCTCCGTGGTGTTGACGATCTTCATCGGCGAGAGCGACGAGGCCACAGTGGCGACCACGACCGACTTGCTCATCGGCAGGGAAACGTCCCCAAATCTAGTGATGGGATGGCCGCAGGCAAGCAGGTGCCTGGGATCGACATAAGTGACCGTGCAGGTCGCAGCCATGTTAAAGTCTCCGGAGATAATGATCGCGCTAATCGCGGAGCCGGGAACCACAGGTGCGGAATCCGGAGCGTTCGGGCTGGCGCCCCCCAATCCTGAGACGGGCATAAACCCAAGCGAGCCGAAGCGCCGCTGGAACATATCGATGGTCGCAGGCGAGAATCCATCGAACACCAGCGGAGTCTCAATCGGCTGTAACACCGCACTGTCTCGACCTGGGAAGTTTGGCGCGACCGCGGCGGTTGCAGATATGCCGGAGACAAGCGCCGGCGACACTGCGTCGAATCCGGAGCTATCGCCCGGATCGTTCGGTGACGATTGTTGTCGATTGTAATTACCTTGTTCGTTGTTGTTTCCATCAATAACATCAAGCATTTGTTGAATCGGGGTGATCCCGGCAATCGGCTGCTTGGTGAACTGCCCGACACGATAGCCAATCGCTCCCACCAGCTTGCCATCGATATAAACAGGGCTGCCGCTCATGCCGGCAACCACGCCGTCGTATTCCGCCTTGGCTCCAGTCAGGCGCGCCAGGATCATATCCTTGCCCGGGCCGATTGCATCATTCAATACGCCAAGAATCTCCACAGGGATCGGCTCAGGCGTGCTGCCCTCCAGAACGGTATACGCCGTGCCGTGCAGTCCGCGATGCACCAGAGACAGTGGAAAAATCGGCAGAGATGCCAGCGACGCAGCCGGCTTCGGAGAAGGTGCAGCCGCGGTCGAGGTTTGCGCCGTAGCGGGAAAACAGGCTGCCGAGAGAAGAATGGTCGCCAGAAAAAACCTTCGAGCGCCAGGGAGAATCTTTGTATGCACCTTAATAGAGTAGATGGGAAGGACTCGAGGCGAAAGGCGTATCCCCGAGAAAACGCGAGGTCTCCCGTAATCACGAACGATTTTCCGCAACTTATTTACGCGAAGACGTGTTTCTCAGGATGAACATTGGGTTTTATGGCTTGCCTGGCAGGTCACTGACGGGCCAAACTCTTATTGCCACGGCGCATAGAATTATGCAAGGATAGGCACTCACAGAATGCGACGACGGCTTGCCTAAAAGTTGGCAGCCTGCTCTCGACAGAGGCGGGAACAAGCGCCGAACAGAACGTAGGAGAGGGAAAATGAAATCGACCAAACGATATGAATCTCCGATGGCATCTTTTGTAGAGGGACTCAATAGTGCACAGCCCTCGACCCAGGTGCGCTCTCAAACGCATCTTGACGCGATCGGTTGGACGGCGCGAATCCTGAAGCAGGTCTTCGCATTGTTGCTCGTCGTTCTGATTGTCCCCATGGGAACGGGAAATCTATTCGCGCAGTCGGATCAAACGCCCCAACAGCAGCAGCAACAACCCGGACCTCCGGGACCGCCCCCGCCGCCGCCGACGCAGCAGGAACTGCAAGGGCAGCCGCCCCAGCAGGACCAGGAAGGTCCGCCGCCGCAGGAAGGACAGTATCCGGAGCAGGGCGCGCCGGAAGGCGCTCCGCAAGGCCAGCCTCTTGGCCCGGAACAACTCGATCAAATGGTTGCGCCGATCGCGCTCTATCCCGACGCGCTAGTAGCGCAGATCCTTGCCGCCTCGACCTATCCTTCGCAGATTGTGGAAGCCGATCGCTGGGTGCAGGCGCAGGGAAATGTTCCGGCAGAGCAGTTGGCTGCAGCCGCCAACCAGCAGAACTGGGACCCCAGCGTCAAAGCGCTGGTCGCGTTTCCGTCCGTGCTGGCGCAGATGGACAAGAATATCCAGTGGACGACCGATCTGGGCAACGCGTATTACAACCAGCCGGACGATGTGATGTCTGCAGTGCAGGGTATGCGTTCACGCGCGCAGGCTGCCGGGACATTGCACAATACGCAACAGCAGGTTGTTTCAGAAGACGATGGAGCGATCGTCATCGCGCCGGCGAACCCAGAGGTCGTCTATGTGCCGGTCTATAATCCGTGGGGCGTCTATGGAGCGCCGTTCGGCGTTTTCCCTGGCTATTACTACGGTCCGCCCGTCGGAGTCTACTTCGGCGCGGGATTGGCGATCGGTTTTGGCGTTGGCATCGGGATTGGCATCTTCTCGCACTGGGGCTGGGGATATCACAACTGGGGATTCAACTGGCGGAACCGCGCCGTGGTATACAACCACAACCATTACTACACTCGCAGCCGGACGGTGATCAATCACGGATTCAACCGTCCCGGCGGTCCGCACGGGTATACCGGCGCCAGGGGTGCTTATAACCGGGGTGGGAATCGCGGAGGAGCCTACAACCGCGGCGGAAATTACAACCGCGGCGGAAATTACAACCGCGGCGGGGCAGCGAATCGCGGCGGAGCCTACAACCGCGGCGCGGCAAACCATGGCGCTTACAACCGTGGGGGCCAGCAGAATCGCGGTGCCCGCACCCAGGGAAACAATCGCGGGGGAAATCAGGGCCACTCCAACGCGAAGCCTTCCGGCGGCCATCCGAGTGGAGGTCACGGAGGAGGCGGTGGTCATGAAGGTGGAAACCACGGCGGGGGCGGCCATCCCCACTAAGTAGTCGCTGTATATTCTGAAGACCAAAACAGAAACCCGAAGACAAACGCGTCTTCGGGTTTTCTTTTGTGCGTCCGAGTGTGCTTAAACCGCGCGCAGCGCTCCGACGGTAGACTCGTCAAACAGCGAAAGCTCGCTGGCCAATCGTTCCAGATGTGCACGCGTGGCCGGCAGGACCGGCAACATCGGCAAACGGTAGACCTCCTGAATTCGCCCGGTCATTGCCAGCACGCATTTGATTGGCTGCGGATTCGGCTCGACAAAATTGGCGATTATCAGGGGATAATATTTCCGGTAAAGCTGCCGCGCGAGAAGCCAGTCGTGTTCGAGCGCGGCGCTGGTCATGCGCGCCATTTCTGCCGGGATCACGTTGGCTGCGACGGAAATCACTCCCGCCCCGCCGACCGAGAGAATCGGCAGCGC
Source organism: uncultured Acidobacteriota bacterium (assembly GCA_963840655.1). Taxonomy (GTDB): domain Bacteria; phylum Acidobacteriota; class Terriglobia; order Terriglobales; family Acidobacteriaceae; genus JAKAAZ01. Next base: position 482,034 of record CAWIZS010000003.1, on the reverse strand, counting down.
CAGATTGTCGTCTCCGGCGAAAACAGCAAAATCCGCCGGAACAGAGTGCACGACTTCGGTGATCTGCTGCAGATTGCCGCTCGATTCTTTAATCCCGACGATATTCGGAATTTCCGCCAGCCGCGCCGTGGTTTCCGGCAACAGGTTCACTCCCGTTCGTCCAGGAATGTTGTAGATCAGCACTTGCAGGTGCGTATCCTCCGCGATTGCGCGGAAATGCTGGTACTGCCCCTCCTGCGTCGGTTTGTTGTAATACGGATTGGCGGTCAGCACGCCAGTAACGCCGGGGATCGCCTGCAGTTTGCGGACGCGCTCGATCGCTTGATGCGACGTGTTATGGCTGCATCCGACAAAGATCGGCACGCGCCCTTCCGCCGCTTCGATGACCAGATGCACAACACGCAGCCATTCCGGTTCAAATAGGGAACAGGCCTCACCGGTCGAGCCAGTGGGAACGAGAAAGCTGATGCCGCTTTCAATCTGCCAGCGAACCAGGTTCTGTAAGGCCGCTTCGTCCAGGCTGCCGTCGCGGAGAAACGGCGTGACCAGCGCTGTACCGCATCCTGTGAGATTCATATGCTCGCAGTCTACAACGGAGATGCGCGGCGCCAGAAGCGTTTCTATAAATACTGTGAATAAGTCGTCCCGAAGGCACGGACCCGAGGTGGTCAGGCGAGAACTTGGGGGAAGACATCCTGAAAGTCGTAGCAGCCCGTGCGGGTTGCCAGCCATTCCGCGCTGCGAATGGCTCCGTAAGCGAAGCTGCGGCGGGAGAGCGCCTGATGTTCGACGATAATGCGTTCGTCATCCGTGCTGACTTCCAACCGATGCGTGCCGACCGCGTCCGCTATGCGGTGCGCTTCAATCGAAGCGGAAGAGCCATGAGCCGTGGTCGCCAGAATTTTCTGTAGCGCCAACGCGGTGCCCGATGGCGAGTCAAGTTTCGAGATGTGATGCGTCTCGTCGATTCGGAACCGATACCCGGCAGCTTCGTCGCCGAGCAGCTTTGCCATTTGGTAGAGCAACTGCACTCCGAAAGAAAAGTTTGTGGAATAAAGCAACGCCGCATTTTTGCGCGCCGCCAGTGCCTGCATGTCTTTCAAGTGCGCGTACCATCCCGTGGTGCCCACGACGACTTTGGCTCCCGTCGCCAGGCAGGCGCGCAGATTTGGGAGCACCGCCTCCGGCGTGGTGAAGTCGATGACCACTTCAAAGGAAGCAAGGCTGGGAGGCGTCAGGGAACCAGCATCCTGATTTTCTTTCTGGTCGAGCACCTGCACGCTATGGCCGCGTTCCCGCGCGACGTCCGCCACAACGCGTCCCGTTTTTCCACGGCCCAAAATTAAAATGCGCACTCGTCAGTCCTCCTTGACGCCGGCGTCGGCGACTAGTTCTCTTGTCGGAACATCGAAAATTTCCGGGTCGGGATCTTGAAAAAAATGACGGTGAAGGGATTGCACCGCCTCCTCGACATCCTCTTCCTCGATCATGAAACTCATGTTGATCTCAGAAGCGCCCTGGGAGATCATCCGCACATTCACGTGCCGGATCGCGGCGAACACCTGTGCTGCAATGCCGTGCTGGCCGCGGATGTTCTGGCCCACCATGCAGACCAGGGCCTTGTGGCCCTCATATTTCACATCCGCCAGTTGGCTCAGCTCCGCGGCAATTGCGGGCAGGCGCTCGTTAGAATCCACCGTGAGCGACACGCTGACTTCCGACGTCGAAACCATATCGACGGCGCACTTGTGCCGGTCGAACACGTCGAAGATCGCCTTCAGATAGCCGTGCGTCATCAACATGCGGCTGGCCACCACGTCAATAATGGTCAGCCTTCGCTTGATGGCGATGGACTTGAACGGAGTAGGTGAGTGCGCGGCGACCGCCGTAATCTGCGTGCCGTGGTTTGCCGGGTCGCGCGAATTCAGCACCCAGACGGGAATGTTTTTCTGCACCGCCGGAAGAATCGTCGCGGGATGCAAAACTTTAGCGCCGAAATAGGCAAGCTCTGCGGCCTCTTCAAAACTGATGGTCTTCACTCGCAGAGCATCGGGGCATACGCGCGGGTCGGCCGTCATAATGCCGTTGACGTCCGTCCAGATTTCGATGTCTTGCGCGTTCAGCCCGCGCCCAACAAGAGCGCCCGTGTAGTCGGAACCGCCGCGGCCGAGCGTCGTGGTGATTCCGCTTTCCGTCGCGCCAATAAATCCGCCCAGAACGGGAACGTGACCCTTTTCGAGCAGCGGTAAAACGGAATGCCGAAGGTGATGCTCAATTTTCGCTTCCAGCGGTGTGGCCTTGCCGTGTTCCGCGTCGGTAACAATGCAGGTCCGTGCGTCGATATGGATTCCGTTCAGGCCGCACTGTCCGTAATACTCGCCAATCATTCGGCTGGAGAGTCGCTCGCCATACGACGCAACCAGGTCCATGGTGCGCGGCGTCAATTCCTGCACGGCCGCCAGTCCGCGGAGCAGGTCGTCGAGTGCCTGGAACTGTTCCTCGATCCATGTGCGAATGGCCGTCGCGGGTTCTCCGCTCAACAACGCGCAGGTCGCATCGAGATGCCGATTTCGCAGGCGCGAGCTAATGGCGAGTGCGCCGGTGCGATCGCCTCGCTCCGCCGCCACTGCCGCGGCGAGTAGCTGATCGGTCACTTTGGCCATCGCGCTGACGACAACGACAGGGGACAGTCCGCGTGCGCGTCTGCCCGCAACAATTTCGGCGGTCCGGCGTATCGATGCCGGATTCTCCACCGAGGTGCCGCCGAACTTCATGACCACGATCTTCAGGCTGCCGCTCATGAGGACGCTCCAGATGGCAGCAGCCTGCCCTGCGATGCCAGCAGCTCGGCATTCAGTAATGCCGCTCCAGCCGCGCCGCGAATGGTGTTGTGCGAGAGCACGGTAAATTTCCAGTCGAGCAGGGAACAGTCGCGGAGCCGCCCGACCGTAACCGCCATGCCTCGCCCGCGCATCCGGTCCAGCCGCGGCTGGGGGCGATCTTCCGCAGCGTCGTATTCGACGGGCTGCTCGGGCGCGGTGGGAAGATTGTGTTCACGAAGCGGTTGAAATTCCCGCCATGCGGCGAGAATTTCCTCGCGGGTCGGTTTGCGCTCCAGTTCAATGCTGACGCTCGCCGTGTGTCCGTCTTCGACAGCGACGCGGTTGCAGTGCGCGCTGATGCGAACGTCCAGCGGAGCGACGCGATCCTGTTCCCGCCTGCCGAGCAATCGGCGCGTCTCCGCTTCCAACTTTTCTTCCTCGTTGCGGATAAATGGAACTACATTGCCAAGAATATCGAGTGATGCAACACCGGGATAACCCGCGCCGCTGACTGCCTGCATTGTGCTGACAAATACCGAGCGAAGGCCAAAGCGCGCCACGAGCGGCTTCAATGCGAGCACCAATCCAATGGCGGAGCAGTTGGGATTGGTGACAATGTAGCCGTGTTTCTTCTGACCTGCCGTGTTCCAGTTCTGTTGCGATATCAGCGCGAGATGATCTGCGTTCACCTCGGGAATGACCAGCGGAATATCGGCTTGCATGCGAAATGCGCTGGAATTCGAAATGATGGCGCATCCCGCGGCGGCGAATTTCGGCTCCAATTCGCGGGCGATGTCAGCGTCGAGGGCGGCGAAAATAATCTCCGGCGCATTCTCCGGCGCGGCCGGAGAAACCGGCAGGTCGGCGATGGAAGAGGGAATTGGCGTGTCAAGCTTCCAGCGCACCGCCTCGGCATAGCGTTTGCCGCTGGAGCGATCGCTCGCGGCCATCCACGTCACCTGAAACCACGGATGGTTTTCGAGGAGTTGAATAAAGCGCTGGCCGACCATTCCGGTCGCGCCCAGAATGCCTACATTGTGCTTAGTCTGCATTAGCTTCTCGGGTGCCGTTTCGGTGAGACTGATTTCTTCAGTTATAGCAGCAGCGTTGCCCCACGCTCGCTATTTGCTGAAGGTAAAATTCGCGTCGGTCGTTTTGCGGCTCTGCACAACGATCGGTTGCGATTGCGCGCCGAGTTTCTCCTGCACGGCAACCAGGGTGTAATTTCCCGGAGGCAGCCCTTGAATTTCAAATTTGCCGTCCGAACCAGAGACCGCAAAAAATGGATTCTTCACCACGTTCAGAAATGCTTCCATCCACGGATGATTGTTGCAGCGGACGGGAATCATCGGCCCAGGCGTGCGAAAGACATGTTGCTCGGGGCTGCCCATCGGCGGCTGCGAAATGTCGAATCCCGCCGCATTCGAGTCGCCTGGCGGAACAATGTGGACGTTGTGCATGGTCGGGTCGCTGTTGCGGAACTCCACCGGCTGGCCGGCCATTACGCCGATGACATGCGGAATGTAGCGGCAACCTTTCTGATCGAGCACCACGGGCGTTTTCGTGGGCATGTAGACGCGATTGCCCAGGCCGTCTTTGATGTAGACGAAGACGTTCGCCATTTTGCCATCGTGGACAACATACTGCTCGGTATAGTTCGGAGTTTTCGCCAGGCTGCACGCAGGGTCCTGCGCCATATCAATAAGAATCGGCTTGGGCGCTTTGCCGGTGAAGCGGATGGTTCCGACTATAGCGCCGGAAGTCGAATCGTCAATCGCGGTATATTGCGTGGGTTGCGGGGTGTTCTCAGACGGCCTGTTTACCGTTGTGTTTCTGTTGCAGCCCGACAGCACCAAGGCAAAAAGAGGGAAGCTCAACCAAGCGGCGCGGAGCCAGTTGTTTCTAGACATCTTCTACTTCTTTCTCCGGGGCAACTCCCCTGGATTTTCGTTTCGACGTGAATGCAAATCAACCAAACAAATCGTCATTCTGACCCCGCGCAACGTGAGGGGGAAGGACCTCTGTATCGCAGCGGAGTGAGCAAATACGAGGATTCTTCGCTTAGCTCAGAACGATTCGCAAAGCATTTAAAAACTAGCTCTCCAGCGCCGCGATGACGGCGTCGGCGAACTCCTTCGTTCCCGCCGTGCCTCCGACATCGCGCGTCAGCGACTGCTTCGCTTCGTAGACTTTCTCGATCGCGCGGTGCAGACGGTCCGCCGCTTCCGCCTCGCCAATTTGCCGCAGCATCAGGACTCCGGATTGCAGCAGTGCTGTCGGATTGGCGATATTTTTTCCCGCGATGTCCGGCGCCGAGCCGTGCACCGCTTCGAAGATGGCGCAGTCCTTGCCCAGATTCGCGCCCGGTACCAGCCCCAGGCCGCCGACGAAGGCCGCGCACAGATCGCTGATGATATCGCCATAAAGATTTTCCAGCAGCAGAACGTCATATTGATATGGATTCGTCACCAGTTGCATGCAGGTGTTGTCCACCAGATGCTCGCCGTAAATAATGTCCGGGTATTTCTTGGCCACTTCCCGCGCGCAGCGCAGAAACAGGCCGTCGGACATCTTCATAATGTTTGCCTTGTGGATGGAGTGGACCTTCTTGCGGCCATCCTGCCGCGCATGCGCGAACGCAAATTCCGCGATCCGCGTCGATGCTTTCTCCGTGATGATCTTGATCGACTCCACCACGCCCGGCACCACTTCGTGCTCGATGCCGACATATTCCCCTTCGGTATTTTCGCGGATGATGAGGAGATCGATGCCGGGATAATGTGTCGGCAGACCGGGAAGATTCTTGATGGGCCGGTAATTTGCATACAGTTCAAAATGCTTACGCAGGATCACGTTGATCGAAGAAAAACCGCCGCCGATCGGCGTAGTAACCGGCCCTTTTAACGCAACGCGATTGCGGTCGATCGACAGGTACAGTTCTTTCGGAATGTATTCCTTGTATCGCTCGAAGGCTTCGGCGCCGGCCAGATGCTCTTCCCAGCGAAATTTCACGCCGGTCGCCTCGAGAATTCGCACCACCACGCGGGTGATCTCGGGCCCAATTCCATCGCCCGGAATCAACGTGATCGAGTGTTCGCGAGCGGTCGCCTGTGCATTCATGCGATGTTTCTCCTCTGTACTTTCTTCCAGGTCTGCGCTATGCGCGGCGGTCACATTCAAAGCGATTCCAGCTCCGATTTGAATTCATTCACATCCTTGAAGTCGCGGTGCACCGAGGCGAAGCGGATATAGGCGACGGTGTCGAGCGCTTTCAGTTCGCGCATAATCAGCTCGCCCACTTCGCCGGAGGTGCGTTCGCGCTCGGCGGAGTCCATGACGAAGCTTTCCACCTGATTGACGATCGATTCCAGTTTCGCCGCTGGCACGGGACGCTTTTCGCAGGCGCGCAATAACCCGCTCAGAATCTTCTGGCGCTCGAACTTTTCCCGGCGGCCGTCTTTTTTGACGATCATGTAGGGAATTTCATCGAGCCGCTCGTAAGTCGTGAAGCGCTTCTCGCAGCGCTCGCACTCGCGGCGGCGGCGGATGGAGTCCGCTTCCTTGCTTTCGCGCGAATCGACAACTCGATCCTGGGTAAATCCACAATAGGGACACTTCATCGGTATGCTTCGATTTTAGCAACCGGAGGTCCGACTGCGATCTTCGGAATTGTTACAACGGAATGCGCCGCAGCCGCAGCGCGTTGCTGATGACGGAAACCGAGCTCAGCATCATGGCCGCGCTGGCGATTACCGGGCTCAGCAAAAGGCCGAAGAAGGGATACAAAACTCCTGCGGCGATGGGGATTCCGAGCGAGTTGTAGAGAAACGCAAACCAGAGATTCTGCCGGATATTGCGCGTAGTCGCTACGCTGAGCGCTCTGGCGCGAACCAGGCCGCCGAGGTCGCCGCGCACCAGCACGATACCGGCGGTCTGGATGGCAACGTCGGTGCCGCTGCCCATGGCGATGCCGACATCAGCCTGAGCAAGTGCGGGTGCATCGTTGACGCCATCGCCGGCCATGGCGATGCGGCCGTGCTTCCGCAAACGCTGAATCGCTTCCGACTTCTGCGCCGGCAGAACGCCCGCTTCCACTTGATCGATGCCAACCTGGCGGGCCACCGCTTCGGCGGTGCGTTGCGTGTCGCCCGTTACCATCACAATGCGCAGACCTTCCTTGTGAAGCTGCTGGATCGCGCCGCGCGCCGAGTCTTTAATCGGATCGGCCACGGCGAACAATGCGGCCAGGCTGCCATCGATGGCGGCGTATAAAAGGGTCGCGCCTTGCTGCGCTAGTTCGTTCGCCCGTGACTCCAAATCGTCCAAAGAAACATTGCGCTCGCGCATCAGGGCCGCATTGCCGACCGCAATCTCGCGACCGTCTACAATTCCCGACGCGCCTTTGCCGGGGAGCGCCTGGAAATTTGTTGCTGTGCTGAGTTGCAAGTGACGCTTCTCCGCCGCGCGAACGACGGAATCGGCCAGCGGATGCTCGCTTGATCGCTCCAGGCTGGCCACGAGTCGCAGGATTTCGCTTTCCTCAAGGTGGAATTCGCCATCCGCATTCGCCATCACGATCTGCGTCACGTGAGGCTTGCCTTCTGTGATCGTGCCGGTTTTGTCGAGCACCAGCGTCTTCACTTTGGCAAACGTTTCGAGCGCGGCCGCATTGCGAATCAGCACGCCCGCCTGCGCCCCTCGCCCCATGCCGACCATGATCGACATCGGAGTGGCCAGGCCCAGGGCACAAGGGCACGCGATGATCACAACCGCAACGGCGTTGATCAGAGCAGTCGATAAATGCGGAGCCGGACCCCAGTGATACCAGCCGACGAACGTGGCAATCGCGACCAGCAGAACGATGGGAACAAACCAACTGGAAACTTTGTCGGCCAGCCGCTGAATCGGCGCGCGAGTGCGCTGCGCTTCGCTTACCATCCGGACAATCTGGCTCAGGAAAGTTTCACTGCCGACCCGCTCGGCCCGCATCAGCAATCCGCCGGTTCCGTTGACCGTGCCGCCGATAAGCGGATTGTTCGGCATTTTCTCCACCGGAATCGCCTCGCCGGAGACCATCGACTCATCGACACTGCTGGTGCCTTCGATTACAACGCCATCGACTGGGATGCGTTCGCCAGGGCGTACACGCAACAGATTGCCGACCTGCACCTGTGCCAGGGGAATATTTTTCTCGCTGCCGTTTGCTTCCACCAGCCGCGCGGTTTTCGGCGCGAGGTTCAAGAGAGCCTTCAGTGCGGAATTTGTCCGGCTGCGGGCGCGCAATTCCAGCACCTGCCCCAGCAGCACCAGCGTGGTGATGACGGCAGCCGGTTCAAAGTAGAGATGCAGGTTGCCTTCTTCGTCGCGCAATCCGGGCATCAGCCGATGCGACAACAGCAGCAGGGCGATGCTGTAGAAGTAGCTGACTCCCACGCCGAGTCCGATCAGAGTGAACATGTTCAGGCGAAGTGTTTTGACGGATATCCACGCTCGTTCGAGAAACGGCCAGCCGCACCACAACACCACCATCGACGCGAGGATAAGCTGCATCCACTCGACCAGTGGGCTGGTCAAAATGGTTTCGTAATTTTCGTTGTTGCCCGTCAGCAAGGTCACGATCATCCGCACCACAAGCGGAAGCGTGAGCACCACAGCCACGGCGAAGCGCCGCGTCATGTCTTCCAACTCAGGATTGGCGTCTTTCACGGAGACAGTGCGCGGCTCCAGCGCCATGCCGCAGATGGGGCAGTTTTGCGGCTCCGGCAGAACAATTTCCGGGTGCATCGGGCAGACGTAGTCCACCACTTCGGTGTTCAGAGAAAATTGTGCCTGTTCCAGAGCCATACCGCAGATTGGGCAAGCACCCGGCTTGCTTTCATGCACCTCCGGATCCATCGGGCATATGTACTCGACGGGGGGCGCATGCTTGCCGTCGCTGCGCGCAGCACTGGCTGGCCTTTCAATCGTGGCGGAGCCGGCGTGTCCCGCCTCAAATTTCGCGGCGCAGGACTTTCCGCAGAAGAAGTATGTCTTTCCATCTCTTTCGGTCTTTGCTGCGGCGCGAGCGGGCGTGACCTTCATGCCGCAGACAGGATCGATTTCCGTCGGAGTGTAGAAAGCCGGATTGGCGCGAAATTTCTCCGCGCAGGATTTTCCGCAGAAGTAATATGTCTTGCCCTCGTGATCGACAGAAGCGGACGCATTTTCCGGCGCGACCTGCATCCCGCACACGGGATCTTTCACTGTTGCCGCTTGGGTCACTTCGGCCATGTGTCGCCCTCCCTCCTCTCTTGTCCAGGGCTCTCGTTCGAACGGAGTAGCTGAGAGACCTTTCTGGCGCACTCCTCAGAAAGATAGGTAGATGCGCAAGAACGTATATGGATGCAGACGGCCAAGGCCCGATTATTGTTGCGGCGGCTGGTCGTTATTCGGCGGCGGCTGATTTTTATTTTTGTTGTTGTCGTCTTTGAAAACGCCGAAGATTTTGCCGAAAAATCCATGCTTCTTTTTCTTCGGCTGCGCTTGGTTTGGATTCTGCGCATTCTCCCCTGGCTCGGGCTGACCGGAAGGCGCTCTCGGCTGCACGACGTTTGCAGGAGCAGGCGGAATCGGGGGAGTGGAAGATTTGTTTTCACCCAACCCAAAAATCTTCTGGAAAATATTGCGCTGGTCTGCATTCGGATGGTCGCAGGTTCCGGTCGGCTGCGTGCCATCGAGAAACGCCGCGGTGTAATCGGTCGGGCAGGCGGCATCGGCGAGCAAATTGGTCGCTTTGTCGAGCGAGACTTCGGTGACACCTGCCGGCGGATCGAAAAATTGCGTGTCGGAATACTGCGGCAGCTTCACCGCGTTCTTCATAAACTCCGCCCAGATCGGCACCGCTGCCTGGGCTCCTTCCAGCTTCAAGTCGGTATAATCGTCGTTTCCAATCCAGACCACGCAGAGCAGATTGCTGGTGAAACCGGCGAACCATGCGTCATGCTCGGTGCCGGTTTTGCCCGCAGCCGGCGCGCTGAAGCCCAGTCCCCGCACTCTTGCGGCGGTGCCGTGGTTGATCACGTCGCGCATCAGGCTTAGCGTCAGGTAGGCCACGCGCGGGTCCAATACCGGCTTTGAAATGGGCGCGAAATCGTCCACGATATCGCCATCCGCCGTGCGAACCGAGGCGATCATATTCGGGTCAATTTGCAACCCGTTGTTGGCGAAGATGGTGTAAGCGCTGGCCATCTCCAGCGGAGAAGCGGTGTACGTTCCAATCGCGACCGAAGGCGTCGGCTGCGCCGACAGAATGCCGGCCTGGTGGGCCAGCGTGACGACGTTGTCGAGGCCGACCATCTGCGCCAGTGCGACGGTCGCGACGTTCTGCGACAACATCAGCGCGGTGCGCGCGGTGATCATGCCCATCTGTTCTTCCTTGTAATTGTGCACCGCATATTGCTTGGTGCCATTGTCGAAGTTGAACGTGGTGTCGGCGTCGTTCAGCATGGTCAGCGCGGTGAAGACCCCTTGCTGGCCCGGCAACGGAACTCCTGTCAGGCTGCTGTTAAACGCAGTAGCGTAGACGAATGGCTTGAAGGCAGAACCCATGGGGCGCTGGCTCAGGGCGTGATCCAACTGGCTGGCTCCGTAGTTGCGGCCGCCGATCAGCGCCAGCACCTGACCCGTGTGTGGGTCCATGGCGATCAGCGCCACCTGCGGATACGTAATGTGCTGGTTGGTCTGCACAATTCCGTGCCGAGTGCGGCGCTCATAGCGTCTGCGGACCATTGCGTCGACTTCTTTCATGCCATTCTCGACGGCGACAGTTGCGACGCTCTGCAGGTCCGGATCGAGCGACGTATAAATCCGCAGTCCTTCGCCGTTGATGTCGCGGTCGCCGTAACGCTGCGTCAGCTTTTCGCGTACTAGGTCGACAAAATACGGTGCTTCGCGCTCGTCCACGCTGAATGGCGCGAGATTGAGCGGAGTCGCCTTAGCCTGCCGCGCCTGCCGGCGTGTGATGTCATGCGTCTCGACCATCGCGTCCAGCACGATGTTGCGCCGGACGATGGCGCGCTGCGGGTGCTTGTAGGGCGACAGCCGGCTCGGCCCTTGGATAATGCCCGCAAGCAGCGCGCACTCCGGCAGATTCAGATCGCGAATGTTCTTTCCGAAGTATGCCTGCGCCGCCTCTCCAAAGCCGTCGATTGCGAAACTTCCGCGCTGTCCGAGAGGCACTTCATTCGCATAGATGGTAAAGATTTGCTGCTTGGTGTAGCGATGTTCCAGTTGAAAGGCAATCGCGGTCTGGATAATCTTGCGCCGCCATTTTTTCTCCGGAGAAAGAAAGAAAAGCCGCGCCACCTGCATCGTCAACGTGGAGCTGCCCTGGCTATATCGCCGCGATCGCAGATCGGCAAAAAATGCGCCGAAGACGCGGGTGTAATCCACCGCGCCATGTTCGAAAAAGCGGCGGTCTTCGATTGAAGTCACTGCGGGGACGAGATATTTCGGCAGCTCGTTGTACGTCACCAGGCGTCGCTTGCCGCGATTTTTGTCGGAAAGCCCGGTGATCAGCTCCGGCTCCAGTTCGTACGCGGTCAACTGCTGGCCGTCGTCTCCCTTGATCTGCGTGACCACGCCGTTAGGCGACGTGTAAACCGTTGCGCCGTCGGGCGCGTGATATGACTGCGGCCCCGGCTGGATGTGGATGCTGTCTGTCGTTTCGGAATATGTTCCGATCTGCGAAAGGTGCGAGGCTTTGGCCGCGCTGTAGCCGGCAAGCGTCAAATCGTTCGCAATCTGTGCGACGCTGTACTTCTGCTTGGGACGGACTTCGCGGGGCACGGCGTAGATTTTGGCTGTATTGGCAAAAAGCGGCTGCCGCAGCCGTTGATCGACGACGTGCTCATACGAATGGTAGTAATACGCGAAGACGAGGCCGAACACCGCGAAAACTACCAGCACACAGGCCGCCAGGCCCAGCAGCAGTTTCATCTTCCAGTCGAACTTCTGCCAGATGCCGCCAAGTTTCCCCAGGCTGCCGGATCTGCCGCGCCCACGCGGTCGCCGGGGAGCCCTACTCTCGTCCACTCCAACCCGGCGCTGGCCGCCGCGTGCTGTGGTCCGCGTGGGTGTGCGCGGAGTTCTCTCGTTTCCTGCCATGGTTCCTCTGCTACTTCAGCCTACGTCCGCGCGGCGGTGGAAATTGCGAGCACACGCTCGCGTACCAGCTTTGCTACTGACTCGAGCGAGACGTCTTCGCTGCAACGAGTGGCCCGTGTCACCAGTTCCACTACTCCCTCCGCCGTTTTCTTTCCGACGTTCACGCGGAAGGGAATTCCGATCAAATCCGCGTCTTTGAATTTGACGCCGGCGCGCTCCTCTCGGTCATCCAGTAAAACGTCGACGCCGGCAGATTCCAGATCCGCCGCAAGCTTTTCTCCGGCCACTTTGAGCGCGGTGTCGGCGACATTGGTAATCGTGACCACCACATCGAAGGGCGCAATCGACGGCGGCAGAGAAAACCCGTTCTCGTCGAAGCTCTGTTCGACGGCAGCGGTCAGAATGCGTTCAATGCCGATGCCATAGCTGCCCATGATCGGGGTGACTTCTTTGCCGTTCGGATCGAGCACTCGCGCGCCCATGCTTTCGGAATACTTGTAGCCCAGCTTGAAAATGTGCCCGACTTCGACAGCTTTGTCGACGCGCAGCGGAGCGTTGCATTGCGGGCAGCCTTCGCCTTCGCTCACATTGCGAATGCCGGCCGCGACGGTCCAGGTAAAATCCCGCCCGGCAGTGATGTTGCGAAAGTGATAATCGAGCTTATTCGCGCCGCCGATCATATTCTTGCGGCTCTCCAGCGCGTGATCGACAACCACGGCCATTTTCAACCGGTTTGCGAACGCCCAGAGCTTCGGAACTCGCTGCGGCTGGAAAGGATCCCGCTGCAGGTCAGCCAGCAATTCCGGCTCCGCCGTATGGGTCAGTCTCACTGGCCCCAGATATCCCGCCGGCGCGTGGAAATAAGTCTCTAGTTCTTCAGGCGTCATCGGACGCAACTGGCTGGCGTGTAGGAGGTTCACCAATTTGATTTCGTTCACGCTATGATCGCCGCGCAAAAAGACCGTGACCGGCAGCCACGTTGATTTGCCGGCGTCATCGCGCTTCTCTGCCATGTAGGCGACGGTCTTGATGTCCTGCGCAGCGCTGACTTGCAGGAAGGCCGTAACGTCGGCAATCGCGCCCATGCCCGGCGTATGCACCAGCTCCGGCTGGCCATCTCCCGTCGGAGCCAGGTCTTCAACCGGCGGCAATTGCGAAGTCGCCTTTTCCAGATTCGCCGCGTAGCCGCACTCGGAGCAGCTCGCGATCAGGTCTTCGCCCGCATCGGTGTAGACCATGAACTCCTGCGACTGCGAGCCGCCCATCGCGCCGGAATCCGCATCGACGGCAACAAACTGCAATCCGCAGCGGGTAAAAATCCGGCGGTAGACGACGTCGTGTTTCCGGTAACTCTCATCCAGGCCGGCGGCATCGATGTCGAAAGAATAGGCGTCCTTCATGATGAATTGCCGCACCCGCAGCAGCCCGGATTTCGGACGCGGCTCGTCGCGGAACTTGGTCTGAATCTGGTACCAGATTTGTGGAAGCTGCTTGTAGCTGCGCAGCTCCTTGCGGGCGATCTCCGTCATCACCTCTTCATGGGTGAAGCCGAGGCACAGGTCCGCGCCCTTGCGGTCCTTCAGCTTGAACATGTTGTCGCCGATCGCTGTCCAGCGGCCGGACTGTTCCCACAGGTCGCGCGGCTGTAGCGACGGCAACAGGAACTCCTGGCCGATGGTGTTCATCTCCTCGCGCACGATCTCGATGATCTTGTGGACCGACCGTTGGCCGAGGAAAAGATACGAGTAAATCCCGGCGCCAAGCTGCCTGATATATCCGGCACGGACCAGAAACTTATGACTGGCGACTTCGGCATCCGCCGGAGCCTCACGAAGGGTAGGGAGAAAGAGCTGCGACCAGCGATGCATTGTATGCGTGGGTATCCTTAGCAAGCTGAATCCATTCTACTTGTTTCCGCCATGGATTCGCCGAACCGAAGCTCGCTGAAGTTGTCTGAAACGCCAGCCGCTATCCACTCCATCTGCTGCACGGGGATGGATTTCATCTGTTTGTAATCAAACTTACTGCGCTATCCTCTAACTTTAATGGGATGAGGGATGAGCCGCTTACCATTGAAACCGCATCCGCTTCCCGCGCGGATGCCGCTGTGCTGCGCCTGCAAGGTCCGCTGACGCTTTCCACGCTGTTTGCCCTGCAGGATGCATTGCGCACCCAGAGTGCGCACCTGACCATCCTCGACCTGACCGGCGTTCCATATATCGATTCCGCTGGCTTGGGCACGATTTTGATTTCTTATGTTTCGGCGGAAAAGAATGGCCGCAAGATGGCCCTCGTCGGGGTCAGCGAGCGCGTCCAGAGCCTGATCCGCATGACCCGCGTCGATTCCGTCCTGAAGACATTTCCTACCGTAGAAGACGCGGAGCGGAGCCTGTAATCCTGGGCGTCCCATCCTTTGCGCAGCAAAGGGTGGGAGGAGACGATCTTCAAAACAACTCCGTTCCCCACAGATCATGCAGATGAACGACACCCTGCACGCGGCCATCAGAATCCGCAACGACCAGGGAAGTAATCTTGCGCTCTTCCATACGGCGCAACGCTTCGGCGGCCAGTTCACCCGCGTCAATCGTCTGCGGGTTGCGATGCATGGCTTCTCCGGCCGTTTTTGCCAATGCTCCGGCGCCCTCTCGCTCCAATAGACGCCGCAGGTCGCCATCGCTCAACAGACCAACCAGCTTTCCATCTTCTACGACGGTCGTGATCCCCAGGCCTTTGCGCGACATTTCATAGATGACGTCCTTCATTGGCGTGTCCCGCGACACCCGTGGCACGGCATCTCCCGCATGCATCAACTGCTCGACCCGCATCAGCCGCTTGCCCAATTTGCCGCCGGGGTGCAGATTGGCAAAATCTTCCGCGCGAAAACCCTTCCGGGCGGAGATCGCAATCGCCAGAGCATCGCCCAGCGCCAGCATTGTGGTCGTCGAGGCCGTCGGCGCCAATCCCAGCGTGCAGGCTTCCTGCTCCACAGAGCAGTCGAGCGCGACATCGCTCGCCAGCGCCAGCGTGGAGCGCATGTCGCAGCAGAAGCTGATCAATCCATCGCCGATCCGTTTCAGCATTTCCAGCAGCCGCAGAATCTCTTCCGTCTCTCCGCTGGCTGAAAGCGCAATCACAACATCGCCCTTGGCCAGCATTCCCAGGTCGCCGTGGTGCGCCTCGGCGGGATGCAGAAACAGCGCCGGCGAACCCGTCGAGCTGAGCGTGGCCGCAATCTTCTGTGCGATGATGCCGCTCTTGCCCATTCCGGTGACGACGACGCGACCCCGCGCCTCGCCGCACGCGAGGACCAGCTCCACCGCGCGCGCAAATTCCGCCGCCATCGGTCCCGCCAGCCGCTCGGCGAGGGCAAGCAGCGCATTCGCTTCAATGCGGACCAGGCCGGCCGCGTCCACGGAGCTTTCCATGTTCCCGGATTGTGCTGCTTGCTTCATAGAACGCGCCTGCGGAAGAACTTGAAATAGACGATACCGTATCGCGCGCGGCGAAGTCATCCCGCCCATTTCGGCAGCAAATTCCCAAAATGGAGCTGGCAGTCTGCGCAGCTGCAAGGTTCGAAATTGATATCTGGACAACCGGAACGCACGGGATTACTTTGGGAACAGCTTTCCCAGTACCACAATTTAGCCCGGTCCCCGGGCAAGACGGCCTAGAGAGCCGCGCGGTAGTCCTTTGCAGTTTTTCTGCCTTTGGTCGGTGAACTCCGCCTCACGATCTCCCGCCACGGCACCTAGCAACGCCCAGTCCAAATCCCCATTGGAGCGAGTCCGTGAACCCATTCGTCCGCACATTGCCAGACTGGAAGAATTTTTGCCACGCTTTTCGACGCAGTACCTATAGGAGTGGGATTTTCCTCTGCGCCCTGGTTCTCGTGCTGACGGTTCTCGGCTCACGCGCGGCCTATGCGACCACGTATACCGTGACCGATACAACGGATAACGCCACCGATTCCGGCTCCCTGCGCTACGCTGTGAATACGGCCGTCGATGGCGACACCATCACGTTTCTGAACGTGATCGGAACCATCACGCTTACGCCGGCGAACGGCGCATTGATCATCAGCCATAGCATCACCATCACCGGACCGGGCGCGGGCCTGCTGACGATTTCCGGCAACAACGCCACCACAGTATTTATCGTGAATTCCGGTACGGTAAGCATCTCCGGTCTCGCCATTGCCAATAGTAACGCGGGGAGTGGCGTCTACGGGGCCATTACCAATGGAGGAACGCTGACGGTGACCGGTTGCGACCTCTCCAACAATGCAAATCCCACAGACAGTGGCGGCGCTATCCTCAACTTCGGTACGTTGACTGTGATGGACAGCACGTTTTCCGGCAACACCGCGGGTGTTGGGGGGGCCATTGGAGGCGCCGCCGGCACATTGACGGTGGAAAATAGCACGTTTTCCGGCAACACCGCGCAAGTCGGCGGCGCGATTTACGCCCAGGGCATGTCTACCGTGGAGAACAGCACCTTCTACGGAAACAACCCAACCAACGGCCCGGGCGGCGCCATTTTTCTCAACAGCGGCACCATGACGGTAAGCAACAGCACCATTTCCGGGAACGAGGTGGACGGCATTTGGAACAATGGCAGCCAGCCGCTGACCATCTCCAACAGTATCGTTTCGGGAAATATTGGCGGAGACTGCGAGAACTGCGGCACGCAAGGCTCGAACAACTTGATTGGCGGCACACCGGACCTAGGCCCGTTGCAGTACAACGGCGGTGCAACCCAGACGATGATGCCGCTGCCCGGCAGTCCGGCCATTGGCGCTGGATCGGGAAGCACACTGGCCACCGATCAGCGAGTCTTTGCCCGTTCGACGGGCGCGACCAGCGATCTTGGCGCGGTGCAGACGAACTATCTGACCGTCACAAACCTCAACGACAGCGGCCCCGGCTCCCTGCGTGACGCGATCACGACCGCGAACACCAATGGTTCCGGGGACATCATCTTCCAGTCCGGCATCACCGGGACTATCACCCTCGCCAGCACCTTGCCTTCGATTGTCACCAGCAATGTGAACTTCGAAGGCCCCGGAGCTACCCAGCTGACCGTTTCGGGAAATAACTCCGCCGCTGTTTTCGACGTCTCTGGCAATCTGGCCGTGGTGAACCTGCGCGGTATGACGGTCAAGTACGGCAACTCCACCAGTTATGCCGGAGGGCTTTCCAATAGCGGTTTGCTCACCGTGGAAAACAGCGCTTTCTCCTACAACAATGGCGCTGAGGGAGGGGCTGTTTTTAACGATGGAAGCTTGATAGTCGAAGGCTCAACCTTCTCCAACAACGTCGCCACAGACGGAGGCGGCATTCTCAACCAGCGCACGCTCATCGCCGTCAACACCACCTTCAGCGGCAATCGAGCTTACAACGGGAACGGCGGCGGCGTCAGCGACGCTGGCGGAACGGCAGTAATAGACAACAGCACATTTTCCGGAAATGACGTTCTCAACGGCGGCGTCGGTGGTGGCGTCTACAACTCCGGACCGCTCGTGCTGGAAAACACCATCGTTTCCGGCAACACTAACCTTCAGAGCAACACGGCGGACGATTGTTCCGGTTGCGGCACCCAGAGCCCCGCTAACCTGATTGGCGGTGCGGCGAACCTGGGTTCGTTAACCTACAACGGATTGAATGCCACCGTTCAGACACTGTTGCCGTTGCCGGGTAGTGTCGCCATTCAGGCGGGAGATCCGACCCAATTGCTGCCGGGCGTGACCACCGACGAACGAGGCTTTCCGCGGCTGACCGCCGGGAAACTTGATCTCGGCGCGGCCCAGTCGAATTACACCGCAGTTCAATTCGTGCAGCAGCCAACGAACACCGTGATCAAGACGGATATCAGCCCGGCGGTCACCGTGGAAGTGTTGGAGACGAATAGCAATCTGGCCGCGCCAAACAATACCGATCCGGTCGACGGCATTGCGATCACGCTGACCTTCAGCGGTGCCGGAACTCTTGCCGGAACCTTGACGCAAACTGCCGCCGGGGGGGTGGCCAGTTTTGCCGACTTGAACGGAAACACAGTTGGAACCGGCGACGCGCTGGCGACATCGATCACGGTAACGCCTGTCGGGGTGACTCCGCCGCAGACACTGACCGCGACCAGCACTCCATTTGATATCACCCTGGCGCCCACGACGGTCAATTTCAATCCACCGCTGCCCGCCAGTGTCACCTATGGCGTCTCACCGCTGACGCTCAAAGCCACTGCGTATTCTGGAGGAACCCCAACCGGCCAGACGGTAGCGTTCCAGGTAGACTCGGGTCCTGCGACGGTCAGCGGCAACGTACTCACCATTATTGGAGCCGGAACCGTGGTGGTGGAAGTGGATGCCGCAGCCAATACCACCTACGGCGCATCGGACGCCACGGTCGGCATTCAAGTAAATAAGGCAGCATCGAAGCTGGCGTTGACTGCTTCCGCAACACAGATAACGCCCGGCACTTCCGTGACGCTGACCGCTACGGCGACATCGGCAACGACCGGGACGCCGACCGGCACAGTGACCTTCACCAGCGGTTCCACGCAACTGGGAACGGCCACATTGAACGGGCAGGGCGTGGCGACCCTGGCAGTGACCACCCTGCCGGTGGGAACGAACGCAATTGCTGCCAGCTACGCGGGCGATACGAATTTCACTGGCTCGCAGGCGCTGTTAAATGGAACGATCGTTGTCGGGAATCCATCGTTCAACATGACGGTCAATCCCGTCGCCTTGACCATCCAGCGAGGCCACGCCGGAGTCGCGACCGTCACTTTGACGCCGGTCCTCGGGTACTCAGGCACGGTCAGCTTGAGTTGCAGCACGTTGCCGCAAAATTCGAGCTGCCACTTCCAGCCCCAGTCGGTCGTGCTGAATGGCTCGGGAAATCCAGTCCAGGTGACGCTGGCGATTCAGATCGGAACCCCCGCGCAGTCGCGCACTGGCGGCGTGGCGAGTCTTCGTCCGATTCGGCCATTGCATGGTCTGCCCGTGCTGCCCGCAATGTTCTTCTGGCTGCCAGGCGCAAGGCCGGCCTTCGAAGACGAAGACAAGCTGCGCGACCAAAATACCCCGGCGAAACCAAAGTCGAAATCCAGCGCGATGCTGTGGATGATCGGCCTGCTGGTCTTGAGTGCGAGCTTGCTGGGCGTGATTGGCTGCGACGGCATGTCCCCCAATAATCCTCCTCCCGGTCGGCAGACGGTCACGGTGATTGCGCTCGGATCCGGTGGCATCAACCAATCCGCCGGAGTACAGGTGACGGTCCAGTAAGAACTCGCTCCAGCGGCTGCTTCTGTTGGCCCGCGGTGGGCGGATGGGCGCTCCGGCATTTCGACGCCGGTCGGCGCATCCATTTGTCTGCCAGTTCGGCCGACTGGAATGCCGATCGGCTTGACTGGGAAAAACTTTTCGCGGAACTCTCTGGTCTCCACTTGCGTAGACTATAAAAGCGGCAAGATCGCTCTCGGGGGTGTCCATGATCAAATTTCTTCTCTGGTGCGTTCTGTTCATTCTGTGCTGGCCACTGGCCCTCTTCGCGCTCATCCTGTACCCGATCGTCTGGTTGATTCTGCTGCCGTTCCGCCTTCTTGGCATCGCAGTCCACGGCGCGCTGGAGCTGGTCGCGGCACTGATCATGCTGCCCGCGCGAATGCTCCGCGCAGTGTAAATCGCCTCGCGGAAATGCAGATGCCACTCCGCTGCCGATACAATAAAAGGTTGCATGCACGGAAGGATTTCCGCTGCGTCGAGGAGTGTCCATGAAGCGTAGTTCTCTCGTGGTGCTGGTTCTTATCGCCGGCATCACGGCCATGATCTGGGCTGGAGTTATGGCTTACCGGATTCGTAAAGCGCTCCACGGCGCACCGCCCCCCATCATTGCGGTCCAGCCGGAACCCGGCGGCACGGCTGCGGAGGCAGATTCGCCGGCGGCCCAGGGCCTTCCGGACCTCCGTGGAAAAGCGGCCCCCGCCTTCGCGTTGAAGACCATCGATGGAAAAACGGTTTCGCTCGAAGACTATAAAGGGAAGGCCGTCCTGGTGAATTTCTGGGCGACCTGGTGCGGCCCATGCAAGGTCGAGATGCCCTGGCTGATCGATCTGCAGAAAAAATATGCCGGCCAGGGCTTTACCGTGCTCGGGATTTCGGAGGACGACGGCTCGCCGAAAAACGTCGCCGATTTTGCCGCAAAGATGGGGATCGATTACCCGATTCTCCTGGCAAACGATAAAGTTTCCCACGATTATGGCGGCATCGATTATCTGCCGACCTCGTATTACATTGGGCGCGATGGCAAGGTCGTGGCGGAGATCGGCGGACTGATTTCCAAACAGGAAATGGAATCGAATATCCAAAAGACGTTAGCGCCCGCGGGGAGCAAGTCGAATGCTGCCGCTGGTGCCGTACAAACTTCGGATACCGGGCCCGTCGCCGCCAAAGGAGCCTGAATTGGTCTCTATCGATCGGTGGAAAATGACACCCGCTTGGGTGCTGGCGATCGGCATCGCGTGCGCGGGAACGATATCGGCGCAATCCGCATGGCAGCCGGGCCATGAGGGAATTGGATTTGGCCAGCCTCATACCCAGCAGTCGGTTCGAATGGTTTCCTCGCCGGAGCTCGCAGTTACCAGCGGCCTTCGCGTAGGCCAACCGCAGGAGCTTGCCCTGCGCTTCGCAGTCAACAGCGGCCTGCACATCAATTCGCACGCCCCGCACTCGCAGTTCCTGATTCCAACCACGCTGAAGCTCGATGCGCCCACGGGCGTCGAAATCTCCACGGTCGAGTATCCGCCCGGCGTCGACTACCATCTGGCATTCGATCCCAAGGACGCGCTGAACGTCTACACCGGCGAATTTGGCGTACTGGTGCGGATGCGTGCTCATCCCGGCCATTACACGCTGCACGGTCAGCTTCACTACCAGGCTTGCGACAACCGGACCTGCAGTCCGCCAAAAACTTTGCCGCTCACCTTGGACCTGACGGCGAAATAATCGAAATTATTCGAACGGGACCGTCACGCACGGAATTCTATGGCTAATCACACGAAAAAACGCTCGCCTTCGCCGAAACTTTCATTTGAACAAAAGCTCGACCGGCTCGCCGAAGTCGCTGTTCGTATAGGACTCGGCCTTGGTGCGGAGAATGCTCCCGTGCAGGAGCTGGTAATGAGCGCCTCGATCGAGGCGCTGCCTCTCGTGCGCCGTATTACCGAGCATGCCTACAAAGCCGGCGCAGTCCTGGTCACGACCCTCTATTCCGACGAACAATCGGCGCTTCTGCGTTTCCACTACGCACCGGACGCGAGCTTCGACCGCGTCGCCACCTGGCTGCAGGATGGAATCGCGGCGGCGTATCGCGGAGGCGCGGCCCGGCTGGCCATTGCCGGAGGCGATCCCGCGCTGCTGGCGAAGGAAGATCCGGCAAAGATCGGTCGCGCCAACGTGGCCGCATCGAAGGCCAGCAAGCCGGCAATGGAATTGATCACGCGGCACGAAATTAACTGGACCATCGTCGCATATGCCACGCCGGCGTGGGCCCGCGCCGTGTTCCCAGACGTGCCGGAGAAGGTCGCCATGCGCCGCCTGTGGGACGCCATCTTTGCATGCTTCGCGCGCCGATCTTCCTGACCCGATCGCCGCCTGGAAAGCGCATGGCGAGTATCTGAAAAATCGCGTGGACTTCATGAACGCGAAAAGATTTGCCGCGCTACATTTCCGCGGTCCCGGCACCGATCTGCGCGTCGGACTTGCAGACGACCATCTATGGGCAGGCGGCGGCACGCGCGCCGGCAACGGCGTCTATTGCCAGCCGAACATCCCGACCGAGGAAGTATTCACCACTCCTCATAAGGATCGTGTGGAGGGAACTGTCCGCAGCAGCAAGCCGCTGTCGCATCAGGGAACTTTGATGGAAGGGATCGCGGTGCGCTTTGAGCAGGGCCGCATTGTGGAAGCGACGGCGACGACCGGCCAGGAGGTGTTGGAGCGCATGATCAACACCGACGATGGCGCAAGGCGGCTGGGTGAAGTTGCTCTGGTACCGCACGGTTCTCCGATCGCGCAGAGCGGCGTGCTTTTCTGGAACACTCTGTTCGATGAAAATGCGGCCAGCCACATCGCGCTCGGTCAGGCGTACAGTACATGTCTTATTGGCGGCGAAAAGATGGACGACGCAACGCTCGCCTCAAAGGGCGCAAACAGCAGCCTGATTCACGTCGACTGGATGATTGGCTCCGGCGAAATGGACGTCGATGGAATCGCCGCGAATGGCGCGGCGGAGCCGCTGATGCGCAAAGGCGAGTGGGTTTTGGCGGCTTAAGTAGGAAGCCGTTTGGCACTGCTGGCGCGAGCGGAGAAATTGTCATTCCGAGCGCAGTCGAGGGACCTGCTTTTTGCCTGCGCTATCGCAAATCTCAATTGCATTCCGCGTCACGCCTTTTTCAACCGTTCCACCACTCGCTCTTTCCCCAAATAAGCCATCAACGCAAATAGACTCGGCGCGACGGCCTGGCCTGTCAGCAGCACGCGCGCGCCGTTGATCAATCCACCGGCCTTGATGGATTTCTCCTCCGCGAATGCCCGCAGAAGGTGTTCGGTCGACTCTTCCGTGAACGGTTCCAACTGCGCATATCGTTCGCTGAGTTCGGCCAGCAGTTTCCGAAGATTTGCGTCCGCCAGAAATTTCGCCGCAGCAGCAGGATCGATTTCAAACCGATCGCCGAAGTAGGCAAGAAATGTCGATCCGAAATCATTCAAACTGCGCGCGCGAGGTTGCAGCAGCCGTACGGCCGCAAGGATATCTTCCTGGCCGCGCGTCGGCTCGAACCTGATGCGTGCCCACTCCTCCTCAATCAATGGAAGCAGCCGTTCCGGAGAGTACGCGCGGATGTATTCCGTGTTGTACCAGGCCAGTTTGTCGTTGTTGAAGATGGCGTTCGAATGGGCAATGCCGTCGAGCGAAAACATCTGGACCAGTTCTTCCGTCGAAAAGATTTCGCGGTCTTTTCCATCGGGCAGCTTTGCCGCCTCGCCAGGACTCCAGCCCAGAAGCGCGAGGAAATTGCGAAACGCCTCGGGCACGATGCCCATCTCCTTGTACGCCATCACGCTGGTCGCTCCGTGCCGCTTGGAGAGCCGCGTCTTGTCCGGCCCCAGAATCAACGGAAGATGGGCAAACACGGGAAGGGAAGCGCCGAGCGCCTCGTAAAGCAGCACCTGCTTCGGGGTGTTTGAAAGATGGTCCGCGCCGCGAATAATGTGCGTCATCCGCATGTCCAGATCGTCCGCAACCACGCTGAGGTGATACGTGGGTCCGCCGTCGGACCGAAGCAGTACGAAGTCCTCCAATTCCGCATTGGAAAATTCCATGCGCCCGAAAACCGCATCTTCAAATACAGTCATGCCGTCGCGCGGAACCTTAAATCGAGTGACCGCTCGTTCGCCGGCCGCCAGGCGTTGCGCAGCCTCCGCGCTGGAGATGTCGCGGCAGCGTCCGTCGTAACGGGGAATCGTCCCGGCCTCCGCGGCCGCGGCCCTGCGCTCTTCCAGTTGTTCCCGGCTGCAGAAGCAATGGTATGCATGGCCGCTGGCGATCAATCGATCCGCAGTCTGTCGGTACAGTTCCAGACGCTGCGATTGATAGAACGGGCCTTCATCCCAGTCCATCCCCAGCCAACGCAAACCCTCCAGAATGCCGGTGACCATGTCGGCGGAGGACCGCTCCACGTCCGTGTCTTCAATGCGCAGGATGAACGATCCGCCGGCATGACGGGCAAACAGCCAGGCAAACAAAGCAGTCCGAGCGCCGCCGACATGAAGATACCCGGTGGGGGAAGGCGCGAATCGAACGCGTACTGCAGGAGAAGTTGGATTCATCATGGAATGAACAGGGTTGAACCACTATCTTAAATCGCCTTTTCCATAAATCGCTTCCCTGGGTAAGTTTTCGCGCAACCAAAAAGCCCTGGACGGTGCCAGGGCCTGTCGGTGGAAGAATCGGCTCGATTAGAAGATGCGAAAGGACACGCCAGCCGAGTAGACCCAGGGGGTCAAACCAGTTGGCGGATAATCAATAAGGCGCTGATATTCAAAATCTGCGGGACGAATCGTCCAGCGGTCGTTCAGCTTGAAATCGATACCGCCGCCGCCGGCGAGAGTCGTGTAGTTGTACACCTGATTGGAGACAAAGGGCGGATAGTGGAAACGTGTGCCTCCGGCCAAAAACTTGACATAGGGTAACCAGCGCCTGCCGAGGCGGTAGGTCACTCGAGGACCGCCCAGAAAATTCTGGTCATAGACGCCGCTTTTTTCATCGAAATTCATAAACCGCGCCTCGCCTTCGATGCCGACGCCGACCTCCCGCCAGATACGATAATCGAAATCTCCGTAGGCTCCGAGTCCGATATTGTGATGCTGGCCATAATCCATCTGGCCGTACGAAAAATAACCTCCTGCATTGATGGTAGCGAGCTTGGGTGTCACTGGAGACACTGCCTGCGCATGCAGGAAGATAGGGAAGAGAAGAAGTACAAGCCCCACTGCAAATTTTTTACCCACCGTAAAAACCTCCCCTTAATAAAAAAATCGAATGTACGGAGGCAAACGCTTTTCCGCGTCTGCCTCCTTTTTGGAGCTGCCGGCTAGTGCGCTGACCCTTGCGAGTCTCCAGTATTGGATGTACCGGCGCCCGGGGAGGCTGCTCCGGTAGATGTAGGAATTGTCCTCGCCGGCGCATAAGTACGTAGCCGGAAGTATACAGGAGTCAGTTCAAAGGGCATCTTGTCGCTCGGGCTGAGAACGGCAACAGGCTTGGAATTGAGCTGCTCCACAGAATCGCTCCACGAATCGATCCGCAGATGGCTGCCCAGCGGAAGAGCGGCAATCTGGCGGAGGTTCGCCATGTTCAGCTTTGGAGCTTTGGCGACCAGCGCGGAGAGCCATACCTGATCGTCGGTCGGCGTCGTAAACAGAGAATCACCCAACTGCGGCTGCATCAATCCCGGCAGGGCTTTGGCTCTGGCCAGCAGCATCCGGTAATAGAGGCCGGCGTTGGCGAGCTTGTCCTTGTAGGGTGAATTGGCAAGCAACTCGACCGCCTTCTTCGCCGCAAGCTGATTCTCCGCGTCGCTATGATGCAATGGCACGCGGCGAATCGTCGCCTGGTCGGCAAACATCAGGTTGTCGGGAAACGCAAATTCGGTGTCAACCTTGTGTCCCAGCTCCAGGTGGGCGAGTTGGAAGGCCAGCACAGACGCCAGGTCCTCTTCATAGGGAAGAGTGTCGATCAACCCTTTGCTAAGAACGATGGTATTACCGATGGTCAGCGATTCGAGCGGGGTGGTCAGCAGGACACGGCAGTTCACCGGTCCCGGCAGGGTGATGTTGTTGGTTACGATCAGATTGTTCGTGACCTGTTCGAGAACCTTATCGAAGCTGCTGGGCGCCGCAAGCAGGCCGGCTTGAAACAGGCGATCGAGAATGTTCGATTCCGCCTGCTGAGACCACATGCGCGAGGCCTGCAGCGGACTCACATCCTGCGCGCTCTCACTGTTGTCCTTCACAGCGTCGATCTGAACGGTTGCGTTGCTGCTGGTCGAGGCCGGCATACGCAGGTTGTAGCCCCAGATCCATGTTTGCGCGCGGAAGAATTCCGCCTGGTCGGGAACAATTCCCGGCCCGCGTTCCTGCGCGTAAACGGCAGTCGGCAGCCACAGACCCGGCTGCACGTTGGTGCGCCAGCTATCGAAATGGTAGTAGACGTTTCTACCGTTCTTGCTGGTATAGGTTCCGCTGAAACGGACCACGTTGCCGCCCGTATCCTCCATCCAGACGCGGCCAATAAAGCGCCCTGGACCGGAGCCGCGCTTCGGAGATACGTCGAACACCTCCGTGCGGATGTCTCCCAGGAATTCACGCCGGACGAATTGGAAATCATAGTGCTGACGGTCGAAGTGGTTGGCGTCGAGCAACAACATCTGCACGAAACCCTGCGCCACGTATTCGATCCTGAAGGCTTTGGTCAGGCCGTTAACGAACATGACAGAGCCTTTGTACATGTTCTTCTTGGTGCTTGCTTCCTGGTAGCGATTGTCGCCAATGACGCGGCCAAAATCGACACGCCCCAGAAAATAGTGGTCATCCACGGGCACGGCATTTAGTTGCGTGTCCGGCTTGAAGTCCTGGATGTAGGTCTCAACCACGGGGGCCCGCTGCTGCAGCGCGACGAGCACGCCCTTTTCAGTGCATCGACGCCAGATCGATCAGGTGAATCATCTGCGGCGTCAGCCTGGGTTGAGACATGGAAGAGTTCTTGTGTCGGGCGAAAGCAGGGAGAGTTACCGACACCAGCAGCAGAGTGGCCCATCCTTTGCTGATGGCGCGCGAAAAGTTCGGGGTGATGTTGGAAAGTCGCATCATTGTGTTCCTTATGTTACTTAAGTTTGTTTCAACGTCTGCACAATTGCGCAAGCTGGAAAACGGACTACAGATTGTTGTGATCCCTATGTTACTTAAGTTTCGCTAAGTTTGTGCACAATTACGCCAGCTGGAAATCGATCCGATAATATGTGGTAGTGTCGACCGGCTTCCCGTCACGTGTTGCAGGCTTAAAACGGGTCTGCTCGGCGATCCGCCTGGCTTCCTCATCCAATCCGTACCCAAGCCCCCGCACTACACGAATGACGTGGACGCTTCCGTCAGCGGCGAAGCGCACCTCCAGGACTACATCGCCCTGAATTTTCAATTGCTTGGCCTCCGCGGTGTACACCGGACGCGGATGGGAAATCACCTGTACGGTGGTGTCGTTGTTGCTGCTCGCGATCACCATCTTGGGTGCCTCTGTGGTCACGGCATTGTTCTGAAATCCGCCCGTGACCGCCCTTCCGCGCGGACCCCCGGTCCCGCCGGCGCCACCGACTCCATTGCCGAATCCTGTGGAACCGACCTTGCCGTGACCGCGTCCCGTGCCTCCTGGGACACCGCCCGCATAGCCGGAACCGAAGTCCGTTCCGCCCACTTTGCCTTTGCGAGCAGCGCCGGAGCCGGATGCTCCGCCGATGGCGCTGTTAAAGCTTCCATACGCCGCAATGGTTGCGGGCCGGCTCGCATTGGGATTCGCGTGAACCCCCATCGGATCGCCGAAGCCGCCCGTTTTCGTGGACGTCCGTCCCATGTTGTTGGCGACGGCCGTCGGGATCTCGGCATGGAATGTGCCGACCTTCGGCTGTGGAGGTAATGCCACCGAGTCCGGCCGGTACGGCGGCAGAACCGGAGCGCTCATGTTGTTCATGCGGACGCGCGCCGGTCTCGGCTGCACCTCCGCAGGCGCCGGCCGGTAAGTGAACTTCGGCGCAATCCGGTTCAGCAGATCCGGAGTCGGCGGCACGACGGCAATCTTCGGCCGGACCATCACCTGACGAACCGGCTTTACCGGTGTGATGGGAAGCAACAACTGTGTCGCCTCCATCCGTTTTTCGACCACTTGGTGATGAACGAAGAAGATCGACACAATGAGAACCAGCGCAATTGCGGAGACGTTGATGATCAGGCTGACCGTGAACGCCTTGTTCCGCCCTTCCGGTTCGGGCAACAGACCGAACGTCGCCAACTGACGGTTGGAAGTGCGGGGCTCACGGCTTCTGGGCGTGCGAGGCGAGAATCCAGAGTCCGCTCGCAATGATTGGTCTTCTGCAAAACTTGTCATACAACATTACCTCAGGGGGACGTTCAAACTGCCGCGCATCGCAATGCGGAATTCAATATCGCTTCTGCCGGCCGAAACCGCGGGCCAGACTGTTTCAGCAAGACGCCCGGACATTCCAGCTCCGAACGGAAAATGTTTTTCAAATCTTGTGTTCCACTGCACGTGCTACCCGCAGAGAAGAAGAAGTTTTCAATCGACTGAAATCCAACAAACATTGCGCGCGGTTATCGTTTTTAGATGCTATCAGCCGTCAATGAGTACAGCCTCCCAGAGGTCACGTACACGTTCTCCATGACCCTGCGCGGCTGCTCATTTTCATTTTCAAGACCCGGAAGACCAGCTGCCGGTCCCTGATGGATTTGGCTATGTTTGCCACTGAGTATGCCACAACTTGCAAATTTTGAAATGAATTTCGTAAACCATCTTGCCGAGGTACCGTTAGATTAACGATACCGACGCCCCCGAAACCGTGAAAAATGTCCTTGCCTGCCGGTTGGAGATATGATCCCGGAAGGGATGGTCTTTGTTGCCGGTACGCCTGCGGATTGCGTCCTGGTGGCCTTTCTTACCGCTCTTGCGCGCTGCCTGTGTGCCGCTAACCGATAGCAATGAAAGGAAATTCTGCTTGAATACCCTCATCACAGGCGGTGCCGGCTACATCGGCGGTACAGTCGCCAAGTTTCTCCTGGAAGCTGGCCATAGCGTTGTCGTCTATGACAATCTGTGCCATTCCCAGCGTTCCGCGGTTCCTGAAGGTTCGGTATTCATAGAAGGCGACGTGGGCGACCGAAAAAAACTGGAAGCGACCCTGCGCGATCACCGAACCCAAGCTGTTCTTCACTTTGCCGCCCTGATTGAGGCGGGTGAAAGCATGCGTTGGCCCGGGCTTTATTTTAGCAACAACAGTGCCTCCGCGCTGATTCTTTTTCAGGCGATGTTGGCCGCCGGCGTGGAAAACCTTGTGTTCTCCTCGACTGCCGCAGTTTACGGCGAACCCGAAATCACGCCAATTACCGAAGACGCCCCGCTCCATCCGTCGAATCCCTACGGCGAATCGAAATTGATCGTCGAACAGATGCTGCGCTGGATGCACCGCATTCACGGCCTGCGCTACGCCAGCCTGCGCTACTTCAACGTGGCCGGCGCAATCCCAGGACGTGGCGAGAGCCACGAGCCGGAGTCGCATCTGATCCCTCTGATTCTCGACGTTGCGCTTGGCCGGCGAAAAAATATCCGCATCTTCGGAACCGACTATCCGACACCGGACGGCACATGTATTCGCGATTACATCCACGTGCGCGATCTGGCAAATGCGCACTTGCTCGCGCTTTCCGCGCTTGAGCAGCGGGACTGCATGGTCTACAACCTCGGCAATGGCCAGGGATTTTCCGTGCGCGAGGTCGTCGAATCCGCGCGTCGCGTGACCGGCCATCCGATTCCAGTGGAGGAGTGTCCACGACGTCCGGGCGATCCCGCTGTTCTGGTGGCCGATTCCGGCAAGATTGCCCGCGAACTCGGCTGGCGCCCCGCGTATACAGCGCTGGATGATATTGTCGCCGATGCCTGGCAGTGGCATCAGCAGCGCTATCGCGGTGAGAAATCCTAATTCGAGCGAAATGGATTTCTAATGGTCAGCCCTTCAATCTTTTGACCGTGCCGCATGTCTTCGGAGTAGAGCACGTCGCAACCCGCCATGATTGCCGCGGCAAGAATCAAGCTATCGTAAATCTGGTAGCCGTATCGTTCGGCGATCCGAAGCGCGGACTCATGTGTCTCGACCATCAACGGAGCCGGCGGCTCGCAGAATACTCGGATTGCACTGAGGGCATCCCCAATCTCCCGCCACGACATATCCAGCTTTCGGCGCGCAACGGCGGTAAATTCGTTCATCACCTGAACGCTGATCATTCCGCCGCCTTCGAGCAGAGTCTCCGCGACGGCTGTGCGAGCATCTTCGCCGAGACCGCATAGATCAAGATCGTGGTGTCGAAGAATGCCCTACCGCTCATGGGCAGAGGCCCGATCGAATGTGAAGCCCGGGGGAAGAGGGCGGCGCAAGCGACGCAGGCGTTCGAGCGCTCTTTCTTTGGCGCGGTTGCGGCTTACCTCGAACTCCCGCTCGCCGGCGATTCGTATTTCTATTTGATCGCCGTCCTTAAGGTCCAGTATCTCCACAACCGTGCTCGGTAAGCGAATCGCGAGGCTGTTTCCCCATTTGGACACTTGCATAGCAATCTCCCGGAATATAACCAACCAAGATATACGTACGAGGATAGTATATCCAGTTCAGCCTACAGAATGCACCGCATCGAAGCCGTTTTCAGTCACCGCGCTGTCCGCTGCAGTCGAAGGGCTAACGCCGGGAACGCAATGGGTGTCTAATAATTACGAATGCCGGACGGCGCACATTCCATCGACCCCATTGAGGGAGTTCCTGGACTCTGCTCGTCGTTCGCAGGGAGAGGTGATGAAAAACCATCGTTTTGCATGTGCTGCTTTACTGGCTGGATTTTTCCTGTGTACGCTTTCTCCGTCGAACGCGGTCGCCCAGAATCCCGCGGCTCCGGAGAACCCCGCCTCAGCCACTCTTGTCGTGACCGCGCACGGCCGCGGATCGCACGCTGTTCCGCAGATTTCGCAGAGCGATGTCACCGTCCTGGTGAACAGGCGTCCCGCCCAGATCACAAGCTGGGAGGCATATCGCGGAGCGAACGACAGATTGCAGCTCGTCTTTTTGTTCGATGAGTCGGCGCGTTCCTATCTTGCGCTGCAATTTTCCTCGATACGAAAATTCATTGACGGACTGCCTCCCTCGGCGGAGGTCGGAATCGCGTACATGAGCAATGGACGGGCTGTCTTCACGCAGAAATTGACAAGCGATCATGCTCTCGCGGGAAAGGGCTTGCGGCTGCCCAATGGCATCCCGGGCATCAGCGCCAGTCCATACTTTTGCCTGTCCGACCTCGCAAAAAACTGGCCGTCCCATGCCCAATCCCGGCGCGTCGTATTTATGGTGACTAACGGAGAAGACCCATATTACAGAGGTGGCGATCTGCAGGACCCCTATGTTCGTTCCGCGATTTCCGATTCACAAAAGGCCAGGCTGGTGGTGTATTCCATCTATTTTCGCAACACGGGATTCAATGGGCGTCAACTCGGCGTGCTGTACGGCCAGAGTTATCTGCTGCGAGTATCGGACGAAACCGGCGGTGTAGCCTACAGCGAGGCGTTGTCAAGCCCCGTCTCGTTCGATCCGTTCCTCAAGCAATTCAAGACATCCCTCGACAACCAGTATCAATTGATGATCGCCGCGCAAGGATCCGGCCTGCAGTCGGTCACGGTCAAATCGAATATGCGGGGCGTGAAGCTGAAGGCGGCAACGCGAGTGGACCTCGGCTCTGGGCAATAGCACAGCTGCGATCAATATCCGGAGAGAAACAGCGCGAGCAGCGCGGCCAACAACGCGCAGGGCATCAGGATCGCGCCGGTCCGCAGGAATTGTCCGCCGCCCATGCGAATGTTTTCCCTTTGCAGCGCGGTCAGCCATAGAATCGTCGCCAGCGATCCGGTAATCGACAGGTTGGGGCCAAGATTGATGCCCAGCAACACTGCCGCATGCATCCTCGAAGAAACGTGCGCGGCATTGACCGCTGCTGCGCCGATCAATCCCGTTGGCAGATTGTTGATCGCGTTCGCCAGGATTCCAACGCTGAATGCGGTTGCGCTCAGGCCCGCGATCGGCGTCCAGCGCGCCGCTGCTTCCAGGCCTTCAGCGCAGATTCGCAGCGCGCCTACACCCTTCAGCGCCTGCACCAGAACAAATAAGCCCGCGACCAGTGGAATCACGCTCCACGACACGTTGCGCAGCGCCGCAGTCATCACCCGGCCCTGAGTCCGCGCAACAAAAAGCATTGCCAGCACCCCGGCAATCGCCGTCGCGAGACCGACTGGACCGCCCATGGCGGAAGTTGCGAGCAATGCTCCGGCGGCGACCAGCACGCCCACTGCCGCGCGACGGCCCATCGCGTTCAGCGCTGCCGGTTTCACTCCGTCCTGAATCCGGTTGTGCAAACTCGCTCGGCTGCGCCACCACAGCAATAGGAAAGTAGTCCCGATGGCAGCCACGGCGGGCAGCAGAAACATCCGCATCCATTGGCCCAGCGTCGGCAGATGTCCCGCGAACACCACCAGGTTGGCCGGGTTGGAAATCGGCAGCATGAAACTCGCGGTGTTTGCGACAAATGCGCAAGCGAACAAATACGGCAGCGGCGATGTATTGGTTCTTCGCACGACGGCCAGCACGGCGGGCGTCAGCAGCACGGCAGTCGCGTCGTTCGAAAGCAGCGCGGTGACGACGATGCCGATCGCGTACACCAGCCCGAACAAACGCAACTGCGAGCCATGGGAATGCTCAAGGGCCATTTCGGCCAGCCAATCGAAGACTCCGTGCTGCCGCGCCAGCTCCGCCAGCAGCATCATGCCCGCCAGAAAAAGATAAACGCTGGTGCCGGCACGGACGGCGATCCAGGCGTTAGACGGAGACAGCAGCCGAAACAGAATCAGCAACACCGCGCCCAAGACTGCCCAGATATATTCGGGAACATTGCGTGGACGCCAGAGAATCAGCAGGAAAACCGCGATGCACAGCAGCCAGGTCGCCGTCCAGGTTGCGATTTGGGCCAGATGAGGCGACATGAATGGGTAATTGTCGCAGATGCGGGAAGAATCGCGGTAGCTGGAGCCGACGGTGCTTGATCGAGGTTTCAGCAATCGTGGCCATCAGTTTTGGGGATTGCCTCTTATTGGGAATTCGGACTGCTAATCTGTAGGGCAATGGGAATTCTATTCGTCCTATTGTCCTGGGGACTTTTTGGTCTCCTTCTGGCAGTTGCAGGCGCTCTCATTGCCCGTAAAGTCACGATATCGCTGATCCCTCCGGGCAAGGATGCGTCCAAAGAACGGGCTAGAAAACGGGCCATGCGATACGCCACACTCCTGCCTTTCGTTTGTCTTATGTGGGCCGCGGCGATTTTCATGCTTCAGGGGTTCATCAACACGACATTTCTCCATCGCGATATCGGTTTGGGCGACTCGTTTTATTGCCCGTTGCCGAATGGCTATTCAATCCTCATGATCGATGTTGGCGACCAGGGAACCGTCTATAACCCCAAAACACAAATGGTCAAAGGCGAAGTGACCGATCAGGGAGACGTAATTTCCGGAGTAACAAGGTTGCAGGTTGCCGGACCGGAGATCCTGGGAGAGTACGACACCCGATATGCGGAAACCCCCGGCCCGAATAACGCGCGTCTGAGCCGCTACTTCTTGCTGGACACGCGAACTGGAAATCGTACAGATTTCCCGACAAAGGATGCATTGAGAGTCGCGGCCACCCATCGAGGAATCACGCTGAAACTGGAGCCCATCTTCAGCGTGTATCGCCGGTACCGCGTTACATGGTTCGATATTCTGGCTGTCTGTTTGCTCGTGCTGCCGCCGGTGATCGCCATCGCGTTATTCTTTCGTTCGATCGCTCGCTTGAGGTACCGACCAAATCCTCTGGGACCCTCGGGGAGCCAGGCGGCGCGCGCGTAAAAAAGGAGTGCCGTCAATGGATGCCGAACAAGTCCGGGAATTTCTGCGGAAGCTGCCGCACGTTGAGGAAACGATGCAGTGGGGCGCGAACCTTGTCTTCTGGGTCGGCGACAAGGCTATCGGCGGAAAAATGTTCGCGCTGGTGAATCTGGATGAGGACGGAAAAGCTGTGATCTCTTTTCACGCCGGACCGGAGCGCTACGCGGAGCTGCTGGAGAATGAAGGCGTCATCCCCGCTCCCTACATGGCACGGATTTATTGGGTCGCACTGGAACGGTGGAACGCGTTGCGCCGGACGGAACTGTTGGAGCTTCTCTCGCGCGCACGCGATTTGGTCTACGAGAAACTTCCGAAGCGAACAAAGGATGTTCTCGCCATGCCGCGCCCACTGCGCGCAGAAAACTGATCGCCGAAAGAAGAAAGCTGCTGGCCGGGCGCAATATCCCCGCGCAAGGCAGAGGTGGCAAAATGAAGACGTGAGGGAACTCCCATGGCCGCAACCGTCAATCGTCGAACCGTAGACCTGACGCAGTTTCCAAACCTCGTCGTCATTTATCTCGGGATGCGGGTCAATCGCATGACCGGCCTGAAGACGCTTTTCGGGTTCGGCCCCCGGATTGCCGATTCTGTGACCGCAGCGCCGGACGGACTGCTTCTGCACGAAAACTTCCTTTTCTCTATGTTTCCAGTCCACGCGGGAATGCGCCAGTACTGGCGCGACATGGAATCGCTGCTGGCCTGGACCCGTTCGGACCCGCACCGCCAATGGTGGAAGAATTTCCTACGGGACTCCGGAGGCACCGGCTTTTGGCATGAAACCTACCTGATGCAGGGCGGAATGGAAGCGATTTATGACGACGTTCCAGAGCCGATCGGGTTCATGCGTTTCGCGCCGGTCAAACCTGCCCGCGGCGCAATGTTCGGCGCCGCGCATCGCATGGCCAAGCAGCATGATGCCGAACCTGTCGTCAGCGAAAAAGATTTATACGGGTAGTAAGGGTCGCGTCCGCCGAATGCCAGGCATCGGCCGTAGCGGCTTGCGCGACAGCGAAAAATTCGGGATACTAACAGTTCGGGCATTTTGAGCGTCTTCCTCTGTCATTAGACGCCGTGCTGCCTGTCCTCTTCCCACATTCGAAAGGATTACCCTGTGTTGATGATTCGTCTTTCGCGCGTAGGCGCACGCAAGAAGCCGTACTACCGCGTCGTTGTGATTGAGAAGGACCGCGCGCGCGACGGCCGTTCGGTCGAAGTGATTGGCACCTACAACCCCCGCACCAGTCCAGCCACAGTCAATCTGAAGCAGGATCGCGTCGAGTACTGGACCGGCAAAGGCGCGCAGCTCTCCGACAGGGTCGGGAAGCTGGTGCAGAATGCCGCCAAATCGGCTCCGCAGACCGCTTAGAAGCGATCGGCCAGGTGAGGTTGTAAAGGAAACAGATTGTCAGGGATTGCAGGGAGAGCGCGGCCCATGGCCGTGCTCTTTTCAATTTCCCGCGTTTTTCATTCCAAAGGTTTTCGCAGCCTCCCGAAACGGGTCGGACAGCCGATTCGCACCGGAGGTAACTAAATTAGTTACTTATAGGTAAACCACAAAATAGGCGACAATTCCGCTCCTTTTAAGGTATAAAGCTAGGAGATTTGCAGCAGTAAATCCTTTTTTGTAGCAATGAGGACAGCGCATGTCAGAACGATCCGCACAGCCGTCCACCGTACAGGAGCCATCCGCCATTGAACTGATCGGCGAAATTGCCCGTTCCCTGGTGGACAAGCCGAGCGAAGTCTCGGTCAATACATCGCCCAGTGAAGGCGGAACCGTTTTGCACCTGCGTGTCGATCCCACGGATGTAGGCAAAATAATTGGAAAACAGGGGCGAACCGCGCGATCGCTTCGGACAATCCTCGGCGCAGTCAGCGTAAAGCTGCATCACCGCTACACTCTCGAGATTATCGAGGAGGCAAAGCTGGATTCATTCAACAGCTAGCCGGCAGCGAATGTTTGACAACTTGTTGTCACCGTGACAACAAGTTGTCACTTCCAACTCTTCGATCACGAAATTTGTGCAATTTGCTGATTCAGCAATTTCTTTTCCCCACACTCCAGAGCGGCAACTTTCTGCTGACACTTGTGCACCCGTCGAATCGCCTGCCGCGGTTTTCTCCTCGCGCGGCGTGAAACAATATCAAAGTGACGGAAACTCAGCCATGGACGGCGATTGCGTGCGTAATTCGTCCGCAAGGGCGGCAGGGCGAAGTCCTTGCGGACATCCTGACGGATTTTCCTGAGCGATTTGCCACCACGTGCGAGGCATTTCTGCGGCGCGGAGAAGGGAACGCGCCGAGCCCGGTTGTCCTGGAGAAGGCGTGGCTGCATAAGGGAAAGGTCGTGCTCAAGTTCGCGCAGGTCGATTCCATCTCTGCGGCCGATGAGCTGCGTGGGGCAGAGCTAGTGATTCCGGCCGGCCAGCGCGTGGCGCTTGAAGAGGGCGCCGCCTATGTCGGCGACCTGATCGATTGCAGCATTATCGATGTCGGTCAAGCGCCACCTGTCGTCATTGGCGCGATCCGCGAAGTGATTCGGCAGGAAAAAACGGCGGACCTGCTCGTCGTCTTCGGCAGCGACGGCATCGAGCATAGCATCCCATTTGCAAAGGCATATCTCGCGCGGCTTGACCTGCCCGGACGCAGGGTAGAGATGAATCTTCCGCCCGGCCTGCTCGAAGTGAACGCGCCGGTGACCGAAGATGAGCGCCGCAGCTTGAGCCAACACGAAATCACTGAATAAAGTAAGGAGAAAATTTTATGGCACGCACCGCTTCCACAATGTTGGCGCTCGGAACCCCGGCGCCGGATTTTTCTCTGCCGGATGTTGTTTCGGGCAGAACCATTTCGCGCGACCAGTTTGGCGGCATGAAGGGACTGCTGGTGATGTTTCTCTGCTCGCATTGTCCGTTCGTCAAACATGTCGAGCCGCAGTTGGCACAACTGGGCTATGACTACGCGGTGAATGGATTGGGCATTGTCGGAATCAGCAGCAACGACGCCACCGCTTATCCGGAGGACGCGCCGGCCGGTCTGCGCGAACAGGCCAAGCGCAATCGCTTTACATTTCAGTACCTATACGACGAATCGCAGGAAGTCGCGCGCGCGTTTCAAGCCGTCTGCACGCCGGAATTTTATCTGTTCGATGCAGAGGGCAAGCTGGCGTATCGCGGCCAGCTGGACGAAAGCCGACCCGGCAACGGAATTCCAGCCGACGGACGCGACCTGCGCGCCGCGATTGAAGCTGTGATGGCAGGCAGACCTGTTGCGACGGAACAGCGCCCCAGCGTCGGCTGCGGGATCAAGTGGAAGACCGCAGGCGCATAACGTCTCCCAATCACTTCCATGCGATTCGATATTGTTACCGTGTTCCCGCAGTTTTTTGATGGACCCTTCCGCTTCGGAGTTCTTCGTCGCGCGGTGGATGCGGGTCTGGTGGGCATCGGCATTCACAACCTACGGGACTTCACCGCCGATCGTCATCAAACGGTGGATGACCGTCCGTTCGGCGGTGGCGAAGGAATGGTGTTGAAGCCGGAACCGATTTTTCGCGCGGTGGCATCACTGGGAGTCGCCGAAAAAAAATTGCGCGGTACACGTCGGGAGCGAGTCGTGCTGCTCTCGGCGCAGGGCAAGCCGTTCACGCAATCTGTTGCGCGGGAAATGACAGCACTGGATCGCATCGTGCTGCTCTGTGGCCGCTATGAAGGGGTTGATGAGCGTGTGAACGAGCTCATCGCCGATAGCGAGTTGTCAATCGGCGATTACGTTCTTTCCGGCGGCGAGCTGGCCGCTGCTATTGTTGTGGACGCGGTGAGCCGGTTGCTTCCCGGCGTGCTCGGCAATGAAGATTCCGTGCGCTATGAAAGTTTCTCCGCCGGGCGGGATCGAGCCGACGGTGCGGGCGATGCTCCGCGTTCGACATGCGACTCCGGCGGCCTGCTCGATTATCCCCACTACACGCGGCCGCCGGAGTTTCGAGGCTCACTTGTGCCGGCCGTGCTGAGCGCCGGCAACCATGAAGAGATTCGACGCTGGCGGCGCCTGCAGTCGCTTAGGAAGACGCTCGAAAACCGCCCCGATCTGCTGGAGCGCGCCGCTCTTTCGGACGAAGACGCGATCATGCTGCGGCAGATCAAGAGTAAAAGAGGTTAAAGCTGTCTGGCTCTGTTGACATCCTGCTTTTTGGGTGCGCTCAACAAGAGCGCGGAGATTGAATTTTTGATCCGAACGAACAAAACGCAGGTCTCTCCACTGCGTCCGCCGTAGCGGACTCCGGTCGGGATGACAATGTTGATCGCCCGTACCATTCCGCTGTATGTCAGTCCTTGAACGCTCCGGTACAATCGCTTTCGACGAGCTTGCGCCCCGAAGCCGTTGCAGAAGCCATCGATGTCGAAACAGCGTCAGAGCAACATCGCCGACCAGGTGTTTGCGGGAGGCGGCGAAACGGCCGCTTTGCTGCGAAAGCTCGACTGGTCGAAGACTCCGCTTGGCCCCGTGGAGCAATGGCCGCAAAGCCTGAAGACAGCCGTCAGCATCTGCCTGAATTCCCGCTTCGCGATCGTCGTCTGGTGGGGGACCGAACTCGTCTACCTATATAACGATGCTTATCGTCCCCTGATCGGCGCGAAACATCCCCGGGCGCTCGGACGCCCTATGCGTGAGGTCCTGCCGGAAATCTGGGCCACAATCGGTCCCTTGGCGGAGGCGGTCATGCAACGGGGCGAGTCGTCATGGTCGGAGGACATGTTGTTGCTGCTGGAGCGCAACGGATATGCCGAAGAATGTAATTTCACGTTCTCCTTCAGCCCGATCCGGGATGAATCCGGCGGAGTTGGCGGCATCTTTGTTCCGGTTGTGGAGACAACCGAAAAAGTCGTCAACGAGAGGCGCCTGCAGACGCTGCGGGCGCTGGCGGAGGCCGGCGCGGGGGAGTCGAAAAGCGTCCGCGAAGCCTGTGGAGCTGCTGCCGCGGCGCTTTCCTCGAATCCATACGACATTCCTTTTGCGGCAATCTATTTGTTCGTGGGACCGCCCGGCGATGACAGCGTCGCCCGCCTTGCCGCGAGTACAACCGCAGGGGCCGAGCCGATGGGCTTTCCCGGAAATATCGATTTCCGCGACCGGAGATGGTTTCCCTTCAAGGAAGTAGCGCAAGGGAGAATGCAGGAAATCGACTTGACAACCGCCGATATCGGCATGCCGCCGCTCGCGCCCTGGGGATCGCCGCCAGTCGAAGCGGTCGCAGTGCCGATTGTGCAGCCGGAGGCGAAGGAGCCGATCGGTTTTTTGCTTGCCGGAGTCAATGCAAGGAAGCGTTTGGACGACGAGTATCGCAAATTTTATTTTCAGGTAGCTGCGGAACTTTTTGGCACCATTCGCGAAGCCCATACGCTGGAGCGAGAGAGCGCGCTGCGCAGCAAGGCAGAGGCGGAGTGGTCGAAAATCCGGGAGCTGTTCCTCAGTGCTCCTGCAGCCATCGCAGTGTTGAGCGGGCCTACCCACATCTACACCTTGGCAAACGAAGCCTACGTGAAATTGTTGTCTCGCAGCTCCGCGAAAGAGCTGATCGGCAAGCCCGTGATCGAAGTACTTCCGGAGTTGCGGGAGCAAGGGATCGTCGAAATCCTGGATGATGTTTACTGCACGGGTGTCCCGTTTATCGGAAGCGAATTGCTCATCCACCTTGATATCGCTGGATCAGGCAAGCCGTCCGATGTGTTCTTCAACTTTGTTTTTCAGGCGATTCGCGATCACGATGGTGAGATAGAGGGGATTTTCGTTCTCGCGCTCGACATAACGTCGCAGGTGATTGCGCGGCAACAGATTGAAATGCGGGAGCAGCAGTTCCGCGTGCTTGCGGACTCCATTCCGCAGATGGCCTGGATGGCGAATCCGGACGGCTATATTACCTGGTACAACCGCCGCTGGTATGACTACACAGGAACCACGCTGGAACAGATGGAGGGCTGGGGCTGGCAGTCCGTCCACGACCCGCAGTTGCTGCCGAAGGTGATGGCCCGCTATCGGCGATCCATTGAGACCGGGGAACCGTTCGACATGGAGTTTCCCCTGCGTGGAGCGGACGGCAAATTCCGCACATTTTTGACCCGCGCACTGCCCGTGCGGGACGCGGCGGGAACGATCGTCCACTGGTTCGGGACCAACACGGATGTGGAGGGAGAGCACAGAGCCGCGGCGGCTTTGCGCCAATCGGAAAAACTCGCCGCTGTCGGGCGACTGGCTTCGTCGATCGCGCATGAGATTAACAATCCGCTGGAAGCTGTCACCAACTTGATTTTTCTGGCTCGCTCGGGCGCGGTCGATAACGATGTGAAATTGTTTCTGCAGTCGGCTCAGCAGGAATTGCAGCGAGTCTCGCAGATCACGAATCAGACGCTGCGTTTTCACAAGCAGCAGTCGGCGCCGTCGGCGACAGAAATCAGTGAAGTCTTCGATTCGATTCTGACGTTATATCGTGGCAGGCTTTTGCGAGATGGCATTGAAGTCAAGGTGACTGCGGAGGAATGCCCGCCCTTGATTTGCTATGCTGGAGAGCTTCGGCAGGTGCTCGCCAATCTGGTGGGGAACGCACTCGACGCCATGCCGAAGGGCGGAACTCTGCGACTTCGAATGCGTTCCGCGACCGATTGGCGCAGCGGCAAACCAGGAATTCGAATCACTGTGGCGGACACTGGGATCGGGATGCCACCGGACGTTCAAAGGCGCATTTACGAGCCGTTTTTTACTACAAAAGGCGAGACCGGAACCGGCCTGGGGCTGTGGGTATCCGCCGGCATCGTCGATAAGCACGGCGGCAGCCTGCATGTCCGCAGCAGCGCGGTGCCCGGCGCAAGCTGGACCGCCTTTACCTTGATTCTTCCCATGGATGGCGCAACGGCAAGAGCAGAGACAGAGATGAGCGCGAACAGCGAATTTACTTTCAGATCGTGAAAAACAAAACCGAAACGGTCTTCCTGTCGATTTAGAGTGCAGGGCGACGCGGTTGATGGATTCGACTGCGGGAAATGCGGAAAGCCAGGTCCCCGTTCGACTCGCCTGCGGCTCGCTCAGGGCAGGCTCTCCACTCCGCTTCGCTACGGTCGGGATGACAATTTCGATTACTGGCGCTGCGCAATTCTCCACAGCCGTTTCTTAGGCCACCTCTTATGGTTGCGCAGCCATCTTAATTAAGTGACTGCATCGTTGGTTTGAGAAGTGTCAGTCGGTCATTTTTACTCCACCGTGCTCTCTCCATATTCCCCCGCCAGGATGTAGCCCGCCGGTTCCCGGCGATTCATTTTCCATCTGAAAGAGGGTATTTATATGAAAGCAGTCAGTTATGAAGGTGTTCATACGGTTTCGGTCGGCGACCATCCCAAGCCGAAACTCTCCGCCCCCACCGACGCGATCCTGAGAGTCACCACCTCGGGAATCTGCGGCAGCGATTTGCACATGTACGACGGCCGCACGCCGCTTAAAAAAGGCACCGTGCTGGGCCACGAAATCATGGGCGTCATCGACACAGTCGGCGACGCCGTCAAGAGCGTCAAAGTCGGCGACCGAGTGGTGCTGCCGTTCAACATCGCGTGCGGCTACTGCTTTAATTGTCATCGCGGTTTCACTAATGCGTGCCTCACTATGAACGCCTCTGAGCCGCACGCAGGATACGGCTATGCCGGCATGGGGCCGTACCAGGGAGGACAGGCGGAGTACGTTCTTGTTCCTTATGCGGACTTCAACGCAATCACCCTGCCGGGCAAGCCGGGCGACAAGTGGGAAGATGATTTTCTGCTGCTGTCGGACATCTTTCCGACGGGCTACCATGCGGCAGTTCTCGCCAATGTCGGCCCGGGGAAGGCGGTCGCCGTCTTCGGCGCCGGGCCGGTCGGCCTGCTCGCGGCTTATAGTTCGCTGCTGATGGGAGCTGCCGAGGTGTACGTTGTCGATTACATTGCCTCCCGTCTGAAAAAAGCGGAAGCGATGGGAGCGATTCCCATCAATTTCAAAGAGGGCAATCCCGTGGAGCAGATTGTGGAGCGTCGCAAGAAGAACCGCGCGCTCCAGAACTCACTCCGGCCCGGCGAGGAAAAGATGAAGGGAGTCGATTGCGGAATCGACGCGGTCGGCTATCAGGCGCGGGCGGATGAAAAGCCGGATCATGAGAAGGCCACGCAGGTGCTGGATCATCTGGCGGAACTCGTCAACCCGACCGGCAGCATCGGCATCATTGGCGTATATCTGGCTCCCGATCCGCTGGCACCGAACGAACAAGCAAAAAAAGGAGTGTATCCGCTGCCGATTGCCAAGTTCTGGGACAACGGCATCAGTTTCGGGATGGGACAAACGCCGGTGAAGAAATATTCCGAATACCTGCGAGACCTGATCATCGCCGGCAGGGCAAAGCCGAGCCAGATCGTGAGCCATCACATTGAGATTGACGAAGCGGTGGATGCCTACAAAAAGTGGGACCAGCGCGCGGACGGCTACACGAAGATTCTGATTCAATTTCCGGCGGCCAAGGCTGCGTAAGAGGTTGTCCTCTGGAGTGCTCCGGCCCTGCACTTTCCAGTGCAGGGCCGGTTTTCTTTGCAGGCAGTCTTAGCAACAGCGGCGCGGTTCGGCGCGTCCAAGTACCGGAAGCCGGCGTCCTCCAGCCACCAACGGCTTTTTCGACAGAAGGGTTTGGAGAATCGATGCGTCTTTTGTTGCTGCCGATTTGCGGACTGGTAATGTTGGCGGGCGCGTCCTGCACCGCGCATGGTGCATCGCCGCCGCAGACCGCCAGCTCGAATCCAAAGCACGTTCCGCGAACACCTATCGACCGGAAGAAGGCCGAGTTGGGCCAGAACACGTGGAACCCGCAATGGAACGAGATTGTGGAGCAGGCGTTGCCGGCGTCGCTGCTCTCCGAGCAGGTGCCGCGCGATGTGCGCAGGTTCTGCCCGCGCTTTTTCACGATGAGCGACACCGAGAAGCGGACGTTCTGGGCTTATTTCTTCCAGGCGCTCGCCGGCGCGGAAGCGGGGCTGAATCCACAGGCAACAGTTCGGCATGACGAGCCGAAACTGGCGAGGCGAGAAAAGGTTGCGGCGACTAGAGTTCGCACGGAAGGTCTGCTGCAACTGACCTATGCTGACCAGACGCGATACGGCTGCCCATTCGATGAGCAGGCGGATCGCGGCCTTCCGGCGGAAGATCCGGCGCGCACGATTCTGCAGCCGAAGAACAATTTGAGCTGCGGTGTGATGATTCTGGAAAATCAACTCATCACGCAGCGCAAACCATTATTGTCGCCCACTTCCTATTGGGCGACGCTGCGGCCCGGTACCATCAGCTACCGGATATTCGCCAAACAGATGACGAATCCGCCGGCCGCCTGCGGATTGCACGTGCGCGGACGCCGCAAGGCCTTCCCCAAGCAAATCGCGCAGTGACAGTTAGCTTCCCGTGACGCTGTC
Organism: uncultured Acidobacteriota bacterium; assembly: GCA_963840655.1. Lineage (GTDB taxonomy): Bacteria > Acidobacteriota > Terriglobia > Terriglobales > Acidobacteriaceae > JAKAAZ01. Next base: position 439,254 of record CAWIZS010000003.1, on the reverse strand, counting down.
AAGAAGCTGCGGGACGTGTCCTATGTGTGTCCCCGCGTTACGGCTGCATGAATTTCGTTTCCTTACTGTATAGTCGATTTGCCGGATTTGCGTGTTTCTTTTCTGAATGACTATAAGCATTTCCATGTCACATGGGCTCTTTGAGGGAGGGAATTGGAATGGGGAACACTCGGATGCGACAACTTCGGGGTGTAGTTTGCCAGGTCGCAGGTATCGGGATTCTCGTGCTGGGCTGCTCGCCAGTCGCTCGGCTCAGTGCACAAAGCAAAGACACGGCGCTCAATGTGAAGATAAGTTCCGCGGACGGAGGTTATGCGATCGGAGCGATTGGCGCCGCGGAGGCTATGCTGCGAGCGGGTGTGGCCGCAGAGATCGATGGGCGCTGGGTGCAATCCATAGATTACCCGAGCTGCACCGTCAAGCATTCCAACGTGATCGGCGATCTTGGGATGGCGGAAGAATGGACGGTAACTTTCTCCGGATTGGCAGGCAAACCCAACCTGGTCTATTCTCTGCGCCGCTATCCCGATCAGCCGTTTGCCGACATTCAAGTGTTCGTGGATAACACCACTGCGAAATCAATCCATGTGGAGGCGATTCGGCCGATTGTGGCGACTGGAAACTCGATTCTGAATCTCGGCGGTCCGGCAGCGGCGGATCGCATTCTCTCCGACAGCTTCAGTGAGGATCGGCCGAATATTACGATTCGCGATTTTGGCAGGTTCGACGATGGCTCGCAAAATCTGTATCGCGCGGTCGGCAGCCAGCTCGTCTACAACCGGAAGAGCCGCGAGAGTTTTTTCGCGGGAGTGTTGACCTCCGACCGTTTTCTAACCATCTTGCGCATCCATCTCGCAGGCGGCGCGGGCGAAAAGCATATTGCTGCGTACGAAGTTGACTCCACCGGTACTACGGAGGAAGAGGAACAAAACTCTCTCCAGGAATCGGGGCCGGAAGATCGGGTAATGCTGCAATTGCCCGTTGCGCCGGGAGTGCGATTGGCGTCGGAGAGGCTGCTGCTGAGCGTGGCGTCCGATTATAACCGGCAGTTGGAAACGTACGGAGGCATCATCCGCAAACTGCACCATGCGCGGGTTTCCGCTCCGACGCCGATGGGCTGGTGGAGCTGGACGGCATACTACTTCGGCTTGAATGCGGGCGCGGCCCTGACCAATGCGCAGTGGGAAGCGCAGCACCTGAAGCAGCTTGGCTACGATTTTTTTCACATTGACGAGGGCTATCAATATGCCCGCGGCGAGTACACGACGCCAAACGCCACGCTGTTTCCAAACGGGCTTGTGCAGTTGGAGCGGAAGGTTACGGGCCTGGGACTTGTTCCCGGAATCTGGACTGCGCCGTTTGAAGTCTCCGAACGGTCGTGGGTCTATCAGAACCATCCCGACTGGCTGATTCACAATGCACAGGGAAAGCCGATCCACGCCGGATGGGTCGTCAATCACAAAGACCGGCTGTTCATGTTGGATTGCACGAATCCCGGAGCGCAGCAATATCTGCGGGCGACATATTCGATCCTCGCCCATGTCTGGGGAATCCGCTACATCAAGCTCGATTTTATGGACGACAGCGCGATTGAAGGCGACTACTATCGTCCGCACACGACGGCAATGGAAGCCCAGCGGATAGGGCTGGGAATCATTCGCCAGGCCGTCGGCGACAAAGTGCTGCTCGATAAAGACGGAAGCGTGATGCTGAATCCTGTCGGCTATGTCGATTTCGGACGCATCTCGCAGGACACTGGGCATACATTTTCCGCCAGCAGGGATGCGGCTTCCGGAATCGCCGCACGCTACTACATGAATCGCAATTTCTTCGTGGCCGATCCTGACGCGTTCACGGTCTCCAGGCAAACCGTGGATGATCAATCGTGGCACGGTGGAACGCGCCCCCTTACGCTGAATGAGGCCCAGGTCTCCATCGCACTGGCCGCGGTTTCGGGCGGCATGTTGGAGATTGGAGACGATCTGCCCACGCTCGGCTCCGATCCACAGCGTCTCACGCTGGTTGAAAATCAGGACCTGATCGACATGGCACGGCTGGGTCGGTCGTCCACACCGCTCGATTTAATGTCGTATCTGCCGGAGGACCGCCAGCCCAGCATTTTTCTGCTGAAAGAAAGCCAGCGGCAAAGCGTTCTGACGATTTTCAATTGGACGGAGACGCCGCGCACGCATCGGATCGTGCTCGCCAGCCTTGGATTGGAAGGCAACGGACCGTACGCCATCACGGATGTCTTCGACAAAAAGACCATATCGAATTCGAACTCGATCGCCGTCGCGCAACCGCCTCACTCTGTCCGCGTGCTGAAGATCATTGATACATCGATCCCGGCAGAGGCGTCCTCAGTGAGGGCGCAGCACCCATCTTCGGCAAACGTCGGCGAGACGGTGGCGTTCACCGCGAATTCGATCCATCCAGAAGCGCCGGCGATTTTCTACCAATGGGAATTTGGCGATGGCGTGTCGTTAGCCGGTGCGCGAGTAAGCCATGCCTACACCTATGCCGGCAAGTATCTTGTCACGCTGCGCGCAAAGGGTCTGGATGGAATCTCCGCCCAAGATAGATTTTCGCTGGAGGTGGTCGGCTCCAGGTCTACGCGATTCCAGCCCGCGGAGATTCGTCGAGGTCCCTCGTCCCGCTAGATTGCGGGTGGCTCCGTTGACATCCTCATTGGCAACGGAAATTTGATGAGGCACCTGAAAGCAAACAGCGGGGTCCCTCCACTCTGCTTCGCTATGGTCGGGATGACATTTTCAAGAGGAAGCCGCATGAAATCAAAAAAGCCACTGCGAGTTTCCATTGGCCTCCGGGCAGCGAGCGTTGTGCCGGTTCCTTTATTCTTGCCTTGACAAAGGATACAAAACGAACTAAACAGAACATTACGTAAGAAATAGAAAACACGAGCGGTTATTTTTTGGGAGGGAAAACGCTGTGAAATTATCTCGGTCGGCGATTCTGATGGGGATTTTGCTCGGGATCAGTTGTTTTCCTGGGCTGACATTTGGGCAGTCGATCAATCAGACGCAACTCCGCGGAACCATCACCGACTCGTCTGGCGCGATCGTTCCCGGGGCAAAAATCACCATCACGGACGTTGGCACGAACATTTCGCAGACGACAACCTCGAATGCGAGCGGCAGCTATGCGTTTACTGCGCTGCGCGCCTCCAATTACAAACTGCTGGTCGAAGCGCCCGCATTCGGTTCGGTGGAGAAGCAAGGCATTACCCTGACCGTAAACCAGCAGACGACACTGAACGTCACCCTGAAGCCGGCAAGCCAGCAGTCCAGTGTGACCGTCGAGGGTATCCCGGTGCTGCTCGACTCCGACACCGCCACGTTAGGCACGGACATACCGAGCGAATATCTGACTCATGTGCCGCTGGAAAATCGCGACCCCTTCGGTATTACCTTTATCGCCGCCGGCGTGACCGAATCCGCTGGATCGGGCATCAACGATTCCTACCCGGCGGGAACAAATTTTATTTCGAACGGCCAGAGGAATTCGACCGCGAACATACGCCTGGATGGTGTCCTGATTACCGCGCCGGAGCAGGGCGAAGGCGGCAACTCCAATACCTATTATCAGGCGACGGTGGAAGGTTTGCAGGAAGTGAAGGTCCAGAATAATAGCTTCTCGGCCGAGTACGGCGGAGGGACCGTCATCGATGAAGTGATGAAATCCGGCACGAATCAACTGCACGGCAGCGCTTACCTGTTCAATCAAAATGACATTTACGATGCCAGAGATTATTTCAACAGCGGCCCGAGGCCAGGTCACTCGCAATATCAGGACGGTTTCTCCCTCGGCGGCCCGATCGTCAAGAACAAAACGTTTTTCTTCGGCGATCTGGAATCGGTCGTCGCCAGCAATCCGGTCAATATTGTTGCGACCGTTCCCACAACGGATGAAATCAATGGCAACTTCTCGCAAGCGATGACGTACGACGTAAACGGAAACCCGACGCTGAATCAGATTTTCGATCCATTTCTGATTAACAAGGGGACCGACTTACGCCCTGCGTATCAGAACAACACAATTTTGCCGAACGAAATTAACAAAGTCGGGCAGGCGATCATGAAGCTGTACCCCAAGCCGAATACTGCCGGCGACCCGGTGACAGGATCAAATAATTTCCGCGATGTCATCCTGAGCACCTCGCATTCGTGGCAGACGGACGTCAAGATCGACCAGCAATTCACGCAGAAATCGAACCTTTCCGTCCGCTACAGCAGCATCTTCGGCAGCGGTTCGACTCCGACCGTGCTCGGCGATGGAGAATTCAACGACGGCACGGACTATACCGAGCAGATTTATAACGACGGCATCAACTACTCCTACACACCCACCGCAAATACGCTATGGAATGCGACCTTCGGGCTGGATAGGGTCTCGCAGCCGAGTCATAACGTCAATTATCCGAGCCCCACTTCCGTGGGATTCCCGTCCTATCTGATTCAGAACGGCATCTCGCGGATGCCCTCGATCATCATGGAAGATTCGCAGTGGACCTCCATCTTCGACCAATGCTGCGTCGATACAATGTTCGCCCACACGCTGCTGAATTACGCTTCTTCCTTCTCATGGACCAAGGGGCAGCACACGTTGAAGATCGGCGGATCGCAGCAAGTGTTCTACAACAATTTTTTCCAGCCCAATTATCCCGATGGATATTTCAGCTTCAACCAGTTTGTGACGTCGCAGTCGCCGTTCGATACCGCGAATGGAGTTCAGGGCAATGACTTTGCCAGCCTGCTGCTCGGCTGGGGCGATCCTGGCGGCAGCGGTATCAACGTGACGCAGTCCGTCGCTGACAAATCCAAAGAAACGGCATTTTATATTGAGGACAACTGGCGGGCCACCAGCAAGCTGACGCTGAATCTGGGTCTGCGCTACCAGTGGGATACGCCGTACACGGAGCGGCATAACAATAGCCAGTTCAGCGACTTTGCGGGAAATAGCGGTATCTCCATCCAGAACCCTTATGGTGGCGCGACGGGAACGTTGCCGGGGACGACCATTTTCGCTTCATCGAAAAAGAGGAGCATTCCGACGGATTTCAGCGATATCGGTCCACGCCTAGGATTTGCTTATCTGGTCAACGACAAGCTGGTCGTTCGCGGAGGCGCGGGAATTTATTTCGGATACGGAGTGGCGACTAATTTCCAATATCCGGGCGCGGCCTATACGGCCAGTCCCATAGCCTTCTTTTCTAAGGACGGGGGAATCACGCCATATGCAACACTGAGTAATCCATTCCCGGGCGGCATACCACCGGCGCAAGGACAGGAATACGGCAAGCTGGCATTGTGGGGACTGCCGAATCAGAATAATTTAGGCACCCAGTCGGCAAAAGATGCGGATATCTACCAATGGAACCTGGGCGTGCAGCAAGCGTTTCCGGGAGATGTGGTGATCGCGATCAACTATTCTGCGAACCGCAGTACCTATTTGCCGTTTGCCGGGACCGACAATCGCAACTTCATTCCTTCCTCGGTCAGAACACAATACACAAGCGACCAGTTGAACGCGCTGGTCGCAAACCCGTTTCATCCATTGTTCTCCGGGCCCGGCGCAATCTTCAATGTGCCATCGTCTCGATACAGCGACACGACGCTCCCACTGCTGAATCTTCTACGGCCGTATCCGCAATTCGATGGAGTTTTTGAAGGATACAAAATAATCGGCGCAAATTCCTGGTACAACGCGCTGCAGGTGGTGTTTCAGAAGCGAGCTGGAAAATACCTCAATTTCGAAGGCAATTATACGTGGTCGAAGAACATGGACGACTCCTCCGCAGGCAACAATGACTGGGTCGGGACGCTAACGGGGGTGAATGGAAGTTCGTTACCGCAGGAGTTAGACCACTTGAAACGCGAATGGTCGGTAAGCGCGAACGATGCGACCAACCGCGTCGTCGTGTCGCTGATCTATCAACTGCCGATCGGCAGAGGTTATCTGGTTGGTGCGAACATGAACCGCGCGGTCGATGCCGTGATTGGAGGCTGGCAGCTTACCGCGCTGGCGACGTATCAAAGCGGACAGCCGCTGAACATTTATATGGGTAGCCCACGGCTTGCCGATGGAAATCAGCGACCCAACGTTGTCTGTCCAACAGCCGGTTCACTGACCACCGGCATCAGCATCCATCACGCGGCCGAATATGGCGTGCCGTACTTGAATGCGAATTGCTTTGCCGATCCTGGAGACCAACAGGCCGGCGATGCTCCGCGATACTTCTCCATACTGCGGACCGATGGGATTCACCAGGCCGATCTTTCGCTGGAAAAGATATATAAGCTCGGCGGGCGCAAAGGGCAGGTGGAGGTCCATGCGGACTGCTTCAACTGCACGAACACGCCGCGTTTCGGATTGCCCGATACCGGCTATGAAGATTCCACCTTCGGCGTGATTTCCGCAAGCGCGGGCGGCGCATTGCCGCGCAACATGCAGTTGGGCATCCGATATCAATTCTGAAACACGAGCGGCCTATCCTGCGGAGGAGATGAATGCCGACCCTGGTCCGCCTCGTTCGGATTGTGAAGTCAATCGGTTTCGCCGGGTTCGCGTTACCGGCCACTTTGCTCTTCGCGCAGGCAGCGAAGCAAAATCCACTAGCCACTCAACAAAATCCACGCGCATGGATGCACGAGGTTCGCATCGGCGCATACGGGCTGAAGCCGGACAATGCCGCGAAGATCGTTCGCGATGCCGACGGCAGCGGGGTCTACGGCATTGAGGTAGACAACGACATTCCTGGACGGTACGAGAGCTTCGTCGATCCGACTGTGAAGCTCAATGCGATTCGGCAGCTGGCAAAGCTTGCCCACCAGCATGGGAATCATGCGTTCGTCTACATTGCCGGGCTGGAATGCATTACGGCAAACGCCGCGTCCACGCCGCATACGATGGCGAAGGACCATCCGGACTGGCTCCAGCGCGATATCTCCGGCAAGCCCGCGATCTTTAACGCAGGCACCGCGTTCTGGATCAGGAAAGGTGATGAGGATGTGTGGGTCACTCCCTACGCTACGGGATGGCGAAAAATCTATATGGAACGCGTGCGCCAGATTGCCAGTACCGGCATTGACGGAATTTATGTGGACATTCCTTATTGGATGACGCATTTTACGGGCTGGGAAAATAGCTGGGCCAGCTTCGACGATTACACCGTGGCCGCTTTTCGCAAGCAGACTGGATTAAATGCGCGCAAGGACATCAAGCTGGGCGACTTCAGCGATCCGGGATTTCGAAAATGGGTGAATTTTCGCATCCGGAGCATTACCGATTTTCTTGCGGAGATTCGCAAAAATGCTACTTCCGTCAATCCCAACATCGCGGTGATTCCGGAGATTTATCCCGGCATCGAGGAGTCCGCAGTGCGTGTTGGCGCGGATGTGTACCAGATTTATCCGGTCGTGGATGCGGTCGCGCATGAGTACGAATTCGGCAACAGCGACGACCACACCGCAGCAAGCCGCGGCGAGTTCGACTGGTTCATGTATCAGATCGGAATGCAGTCGTTTCGTGCGTTTGCGCAGGGCAAGCCGACCTGGATGCTGAACTATTCCTGGGACGGCAATCCGCGCGTTACGCCCAGCGATGCGATGAAAAATCTTGCTATGTCGGAGCTGATGGCGGGAGCAAACTTCTGGGACGCTCCCGGGCATTCGATGGCGGGTTCGAACGACATGGCAACGCGGAAAGAAATCTTCGCGTGGATTGCGAAGAACGAGGACGTTTTCAACTCGCTTCGAGAACCGCTAGGTGCCGTCGGCGTGTATTTCTCCGATGCGACCCGCAATTATTTTCCGAAAGAGTTCGTGAAAGCCTATCGCGGCGTGCTGCTTCTTTTGCTGCGAAACCACATCCAGTTTCAAATCGTCACTCCGCGAACTCTCGGTACGTTTTCCGGCAGTACGCTGGTGCTCCCCGATGTGTGCGTGCTTTCCGGTGAAGAGATCGCGCAACTCCGCAGCTTTGCCTCCAAGGGCGGTAGATTGATTCTTACGGGGAACAGCGATAGCCGCGTTGCCGCACTTCCGAAAGTTTTGTCTTTTTCCGCGAATCCAGGAGCGCGGTATTTGGCCACGGCAAACAAGAACATTGAAACTGCCACGCCGGATTCGGACCGCGCATTTCTGAAGGACCTCAGCAATCCGGACGGATTCAGCATTCAGGCGTCGTCCGATATCGTGGTGTATTTGGTCAGGGTGAATGGCAAAACCCGTTGGTTCTTTGCGAATTTCAAGGGGCTGAAAACCGGCGACGCGACCGTACCGGTTCCGGTGCGCGACGTCGTCGTCACCGCGCCGCGGAGGGTCGGCACAACGCTGCATGTGCTGCCATTTCTCGGCGAGACCGCGATTCTGGGGGGAACTATTTCCGGCAATGAAGTGAAATTTGTTATTCCGGACATCGATCGCGGCGCCATCGCCTGGACGGACCGTTAGATCTGTTCACGGCCGTCGTCCCGATCGCTTCGGAAATATACGGATCGTGCTACACTCTCGCGCATGGGACTCATCATTCTGTTGATCATCCTGTTGCTGTTGTTCGGTGGCGGCGGTTATTATCTGGGGCCGGGGATTGGCTATTACGGCGGCAGCGCAATCGACCTGATCATCATCATCGTCATCCTGTACTTGATCTTCGGCCGCGGTAGCCGGCGAATTTAGCTTTCTTACAAGATGGAAATTTGCGGGAGGGTCTAAGTTGAGCCGGGCGTATAACGTCCATTGGGTCGGCGACTTACATCTCCACGCGGAATTTTCTACCACAGCTGGAGAACCGCTGGAGTTGCCGCGACTTTTCCGAAGACGCGCGTGATCGCATCGTGCCATTGGCATAGGATCAGGCAGGTATACGCGCCATTGCTGGGATTGTGCAACGCGATTGGCGCTTCCGCGATTTAAATCGTCTCGCCCGGATTGCTGCCCCCCGGTCTTCGCCACTCGCTGGTCCAGCGCATCGTACACGTACGATGCTCCGCTGCTGGCCGTAATCATCCCATCCGCCGTCAGAAATTTTCCCACTCAAGCCAAAAAACGGCTTGAATGGGGCACCCGGCTTATCAGATACGCCAGCACCCAGCCGAACCCGCGCCAGTCACGCTTCGACTTAGGCCACCATCCCCAGAGGGCCCATCCCGCAAGCAAGCAATTCGGCACAATAACCAACATCTGTAGCCAGGTCGGCCAGGCCGGATAGGGGACGATCATGCCGTATCGAGGCCGCTCATCTTTCAGCGGTCCTCGGCCCTTCCCTCGGACCTCCCATGAGATTCCCAACGAAAGAAAGAACCCAGAGGATCAGGCAAAAATCTACCGAGTCGATGGCCGCAATCGCCAGTGCCGGAACCCACCTGGTACCCCAGGCCACGAACAGAATCAACGGGACATGAAGCGCCACGATGACTGTCATCGTGATCCAAAACCACGCGTGCCGCCTCAGCCTCCACTTCAAAACAAACATTAAACCAAGTACCGCGACGCTGTTCCATATTGGCAGCATCAGATTCAGTCTTCCAAAGTGGTCGAATAGCCAAGCACATAGAAAGGCGACAGCAATTCCAGGCAGTATGGCCCACCTGGGTAAGCGTAGTTTCTTGGCTGCCTTTATGTCGTTCTTTACATCGTTGGCTATGGACATTGTCTGATCGCCTCTACGGTTTTGAAAAGGTCCAAGCCGATCGAGCCTACTGCGGCGGCATCATTGAGGCCGGGTATGAAACCGGCGATGGTAAGGCCAGTTGAAAGCAGCCCCGACCCAGATGTATCAGTCAGCCCGTTGAGACCCTGAACGGTGGCCCCCGTATGCCCAACCGCATTGAGGATATTGGCTCCAAACTGATCAGCCACGACCCCAACGTATCCGGCTTGGTGGCCGATTATTCTGGCCACGCCGCCAGCTTCGGGGATCAGTCCTATCGAGTCAACACCAATGCTCAGAGCGCCTTTGCCGAGAGCACTCGTGATGCAGGAGTTGTGGTACCAAGGAGTGCCGTTAATTGGGGCAGATAAAAGACAAACCGCGTCGTACATATACCCTTGATCCCGCCACTACTGGAAAGAGTTCGTCGTACTGTTAGAGAGATCGCGGACAGAGATGTCGACGCCATCGCACTTGACAGCCTGGAAGTCGAGAGTCCGGGGACTCTTGTATGTCAATTCTAGATGCGTTGAAGTTAACCATTTCATCTCCACACTTGTCGCGCCGGGTGCCTCTGTCCCACCAGAGAGACCCAAAATTTCCATCGGAGGCTGTGAGCCTTTGCTCCAGTTCAGGTACACGATAGTTCCGATATAGCCCGTTCCGAACCCACTCTGCGCGATTGTGCGAGCAGTCGCAAGCATCTTTCCATCCGGGGAACGGGCTTCTGCGGACCAAATCTTCTCCGAACCTCTGCAGCCGAATACTAAGACGCAGACCCCGACGACTAGGAAGCAAGTCGCCTTACGGATCGAGGAGAGACCACTTCCAGGCTTATTGATCGGTTCCATGTCTGCTCCATTCAGGATCGGGTTCTAGAAGTGGCATACGGTGCCGTTTTGTTGCGCGTTGTATCCGTTCGTGATGTTCGCTACGTTGGCTGCCGGGATCGATCCGTAATTTTGATCCATTGTCTGTCCGGGATATTGGGCACCCGACAAGAATGCGTACGCGTTCGCAGCAGATAACGTGGACGAAAGCGAATATCCTGCGCCGCTCAAGGCAGCCCCAAAAACGTAATTGCCATAAGCCGGTGACGCTCCTAAAGGTTGAGCATCTAGCGATCCACCTCGGTGAAAGTTGAAAAGCGTTTCAAATTGATTTACCTGATTCATGAGGATTGACGCAGAGTCTATTGCTGTAGCCGGCAGCTGGTTCCCAGCCTGCTGCACCTGCCCCACATACCAACTCGGATTTGGTGCGCCGCCGGCCTGACTGCATGGGTTTTTCGGAACCCCGTTATTTGGGGCCTGAATACCCGGTAATGGGAAAGGCATCAAGAGCAGGGACTCGAAGGGAATATAGGGAGAAATATCCACACCATCAATACCAGGATCGCCAGGATCGGGGGATGATCCGCCATTGACCGTAATTGTGTTACCGCCGACGCAATTGTAAGTCAGTATCCCGTCCACTGATCGCCAGGAGCAGCTCGGGTCCAACCCGCTGGGATCAATAAACGCCATTGGATTATTCAGCGCATAGCTATACCGGTTGAAACTCTGCGGGTTGGTGATGTCGTAGCTACCGTTATAGGGGTCGGGCGAAAGCCAGCGGCCCTGTTGGGTGGAGAAATTTCGGAAGTCGGCATGATAGCTGGAGTTTTCCGTGTCCTGCGGCAGCCCGGTGAACTGGAACGAGTCGCTGGTGGTTTCGGTGAGCGTCTGGCCGAAGGGAAGAAATACGCTCGTTCCCGTCACCGCACCGGAAGTGTTGGCCTGTAACGCCAGCGAACCGAGATGATCGCTATGCCGATATGTGGCCACCGCCGTCTGCGTTCCTGCCACTTCCGCGATCATCGTTCCGTTGGCATAGATCAGGTCCGTATACGCATCGGCGGGCTGGTTAGACGGGTTATGCAAAGCGATCGGCACTCCGTTGAAGTAGATCGTCTCCCCGGATTGCTGCCGTCGGTCTTGGCCATCCGGGGGTCCAAAGCGTCTTACACGTAGGTGGCACCGCTGCTGGCCGTGATCATTGCGTCCGTTTCGAATTTAGCCAGCGGGAATCTCGCATAGGTGTGCCACTTCTAAATGCAATACTCCGATGCCGGGCAGACCAGCGAAGTGGCTGCATCCCCGTGGTGCACGGTGAGGTACGGCTTCCCCGTTTCACTCGCTTCGAGGTCGACGTCCATCATAAAGTCTTCGGCCGCGTCGTCCACTGTGGGACCAATGCCAAAGATGTCGCTATCTTCCATCTCGACCCAGTAGATGCCACTTCGGACGGTAACAGTGACCTTGTGGTTACCAGCGTAAGCCCGGACGCGATCCATCGGCTTGACAGAACCAAACGCGAGAGTGTTCCAAAGCAAGAATACGAGTAGATATTTCATCGTGTTTTCCTCTCCTTCGACTGCGCAAGTTCCCAGAATGTGCAAATTAAGTCACAGAAAATCGTCGATTCCATATACGCGACGACATCCATCGCTCGCTCTCGTATCAGCAATTTTGAGTCCAATTACCGGTGCTACAGTTGCCACGGTCACAAAGTTTCCTATGGCGCGACACTCAGGGAGTATCGACGCGCTCGAAGAAATTGAACTTAGGGTTCTTGGCGGGTTCTTGGCGGGCGCGCAAGGGGTGCGGGTACTCCGAAGGCCGGAACGGCTCGTGTCGCCAACAAACGCAGCTCAGTATCACGGTATCCCACACGTTCACGCCGAAGAGGAGACTGCGCAGCAATCGCGATGCGCTCAGCGAGCCGATAAGTCCGAGAGCCAGGCCGGTATTTGGCGGAGAGGGTGGGATTCGAACCCACGTTACCTTGCGGTAAACACGCTTTCCAAGCGTGCGCCTTCAGCCACTCGGCCACCTCTCCTCGGCGCATTGCAACTGCTGAATCTATCATAAATGCCGCGAGCGACGGCGCTCCGGCCGCCGAGAAATTGCCCAACCTACGAGTTCGGCAAAATTTGTGAAATCCGGTGATTTCTGAAACCGGGCGCGCGGGATTGCGTCCAATGAGGAGTGCCGGGCCGGATGAGTGCTGAAGTGGGTGCTGAATAAGGGACGCATCATTGATCCCGCGGTAAAGATTGCTCGGCAAATTCGGAAATTATCTATACTGAGGGTCTATGCCGAAATATTCCGTCGTCGTTCCTTTTCATAACGAAGAAGAGAATGTCACAGCCCTCTACGACACGCTCAAGGCGGTCATGGAGCAAGTCGGCGATCCGTTTGAGCTGATCTTTGTGGACGACGGCTCCTCAGACCGCACGTATCGGCTGCTGGAAGAGATTACGGCAGTGGACAGCCGCGTGATGGTGGTGAAGCTGCGCCGCAACTTCGGGCAGACTTGCGCGCTAGCCGCCGGGTTCGACCACGCCCAGGGCGATTTTATTCTGGCGATGGACGGCGATCTGCAGCACGATCCCACAGAGATTCCGAACTTCCTCGCCAAGCTGGAGGAAGGCTACGACGTGGTCAGCGGCTGGCGCAAGGAGCGCATCGACAGCTTCGTGATGCGGCGGTTTCCATCACGCTGCGCGAATTGGCTGATGGCGAAGTTGTCGGGCGTGGACATTCATGACTTTGGCACCACCTATAAGGCGTACCGCCGCGAAGTGATCCACAATATTCCGCTCTATGGTGAAATGCACCGGTTTATCCCGGCGCTGGCGTCGTGGTACGGCGCTTCCATCTGCGAAATTCCAATCAAGAATGTGAACCGCGAGCGGGGCAAATCCCACTATGGGATTTCGCGGACCTTCCGCGTGCTGTTCGATCTGATGACGATCCGCTTTCTGCTGAAGTATATGTCGCGGCCGATGCATTTTTTTGGTTCGCTGGGGGCGACAGGCGTGGCGGGCGGAGCGGCGCTCTCATTGTGGCTACTGATGCTGAAGGTTTTCACGAAGCAGCACGTCATGGACCAGCATGGGCCATTGTTCGTTGTTGCGGGAGTGTTGATTGTGGCCGGCATTCAGTTGCTGGCCATTGGGCTGATCGGCGAGCTGCAGGTGCGGCACTTCTATCAGAGCCAATCGCGCGCGCCGTACACCGTCGATCGCGTGGTGCGTCTGAACACGCCGGAAGAACCCAGCATTCTGCGCTGAAAAGGCAGCCCTTCCTAACGCGCCTTCTTCCGTGCTTACGCTCTTGTGGCGCGGAGCCGGAGCCATGTGCTGGTTTTTGTCCAGCCCTCCATCACTCCCAGGGACACCACGATCCCCAGCGAAACTTCGACAAAACGTTCGATGGCGACATGCCAGATGGGCCCACTATTGGGCGCCAGCACGATAATGGCGACCGTCACGCCACCTAACCTGCCTGAATTTTTGAAGCGAATCGCCGTGGAGAACATAATGACTGCCAGTACAGCCAGCGCGAAAACCACGACATGGTCATGCCAGATAAGGGCCGCAAGCCAGCCGACTATGGCTCCGATGGCCGTTCCAATGAAGCGGTCGCGCGAGGCGATAACGGTCGCTCCCACCTCCGATTGCATGACGATAATGGAACTGATAGCTGCCCAGTAAGCTCCGGGCAAGTGCAGCAGTTGCCCGAACCAGTACGCCAATCCGGCGGCAAGGGCAGTACGCAGGCCATGATGAAATGTCAGGTGGTCGGGATCGGCAGATATTGGGGGCTTTGCTGCGGTTGCCGTCATACCGCATTTTTACATGGACAAACAGTCGTTCATTTTCGGCTTGGCGCCGAGCGCAATTTATTTGCGTTCTGTGCCGAGCGCCTTCTGCACCTTGCTGTGTTTCACGCTATAGGTGAAGTAGATGGCCAGACCGACGATCAGCCAGAGGACGACAACTTCCTTGGTCAGAGCGGGAAGGCTCCAGATGAGGTAGAGCGCGGTCACGATGCCGAGGAACGGCACCACGGGAACCCACGGTGTTCTGAAGGGCCGCGGCAGGTCCGGCATGCGACGGCGGAGAATCCACACGCCCGCGGAGACGATGGCGAAGGCGAGCAGGGTGCCCATGTTCACCAATTCTGCCAGCCGGTCGATGGGAAGTACCGCCGGCAGAAACGCTACGATGACGCCGACGATGATGTTCGACAGATACGGTGTGCGGAAACGGGGGTGAATCTTGCCGGCCCACTTCCACAGCAGGCCATCGCGCGACATGGAGTAGAAGATGCGACTTTGCGCCAGCAACATGACGAGCATTACGGTCGCCAGGCCGAATACCGCGCCGAACTTGACCAGAATGCTGCCCCAACTGATGCCGGTGGCATCGATCGCCAAGGCCATCGGGTCGGCGACGTTGAGCGTGCGGAAACTGACCATTCCGGTCATTACGATGGAAACGGCGATATAGAGAATGGTGCAGATGATCAGCGTACCGAGAATGCCGATCGGCATGTCGCGCTGCGGGTTCTTGGCTTCCTGCGCAGCAGTCGAAACCGCGTCAAAGCCGATGTAGGCGAAGAAGATCGACCCCGCGCCGGCGGTAATGCCTCCCCATCCATAGCGGCCCGGTCCTTCAGAGGGTGGAATAAATGGATGCCAGTTGATTTTCGGAACGCCTGGATTATGGATCAGGAAACCGATTCCGATCACGAGGAAAACGCCCACCGCGCAAAGTTTAATGAGGACCATCGCGGTGTTCAGATTGGCCGACTCTTCAATTCCAATCACCAGGACGACGGTTACGGCCAGAATGGCGAGAAATGCGACCAGGTTGAAAGCTCCCGTGACGTGCGGCATCCCGGCAAGGTTGGTGCCCACGGGCAGGGACATGCGCGGCAGCCATTGCCCGTGAAAGAGATAGAGCTTCGTGCCGGGGGTGGTGGTGAGTCGCGGCGGCACGTAGATGTGAAAGTTGGCAAGCAGGCTGACCAGGTATCCGCTCCAGCCGGAGGCGACGGTGGCCGCGCCGAAGGCATATTCCAGCACCAGGTCCCAGCCGATCATCCAGGCCACAAACTCGCCGAGTGTCGCGTAACCGTAAGTGTAGGCGGAGCCGGCGATGGGAATCAGAGCGGCGAATTCCGCATAGCAGAGGCCGGCGAAGGCGCAGGTAATGCCGGCCATGATAAAGCTCAACGCGACGGCCGGACCGGCGTGAATGGCGGCGGCCTGACCGGTCAGGACGAAGATGCCCGCGCCGATCACTGCGCCGATTCCAAGGGTGATCAGATTGACGGGGCCGAGCGCGCGTTTCAGTTCATGTTCGCCTTCCGTTTTCGCTTCGCTGAGAAGGACAGACATCGGCTTGATCGCGCCAAGTTTCGCCATGTACGACGGTTCTCCCTGTTTCGGCTTGCTCGCTTTGGATGCTAGAGGGGCCATGAGGTGGTTTTTATAGTCAACCGATAGCGTATCGCATTCAGAAGAGTTTTGGTGCGCGCTTCTCTTGCGCTCCACATGCATGCAGGATGGCAAGGAATTCTTCCGCAACCCGGCGGACCGCTGCGCGATGGTCGGGTATCTCTCGCGGAGGCAGCAGCCCGGAGATGATCGCGACCGAATTTGCGCCAGCGTCGAGAACAGCGCGGCAATTTTCGCGGGTGATTCCGCCGATGGCGACCAGCGGTTTGCCGGTCAGCGCGCGCGCGGTGCGAAGACCTGCCAGACCGACGGTTGGATCGGGATTGTTCTTGCTGGCGGTAGGGAAGACCGGGCCATACGCGATGTAGTCGCAGGAGATGCGATCGGCTTCCGCAACTTGCTCGCTGGTGTGCGTGGAGACGCCCACCCATGCATGCGGGCCGACGATCCGCCGCGCATCTTCGACGGTCAAATCTTCCTGACCGACGTGGACGCCGTCGAAATTCGACAGCAGCGCGAGATCGGCGCGGTCGTTCATTATGAGCTTGAGGTTCTTTTCCCCGCGCAAGGCAATGAGTCTTTCGGCATCTTCGAGAATTTTCCGGGCGCTGCCTTGCTTATTGCGGTATTGCAGCAATTCGACGCCTGCCGCGTGTAGACCTTCGGCAAATTCCAGCAGGTCGATTGAGCGAGCGGTGAGGCTGTCCGCATCGATGATGGGATAGAGGCGCGGGAAGTTCATCAACATGGCGGCCGATCAGACGGCAGCGTCGCGGCGCAGTTTTTCGCGCTCGAAGAAGCGTTCCATGAATTTGGTGTCGAATATCCCGGCGCGAAACTCTTCGTCGGCAAAGATGCGCTGATGGAGCGGAATGGTGGTGTGGATGCCTTCGACGACAAACATGCCGAGCGCCCGCTCCATGCGGGCGATTGCCTCGGCGCGGTCTTTGCCGTGGACGATCAGCTTGGCAATCAGCGAATCATAATATGGAGGCACGACACCTTCCGCATACTGCGCTGTGTCCACGCGCACACCGTTGCCACCGGGCAGGTTATAGGCGGTGATTTTTCCGGCCGAGGGCGTGAACTTCTCCGGATGCTCCGCATTAATGCGGCACTCGATGGCATGACCGCGAATTTCAATCGGTTCCGGAATGATGTCGCTCAGTCTTTCGCCGTCGGCGATGCGAAATTGTGCTTTCACCAGGTCGACGCCAGTCACCATTTCCGTCACGGGATGCTCCACCTGGATACGCGTATTCATTTCGATGAAGTAGAGCTTGCCGTCTTCATCCATCAAAAATTCGACCGTGCCGGCGTTCATGTAGCCGATCGATTCCAGGCATCTTTTCAGAGTGGAGCCAATCTCGTCGCGCATTTTTGGTGTGACCTGCAGAGACGGCGCTTCCTCGATCAGCTTCTGGTGTCGCCGCTGGATGGAACATTCGCGTTCACCGAGCGAAAGCACATTGCCATGTTCGTCGGCGAGCACCTGAAATTCAATGTGCCGAGGGTGCTCGATGAATTTCTCCATGTAGAGATCGCCGTTGCCGAAGGCGTTCTGCGCTTCGGTGCGCGCAGCGCGAAAAAAATTCGGCAGCTCGTCGGCGCTGCGCACGACGCGCATTCCGCGTCCTCCTCCGCCCGCCGAGGCCTTCAGGATGACGGGATAACCAATCTGCTTTGCCCAGTCGAGCGCCTCTTCCTCGCTTTGAATGACGCCTTCGGAGCCGGGAAGAATCGGCACTTTGGCTTTTTTCATCGACATGCGGGCTTTTTCTTTTTCGCCCATCAGCCGAGTCACTTCCGGCGGCGGCCCGATGAATTTTATGTTGGAAGCGCGGCAGACCTCGGCGAAGTTGGCATTTTCGCTGAGCAGTCCGTAGCCGGGATGGATGGCATCGACATCGGCAATTTCCGCCGCGCTGATGACGGCAGGAACATTCAGGTAACTGTCAGAAGAACGCGGCGGCCCGATGCAGATAGCCTCGTCCGCGAAGCGAACGTGCAGGGAATTGCGATCGGCTTCGCTATACACAGCGACTGAGCGGACACCCATCTCTCTGCAGGCGCTGATAACGCGCAGAGCGATTTCGCCGCGATTAGCAATCAGAACTTTCCGGAACATATACCTCGATTTGGCGAACTGTTCGGTGTTGCGATCGGTGTCTGTCCCACCCCAGCCGCCAAAAGCGCGACTAACAATTGCGTCCGGGATAAGGCGCCTAGGATGACTCTTTTTACATGGAGAACAGCAGGTTCCCATTCGACTCGCCTGCGGCTCGCTCAGGGCACGCTCTCGACTTCGCTCTCACCCCACCACGCGAAACCCGCGCGTATTGGGGACCCCGATTGCGCTCCGCTCGGAATGACAAGTTCACTGATTGGATCGACTCTAGCGCGGGCGAATGGCGAACAACGCCTGACCGTATTCGACGGGTTGGCCGTTTGTCACCATCCGCTTGACAATCTCGCCGGACCCATCGCATTCGATTTCATTCATCAGCTTCATCGCTTCCACAATACAGATCACCTGGCCCGATTCCACCTGATCACCAACTTTGACGAACGGATCGGCGCCGGGTGCGGACGATTCATAAAATGTTCCGACAATGGGGGATTTGACGATGTGGAGGCCTGCCTCTTCGCTTGTCGATCCGGCGGCGGGAGGCGGCGTGATGGTACTGGAAGGATGAGATTCCGCAGACGGGCTGGCTGTCGTGGCGGGCGGGTGCGCTGCTTTCGATATGGAATGGCCCGTGTGTCGGACCTGGTCCAAATCCGCAAGGGTCGCAGATGCGCCGTGGCCCATAAAGCTGAGATGAACCTTCAGGTCACCCTGCTCCAGGTCGAACTCGCCCACTTCCTGCTGCTTAAGGAACTCGATGAGTTCCTTAAGCGACTGCATTTGTCCAGCATTCATGTCTTGCTTACTCCTTACGAATACCCGGCCTGTTGTTCAGCAATTGCCAGTATAGTTGTGCCGGCTCCCAAGCTGCTGCTGGGACTCCGAAGTATTACTGCTATGAACGGCCAAAATTGTCGCAGCTGTTCCGACTACAATTCGATCCAGCCCTTGGTTGCCGGGGTCAATACTTCTGATCCGGCTCGTGTGACGAGAACCATATCTTCAATGCGCACTCCAAAGCGGCCCGGTAAATACACGCCCGGCTCAACGGTGACGACCATGCCCGGCTCCAACGGCTGCGTTTGCCGCGCGGCGATGCGTGGACCCTCGTGAATCTCCAAGCCTACGCCATGTCCGGTGGAATGGGTAAAGTAGTCAGCAAGTTTCGCGCGCCGCAACACACTCCGCGCCGCTTCGTCGATGTCGCCGCAGGTGACCCCGGGCCTGACCGCCGCAACGGCTGCCATCTGAGCTTCTAGCACGGCATCGTAGGCGTGGCGCTCCTGCGATGTCGCGCTGCCCAAATGCACCGTTCGCGTCATGTCCGAACAATAACCCCTGAGCATAACACCGAAATCGAGGACAATGAACCCGCGCCGAGGCAAGCGCTGTGTAGTTGCATGACCATGCGGCAGGGCGGAGCGCGCGCCGCTGGCGACGATCGTTTCAAACGACATCGCTTCCGCGCCCGCCATGCGCGCGGCGAACTCCAGATGCGCGGCGATTTCGACTTCACGCTTTCCCGCTTCGATGATCGTCAGCATCTGGTCGAAGAGCGAGCATCCCAGCCGTGCCGCCGCACGCAGACGCTCGATCTCATCGGCATCTTTGACTTCCCTGAGCCGAGCCGTCAGCGCTGAGATCGGCTGGAAGAAGCCGCGGCGTTGACTTCCGGCGATCCACTGTCGCATCGCATCCAGAGCTGCGACGGTTGTGTGCTCGGAATCGAAAGCGCAATGGCGGACCTTGTGTTGCTGCATCCATGCACATGCCTCGCGCAGTACCGGCCCCTGCGCAATGACGACACCTGCGTCTTTCGTTTGCTGGCGCGCCTGCTCCGTGTACCGGCCGTCGGTAAAAAGGATGGGACGAAGCGATCGCGCCTTGGAATGCTTCGCTTGCGGAACAACCAGAGCGGCGTTTGAGCCGGTAAATCCCGTCAGATAGCGTACATCCTGCGGATGGCTGATCAGCAGGGCGTTCGCCCTGGCGCTAGCAGATGGGAGCGCGGCCGCCAGCCGCTTCAGGCGAGTCATACGTTTCGGTTATAGCATCTCCGCAAGCGTCGACGGATCGCACACGCGAAGTCGATACGCTTCGCGCCGTTCATCCGGGTCATCAGTTGGCGGGTCAGGTCGGCTTCATGCTGGCGATAGGGTCTGCCGTCCGGATAGAACGATCCAGTTGTTGCCGCGGGTTTTCGCGTACCAGGCATTTGCAAACATTGGCAGGGTCAACGCGGCGGCTGCAAAAAGCTGCAATATGCTGTTGCGTCGAATTTTCATTGGGCTGATAACGGGAACTCTACGCTGCGGATTTCTCGATGCAAGGCTGCGAAACGGACGCTAGTGGGTCAGTTCGAATTCACGGCGCCTTCGTCCGCTCGTCCCCCTCTCAAGCCGAAAGGCGGCTTGAAATGGGGCACCCGCCAGACTGACCCATTACGATCAAAAGCCGAACGGGAGGACTGGCTTCTGGTGAAATTGCATGGCTTTGTCGTGCCCGGCGAGAGAGAATAGATTGGAGATTGTTTGCCCCAAGCGGCTCTGGTCATGCAGTTACGGATATCGTCCGCTCGGGGAGCTTTGAGATGACCTCTGGATCGCTCCGGGGCTTGCTGTCTTGTGTTCCGAAGACGCTCCCAGAAGTGTCCCAACGATTTATAAGGATTGCATTTTGAAAGCTGGAAACCTATTTACCGTCGCCATCCCCAGGCCGAAGGCGCCATTCCGGCTGTTTTGTTTTCCCCACGCCGGCGGGGGCCCGGTGGCGTTTTTCAATTGGGCGGAGCGCCTGGGTCCTGAGATTGAATGCGTTTGCGTGCAATATCCCGCGAGGGGGCATCGGCTGCGAGATCAGCCTTTGACCCGGATTGACGACCTGGCGCGGGAAGTGGAAGACGGATTGTCTGCTGCGCCGCAGAGACCCTATGCATTTTATGGCCATAGCCTGGGTGGGGTGGTTGCATTTGAGCTTGCGAGGCGGCTGCGGCAGGCGGGAAAGCGCGATCTATTGCACTTATTTATCGGAGCTGCCCGGCCTCCGCACCTGGAATCTCCTCTTCCGCCGATCCACGGTCTGCCGCAGGAGGCGTTTATCCAGACTGTGCAGGCGCGTTACGGCGGCATCCCGGAAATCATTTACCAGGATCCGGAATTGCTGGAAATGTTTTTGCCTGGCCTGCTCGCTGACTTCACCGCCTTTGAGACCTATCAGTTTCAGCCGGACGCTCCGCTGAACGTTCCAATTACTGCATTTGGCGGCGATCAAGACACGGTTGTCACCCCAGACTCCCTGAAGGAATGGGCATTGCATACCGATGCTGGATTTGATATGAACGTGCTACCCGGCGGCCATTTCTTTCCACCAACCAGCGTTGCAGAACTGGTGCGTCTCTTGCAGACCCGTATGGCCGCAGAATTGCGAGACGGCAAATCCCGACGGATTGGTTGAAAGCGAGGATGGCACGGTTGAAACGCGAAAAGAAATCCCGGAGCACGAATCAGGATTCGCGACAGGACGCAGAGATGCATCAGGATCGCGGCCCAGAGCCGATTGCCATCGTCGGTATCGGTTGCCGCTACCCTGGAGTGTCGAATGCGGAGGAACTCTGGCGAAAACTGCTGGCTGGCGAGGACCTTGTCGGTCCGTATCGCGGGTTACGATTTCCGGAACTGGATGCCTTATATGACCAGGCGCGCCGGGCGCCCGGCCGCATCCTGACCGACCGTGGCGGATTCCTGGAGGACGTTGCCGGCTTCGATTCCCAGTTTTTCGAGATATCTCCTCGGGAGTCCGTCTACCTGGACCCGCAGCATCGCCTGCTTCTGGAGGTTGCGTGGGAGGCGCTGGAAGACGGCGGCCAGGTACGGGAAAAGTATGAGAATTCCGCGACCGGCGTGTACGTCGGGCTGTGGACCAGTGAATACGAGGAGCGTCTCTATCAGTCGGGGACCAAGCCCGATTTTTATTCTGTGACAGGATGTGGGCGGGCCTCCGCGTCCGGACGACTGTCCTTTGCATTCGGATTGCAGGGGCCGAGCGTCACTGTGGATTCGGCATGCTCGTCGTCGCTGGTGGCGGTGCATATGGCGTGTCAGGCGCTTTGGGCCGGCCAGATCGAAGTGGCATTGGCGGGAGGAGCCAACCTCATCCTCGGCGCGGAGATTTCGGAGCTGTTCACGACGGCGAAAATGCTGTCGCCGAACGGCCGCTGCAAATTTGGAGATGCTTCGGCAGACGGTTTTGTGCGCAGTGAGGGTGCAGGGATTGTCGTATTGAAGACGCTGGCCCGGGCAATCGCCGACAAGGACCCCATTTACGCGGTGATCCGTGGCGGTGCGGTAAATAATGACGGACGCAGCAGCGGCTTTATGGCGCCTAGCCGTGAAGGACAGCGGCAGATGCTGCGCGCGGCCTGGCAATCCGCTGGAATCGATCCACGCGACATTCGTTTCATTGAAATGCACGGGACAGGAACCAGCGTTGGAGATCCGGTGGAGATTGGAGCAGTCGGGGCCGCGCTGGCGGAAAGCGGGGTCAGCCAACCTTGCGTGCTTGGCTCGGTGAAAACAAACCTTGGGCATACTGAGTCGGCATCGGGCGTAACCGGACTGATCAAGGCGGCGCTGTCGTTGAAGCATCGCGCCGTCCCGCCGAGCCTGCATTGTGCGGTTCCCAATCCAAAGATCGCGTGGGAGGAACTTCCCGTGCGGATTGCGACGGAGGCGGTGGATTTATCGAGCGAGTCGGGACCCGAATCTGGGCCGCTGATTGCCGGCGTCAATTCGTTCGGATTGAGCGGAACGAATGCGCATATCGTCCTCGAAGCTGCGGAGGTAGAGACTGCGACGAAGCTGCAAGGGAGCGGGCCATATTTGTTGCCCATTTCTGCGAGAACGCCGGAAGCTCTTCAGGCGATGCTTCGCGCTCTTCTTGCCGCGATGGAAGCTGAAGGGCCCAACTATCCGATTGCCGACATCTGCTACACGGCAAGTGTACGAAGGACGCACCATGAATACCGCGCGGCTATCGTCGGCGAAAATCTCGACGACCTGAAGACGAACCTTGCTGCCGCGGCAGCGAATGAAGACGCCGAGGGAGTGGTCTCCGGTCGGATTGGTGCGGACGAGCGGAAAATTGTATTCGTCGCGCCTGGCCAGGGTTCGCAGTGGGTGGGCATGGCGCGGGAACTCTTCGCCAGTGAGCCGATCTTCCGACAGGCGTTCGAGCGTTGCGATGCGTCCATTGCCGCCGAAACAGGCTGGACACTGGGCGATCGAGTGCTCGGGTCGGAGGCAGACCGCTATCTGACGCAAATCGACGTAATCCAACCGGCGCTGTTTGCGATGAGCGTGGCGTTGGCCGCGGCGTGGCGCTCCTGGGGAATCGAGCCCGATGCTGTGGTCGGCCACAGCATGGGAGAAGTTGCCGCGGCGCACATCGCGGGAATTCTCAGCTTGAAGGATGCCGTCGCGGTGATTTGCCGCCGCAGCCAGTTGATGAAAACGCTTTCCAGTGCGGGAAGCATGGCGACGGTGGAGCTGCCGCTGAAGGAAGTTGAGAAACTGCTACAAGCGGAACCGGGCATTTCTGTTGGCGCGAGCAATGGTCCGCACACGACGGTTATCTCCGGCGATTCGAAAGCCGTGGAAGCGCTGCTCAAAAAGCTGGAGGCGAAGGAAATCTATTGCCGCCAGATCAAAGTGGATGTGGCCTCGCACAGTTCGCAGGTGGATCCGATTCTCGATGAATTGCGAACTTCTCTGGCCGATGTTCGTCCGCAAGCTGCGAAACTCCCGATGCTTTCGACGGTGACTGGCGAATACGCGGCCGATACAGGCGCGGGTACGAGAATGGATGCCACATATTGGGTGGAGAACCTACGCCGCAGCGTGCTGTTCGCGCCGGCGATCGAGAGATTGGCGCATGAGGGCATCGATGTATTCATCGAATTGAGTCCGCATCCGATCCTGCTGCCGTCCATGGAAGCGTCGGCGCGGCCGGTGAACCCTCGCGCCGTCGCAGTTGGATCATTGCGCCGCGAAAAACCGGAACGCGCCACCATGCTGCGCAATCTGGCGGCGCTTTACGTGGCGGGATGCAAGATCGCTTGGGGGAGTTTGTACCCGGAGGGCGGCCGCTGCGTTTCGCTGCCGCAGTATCAATTCCAGCGCGAGCGTTACTGGCCGGAACCCGGTAGCTCCGAACGCAGGCGCGCGGCCACCCTAGCAGAAGGCAATACGAGTCCACTGCTGGGCCGGAAATTCGAGTCTTCTCTGCAACCGAATGCGCTTCTTTGGGAAACGGACTTGCAAATTGCAAGTGTTCCTTACCTCGACGACCATCGAGTGCTGCGCTCCGCTGTATTTCCAGCCTCCGGCCACATCGAGATGGCGCTTTCCGCTGCCAAATCGCTGGCGGCCGATGATCTATTTGAGGTCCGGAACGCCTCGTTTTCGAGCGCAGCCTACATTCCCGATGAAGGCAGCAAGACCTTTCAGCTTGCGCTCGCTCCCGACGGCGACGGAACGTTTACATTCGAAATTCGGACTCGCGCGGATGAAGGAGAAGAAGCATGGCCGCTGCGCTCGAGCGGCACTCTGCAACGCATCGAGGCAGCTTCGATCCCTCCGCAAACCATTTCGATCGCGGAATTGAAACGACGATATGAGACGCATTGCTCGTCTGAGGAACACTACGCCAAAGCAATGAAGAGCGGCCTGCAGTATGGTCCCGCATTTCAACTTGTTCAGGAAGCCTGGTTTGGCGAGGGCGAAAGTTTATGCCGGCTGCGCAACCGCGCGCCGGACGCGGGCTCGTCGGTGATTCACCCGGCTCTGCTGGATGCGTGTTTTCAGGCGATGGCGCATGTCCGACCGGAAGTCGACGCATTCAAGGCGGCAGACACTTATCTGCCGGTGCTGATTGAGAAAGTCCTCATCCGCGGCGCGATACCAACCGAAGCGGATCTCTATACGCACGCGACGCTGGTGGGCGCCGATCCGGTAAAAGGAACGTTGCGCGCCGACCTGTTACTTGCCGATGCGGACGGAAACGTTCTCGTCGATGTAACTGGAATGGAATTGATGCGGGTGGCGCGGGAGAGCGCGCAATCCTCCGTCGCGGAATGGCTGTACAGCATGGAATGGGTCAGCGAAAACGGCGGCGACACGGCGGGAGAAAAGGCGCAGACCGCACTCGCGGCATTTTCTAAATTGCCTTTGGAAAACTGGATTGTCTTCGCCGACCAGGCCGGGACGGCGGAGATCATGCGGGATTTTGTAACCGCGGCGGGCGGGCGGTGCACGCTGGTCCGGGCAGGCTCTGGCTTTCGAAAGATTTCTGAAAGCGAATATGAAATTGCCCCGCGCGAGTCGAAGAATTTGGATCGGCTGTTCGCGCAAGCGGCCATCGAAAGCGCGCCGACAGCTGTTATTCATATGTGGACGCTGGACGGTGCCTCGGCTTTCAATTACGACGCCAAGCGGCTGCTCCGGTCGCAGGCGCGTGGAAGCCAGTCGGTTCCGGGAATTGTGCAGGCGATCGATCGGGCGAACTGGCAGAATCCGCCGCGGCTCTGGCTGGTCACTGCCGGCGCAATGCCGGTGGGCGATGGCGACCAGTCGATCCAGATGGAAAATGCTCCGATGTGGGGCATAGGCCGTGCCGTGGCGCGGGAACATGTGGAGCTGCGCGCGACCCTGGTCGATCTAAGCGTAACGCCAGAAGACCAGGAGGCGCGCGCTCTTGCCGTCGAAATCTGCGCCAATGGGAAGGAAGACCGGATCGCGCTGCGCGGCGGTGAAAAAAATGTCGCGCGGCTCAAGCGCTTTTCCCCGAACGTTTCGACGGCCCAATCGGGACAGTTGGAAAGCGGAGAGCAATATCGCATCGAGATACCGACGCCGGGCCTTCCTGACAACCTGGAACTAAGGGCATTTACCCCTGCGTTGCCCGCATCCGGAGAGGTTGCGATCGAGGTGATTGCGGCGGGATTGAATTTCATCGACGTGGCCAAGGTGATGGGAATTTATCCGGGACTGGACCCGGCGCAGCCCGTTCGGTTGGGAGGCGAATGTTCGGGAAGAATCGCGGCGGTCGGCGTGGGGGTGGATGAGTTTAATGTTGGAGATGATGTTATTGCTATAACTCCTTCTATCCGCGCGGTTGGAACGATGACTTCCAGCATCACTGTGCCTGGGGAATTGGTTCTGCGAAAACCACAGCGGCTGAGCTGGGACGAGGCGGCCACCACTCCGCTTGCTTTCCTCACTGCCTATTACTCACTGGTGGAACTGGCTCGTATTCGACGGGGCGAGTGGGTGCTGATTCATGCGGGCGCTGGAGGAGTCGGGCTGGCGGCGATTGAAATTGCCAAATCGGCCGGAGCGAATATCGTCGCGACGGTCGGTTCGAGCGAGAAGGCCGATTACCTGCGTTCCCGCGGCGTCATCCATATTCTCAACTCCAGGTCGCTCGACTTTGCTTCCGGCGTCATGACCGTAACGAACGGACGCGGTGTGGATGTTGTTCTCAATTCGCTGGCGGGCAAGTTTATTTCCGCAGGGCTGGAGGTTCTGGCTCCATACGGGCGATTTATCGAGTTGGGCAAACGGGACATTTACGATGACCGGCAAATCGGGCTCAAGGTGTTTCGGAAGAATCTGTCGTTCCATGCCGTGGACCTGGCGGCGGCAATCGAGGAAAAGCGCTCCTATGTAGTCGAGATGCTGGGCAAAGTGATGCGCCACATCGAATCCGGGGAATGGAAGCCGCTGCCGGTCACCTCTTTTCCTTCTGCAGACCCGAGCGAACCGTTCCGGTTTATGGCGCAGGCTCGGCACATTGGAAAAATTTCCATTCGCATGGATCGCGACGTGCGGGTTCTGCCGGAATCGGACAAGCCGCTATTTTCCGCGAATGCCAGCTATCTGATTACCGGCGGACTGGGCGGCGTGGCACTGACGGTCGCGGAATGGATGGCGAAAAATGGCGCGGGGCATCTCGTGCTGCTTTCCCGGCGCGCGGTATCGGAGGAGTCGCGAGCGGCGATACGCAGAATGGAAGAAACCGGAGCGAAAGTGACACCGGTGCGCGCGGACGTAACGAATGAGGGTGATCTGGCAAAGACGCTGGAGACGATCCATACCAGCGGGATGCCGCTGAAGGGGATTATGCATACAGCCGCCGTTGTCGACGATGTGCTGATATCCGATGTGACAGCGGACAGCTTTGTGCCGGTGATGGCTCCGAAGATCACGGGCGCATGGAATCTGCACGCAGCGACGCTTAAGGAAAATTTAGATTTCTTTGTGCTGTTCTCGTCGATTGCCGCGATTCATCCCCAGCCCGGGATGGCCAGCTATGCGGCGGCAAACGCGTTCCTCGATGCCTTCGCGCATTACTTACGCGGCATCGGAAGGCCTGCGATTTCCATTAACTGGGGAGGTTGGGACCAGATCGGACTGGCGCGGGCCGCAGGCACGGGGCGCAGCATCGAAGGCTACTCCGATGAGGGGATGCGAGTATTTTCCGGTGAAGAGGCGCTAGAAGCTTTGCGACGGGCTTTGGAATGCAATCCCATACAGGTGACGGCGGTCCCGATTGATGCAAATCAGTTCGCGGAATTTCACGGCGCCAACGATATTCCGCCCGCGTTCGCCGACCTGGCTTCGCAAATCCAGACGAAGACAGCGACGCAAACGAATCGCTCCGAGGTCCTGGAACAACTGGCCGCGGCGGATTCGATGAAGCAGCGCCAGGAAATATTGGAAGCGCACTTGCAGGATGTGCTGGGGCGTGTGCTGAAGCTGGCCTCCCACAAGATCGACCGGGAACGCGCGCTGGGCAGCATGGGACTGGATTCGCTGATGGGACTGGAATTTGTGCGGCGGCTTAGCAACTCGCTGGAAATTGCAGTTCCGGCCACGGTGGTCTTCAATTATCCGACGATTCAATTGCTGGCTGCACACCTGTTGCAGCGGATGCACTTGAATATCGCCGACACTGCGAAGGCGACTGAAGTCGAATCGACCATTGCAACCGTTCCGGAGAGTCGAAACGGCGCGCTGCGCGAACTCTCCGACGAGCTTTCAGAAGAAGATGCATTGCAGGCCCTGATCGGAAACGAGATCGGATACGGGATGGGCAATGGGCAGAGGGGTTCCTGATGTCCGCGCGGGACACTACGCGCATTTCTCCGGCCAAGCTGGCGCTTGCGGTGAGGCGGCTGCGGACCGACAAGGAGAGCCTCGACCTGATCGCTTCCGATCCGATTGCGATCGTCGGCATGGGGTGCAGATTTCCGGGCGGCGGTTCTCCCGAGGAATTCTGGACGGCGCTGAAGGAAGGCCGCGATTGCGTCGGCGAAATCCCGCGCGGGCGATGGAAAGACGCGACGACGCTGCAACCGCAGATGCGCCGCGGGGCCTATCTTGCGGAGATCGACGGGTTCGAAGCCGCATATTTCGGCATCTCGCCGCGAGAGGCGCAGCATATGGACCCGCAGCAGCGCCTGCTGCTGGAAGTGACGTGGGAAGCGCTGTGGGATGCGGGAGTCGAACCGGCGAGCTTAGCGGGCTCGGACGCTGGAATTTTCTTGGCCATCTATAACAGCGATTACGCGAGGCTGCATTTCCACGACACGTCGCAACTGACCTCACATGCGGGGATTGGCGCGGCGCACAGCGTAGCAGCGGGACGACTGTCGTTTTTGCTGAACGCGAAAGGGCCGAGCCTGGCGATCGACAGTGCCTGTTCCTCCTCTTTGGTGGCCACGCATCTGGCCTGCCAGAGCCTGCGCACGCAGGAATGCGGAACGGCCATCGTAGCGGCGAGCAGCCTGAAGCTGCTCTCCGATGAGGTGCTGGTCTTCTCCAAGTGGGGAATGCTGGCGAGCGATGGTAAATGCAAAACGTTCGATGCCGCGGCCGATGGCTTTGTGCCGGGAGAAGGCTGCGGGGTACTCGTCCTGAAGCGGCTGTCGGATGCGCTGCAAGACGGCGATCGGGTGCGCGCGGTGATTCGTGGAACGGCGGTCAACCACGACGGCCGAACGACCGTGCTGACCGCCCCCAATGGACTGGCGCAGGAGGCGGTACTGCGCGCGGCGCTCAAGAATGCGATGCTCGATGCGCGGGAAGTCAGTTACGTGGAGACGCACGGGACTGGAACAGCCCTTGGCGATCCAATTGAGATCGAGGCGGTGCGCGCCGTTTACGGCGATTCCGGTGCGGGGGCGCAGCCGTGTGTTCTGGGCGCGGTGAAGACGAACCTCGGCCATCTCGAAGCGGCGGCGGGAATTGCTGGACTCATCAAGGCGGTTCTGTCTCTGGAACATGGCGAGATTCCGAAAAATCTTCATTTCCGCAAGCTGAACCCGGAGATTTCTCTGAGCGGATCGCGGTTGACGATTCCGACAGCAAATGTGACGTGGGTCCGCGGGGATCGTCCTCGCGTAGCGGGCGTCAGTTCTTTCGGTCTGGGCGGAACAAACGGGCACATCATCGTCGAGGAAGCGCCGCTCGCGCCTGCGGGGAGTTCCGCGGAGGGCGGCCGGATGATTCCGTTGAAGGCGCATGTCTGGAAGAGACAACGATTCTGGCTTCCTGAAGCCCCCATTCCGAAAAGAGAACTCCAGATGGACAATTTGTTGACCGCCGCACTTCACCCTTTGCTGGGGCGGGAAGTGGATTCTCCATTTGTGAAAGGCCGATTGTTCGCGTCGGAGTTCAACGTGGTGACCAGCCCTTATCTTGCGGAGCACAGCCTGGGCGAACGGGCCATTGTGCCTTTCGCGGCTTTTTTGGAAATCGCGGCGGCTGCGGTTCGGCAGATCGATCCGTCAGGAAACAACTCAATTCGCAATTTCGCGATGCATGAACCACGTTTTCTTGTCTCCGAAGCGTGCGGCCTGCAGGTGCTGGTTGGCGACGGTTCATTCGAGATCGCCAGTCAATATGGTTCGGGATGGAAGACGAATGCGACGGGATCGTATGGATCCGGGGTGGCGGAAATCAGTGGAGCGGAAATTGACAGGCTGGACTTAAGCGGTTTGCGCGCGCGATGTGCTCGCGAGGTTTCCCCGGCGAAAATTTATCGACGGCTGGAGCAGACCGGGCTGCGTTATGGAACGATGTTTCGCACCATTCAGTCGGCATGGTCGGGCGACGGCGAATCGATCGCCCATCTAAAGATTGCCGATGCATTGCGTGGTGAGGCGAGTGCGTACGGGCTGCACCCCACGCTTCTCGATGGCTGCCTGCAGTCGGTGATCGCAGCGAGACGAGATTCCGGCGACGATCTTTTTTTGCCGATCAGCCTGGATCGCTTTGAATTGCGAAAAAGGGGGCTTTCCGAAGTCTGGGCGTACACAAAGATCGTTGCATCGAGCGACAGAAGTGTTTCTGCCGACGTAGTGATTGCCGATAGCGATGGAACCGTGCTGGCGCGGCTCATCGGATTCACCGCAAAGCATGCCAACGCCGAACTTCTGGAAAATCTTTCCGGCAAGGAGCAGGGCAGCGGAGTGCCGCTGATGTATCGGGTCGAATGGCGTGCGAGTCCGTTTCCGGCCGTGTCCGCGGATCGAAAGACCGTTCGAATGGGCGAGCACTGGCTGCTGGTGGAGCAGGAAGCCGGAAGTTGCGATGAACTGGCGGAGTTTCTCAGAGGCGAAGGAGCTTTGTGCCGGATCCTTCGCTCTGGCGAGTCGAGCCTGTCCGCGATGCGGACCGAAAGCTGGACTGGAATTGTCTACGATGCGCGCGGCGCCGAGGCAGCGGAAACATTGCCGTGGAGCAGCCCGGAAAAGGATGCCGTCGAATTCATTTTCAAATTTGCGGAGTCGATGAAGAATTTCGTCTCCGGCGTGCCGCGGCTTTGGATACTGTCATCGGGCGCGGCGGCGGTGTTGCCAGAGGAAGATGTCTCAGTCGCTCAGGCTCCGCTGTATGGGCTGGTGCGCACGCTGGCGCTGGAGCATCCGGAAACTTCTCCCATGCTCCTTGATTTCGGTCCGGGTGGTGCGGGAACGACGAGCAGCGTTCGAGAAGCGCAAGCCATGCTCGAAGCCGAGATTCGCGCCGATGGCGCGGAGACCACGGTGGCGTTTCGCAACGGAAAACGTTATGTGGCGCGATTGAGCCGCTGGACCCGTTCCGAAGATTCTTCGCGGCGATTGACGCTCGCAGCCTCGGGACGCCTGGAAGATCTGCGAATCGAGGCGGGTTCGCGCAGAGAACCGAGGCCGCACGAAGTGGAAATCGAAGTTCACGCTTCCGGGCTGAATTTTCGCGATGTGCTGACGGCGATGGGCATGCTTCCGGCGCATGGACCGGAACATGGTCCGGCGTTGGGCGCGGAGTGTTCCGGTACCGTCACGCGCATCGGGGCAAGCGTTCGTGGATGGAAGGTCGGCGACAATGTGCTTGCGTTCGCTCCCTTCAGCCTGCAAACATTCGTGGCTGTGCCGTCGGAGTTTGTGACGCGCAAGCCGGATGTAATGACGTTCGCCGCGGCGGCTGGAATTCCGGTTGCATTTCTGACGGCTGAATACGGATTGCATCGGCTGGCGAAGCTCGCGGCGGGACAGCGTGTCCTGATTCATGCGGCGGCTGGAGGATTGGGGCTTGCCGCAGTGCAGTTGGCGATGCGGGCTGGAGCGCAGGTCTTTGCGACGGCAGGCAGTCCAGAGAAAAGAGAATTTCTGAAGCGCCTTGGGGTCGAGCATGTGTTCGACTCCCGCTCGCTCGCGTTTCGCGACGAAGTGCTTGCGGCGACCGGAGGCGCGGGCGTCGATGTTGTATTGAATTCGCTGGCCGGCGATTTTATTGGTGCGAGTTTCGACACGGTTGCGCAGGGCGGTTGCTTTCTGGAGGTTGGCAAGCGCGGCATTTGGACGGAAGAAGAAGTGGGGTCGCTCGGCAAAAACGTCCGCTATTTCCCATTCGACCTGGGCGAAGTGGCGATGGAAACTCCGACGCTGATTGCCGAGATGTTGCAGAAATTGATGGAGAGGTTCGGCAGCGGAGAGTTGAAGCGGCTGCCGACCACGGTTTATCCGATGCAAGAGGCGACGGACGCGTTTCGGACGATGGCCCAGGCGCGGCATATCGGAAAAATCGTGTTGAGTGTTGGCGAAGATGCGCCGCAGATGCCGGTCGGCGATCTGGCGTCGGACGGCACCATCCTAATTACTGGCGGGATGGGAGCGCTCGGAATCGAAGTCGCGAGGTGGCTGGCCGCGCAGGGAGCGAAGAACATCGTACTTGCGGGCCGAAGCGTGGCAGAGAACGGGGAACACGCTATCGCCGGGGAATTGCGGCAAGTCGGTGTGGACGTTGCAATCGAGCGCGCGGACGTGGCCGATTCTGAACAACTGCAGAACCTTCTTAACAAGATTCGCACGACCGGGCCGCCGCTGCGAGCTGTATTCCATGCGGCGGGCGTGGTGCAGGACTCCGTAATGGGCGGTGAGTCGTGGCGGAATTATCGTGAAGCTACCGCCGCGAAGATCGACGGCGCATGGAACCTGCACCGGCTCACGCGGAACGATCCTGTTGCGTGCATGGTTTTCTTTTCCTCGGCGGCGTCGATCTTTGGCTCGTCGGGACAGGGAAGCTATGCTGCGGGCAACGCATTTCTGGACGCGCTGGCGCACCATCGCGCGAGCCGCGGACTGCGTACGCTCAGCGTCAATTGGGGAGCGTGGGATTCGGCGGGAATGGCTGCGCGCCTGACGCCGGAGCAGGCGGGCCGCTGGGCACGGCAAGGGGCGAAGCTGATGCAACCTGCTGCTGCGCTGTCTGCTTTAGAAAAAGCCATTGCGTCGGGCCGCAGTCAGCTTGCAATTCTGTATATGGACTGGAAGGAATTTTTCGCTGATAAGGCCACCCGGCGCGACGCTGCATTGGTGGCCGAGCTTCGCGCATCCGAGCCCGCTAAGGAGACCACGCGCGATTCCGCTAGCGCGGAGCAACGCATTTTGGAAGTGATTCAGTCTGCTCCGGCAGCCGACCGGAAATTCCTTGTGTCGGCACACGTCAAAGCGTGCGCCCGCCGGACGCTTGGGCTGGAAGAATCCGCGGCGATTGCGGACGATATTCCATTGCAGGAGATCGGGCTCGATTCGTTGATGGCGCTGGAGATGAGAAATGAACTCGCGCAGTCGCTGGGCCTTTCGCTGGCTGCCGGACTGCTGTTCGATTATCCGGCAGTGAATGCACTGACAGAGCATCTCCTCGCGCTGCTTCCGGACCTGGAATCGCGGCGAGCCGAAGCGCGGCCGAAAATCGACCCTGGGCCATCGCTTGCGGACGTGAAGTCTCTCAGTGAGGAAGAGGCGGAAAACCTGCTGATTCAGGAACTCGACGGCCTTGGAAAGGAGAAAGCAATTGTCTGATTCTCCTTCGAACCCAGGTCCCGCGGCAGGCATGGAGGAATTGTCGGCGACGAAGCGCGCGTTGGTGGAGATTCGAACGCTGCGCGCGCGCCTCGAAGAACTTGAATCCGCGCGGCAGGCGCCGCGGCGCGAGCCGATCGCTATTGTCGGCGCGGGGATGCGTTTCCCCGGCGGAGTCGTCGATGCGCAGTCCTTTTGGAATCTGCTGGCGGAGGGACGCGATGCAATTACGGAGATTCCGTGCGAACGCTGGGACTGGCGGAGCTACTTCCACGGCGATGCGGACGCGCCGGGGTCGATGATCACGCGTCACGGCGGATTTCTGAATGACGTCGATCGTTTCGACGCGGCCTTCTTCGGAATTTCTCCACGAGAAGCCGCTGCGATGGACCCGCAACATCGTC
Source organism: uncultured Acidobacteriota bacterium (assembly GCA_963840655.1). Taxonomy (GTDB): domain Bacteria; phylum Acidobacteriota; class Terriglobia; order Terriglobales; family Acidobacteriaceae; genus JAKAAZ01. Next base: position 405,359 of record CAWIZS010000003.1, on the reverse strand, counting down.
TGGTGTTGGAGATCGCATGGGAAGCGTTGGAGAATGCCGGCCATTCTCCCGCGTCCCTACGGGGCACCCGCACCGGCGTGTTTCTCGGGATTGCAAACAACGATTACGGGCGTTCGGCAATGGCGGACATGGATGGGATCGATGCGTACACCGGCTCAGGCAACTCTCCGGGTATGGTGGCTGGGCGGCTCTCGTACGTGCTGGGACTGCATGGACCGTCGCTCGCTATCGACACCTCATGCTCCTCTTCTCTAGTAGCCGTGCATCTGGCGTGCTCGGCTCTGCTGGCGGGCGAGTGCGACGTGGCGCTGGCGGGCGGTGTGAACCTGATTCTTACCCCGGAATCAAACATCGCCCTATCCAAGGCGCACATGATGGCGCGCGATGGCCGCTGCAAGACCTTTGACGAAGCGGCGGACGGTTATGTGCGCAGTGAGGGATGCTGCATCGTTGTTTTAACAAAGCTGTCGGAGGCCTTGACGGACGGCGATCGCATCCTGGCGGTCATTCGCGGCTCAGCGGTCAATCACGATGGACGGAGCGGCGGTTTGACCGCGCCGAATGGGCCTGCTCAGGCGGCCGTGATTCGACAGGCGCTGGAAGCTGCGGGCATAAAGCACAGCGAGATTGGATTTGTAGAGACGCATGGTACTGGCACGTCGCTGGGCGATCCGATTGAAGTGGAGACGCTGGCGAGGGTGATGGGAAGCGGGCGGACGGCAGACGATCCGCTTGCGATTGGCGCGGTAAAGACGAACATTGGTCACGCGGAGGCGGCGAGCGGTATTGCCGGCCTGATGAAGGCAGTGCTGGCGCTACAGCATCGCCAGATCCCGCCCAGCCTGCATTTTGTACGCAAGAATTCGAGAATCGAGTGGGAAAAAATTCCTGTGCAGGTGCCAACACAACTTACGGAATGGGAATCGCGGAACGGCCGCCGCTATGCCGGGGTTAGTTCCTTCGGGTTCAGTGGGACGAATGCACATGTGGTGCTGGAAGAAGCTCCCGCGGATGACAACGCGACAAACGCGTTGCAGCGCGGAAGTCATATTTTGACAATCTCCGCGAAAACGCGGACGGCGGTCGATCGGTTGTGTGCCGATTATTCCGCTGCGCTTCGCAACTGTACGCCGGAAGAGCTCGCGAACCTGTGTTTCACCGCGAATGCTGGGCGCGCCCACTTTGCTTATCGGGCTGCTGTGGTGGGAGAAACTGCCGAGCAGATGGCGATGGAGTTGGAGCGTGCCGGCCGCGGGGAAAGCTCGTCCCGTTTATTTCGCGGCAACGTAGAGGAGGCTGGGGCGGAGCGGATTGGTTTTTTGTTTACGGGGCAGGGGAGCCAGTATGCGGGGATGGGGCGGGAGTTGTATGAGAGTTCGGCGGTGTTTCGGAGCGCGATGGAGCGGTGCGCGGCGGCGTATGAGCGGGAGACGGGTGGAGATCTGATTTCTGCTTTGTACTCCGCGGAAGGGAAGACTGACGGCGGCCTTGGAATAGAGCAGGCGCGGGTGGCGCAGGCGGCGCTGTATGCGGTGGAATTTGCGTTGGCGGAGATGTGGCGCTCGTGGGGCATCGAGCCGAGTGTGCTGCTGGGGCACAGTCTGGGCGAGTATGTGGCGGCGGCGGTGGCAGGAATCTTCAGTGTGGAAGACGGGATGCGTCTGGTGTGCGCGCGGGCGCGGCTGATGGAGACATTGAAGGAGCCGGGCGCGATGCGGGCGGTGAGTGCGCCGATGGAGCGGGTGCGAGCGGCGATTGCGGGCCACGAAAAGGAAGTATCGATTGCGGCGGTGAATGGTCCGGAGAGCGTAGTGATTTCGGGCCGGACGGAGCGGGTTGCGGAGATTGCGGACAAGTTGGAGAAGCAAGGAGTACGCACGCGGGCTTTGCAAGTGACGCATGGTTTTCATTCGCCGATGCTGGAGCCGATTCTGGAGGAGTTTGAGCGGATCGCCGGCGAGGTGGAATACCGTGCGCCGAAGATTCGGATTATTTCCAATCTGACGGGGAAGGCGGCACGGACGGAGGAGATGGCCGCAGCGCGCTACTGGCGGGAGCACATGCGGAGCACGGTACTGTTCGATGCCGGGCTGCGCGCGGCGCTCGAAACCGGCTGCCGCACATTTATTGAAATTGGACCCCAGCCGCACTTGATGGCGCTCGCCGTGCGCGCGGACGCTTCGCCGGAGTACAAAGTGTTCCCGTCGATGCGCCGTTCCCGCGGAGATTGGGAGCAGGTGCTGGAGACGCTCGCCAGCCTGTACATTCAGGGCCAGAAAATCGACTGGGATGGTTTTGACAGGAGCCAGCATCGAATGCGGGTTGCGCTGCCGACTTACCCGTTTGAACGCCAGCGGTACTGGCTGGCGGAGAGCGACGCAAACACATCGCAAACCGCCTGGCAACACACAACACAGGCCGCGCTCTCCCAATCGAAGATGGCGCCGATTGGATTCCAGATCGAAGGCCTCGCCGAAAAATGGAAAATGCTGCATCGCCTGACCATCGCCGAAATACTGAGAACGCTGCGGAAGACTGGCGCGTTTGTAAGGCCGGGCACTTCTCACACTGCGGAATCGCTGGTCGCCAGTTGCGGAATGTCCGCCGTGCACACCCGCTTGATGGGCCGCTGGCTGAACCTGCTGTGCGAGGCGGCGTATCTCGAACGCGATGGCGAATCTTTCGTGAATCGCGCGCTGCTTCCGCCTGCCGGTCTTGACGAAGACTGGGCGAGCGCGTGGCGTGAGGTTGAGGCCTCGTTGCGCGATGATCCGTTTCTGCTGGACTATCTCCGAAATTGCTCGAAGCACTTGGCGGATGTGCTTGCCGGAAGGACGAGTCCGCTGGAAACCTTGTTCCCGGGCGGTTCTCCCGAACTCGCGACGAACCTTTACGAAAATTCCGGCGGCGCGCGATATGCGAATTTGATCGTGGCGTCGGCGGTGCAGGCGAGTTGCCTCGCGGCCCCTGCGAATCGGCGCGTCAGGATCCTTGAGCTGGGCGGCGGTACCGGCGCGACGACATCCGCCATTCTGACGCAACTGGCCGGACGAAAAGTGTCCTATCGGTTTACGGATGTCTCGGAGGTTTTTCTGCATCGCGCCGGCGCGCGGTTTGCGAACTACCCGTTTGTCGAATATGGATTGCTCGACATTGAAAACGCCGAGCAACTGGAGCGAAATGCTCATTCTTTCGATATCGTTGTCGCGGCGAACGTGGTCCACGCCACGCGAGATTTGCCGACGGTCCTGCAAGGGATCGCGGAGATGTTGAGGCCGGGCGGCGCTTTGGTGCTGCTGGAAACTACGGCGGAACTGGCTTGGCACGAGATCACAACGGGTTTGATTGAAGGGTGGCAGAAGTCCGAGGATGAGCTTCGCGGCGACCGCGCGTTGATGGGCGTCGATGAATGGAGTTCAGCTTTGCGCAAGGCCGGGTTTGAGGAAGTCGTTTCTGTGCCCGAAGCGGACTCCCTGGCGAGCGACCTTCCGCTTCGGGTGATTTTGGCGCGCGGACCTTCGCGGGCGGATGAGGCAGAAGAGACATTACATCCCGAGTTCGCCCAGCGTAACGCTGCGGACGGTATGGCACGTTTCGAATCGAGCGCGGATTTTCGTTCTGTCCATCCGACGGGACCGCCAGTGGATGAACTGCTGCGGGATGCGCCCTCGTCCGAGCGGCACGCGATTCTGCTTGGCATTGTATGCGAGGAAATCGCGCGCGTTCTTCGGCTGCCAGCCGGTACTGTGCCGAGCAAACGGGACCGGCTGATGGACGTGGGAATGGATTCGCTGATGGCCGTCGAGTTGCGGAACTGGTTAGCCACGAGGCTGGGCGTGGACAACCTTCCGGCGACGCTGATCTTTGACTATCCAACCCCCGATGCGATTGCGAGTTATCTGATGAGCCGGATGGAAAATGCATCGGCAGCCGTCGCAGAATCTTCGACGCGGCAGCGGATGCCGAAAACGTTGCTGACGGCGGAAGAAGTAACGGACCTATCGGATGAAGATGTAGCAACTTTACTGCGGAGCCATCTGAGCCAATGAAATCCCCTGAGCCAATCGCCGACGCGCAGAAAACTCCGGGGGAATCCTCGCTGCTGAAGCAGGCGCTGCTGGCGATCCAGCAGATGAAGGCGAAGCTCGATGCGGCGGAGCGGCGCAACGCGGAGCCGATTGCCGCGGTTGGCCTGGGCTGTAGGTTCCCCGGCGACGTTGTGGATGGTGGGACCTTCTGGGACTTGTTGCGCGAGGGCCGCGATGCGATTTCTGTTGTCCCGTGCGACCGCTGGGACGCTGACGCCTACTTCGATCCCAATCCTGATACGCCGGGCAAGATGGTGACTCGCCGGGGCGGGTTTCTGGATCGCGTAGACGGATTTGACGCGAGATTTTTCGAAATTGCTCCGCGCGAGGCTGCCAGCATGGACCCGCAGCAGCGGCTTGCGCTGGAGGTTGCGTGGGAGACGCTGGAAAACGCCGGGATTGCGCCGGCGAGCTTGCGTGGAACGAGAACGGGCGTCTTTCTCGGCATCGCCAGCAGCGATTACAGCCAACTGAATATGGATACCGGCGATGCGGAATTGCTGGATGCGCATTATGCGTCCGGTGTGGCGCACAGCATTGCTTCGGGACGTATTTCTTATCTGCTCGGCCTGGAAGGGCCAAGCGTTTCTCTGGACACGGCCTGCTCATCCTCTCTGGTTGCGGTGCACCTTGCCTGTCAGAGCTTGCGCGCGGGCGATTGCACGCTCGCGCTGGCAGGCGGCGTGAACCTGATGCTGGCACCGGAAACAACGGCGCTGTTGTCGCGGGTGCGGATGCTGTCGCCGGACGGCCGCTGCAAGGCGTTCGACGACAAGGCTGACGGATTTGTGCGCGGCGAAGGTTGCGGGTTCGTCGCGCTGAAACGTTTGTCGGAGGCACAGGCGGATGGCGATCGTATTCTGGCAGTCATTCGCGGGACAGCGGTGAATCAGGACGGCGCGAGCAGCAGTTTGACCGCGCCGAATGGACCTTCGCAGGTAAACCTGATGCGCCAGGCGCTGGCAAACGGCGGCGTCGCGCCGGATCAGGTTTCCTACATCGAAGCGCACGGAACCGGAACGGCGCTGGGCGATCCGATTGAGTTGCAATCTTTGGGCGCGGTGTACGGAGTCGCGCGAACGAAAGAAAATCTGCTGCCGGTAGGTTCGCTGAAGACGAACGTCGGCCATTTGGAGGCGGCGGCTGGAGTGGCCGGCCTGATCAAGACGATTCTTGCGCTGGAGCATGGCCAGATTCCGCCCAGCCTGCATTTCGAGCGGCCCACTTCGCATGTCCGCTGGGGAGAACTGCGACTGCGGGTTCCGACAAAGTTGATCGATTGGGGATTTGCGGATGCGGGGAGCGGTTCGGTGCGCGTTGCCGGGGTCAGTTCCTTCGGATTTAGCGGGACGAATGCGCATGTGGTGATCGAGGAGGCTCCGCGTCCGCAAATTGCACGTGAAGCCTTGGCGTGGCCGATGCAAATTTTGACCGTGTCCGCGAAGAGCGCGGCGGCGCTGACTCGTGGGGTGGGGCAATATCGCGAATATCTGGAGAGCCATCGAGACGCGGACCTTCGCGATTTCTGTTTCACCGCGAATAGCGGGAGATCGCATTTCGCGCATCGCGCCTGCTTTCTTGCGCCCGATTTCGCAGGAATGGAACAACAACTCGCGGGGTTTGAGGTTGGCGGGCGAACAGAGGAGGCTGGGGCGGAGCGGATTGGTTTTTTGTTTACGGGGCAGGGGAGCCAGTATGCGGGGATGGGGCGGGAGTTGTATGAGAGTTCGGCGGTGTTTCGGAGCGCGATGGAGCGGTGCGCGGCGGCGTATGAGCGGGAGACGGGTGGAGATCTGATTTCTGCTTTGTACTCCGCGGAAGGGAAGACTGACGGCGGCCTTGGAATAGAGCAGGCGCGGGTGGCGCAGGCGGCGCTGTATGCGGTGGAATTTGCGTTGGCGGAGATGTGGCGCTCGTGGGGCATCGAGCCGAGTGTGCTGCTGGGGCACAGTCTGGGCGAGTATGTGGCGGCGGCGGTGGCAGGAATCTTCAGTGTGGAAGACGGGATGCGTCTGGTGTGCGCGCGGGCGCGGCTGATGGAGACATTGAAGGAGCCGGGCGCGATGCGGGCGGTGAGTGCGCCGATGGAGCGGGTGCGAGCGGCGATTGCGGGCCACGAAAAGGAAGTATCGATTGCGGCGGTGAATGGTCCGGAGAGCGTAGTGATTTCGGGCCGGACGGAGCGGGTTGCGGAGATTGCGGACAAGTTGGAGAAGCAAGGAGTACGCACGCGGGCTTTGCAAGTGACGCATGGTTTTCATTCGCCGATGCTGGAGCCGATTCTGGAGGAGTTTGAGCGGATCGCCGGCGAGGTGGAATACCGTGCGCCGAAGATTCGGATTATTTCCAATCTGACGGGGAAGGCGGCACGGACGGAGGAGATGGCCGCAGCGCGCTACTGGCGGGAGCACATGCGGAGCACGGTACTGTTCGATGCCGGGCTGCGCGCGGCGCTCGAAACCGGCTGCCGCACATTTATTGAAATTGGACCCCAGCCGCACTTGATGGCGCTGGGAAAATCCACACACAGCGGCGCCGATATTGCGTGGCTGCCTTCTATACGCAAAGGCCGAAATGCATGGCTGGATATTTTGGCAGCGGTGCAGGCCCTGTATCTGCAGGGCGCAGAGATCGACTGGAAGGCGTTGCACGGAAAATCAGGGCGCCCGCTTGCGCTGCCCACGTATCCATTTGAACGGGAGCGGCATTGGTTTCGAGCGAAGAAGGCGCAGCCGGCGCGCGAACGCTCCATCCACGGGCACCCGCTGCTCGGCGAGCGGGTGCATTCTCCTCTTGCGAAAATTCAGTTCGAGTCGCGTTTCGATTCCGGCCGTCCGGTATATCTGGGCGATCACATTGCCGCTGGCCATCGCATCGTTCCGGCAGCCGCTTATCTGGAGATGGCGCTGAGCGCCGCTGCTGCATTCAAAAAACAGGCAGCGCTGCGGGATGTCTCCTTTCTGCGTCCCTGCATCTTTGATGAGCCGAGGATTCTGCAATGCGTGCTCGATGAGAAGGACAACCGCAGCACGTTCGTAATTTACAGCCGTCCGGAAGGGGATGTTCAGGACGAATGGAGTCTGCACGCGACCGGCGAAGTTTCTGTGGACGCGGAACCGCATGCCGGCGAGAATGTCGCTCGCGTGGAGATCGATGCGATTCGAAAGCGCTGCACGGAAGAGATTGGCGCCTCCGCCTTCTATGGTGCGTTTGAAGAGAGCGGTGCGCACTTCGGACCTTCCTTTCGGCCTGTCACGAAAATCTCTCGGAGTTCAACGGAAGCGCTTGTCGAATTCGACTTCGTTTCTGAAGTGCGGGATGATGCCGCGCTGTACCGCATTCATCCAGTGGCGCTCGACGCGTGTTTTCAGGCTGTCGTGGCGTTGCTGATGAATTCAACCGAACACGCTGTCCATTTGCCCGCCGGATTGGAATCGCTGCGCATTTCGGGCGATCCGCGAAAGCTGGTCGCCGCGCATGCCGAGATTCGTGACGCGCACCCTGGCGCACAACTGACGGCGGATGTACGCGGCTTTGACGCCGCAGGCAATGTGCTCGTACGCGCCGAGGGCCTGATGCTGCGGCCCATGCAGCCACCGCGTGGCGAGAGAGGCCCAGATTCACTGTCGAACGCGTTCTATGAAGTCGCATGGGTGCCTGTGCGTGCGGCCGCGGAACGAGAAATCGAGTTCGGGGGAACATGCGTTCTGGCGGGTGATGAAATTCTTGCGCGGAGTTTCGCCGCATCCCTGGAAGGAAGCGGAGCTCGTACTTTAGTTCTTCCCTCGGCCAATGGTTCGTCGGATAAGGCAGAACGCGATTATGACGCGGAGTTCGCTCAAATCACACGGCAACGCTCGGCTCCCATTTCCGACTTTTTTTATATCGCTCCGCGCGTGACAGAAGACGGTCTTCGCTTGCAGTCGGATCGGTGGATGCAACTGGAAGCTAAGATTCTCGGCGAATGTATGCGGATTGCGCAGGCGCTGCTACGAGTCGAGCAGAAGGAGACGCCGCGGCTGTGGATTGTTACCCGAGGTGCTCAAGGGCCCGCAATGGCGAATGTTGCCGAGTCTGCACTCTGGGGATTTGGCCGGGCAGTTGCGGCGGAACACCCCGAAATGCGTGTGGTGCGAATCGATCTCGATCCAGCAGACGGTGGCGAGGCGCTGCTACGCGCTCTGCCAATGGCCATCATCGAAGAGGAACTGGTGCTGCGCGGAACGGAGATGTGCGCGCCGAGGCTGCGTCCTGTGCAGTTGAGGACCGAGAAGACCGATCGGCTGCCGGAGCAACACGAATCGAACTTGCGATTGGAACTTGTCCGGCCGGGAACGCTCGAAGGCATAGAGGCTGTTTCAAGCAGGCGCACGACTCCCGGGCCGGGGGAAGTTGAGATTCAAGTTGCCGCCGCGGGCTTGAATTTTCGCGACGTGCTGAGCGCCCTTGGAATGTACCCGGGCAAAAACGGCGCGCTCGGCGGAGAGTGCGCAGGAACTGTGGTCGCGGTGGGCGCGGGCGTCGAATCGTTGCGTCCGGGCGATGAAGTGGTTGCGCTGGGTCAGGGTTGTTTCGCGGAGTTTGTGACAACGCGCGCCGACATGGTCTGGCCGAAGCCGGCGAACCTCAGCTTTGAAGCGGCCGTTACGATTCCTGTAACGTTTTTGACCGCCTGGTATGGGCTGAAAACGATTGCCGCAATTCAGCCGGGAGAGAGCGTATTGATTCATTCCGGCGCGGGGGGCGTGGGTCTCGCGGCAATTCAGGTTGCGCAGAAGGCGGGTGCCGCCGTTTTTGCAACGGCCGGCAGCCAGGAAAAGCGCGATTACCTGTCCTCGATCGGCGTTCGCTATGTGTTCGATTCGCGGTCGTTGGATTTCGTTCGGGAAGTCGCAAGCGCGACCGATGGGCGAGGAGTGGACGTTGTTTTGAATTCGCTTGCCGGGAAATTTGTCGATGCCGGTTTCGAAGCGCTAGCTCCCGGGGGACGGTTTATTGAGATCGGTGTCGCCGATATTCGATCCGCGGAATCCGTGGCGCGAGTGCGGCCGGACATCGCGTATCGTCCGTTCAATCTGGCTCCTGCGTTGCAATCGGGGGACAAGGTTGTCCGCGAAATAATTAAAGTGATACTTGAGCAATTCCAGGCGGGCGATTTGCAGGCACTGCCGAGAAAGATATTTCCTCTAAAGGATGGCCGTGAGGCCTTCCGCACTATGGCTCAGGCGCGGCATATCGGGCGCGTGGTGATCACTCCGGAAAAATTGGTAAGCAGGCGCGGCATTCGGCAAGACGGCGCGTACCTGGTGACCGGCGGACTGTCGGGCGTGGGTCTAGCGGTCGCGGAGTGGCTGGCGAAGAGCGGAGCTGCGCAGGTTATTGCGATGGGACGCAGGCCTGCTGCCGCGGCCGCGCTGGAGCTTTTCGAGAAACTGCGCAATCCGGGCACGGTCATCAGTGTCTGTCAGGGAGATGTGACGAAGGAAGCCGATGTGCGAGCCGCATTCGGTCTTGTAAAGAAGTATCCATTGCGCGGCATCTTTCATTGCGCGGGTGTTCTCGATGATGGCGTGCTGCTTCAGCAGAATTGGGAGAGATTCGAGCGCGTCCTTGCGCCGAAGATCGCGGGAGCATGGAATTTGCTTCGGCTCTCCGCGGACCTGCCGCTGGACCACTTCGTTCTGTTTTCTTCCGTTGCATCGGTCTTCGGTTCTCCAGGCCAGACAAATTATGCGGCGGCGAATGCTTTCCTCGATGGCCTGGCGCAATATCGGCACTCGCAAGGGCTGCCCGCGTTGAGCATCAACTGGGGTGCCTGGAGCGAGACCGGCACTGCGGTGCGTCACGGCGTGCTGGAACGCGAATCGAAGCTGGGGATGAAGGGCATCTCCACTGGCGATGGATTAGCAGCGCTGAAGCGCTTGATTGCCGGCACGCATCCTCAGGTGACAGTCGCACCCATGGATTGGGAGAAATATCTGGTGATTGCCGGAGCAGAAGCGAGCCGGCCATTTTTCAGCGATTTGAAGAAGAGCAACACGCGAGCAGAAGGCGTGCGTGCGAGACAGGATTTTCCTTCGCGTACAAAGAACTCCTCTTGGCTGCCGCAATTGCGGGATGCGGTGCCAACGCGACGGATGGATTTGCTGCTAGGGCTGCTCGAGGAGCGGGTGCAGACGACACTCGGCATCCATTCCACGCAAGCGATCGATCCAAACCAGCCGCTGCAGGAACTGGGGCTGGATTCGCTGTTGTCGATTGAACTTCGCAATTCACTCAGCGCCTCGCTGGAGCGGAGCCTGCCTGCTACGCTGTTGTTCAACTATCCGACATTGGGTGCGCTTGCGCCGTTTCTGTTGCGGCAGGTGCTTGGGGAAAGTGCGAAGGGCGGTCGCCGGAACGGTTCTGGGAACGCAGATTACGCCGCACCGGCGGACCTAGTCCATGACATTGAGTCCATGTCCGATGAGGAAGTTGAACGTCTTTTGAATGCGAGAGCGATGGAAGGCGCGAAATGAGCGAATTTCTAGATCGAATTTCGAAGCTCTCGCCGCAGCGCCTCGCATTGCTGGCAGACGAATTGAATGAGCGTGTGCGGGCGGCGGAAGAAAGCCGGAAGGTTCCGCTGGCTATCGTCGGAATCGGCTGCCGCCTGCCGGGAGGAGTGCAGGATGCCGACGGCTTCTGGAAGCTTCTGAGCGAGGGAGTGGATGCGGTTCGCCAGGTGCCGGCGTCGCGCTGGGATGTTGAGGAATTTTACGATGCCAACCCCGACACGCCCGGCAAGATGGCCACGCGCTGGGGCGGCTTTATTGACGGCCACGATCAGTTCGATCCGAAGTTTTTTGGAATTGCGCCTGCGGAAGCCGCCAGTATGGACCCCCAGCAACGACTGCTGCTGGAAACTTCCTGGGAAGCGCTGGAGGATGCGGGGATCGCGCCTTCCGCTTTGTCGGGAACTTCGACGGGCGTCTACGTCGGCATTTGCAATGGAGATTACGGTCAGGTTGCACTGAATGCGCCGCGCGAGCAGATCACTCCGCATCTTGCCGCTGGGCTCTCGCACGCGGTAGCGGCGGGACGCATTTCCTATGTGCTCGGTTTGCAAGGGCCGAGCTTGGCGGTGGATACCTCATGTTCCGCGTCGCTGGTTGCGGTCCATCTGGCCTGTCAAAGCCTCCGGTTGTGGGAATGCGATGCAGCATTGGCCGGCGGGGTGAATTTGATTTTGAATCCAGAGGTCACAATTGCGCTGTCGCAGAGCCGCATGATGGCGCCGGATGGAAAATGCAAGGCATTTTCCGACGCCGCCAATGGTTTTGTGCGAGGGGAAGGCTGCGGCATGATCGTACTGAAGCGGCTGCCGGATGCCGTTCGCGATCGCAATCGCATCCTGGCGGTGATTCGCGGCTCGGCGTGCAATCAAGATGGCCGTAGCAGCGGCCTGACCGCTCCCAACGGTCCATCGCAAGAGGCCGTAGTTGTCGCGGCGCTTGCGGATGCGGGGTTGCGAGCCGATGACATCGATTATATCGAAGCGCACGGAACCGGCACCGTACTCGGCGATCCGATCGAGTTGGGCGCGCTGAATGCAGTTTTTCGCAACAGATCTGCGGCATTGGGGCCGTTGCTTGTGGGTTCCGTGAAAACCAATCTGGGACATCTGGAATCGGCGGCAGGAATCGCGGGGCTGATGAAGCTCGTGCTTTCCATCCAGCATGGAAAGATTCCGGCAAGTCTGCATTTTGAAACGCCGAACAGCCGCGTGGAGTGGGGCCGGCTGCCAATTCAGGTACCGACGCAACTGCAGGAGTGGCCGCGCGACAGAAGGAAGAGAGCCGGCGGCGTGAGCTCGTTCGGCTTTAGCGGAACGAATGCGCACGTGATCGTCGGAGAGTATGTCGACGAGAGGCGGCCCGGAGCAGAGCAGGGGACTGAGCGGGGCCGAGCGACGTTGTCAGAACCTGAACGCCCGTTTCTGTTTCCGCTCTCGGCGAAGACAGAGTCTGCCTTACAGCAGATTGCGTCGCGCCTGGCGGGTCACATAAAAAACAATCCGTCGCTGCCACTCGCGGAGATTGCGCAGACGCTCACCGCGGGCCGGTCGCACTTTGAATATCGCGCCGCTTTTGTCGCCGCATCTCAAACGGAATTGCTGCAGCTTCTTCAAAGTTATGGGAAGAGCGATGCGGCTGCGGCGATTTGGAGCGGGCGTGCTCTGGTCCACTCGCCGCGCGCGGCGTTTGTCTTCGGCGATGAGCAGACGTTCGGGATCAATTTTGCCCGCGAGTTGTACGAGTCCGCGCCGGTATTCCGCGAGTCGCTGCTGCGATGCGAAGAGATGTTGGAAAACGAACTGGACGGACCGCTGACGGCGCAGTTATATCCGGAGAGACATGCAGCGAAGGAAGGTGACGGTTTGCCAGAGGAGTTGCGGCGCCCCGCGGCATTTGCGCTGCAATTTGCTCTGACGGAATTATGGCGGAGCTGCGGGATCGAGCCCGCTGCTGTGTGCGGCTATGGTGTCGGCGAGCTGGTTGCGGCGTGCGTTGCCGGAGTGTTCTGCATCGAGGATGCGCTGCGGCTGGCGGTTGCGCAAGGTCGCGGTGATGCCGACGCGTTTGCGCAGCTCGTCGGCGCGTCGGAATACCGTGCGCCGCATATAGCCTTCATCGCCAGTGGAACTTACACCGACGGCATAAAAGTGGATTCGCCCGATTACTGGCTGCGCAATTCCGGCGCGACGATTCCACCGGCTGGCGCATTCCAGGGTTTGGCTGCGGAAGGGTGTGCGGCGAACCTGGCGATGGGGGACTCAACGCTGCTGCGAGTGATTCGCGGAGCTGGACTGGAAGGGAAATGGCTCGCTTCATTCGGCGGCGGTTCCGATTCCTGCCGGCAGTTTCTGAACACAGCAGCGGCTCTTTATGTCGTGGGATTTGGTGCGAACACAAGCCGCTTTTATAGCAATTTAGTGGCTAACACCGTAGCGCTGCCGACGTATCCCTTCGAACGAGAGCGATATTGGATCTCTGCAGAGAACGATCGGCATCACGGTCGCGGTGAAGGCATTGCTACGTCCATGCCGAACAACCCTGCCGACGATAGCGAAACTTCTTTCCAGGATTGGATTTATGAACTTGTGTGGGAGCCGAAGCCGCTCCCGGCTAGAGTTCTCGCTCGGCCTGCGCCAGAAATGGAGGAGGAAGGAAGCGAAACAAGCTCTGTAGTAGCAGCGAGTGACGAACTGGCGCGGATCGCAGATCTGAACCGTGCAGCGACTCCCATTTACGCGACGTACATCCTGCAGGCGCTCCGCGAGACCGGACTTTCGCCGCTTCCGGAGTGTGCGTTTCGATTGGCGGAACTGAGCGAGCGGCTGAAAATCGCTCCCAATCGGCGACGCATTCTCGCTCGGCTGTTCGGCATATTAGTTGAGGACAAGATTGTCGAGCAATCTGGCGACATGTTCCGGTTCATCGACTTCCAGCCTCGGCCCGATGCCGACGCAGAGTTGCAAAAACTCGGCACAGACTATCCGGAGTGCCGGATAGAGTTGAACATTCTGCGGCGATGTGGCAGGAAGTTATCGGCGGTACTACGAGGAACTTACGATCCGATGCAACTCGTGTTTGCGGACGGTTCCGTAGAAGAGGCGGAGCAGATTTATGAAAAATCTCCCGTCTGCCGCTTCTTTAATGACAAAACAGCGGAAACGGTGCGGGCCACGGTGAATCGAATCGCTCGAGCCGAGGGCCGCTCCGCGCGCGTTCTGGAGATAGGCGCAGGAACCGGCGCAACCACGGGGCCGGTACTCGAAGGATTGCATGGAGCGAACATCGAATACTGCTTCACTGATATTTCGCCTGTATTTTTGTCGCGTGCGCGCGTCAAGTTTTCCGATGTGCCGGCGATGGAGTATCGCATTTTAGATATCGAAAATGATCCGGCAGGCCAGAATTTTGAGTCCGGCGGCTACGACATCATTCTCGCGGCGAATGTTCTTCACGCGACCGCCGATTTGCGCCGGACTCTTGCACATATCCGCAAGTTGCTCGCGCCCGGCGGTCTCTTGCTCTTGATCGAAGGAGTTCGGCCGGATCGGTGGCTCGATCTTACGTTCGGACTCACGGACGGCTGGTGGCGGTTTGTCGATTTCGATTTGCGCCCCGAACACCCCTTGATTTCCGTGGAAACGTGGAAGCGCGTGCTCGATGAGGTTGGGATTGGCGCCGTTCGCACTGTCTCTTACGCTATGACGGACGGCTCGCTTTCCCAGCAGACAGTAATCATCGGCAGAGCAGGCGCGGACACGGCCAAGCCTTCACGGGAACCTCGGAAGGAATGGCTGATCTTCGCGGACCGCCTCGGAATCGGAGATGCTCTTGCAAAATCGCTGAACGATCTGGGGCAGCGCTGCGAAACGATTCGGCGGCCGGACACGCCAGAAGAGGTTTCCGCGCTGCTCGAGAAGTTGCGACGACACGCCGGCGATGCTGCATTGGGAGTTGTCTATTTGTGGGGAATCGATGCCGCAGATCCAATTGCTTCCGCGGATGCACTGCAAGAAAGAACGAAGCTTTGCGGAAAAACATTGATTCACTTGATTCAGGCATTGCCGGCACGCGGGAAAGCGGCGGCACGCGTCTCGATTGTGACTCGTGGCGCGCAAGCGACAGCGGAGTTTGCGCCGAATGCCGCCGGCGCAGTGCAATCCATCGCGTGGGGAGTGGGGCGCGTTCTCGGAGTCGAATCTCCCGAACGGTATGGCAGGCTGATCGATGTCGATCCGGCAATGTCGCCTGAGGCCGCTGCGGCCAGCGTGATCGCGGAATTGTTTTCGAACGACAGGGAGGACCAGATTGCTTATCGTGACGGCCAACGTCTTGTCGCGCGTCTCGGTCGCTCCAGCTTGCAACAACCAGCCGACGGCGCTCCGGCATTCACAGGTCTGCGCAATGACGGCTCGTACCTGTTGATTGGCGGTCTCGGAGGAGTAGGGCTGCAGGTGGCGAAATGGGCCGCCGAGCAGCACACGGGACATCTAGTTTTGCTCAGCAGAACGGGAGCTGGAAGAAACGCCGGCGCCTTTGCGGCGGAGCGGCAAGCTGCGATTCAGCAGATAGAAAATCTGGGCGCGCATGTCACGGTTGTAGAAGGCGATGTCTCTTCAGAAGCGGAAATGAGATCGCTTTTTCGTCGATTCGGTAAAGAATTGCCGCTGCTACGGGGCATCTTTCACGCCGCCACTGTCGTCCACGCGTCGGAACTTAGCGATCTCACAGATGAACAGATCGATGACATGCTCCGCCCAAAGGTCCTGGGCACCTGGATGTTGCATGAGCTGACCAAAAATCTCGATCTGGATTTCTTTCTCGCATTTTCCTCCACGACTTCATTGCTAGGCGCAAAGGGAATGGCGCATTATGCAGCCGCCAACCAGTTCATGGATACTTTCGCGCATACGCGCCGTGCGGGAGGACTGCCCATGCTCTCGGTGAACTGGGGGGCTTGGGACGTAATGCGGCTCGCTTCAAAACAGGGGCAGGCGCGCGTGAATCAAACCGGCATTCTGCCCATGTCCTCAGCAAACATATTCGGCTGTTTCGGCGAATTGGTCGCGTCGCCGCGGGCGGAAATCATGGTCGCAAACATTGACTGGGATGTTCTGAAGCCGGTATATGAAGTGCAACGGGCGCGGCCGTTGCTGGAACATCTTGGCGCCGCCGGGACGCAGCATGGAATCGGCAACGGCAGTTCAATCCCGGAGCTGCGGGTCGGCGCTCTACTCGATACGGCTGCAATGGCTCCAGCCGACCGCGGCAAATTTATCGAAGAATTTGTGCGTGAACATGCGGCACAAGTGTTGGGCTTTCGCCGTGGAGAACTTCCGCCCGCGGATGTTCCCCTGACCGATCTGGGCCTGGATTCGTTGATGGCGGTTGATCTGAAAAATCGGTTGCAGACCGGCCTGGGACGGGAGCTGTCCGCGACGGTGGTGTTCGATTACCCGACCGCCTCAGCCATGGCCGGACTGTTGGATACGATGCTTTGGGCTGGTCAACGGAAACCTGACGCCCGATCATGCCTCATCTCCTAAGGACGAAATCCGTATATGAGTTCGATCGTCGAATTCCTCGGACAACTGCGCTCAAAGAATGTCTCTATCTCTGTCGATGGAGACGCATTGAAATGCAGCGCTCCGCAAGGAATTTTGACGGCGGAATTGCGACGCGAACTTGGCGAACGCAAGCCGGAAATCCTCGCATTTTTGCGTGCATCGCAGCGAGACGGGCAAACGGGCCAGCCAGGTCTTTCTCAAATCGAACGGATCGACCGCTCCGGGCCGCTTCCGCTCTCGCTGGCACAGCAGCGGCTTTGGTTTCTAAATCAATTGGACCCCAGTAGCTCCACCTACAACATTGGCATGCCTCTGCGGATGCGCGGGTCATTGAACATTCCGGCACTCGAGCGATCATTGATTGAAATTGTCCAGCGTCATGAGGATCTGCGCACCACCTTTATCCAGGTGAACGGCGAACCTCAGGCGATCATCAGCGATGGTCGAGAGTGGACGCTCAAGAAAATCGACGCTCGTCATTTATCGGACGACGGTTCCGGTTCCGCGCTTTTTGAATGCGTAGCGGAACAATACCAGGAACTGTTCGACATCACCCGAGGTCCGCTTTTTCGGGCGTCGCTGCTTACTGCCGGAGCGAACGATTATATCTTGGTGCTCACGATGCATCACATGATCACCGATGGTTGGTCGGTTGGCGTGCTGATGAATGAATTTAGGGAATTGTACGGGGCATACACGAACGGACGGTCGCCCTCACTTGCGCAGCTGCCAATCCAATATGTCGATTTCGCGGCGTGGCAGCGAAAATGGCTGGAGTCGGGCGAATTGGAACATCAGCTTCCTTACTGGAGAAAGCAGTTGGCCGGGGCTCCGCCGCTGGTTGGATTTCCCGCAGACCACCGACGGCCGCGAACGGAAATGTTTCGCGGATGCAGGTCGAAGCTCGTGGTTCCGCGGCAACTCGTCATTGCCCTGGAGCAGCTAAGTCACGCTCAGGGCGCAACCCTGTTTATGATTCTGCTGGCAGCGTTCAAGGTGCTGCTGGCGCGATATTCCGACCAGGACGACATTGTCGTCGGTTCGCCTTCGGCCAATCGCAGCCGCGCCGAACTGCATTCATTGGTCGGTTTTTTTGTGAACAATCTTGTTCTGCGTACCGATCTTGGCGGCAATCCATCGTTCACGGAGCTGCTTGGAAGGATTCGCGAAGTGACGCGGCGTGCCTACGAACATCAGGATGTTCCGTTTGACACGCTCGTACAGGCATTGCGCCCGCAGCGTTCGCTGGACCACTCGCCACTTTTCCAGGTCATGTTTATTCTGCAGAACTTCCCATTGGACGATCTGCGGCTGAGCGGGCTGGTAACAACACCGCTGGAGTTGGAGGTGACGACCGCTCGCTTCGATCTGACGGTGGAAGTATTTCCGCGAGATGGTGAATTGTGGGCCTATTTCGATTACAACTCCGACCTGTATGAGCCGGAAACGATCGCCCGTATCCAGCGACATTACCTGGCAATCCTCAACGCGGTGTGCGCGGATCCAGACCAGCACATCGGACAAATCGCGCTTTTGTCCACGGAGGAACGGAAGCAGTTGTTGATCGATTGGAAGCAGACGCCGGCGGCGATTCCGGGAACGTATTTCCATCAGCAATTCTCGGCGCACGCCCGTGCGACTCCAGACCGAGTTGCGGTCATGGCAGGTGAGGCTTCGATCACCTACGGGGAACTGGACAGGCGGGCAAACGCAATTGCGGCGATGTTGCAATCGCGAGGGGCGGGTGCGGGAAAGCTCGTGGCGATTTGTATAGAGCGCTCTGTGGATCTGGTGGCGGCCATGTTGGGCGTGGCGAAATCCGGCGCCGCGTATGTGCCGCTCGACCCGGTATATCCGAAAGCCCGTATCGCCAATATTCTGGAGGATTCCAAACCGGTTGTACTGCTGACGAGCACACACCTTCTGCCGTCGCTCCCCGGCGAGAGCACCAGAATCGTCTGCCTAGACTCGATGAGCGAGATGGGAATCGCGGCGGAGATGCTGCTTTCCCGCGAGTGCGCGGCGCGAGAGGATCTTGCCTATGTAATCTTTACCTCCGGCTCGACGGGAAGGCCGAAAGGCGTCGAGATTACGCATCGTTCTCTCGTCAATTTTCTTGAAGGAATGTTCAAGGAACCGGGATTTTCCGCCGAGGACGTTTTGCTGGCGGTTACGACCGTCTCCTTTGATATTGCCGGTCTGGAACTGTTGTTGCCGCTGTACATCGGTGCAACGGTTTGCATCGCACAGCATCCTGAAAATCCAGAGTACCTGCTTTCCGATCTTGCGCGCTATCACCCGACTGTCATGCAGGCAACACCAGCGACATGGAAACTGCTGATCGCGGCGGGATGGACGGGAGATGAGCGCCTGAAGATTCTGTGCGGCGGAGAAGCGCTCGATGCCGACCTGGCGCGATCCTTACTGGTCCGCTCCGGAAGCCTTTGGAACATGTATGGGCCGACGGAGACCACCATCTGGTCCGCGGCTCTGCGCGTTGAAGAAGCAGGAACGGGCCCGATTCCTATCGGTCGTCCGATGCAAAATACTTCGTTCTATGTTTTCGACGCTTTTCAGCAGCCGGTTCCGCAAGGGGTTGCGGGCGAGCTTTGCATTGGCGGGGAAGGGGTCGCGCGCGGATATCTGAATCTGCCCGATCTCACAGCTGAGCGATTCATCACGTCATCATTTCTCAGCGGTCCGGCGGCCCGGCTATACCGCACCGGCGATCTGGTGCGCTACCGGCGCGACGGCACCCTGGATTTTCTGGGCCGCATGGATCACCAGGTGAAGCTGCGTGGGTTTCGCATCGAGCTGGGAGAAGTTGAAGGCGCGCTGCGCAATTGCATAGGCGTCTCCGACGTTGTGACAGTGCTGCGGGAAGACGACGGAGACAAGCGGCTTGTCGCCTACCTTGCAATCGCAGAGGATGGAAAGCCTAGCGCGCCCGACCTGCGCAACCATCTGCGAACCATGCTTCCGGAATATATGATTCCGACGGAGTTCGTGATGCTGCAGGAGTTGCCAAGACTGCCCAATGGAAAGTTGAATCGCGCTGCGCTGCCTGCTCCGGACCATTCGGCTGCAGATAACAAACAAGCCTTTAGTGCTCCTGCTACGACGCTGCAGGAGAAGGTGGCGGCAGCCTTCCGCAACGCGCTCCACATCGAACGAGTGGGGTTGGATGACAACTTCTTTGACATGGGAGCGCATTCCTTGCAGATTGTGAAGGTGCATGGCGAACTGAAGCAGTCGATCGACGCGAACATTCCGCTGATCAGTTTTTTTCAATATCCGACGATCCGCGCTCTGACCGCTTTTATTGAGCAGCACAGCCACGCGGAACCTCTGAGCGTCGGGGCAATAGGTAAGTGAACGCAGCGATGAACGATACAAAAACAACAGCGCGAGAACGCCACGGCAGCGGAATTGCAATTGTGGGAATGGCGGGGCGGTTCCCAGGCGCGCCCACCGTGAAGGAGTTTTGGCGAAACCTGATGCAGGGCGTCGAGGCAATCCGCTTCGCTTCCGATGAGGAATTGTCTGCGGCCGGCGTCGATGCTGGACTAACTTCCAATCCAGACTACGTGCGCGCCAGCAGCACCGTTCGAGACCCGGAATTCTTCGATGCGTCGTTTTTCGGGTTCAGCGCGCGCGAAGCCGAGATCATTGATCCGCAGCAGCGAATATTTCTGGAGTGCGCATGGGACGCGCTGGAAGATGCGGGCTACGACCCGGCGACTTACCCGGGAGCCGTTGGAGTTTTTGCTGGCGCAGGCATGAACAATTATGGCGTGGCGAACCTGTTGACCAACCCGGAGATCATGGAGTCGGTCGGCGCATATCAGATTATGGTCGGCAACGATAAGGATTTCCTATGCAGCCGCGTTTCATACAAGCTGAACCTGCGCGGTCCATCCATGGTGGTGCAAACAGCGTGCTCGACCTCTCTTGTGGCGGTGCAGATTGCATTTGAGAGTTTGGTTCGCGGCGAATGCGACATGGCTCTGGCCGGCGGGGTGTCAATTCCTCTGCCTCAGGCGCCGGGATATTTATATGTTCCAGGAATGATTCTGTCGCGGGACGGCCATTGCCGCGCCTTCGATGCCGCAGCTTCGGGGACTGTGCCCGGCGCAGGGGCTGGCGTTGTATTGCTGAAGCGCCTGCAGAACGCCATTGCGGATGGAGATCATATTTACGCGGTGATTCGTGGCGCGGCCGTGAACAACGATGGATCGGCCAAAGCCGGCTATTCAGCCCCAAGCGTGGACGGTCAAAGTGCGGTGATTCGAAGATCGCTGCAGATGGCCGGTTTCGCTCCGGAATCCATCGGATACATAGAAGCGCACGGCACCGGCACGGAGGTGGGCGATCCCATCGAAGTCGCCGCGCTTTCGAAGGTGTTTCAAACTCCGGCGATGCGTGCCCGCTCGTGCGCGCTGGGTTCCGTCAAAACGAACATAGGCCATCTCGATGCAGCCGCCGGAATTACCGGCCTCATTAAAACTGCGCTCGCGCTGCATCATCGCGCGATTCCTCCAACGCTCCATTTCATACGAGCGAATCCGCTTATCGACTTTGAGAAGACGCCCTTTTATGTGAACACTTCTCTGGTGGAGTTCAATAGAGCTGAACCTTTGCTTGCCGGCGTCAGTTCTTTCGGCATCGGCGGCACCAATGCACATGTCTCGTTAGAAGAAGCGCCGCGCGTCGCTTCCGACCCCGTCGCCGGGTCGCAATTGATCGTGCTTTCCGCAAAATCCGCCGCCGCTCTGGAGAATCAGGCCGCTCGCCTGGCGGACTACCTGGTAGAGAAACCATCCACAAACTTGGGCGATGTTGCATTCACCCTGCAAAAAGGCCGCCAAGCATTTCGCCATCGCCGCGTACTGGTGTCGAAGGATGTTTCGCAATTGGTCGGAGCGCTGCGGTCCCCGCGTTCTCAATCGCCAGGGTCGCAATTGCTTACGACGGACAATACGCCGAGCGATCCCGCGCCAGTTGCATTTCTTTTTCCTGGACAGGGCGCGCAATACGTGAACATGGGCCGCGGCTTGTATGACTCGGCGCCGGTATTTCGTGAGGCAGTGGATCGCTGTTGCGAAATTCTGCAGCCGCAACTGAACCGCGATCTGCGCGGCATTCTTTTCCCGTCGCCGGAAGAGGAAGATGGGGCGGAGCGGCTGCTGGCGCAAACCTCCGTTACGCAACCGGCGGTCTTTGTCGTGGAGTATGCCATGGCCGCGCTCTGGATGGATTGCGGCGTCGAGCCCGCCGCAATGGTTGGACACAGCGTGGGAGAATACGTGGCGGCGTGTATTGCCGGAGTTTTCTCTCTGGAAGACGCGCTCGCGCTGATTGCCGCGCGCGGCCGAATGATCCAATCGATGCCGGCGGGCGCCATGCTGGCTATAAATCTTTCGGAGCAGGATACAACGCCGCTACTGTCTTCAGAACTATCTCTTGCCGCGGTCAATTCGCGCGATCAAACAGTCGCGTCCGGTGCGGAACGGGCAATTTCAGCGCTGGAAGCGAAGCTGAAGGGTAAGAAGATCGAGTGCAAGCGGCTGCGCACATCGCATGCCTTTCACTCCCCGATGATGGATCCGGTTGTCGAAGATTACATTCGTCGCGTCGCACAGGTGCGGATGGATGCTCCGAAAATTCGCTTCCTGTCGAACGTCACGGGTAAATGGATCACCGATGCTCACGCGACTGACCCCGCATATTGGGGAAAGCATCTTCGCGGTACGGTGCGGTTTGCGGATTGCACCAGAAATCTGCTCCGCGAATCCGATTTCATTCTGCTGGAAGTGGGTCCGGGGGATACGCTTCTGTCGCTTGCGCGCCCAGAGATTGAAGTGCGCAATGCCACCCTGCTGGTTCCCTCCATGCGCCATCGTCATGCACCGCAACAGGATCGCGACGCTTGGCTGACCGCCGCGGGGAGTCTCTGGCTTTCCAATGTGCGACTGAAGTGGGATGGCCTGCATCGCAATGAGCGGCGGCTGCGGTTGTCTTTGCCGACCTATCCATTCGAGCGCCAGCGCTATTGGGTGGAAGCTAAGAGGTCCAGCGCAAATCCGCAAATTGCTGCGTTGGCAAAGCAGCCCGATATCGCCGACTGGTTCTACGTGCCGTCATGGAAACGCAGTCCAGTGGAGCTTTTGAAGCAATCCAGCATTCGAGCGGGCGCGACCACGCTGGTTTTTATTGGCGAGGGACCTCTCGGGAATTCCGTGACAGCGGAACTCGATCAACATGGACCTGTGGTTCGGGTGCGAACGGGAGCCAATTTTCGGAAACTGTCGCCGGGGGTATACGAAATCGATCCGTCGAATCGCGAAGACTATCTCCGGTTGATCCAAGACTTGCAGGCGCACGATCGCTGGCCAGCGCGGATGGCTTATGCATGGATGTTGAACGCACATCCAGAACCGAATCTGCAGCGCTCATTGGATATTGGAGTGCTGAGCGCCATGTTTCTTGCCCAGGCCATTGAGGAATCCAGTTCCACCAGGCCAGTTGAGTTCAATGTGCTTTCTGACCGCGCGTACAGCCTGTTGGGAGAGCCTGCCCTGTCGCCCGCGTCCGTTGCGCTGCATTCGTTTTGCGGCGTGATGGCGCTGGAGTGCCCGAACATCGCCTGTCGGGTTATTGATATAGATTTTGAATCGAAAGTGGAAATGGTTCTGCGACAGGTTACGCGGGAACTGCTCTCTGCGCCTTCCAACGAGATCGTCGCATATCGCGGCGCGGCGAGATGGAAGCAGTATTACGAGCCGGTTCGATTCGAGAAGATTGCGGATGTATCGCCGAGCGGCCAGAGTATCCGACTGCGAAACCGCGGAGCATATGTGATCGCTGGCGGCCTGGGCGGCGTCGGCCTGGTTCTCGCGCGATATCTCGCCAGGGCCGCGCAGGCGAGAACTGTCTTTATCTCGCGCACCAGATTGCCGGCAGAATCGGAATGGACGTCGCTCCTCGGGTCCGCGAGCACATCGGACGTTCTACGGAGGAGACTGGAAGCTCTTCAATCGATTCAGGGCGCTGGGGGAGAGGTCATGGTGTTGCAGGCGGACGCTGCCGATCCTGCGGCGATGCGGCAGGCCCTTTCGACGGCCCGCGCGAAATTTGGCGCCATTCACGGAATCATCCACGCCGCCGGTATCGCCGGAGCCGGCATGATGCAAACCAAGTCGCGCGATCAGGCGATGGCAGTTCTGTCTCCCAAGGTCCAGGGAACGGAATGGATCCGTGAATGTCTCGCGATGCACGATCTCGATTTCGTTCTGCTGTGTTCGTCGATCAGTGCCGTAGTGCCATCATTCGGTTTGTCGGATTACGCTGCGGCGAATGCTTATCTGGACGGATTTGCGGCCGCCTTCGACAATCCCGGCGGCACGCGCGTGATTTCCGCAAACTGGGACACGTGGAAAGAGGTCGGCATGGCCATCGATATTCCGCTGCCAGCTGGGCTCGCTCACCTGCGAGAGGAAAGATTGAGACACGCGATTCTCTCACAGGAAGCGGAAGACGTTTTTGCCCGGCTGCTTAGACAGCCGATGCCGCAGGTGGTCATCTCCACCCGAAAGCTGGACTTACTTCAGCGCCAAGCCGCGGCGGAGATTGCGGCGATTCAAACCGATGCCCAATCTTTATCTGCGGATGCGACTGGCATTCACCAGCGGCCGGATTCTCTGGAAAACTATGCGGCGGCGGAAGACGAAATCGAGCGCTTCATTGTGGATACATGGCAGGAGCTTCTCGGCATCGAACCCATTGGCATCCATGACGATTTTTTTCAACTCGGCGGACACTCGCTCCTAGGAACGCAGGTGCTGGCGCGGATACGGGAACGGTTTAAGTTCGACTTGGCTCTCCGCACCGTTTTTGAAGCTGCAACTCCGGCGGAACTTGCAAACCGCGTCCGTGCCATGTCACGCGCTTCCGTGCCGGCATCGACCGCGTCGGCGATAGAGCGTGAGGAAATCGAAATATAGCTTTGACGGGCGTCGGTCCAGTGAGAACGACGGGATATCCATTTCACCAGGATTTGTTGAGGCCATGCAGAATCTTACCGCAACGGAATTTCTGGAATTTCTTAAGCGGCGCGACATCGATGTTCGCGTAAGAGACGGGCGACTGCGCATCCATGCGCCTTCCGGAGTGGTCGATCTGGAGCTGCGCGCGGAACTAGCGCGACGCAAACCGGAGATAATCGCTATCCTCCAGGCACCGAACGTTTCGCAGCCGCTGGCCCCGCTGGTTCCTAAGAGCCGCAGTGGAAAAATCCCGCAAACGCACGCCCAGCAAGGAATGTGGCTCATTGATCATTTCGATCCGGGTCACGTCGCCTATAACATTCCGCAGGCATTTATTGCGAATGTTTCGATCGATCTGGAAAACTTTCAAGACGCGGTCGATGGGCTGGTTGCCCGGCATGAAACGCTGCGTACGTCGTTCTACGAAGAAGATGGAGAATTGTTTCAGTCTGTTTCGCTGGCTGCCGGGGCACGCGTCGGTTTCACGGATTTGTCCCAACTCGCCGAAAGCGATCGCCAGAAAGAGCTCGGCAGCCTGATTCGCGACCAGGCGCGGCTGCCGTTCGATTTGACTCAGCCGCCGCTGGTTCGATTTCACATCTTTCGGATGGCGCAGCAGCAGCATGTGATTTTTTTTAACATTCACCACATTATTTCGGACGCTCGGTCATTGACAATTCTAGGGCAAGAATTGAGTGCACTTTATCGAGCGGCGCTTCTTAAGGAAACGCCTGTTCTGTCCCATCTTTCCGTGCAATTCGCCGATTATGCCATCTGGGTGGATAAGCAGATGGGCGGCGATGCCATGGAAAGGCAAATCGAATATTGGAAATCGAAGTTGGCTGGTGCTCCGCAGGTTCTCGATCTACCGATTAGCGTGCCGTATCCAGAGCAGAGAACAGCCGCGGGTGCGACGACACCGGTTTTCATCCCCGCAACCGTTCGCGACACGCTGAAGACGATCGGAACCGAAGAGCGCGCCACGTTGTTTATGACATTGCTCGCCGTCTTCGCCGTTCTGCTATTCAGGCAGGCCGGGAAGGACGACCTTTGCATCGGTTCACCCGTCACGCATCGCAAACACGTCGAGACGGAGCCGCTCATTGGGCTGTTTGTAAACATGGTTGTTTTCCGCTGCGAGATGGCGGGAAGTCCAACCTTTCGAGAACTGCTAATCCGGGTGCGGAATACATCTCTGGAGGCATTCGAAAACAGCGAGGTGCCTTTCCAGGAAGTGGTGCGTGCGCTGAAACCGGATCCGAGGCTGAGGCGTTCTCCGCTTTTTCAGATCATGTTTAGCTTTGAGCCGAACCAGGGGTTAGAAGATGACAATTTCATCCAGATTGACGCCAATTCAGGCACGGCAAGGTTCGATCTGACTTTGCAATTGAGAGACCGCGCGGACGGAATTGCTGGCTTATTTGAGTACAGTACCGATTTGTTCCAGGAGGCACGCATCGCAGAACTTGCGCGGCAATTTAGTGCGCTGGTTCAGCAAGTCACGGAAAATCCGGACATTCAGATTTCAGCGATCGAGGTTTCGCCGCCGGCGGAGCCGGAGCTAGCGCGTCACAATGCACCCAGCGCTAGGAAAAAGTCGTTCTGGGGTTCTCAGATGAAGAGGGTTTCGATGCGCTTTGGACGCGCGACGGAAGGGAAGTAGTTCGCATCCGACCGGTGCGATCGGCAATCGCATTTCGATGCACTTCGGTAAAGGTGGAAATTGCGTTGAGGTGGATTTTGCATTTCCCCGCCGCAGGTTGGTGGAGATTGCGGCGGTTGTCTCTACAATCCCGCAGCGATATTCGGATAGGTCGAAGTCGTTTTCTCGCTTTGGGAGGTGGAGAGCCGATAAATCTTTCGTTTCGGATGTCTTCTCTGCGGCCGGGTCCTAGCCCGAAAGAGCGATAGCTATTCAAAGAGGATGGCGCCTATGGCCGCTCGGGTATGCTGGAACCGACCGGTCCAACCTTCTGGCCCGGAGGAGTGGCAGTGAAATCGATGCACAGGTTCCTCCGATCGCACATTGGCTTCTATCTTTGGTTGCTGACCTTCATCGGTTGTCCACTCACCAGCTACGGCGCATCTTCTTCCTTGCCTCAGAACAGCCCGCAAAATCAGATCGCAAAGCCCGCGCAAGATCACACGATTCCCGCGCTCATGGTCAGCGACATCCATTTCGATCCTTTTCATGACCCCGCCAAACTGCAACAGCTTGTTGACGCCCCGGTGAGCCGATGGAATGCAATCCTTTCCGCTTCGCCTTCGCTCAAGCAGAAGCAAGCCTTCGCCGATCTTCAGCAGAGTTGCCACGCACGCGGTGTCGACACCTCTTACACACTGCTGCGCTCCAGCCTGGACGCTATGCGCTCCCGCCAACCCGATGCAAAATTCATGACAGTGAGCGGCGATCTGCTTGCCCACGGGTTCACTTGCAGGTATTCGACTCTTCTTCCCAGATTGACGCAGAGTGATTACGAGGAATTTGTCCTGAAGACCATCCGTTTTGTCTTGGGAGAGCTACGCCAGTCTTTTCCTGGAGTTCCCATCTATGTGGCTCTTGGGAATAACGACTCTGCCTGTGGCGACTACCGGCTTGATGCCGACAGCGACTTTCTGGCGCGTATCGGCAGGATCGTAGCCGAGGGCCTGCCTCCCTCCGACCGGCAACAGGAAATGACGGAGTTTGCCAAGAATGGGTCCTATAGCGTCACGATGGCGCCGCTCGTGCAGGACACCCGCTTCATCGTCCTGGATGATCTCTTTTTGTCTTCTGAGTACAGCACTTGCTCCGGGAAGCAGAACTCCACTGCGGCGAATGGGGAAATGACCTGGCTGCGGGACCAACTTGTGCAGGCTCGGCGATTAGGTCAAAAGGTCTGGGTGATGGGTCATATCCCGACCGGCATCGACCCTTACTCGACCGTTATGAGATTCAGGAATGTCTGCGGGCGCGGGAGGCCAGTGATGTTTCAATCTTCGTCGAGACTAGCCAACCTGCTGATCGAATATGCCGACGTCACCCGACTCGGCATTTTCGCTCACACTCACATGGACGAAATACGCCTTTTGGAGCCGGAGAATCGCAAATTGCACTCTTCCTCGGGAGACAGCGTTGCAATCAAAATGATTCCCTCGATCTCTCCGGTGGATGGCAATGACCCATCCTTCACCGTTGCTTATGTCAATCCAGCTACTGCCATGCTGCGGGACTATGAGGTAATTGCCGCTTCCAACCGTACCGGCATCGGCACCACCTGGTCCAGAGAGTACGACTATGCGCGGGCGTACCACCAGCCGCAATTCTCGCCCTCGGCGGTAAGGAAACTGGTTGCAGGGCTTCAAGCCGATCCTAGAGAAAAGAAAAAAGCCAGCCAGCGATACATTCGCTATTACCTCATAGGCGATCGCTCTCCCGAGCTCAAGCCCTTCTGGAAGCAGTATGTTTGTGCGTTAGCGAATTACACTGCCGAAACCTACGCCGCCTGCGTCTGCTCAATCACTAAGTGAGGATGCGGATCGTCCTGGGTCGTCAGAAGAGCGGTCCGCGGAAGCACAACCCAGGACCGCTCTACCAATATGCAAACTGCTTGGCAGGTTCTCGCCGTTGAAATCGGACCTGGCGCCTCAGCATCCATGTTCAAGCTGCCCGCTTTTCCTGTTCTTGCCGATGTTTGGCTAAGACCGACGCTCTGACCACGTCCTGCTTCAGCAAGTAGAAAGATGCAGCGAAAATCACGAGATCCTTCATCAGGAATGCAACTCTCTCGGTCATAGCAGGGAAGCCGCCGGCACTGGGAGCCCACCCACCCGGCATGAACGGGATGATCGTAAAAGTCGAGATCATCGAAAAGGCAAAACCGAGAGCTCCGAGAATCCCCAATTTTTTGTTCCAGAAACCCAGGAACAGAAGCACACCAAACAGCGATTCGGCTGCACCTAAGAAGTAAGTTGCTCCCCGAATGCCGAAGACTAGGTAAAGCCAGAAAATCAGGGGGCCGTGGCTGATGTAAGGGATCAATGCTTCGGCTTCATATTGAAACCACTTCTGATAACCAAAGAAAAAGGCGATGAACACCATCGATGCGCGGATCAGATGGTAATCAAAATCGCTTTTGAAAATAGTAAGCTTGGCTAGTGTGTTTATAAGACGATTCATCATTCATTCCTCCGAGCCCTCTTCAACAGGAATCCTCTTTTAAACCTCGAAACATCTAGCATTTTAAAGCCCACTTCGCCTGCTCTGGCAACCTACTTGAGACTCACGGCGGGCTCATTGATCGGCGTCCCGCTCATCCCATTGCCGCACTGGCATAACCAGGTATAGCTCGGTGTGATGGGGCAAATGCGCCACGTACGGCATACCGTTCGATGGATCACGATTGAATCCCTGAAAATCGTCCTGATGGGGACTGACAATCATCAGGTGCGGACCAACGTGGAATTCGGGACCCGAAGAGCCATGTTTCGGCTCCCAGGCGCCGAAATACATGTAAGAGATGCCGATGCGATCAATCTGCGGCCTGCGGCCGGCAAGGCTGTCCTGCATCCACCGCAGGAATACCGGGTCGAAGCACGCTGGCTCATCGTGCGGATACCCAGGAATAGCCGGAAGACAGGTCCATTCGTTCGAGCCTTTGCGAAGGAGCCTGTATACACCTCCAGGCGCCGAGGGCCAATCGCGCACAGTCGCGGCTTTAGTGATGAATGCGGGACCGGCGCGCAGTGCGTCCGCGATCTTCTCCGCGTCAGTCACCGGCAATCGATCGGACGACTGAGCGAAGACGGAAGCCACGGTCAGGAGGACAGTTGTGAGTAGCGTCATTGCACCGCATGGGCGGATCATCGAGGTCTCCTTCTTTTTCCTTCTAATAGTGGGTTGTGATGCGCTATTCCGTTCCCGATAACTAATCGAAAGATCAAGCGACATGCGATTGTTGTTCGCGCGCTACAGCGCCGGCACGCTGGGCTTCTCTCGGCCAAATGAGAAATTGAGCCGAGCGATCTCGTTCTGCGTCGTCTCAGCGCTTCTGAGGATATCGAGCACTCATTTCAACGCGCCTCTGCTCCGAGACGGTACCGCCGAGGTTATCGAGCAATTGAAAGAGCGTGGGAATCTTCGTGCCGGTTGCCCACTGTCCATCGTCGATTTCGACGCACATTGTGAAGATCCCGGTATCGTCTTCCTCCCTGCCAACGCCCAGCGCGGCCTTCAGTACACGCGCGACTTCCTTGACCGCCCCTGACTTCAACTCCGTGTTCATCAGACCTTGAGGCGCGATGATGCGCGCGAGCGCCATTTTCCGCCCCTTCACGTATGTATCGTCGAAGCGGCCGCCAACCGCCCAACTGTCGGCTGGCATGGTATGGAACCACATCCAGTCGATCATCGGACTCGGTAGGGCCTCCGACCTCTACGGTCATTACGGTATTGGACAAGTCTTCCGCAAGCTTCGCGCGAATTTTATCGGACAGCTTTTCTCTGGTAAACACTTCGACAAACGGCATAATTCCCTCCTTCATAGGGTTCGAAAGCGTCTGAGACCGATCGGTTGCATGCGTATTGATTCGCGCTTATTTCCCTTGGTAGACCGGTTTTCGGCCTTCCGCCTCTGCCTTCACGCCTTCTAGAAAGTCCTGGGTGTGGAAAAGCGCTGCAAATTGTCCGTCGAGTCTGGACAGAGCGTAGGCTTCGGTGGGATCGACCGCGAGATGGGCGGAAAGCAGTGTTGTTTTAATTCCGAGCGGCCCACACGCGGCGATTTTGTTTGCCATCTGAATTCCTGCCTGCAGCGCCTGTTCTGGTGTTGGTGCAACTTGCTGCACTTCTCCGATCCGATACGCTTCTTCAGCACTCCAATGGTCCCCCGTTAGCATGTAACGCATGGCATTTCCCCAGCCTACTTCCCGCGGAAACCGAACGGTCGATCCTCCACCTGGGAATCGGCCATGGGTATTCTCATCCTGACCGAAGCGGGTATCCGCGGATGCAATCCGGATGTCGGCAACAAGATGGAGTTCATGGGCCATATTCCAGGTGTCGCCGTGCGTAACCACGATCACAGGCTTGGTGAGGCGCGGAGCACGCTTTGCAAGAGGGTCTATCGTCCCAGTGCTCGCGATCCATGGCTTGCCCGTCCCTGCGAGCGACTTAAATCCTTCCACGTCGATCCCTCTTGAAAAGTTCTCCCCGTGACCAAATAGAATCGCGGCGCGCAGCGAGGGATCGTGGTCATATTGGTAATATGCTTCGGCAAGTTTTTCGAAGGTCTCAGGATCAATGCGGTTCTGGATGTAAGGACGATTGATGCCAAGAAGGACGATCTGCCCGCGGCGCTCGATCGTGAGCTTGGTATTTGGATCGGCTGGAACATCCTCAAGCTTTACCTCCGGCGATGCGGCAGCTGGAATCTCACTTTCCTGAGCTGCCCCTGAAACAGCGGGTGCGATTACAGCTAGTGTTGATAGTCCGCCGAAGGCTGCAGCCGCCTTCAATATGCTGCGTCTTTCAAACATTCCTGAATTACCCATGTCGTGATTACTCATTTTTGCCCTTCACGTTCTGGTGGGCGACCAGCACCGGGGAACACGGGTCTGACGAAAGATTCGCGGGCGCGGCCGGCGGTTTGCCCGTAAACTCCAGCCGAACGATGCCCGCGAGTTCGCCGGGTTGATCGTGCTGGACGTAGTGATTGGCACATGGCATCAGCCAGAAAGCAGCCGGCGCCTTGCGCGATTCGAGCGCGGTTTTCCAGACGTAATCGGGGACGCGCACCGGCGCGGCCATGTCGTGAATGCCCCAAACGACGGTCGCCGGGATTGAACTGCACGACAGCGCTTGCAGCCGTTCGTCTTCGAACTGTTTGCGCTCATTGAGGTACTGGATCTCCGCCGGCAGAACATCAGTGCCCGATTGGTACGCGAAGAAACTCGTGAGCGCGCGGGCTTCAGGATCCGCAGGCTTGAGCGGCGGCGTGTACAGTGACGTCCCCAGTTTCGCGGCGAGCAGCGGCGGGGTAACCTGCTTCAGCGCGGCCGCACTCGTCGACGGATCGAGCAGGCGCTTTTGAAATTCCATCAGATTGGCGAGCGGCATATAGATGTTGCCATTGGTGATGAACTGGTGCGTGATGCGGAATCCGGGATCAGATTTCTCAATCAGTTCGAGAAATGCAAACGCTACGCTATCGCCGCGGTCGTGCGAGAACAGCGCAAATTTGTTGAATTTCGCGATGTCCAAGATGAAATACCGCGTGACCTGGGCGTCCTCGCGGACGGTGTAGCGGTAACCCGCGGCCGGTTTGTCGGAAAGTCCGTAGCCAGGAAAATCGAAGGTGCAGATGCGGAAGTCGGCTGTAACTTTCCGATGAGTAGATGAAAGTCGAAGCTGCTGGTGGGGAATCCATGCAGCATCAGGATCGCTGGTTTTGCTGTGTCACCGGTGCAAACGTAGAAAATCTTCGCGTCGCGGCCCTGCGGCGACTGCCACGCGAAATACTTGCCTGACGCCCGCCATTTTTCGGCGAGATTGGACATGAGCGGCCGCGCGAATGCCCATGCCGCCAGCAGAAACGGAATCCAAATCCATCGGGTCATTCTAAGAGCCCTAGTCGCGCTCGCAAAGATGTCCATCAGATTGGGAATGAAGCCGAGTGACTTCTGAACTTGTTCCAGTATCGGCCTGGAAGATTCCAGCGCGGTTACATCGGTCGATGCTGCGAAGAGTGTATCCGTGGTAGTGCTTATGCTGCCCACGTTCCTTTCTTCGTCAGCGAGTCGCAGTCGCTGAACAAAGCGATCAGATCTTTCCCAAGCTGAGAGAATGCGGCGCACTTGACGATAGGATGTGTTCCGTGACCATCGAATCCTCTCGTGCAGCACGCCAGCGCGCTGTTCATTCAGCGTTCCGCCATCATCCGAAGAACTACGATTCCAAACCTCCGATTGAGTTCGCAATGAACTGACAGAAACTGCAAGCGGCAGTATTTTGAGAAATTCTTCTCGGAACTTGCCGCATGTAGCTGCGCAACCGTGTGGACAGGCGGTGTACTGGAGGCGCGACAGTTTGACTCGACATTTTGTACAACGATTCGTCACCTCGGCTTTAGCTGAACCGCGATTGCCCGGCGGAGTGTCCTGCCCGGGAGAGGAGCCTACGGATGAACTTCATCGCGAAGGCCTCGATCGAAGGTCGCAATCGCTGGCCTTTCATTCGCGTATGGCATAACATTTGCTAAGTCTCTATTGTGAGCACGATTGAGACGAGTTTTGGCAGCGGAATGTGTTCAGCGGGGAGGAGAAGAACAGCATCATGAGGATATTGGTTGTTGGTGCAGGCGCCGTTGGCGGCTATTTCGGAGGCCGCCTGGTACAGGCGGGTCGCGATGTAACGTTTCTGGTCAGGTCAAAACGAGCCGAGCAAATCCAGGCCCAGGGGTTGCGGATCCTCAGCCCAATGCACGGCGACTTCACCGTTCGACCCAGGACAATCACCGCAGCTCAGATTTCGTCCCCATACGACGTTATCTTTCTGAGCGTAAAAGGCTACAGCCTCGCCGCCGCGATCAATGATTTCGCGCCCGCAGTCGGGCCACAAACGGTTATCATTCCTGTGCTAAACGGCATGCATCACATCGACGTGCTCACGGCGAGGTTTGGCACAGAACACGTATTGGGTGGGGTTTGCGTGGTTGCCACTGAAATCGATGCGCAAGGCCGGATAGTCCAGCTTGCCGATTTCCAGAGCCTCACCTACGGCGAACTGGACGGCAAGAAAACTTCTCGGATCGAAGCAGTGCATGATAGTTTTCGCGGAGCTGGATTTGACACTGCCATTTCCGGGGACATTTTGCGGGACATGTGGCAGAAATGGGTGTTTTTGGCCAGCTTGGGAGCCATTACGTGTTTGCTTGACGGAAACATCGGCGAAATCGTAGCGGTCCCCGGCGGCGTCGAGTTATCTCTCTCAGTATTTCGTGAATGCGCGGCGATCGCGGGTGCTTGCGGCTATCCACTTCCGGAGGCATTCCTGGCCGAAAAGAGCGGTCAACTTACTGCGCCTGGCTCCACATTGAGCTCGTCAATGTATCGCGACTTCAAAGAACAAGCACCCGTCGAGGCGGACAGTATTCTTGGTGATCTTATAGAGCGCGGGCAGAAACACGGCGTCTCCGCGCCACTTCTCCAAGCGGCATTTGTCAGGTTGACCATTTATCAGCGGGGGCGTGAGCGTGCGACGGCAGATGGGGAATTGACCGCGCAGGCGCGAACCAAAGCCTCTGCCAATAGAGCCGCTTAACACTTTACCCATTTTCTCCTGGTACGTGCGTTGGTATTACGACACGCGACGTCTGGACGACGGTAGCGAGATTGTTATCCATTGGATTTTATGGAGTACTTTCCTTCACGGCCTCGCAACTTTCTTCTGTCGCTCACTCAGTGAGGAGATCTGAGGGCCGACCACTTCGCGATGAGGAGATGCAGATTCCACTCAAAATTGTTGGGACGGAGGAAATGGCAAGGTCGGAGTACATCCGGAACGATGCGGCGCGCTGTTTTCATTGCGAGGACAATTGGGAGATTCCGAACCTCTCCCTCTTGGAAATGCCCAGCCTCTTCATTTTGGCAATCAATGTAGTCCTCGGCAAGCCCAGCCTGGCTGCGGCGCCATTAGCTCCTGCGATCACCCATCCCACCGATTCCAAGGTTTCCATCAGCAGAGCACGTTCGGAGTCCCGCAACTTCTCAGAAAAGTACGTGATGGGCCGCACTTCTGCCTTGTGGAGGGGATTATGAAGTACCCCATCGTTGGACAGGATTACCGCGCGTTCGACCAAGTTCTGAAGTTCACGGATGTTCCCAGTCCATGAGTAAGAAACGAAAGAAGAAACAGTTTCGGGCGGAATGTGCTCAATAGTCTTGTGCATCGTGCGACAATACATATCCACAAAATGCATCATCAATGGCACAATGTCTTCTCGCCGCTCACGCAATGGTGGCAGCTCGACTGGGAATACATTCAGACGATAATAAAGGTCGTTACGAAACTCATTGCGCTTTACCATGTCCTCGAGGTTCCGGTTTGTGGCAGCTACGAGTCGGACATCCAGTTTGTGCGTTCGTCCGCTCCCAACGCGTTCGAACTCCTGCTCCTCTAAGACTCGCAGCAACTTGGGTTGCAACCCGAGCGGTATATCTCCGATCTCGTCCAGAAACAGCGTGCCTTTGTCGGCCATCTCGAAGCGGCCGATCTTTTGGGCTATAGCGCCGGTGAATGCGCCTTTCTCGTGTCCAAAAAGTTCGCTCTCCAGAAGGTCGAAAGGGATCGCCGCACAGTTCAATTTGATGAACGGACGTTCACATCGTGAACTTAGATTGTGAATAGCATGCGCGATCAGTTCCTTGCCGGTGCCCGTTTCGCCGAGGACTAGCACTGTGGCATCTGTCGAAGCCACGCATTTGACCTCTTCGAGCACCGATTTGAGCGCCGGGCTTTCGCCTATTATTTGAGCGCGTCTGGGTTCCTTACCGTTCTCTTGTCTGAGATGAGATGTCACCAAAGCTGACATAACTGACCTCACTGATTGGATGCCGTACCGGGCTCCCGTGGCTCCAGCGCCGATATCAGAAGTCTTCGGGTTCGGTTCTTGCAAACCTGACCTCGGGCAGCGGATCATGCTCGGCGTCCGTCAACACTTGATCGAGTTTCAGTGAGCCCTCGATCGAGAAATTTCTGCATCTCCCTGCTGCTGAGCGGAACCTCTGTTTCTCCAATTTGAAAGCAAAAGCGCTGCGATGCAATGCGATGTTATTTCGGAGCTGACTTTGTGAATCCATCGTCTCTATCGCTTCATCGAAGCTTCCACATGCATACGTGTCCTCGCGGCGCGAACGATCCCACACAGAGAACCTAACTGAGAGAAAGTTTCAAGCTTGATTGGAGAATGAGTATGAATGCACCTCTTAAGCCAAGGGCGTTGACGATTTTCCTGAAGACAGCCATGGTAGCTATCCCGTGTGGGATTGTTGACCGTTGGCGCCGGACTCCTCGCGGGGTGCGGCAAGAGCGTAAGTGCTTCATCTCCCAACCCTCGCCCCGCAATGAAAGTGAATGTGGTGAAGGTGGAGCCGAGCAATGTGCCGCTGACGGGCGAATGGGTGGGCACACTCGACGGCTATGTTAATGCTCAGATACAACCACAGGCGAACGGCTACCTGATCCGCCAGGATTATCGCGAAGGCACGCAGGTGGAAAAGGGTCAGGTCCTGTTCGAGATCGATCCTCGCCCGTTTGAGGCGGCGCTTGAACAGGCACAGGGCCAGCTTGGGCAGGCGCAGGCGCAGCTTGCGCTCGCAAAAATCAACGTGAAGCGCGACACGCCTCTGTCCGAGGCTCATGCGATTGCCAGAAGCCAGCTCGACAACGAGATCCAGCAGGAGGCTCAGGCGAAAGCAACGGTGGAGACGGCGGAGGCAGCCGTGACAACGGCGAACCTCAATCTCGGTTTCACCAAGGTGCGATCGTTGATCACCGGCGTTGCAGGACAGGCGACAACTCAAGTCGGCAACCTTGTGAATACCCAGTCCGTGCTGACCGCGGTTTCCCAGCTCAACCCAATCAAGGTCTATTTTTCCATCAGCGACAGTGAGTATCTTGCCTTGACAAGGCGCGCGGATGGAAGCGGCAGCGACCTGCTTCACGGAGCATCGAAGCTTCCCCTCACGCTGACACTTTCGGACGGTGAAGTCTATCCGTACAAGGGCCATGTAGTCTTCGTCGATCGGCAGTTGAACACGCAGACCGGAGCGATTCGAATCGCTGCCGCGTTTCCGAATCCAGGCAACGTGCTTCGTCCGGGCCAGTTCGGCCGGGTTAAAGCAGAGACCGGAGTTCTGCACAATGCGGTTCTTGTACCGCAGGTGGCGATCACCGAGTTTCAGGGACAGGAGCAGGTCTACACCGTTGGGAAAGACAACAAGGTCCACGCGAATAACGTGACGCTCGGCCCCCAGTACGGCAATAGCTGCTGTAGTCAAAAGCGGACTTGCCGGTGGATCTCTCGTGATTACCGACAATCTTCAGAAGCTCCGCGAAGGCGCACCGGTCGATCCACAGCTCACGACCTTTCAGGTGGCCGCGGCCACTCAGTCAAATCAACCGGCGGGAAACTAAATCATGTCGAAGTTCTTCATTCGCCGCCCCATCGTTGCGATTGTCATCGCCATCATTACGGTTGTGGTTGGCATCGTCTCGCTGCTCACGCTGCCAATTTCGCAGTTTCCCGAACATCGTTCCGCCGGAGATTCTCGTGACCGCGACGTATCCCGGCGCGGACGCCAAGACCGTCAGCCAGGCGGTTTCCACTCCGCTTGAGCAGCAGATGAACGGCGTGGACAACATGATCTACATGGATTCTGTCAGCGCCAACAACGGCGTGGTGCAGCTCTTTGTAGATTTTGACGTCAAGACCGATCCCAACATCGACCAGGTTCTGGCCCAGCTGCGCGTCGATCAGGCCCAGTCCCAACTGCCGGCGGAGGTAACGACAGCCGGCCTCACAGTGCAGAAGGCGCTGACGTCGCCGCTGATGCTGATCGCGCTCAATTCACCTGGCGGCAAGTTGAGCCAGAACTTCCTTACCAACTACGCCGTCATCAATCTTCAAGACCAGCTCGCACGCGTGTATGGCGTCTCGCGCGTGCAGGTCTTTGGGGGGCAGTATGCGCTTCGCATCTGGGTAGACCCGGATAAGCTTGCCAAGCTCGGGGTCACGGCAACGGACGTGATCTCCGCGATACAGACGCAGAACAATGTCAACCCGGCGGGCCAGATCGGTGGCGAGCCGATTCCGCAAGGGCAGCAGTTCACCTACACGGTCCGCACGCAAGGGCGCCTCGTCACGCCTGAACAGTTTGGAAACATCATCCTGCGCGCCAATCCCGATGGGTCCGTCCTTCACCTGAGCGACGTTGCTCGCGTCGAGCTTGGAGCCCAGTCGTATGGCATCTCAGCCCGGTACAACCAGGCACCCGCAGGGGTCATGGCGATTTACCAATTGCCCGGCTCAAACGCAGTCGAGACCGCAAAAGCCGTGCGACAGCGCATGAAGGAGCTTTCCGCCACCTTCCCGCCAAGCATCACCTACAGCGTTCCGCTCGATACCACCAAGGCAGTCACGTCGGGTATCCACGAGATCGTGCTGACGCTCTTTGAAGCGCTTGGTCTGGTTGTGATTGTCGTATTCATCTTTCTGCAGGGCTGGCGCGCCACTCTCATTCCGCTGCTGGCCGTTCCTGTTTCGCTGATCGGAACATTCATCATCTTTCCCGCGCTCGGCTTCTCCATCAACACACTTTCGCTCTTCGGACTAGTGCTGGCGATTGGCCTGGTCGTCGATGACGCGATCATCGTCGTCGAGGCAGTCGAGCACCATATCGAAGAGGGCATGGATCCGAAGTCGGCGAGCGAGAAGGCAATGGAAGAGGTGGGTGGTCCGGTCGTCGCGATCGCGCTGATTCTGGCGGCCGTCTTCATTCCGACAGCGGCGATTCCCGGCATCACCGGACGCTTGTACCAGCAGTTCGCAGTGACGATTGCGATCTCCGTGCTGATCTCGGCTTTCAACGCGCTCACGCTCTCGCCGGCGCTTTCTGCGCTTCTTCTGAAGCCCAGGGAGAAGGGCAGCAAGCAGAGTCTGCTCGGCAAAGGGTTTGGCCTTATTCAACCGGTTCTTCCGGCGCACCACGGACGGATTTGTTCACACCTCCGGCATTCTCATTCACAAGTCCGCCTTCGCCATGCTCGGCCTGATCCTGGTCGGCGTGGCTGCCGTGTACATGGGCAGCAGCCTTCCCTCAGGATTCATTCCCACCGAAGATCAGGGCTACATGTTTCTCGCCTTGCAGCTTCCTGACAGCGCCTCGGCACAGCGCACGGACGCCGCTGAGCAGAAAATCACCGCCGCCCTGCTCAAGACCCCCGGCGTTGAAGGCGTGATCGCAGTCAACGACTTTTCGCTGCTCACGCAGGTGCAGAGTACTAACTCGGGCTTCTTCTTCGTGAACCTCAAGCCATGGGCTGTCCGGAAGAGCAAAGAAGAGCAGCTCGCTTATATTCAGAGCCATTTGCAGCGGCAGCTTGCCGCCGATCCGGACGGTATCGCCTTCGCGTTTCCACCGCCCTCCATTCCGGGCATCGGTACTTCGGGTGGTGTCACCATGATCCTCGAAGATCGCTCCGGTTCAGACGATCCTGCGACCCTGACTAAGAACGTCTTCACCTTTCTCGGGGCTCTTTCCAAACGTCCTGAGATCGCGGCCGCCATCCCGTCCTATCAGCCGGCCGTGCCGCAGCTCTACGCCGATGTCGACAAAGAAAAGGCCCTCGAACAGCAAGTGAGCCTCGACAGCGTCTACACCACGATGCAAACCTTTATGGGCGGCTATCTGGTGAACTACTTCAATCGCTTCGGACGTCAATGGCAGACCTACGTCGAGGCCGAAGGCACGTCGCGCACCAACATCGCGAACATCGACCAGTTCTACGTGCGCAGCGCCAACGGCAGCCAGGTGCCGCTCAGCTCGCTGGTCACCGTGAAGCGAACCACCGGCCCGGAGTTTATCTACCGATTCAACGAATACAATGCCGCGCAACTGAATATCACGGGCGCGCCCGGATACAGTTCCGGCCAGGTACGAAAGGCGCTGGAAGAAGTCTTCAAACAGACCATGCCGCCGGGAGCCGGCTTCGATTACTCCGGCATGTCCTTCCAGGAGCAGCAGGCCGAGAAGGGCGTGCCCTCGTGGGCCGTGTTCGGGCTTTCGCTTGTTTTCGTCTTTCTCATCCTGGCTGCGCTGTATGAGAGCTGGACATTGCCCTTCAGCGTCCTGCTCAGCACGCCCGTCGCCATTTTGGGCGCATATCTCGCTTTGCATGCGCGCCATTTTGAGAACGACATTTTCGCGACCATCGGTCTGGTCATGCTCATCGGCCTCTCGGCCAAGAACGCCATTCTCATCGTCGAGTTCGCCAAATTGAACTATGAAGCGGGGACAAAGCATCTGCGATGCCGCTCTGAACGCTGCCCGCTTGCGTTTTCGTCCCAATCGTCATGACGGCTCTGGCATTCATTGTCGGGTGCCTGCCGTTGTGGGTTGCCACCGGATCGGGTGCTGCCTCCCGACAAATCCTGGGCACTGTTGTTGTCGGCGGCATGACACTTTCCACCGTCCTCGGACTGATTTTCATTCCCGTCACGTTCGCAGTGGTCGAGTTTCTCTCGCACCGCTTCGTGCGCGGCGGCAAAGGCACGACGATGGATTCGATCTGCGGTCCGGGAGCGCCATCCGAAGAGCAACCCGGCGCAGTCGTCGCGCACGCCCGCACGGACGGTGGCCAGGCATGAAGCGTCTTCGCCAACTCTTTCGTCTGAGCCTCCTCGCCGGAACCATGAGCTTGCTGGCCGGGTGCACGGTGGGCCCAAAGTACGTTCGGCCAAATTACCCGGCGCCGCCGGCCTTTCGCGGAGCGGATAATGCAGCAGTCGCGAGCGACACCAAAGAATCGCTCGGCGATGAGCAATGGGCTGCTGTCTATCGCGAGCCGGAGCTCCAAGCGCTGATCCGTAAAGCTCTCGCCAACAACTATGACGTCCGCATCGCAGCGCAACGCATCCTCGAGCAGCAGGCGCAGGTCAGGATCACCCGCTCACAGGAGTTCCCAAGCTTCAGCGTCGGCGGAACCGGCATCGGCGCTACCCTGCCCTCTTCTCTTGGCACGCAGATTCCCAGCCCGCTGGCGGACGGATCGCTCGATGT
This sequence comes from uncultured Acidobacteriota bacterium, assembly GCA_963840655.1. Taxonomy (GTDB): domain Bacteria; phylum Acidobacteriota; class Terriglobia; order Terriglobales; family Acidobacteriaceae; genus JAKAAZ01. The sequence goes on along the minus strand of CAWIZS010000003.1, from coordinate 365,289 downwards.
TTCAGGATCGTGGACACCGGATTTCTGGGGTCTGTATCGCAGGCAGACCGAGGCGGCACGCGCCCAGCTATTGGCGCAGGTCTGGGCCCAGCGAGCGGTCCGTCTGACGCTTGTGGAGCAGGTCGCGACCGCGTATTTGCAGCTCCGCGCGCTCGATTCCCAACTTGAGATCACGAGGGAAACGATCAAGGCCCGGAGAAATTCCCTGGCCCTGACCAAAACGCTGGAAAGCGGAGGCTCGGCACCTTTATCCGACGTGCGCCAGGCAGAGCAGCTGCTGTACACGGCAACGTCCGAGGTGCCCCAGTTCGAAGAGCAGATTCAACAACAGGAGAACGCAATCGCGCTGCTGCTTGGAGAGAACCCCGGCCCGATCGTTCATACGGACCCGAATGCGCTGGCCCCTCCGCCCCAGAATCTTCCCACCGGCATACCGTCGCAGCTTCTTGAACGGCGGCCGGATATTGAGCAGGCGGAAGCGACCCTGATTGCCGCGAATGCGCAAATCGGCGTCGCGCGCGCGCAGTTCTTTCCCAACTTATCGATCAGCGGCTCGGCGGGAGTGGGCGGCGACAGCCTTTCGAGCATCTTCGACCCTGCGGGAAAGACCATCTACGGCATCGGCACGCTGACACAACCTCTGTTTGAAGGAGGCAAGCTGCGCGGCCAACTTGAGCTTTCCCAGCAGACCAAGGAAGAGATGGTGCTGAATTATCAGAAGACCATCGCTGGCGCATTTCGCGATGTCTCCAACGCCCTGATCGCTCAGAACAAGCAGCGAGCTTACCGTGAGCAGCAGGAAAAACTTGTCGACGCTGCAAGAGATGCGACGCGCCTGGCACGCCTTCGATACCAGGGAGGGTCTACAAGCTATCTCGAAGTGCTCACCACAGATTCAGATCTCTTCGCGGCTCAACTGAACCTGGTGAATGCTCAGGAGGGTGAAGCGCTGGCTCTCGTTCAGCTCTACAGTGCGTTGGGGGGAGGCTGGCAATCCTGAACCTTGCACCCTTCGTGACGTCTATCTGCCCTTTGGTTTGGAATTCTTTTAAATGAATCGATTGTTTGGCCGGTAGGACCTCGCGGAGCTTTTTCAGCAGATGATTACGCCGGCTTTTCAATGACCATAGTCCCTACATTCGCTGATACCCTGATCGTTGCACCCGACAACGCTTCCCGCCGCGAACTTCTGCCGATGACGCGCATACACGCCGCCGCAGGAATTTGCCTGGATGAAGGAAGAGGCGCTGCGGATGGGCTTTCGGCATGTGGAATCTGGGCCGTTGGTGCGCTCCTCCTACCATGCGCACGAACAAGCGGCTTCGACGGGATTAAAGGTGCTTGCGTAGTGGCGTGATTGCTGCATCTTATTCCGACCGTGGTACGCCTCACTTAGAAACTGATACTGCTTCGTTCGGAGGGGCTGTCGGGTGTTCGCCATAAAACTTCCAATGCGATTGATAATCCGGATTCAGCTTCAGATCCTCCAGGTCGGCGCGCAATAGCTCAATCGGCATAGGCCCCTGGTGCAAAACCGCGTCGCTGAACTGTCGGTCGGTCATCTTTCCGGACTCGACCAGTTCCTTGTGCAGCGCCCGGAATTGAAGCGCTCCCATGAGGTAAGCGCATTGATAGAGCGGACCGACAGAGCCGTTGAAGCTGCGTCGCACCTAGGCGGTTGCGTTGTCCACATCCCAACCGACATTGTCCATTAAATACTTCACGCACTGTTGTGGCGTCCATTTACCGAGTTGAAAATTCATGGTGAAGATGACGCGTGCCGAGCGATGCATTCGCCACATGAGCGCTCCTACCCGCTCTGCGGGCGTGCTTTCGAAGCCTTTCTGGTAGTACAGCATCTCCCACCAGAAGGCGTTCCCTTCGACCCAGAACGGAGTCATAAAGGCACGGCGGTACGGCCTGTAACGCGCCATCATGTAGAACTGCAGAAAGTGTCCGGGAATCATTTCGTGGAATGCGGTCGCATGGGACAGCGGGGTGCTGTTGCCGCGCATACTCATTTCGCGCTGATCGTAGGTCATGGTGTCGGTGGGATACGAGACGCTGATTTCATTGCCGCCGGTAAAGAAGGGGTTCACGAGCTGGCGCTGCGGCGTCATCATAATCATGCGCCAGGTCTCTTCGGCCAGCGGCGGAACCGTCACCAGGTTGTTCTTCTTCGCAAAATCGATACCTTCATCCATCAGCTGGCGGATAACCTGCGGCTGCTCGCCGGGTGGGACGTGCATCTCCTTCACCTTTTCGACCGCCTCATGCCAGTTGTCCCCATATCCCATCTGGCGCGAGGCTTCCGGCATCTGGCGCAGGCACCAGTCGTATTCAGTCTGGGCAATGGCGATCAGTTCCTCCGGAGTGTAGGCGATCATGTTGTCGGAAAGCTCCGCCATCAGCGCATCGCGGCCCACCGGGTCGCCGATGATGGTCGTCTTGTCGCCTGCCTTGATACCGACCAGTTTCTCTTTCAGAAATGTGACGTATCCCGTCAGCGCTTTGTTCGCACTCTGGTACGGTAGGGCCACCCACCAGGTGAAGGCCGGATCGTAGCCATTGTATTGATTGAACCAATCGCGCAAGTTGCGCTGCAGCTCCAGCGTCGCGATAACGGCCCGATTCGCGACGAGGCGGTCGGTGCTGGGGGCCGCGTTCGAAGCCCCGTGGCGGCTTGGATCCAGATTCTCTTCGGTCGCTGCAATCTGCTTGACCATCTCAGAAAGCGTGGCCGCGCTTTTCTGAGCATCGGGCAGCTGCATCAGCCGCTTACCCGTCATCAACCCTTCAATGGCAGGGGCAAACGGCAGTAGAGACTTCATCTGTGCCACCTGCTCTTTTTCGAACGCGAGCTGATGCAGCTCCGAGTTGCATTTATGTTTCAACAGAAGGTAATCGATCTGGTCTTGGTGGCTGAGCTGGGCGAAATCTAATTGGGCCAGCATGGCAAGCTGATCGCGATAGAAGTTTTCCATCCGCTGGGAACGCGCTGGCCCGATTTCCACGACGGAGGTACTCATCAGGCTCCTGCGGTTTGCCGTGTATTGCTCAATAATCGCGGGCATTTTCGATACTGCAGTTTCGGCCGCCAGCATGTTTGCGCCGCTCGCTAGGCTTGCCAGCGCAAGCGCGGCTATCGTGAGTGCAATCGTTCTTTTCTGCGCTTGAATTTTCAAAATTCCTCCTGGCCGACGAATGTCTTCAGGATGTATACAAAGACGTATTCTGTTTCGCTACATACAGTACTTTGCCGACGGGATTTTTTGCAAGCGCTCGTTTCCCGCTCTTACGGCGTGTCGCGAGTCTGATTTACGGCAGGTGAGATTGTTCCTCAAGCCACCGCGATGGACGCGGGCGACTGATCTTACTCGGTCGCACTCGTTTCGTCTTTGGTTTCGTGTAGCATGGGGCCATCGGGATTTGCGTGGCCGTGCGGATATACCGTCTCCAATGCTGGATTGATCCGCCTATAATGCGCCATGGTTTGAGGCCTACAGGGTGCCAGGCATACTGCGCCCGGCCAAAAAATGGAAAGCTGAACCAGGCCGGAAAATGCCTGCGCCGGTTCGACCTTATCGGTAAACGCGATGCAGACTTTGTGCGCGTTCCACCGATCGTTGTCGACGATCATCACCGCCTACTGGTCATCTGGAAGATGCAGCGCGAAACAATTTCTTGGACGGGATCGGTTCGCGTCATCGAAATGTGAACCTGCCGGAGAATTGCTGATCGAATTCAGCGGAGGCGAATTCCAAGAATTTCTTACCACTGCGGCTGACACAGAGTTTGTGTAACAAACTCGCGGGTTGATTCGACGAACAACCCCATCGTATTATGATAACATCGCTTGCAGATGTATATCATATTGTAGACATTCCAGTATGCAACTCGATCCAGTTTTGCAAACCATCCGTGTCGTCGACTCCCATACCGCGGGCGAACCGACACGCCTTGTCATCGCCGGCGGTCCCGACCTGGGCACCGGCTCTCTGTCGGAAAGAATGGAATGCTTCCAAAGATCGCACGATCTGTTCCGCAATGCCGTAATCAACGAGCCTCGCGGCTCCGATGTGCTGGTCGGCGCGCTGCTTTGCGAACCGGCGGACAGCACATGCGCGGCGGGTGCGATCTTTTTCAACAACGTGGGATACCTTGGCATGTGCGGTCATGGAACAATCGGCCTGGTAGTCACGTTGGCCCATATGGGAAGAATCAAAGCGGGCACGCACAGGATCGAAACACCGGCAGGAATTGTCACGGCCACACTCCATCCAACGGGACAGGTGACGGTCGAAAATGTGCCCGCCTATCGAAGGGCTCATGGCGTGTCCGTATTTGTTCCCGGCCATGGGGAAGTTCGCGGCGATGTCGCATGGGGCGGAAACTGGTTTTTCCTTACGGAAGACCGCACACGCGATCTTTCTCTGCAAAATGTCGAGGAATTGACCGAATATACATGGAACATCCGCCAGGCTCTTCGAGCCAGCGGCATAACCGGCGCGAACGGTGAAGAGATCGACCACATTGAGCTTTTTACCACTGCCAAATCCGACGACGCGGATAGCAAGAATTTTGTGCTGTGCCCGGGCAAAGCATATGACCGTTCCCCATGCGGGACCGGTACCAGCGCAAAGCTGGCTTGCCTGTACGCGGACGGCGAATTGAGGCCGGCCCAGGTCTGGCGGCAGCGGGGAATCCTGGACACGGTGTTTGAAGGAAGTGTTGCAATTGTGAACGGCAACATTATCCCAAGCATTACAGGTTCGGCCTACGTCACTGCGGAGACTACGCTGATTCTGGATGCGAACGATCCATTCCGCATGGGCATTCCACAGAGCGTTTCGCCATGAGCCAAGACTACGATGCCGTGATTCTTGGCGCAGGCATTGTGGGCGCGGCCTGTGCAATGGATCTTGCGCAGGCCGGCATGCGTGTCGCAGTGGTGGAGCGCAGTATGATCGGCGGCGATGCTACGGCAGCTGGCATGGGCCACATTGTGGTGATAGACGATTCCCCCGCCCAGTTTGCTCTGACACGATATTCGCAGTCACTATGGGCAGAGCTGGCTCCGGATTTGCCCGCAAGCGTCGAGTATGACCGTTGCGGAACTCTTTGGGTCGCCCGGGACGAAGAGGAGATGCGGGAAGTCCGGCGTAAACAAGTCTATTACCGTTCCCTCGGCGTTCCCGCTGAGATTCTGGATTCCACCCAGTTGGCGCAAGCTGAACCAAACCTTTCGCGCTCGCTTGCCGGAGCATTGCTGGTTCCAGAGGATGCCGTTTTGTATCCGCCGGCTGCGGCTCAGTTTATGGCCGGGCGCGCGCAGGAGATGGGGGCAAAACTTTACCTGGGAAACACTGTCGCACATGCTGGCGCAAATCAGGTGATTTTGAGCGAGGGAACCGTGCTTCACGCACCACGCATTGTAAATGCAACTGGTGCATCCGCCGGCCTGCTCACGCCGGACCTGCCGATCAGAAAACGGAAAGGGCATCTCGTCATTACGGATCGCTATCCGGGATTTTTTCGCCATCAGATCGTGGAGCTCGGCTATCTGAAGAGCGCGCATTCGGTGGTCCGCGATTCGGTTGCATTCAATTTGCAGCCGCGGCGCACCGGACAGTTACTGCTGGGCTCATCGCGGCAGTTTGATGTCGAAGATTCATCCGTGGATCGCCCTATCGTGCAGGCCATGATTGTGCGCGCGCAGCAATACGTCCCGATGCTCGACGCACTTTCCGCTTTGCGGACCTGGACGGGATTTCGCGCAGCCACGCCCGACAAGCTGCCCCTCATCGGACCCATCCAGCAGGACGCGAGCATGTTTCTAGCAGCGGGGCATGAAGGCCTAGGCATTACGACATCCCTTGCCACTGCTCGCCTGTTGCTGGATCAGTTTCTCAAACGAACCCCTGCAATTCCGCTGGAGCCCTATTTGCCTTCCCGTTTTGCGATGGAGGTGGCGCGTGCCTGAAACCGTCACTCTGACGGTGAACAGAAAACCGATCGCCGTCTCTGCCGGCACAACAGTCGCGGTTGCCGTCGTTATTGCGGGCGCGGCATGTCGAATTTCCGTCACTGGCGAACCGAGAGGGCCGCTCTGCGCCATGGGCATCTGCTTCGAATGCCGTGTTCTTATCGACGGGGCGCTCCACCAGCGCAGTTGCCAAATTCTTTGCCGGCAGGGTATGGACGTGCGCACACAATGAACCACAATTTTGACATCGCGGTAGTCGGAGGCGGTCCCGCTGGAATTGCTGCGGCTTCGATTGCTGCGGAACAGGGAAAGCACGTTGCGATCATCGACGACAATTTTGGACCTGGCGGCCAGATCTGGCGCGGCGAACAGGAGCAAACCGAGAGCCGCGGTCCCGATTCGCCTTCCTATTGGTTTCGCAGGCTCCAGACCTGTTCGTCGATTACACAATTCTTCGAGTGCCGCATCTTTGATGCCCCCGCTGCCGGCATTCTGCACGCCGAACAACATGGCGAGTGTATCGAGCTTGGCTATCGGCATTTAATTTTGGCAACCGGCGCGCGCGAACGCTTTCTGCCTTTTCCCGGCTGGACGCTGCCCAATGTGATGGGAGCAGGGGCGCTGCAGGCAATGGTGAAATCCGGTTTGCCGATTCGAGAGAAGCGCGTGCTCGTAGCCGGCAGCGGCCCACTGCTACTAGCCGTCGCCGCCTATCTGCGGCAGCATGAAGCCAAGGTTGTCGCTATTTGCGAGCAGGCGACGTGGACAAGCCTGGCACGCTTTGCGTCTGGAATTGCAGGCAATCCCGCCAAACTCGCACAAGGCTTGCATTTTGGATGGAAGACCTTTGGCATTTCTTTTCGTGCGGGGTCCTCGCCGATTGCGGCGCACGGAAAAACGCGACTGCAATCTGTGACTATCTCCAACGGCGCAAAACAATGGGAGCTGGCCTGCGATTATCTTGCCTGCGGTTTCCACCTTGTGCCGAATCTCGAATTGCCTATGCTGCTCGGCTGCCGCATAGAGAACGGAGCCGTCGTCGTCGATTCGTTGCAGCGCACGTCGGTCGATTCAATCTTTTGCGCAGGAGAACCAACAGGGATTGGCGGCCTCGAGCTGTCTTTATTAGAAGGACAGATTGCCGGCCTGGCCAGCGCGGGCGATTACGCCGCAGCACAGTCGCTGGCGCGGCGACGCGGCAAGATGCTGCAATTTGCCAATCTTCTCGGCACAACGTTTGCGCTGCGTCCGGAGCTGAAAACTCTACCGCAGTCGGACACCATCGTCTGTCGTTGCGAAGATGTGCCCTACGCGCTCATCTCCCAGCACAGCTCGTGGCGTTCTGCAAAACTGCATACGCGCTGCGGGATGGGTCCATGTCAGGGGCGCATCTGCGGCACGGCCCTGGAATTTCTGAAGGGATGGAACGTAGACTCTATCCGATCGCCGATCTTTCCCGCAGCAATCGCAAGTCTGGCCGCATGCAGAAAACATCTCATAAATATCACCACGGAGATTCAGGAGAAACCATGCAGTGGAACGGCGTAATGCCCGCAATGACAACTTGCTTCGATGAAGACCTGGCGGTTGATCACGCCTTTATGTCGCGCCATGCTCATTGGATGCTGGACAACGGCTGTACCGGCATCGTCCTCTTAGGATCGCTCGGTGAAGCGGCGACCCTGGAATTTGAAGAAAAGAAGTCCATTCTCACAAATGTGGTGCGTTCGATTGAGGGCCGCGCGCCCGCAGTTGCCGCGATCTCGGCTCTTTCCACAGGGGATGCCGTGGCTCAAGCGAAAGCTGCCGCCGATGCGGGTTGCGACGGGGTGATGGTCCTGCCTCCTTATGTATACCGGGGAGATTGGCGCGAGATGAAGGCGTATGTTTCGGCTGTCATACGCGCAACTCCTCTTTCCGCCATGCTCTACAACAATCCTGTCTCGTATGGGACCGACTTTCTGCCGGCGCAGATTCGCGAGCTTGCATTGGAGCATGAAAATCTCCACGCTGTGAAAGAGTCGAGTACAGATGTGCGCCGCGTGACCGCAATTCGAGGGCTGACCGGCGATCGGTTGAAGATTTTTGTCGGTGTCGATGACGCAATCGTGGAAGGCATTGCCGCCGGCGCCACGGGATGGATTGCTGGGCTGGTCAACGCGATGCCCGCAGAATCTGTGGCGCTGTTCCGCTATGCCAGTGAAGGTCAGCAGAAGAAGGCGTTCGAGCTTTATCGCTGGTTCCTGCCCTTGCTGCGCATGGACACGGTGCCCAAATTCATTCAGCTCATCAAGCTGGTGCAGCAGGAATTGGGCGTGGGCAATGCCAGGCTCCGCGGGCCGCGAATGGAGGTCGTCGGCGAAGAACTTACGGAAACGCGCAAGGCGATTCAGCAGGCGGTTCGCACCCGGCCAGACCTGAAGCAGATTGCAATGGCAAAAATTGCCAGCAAGACAAGCCGGAGGTAAATTCCATGTCACTCAACGGCCGATCAATTATTGAGGGCGCGAGCAACCACAAACAGAGCGGCACGCGGTTCGCAGCTGTAAACCCTGCAACAGGACAGGCTCTCGATCCGGAATATGTCTCCGCTTCTACGGAAGATATCGAACGCGCGACCCTTGCAGCAGAACGTGCATTCCCGGTGTACGGAAAACTCTCCGGAGCGAAGAAGGCCACGCTGCTTCGAGAGATCGCGAAACAGCTGGAAGCGATCCGCGACTCTTTAGTCGAACGAGCGCATCTGGAAACTGCTCTGCCCGTTCCACGGCTTCAAGGCGAAGTCGCTCGCACAGCCAATCAGCTTCGCCTGTTTGCCGAAGTCGTGGAGGAAGGTTCGTGGGTGATGGCCCGTATCGATCGCGCGTTGCCGTCGCGCACACCACTGCCTCGCCCCGATTTACGCTCCATGCTCCGGCCCCTTGGCCCGGTTGTGGTGTTCGGGGCCAGCAATTTTCCTCTTGCATTTTCTGTCGCGGGCGGCGACACGGCTTCAGCACTCGCGGCCGGCAATCCCGTTCTTGTGAAGGCACATGCCGCTCATCCCGGAACCAGCGAATTGGTCGGTCAGGTGATCGCGTCGTGTGTGAGCGCAGCGAATCTTCCCTCCGGTGTTTTTTCGCTGCTCTTCGATCAAGGGACCGCGGTTGGAACTGCATTGGTGCAGCATCCTCGCGTCAAGGCAGTCGGCTTCACCGGCTCTCTCGCCGCAGGCCGCGCTCTGATGGATCTTGCCGCAGCGCGCCCCGATCCAATTCCCTGTTTCACAGAGATGAGCAGCACAAATCCGGTCTTCATCCTGCCCGACGCTCTGCGCGAACGCGGGGAAGAGATCGTGAAAGATTTATACGGTTCCATTACGCTAGGCGCGGGACAATTTTGCACGAAACCGGGCCTTATTTTTCTACCCCAGCCGCAAAGAGATGGAATGCTCGACCGGCTCCGGCAACTCGCCCAGCAATCCTCTCCATTCACCATGCTGACGCAAGGCATCGCCGCTCAGTTTTCAAAATCGGTGACAGAACGGAAAAGTTGTGACGGCGTACAGTTCCTTACTGCCTCCACCGATCCAAGAGAAAGCAGCGGCTTTACGACCGTTGCCACGCTGCTCGCTACGGATGCAACCTCGATTGAAGCCAATCCAGCCTGGAGCGAAGAAATTTTCGGGCCGACAGCACTCATCGTCTCTTGCGCTGATCGCAACCAGATTCTTCGCGCCGCGGAGGCGCTGCGAGGCCACTTGACGGCCACAGTGCTGGGAACTGAGGAAGACCTCGTAAATAGCCGCGATCTGATCGAAATTCTGGAGCGGAAAGTCGGCAGGCTTATCTTTAACGGCTACCCGACCGGAGTGGAAGTATCGCATGCGATGGTGCATGGAGGACCATATCCCGCTACTTCCGACGGCCGCTCCACATCGGTGGGCAGCCAGGCGATCTTCCGCTTTGCAAGACCTGTCTGCTACCAGAACTTCCCCAGGTACTCGCTGCCGGACGAGCTTCAAAATGACAATCCTCTCGGAATCCTGCGTATGGTGGATGGCAAGATGACGCGCGAATCTTCCGAGTAGCTCGATCGCTGTTTGGGTCCGTGCATATGGGCGATCCTCGCAGTCTATTCCCGCACGCGAGTCGCAGAATATCGGAGACAAGAAGTGGGATTTTCCAGCCGTATCAAAGCCGTCGACCTCCATGCCTGTGGCGAACCGGGACGAGTCATCGTCGCCGGCGTTCTCGATGTTCCCGGCAAAACCATGTTTGAGAAAAAGAGCTATCTGGAAAAGAACATGGACGATCTGCGTTGCCGGATGCTGCGGGAACCGCGCGGCTATCCGGCATCCAATTGCAACCTGCTGTTGCCGCCGACCGATCCTCAAGCCGATGCCGGGTTCGTCATCATGGAGCAAACGGAATATCCGCCGATGTCGGGGAGCAATACCATTTGCGTTGTTACAGCATTGATTGAAACCGGCATCATTCCCCTCCAGGAGGGCATAAAGCATCTCAAACTCGAAACTCCAGGCGGTCTGATCGAAGTAGACGCGGAGGTCGTGGACGGAAAGGTCGTAGAGGTGACCTTTCAGAACGTTCCCTGCTTTGCTGTGCACCTCGATGCTCCCATTGAAGTGCCAGGCATGGGAACAGTTGTCGTCGATGTGGCCTATGGAGGCATGTTTTATGTCATCGCAGAAGCGGAACCTCTCGGATTGACGCTCTCTCCCAACGAAGGCAGCGACATCGTTCGCATCGGAGAACAGATCAAAGCCGCTGCTCGGGAACAGTTGCGTGCAACCCATCCTGATAATCCGGAAATCTTCGGCATCACCATCGCTCAACTATCGGCGCCGCCCACCGCGCCGGGCGCGGATCGCAAGAATGCCGTAGTGGTTTCCACCGGAAAACTCCTGTGGGAGAAGCCTTCATCGTTGACTGGCGTCATGGATCGCTCGCCGTGCGGCACCGGAACGTGCGCCAAAATGGCCGTGCTCCATGCTAAAGGCAAGTTATCGCTTCACCAGGATTTTATTCATGAAGGAATTCTTGGGACCACATTTCGCGGCCTTCTGCTTCGTGAAACACAAGTGGGCCCCTATCGCGCGGTGGTTCCCTCCATCAGCGGCCAGGCGTGGATCATCGGGTTTGCGGAATACGTTGTGGATAACAGCGATCCGTTTCCCAACGGCTATACGGTGGGAGATTTGTGGGGCAATCCCAGCTAGGCGCAAGGTGCAAGAACGTCTTCAAGAAAAAACGGAGCATCGAGAAATGCAGAGATCCACCGAACCACAGAGCATCCTCCAGCGATTTCGCTGGATCGTCATAATTTCCTTGATGTTTACAGCGCCATTCCTGATGGCTCAAGCTCTGCCGCCTGCTCCCGGTACACAGATCTTCAACCTGACCGCGCCTGGTTTCTATTCCGAGCCGGGAGTCGCCATCAATCCCCGGAACCCGCAACAAGTGGTTGCGGTTTTTCAGGACTATGCGCATGCGGCTTTTTCCATGAATGCCGGCAAACACTGGACGGTGGCCAGCGGAGTGAAATCGCAACGGTACCGCGTCTCAGGCGATGTCCCCACAGTATTCGATGCCAAAGGCCACGCCATCATTTGCTATATGGCTTTCGACAAGCTGGGGACATTCAATTATTGGGGACATAATTCTTCGCGCAACGGTTTGTACATCCGCCGTTCGCTGGATGGCGGCAAGACATGGGAGCAACCGGACCATGAGATTATCGCGCACCCAACCGAACCCGGAGTTCCGTGGGAAGACAAACCTTATATCGTGTCGGATACCACGGCAGGCCCGTACTCTGGAAATTTATATGTCGGATGGACGCGCTGGACACTAACGAATTCGCAAATTTTATTCACACGCTCCACCGATGATGGTCTGACATGGTCCAAGCCTATCGAAGTAGACAAGCACCCGGGGTTGCCTCGAGACGACAATGGCGCATTGGAAGGGTTCGATGGCGCGGTAGGATCGCACGGCGAACTTTACGTAGTCTGGGCCGGCGACAATCATATTCAATTCGCGGCATCCCGCAATGGCGGCAAGACATTCTCCACACCACGCAACATCATTCCGACCGCGCCCATTATGTTTCAAGTGGAGCGCGTCGCCCGTTCCAACGGATTCCCCCAGATTGCGGTCGACCCTCGCGATCGCGGCAAACGCCTGTATGTTACCTGGAGCGATTATCGCAATGGCGATGTTGATGTGTTCTGTTCCACCTCTTCAAATGGTGGTCGCACCTGGACACCGGCTCAACGGGTGAATAACGATCCTGTCCACGATGGAGCCGATCAGTTCTTCCAATGGCTCGCTGTGGACCCCACGGATGGCGCGGTGAATGTAATGTTCTACGATCGCCGCAACGATCCTACGAATCGATCTCAAATTGTCGTTCTTGCGCGCTCCACCGATGGAGGGAAAAACTTCATCAACTACGCCTGGACCCAAAAGCCTTTTGACGCGTACAGGGGCTTTCTTGGCGACTACACAGGTCTGGCGGCGATGAATGGGCGTGTCTATGGAGCGTGGCCGATTCGGCCAACCAAGGCGCGCGGCAACATCCTGCAAGTTGGTGTGGCTGACTTCTCCGAGGCGGGTGCACAATGATTCCGAGCGCGTGGCGCTCGCGCGCATTTTCTCCCGTACCCGCCGCTTTCAAAATTCATCCGGCGAGGTTCGCTGTCGTCTCCATTGCCATTGTTTTTCTCTTTTCCGGAGCGGACAAGCTCGACGCGCAGACCGCCTCATCCAAATCGGCGATGACCTTCAATGCTTCCGTAAATCTGGTTGGGAAGGAGGGGCATAAAATCATGGTCCACTCCGCCAGGTTCGACCTGTCGCCGCCACTCACTTCCATGCACTACGTAAGAACCGCATACAAGCCTCCAGCCCATCACATTGCTCCAGCAGCCAAACCGACTCAGGAGACCCAGGCGAGTTCAACTGTAAGCACCGCCGGTGCAGCTGTGGAGCTACGACCGAGGGTGCCCGACCAGCGCTAGCAGTTCTCGATAGCTTCGACGGTCTCGGCTTTAACTTTTCCGGTCCGCAGGGCACAATGAAAAGCCGCAATCCATCTGACAACAGCCTCGCGGTCGGGCCGGATCACATCGTTCAGATTGTGAATTCGCGAATGGTGATCTACACCAAGAGAGGCAAGCGCTTCCCGGCAACTGGCAAGGTTTTGCTTGGCCCGATTGTGACCAACACACTCTTCGCCGGTTTTGGGGGGCAGTGCGAAAAACAAATCAGCGGGGATGCGGTGGTCCGTTACGATCAGCTGGCACATCGCTGGCTGTTTCTTCTGCCCGTGTTCCACCGGCCTGCCGGCGAGCCCAACGGGCCCTACTTCGTGTGTATGCGGTCAGCGTCAGCTCCGATCCGCTGGGAGCTTACTATCGATATGAGTTCGAACGCCCACTCTTTCCTGATTACCCGCGCCCAGCTATTTGGCCGGACGGCTACTACGTTCCGACCAGCACCGGCGACACGGTCATTCAGAAACATGCCTGCGTGGCGGAGAGGAGCAGAATGCTCCATGGCCTGTCCGCAACCGAGCAATGCGTCATCATCGATGGCAGCAACTTCCTTAACAGCGCGGAGATCGATGGACAAAAATTGCCGCCACCGGGCGCGCCGAACATCGTCCTTGCTGCTGGCGGCACGCAACTTCGCCATAATTTTCAGGACGACGGCATCTACGTTTATAAATTTCACGTTGACTGGAACGATCCGGCAAAGACCAGTGTCAGCGGACCAATCAAGATTCCCGTTGCTCCTTATCATTACCTTTGCAATGGGCAGTTGACAAAATGCGTTCCGCAACCAGGCACGGACATGCGCCTTGACGCGCAGGGCGACAAGCTGATGCAACGAACCGTCTACCGCAACATCGGTGGCCGCGAGTCGATCGTCGTTCTCCACTCCATCGACACCAAAGTAGGCGGGGGTGGCGTCCGTTGGTACGAGTTCCGCTTCGATAAAAAACGCAACCTTTATCTCTACCAACAGGGTACCTATGCACCGGGCGGAAATTACCGCTGGATGGGCAGCATGGATATGGACCGCAAGGGAGATATCGGCATAGGCTATTCATTCGGTGGATCAAATGATTTTCCCGGCCAACGCTTTGCGGCTCGGCAGGCCAAAGATCCAAAAGGGGTACTGACCTTCCACGAAACCGTGCTGGCAAAGGGAGAGGCCGCGCAAACGAATACTCTTCGATGGCAGGACTACACCACCACCGCGATGGACCCCAGCGATGATTGCACCTTCTGGTATGTGGGCGATTATTTGAAAGTGGGCGCTCCAAGTTACTCGACGCGCATCGGCGCATTTCGCGTGCCCGGGTGCATAAAGCGGAGCTGGTGGCCCTGGAGCAAACGCCAGTGAACTGGCGCACCCTGCGATCGGACCAGGCGATTTGATCCCGCAATACGCCACGGCTCACCATCATAAGAAAGATCGATCGTCCCATCTTTTCGCAGTACCACCTGGAAGCGGTTCACAGTCGGCTTCCATGTCCAGTCCTGAATACCGCCGAATGGTTCGGTCAGGCTCCAGGTAATGACCGCACGGTCGTCGGACTCTTTCAGATAGCGGACGCCCGACATCCGCGGCTTAAAGAACACGCTGATCGCCGGAACGGTGTTGATCAGTGCCGGCCCGGCCTGCTGCAACTCGGCGAACCGACGGACGGAGAGACCGCCGCTCCTGTTATTGCCGCCACCAATGCCGCGTTCTGAGCCGGCGGCCGGTTCACCGAAAGTTATGGACCCAGTTATTCCCACGGAAAATGAGTTCCAACTCTTGCCGGAAAATGGGAAAGAGAAGTTCTTTAGAGTTGCCTGGCTGCCGGTCATCTCGGAGCCAAATTCAGAGACCCATTGCAAGGGGAGATTTTCGACGCGGTACCCAGACCCATCCGGCGTGAATCGCAACGTGTGATGGGCCAGATCAAAAAGGTTGGCCTTTCCGAGCACGCCCTCATCCAGAGTCAGGACGATCAGGTTGCCCTGCGTCGTAATCGCGCCAATGGAATGCCCCTGTCCGATGCGATATTGCGCCCACCCGAGGGCGGGGCAAAGCATCATTAAGGAAAGAAGTCCAGCGCAGATGGAGAATTGTTTGCGATCCGTGCTCATGGTATTCACCTCAGCTTCCTGCAGTATCCTTCGGATACTCCACCGCAGAAGGTTCGTCGTCACATGTAATGGACTAACCTACCAGGAGCGCTCCATCCGTCAATGCTCGAACTGTCATCAACTGGATGTTGCGATATGGTATACAAACATGAATGCAATTATGGAGACCTCTCTTTCGCGCCAACAGCTTGATCTGAAGAGGTGCGACTGAAATGGAGCGGCGTAGGCTGGGCGCGAATGGGCCGGAGGTCGGTTCTTTGCGTCTAGGCCGCTTCGGGATGGCTCATGCCTACGGCCTGGCCGACATGACCGAATCGATAGCAACCATCCAGCGCGCGCTTGATCTGGGATGCAGTTTTCTTGATACGGCCGATTCATATGGCGCAGGACAGAACGAATCGTTGGTGGGACGAGCCATTCGCGAGCGCCGGGACGAGGTGTTTTCTCGCAACCAAGTTTGGATTTGTCTGAGCTTCGCCTGACTCAGGCGGAGTACGAGCAGTTGGACGTGCTTTTTCATCCGGCCATCTTTGCCGGTCAACGTTATTCCGAAGATTCATTGTTCAAGCCGGAATGATTGATTGCCGTGTAGCGGTAGGCATCCAGTTAGGAGCTTCACAGATATGTTGAACGCAACGTCTAGCCGCAGTCTGAAGCCGGCGAAAATTTTGATTGTCGGCATAGGTGACTTGGGATCAAACATTGCCCGGCTGATTGTAGAAGGTGGCTACTCGTCTGCATGCTTGCTGGCAGGTCAGAGCGGTGCAGCCGCGCAATGGGCTCAACTGCTTCAGATTTGCACCGGCCGCGATGTTCGGGCAGCTCATGTGGATGGGCTCGACGCCGAAACGCTGAAGACATTGTTCACGGCCTTTGAGCCGGATCTGATCGTGCAATGTGCCACGCTGCTATCGCCGTTCAGACTGAAAGAGATCGGCACTCCGGCCGCGATGGCTATTTTGAAAGGTGGCTTCGCACTTCAGACAGCGGCACAGCTTCCCGTCATCCGGGCGGTGATGCGGGCACGTCAGTCGCTGGGTATGACATGTCCTGTCATTAATTGCTCTTATCCCGACGTGACGAATCCAATACTGGCTTGCGAAGGACTCGCTCCTACCTGCGGAATTGGGAACGTAGCGAACGTGGCATTGCGCTTTCGACAATTCCTTCCAGGAGCAGTGAATGGCGATCTGCGGGTCATAGGCCATCATTCCCAATTGGGCTATTCGCTGGCGGGAGAGCCGGCAGATATCACCACTCCCGTACCGCTAGTCTATTTAGACGGGCGCAAACTTGAGGCCCGGGAATTGCTGTTGAAACCCGGATTGCAGGGAGGCCGGACGCAGAACTATCTGGCCGCCGCCACGATAAGACCAATTCTGGAGGGATTGCTCGATCCGGAATGTGCCATGGAAACACATGCGCCAGGAATCGACAGCCTGCCTGGCGGTTATCCGGTGCGATTCAGTGGGCAAAAGATCAGCCTCAACCTGCCGGAAAGCCTATCGAGGGAGGAGGCCATCGCCTTCAACACGCTTTCCGCGGCGGGCGACGGTGTCGACCACATCGCAGAGGACGGCACGCTCTTCTATACTGCCAAGGCAAAAGAGGCGGTTGCTCCTTATTGTCACGAACTGGCCGAGCCGCTGCATCCAGAGGATCTAAACCGAAGGTTGAGAGTGTTGCAGACAGCGTGCCAGTCCTGATTTTTTGGGAGGCGTGGTGTCGAGATCATCGTGCAATCTACACAACGCAATTTTTGCGGTAAGTTGTATGCGAATACGTATGGAAGCCTGTATACAATAATGTCATTGGATTGACCATGAGATTCCGAGCTTATTTCTCGACGTTTTTGCTGAGTGCCGCCCTGACAGGGTCTCTGCTTGGACAACAACCATCGAACTATCCCGCGCCCCATCAGGGTACCTACGTTGCGCCCAGCCTGCACTTCCATACCGGGGATACGCTGCGGAATTTCAAGCTGCACTACCGCACCCTGGGGAGCGCACACCGCAATGCGCAGGGGCATGTGACCAACGCAATCCTGATCCTGCATGGGACCGGTGGAACCGGCGGGCAATTCCTGGCTCCGTATTTTGCGAACGTGCTCTTCGGTCCCGGCCAGCCGCTGGACGCGACACGGTACTACATCATTCTGCCGGATGGCATCGGTATCGGCGGTTCCACCAAGCCCAGCGACGGTCTGCACGCCCGGTTTCCTAAATATGACTATGCGGACATGGTGGCCGCGCAGCATCTGCTATTGACTCAGGGACTGCATGTGGACCATTTGCGTCTTGTCATGGGGACTTCCATGGGGTGCATGCATTCCTGGATGTGGGGCGAGACGTACCCGGGTTTCTCCGACGCGCTCATGCCGCTGGCGTGCCTGCCAGTGCAGATTGCCGGGCGCAACCGAATGATGCGCAAGATGCTGATGGACGCCATTACGAACGAACCAGCGTGGGACCACGGCGATTACACAACCCAGCCGCCCGGACTGCGGACCACCCTTGAAATGTTGCTCATTATGGGTTCGAGTCCTCTGCAGATGCAGAAGAAATACCCTACAGAACAGGCTGCGGATGCGTTTGTTGACCGCTACCTGGCCGCTGGTTTTCAGAAAGTCGATGCCAATAATCTGCTCTATCAATTCAATGCATCGCGCGACTACGATCCGTCCGCCAAGCTAAGCTCCATTCAGGTTCCGGTGATGTATATCAACTCCGCCGATGACTTTATCAATCCCCCGGAACTTGGCATTGCCCAGGAGAAAATTAAGCTGGTTCCGCACGGACGATTCATCCTGTTGCCGATTACGAATCAGACACGCGGGCATGGAACGCACACGATGGCTGCTATCTGGAAGCAGTATCTCGTGCAGCTTTTGGCGGAATCGGAGCATCCATCGTCGGCTGCGCATTGAGTAGTTCCCAGCTTGCAAGCAAATAGGGGAGCAAAAAGACAGCCGCACCGGAATCTGTCGAGTATCGGTGTTTCCAATGAAGCACAAGTCATTCACGCGTAGAGAAGCGCTAAAAGGCATCGCCTCCGCCGGTGCCATTGCGCTGGCTCGGCCAAGTTTCGCACTCCCACCGGAAGCTCCGATCCTTGTCTCCGGCCATCCCGTAGAAGTCGTGCTGACTGCGGTGAGCTCGCACACAATTCGCGTCACAGTGCAACCACTCCAGGATGGCCAACCCCAGTCAGTTCCAGTGGATGGCGCTTTGGTCAAAGAGAAGTGGGGATTACCCCTTGCCCGTCTACGTGAGCTGTCCGGCACGCGCAGCGTGACGAGTGGGAATTTAGAAGTGAAAATTTCAGCGAATCCACTGCCGATTCGAGTGGAAACGAAAAGCGGCCGCCTGGTTCAGGAACTAAAGGTGGACGGAACATCCGGTACCCTTGATTTCCGTCTAGGAGATGGTCCTTTGCTCGGTCTGGGGCAGGGAGGACCACAGTTTGATCGACGGGGAAATGTTGAACCGATGGTCAGCGGCCAACGTGGATACGAGCTGAGCACACACGGCTCCAGGGTTCCCATACAGCTTCTGATCGGCACCTCCGGATGGGGGCTATATGTACATCATCCGCTGGGCGCGTTCAATCTTAGTGGGGAAGAAGGTCAGCTTGAACCGCATGAAGCACAGGCGACGCTGCCGCTCGATGTGTTTGTGATCAACGCCGAAGATCCGGTTACACTTCCACGAGAATATGCGAAGATCACCGGTTTTGCGGAAATGCCCCCTGTATGGTCCCTCGGCTATCAGCAGTCGCATCGGACGCTGGGGACGCCAGAAGAGATACTGCAGGAAGCCAAAATCTTCCGAAAAAAGAAACTACCCTGCGACACCTTAATCTATCTTGGGACCGGTTTCTGCCCAGAGGGGTGGAACACAGACAACGGAGAGTTCGCCTGGAATTCCAAGGCGTTTCCCAATCCTTCCGGCGCACTCCAGCAGTTTCACGATGAGCACTTCAAAGTTGCTTTGCATGTCGTTGTGGAAGGCCATCATCTCACCGGCACCGTGGCCGATCCCTGCACTGCGCCGCCTCTGCCTAGCGGATGGCTGCCGAATGGCCATTGGCCTCCCGACCGGCAGGTAAGCTGTTACTGGCCGTGGCACAAACTGCTTGTCGATATGGGCGTGGATGGTTGGTGGCCCGATCAGGGCGATGGTTTCGATGCGGCCTCGCATCTGGCGCGCAATCGAATGTATTTCGAGGGCCAGCAGATGTATCGACCCAATCGGCGCGTGTATGCGCTGCACCGCAACGGATATGCCGGAATGCAGCGATATGCTTCGTTCCTTTGGTCAGGGGATATTGACTCAAGTTGGGAAACACTAAGGACACATATTCCAAATGCCATTAATACGGGCCTAAGCGGCATCCCTTACTGGGGTACTGACATCGGCGGTTTTGTTCCCACGCAGGAATACACCGGCGAATTGTATGTGCGCTGGTTTCAGTTCGGTGCGTTCAATCCGCTGTTCCGCTCGCATGGGCGCGACTGGCGGCTGCACCTTCCCTGGGGTTGGAACACCGGCAAGATTGGTTTTCCCGAGACCCGCCGTTTTCATCCCGATCCGGCAGAATTGCACAACGCCGCTGTCGAGCCCATCTGCAGGAAATATCTGGAACTGCGCTATCAACTGATGCCGTATCTATATTCGGCCGTCCAGCAAACCTGCGACACCGGTCTGCCAGTTATCCGCGCACTTTGGCTGCACTATCCCGAGGATGCTACAGCAGTGGCCCGCCGGGATGAGTACCTGTATGGCCGTGATCGGCTGGTGGCCCCAGTCGCCGAGAAAGGAGCGGGTTCTCGCTCTCTATATCTTCCGCGTGGCACGTGGTATGACTTCTGGACGCAAACAAAGCTGGAGGGCGGTCGCGAAATTACCCGCAACGTTGACCTGGCGACGATTCCCCTTTATGTGCGCGCCGGCGCCGTGTTGCCCATGGATCCAGTGAGGCAATATACCGGCGAGCAGGTAGATGGCCCACTCACTCTGTGGATATACCGAGGGTTGGATGGAACAACTTCACTCTATGAAGACGAAGGTGAAACCTTTGAGTTCCACAGGGGTCAGTGCATGCACATAGACATCGAATGGAAGGACAGCCCGCGACAGATAAGTCTCAGATTGAGAAAGGGGTATCGGATGCTTGCGCCCGAAAAGAGGAAGATTCAATTGCGGATTGCGGGAGAACCCACCGTCCGACACATTATCTTTGAAGGCCGTCCCGTATCGATGAGAGTTTAGATTTCATACGGTACGGGGACGCTCTATGGTTTCGGCTTTCGTAGAATTGCGGCTTGTGACTTTTTCGATTTGTACGGCCCAGTGAAAATTCGGGTAACAGAGGACGGAAGTCCGAACAGACGCCGAAAGTCTATTTGGAGATTGTGTAAGGAACTGCCGAAGTGAGTTTCAGCCCTAGACCTTCGCCTCAACGATGATGAAAATACTTCAATTTTGTATGCTAGACCGTCTACATTAGGGACACGCAACCAGATGAACCTCAACGATCTCACGGAAATCGACGAGAAATCTCTCTCCGCGGCGAAAACGTCAGGTTTCCAGCGTGGCCTGGGCCTGTTCGATTCAACGATGGTGGTTGCAGGCATCATGATCGGATCCGGCATCTTCATCGTTCCTGCGGAGATGGGCCGTCTGATTGCCAGCCCTGGCTGGCTGCTGATGGCGTGGGTCGTTACCGGTGTTCTGACGGTGACGGCTGCGCTCGCGTACGGTGAGCTGGCTGCGATGATCCCGGAGGCCGGCGGAATGTACGTCTATCTCCGCGAGGCATTTTCGCCGATTCTCGGTTTTCTCTACGGCTGGACGCTATGGACCGTAATCCAGACCGGCACCATCGCCGCTGTTGCTATCGCCTTCGCGCGATTTTCCGGAGTGCTGTTTCCTTGGATCGCAGAGAATCGCTATCTGCTGGCGCCGACCCACATTGTTGGGCGATATTCGATTTCCTTATCGACCACGCAGCTTCTCGCGATAGTCATCATCCTTCTGCTGACCTTTGCCAACACTCGCGGGCTGAACTATGGCCGGATTCTGCAGAATATCTTCACCATCGCCAAGATCGGCGCACTGCTCGCTTTAATTGTGCTGGGCTGCACTATTGGCATCCATCACGCCGCGCTGGCGGAAAATTTTCGTCACTTCTGGACCGTACGCCGCCCGGTCCCATTTGCCGTCGGACTCGACGCCTCCAGCGGGGTGGGACTGTTTCTGGCCATCTGCATCGCGCAGACAGGGTCTCTGTTTTCCGCCGATTCGTGGCACGACATTACTTTCGTTGCGGCAGAAGTCCGCAATCCTGCCCGCAATCTGCCATTGGCGCTGGGATTGGGCACGTCATCTGTGATTGCACTGTATTTACTGGCGAACGTCGCATATCTGCTGACGCTGCCGCTGACTGCGATTCAGCATGCACCGGCGGATCGCGTGGCCACCGCGGCTTTGCAGACAATTTTCCCCCAACTCGGCGCGGCGTTTATGGCTGTCGCCATCATGGTCTCCACATTCGGCACAGTCAATGCGCTCACTCTGGCCGGCGCGCGTGTCTATTATGCGATGGCCAAGGACAGGCTTTTTTTTCCACTGGCCGGCAGGTTGAACCGCGCGCATGTCCCCGGCTGGGGATTGGCGATTCAGGGCATTTGGGCGATCTTTCTCGTTCTGCCGCGCACCTTCAACCCTCTCACTGGGAAATACGGCAGTCTCTATAGCGACTTGCTGGATTATGTGATCTCGGCGGCATTGATCTTCTACATCCTGACGATTGCCGGAGTCATTCGATTGCGCAGAACGCGACCCGATGCCGAGCGTCCCTATCGCGTCTGGGGTTATCCGTGGCTGCCGCTGCTTTATATCGCGGGCGCGGGAGTGATCCTGATTGTGCTGTTCATTTATCGACCCGCTACGACATGGCCTGGACTGGCGATTGTAGCCACCGGGCTTCCCATCTATGCGGCCATGCGCCGGCGAAACAGAAAAGCTACTCCGGTCGAGGCTGCGGGAATTGACTAGAATGAGTGAGTTTACAAACCATCTGAGCGGAAGCGGGACAGGGGATCGATGAAAGATAGCGGAACAGTCAAGAAGAAAAAGCGGAGCAAAGCCAAGGCCGAGCACGGGATGAGCCTGCAGACGGCGTTCCACGCCATACGGGAGTTGATCGTTCATGGCAAGCTTTCGCCGGGCACGTGGATTGTCGAGGCGGAAATGGCGGAGCGGCTGGGAATGAGCCGGACTCCAGTGCGGAGCGCCATTCATTGGCTGCAGCGGGAAGGCTACATTCTGGAATATAAGAACGTCAGCAAGTCGCGAATGATTGTTGCGCCATTGACCCAAGAAGACGCCAGTGAACTGTATTCGATCATTGGCCATGTGGAGGGGCTGGCCGGACGGCGGGTAGCGCTGCTGCCGCGGCCGCGGCGGGCGGAAATCTGCAGGCAGTTGAAGGGATTCAACGCCCAGTTGAAGGAGATCGTGAAGGCGCGGCCGGCGCATTCCGGGGGAATCTTCGATATCGACCGGGAATTTCACCGGACAGTGATCTATGCCGGCGCGGGGGCGCGGCTGCTGTCGTTGCACAAGGCCGTCGAACCGCAGGCGGAGCGGTACTGGCGGCTCTATGCCAGCTCGATTATCAATGACCTGCATCTGTCGATTGCCGAACATGAGGAGATCATCGAGGCCATCGCCGAAGGGGATGCGAACCGCATCGAGCGAAGTCTGCAACACAACTGGGAGAACGGGCTGGGTCGACTGGCGCAGGTGATCGAAATGTTCGGCGAGCGCGGAAGCTGGTAAACAGACCGGCATTTGTTCGCCCATCCTCCGCTTTTTGTTCTGTGAGTATTTTTCTCTTGCCGCAGCCTTCCACCTCAAAAAGTTATGTATTGAATGGCCCGGCGGAAGTGCATTTTCGCCACCAATGTACAACTTGTCTTTCACGATAAGGTATACAACAGTGTATACGTGCGCCACAATTTCAGGCCGCTGAATTTCGGTCGGGTAAAGGGGAAGAATGACACAAAAGCCAAGGTTTTGGATATTTTTGACGCTCTGCGTCGCGCTGTTTTCAGGTCGTGGCTACGCAACGCGCACGCGGAGAGATAGTGACCGCCCGTGAAATGACCGCGCAATTCGCGCTTGGGATTCTCCCACCCGCCCAGGGGCTGCGCCGAAGTGGGCAGCCCGGCGTTGACACGGAAGTTGTACAAGAGTCGATCGTTCGGTAACAAATTGAGATAGCGGAGATTGATTTCCTGTGCGTTAAGCATGGGGCCGCTGCGTAAGCGCACGTTCTGCATGGGGAAAGGCTCGATCTTCCAAGACACCTTTTAAGTTCGAGACCATGCAACAGACAGAAAGTGTGTCCGCCATCCCGCTCTACAAGCTGTTGAACGAACGTTATTCGGTGTATTGGAAAGTGAATACGAAGAGCTCTTAGTCGAACTTTCTTAAGCTGTACACTGGGACGTCCATGGCGGAACTACCGCGGAAGAAACCGGCGAAGAACGCGGATCAGATGGATATCGGCAGCGTTGCAGCGCGTGCTAAAGTTTCCATCGCGACGGTGTCCCATACGATTAACCACATTCCCTCTGTAGATCCAGCCTTGGCCAAGCGAGTCTGGAAGGCGATTAAGGAACTAGATTATTTCCCAAACACTCAGGCCCGTACACTGATCTCCGGAAAGAGTCGTATTCTTGGATTGATCGTTTCTAAGATTACCAATCCTTTTTTCTAGGCATTGATCCAGCAATTTGAAGAGTGCGCCATCGAGCGTGGCTACGAAAAGTTTGATCACGTCGACCAACTACGATTCCAAGCGCATAGTTTCCTGTGTTCGCAGGATGCTGACGTTTGGTGGTCCCTTTAAGCTTAACCAAGTCACATGGATTTTCTTGTTCGGTCAGCTCTGCCAACTTCGCATATTGAAACATCGCCCGGAAAAACGGTGCGATGATGTGCCCGATACGATGGAGAGACGGCAAGGGAATCGAGCCAGTTCTTGAGCATCAGCGCCTTCACGGAATCGATGGGCATATCGCCGAACTGTGTTCCTTGATCAGGTCTGCTGATAGACGATAGCAGCGCATGGTCTGATGTTTCAGGCCCGCTCAGACTATCGAGCCACATCTTCATACAATCCGCGACCCGGACGCTTTCAAGCTGGCTATAGTTAGCGCCTGAGTTGATCTCGTGCCGAAGACGTTCTGTGCATTCCGGACATCGGCTTGACTGGGGTAAAGCTTGCAATCGAACGTTATGACCTTGGGTTTCCCATCTGCATCTGTGTAGCGAAATCTCCAGACAGAACCTTTTGCGTTGTCACGGCGCTCGATGCTACCCTGCTTATATCGTGTTGACTTTATCTCCATTTGGTCACCGCCTCATGCAGGGGCAGCTTGCATCTGCTCCTGTGCGAACGGCGTACATCAGGATGTCCCACAATGTCCTGGTGATTTCTCGATATGCTGTAACTTATTCACTATAAAGGTGCCGACGTAGCTCAGTTGGTAGAGCAGCTGATTCGTAATCAGCAGGTCACCAGTTCAAGTCTGGTCGTCGGCTCCATGTTATTTGCCGGGTTATGATTGTCTGGCGATGTAAATCCATCAGATTGGATCCCCATAGAAATCATGTGCATATTTTTCTGCCGGAATATCTCGGTCGTCCTCGCAATGTTTGCAGTGTTGTGCACAGCCTGCGCCCAGCGTCGCAACAATACGCAGGACGCGCAGAACCGGGCCGCCTCTCAACCGTGGATGAACCGGAGCTTGTCGCCGGACGAGCGCGCCGACATGGTGTTGAAACAGATGACGCTGGATGAAAAGATTGATCTGATGCACGGCCAGGGGAATCGTGAAGAAGACGTCAAGAGGCCGAATCAGAACGCCTGCCTGGGCAACGGCGGCGCGGGCTTTGTTCTTGGCGTTCCGCGGCTTGGCATTCCGATTATTCAGATAAGCGACGCGGCTTATGGCGTGCGGAGCAGCGCCGAGAATGGACGCTACTCGACTGCGCTGCCATCGAATCTTGGCTCAGCCGCAAGCTGGGACCCGAAAGCGGCCTGTGCCTATGGTGCGCTGATTGGCAGCGAACTGCGCGCACAGGGCTACAACATGACCCTGGGCGGTGGAGTGGATCTGGCGCGCGAGTTGCGCAACGGACGGACCTTTGAGTATATGGGCGAAGACCCGATCCTCGCCGGCACCATGGTTGGCAACCGGATCAAGTGCGAGCAGGCGCAGCATGTCATCGGGGATATCAAGCATTACGTGATGAATGACCAGGAAAGCGGCCGCACAAAAGTGAATGCGATCATCGGCAAACGCGCCATGCGGGAGAGCGACTTGCTGGCATTTCAGATCGGTATAGCCACGGGTCATCCTGGCGCCGTGATGTGCGCGTACAACGCGGTGAATGGCGAATATTCCTGCCAGAATACCTATCTGCTGAAAGGCGTGTTGAAGACGGATTGGAAATTTCCGGGTTTTGTCGTCTCCGACTGGGGCGCTACGCACAGTGCGATTCAATCCTCGGCCGCGGGATTGGATAATGAAGAACCGCTGGACACTTTCTACGGCGAGAAGCTGAAAGAAGCCGTGCAATCGGGTGCAGTCCCCATGGCGCAACTGGACGATCATGTGCGCCGCATTCTTCGTTCTGAATTTGCCAGTGGGATCGTCGATTACCCGACGCAGAAAAGCGTGGTGCAGGTGCAGCGAGATCTGAAGATTGCGCGCACGATCGAGGAACAGAGCATCGTGCTGCTAAAAAACACGAATCATGTGCTGCCGCTCGATGCCTCCAAGATTCATTCCATTGCGATCATCGGCCCCCATGCCGATACCGGGATGATTTCCGGCGGCGGCTCGGCGCAGGTCGATCCGCCGGGAGGAACGAAGCCGCCATGGCAGACGCATGTCTGGTTTCCGACCTCGCCGATGAAGGCCGTGCAGGCCAAAGCGCCGCAAGCCGACGTGAAATTCGATTCTGGAAAAGACCCCGCGTCTGCGGCCGCGCTGGCCAGACATTCCGATGTTGCGATTGTCTTCGCGTATCAATGGGAGAGCGAAGGAATGGACTTGCCCAACCTCTCATTGCCGGAAAACCAGGATGCACTGATCGAGCAAGTGGCCACGGCAAATCCACGGACGATTGTGGTGCTGGAGACCGGGACGGCGGTCTTGATGCCGTGGCTTAATCAGGTCGAGGGAGTTGTTGAGGCGTGGTATGCGGGCAGCGACGGCGCCAATGCCGTCGCCAGCGTTCTGTTTGGCGAAGTGAATCCCGGCGGAAAGCTGCCTATCACGTTCCCGCGCAGCGAGGCCGACCTGCCGCATCCGCAACTTGTCGGGCCACCGCGCGGAGGGCCGCGCAGCGCCGCCGTTTCGCCAACAGAGGAGGCGAAGCCGACCTTCAGCGTGGATTATAGTGAAGGATTAAAAGTCGGCTATAAGTGGTACGAAGCAAAGCACAAGAAGGTCTTGTTTCCATTTGGATTTGGGCTTTCCTACACGACTTATCACTACTCCGATATAAATCTGCAGAAGGACAATGGCGCGACGATCCGCTTCACGGTGACGAACGCCGGGCAGCGCGCCGGGGACGAAATCGCCGAAGTGTACGTGGCACTGCCGCCGAGTGCGAACGAGCCGCCGAAGCGGCTAGTGGGTTGGAGCAAAGTGCACCTGAATCCCAGTGAAAGCAGGCAGGTCAGCGTGACCGTTCCGCCTCTATATCTGTCGATCTACGATGTGCAGCAGCATGGATGGAAGCTGGTACCTGGCGATTACACATTCATGGTTGGCGGCTCGTCCGCGAACCTGCCACTGGTTCAGAAAGTCGCGATGCAGTGATGGATTGCGAATCGCCGCGTAGACTCCGTTGCATTTATTGTTCGGTAAACGCGATGTAGCTGTGCGGCATCAGCGTGAATTGAAAACCGGTTCGCGGCGCCGTCAACGGCATCTGCCCTTTTGTTTTCGCTGGCGTCGGCTCGCCCTGGATGATTGCTCCGGTGGTCAGGTTGCGAATTTTTGAATGCGCGCCGAGAAGGGAAACAGTAACATCCACCGGCACATCGCAAAACGACTCGACGACAAAATGATTGTTGTCATAGGCAAACAGACTCACGCGGCTCGGCGCGTCTAACTGCACCGGAAACTGCTGTAGCAGGTAGCTCTTGATCGCCGTCAGCACGGGCTGCGGAAACAAATATAGATCGTTAAAGTTTTCCGGGATCGTCAAGACGTACAGCGTTCCTTTTGAATAATGATCCATCAGCAATAACGGCGCACCGTAGCCGGTTGCCGTGCCTCGGACCACGGGCCACGCGTCGTTGGTGAGAAAAGCAATCTTCGGCACCAGGATTGGGTTGCTTTCGCCAAGGTTCGCGCCGCCTCCTGGCCCGAACGCCCCCCAATATTTTTGAATGCCGAGGAGCTGTCCGGTTTCGTGCATCTCGACGATATCCTCGATACCGCGCCCTTGCAGTGCATGGAGCAGGCCGGATGTGATCATGACATTTTTTCCGGCGCGCAACTGAGCTTTAATTTTGTCAACAATTTGCGGATCGACGCTCGCGGACTGCGTCAGGAGCACCATATTCGCTTGCGTGGGAAAGATGGGATAAAGATCGATGGGAATTCCGATCATCCCAAGATAGTTATGCAGAGAATCTTCTCCGCTGGATTGGTACGGTTTGTAACTTGCAATGCCGATGGGATGGCCGAGTTGACCGACGATCGGATCCACTTCCGCGAACGAGTAGCCGGCAACCGTGGCGAAGTCCGCCGGCCCAGACACACCGGAAGCTTTATGCCAGGCAAGCATCGCGTGGTAGTTGAAGCTGGCATCCAGGGACTTCCACGCGTCACGATCACCCGGCGTTACCGGCTGCAGCAGTGCATTCCAGTTGAAAAGCGTGATCTCCGGCGCCTTTGCGAACATGGTGTCCCATAGCTGCTCACTGTAGCGATCAAGATAGCGAATATCGAAGGTGTCGACCCATCCGCCGCCGTTTCTACCGGGTGCGATGTTTTCGAAATAACGAAAAATCTGGTAGCTCTCGTATTGCTGGAGTTGCTGGTCCGTATCGATAGGATCGCGTGTCTCTGTGCCGGTATAGATCGAATTGAAAATCTTCGGCTCTTTGTCGAGGTCGTATCCCAGGCCCTGAAAATGCTCGTACCAATTGGGAAACTTGATCGTGATCTTCACCTTTGGATTGACGGCGCGGGCGGCATTCACGACCAGATTCTGCGCGACTTCATCCATCAGCGCCATCCGAAATTGTGACCAACTCTTGTTTCCTTTCGCCGCAATGTCCGAATCTGTCTTGGTGTTGTTGAAGAAAAAGTCGTCGAGAATGATGTCGTTGAAGTGGCGCGCCGTCAGCTGAGAGATGCGGCGGACCTCCGCGCGCTCTTTTGGATCGGTATAGCAAAATGAGCGAAATTGGGTTGAATCCGCTGTTGCAAACGCAATGCCGCCGCCAACCTCCACGCCGTGACCCATAAAGAACTTCTTGACGCTGTCGATGAGGGCGTCGTCCGCAACGACGCCACTGCGATAGGTCTCGATATAAACCTTGTCCACTTTGACTTGGCTGTTGATATTTGCCCATGAAGAATCGAGCCACTGCCGGTCTCGCATATGCTCGACGACCTGGACCGGAATATAGACGGCGACGCGAAAGCTCTTGTGCGGCGCACCCGGCGCAGAAATGATTGCCGGGGCAGGTAGCGGGAAAACAATCAGCAGCGCTATCAAAGGAAAGAAAACTCGCAATCTAAGGTTCACCGGATAACGCCTCATTGAAATTGTTCGCAGCGTGGCGAAAGGAACACGGTCGAGCGAGACCAATATATAGCGAACGCGGAGTAGAGGCCAATAGTAAATCGTTTCAGACGCATCGCAACTACAAAGCCATCATTTCTCTGTCGATGTTATACATTGATTTTGTGAGCGGAAATCGTCGAGGAGTTCTCATGAAGCAAATCTTTTGTCTGGCGATATTGGCATGCACTGGAGCAGTCGCGTCTGGACAAACAAAAATAGTGCGGCGTCCGGCGATTACGGGGATCGCCGGCATCGGGCTCGCGGCGCAGAGCCTTCCGGCAGATCGCAACTTTTACGTGGATACGCTGGGCTGGATGGCTGCGCCCTCGATCGAAGCCGCCGGGGGACTGCGGTTCTACGGAGTGCCGCGGCAATGGATAGAGGTGCTTCCAGCGAAGAGTACGTCGGAGCAGCCATTTCAGTACATCGCCTTCGCGACCTCCGATGCAAAACAGATGCGCCAGTATCTGGCCCAGCATGGAGTGGCCGTTCCCATTGGCGTTACACAGTGGAAAGACGGCAGTCAGGGTTTCTCAGTGAAGGACCCTGAAGGAAACGATGTGGAGTTTGTTCAACTCGGACGGCTTCCCGAGCATGCAGCGCCCAACCCGCGGGCGACGAGCTCCCGCATCATTCATGCCGGTTTCTTAGTTCACAGCGCTGCTGTCGAAGATTCTTTCTACAGGAAGATTCTTGGATTTCATCTTTATTGGAAGGGAGGAATGAAGGACGGCGTTACGGATTTCTTTTCTCTCCAGGTACCCAATGGCACGGACTGGATTGAATACATGCTCAATATGCTCGCGAACCCCAGCCATCGCGAGATGGGCGTCGTGGACCACTTTTCTCTCGGCGTGGCCGATATCAACACGGTTGTCGCCAAACTTTCCGAGCGTGGCTGGAAACCTTCTCCCGGCTCGCACAAACAAATGGGACGCGATGGAAAATGGCAGCTCAACGTGTACGATCCGGACGAAGTGCGGGTTGAGTTTATGCAGTTTCGCCCTTCGCAGAAGCCCTGCTGCTCGCCATTTATGGGGCCGCACCCTCAACCGAATCAGCAGTAGGTGGGAAAACGGGCGGCGCAACAAATCCGAATTCCCGGTCGATTGCATTTGCGATTTCGAGAACAATCTCGTCCTCGAACGGTCGCCCCGCGACTTGCACTCCAATCGGCAATCCTTCCGGGGATTTGCCAACCGGAACTACCGCCGCTGGTGCGCCCAACAGATTGAACCATTGCGTGTACCGCATGGCGCCGAGATAGTCGACCTGCTGGCCGTCGACGTTCCATGAGCGCTCGCCGTGGCGGAACGCGGGCACTGCGCAAACGGGGCAAAGTAGCACGGGGAATTTCTGCATCTCATGCAGTAACTGGCCGCGTACCTGATCGCATTCAGCCCAGGCGTGCAACAATTCTGTGCCGCTCAGTGGCGGCTCGCGATGCGCAATGGAAAGAAAATCGAGGAAGACTGGACTGAGTTGCTCTTCGCGCAGGTGCAGCAAGGGTTCTAAAAACATCGCGCCTGCGCGGACGAAGAATTTCCACCAGAGCTTTCGCGCTGCCTCCAATGCAACAGGGCGAAATGGATGGATGGAAAATCCCTGCTCCTTCAAAACGCGCGCCGCTGCGTTGACTGCGAGTCGCGTCTCGGGTGTTACCGGTATAAGCCCATCGTCTTCAAAATAGCCAATTGAGATTTGCTTCAATTCTTGTCGCTTAATGGGGCGCAATGCGATCGGGGCGCCACACGGTTCAGCCGAATCCTGACCGGACAATGTCTGGAAGAGCAGACGGACATCTTCCATGGTGCGCGCCATCGGACCAATGGCGCCAAGGATGGAAAACGGTCCCACGCACGGAGGCACATGGCCCGTGCCTGGGATGCGTCCTGGCGTAGGCTTCAGCGAACATATGCCGGTGAAGTGCGCCGGGGTGCGGACGGAGCCTCCACTGTCGCTGCCCAGACCCGCGGCAGACATGCCGGAGGCGATCGCCGCAGCCTCGCCGCCGCTCGATCCGCCGGGAGTCCGGTCGAGGTTCCATGGATTTCGTGTTTGACCGTGCAGGCGATTGTCCGTTTCGTACGCCATCAGAAATTCCGGGCAGTTGGTGGCGCCAAGAATGTTCGACCCCGCTTGCCGCGCACGCGCCACTGCGGCAGCATCTTCTTCAGCGAGGATTCCTTGGCGTAACATGCTGCCCACTTCACATCGAAGGCCCGCTGTCGCGATGGAAGATTTGATCGTTATGGGCAAACCAAAGAGTGGTCCGTGCGGACCGCTCTCGCTCATCAGTGAGCGCGCCTGCGCCCGGATGCGTTCCTTATCCTGCTCCGTGAAGTTGACGATTGCATTCAGGCGCGGATTTAGCCGCTCGATCTCGCGAATATGTTCCTCCGCCAATTCCAGTGGCGAGATTTTTCCTTCGCGCAACAGGGCAAGCTGTCGGACGGCGGACAGCAGTGTGATATCGCTCACTTGATACCTGGCCCGTCTCCGCTATGCGGTGCGGCGTTCGAATCCGGCAGTGGGTCAATGGGAGTGGCAAGCGCCGGCACGTAATGAAAACGATACTCCTGCGCGCTTTGCCCGGAATTGAAGCGGTCGTTCCACTGCAAACGATATCGCAGAGTTGCCGGAGTCATCGGATAGGCGATGGGGCTGGAATAGGGATAGCTCGTCATTTCGCGAAATGGCATTTTACTCACCGTAAACGGAGACGCCTCGTAAAAATCCATGTCTTTGACATACCCGTTGGCGTAGAAAAAGTAATCGCGCTTCCAGTTGGCGGGAAGCGGCGGCAAAGCGGCGGCGCTGAATTCCGCATCGATGTCTTCGCCGCTGCCGAAGATGACGAATTGGTTGTCAACTGTTTTTAAAAGTGGCGTTACGTTGCCGTAGCGCGTGTATTCTCCGCGCTCGTGCGCGAATGGGCCGGTTTTGCTGATGCGGTCGTAACGGTACGTCAGGTCGCCGGGACTGCTCTGTTCGATCTGCTGCGGGTAACCGCGGAACTCCAACGTCGACAGCGCGAGCGGCAATTCCGTCCGGTGGACCTCATTGCTGCGATCCGGCCCATTGTCCACGAGAATCTGGTCCCAGTAGATTTGCAGATTCGTGACGATGCGCAGGCGATGTGCGCCGAGAGCCAACTTGCCTGTGAGATCGACAGTGATCGTGCGCGGCAAGCCTGCGGGAAAACCCATGTCCGGCAGAATGGTCTTCCAGCTTCCGTCCGGCATTTGCGCTTGCAGGATCGGCGGCTCCGGCTTCAACCCAGCTTGCCAGGCAGCGTACATGGAGGACGCACTGAAATACTCTACATACCCGTGCAGGAGCAGCCGAAGCGGATTCTTCGGGCTCCATGGGCCGATGTCCAGCGTGAGCGAGTGGCGATTGGCGAAGCCGGCAAAGGGCAGATTCGTGAAGTCATGCACGTAGCGACGATCTTTACGCAACAACAGGTCGCTTACGTTCACTCCGTGGTCGTTCCACGCCCCGCGCACTGGGTGTGCCGCGCTGCTCACGACAACTTGCCCGTTGGGAAATGGCGGCGCGCTGAGGAAGCGCTCATTCGGATACACCTTCGTGCCGGGGGGATGATCGATAGCGACGAGGCGCAGCTGGTCGATAAAGTTGACCTCTTCCATCGGCTCGCCGAAGCGCAAGCTCAGATAGCCACTGTGCGGTTTCAGTTCGCTTCCATCCACTTTGATCCATTCGCCAGGATCGGGAATATTGGTTGCGTTCGGTGAAACCCAGTGTCCGACGACGGCCGCGCCGATTACGTCCGTGATGAAGCGATATTGTTTTCCGTCCCAGGCGAACAACACAGGACAGGAGCTGCCGCGGCGGTCGATTTCACCGATGGCCGTCGATTTATCTGCGGGTAGATTGAGTTCATCTTGAAGGACGCCGGTCGGCCACAACATGCGAACAATGTCGACGCGGGTTTCATTGCCGAGTCCTGCGAGGATCTCCTGCGGTCCTTGTCCCAGGTATCCGGTTGCTCCGGCAACTTCCCATTTTTGCCAAAGGTTGCCGGCAAAAATCTGTACCTTCGTTCCCAATGCCGATTTGTTGTCGGCGAGACCCCGCAAAGACAGCCGTATCCAATGGTTCTTATTGCCGCCATCGTTACGCAGCAGTACCGGCGGCCCATGCAGTTGCGTCACGATGAGGTCGGCGTCTCCATCGCCATCGACGTCCCCTGCAAGCAGGGCGCGAGGATTGTCGAGTTTCAGATCGGCAAGCCCGACAGCGGCGGTTACGTCTTCGAAGCCTTGCGCTCCGCGATTTCTCAGTAGCCGCAGTTGCGGGCCGCGAGGCGTGTCTACCAGGACGGCGAGATCAATCCAGCCGTCATTGTCAATATCGATGGCGGTCAGTCCCCAGCCGCGCGTCGCGTCTTTTATCGGCAGCGGAACCCGCTCGAAGCGCTTTCCACCCACGTTCCGCCAGAGCGTAACGCCCGGCGCTCCTGTATGCGTCAGGGCGACATCCATCCATCCATCTTTGTTGAAGTCGAAAGCATACACGCCATTCGTTGGGGACAGTCCGGAGTCCTGGAATAGCGGGGAAGCATGAAATGCGCCTTCGCGCGGATTGGCGAAAACTGTTGGCGCTGCGCCCGAGCCGGTCACCAGAAGATCGACGGCGCGGTCGTTGTTCAAGTCGGAGAGAATGGCGTTGCGCGTCATCGCTTGTCCGCCGAGACCTGTCTGGACAGTCCGGTTGGTGAATGTTCCGTTCCCATTGTTGCGCCAGAGCGTATTTGGGCTAGAAGCTCCAGTCAAGGCCCTTCCTGTAACGAAAAGGTCCAGGTCGCCATCGTGGTCGTAATCGACAAATGTAAGACCCGTGGTGGGTTGATTCGTCGTTGTAATGCCGGCTGCGCTGGTCACGTTGGCGAATTTTCCGTGGCCCAGGTTCCTGAATAGCACTACCCCGCGCGAAGTCGATATGGCGATGTCGGGAAGGCCGTCATTGTCGTAGTCGCCCACGGTGCAGGCGATTGCGTTTCCGCTGAAGTCCAGCCCAGTTTGGCTGACGGGAGTCTGCTGGAAATGGTCATTGCCGAGGTTGCGATATACATGGATGGCATGTACGCTGTCATCCAACGTGACCAGATCGGACCGTCCGTCGCCGAAAATGTCGAGCATGCAGGCGCCGCCGCCGGGCTGGTCCTGTCTTGATACGTCAACTTTCGATGATGAGGAATTGAATCCGCTGCCGATCGGCTCGCGCACGAAGCGCACTGGAATCATGGGGCCGACCTGTGCAGCGCCCGTATGCAGCGATTGCGCCAGAGAATAACGGCCCATTTCTCCGTAGACAAGCGTCATCGGAGAGCCGAGTTTTTCGCTGGTGATGTGTTGAAATCGCTGGAAATGCTGTTTCGCGGCTTCTATCTTGCCGCTTCGCTGCAATGCGCGCGCCAGGCCAAACTCCGCGGAAGCGTGCAGCGGATTGATGCGCAACGCCTGCTGAAACTGGAGAATCGCTTCAGGATAATTTTTATTTTCCATGTAAGCGCTTCCCAGCATGTAATGGGTATCTGCATCCCTAGGGTCAAGCAGCACGACTCGCTTGAAGTCGTCGATGGTCTCCTGAGGATTGCCTCCGTTGCGGGACACAAGGCCAAGGTTGTACCAGGCAGCGGCGTTTTCAGGGTCTTTGTCAACGACGCGCCGCAACACCTGCGTTGCCTGCGCGAGCTGTTGCGAATTCAGAAGAGAGATGCCTTCGTTCAGTTGAGCGGTCAGCAGGGTCGGATCTTTTCGGACCGCAGTGGCAAATAGTTGCTCAGCTTTGTTGAAGTTCTGCTGGTTCATGTACGCCACGCCCAGATTGTTCAACTGTATGGCACTTTGCGGCGCGCCAGAAGTCGCACCGCAAGCGAGCGAAGCAATGAGAAAAAACAGCGCGGAAAGTCGATTTATCCGGATGCATGACCGCATGGGAGATAGAAGTTACCCTTCTTCGCTGGCGCGGAAACTGTCGATCCCATAGTCTACAAGACAGAAATTGCGAAGGTCTCAGCGGATGATGCTTGCTGAAAATGATATGACAGGCGTGGACTGGAGAGGGTTGTTGGAACGCCCGGCAGCGCTCGGACAGCCGATAACGTGTGGTGCGCTTCATAAAGACGAGTGCGTTCTGATCACAGGCGCTGGCGGTTCCATCGGTTCTGTGCTGGCGGTTCGACTCGCCGAGTTGCAACCTGCTCTTTTGCTGCTGCTGGATATTTCGGAACAGAACTTGTATGAGATCGACACACGTCTTCAAAAGCTCTGGCCGCGTGTGCCGTGCGTGGCGATTGCCGGCAGCATTGAAGACGAAAGCTTACTGAATGAAGTTTGCGCCTGTTACCACCCGCAGACGGTTTACCACACAGCGGCGTACAAGCACGTGCCTCTGATGGAAGCAAACCCATTGGCAGTCGTGCGAAACAACACGCTCGGGACTTACCGACTGGTCCAGGCTGCCCTGCGTCATAGCGTGGAACATTTGCTGATGGTTTCGACGGACAAAGCGGTGCGTCCCAGCAGCATGATGGGCGCATCGAAGCGCATGGCAGAGTTGGCGCTACTTGCCAGTAGCGGCGGCACGCGTATAAACAGCGTTCGACTCGGCAATGTGCTCGGTTCCAAAGGCAGCGTTGTCCAGGTATTTCTGGAACAGATCGCACGCGGGGAAAACGTCACGGTGACGCACCCCGATGCGCACCGATTTTTTTTCACCATGGAGGAGACCGTCTCTTTGATTCTGAAAGCCGGCTCCGATGTGGGTGACCGACGCGTTTTTATACCAGAAATAGAACACCCGACCAGGATCGTGGATCTGGCCACCTACTTGATCGGCAAGGCCGGGAAATCCGCGGAAAGCCTTCGCCTCGTATTTACCGGCCTTCGCCCAGGAGAAAAATTGGTTGAGGAATTTATCGGGCCAGGAGAACACATTGTCCATGCGGGCCCGCATCTCCACGCGGTGTTCAGCCCCGCACCGGATGAAGAACATCTGCGCGGCGCCATGTTGAATCTCGATGCAGCGGTCCGTACTCGCAATCTTCCAGACATACTGCGGACGATACAGCGACTGGTGCCCGAATATTGTCCGTCTCCGTCGCTTGATCGCAATTGTGCTTCATCGCTGGCCGGTTCCTTGCATGACTGACAAGCGCAAAATCGCCGTGGTCACCACATCGCGCGCGGACTACAGCCATCTCTATTGGCCACTGCGCGATCTTGCCGCTCACCCTCAGGTGGACTTGCGATTGATCGTTTTGGGATCGCATCTGTCGCCGGAGTTTGGGAGCACAGTACAAGAAATTGAGAAAGACGGCTTCCAAATCGACGCGCGCATCGAATGTCTGTTGAGTTCCGATTCGGACATTGGAATGGCTAAGACGATCGGTCTGGCGGCGTTAAGCCTTGCGGACCATCTCGGGGTGCTACGTCCCGATCTGCTGCTGCTCATCGCGGACCGTTACGAGATGCTGGCGCCGGCATCGGTCGCGCTGGCGCTGCGTATTCCCATTGCACATATTGAAGGAGGAGAAGTCAGCCAGGGCGCGATTGACGATGCAGTGCGAAACGCGCTGACAAAGATGGCGCACACTCATTTCACGTCGACCGAAATGGCCCGGCGGCGCGTCATCTCCATGGGGGAAGAATCGTGGAGGGTGCACAGGGCTGGCGCTCCGTCGCTCGACCATCTGAAACGGCGGACGCTCATCGGCCGGAAGGAGCTGGAGAAGTTGCTGCAAATCGAATTTAACCGGCCGACAATTCTGGTCGCGTACCATCCAGTAACAATCGCGCGCGACACTGTGCGAGAGACAGATGCGTTGTTTGACGCGTTATCAAAAACAGACGGCCAGATGCTTTTTTGCTATCCGAACGCGGATGCCGGCGGCCGCCGCTTGCGGGAACGTGCGAGAGATTTCCTGGCTAATCGCGGATCAGGAAAGATGTTCGTCAACCTCGATCCACTCGTGTACTGGAGTCTTCTGGCCCAGGTCGATTTGTTTTTAGGAAATTCCAGCAGCGGGATTATGGAGACGGCGTCATTTGCGTTGCCCACAGTGAATGTCGGGATTCGGCAGCAGGGAAGGGAACGCGCGTGCAACGTGATCGATACCGAAGCGGAGGAGCAATCGATTCTGCTGGCGATCGATCGAGCGCGCGATCCGCATTTCCGCGTTGGGTTGCGGGGCATGAAAAATCCCTATGGCAGCGGGCATGCTTCGGAGACGATCGTTCGCGTG
The DNA here is from genome assembly GCA_963840655.1 of uncultured Acidobacteriota bacterium. Lineage (GTDB taxonomy): Bacteria > Acidobacteriota > Terriglobia > Terriglobales > Acidobacteriaceae > JAKAAZ01. The sequence goes on along the minus strand of CAWIZS010000003.1, from coordinate 327,979 downwards.
CTGACTACGGTCCCACTGGGCGAGCAGCTTCTGATGAAGCGGCCATGCGAACCCGACCAGCGCCCCATGCCGGCAGACTAGCGGAAAATCACCATGCAGATGCGGATTCCATTGTCCGGCCCCGATGTCACCGAGGTTGAAATTCAAGCTGTGGTCGAGGTGTTGCGTACTCCACAATTGAGCCTTGGACCGAAGCTGGAAGCGTTTGAAAGTTCCATCGCGGACTATGTTGGCGCTCGTCACGCGATCGCGGTCAACTCCGGCACGAGCGGTTTGCATCTGTGCGTCCGGTGCCTCGGCATCGGGGAAGGCGACGAAGTCATTGTGCCGTCCTTCACTTTTGTCGCCGCCGCAAACGCGATTCGCTTTGAGCGCGCAATGCCGGTTTTCGTCGACATCGATCCGGTCTCTTTGAATCTGAATCCTGAGAAAGTGGAAGCGGCCATAACGTCTAGAACGCGTGCCATCCTGGCGGTGCATACATTCGGCCGTCCGGCGCAGATGACGCAGCTGCTAGCCATTGCCGAGCGCCACGGTTTGCATGTGATCGAAGATGCCTGTGAAGCGCTCGGGGCGGAATATCGCGGGCGCAAGGTTGGCGCATTAGGAGACGCCGGAGTGTTTGCCTTCTATCCCAATAAGCAGATCACTACGGGCGAGGGTGGAATGGTCGTGACCAACGATGACGAGTTGGCTGCGAGGGCCTGTTCGCTGCGGAATCAGGGACGCCGGAATCCCCGCGAATGGCTCGATCATTCGGAGGTCGGATACAATTATCGGCTTTCTGAAATGAATTGCGCGCTCGGCCTCGCTCAGTTGCGTCGAGTGGAAAGTATCCTGATGCGGCGCGCCGAGATCGCCGGATGGTATGACGCACTCCTGCGCGATCGCCCCGGCTTGATTCTGCCCGCAGCCGGCGACCACGACCGGCGGATCAGCTGGTTTGTCTATGTGGTTCAACTGGCTGCGCGCTACAGCCGCGAGGACCGCGATGCGATCGTTCGAAAATTGGCCGTGCAGGGAATCGGGTGCGGGCGGTATTTCGCTCCAATCCACCTGCAGCCGGCTTACCGCAATTTGACAGCATCAAAAACGTTGCTGCCGGTCACCGAAGCGGCGGGTGAACGCTGTATAGCCCTGCCGTTTTTCAATAGGCTTTCCCTTCCAGAGGTGGAAGAGGTCTGCGGAAGTCTGGTGCGCTCCGTGGAAGTACGTTCGCCCCTCTAAATCGCCGAAATTTCACCCCGGAAAATGCATTTTTTTACGCAAAGAGACGGCCCCTCTCCCTGATTTTTCCCCCACCGGCAATAAAGCTTTCAGGGTGCGCAACTCCGGCGTGCAGCCTTGAACTAAATCCCTTTAGGCCCATTTCAAAATAAATCTTGACAATCGTCCCGTCGGTAGATTAAACATTTCTGCGGACCAGTAAAGCGTTTTAGTTGGTGCTGGTTTGGCAGCAATCATAAAGCGTTTTAGTTGGTGCTGGTTTGGCGGCAATCGTTCTTTAGGAATTCGACGGCATAGATTTATCGATTGTTTCGATCGGATACAACGATTTCCCTTAAGCGTTTTTGGAGGCAAGATGAACAAGGTTTCTCGGTTCGCCGCATTTGCGGGCATTGATCCCTCATTCGTGAAGCGCAGCGTGGGCACCATGCTGGCCCTGACAGCGCTTTTGGTGTTTCTACCCTCTGCATATGCGCAGACTACGGCCACGGTTTCGGGAACCGTGCAGGATCCTTCTGGCGGTGTGATTCCCGGCGCGCAGGTGACCCTGGTGAACCAGGCGACACAAGATACGCGCGTGGCAACCACCAACGGCGCCGGATTTTTTGCATTTCCATCTCTCGTTCCCGGCAGCTACTCGGTCAAGGCGACGGCGAAGGGATTCGCTCCGCAGGAGTTGACCGGCATCGTCCTGCACGCGGGCGACTCTCGTGACATTCCGAGCCTGGTGCTTGCCGTCGGCAGCTCCTCGCAGAGTGTAACCGTCCGGGCGGAGAACCAGATCATCCCCATGGCCACCGGTTCGCGCTCTGAAGTCCTCGATTACGCAGACATTCAGAACGTCGCCTTGGAAGGCCGCGACGTAACGGAACTGTTGAAGGTGCTGCCCGGCGTCGTCGAGACGCCCAACGGCATCAGTAACGGTCCGTCATTTAACCCACTGACCGTAACCGCGCAGACCAGCTCCGTCGGCAACGGGTTGAACGTAAGCGGCGCGGAGTACAGAGGCCCGCAACAGTTGCTGTCGGACGGTGTCAACGTCATCGATCCGGGCGACATGGGCGGTTCCATTGGAACCATCAATCCTGAAATGGTGCAGGAAATTACTGTCCTCACCTCCAACTTCGGCGCGGACGAGGAATTCGGCCCAATCGTTGTCAGCACCATCAGCAAGTCCGGTACTGACCATTTCCATGGGGAAGCATATTTCGATGCCCGCAATGACGCTTTGGACGCCAACGATTGGCAGAGCAACCACCAGGGATTGCCCAAAGGCGGCGCCCATTACTACTATCCCGGCGGCAATTTCGGCGGATATGTTCCCAAAACCAACAAAAAGCTGTTCTTCTGGGGTGGCTATGAAAGATGGCTGCAAAACCAGGGGAATGCGAATATCCTCAAATCCTATATCCCTACTCCGGAGATGATGGCCGGCAACTTCACCACCGACAACGCGGACAACCGCGCCCTTTGCCCCAACGGTTTTCAGGCGACCGGGGCAAATGGCCAGTGGTGCAACGATCTGTCCGGTACCATTTACCCGGATGGGTCCTTGGCGACGCCCTCCGCAAGTCTGCCTGGATACAACGCAGCGACAGGAGCGTCGGACGGCCAATCGATTCCCGCGCAGTTCATCAATCCATCGGCCAAAGCCCTGGCCAGTTTCTGGCCGGCAGCGAACTCAAATCCAGCGACCACGCCAGGTGGCTACAACTACTTCCAGCCAATCATTAGCATTGTCGATGGCTGGGTTTGGCGCGCCCGTGTCGATTACGACATGAGCGACAAGACCAAGTTCTACGTCTCCTATCAGCAGGAATTCAGCTCTGAGCTCGACCAGTCGAACGGCGCACATATCTACTGGACCCCAGGCAACGCCATCCCGTATCCCGGCGGGGGGTTGTACCAGTTTTCCTATACGAAGACCGCTGCCGGCCATTTCATCCATATCTTCAACGCCACCACTACCAATGAATTGATCGCGAGCTGGGGCTACGGTAACCTGCCGAATGAGCCGCTCAACCCTTCGGGAGCTTACAGAACCACGTTTGGCTATCCCACCTCCCCGGGTTACGGAGAAGTGTTCGCTCCAGGGTCGAAGCTGGCGCCTGCCTATAATTCCGCAGGAAATTTCACGTTCCCGGACTTCTCCCAGGGCGATGACTATGAACCTTCTGGCGTCTATCAGGTTCGCAAGCAGGACCCGGCGTTTGCCGACAACTTCACCAAAGTCGTTGGCGCTCACACCCTAAAGGTTGGCGCATTTACGCAGAATACCGCCAACTATCAAGGGGGCGGTCAGCAGATGAATGGTATCTTCAGCTTCGGCGGCCAGAATCCAAATCCGTTTCTCGGGCATATCGTTGGTTCGCCAAATAACCCCACAGCCAACTTCATCTTGGGTTCTGTGACGGGATACAACGAGGCCAATAAATCGCCGAACAGCGACATGGCCTATCAGATTGTTTCCTTTTACGGCAACGACAACTGGAAGGTGAACAATCGCCTGAACATCGAGATTGGCGCGCGCCTGGAGCACGTCGGCCACTGGTACGACCGCACCGGTACCGGCATGGCCGTCTTCTATGCAAATCGTGTCGCCTCAGATTACTACTCCGGAAAGGCAGAGCCAGGCTTCTACTGGAAAGGCATCAGTTCGGGCGTACCGCTCAGCGGCATGCCGAACCGGCTGGCCTTCCTTTCTCCGCGCTTCGGTATGTCCTATGACGTGTTCGGGACGGGCCGGACGATGATTCGTGGAGGATGGGGCGCGTATCGTTGGGCCGATCAATACAACGACTATGCCGCCGATCTGCAAACCGCGCAGAATATCCGACAATATAACCTTAAAGGCAATACAGAAGTGCTGACCTCGCAAATCGGCTTGATCAACACTCCGGCGGGTGTAGCAGCCGGGATTGCGCCAGCTCCGGTCGCGGGTACCCAAGGCTATACCCCGCCGACAGGCTGCACAACTCCGACTCCCCTCAATTGCGGAACCTATGGCTCCTATACGGGCGCTTCCCCAACGGACTATGGAATTCCGTTGACGTATAGCTGGAACCTGACCGTCGATCAGGCGCTGCCGTGGAACTCTCTGCTTGACGTCGCCTATGTCGGCAGCAGCAGCAGCCAGATGGACAACGACGGCGAGTCCAGCAACGGCTCCACGTTTGCCGGTCTTGCCGACCAGAACAAGACCCCGGTGGGCGCGATTTTCCTTCCCGACCCAAAGACGGGGGTGGTCTCAAATAATCCGGAGAACGTTGGGCAGAACACCGACGGAACGTTTACCGGAAACTCACTAGCCGATTATCATCCGTTAGGCTATGCATACGGGACCAGCATGGTCATCATGCACCAGTCGACCTTCTTCTCCAACTACCACGCAGTGCAAGCGTCGTGGACGAAACGAACCGGGCGATTGATCTTCGACTTCAACTTTACATGGCAAAAGCAACTGGGGACCGCGGCGCTCCAGGTCAATCCCTTTGTCACCCGCGCCAACTATGGAGTATTGAGTGTGGACCGGCCGTTCCTGTTCAACTCGAACTACATCTACCAGCTCGGAGATGTGCTCCACGGGAGCAACCCTGTCGTCCGGGGTATCGTGAACGGTTGGACCATTTCCGGTATCTCTTCCTGGCAGGCAGGTGGCAGTCTCCAGAACGAGTACGGATCGAACGCGTCTAACTTTGGCTTGTCGGAAACCTATACTGGGTTGCCAGCTAATGCGTCAACCCGGGGGATCACCAACAGTATCGGTGCCCAGACCTACTATGGAACAGATGCACAACTTCTGATTATGCCCGTGCTGACGTGCAATCCGAGATCGGGGCTAGCAAATTACCAACTGCTCAAACAAACTTGCTTCGCTGCGCCGCCGATCGGCCAGTACGGAGGACAGAAATATCCATATTTTCCTAACGCAGCATACCTGGAAAATGACTTGGCGCTCTATAAGACGTTTCCGATCCACGGTAGCCAGAACGTTCAGTTCCGCGTCTCCGCATTCAACTGGCTGAATCACCCACTGCCGCAATTCAGCAGCAACAACCAGTTGACCCTGCGCTACAACGTGGATTATGCGTCGAAGGCGATCACCCTGAACACCGCCGCCGATTCGCCCAACTGGGGCGTTCTGGATTCCAAATCGGGAGCACCGACCCAGAGAATTATCGAGCTGAACGTGAAATATAGCTTCTAATCCAACTCCGCTGGATTCAGGGACATCTCTTGTGAGATGTCCCTGTCCTTTTGCAAGGCGTTTCTCAGCCGACCGACAGCCGCATGCCTTTGCTTCGCTCGTCTATACTTTACGAAACATGAACCACCCGAGAACAGACGCGGGCCTTTGGGAGGTGCGCGTAGGCGCCTTCAGAAGACGGGTGCTGCTTATAGGCACTAGCACGCTGTCTCTCCTGCTATCTGTTGTTTTCCTGCTCTTCTGTTCGGCCGTTTCGGGCTATTGCTTTCAGTCCGTCGTTTCTGGAGCTAGCCTGCAGCAGGACTACGGCGCCGCTGAGAGCGCTCAGGCAGCCGGCAACCTGCCGGAGGCCGCGAGTGCTTACAAACTTTTCCTGACGCACGCTTTCGATCTTCTCGGATACAATTTCACCTTGGCCGGCGATTATCCCGATGCAAATGCATTGTTCGACGAGGGTCTAATTCTTGATCCAACCGACGTAAAGATGCGCCTGGATTATTCTCAGGAGTCTGCGGTTGCCGGCGATCTCTCGAAGGCCGAGCAACTTGCCGAGGAGGCTGTCCGGCAAAATCAGCGGGACGCATCCGCCAGGCTCAGCCTGGGCCGTGTGCTTTTGCAGATGCAAGATAACACCCAGGCGAAACAGCAATTGGAAGCTGCTGTTGCTCTGAATCCAAACTATGTGGATGGCCTGGCATTGGCGAGGGCAGATCTGGCACTTAAAGACGAGAAAAGCGCGGCAACGATTCTTGCGGAGATGCTGAAGGGCTTCGGCGATTCCGCGCAGCTACGCATGGATTTTGGCCTGGCATACGCCGAAACCGGCTATCCCGAGCAAGCGATTGCCCAGTTCAAAGCAGCCATCGCAAAAAACGATCGATTGCCCGGTGCGCATTATTCTCTGGGAGCGGCCTACCTCCAAAGCATGGGCGAAATTGATTTTCCGCTCGCGGAAGCAGAATTCAAAAAAGAGCTGGAGGTTGCTCCGAACGATTTCCTGAGCTATTCGCAACTTGGCTATATCGCATTGGCGCAGCATCGTTTTTCTGAGGCTGAAAAGGATCTGACGCGGGCGGCCTCGTTGAACCTACAAGATCCGGACACTTTTCTTTCTTTAGGCCAGCTATATACGGAAATGAAGGAGCCGGACAAGGCCGAGGCAGCACTTCAAAAGTCGATATTCTTGACCCGCGATGTTTCCCACAATCACTATCAAGTCCAACGAGCCCACTATTTATTGGCGAGATTGCTGCTGCAGAGCGGAAAAGTAGAGGAAGGCAAACAGCAGATGCAGATTTCCGAGGATTTAATGAAGGAGATCGTGCGGCAGAATCAGGGGAAAGCGAGCACAAATCCGCGGCCTGAACTACCGTCTTCCAATTTGCTCCAGCCGAAAACTCCGGATGCCGCTGAAAATCAGCAGGCGACTCGGCAGGCTAAGGCTTATGAATCCAAAATCAGCCCGGCAATCGCGGATAGCTACAGCAATCTCGGCGTCATTTCCGCTTCCGCGGGAGATTTTTCCGGGGCCGTGCGCTATTTTCAAAGTGCGGCAAATTGGAATCCGCAACTTCCTGGAATCGACTACAACCTGGGCAAGGCAGCTTATTATGCGTCCCAATATAGCGTGGCGATACCTCCGTTGCAGCGGTATGTTCGACAGCACCCACAGGACGAGCAGCCTCGCTTATGGCTGGCAAAAAGTCTAGCAGAACGTCATCCATAAAAATAGCTATGCGTTTTCTCGCCTTATACCTGCTCCTTCTGACCCAGCCGCAAACCGCGACACATCCTTCTCCGATTCGCTTTCATGACATAGGCCGGCAGGCTGGACTGACTACCGCAACGCGTTCTTCCTCTGACAACCGCTATCTTGTCGAAATGATGGGTGGAGGGATCGCACTGTTCGATTGCGACAATGACGGCAAGCTCGATATTGTGACGGTTACCGACTCTACAATCGACCGCTATCTGCATGGCGGAGATCTCATGGTGACTCTGTACCATCAAGCCGACGGAATGAAGTTTACGGACATCACTCAACAGGCCGGTCTGACCACCAAGGGCTGGGGAATGGGCGTGGCTATCGGCGATTTCAATAATGACGGCCTACCGGATATTTACGTTACAGGATATGGTCACAATGTGCTTTACGAAAACCTGGGTAACTGCAAATTTAAAGATGTGACGAAGATTGCGGGAGTAGAGGGAGGAGGCTTCAGCGTAGGTGCTGCATGGGCGGACTACGATCGCGATGGAAAGATCGACTTGTTTGTTTCGAGATATGTCAAGGTGGACCTGCAGCACCTTCCTAAGCCAGGTGACAGCTCATTCAACTACCGAGAAATATCGATGCAAGTGCCGGCTGGAGAAGGGGAGACGGACTTTCTTTTCCATAACGAAGGAAATGGGAAGTTTATAGATACGGCCAAGAAAGCGGGTGTTGATAATCCCGACAAACGCTTTGGAATGGGGGTGGTCTGGGGCGATTACGACAACGACGGATGGCCGGACCTGTTTGTAACAAACGACATGGGCCCGAATTTTCTATACCACAACCAACACGATGGAACATTTGAAGACGAAGGGATGCTATCCGGAACCGCATTAGGACAGGATGGCAAGACCATGGGCAATATGGCGGGTGATTTCGGCGACTACAATCGCGACGGGAAGCTTGATCTAGTTGTTACTCGATATGGATACCAGCCCATGTCGTTATATCGAAATGACATGCCAGCAGGTTTCAGCGATGTAACCTGGGATACGAAGATTGGACAGACAAGCTATTCTCCCGTGCGGTGGGGCGGCGGCTTCGCGGATTTCGACAATGACGGATGGCCGGATATTTTCGTTGCGAACGGAAATGTAACGTCGCTTCTAGATTCGCTTCCGCATGAATTGAAATATCGGGAGCCAATTGAACTCTTCCGAAACCAGGATGGGCGTGCCTTTCAGGAGATTGCCGACATTGCCGGTCTGAACGACGGCCCGTTGCAATCGCGGCGCGGAACAGCGTTTGGCGATATTAATAATGACGGCAATATCGACGTAGTCGTCTATAACGTCGGCGCTCCTCCATCGATATTCTTGAACGAAACGCACAATTCCAATCACCGCGTCCTATTCCGGCTAATTGGAACCAAGAGCAACAAGCTGGCCATCGGCGCGCGGATGACGGTCTTCACGCCAGGAATGGAACAGATCGACGAGGTGCGCGGCGGCGGCAGTTATCTTTCATCCAACGATACACGGCTTCACTTCGGCCTCGGTCCCAACGCTGTAATGACTCAGGTAGAAATACAATGGCCAAGGGGCTTGAAAGAAGAGCTCAAAAATGTGCCGGGAGACGCCATTTATACCATCGTGGAAGGGAAGGGAATCGTGAAAACTGTGCCGCTGCCGCCGCTCGGGAAAGATTTGACGGTTCAAGGACGGAGAAAATCGCCGCCGCTGAAGTGAACTTGTTTCTGTATTCCGTGACCTTCCACAACAGTGTAGATATTGTCCCCAGGCTGGTTTTTGAAGTTCTCAACCAAGCCGCTGGGCCACTGGACCTCAATCTTGTCGATAACTTTGTGCTGTCCGAGCCCAAAATGCAGGCGAAGGTCGTTGGAAGACAGATAGCTCCCACCCGCGCGAACTTCATTGAACTGTACCAGATGGCCGGCAGTCACTGTGACGCGCGCGCCCACCGCAGAGCGGTTGCTCCTTGTACCGACTAAATAAATCAGCACGGCATGGTTTCCGTCTTGCGTGCGATTTAGCAGAAGGGTCGGCGGACCATCCTCGTTCAAAACGAGAATATCTACTTTCCCATCGTTGTTTATGTCCCCAAAGGCCGCTCCGCGGCGCGAAAGCAATGGAAGTTTGTCCAGGCCGGAGCCCTTTGTAACGTCTGAAAAGGTGCGATTTTTCATGTTTCGGAAGAGCTGCATGGGTTCACGATAGGTACCTGCTCCGGGAGCTGTGTCGATCTGCGGAAATACATGACCGTTGGCGGCGAAGATGTCGGGCCAGCCATCGTTGTCCATATCGAAGAAGGCCGTCCCCCAACCAACATAGGGATAGGTCGGCTGCGCCAGGCCGGCGTTGGCGCTGATGTCGAGAAAACCGGCAGCGCCCTGGTTCAAGTACAATGTGTCGGGTTGGAAAGCGTAGTTCGTGACAAACAAATCCAACTTTCCGTCGTGATCGAAATCCGCAGCGTCCACGCCCATCGACCCCTGCCATTTTCCATTACCGTCGACCGCGGTGCCTGAGATTAGGCCGACGTCTTCAAATGTTCCGTCGTGCTTGTTGCGGTAAAGATAATTCGGGCCAATATCGTTGGCGACATATAGGTCAGGCCAGCCGTCGTTGTTGTAATCAAACCAAAGCGGCTGCATCCCATATGCTCCGTCAGGATTTGCGACTCCAGCCTTTTTCGATACTTCCTCAAACGTCCCGTCTCCACGGTTATGGAACAGCAGGTTAGTTGCGGCAGGAAGTCCGAGCGGGCCGCATTGCACCTTGACGCCTAGAATGGTGCACGAAGCCTCCTTGCTTCCGAATTGCGGCAAGTGATTGATGTCCAGAGTTACATAGCGAGTGACAAACAGATCCACATTGCCATCGCGATCGTAATCTCCCCACGCTGCGCCCGTACTGAAACCACCAGCGCCTACACCTGCCTTGTCTGTCACATCCTGAAATTTACAGTTCCCCAGGTTGCGATAGAGAACGTTGCCGCCGAAGCCCGTGACATAGATATCCTGGTTTCCATCGTTATCGAAATCGGCAACCGCGACGCCCATACCCCAGCCTTTGCGAGTCAGTCCGGCGCTCCGCGTAATGTCGGTGAATTTCAGGTCTTTCCCCTGATGGTAGAGCGTCACCATCAGATCGCCGCCTTTGCGATAGCGATCTACATTCGATCCATTCACGGTAAGAATGTCGAGCTTTCCATCGTTGTCACAGTCAATGAATCCCACTCCGCCGCTCATAGACTCCATGATGTATTTCTTTTCCGGAGAAGAGATGTGAGGGACGGTAAGACCGGCGTGTGCGGAGATGTCCTGGAATTGAGCAGCCGGCGCGCTGGCAGTGCTGTTTTGCGCCGCACAGGCAGGGACGAAAATCAGGAGCCACAGCAGTACGGCGTGCGCGGAGGAGAAATCGCGAATCTTAAAGACTAGACGAGGAGTCACGAACATGCCAGCGCGGATGCATTCCATTGGAATATCCAAAATACAACCGGAGAGGAATTGGCAATGTTCACGACAGAAATATAAACCATTAATGTGCGATTTAGGGAGCTGGGACCGTGACTGTATCGCCGTCGTAATGAATGGATTTATCCGGCTGCGCGGTTTCCCCGCCGCCGGTACCGTGATTCTGGCTGACGAAGACCACGTTGAACACACGGTCTTTCACCATGGTTGGAAATGATCCTTGTCGCGCGCCGATGGTCAATGTTTTCGATGCTTCGTCCCAGCGGATCGGAATGATCGAGCGCTCGCCTTTCTCATAGGCGTAGGTGTCTCCGGCGTCTTCGTAGAGATTGAAGCTGGCGTCGGCTCCGCGATAGACACGCAACTCGATCGGCGCGGCCGGTTTTTCGGTTGCCCACTCGATCCGCGGCCCCAGTGTAAGAATCGAGCCAGCGCGTACATATAAAGGAATGCGATCCAGCGGGGCGATTGCCTCGATGCGTTGCTGCCCGGTCGTCTTTTGACCAGTCCAAAAGTCGTACCACGCAGGCGCAGCGGGCAAATACAGAGATCGGCTGGTCGCCCCTTTTTGGGTTACCGGGCTGACCAGCAGGTCCGGTCCAAACATGAACTGATCGCCGATATTCCAAGTGTTCGGATCGGTACGCCAATCCATGACCAATGGCCGCATGATCGTAGAATCGTGATTCGTCACCTGCCAGGCGAGAGAATAGATGTAGGGCAGGAGTCGATAGCGCAGGCGATCATAACGAATCAGAATCGGTGTGACAGGCCCGTAGGAAAATACTTCGTTCTCATTGTTCGCGCGATGCCCGTGGGTGCGGAAGATTGGGCAGAAGACGCCGAACTCAAACCAGCGCGTGTACAGCTCCTGGTATGCCGGGTCGCGGGTATCGCGAGCGAGCGGCGGTCCGTAACCGGCAATGTCGGTTGTCCAATAGGGCATACCGGAAAGCGCAAAGTTCAGGCCGGCGGGAATCTGGCGACGGAATGCCCAGAACGTACTGAAGACATCGCCCGACCACGTTGTGGCGGCGTTCCGCTGCTGACCGGCGAAGGCGGAGCGAGTCAAAATGAAAACGCGCTTCTGGTCCGTGGTTTCTCGCCAATGCCGGTATACATTTCCGGTGTGCATGAGCGGAAAAATATTGGTGTAACGCGCGCCATTGCCGATAAACAGCTTCTTATCTTCCAGCGCGCTGTCGCTTTGGCCACCGTGGGGATATTGCACTTCGGGCTCAGAACTGTCGAGCCAGAACGCGTCCCAGCCTTGCGCGAACAGCTTGCCGGCCAGATGCTTCCAGTAAAAGTCTCCCGCCGCTGGATTGGTGGCGTCGTAGTCTTCCGTGCCTGGGATGATGAAGCCTCGAGCTTTCATTAACTGGTAATCCGTCGATTGCGGATTGAAAACGCTCCATACGCTCAACATTGCATGGAGATGCTGGTCGTGAAGTTTTCGCAATGTTTTGGGAACGTCGGGGTAGTTTTCCGGCGTAAACTCCGGATCGCCCTGCTTGAGCCACCAGAACCAATCTTGGACGATGGTATCGAGCGGAACGTGTTGGCTGCGGTATTCATTCGCTACTTGCAGCAGTTGTGCATCACTGGTATAGCGATCTTTCGACTGAAAGAATCCATACGCCCATTCGCCGAACATTGGCGCATGGCCGGTCATTACGCGGTATTGATGGATGATCTGGTCCATCTCCGGACCATACAGAAAGTAATAGTCGATCGCGTTGGCCGCATTGGCAGACAACCGCATTTCCGAAGGGAAGCGATTGTCGTAATACGAAATGGCGGCGGAATTCCAGAAGATTCCGTATCCTTTCGTCGAGACCAGCACAGGAATATCTACGTCTGTGTTGGCTTGTGCCAGTTCTACGACGGTCCCGCGATAGTTAAAGGCTCCGCTTTGATGCTGCCCCAATCCATACATGGCCTCGCGTACAGCGGGATAAAAACGGTCCTCTACGCTATACATCATCTCGCCATTTCTCACAACGGGACGATAGGTGCGAGGCCGATCCTGGAATTCCTGTAATAATCGCTGACCCTGCTCGTCCTGAAATTGAAGGCTGCCGGAGTCGAGCGAAATGAGAACGCGAATTGTCCCCGTATCTAGAGTGGCGGCTGGAGGATTCGACAGGCGCTTTTGCGGAGATGCGGTCGGAGATGCCGAGGGCATATTTAGCGTGAACTTTGCCGGAGAGCAAGGGTTAACCATCCAGGGTTCTCTCGGAGTACCCGCTGTAACATTGCCATTGTCTTCCGCATTGGGAGCGGCAACAACATGCACGGACGCAAGGCCACAAACGGTCAGGTGCACCGTGTCTGTCGGTGTTTTTACGGTGGCGCCATCCCGCGTTTGTGTGATGGTGACTTTCGCTTGCGCGAGAAGCGCAATCGATGGCCCAATCAGAACACAAGCCAACGCCAGGCACCGGACCACGCCAATATCTCTGAATCGATTTGGCAACTTTTCCCTCCGAGCAGGTATTTTGCGCTGGCTACTGAGAAGCCACGTTTGTTTCGGCGACGGAGATCGATTTGTGAAGGCGAATATCCGTTGAGGAACTTCCGAGCAGCACTCGGATTGGTCCAGGCTCCACGACGAAGTGGTTCGTTTTCGTGTTCCAATACGCGAGATTTGACGCTCGCAATGGCATTCGTACCACTTGGCTCTCACCGGGATCCAGATGGATCCGTTGAAAGCCGACGAGCTGTTCGCGCGGGCGCGATACCTTTGAATCCGCATATTGCACGTACATCTGAACGACTTCATCGCCGGGTTGTGCGCCGGTGTTGGTGATCTTCGCGCTGGCAATGGTCTGGCCGTTGCTGGATAGCAGGGGATGGTCGAAACGCAAATCGGAATAATGAAAGGACGTATAACTCAGGCCATAACCGAATGGATAGAGCGACTGCCCTTTGAAATACATATAGGTTCGGCCATCGCGGATGTTGTAATCCATCAGCGGCGGTAGCTGGTCCATCGATCTCGGCCAGGTCACAACCAGACGGCCGCCGGGATCGTACTTTCCAAACAGCGCATTGGCGATTGCCGTGCCTTCTTCTTCACTGTTGTGTGCCATGTGGAGAATTGCCGGCACATGCGCCTGCTCCCAGTTGATGGTATATGGGAAGCTCGACACCAGAACTACGATCGTATGCGGGTTGGCGGCATAAACATCTTCCACTAACTTCTCTTGTTCCGGATTCATGTCGATGGATTTGCGGTCGAATGCCTCTTTACCCCCCGTTGGATCGGGGCAGTGGCCCCATCCCATGCCGCACGTTGGGTGATTGCCGGCAAATACGATGGCAACATCGGAACTCTTTGCTGCCTGCACCGCCGCATCATTCCGATTGTCGTGCGCATAGTTTACTTTCACGGCCGAGCCAACATAGCTCCGGATTCCTTGCAGCGGAGTTATCGTAAATGGCGGCGTTCCGCTATACCAGTCCAGGTCCACCTCGTCGGCGCGCGGGCCGATTACGGCAATCGACTTCAATTTCGCCACATTGAGTGGAAGCAGACGATGGGAGTTTTTTAGAAGAACGATGGACTCTTCGGTAACACGCAACGCGAGTTGCTTCGTTCGCTTGGTTTTCCAGGGCGGAGGTCGGTTTGCAGACGCTTTAATCGCGGTAAATGGAACGAGGCTGGGCGGGTCAAGCAGGCCGAGCCGAATCATCACGCGATAGACCCCGCGCAGGTTCCTGTCAATGTCGTCATCTGTAATCAGCTTCTGCTGTAAAGCGCCTTCCACGCCAGGACGATACTTATCCAGAAATTGATTGATGCCAGCGTGGATCGCGGCCGCTGCGGCTTCGTAGATATTGGCGCTGTATTTGTGCTTCGTAACCATGAAGGTCAACGCTCCGGCATCGGTGCAGATGATGCCGTTAAAGCCCCATCTCTTCATGGTGAGGTTCCGCAGCATGGGATTGGCGGTCATCGGAATTCCATTGACCGCGTTGTAGCTGGTCATATAGGCATTCGCGCCGCCTTGTTCGATCGCCATGCGAAACGCAACGGTGTAGTACTCGTGAAGCAGGCGCACATCGAAGTTGGAAGAGGAGCCTCCGCGGCCGGTTTCGTTGCTATATGCCACAAAATGCTTCAACAGGGAAGCAGTCTGCCAGTAGCGGCGATCGTTTCCCTGAAGTCCTTTTACGAACGCGACGCCCATTGTACCGACGAGGTAGGGGTCCTCTCCATACGATTCCTCGGAGCGGCCCCACCGCGGATCGCGCTCCAGGTTGAGGTTCGGCGCCCGCACGACAATTCCACCTCGATCGTCGCTTTGAAAAATGTAACGAGCTTCGTAACCTTCTTCCGCCGCCGCTTTCTGCAACAGCGTCGGGTCCCAGGTCTCCCCAAGTCCAACTGCCTGTGGAAACTGAGTCGTTTCCAGCGGCTCGTTGAGCGGCCGCACGCCCGGCGTTCCCCGCCTGACGCCTTTTGGATAGACGCGTCCCCATCCTCCAGGGCCGCCCAGCGCGACACCATGCAGCCCTTCAATATGTCCGGAACCATGCACGCCCAGGCGAGGTACGTCGGGATCTGTGCTCAACGCGTCGATCTTCTCCTTCAGCGTCATCAGCGAGAGCAGATTGTTAATGCGTTGTTCCGTGGGAAGATTCGGGTTTTGAAACGGATACTGCGTCTGCGTTTGTGCGAGAGAAGCTGTAGCAAAACACAAGAGCAGAAGCAGACTTAGATGAAGCCGGCCCATGGTAATCCCTCACCCCTCAAAAAAGAATTGCGCGTTCACCGTTGTCTGCGGCGCGATTGCTTAGGCTCAATGCCAAATAAAGTTATCGAGCAAGATGGGCCATCATCCGCCGAGCGGGATCATTATAAGGCGAAATTACCGTCATCAATGCATAAAAAACGTTTTAGGTGCAGATCGCAAATTTCTTTTTTGCCTCTCTCAGGAAACTCGCCGGAAGAACCTTTTCGGCAGGAGGATGCGATCCGCACGCATGTTCGCGAATCGCAAGCGCCGTAGCCAATCGCAAAGCGTCACGCGAGGGTTTCACAGGAAACGGAATCGTGGAGAGGAAGGTCTGGAGCGATGCCCGTAGTTTCTCGAATCACTAGTTCGGGCTCGATCTTCAGTAGCTTGCGTCCGCCTTTTTCCCCGGAGATTTTTTTCAGCAACGTCTCCGCCGCGAGTTCGCCCATCGACACCAGCGGCTGTCGAATGGTCGTCAAGCGGGGAACAGTAAATGAGCTCTGCGGAATGTCATCGACTCCAATGACAGAAACATCGTCGGGAACGCGCAGGCCGGCATCAGAGAGGGCGCGAATCGCCCCGATTGCTGACGCATCATTGAAGGCTACCAGAGCCGTGAAGTCCCTTGTGCACGCCAAAATTTCTTGCGCGGCGTTATAACCATTCTCCGACATGGTCTTTTCGTTGCAAGCGGGATATACGCCAAGATGTACGCTGCCGCGCGGATCTATCTGAATTCCGCCTTGTGCGCACGCCTTACGGAGTTGCTTCCATCGATCATCAGTGTCTCCATTTCCCTCCGGTCCTTTGATGACCGCAATCTTCCTGTGGTTGAGTTTCAGGAGATGATCGACCGCAAGGCGAGCGACGGTTCCATTGTCGATCTTAATGCGCGTAATGCCCGGTCCTTCGGTAATGTCGCAGATCGCGACGATCGGCACCGGCAGCGCGCGATGCAACGGCGTGTTGATGAAGATCATGCCTTCCACGCCGCGGTCCAGCAGGGTGTCCGGCGAATTTTCCAACAATTCCGGCGCACCACGATGACTGACGACGAAATAAAAGAAACCCTTTCTCGCCAGGCAGCTTTCAATACCTCCGATTAAGGCAGCGGAATATTCGTCTCCAACGTCCGGTACGAGAACAGCAACGCTATAAGTCTTTTTTGTGTGAAGATAGCGCGCGAAAACATTAGGGCGATAGTTCAATTTTCCAGCGGCTTCCCATATTCGCTTGCGGGTACCTTCTGCAATCGTCGCCGCAAACGGCGATCCGCTGATGACAAAAGACACAGTAGTCGGAGAAAGTCCTAGATGGTTGGCCAAGGTTTTCAGGGTAGTTCGCGTCGGCTTCTGAGCCAGCTTCGCTTTGGCAGTGGCATTTTTGCGTTGAGCCATAATTTTTCACTCTGAATTATAGTTAACAAAATAGAAGAGACACTACGGTTCTTGCCTTCGTTCCGGATCGCACCGGCAGCCGCCAGGAACATGCCTTCGGTGGACTCCGGTAAATCGTTTGTCTGCGACGAACCGTTATTACTGACGACATCACGCCCATCTAATCATATTCCTCAACTCCCGCTATGTTTCCCACCCGCTCTCCGAACATCGCCATATCTCCAGGCCGCGTCATGCTTTGATCCTCGGATCATCAGCTCACTCTAACCTGTGTTCATGCCGGTTCCGTGGCGATAGCTCTCTGGCGGACCGAGATAGCTGGCCGGAATCTTGCCCTTGCTGACGATTAGTTTTTCCAGAACCACGCCGGGATCGACCATCCAGAAGTTCAGTGTGTGATAGCCGGGTTTGGCAACCGCCAGAGTCGAAGTCACCTTGCGAACGCCATCGCTTACGGCGATGGCCCAATCTTCCTCTGTGTTGTGGGCCAGCGCATCGACGATCTGCGGCGGCTGGCCGTCGAACGAAATGGCGAAGCGCAGCCCTCGCCCGGGCACGAAATTGAGCGTGGGTGCGACGATTGCCTCGATCTGAAAATTGCCGCTGTCGAAAAGATACATTTTGTATTGCAGCGAAGGCGCGGGATTGGGAGGTAGAATGCTGGCTGCGGTCACGGGGAAAACCGTCATGCCGGAAAGCGTCTCCCCATAGTCCGGAATGTTTTCCCAATGTGCTCCGCCTGCGCTCGTCTTAGCGGTAAAGTGCGCCGCTGCCATCGAGACATAATGATTCGCTTCGACAAAACCTTGTAGTGTATCGGGAGACGGCGTCGGCGGGTGAAACGCATGCAGGTGGACCTGCACGGTTGCGCCGCCGCGCTGCGAGATGGAGATCGTACCGGAATTGTCTCCCGCGGGAACGCGGTTCCCGTCGATGCTGACAAACTCGCGGCTCTCTTTATTGACGGTGCCTTGACTTTGGCTCAGTGAAATCCAAGGCTTATCAGTGCGGGCCGAAAACACGAATGGCTTGTTTCCGTGATTGAAGATGTCGATGAAACGCGTCTGCTGATTGTAGGCGTCGAACCCTGGCAGTGACAAATTCTGCGAGCGATCAGACGCGATTGCAGAACCCTGAACGGCCACACCCATCCGCGGCTCGTCTACCGGCTGGACTTCACGGACCGCCGGCATGGCATTCAGCGGAGGTTGGTTCCAGTAGGTATAGCCGATGTGGGTCTGATCCATCATGTGATCCCATTTGCCATTCGCAAGCTGATGGTTGTATTCGCTGGAAAGCAGGGCATCTTCCTGAAACAGCCTGCGCACCTGTGCAGCCAGATCGTTCGCACTGACGCGGCCCTGCGTGGCATAGAGCCGGTTTTTTCCGGCTGCGATGTAGAGTTCATTCACAATCTCCGATGCTTTCACGGGATATAAAACGAGTTCGAAATAAGCATCGCGATACACCGGCGGAAGCTCCTGTTGGATTTGTTCGGCCTGTTCCACAATCGCTTGCCACTCCGCGTAAACCCGGTCCGCTTCCTGAAAGTGAACCAGACTGAAAGTATTCGGCTCCAGTTGCTCCGGCTTTCGCCGTCCGTTGTACTTGGTATATTTCGAGATCAGGTCGGCAATTTCCTCGGCATGTTCCGGGCCAAACGTTCGTGCTGCCCACAGCCGGGCATAGGTCGAAAGATTGTCCTGGTTCCATCGCTGCGGGTCGCGCGCATAGTCGAGGAAGAACTCGATGGGAAATTCCATCGGCTTCAGATCACCGACATTTACGACCCAGATGCGGTTCGCGCCATAGGCATGGGCCAGGTGCATCTGCTCCCAGACTTTGGTGATGGGGTAAGTATTGAGCCATTTATAAGAGCGCGGATCCCCGACATAATCGAAGTGGTAATAAATGCCAGCTCCCCCGCTGCGTTTGCGTTCCTGCGCGGTTGGCAGCCTGCGAACATTGCCCCAGTTGTCGTCGCTCCATAGCAACGTCACATCGTCTGGAACGCGCATCCCTTTTTCGTAGTAACCCTGCACCTCCTTATAGAGCGCCCAGACTTGCGGATCGGCGGCCAGCGCTGGAGTCAGGTTCTTTGAGATGATCTTTCGCTGGTCTGCGATGATCTTCTCCAACAGAGCGATGTTATCCGTGGCGGACATCGGTTCATCGCCGTTGCCCCGCATTCCAATGGTGATGGTACTTTCATAATTTCTGCCGCGCTGGATTCCATACTCCCAGAACGCGTCGAGGTTCTTTGCATTGGTGGCGTAGTTCCACGAGCCAACTCCGTGCTGTTGCCATTCCTTCCAGGCACGCATCATAGGCTCATGGTGGGAGGTTCCCATGACGATGCCGTATTCATTCGCCAGCTTTCCATTCAGGGGGTCGTCTTCATAAAAGGCGCTGTTCCACATGGCCGGCCAAAGATAATTCGCTTTCAGGCGCAACAGCAGCTCAAAAACTCTTTCGTAGAAGTAGTGATTGAAGCCGCCATATTTTTCATTGACCCATCCGGTCAGCGACGGCGCTTCATCATTGAGAAAGATGCCGCGATATTTGACCGCCGGCTCGCCTTCGATATATCTCCCGGCCTTCACGAAGAGCGCATCCTGATGACGAATAGGAACGTCCGCCCACCAATACCAGGGAGAAACGCCGATCTCGCCGGACAGGTCGTAAATTCCGAAAATCGTGCCCCGCTTGTCGCTGCCCGCAATAACCAGGGCGCTTTGGATTCCCGGCAAGGGATGCGCAACCACCTGAATCAGGTTCGATTCCCACTTGCCGCGGACATCGCCCGCATCGATTTTTTTGCGTTGAATCAGCCGATCGATGATGCGGCTTTTGCCGATGGTGCCGATCAGGATGACGTCCGCCGGAAACTGCGCGGTGTGAGTGATAGTTGGGGCGTAGCCGGTGACACGGTTGACATCTGCCTGCAAGTTGCCGACTGCGCGAACGACCCCGACATAGTCGTTCACGTCGACATAGATGGTTGTCGCGTGATGGTTCTCCACAATCGGAAAGCTGCCGCGAGACGCCGTGGCCGCGACGTACTGAATTTCCCCTATAGAAAAGGCGTGAAGCGATCCGGCGCACAGAAAACACGCGAAGCACAGCAAGGCAGGGAACAAAAATCGCTTCCGGGCATGCGTCGATTGTACGCGAACCATCCCTGTTCTCCTTCGCTCTTCAGCTACTTCGGCGCCCAGATGCGGAACTCGCCTCCGCAATGCATCAGGCTCATCAGATACAGCATTCCGTCGTAATAACGTTGCTCGCCAGAAGGAATCGGTGCATCCCACAGCGCCCGGACAAATCGCTTCGCCTGCGGCCCGGTTGCGGCGAGACTGGCCACAGCGTTGGTGGCGACCAGGCCGGTGGAGTGACGCGCCTCCAACTCATGGCCGTCGAGCGTGTATTGATCCCCGTAGGTTGCGATTCCTTGAGATACAAAAAAAGTCTGGATGCGATCGCTGAGTCTGCGTTCTCCGGCATCCTTACCCCACCATGACCAATCGACCGACCAGTTGCTCGCTGTTCTCCACGCGTCAAATCCGAAGTTCGATGCCATCCTGTTCCATCGGGTCGCGTGAGGAGTGCCGTCAAAATTCGCGTAATCCGGCGCGAGTCCGGTTTGAGGATTCGTGGTTTGTGCAAAGAATGTTCGGCTGACTTGAGCGGCTTGCGCCCAGAATTCGCGATCGGGCTTCGGCCCCCGGCGCGCCCATAGTTCGTAAAACGCAGGCAGATGATAAGAAGCGTCGGTAAAGTCGCCGCGCGTCATTCCCGGCACAAAGCGAATCATTTTGTACTTTTCATTCACCATGCTGCCGATGGTGCGCGACCCGAATTTTGTCTCGCCGCTCATCACCGAATGGTGACGCATATTGATCAGGATCGCGTCGGCCTGCGCCTTGTAGTTGTAAATTCCTGTGCCATTGCCCCAGCGGGCCGAAGCGAAATACAGCGACATGACGAAGTATTCTTCTCCGTCCGGCGCAGGTGTTTCCTCATTCGGCTGGCCGTTCGTTTCGCACGACCAAGAGAAATAGCAGTGGGACGGATGTTTCGGATTGGCGATGTACATGTAGGTCTTCGCCCAGTTCCACAGCGCATCGAATTCAGCTTTCTTATCCAACTGGACGGCGATCATCATGCCGTAGGACATACCCTCCGTTCGCACATCGTGATGGGCGACGTCGGTCAGGTAGGCAAGCGGGCCATTCGCATTATTCCCGGCAGAGTAATACACAGCCTGGGTTGCCGGATTGCCGTGGAAGAGTTGCTGGAATGCCGCGTCGATCTTCGCGTGAATCTCTCGCTGCGAATAACCCGATTCTAGGAAGAGATTTCGATAGTGCCCTGTCGCAAATGCTCCCGATCCCATGCTGGAACCACGAAACTGCGCAGCGGTTGAATTTGCGGGGGAAGGAACAGGTTTTCCATTCTGGGCAAATAGGTTCGCTGCCATCAGGAGGATCGCGCTGCCGGATGTTGCGAGCCTTGCTGCGCGCCAAGTCCTGTTCATTCCAACCTCCGTTGCCAGATTCTTCTCGACCGCTCAATATTTGGATTCAATCGGCGGAAATGTCACTTACATTTCGGAACTGGGAAAGTATCCAATGAATTTGTCCACCCACTGGATGAAGTACTTCATATTCGGAGCGTCCGTGTGCCCGCCATCATCTTGTCTCCACGCTATCTGGCCATCGAGCAGACCTTCATTTACCGGCGGCATCTTGGCATTTTTGTAGTCGCTGGAAACTCCCATCCCCTGCGCTCCCAGCAATTGAAACACCGGCTGAGCGGCAACAGCAGCCATGTAGCTGCCCTGCTGGTCGAGCCATTTGGCGTCGCCCTTCGATGGCAGTCCATAACTGATAAAGGTGAGCCGAGGTGCGCACAGAGCAATCAGATCGTGTGAATCCACCGGCAGATCGTTGGCAGTCTTGCTGCCGAATGTCGCCCGGGACGTGCCATATTTCATGAAATTGCCGGCCACCCAGTAGTATTCGCCGCCCGTGAGATTCTCCACTGCCTCTCCGAAATTGCGGCGGAGCAAAGTCGCGCCCCCTTTTCCTGACGACCCGATCAGACCAAAGGCGAATCGCTGCTCAAAGGCGAGCGTCACCAAAGCCGCTTTACCATAGCGAGAAACGCCTTCAATTCCCACGCGTTTGGCGTCGATTGCACGATCGGTTTGCAGGTAGTCCAAACCGCGAGCTGCCCCCCACTCCCACGCCCGCAATGCTCCCCAATCATCCGGTTTGCGGGGCTGTCCTTTATTCACCAGGCCAATGATGCCTCGCGTGAGTCCAGCACCGTTATCTGCCTGCACGCTCGCAGGGTCGAGCATCGCGTATCCCCAGCCAGCCGCGATCAGTTCAATGTTGGAAGGAGGGTCGCCGTCCGCGTTCGGCCTGGGGAAGGCAAACGGTTTGGGCCGGATCAGTTGATACGCCGGATGTTCATCGAAAACCTGCTGCAACGAGGGGTCCTGCTTCTCGAGTGCAGCTTTCAACGTGGCGTTGATCTTGTCGATCTCCTGCCGGTTCGGCTGGGTAGGATTCGGGAACACCGCGGGGCCGAACATCATCAATACCGGTACCGGTCCCTTCGCGTCCGCGGGGGTGACAACCATCATGGAAATATTTACGTCGATGAACGGATAGGAGGAATTGTCGACATGCCCGACAACCTGCCTCGCAATGACGGGATTCCAGCCGACGTGCTCTCTTTCGGTCACCCCGACCGTCCATGTCACCCGTGGCATGTGGTCGGGGATTCGACCATACACTTGCTGCTCCAGTTCATGGACGACTTCAGGACGGCGCTGTTTCCACCACATCTCCGGGGTGGTGACCTTCTTACCGTTGTTGAGCGTCAGAAGGCTGGGTAGATTTGGATAGGGATTGGCCAGCGATTCATCGTAATTCGCGTGATTCGGCGCCTTGGGATCGCCGCTGGGTCCAGGTCGAAGAGTTTGGATGCCGAGTTGGACCATCATATTCTGATGGTCCTGGTCGGATGTAAACGTCACCGGCGCGGGATGCGAGCCAATCGCAGTCGTCTGTTGCGCGAAGGTCTTCTGTGGAGCAAAGAAAATAGGTGCAAGGGCTGCACTGGCGACCGCGATAGTTCGAGCCGATGGACGGATTCGCACGGGAACGCTCCGGGCAATTTATTGTCGCCAACGAAAGCAAACGCTATCCTAGTCCACGACTAAAGAAATCGTCAACGCTAATTCGTTTTAGATTGCCGGGAAACTTTTGACGGTTAAGGGTGGCCAAGCCGTCACTAAGACTGTTTGCGATTGACCCTACGAATTTGTGCGATTTCTTCCATGCGCTGCCGCAGTATTTTCTCGCGGCCACGGTCGGTGGGTTCGTAGTATCGGCGGTCGAGCAGGCCGGGAGGCAGGCAGTCCATGTCGGAGACGGCGCCGGCTTCGTCGTGCGCGTACCGATAATCCTTGCCATAATCGAGCGATTCCATCAACCGCGTCGGCGCGTTCCGCAGGTGCAGCGGAACCGGCTCGGCGCGAGTCTGCTCCACGTCGCGATTTACGGCGCCAAAGGCCGTGTAAAGCGCATTCGACTTGGGCGCCAGCGCGAGATATAGCGCGGCCTGGGCCAAGGCAAGATCGCCCTCCGGCGAGCCTAGAAAATCCATCGCATCGCGCGCGGAAAGAGCCAGATTCAAAGCTTCTGGGGCGGCCAGCCCAATATCCTCGGAAGCCATTCGCACCATCCGCCGCGCGAGGTACATCGGGTCCTCGCCGGAGCGCAACATGCGCGCCAGCCAATAGAGCGCGGCGTCGGCATCACTGTTGCGGATGGACTTATGCAGCGCGGAGATCAGATTGTAATGTTCTTCACCGCTCTTGTCATACAGGAGCGTTTTCTGCTGCACCGCATCGGCGATCAGTTTGCCGTCCAGCTGCGATTCACGTTTGCTTGCGGCGAGCCGAGTTGCGGCTTCCAGTACGTTGTACGCCCGCCGCACGTCTCCGTTGGCGTAGCCGGCAATTATATTCAGGGCGTCGTCCTGCGCCGTGATGCCAAAGCCGCCTAGCCCGCGTTCCGCGTCGACGAGCGCGGTCCGCAACAACTGGACGACCTGTTCATCTGTCAGTGCTTCCAGCACGTAAACCCGGCAGCGGGAAAGAAGCGCGGCATTCAGTTCGAACGACGGATTTTCCGTTGTCGCGCCGATCAGCCGGATCGCCCCCCGTTCCACATATGGCAGAAAAGCATCCTGCTGACTGCGATTGAACCGGTGAATTTCATCGATAAAGAGAATTGTGCGCATGCCGGAAGAAGCGGCGCGGTCGGCTTCGCTCATCACCTGCTTGATTTCCTTGATTCCGCTGACGACTGCGGAAAACTCGATGAAAGTTGCATGGGTGGTGTGGGCGACGATCTTCGCCAGAGTGGTTTTTCCCACGCCCGGCGGACCCCACAGAATCATCGAATTCGTGTCGTCGCTTTCTAGTTGCACCCGCAACGCCTTGCCGGGCGCCAGGAGATGTTCCTGGCCGACAAACTCCTGCAGGGTGCGGGGCCGCATCCGTTCCGCTAGCGGACGCTGCCGCAGGTCCTCTGGCGCAGTTCTGGAGAGTTCCGGATCGCCGGGCGCGTTGTCGAAAAGGCTCATATGCCGCTTCTCGCGACGGCGCGAACAAATTGGCGCGATACCTCATACAGCAGGATGGACGCAGCGACCGCCGCATTCAACGACTCGACTGGACCGCTGTACGGGATATGGATCGCGCTGGAGCAATAGGCAAGAATGTCCTTGGAGATTCCCGCGCCTTCGTTGCCGATGACAAAGGCTACTGGAGGTTTCAGCGTCGCATCGACGACGGAAACTTTCGCCTGCGCGGATGCGGCATAGAGAGGAATGCCTTTCGTCCGCAGCTGTTCGAGCGATGCATCTTCCTGAAGCGGAATGACGGGAAGCCGGAAGCTGGAACCGGCCGAAGCGCGAAGAACCTTCTGATTCCAGGGATGGACCATTCCGGGGGTAAGCAATATCCCAGTGACTCCAAATGCCTCCGCGCTGCGGATGATGGTCCCCACGTTTCCGGGATCCTGCAGGGCCGCCAAAACCAACAGAACCGGGTTCGCAACTTGCAGAAGCGCATCCAGAGACCATTTCGGCGCTTTGATCAAGGCCGCGACGCCTTGCGGAGATTCTGTCGCGCACGCATGGTTGAAGGCATTGGCAGCAACGACGAATGTGAGAGGATTGCCGGATGTCAGCCGATCTCCCTGCACTGCGCGGTCTTCGCGCAGGAATAAAGTGTCGATATGCAGGCCGCTGCTCATGGCTTCCTGGATCAGGTGCTCGCCTTCCACCGGAATCAATCCGTCCTCTGCACCATTGGGGCGTAGCAGGCGCCGCCGCAAGTCTTTCAATCGGCCGTTCTGTCGACTGCGGATAACTTCAGCGGGAGCGGCGGCCATTCGAGGCGTCATACACCGCGATTTTACGCTGTACTTGAACAAGTTCTTCCGCGAGGATAGAGCTTGATGGAACCGGACCGGACCAGCACGGCGACGGAACCGCGCAATTCCGCTTCACCTGCACTGCAGACGAGTTGCTGTATCGCCGGCGGCGGCCCAGCGGGAATGATGCTGGGTTTTCTGCTAGCCCGTGCAGGCGTAGATGTGGTCGTGCTGGAAAAGCACGAGGATTTCCTGCGCGATTTCCGCGGAGACACAATTCACCCGTCAACCCTGGAAATCATGTATGAGCTGGGATTGCTGGCCGATTTCCTGCGCCGGCCGCATCAGCAGTTGACGCAGATCAGCGCGCAAATCGGGCAGTACGTGGTGCCGGTCGGTGACTTTTCTCATATTCCAACCCATTGCAAATTTATTGCGCTGATGCCGCAGTGGGATTTTCTGAATTTCATTGCCGAGAAGGGCAAGCTCTATCCGCATTTTCACCTGCACATGCAGGCCGACGTCATCGGCCTACTCGAAGAAAAGGGCCATATCGTGGGCGTGCGGGCGACCACGCCCCAAGGAAACATCGAAGTGCGCGCGGAATTGACCGTCGGCGCGGATGGACGCCATTCCACTGTGCGCGAGAAAGCCGGATTGCGGGTAATCGACCGGGGAGCGCCAATCGACGTCCTCTGGATGCGACTGACACGGCGGCCAGGCGATCCCAACCGCGCATTGGGCCGCTTCCTGACGGGAAGGATACTGGTGACGCTGGACCGCGGCGACTACTGGCAGTGCGCCTACGTCATTCCAAAAGGGGGACTCGCCGCGGTCCGAGAAAAGGGGCTGCCCGCGTTTCGAGAAGACCTGGCAACTGTCGCGCCCTTCCTGCGCGATCGCTTGGATGAACTCAAGACGTGGGATGACATTAAGCTGCTGATGGTCGCCGTCGATCGCCTGGCGGACTGGTCACGGCCCGGTGTTTTGTGCATCGGCGATGCTGCGCACGCCATGTCGCCCATTGGAGGCGTAGGCATCAACCTTGCGATTCAGGATGCGGTTGCAGCGGCCAACATTCTGGCGCGACCTTTGTTGCACGGCGCTGTCGCCCAGGAACATCTCCATGCCGTGCAGCGGCGCCGCGAATTTCCTACGCGCGTTGTCCAGGCGTTTCAGGTCTTTGTGCACAAGCGTTTCCTCAGCCCGGCGTTGATGCATCGGCGTCTGACGGCCAGGCTCCCGTTCCCATTGCGACTGTTGCAGCGATTCCCCAAACTACGCGGCATTCCGGCGCGGTTCCTCGGGATCGGGGTTCGACCCGAACATGTCCGCACTCCGGATACATTGGTAAAAGCGCGCCAGTAGTTCCGAATCCAATGCTCGAATCAAATGGCGGCACGCTCAACCGCCGCGTTTCTAGCCGTATTTCTGGTTTGGGTCGGGCGGCGGAGCAACAGACCAAATCTGGTCCAGTACGCGTTGAAAGTTGCCGCCGAGAATTCCGCGAATGTCCTGATCTGAATATCCGCGACGAGTCAGGCCTTCGGCGATGTCGAAAAACCGCTTCGGATGGTTCAGGCCCTCAATATCGAGCTTGTCTCGGAACGCATAGCTCGCCTTGTATTCGGCCATCAGCGCCTTGCGCAGGGGACCCGGCATCGCGTCATAGCCATAGAGATCAATGTCACTGCCCACGCCAACGTGTTCCACGCCGACCAGTTTGGCTACGTGGTCGTAATGATTGAGCGCGTCTTCAATTGTCGTGGGTTCCTTCGCAGTCACAAACATTCGGACACCGCTAATGCCCATCACCCCGCCGGTGGCTGCCATCTTCCTGATCGCTTCGTCGCTCTTGCACCGCGGATGCGGATTGAGCGCCCGGCAGTTGGCGTGCGTGAAAAGGACCGGCTGCTTCGAAATCGTGCACGCGTCCATGGAAGTCATTTCGCCGCAATGGGACACATCGACCGCCATTCCCAGCCGGTTCATGCGCTGGATGACGGCCACGCCAAAGTCGCTGATGGCGCTGTCGTTGCGTTCGGTGGAACCCGTACCGATCAGGTTTCGAGAGTTGTAGGTCAGCTGCGAGATGCGCTGTCCAATGCTGTAAAAGAAGTCCACGTCGGCAAGGGTCCGAAAATGGTCCGAATTCTGAATGCCAAGAAGAATGCCCTGTTTGCCGCTCTTCTTCACGGCTGCCAGCGTCGCCGGGGAATCGATGCGCATCATCCAGTCGCTATGGTGTGCCACAAAGCCGTTCCACAGGGTAAGAAAGCGCAAGGTTTCGTCGTAGGCATTCGGGCCGCCGGTCCCGACCGCAATGTGATACACGTTGATACCCGACTCTCGGAACGGAACAAGGTCTTTCTCCGTGAAGGTTGTGGGATCGTTCAGCCAGGTCCGCGGAACTGTCCCATGCGGTGCTGTCAGCGGGGCGATAACTGCATAGAGGCTGAACGGATTGAGCATATCCAGAACAGTTGTCTGTTGGACCAGCTCAATGACGCGCGCCGAATATTTCTCATTGGTCTGCGCAAAAAGCTCAAATGCGCCCAGATTGATCATGGGCGCGATGGCCGCGCCCATAGCGGTTTTCAATGCCGTCCTCCGGCTGAGATCCATGTCATCTCCTGGTAAGAAAGATTACGGTGCGAAGGATATCACGCGCGAAATAGTGACGACACATGTTTGGCCATGAACTGCCGCTTTCCGCACTGCGTCGCATTAGGGAAAGCTTTGGGGCCGCATCGCCTTAAGATTGTTTTGGCGCGCCAAGCGGGTATCATGGTTGCAGTTCGGAAGTGCGTGTGATGGCCCGGCTTTCGATCCAAGCCTGCGCTGTGGGAGAAAAGAGTTTGTCAGCGGAACTACTGCGCGTCGATCCGGATGAGCCGGAGCCCGACAAGATCGAATACATCGTACGCTGCCTGCAATCCGGCTCGGTTGTAGGCCTGCCGACGGACACCTTCTATGGCCTCGCCGTAGACCCGGTCAATCTGCATGCCGTGGAGCAGATTTATGTGATTAAGATGCGCGTGCGGCACAAGCCGCTCTCCTTGTTGCTCTCTGACGCCGCGCAGTCGTATGAAATTGCGCGCAGTCTCGATTCGCAATTCGACCGGCTGGCGGAGCGTTTCTGGCCCGGCCCCCTGACGATGATCGTTCGGGCGGGAACGCGGCTGCCCTTGCGGGTCACCGCGAACACGGGCAACGTTGCGCTGCGGGTTCCGGACGCCGCGATTCCGAGGGCGGTCGTTCGCCTGCTTGGCCTTCCCGTGACAGCCACTTCCGCCAACGCCTTCGGCGCCCCGGAGTGCACCCACGCGGTTGGCGTGAGAGATCAAATTGGCGACCGCATCCCTCTGATTGTCGACGGCGGCCCCACTGCCCGCAGCGTTCCTACGACGATTGTCGATCTCTCCGGAGGACAGGGCTGCTGGCAAATCCTGCGTGAGGGCGCAATTCCGACCCACGAAATAGCACTCGCCCTGCAGTAGTGTTGGTCCTCAAATATGCACAACGCGGCGACCCGAATCCCGAATGGCACGGAAACGGAGGATCGACCTTCGGAGAGATCTCGCGGACTTGTGCGCCCGATCGTCTGGACGCTATTTTTGGTTGCATTGCTGGCAACCGCAGGCTGGTTCTGGTGGCTGTTTCTACAGATTCATCGGACTGCCGGCCTGGACCAGGCTGGCCCCGCCGACGCAATCGCGGTGTTTGGAGCCGCAGAATACAACGGCCGTCCGTCCCCTGTTTTGAACGCGCGGTTGGAACATGCTCTCGATCTTTACCAGCGGGGACTCGCTCCTATCTTGATCACGCTAGGCGGTGGCGCGGACCCGCAATTCAGTGAGGGCGCGGTGGGTCGCGATTTTTTTCTAGCGCATGGGGTACCCGATGACCGGATCATCGCCGAAACGGCGAGCAACGATACAGAGGAATCCGTCACAAGACTGGCCGCAATCGCCCGCGAGAATCATCTGCGGATCATTCTGGTGGTAAGCGACGGGACCCATCTGTTTCGCATCCGGCAATTGTGTGCTGCACAGGGTCTGCACGTCCTGCTCTCGCCCCGGCCCGCGGGAAAGTCCGTCAGCGCCCTGGATGTGGCGCTGCGCTACGTGCATGAAATGGTCGGTTACACACTGTGGAGGATGCACCTGTACTGACCGGAAATCAAAGCCCGCTGGAAAACACAAAAGCGGCAACGCTGATTTACAATCGCCATAGCTTCAGACGATTGCTGGGAATTATGAGGTATCCGCGAGTGCTGTCAGGTTTTGGGCACAGAAGCCCATGGTTATTATTGAGTTCGATCCTTGTATTCTCCTCGATTTTAGGATGCGGCGATATCTATCGCCCAGTGGTCACGAGCATCCCTCCCGTGCAGCCTGCGGCGCAGCCGACCAAATATGCGATCGTTACCACATGCGGCAACAATCCCGACACTTCCGCTCCGACCATCGACCAGGTTTGCGCGAACAGCACCGTTCCCGGCTTGGCGTCGATTGTGGACTTCTCCGGGGATTCCCTGCTGGTGCAGGTGAACCTGGGAAATGGACCGCGCTGGCTTGGGCTGAACAGCAACGGCACGCTCGCGTACATCGCCAACACGGACGGCACGATCGATTCCTTTATTGTTGAAACTTCTACCGAAAGCAACAATGTGAACATCAGCACCTTGCTGCCGAATACGTTTTCCAGCACGGCGCCGAACGCACTGCTTTCCACGAGCAATTATCTTTATGTGTCACAGCCAGGGCGGAGTTCCGTCGCGGCCCTGAGCGAAACCACCGGCGTCGCGCCCAGTGTTGTTCTTGACATTCCAATTACCGATCCCACGGCGCCACCCAACACCCCGCAGAATCCGGTCAATCTGGTCGGCAATCCCACCGCCCAGCGGGTCTATGCCATCAGCCAGGGAGCCAATGCAGGCAGTTGTCCCGCGTCGGGCTCCAATGGCACGGCGACCGGCATCGAAGTCTCGACCAATACCATCTCTTCGACGCTGTCGCTGGGCGCGTGTCCGGTTTACGGGGTGATGAGCGCCGACAATCGCCGAACGTTCATTCTGAACCAGGCCAGCGGCACGGTCACCGTGATCGACAGCCAGCAGAACCAGATCGACACGAATCCGAATCTGAACGGCGGAACGGGAACCATTACGGTGGGGGCGGGACCGGACTGGGCCGATATTTACAACAATGGCGCGATTCTCGCTGTGGCGAATTCGGGATCCGGGACCCTCAGTCTGATCAACATCAGCACAGACTCCTTCGGCCACGACAGCCCGAACTTCGGCCAGACCATCGCCACTGTTCCTCTTCGGACAGGAAACAATCCACCTTCTTCCGTCCAACCGTCCTCAGTTTCGATATTGCAGGATGGGACGCGAGCTTACGTAGCTAATCGCGGGAACGGCACGGTCAGCGTGGTCAGCCTGGTCAGCAATACCGTCACCAAGACGATCGCGCTGCCGCAGGAGCCTTGCAACGCAGCCCAACCGAACGTGCTTTGCGCTGTCCATCCGATTTCTATTGCGGCGACCACCGGCACGCCGACCGGCAAGGTGTATGTTGTTTCGCCCGATACCAACGTCCTCACTATTCTGCGGACAGATAGCGACACGATCTCCGAAAATCTTCCGCTGACCGGGAACGGCATTCAGGTCCGCGTTACAGCCCCCTGATCCCGGCGACATCGCTTGCAAATTGCAAGCGAATTTAGCGTGGAATTGGATCTGCATTCGATGAAGCTTCGCCTCGACAAGTGGATCGTGGACTCCGGCCTCTCGCCTACGCGAACCCGCGCGCAGGAGCGTATCGCGTCCGGCCAGGTCACAGTGGATGGCGCAATTGTCACGAAAGCTGGATTTCTCGTCGGGACGCAGCAGGCCATCCAGACTGTCGGAGAAGATCTGCTATACGTGAGCCGCGGAGGGATAAAACTGGCCGCTGCGCTCGACGCATGGAAAATCGATGTCAACGGCAGAGTTTGCCTCGACGTTGGAATCTCCACCGGGGGATTCACCGACTGTCTGCTGCAGCGTGGCGCAGCACGCGTCATTGGCGTCGATAGCGGTCACGGTCAATTGGCGGCGGTTCTCCGATCCGATCCGCGAGTGCATCTGCTGGAGCGGACCAACGCGCGCTATTTGACGCGGGCAATGCTGCCGGGCGACTACGTCAGCTTCTTCGTCATGGATGTTTCCTTTGTCGCGGCCTCTCTGGTGCTGCCCGCAGTGATACAAGCGGCATTTCCAAGCGGCGCAGGACGCGAACCGCCCGCTCGGCGCGAAGCGGTGATCCTGGTTAAGCCGCAGTTTGAATCGGGCAGGGAATTCGTGGGCAAAGGCGGCATCGTGCGTAGCGGCGCCGCGCATCGGGCTGCGGTTGAGCGCGTGCGGGAAACTGTGTGCGCGCACAGTGCGCTCGAAACCCGCGTCATGGATTCGCCCGTCGCGGGTGGTGACGGAAATCGCGAGTTTTTGTTGTACGCTCGGTTCTGAGGGAAACAGCCATGCGCCCGATTGCCATCCTTTCGAAGCCCCAGAAGCCCGAACTGGCGATCATTCTGCCGGAGCTCGCCGCATGGCTAAAAAAACGCGGGTACGAACCAATTCTCGACCCCATCAGCGCCAGCTACCTCGAGGCAGTCGAAGCAGTGCCGCGACACCGAATGCATGAACACCGTCCGGAGCTGGCGATCGTACTGGGCGGCGACGGAACGCTGCTGGCTGCGGCTCGGGCATTTGCGCACAGCCAGACGCCGCTGTTGAGCGTCAATCTCGGTTCCCTCGGATTTCTCGCCGAAGTGCCGCTGACTGATCTTTATTTGACATTGGAGTCGTGGCGTGAAAATGGATGCGCGATCGACGAGCGCGCCATGCTGCATACCGAGGTCCGCCGCGAAGGACAGATCCATCGCGCGTTTGAGGCGCTCAACGACATCGTCATCACCAAAGGCACCATCGCCCGCATGGTCAACATACTCGTGAAAATGGGCGATAACACGGTGGCCCAGTTCCGCGCCGACGGCGTCATCGTAGCGACACCGACCGGGTCGACTGCTTACAACCTGGCCGCCAACGGTCCCATTCTCGCGCCCGACATTGACGGCATGATCATTACCGCCATTTGTCCGCATCAATTGACGGTTCGCCCGCTTGTCGTGCGCGGCGATGCCACCATCGCTCTCAGCATTGAGGGTGTGCCGGAGCAGGTCTATCTAACAGTGGATGGGCAGGAAGCGATCGAACTGCGGCTCGGCGACGCGCTGCACTGCTGCCGATCTCGCCATACCATTCGGCTGGTGCGAATGAGCGGGAACAGCTTCTACGACGTATTGCGCGCGAAGTTGAAATGGGGCGAACGGTAGGGAATCGCTTGCAGTTGCGAAGCGCTACCTGGAAAGTGTTACTTGGATAAATCGTCCATCAGTATCTTCGCTTTATTCGCCAGGGTCTGCGCTCCCACCAGGTCGTTCATGTTCCAGGCCTGTTCCGCCTGCTTCAGGAAGGAATCGACCTGCGCAATGTCGTTCATATGCTTGGTGCGTTCCGCACTGGAAAGCTTTTTCAATCGATTTTCTGTGTGCTGAATGATACGCCGCGTTTGCTCTTTCTGATCGGGGCCGGCCGCGGCATCGTCTGCGGAAAGCTGGCCGAGAACCGCGGTCTTGGGGACAGTTGCCGGCGACCCTGCCGATGGTGCAGATCCCGTTGGCTCGGAATTTGTAGCCGCGGATCCCGCCTCGCCGGACTCAGGCCGCTCCATCTCGGGTTTATGCATGTTACGGCGATGGTGCTTGCGCGCTACTTGCTTTTTCTGTGTCGTCTCAGGATGTACCTGCGGCGGGGCTGGCTTGGCCGGCGCCGCCTTTGCGAGCTCGACATCCTGTAGCGTCAGCGGCGGCATGGGCGGCAGGGTGGCGACGATCGGGGCCTGGGCCTGCGGCTGCGGCACGACGCGCACCTGTCTGCGATGACAGCCGGCGATCGCGATCGTCAGCAGAAACGAGACAGAAAATAGACGCAAATACCGCATTCGGCCCTTGCAACTTTCTTGGTACCTGCAAATCTTCGTCTGTTCCGAGCTTGCGAAGGATCCACCAGGCAAAACTATCCCGCACTCATCTTTAACGCTGTCGTGTGCTCGGGCGCCGCAACCATGGGTAGCCGAAGCGTAAATTGAGTGCCGACATCCACCTCAGATTCTACTTGAACCGAGCCGTTGTGGAGTTGGAGTATCCGATAGGTCATTGCCAGCCCGATTCCCGTGCCTTCCCGCTTGGTTGTGAAGTAAAGGTTGAAAATGCGCCCGAGTATCTCCCGAGGGATTCCGCACCCCTGGTCCTTGATCCGCAGGCTGGCTTCATGGGCGGTGTGGCGCAGCTCCACATGCAATTCGCCGCCTTCTGCCATGGCCTGCGCGCCGTTCAGCAGGACGTTGAGCAGTGCCTGCTGGATCAGGTCCGCATCGACGCGTACGTATACCGGTGCATTCGGCAAGACGGCAACTACATGCACAGCGCGCTGCTCAAGATCGGGTTCGGCCAGCGTCACCACAGAATTTACGATCGCACGAAGGTCGCGCGTCGCCAAATCTAGTTCGACGGGACGGGAAAAATCGACCAGAGTTTCGACCACACGGTCAAGACGCTTGATCTCATTTTGAATCACATCGACGTGCCGTTCCGCGCTATTGTCATGTCGCGCCAGCTTTTCCCGCAACAATTCGAGGTGAACCACGATGGCGTTGATTGGATTTTTTACCTCGTGTCCTACGCCGGAGGTGAGCCGCCCCAGATCCGCAAGACGTCGCGAGACCTCCAGTTCGGTTTCAATCTGCCGCATGGATTCGGTGTCGTGCAAAGTCAGCAATGCTCCCAGGGTGTCGGCCGGGCTGGTCGCGTCGTCGTTATGGATAAAATCCAGCGAGACCTGCAGGCGACGGCCTGTTTCCGTAATCACTTCCTCCTGCATCAGCATGACGCGAGCGTTGAAGGCGCGGCGAACAACCTGGCCGAGCATCGATTGCCGATCGAATATGTCATGCAGTTCCACGCCCAGCATCTGCTGGCGGGTCAATCCCAGGAAGTGCTCGACGGAATCGCTGACCATCACCACGCGCGCGTCCCGAGTAAACAGCATGACGCCGTCCTGCAGATTCTCCAGTACCTGGTTGAGGTTTTCCTTGAGGGCGGTGAACACTTCCTCCACGCTGCGCATGCGTTTCCCGATCCGCTCAATCTTATTGGAGACCCGGGAAATTTCATCCGTCTGGGCCAGCAAGACCTCCGGCTCTTGTGTAGACTGCGGCTCGGCCAACATGAATTGATCCAGCCGATCGCTGATGACCTGGAGCGGATGGAGCGCCATATTGGAGAGCAGCGCGGCAAGCAGGATGGTGATCAGCATGGAAAGCACGACGATCGCCATCTCCGCGCGCAGCCACGGCGCCAATTGGCTGCGAAGGAAGCTGGTGCGAACGCCCACCCGGACCGTGAGAAACGGAGTGGAGACGCCGTTCACGTTGCGGTCGATCCGCGCGTCCACCGCATAAACCGCCGGCGGCCCGAAAACGATGCGGAACTTCCGCCATGCTGTCAGCTTTTGCAAAGAGACGAAGCTTGGTTGGTTGGGCAGCGCGCGTCCCTGATACAGCGGGTCAGTACTTAATAGTATTTTGCCGTTGCTGTCGGCAATGTTGATATCGTAAATGGTCGGCGCATAGCGAATGAACGAGTTCACCATCGTCTGCAGTGCCGCATCGTGATGCAGCGTGTGCGCGATTGCCTTGTCCAGAGCGTCTGAGTCGTTGGGGGGCAGCGGGACATCGCTGAGTCCATGCTCAAGCGCCGCATCAACAGCCAGCAGGATTTGATGGGCCGCAATATCGGTGCGAAGGTAGCTTTGCTGGATGCGCTCGGAAAGCAGCTGCGACAGGTACAGCAGGGACAGCAGCACCGCGATGGCGGACACCGTGGCGGTGATGGCCAACACGAGCTTGAGGCGGATTCCCATGGCGCTACTAACTCATTTGCAAACGGGAGACAGTGTCTCCAACCGGCTTTCGGGCGCGAGGCGAAGCCCCTGTTCCGTGTCGGCCAACCGCGGGCACCTCGACTGCGCTGTCGCTCGGCCGGAACGGCAGGTTTATTATGTATGAGATCGCGCTCTTAGCTACCATATTCCTTCAGCTTATTGTGCAGCGTTTTCAGGCTGATTCCCAGAATTTCCGCGGCGCGGGTCTTATTGTTGCCGGTTGATTCCAGGGTACGCAAGATCAGACGCCGCTCCGCTTCATCCACAGTCGTTCCTACTGGCATTTGCAGCTGGTCTGGGCCACTTGCCGCTGAAGTGCGAACGATACCGAACCCGGGCGGAAGATGTTGCCTTCCCAGCACCCCCTTGCCGCACAGTACGACCGCGCGCTCCAGTACATTGCGCAGTTCCCGGACATTGCCGGGCCATTCGTAGGATCCAAAGTCCCGCAGCAGATCGTCTTCGATTCCTGTCACTTCACAGCTGTGGCGTTCATTCATTGTGCGAACCATCGCGCGTGCGATGGGCGCAATATCTTCCAGATGTTCGCGAAGCGGCGGCATATGAATATTAAATACATTCAGCCGGTAAAAAAGATCGCTGCGCAGATGCCCGTCGGCAATCGCGGACTCCGGGTCTTTGTTTGTCGCGGCCAACACGCGCACGTTGATCTGCGTCTCGATCTTGCTTCCGAGGCGCCGCAGCGTGCGGTCCTCCAGCACGCGCAACAGCTTGGCCTGGGTGGCGATCGGCATTTCGCCGATCTCATCCAGCAACAGAGTTCCTTCCTCGGCCAGTTCGAAGCAGCCGGCACGCCGCTCCACGGCGCCCGTAAATGCGCCGCGTTCATGGCCGAAAATCTCGCTTTCAATCAGTGTTTCCGGAATGGCAGCGCAGTTGACCGCAACGAAAGGCTTGCTGCTACGTCCGCTCAGCTCATGCAGGGTGCGCGCCACCACCTCTTTTCCGGTTCCGCTTTCTCCCGTAATCAGAACCGATACGTTGTTCGGAGCAATGCGCTCGATCAGGCGAAATATGTCCTGCATGGGCGTGGACTTGCCGACCAGGGATCCCAGCGTTCCGGTCTCTTCCACTTGGCGACGGAGACCCTCCACGTCGCGTTCAGTATGGTGCTGCGAACTGGCACTGGCCAGCAGTCTTTTCAGGCGGATCGGATCGATGGGCTTTTGAATGTAGTCGAATGCGCCCAGCTTCATGGACTCAACCGCGCTCTCAATGCTCCCTTGCGCCGTCAGCATGATGACGGCGAATTTCTCCTCCAATTCGCCCAGCCGATTCAGCAGGGTCAGGCCGTCCATGCGCGGCATCTTGAGATCGGAAACGATGATGGCGGGACGCCAATTCTGCACGCGTTCCAGCGCCTCCACCCCGTCCTGCGCACCTTCCGTGGAATATCCCCAACTGGAAATCAGTTCAGTCAGGCCCAGGCGCGCATTCGATTCATCTTCAACAACAAGAACTCTTTCACTCATAAAGGCAGCTTCATGGCTCGGACCGCACACTCTCTCTATTTATATGGTTGTACGCCGATCTTATCCTGTTTGCACCGCAGCTTTCCAACCGGGGCTTTCCAAGAGACGCCTTGCGCGCGGTATGGGGAATCCTATCCGCACATTGGACTGCGCAGGGTCGGGATGCCAGCAGCCGCGTGCTCGATGTATTCTGGTTCGCGTATGGAATATGAAATCTCTCCTCATGATCTGCACGCGAAATTGAAGGAAGTTGCGCCTGGAAACGACGCTGGAAGCGTTTGCCTGCTCGATGTGCGGGAGTCCTGGGAGTGCAGCACGGCAGCGATTCCCGGCTCACGTTCGATTCCTATGGGCGATATTCCCTCGCGAGCGAATCAGGAACTCGATCCGGACGCGCATATTGTGGTGTATTGCCATCGTGGAATGCGGTCTTTGAGTGTCGCATTGTGGCTTCGCGAGCAGGGATTTCCACGGGCACAGTCTCTCTCCGGTGGAATCGATGCCTGGGCAGAGAAGATTGATCCATCCATGCCTCGCTATTGACGAAGCCGCAACGTTTTATATTCCCGCCAAGGAGTGCTGTCGATGTCAACTCCCGCTCTTCAGTTTGCCCGTGAGAACCAGTCGCGTTTTCTTGCGGAGTTGAAGGACCTGCTGCGAATTCCTTCGGTCTCCACATTGCCGGAACATCGCGATGATGTAAGCCGCGCCGCGCAGATGCTGGCGAGGGAGCTGACGCGGATCGGCATGGAAAACGTGCAGATCATTGAAACGCCAGGCCACCCGCTGGTGTACGCCGACTGGCTCCATGCCACGGGCAAGCCGACCTGCCTATGCTACGGCCACTACGATGTGCAGCCGCCCGATCCGTTGGACGAGTGGATCAGCCCTCCATTTGAACCGACCGAGCGCAACGGCAATCTCTACGCGCGCGGTGCCGTGGACGACAAAGGCCAGATGTACATGCACGTGAAGGCGCTGGAGAGTCTGCTGCATACCGACGGAGGCAAGCTCCCGATCAATATTCGCGTGATTCTTGAGGGCGAGGAAGAAGTCGGCGGGGAGGGAATCGCGCAATTTGTCCGCGAGCATCCGGAACGACTGAAGGCGGATTTCGCGCTCATCTCCGACACGGAAATGTTCGCTCCCGACCTGCCGACCCTGTGCGTCGGCCTGCGCGGCCTGCTATATACGGAGATTGAGGCGCGAGGTGCTGCCACGGATCTGCATTCCGGCATGTATGGCGGAGCGGCGCCCAATCCGTTCTTCGCGCTTTGCCAGATACTCGCGCAACTGAAAGATGCGAACGGGCATATTCGGATTCCAGGATTCTACGACGCAGTTTTGCCGCCTTCCCCTGAAGAATTGCGTGCGTGGAAGTCGCTGCCGTTCAGCGAAGAGGAATTCCAGCGCAAGGAAGTCGGATCGTCTGCATTGACTGGAGAGATGGAATACTCCGTCTTGGAGCGGCTGTGGGCGCGGCCCACATTGGAGATCCACGGAATGCCGGGAGGCTTCACCGGCGCGGGCGCAAAAACGGTGATTCCGGCGAAGGCTGTCGCGAAAGTTTCCATGCGCCTGGTACCGGAGATGGAGCCCAAGAAGATATTTGCGATCTATAAGACGTATGTCGAATCCCTTTGCCCAAAAGGTGTCGCGCTGGATGTGCGACTGATTCACTCAGGCGATCCGATCGTGATTCGCGTGGGCAATCCCTATGTGGATGCGGCGACCGCCGCGATGCGCGAGGTATTCGGCAAGGACACCGTATTCGTGCGCTCCGGCGGTTCGATTCCCATCGTGGGCGACTTCGAGCGCAGTCTGAAGGTTCCCTCTGTAATGATGGGCTTCGGCCTTCCCGACGACAATCTGCATGCGCCGAATGAAAAATTTCACATCGCGAATTTCCATCGCGGCATTGAATCGCTGATTCGATTTTTTGAACGGCTCGGCACGGCGAACAGTTCGGCGTAAGTGATGGAAATGAGCCTGACCCGCGCGCTCGACAGCGTTCATCAGGAA
Organism: uncultured Acidobacteriota bacterium; assembly: GCA_963840655.1. GTDB lineage: Bacteria > Acidobacteriota > Terriglobia > Terriglobales > Acidobacteriaceae > JAKAAZ01. The sequence goes on along the minus strand of CAWIZS010000003.1, from coordinate 289,165 downwards.
ATCTCCGGGTTTGTGCTCGCGGGCGGAGGCAGTTCCAGGCTGGGCCAGGATAAAGTGCTGCTGCCGTGGAATGGCCGGACGCTGCTCCAGCACGCGGTCTATCGACTGGAGCGAGTTTGCGGCACTGTCGCCGTTTGTGCAAGCCGTGATGACCTGCGGCAATGTCTCCCGCCGTCCGTCGCAATCATCCGCGATGCGGTGGCGGGCGCCGGCCCGCTGGGCGGAATCGTTCCGGCGCTGGAGAGATCGCCCACGGACTGGAACCTTTTTCTCGCTGTCGATTTGCCTCTCGTGCCCATAGAGTTATTGCGGAATGCTGGCCGCGCAGTCAGAGAACGACGGGATACTGGCGGAAAAGATCTTTTGCGTCCTCCCACAGATGGATGGCATGTCGCACCCCCTTTGCGGCCTCTATCATCGCTCGCTGGCACCAGGCATGCGGAGCGCGCTCGAGGAGGGGAAGTACAAGATTATGCTCGCCACGCAGGAGGCAATTTCGGCAATGGCAGCGGATTTGAAATCTCCGCCCGACTCCATGCGCGAGTTTCAAGAGGACCAAGCGCGGGCGCAGTCGAATTCTCGTATTCGATTTCTGGATATGCAAAGTCTCACGATGCCGCTCGAATTCGGCGACAAACTCGGCGCGCCCGATTGGTTCTTAAACATCAACACACCATCGGACCTGCAGCGAGCACTAGATGTGAGTTTGAAAGTTTGATCGCCGCATGAAAACAGCAGATGTGCAGGAGGCAACTAGCGCCATGGGACTGAGACGGGGAACTGCGGCTCGTGCAATATGGCTGGCCAAACGATTGGCAGAGACGTTTCCGTTCTTTGACTGGCCCTTGTCGATTTGTTACCTTACGAATGAGATTCATTCCGCCCGGCACACTCCTCAGTAGCTCAATGGCAGAGCATTCGGCTGTTAACCGAAGGGTTGTAGGTTCGAGTCCTACCTGAGGAGCCAATTATTTTCAATAGACTTACGACTCCGATACACTCCCCGATGACCCTCCAAAACAGCCGAATGTGGGGACTTTTGTGGGTACTGCCCTTCAAAAGCCTGCGTAATCCGGTGATTCTGGCAGTGCTGAGTCATCCCGCTCGTTCTGTGCTGCATCTTTTCCATCGCCGTTCTTACGCACAATGGACTCCAGCGCTGTCCGTTTCGCTTCCATCCGAATGTGGCTGTAGTGCTTGAGCATCTGCTTCGAGACATGGCCGGCAATGTCCATGATGGTCTGGTCGCCCGCGCCGCTCTCCGCCAGTTCGGTGATGAGCGTGTGCCGGTTGTCATGCCAGCGCCCGTGACGCCAGCGTTCTCGCGCACGTTGCTCCAGGCCGTCTTCAGGGTCGTGACGTGGCGCGTAGGATCGGTGGGCTGCGGTTTGCCAAACGGAAAGACATACCACTCCGGTCGGGTCTCCCCGAACTTGTGTTTGTACCACTCGACGTAATCGAGAAGCACGGCGAAGAGTTCCGAGTTCAACGGAATGGTCCGGCCCTCGCCGCCTTCCGTCTTGGCGCGGCCAACAGCCAGATATTTCTTGTCGAAGTTGATCTGCGCCCAGCTCAGACGTCTTGATCTCGGCATCGCGCATCCCGGCGTTGAGAGCCAGCGTCAGCGCGAGGTAGATGTGCGGAGAACGGGCCTTTGCCGCCTCTTCCAACATGCGCTTCTTCTCTTCCTCGCTGTATGCCTTGCCGATGACTTTGCGAACCTTCAGCTTGAGCATCTTCTTCTTGCGCAGGCGTGCGCGGATGATGTCGCCCGGTTCGCCCAGGATGCGCAGCAGAAAACCGACTTCTTCGTTGATGGTCTTCGGTGCTGCTCCTTCGTCAAGGCGATCATTCTGGTACTTGATGACGACGGCCTCATTGAAATCGACCAGCATTTTGCTGCCGAGCAGCCGCTTCAGATGGTCGATAGCATATTCGGCAAACACGGCGGAGTCGGGGAGGCGTAGTTTGTAGCCGTCGAAAAAGTCTTCCGCCACGTCACCGAAAGGCACGAATTCGCTCGTGGCGCGGTATCAGTGAAGTTGTTGAATCCTTGCTCCAATTCACGTCTGCGATTTTGCTCCGCGTTCTTGCAAGCGTCTTTGAGGAACTCTTGCTCGATTCCCGAATGTGCCGACCGGCAAACCAGAATTCATACCACCAAATATCGCCACGTCGATACAGCGCCATGCTACTTCTCTCCCTTTTCCGCTGATTCCAGACAGCCCATCGCGGTTTTCACCAGCGAAGCCAGCTTGCAGATTTTTGTATTGGAAAGGGCACGTTGCCCTGGTCCCGGTTCCCGTAGATTGGCGCGAATCACGACGGCAATGTTATCCGCTTGCGCCGCACAATCCATTCGAAGGCCGGTTTCGCCAGCCTGCAACAGCATGTGAGCAGGGCCGAGTTTATGGATCGAAGTAGAGAGAGGGATAACCAGAACAGTTGTTGCACGCTCATGCCGGTTTCGCGCATCGGGCGAAACGATAATCACGGGCCGCCGTCCCTTTTCCGGTGGGTCGGTGTGAAAGTTCGTCCACCAGATTTCGCCGCGTTGCGGAAACCGTTGTGCCGTCGCCATGTTTACTGGTCTTCCTTTGCCAGTTGCGATTCTGCGAACGTGCCCCAGGCGCGTTCCTCCGTGACTTCCTCCTGACTCAGTGAGTCGTAGTAGTCCGTGTACGCAGCTTCAATCGCCTGTTGTTGTCGAATTGCTCTGAGTTCGCTCAAAAGTGTATCCAGGGTTTCCGACTCTGAATTGGATTTGCGTTCCTTGCAGTTCTTGCGGATGAACGAGTCCGATTCGACGGAGATACTGAAACTCTTCTTGATCTTGCGTCCCATCTTGGGAGAAGTGGTAGGCATGGTCTCACCACAAGTAGTATATCCGGTATGAGAAAACATGCCAATATCCAAAATTCACCTCTAACGCCTCAGAATGGCCCGCCGAACAGAGGCGGGTTGTTCCGAGGCTGGGCCGATCCGTAAGGCTCGCGTACCTCCTGCCGGTTGAGCCTGTTCCCAAGCCGCGAGATCCTCTTCGTCGTAGCGCACGAGCGAGCCGAACTTGTGATACCGCGGCCCTTTGTTTTCCAGCCGCCAACGTCGTAGCGTACCGAGACTGATCTGCGTCCTCTCGGCAACATCGAATTCCGTTAAGTACCGAATGCCCATAACCATATCTCCTTGAGCGACGCTGCTGGAGCGCATCAGCGTCGCTCGTGTTTACGGTCAATCATGGTCACTTACGTGGTTTCACGTCTAATGAAATTTTGAGCGCCGCGTCATTCCATTTAGGAATGACGCGGCGCTGCGATGGGAGCGTTACAGATGCAAATCATGCTCAATGAGGATTACAATTTTTCCACATCCGGCGCTTTATCGCGCCGCTGGCCTTCCAAGAATCCCCATCTCGGAGGATGGTCATGGTCTTGCCAGAGATCCGACTGTTGCAGGCAGCGATTGTCGTTGCTGAAGAACTGCATTTTTCAAGAGCAGCCGACAGGCTGCATATGACTCAATCCACTCTCAGCAAACAGATTCTAAAGCTGGAGCGGATTATCGGCTTTCAGGTTTTCAGGCACAATCATCAGGCCGCGGAGCTTACAGATGCGGGCCGGGTATTCATTGCCAAAATGCGCGAGGTGCTTGCAAATTTTGAGCATTCTATCCTGGCTTCGCGGGCCGTTCTCGATGGATCGGTTGAGGTCCTGAATGTCGGCAAATCGTCCTATACCGATCCATTTCTGGTCTCGACCATTTTGTCTATCCAACTCCCGCTGTTCCCGAACTTGAAGATTAAATTGTGGAGCAACTACTCCAACCAACTCGCACAACAGGTCGCGTCAGGCACGCTCGATCTGGCGTTGATAACCGGCGTGCCGCACAAGCCAAAGCTCAGCATGTTGAACATCGTGGACAATCCTTTCTATATCGTCATGTTGATGGACGATGAACTGGCTGTATATCGAGAGGTCCGCCTGTCGCAAATGGATGGGCGTAATTGGGCACTTCTCGGCCAGCACGCCAATGCCTACCTGTACGACACGATTCAAACCGTTGCGGCAGATAGAGGTACGCATCCTTTAGACCTCTACCATTTCACAAGCGCCGAAGAGGCAGCAGAGCTGGTTCGTGAGCATCAGGGTCTTGCTTTCTTGCCGCGCGCAGCGGCATGGAGAGTTGCCCGCGATGGATTGACGATGCGGCCATTGGTGGAAGAACGCCTCCGCCTTGTCACCAGCCTTGCGGTTCATACAGACAGCAAATCGCGTCTTGTGAATGAATTTGTGAAAGCAGCAGGTACGAAATTCGGTGGCATTAGCCAGAGGGGACAAAGAAGACTTCCGTTGGCGGAATGATTCACTTGACTGTCGATGTAGTTGGTCCAGAACCATTCATGTCACGGATTTCGAGATTCAGCGGTCCTTCGATACCGCACTTGGGGCAAGGAAAGATTCCTGTCGTATGCCCTCGCCCTTCGAGTTCTTCTCTGCGGATTGCATTGCTGCAATGAACGCATACGTGAACGTGGAGCAGAGAGTGGATCGGTTTGTCGGAATCGGTGGGCACCATGTCGGTTCTCCGCGTTTGGGATGAATGCGAATTACATCTCAATATGCGAGGGGCAATATCCTCCAGCGGTGAAACCAGTGTCGGCATAGCCCGCAGCCAGGAACTCTTCCGGGCTCATCTGTTGAAGCCGCAATGCCCGGGGTCTTCTCGTAGCCATTCTCTATTTTGCCGCAGGAGTGGTCCCTCGATCGAGTTTGTCGGCATGGTCGTCCACTTGCCAAAGAGCATCGCGGCGATGCTCAGGCGTAGTCTTTTGCATAGCCAAGGCCGATGCACAAAGACAAGGAGCCATCTCGCTCATGCTCGACCGTGCAGGGCCAACCGAATGCTGAAAGTCGACGGATTTGGCGCTTAAGCCATGCCGCTGTGCATCTTTCACCAGAACGGCAGGCGCATAGAATCCCATCGGTTGATTATTCAGGATGGCAGTGGAAAACGCAGCACGGTACCTCACTTTGGAATACGCCGATGCGCATGCAATCAGCGCGAGAGACGCGGCCTGTGACTCGAGGAAACTATAAAGGGCAATGGAACTGACATTTTCAACGATATTGTCCTGCGTTTTCGCGTCGATACCATTCGCCGTCAGGCCTTCCAGGAGCTTGCAGGGAAATGGGTAACATTGGTCATTGGATACCTTGTTTTCTCCGGTCATAGAGCCTCATCTGCTTTGTAACGATTTCGGTTGCTCTTTCCAATGCAGTTCGCGTGTTGGCGTCAAGTTCAGCCCAGGTTCGTGTAATGGTTTGGCGTTGGATCGATGCTGGCTCGATCTGTCCATCTTGGCCAATCATGGCAGCCATGAGGAGAGTGGCCGTTTTTCTGGGTTGCGTCGACTGAGGCCTGACCAACCCTATAGCCTATTTCAATGCACGCGTCCAGATGAGCGCCATCACTGAAACCCCATCCCACTTGGTTGATACGACAGGCTGCCTTTGAGGTTTTATAAAAGGTAAATGTTGACAGTACGTATTGCTCTTTATCTTGGAAGTCCTGGTAGTTGCGCTTGAGCCATTCTGGGCTTGTCACATCGGGAATGTACATTTCGACATCCTGATCCCACCATCATCCGTCTCGGAGATAGACGTCACAGCGTGTAATGTATGAACACGCATATATCTTTAAAAATCTCATTAACTGTGCTAAAAAAGGCCTTGACAGATACCGATCTTTCCGTATAATGAGCCTTGCTGGGTTTAATAGCAACCAAGCAGCATGTGAACCGTATAGGGTTCGCCCTCCTCTTGCTGGCTTGGTCATCCATTTCGGGCCCTTATTCCTGGATTTCACAATTCTCTTAAGTACGCACAGCTTGTCGTGCGTGCTTGATATTTCTCCGTTACCATTTACCCGCGGTCTGACGGGTGCAAGCATTCCCATCTTCGGGATGCCCTAAAGGGCGTGGCTCCATTGGAGCGCTACATGATGCTGTGCGATATCTTCGCGCGTGTCGCGGCCGCTTTATCTTCCGCCTGCAGGCAATTGAGCGGATGCGGCTTGAAAGGTAACCTCTGCGGTTACTGTGAAGATAACACTAGTCTCTCATGGATTTTACACTCGGAGACGGCGATTTATCCGGCAACTGATCCCACAGCAATGGTTGCAGATACACAGACTTCTCTCCGGCTAGCGATCGGACTGCTGGTGTCGGTTAGCCCTTCCCACAACATTCGGACTAGAACCGCACATTGAAAGCCATGTCTTAAAAGGGATTTGAAAGAAAGGCTGGATTTGGTCATGAAAAGGCAAATACACACCATCCTCGATGAGACTCCAGCGGATCAAGGAATATGAAGCGCTTTGTTCCGCTTAGCTTTCTAGCGCAGGTGCTGGCCACCACTCTGTTGGCTGCGTCTCCTGCTGTTCTTCGCGCACAGGGGGTGAGCTTCGGCGGCGTCCAGGCCACGGTGCCCTTCAGCGGGTTGACTTCCCCCACCGGCGTGGCGGTGGATGGGGCAGGCAACGTCTACGTCGTGGATAATGTCACTAACCAACTCCTGAAGATTCCAGCCGGCGGAGGCGCCCAAACCACAATCACTGTCTCAGTAGGGGGCACCGGACTATCTGAACCGAACGGTGTTGCCGTGGATGGAGCGGGCGATTTGTTCATCGCAGATACTTTCCACAACCGGGTAGTGGAGATTCCCGCTGGTGGTGGCGCCCAGACCACAGTGGGCAGCGGCCTAACCAGTCCGTTCGCCGTAACGGTGGATGGAGCGGGTGATGTGTTCATCGCGGATAGCAGCAACAACCGGGTGGTGAAGGTTGCGGCCGGGACCGGCGCCCAGACCACGGTGGTCGGTTACCCGACGGTGTTTTATCCCGAGGGCGTGGCCGTGGACGGAGCGGGAGACCTCTTCATCTCGGAACCAGTCACGGCCACGGTAGCAGAAATCCCCTTCGGCGGTGCCCTCACTACGGTAGGCACCGGACTGAGCAGACCTGAGGGAGTAGCCGTGGATAAAGCGGGTGACCTCTTCATCGTAAATGAAGACAGCAACGAAGTCGTAGAGATTGCGGCCGGGAGCGGCGGCGCCGCCACCGGCGCCCAGACCACGTTGGCAACCAGCGGCCTATCCTATCCGTACGGCGTCGCGGTAGATGGAACGGGCGACGTCTTCATTACGGATAACGGCAACTCCCGGGTGTTAGACTTCGAGACCACTTCTGTAAACTTCTCCAATGTGAATGTCTGCGCGACCGGCCAGACGACTCCTGCTCCTTGCAACGAGACCATCACACTGAACTATAACGTTACCGCCAGCAGCAATTTAAATACTCCCCAGGCGCTCACTCAAGGCGCGCCAAACCTCGACTTCATCCTTGCCAGCGGCAGCACGTGCACGGGCGCAGTCACAGAGGGCTCGACGTGCACGGTGAATGTGACATTTGCGCCTCTGTTTGCCGGACTCCGCTCCGGCGCTGTCCAGATCACAGGCAACGGCGGGACCGTCGTGGCTACAACCCCCATCTATGGCATTGGCCAAGGCCCGCAGATTGCCTTCGACCCGGGCCCTCAGGCTACGGTCCTCGCTGCTGGAGTGGCGAACTATCCGACGGGCGTGGCGGTGGATGGAGCCGGCAACTCCTACATCGTGGACGCCGGAAACACGCGTATCCTGAAGATTACGCCCGGCGGCACCCAAACCGTGCTCCCATTCACCGGATTGATCAGTCCGTGGAGCATTGCGGTGGATGGAGGGGGCGATGTCTTCGTATCGGACGTTTCCGGCAACGACGTAGTGGAGCTGACGCCGGCCGGCATCCAGACTACGATTCCTACTAACGGTCTGGCCAGCCCCGACGGCGTGGCGGTGGATGGAGCAGGTGACGTTTTCGTTGCAGACACCGCCAACAACCGCGTCGTGGAGATTTCACCTCTCGGCATCCAGACCACAGTTCCTGCCACCAATTTAAACGCTCCTTGGGGCGTGACGGTAGACGGAGCGGGCGACGTCTTCATAGCGGATCGCGACAACGACCGGGTCGTGGAGGTTACCCCTAGCGGCGTTCAGACTGTGGTCCCCGCCACTTTGAAGAGCCCGGTTGACGTGAAGGTGGATGGGGCCGGGAATGTCTTCATCGCGGATACCGAACTTTCTGGTCCGGTGGAGGTTTCTCCCAGCGGTGTCCAAACCACGGTTCCCATGAGCCAAATCACAAGTCCCCTGGCTCTGGCTTTGGATGGAGCCGGAGATCTCGCCGTCACCGACGGTAGCACTAATCTCGTGGTGGAGGACCAACGCTCCCATCCACCGGCGCTCAGCTTTGCCTCGACGAACGTGGGCGAAACCAGCGCAGACAGCCCGCAATCGGTCACGGTCGAAGACATCGGCAACCAGAACCTGAGTGCCATCGCCCCCGGCTTGAGCGTGGGCGCGAATTTCACCCAGGTCGATGGCTCGGGAACCCCCGTCGATTGCACCAGCACGTTCTCGCTAGTGCCCGGCGCAAGCTGTAACCTGAGCATCAGCTTCATTCCCCAGGGAGTTGGCTCCATCGAAGCCGCAGCCGTGCTGACGGACAATTCACTGAATGGAAATCCGGCGGCACAATCGATCCAGCTTACCGGAGCCGGCTTAGGGGAGACACCCACACTTACCTTTATCGCGATTGCCAACCAGACCTATGGCGCAGCGCCCTTCGCGGTAAGCGCAACGTCGAACTCTTCGGGAGCCATCACCTATTCGGTGATCAGCGGCCCGGCTACCATCTCCGGCAGCATCGTCACCCTCACCGGAGTAGGCACGGTCGTCCTCCAGGCCAGTGTCGCGGCTTCCGGCAACTATGCCGCCACTACTGCCCAAACGAGCTTCTCTGTAGCTGGGACGACACCCACGCTTACCTTCACTGCGATTGCTAACCAGACCTACGGCGCAGCGCCCTTCGCGGTAAGCGCAACGTCGAACTCTTCCGGAGCCATCACCTACTCGGTGGTCAGCGGTCCGGCTACCATTTCCGGCAACACCGTCACCCTCACCGGAGCGGGCACGGTCGTGCTCCAGGCCAGCGTAGCAGCCGCAGGCAACTATGCCGCCACTACTGCCCAGACTAGCTTCTCCGTAGCCGGGAAGACACCCACGCTTACCTTCACTGCGATTGCCAACCAGACCTACGGCGCAGCGCCCTTCGCAGTGAGCGCAACGTCGAACTCCTCCGGAGCCATCACCTACTCGGTGGTCAGCGGTCCGGCCACCATCTCCGGCAGCATCGTCACCCTCACCGGAGTGGGCACGGTCGTCCTCCAGGCCAGCGTAGCAGCCGCAGGCAACTATGCCGCCACTACTGCCCAGACTAGCTTCTCTGTAGCTGGGACAACACCCACACTTACCTTCACTGCAATTGCCAACCAGACCTATGGCGCAGCGCCCTTCGCGGTGAGCGCCACGTCGAACTCTCCTGGAGCCATCACCTACTCGGTGATCAGCGGCCCGGCCACCATCTCCGGCAGCACCGTCACCCTCACCGGCGTCGGAACCGTCATGCTCCAGGCCAGCCAGGCTGCTTCCGGCAACTACGCCGCAGCTATCGCGAAAACGAGCTTCTCTGTCTCCGCGGAAACAACCACGCTTACCTTCGCCACCATTCCCAACCAGACCTACGGCGCGGCGCCCTTCAAAGTAAGCGCAACATCGAACTCCTCCGGAGCCATCACCTACTCGGTGATCAGCGGCCCGGCTACCATCCGCGGCGACACCGTCACGCTTACCGGGGTCGGCACGGTCGTCCTCCAGGCCAGCGTGGCCGCTTCCGGCAACTATGCCGCCACTACTGCCCAGACTAGCTTCTCCGTAGCCGGGAAGACACCCACGCTTACCTTCACTGCAATTACCAACAAGACCTACGGCGCGGCGCCCTTCAAAGTAAGCGCAACATCGAACTCCTCCGGAGCCATCACCTACTCGGTGGTCAGCGGTCCGGCTACCATTTCCGGCAACACCGTCACCCTCACCGGAGCGGGCACGGTCGTGCTCCAGGCCAGCGTAGCAGCCGCAGGCAACTATGCCGCCACTACTGCCCAGACTAGCTTCTCCGTAGCCGGGAAGACACCCACGCTTACCTTCACTGCGATTGCCAACCAGACCTATGGCGCAGCGCCCTTCGCAGTGAGCGCAACGTCGAACTCTTCGGGAGCCATCACCTACTCGGTGGTCAGCGGTCCGGCCACCATCTCCGGCAGCACCGTCACCCTCACCGGAGCGGGCACGGTCGTCCTCCGAGCCAGCATAGCAGCCGCAGGCAACTATACGGCAGCGACCACGACAACGAGTTTCTCTGTTTCCGCTCCCGCAACCCCGGTTACGTTGCAGTTTGCCAGCACGAGTCTGGTTTATCCGTTGCCGCCAGCCTTTGAAGTAACAATTGCGCCGAGCGGCAAGATTGCGCCCACCGGCTCGGTGAAGATCCTGGATGGCTCCGATGTGGTCGGCACCTATCCCGTCCCAAAATTCACTGACGGACATACCTTTGGCCTAGTGTTGCCGTCCCTGAATGTCGGCCAGCATCCCATGACCGCTGTCTACTCAGGGGATAAGAATTATGCTCCAGGAACGTCCGCGGTAGTACTCGTCACCGTGACGCCGGGTCCGGTGGCGCTTCGCCTGAGTTGCAACAGCACCCAACTACAGGCCGGCCAGTCGCTTAGTTGCGCAGCGGCCGCCAGCGAGGGCCTGTTACCCGTAGGCGGGACGCTGGGCTTCGCGCTGAACAACGGAACAAGCGGCACGATTGCGCTTAAGAATGGGCAGGCTGCTCTCACCATACGCAATCCGCCTGTTGGCAAAGATGTACTGACAATCACCTATGCCGCTCAGGGTAACTATCAGGCGGCGGAACCTGCCAGCATCAGCTTTACTGTGGCTTCGAAGTAGAAATGCCTAATGTCATGAGGCGCGGAGCTGATCGTGCCAAGCACACGGCGGCCCCGCACCAATCGGAACGACTGGAATACGACGGGAAAAGACGAACTCAAGAAGTAAGTTAGCCGTGATGGAGTGCCTTTGGTATTGGCGAAGCTCCGCCTAAGCCTCAGAACTTAGCAAACGGTGAGTTTAATTTTTGATCGGCGTAGGTGATCCTACTTGGAAAGAAGAGTCATGACGAGACACTGTGGCAAGATATATCGCTTCCGTTTGTATAACTGCCTACTTACCGCAATGACGTGCCTAGCGGCTCTGGTTGTCGTCAGCCTCATGGCGATTCCCGCGAGCGCCAGCCTGCCGATTTATAAGTTCGGCGCCGACACAATGGACCTGACCAGCATCGCTGCGGCTCCGAATGGCGGGTTCTGGGTTCAGGTTGACGCTAGTCATGGTAGCGTACTCGGGAAATCGCGGACGCTGGCAATCGACGGTGCGCCGCAGTTCGAGAGCGTGCCGGTTGCAGGAACCATCGTCGCCTATCCCCGCGGCGTGGGCTATTGGGTGGTAGGCGGTGACGGTCATATTTACGCGCGCGGCGATGCGCCTGAACTCTGCGGAGGCTACCTGGGCAATTGCGCTGCTTTTCCGCCTCCAGCCACGGTTAAACCCTACACCATCGTCGCGGCCGCGGCCACTCCGGATGGCCAAGGATTCTGGGCGCTCGGTCAGAACTATACCGTGTATGCAGTGGGCGATGCGCCAACCCTTGGCACCAGCATTGGCGGACAACAGAGCCCTCCCACTGCAATTGTCGCCACGCCATCCGGACGTGGCTATTACATCCTGCTGGCTGACGGGGGCGTATTCACCTACGGGGATGCCAAGTTCTATGGCTCTACGGGCGGAAAGAAACAGGGCGGACATGATGCAACGGGACTCGCGCTCAGCTACGACGCCAGCGGGACAGTAGATGGGTATTGGATGGTCTTCGACGACGGAGGCGTGTTCACCTTCGGCCAAGCTCCGTTCCTGGGATCCACGGGCGGCAAGAGTGGCGGCAGCCCCGTCACCAGCATTACTGCCCGCCCCAACCGGCTCGGGTATGCCTGGGTCCACGACACTGGTGGGGTAGAACTCTCGCACCTCCCACGAGTGGTGATCACGTCCAAGCAATTTGGCACCGTGATTGGCCCGCTATATGGAGGCACAGAACCCGGAACCCCATTGCAGCTACTCGAAGCCAACGGCAGGACCAGCCAGCAGTGGGAGGTCAGGCCGACAAGCGGGGTGGCGGAATCGGGGAGCATCGTGCAACTGGTGAATTTCAACAACGGCCTGTGCGCCGATGTTACGGGTGTCGGTCCCCACGATGCCAAACTCATCCAGTGGCCATGCAAAACAAGCGCGCAGGGCTGGCAAAACCAGATTTGGCGGATAACCTTCGATCCAAATGGCGCCACGCAGTTCGTCTACAGCGGCGTGTATGTGAACGAACCTAATTACACGCTTGCCGGCGACTCTAGTGGAACATTGTCCCTCCAGCCTTCCGGCGTCGATAACCCTGGGTGGATACTCACCGGAGCTCAATGAGGCGGATTGTCATGACCAAGCATGTGATGTCCTCCGAAACGTGTCGGATCGCCTTCCCATACCTGCTGGCCGGCGTGCCGGGCTGGTTGACGCTGCCGGCTATCATCCTCGGCCCGCCGGTCGATGAGGCTGGCGGCGTCGGCGTCACTATGACCATCGCTGCGGCTCCGAATGGTGGTTCTAGGTTCAGTCAGGTTGATCGCCCGCATAGCGTCGCAGGCGGGAAGTGGCGCGTGCCAGCAATCAAAGCGCTTTCTGCTTTAAGAAGCTGCGGCACGGTTTGGATTGAACCGGCCCCTTTGCAGTTCAATGGCAGTTAAGTCTGAGGCCGAACCAATGCTGGGACGATGACAATTCGCAATTCGATGGACACGGGCCTGGAATTTCGAAAAGGAAGAAACTCATGACTGGAAACAATCGCAGGACATACCGAACCGCAATCGCGTGCCTGGCGGTTCCAGCCCTTCTGAGCCTCATGGCGGTTCCCGCGAATGCCAGCATGCCAATACCCGGGGGCACTAAGGGTGTGAACTTGACCAGCATCGCCGCGGCTCCGAACGGCGGGTTCTGGGTTCAGGTCGACGGCCCGCACAGCAACTCAGGTGAAAAGTCGCGGACGCTGGCGATCGACGGTGCGCCGCAGTTCGAGAGCGTGCCGGTTGCAGGTACGATTATTGCCTATCCTCACGGCGTGGGCTACTGGGTGGTGGGCGGTGACGGCCACATCTACGCGCGCGGCGATGCGCCCGAACTCTGCGGGGGCTATCTGGCCAATTGCGTTCTCTATCCGCCTCCCTACGGCCCTGGACCGTTCACCCTCCTTGGGGCCGCGGCGACTCCGGATGGTCAAGGATTCTGGGCAATCGGCCAGGACGGTAATTTGTACGCAGTGGGCGAAGATACGCAGTGGCTTGGCAATATTGGCATTAGCAAGGACCTTCCCACTGCAATTGCCGCCACGCCATCCGGGAAGGGCTACTACATCCTGCTGGCTGACGGGGGCGTGTTCACCTTCGGGGATGCCAAGTTCTATGGCTCTACGGGCGGAAAGAGACCTGGCGGACATGATGCAACGGGACTCGCGCTCAGCTACGACGCCAGCGGGACAGTAGATGGGTATTGGATGGTCTTCGACGACGGAGGCGTGTTCACCTTCGGCCAGGCTCCGTTCCTGGGATCCACGGGCGGCAAGAGTGGCGGCAGCCCCGTCACCAGCATCACTACCCGCCCCAACCGGCTCGGGTATGCCTGGGTCCACGCTAATGGCGGGGTGGAACTGCCGCAAGCCCTTCCGAACGTAGTGATCCAATCCGCGCAGTTCGGCACCATGATTGGGCCTCTGTATGGAGGCACAGAACCTGGAACCCCATTGCAGCTGTTCAAGGCGAATGGCAGTAGCAGCCTGCAATGGGAGGTCAAGCCGACAAATGGAGGCGGAGCGCAACCTGGAAGCATCGTGCAACTGCGGAATATCAGGAGCGGCCTGTGCGCCGACGTTACCGGCTCCAGTCCGACCGATGCCAAACTCATCGAGTTTCCATGTAAGACAAGCGGCGAGGGGTGGCACAACCAGATTTGGCGGATGATCGACCAAAACGACGCCACGCAGTTCGTCTACGCCGGTGAACCCGTGGATAGACCCTACTACACCCTCGCCGGGGATTCCAGTGGAACGCTCTTCCTCCAACCTTCCGGCGTCGTCAACCCCGGGTGGATACTCACCGGAGTTCAATGAGGCGGAGGCCGCCAATACTCCCTATTCGCTCTTGAATTGTGAGGAAGACAGCAGATACGGAAGAAAGAAACTCATGATCGAAAACACTCACAGAAGGTATCGCGTCGCAGCAACAACGTGCCTTGCAATTCTGGGTTTTCTCAGTCTCATGGCAGTTCCGGCCGAGGCGAGTTATCCAACAGATGGCCCGGGCTCATATACCAGTGTCGCAGCGGCTCCCAACGGCGGATTTTGGGTTCAACTCGATGGCAACCCCGCTTCTGATCCCGTTGGGACCTACGCAATCGGCGGTGCGCCACAGTTCGAGAGCGTCGAGGCTAGAGGAAGCATCGCCGCTATTCCGGGCAATGAGGGATATTGGGTCGTAAGCAGGACAGGCCAGATTGATGCGCGCGGCAATGCGCCTCAACTTTGCGGAGGCCAGTTAAGCAATTGCTCTGGCTACCCATGGAGTCCCAAAGATGGCGACCGCATCGTCGCGGCCGCGGCGATGCCGGATGGGCGAGGCTTGTGGGCGGTGACTGTCAACGGTAAGGTGTGGACGGCAGGGACGGCCCGATCCTACGGCGACGTCACCAAAGACAATCGAATACCTACCGGGATCGTGGGTACACCATCCGGCCACGGCTACTACATCGTAATGGACGATGGCGGCGTGTTCAGCCTGGGCGACGCCGTGTTCTATGGCTCCACGGGTGGGAAAAAACCTGGCGGGCATAACGTAACGGGAATAGCCCTGAGTCTTAACCTTCAGGGAGCAGTGAATGGCTATTGGCTAGTCGCCGACGACGGTGGTGTTTCTACCTTTGGCGCGGCGCCATTCCTGGGCTCTACAGGCGGAAGGAATGGCGGGTCGGTCGTGACCGGCATTGTTGCGCTTCCCGGTGGGCGCTCCTATGCCTGGGTTCATGCCAATGGCGGGGTGGAACTCTCAGCCCTCCCAAAAACGGCGATCGAATCCAAGCAGTTCGGTACTGTGATCGGCCCGCTGTACGGAGGCACGGAACCCGGAACCCCGTTGCAACTCCTCAATGCGAATAGCAACAGCAGCCAGCAATGGGAGATCAAGCCGATAGATGGAGGCGGATCGCAGAGTGGAACCATCGTACAACTGCTGAATATCAGGAGCGGCCTGTGCGCCGATGTGACCGGTTCCAGTCCGGGCGATGCCAAACTCATCGAGTGGCCATGTAAAACAAGCGCCGAGGGTTGGCAAAACCAGATTTGGCGGATGGTCAATCAAAATGGCGCCACGCAGTTCGTCTACGCCGGTGAACCCGTGGACAGACCCTACTACACTCTCGCGGGCAACTCCAGCGGAATGCTGTTCCTCCAGCCTTCCAGCATCCTCAACCCTGGGTGGGTCCTCACCGGAGCCCCATGAGGTGGCGGCGCCAGCGATCGAAGCAGTGATTGGGACATGTTCCAACCGCCAGTCGATGATTTTTAAGATCACCTTTGAAAGGACCGTAATTGCCATGAATATGATCTCCAGAACCTCTCGTTTCCGGTTGCTTGTTTCTGTGCTCACCACAACGGCAAGCTTGTTGATCCTCGCCTTCCTCAGTGGTGTGGCGACACGTGTGAGCGCGTCGGCGCCCACCGGAACCGGTCTCTTGACCAGCCTCGCCGCAGCGCCGAACGGCGGTTTCTGGGTCCAGCTCGACGCTCGCGATACTAAGGGCGTCACTGGCACGTATGCAGTTGATGGCGCTCCGCAGCTCCCTACCATCCCCTATCGCGGAAGTATCGCCGCCATCCCTGGCCGGAATGGCTATTGGGTCGTGACCGACCAAGGCGCCATTGATGCCCGCGGTGACGCGCCCATCCTCTGCGGTGGCCAACTCAGCAGTTGCTCGAGTTTCCCGCACACCCCTGCCGAGTCTCAGATCATCGTGGCGGCGGCGGCGACGCCAGATGGCAAGGGGCTGTGGACGGTGGGCCGGGACGGCAAAGTGTGGACCGCCGGCGATGCCCGCCCTTTCGGTGACGTTAGAGGCGACGGCACAATCCCCACCGGGATCGTCGGAACGCCTTCGGGCAAGGGCTATTACATTGTTTTGCAAGATGGAGGGGTGTACAGCCTCGGGGATGCCAAGTTCTATGGCTCTACGGGTGGAAAGAGACCGAACGGACATGATGCAACGGGCCTCGCGCTCAGCTACGACTCCAGCGGGGCAGTAGATGGGTATTGGATGGTCTTCGACGACGGAGGCGTGTTCACCTTCGGTCAGGCTCCGTTCCTGGGATCCACGGGCGGCAAGAGTGGCGGCTCGGTCGTCACCGGCATCGTTGCGCGCCCCAACCGGCTGGGGTATGCCTGGGTCCATGCCAATGGTGGGGTAGAGCTCTCGCACCTCCCTCGAGTGGTGATCACATCCAAGCAATTTGGCACCGCGATTGGCCTGCTCTACGGAGCCACGGACCCCGGAATCCAATTGCAGCTACTCGAAACCAACGGCAGGACCAGCCAGCAGTGGGAGGTCAGGCCGACAAGCGGGGTGGCGGAATCGGGGAGCATCGTGCAACTGGTGAATGTCAACAGCGGCCTGTGCGCCGATGTTACAGGTATCGGTCCGACCGATGCCAAACTCATCCAGTGGCCATGCAAAACAATCGCGCAGGGCTGGCAAAACCAGATCTGGCGGATGATCGTCGATCCAAATGGCGCTACGCAGTTCGTCTACGCTGGTGCACGGGTAGACGAGCCCTTCTACGCGCTTGCTGCCGACTCTAGCGGAAAGCTGTCTCTCCAGCTTTCCGGCTCCGGAAACCCCGGGTGGATACTCACCGGGGCGCAATGAGGCGTTGGCGCGCAGCAGTCTAAGGGAGCTCCGGAACGGGGATGCGGGAAGACATAGGGGCCGGTTCAAGCGCCGGGACCTTTCAGGTATCCTCCGCGGTGGCGTGGAAGAGAGCACCATCCGCACCGCCGCGCTGCGATGCAGAGTCGCCGAATTTGTCTCCTGATGAAGCCGGCTGCCAACCGTTCCAGGCACACAGAGATCTCGGAGCTACTCGAGAAGAAGAACTATGACGACACACTCCAACAAAGCATGTCGCTCCCGTTCCTATATTTGTTTATCGCTGACCGCAACGATCTGCCTGGCGGGCATGGTTCTTGTCACGCTGATAACCCTTCCCGCGAATGCCAGCTATCCAACGGATGGCCCGGGGGCATTTACCAGTGTCGCGGCTGCGCCGAACGGTGGCTTCTGGGTGCAGCGTGACGGCAATCCCTTCGACCTGACTGGGACGTACGCGATCGACGGCGCGCCGCAATTCGAGAGCGTGCAGGTGAGAGGAAGCATCGCTGCCATTCCGGGCCGGGAAGGGTATTGGATCGTAAGCACCACGGGCGAAATCTATGCGCGAGGCGATGCGCCCGAGCTCTGCGAGGGCGAGTTGAGCAATTGCTCTGGCTACCCGTCGAACCCCAGACCGGGCGAACGCATCGTCGCGGCTGCGGCCGCACCCTATGGCCATGGGTTGTGGGCGCTCACCGTTGACCGCAAGGTGTGGACAGCGGGCGACGTCGAATCCTATGGCGACGTCACCAACGACAATCGCATTCCCACCGGAATCGTCGCGACACCGAGCGGACGCGGCTATTACATCGTTTGTGACGATGGTGGTGTTTTCGCCTTCGGCGACGCTGTATTCTTCGGCTCGACTGGCGGCAACAAGCCCGGGGGACGTAATGTGACGGGAATGGCCCTGAGCCTTGATGGTCAAGGGCAAGTGAACGGGTATTGGCTGGTCGCTGACGACGGCGGCGTATTCACGTTTGGCAAAGCGCCCTTCCTGGGATCCACTGGCGGCAACAACGGCGGCTCCTCTGTCACCGGCATCACTGCGCAGCTCGGCGGACATTCCTATGCCTGGGTTCACGCCAACGGCGGCGTGGAACTTCCGCAAGACTTCCCCGAAGTGATCGTCGCTTCCAGGCGATTTAGCACCGTGCTCGGCCCGCTGTACGGAGGCACGGAATCTGGAACGCCCTTGGGGCTATTCGCGGCCAACGGCAATACCAGCCAGCAATGGGAACTCAGGCCGACGACTGGGAGAACGGTCCAGCCTGGGAGCGTCGTGCAACTGCTGAATGCCAGGAACGGTCTATGCGTCGATGTGACTGGCGAGGGTCCGAGCTCGGCCGAGATCATCCAATTTCCCTGTAAGACAAGCGCGCAGGGTTGGGATAACCAGCTCTGGCGGATGATCTATCACAACGGCGCCACGCAGTTCGTTTACTACGGCGAACCCACGGACCGGCCATACTACACGCTTGCCGGTGATGCCGCGGGAAATTTATTTATACAGTTTTCCGCCAATGGCAACCCGGGATGGAACCTTGTCCCGGCCCAGTGAGCTGATCCGGACCGGCCGTTGGGGCGAAGTCACGGCAGCGGCTCGCGGCGAATTTTGAAAGGACTGTAATCGCCATGGATACGATCTCCAGGAGCTCTCGTTTGCGGTGGCTGGTTGCCGCGCTTACCGCGATGGCAAGCCTTTTGACCGTCGCCTTCCTCAGCCGAGTGACCCCACAGGTAAGTGCTTCGGCGCCGTCCGGAGACGGTAACTTGACCAGCATCGCCGCCGCTCCGAACGGCGGCTTCTGGGTTCAACGCGACGCCCGCAACGTCGCGGGGGGCGTGACCGGGACGAACGCGATCGATGGCGCTCCGAAGTTTCCAACCATCCCCTATCGCGGAAGTATCGCCTCCATCCCCGGCCGGGACGGCTATTGGGTGGTGACCGATCTGGGCGCGATCGACGCCCGAGGGGATGCGCCCGTACTCTGCGGTGGCCAACTCAGCACATGCTCGAGTTTCCCGGCACACCCCAGCGGCTCTCAGGTCATCATGGGGGCGGCAGCAACGCCGGATGGCCAGGGACTGTGGGCGGTCGGCCGGGACGGTAAGTTGTGGACGGCGGGTACGGCGCGACCCTTCGGTGACGTCAGCAAAGACACCGCGTACGCTACCGGCATTGCCGCAACGCCCTCCGGCAATGGCTACTACATCGTTCTCGAAGATGGAGGCGTATACAGCTTTGGAGACGCCGTATTCTACGGCTCCACCGGGGGGAAGAAGCCGGGTGGGCATACGGCGACGGGACTTGCCCTGAGCATCAACACAAACGGCGCGATCGACGGGTACTGGATGGTCTTTGACGACGGCGGCATATTCACTTTTGGCCGGGCGCCGTTCCTTGGCTCTACAGGGGGGCAAAGCGGGGGCTCCGGGGTAACCGGCATCGTCGCGCGCGCCAACCGGTTCGGTTATGCATGGGTCCATGCCAACGGTGCGGTCGAATTGGCGCGCCTCCCCACGATGGTGATCACCTCCAAGGAATTTGGCACTGCGATCAGTTTGCCCTACGGAGCGACAGACCCAGGAATCCTATTGCGGCTGCTTGCGGTTACCGGCAATGCCAGCCAGCAATGGGATCTGCGGCCGACAACTGGGGTAGCCCAATCAGGAAGCGTGGTGCAACTGGTGAACGTCAACAGCGGCCAGTGCGCCGATGCTACCGGTTCCGACCCGACCGATGTCAGGATCATCCAGTTCCCCTGTAAGACAAGGACGCAGGGTTGGGATAACCAGCTCTGGCGGATGATCTATCAAGATGGGTCTTGGCAATTCATCTATTACGGCCAACCCGAGAACCAACCTCATTACGCGCTCGCCGCCGACACGGACGGAAACCTATACGTCGAGTCGTCCGACCGCGGCAACCAGGGATGGGTCCTCACCGCAGCTCCGTGAGGCGATGACAATCTTGGAAAGGATTGTGAGTACTATGAACGTGATCTTTCGAACCTCCCGACCAGGGTTGCTCGTGGCTGTACTGGGCGCTATCGCAAGCCCCTGGGCACTGGCAGTGTTCTACCTGATTTGCGCGCCGGCGCGCGTGAGCGCCAGCGCGCCGGTCGGATCATTTATCATGATATTGACTAGCATCGCCCCTGCTCCGGATGGAGGATTTTGGCTGCAGCGTGACGGCAGCCAATACAACGCGGGGGGCGTGACGGGGACATACCCCATCGATGGGGCTCCGCCATTTCCGACTATCCCCCATCGCGGAAGCATCATCTCCATCCCTGGCCGGGTTGGCTATTGGGTTGTCACGGACCAGGGCGCGATCGATGCCCGAGGCGATGCGCCCATACTCTGCGATGGCCAACTCAGCACATGCTCGGCGTTCCCATCAAAGGCGAGCGATAGCCAAATCATCACCGCCGCCGCCGCGACCCCCGACGGCAAGGGGTTGTGGGCGGTCGGCCGGGATGGCAAATTATGGACCGCCGGCAGCGCCAGGCCGTATGGCGACGTCACCAAACAGCATCAAACGCCCACCGGAATTGTGGCCACGCCATCCGGGCTTGGCTACTACATCGTTCTGGCGGACGGGGGCGTGTTCAGCTTTGGCGACGCCGTCTTCTACGGTTCTACCGGCGGAATCATGCCTGGCGGCCATCAGGTGACGGGGATGGCTGCGAGCCTAAATGCCGACGGCCAGATCAACGGGTATTGGCTAGTCTTCGATGACGGCGCCATATTTACATTTGGCAAAGCGCCGTTCCTTGGATCCACAGGCGGCAATAGCTCTGGCTCGGTCGTGACCGGCATCGTTGCCCGTCCCAATCGGCTCGGCTACGCATGGGTCCATCTAAATGGTGGAATTGAGTATTCAGCGGTGCCGAACGTGGTCATTACCTCCAAAGAATTTGGCAACGCGCTCAGCGCGCCGAACGGAGCGGCGGGCCCCGGAGAAGCATTGCAACTACTTCCTACTAACGGCAGTACCAGCCAGCTATGGAGTCTCAAGCCGACCAGCGGGGTAGCGGAGCCGGGAAACGTAGTGCAACTGGTAAATATTAAAAACGGCCTGTGCGCCGATGTTACGGGTTCCGGTCCGGAGGATGCCAGGATGATCCAGTTTCCATGCAAGACAAAGGCTCAAGGTTGGGAGAACCAGCTCTGGCGCATGATCAATCAGAATGGAGCTGCGCAATTCATCTATTACGGACAACCCGCCGACCAACCCCACTACACGTTGGCCGCCGACTCCGACGGAAGCCTATTCCTGG
Source organism: uncultured Acidobacteriota bacterium (assembly GCA_963840655.1). Classification (GTDB taxonomy): domain Bacteria; phylum Acidobacteriota; class Terriglobia; order Terriglobales; family Acidobacteriaceae; genus JAKAAZ01. The sequence continues at coordinate 267,810 of CAWIZS010000003.1, read as the reverse complement.
AGCCTTCCGACCGCACCAACGCCGGCTGGGTCCTCACCGGAGTGCCGTAAGTCTGAGCGTATGCTCCCACCGTTGCAGGCTCTGTCTATCCTTACCTAGTTTTCAGTTGTCAGTTTTTAGTTCTCAGTCATGGCCCGCGGGTACCCTCTCCTGAAAACTGACTGGAACCTCCGGATCTCCTCCTGCTACTGTGGAACCGTGGCTTCGGTAGAACGCATCCCCGCTCCTTCCGCGTCTGTGCGGCCGGTGCGATCCATCCTGCTCCTCTTCGCGCTGGCTTTCGCCTTCCGCGGCGGCCAATCCTGCCTTTCGCAGGCCCTCTCCGCGCGCACGTCCGGCACCTGTCCGCTGTTGCTGCCGATGCCCCGCGAGTGCCAGCCACGCGGCAATGTCTCTCTGCTTCACGGAGTCTCCATCGCCACCGGCTCCGATCCGGAAGATCGCTTTGCCGCTTACGATCTCTCGGTATGGCTGCAGGAATTGGGTATACCGCCGGGCAAAGGGCGCTCCGCCTTTCATGTCCAACTGCTCCGCGCCAGCGTCCCGAAGGCGCAAAAGCTGCTGTCGCGCGCCGAAGCCGCCTTGGACCCTCCAATGCGCGACGAGGGCTATGCGATCCTGCCTTCCTCGCGCGGCATAGCAGTGATTGCGGAGACGCCGGCGGGTTTGTTCTATGGAGTACAAACACTGAAACAGATGGTTGCCGGAAACGGCGCATCGGCAGTCCTGAACATTGCTCGAATTCGCGATTGGCCTGCCATGCGCTATCGCGGCGTTTCAGACGATCTCTCCCGAGGCCCGATCCCAACGTTGGATTTTGAGGAACGGGAAATTCGGACGCTTGCCGCCTACAAGATCAATCTCTATTCTCCCTACTTCGAAAACACGCTGCAGTACCAATCCAACCCTTTGGCAGCCCTGCCCGGCGGAAGTTTGAGCCGCGCGGAGGCCCGCGCTCTGGTGGACTATGCCCGGCAATACCATGTCATGATCGTTCCCGAGCAGGAAGCTTTCGGCCATTTACACCATGTCCTGACGTATGAGCAATACGCCCCGCTGGCGGAGACGCCTCTTGGCAACGTGCTGGCGCCGGGGCAGCCGGGATCGCTGGATTTGATCGCCCAATGGTTCAACGAAATCGCGCAGATCTTTCCCGCGCCATTCCTGCATGTGGGCGCCGACGAGACCTTCGACTTGGGCCAAGGGCAGACAAAAGCAGCGGTCGATACCCAGGGTCTTGGCTCCGTCTATGTAGACTTCCTGGTACGCATCCATGCCCGGCTTGCTCCTTTGCATCGGCGGCTGCTCTTCTGGGGAGATGTGGCCATGAACGATCCGGAGCAGGTGAAGCGGCTGCCCAAGGATCTCATCGCGGTGGCCTGGACCTACAATCCGAGCCCCGATGGCTATCAGCGATGGCTGGAACCCTATGTCGCCGCGGGGATGGAGACCTGGGTTGCGCCCGGCGTGAACAACTGGAACCGCGTTTTTCCCGACAACGACTATGCTCTGCGCAACATCCAGCGCTTCGTCAGCGATGGGCAGGCGGCGCACAGCACCGGCATGTTGAATACCGTGTGGAATGACGACGGCGAAGGGCTGTTTCTGGAAGACTGGTACGGCCTTTTGTTTGGCGCGGCCGCGGCGTGGCAGCCGGGAAGCAGCAGCATCGAAAAGTTTCAGGCGTCCTACGGTTACGTCTTTCATGGCGATACAACAGGCGATGTCGATGAGGCGCAGCGGCAGCTCATTTCGATTTATCAAATGTTGGATCAGGCCAAGGTGAAGGGGTCTACTGATGCGCTCTTCTGGATGGGTCCCTGGAGCCCGGATGGACAGGCGATCGCCGTCGAGTTGCGGTCATTGATCCCTGCCATGCGCTTGCGCGGAGCGCGCTATTGTCTTGCTGGCGCAGGCCCGCAACGCGAAGCCGTTGCGCGAGACCGACGCTCTGGATGCAATGGAACTGGGCGCACGAAGACTCGACTTTATCGGTCAGAAATTCGAAACCGCGGATGAAATTGCGCGGCTCTATCAGGAGGCTTATTCCTCCCAAAGCGATGCCACGAAATCGAAGCGAATTTCCCGCGCGCTGCAGACCATCTCCGGCGCAAACGGACTCTGCCAGGACATGCGCGACGGCTATAGTTTCTCGCGCGAGCGATACTCCGCGCTCTGGCTCAAGGAGAACCGGCCTTACTGGTTGAACAACGTGCGGGCGCGTTACGATCTCGCCACTCAGCTCTGGATCACGCGAGGCGACAGGTTCAGTTCCGCGGCCGGCAATTGGCACAAGCATCGCACGCTGCCCTCTCCGCAGGAGTTGGGCCTCCCCGCCGTGGAAGCGCCGTAGCAATGCGCGCCATCATGCTGATCGCCACGGGAATCCATCCACCGCCGCGGCTTCACTCTTTCGATCTCGCGCTGGTGGCGCTTTACCTTGCCGGCATCACTCTTTTTGGGCTTCGCTTCCGAAAAAAGGACTGCTCCCTTCAAAACTACTTCCTTGGCAACCGGACAATTCCCTGGTGGGCTATTGCCCTCTCCATCGTGGCCGCCGAAACCAGCACGCTGACCATCATCAGCGTTCCCGGACTTGCCCTCACCGGGGACTGAAGCTTTTTTCAGATCGTGCTGGGCTATCTTCTCGGCAGGATTGTGGTCTGCATCCTTTTTCTGCCGGGCTATTTTCGCGGCAACCTTCTCACCGCCTACGAGGTCATCGGCCGGCGCTTTGGACCCCGGAGCCCGGCGGCCCCGGCTCCGGTGTGGCCTCGATGACAAGGGCCATGTAAGGCGGGTTCTCGATCTTGAGAGAGAGCGAGGGCCGGTATCCCCCGGCCCGCTCAAGGATGCGAAGAATGGTTTTCATTACGCCACCTCCGCAACGGCTTCAGTGGCTGGCTGGTTGCGGGAGCGCCGCGCCCGTTTCGGTTCGGGTGCTGGCTCCGTTGCGGCTGGAGGCTCTGCGGCCTCCTGCGCTGTTTCCTGTGAAACGGGTTCCTCCGGCTGGATGGCCGCAAGAATGACGGCGGCGGTCTGCTGCACAAGCTCAAGGCTTTCCATGAGCAAGGCGGCGTTACCGTGATACAGGCTGATATAGTCCGCGCTGGCAGTGGAGGTCTTGAGTCCGATGGACTTGCCGACTACAAAGGCAATCGCTTCGGCCTCCGTCTCGCGCACGGTCTTGGTTGTCTCCGTGCGGCGTTCGCAGTGCTTGAGCATGAGATGGGCAAGCTCATGAACTAATGTGCTGAACTCTTCGCCCTGTGTCTGCCCTGGCAAAATGCGGATGGTGGTGCCAAAGGCCGCGCCCATCGCGGGAGCAATGCTCTCGGTGTACTCAAGGGTGATGCCCTCCGCGTTGATGTACTGGATGAGGCGGTCGCGGTACTCGCCCGCATCGCCCGTTACCTTTTCCATCTTCGGCAACGGTGCGCCTTCGGTCTGCGACTCGTCCCACACGTACACACGGCGGAAGCCAAGCAAAGGCCGCTGGCCGTTGCTCTCTGTCTCTGCTGTGCTCTCATCCTTGCGGCTGCGGGCAATCATCGAGGCAAGGATGGCGATGCCTTTTTCGCCACGCTTCACCCTGCGGCCTAACTGGTTCCATGACCACATCCCCGCTACATGGGTCGCGTCGGGCTTCTGTCTCGCTATGAGCAAAACATTCCCGAAAGAGTAGTTGGGAAAATGCACCATCGCGTCAAGGAACGCGGTGAGGGTTTCGCTCTTGCCCGCCTCCAACTGCTCGATGAGAAATTGCACGTTCTCACGGACAAGCTGCTGTGCGGTCGCAGGCTTCCGGTTTTCACTGCCGGAAGCCGGGTTGCTGGCATGTTTGCTGGTGTTGGCTGCGGTGTTGTTGCTGCTGAGATAAGACATGATGTTTGCTCTCCTGTGCTGCCCGCGTGGGGCGAGATTCTGAAGGAGGGCATTTCGCCTTTGGCTCTCAACCAAATTTCTTTTGTTGAGTGCCCCCGCTTCATGTCTTGTGCGGCGGGCAGAGACGAGGCGGGTTCAGTCAAGGGCGCGCTGCTCTTGCGCGTTTATGGAGCGTCAGCGAACACCCTTGACGGGTTCCGACCGGCTCTGCCATAAAGCCGCATGAAGCGGGGCACTTGATAAAAGAAGAAATTTAGGTCTACTTCCACATTGCTTTTCAGGGTCGCGTCGCGGCAGGAACAGGCCGCGGAGGTGGGGAGCGGAGAACACGCAGGCGATCGCAGCGAGGGCAGGAGGCATCCTCCCCAAAGAGATTGGGAAGATTTGGAAATCTCCATCAGGTTTGACAAGTGTAAGGCTACGGGCTACAGTAGGTCAGGTGAGAATAAGAAACTTCGTCCACAAAGGTTTGAAGAGGCTTTACGAGGATGATGTTGCGAAGGGTGTTCCGCCGGATACGGCAGACAAGCTCCGCAAGGTGCTCGCCTTTCTGGACGACATGGAAGACCCGGAAGAGTTGCGGGCGCTGCCGTCGTGGAAGGTTCATACGTTGACCGGCGATCGTAAGAGCACATGGAGCCTGAGCGTCACGGCCAACCGGAGACTGACCTTTCGTATCGACACAGCCGAGCGCGAGATTTACGACGTGAGTTTAGAGGACTACCACTAGGCCAAAGGAGAAGAGACCATGCCCATGAAGAATCCACCCCATCCCGGAGATTTCATTCGGACGGAGATTATCGAAGCCGCAGGCTTGACGGTGACGGCAGCCGCGAAAGCACTGCGCGTCTCGCGGCCTACGCTCTCCAGTCTGCTCAATGGCAAGGCCGATCTCTCCGGGGACATGGCGCTCCGCATCGAAAAAGCCTTTGGAGTGAAGATGGACACGCTGATGCGGATGCAATCGTCTTATGACATTGCCCAAACACGCAAACGTGAGAAAGAAATCCGTGTGCCGCGCGTTTCGTTATTGGCGGCTATTCATTAAACTGTGAAAGCGAGTCACAGTGGAGGAAACCATGCTGATACTCGTGCCCTTCAAACCCGTCGCTATCGTTCTAGGCTGCCTAAGCGCGCTAATTCTCGGCAGCTATTTTGTTTCGTGCTGGATGGAGCATAAAAGCCCATTTCTGGCGTATCACCCAACTCAGGTGAGAGAAACTACCACGGTTGCGCATCCGGTTCCGCAACACAGGCATCCTTACAAAGCGACTCCGCAGGCGAGCCAGTAAAGGGTTGGCCAGGACGCGGCACTTAGAGAGCCAAGCCGAGGTCCATATCCTGCGTCTTTCCCTGCCCCGTACTCTGCTCCATGCTTCGTTGTACCGCGATGTCGTGCTCTTTGCTGAAATTGACAGCAGACGTTTTGGTAACGTCGTGGCCGAGACTTTCTGCAAGCGAAGCGGCATGGTTGGTGTAGATGTGGGTCTCGTGTGAAGCCCGCGAGACGGAGACATAGGCAAAGCGGCTGTTCATGAGTTTCGGATGAACCTCGGTATCCATATTGACCAGCACGCGCTCGGCGGTGATTCCCTGGGAGCTGTGCGAAGTCACAGCGTAACCGTGGTCGAAGTGGCGCATTTCGTTGGCATCGAATACAACCGCTTTGCCGTTATCCATGCGGACGGAGAATTGCCCATCCTGGCTGATGTGCTCGATGGTGCCGAGGTCGCGGTTGGCGACATGCAGCGAACGATTGGGCGCGGTGAACTGGATGCGGTCGCCCACAGAAAACTCCCGCTCGATCTCGCGGTAGGCGCTGATGCCGCGCAAGCGTGAGGGATCGTAGGTGACTTGCTCCCCATCCGGTTTCTGTACGGTGACAAGATTCTCTTTCGAGTTCGCTGTGACGACCTGGGCATAGCTGCCGCGCTCGACGCCAAGCTCCTTGCTTCCACGGATGTAATGCAGCACATCGCCCGCCTGGTAGTGAGCGGCCCAGGCGCGATCTGCGCCGGTCATGTCGTTGCGCGGAGTTAACACCCGCATGGTGTGATCGGTCAAATCCACAATTCCCAAAGTTTTTAACTCCTGACGCACGGCCTGATTGATCTCGCGGCGCGAAGCATTGTCGGGAGAGACGATGAGCGTGTTTTCAGGATGCGCGGCGTAGCTTTTCGCAATCGCCGCGATGCGTTGCTGCGGGTCCACGATTTCCGTGATGCAGCCTTGTTGCTCCAACGCGGCGATGGCCGGAACAATCTCACCTTTGGACAAATGCTCGACGACCCGCAATAACTCCGGGTCTTTCTGGCGCACAATCTGGTCAAGCTGGGCGGTGTGCATCCCGGCCTGCTGCAACTGCTCGAAGGGCTTTCCCGCATCGACGGCCTGGTGCTGCCGGGTATCTCCAATAAGCAACACGCGGTCCTCAAGGCCAATCTTTTCCAGGAAGTCGCGCACCTGCTTGGTGCTGGCAAGGCTCGATTCATCGACGACATAGAGATGGCGGCTGCCGGTTCCGCCGGCGGACCCCTCCTGTGCGGACCGTGCCAGAAAAGCCTGCAAGGTATCGGCAGACATGCCCGCATCGCGGAGCTGCTGCGCGGCGCGGGAGGTCGGAGCGAAGCCTTCCACCACATAACCCTGTTGCTCGGCTCCTTCACGGATGGCGGTAAGGGCGCTGGTCTTTCCTACCCCGGCGCTGCCTTGCAAACCCTGAATCATATCCCGCGAGGTCAATACCTGTTCGATAGCGGCACGTTGCCCGGTATTGAGTTGTGCGCGAGCATCGGTGAGCGCTACGGCCTCCTGAATGGACACGATCGGCGCGGCCTGGTTTTGTCCCTGCTGCATCCGGTGAATGACATCCTGCTCGGCTCGGATGGTGTGCCGGGTCGTGAACTGCCGCCCGGTGTCATGTTTCTGCCCTGGCATTTCCTGAAATTCGCCGGACGCGATGCGTGCCTCAAAGCTGGCGCGAACCTGCGGGTATGTGATTTCGCCCATGCCGCGCCGCAGCGCATCCCGAAAGATGGTGCGCTCGTCGCTGACCGCCTCGCGCTCAAAGAGCCTGTCCCGCGCCCAGGTGATCGTTTCCCCGGCGCTCATCTGTCTGTTTTCGCGCTGCTCCAATGCGCGGGCGCGGGCCTCGGCCACCACCTTATCGGGCTGGTGGCCGAACTCGGCGGCAAGCCGGCGGTGGGCCGCAAAGACTTCTGCGGGAGAGAGGATTTCTTTTTTATCGCGTGTCGCGTGCGCCGCGATCTGCGCCGCCTCCGGCCCCTCGTGGCCGAACTTTTCAAGGTACTCGCGTATCTGCTGGCTGCGTAGGCTGGAGGCATCAAGATACTCCTGCGAATAGCCCTTAATCTCAGGAGCGCCGCTGCGTCCCGGTTCGATCTCGTAGCCGAGATTGCGAAGCCGGTACATCAACTCCGATTGATAGACGGCGGTGGCGAACTGCTGGCTGTCGAATAATCCCTGCGGCTGGAGAGCGCGAAAGCTCCGATTCTCGCGCTCGGTCATATTAAAGACGACGACGTGCGTGTGAAGCTGCGGCGCGGCATAGCCGTCCACGGGCCGCGCCGTGTCATGCTCGAACTTGGCGGCGACAAACTGGCCGGTTGTCTCGGCAGGATGATTGCCGCCGATGCGGGCCTGGGTATATCGCTCCAATTCGTTCAGGGCGGCGGTGACGGCCTCGCGGTGGGCCTCGCGCACCCGGTCATCGCCGCCGACAAGCGCGGTCAGCGAAACGGATTTGGGAGCGGAAAAGGTCGCATCCCATCCGGCGCGATGCTCTACGGACGTGACGGTTTTCCCCTCGGCGTTTTGGTAAGTGTGCGATTGGCGATGCTGGACAAGCTGCTCGGCGGTCGTTGGATGCTGGCCTTCCGATAGACGCGCAAATTCATCCGCACCTACGGCTCCGGCCAAGCCGAATTTCTCCGCCAGCTTGCCATGCCACTCGCCTTGTACGGTCTGTCCCTGGTTCCAATAGCTCTGGTCGGGAGAGGTGAACTCCTTTTCGTGGTAGGTTTGCGCCTGCGATGCGGAGAGCGGTTTCGAGATGGTCAGCATGGCTACACTCCAAGGGAGAACCGGCCTTGAGCCTGGGCGTGGGCGTCGTCTTCTACTTCATCGGTCGCGGCTTCCGCTTCCTGCGTGACGGCTTCCGGCTTCCGCGCCTGGAGTGTGGCGGGATCGAAGCGAAGCTCGTCATCTTCGAGCATTCGTGGCTCGAAGGCAGGCTGTATCTTGGGCAGCTCACAATAGGAAAATGAGAAGCGGGCAACATGGTTGCCCAGCTTCAAAAAGGCGTGCATCGGGTCCAGACCGGAGATTTCCGAGTCCATCACCAGCGGCTCCGCCTGGCGGTCCAGCGCGAAGTTCCTGCCCGCGCGGAAGCCATCGAAATGCGTTTCCCGCATCCGCTCAATCTCGACCTTGCCGATGGCGGCGCTGACCCATTCCGCGGCCTTCGGCTCCGTGGTCTTGAGAAAGATTTTGGTGGCAGGCTGTGACAGCATGACCTCCGCAATGTGGCCGTAGATGACCTCAAGCTGCGCCTTTCCCTGAAAGCCGAGAACGAGAGGATTTTTCGATTTCCGGTTCTCGGTAATGGCCGTATGCAACTGCGGAAGCCGTTGCAGGCTCGCCAGCTCGTCCAGGACAAACCAGACCGGGCGCTGGTTCTCTGTCGGCGCGTTCAGCAGCCGCAAGACGAGCAAGTCAATCCAGAGACTATTGAGCGGGCGCAATGCCTCGCGCTCACTTGGCTGCGAGGTAATGAAGATCCAGCCCTGACGTTCTTTGGCCCATTCGGTTGCGCTCCATGTACGTTTCGCGTGCTCTTTGCGGGGCAGCATCCGCAGGCTGTCGGCAATCAATCCGAGAGAGGCCAGGACACCGTTGCGCTGCTGCTGCGCGCCTTTAGCAATCATCATCGCCATTTCGGTTCCCTGAACCCTGCGGTCAATTTCGTCCGGGTTCGACATCCACGCAACCAAATCCTGCGGCGATGGCCCAAAGGTCAAGAGATGGGCAAATATCTTCTGCGGCGTCTCCACGAAAAACTCACCCTTTTTGTCCGTGGTCGGCTGATATAAGGATGCGGCGACGGCCTTTGCTTCGGCCTTGCGGCGCAACTCTTCGGCTGGTCCCCAATAGGGGCAACGGCGGTCCAGAGGATTGAGGATAATGTCACCGTTCTGCGGCCTGTAAAATCGCTGTACGAACTCGCAGGCCGGGTCATAGACAATGGCCGAATGGCCCCGGCTCTGCACCTGCCGGAGTATCTGCATTATCAGGCTGGTCTTGCCCGATCCGGTGTCTCCCATCAATTCGATGTGCTGGTCTTCCACCCCGAGCGGAATCCGCATCATCTTGTCGTAGTCGTTGGTTTTGATGCCGATGCCGTCGCCCTGTACGGCTTTGTTGAAGGCTTTGGGTGAGACGAGAAACGGGCCTTTCAGCCGCCGACCGTACTTCATCTGCTTGCGGCGGCGAATGTCTTTGACAATCGAAAACGGGAACTGCAAGCCGAGTGCCAGCACGCCGAAAAGCAACGGCGTCTCAAAGATGCTCCACAGGCTTTCGCCACCATAAACGGTGCTCTGGAACCAGGCGTGCAGCGGCTTGTCGAGATAGGCAATCCGCGGTCCGCGATAGAGAAAACGCAGGCCAGTAGCGCGGGCCTGCGGTGAGAGCTGGAGAGGCAATGTCTTTCCATCGGCCTGCGGTGTCGAACCCTTCTGCACGTCTTTTTCCGTCGCAATGCGGGCGTGCCGCTGGCCGTCCGAGACGATGAGAAGCTGGTACTTATCTGTCTTGTGCATGACACCTGCGGCCTGGGTTCGCAGGTAATACGGAAGATAAAACTGCTGCAATGGAGTCAGCGCAAAGCTGAATCGGAGATAGAGAAACAACCCTGCCGCAACGATGGAAAGGAAGACTGCGCCCCAGGTATAAATCGGAGTCTGCGGCGGCCAGATGACCGTTTCTTTGCGACCCCACTGTGATGCTGCCATGACTATTCTCCTGCGCCGTTGCGATAGCTTTCCATCAACTCGGCAGCTACCCGGTGCTTGTTGGATTTCACGTACAGAAGCATTTCTTTGAACTGCTCGGCGCCCCACTGCTCCCCGCGCAGAAGCGGCTCAAGCGCGTTGATGAGGACGAGACGGAGGGCCTGTACCTCAGTGAAAAGCGCGGCATGATTTTGAGGCTGAGTCTCCCTTGCCGCTGCCAAAAGAACCTCTCGCGCCCATTCGCTCAACCACTGCCCGCGCATTCCTGCGACGCGCTCAACCACTTCAAATTCGGCCTCGGTGAGTTTGGTGCTCACGGTTTTACTTCGACTGATTCGGGCTGGCCGATTGGTGCGCGGCGCATCTGTAATTAGCGTTCCTAACATCGCTGTATTCTCCTTTGAGCGAGTGGCCATATAGCTACCTAAAATTTGCAAGTCTTCTCGTATCAAGTAGTCTCTGTATGGCTACCGAAGTAGCCATACAGCACCCTTTCAGGGGTGGAGTGTCGCAGCGCCAACATCCGGTGCGTAAGCACCGTGTTCTTTGAGGGCAGTAGCAACCACCTTCAAGGAGCGCGATGCAGACCGCACTGGGCAAGCCGGCAAGATGTAGCGAATGAAAGAGTCGTACGGTGAAGGCCTAGCAAGCCACACCGGCTCCGAGTCATGCGGGCACGGTCGCAAGGCCGGATACGAAGCGTTGACAGGAGGAACTATGGGCCAGGTTATTGAACCGCGAAATACCCCGAACTTCAGGACGCCGACGCCCTGACACGACGCGGAAGGCAACATTCGGTGGAGCGTAAATGCGAGCTTCACCGGGGTCCTGCGCGGTCTGTGACCCTGGCACGTAGGGACACATCGTGCACGGAAGTTGGGAGATCCCGGGTTCACCCGTGAGCGGCCAGCGCTCGCGGGACGCATCGGGAAGTCCAAGGACAGGAGCCGATGATGAACGAACACGGGAAGTCGGACAGACCCATAGTACCGAAGAAGTTTCCGAACAAAACCAGAACACCGGCGGCGGAGGAGATGGAGGGAAGGGGTCTGGCCAAGGGGAATCTGGGCCAGCAAAACGCGATCCGGACTCAGAGCCGGGTAGTCGCGCCAAGCGAGCTGGCGCAGATACGACAAACGGCAAAATCGAACAAGGATGCAAGGTTCACCGCTCTGATGCATCACATCTACCGGATCGACACCCTGCGGTTTGCTTACTCGCAGTTGAAGAGGCAAGCGGCAGCCGGTGTGGACGGGGAGACGTGGCGGCACTACGGCGAGGCTCTTGAGGAGAATCTCCAGAACCTCTCCCATAGACTGAAGCGCGGAGCGTACCGGGCCAAACCGGTGCGTAGGGTGTACATTCCGAAGGCGGACGGGCGGCAGCGACCGCTCGGCGTCACGGCGCTCGAAGACAAGCTCGTACAGAGAGCGACGGTGGAAGTACTCAACAACATCTACGAAACCGATTTCCTCGGCTTCTCTTATGGGTTCCGGCCAGGACGCAGCCAGCATAAAGCGCTGGACGCCCTGTACTGTGGACTCCATGAGCGACGTGTGAACTGGGTGCTGGATCTGGACGTGCGCAGCTTTTTCGACAGGCTGTCGCATGAGTGGCTGGTCCGGTTCCTCCAGCATCGGATAGCGGACCGGCGCGTTGTGCGGCTCATCCAGAAATGGCTGAACGCGGGCGTGCTGGAAAAGGGAGTGCGAACGTTCGCGGAGGCAGGCTCGCCGCAGGGTGGCAGTGCATCGCCGCTCCTGGCGAATATCTACCTCCACTACGTCTTCGATCTCTGGGTTCAGGCATGGCGTAAGAAGCGTGCGCACGGCGATGTGATCGTGGTGCGGTATGCCGACGACATCGTGGTTGGATTCGAGTTCAAGGACGAGGCCGAACGGTTCTGGGCGGAACTGAAAGAAAGAATGGAGAAGTTCCAACTGGAACTGCACCCGGACAAGACGCGACTTTTTGAGTTCGGACGCCACGCGGCAAAGAACCGAAAGCGCGCTGGTCTGGGCAAGCCGGAGACCTTCGATTTCCTCGGCTTCAAGCACATCTGCGGGAAGACGAGCAAGGGCAGGTTTATGGTGCTTCGGCAGACGATTCGCAAGCGTATGCAAGCGACGTTGCAACGGGTCAAGATCGAGTTGCGGCGGCGTATGCATGATCCTGTTCCAGAAGTCGGCAAGTGGTTGAAGTCCGTTGTAAGTGGGCATATTCGATACTTCGGAGTACCGGGTAACCGGTACGCACTGGCTCACTTCCGCTTTACGGTCAGTCACCTCTGGCATCACGCGCTCGAACGACGGAGCCAGAAGGGACGTATCCAGTGGGAGCGTATGCAACGACTCATCCGCCGATGGCTTCCTCCGGCCCATATCTGCCATCCTTATCCCTCGCGCCGTCTGCGCGTCACCACCTGAGGCAAGAGCCGGATGCGGGAAATCCGCCTGTCCGGATCTGTGCGGGGGGTATGGCGAAAGCCGTATCCCTACCGCGACAAGATTCTTCCGGTGCGGAGCGCCGCAGTGGTTCCGGTACGGATTTCGACGGCGAATCATGCTCTCACCTTCTGCACGGATTCACTGGACTCCACCCCGACAGCAGGCTTCCTCTGCGGCTGCTCTATATCGGCAGCGGCGGCTCTGCGGACCCGCAGAGTAGGTGTGACATGGGCTGCCTCCGGCGTTCTCAGAAAGTCCTGAAAGTCACGGTCCTTCGAGAAGACATAGGCGAGGGCTTTGTCCACCACATCGTCTGCCGATGCGCGGATAAAAGCGGCGTATTGATCGACCTGCGCGGCGGTCGTTTCGTCAAGCCTGACGGTGGCGTTTACATATCGGATTTGGGTGACTTCGATGAGTGCCATAGGGTTCTCCTTTTTCTCTACCTCTCTACAAATTCAGGCCAGCTTTCTGCGGGCAATCATGCGCTGCGCGGTGGCGGCAATCTCCCGCGCGCGGGTAGAGCAAAGCGCGACGGGAATCTCGAAGCGGCGGCGCGATTCGAGCATGGTGATTACGTCGTCAAGACGGATGCCTTCGAGCAGCCAGAGGAGGGCCGAAGCAACGTCCACTGTCCGCTGCGCGTAGTAAAGCGGATTGGGTTTGTCGGAGCGCCGGGAAGCGAGCAACCGCGTCAGCGTCACGGCATCTTTCCCGCTGGCAAGTTCGTGGGAAACCCATGCCCAATCGTGTTCGGAATGGGTGTGCTTGTGAGGCGGCTTGCGCCCGCTGTTTACATGGCGCGAAGGCACCCCTTCGATAGCGGAAATATCCAGCCGGAAGTCACCCGGATTCCATACTGCATCGCAGGGATATTCGACGGTGACTCGGTGGACAGGATCGTACTTGCAATTCAGGAATCCGGGCAGCCGGAGAACACGGTTGCAGTCGGTACAAGCGGGGTCGCCGCCGAAGGCAACGGCGAGCAGCTTGAGCGCGGTTTCCTGACGCTCTAAGTCGAAGCCATCCACCCGCCAAAGCGCCTGATATTTGCCGGGCGAGGTGGAGAGAATTGCCGTCGGCGTCGGGGTGGCATCGGACGCCCGGAGCGCAGGGAGCCGGGCATCTCCATCGGTGTCGATGTCTATATATAGGTGGCGGACGGAAGCGATGCTCTCTTTGGTCCGTTTGCGGCTGCCGAAATGGAGCGGATTGGCGGCGACATAGACATTGGCTCCGGTCGCGTTTTCGTGCGCGAGCCAGCCGAGGTAACGAGGCGCAAGCGCACGCTCCAATGGAATGATTCGCTGCTGTGTTTTCTCCCGCCGCAACACCAGCGCAATCGTCTCAGCCGGAGCGAAGCAACGGGTGAGAAAATCGGCGGCAATCCGGGTATCAATGCGCGGCATGATGAGCCTCCAATACCGGCTCCATAAGGAAGCATTTTTGGTCGCGGTCGAAGCCGCGCAGGGCTAGCACCTCGCGGACGACACGGCGGCCCGGTTGCCGCTCGACATGCACGACAAAATCCACGGCCTCGGCAATCTCCGCCTCGGTATCAATGAAGGTGGATTGCGAGTGGTTCCGCATGACCAGATTGGCGAAACGATGCAGCGCCTTTTCCGCCGAGTTTGCGTGGATGGTGGCGAGCGAACCGGAGTGGCCGGTGTTGAGCGAATCGAGCAGAGTGCGGGCCTCGACGCCGCGCACTTCACCCAGGATGATCCGGTCGGGCCGCCAGCGCAGAGCAGACTTCAAGAGGTCATCGAAGGAAATGTTTGCCTTGAAGGTATCCGTCTGACATTCGACGGCCAGAAGATTGGGCTTATGCAGATGAAGCTCGGAGGTATCTTCGATGACCACAATGCGCTGGTCTTCGGGGATGGCGCTCGCCAGAGCCCGGAGCACGGTGGTTTTTCCCGTCGAGGTTCCGCCGCTGATGAGCAGCGTCTTTCCGGCGGCGATCTGCTCTGCCAGAAACTCTGCAAGCGGCAGCGTAAGCGTGCCGCGAGCAATCAGGTCATCGACCGTGAAATGGCGGCTGGGAAACTTGCGAATGGTGAGTGCGGGCGCAGGCCGCACGACTGGCGGAATCACCGCCGCGAGGCGGCTGCCGTCCGGCAGTTGCGCGTGGAGCAAGGGATTGTCTTCGTCCAGGTGTTTGCCAAGCTGGTTGGCAATTACTTCAAGGCCAGTGCGGAGCCGCTGGCCGTCGAAGTGGACAGTCTTTTCCTGATGCAGAAGCCCATCGCGCTCGTACCACCAGGAGGCATCGGGATTCCCCATGATCTCGCTGATGGAGTCGTCCAGCAACAATGGCTCGATGGGGCGGAGAAACGGAAGAATCAACTCGAAACTCATGCGGAACCTCAAGCGATGGAAGCCCGGCGTCTGCCGGGCCTCTGCGATGAAAGGACAACCCCCTAAAGGGGGATGTCCTCGGCCTCCTGCTCTGCGGTATCGGATACATCGTCCACCGCGGCCTTCTCTGCGCGGTCGAGCTTCAGGATGGAGCTGACCCGGATTTCCCAAACGCGCTGCTTTGGTTCGGCCTTCTTGCTCTTGCTGCCTGCCTTCTTGGACACGTACTCCCGGCTGCGCAACTCTCCTTCCACCTGGACGTGCGTGCCTTTGGTGAGCGTCCCGGCGAACTTCGAGAGGCCACCGAAGACCACGCAACGATGCCACTCAGTATGCGAGACGTACTCCCCGCTCTGCTTGTCCTTGTAGGAGGACTTGGTAGCGACCGAGAACGTGGTAAAGCTGCGGTCGTTGGCGGTGTGAACTTCGGCGTTGCCACCGAGAAATCCGATGAGGGTTACTTTGTTCTGGAACATTTTCGTGTCTCCGTTTGTTGAATTTCCCGAACTTGATCGGGTCACGAAAAAAGCGAGTGGGCCATGCTCCCTAGTGCCGAAGCTCTGCATTTGCGGAAGGTTCGGAAAATCTTTTTGCGTTCGTTGCACAAAAGTTTTCTGAAAGCCGGAAAAGCAGAAGAGCGAGCTGCCGACGGGCGCATGAAAAGCCCCGAAGCCGTGACCGAGCAAAGGTGGGATACAAGACGGAAGGCACATGCAAGAGCAAAGTTCTCATCTGTATTTCGGCTGCGGAAGTCTACCGCCATTGCAGCTACGTTTAATCTCCCAAAGACTCCAATGGCAGAGTGCAGTCCGCCACTACCAATGCGTCTTGGCAGGCTCCTGTTCGCCTCCGCCACCATGCACAGGGGGAGGTGAGGGGGGATAGTCGGATTGGTAGCAAGAGCGGGCATAGCGAAGTCTTTGGGAATCCGGGTCAATCCTTTAGCTCCGGTCGCCAGTCGCGCATGATGGACTGGAACGATTCCTTGTAGCCGATGGCGTCCGGGTACTGATTCACGCGGGCAATGTATCCGAAGACAGTTATCATGTCCTCGCGTATGTTCTGATCGACGCCCCACAGGTTTGTGAGGTCAAAACCTCCGCAGCTTTCCGCGTTCCACCATGCCAGTAAAAAGTCAGCCACCCTGCGGCTCTGTCCGGTATCCTTCCGGGCGATGTCGAGCAGTCGGTTCAATGCCGCTTTCTCATGGAAACTCATAAGTCGATCCTTCCTTAGTCGAATGCCTGGTCCGCACGGAAGCGCACGATGGTCAGGCCGAGAGGATTCACGGCCAGTTCATTGTTCTTCACTACTTCGCGGAAGACATAGGTAACGCTGGCGACCCAATGCTCCCGCTTGAGTTCGGTGTGGTCTGCCGGATTCGTAAACACCTTGTCAAACTCGATGCGCGCCGAATAAGGCGATTGCCGCAGGTCGTCAAGGATCACGTTCTTTACTTCCACGTCCACATACGGGAGCGTGCTGTCGTTGCGATAGCTCTGGATGGTGTTGTTCTTCTGCTCCTGGGCAATGACGGCCCGTTGCACGTCGCTGTTGAGGAAGTAGAGAGCGTTTGTCTGGTCGCGCTCGATGGTGAAGCGATTGCGGTCAAAGTACAACTCTGCCCAGCGCGTGAGGTAATACTTGTTTTCTGCTTCCTGCGGCCTGTACTGGAAGTTGCGATAATCAATCGCCTCGGCACGGCCCACCTCATTCACGCGAATAATCAGCGGGTGCATGTTGGCAAGTGCGCGCTGGCTTTTGTAGGTCAGCCCGGCCAATGCCAGGCAGACCACAGCAAGAACAAGGATGGTGATCTTCAAATAGGTGTTCATCACCAGCGGATCGCCGTACTGTTCGAGATACCGTTCCGCAGCGCGGGTGATTTCGGGAGATGTGGCGGTGCTCATGGCAAATACCTCCTTAGCTCATCAGGGCACGCAGGGCGAGAGCGCTGGCCGCTCCCATACCCCCGTCATGGCCGCCAGTAGAACCGGAAAAGATACTCATGGTCAGCGCCGGGATTTTGAACAGGATATAGACGTTGACCAGGACCAGCAGAATCAGCAGCGGCAGTTCCTTGACCATGTTGCCGGGATCGGAAAAGGCGACAAGCTGCGAGTAATACTGCGCGAGCAGGTGGCCGAGGATGCTGAGGACCGCCGCGGCCAACACCTTGTAAAAGCAGAAGCCGATGAAGGCGCGCAGCCAACCCCAAAACAGAAATTCCAGCTTGTCGAAGACAAGAAACGGAATGAAGACAGGGCCAAGCAGACCGATGACGGCGCTGGCGACCGCGCCATAAGCGACGATGGCGCTGACCACGGCGGTCAAGG
This sequence comes from uncultured Acidobacteriota bacterium, assembly GCA_963840655.1. Lineage (GTDB taxonomy): Bacteria > Acidobacteriota > Terriglobia > Terriglobales > Acidobacteriaceae > JAKAAZ01. Next base: position 250,749 of record CAWIZS010000003.1, on the reverse strand, counting down.
TCGCAATCAATACCTGGATGATGACGTAGACGATGGCATAGTAAGGATTCATCAATGCCTTCATCACGCCGGGGCCGCCATTGGATTGTGCCTGGCTCAAAGTGTTCTGAATGGTGGTTACGCTATCGTTCCCGATGACGGAGACAAGGTACTGCGCGCCCCCGTTGATGAAGCCGCGCAGCGAGTAGCCGATGCCGGGGATGCTGCTGTCGTAGAACCTGACCAGCACATAGGCGAAGGTGATGAGCATGAAGAAGCTCAGGAACTTCGCCATATTGAAGCCGGGGCCGCCCTGGGCCGACGAAAGAGCCTCCTGCACGCCAAACCAGACGAGCATGATGGTGGCGAGCGCGATGCAGATGTGGAGGCCCAGCGCATCAATCGAAGGTGATGCCGTGCTGGTCAGCGTGTCGCATCCCTGCGTAATCCAGTTGAGAACACCCATAGCAACCTCACATCAATAGGTCAAAGCCTGCGCCGTGCCGTTATAGGCCGGAGCAACGTCGGTCTGGTAGGTGCTGGAGTAGCTGGACGCATCCTGAAAGCCCGCTTTCAGGGCGTCCTGCTGCTGCTTCTCGGCGACGATCTGCTGGAGCGCCAGCGTCTCATTGATCTGGTTCGCTTCCTGCTGCGTGCGAAGCTGCAAAAGCAAAGCCTGATTCATCCGCTGCATGGTTGCCATGTCGGTTTGCTGCGCCGGGTCCGTCGAATGGCTGGCGGCTTCCAGTGCTTCTATATCGGCTTCGCGCTTCTGCTCGTTGGCGCGGATGGTGCCGAGCGTCTGGAGGCTGCTGGCCGTCACCGCATCGTTCAGGTCGCTGGTCGCGCCCTCTGCCGCGATCTGCTGCTGCCCGCTGGTGCTGAGGGAGCTGTACTGCGGCAATACGGTGGTGTGTGGGATAGATGCCTGCTGGTAGGCATACTGCGCGCCTGCGCCGGTGTTGGCAGAGTTCATCCATTGTTGCGAGTTGCCATAGGTGTTGGCGGCCTGGTTTAGTGCCGTCCAGTACGTCGAAGGTGAGAGATACGGTTGATAAAGGCTCTGCGGGGCCAGCGACATCTGGTGAACCAGGTTGTAGGTCGCTATCGCGTTGTCAGCTAACTTGACGGTGTTGGTAAAGATGTTCTGACCCTGCTCGATCTGCTCGATGGCATGGGCGGACTGCGTGGGGTCATAGACGATGCCGGAGCCGAACTGCGCGTGGGCGGCAGTTGCTCCGGCGAGTAGGGCGATAGTGGCGATGAGGCCCATACGTTTCATGGTGGAAACTCCTTGTCAATGTTGTGGCTTGGTTTTCTCAATGCCGTTGGCGTCCTGTTCTCCCATGCGGCAGACCTCGGTAGAGGTATTCGATTTCAGGCAGTCCTGAAATGCCTTGCAGACCTGCGGCGAATCCCCGGCGGCGCACTTTTCCTGCTTTTTGCAGCCGGTGAAGAGTGACACAGAAACCAGAATGGTGATCGTGGCGATGCAAATTCTCCGCATAAAGCTCTCCTAGAATGTGGGCGAGATGGTGTGATTGGAGTACGCAGGCAGCAACATATCCTGTGTGAAATAGACCTTCACGCGATGGCCTTCGCGGATGGTGATGGTCGGCGGGATTTCGAGAAAACGGTCCAGGACGGTCGTAGCCGATTGCGAGATGCTGGCGGATGCTCCGGTAGCGAATGCCTGGGAGCCGCTGGTGGTAATGGTCCCGCCGCCCTCTTCGATCTCGCCCGCCCCGGCAATCACGCCGAGCGCGATAGACGTGCCGAAGATTTGCAGGTAATGATTGTTGACCTTATCTTTCAAGCCCTCTTCGCCAATCTGGTCGAGTCCATGAAACTGGTCCAGGTCCACGGAGTAGCCATCGGGCATAATCATCCGGTGAAAGGTGACGGCCATGCGCCGCTGCTGGCCGAAACCTGCCGCGCCGATTTTGCGGGCTTCACCGAGCACGATTGTCCCGTCTGGAATCAATACGTGCTGGCCGTCGTGGGAATAGAGCGGCATTGAAACCAGTACCTTGATCGGGCCGGGCGCATCCCCATCCAGCCGGTTCATCAACACCGTGTCCAGCGTCGTGCCTTCATAGATCACATAGGGCTGTCCCACGGCGGCGTCTATGTTGACCTCTGGATTGCGCTTCGCCTGCGATGCCGAAGACTCGCCCGCCGCGCGCGGAGCAATCAGGCTGCTTTCGGATTGTGAGGCCTCGGCCTGCGCGTAAGCGTTTTGCCCGGACGTATTGCTGCGTGTATCCGGGGATGGAGGCGCGGTGGCGGCGTGGGTGTAGACGAGATTCGAGGCAAAGCGCGAATCATAGGCAAGCGCCTGCTCTTTGGCGGCGAGCTGCTGGGCCTGCTGCTGCGCGGGAGTCAGTTGCGGCACGCTGGGCTGTTGTTGTTGTACTCCATTCGCAGCGCAAGGCTGTCCCGGCACACAGGCCACAGGCAGGCCGTTCGGGGCATACCCTGCGGCGGCTGCCTGTTGCGCGGGCGTTGCTCCGGCCAACAACGGATTGACAGCATTGGTCTGAGCGAGAGCCGCCTGTTGCTGCGCGTCTTTCTGCTGCTCGGCGGCAAGCTGGTTTTTCAAGTCCTGGATGTTGCTGTCCGTGTTGTCCTGTACCATCGGCTGCGGCGGCTGGTTTTTCGCCGCCGTCTGCGATGCAGGCTTTTTGCCGCCTGCGCTGATGATTGCCGCAATGATGACCAGCGCGCTCGCTCCGAGAAACACGAGCATCTTCATGTTCTTCTGGAGCACGCCTTTTGGCTCAAAGACTTTCTTTTTCAACTCCGGCTCTGCCGGTAGCTCTGGAACCGTCTGCTCTGGCATGGCCTACCCCTTCCGCGAAAACTCCATGCGTTTTTTGCCCAATTCGACATAACCCGAATCCATCACCTTCGGAATGATGTAGGTGCCATCGCGCAAGTCATAGTTGATGAGATTCGGCTTGCCATCCCGCATCTCGTATACGCTGAACTTTTCCGGGGCATCGGTCTTGATGTACGTGAATTTGTCATCGTGATAGATCGCCTGAATATCGAAGGGGGGATCGTTGGCCTTGAAGGTGTAATCGAATTTCAACTGCATCGGATAGGCGCTCTTGTATTGATCGACCGCCTGCGTGATGTGGGACTCGACGGCGGCGAGCTGCTGCTTAGATTGTTCGAGCTGCGCAGCGGGAACGAACTGCGGCGGCCCGCTGGAGGCGATGATCGCGGAGCGGTCGGCGGGCTGGACGATCACCTTCAAGTCCGGCGGTTCCGAGGTATCGGAAACATCCTGCAAGGTGAACGAATAGATGTTGCCCTTGTCGGTGATGAGATTCAGATTGGAACTGATCCCGGCCTTCGCCGGATGGACGAAACAGAAGTTGCCGACAATATCCACAATCCAGAAATCCTTGTCGCCGGTCGCGGCCTCCATGATTTTTTCGGTGGTGGGAAGTTCAATCAGCGTTGTGTATTTCAGCTTGGCGTGGATCGGGATGATGTCCTGCGAGTGATACTGCACGGTGCGGGCCGACGCATCCTGCGCCACGGCGGAAGATGCGGTAAGCGCCACAGCAAGCGCGGCGGTTATGATGCGGGAACGAGACATGACAAGACCTCCTAACGGTTGAGTGAACTCGACACGGCCAGCGTGCGGGGCCGGAACGGATGATCTTCGGCCAGATGACGCAGGCCCTCGGCAATGCCGAAGCGCGCAAAATACTCACGCTTTTTCAGGTTGTCGCGGGCATTGTTGGTCGCCATCCAGTGCGAGATGGAATCGACGTTCAACTGAACTTTTTTGCTGGACTGCGCCTTGCGAATCAACATCTGACCTGGCGGGACGAGTCCGGCAATCAATTCCAACTCGGTATCGTTGAGGTGAAACGCCTCGCGGTACACGTCGCGGTCCATCTCCGGGTTGGCGAGGAATATCTTGGTCGGGCAACTCTCGGAGACGATCTGCAACATGCCTGATTCCTGCAACTCCTTGAGGGATTGCGTTGCCAACACCATCGCCGCATTATGCTTGCGCCATGTTTTTTGCGCCTGCACGACATAGTTGCGAATCGTCTCATTGCGGACGAACAACCATGCCTCATCCATGAGGAAGAGCTTGAATGTCGCCAGTCTTTGCGGATCGGTGATTTCATTGCTCGCCCGATGGAGCACATAGAACAAAAGCGGCTCCAACACCTCCGGCGCATCGCCCCAACCGGCGAAGTTGAAGGTTTGGAAGCGCGAAAATGAGAGGGTGTCCTCGGCGTTATCGAAGAGGAAGCCATACTGCCCCCCGCGTGTCCAGCGGTACAGCCGCTCTTTCAACTCGCCGATGATGTTGGCGAAGTTGGAGAGGGTGCGCTGGTCTTCTTCCAGCATGTACGTTCGCTCAACGGCGTCCCATAGCCTGCGTTCTTCCTTGTAATCGAGGCGATGTCGCTGCTCCGTGCCTTCGATGAGCACGCGGAAGAAGCTGAACAGGAATTGCAGGTTGTCTTTGGTCAGCGGGAGCGAAAACGGGTTGATGGTGAAGTCCCGCGCCTCCTGGCCGACGTTCAGATAGCTGCCACCGAAGATATGCGTCAGCGACTCAAAACTCCCGCCAATGTCGAAGATGAACGTCAGCGGCGCGTATTTCTGTGCGTTCTGTAACAGAAAACTGCACAGATAACTTTTGCCCGATCCGGTCATTCCGAGAATGAGCGTATGCGGCACTTCACCGTTATGCAGGTTCAGAAAGTAGGGTGTGGCGTTGTCCGTTTCGAGTACGGCCAGGTATTCCGCGCCAAGATGCGGATTCATCTTCTCCCCTGGCAGGATGGTGAAAAGGAAACTCAGGTCGGCGTAGTTTGTATTCAGCAGGTACAACCTGCGGAGGTTCATGGCATAGTTGCCGGGAACCGTGGCAAAGTAGGCGTTGAGCTGGTTGTACGTTTCCGCAAAGAGATCGCCGTCCGCATTAGTGAAAACGCCGGTGAACTCCCCGACAAGCTGATCCAGTTCGCGCTTGTCCAAGCCGTAGAGAACAATCGTGAGCGAAAAGTCACCCATTGATTGCCCGTCGCCCAATGCCCGCAAACAGTCACCTAGATTTTCAATGTCTGCCTGTTTCGACTCGTCCACCAGCACGTCGCGGGGATTGGTCTTTGTGGCATCATTGCCGATCTGCGAGACGAAGCCGGTCTTCGACATATTGAAATGGCGGCGGCGCTTGTTGACCTCCTTGCGGGCCTTCGCTGCATTCAACGGCATCCACTCGGTGACGACGTAAAAGCTGGCGGGGATCTTCAACAAAGAATCGAGGACCAGAGGCCGCGTCTCGGTGATCGCCTCTTTCATCGTCAACACGCGCACGCAATGGTCGGCCACGCGCAAATGATCGCGTTCCGCCTCGATATTGGAATTGACTACCTGATAGTCAAGGAACTGCGTGCTCTGCGGCTTACCCGCAATGCGCCAATCTTCATAGTTGAGCAGGCGGCGGAAGAACCGGAATTGGCCCTGCTGGCCTAAAACTTCGATTTGCATAAAGTCGGAGAGTTGCCGGACGAATGCCTGGGTGCGCTGTTTCAGCCGAGACACGTCCTGCTCAATCTGCGAGCGCAGCAGCGTCTTCATGCTGTTATTGGTGAACTGCGCCCGCAACTCGCCCACAGCCCCGGAGGGGTCATGCAGTAACCGGGCAAGCGCAGCGCCCAGGCCGGTCTTCGACCGCGCACCTTCAAGCAGAATGCAGTAATAAATCTCAATCTCATACAGGTGATCCCGCTTCTGCTCGAAGAATGCCTTGCGCTGCTCGATGGCCGCCTGGACCACGGGATCGTCATAGCTGGCAAACGGGATCGCTGGACGGTTCTGTTTGAAAAGGTATTGATAGATATGGAAGCCGGGGCCGAAGTGCTTGAGCGCCGCTTCCAGCCGCTTGACCGCGTATTCCTGTTGCGAGTGGTCCAGGCTCTCGTAATCCACGCCGGGAACGCGGAGCACCATGCCGAGATCGCCTGACTTCGTTAGAAAGGCCGTCTCATTCCAGAAGCCGTACAGGTTGATGTGGTCGTTCAGCGCGGCGGCTTCCTTCCACGCCTTAATGACTCGATCCAGACGCAGCATCAGCGCACCTCCACGCGGGGAACGCCTTGTTTAGCCGCGTCATAGCGCAGCTTGTATTTTTCGGACTTGGCGAGGATGCGGAGAAAGGCCGGGTCGCTGTTCGTCACCCAATGGCCGAACGCGAAGCCTCCAATGAAAACAGAGATGCCCGCGATGATGCTGTTGAAGATATTGAACGCGCCCACGGCTCCGACGCACACGAAGTAAAACAGGGTGCGCTCGACGCCAAGATAGGTGAGGGGTTTATGCAGGCTCTTGAAGACCCGGTTGGTGCGCCGTTTGGGTTGTGTCTGGTCTGCCATAAGCCCCTCGCTGAATGGGCAGGGTTGAGAGATCGAACTGGCATCGGAACGGGCTTACACGCCCCACAGCCAGCTCAGGACGTTGACAGCCATGACGGCAATCCCGGTTCCTGCGGCGACCCCGGCCAGGGCCTTCTTGGCTCCGGGTTCACCGTGCGCAAAGCCGTAGCCGCCGATCACAATCGCAATCAAGCTGGCGACCTTCGCAATCGTGCCGGTGAACAGGGTTTGCAGGGCGGTGAAGCCGGTATCGAAGGGACTGCCGCTGGACTGAGCGTGCGCGGCCAGCGGCAACAGGATAGTGAACGCAAGAAAGCCCAGAAGTCGAGGTCGAAGAAATGACCTTTTCCCCTGGGCCGGATGACGGGGCTTTAGCATTTTGCACCTCCGCTGACCTGATGTTGTCAGCTATGGCGCAACGCTAAGAGCGATAGGCGCGAACGTCCAATGAAATTTTGAGCGGCGCGTCATTCCTTTTTGGAATGACGATGCTTGGGAAAGACCTAGACTTCGTAGTCGCGGATGATCTCTGGTGTCCCTGCGCCGCCCTTGAACAAGGAGGCTTTTGCGATCGGAGAATGGCAGACAGAATATGAGAAACTGGTTCCATCTGTCAGGTCAAGTTGAATCTCAGATCCCTCACCGGTGTCTTGATAGATGCGAAGTGTTTGAATCGTCTTGCCTGACAATTCAGTGCATTCGACGTAATTTCCATTCATCTGCGTAACCTCTTCATTCTGTCAGGTCAATCAATATCACACTCATAATGTGTAGACTCATAGTGGTCACAATTCAAGTATTGAAGAGTGGCCGTCTATTCCGTTAAGTCTCGATTCGGTTCGACCGTGCGGAAGCTGCGCGACGAAAGAGGCTATTCACAAGAGGAACTGGCCGAGCGAGCTGGCCTGCACCGCAACTATGTCGGCGGGGTAGAGCGAGGCGAACGGAATGTGGCTTTGGAAAATATCGTAAAGCTGGCAAAGGCCCTCTCGGTCCCCCCGAGGGAGCTTTTCACAGATTTTTCTTAAACACAACACACAGGATCGCTTGGAAATCCAGCGTCTGAAATTGCCAACGACGCGTCGCTGAAGGCCCCCAAATCACTGTAGGGACTTTTGTAGGGACAGTGCTTAAAAAAGGCGCAAAATTGTGGGTAGTCCCTACATTTGTGGTTGGAAGCCTAAGTCTTGCAAGCGGCTGAAAATGCGTAATATAGAGCAACCATGAATAACGCTGAATGCGGCACATTTCTAGCTGTTAACCGAAGGGTTGTAGGTTCGAGTCCTACCTGAGGAGCCAAATCCTTTCAGATCTGTTCTGTATTTCAAATGAAAACAATTTGAGACCCTCTCTCGACTGCTCTCAGAATTCGGCTCTTGTCTGTGCGCAATATTCATGACGATTGGCTTTGGCTCAGGCCGCGCAGTTGCGGAATCATCATCATCTTTCCTTGCCGGACCGCGTGTTTTCCGATCGAGCATGCGATTGCGGAGCCGAAGCCGACATCCACGTTTGCAAACGGCTGCTGCTTTGTGCGCACGCATTGGATGAAGGCTTTACAAGCGGACAGCGTCGGGTCTTCCGCATTTTTCATGTGTACGCGATCACCGGGTCCGCGGTAGGGCATCTCCCAGTTGGCGTTGTAAGTGGCGCCAGTCTTTATGCCGTGCTGTATCACGTCGGAATGCGATGCCGCGGTGACGGTTTTTCTCTTCTTGCCATAAAATGTGGCATCTTCGAGAGTGATCTGCACACTGCCGTCGGTGCCGTAAATCCATAGCTGATCGGCCATCATGGCATTGTCTGTGAGCGAGCTGAAAAACATCCGTCTCCCTTTCGAGTAGCCGAAGACTGCCTGTACGTTGTCACCGACGGTTCGGCCATCGTTGTAGACGGCGATGCTCGTCGTGCCAAGTACATCCTGTGGTTGCTCTCCGAAGACCCAGTTGGCGATGTCGATGTGGTGCGAGCCAAGTTCCTCCAGCAATCCGCCGGAAGTTTCACGGTAAAGCCGCCAATTCAGCAGGTGTTCGAGGCTGGGCTTGGGAACCTCGCGCCGCCAGTTGTCGCTCCGATGCCAGTATGCGTAAACGTGCGTGGGTTCTCCAATCTCACCCTGGTGCACGCGCCGGACGGAATCGCGAATCCACGATGCGTAGCGCATTTGATGTCCAACCTGAAGAATCTGGCCGGTAGCTGCGACGGCGTCGACTACATTGGTGCTGTCCTCGGGGGTGAAACCCAAAGTCTTTTCACAATACACAGGGCGGCCGCTCTGCATCGCCGCTATCGCATATTGCGCATGGAAGACAGGCGGGGTCGCGATAAAGACGGCATCAAGGTCAGTGCGTTCGAGGAGTTCGCGGTGATCTCTATAGCCGGGCACTTTTTTGCCGACCAGTTCGTTCACCTGCGCAAAGCGCGGCTGGTAAACATCGCAGACGGCGGCTATTTCCACTCCGGGAGTCCGCAGGAGCTGCCGTATCAATTCCTTTCCCCGGCTGCCAGGCCCGATGACGCCGACATTCACGCGGTCGTTGGCTGCTGTGGGAGACACGGATGCCTGTGGCATGACCGCCGGCTGCGCAAGTAAAGATGATGTGCCAAAGAGTTTGGCTGACAACACACTGAATGAAAGACCCTGAAGCAGATTTCTGCGGTTCATAGTTCCTGTTCCCCCTTGGCGGTTTCCGGACCTGCGCGGAGCGCGCTATCGATTGCAGCAGGCCAGCGAATAGCCACATAATCCGGGCTCGGTTGATTTTCTGAAATGACCAGTGCGGCAGCTTGCGGAAGTTCATCCATGAAAGAAGCTCTATCGTGCGGGTTCAAAATAAACAATGCATTCGACAGAATGTCGCTTTCTGTCGCCGAGGGAGAAATCACGGTGACCTGCAAAACTCCTTCGGCAGGCGCTAGCGTTCGCGGATCCATGATTGCGCCATAGAAGTGGCCGTTGTGAGTAAAGTTCTTTTCGGATCGATTGGCCGTGGATAGGGAACTGTCCCGCAGAATCACGGTTGAAATGGTGTTTTCTCTTTTGTCGACGGATGGCACTTGAATCTTCCATCCCGTTTCTCCGGGTGGTGCGCCCAGTGCATAAATGGTGCTGCTGCCGGCAGAGAGCAGCGCTGCCGGAACCTGGCGTTGGCGCAAGATTTTGACAGCACGATCCACGGCATACCCTTTGCCGACTCCGCCGGGGTCGAGTTCAATTCCGGAAGATTGAAATCGTACGGTGCGCCGCGCTGCGTCCAGCCGCACGTTTTGCCAGCCTACCTGGGCTCGCGTTTCGGCGAGCTTCTCTTCGAACGGAATCGCTCCCTTTGCGCCGAAAAATCCCCAGGCTTTCATCAGCCTGCCGACGGTGATATCAAACGCGCCGCTCGATTTCTCACTCCACGCGAGGCAGGTTTCCAGAAAGTGGAAGGTTTCCGGGTCGGTGGTCACTTCGGAAACGGCCGCTTCGCGGTTGATGCGGCAAAGTTCGCTGCTTTCGCGATAGTTGCTCAATAATTCTTCCACGCGATCCACTTCATCGAAGACATGCTGGCCAATCGCGTCGGCATCTTCGCGCGAGTTTGCGCAAAGGTACAGAGAATACTCCGTAGCCATCGCGGAATGGCTAGTGCAATACAATCGCGACCGAGTGTCGGCGGTCAGGGCCGGATTTTGAAGAAGATCCTCAGGCACGGTGGGCCGCCACGACTTTGTTGGAAGGTGAGGCAATCGCATAGATTGCCGCCGCACCAAGCAGGCCCGCGGCTGTAAGGATGGTCCATGCCCAAGCATAACTATGGCACGCATCGAAAATTCTTCCGGCCAGCCAGGGTGCGAGCCACTGGCCAATGGAGTATCCCATGATGATCAGAGCCAGCAATTTGCCGAGCGATGGGAGCCCAAAGCATTCTGCGGTCACCAATGGGATCAACATATAATCTGCGCCCATAGCAAATCCGAAAACGATTGCGAATGCGAAAGCTGCCGTGGGCCGGTGCGCGATATAGAGCAGCGGAATTGCCGCTCCGAGGAGAAGATAGAACAGCGCCATAGTGTTCTTCTTGCGAAAGCGGTCCGCAAAATATCCAACCAGCACGCGGCCCGCCAGGCTGGATGCGAGCAGAATCGACAGGAACCGAGACGCTGTTGTAATGGAATAGCCCTGGTCTTTCAGAAAGAGAATAAAGTGCTGAATCACGGCATTGATTGCGCCAAGGACCAGCGTAGCTCCGGCAAGGATTAACCAGAAATTTGCCGTGCGCACGGCCACTGAGATTCCGCTGGAGACAACCCCCGGATTGCTTTGTTTCTGAGTAACGGCATCGAGTCCATCCGGAAACAGCCCGAGATCCGCAGGTGTCGAGCGGGTAATTCCGAAGCCGACCGGAAATAGCACCAGCAGGATCAGCGTCCCTGCAATTTCCAACGCGTGCCGCCAGCCAAAAGAACGAATCAGAAGATTGGCCAGGGGAGGAGAAACCACTCCGCCCAGCCCAAGACCCAGATAGGCATATCCCATCGCGCGGCCACGCCGAAGCTGGAACCATTGCGAGATAAGAACCTGATTGGCGATGGGACCGGCGAGTGTGTAGCCAAGCACTTCGAGATGCATAGCAACTCATATTGCCAGAATCTGGTCATGCATCCCATCAGGATTAGCGGCAGGCCAATGAAACCGATTCCGGAGAAAATGACCCAGCGGGCGCCGATGCGGTCAATCAGCGCGCCGGCGAACAGGCCGAAGGGAAGCCCGAACAGGAGAACGCCGAGAAGAAATCCCTGAGTGATCTGGGCGCGGGAAAAACCAAGAGTGGCGACAAATGCCGGATAGAAGACGGGGAAGCCGTAATAGATGATGCCAACCGTGAAAAAGAGGTTTAGAAACGCGGCCGCCACGATCCACCAGCCGTAGAAAAGCCGTGGAGCACAATCGGTGCGATGGTTTTGCGTCAACATCATCGGAATGCCTGCCGGCCGCGTTGTGCAATCGTAACGGCGAGAAATTTTTCCCAATTATATAGAACATTTGCTGGACGGTGTAAGCTGATGGAAACTGGAACGTTCCTTTAGAAAGGACAGCGAGTGGTGCGCAAATTCCGTCTGTCTTCTTTTCTTCTCTGGATCCTCGGCGCATTCGTACTTGGTGCGCCGGCGCTGGCGAGCAACATGGTCGTGGTGAAAACAGATCGCGGAAAAGTCCGCGGAACGATGAGCGCGGACGGGCAAGTGCGCACGTTCCTCGGTATCCCATTCGCCGCGCCGCCGGTCGGGGCGCTGCGCTGGAAACCGCCGCAACCGGCGGCAAAATGGCACGGAGTTCGGCCCGCAACAACCTTTGGCTCGCACTGCATGCAGCCACACCTGTATGCCGATATGATCTTCCGCGATCCTGGAGAGGGCGAGGACTGCCTGACGCTGAACGTCTGGACGCCCGCCAAGAAGAATACCGCGAATCTCCCCGTCATGGTCTGGATCCACGGCGGCGGCCTTGCTGCCGGCGGAAGTTCGGAGCCGCGGCAGGATGGAGAAAACCTTGCGCGGAAGGGCGTCGTGGTTGTCTCGATGAATTACCGGCTGGGCATTTTCGGATTTTTCGCGCTGCCGGGATTAAGTTCGGAATCGCCGGATCATGCCGCCGGAAATTATGGGTTGATGGATCAGACGGCGGCGCTGCAATGGGTGCGGCGCAACATCAAGAAGTTTGGCGGTGATGCTGCGAATGTGACCATCTTTGGCGAATCTGCCGGATCGCAATCGGTCAGTCTGCAGATGGCGTCGCCGTTGTCTCAAGGGCTTTTTGTCCATGCGATTGGCGAAAGCGGCGGTGCATTTCCGCGGCCCGCGCGCCGCTATCGTTCGTTGGCAGAGAGCGAGGAGCACTGTGAAAGGTTCGCGCAATCGACGTTTGGCAGCAGTGACGTTGCATTCCTGCGAGCGATTCCAGCCGACAGGTTGCTCAGGGAGGCGAGTCACAGCCACGACGCGGATTTCCGGCCAAATACTGATGGCAGTTTTCTGCCGGAAAGCCCGTCGGATATTTACGCGGCAGGGAAGCAAGCCCACGTTCCCCTGCTGGCCGGGTGGAATAAAGATGAGGCGGCGGAGGAGGTCGTGAACGCCCCGGAGCGGCCGACTCCTGAAACATTGCGGACGATGGCAGAGAAACGGTTCGGATCGAATGCTGGAGAATTTCTGAAAGCCTACTCCGCGCCGAACGATATCGAAGCACCGCGTGTCGCGAAAGATTTTGCCGGCGATCGCTTTATCGCGTATGAGACATGGGCGTGGCTGGAGGCGCAGGTCAAAACAGGCGATGCCTCCGTCTATCGCTATCATTTCGATCTGGGCTCGCCGGGCGACCCGATTCATCCGGCCGCAATTGGAGCGTTCCATTCCGACGATATCGAATATGTGTTCGGAACGCTGAATTCGCGCAAGGGTGCGGCATGGAGGCCGGAAGACTACAAATTATCCCAACTCATCCAGGACTACTGGACGAATTTTGCAAAGACGGGAAATCCAAACGCCGCCGGTCTGCCCAATTGGCCAACCTACAATGCGGCGGGAGGCTGGCAGGTGATGCACCTCGCGCCTGTTTCCCAGGCCAAGCCGGATCGACACCGGGACCGGTATTTGTTTCTGCAGAAGGTCTGGGGCGAAGTGAACAATCCAGCACAATAGCGGAATGACGAAGCCGATGCAATCGAAGTCGATTACAGGACGCGATCCAGCGAGTGGAGAAATGTTGGAAATTGCGATTGCGGACGGGCGCATCGCATCGATTGCGCCCGGGCGATCCGATGATGGCTCGTGGCTGTCGCCCGGCTTCATCGATCTGCAGGTGAATGGCTATTCAGGCAGTGACCTGAATTCCGGAAATGTCAATCCGAGCGACGTAATCGCACTGACGCGCAAGCTGCTGGCGACCGGCGTCACCACGTTTCTGCCGACGATCATTACAGCTTCGGAAGAGAATATTGTCGCGGCGCTTCGCGCGATTGCCGAGGCGCGTCAAATCAGCCCGAGCGTGGCCCATGTGATTCCATTCGTTCATGTGGAGGGACCACACATCTCCCCGGCGGATGGACCGCGCGGAGCGCATCCCCGCGAACATGTTCGGCAGCCGAGCATTGCGGAGTTTGAGCGATGGCAAGCCGCTTCTGGTGGACTGGTTGGCATGGTGACGATTTCGCCGCACTGGGACAACGCGCGGCATTACATCGCGACACTCGCCAGCCACGCGATTCGCGTGGCGATCGGACATACGGACGCGGCACCGGCGCAGATTCATGCCGCCGTTGACGCGGGCGCGACCTTGTCCACCCACCTGGGCAATGGCCTGGGCAGTCCGCTTCCACGCCATCCGAATCTGCTGTGGGCGCAGCTCGCCGACGATCGGCTGGCCGCGACATTTATTGCCGACGGTCATCATCTGCCTGCTGACACGCTGAAGGCGATGCTGCGTGCCAAGACCATCGAACGCAGTGTGCTGGTTTCCGATGTAGTCGCGCTGGGCGGAATGCCGGCGGGCGTGTACGACACAGGAGTCGGCGGCCGGGTCGAGGTAACTTCGGACGGAAGGATAGCGGGCGCCGAGGGCGGGTATCTCGCAGGCGCCTACTTGCCACTGATGAACGGCATTGCCCGCGTTGCCGGAATGGACGGATTTTCCCTGGGCGATGCGATTCAGATGGCGACACAAAATCCCGGACGCTTTGTTGGACACCGCGGGAGGTTGCGGGTGGGCGCGGATGCGGACCTCGTACGATTCGATTGGGATACTGAAACGGCGACGTTGCGAATCGAGACGATTTTTGTTCAAGGCGAAGAGCAAAAAATGACAGCGGCCGGAACCGCCGTGGAACAACATACGCCTGAGGGTTGAATGAACATGCCGATCGATACGGAACAACAACTGGAGGAGAGACTCGCGCGGCCATCGCCGGCCGACGTTGCCGCCATGCACGCATTAGATGGCGACGTAGCCGTGCTGGGCGTCGGCGGTAAGATGGGGCCAAGCCTGGTGCGGCTGATGCGCAGAGCCATCACCGAGGCTGGTGTAAAGAAAAGAATCCTTGCCATTGCGCGCTTTTCCGACAGGACTCTTCCCGCCGCGCTGCAGTCGGAAGGCATTGAACCGATTGCCTGCGATCTGCAGGAAGATGGCGCCTTGGCCCGCTTGCCGGATGTTCCCAATGTAATTTTTATGGCCGCGCGGAAGTTCGGAACCACTGGATCCGAACATTTAAGCTGGGCCATCAACACGCAATTGCCTTCAATGGTGTCCGACCGTTATCGCCATTCGCGCATCGTTTGCTTTTCCAGCGGAAATGTTTATCCGCTTCGGCATCTTCACGTCGGCGGCGCGACGGAAGATACCGCCGTCGATCCGCAGGGCGAGTATGCGCAGTCTGTGCTGGGGCGGGAGCGAATCTTTGAGCACGCTTCGCATCGTTGGGGAACGCCGGTCGTGCTGTTGCGGCTCAACTATGCGATCGATCTTCGCTATGGCGTGCTGGCCGACATCGGACAGATGGTGTACGAAAGGAAACCGATCGACGTGCGAATGGCGGTGATGAATATGATCTGGCAAGGTGATGCGAATTCTGTGTGCGTTCGCTGTTTTCCGCTTTGCCAGTCGCCGCCCTTTGTGCTGAACCTTACGGGTCCGGAGACGCTCAGCACTCGCTGGATCGCCGAACAATTTGGACGGCATTTTGGATGCGAACCGATCTTCACTGGCGAGGAGACTTCTTCCGCATTCCTGAGCAACGCGGCGAAACAGCATCGGCTCTTTGGGTATCCCACAGTCACGCCCGAAGAAATGATCGAATGGGTCGCCCATTGGATTGCGAAGGGGAATCGAACGCTGGGCAAGCCGACACACTTCCAGACGCGGGACGGAAAATTCTAATGACGCTGCGCGAGAAGCTGAAAACCGGACTTGTAATTCCGGCGCATCCGCTGGCGCTGACCCACGCCCGCAAATTGGACGAGCGCCGCCAGCGGGCATTGACGCGATATTATCGGGCAGCCGGGGCAGGCGGTGTTGCGGTCGGCGTGCATACGACCCAATTTGCGATTCGCGAGGCGGGATTGCTGCGCCCAGTTCTGGAACTGGCCGCCGAAGAGTTGCAGGACCGCGCGGTGGTGAAGATTGCCGGCGTTTGCGGTCCGCTCGCATCTGCAACAGCGGAGGCAGAGCTTGCGGCCGCCCTGGGCTATGATGCCGTGCTACTCAGCATGGGCGGATTGCCGTCGTTTTCTCTGGAGGATCACCTTGCCCGCGCGCGAACCATTGCGGCGATCATCCCTGTCGTTGGATTTTATCTGCAGCCGCTGGCAGGAGGCCGGATTTTCCCCTGCAGCTTTTGGCGGCAATTTGCGGATATTGAGAACGTAGTCGCGATCAAGATGGCGCCATTCAATCGCTATCAGACGCTCGATGTAGTGCGGGCCGTACTGGATGCAGGGCGCGAAAACGACATCGCTCTTTACACCGGAAACGACGACAATATTCTGATCGACCTGTTGACCGAGTTTGACTTTGGCGGCCACCGAATCCGAATCGTGGGCGGGTTGCTGGGACATTGGGCCGTGTGGACGCGAATGGCCGTCGCGCATTTGGCACTGGCAAAAACCTTGCGCGGGGCGATTGAGGGCCATCTGCTGACATTGGCCCAACAAATTACGGATACAAATGCGGCGTTCTTCGATCCCGAGCATAACTTCGCCGGCTGTATCGCCGGAATCCACGAGGTCCTGCGGCGTCAGGGATTACTCGAAGACATCTGGTGTCTGGATGAGAAAGAAACGCTCTCGCCGGGTCAAAGCGAGGAGATCGACCGGGTGTATCGCAGCTATCCGCATTTGAACGACGATGCGTTTGTACAAGAGCATCTGGACGCCTGGCTCCGCTGACCTGTCGCATTGCCCAGATTGAACGGGAAACTTCGAGCTTTCTCTTTTGCATGGAGGAACTGCGCCCCTCTGATACACTCGCGGGCGATGCATACTTCTCGCGTACGGTCCTTGCTAACCCTGGCGATTTGCGCCTGCGCATCGGCGGCTCTGTGTTTCGCTCAAGCTGTTTCCAGCCATTCACCGCATCATCTTTTTTTTCGCGTTACACTCGGCGGCCAACAAACGCAGGCCGTGTCTGGACGGCTGCTGATTTTGTTGGAGTCTGGAACCAAGCTCGCGGATGTGGATGTCGATGAGTTTGAACCGTCGAGCGTTTACGTCGCTGCGAAAGATGTAAGCAACTGGAAGCCGGGCGAATCGGTCGATATCGACACTGACAACATCGCGTACCCGTCCGGATTTTCAAAAATTCAGCCGGGCGATTATGTCGCGCAGGCCGTGCTGGATACGGCGCATCGATTCGCCTATTATGGGCGCTTGGCGGGAGATTTGCAGAGCGCTCCGACGGCGCTGGCACATTGGACGCCGGGCAGCGGAACGGAGCCGCAGTTAACCCTTTCGCAGACCATCCAGCCGCGGGTGCGGCCGTGGCTGTCGCCCAAATTGACCGCAGCGGAAAAACAGGGCATCACCGATTCGACCGCGCCGATGGATGTGGAGAGCGCGGTGCTGACGCTATTCTGGGGCAGGCCCATGCATGTGCGGGGATGGGTGGTCGTTCCGCCGGGATACAGAGATCATCCGAAGCAGCGCTATCCCACGGTCTATTGGACGCACGGTTTCGGCGGCACGCTGGCTGGGATTCATGGCTTCGCGGGCATGGTGTATCAGCGCATGGCCGAAGGCAAGATGCCGCCGATGATCTGGGTGCTACTCGATGAATCCAGCCCCCGCGGGACGCATGAGTTCGCCGATTCCGTGAACAATGGTCCATGGGGCGCGGCACTCACCACGGAGGTGATTCCAGCGCTGGAACGGCAGTACCGCATGGATGCAAAGCCGCGCGGGCGATTTCTACAAGGCCACTCTTCCGGCGGCTGGGCCACGCTGTGGCTGCAGGTGACCTATCCGAAGATCTTTGGCGGGACGTGGTCCACCTCACCAGACCCAAGCGATTTCCATGACTTTACCGGCGTCGATTTGTATGCGCCGCACACGAATGTCTATACCAGACCGGATGGCTCGAAGTATCCGCTGGTCCGGGACAAGGGCAAGGTGCTGGCGAATTTCGAGAACCTGACAAGGCTGGAAGATGTGCTGGGGCCATACGGTGGCCAGATTCGGTCCTTCGATTGGGTCTTCTCGCCGCGCGGGCCGGGCGGCCGTCCGGTACCGATGTTCAACCATGCAAGCGGCGCGGTCGATCCCGCAGTCGTCGCGTATTGGCAGAAGAACTATGACATCGCCTATCGCGTGGCGCAGCAGTGGCCCACGATCGGGCGGGACCTGCGCGGCAAGGTGCATCTTTACGTCGGCACCGCGGACACGTTTTATCTGGATGGCGCGGCGCACAAGCTGGATGCGGTATTTCAATCGCTCCATGCCGACGAGCACTTCACTTTTATTCCGGGTCGTACGCACATGGATCTATACCGGGTAGGGAACGATCGTTTCGGGCTGTTCGATCAGATCGCCGAGCAAATGTATGCTGTCGCGCGCCCCAAAGTGCACTGGCAGGCGAAGCAGTAAGCAAAACACAGCGATCGTTTTGCGAGAAGGGAAGTAGCCGCGCGTTTCGGCGCGCGCCGCGACCAATTTCGCGGCGCGCGAATCAACTAGAAATCATAACGCAAGGAAAATTGTTGTTTGCGGGACTGCACAAGTGCTGAACTATAAATGCCGAGCCCGGCGCTGGTGACGGTATCATTCAGTCCGCCAAAGCTGCTGATGGGATTTGTGTCGAAGCGCGAGGTATTGGTCACATTAAACACCTCCCACGAAAAGCGGAGCGTTTGATCGCGGTAGATTTTCCAGACCTTCGACAAACTCCCGTCCTGCTCCAGATATCCATCACCGCGAAATACGTTCCGGCTGCCTGCTTCTCCGGGATATGGATAGCGCAGCGGATGGCCGGTCGCGATGCCGGTATTGAGCGCATTTGGATCGGCAAAGGCTTCGGGCAGCGTGTTGACGAGGTGCCGGTGCATTTTGATCGGCCCGGTTGGCACTACAGCGCTTTCAAATGCGAAGTTCGTAGGGTAAGCGTACGGTCCATAGAGAGTGAACGGCAGACCGCTGGAAACGCGGGTGATACCAGACAGGGTCCATCCGCCAACGAGAGCGTTTACGATTGCATTGGCCTGCGCGCCATAGCGCATGCCGCGGCCAAACGGAAGTTGGTAAATAAAATCTCCTGTCAGCAAATGACGTACGTCGAAATCCGATACCCCACGATTCAGCTTCGGATTGAAGCTATTGATGATTTTGCTGAATGAACCTGTCCCAATGTTGCGCTCTGCATCCGAGCCCATATCAATCGAATTCGAATACGTGTAGCTGAAGTTCAACGAGAGCCCAACGTTCGTCACCTTGCGTGCGGTGAGCTGTAACGCGTTGTAGCTGCTGGTGCCGATCGAGGACCATGCGTATAGCGAGGAAAACTGCCGCTGATAAAAGCGGGTTTTTACATTGCCGTCCGGTTGCGCATACGGGCCACAACCAAGACCACCTTGACTTGGTTGGCAATAGGCGTCCAGCACGATCAGCGCATATGAGTCGTTCGCTCCATTCGCGGCCAGGCCCTGATAGACATTCGTGTAAATGTTCTGCGTGGCGCTCATCGTGGGGGTCTTCAAATACGGGAACAAATCTTCCCAGTAAGGGATGGGTTGGATCGTATTTTGCCCAGCAGAGGCTGCCTTCGCAAAAAGGGTTCCGGCGCGAAAATAATCCATGCCGGATTTGGGATCGACAAGATCCAAGGGCTCGGCCAGATCCAGTTGCTGCAGCAAATGCCTTCCGAATGTGCCCACGTAGTCAGCCTCTACAGAGAATCCGTGCGGCATTTCTCGCTGAATCGATAGATCGGCCGCTAATACATATGGCGTTTTGATCCGGTTGTCCACGCCCCAATCAAGACCCAACCCGGTATTTACATTGTTCGGCGGCGTATATGGATACTGGATCGTCGACGGAACAACAACCCCCTGCAAAGGCGGCACATTGCTGATTCCTGTAAATCTCGGTACCGAATCGACGGGATATTGTCCATCCGGATTTTGGAGCAACGTAGATAAGCCAAACGCACCCTGCTCAGCGAATAAATCGGCAATGCCTTCGCCGAAATGGCTATAGTACATGCCAGCCCCCATTCGGACAGTAGTCTTATTGTCCGGCGCAATTGCTAGCGCGACGCGGGGCGCGATGTTGTTCCATGGCATGTTCCAATATCCAGGCTTGCCGTTCGCCTTTCCGGAAGGCGAGAATACAAGATCCGGCTGGTCAGTGATTCCGAGCCGGGCTTGCGTGTAGCGATTCACGAACCATTGATGCGTGTCGATCGTCGGCTGCACCTGTTGGCCATGAGTCTCGTATGGAGGCTGCAAAAATACCTGACGCAATCCAAGCGTCAGCGTCACATTCGGTTTCAGTTTCCATTGGTCTTGGATGTAGTACTCAAACTCGTGGGAAAGATAATTTAGTGGAGTGTATGCGCCCTGTGGCAGGGTAACTCCTGTCTGCCCACCGGGCTGCACGTGGAAATTGTATCTTCCGGTGATCTGCGGAACCAATCCGGCGATCAACGCTGCCGCGACGTCGTAGTTGTTGGAGAAATCTCCCTCGACGGCGGGGTGGCCGAATGCGCCGGGATCGAGGCTTCCGCCAGAACCGGCAATTGGGCCTCCGCCCGAAAGCCACTGATTCCAGATCGCCGCTGACGAATAGGAATTCTGGTTCGTACTCTCGAAATTGGTTATGATGCGCAGGTCCGCCCCGAATGAGAAGGTGTGGTTCCCATGCGTCCAGGTCACGTTATCGATGAAATTCTGGACCGGAACATGAACGATGCTCGTACAGTCTTCCGACGTAGGCTGCGAGATAGAACCTTGAAAGGTCACATAGGAACCGCAATCCTGACCCGCATTGCTATACCCTTCACGTGTATATCCATAACGGAAATCATTGACTAGATTGTTTGTGATCTCCCAGGTGTCGCCCGCGGCAATGCCCTTATTGTTGTATTGCAAAATATACGACGGAGGCTGACCAGGGAATTGAAGAATTCCATGATAGGCATCGGCCTGCAAGTTCCCGCGAACGAACACTTGATGCCGGGATACCGGATTCCAGTCGATGCGTGCGATAGAGGTGTTCAGATTCTGCGGAAATGGCGATGAAAACGTGTACGAGCCAATGTTATATCCATCACCCGTAGCGGTTCCATTCGCCGTGGGATATTGATTCAGCAATGTCTGCATGTATGGGTCGACCCCTCCCCCCCACGGGCAGGTGCCGTTCGCCGCACAGTTCGGATCCATAGCGGCAATCTGCGGGGGCGTCAAAGTGACGACATTCCCGCTGGTGCTCACGTATTTCAGTTCACCCTGTTTGAATGAAGCAAAGGGTGTCGTGCGCACAATCTGCTCATTCTCGCGGATGTGAGACGCTTCATAATTTCCAAAAAAGAAAAGCTTGTGCTTTTTGATCGGGCCACCCACATCGGCTCCGTATGTGTTGCGAACATACTGGCCCGGTTTGTTCGGTCTTCCACTGGCCAACTCGGCATTCTTATTGAACCAGTCGTTAGCGGACGTGTTCGTATTGCGGTTGTACTCATAAAGACCACCGTGGAAACGATCAGTGCCACCCTTCGTCACCAAATTCACCTGCGCGCCTGAGGAACGCCCCTGATCAGAGTTCGCCATTCCCGTGGTTACGCGAAATTCGTCAATCGAATCCAGCGTCTCCCGCAAAACACCAGTAAAAGCATCACCGCTACGCTGATCGTTATCGTCGACGCCATCCATCGTGATGTTGCCCTGATCGGAACGCACCCCGTTTACTGCACCCGTGCGGCTATCAGTGTCAGCCGTTAACGGACCCGCATCAACCGCATGACCCAGATAGAGAACGCCGGGCTGCAGGCTGAGCAGGTCCGGGACGTTGCGGTCGATCATCGGCAGATGCTGGATCGTGCGATTCGGGATTGCGTTGCCCAGCGTGGCATCGGTCGTGTTCAAGGTCTCCGTCTGAGCAGAGACGTTCACTGTTTGAGTGACCGCATTGACCCCCATTTTGAAATCAATTGTCGCCGGCTTGCTGACGAGGAGATTGCCTTCCTTGGTCTGGTCGCCGAATCCCGCTGCGCTGATCTTGACGGTCCAATTGCCGGGGCTCAGCTGCTCAAATTGGTAAATGCCCTGTGCGTTGGTCGTCATCTGGTGAGTTTCTCCGGTCGCGGTGCGAACAATTGTCACAGATGCGCCGGGAACGACCGCACCGCTTGTGTCGGTGATCGCGCCGTTCAACGATGTTGTCGCCTGCTGCGCCAGCAAAGTCGCCGGGAAGTGGAAAAGCGCTATTGCCGTTGCGAATAGAATTGCCTTGATGATTTGCCGTTTCATTCACTGCCTCTCAAAAGTGTTCTATCAGGAGCGTTCGTGGCGCTCGCGTTCTAAGGGTCAATCGCAATGTGGGTTGCAGCCGGCTGTTGAAGGGCGCGATGCAAAATAGTTTGCACCGCAATTGGCAGGAATCGTATGCCCGGCACGATTGGATGTCAAGAAGATTTGTTCGCAAACGATTGCTGCGCCGAATCCATCTTGTGATAAACGTGGACAGGTGCACTGATTGTTGCATCTGCGGTTTGGAACGGCTTGCTGCTCCAGGCTGCGTGAGAAAAGAAATCCTGCCTGGTGAGCCGGCATTTATGCAACAAAATTGAATGGGATGTCTTTGGAGGCTTATGAAATCTCAGCAATTGATTGCGGCGATCAGGATGTTCGGATTGGCAATCTGCATTGGCTGCATGGCGCCTTCCTGCATTGCTCAGTCTTACGATATTGTGATCACCCACGGCCATATCATCGATGGAACCGGATCGCCGTGGTACTCGGGAGATATAGGAATTCGTGACGGGCGAATTGCGGCGATTGGAAGTCTTTCGGCGGCTTCGCGCAAGCGCACGATCGATGCACACGAGGAAATCGTCGCGCCGGGATTCATCGATATGTTGGGCCAGTCGGGACGCACCATATTGGTGGATCCGCGGTTGCCGTCCAAAATTTATCAAGGCATCACGACGGAAGTGACCGGCGAAGGCGGCTCCGCCGCGCCGTTGACCGATGCGATGATTCAAGCCCGCACGTTGCATCCCGGCCGCCTGAAAGTCATTCCGGACTGGCGGACCTTCGACCAATACTTTGCACGACTGCAGAAGCAGGGGATTGGAATCAATTTCGCAAGCTACGTGGGCGCGACTCAGGTGCGGCGCGTGGTGCTAGGCGATGACGATGTCCAGCCCACCCCAGAGCAGCTGAAGCAAATGCAGTCCCTGGTGCGCAATGCGATGCTGGATGGAGCCGTCGGTCTTTCCACCGCTCTGGAATATCCTCCCGCGCCGTACGCGAAGACCCCCGAGCTGATCGCACTGGCATCCGTGGCCGCGCAGTATGGCGGCATCTACGCCACCCACATGCGGAACGAAGGCGGCGCGGTGCTGCCGGCGATCGATGAAGCAGTGGAGATTGGCCGCCAGGCCCATATACCGGTGGAGATTTGGCACCTGAAAGTGGCCGGCAAGGACAACTGGGGCGAGATGCCGAAAGTCGTCGCAAAGATTGATGTCGCGCGCGCCAGTGGGATCGACGTTGAGGCAGATACCTATGCCTACACGGCTTGGTCGAATGGTCTTTCCGCATTCATTCCGCCGTGGGCGCACAATGGCGGCAATGCAAAGATGCTCGCGCGCCTGCAGGACCCTGCCGCTCGGGTGCGGATACGAAAAGACATGCTGACGCCGAGCACTGCCTGGGACAACCCGTGGCAGGAAATTCCCGGTCCGGGCGCCGTGCTGATCTGCGCCGTGGAAAACCCTAAGCTGACGCCACTGGAAGGCAAGACGCTGAAAC
Organism: uncultured Acidobacteriota bacterium; assembly: GCA_963840655.1. GTDB lineage: Bacteria > Acidobacteriota > Terriglobia > Terriglobales > Acidobacteriaceae > JAKAAZ01. The sequence continues at coordinate 227,363 of CAWIZS010000003.1, read as the reverse complement.
AGATCGCGACCGAATGGCACAAAGACACGATCGACACGATCTTCGATCTGCTGATCCAGGACAAAGCAGCCACGGACGTTGCGGTATTTGGAATGTCGCAGCCGGACGTGACTCTCGCCTTGCAGCAGCCGTGGGTCTCGATTGACACCGATTCAGCGGGAATTTCGCCGGAAGGCATTCTCGGCCAGAGTCATCCGCATCCTCGGGCGTATGGCACGTTTCCGCGGATTCTGCGCAAGTATGTGCGCGAGGAACATACGCTGTCACTACCGGAGGCGATTCGGAAATTCACCGCGCTCCCAGCACAGCGCATGCGATTCACCGATCGAGGCGTGCTGAAGAAAGGGTTGTGGGCGGATGTCGTGATCTTCAATCCGGCCACCATTCGCGATCTGGCGACTTACCAAAAGCCGAATCAGCTTTCTCAAGGCATGGACTACGTGCTGGTCAATGGAGTCCCTGTCATCGATCAGGGAAAGGTGACGGGCGCGCTTCCGGGAAAGGTGTTGCGTGGAGCCGGTTATGTTCCTGCCAATCAAAGATCGGCAGGGAAGTAATCGACCTTTCTACTTTTGGCGCTGTTCAACATCTCGCTATGGAGTACCAGGCGAGAATCGGAGGAACATTCAGTGCAGCGACGCGGCCTGATCCATCTTGTGGTTTTCATCGCTAGCCTGACGGCAGGACTGCCGCTGCTCGCTGCGCAGAATTCTGTTCGTCTCCAACATCCGGATCGCAGCAGCCAGGCCAACCGCATGGACCGGGATCTGATGGAGATCACCGTACCGCGATTGGAAAAGCTGTATGCGAAGCGTCGGTACACGGTAACGGAAGTGACGCAGTGGTATCTCGACCGCATTGCTCGCTATGACGGGACCTACAGGGCAATCCTTTATCTGGATAAACAAGGAGCGCTGCGAAGAGCAGCCGAGGAAGACGCAGAACCGAAGAATGCAAAGCATGGAGCGTTGTGGGGCGTCCCGATCGTGGTAAAAGCGAATACCAGCGTAAAGGGTTGGGTGACAAGCGCGGGCTGGATCGGCTTTCTAAAGCCAGGCAAGGAACTGGTGGCGCCACGAGATGCGATGGTAGTGCAGCGACTTCGGGAAGCTGGAGCCGTGCTTCTAGGACAGACAAATATGCCAGACTTTGCGTTTAGCGACACTACAGTGAGCACGGCCGGCGGCCGGACAGGAGATGCGTACAACGTGCGGTACTCTCCTGGAGGTTCTTCCGGAGGAACCGCCGTAGCCGTGGCGGCAAACTTTGCAGTCCTGGGCACCGGAACGGATACTGCAAATTCTGTGCGGCAGCCGGCAGCTAACAACAGCCTGGTCGGCATGCTGCCGACGAGGGGGCTTACGAGCATTGCCGGAATTAATCCACTGGATTGGATGCGGGACAATACGGGACCACTGGCGCGCGATGTGACGAGTGCAGCAATTGCATTGGACGTAATGCAGGCGGAGGACCCACTGGATGCGCGGACCAAAGGAAGCGCAGCAGAAGGCGGAACCGGGCCCCTACACGCGCTATTTGAAGAAAGGTGCACTCAAGGGGAAACGGTTCGGGGTACCGTGGTTTGTGCTGGAGGGATCGCCGGATGTGTACGGGAGCGGACCGCATGCTCCGCCAAACGGTGGGGCGGTCGTCCCCGAGACGCGAGCCGCTTTTATGAAGGCAGTGGCGCAGCTGCGGGCCGCGGGAGCAACGGTGATCATTGACAAAGAGATTTTGCCGGAGAGTTTCTTCGCCAACAATCGGAAGATAAACCCGCAGCCTTATCGCAAAGAAGGAGTTGATCGCTTTCTGCAGGAGTTTGGTCCTCCGCAGTACCACTCTGTAGCGGAATTTGAAGCGGCTACGGGGAACACCCTCCCTGCTTTCATGCTCGGTGGCACTACTCCGCAGAAGCTGATTGAAACCGATCCAGAAAGCGAAGCGAACTTCTGGGGACCGCAACGAGTGTCGCTGGCAGAATACGAGGCGACGAGGAAGCGGTGGCATCTGGACGGTTTCGTGTATCCGGCATTGCAGGAACCAACTTACGACGAAACAGTTCCTGGCGCCTCGAAGTGGGGGCCACCCACCGAGACGGCATGGGTCAACCGCATCGGAGTTCCGGCAGTATCGGTGCCGGGGGGGTTCTACGCAGATGGGCTGCCGTTTGGATTGGAAATCTCCGGCGTGCAATGGAAGGACGGAGACCTGCTCGGCTATGCCTATGCGTACGAACAGGCAACACACAATCGCAAACTTCCCAAGCTGGTGGAAGGGCGGAAGCAAGATGATTGAGTTGTGGATTGAGAGTAGTTGCGGCGAAGAGGTCGATCAACAATGACGAAGCAAAATCCTTTCCTTCGGGAGATTTTTAGCATCATCCTAGTTGTCATAGTTCTTGGCTTCCCGCGACCCATAGTTCCACAATCCACATCGAATCGATTGACGAATCAGGCAGCCGCACGAATTGAGCCAGCAGCTCTCAAAGCCGATTTATACTTCCTGGCTTCCGACGATCTGGCGGGGCGGAGTTCTACCAGCCTGGAAGACCATATCGCCACCGACTATATCGCCGCGGAGTTCCTTCGGCTTGGACTGAAGCCGGTAGGAGACGGTGGGACGTACTTCCAGAAGATGGATATCGTTACAGGGGACCTGGACCGCGAGCATACAACGCTGACGGCAAAAATCGGCGGGGTCGATCACAGTTACGTCCTCGGCAAGGATTTTGGGTGGACACACCAGAGCTTGCGCCCCACGACAGCATGCGGCCCGGTTGTCTTCGCCGGTTATGGGATCGCTGCTCCCGAATTCTCCTACGACGACTTTTCCGGCATAAATCTGAAGGGAAAGATCGCCATTGTTTTTTCGCGCGAGCCTCAAGCCAACGATCCGCGGTCGAAATTTATGGGCGCGCTCGACACTTATCACGCATTTGACAGAGATAAGGTTGAGGAACTGCGGAAGCAGGGCGTCGCCGGGCTGTTGATCGTGCGCGACCGCGTTCCTCGTGATATCAAGCCGATCCCCGCCAGCTCCCTGCGTGCCTCCGGCGGCCCTCTCTATGCTTTGGCCGTAAAAATGTGGGACATACCTGTTTTCACGATTCAGCGAAATGTAGCCGACCAGTTGCTGGCGCCGAGTGGAAAGACGGTGGACACGCTGCAGGCGGAGATCGATCGCACCGCCCATCCTGCCTCGTTCGACATGCCAAATAGTTCCGCGTGTCTATCCAAGGCTTTCACCAACCTCCAGAACCGGGAGGGGCGAAACGTCGTTGGACTCCTCGAAGGCTCCGACCCCAAACTTAAGGCGCAAACAATTATCGTAAGCGCGCACCACGACCACATGGGAATCAGAAACGGCCACATCTATCACGGCGCGGATGACGACGGCTCGGGCATTGCGGGAGTCATGGAGATCGCCAAAGCTCTCGTAAAGGGAAATATTCATCCCAGGCGCAGTGTGCTGTTCATCGCCTTTGACGGAGAGGAGCGCGTTTATCTCGGCTCCTATTACTACGTGACCCACCCGATCGTTCCGCTCGATCGGACCATAGCCAACCTGAATATGGATATGATCGGGCGAAATGAGAATGACCCCAACTGGCCGATGCCAGCGGATGGCAATGTCAATATGGTGAACGTGCTGGGCACCCGTTACAATCCGGCGCTCCGGCAGATCATCGATCGAGAGAACCGGCGCGAAGGCTTGAAGCTCGACTACAAAATGGATAGGGTGGATCCCGATTCGTTATGGGCACGCGGTGACCAGTTCTGGTTCGCCATGCTGCACATCCCACAGGTGGAGTTCCAGACCGGGCTGCACCCGGATTACCACACCGAAAACGACACCTGGGACCGTATCAACTATCCCAAATTGACGAAAATTGTTCGACTTGTCTTTTTATCTGTTGCAGACCTGGCAAATTCTGACCAGACGATTCCGTTCACTGCAAAGGGTGCGCGAACCGTTGAAAAGTAAAGCCGACTTGTTCTTGTCACGATAATTACCTCTGAAAGGACGCCCTCTGCCTCGACTCCTCACTTCGTTCGCTCTCATCGCCTTTACCGCGCTTCCCGTCGCAAGCCGCGCACCAAACCTGTCACCGACGCCGAAGTCGCCCGCATCACGCGCGACGCAATCCTGATCGATACGCATGACGACGTCCCATCGAAGACCATCGACGGTTATGACGCCGCCCATCGAGACACAAATCGCCGCCAGGTAAGGAATGGGGGCCAGAAAGTCACGCGCAGGTGAAGGCCGAAGAGAAGCGGCCGCATGAATAGACTTGTCATTCCGACTGGAACACAGCGCAGTTGAGAGCCTGCCCTGAGCGAGCCGCAGGTGAGCCGAACGGGAACCTGCTGTTTGCCCGATCCTATCCAAGCTTATAGCTCCGAATACCAGCGGTATCCGGTTTTTTGATCTTCTTCCATTTGTTTCAGGATCGCCATACTTCTGGCGCGCTTGCGGTTCGCGATCGCGCTGACAATTGCATCCAGCACAGCCATGGGCGCCACATACGAAGCTCCAAAATGAGGCACATCGACAGAAACAAACAGGGACTCGCCGGCAGTCCGCGCGATCGGCGATATGGATGTATCGGTAATTCCAATGGTGTAGCAGCCTTTGGCTCGCGCCTGGATCAATCCCTCCACGGTCTGACGCAGCCCGCGCCGAAAACTGATCGCTATCACGAGGTCTTTTTTCGTTACCCGCTGCATAAGATGGGTAACATGGCCGCCGCTGGTCGCAGCCGTTACATCGAAACCTAGTTCCATCAATTGGTAATGTAGGAAATGTACCAAACTGACGGCAAGATCGCCGCCAAGGATATAAATTCGTTTGGCTGCATAGAATCTATCGGCAATGGACTTCAGATGATGTATATCCAAATTATTGCAAGCGCCTTCGAGGTTTCTAAATGCTCCATCCAGCGTTTTCTTCACATACCCTTCGAAGCTGGTGTGCGAGCCGTCGGTTGCGTGCATTCGTTCAAAGGCGGTGGAGTGTGCCATGGAGCGCCGATGCAGATATTTCCGAAATTCACGGTAGTTTGGAAAACCCATGGCAATCACCGTTCGGGAGATCGTTGCCGGGTCAACCTGAAGCTTGTCAGCAAGGGCGCGAATGCTGAGTAGGACATACTCTCGAGGATGTTCGAGAATAGGACGCATCATTTCCTGACGCGTTCGATATATACGACTTAACAACGTACTTACACTCGGTTCTTGCTTTTCAAGACGAAGTGCGCGTTTCCGCATAGGCTGGCCTCGCACGAAAACTGACGGCTGCAATCTGTCTCGTGCTAATTACGAACCTGAAGACGCCTGGGAGATTCGCGTGAGGGAGAGGGCCGGTAGTCTTCCCAACCGCGCGTTGTCGATGAAAACCAAGGCAATCACGAGATCTGCAATTGAGAATTCCCCGCGTGACCTGGGGTCTGCTCATGATATAGGCTTGTTCGAAAACACAAATGCAAACAAAATTGCATTCCGCCATCTTTCTGAACTCGCAGGAATCGTATTCTTGGCGCTTACCGCATGTCAAGGGATTTGTTAAGGAACGTCGTAGGCAGGGCGAGCTAAGGATGGGGTATTCAGAAGCAGAGTAGAACGACGCCATCGTTTCTGGTGAGCGCGCTGGGACTCGAACCCAGGACCCACGCCTTAAAAGGGCGTTGCTCTACCATCTGAGCTACGCGCTCTCACCATGATTCAAAATATCACAGAGCGTGTGTCCGAACTTCGCAGAAGAAACGCGCTTTGGGAAAAAGGCGCTTCCGCGGCGCGGTTTCCATAGACTCGCCGCCGGCTGGTAAACTTGACGGTTTGCTATGGAAAACGGCGATGACTGCTACCAACCTGAAGACTGATTCGATCGCAACTGCTTTCTCCCGCCCTGCCGCTGACACAATGGAGCTGGTGGGCCACACGCCAATTGTCCATCTAGGCCGCATTTCCCCAAAGGGAGGCGCCGCAATCTATGCCAAACTGGAATTTTTGAATCCTGGCGGCAGCATCAAGGATCGAGCCGCGCTGGGAATGATTCTGGATGCCGAACAGCGCGGAGTTTTGCAGCCCGGAGGCACGGTCGTCGAGGCGACTGCGGGAAATACGGGCGTGGGCCTGGCCTTTATCGGCGTGCGCCGCGGGTACAAGGTGATGCTGTTTGTGCCGGAGGGATTCGCAGAAGAAAAATGCATGTTGATGCGTGGCTTCGGGGCGAAGGTGGAGCGCACGCCGGAAGATGAAGGCATGCAGGGCGCAATCCGCCGGGCGCTTGACTTTGCCCGCGCAACGGACGGCGGTTGGATGGCGCGTCAATTCGACAATGCGGCAAATCCGGAATTTCATTTCCGAACGACAGCACAGGAAATCCTCGATCAAATGGAAGGCCGCGTCAACGCATTTGTTGCGGGCGTCGGTACTGGTGGGACGTTCACTGGCGTCTCTCGCCGTTTAAAGCGGGACCTCGGTCCGGTGTGGACAATTGCGGTCGAGACGGAAGGCTCTGTGCTGCAAGGCGGCCCGCCTGGCAAACATAAGGTGGAGGGCATCGGCGTCAGTTTCATTCCTAAAACGTTCGACGCGTCTGTGTGCGACGAGATCGTGCGCGTTTCGGATGATGACGCATTCGGAATGGTACGGCGTCTGGCGTTGGAAGAGGGTGTGCTTGGTGGATCCAGCGCCGGCGCGAATGTATTTGCGGCCCTGGAAAAGGCGCGCACCATGCAACCGAGCGAGCGCGTATTGACCATCATTCCGGATTCAGCCGAGCGGTATCTCTCCAAACAGATCTTCGACGGCGGCTGTTGAAATTTCAGCGAAGCGTCTGTCAAACCCATTCCAGCAAGGACACATGTCAATGTCAGAAAAGAAAAAGGGGTTTTCCACCCGCGCCATTCACGACGGACAATCGCCCGATCCGGTCACCGGCGCAGTCAATGTTCCCATCTATGCCAGCTCAACCTACGTCCAGGAAGAGCTGGGCAAGAACAAGGGCTACGAGTATTCGCGCGTATCGAATCCGACGCGGACGGCTTTGGAAGAGAATTTCGCGTCGCTCGAAGGCGGAACTTCGGCGCATGTGTTTGCCAGCGGCATGGCGGCCATCACAGCACTCTGCACAATGATGAAGACGGGCGATCACATTGTCTGCAGCGACAATATGTACGGCGGAACGACGCGATTATTCAACCAGGTGCTGACGCGCTACGGGCTTGAATTTACGTACGTCGATACCTCCAATGCGGAAAATGTGGAGCATGCGATCCGTCCGCAAACCAAGCTTGTGCATCTTGAAACTCCAACCAATCCCATGATGGCGCTCACAGATATTCGCGCAGTGGCGGGGAGTTGCCACCGTCACAGTGTCGAATTGAGTGTTGACAACACCTTTATGTCGCCATATTTTCAGCGGCCCATCGAATTCGGCGCGGACATCGTGATGCACTCGACAACGAAATTTCTGAACGGTCATTCGGATGGCCTCGGTGGGGTTTTGATCGGCACCAAGCCGCACCACGCGGAGACGTTTGCCTTCGTGCAGAAATGCACGGGTGGCATTCTCTCTCCGTTCGAGTGCTGGCTGTTGCTGCGCGGGGTAAAAACGCTGGCCGTGCGGATGCGGCAGCATGACACAAATGGACGCAAGGTTGCCGAATGGCTGAATCGACAGCCGAAGGTGCAGAAGGTTTTTTATCCAGGACTGCCGGACCATTCGCAATATGAACTGGCGAAGCGTCAGATGTCTGGCTTCGGGTCGATGATCAGCTTTGAGCTCGGTTCGCTGGCCGCAGCCAGTCGATTTCTGAAGCAGGTGCGTATCTGCTCACTGGCGGAGTCGCTTGGCGGCGTGGAGACCCTCATCTCGCATCCCGCCTCGATGACTCATGCCGCCGTCGGAGAGGAAGGCCGGCGTGAACTCGGCATTACGGATGGACTTGTTCGCATCTCTGTGGGAATTGAAGACGTCGAAGACATCATTGCGGATTTAGATCAGGCGCTCAATGCGGTCTAGTTCGCGAGCCGCTCCAGCCGTGGGCAGCTTGATTGCCGCTAGTCCTTCAATTTCTTGCGTATCTCAATATTCAGGCGCTTGATTTTTTGATTCAGGGTGGAAAGCGGAATGCGAAAGGCTTCCGCGGCCTCCGTCTGGTTCCAGTTGCAGTGTTCCAGGCGGTCGGTGATGATGCGCTTTTCAATGTCTTCCAGGATTTCAAACAGCGACGCGTTCTGGTTGTGCTCCAGGAGGCCGGCCGCATAATTGCGTCCGCTCACATGATCCGGCAGCAGCTCCTTTTGGATCGTCTGCTCGGTCGAAAGCACCACGCAACGCTCAATAACATTTTCCAACTCTCGTACATTGCCGGGCCAGGAATAGTCGATCAACAGGCGCATCGTATCGGAGGGGATGCTGCGAAGGGGAAGCTGGTTCTCCTCGCAGAAACGCTTGAGGCAGTGGCCTACCAGAAGCGGAATGTCTTCTCTTCGATTGCGAAGGGGCGGCAGATCGACGGTGATAACGTTGAGGCGATAGTAAAGATCTTCGCGGAACCTGCCTTCGCGTACGGCCAGACGTAGGTCTGCGTTGGTGGCGGCCACGATGCGCACGTCCACCTGCACCTCCTGCACGCCCCCGACCAGCATAAATTTGCGATCCTGCAAAACGCGCAGCAATTTTGCCTGAGTGTCGAGTGCCATCGTCCCGATCTCATCCAGAAACAGAGTGCCGCCGTTCGCGATTTCAAACAGGCCTTTTTTCGACGCAATGGCGGAGGTAAATGCGCCTTTGACATGGCCGAACAACGTGCTTTCCAGCAGGTCGGATGGAACAGCACCGGTGTGAACGGGAACAAACGGTTTGTCGCGGCGTGGAGAATGCGAATGAATAGCCTTCGCAATCAGCTCCTTGCCAGTGCCGCTTTCGCCTTGCACCAGCACGGTGGAGCGGCTGGGGGCGACCTGACCCACCAGATCGAGCACCGTTTGCATCGCATCGCTTTTGCCGATGATGTTTTCGAAGCTGTAGCGCTGTTTCAGCGCCCGCTTGAGTTGGATATTCTCCGCTTCGGTCCGGTGCTGGCCTATGGCAGCCCGAATGTCCGCTAGAAGTTTTTCATTGTCCCATGGCTTTTGAATAAAGTTGTTGGCGCCGTGCTGCATCGCCTCGACAACGTTCTGCACCGTGCCATAGGCGGTAATCATGACCACCGGGAGATTGGCGTGCCGGGCGCGGATTGTTTGCAGAATTTCAAACCCGCTTTGACCTGGCAGCGCGAGATCAAGCAGCACAAGATCGAAAACAGACTCCTCCAGCATCTGCATGCCGGCCGCGCCGTCCGATGCGGAGGCGACCACAAATCCCTCCAGGTCCAACAGAAGCTCCAGAGATTCGCGGATCGCCGCCTCATCGTCGATGATCAACACCTGCGGCCGCAGCGGAGCGCCTTCGGAGTGGAGAGATTTTGCATCGACAGGCTGGGCAAGGTCAGGCATGGACGGGCTTCCTTAGCATAGGGAATTCCAGATGAAACGTTGTGCCATGGCCAATTTTGCTTTCCACCTGGATCTTTCCCGCGTGTTCTTGGATGATGCCGTAGCTGACGGAAAGTCCCAGGCCGGTGCCGCGCCTTTGACCATCGACCAGCGTGGTTTTCGTGGTGAAAAATGGATCGTAGATACGGCGCAGGTTCTCCACCGCAATTCCGGAGCCGGTATCTCCGATGATGACCACAACGTGGCCGTTGGCGAGGGTCTGCACGCGCAGAACGCCGCCCGCCGCCATTGCGTCCTTGGCGTTCAAAAACAGATTCAGAAAAACCTGCTGCAACTTTCCAACGTTGCCGAGTATCTCCGGCAGATCCGGCTGCAGAACAAGTTCCACCGTGACATTGGCAGTGCGAAATTGATGCTCTACCAGGGCCAGCGTTTCCTTCAGCACATGATTCACGCACACAGCTTTGAATTCAATTGTTCCGGTGCGGGAAAAATTCAGCAGGCTGTTCACGATCTCCGATGCTCGAAAGGTCTGCTGGGTGATTTTGTCCAACAGCGGCGAAACGCGCTCGTCGCCGCGGATTTGCTTGGCCAGCATCTGTGTATAGGACGAAATTACGGCCAGCGGCGTGTTCACTTCATGAGCGACTCCGGCGGCCAGCAAACCAATCGATGAAAGTTTATCCGCCTGCATCAACTGCGTTTCCAGCTGCATGCGCTCCGTAATGTCATCGACGAGAATGATGCGGCCAACAGCGGTAAAGTCCTTGTCCACCAGCGGAGCGATGGTGATGTTCGCCGTGCGCATCTCCCCCGCGCGTGTGGCCAGATGGAACTTGTACAGATTGTGGACACCGGTATCGTTCTTCACTCGCTCGTATTCGGCGAGAAAATCCGGGGGAAACAGGTCGGCAAACGGCTGGCCGAGAGCCTCAGCGCGCGGCACGGCATACATCGACTCCATCTGCGCGTTCCAACTGTCGATGCGATCCGCCAGATCGACAGCCAATATTCCGATGTTGATCGATTCGACGATATTCTCGTTGAATTCTTTCAACTGCTCGTATTCCGAAATTTTTTCTTCGAGGCGCGCGTACAGTCTCGCGTTCTGGATTGCGATGCCGACGTAGCTGGCGAGCGTGGCCATCAACTCCACATCTTCGCTGGAAAGAAAATCCCCATTCGTGGTGCGGCCCAGGCCCAGCACGGCGATCGTGGTCTGCTGAACGCGGCATGGCAGGTAGTAATTCAGGTCCAACTGCTGAACAGCACGCTGCTGAGAGTCGGTCAGATGCGGAGCGTTCTGGGTGCTTTCCAGAAAAATATGCGATCCGTCTTCCGGCCCGTCGAAGTGCAAAAACCCGGTGTCCAGACCCTCGGCATAGCCCTGCACCGCCGGCGGAATTCCATGGCTGGCGACCAGGCGGAAATATCGTGTCCGGCCGTCGTCTTCCTCAAGGAAAACGCCGACCCGCGCCACTTGCAGAATACGGGGCAGGCGATCGACCAGGGCGCGCAACAACGCTCGAAGATCCGTTTGCGTGTTCAGACTGCGGGCAAACTCCACCAGCGTCGCGCGCGAATCGAGCCGCTTGCGGTCGAAAATACGGTCGACGCGATCCTGAATGGCGCGCTTCATAGGATCGAATACCAGGGCGGCGACGATAATCGCCGCCGCCAGTCCCCAGCCGCCTGCGGCCGGCAGCCGGGCATGGACCACTTCTCCGGCAAATGCAACGGCCCCAAAATAAATGGCGACCAGCGCGCCGGTAGCCAGGGTGTAGGTCACGCCGCGCTTGAAGATCAGGTCCACGTCCATCAGGCGGTAGCGCACGATGGCATAGCTAAACGTCAGCGGCAGAAATACCAGGCAAAGCACGCCCACTTGGCTGAGCAGCGCGTTGGCGGAGGCGCCGGCAATCAGGTAGGGGATGGCATACAGTGCGGTGAATGGAATCACTGCGAGCAGCGTGCCGCGAGTCAGCCACTTCAACTGCTGGCGGGTCAGCGGATTGTTGGCCCGCTGGTAATTAATGAAGAATACGAGTGCCGCCGCAATGTAGTAGACCGCCATGTAGCCGAGCGCGGTCTGGTCCAGCCTGTGCAGCAACAGCCCGGTCGCAGACCACAGGTGAATCGCGGTCGCATAGAGGGCGATGACCGCGATCCCCGGCAAATAAAGCAACCACGCCATGCGGCGGCGACCAATGGTGCGGTTTGGCTCCGGAAAAGTGAAAGCGAAATGGAGAAAAAGGGCCGGCTGCACCGCGCCCGCGACAATGTTGCCCCAGAAAATGATCCAGTCGAAGAGGTTCAGCTTGCCTGTGTAGAGGAACGAGTAGAGAACGAACGATGAGAGGCAAAAAATATAAAAATGGATGGAGCGCGGCGCCGTCCATCGACGAAACAGGATATAGAGGCCGATCAGCAGATAAACGAGGGCAATCAACCGCAGTCCACGATTGATGCTACGTACTTTCGGCACCAGAATTACCGGGATTTCCAGCCGCACGCCGGAACGGGAAATGTTGTAAGTGGCTTTGCTGTAAATCCCGGTGCTGAATATCTCCCGCTGCACCGCGGCGAGCCGCCGCGTTCGATGGCCGTTAATCCCAGTCAACAGATCGCCGGCTTCAATGCCGGCGCGTTCGCCCGGACCGGACGCCAGCACTTTTTGCGCGGTCATTCCTCCGTTCGACTCAGCCCACCAGACGCCATCAGTCGGAATCTGGAAGTCGTTCTCGTGGCTGAAATTTATAGACGCAAAAATGACGGCGGCCAGCGTCAAAACCGCCAGCACGATGGCGGCAATGCGAAATGGAATGGTCCGTGGCATCGGAGGAGCCGTCTGCCCGCGTCGGAGTGCCAAGCCAACCTTCTACACGCTCGTATGCGGTTGGAGCCTTAGTATGCAACTTACGTGCCACGATTCGGACGGGGGAGTGCAACATTTGAATCGGAGAGAAATCGCATAGTTAGGAAGCGGATACTGCGTCCTCCGCTTTTCCTTCGGGCTTCCATTCACATAGGCTTGACAAGGATTCGGGCGCTTCTCCGTAATTCTAAATGGAAGTCTATGATTTATGGAATTTTCTGAATTGACGTTAAGGTTGAGGTCAAGCCAGGAAAATGCGAAGGTCGCGCAGATTATTCCCCGAAGGGCCAGTCACGATCGTTGCGTTGCGGTTTTGAAGAAACGGGAACGCATCGAACTTACCGAGGGCGTCATTCGCGTCGTCCCGCGTCTGAGGGAAACTGTCAGCGCCAAGTGTGCTTTGGTCAACAACCGCACCGGCCGCGGGACTGTTCCCGTCGACTCCATCGGAACCGGCCGACAGAACCGCCGTCTGCCCGTCTTCGCGGCGAAGCAGTGTGGCGGCGTAGAGGGCGAACTGCTGGTTGCGGCCGCCAATGCCGATAGATGCGGCAAACTGCGTCGGTAACTCGACGGCGGCCTCACCCACGGAGATCAGGCATGCGCGGGAATGTTCGCGGCGCAGAACTCGCAGCCGATCTAACAGGTATTGCGCCGACCTGCGATATTCCCAATCGTTGCAGGTATCGTCGATGACTGGAGTGAATCCCAGTTCCTGCGCATGGCGCGCGGCGGCGCGGGCGAGATCGTTCGGCCCCAGAACGAGAACGGTCTTTGCTTGCAGTTGCGCCGATTTTGGTGTTTCCGGCAACGCAGTCGACTGGAAAAAGCGCCGCACGGAAGCGGGGAATTGACCGAGAAGATCGTAACGGGCGAGGATTTCCCGGCAATCGGTCATAGTGGAGGAATCGGGTACAGTCGGCCCGGAGCCTAACGCATCTTCATGTCCCGCAGGAACATCCGATATGAAAAACGATCTGCAAATTGCGCCGCGTGCAGCCAGTGCAAGACGTCCCCCTTTCACGGCGGAAAAATGTTTACGGACACAATTAATCTCCGTGATGGAAGCTCCGCAGCCAACCAGTGCACGATGGAATTCCACAGTATCCGCCAAAGAGATTGCCGGATCGAGCGGCAACTCCATCATTGCGGAGGCGCCGCCGCTGACCAGAAAAATGCAGAGCGCCTTGTCAGACGAAGTTTCCGGCAACGCGCCGAGCAGGTCCAGCGCGGCGCCTGCTCCGTCGAATGAGGCTTGGGTGGGAAACGGATGGCCGCCTGCGAAAACTGCGAACCCCTCTGGAAGTGCCGTTGGCGGTTCCGGCGCAATCAGAACTCCGGCAATGTCGCAGCGGGGTAGCGCGGCCAATTCCCGGGAGACTGCCTGTAGCATTCCATTCGCAGCTTTGCCCGCTGCGACGATCCGGATATGCTCCAGCTTTTCAGTGTCGAATTCTTCTCCATCGAGATAGAGATGACGATTCCGCGTGCGGACGTGCCGGGCCAGAGCTTCTCCGACGTTACAGTCGGCCAGTGCGCGCTCGAAGATTGTTCGCGCTATTTCCCGCAAGGATGCCATTTGCTATCTCGATACGACGCGGAATGGACCGTCTGCTGGCTTCAAAACGAAATTGTCATCCCGAGCGAAGTCCGCGAAGCGGACGCGGTCGAGGGAGCTGCTTCTCGTCGGCTCGATGGTGAATCATTCCCGTCGGGTCACATCTGCAACTCTGCAAACATGCAGGGCAGCCAAGCCGCAGTTCACCCAAACTGCCGCGAGACCCAGTTCACAATGGCGGCCTGCACCTGGTTCAATTTGCCCGCAAAAAAGTGGTCGCCGCCGGGTATCCAGACAAGCTGTTTCGGTTCGGGCGCGGTAGCCACGACAGCCTCCACCTGTGCCTTCGGACCGTATTGATCGTGGTCGCCGCTGATAAACAATTTGGGCTGTGGGCACGCGGGAAGATAGCCATACGTGTAATTCCGACCCTCGGCTTCGACAGGAAGTCCCAGCGCAATGATTCCATGCACACGCGGATCGCCGCAGCAGGCGCGCATTCCAACGTTTGCGCCAAAAGAGAATCCGGCGAACAAAATGGGCCGATGAAATTCCCGGTCGAGCCAGTCGAGCGCGGCGCGCACATCGTCCTGCTCGCCGCGGCCGTCGTCATGGGTGCCTTCGCTGCGGCCAGTTCCGCGAAAATTGAAGCGCAGGACAGGGAAGCCGAACCCATGCAGAGCTTTCATTGCGTGGTACACCACTTTGTTGTGGAGGGTGCCTCCGCCCAACGGGTTCGGATGACAAACCAGCGCGGTATAGGCCGCATCCTGGTGGCCGGTATTCAACAGCGCTTCCAGGCGGCCAGCCGGGCTGGCTAGATCGATCGATCGAATGGAACCTGAGACGGGAGCATTTGCCATATCGTCTGTGTACGAAAGCGCTGCATTTATTTTATGGGACGGCCGCGCGGTATGCTGGAAAGGCATGATTACGGACCCTGTCGCGCTCACTCGCAAATTGGTGGATATTGAATCGATCAGTGAAAATGAGGCTGCGGTTGGCCACTTTCTTAGCGCGCACCTAACCGGGCGCGGTTTTCTGGTCGAGAAAATGCCCGTGCCCCAGGCCGCAGGCGGCGAGCGCTTCAATGTGTACGCCGGGGCCGCAGGGGAAACGCCCGACGTCGTGCTCTCGACGCACATGGACACCGTGCCGCCGTTTATTCCCAGTCGAGAAGACGAAAACTATATCTATGGCCGGGGCTCCTGCGACGCGAAAGGCATTATCGCCACCCAGGTTTGCGCGGCGGAACAACTTCGCGACCTGGGAGTTCGCGTCGGCCTGCTGTTCCTGGCCGGTGAAGAGCGAGGCAGCCACGGCGCGAAAATCGCGAATATGCAGCCGAAGGGAAGCCGCTTCCTTATCAACGGGGAACCCACGGACAATCGTCTGGCGCTGGCGTCCAAAGGCGTCATCAATGCCGTCGTGCGCTCGCACGGGAAGATGGCGCATTCCGCGTATCCGGAATTGGGAGATTCGGCAATTCATAAACTGGTCCGGGCGCTCGACCGCATTCTGCGCATTCGTCTGCCATCCAACTCAGAGGTGGGGCCATCAACTCTGAACATCGGCATGATCGAAGGCGGCCACGCGCCGAACGTAATTGCCGACGAAGCATCGGCCACCATTCTGATTCGCCTGGTTGGTCCGTCGGAGGCAATTCGAGCGGCGTTGCAGGAAGCAGCCGGAGAAGACGCAGAGGTCGACGTTACGCTCGAAATTCCATTTCAGAAATTGAAGCGGATCGACGGACTGCCTACCATGGTTGCCGCCTTTACCACCGACATTCCTGCGCTGACAAATTGGGGCGAGCCGCTGTTGCTGGGCCCGGGATCGATTCATGTTGCGCATACGCCGCAGGAGCGGTTGTCGAAACAGGAGCAGCGCGACGCGATTGAACTCTACGTGCAGGTCGCACATCGACTGGTTCAGTAACGCCGGAATTTGCATCCACATAGAGAGAGAGGTTTTCGATGGACGGGCAAGTCCAGCACACGGCGCATGCCGAGGAAACACGCCTCAACGGATTGGCGGATGCATCGTCCTCCTATTTGCGCTCGGCGATGCACCAGCCTGTCGATTGGCAGGAGTGGGGCGAGGCGGCGTTTGAACGGGCCCGCCGCGAGAACAAGCCCATCCTGCTCGATATTGGCGCGGTCTGGTGTCACTGGTGTCATGTCATGGACCGCGAGTCGTATGAGGATGCCGAGATCGCGGAAATTATCAACAGCCACTACGTTGCCGTCAAAGTAGACCGCGATGAGCGGCTAGATGTGGACACGCGCTATCAGTCTGCCGTGCAAGCCATGAGCGGGCAGGGCGGCTGGCCATTGACCGCGATCCTTACGCCCGACGGCAAGCCGTTCTTCGGAGGCACTTATTTCCCGAAAGACGAGCGCTACGGGCGGCCCGGATTTGGACATGTGCTGCTGACGATGGCCCATGCCTATCACGAGCGCAAAGAAGAGGTTCTCGAATCCGCCGATAGCGTGGTGTCGGCAATCGAATACAACGAATCGTTCTCCGGCCGGTCCAGTGATTTGCGCTCCAGCATTGTCGACAAATTGGTTGAATCCGCACTGCGGCAGTTCGACAAGCAGTATGGCGGCTTCGGAACCCAACCGAAATTTCCGCATCCGGCGATGCTCGATCTGCTGCTCGATTCCGCGACGGACACCGGCGATGAGGCACCGCGCCATGCCGCGCGCGTGACGCTCGACCGCATGGCCAGTGGCGGAATGTACGACCATCTTGCCGGCGGTTTCCATCGCTATTCCGTCGATGAGCGCTGGGTTGTCCCGCATTTTGAGAAGATGTCCTACGACAACTCCGAACTACTCAAGAATTACGTTCACAGCTTTCAAAGCTTCGTCGAACCGGAACATGCGCGCATCGCGCGGGAGATCATTCACTGGATGGATTCCGTTTTGAGCGACCGGCAGCGTGGCGGCTTTTATGCCTCGCAGGACGCCGACGTTTCGCTCGACGACGACGGCGATTACTTCACGTGGACGCGCGAGGAAGCAGCCGCGGTGCTCACGCCGGAAGAAATGGCAGTTGCGGGAATTTATTACGACATCGGCCAACTCGGCGACATGCACCACAATCCACAGAAGAACACGCTGCATATCGATTACTCGCTGGCTGAAACCGCGCGGCGCGCGGCGGTCAGTGTCGAGCAGGCCAGAGAACTGCTGGCTTCCGCGAAAGAAAAGATGTATGCCGCGCGATTGAAACGCCCCACTCCGTATGTGGACAAGACGATTTATGTGAACTGGAACGGTCTGGCGATCTCCGCGTATCTGGATGCAGCACGCGTGCTGAATCTGCAGGCTGCGAAAGAATTTGCGATTCGCTCGCTGGACAGAATTCTGCGCGAGGCCTGGAATCCGGATGGCAGCCTGCACCGTGTCGTCGCCTATGGCGATGGGCAGCGCCCAGCCAAAGCGGTGCAGGGAATGCTGGACGATTATGCGGCACTGGGGCTGGCCTGCATCGATGCATGGGAGGCGACCGCCGAGATGCGCTATTACCGCCATTCCGAAAGTATCGCCCAGGCCATGATCGGACGTTTTTATGACGCGACCGGCGGCGGATTCTTCGACACGGCGCAGGGCAAGTTTGCCGCCGAACCTTTGGGCGTGCTCGCGGCGCGCCGTAAGCCGTTGCAGGATTCGCCAACGCCAGCAGGCAACTCGCTGGCAGCGATCCTCCTGCTGCGGCTGGCAGACTTAAGCGAACGTTTGGACTGGAGAGAAAAAGCCGAAGACACCCTGGAAGCATTCGCCGGAGTGGCGGAGCAATTCGGGCTTTACGCGGGCGCGTATGGCCTGGCATTGCAGCGATATTTAACGCCCCCGGTGCAGGTTTGCATCCTCGGAGACGATGCGGATGCCGATGAATTGGCCGCCGCCGCAATTGCACGCTACGCGGTAAACAAAACAGTGCTGCGCCTGCCGCGAAGCATCGTCGAGCAGGGCCTCGTGCCGCATTCGCTGGCGGAGACTTTACCGCATTTGCCGGACCTGAAACAATCCCGCAGCCTCGCCGTCGTGTGCAGCGGAACAAGCTGCCAGCCACCGCTCTATGAGCCGAAGGCGTTGATTGAATTGTTGAATCGCGCGCGGAGGTGAGGCGAGGCGTTCACAGCTGACATCCCGTCTTCCTGAACGAAGCGGAGCGAAGTGAAGAACCTTGCGGTTCCAAGCTGTCAGCAAGGTCCTTCGCTTCGCTCAGAACCGCAATGTTTTGTCGAGCGGTCCTTGCTATAAAAACAGCGGTGCCAGCACGAGCGTGATCGTCGCCAGCAGCTTGATCAGCACATGCAGCGATGGCCCGGCAGTGTCTTTGAAGGGATCGCCGACCGTGTCGCCGACGACCGCTGCCTTATGCGCATCGGAACGCTTGCCGCCGTAATGGCCGCTTTCGATAAATTTTTTCGCATTATCCCACGCGCCGCCGCCATTGTTCATCAGCATCGCCATCAGAATGCCGACGATGGTCCCGACCATTAACAGCGCGGCGACAGCCTCGGCACCGCTCAGGTTGATTGGAACGCCGTTGATCGACGGCACATTGATTGCCGACCCTACGCGAAACGCCGTGCTGAAATGCCGGAAGACTTCGCCGACAACCAGCGGCAACAGAACGACCAACAGGCCGGGGAGAACCATCTCTTTCAAGGCCGCTTTGGTCACGATGGAAACGCAGCGGCCGTAGTCCGGCTTGCTGGTGCCGAGCATGATGCCTGGATTTTCCTTGAACTGTGCGCGCACATCCTGAATGATGTATTGCGCCGCGCGCCCGACCGCCTGAATCGCGAGAGAAGAGAACAGGAAGACCAGCACCGCGCCGAGCAGAGCGCCCACAAACACAGGCACACTTGCCAGGTTGATGTTGTCGAAGCTCCAACCTGCGGGCATGAATCCGCCGGGCACCGAGACGCGTTGCGCGACCACGTTGCGAATCTCCTCCAGATATGCGGAGAACAGCAGGAACGCAGCCAGCGCGGCAGAGCCGACTGCGTAGCCCTTGGTCAGCGCCTTGGTGGTGTTGCCGGCGGCGTCCAGCAGGTCGGTGCGCTCGCGGATATTCTCCGGGCTGGTTCGACATTTCGATGATTCCGCCGGCGTTGTCCGTGATCGGGCCGAAGGTATCCATCGCCAGAATGTACGCGGCAGAGGACAGCATGCCCATGGTCGCGATCGCCGTGCCATAGATGCCCTTTGCGTAGGTGGACACAGTGGTTAGGTGAACGTCCGCCAATCCGCGAATGCCAAAGTAGTAACTGAGCAGCAAGGCCGCGCTGATGACGAGGACGGGCATGGCGGGCGTCTCCATGCCGACAGCCAAACCGCTGATGATGTTCGTCGCCGGCCCTGTGAGCGATGCCTTGGCAATCGACTGCACGGGCCGAAAGCGCGTCTCCGTGTAATACTCCGTGATCACAACGAAGAGGTAAGAAGTGGCCATGCCGAGAACGCCGCAGCCAAAGAGCCACCATCGGCCGCCGAGCATGAAGTAAACCGCCGCCGCAAATCCTATGATGGCCAGAATGCTGGTGACGTAATAGCCGCGGTTTAGGGAGCGCATCGGCTCTTCGGTTTCTCTGCTGCGAACCACCAGAACGCCAATCGTGCTGGCGATCAGATTGATGGCATGAACGATCAGTGGAAACAAAACGCCTTTTAATCCAAAGACCGGGTACAGCGCGGCGCCGAGAATCATCGCGCCCACGCTTTCCGCCGCGGTGGACTCAAAAATGTCCGCGCCGCGCCCGGCGCAGTCACCTACATTATCGCCGACCAAGTCCGCAATTACGGCCGGATTGCGCGGGTCGTCTTCCGGAATTCCAGCTTCTACCTTGCCGACCAGATCAGCGCCCACATCGGCTGCCTTGGTATAAATCCCGCCGCCGAGCTGCGCGAACAAAGCCACCAGCGACGCGCCGAATCCAAAACCGACCAGCCGATAGGGAATTTCCTGCGGATGATTGAATCCGCCAAAGGCGACGAACAAAAGTCCCAGGCCAAGCAGAGCGAGCGACACAACAATCAATCCGGTGACCGCGCCGCCGCGAAGCGCCGCTTGAATTGCGCGGTTCAGGCTGGTCCGTGCCGCACTGGCGGTACGGATGTTGGCCCGGATGGAAACATACATTCCGGTATATCCGGCGAAGCCGGAGCAGATCGCGCCGATCAGAAAGCTGATCACCGTCACGCCCGCATACGGCGCTGTGCGCGGCGAAATGCTGTAACCGACGTAAAGCAAGATCGCAATCACAATGGCAAGCGCCGCGATGGTGCCGTACTGCCGCCGCATAAATGCCTCCGCGCCTTCGCGGATGGCGTCGGAGATGGCCTGCATTTCCTTGGTTCCCGCATCGGAGGCAAGCACGGAGCGGGCAAACAATAGCGCGGCGATCAGTCCCAAACGCCGATGCCCAAAGCAATCCACAAATACATTCGATCCGAGACGAGGCCGCTGCTGCGGGACCGGTCTGCCACAATAAGGTCGCAGCCATTACAAAGTGATGCATTCAAATGCCTCCAAAAAACTCGATCAGACTTCCTGTTGTCGCAGGTATGCGAAAACATGCGGACATTTACGTCGACGCGAACCCGATCCGTCATTCGGATTCCGGCCGGCAACAAAATGGTGAAGTATCGCAGCGCTCAAACCCTCTCCGAGCTTTGCGGTGGATGGAATGGTGCAAAACACATCATTACAACATGCCCGTAAAACAGGGGTCAACAACGAGGCGTGTCTTCGGCTTGCCCATCTCAAGTCCTTGTACATGCTTACCTTGTTCATGGCCGGTCTGGCAACCGCACGGCTGCTTTTTTCGGGGCCAACTGCTGGCGGCTCGCCGGGACCGCGGTTTCCTGACAGTGGAAGGCGAAACTTTCTCAATCTGAAAGTAATCGCTGACAGATTGCCTCGCGAGTGGCTACAATACACGGTTCAGTAAAGCGACGCGGTGGCGCATCCGTACCGGCGCATACTGGCCTGAAGGGGTACCGAAGATGGCAGCATCCCGCACCATTTCCGCCGAAGTTACAGCCGACGCCCACGATCTCTCTGGCGCGCAGATGGTCCAGATGTATCGGCTGATGTATCTCTCGCGCCGAATCGACGATCGCGAGATTATGCTGAAGCGGCAGCAGAAAATCTTCTTCCAGATTTCCGCAGCAGGGCATGAAGCGCTGCTGGCCGCCGCCGGAATGACGCTTCGCCCGGGATACGACTGGTTCTATCCCTATTACCGCGATCGGACATTGTGCCTCGCGCTGGGGGTGACGCCGGAAGAGATGTTGCTGCAAGGCGTGGGCGCCGCTTCCGACCCGGCGAGCGGAGGCAGGCAGATGCCTTCGCACTGGGGAAGCGAGCGGCTGAACATCGTCACCCAGTCTTCACCCACGGGCTCGCAGCTTCTACAAGCCGTAGGCTGCGCGGAAGCGGGACGCTACTTCAACCGGCATCCGGAGACGGCAAGCAAGCCAAAAGTATCCGATCCGAAGGACACCGATTATCGCGCGTTTAAGAATGTGACGTTCCACGGAGACGAAGTGGTCTACGTCTCGCTCGGGCGACGGCACGACCAGCCAGGGAGAGTTCTGGGAGGCGATGAATTCCGCGTCGAACCTGAAGCTGCCCGTGCTGTTTGTCGTCGAGGACAACGGCTACGCGATCTCGGTACCGGTTGAGGTTAATACCGCCGGGGGCAATATCTCCAAACTGGTTGCCGGCTTTCCGAACTTCTTCTTCGCCGAAGTGGACGGGACAGAACCGGCGGAATGTTATCGCGTTCTGCAGGACGCAGTGGCGTATTGCCGATCGGGGCAAGGCCCCGCGTTCGTGCACGGGCATGTGATCCGGCCCTATTCGCATTCACTCTCCGACGATGAGCGTTTTTACCGATGCGAATCGGAGCGCGAGGCGGATGCGATGCGCGACCCGTTGCCGAAGCTGCAGATGCGATTGCTGCGCGAAGGCATCCTGGACGAAGCCGGAATCACGCGGCTCGAAAAGGAAGTGGACGAAGAAGTACGTGTGGCCGCGGAGACTGCTCTGCGCGCAGCATTTCCCGCAACGACCACGATCGGCCGTCATTTATATTCGGACGGCTTCGATCCCGCATCGCCGTCGCTGGTGAGTGAACCGCGACGCAGTGAAACGGAGGAGAGCCGCGCGGTGCAGGAACGCACCATGGCGGATTTGATCAACGCGTGTATGCGAGATGAAATGCGCCGGGATGCACGCATTGTCGTATTCGGCGAAGACGTGGCCGACTGCAGCCGTGAAAGCGCTCTGCGGGAGGGCCTTGTGAAAGGGAAGGGCGGCGTCTTCAAATTGACCGCCGGCCTGCAAACGGAGTTTGGCTCCGATCGGGTGTTTAACTCTCCACTAGCGGAAGCGAACATCGTGGGCCGTGCCGTCGGCATGGCCACGCGCGGTCTGAAGCCAGTGGTGGAAATTCAGTTCTTCGACTACATCTGGCCTGCGATGCATCAGCTACGCAACGAGCTGCCATTGATCCGCTGGCGCTCGAACGGAGCGTTTTCCTGCCCGGTCGTGGTGCGCGTGGCCACTGGCGGCTATTTGACGGGTGGCGCCATTTACCACTCCCAGTCCGGTGAGAGTATCTTCACCCACACGCCCGGAATGCGCGTTGTCTACCCGTCGAATGCGCTGGACGCAAACGGACTGCTGCGCACCGCGATTCGCTGCGATGATCCAGTGCTGTTTCTGGAACACAAGCGGCTATATCGGGAAACATTTGGTCGTGCGCTCTATCCCGGACCGGACTATACGATTCCATTCGGCCGGGCGAAGATCGTCCGGCCCGGCAAAGATCTCAGCGTCATTACGTTCGGAGCCCTGGTTCCGCGCGCTTTGCAAGCGGCGCAACGCGCCGAACGCGAGAACGGCCTGGATGTCGAAATCATCGATCTGCGCACTCTGACGCCGTACGATTGGGACGCGATCGCAACCTCCGTCCGCAAAACCAGCCGCGCGCTTGTCGCATACGAGGACATGCGAAGCTGGGGCTACGGAGCAGAGATTGCGGCCCGCATCGGCGACGAATTGTTCGACGATCTCGACGCGCCAGTGCGCCGCGTCGCCGCTAAAGATGTGTTCGTCGCCTATCAGCCGCTGCTGGAAGACGCCACACTGCCGCAGCCGGACGATTTGCGTAGGGCAATGATCGAGCTGGCTAGCTTTTAGCAACTTTCCAGATAACAATAGATTCCAGATGTTTCCTGATGTTCAACATCCAGTTTTTGGCAGGGCAGGTTTCGGCAGCTTTGTACTTTACAGAATACTAATTATCGGACGTTAACAGTCCAGCAGATAACCGGCTGACTGCGCTCATCTTCCTCGTGGCGCTCTGGCCAACAAGGCGTATTGGCCGCCAAATGGTATCTTCCGCAAAATGCGCTCCGCTGACGGCATCCGGTTGAAGAGTCTCTCAGGCAGATACAAAAAGTAATCTGTGCTGACGGTTTCAAATCTTGCGGTCCGCAGCATGCTCGCAGCCTGCCGCGATGACAGCAGTTCGGCATCGACATCCACTGGACATCTTCGGACAATGGCTCGCGTAACTGGGTTCCACGGATTGTGCTCCACGATACAGCACAATCCCCCGGGCGTGAGCACGCGCCGGATTTCTTTCGCCAGCAGCGTTCTTGATGTCCCATGCACATGATGAAAAACGCAAACCGCCGTCACAAAACTGACAGAGGAATCGTCGAAGGGCAATTTGGTTGCTGATGGCTGATGCTCTATCCGGAAGGAGTTCGCCGCGGAGATCATTCCGACGGACGGGTCGCAGCCGACCGCCTGGGTGAATTTCCTGCCCGCCAGGCCCAACAATTCCCCGCGCCCGCAGCCAACGTCGAGCCATTTTTGCAATGCCACGTTCACGCCGTTGCGCCGCAGCAGTCTATGAATGATCGCCCATTTTCTTCGATGAAAATGGGCTGGGTTGCGGGCGAACCGCTTTCGCAGCGGATCCTCGAGCAGGTCCGCATACGAAGGCGCGTACTGGTCGAACTCTACGGACAGACTCTCTTCAGTGGGCATCGTTGATCACCTTTCGCTCCATGATGCGGACGCCATTCACGTCCTTTACCAGCCGATAGTGCGATTGCAAGTAGACTTCCATCGGGAAACCGGCGGAGGGCCGGAATGCCGATGCGGAAAAGAAATTATTTGCTGTCACTTTCGACGCAAAGCTCGTGTCCCACACGACATATCGAACCTTTCGCCGATCCAATGTCCGGATCGCCCGCTGAAATTGCGATGGAGTGTTGTAGTTGTAGATCAGAAGGCTGTAGCGTGTCGGGTTCATTGTGCCGGACAGGAAGTAATACATGGGGCAATAGGGATAGGCGAATATTTCCTCGCCTGGCGCCGTATGCGCGCCCAGAAACGCGAGGACGGGGTCCGTTTTGAACGTAGCCACCGGTCCCACGCGCGTCGGAACGGAAGTCGCAGAGAGGACAAGGAACAGATTGGCTGTGGCCAATGCACCCGCGCTGATCGCAAGTACCTGCAGCGACAACTCCGCGATCTTTCCTCGATATTCGGCAAGGAAATGAATGGCCAAAATCATCAGCAGGGGTGAACCGACCACGAGATGGCCGAGGTCTCTGCGGTGGATCTCCGACAGCCACAATGCCCATCCGCAAAACCACAGAAGCAATATTTCCGGACGCAGGTTGTCCTTGCCATGGGGAATGCCAAGAGCGATCACGAGAACCGGAAGCGCAGCCACAAACAAATACGACGTGATGCAAGCCAACGCCAGCGGCAACAACCACGGGTGGAGCGAGACCCTCCAATGGGTCCACGACTTGAGAAGGCCGGAAGCGTAAGGCACCGCGTTGACGGTGGCATAGTGATGGAAGGGCCACACGACGTTCATCGAAATGAGGTCGTGCAGCGCGCCCCGGCTCCAAAAATAGAGAAGAACGGCGCCTGCCACGCCGCTGTAGCCTGCAAGCAGGACGCCGATCGCAGACAGCGAGGCCGACCCCCGCCGGCGCTCGATCCAGAGCCACAATAGCATCGCAAGCAAGAGCAGCAAGCCCTTGGGTTGGAGCACGCAAGTCGTTACCGCGGCCAATGCGCCAGCGGCGACCAACAGGAACCGATTGCGCGTGTCCTGCCATCGGGCGACGCAAACGACCGACAACAGAGCGAAAAATGTGCTGTCTGTGTGATGGCTGACCATAGGCCAGATCGCGCTGAAATACACTGCGATGAGAAGGGTGGAGACGAGAGCCTGAAACCTTTCGCACACGCGGCGAGACAGATAGTACATCGACAGCAGCGTGCCCAAAGACGTGACGAATAGACAAATCCGGGTGGCCACAAATGTGACTCCGAATATTTTGAAGAAAAGGGCCAGCCAGTAAAAGGTGCCCGGCCCTATCACCTCAAAAAAATCGCGCGCGAAGACCTGGCCGTGAACGATTCTCGCTGCGTCATAGACCAGTGTTCCCTCAACGGAGCTCCGCGACAGAAATCGCATGAACGGCAGCAGGTAGACGGCGAAGCCAAGCGCGAAGAGGAGATACGCGACATACGGCCGCGCCAGCCATTTGCGATGCGGCGCGGGTGGAGACGACGGAACCAGGACGCTCTCGCCGTCCAGGTCGAGGATGTCTTGCGGCTCCTGAACGGTTTCTTGAAGGCTCTCCTGGAGGCTTACGTGCACAGTTGTCCCCTCCCGAAGATCCGCATGGAACTGCTTACGCCCGGTAGCCGGCGAACGGGCGATAGGATGGTAACGCGGCAGCGGTAGCCGCCGGCCGTTCGGCATCGACTGGGAAACCCGCATCGGCCGGAAAGCGATTGCCAGTGGGAACAGGATCGGACAGGATGACGGCGCGCGGCAGAGACAGTTCTGTCAGAGACATGTTGCACACCTCCGTCACCACATAGAGCGGCCGCTTCTTTGCTTCTTCGTAGCTGCGGGCGACATAATCCCCGATCGCCCCCAGCGCCAGCAATATCATTCCGGAGAAAACGCATTGCAGGGCGACAACCGACGCCCATCCGGAAACAAGTGTATTGGTCCACAGCGCGAGATACACGACGCGCAGCAGATACAAAAAGCCGGCGCCGCTGAGCATGCACCCGGCCGCGATGCTGATGCGCAGCGGAAATGCCGAGAACGAAGTGACGCCCGTCCAGCCGAACCGCAGCATTTTGAGCAGCGGGTAGTTAGTCTTCCCGGCGGCTCGGGCCTGCCGCTCAAAAGGAAGCATGGCTTCCTTCAGACCCAGCCATGCCACCATGCCCCGCATATACCGGTGTTGCTCCCGCAAAGAGCGGATGGCCAACACGGCCCTTCGACTGAACAGGCGAAAGTCGCCCACATCGGGGGTGAGCTGAGTGTCCGCCATGCGAGACAGGAATCGATAGAAAAGCTTCGCCGTCCAGCGCTTGAATCGCGTCTCCCCTCTGCGCGTCATGCGCTGCGGCGAGACGATGTCGTAGCCTTCATGGAACAAGGCAATCATGCGCGGCAATAATTCCGGCGGGTCCTGCAGGTCTGCATCCATCACGACAACCGCGTCGCCGCCCGCAAAATCCAAGCCGGCGGTGACGGCCACCTGATGGCCAAAGTTTCGGCTGAAACGCAGCAGCTTCACGCGCTCGTCCTCGAATGCCGCCTGCTCTAAAAGTCTGGCGGTTGCATCCGTGCTGCCGT
The DNA here is from genome assembly GCA_963840655.1 of uncultured Acidobacteriota bacterium. Classification (GTDB taxonomy): domain Bacteria; phylum Acidobacteriota; class Terriglobia; order Terriglobales; family Acidobacteriaceae; genus JAKAAZ01. The sequence continues at coordinate 200,697 of CAWIZS010000003.1, read as the reverse complement.
CATCCACGAAAATCGCTTCCCACTCCACGTCACGAAGCGAGTCGCGAAGACGCGCCAGCAGCAAGGGCACGGTCTGCGCCTCATTCAGGACCGGAATGACGATCGAAAGAAACATACTTCCATTTCCCTCACTCTAGATATGGAGAGAACCAAAGGCAGATCTCCAGCGATTCGATGGTTTGTCCCACGGAACCGCCGTTTCGCATACCATCGAGCCAAAAAACTGGGACGACGAAGCGGGGTCGCCGACAGGACTGCCTCGCTTCATTCGCCTCTCCAGCACGAAAAATGGCGTTAATGAAAGCCAGTCTAGTGGCCGCCTTTGCCGCCGCCGCCCGTGTTTGCAGCAGCGGCTGTTGTGAACGCGGTTCCGGAATTCGTGAAGGTGGTCTGGATGTCTGTTGCCAGCCCTTTCAGTGACGCAACCGCCCCCAACGAAATGATGGCGGCTAACAAGGCATATTCGATCAGGTCCTGACCGTCGATCCGCAACAGGAACTTGATCAGGGATTTGCATTTTCGGGTTATCGTGTCCATTTCGAGTCCTTTCCCTCGGGAATTGTTTGGGTTCGCTTCTTACGGCAGAGAGAACGCCCGCGAGATCAACTACAATCCGCTAGTCCGAGCAGAACTTCAAGTCAATCAGTGGAACGGACGAAGCGGGGCCGTCAGCAGGACTGCCTCGCTTCATGCATCCGCCAAGCGCAGCAAAGTGGCACGTGGCCGGCATCCTCGGCATCAGAAAAAGCTGAGGAAGCCGCCATTGTTGCCATTGTTACCGTTGTTGCCGTTGTTGCCGTTATTGCCGTTGTTGCCGTTATTACCGTTGTTGCCGTTGTTGCCGCCACCGCCCGCGTTCGCGGCAGCGGTGCTAAACGTGGTGGCCGATGTCGTGAAGCTCGTCTGGATGTCGGTGGCCAATGTTTTCATTGAGGCGACCGCCCCCAACGAAATGAGCGCCGCCAGCAAAGCGTATTCGATCAGGTCCTGACCGTCGATCCGCATCAGGAACTTGATCACGGATTTGCACTTTCGGGTTATCGTCTCCATCTGAAATCCTTTCCCCGGGGAATTGTTTAGGTTCACTTCTTACGGCGGAGAGAACGCCCGTGAGATCGGGTCCGATCCACGATACGCTCCCCCCTTAAGAAACGAACGAGTTCGTTCGGCTGCCCGGCCCTGTGTGCTCAGTTGGGACTAGACGGCGCCGGTCAGCGCGGTGCCGATGTTGGTGAAGACAGTTTTAATGTCAGTGGATAGCGTGGTCATCGCCGCAACCGCGCCGAGCGAAATCAATGCCACCAACAGCGCGTACTCAATCAGGTCCTGACCTTCATCCCGGATCATGAAGCACTTCAGGTTCACATACATTGCCAACAGCTTGTCATTCAATTTAGCTTTCATTTCGGTTCGTCTCCCGTGTATTGAAGTACCAGCCGCAGGCTGGGTGTGCACTTCTAATAGCAAGCGAAACGCCAATCCTGAGACGCGATTTGGTCGTGGGAAATAAGCAACTTACGATGTCGAACAGCGCGGATGGCGTGAACGCCTGTTTACAGCGGAATGCGGAAGAGATATGCCGCGTATACACGGGGTTGGGCGAGACAGGCTCTCTCAGGCGAATGTTTCGCCGTCGGGCCGGCAAACAGCAGGTTCCTCGAGTCCGCTGTGCTTCGCTCGGAATGACACCTTTTTTGCGCGGAGAGCAAAACCGATTCGAAAGTTGAACATCCTGCCGTTGTTTGTCATTCCGAGCGAAGCCGAGGGACCTGCTGTTTGTCGAAAAACGCGAGGCAATTACCGTTGTTCAGGACGACATTAATTGGTTCAGAACACCGCAACAATTTGGCCCAAAAAATGCTTGATCCCCTATGGATCGTCATCCAGAATTGGGTTCACCTGTTCCCTGCCCAGATCGAGCGAGAGATACCGTGGACAGTCCGGGAAGCGTTTCCGCATATTCTGCCGCAGCCGTTGAAGACGCCATCTCAGCGCCTGAGGCCGGTTCTGTCCAGAAAAGGGCTATTATCCCGCCCAGCTTCGCTCGCGAACCGGTGACTGCTGCTGCGCCTCCGGGCTGGAGTCCCCTCACCCGGCTGGGCTTCCGCATTGCCTTCATCTATTTCATCTGCATCATCTGGCTGTACGGCAATGACGGCGCCGACTTCAACGCGTTCGTGATATGGCATGGGCTCAGCAATTTCCTCAATTGGCCGCTAAACCAAGTGCTTATGCTGGTCGGGCCCCACATGTTTCACGCCAAGAACATTCACCCGCATTGGCGCGTCACGCACCGCGGCGACACACTAGCCAACTGGGTTCTCAACCAGATCTTCATTGTTGCCTCTGTGGTGGGCGGCCTGCTCTGGACCTTGATTGCCCGGCTCCGGGGCAGCACCCGGACCGAATACTGCACGATGCTGGCATGGCTTCGTTTCTTTCTACGCCTTACTGTCGGCTATTTCATGATCGCCTACGGCATGCTCAAGGTTTTTCCCTTGCAGATGCCTCCGATTTCCATTGCCATGCTCAATCGGCCAGCCGGGGAGCTGACGCCCCACGCTGTTCTCTGGTCGATGGTAGGGCTATACCCGATTTATGAATCGATCATGGGCCTGGCGGAAGTGCTCGCCGGCACTCTGCTCCTGTTCCGCCGAACCGCTTTGGTGGGGGCGCTGTTTACGATCTTTGTGATGAGCAACGTCCTGCTCTATAACCTGTTTTTCGGCGTGTCGGTAAAGCAATTTGCAATCAATCTTCTTTTGGCTGCAATTTTCATCATGCTGCCGGATATCAAGCCGCTGCTGGACTTCTTCTGGAAGCACCAACCTGCCGTGCAAACCGGAACCTGGACCCCGCCTTTGAACCGGCGCGGCGTACGCATCTATGTCCGCGCAATGGAGATTGTCTTCATTATTGGGTGCTTCACCGCCAATCCTTTCTTCGATGGGGCCTTTTATTATCACCTGCAAGTCGTGGCCGCTATTCAGTCGCCGCTGCTCGGCGCGTGGCACGTGGATTCCACTCATCCAGCAACCGGACCATTCCTTACCCCCCAAGGCCCCGCAACTGAACTCTATATCGATACGGTGGAGCGCGCGATAACGCGCGTCGCGGATGGCACGCTCTCGCGCACTTACCTCACGGTGGATTCCAATGCCCACACCATCTTGGTCAAGCCTTTCTCTGGCTATAACGTGCAATACCGCTGGCAAATGTCCGATCCGAACCACCTGACCCTGACTCCAATACCACCGTTCCCGCCAATCCAAAGTTCGAAAGCGGCGCAAAACTCCAAATCCGCTCCAGCACCCGCTCCCGCGGTAATCACTCTGACACGGATGCAGCTTCCGACCCACTATCCGCTATTCGAACGCAAATTTGACTTTGTCACGTACTACTGACCGAGGTCGGCGGAAGAAAATTCGAGCTGGTCTCCGCGGACGGTACGCGTGGCACCGGCGGCGCCTGCCGCGAGTTCGAGGATGGAATGGGCGGAAAGGCACGCGGAAAGCCGCCAGGAAGGGACGGCGCTCCTAACTTTTCGCACCCGGTACTTGCGGTCGATGTACACAAGATCGATCGGAAACTTCATGCCGAAGGTATGCACGGATTCACAGGGAACGATCCACAGGCCTTCTCCGGGTCCCAGGCAGGCGCGCCCCAGCAGGCCTTTTCTGCGTTTCGCTCCGTGATCAGCCACTTCCACTCGCTCGGCAAGTACGGTCTGGCGCGTGAGATTCGAGACCTTCAGCCGCACGTCAGGCTCTTCTGCGCGAGGATAAATGAGCTTGCGAAACATCCGGCTCGCAGGATTCATGGTGTTCTTGTTTTGGCCCCTGGACGTGATCTGACTCTTGTTAACATTCTCCGCCAGAGGAAAGGCTGTCATCCTGAGCGGAACGGAGTGAAGCGAAGGACCTCGTGTTTGCTAGCAAACACGAGGTCCTTCGACTTAGCTGCAAATTCTATCTGGTGAATGACTAACTCGAACACTTCTTCGTCATCCGTTCTAATTGAAGATAACTCCCACGGTATCGTCGGTCGTCAGTGTAACCGTACAACTGTTAGGCCCGGTTGCAGTGATCGTTCCAATGTTCGTGCAGTTGGAGGACCATCCGCCGAAGGCTGCACCATTGGCCGGCGCGGTCAAGGTAACGGTGCTCCCATAAGGGTAGGTTGCCACGCAGACCGATTTGCCTGCGCCTGCGCCGGGACCGCAGTTGATAACGTTCGGCGTGCCCGTTGCGGAGGGTGCCGTGACCAGCCAGTTTGTCGTATTCAATCCCTCGTTGTAGACAGTCAGGGTCGACAGGGTCGGGGATGGGAATGGCAAGGTTTGATAGCAGGAACCCGGAGCTGTCGGTGGATTCGGCAGAACTAAAGGGCAGCTGAAGTTTGCCGTCGCAGTTTGTAGCGACCCGTCGCTGCTCTTTGCTTCTACGGTAATAACGGCGCTTCCGCTGGCATACGCAGTGACGATCCCGGCCGTGGCCCCCACGCCCCCTGCGGTGTTGTTGTTGACAGGGAAGTCATTCGGAAAGGATGAAATCCAGGTCACCGTGGACGAGTTCGTAATATCCCTGATGGTCGGTGTGGCTGAATACGTTCCGATCGCCAGGAATTGCCCAGTTTCCGTCAAAGCGCCGACTGTGATCGAGGTGGGAATAATGGTGACCGAAAGTAATTGCCCCGCACCTGCGCCGCCAGCGCCCGTAACCACCAGGGTCGCGCTGGAGCTAACCGGACCGTTGTACGCATTTGTGCTGGCTGTAATGACCGTTGTGCCCGCACTCACACCGGTGGCGAGGCCGGACGCATTCACGGTTGCCACACCCGGAACGCTGGAGCTCCAGGTCACCGTGCTGGTTATGTCCTGCGTCGAAGGACGGCTCGCACTGCCGTACGTCCCGATTGCGGTAAATTGCGCCGTCTGACCGGTTGCTACAGACTGGGTGGCAGGCGTGACCTGGACGGAATTCAATCCTTTGCTGCCGCAGCTGGCAAGCAGAACAGAAGCCAGCAAACCAAGGGCGATGCACGAGGGCGTCCGAAAACCGCGATTCAATACCATAACTTCCTCCTGACATTTTCAACAAAGCAATCCAGCTTCAATCCTGCAGTTCCACCAGCGATATTTCCGGGCTTCATTGAGGCATCGTTCCGCCGCCACCGGATCCCCTGGATCCCTGTCCGCCACCGGCGCCGCCGGTTCCGCTTTGAATGAGCAGCGGCGTTTCCGGCTTCATGCTGTCCATCAACTTCTCAATGGGAATTCGCGGCGGCGAGGGCGGCATCGGCTTCGCGCCGGTGACCTCCGGACCGGGGTTGCTCATGGATACCTTGGAATTCGGCTTCAGAAACGGGGTCGGATAATGCAACTCGGGCAGCGGCACACCGGCGGGAATTGGCGCCACGATCTCCGGCGTCACAATCACGATCAACTCGGTATTCGTGCGGGTCCTTGAAATCGACTGAAAGAATTTGCCGATGATGGGAATGTCTCCCAGGAACGGAACTTTGTCGAAGGTCTCTGTGTCGCGATTGTCGAGAAGTCCGCCAATGGCAAAGCTCTGGCCGTCGCGCAGTTCAACCTCCGTGTTCACCTTGCGGGTATCGAGGCCGGGAACAGTAAACCCGGAAATCGTGATGCCATTGGCATAATCGAGCGAGCTGACTTCAGGAGCCACCTGGAGGCGAATGGTGTTGCGAGGAGTGATGGTGGGAATGAAGTTCAGGCGCACGCCGAACTCCTGGAACTGGATAGTGACCGCTCCCACGCCACCGCCGGTAGTTCCCTGCACCACTGGATACGGATATTCGCCGCCAGCGAGAAAACTCGCCTCCTTGCCATTCGACGCCAGGAGATTGGGCTGAGCGAGGACTTCAACAATTCCCTTGGTTTCCAGGGCCTCGAGAGTGGCGCCGAGATTGATGTTTGGACTGAATACAAAAAAATTCAGAGGATTCGGAATGTTGGCGACAGGCGCTGACCCAGGCGTCGCAGTCACCGTCGGCGGAGAAAACTGTCCGGTGCTCACCGTGCCAATTTGGTTTCCGGCCCCGGTGCTGAACACGTTGATGCCGAGTTGCTTTTCCAGCGTGCGATCGACGCTGGCGAAACGGACCTTGAGAAGAATCTGCGGCTCGCTCGGCGGCACGTCGATATAGAGCAGATTGACAACCTTGCCCGCAGTGGAGGCGATTTCGACTGCGCGGTCGGAGCTATTGAGGTCCTTGACCGTGCCGCGCAGGAAGATGAGGCCATTCTCGAAGCTGATCCGAAGTTTCTGCTTTGGCAGTTCCAGGCGAAGCTGGCGACGGAGGCCGTCGAGGGCATCAGTCGTCATGTAAGAGCTGGGCCGAACCGTCACGTTGAAGAACTGCCGGGCACCACCCTGCTCCCAGACGATCAGGGTCGTTTCTCCAGGACTTTTACCATTGACCAAAATCTCGGTTGGGCTGGTAGCCTGCGCTTCGGCAACATCGCCGACCCCAACGGTTACACGGGTAATGGGCTCGACGGTGTCCACGAGGACCGTCTTTCCCACGGACACGTACAGATCATTCGTAGTGTCCTGGCTGGTCGGCGTGGCTGCCTGCTGGCGCGCGCGCGCGGGCGAAGCCTGCCCTCGAACTGTCGTTCCTGCGCCAATTGTAAGAACCAAGGCAGAAAAACAAAGGATAGTGGTGCAGATTTTCGGTCTCACTATTTTTCCTTATGCGAGGCAAATTTTGCTTCACTCCGCTTCGAACCATTGAAGACTTCGACCAGATAAAAACGAGCAAGCGGCAATGGCGCTTTGCGGATTTTTCCCGTAGGAGTCCGCAGTGGCACACTCGGGCCTCCGAAGAGTTCGCTCATCGCAACTCCTGGAGGCGTGGTCATCTTTGTGTCCAGGGGATTTCGCAAAGCCAGCTGGATATGCGTCTGATTTCCGGCGAGGCTTAATAGCTCCGCCTGATATGGCGTCACCAGCAGATTGACCACTTGAACCTGCTTTGGCTTTCCTTCCGCATCTCTCTGGATGTCCGTACCGGCGGACAACACTTCAATATTCTGGAGCAGCGTTCTAACTCTCGATCCCGCATCTCCTTTTTGCGATGGGTTGCCGGAGATCAGCACATCCACGCGCATTCCTGGCGTGGCGAATCCAGCGACTCCGACGACGTCGTCCACCTTCACCGCACAGGCCCGCATGCCGTCAGGAATGGTGGCGGCGAGGCCGCCGCCAGAACCGGGCGCGGCCAGGCGGCTCTCTATGATGGGTTCGCCGGCATACAAATTCGAAAGTACGCCGCGCCCGATGACGGTCGCAGGCTGAAGAATTATGCCTTTGGGTAGAGTTCCAGAGACGTCAATGGTCGTCAGATCGCCGCTGCGAAGCACGCTTCCGAGCGGGAGGTCCTTGGCTGCCGCGACCACGCGCGTCGTTCTCTGGCCCGAACCCAGGCGACTGCCGACAACGCGCAATACAAGATAGCTGCAGCCAACCGCAATTACGAAGGCACTCAGCAGGATGATTAGCAATCTACGGTTCATTCAGACACCTTTTCCGGGCCGACAAAAATCAGTTGCGCTTTCCTGCCACCTAAGGGCAATTGCTGTGCCAAAGGCGCCAAGGGCCCTGTAACGATGAATCAGAGGTTTAGGAGTGGATTGCAACCGAAGTGTGAACGCGTGTTTACCACCTTCGAGCGCTGTGTAGCCGGGGAGACACGCTTAAAACATGCGGGATCGCATTTAGAGGAGCTTACGTTCGATTTGGTTGGCCTGAAAATTGCAATCTTTTTTGTGGGCTGGCTTTTGCAAATCGGCGGCGTCTACTTGTTGCCACATTCGCGCTCTTCAGCAGCGCTGGCCTGAGAACCGCAACCCGGCGCAGGAAGCGTGGCCAGATTTGAAATTTCTGCCAATCGTGACATCTTCGCAACCAATATCGCTTTTTGCTGCTCCACCGCCAACACGCACGGGTCCGTCTTCTTTTGTTGTATCCAGCGTGCTCCACTGCCTGGTGTTGGGGCTGATGTTTATTGCAATCAAGAACGCGCCCAATATCATAAGTCCGTTTCCCGATCAGCGGTACACTGTGCGACTTCTCCAGTTGCAACAGAAAGAACCGCGGCTGCGGTGGGCGCCGGGTAGCGGTGGATCGCAGCCAGCCGGCAAAGCCGTCGCGCGCGCAGCGCGGCCTGGCGGGCAGTTGTCCGCGCCATCCGCTCCGCGGCAACTCGCGCCGCGCAGTCCTTCGCTGCAGACCCTGGTACAGCTCGAGACGCCGCCCAATCAGCCGCTGTTACGGCAAATCCCAATACCGGCAGTTGTGATGTGGCGACCGGAGAATGCTCCCACGCCGAAGATCGTCCTTCCACCAGCCCCAAAAGTGACGGTGACGAATGCGCGGCCTACGCTGACCCGCCCGAATCTTGAGTTCCACGTGGCCGACGTGGAGATTTCATCCAGTTCATTTACTTCAGATACTCTTCCCGTTCCGGCGAGCACAACTTCGCCGATAGTCATGCCCGTCCCAGGTCAAACGGTTCCGGAATCGACGTCAAAATCTCTGGGGAAAGCCACTCCTGCGACGGTGATCTCTGTCTCCGATATGGTGACTACGCAGGGGACGGTCGCATTGCCGCTGGCAAATGAAATCGCGTCCGGCTCTCCTTCGGATTCGTTGGTGCCGGGACGACCAGACAGCACATCGGATAACGGGAGTGGTATTGCCGCCGGCCGGCAGAACGGAAGCGGCTCCGGCAAGAATGCCGGCGATCAAGGATCTGGAGATTCCTCCGGAACAGGGGATTCCGCGGCGAATGGAGAAGGCGGAAACAATGGCGATGGAATCGGATCCGGGTCCGGTTCGGCGACTGGGTCGCTGGCTGAAGATCCGTTCGCGGTTGACCGGATCACTCTGCCAAGAAATGGCGAGTATGGCGTGGTAGTGGTGGGTGCCTCCCTGGATGACGAGTATCCAGACACACTTCGGATGTGGGCTGGCAGGCTCGCTTATACCGTCTACCTGCACGTCGGGCTGGCGAAGAATTGGATCCTTCAGTATTCTCTGCCGCGTGACGCAAAGGCCACGCTAAATATCACTCGCCCGGCGCCAACGACGCGCCCGGACGCGCCGTGGCCCTATATCATGGTGCGGCCTCACATCATGCCGACCGATGCCGATTCCGACGCGATCCTCGTACATGGCTTTATCGACTCCGGCGGCCATTTCGAGCAACTTGCCGTTGTGTTCCCACCCCAGTTCGCGCAGACCAAGTTCGTACTTGGCTCGCTGCAGCAATGGCAATTCCGGCCGGCTACGGAGAACGGCCAATTGACCTCCGTAGAGGTCCTGCTGATCATCCCCGATGAGGGTGAGTAGCACCCAGTGCACAATTAACAAAATGTCAGTCATTCTGAGCGCAGCGGAGGCCGCGCCAGCGAATGTTCTATGGATTTTTCACTCGGCTGCGCTCCATTCAGAATGACTTCACCTGACTGCGCGCCTTACTGCGAAATGACCATCTGGGACGTGCTGCTCATATTGATTGTCGTGGCCGGTAGAAACGGAATGGCCAGAGGGTATGCATAGTTAACGGTCACCTGCACCTGGTTTCCCGGATTGTTGCAGCCCGCTGACGGAACACACGTTCCTCCGGCAGGATAAGCGGACCACGCGGTTGTTACTGTCATTTGCTGCGGATTGATGCCCGGATATTCGAGGCTCTGGACGTAATTCTGAATATCGGCTGACGAGGCCGGGCACGCGGTGGCAAAACCCATACACGACTCACCGCGGACGATAGCATAGCGAGTCCCTTCCCGCGCGGCCTCGGAGATATAGTGGTAGGCATACAGCACGAGGCTCATTTCCATGATGCCGAACAACATGGTCAGCAAAATAACGAGACTCAGCGCCATTTCCACCATCGCCGATCCCTGTTCATTGCGGATCCTACGTTTCTCCGCGGACTCTTGCGCATGAAAGTCGCGCTCGATTCCGAATCGGACGCTCGCCAGATGGCCGGATTGTCGCAACATTGGAACCAACCTCCCTTCGCCGGGATGCTGCGCGGAATATGTCTTCTCGCGGCTCACTACTGCCACACTCTCATGATTGCCTGTCCATTTAGGGTGAATGTCGTTGGCAGTCCTGGAACATGAATTAGCGGGTCCACGGTCGCGGTGGTGTTCACTTGGACGTATTCGATGATGCGCGAACCGGCGCAATCGCCGGAAGCGCACGTGGAAACCGTTCCATTAGCACAGCCGCAAAAATGCGTGGCAGTCGCGTCGATTTGCGGCACGTCCGATCCGTCGTTTGTCGCCGCAATCTGCATTCCGGCGTAATCGGAAGCAGTAACGTGGTTCTGCGCGCCATACTGGACGCCGGCGCGGGCTGCATTGGACGTTTCGATTGCGGCATATGCCAGCCGCGCAAATTCTCCCGCGCCCAGCAGTAACAGGGCGAGTAGCGGCAGGGTGAATGCCAGTTCAACCAGAGCCTGCCCGGATTCTCCCCGCGAAAAAACGCGCGCTGAAGTCCGGATCCACCGCTCTCTGCAATCCCGCGAATTTTCAATAGCTGTCTTTTTCATATTTCACTCCACAAGCTGCGCCGCTGTCAGCACCGTCGAATTGTTGATCGAGGCATAATCCTGCAGCGTACCCGGGCCGTTGAGCGTGACCGACGCGGCATCGATTGATTCATACAAAGTAGTGGTGGTGTCCGCATTGATGGTGACGTTCGCTGACGGAGCGTAGATGACGCCTTCTAAAATCGAATTGTTTGCGTTGTTGAATGTCAGCGGGTTGACGTCGCTGGGATCCTCATAGAACAAGAGGCCGTCGTACGGCGCGGCCGTCGGCGCCGTTATATCCCACGTTTCCGTGCCCGCATCGTTCAAAGACGCGGTCGGGGTTGGGAAGTAGAAAGTGACTCCCGTTCCATCGATGATCGGAGTTCCGGTGATCGTTAATGCGCCGTTGATGATATAAATGCCGGGGCTGAGCGTGACGGTATTGCCCGCGCCCCCAATGGTCAGGCCGTTATAACATCCCGGTGCCAACGTGATTGTTACAGTGGGAGCAGGGTCGGGGAGACAGGCTGCAGGCGCGAACGCGGGTGGCGTCAAATAGCCGAGAGGGTCGTTGATCGGAGTGATTCCGGCCACCGGCGTTGGTGTCACGGTGGCACCGCCGTTCGTATAGCCGCCCACCACCCCAATAAACTGCGCGGCGAGTGTGCCGGAATTTGCGGCCAAGCCAGTGGGGTCGCTGGCGGAGTTGTCGGCAATCATTCCGGTCGGCATGGAAACCGTCATTCCGTTCAGCGTAAGATCGGTTCCCGCCGGCGACAATGTGTAAATGCCTTGCGCCGGGCCGAGCGTCGCGACCGCCCGGGCGCTTACGTTCATCGAAAGCTGGTTAAACAGTTGCGCGAAAAATGTGGGCTGCGTCTGGGTGACGATCGCTTCTACATAACTTGGGTTCCCGGCAAACGGCCCGGATGTAGGCCCGTTGTTGATCGCAACCGTAGCGCCATTTACTCCGTTGGTTTCGCCGTTCTGGCTCGCCGCCGCCTGGCCTGCTGCAACCATGTCTCCGTAATTGAGTTCCGTCGCCGCCGCGATGGCCGCGCTGTCGGCCGCTATCTGCATGTTCCTTTTTACCTTGAACATGACACCAATATCCGTTGCCAGGCCCACGAACCCCATCAGCACGGTCATGCACACCAGCGCGAGGATCATCGTCTGGCCGCTCTCGTCCCTTAGATTCAGTGTTCTCATGACTTCCCTCCCTCGGCGCGCCGGGATTGAACCCGTACTAAACAATCCCGGCCTCAGCCGTATTCTTCTTATCCGCCGGCGGCTCCCTGTGCAGCCTCCATTTGGCTGGTGATGATTGGCGCAGCTTCCACCTTCAATCGACTCTCCATTTCCTCCGCAGAGCAAATCACCAGTTGATCTCCCGCTTCCGTATGCGACGAATAAATCGTGTGCGGCGGCAGCTCCAATACGCTGGCGGCCTGGATTCTCAAAGGCGCGATGCGGAATCGGGGAAAATGCTCGGTCAAATAAATCACTCGGTAATTTTCATCCAGATAAATCAAGTCCAGCGGAAACAGCACCCCCCAGGTATGAACGCCATTCGAAGGAACCACCCAGAGCCCCTCGTCGGCCTTCAGCTTGAGCTTTCCGATGAAGCCTTTGAGGCGCGTAAAGGCGGTGTCGGCGACGTTGACGCCAAGGCTGAGAAAAGATTCGCGGGTCTGGTTGTATACGCAGTAGTTTCGTGCTTCCATATGCTTTCGCCTTCGGCGCGTCGCCCGTCAATCCGGCGTTATTTTTCGGCCCAGCTTCGTTACGGATCCGGACGACGAATGCAGTCCTCCCGGCTTCTTGCTGAAGTAAGCGCTCAAATCTCGGCTGCTCCAGGCCAGCCGAGAGCGCCCATTCCGACACGCAAGCTCGCGTGGCGGAATGGCGTTTTTTCGCCCTCACGAGGAGACCCTAGCGAACTCGTGTACGGCGGCGCTGAATCAGAACGAATAATAAAACGACGAAGAGTACGCCGGCTACGATCCGGATGATGGTTACGCTATCCATGCCAATCTCCTTCCCTCATTTGTTGAAAAGCGTGCGAAACGTTTCCATAATGGTGATCATGGCTGGCCCCAGGGTTACCAGGAACAGCGAAGGGAAAATAAAGAATACGAGCGGGAAGACCAGCTTGACGGTGGTCTTGGCGGCCTGCTCCTCCACCTTCTGGCGGCGCTGCGTGCGAAGCGTATCGGCATGTACTCGAAGCGTTTTGGCGGCGCTGGTGCCGAACTGCTCCGACTGCACGAGCACAGAAACAAGATTGCGCACGCTATCGACTTCGGTGCGGTCCGCGAAATGCCTCCAGGCCTCCGAGCGTGGGCGTCCCGCGCGTTGTTCCAACACGACGATGCCCAGCTCATCAGTGATTGCCGGGTGGGCCTCCTTCAGTTCCTCGGTAGTACGGACGGTCGCGCCATCCAGGCTCTGACCGGCCTCAATACAGATCACAAGCAGATCCAGCACATCGGGAAGGCCCAGTCGGATCGCAGTCTGCCGCGTGGTGATCTTTCTGCCCAGCCAGAAGTCCGGAGCCAGAAATCCCAGCCCCAGCGCGGCCGCATAGATAATGAATGGGCTGTAGTGGGCAACGCCTGTAACGGTGACCAGCACGCAAAGCACAATGGGCACCAGCACCTTGACTCCGTAGAAGGTTTTTACTGCCGATTCCTTGCGATAGCCGGCGCGAATCAGCCGTTGCTCGATGATCGTGACCTCCGTGGGGGTCTTAGGCAGCACTCGTTCGAACTGCGCCATGACTTCGCCGAACGAGACTTGAGTGTGCTGGATCGTGCTCTTCAGGGTCGCGCGCTTCTGGTGCGGCGTGACCACGGCGGAGATTCTCTGCAGCATGGCTTCGCGATGGAAGAGCAGCAGGCCTCCGCTGGCTACCAGCAGGAAGATCACGAAAAATGTAAATGCAGCAAATCCCATGACTCACCTTCAAACTTTCATGTTGACGATTTTGCGAATGATGAACGCGCCGGTAATCATCATGACCGTCGCGACGTAGAGCAGCTTGAGTCCTAGCGGGTTCTTCCACAAGATGCTCATTTGCGCCGGATTGATCAGATACAGGCCGACTCCCAGCACGATCGGCAAAAATGAAAGGATCCATCCCGTCAGGCGGCCTTGCGCGGTGTGAACGCGCACCTGCCGCTTCAGGCGGAAGCGCTCCCGGATCACATAGGCGGTTTTGTCCAGCACCTCGGCGAGGTTCCCGCCACTCTCCTTCTGAATCAGAATGGCAGTCGTGACGATTCTCAAATCCTGCAGCGGCATCCGCGTGATCATGTTCAACACCGCGTTTCTTAGCTCCAGGCCGTAGTTCTGTTCTTCGAAGCAGATGCGGAATTCGCCTGCGACCGGATATGGGCCCTCGTCGCCCACCAGCCCCAGCGCGGCAACAAGGCTATGGCCGGCGCGAAGCGCGCTTACCGCCAGGTCGAGCGCTCCCGGCAGTTCTTCTTCAAATTTGTTGAAGCGCTGCCGGCGTTTCTGGAGCACATACATGAAAGGTACGGCACCCAGTGCAACGCCTACTGCCAATCCGACAAAGGCGACGCCGGTGCGCAGATACACCAAATAGCCAGGAAACACAAAGCAGGCCGCCGACATGAGAAGCAGACCGCCCGCGGTCCACTTGAGATTGGCCTGATAGAGCAGAATGCGAAGGCGAGGCGCAATCTCAAGCTTCATCAACCAGCGATTCAGCCACGGCATGGCGCTGAGCAGTTCGTCCTTGCGAATATCGACAACGTCGTCATGCCCCTGCGCCTTTTCAACCACCAGCGCAGATTCGAGCACAGCAAGGGTCCGCTTGGTCTGCTCTGAAGCGCTGGCGCCGCTCGCAGCCAGCAGCAGCACCAACACTCCGAACACTCCCAGAAATACCAGCCCCGCAAGCAGTAACATTTTGCCGCCCCCCGCCTTGCTTAGTTCACTTCCAGGGTTTGCTCAAACACTCCGCCCGACAGGGAGATGCCCGCGACGCGGAGCTGTTCAAGGAATTTGGGACGAATATGGCTTGGCTGGAAGGTTCCGATTACTTTGCCGTCCGGTCCAATGCCTTTCCTGTTGAAGCTGAAAATCTCATGCATGCTGATGACGCTTTCCTCCATGCCGGTGATTTCCGAGATGCTGATCACCTTGCGAGTGCCGTCACTCAAGCGTGAAACCTGAATGACGATCGCAATCGCCGAAGTAATCTGCTGGCGCACCGTTCTTTCCGGCATGTTCATATTGCCCATTGCCACCATCGATTCCAGTCTGGACAAGGCATCGCGTGGGGTGTTGGCGTGGATTGTCGTCATCGATCCTTCATGGCCGGTGTTCATGGCCTGAAGCATGTCGAAGGCCTCGTCTCCACGGACCTCGCCGATGATGATGCGATCAGGACGCATACGCAGGCTGTTGATCAAGAGTTGGCGCTGGCGGATTGCCCCTGCACCTTCAATATTCGGGGGACGCGTCTCCAGGCGGACAATGTTCTCCTGCGCCAGTTGCAGTTCCGCCGCATCCTCGATCGTGACCAGGCGTTCATTGTGTGGGATGTATTGCGACAAAATATTAAGCAGCGTCGTCTTGCCGGCTCCAGTGCCTCCGGAGATCAGAATGCTGATGCGCGCCCGCACGGCGGCCGACAGCAGTTCCATCATTTCCGGAGAGATGCTTTTCATTTCCATCAACTGCTTAGCGGCCACCGGGCCGGTGCCGAAGCGCCGGATCGACAAAGCCGGTCCGTCGAGCGCAAGCGGGGGAATGATGGCATTCACACGGGAACCGTCGGGCAGACGCGCATCGACCATGGGAGTGGACTCGTCCACCCTGCGGCCCACGCGCGACACGATGCGATCGATGATCTGCATCAAATGACGATCGTCGCGGAAGGTTGCATCGACCTTGTTGAGAACCCCGCCGCGTTCAATAAATACGTGATCTTTGCTGTTCACCAGGATGTCAGAAATGGCTGGATCGCGCAGCAATGGTTCCAGCGGTCCCAGTCCGAAAACCTCATCCAGCAGGTCGGCCTGGATCTTTTCCTGTTCACCGAAGCTCAGCGGCACTTTTTGATTGCCGATGATCTCGTTTACCATCCCGGCCACCGCTTGCCGCGCCTGGTTGGAATTGACGCGCGACAGCTTCTCCAAATCCAGCTTGGAGATCAACGCCCGATGCGTCTCGGCTTTGAACTTTTCAAGATTCAGTTGTTCCACGCGATTCCGTCCATCCAATCTGTTTGAAAAACTTTTTTCTCACCAACTATCCAAACAAGCTGAAGCGTCTTTTCTTATCTGAATTCTTAGGCAAACTACACACTGCTCGCGCCATCTGCCGGATCACACGAGAAATCGGCGAATCCTCCAGCGCCAGCGCGTTGGCCGTATTCTGCGCGCGCAGAGCGGTGCCGTAATCGCTGGGGATTTTCCACTGCGGCAGCAGGGTCAGTGCCTTCTTGATCTCTTGCTCGTCGATGCCGAGGGAACGAGGCGTAAAGCGATTCAAAACAACTTCGAGCTTGATACCGGAATTTGTGAAGAACTCCGCGATCAGCCGATTGGAATTGCGCAGCTCGGAAATACTGACCTGTGTGACCAGATAAACCGCGGTTGCCACTTCGACGAGCAGCTTGCTCGCGGCGCCAATCGTCCATCCAGCGTCAACCACGACGTAATCAAAATCCTGCCGTGTAACGGCGATCAATTTCTCCACCGCCTCCTCAGAAGCCTGAGTGGGCGTATATTGGTCCGGCGCAGCGAGCACCGATAGTCCCGAGCTGTGCTTGACCAGCAGCTTGGAAAGGAAATTTGAATCCAGACGGCCGAAGTTCTGAAGAGCGTTGGCGGTCGTAAATTGGGCGCGTATCCCAAGACCCAGCGCCGCGTCTCCCAGCGGAAGCCCAAGATCGATCAACGCTACCTTTTGCGTGGACTCCTGCGCCAGAGCAACCGCAAAGTTGCTGGCGACGGTGGTTACACCCGATCCACCTTTGGCCCCGATGAATAACAGCAATTTGCCTGTCGCCCTTTTCAGTGGCCGTCCGGCCGGCCGGCGAACGGAAGCACGCACCAGAGCTTCTGCGATACTGCCGGGCGCGATCGGTTGCGTTAGGAATTCGCGCGCTCCAGCTCGCATACAGCGAACCAGCATTTCCGGATCGGCCTGAGCGGAATAGACCATCACCGTCGTCGCGCTGTTGGCGCAGATGTGTTCGATCAGGTCGAGTGCATGCTCCGGATTGCTGTCCAGCTCCACGATCACGACGTCGTAGGAGTCGCTTTCCAGCAACTTCGGAATGTCGTCCAGCTCCGGGTAGGAGGGAAATTCACGGGTTACGCTGGCCTGCGATCCGGTCAACGCGCGGGCCATCGATTTACGGCGCTGCTCCTCCGGTCCGATCAATGCAACGGACAATACGTTGGCCCCTAGGGCGTCACGGTCCTGCGTAGTAATGGGCATCAGCAATTCGCAATTCCCCGCTGCCTGAAACCCAGCGGCGATTGAGACTGAGTTGGATTCGATCGAGTTGAACGTCTCACTGGTGAATGGCCCTCATTGGTTCTTTCGCCGCTCAACGAGAAAAAAAGGACACAAGTGTTCCGATTGCAATGGCAGGAGCGTACGGCATCTTCCGCGTCAAAGGATTATCGAGAATCAGCTCAGGATGTGGCCGAATTCCCCGCTTTTTGATTCCCAATATCAGGTCGCCCGTTCCTTTGAACAGCTCGCCGGCGAATCCACCCCCGATGGCCCAGCAAAGCGCCATGACCCCCCCGGCGAGTCCGGTAATGATCAGCGCCAGCATCAACTGCGAAGGACCGATCCAGACGCCGATGGCAGCGCACAGTTTCACGTCCCCCATTCCCATACCGCCGATCCAGCAAAAAAACCCAAAGATAAGAGCGCCCAGCCCGAAGCCCAACAGGCTTTGCTCAATCCCATGCCAGCCGTGCGTCCAGGCTGCGACGGCAAGTCCAGCGGCAAGAAACGGAAGCACCAGCCAATTGGGAATGCGACAACTGCGGAGATCGGTGACCGTCGCAATAACCAACACGATGACCGTCGGCCACCAGGCGATCGAGTGCATGCACTTCTCTTTCTTCCCTCTTTCAGGGGATGCCCATGCAATAGCAATCCTCCATCCAAACCGTGGGGCCGCTGCGCGGGCCTGAATTCAGAGGCTTACGCAGGACAAACTAAGTCCGTGTGCACGGCTGTTTACATACGCGTTTGGGAGTGACGCGCCGCATTTACACCGCCGGATCCTGGGTCAGCTCCGTCGAAAGCGGGTGGGAATGGGAAATCCGGCCCGAGACTGGCGCGCGGCGCTTGTCCGAACCCGGAGGCGAAATCTACAGAATCGAGCCGTAGCACCCGTGAGCAGCGAGATTTTTCCGTGATGGCAGGGCCGGAAAGCCTCCTGCTCGCCGGTCGCGCCGAAGGTTCGCAGTCGTACGCGGACGCTGTCAGTACAGATTTCTCTTAGTCCCTTTTTGTGGGACCATAGAAGTCACTTCGGTGTGCGTCAATGCATACTCTGTTTCATGATCTTCGCTACGCCTTCCGCCAACTGCTGGCCAATCCTGGCTTTGCTCTTACCGCCGTGATCTCTCTCGCCCTCGGCATAGGCGCCACAACCGCGGTCTTCAGCGTGATCTACGCAGCGCTCATCAATCCGTATCCTTTTCCTCACGCGGATCGGATTATGCGGCTGTCGGTTCGAGATAAAGCCGGCGATCGAGGATGGGTCAGCCTTAGCAGTCGGCAGATCAAGCAATTGCGCCAGTCGCCTGCGATTGACAGCCTGGTGGCCATGGACAGTTGGGCGATGACGATGACCGGGGGCGAGTTACCCGAAGAAGTAAATGTTATTTTTCTGACCCCGAATGGATTTAATTTCCTCGGTGTGCCCGCGTGGCGCGGACGGGGTCTGGTGCCCAGCGATGCTGTCGAGGGAGGAAGCACGCAGCCGGTTGCCGTGCTTGGTTACAGATTCTGGCGGCGGCACTTCAACTCGAATCCTGCCGTGCTCGGCCAGATTTTGCAGATGGAACACAAGAACTACACGATTGTCGGCATCGCCGCGCCCCGCTTTCGCTGGTACAGCGCCGATGTCTACATTCCGCTCGATCTCAACGATGACCCGGTGCCTATCTATACGGTGGATTTTCGCCTGAAGCCGGGCGAGTCGCGCGCGGCCGCTGATGCGGCGCTGCAGCCCATTATGGAAGAGTTGGCCAGAGAGACGCCAAAGCACTTCCCGGAGCACTTCAAGGTAGATGTTGAGGGACTGAACTATTGGGTGACCAAGCAGATTGGGCGGACACTCTATTTGTTGCTGGGCGCTGTGGGACTGTTGCTGGCCATCGGGTGCAGCAATGTGTCGATTTTGCTGCTTTCACGAGGAACAGCACGGCAGCATGAACTGGCCGTGCGCGCCGCCATCGGGGCCAGCCGCGGACGCCTTGTTCGCCAATTGCTCACCGAAGCATTGTTGCTATCGGTGACCGGCGCCGGGTTGGGCGTGGGAGTGGCTTACGGCATGCTAGCGGGAATCCAAGCTGTGCTTCCGCCCTTTGCATTCCCGCCGGAGATGTCGATCAGTATCAACGCACCGGTGCTGTGGTTCTGTGTGGGAATTGCTCTGTTGACTGGCATTCAGTTTGGCTTGTGGCCAGCACTGCAGCTTTCGCGATCGGCAGCGGCACAGACAATGCAGGTCAGCGCGCGCAAAATGATAGGCAGTGTAAGCGGACACAGAACGCATACCGTGTTGATCGCGGGGCAAATTGCGCTGACATTGTTGCTGCTCGGCGGCGCGGCAACAGCCAGGGAAGGCCTTCAGCATCTCATGCGAGTTCCTCTGGGATACGATCCGCATCACGTAATGTCGGTTGGGATTCCAATTGAAGAAGGGCCCCACAGGACATGGGGGTCTCGCTCCGCCTACATCGAGCAGCTGCAGGCGGCTGTGGCTGCGACGCCGGGCGTAATGGAGTCGGCCATCACAGATTCCATTCCGCCGAGGGAGCGGGAGAGTGAGCGTTTCGAGATTCACGGGCGCTCCGCACTGGAGCAGCAAACCACCCTGCTCAACCTGGTGAGCCCTGGCTATTTCCACGCGCTCCGCATCCCGCTGGTGCGCGGCAGAGTTTGGAGCGAGGCCGAGAACCGCGCCGCTGCGCATGTTGCAGTGATCAACGAGACTATGGCGCGGATTTACTTTCCAAACGGCAATCCCATCGGCCAATCCATCAGACTGCCGGGCCTCGAGAATCGTCCGCCTATCGTGTTGTCCGCTCCCGGCGTCGCGAACACGTGGCTACAGATCGTCGGGATTGTTGCGGACTACCGCAACGCGGGATTGCGAGAACCGGCAAAGCCTGAGGTTTTCGTTCCGTGGACGGCATGCATGTGGGAGTACACGGAGATCCTGGTACGGTCCAACGTTCCCCCGTTGTCGCTGGTGCATTCCATCCGGAAGCAACTGACAACAGTTCGGTCCGATCAGGAGGTCGGAGGCGAAGTCAGCGACCTTGAACAGTGGATCAGGTTTCAGCCCGAGTGGCAACAGAACGATCTCATCGCATGGACATTCGGTGCATTCTCAATTCTCGCGCTGGCTTTGGCGGCGGCGGGACTTTACAGCGTGGTGTCCTACAGCGTGACGCAGCGGACCAATGAATTTGGAATTCGCATGGCTCTGGGAGCACAGCGATCCCATGTGCTGCGCATTGTCTTTGCTTCCATGCTGGTGAGTGTGGGAACAGGAATTCTCGTCGGCATAGGACTCAATCTGGCTCTATACAAAGTGTTCGCCGCGTGGGAGCAGGGCGGCTCACGCGACCCGATCACTCTGTTGGCGCCGATTGGTTTGCTCATTGTCGTGGCGGGGATTGCGTGTGCCGTACCCGCGCGGCGGGCTTCGAAATTAGAGCCGATGACAGCGCTGCGCTCTGAATAGCTGACAGAAGCCGGACCAGATTGGCGACATCAGCCGAGTCACTCGTTGAGCCGCGTTGCTCTCGGCTCTGGATGCGGATTGGATCACCGACGATTCAGAAGTAGGGCTGGCTGTGGGATCGGAAAACCGTTAGCATACGACTTTTGACGTTTGGTGTGATGGCCTATTTGTGACACGGCTTTCGAGCAACTGGACTGCCAGTGGCCGCGTTGCGGGCAGAGGAAGAGAGGCCCGCTCCTGGGGATCAGCGTATTGCGCTATCTCAACTGGGTTGCCTGTGGTTACTAAAGTTTTCTCGACGGGACTCCATTCGATCTGCTACCAATAAACCCGCTCACTGAATCCGCCGCGTGAGCTTCCTTCGCCGCCGTTCCCTGCGGCCCGTAATCCAAGATTGTCGACTTTCCACACCCCGAGTGGACAGGTATGTTGCATTCAGGCTAGTGGAAGGGACTGCCCGACAATGATCCGAATCGCACTGTATTCAGAAGACCGCAAACTCCAGCCGCTTCTTTCTTCCGCGATGGGCAAGGAATTCCAGGTGGTCCTTGAATCTACTGAAGAAGCTGTCAATCGCATCGTCGCCGCCGGGGAATGCGACGTTGTGGCGCTCGATCTCGATTCTGGCTGCCCGGCGCTGGAAGACCACATCGCAAGCTGCCGCCGCATCGTCGCATTGCCGATCTCTTCGATCGTATTGGCGGATGACGGCGTTCGTACCACGGCAGTCGAGCTCGTCCGCCTGGGCGCATACAACTACTGCCGCAAGCCGCCATCGATCCTCGACCTGAAGTCGATCCTGCGCCGCGCTCACGAGAGTTCCTCGCTGAAACGCAAATTGAAAAACGTGCAGCAGCAGTTGGAAGCCGCGACCAGTTGCGACCGAATGATCGGATCGAGCGCTCAAGTGCGCCAGGTTTACGACTTGGTGCATCGCGTGGCCAGCCTCAACACCTCTGTGCTGGTGACCGGCGAGAGCGGTACTGGAAAAGAGCTGATCGCGAATGCAATCCATAATCTTGGAAATCGTGCCGGCAAGCCATTTGTCGCCGTTTGCTGCGGGGCCATACCGGAAACTCTGATCGAAGCTGAATTGTTCGGCCACGAAAAAGGGGCGTTTACCGGTACCGTCGGCATGCGGGAAGGCTACCTGGAGCAAGCGGCCGACGGCACATTGTTTCTGGATGAAATCGGCGAACTGAGCCTGAGCACGCAGGTAAAGCTTTTGCGCGTTCTGCAGCAGCGAGAGTTCTGCCGGCTCGGCAGCAGCAAGCTGATTCCCCTGCGCGCACGGCTGGTGTTCGCAACCCATCAGAATCTCTCCGATCTGGTGGCTGTAGGGAAATTTCGAGAGGACCTTTATTACCGCATCAATGTGATCCGAATCGATGCACCGCCTTTGCAGGAGCGTCCGAAGGACATTCCACTGATCGCCATGCATTTCCTGAAGCGCTACTCCGAGATGTATGAGAAGCCGATGGAGGAAATTGATCCCGCTGCAATGGCCATGCTGCAGGCTTACTCCTGGCCCGGAAATGTACGCGAGCTGGAGAACGTGATCCAGCGGGCGATCATCGTCGCTCGCGACGAGGCGATTCGCGCCGAAGACCTGCCGCAGAATATTCAAGCGGAAAGTGTCGTCAACATTGACGACTATCGACAGTCCGGCTCGTTTGAGACACAGCTTCGCGATTACAAGATCAAGCTGGCCGAGGCGGCGGTGCGCGAGAATAACGGAAACAAGACTCTAGCGGCGCGCAGCCTGTGCATTTCCCGCGCGTACCTGCATCGGCTGATACGCACCGGCGACGGAGGCCCGTGTCTGGACCCGGAATCCCACGAGGTCGGCTCTGCGTGAGCACAGTGTCTCTGGCGGCGGAGACGGCAACGAGTGGCGGACGGTTTTCTGTTCGGCACACTTCTCATTTCCCGTCATGCCGTCGAGCCTTCTGTCGTTGCTGGCCGTATTAACGACACGATCGCGGTTTGACGATCAGGACAAGCGGTGGCGCCTGAAAACCGGCCAGATCATCTGGACGACACGCACGGTTCCAACCACCGACATTTTCTCCCTCACAACCAATCACCATTTCTGGATACCGCACGACTGGCCCTCGATAGCGCAAGCATTTTGATTCTCAACAGGCTTCGTCTCCTTCGCGTCGGTTCTTCGAGACCGCAACGTTCGTGGGCCTGATCGGTTTTCCACTCACGGAATACAATCGTCGTACAGTCTCTAAAATAGTTCGCTACGCGATCGAGGTACGATGAAACGGCATCTGAAGGCGCTGTTGCTTTCTCCTGGAGCGAAGAAGTTTGTCGATCGGCTCGAAGTTACCGTTCCCCTTATCCGCAAGTGGCATCGCTTTGAATATGAGGAACATTTTCTGCGGGTCGCGGAATGGGAACGGCTGTTTTCCGGTGTCTATCCGTCGTTTGCGGCCGCGGAGGCGGCGATTCCGGCTGGCCGCAACAATAGCTATGACAATCCGGAGTCTGCAGCCTTCCTCGGCCATAAAGGCTCCATTCGCTCGAGCGACTACCCGGTGCTTTTCTGGATGGCGCAGTTGCTGCCCGATAATCCGAAGGTATTCGACTTTGGGGGATATGTCGGAATCTCCTATTATTCTTTCAACCATCACTTGAGATATCCAGGCGATATGGCGTGGATAATTTATGATGTTCCCGCCGTTGCCGCCGCTGGAGAGAAGCTGGCACGGCAAATGGGTCGCACCAATTTATCCTTCACCACGTCTTTCGCGCGCGCGGAGGACTGTTCGCTGATGCTGGCCTTCGGCTCTCTGCAATTCCCGGAATTGACGCTGCCGGAGTATCTGCGTCAGCTCGCGACACCCGCTCGCCACATTCTCCTGAACAAGCTGCCGCTCGGCGAGCAGAAGACTTTTTACACGCTGCATAATATGGGGCCGGCGCTGGCTCCATATCGAATCGCAAATCGAGAAGAATTCCTGCAATCGATGACGGACCTGGATTATGAGCTAATCGACAGTTGGGAGAATCCTGAGTTCGGCTGCTACATTCCATTTTATCCGGACCACTCGGTCCGCGCATTCAGCGGAATGTATCTGCGTCATAAATAGGCGAGTTGAGTGATGGTGACCCCGGGAAGATTCGAACTTCCGACCTGCGGTTTAGGAAACCGTCGCTCTATCCACCTGAGCTACGGGGCCACTGTAACGATGATTCTCCTGTAACGATACGTCGGTAACTATTTAGGATTGCGCTGCCTTTACCAATTTTTCAAACCGTTTCATACTTTTTTCAATTTCTTTGGCCTTCCTGTTGAGTCGAAGGATCTCCTGTTTCGTTTCCGCGAGCTCTCCGCGTCTGATTTCGATGGATTCTTTCATCAGTACAATCATGGATTTTATCTTCTCGGCTTCTGTGCTTGGAACTGCCGCCGGTTTCCGCTGAACAGCCATGATGTCTCCTCCCTCAATATCGAATGTCCGCCATAAGCAACTGTACTTCCTCCTGCTGCTCGGCGGTTAACGGCAACAATGGAAGCCGCGGACGGCCTCCAAAATATCCATTCAGATCACAGGCGAATTTCACTCCGGGCACGCCCATTTGAGACGCCACGGTAATCGAGGCCTGACGGATGCGCTCCTGCTTTTCCTTCGCAAGCCCCGCATCGCCTTCTTTCCAGGCTGTCCAGATTTCATAGCAACACTGTGGCGCGCATGTGGCAAAAGCAAGAATCGCGCCGGAGGCTCCAGCATCAAGCGCCGCGTGCATGGTGGCTGCTCCGCCGGTCAGCACGGCGAAGCCGGTTTGCTTCTGGCGGGTCTTCTTCTTGGGCGCGAGAGCGGTCGCCACGGCGGAACTCCCTTGCCCGAGCGCCTCCGCAGTAACGAATCTTGGTTCGGAATCTTTCGGCTGAGACTGCAACATGCGCTTGGTCACGGCGTTGAACGTAGATGTAACCGTGACCGTCCGCGTCACAAACCGCGTCGCCTCCGCGATCGCGGCAACACGCTCCGGCTTGCCGCTCGATTCCTTCACCCCGATGATGTTCGGGTGTTGCGCGAGTTCCGCAATCACTTCCACCGGCAGATCGTACAACGTAAATACAGGCACGCTGTACAACAGAACCGGCAACGGAGAATGGTCAGCGACCAATCGGAAATACGTCAGCATCTCCGTCTGAGGCCCCTTCGTGCAATGCAATTGCGGGCGATAAAAATGCGGCGTGCGGACCAGGACTGCGTCATAATGAAGCTCCGCTGCAACTTCAGCCAGAGCGAGTGTCTGCCGCACGCTTTCCTGGCCGACGCCGGCAATCATCACCTTCTCCGGCGACGCGACGGCGATTGCCGTTGCCAATACTTCACGCTGCTCTTCCGGACTCAACATAACCGCTTCGCCCGTTGACCCGAGAACGACCATCCCTGCAAGCTGCGTGCGGGAGTAGCGAGAAACATTGTGTTCCAGCTTGCGCAGGTATAGATCGCCATCCGGGTAGAACGGCGTAGTGATGGGCGGAAAAATACCTTCAAGCAGCATGTTGCTATTTTAGGCGAAGAGAGGGCTGGTTACGCATTCAAGCCTGTGGTTGGGAAGGACATCATCTTAAATCGTGATGACAGCGGTGCCGTCGATGCGATCGCTTTTAAGCGCCTGCAACGCCTCGTTGGCCCGGTCGAGGGAAAATTCGGTTGTCCTCGGTCGAAGACCAATGTCGGCGGCGGTCTTAAGAAAGTCGCGGGCATCGACGCGAGTCATGTTGGCGACGCTGCGAATCTGACGCTCTCCCCAAAGCAGTCGGTCATAGTCGAATTCAGGAATGCGATCGAGGTGAATGGCGTTGATGGCCACGACGCCGCCCTTCCGGAGACTGGCGAGAGCGGCGAGAACGACATCGCCGCTTGGAGCAAATGTCACGGCGCGATCGAGTCCCACGGGAGGTTTCTCCTGTTCGCTGCCGACCCAGGTGGCGCCAAGCGAAGCAGCCAGCGCACGGTGCGAAGCTCCGCGGGTGGATACGTAGACCTCGCAATCCCATGCCTGCAACACTGGCAGCGCCAGATGCGCCGATGCACCAAAGCCGAACAGACCCACACGTTCTCCGTGCTGAACTCCCGCGACCCGCAAGCTGCGGAAACCAATAATACCCGCGCACAGCAGAGGCGCAGCATGCAGGTCATCGAGAGCAGCCGGCAGTGGGAAAACAAAATCGGCGCGGACGAGTGCGTATTCGGCATAACCGCCGTCCACGGAATATCCGGTGAATGTGGGTGAATCGCACAGATTTTCCTGGCCTCGCCGGCAGTAGGGACAGGTACCGTCGACGCCGCCAATCCAGGAGACCCCTACCCTTGTGCCGAGGGAAAGTTCCGGTGTGGCTCCTTGCGCAACATGGCCGACGATCTGATGACCGGGAATCAATTTCTCCTGCAGCCGGGGCAGTTCCCCTTCCACAATATGCAGATCGGTCCTGCATACGCCGCATGCGCGAACCCGCAGGAGTACATGACCGGGTGTCAGCGCCGGCGTGGGGACCTCTTCGGGGGCCAATGGATTTTCTGAAATTTTTCGAGGTTCGGTAAGAATTGCTGCTTTCATCCGACTGCCCCAGCCACCCATCCGTTGTAGCGATCTTTCCGCAAACTCAATGGAAATTCAAGCCTGCTCTGAGCAAACCGCGGATGAGTTCATAGTGTGGCTTACGCGGGAAAAGAAGCGCTATACCCGGACCGCCGAGCGCAATGCGTGCAAATGCTGCAACGCGTTCACGGAAATTTCCTGTTGCTGTAATGCTGCTATCCCCTCAGCCGCTGCGCGTGCGGCGGCAATGGTGGTGATGGTCGGGATGCGCTGCGTAATCGCAGCGCGACGAATCGCCTTCTCATCGAAGAATGTGTCCTGTCCGCGCGGCGTGTTGATGATGAGCTGAATCCGCTCGCCCTTGATGAGATCGACGATGTTGGGCCGGCCCTCCTTCACTTTATAGACCCGCTCGACGACAAATCCGGATTTTTCAAGGATGTCGGCTGTTCCGTGTGTGGCGACCAGCTTAAATCCAAGCTCGACAAACTGGGCCGCCAGTGCTGCAAGCACGGGCTTGTCGTGATCGTTCACGCTGAGGAAGACCGTCCCTTCCACCGGTAGTTTTTGTCCCGCTGAAAGCTGCGCCTTGGCGAACGCTTCGCCGAAATTGTCGGCAACGCCCATCACTTCGCCGGTGGATTTCATTTCCGGGCCAAGGACCGTATCGACACCGGGAAATTTGTTCCAGGCGAACACAGGAGACTTCACGAAATAGTGGGAGCCGGTGTCCAGGACTCGTTTGCTTCCGATGTAGTCCGGAAGGAACTCGCGCAGTTTGCGGCCCGTCATCAGACGTGCTGCGATTTTCGCCAGCGGCACCCCCGTCGCTTTGGAGACATACGGCACTGTACGCGAAGCCCTGGGGTTGACTTCAATCACGAAGACATTCTCTCTCTGAACCGCGAACTGAATGTTCACGAGTCCGATGACCTTCAGCGCTCGAGCCAGCTTGTCGGTATGCTCGCGGATGGTCGCCAGCACCCGCTCCGACAGATCGACGCTCGGCATCACACAGGAAGAATCGCCGGAGTGAATGCCCGCTTCCTCAATATGCTGCATAATGCCGGCGATCACTACATCGTCGCCATCCGCCAGCGCATCTACGTCCACTTCTGTGGCGTCTTCCAGGAAATGATCGATCAGCACCGGCCGCTGCTGTGAGTATTCGACCGCCTCGCGCATGTAGCGGGTGACCGCCTCATCGTCATATGCAATCACCATGGCGCGTCCTCCAAGAACATAGGAGGGCCGCACCAGCACAGGATATCCGACGCGTCGCGCACCGGCGACTGCCTCTTCCACGCTGGTAGCCAGCGCGCCGGGCGGCTGCGGAATATTCAGATCTTCGAGCAGCTTGCCGAAGCGCTTGCGATCCTCCGCCAGATCGATCGACTCAGGCGATGTGCCGATGATCGGCACTCCGGCGGCTTTCAACGGCAGCGCGAGATTCAGCGGAGTCTGGCCACCAAACTGGACGATCATTCCAATCGGCGCGCCGGAGGAAGCTTCGTGCTCGTAAACTTCCAGTACGTCTTCAAACGTCAGTGGTTCAAAATATAGCCGATCGCTGGTATCGTAATCCGTCGAGACAGTTTCCGGATTGCAATTGACCATGATCGTCTCGTAGCCGTCTTCTTTCAGCGCGAACGCAGCGTGGCAGCAGCAATAATCGAACTCGATTCCCTGCCCGATGCGATTCGGGCCGCTGCCTAGAATGATGACCTTTTTCTTCTGTGTCGGCGTCGCTTCATCCTCTTCGTCGTAGCAGGAATAGAAATACGGCGTATAGCTCTCAAACTCAGCGGCGCATGTGTCCACGAGTTTGTACACCGGCTTGAGTTTGCTCTGCAGGCGAAGCTCGCGAATCTGAACCGCGGCATCCGGCCCGTCCATATTCCACACGTCCGCGAGGCGCGCGTCCGAAATCCCCATGCGCTTCGCTTTGCGCAGGATCTC
The DNA here is from genome assembly GCA_963840655.1 of uncultured Acidobacteriota bacterium. GTDB lineage: Bacteria > Acidobacteriota > Terriglobia > Terriglobales > Acidobacteriaceae > JAKAAZ01. The sequence goes on along the minus strand of CAWIZS010000003.1, from coordinate 172,607 downwards.
TGGAGAAATATTGTCGTAACTCGTTTCGCCCAGCTGAGCGACGGTATCGCTGATTTCTTTGATCTGCTGCAGAAACCAGGGATCCATCGAGGTCATCCGGGCAACTTCCCGCACCGAATGGCCCGAGCGAAACGCGTATCGGATGTACGCCAGCCTTTCCGGGTGCGGAGTCACCAATCGCTGGGTAAGCCGCCGTGGCTCAATGGCTTCCGACTTGATCGATTTGCCGGTTTCGAGCGAGCGCAGCGCCTTCATCAAGGATTCCTTGAACGTTCGCCCAATCGCCATAACCTCGCCGACCGACTTCATCTGCGGACCGAGTCCCTCGTCGGTCCCTGGAAACTTTTCAAATTGCCATTTCGGAATTTTCGTGACGACGTAATCGATCGTCGGCTCGAAACAGGAGGGAGTTTTCTGCGTGATGTCGTTGGGAATTTCGTCCAGCGTGTAGCCGACCGCGAGCCGCGCGGCGATCTTCGCGATGGGAAATCCGGTCGCCTTCGACGCCAGCGCGGAGGAGCGCGAGACGCGCGGATTCATCTCAATCACAACCAGACGGCCGGTCGTGGGATGCACGCCGAACTGGACGTTCGAGCCACCGGTTTCGACGCCAATCTCCCGCATTACGAGGATTGTGGCGTCTCGCATCGCCTGGTATTCACGGTCGGTCAGCGTCTGCGCCGGCGCGACGGTGATGGAATCGCCCGTGTGAACTCCCATCGGGTCCACATTTTCGATCGAACAGATGATGATGACGTTGTCGGCGAGATCGCGCATCACTTCCAGCTCATACTCTTTCCAGCCGAGCACCGATTCTTCGATCAGGCACTCGTGCACCGGCGAAAGATCGAGTCCGCGGGAGAGAATTTCCATCAACTCCTCGCGGTTGTAAGCCAGCCCTCCGCCGGAGCCGCCCAGCGTAAACGATGGCCGGATGATAACCGGGAAGCCTATTTTGCCAGCGAACTCCAGGCCGTCGCGCAGGTTGTTGACCAGCGCGGAACGCGGCACATCGAGGCCGATGCGGTGCATGGCGTCTTTGAAGAGGAGCCGGTCTTCCGCTTTCTTGATAGCTTCGAGCTTCGCGCCGATCAGCTCGACGCCATACCTTTCCAGCACGCCGGAATCGGCCAATTCGACGGCGAGATTGAGCGCCGTCTGGCCGCCGACAGTCGGCAGCAACGCAAACACGCCATCGCGATGCTCAGCGTCGAGCAGTTCCTTCTCAATGCGGATGATCTCTTCCAGATATTCGCGCGTCAACGGCTCGATATACGTGCGATCGGCCAGCTCCGGATCGGTCATGATGGTCGCCGGATTGGAGTTCACCAGCACCACTTCATACCCTTCGGCCTTCAGCGCCTTGCAGGCTTGGGTGCCGGAATAGTCAAACTCCGCCGACTGGCCAATCACAATCGGCCCGGAGCCGATCACCAGAATCTTCGTAATGTCATTTCTGCGTGGCATATTTTTTCTTGTTTTGAGGGCGTTGACGTCTTTGCTTGAGGAGGTCTTTCAATATGTGCGGTGTGCCGCGCCGATTCGTCGGTCGCAGGCCGTCCACATATTCCGATGTCAGGATCGCCCAGTTCTCCAGAAGTTTCCGGACAAACGAGTCTTCAAATGGGTTCGGGATAGTGTCCGGCCCGAGAATCAATCCGCATAGGTTAACTGTGCCCGTAATTTTCAGTGCCTGAAGTTTGAATTCGCCGTTCGAATTACGTATATTGCCCCGAACATGCCATCCCTTAGGCAATCCATCTGCGTTCATTTCGTTCCATGACCTATTGCTATCCTTTTCCTTGCGGAAATGATCGCGGAGGCGAGAGCCTATGTTGCCCCCCTCGCCCACATAGCATGGTGTGTGAGCGCTGTTCCCGTCACGAAATTGAGGGAAGACAAATCGATAGACTCCGGGGAATGCCAATTCGGCCCTGAGCCGCAAGGGAGCTTCCTGATTCAGCACCCAAGCAAGAATTTCATCGGAAGACAACAATTCCTGCCAACGCAAATTGCAATGTGCCCAGAATTGACTCTTCACTTCTTCCACTCCTCCATCATTTTGCGGAAGTCTTTGAAGAGATAATGAGAGTCATGCGGGCCGGGGCTTGCCTCCGGATGATACTGCACGCTGAAAAGCGGCAATGATCGGTGTCGCAGGCCCTCCAGCGTGTTGTCGTTCAGGTCGATGTGCGTCAGGTCCACTTCGCTCTGCTTCAGCGAATCGGGATCGACGGCATAGTTATGATTGTGTGCGGTAATTTCCACCTTGCCCGTGCCGGTATGCTGCACCGGATGATTCCCGCCGTGATGCCCAAACTTCAGCTTGTAGGTTTTTCCGCCCAGCGCCAATCCAATCAACTGATGTCCCAGGCAAATTCCAAAGACCGGGGTCTTCCCCATAAGCCGGCGAATATTTTCCTGTGCATAGTGAACCGGCTCGGGATCACCCGGGCCATTCGATAAAAATACGCCGTTCGGATTCAGCGCAAGAACATCTTCGGCGGAAGTCTGTGCCGGAACCACCGTCACGCGACAACCCTGTTGCGTCAACATCCGCAGAATGTTTCGCTTGATTCCGTAGTCGTAAGCGACGACGTGCAGGTCCGGCTCCGGCGTCGCAGATTGCGGCGCTGTCGCAAGCGGGTCCTGCTGCGCATTCTGAAGATCGGTCGTGTCCCACTCGTAACGAACTTTTGTTGTGACCACGCTGGCCAGATCCGTGCCATCCATCTTGCGGATCGAGCGCGCCTTGGCGATTAGCGCTTCCGGATTGGTTTCCAGCGACGAGATCACTCCGCGCATCACGCCGTATGTGCGCAGATGCCGAACCAGCGCTCGCGTGTCGATTTCCGAGATCACCGGAACATTGAACCGCTCCAGGTATTCATCCGCGACCTGTTGCGAGCGCCAGTTGGAGCTGACGGGGGAAAACTCGCGCGTGACCAGGCCTTCGATGTAGGGACGGACCGCTTCGTTGTCGGCATTGTTGGTGCCGTAATTGCCGATTTGAGGATTGGTCAGGACAACAATCTGTCCCGCATAGGAGGGGTCGGTGAAAATTTCCTGATAGCCGGAAAGCGAAGTGTTGAAAACGACCTCGCCGTAGCATTCTGCCTTGGCCCCGTAGCCGCGGCCCTGAAAGATACGCCCATCTTCGAGCGCAAGTATGGCCTGCATCCTGTCTCCGCGGAGTGGATTTTATAGATTTTAGCAGAATTCGCGCGAGCGGTTTGTGGAAGAACGGGACCAAGTAGCCTCAGATGCCCACCCTGCGCGTCTGTTGCGCAGGGTGGAATCGCGTGCTAGCGCACCACACCCATATCGTCCGCCGGCCAGTAGACGAAGGAGGCTTTTCCGTAAATCAGGTCCCGCTGAACCGGGCCGAAATCGCGGCTGTCGCTGGAGATCAGCCGATGATCTCCCATGACAAAATACTGATTGGCGTTGAGAATCGTATCCGGATAAGAGCGTTCATCGCGAAATCGCGCCGGAACGTACGGTTCCGGCAGCGGCTTGTTGTTCACGTAGACCTGGCCGTCGTCGATGCGAAGGTCGTCGCCCGGCACCGCGATCACGCGCTTGATGTAGCTCTTCGACCGGGTCGCGCGGATAGTGAAACACAATCACATCGCCGCGATGAATCGGCTCGAACCGATACTCGAACTTATTGATGAACAAGCCGCTCCTGATCCTGAAGGCCCGGCATCATGCTGGTGCCTTCCACGCGCACCGGCTGGTACAGGAACGTGATGATCAGAAACGATACCGCGACGGCAAACAGCAGATCGCGAAGCCACGCCGACAGCGTGAAGGACGAGTTCGCGGCGGCGTTTCGGCTCCATTCCGCATCGGGTTCTAAATCGGGTGACGACAAGGGAATGCCTCGGTCTTAGTTTATATGCCCAATACGTTTAGACGATCCCCGGCGGCTCGATGTTATATCGGGAATGGTTACGAACGATTGACTTGCCGTTCCGTAGATTCCGGAAAAGAACTGATACGCTGTGGCATAGTCTCAACAGCATTTCGCCATGTCTCGCTTCCCTGCCGCCCGCGCGATTCTCGTCGAAGCCATTCGCGACCGCGCGTTTCCCGGCGCTGCCTACGGCGTTTTGCTCGCGCCAGGGAGTTGACTGCGAAGCAGCGGGCACATTCACCTACGAACCTGGAGCGCCTCCTGTCAATGCGCCGGACACGATCTTCGATATTGCCAGTGTCAGTAAGGTGCTGCCAACCACGGCAATGGCAATGTTGTTGTGGGAACGCGGCATCTGAGACCTCGATGAGCCGGTCTGCGTGCAGTTGCCTGAGTTCGTTCATGCGGAAGCCGGCGAACAGCCCGAAGCGCACGATCACACCGCGCATGCTGCTGGCACATTCCTCCGGCCTGCCCGCATACGAGCGGCTGTATGAGCGATGCCATACCGCGTCTGCAGCTTGCTGAATGCCTGCATGCAGATGCCGCTCGAAGCGCTGCCTGGAACACACGCCGTGTACTCCGACATTGGATTCATCGTTCTGGGTCGTCTGCTGGAAAAACTGCCGGCGAGAACGCTCGATCGTTACTGCCAGCCGCGAGATTTTCATCCCGCTGGCATGACCTCCACCACGTTCCGTCCGCCAGCAGAGTGGAAGCCGTCAATTCCTCCAACGCGGCTGGACGATCCGCTCCGCCATCGCCTGATCCAGGGTGAGGTGCACGACGACAACTGCTGGGTGCTCGGCGGAGTCAGCGGCCATGCCGGCGTCTTCTCCAATGTGGCGGATACGCTACGTTTTGCGCGCTACATTCTTGACAATGGCGCGCCGTTGTTTCGCGAGGCAACGGTATCGATGTTTACGGCACGTCAGACGCAACCGCCTGGAACATCGCGCGCGCTGGGCTGGGACACGCCTTCCGCGCCGTCGTCTTCGGGACACTTTTTCAGCGCGTGTTCCGTAGGCCATCTGGGCTACACCGGAACCTCGTTGTGGATCGATTTCGAAAAAGCTGTAGCCATCGTCCTGCTGACCAATCGAACCTTTCCCGGCGCGGGTCCGGATGGCGTCTCGCAAAAGATTCAGCAGGTCCGGCCGCGCTTTCACGATGCGATCATGCGCGAGCTGAAGGTGGATTGACGTGGATTTGCAACAGCGAGTTGCGCAAGCGAGGAACCTCCAGCATCGGGTCTACGAAGCGATACAATCTAGGAGAGCAACTGCTACTTCACCCGGTCCTTTGAGGGCTATGACAAACGCGACTAGTACGATCGACTCCGGGGCCAGAAATGCCGAAAACAACGGCAAAGGCTCCATTACAGATTTAGAACGGCTGACTACTGAGAGTGCAAATGAGGCCTCGCAGGGCTTCGACACCAAGTCCGCGCTCGACATTGCACGAATCATCAACCATGAAGACGCAAAGATCGCGTCGGCGATTAAGAAATCTCTGCCGGAGATCGCCACCGTCATCGACAATGTAGCGCGCTGCCTGCGGGACGGCGGACGGTTGATTTACATCGGCGCGGGTTCCAGCGGCCGCATCGCTGCGCTGGACGCATCGGAAATTCCGCCGACTTATTCGACCTCTCCGCAGACCGTGCAGTACATCATGGCCGGCGGACCCAAGGCGCTGGCGTCTTCCATGGAAGCGAATGAGGACTCTCGCGAACTGGGCCAGCGCGACATCGCGCGGCGGCGGCCCACTCGCAAGGACATTGTGATCGGCATTTCCGCCAGTGGGCGCACGCCCTATGTTGTTGCGGCGGTCGAATATGCGCGGGGACGCGGCTCCAAGACCGCCGGCGTCACCTGCAATTATCACTCGGAGCTGGCCACGGTCGCCGACGTCACCATCGTCGCCGAAGTTGGGCCGGAGGTTGTACTAGGCTCCACGCGCATGAAGGCCGGCAGCGCGCAGAAAATGATTTTGAACATGATTACCACTGGAGCGATGACGCGCCTCGGCTATGTGTATGAAAACCTGATGGTCAACGTCCACATGAAAAATTCCAAGCTGGTCGAGCGCGGAATTCGCATCCTGATCCAAGCCTGCGATGTGGACCATGAGACCGCAGTTCGCGCCATCAAGGCGGCCGGGAAGAGCGTACCGATCGCGGTGGTGATGTTAAAGGCGAAGGTCGACAAGCAGGAGGCGCTGCGTAGGCTGACCAAGGCCGATGGCAATGTGCGCCGCGCGATCGAGGACACTACGCTGGATCTATAAGATTGACAACATGTTGTCACCGCGACAATATCTTGTCATATTTTGCGGCATGATTGCCGGTCGAATGCCCTGGAAACGCTGCAAAGAGAATTCCAAATGGACAAATTCATTATTCGCGGTGGAACGCCGCTTGAAGGCACCGTCCGCATCAGCGGCGCGAAAAACTCTGCCCTTCCCTGCATGGCCGCCGCCATTCTTACGGAAGAAGAAGTTATCCTCGAAAACATTCCGGACGTGCGCGACATTGAAACCGAGCGCAAGCTGCTTTCCTCAATGGGTGCCGAAGTGGAGCTGGGCTATGGCCGGGCGCACCATCGCACGCGCATTCGCTGCGCGCTGCTGTCAGACCCGGTGGCGAAATACGAGATCGTCAAGACCATGCGCGCGTCGTCTCTGGTGCTGGGACCTTTAATTGCGCGCACCGGAATGGCGCGCGTGGCCATGCCGGGCGGCTGCGCGATCGGCGGACGTCCCATCGATCTGCACATTAAGGGACTGCAGGCCATGGGCGCGGAGATCGCGCAGGAACACGGCTATCTTGAAGCGCGCGCAAAGCGGTTGCGCGGCGCGCATATTGTCTTCGACAAAATCACAGTGACCGGTACGGAAGACCTGCTGATGGCTGCGGTTCTGGCCGAGGGCGAAACGCTGATGGAAAATTGCGCGCGCGAGCCAGAGGTCACGGATCTGATCGCATTGCTGACTGCCATGGGCGCGCGTATCGAAGGCTCAGGGACGGCAACCCTTCGCATCCAAGGGGTCGAGCGGCTGCATGGCGCGAAACATCGCATCAATCCGGATCGCATCGAGACGGGCACGTTTCTCATCGCCGGAGCCATCACGGGCGGTGACCTGATGCTTTCTGGTTGCAATCCATCTCATCTTTCCTCCGTGGTTCACAAGCTGCGCGAGTGCGGCGTCGAGTGCGATCTGAACGATGATTCCATCCGTGTCCGTAGTCAGGGCCGCTTGCGTGCCGCGAACATCTCGACGGAAGAATACCCGGGCTTCCCCACCGATATGCAGGCTCAGTTTATGGCGCTGGCAACGCAAGCAGACGGCACTTCGCTGGTTACGGAAAATATTTTCGAGAATCGATTCATGCATGTGCAAGAGCTGATCCGCATGGGCGCGAACATTCGCGTCGACGGTCGACTAGCTGCCGTACACGGTAAAACACCGCTTTCGGCTGCGGCGGTCATGGCCTCCGATCTGCGCGCGTCTGCTTCGCTCGTGCTGGCCGCATTGGTGGCCGAAGGCGAGACCATTATCGACCGCGTGTACCACATCGATCGCGGCTATGAGCGCATTGAAGAAAAGCTGCGCGGCGTAGGCGCAAAAATCCGCCGCATCGGAAATGTCTTCCGCGAGAGCGAAGAAGCCGCCGCGCCAGTGACTGCGTAGCGCAAGAAGCAGCCGATTTGTTATCGCTTCTGTCGCATAGGATGACCCGATACCTGGCGCCATTTCGATTTCTTCGGCACGCGCTCCGCGGCCATTGGGTCCGTCCCTGGCGCAGCCCGTATCTTCGCTGGCGAATGGAAACGTATTCCGGTATTCCAGCAGAAACCATCGACGCACGCATTTTCTGGAAATTCATATTCGCGGAGAAAGGCCGTCTGCTGCACTTTCTGCGTTGGACTGCGGAGATTGGCGTGTATGCGGGCCAATCGAAACCATCCTGAATCGTTGTGGCGGATTCCGTGACGAGTCAATTTCCCAATAGCCGGCTGGCCGGTCGTAATATAGGTCGAGGAGCAGGGAGCCGTGACCACGCCTCGACAGAAGGTTCACATTCCACTCGGCCCCGCCGCAGCCCGGATTTTTTCCGCCAATGATCGCCTCAACCAGATTCTTATCGAACATCTTGACCCGGCCATCTGGAACGCCAAGCCGTCCGGCAACGTTCGCACCATTGCGGCGATCTTTACGCACATGCACAATGTCCGCTCCAAGTGGGTCAGGCTTACCGCACCGCACCTGAAGGTTCCAGCCCAGCTCAACCGTTCGCGCTGCACGCCGCAGCAGGCCCGCGTGGGATTGGCCAAGAGCGCTGCTCGCTGCGCCGAAATGCTCGCGGAAGCGCTCGGCGATGGCGGAGGCCGCGTGGACAAATTTCTCAGAGACGGCTGGGCGAAGCCCTGGCCGGTTGGCCCGGAGATGCTGTGCTACATGCTTTGTCACGAAGCCCACCATCGCGGGCAGATATGTATGCTGGCGCATCAACTCGGATTCCCATTGCCACAGGAGGTGACGTCGAGGATGTGGAATTGGGAAGCGCTGTAGGAAGAGTGTGGGTCGTGTAGCGGCTCCGGGCCCGATTCTTAGCCTGAGTGCCCCATCCCTTGCCGTGCTTCGTGCGGTTACAAGCGCTCCGGCTCTGTTGAATCCCCGTGACAACACCAGGTGACGCCGCGGCTTCGCCTTCGACGAACTGGGCTTCCGGCCCTTGCGCGAATGGACTAAGCTGGATGCCATGACGCGAGCCGAGTTGTTGCGTGCGTTGATCCGCCAGGCAAAATCGAACGGGTTCGAGTTTCGCAAATGGTACTCAATCCGAATGACAGAGCCCTGGACGAGCTTTGAGGCAACAATCCAGTGCATCTCGGAGGAACGGCGGTACTATGCGCTCCTGTTTGCGCACGAGTTCGCCCAGGCGTTCTGGCGCACCGGCAGCAAGATGACTTTCGTCGTTCCCAATAATAGGTTCACGCGCATTTCGAAAGACGGTTCCACAATGGTCGTCGAACGGAAGGGGCACACCCGCCGAACGGTACTGCCGGACGTCTGGCGCTACCACCTAAAGGAAATGGCGGTCGCCGACGATCCGTTGCGCTATATTCGCAAGTTCCTTCTCATTGAGGAAGACCTCGCCGGCATTCAAGCCGTCAGCGATGAGGAGGATAGTGCGCTTGGAATCGAGAACTCTCAAAATGGCGTGGGGCAAGATGTCGATCTCAGAGCGCGCCCCGCAGCAGAAGAAGATTTCGACGTCATCCGCTGAATGCTGCCTGTTGCGTGTGTGCCCGACAATGGCTTCGGCCTAGCGACGCGCATCGCTGCCTTCATCGTAGTGATCCCAGCCATGACTGCCACGTTTGCCCACTATTCGCTGGGAAAATCCGTCACCCACCGCTGGCTGATGCCGGGTCACAACATGGTGTTCGCAAAGAACACTCGCATGGAATTGGCAGTTGCGGACCGTTAGCCTTACTCGCGCACAAAGCGGCTAAATTGAAAATGCTGCATGTCCCCGGATGGAGTGCGATGCTCGATCTTCCGCGTCGCTGTCCAGCGGAAATGGTCGCCGATCTCCTCCGACAAACTCAAAGCCGAGTAGCGCTGGACCGGAAGGCCGCTGCATCGTTCCGGCCCGAGAGTGGAAAATGTGCCGATCACTACCAGGCCGCCGGAATCGACGGCGTTTTCCATGGCGACGCGATAGCCCCAGCGCTGCCGCTTCGCGGTAAGAAAATGGAAGACGGCGCGATCATGCCAGGCGGCGTATTTCCGATCGGGCTCCCACATGGCAATATCGGCGACGATCCAATGGACCTTATCGGCGCGGTCGCCCAATCTTCGTTGCGATTTTTCCAGCGCAGCTTCGGCAATGTCGAGCACGGTGATGTCGGTGAATCCACGCTCCAGCAAAGCATCGACGAGCCGCGAGGATCCGCCGCCGACATCGAGAACCGGCATGTCTTTGTTGAGCGATGGCGCAAGCAGCAAATCAAGCGAGATGGAAGGCTCCGGCTCAAACCAACTCAGCTCTTCTTCATTGCGATTGGCGTGGATCTGCTGCCAATGTTCCTTTGAGGAAGCGTCATCCATGCTGCTCTACTCCCACTCGATGGTGCCCGGCGGCTTGGACGTGACGTCGTACACCACGCGGTTGATGCCCTTCACTTCATTCACGATACGGCTGGAAATCCGTTTCAGCACATCATAAGGCAGCGGAACCCAATCCGCCGTCATGCCGTCCTCAGAGTGCACTGCTCGAATCGCGCAGGTGTATGCGTACGTCCGCTGGTCGCCCATCACCCCGACGCTTTTGACGGGAAGCAGGACTGCAAAGGATTGCCAGATTTGGCGATAAAGCCCGGCTGCTTTGATTTCATGCACAACAATATCGTCGGCTTCCTGCAAAATCGCGACGCGTTCCGGCGTTACTTCTCCGATGATTCGTACCGCCAATCCCGGTCCGGGAAACGGCTGACGCTGCAAAATGTCTTCCGGCATTCCCAGATCGCGGCCGATGCGGCGCACCTCATCCTTAAACAGATCGCGCAGCGGCTCGATGAGCTTCAATTTCATCGTATCCGGCAGACCGCCGACGTTGTGGTGACTTTTGATGGTCTGCGATGGCCCTTTGACGGAAGAAGACTCAATCACGTCGGGATAGAGAGTTCCCTGCACCAGCCAATCGATAGAGGTTTTTGGGGAAACCCCCGGGGACTCTGCCGGCAAGCCGGCCTGCTGCGCCAGCAATTGGCCGATGCGGTGCGCCTCGGCGTCGAAAACGGTGATGAATTCCCTGCCGATAATCTTGCGCTTCCTTTCCGGATCGGTCACACCAGCTAGTTCGGAAAGAAACCGCTGGCTGGCATCGACAGCAACTAAATTCAAGCCGAGCTTGCCGCGCAGGCTTTCCTGCACCTTGCGGAATTCATCCTTACGCAGCACGCCATTGTTCACGAAAACGCAGGTGAGTTGCTTGCCGATGGCACGATCGACCAGCACGGCGGCAACAGAGGAATCTACTCCGCCGGACAGCGCGCAGATCGCGTGGCCGTCACCCACTTGTTGGCGAATGTGCTGCACTGTGGATTGAATGAAATGCTCCGGAGTCCAGTCCGGAGCGACTTTGCAGATTCCGAAAATAAAATTCCGCAGCAGCTCGGTTCCCTGCCGGGTGTGATGGACCTCCGGATGAAACTGCACGGCCCAGATGCGGCGGGATTCGTCCGCGATGCCGGCCACGGCGTTCGAGGTTTGCGCTGTGAGAGAAAAACCCGCCGGCAGCTCCAGCGCTTCGTCGCCGTGCGACATCCACACGTGTTGCCGCCTTGCCAGGCCTTCAAACAGAGGCGTGTCTGCGATGATGTCGACTTCCGCGTGGCCGTATTCACGCCGATCAGCGGAACGCACCTTGCCGCCGAGGTGATGCAAAATGAAATGCAATCCGTAGCAGATGCCGAGGACAGGTTTTCCGAGCGCCAGCACTCGCGGGTCTGCCGGCGGCGCGTCCGCATCGTACACAGAACATGGGCCGCCGGAGAGGATGATCCCCGCGGGATTGGCCTGCTGAATTATCTCCAACGAGGCCGTGCAGGGCAGCACGATGGAGTAGACATTCTGCTCGCGAATACGGCGCGCGATCAACTGCGTGTATTGCGAGCCGAAATCGAGGATCACGATGGTGGATGGATTCACCGGCAGCTTGCTTTCCATGAAGGATGACACAAGTGTATCGCAAGGGCTGAAAGCAGCTTGGCCGTTGCTATAGAAAGAAGGCGTCATTCTGAGCGAAGCGAAGAATCTTTGTTTCTCGCTTTTTCGGGCATGCCGAGGTGCTTCCCCTTCGCTACGCTCAAGGGTCAGGATGACAGTCTCTATTGCACTTGCGCTCTACACCAACAAGAGAAATACTTCGAGAGTCTTCGTCCCCTTATACGTCCAGCCGATTGGCCACGGCCACCTTCGCGTACCAGAGTCCTGAATCTTTTACCGTGCGCTTCTGATCGCGGTAATCCACGTAGGTCAGGCCGTAACGCTGGGTAAAACCGTCCGCCCACTCGAAGTTATCCAATAGGCTCCAGGCGTGGAAGGCCCGCACTCGCGCGCCGACCGCGATGGCGCGGGCAAGTTCTGCGAGTTCCTCGCGGAAGAAGCGGATACGCCGCCGATCGGGCACATGATTTCCCGCCCGGTCGTAGGGCGTGTCGAGATAGCTGCATCCGCTCTCGGTGATCTCGATGATGGGATGGTTGTATTCCTTGGAGATCTGTGTGACGAGATCGTAGATGCCGCGCGGCCATATCTCCAGACCGGCGTCGGTAAGCGGACCCTGGGTCGGCATCACGGCGTGAAAGCGCGTGTATGGATCGCGGCCAGCCGAAGTGTCTTCTTCGATCTCGGTCCCGAAGCTGCCACCTCCGGCGGAGCGAGCGGCCCGGGCATCGGAGACGATGCGCCGCGTGTAATAGTGGAAGCCCACCCAGTCCAGCGGAGCCAGCATGATCTTTTCATCGCCGGGCTCAAAGCCCATGAGCTTGTACGGCGGCCCTCCCACAAACGCCTTGGGGTAGCGCCCGTGCATGGCGGCTTCGAGAAAAAAAACATTGTTCATGGCGTGGTAGCGCGCGGCGGCGGCACGGTCGGCCTCCGAGTCGGTCTTCGGATACGCGGGAGCCATCCCATAGGCGCTGCCTACTGTCGCCTTGGAAGAGGCTGCCTTGATCGAACGGAGGGCTTCTCCCTGGGCCAGGCTGACCGTGTGCGCAGCCTTCAGAAAGTCGCCGTAAGTTGGCTCGACCGGGAGGAAATGACGCCAACGCCGTATCCCATATAAGTAAACGACCACGGCATATTGAACGGCGCCCAGACCGTGATGCGGTCACCGAGATGTTTGGCCAGGATTCCCGCATAGTCGGCGAAGTAGCCGGCCAGGTCGCGGTTCGGCCAGCCGCCGCGGTCTTCGAGCCCTTGCGGCAGGTCCCAGTGGTAGAGCGTGCAGAACGGACGAATTCCGGCTGCAAGAAGAGTGTCGGCCAGCCGGCTGTAATGATCCAGCCCTTTGCTGTTGGGTGTACCCGTGCCCGCAGGCTGAATGCGCGGCCAGGAAATAGAGAAGCGATAGGTCTTCAGGTTCAGCCGTTGAGCCATCGCGATGTCCCGCGGATAAAGATGGTACTGATTGCACGCTACATCTCCCGTCGCGCCTCCCTTCACCTTACCGACGGTGTGGCTGAATCGGTCCCAAATCGACTCGCCCTTCCCATCCGCATTCCATGCACCTTCGACCTGATACGCAGCGGTCGCCGCACCCCATAGAAAACCATCCGGGAACCGCGCCTGCTGGACTGCCGTGGAGGGAATGGAGCCCGGCACCTGATTCGGCATCGGCTGAGCAGCAGATAGAGGCTCGCTGCCGAGGAAAGCAGCTCCGGCGGTAGCTATGGAGTTGACAACAAACTCACGCCGGTCCATTTTCCTCCTTCGGACACGGCGCAAGATTACTCGCCGTATTCGACGCCAGGCAAACGCGCGGCGTAAGGTTCCCCGCGCGCCAGAATTCGATAAAGCCGATCACTCTGGCAACCTGGAAGAAATCCGACGCGACCAGATAGAACACGGAAACCAGCGCCCACCATGCGTAGAGCGACGGGCCGTTGATCTCTTCCTTAAATGGCACAGGGGTCGCGCAAAAAACCATCGACAGAACGATGAGTGCCATCTTCACCACACCTAGAATCAGATTGATCTCAACCAATTTTGGCCGCAGACCGCGCAGCGATCCATGACCCAGGCGCAGCGAAGCCTTCAGGCTGGCGAAGATTCCCGTGCCCTCCAGCACCGCCAGCAGTGGCGCGATGTTGAAGGCCCATCCCACGAGCGCCCAGAAGAAGAAGACGCACATGGAAAGAAAAATCGCTTTTACGAAGTAGCCAACCAGATTTGGAGCGGGTCCGCTAAGTGAAGACCATGCCGCCCAATGCAGACAAACAAACCACAGTCCGAAACTGCCACCCAGCATGACGATGCGAATTCCTTGCAGCGCGACCATCCGCCAGGGAACGGAGCGCAGTGAACGATCGTACCGCCGCAGCATCATGGTGCGGCCGAAGCCGGAGGCCAGGGCCCAGCCCACAACAAGAAGCGGGAGCAGCCATACCGCAACGGCGCGGAGAGGAGGCAACAGAACATCGGCGGCTGCCGAAAGAGTCTGCGCGGCGGCGACTGTATCGATCAACGAAAACTGATAGATACCGGTATGCATCAGGGAGACGGAGCGAAAAATTCTCAGTCCTTCCCAGCCGATGAGAATGAGCGCCGGGATGCCAAGTCCCCAGCGCCACAGCAACTCCAGGCCGAGCAGAGAGGGCGTTTTCCAGCATCGTGCAATGACGCGCAGAAAAGATTGCGTCCCACGCATCGGTGCAGAGAGGGCGCCGGACAGTTTATCTCGCCGCAGGATCGAACTCCCCTCGCCTTGCGCGGACTCGATCTGCGTCGTCATCCTGCATCCGTCACTATGCGGCGTCCGTGGGAGGCGTACCATGCGTGCTAGCCCGGACCACCAGGTTCACGAGCTTGCCCGGAACGACAATCACTTTTACGACCTCTTTGCCGGCGATGGCGGCCCGCACCTTGGCGTCTTCCCAGATCACCGCGCGCAGGTCCTCTTCGCTAGTCGCGACAGGACACAGAAATTACCGTCCGCAGCTTCCCATTCACCTGCACCGGAATTTCCATGGTGTCTTCCGCCGCAAGTTGCTCATCGTACGCCGGCCAAGGGGTGAGCAGCAGCGGCGTCTGCTCACCGAGCAGCGACCACAACTCGGCCGCGAGATACGGAGCGAATGGTTCCAACATCTGAATCAAATCTCGCGTGATGACATAGACAACAGGACTGCTGACTTTTCCCTGCGCGAGTGCGGCATCTTCCGCGGTCAGATCATTCACCAGCTCCATGATGGCGGCGATGCAGGTGTTGAAGTGCCAGCGGCCTTCAAACTCCTGCGTCAGGCGGCGGATGGTCTGGTGCAGCTTGCGCATCAGGCGCTGCTCCAGCGCGGTGAACTCCGCCGGCAGCGGCTGCGCGCGTCCTTCGATCGCCTGGGGCATGTGCTGGGTGGCGAAGCGATAGACGCGAGCCAGAAAACGGCTGACGCCCGCGACACCGTCTTCCTGCCAATCCAGATCGCGATCCGGGGGCGCGGCAAACAGTGTGTACATACGCGTCGCATCGGCGCCGTAGCGCGCGATCATATCGTCCGCCGGGACCACGTTGCCCTTGGACTTCGACATCTTCGCACCGTTCTTGATGACCATGCCCTGGGTGAACAGCCGCTCGATCGGTTCATCGTTTTTCACCAGACCCAGGTCGCGCATCATCTTGGTCCAGAAGCGCGAATAGATCAGGTGAAGAATTGCGTGTTCGACGCCGCCAATATATTGATCGATTGGAAACCAATACGCCACGATATCCGTGTCGAATGGCGCGCGGGCATTTTTCGGATCGGTGTAGCGATAGAAATACCAGGACGAGTCGACGAACGTATCCATGGTGTCGGTCTCGCGCCGCGCATCGCCGCCACACTTCGGGCAGGTAACGTGCGCGAACTCCGGCACCCGTGCCAGTGGCGAACCACCTTCCTGGGTGATTTCGATTTTCTCCGGCAACAGCACCGGAAGCTGATCTTCCGGGACCGGAACAAGACCATCCTTGTCGCAATAAATCATCGGGATCGGCGTGCCCCAATATCGTTGGCGACTGATCCCCCAGTCCTTCAGCCGATACGTTACTGACGGCTTGCCGAAGCCGTGCTGCTCGGCGTAAGCCGCCATCTTCTGCTGCGCTTCCTGGCAGCCGAGCCCGGTGAACTCGCCGGAGTTGATCAACAGGCTGTCCTCTTCGGTGTACGGCAGCAGGGGCTCTTTCTGCTCGCCATCTCCATTGTTCACCTGACGCGGCAGGATGACGATCTGTACCGGCAGGTCGTATTTTTTGGCGAATTCGTAGTCCCGCTCGTCGTGCGCGGGCACGGACATCACTGCCCCCGTACCGTAGCCGAGCAGCACATAATTGGCGACCCAGATTGGAATCGGTTCCTTCGTGAACGGATTGATCGCGTAGCGGCCCGTCGCGAAACCGTGCTTCTCGAGCGCGCCCACTCCCATCTCCTCGGCCCGCTTTTGCTCCTCCTGCATCTGGCCAATCTTCCTTTGCAGTTCGCCGGCCTTGGCGGCGAATCCGGCGATGACCGGATGTTCCGCGGCGAGTTGCAATGAGGTTGCGCCGTAGATGGTATCGATCCGCGTGGTGAAGACGGTGATCTTTTCCGTTTCAGGCTTGGGCTCCAGAAATGTTTCGGTCAGGTTCAGCTTGACCGGGTGAAAGCGCGGTCCTCTGCCGTCTTTTTCCTCCGGAACGACGGCAAAGTCCACCAGCGCGCCTTCGCTGCGGCCAATCCAATTGCGTTGCATGGTGCGGACTTTTTCGGGCCAGTCTGGAAGCTTATCCAGATCGCGCAGCAATTCATCCGCATAGTGGGTGATGCGCAGAAACCATTGCTCCAACTCGCGCTGCTCGACGATGGTTTCCTCGTGCCGCCAGCAGCAGCCATCGACAACCTGCTCGTTTGCCAGCACGGTGGCGCATTTCGGACACCAGTTCACTCGGCTGTTTTTGCGGTACGCCAGCCCGCGCTCGTACATCTTCAAGAAGAACCACTGGTTCCAGCGGTAATAGTCCGGCAGGCAGCTCGTGATCTCCCGCTGCCAGTCGTAGCTGAGACCCAGGCGATTGAAGACCCGTTTCATTGCTGCGATATTGTTCAGCGTCCATTCGCGCGGGGGAATGTTATTTTTCAGCGCGGCATTTTCCGCCGGCAGACCGAACGCGTCCCAGCCCATCGGATGCAGCACGTTGTAGCCGCGCATCCACATATGCCGGGCCAGCGCATCGCCGATGGCGTAGTTGCGCATGTGGCCCATATGGAGTTGGCCGGAAGGATACGGCAACATCTCCAGCACGTAGTATTTCGGCTTGCCGCTCGTCGGTGGTTCGGCTGCGTAGTGTTCGGGTTGCGCGGCCCAGGCGGCCTGCCAGCGCGGCTCGATTTCGGCAGGGTCGTAGCGCGGCGCGCGCTCGGCTGTTTCAGTGACGGCGGACGTCTTACGCTGCGGGTTCGATGCTGTTTTGGAGTCGGCGGACCCAGCCTGCTCGCTACTCTTTGCTTTCGGCATACTGGTTTGATTCTAAATGCGGCGTTCCGATGGCCGAAATTTCCCCGATCATGAGTCGGGACCGATCCATGCTCATGCTTCGAGCGCAATCTGATAACACGGTCGCATCGAGGCCTGGCACGCGAGTGACGCAATTTTATCCGCTCAGGCAGGATGGCAAATCGCGGATTTTATTGACCTTGTTCGAACCGAATGATACTTTTGCCGCCATATGAAATATTTCTTGGCGGCCACCGCTCTCCTTCTTACCTTTCTCCCTGCCCACGCCCAGCAAACCACACCGGATACAGCGCGGATGGATCAGATCGTCTCATCCTATTACGACCACAAGCAGTTTATGGGGTCTGTGCTGGTCATGCGCGGCGATGATGTGCTGTTCGACAAAAGCTATGGCTATGCCAATCTGGAATGGGACACCCCTTTTGCTCCCGATGCCAAGTTCCGCCTGGGTTCGCTGACCAAGCAGTTCACCGCCGCCAGCATCATGCTTCTTCAGGAACAGAGCAAGTTGAAGACCGGCGATCTTATTTCGCTTTACCTGCCGAATACACCCGCCACTTGGAGCAAAATAACCATCCGGAATTTGCTGACGCACACTTCCGGTATTACGAACTTCACCGATGTGCCCGATTATCCGACCAGGATTGCACTGTTGCCCACGACCCCGGAGAAAGAATATTTAAGCTTTCGCGATAAGCCATTGGACTTTCAACCGGGAGAGAAGTTCTCCTACAGCAATTCGAATTACATTCTGCTCGGCATGATTGTTGAAAAAGCAAGTGGGATGAAATACGCCGATTTTATCCAGAAGAACCTATTCGGACCGCTACATATGGACAACACCGGCATGGATTCCAATGCCCGCATTCTGCATCATCGCGTTTATGGTTACACTCGCGGGCCTAACGGGCTGGTCAACGCGGACTACGCGGACATGACCGTTCCGTTTGCGGCGGGCGCACTCTACTCGACTACGCACGATCTGGTCACATGGAATGAGGCGCTGTATGGCGGAAAGCTGCTCAAGCCCGAGTCCCTAACAGAGATGACGACGCCCTACAAGAGAAACTATGCGTATGGGTTGGAAGTAAAGACCGTGGACGGCTATAAGCACATCGCACATGGCGGCGGGATCGAAGGTTTCAACACATTTCTATCCTACGACTCGGAAGACAAGTTATCCGTTGTCGTGCTCAGCAATCTGAACGGTGCCGCTCCCGGAGAGATCGCAACCGATCTTGGCGACGTTGTACATGGGAAGAAAGTCGTGCTGGCTTCGGAACGGAAATCTATTCAAGTTTCCCCGACCGTGTTGGCCCAGTATGTGGGAACTTACACTTTGTCGCCCGCATTCAACATCACCATCGCGCTGGCCGGCGATCATCTCACGGCGCAGCCAGGCAAGCAGCCCGCGTTCGCGCTCGCCGCAGAATCAGACGCCAAGTTTTTCTCGATCGAACCCGATTTGCAAATCGAGTTTCTCAAAAATGCAAACGGCGCCGTTGACCATCTGGTCCTACACCAAGGCGGAGAGGCAATTCCAGGGAAGAAGCAGTAGAAAGATGCTGCCACGACGATCCCACCGGGAAACCCCACATCTCTACGCTTGCGGGAAATTCAATTCGCAAGCAGGTTCCGCAGCACGTGTACGTTGCGCTCCTCGTCGCCGGGAGCATCGACCGGCGTTTCCGCGATAAATGCGCAATGCGCAAATTTCGGTTCATGCAGCAGGCGACGGAAGGATTCGCGGCCGATCTGACCTTCGCCAATGTGCTGATGCCGGTCGAGCTTCGATCCGCGCGCAGCCTTCGCATCATTGCAATGCCAAATGCGGACCGTATCGCATCCGACTGTGCTCTCAATTTGCGCCAATGTCTCCGCCCAGCCAGCGTCACTGACGATGTCGTAGCCGGCGACGTGCGTGTGGCAGGTATCGAGGCACGCGGCCACCGGAGCGTGCGGACGAAGATGCTCGATCAATTCCGCAACCTGCTCGAAGCTGCCGCCGAGTGAATGTTCCGCGCCTGCGGTGTTTTCGATGAGGATATGGAATGGCGTTCCCTGCCACGGCAGAGCCTCGATGGCCTGCTCGATCGACTCTGCGGCACACCCAAGTCCCTCGCGGCGCGTCATACCGCGATAGGAACCGGGATGGACCACGAGATACTCTGCCCCGAGCGCTAGCGCTCGTTCCATTTCGCCCCGAAACGCGAGGATCGACTTGTCGCGAATTTCCTTCGATTGGCTGCAAACGTTCACCAGATAACTGGTATGAATCACGAGCGGGCCAATGCCCAACTCTGCGCGCGCGGCCTGTGTCTGCTGTCTTTGCTCGGCGGAAATTTTGGAGGCGCGCCACATGCGCGGACTGGAGGAAAAAATCTGTAGTGTGTTTGCGCCGATCTCCGCAGCGCGGCGCACCGCGTTGGCTACTCCTCCAGCAGTGGAAAGATGCACGCCGATGCGGCGACTGCTCGCGGCGCCGTGGACGGCCCGGTTCGCGTTCGCCTTCTTGGATGGACCCTTTGGCATAGCCACCAGAATATGCTACTTGCCCGCACCGCAATGAGACGGCGAACATTCCATTTACACTCAAGCCATGGCTGCACGCATTCCTTCGACTCCGGTGTTTATGGTGGGACTGTTTCTGTGCGCCGGTTACGTGCTGCACGGGCAGTCGTTCAAGCCAAAGGACCTGGGACCGCCGCCGCCGAATCCAACGATGCCGCAGTCTCTTACATCGCAGCCGCAGGTACCGCAGTCTCTCGAAGCGCGCACACAGACTTTGAACGAGATTTTTCACGATTACTGGCAGGACCAGCTCAAACATTCGCCGGAGATGGCGTCGACGATCGGGGACCATCACTACGACGATCAGCTTACCGATTATTCTCCGGGTGCATACGACGCTGCGCTGGCGCACGGCGAGCAATTCATCGAACGGCTGGGCGCGATCGACACAACAGGAATGAGCGAACAGGAAAAGCTGAGCAAGCAGTTGCTCGTGCACGATCTGGTCGATCAGCAGGAGTCTTCTGTCTGCGAGCCCTGGCAAACGCCGGTGACGCAGTTCTCCGGCATTCAGGTGGATTTGCCGGCTCTGGTCGAATTGCTGCGCTTCGCTTCCGCGGACGATTATGCGCATTACATAGCTAGGCTCAATAAGGTGCCAAACGCATTCCTGCAGATCAGCACGGACATGATGCTGGGCGAGCAGGCTGGCCGCAGCGAACCACAGTACATCATGCAAAAGGTGCTGGCGCAGGTGAACGCCATGGCGGCAGCCAAACCGGAGGACACGCCGTTCGCGCTTCCGCTGAAGCACTTCCCGGCCGACATTCCTCCGCAGCAGCAGGCGCAGATTCGCGCGGACGTGCTGGCGGCGATCCGGACAAAAGTGCAGCCGGCCTATTACCACTTCGCCCAGTTCCTCCGCGCCGACTATATTCCGCACGCGCGGACGCAGCCCGGCATCTGGGCGAACACCGATGGCGATGCGTGTTACGCCTATCTGGTGCAGAGTTTCACTACGACGAATCTGACGCCTGATCAGGTCTTCCAGATGGGGCAGGAAGACGTGGCCCGCATCGAACCCCGCCTGATGGCAGTCGTCCATCAGCTCGGATATTCAGATCTGCGCAGTTTCCATGCGGCGCTGGTCGCGAATCCAAAAGAGCATGCACAATCCGGCGTGCAGTTGATCGGCCTGTATCGGCATTACGCGGAGCAGATGGAAGCGAAGCTGCCGGAGCTGGTGACCAAGATTCCCAGGACGCCCCTGGTTGTGGTTCCGATGACGTCCTTCGGCTCCGCCGATCAAGTGCCCGCCGATTATCAACCGGGCACGGCGAACGGTTCACGTCCGGGCGAGATTCGCGTGAACACAACCGACGCCCAGAAACGTCTGCTAACGCAGGTAGAGGCGATCGCGTACCATGAAGGCGTTCCCGGCCATCATTTGCAGATTTCTCTGGCGCAGGAGTTGACCGGTCTGCCAGAATTTCGCCGCTACGAAGGCTACACGGCGTTTGTCGAGGGCTGGGCGTTTTACAGCGAGCAGCTTGGCAAGCGAGTCGGCTTCTACCAGGACCCATACAGCGAATATGGAATGCTGGAAGACCAGATGTGGCGCGCCGTCCGGCTGGTGGTGGACGTCGGCGTTCACTATAAACACTGGACCCGTGACCAGGTGGTGCAGTATTTCGGCGACCACACCGCCATGGATGACATCACGATTCAGGAAGAGGTCGATCGCTATATCGCGTGGCCGGGCCAGGCGCTAGCCTATGACCTTGGCCGGCTGAAGATTTTAGAACTGCGCGCAGAAGTGCAAAAGGCGCTTGGGAAAAACTTCGACATCCGTACATTTCACGATGAAGTGCTCGACTCCGGCGCGCTGCCGCTCGATATTCTGCAGCAGCGGATGGAGGCGTGGAGCACAGCGCAGCAAAAGAATGGGACGAAATAGTGCGCTCAGAATGACCACCGTATTTCAATTCAAAGGAAACTGAATCGATGACCAAGCAGAAAACAACGTTACACGCATTGAATACGAAAATCGCCCTACTGGGCGCGGGGAAAATGGGCGGCACGCTGCTTCAGGCATTCCTGAAGAGTCATTTATTCCGCCCGCAAAACATCCACGCCACGGTGCAGCACAGCGAACGCGCGAAGCAGTTGACTGCGCAGTGGGGGGTTGTTGTCACGACAGACAACCTGGACGCCGCTCGCCACAGCGATGTCATCTTGCTCGGCGTCAAGCCGCAAACCGTATCGGAGGTGCTGGAGCAAATCCGCCCGACGCTGACGGCGAAAAAGCTGATCGTCTCCTTTGCCGCGTCGGTGAAGACAAGTGCGATTGAAAACGCCGCGGGCGTGGACCTGGCCGTGATTCGCGCCATGCCGAACACGCCTTCTCTGCTCGGCTGCGGTGCGACGGCGCTCTGCAAAGGAAAATTCGTCACCGCTGGACAACTTGCGCTGGCGGAGCGAATGTTTGCAAGCGTCGGACGGACAGTGACTGTCGACGAAAAGCACATGGACGCGGTGACCGGCCTTTCCGCCAGCGGGCCGGCCTACATTTACATCATTTTGGAATCGCTGGCCGAGGCCGGCGTCAAGGTCGGCCTGCCGCGCGATATTGCCACGCTGCTCGCCGCGCAGACCGCGCTCGGCGCGGCGACCATGGTGCTCGAAACCGGCAGCCATCCGGCGCTGCTGAAAGACGCCGTGACCACACCAGCCGGCTGCACCATCGACGGAATTCTAGAACTGGAAGAAGGCGGCCTGCGCGTCACGCTGATCAAAGCCGTTATGCGCGCCGCGCAGCGAGCGAAGGAACTGGCGGCAGGGTGAATTCTTTTCCCGACAAAATGATCTGAGAATGCACTCGCCCACGCCAGTACCTATCGCTCGCCGATCCAGGTAGTCGAACCAACTTCTCCAGCGACTCCGACGACCGCGTAGCCTTGCTGAGATTGATAGAGCTGACTGATATCTCCTCCGGGAGGCACAATCATAACCGGCCTGGCTAACGTATCTCCTTGAACGCGAGTACCTACTTGTCTGCCATCTGCCGGTCGAATAACTGTCCATTTCCGGACAGTTATTTTCGAAAATGAACAGTTTTTCGTAGGTTCCACCAGAGAGATTTGCTGTAACACACTCACATAATTGGACTTCCTCCCCAAGCCGCTTTGGCTGGTTGCGTGCATTTCTTTCCAGCAATGGATATCGCTCGGCCTGACCTTAAAAAGCGTAAACTCCGCCGGCAAATACTTTGGTCCGCCATCGGACTGGTCGTTCTGGCGGGCATCACGGTATTCGTTCTGCGGCTGAAACCTGCCGCACCCACCGTCGACCGCAACACGGTCTGGACGGACACTGTGAAACGCGGCAACATGATCGTCCAGCGCCGCGGCCTTGGCACGCTGGTGCCGCGCGAAGACCGCATTCGCTCGATTCCGGCGGAGACGGACGGCACGGTGGTAAGCATTTTCAAGCTGCCTGGCGCGCTGGTCCATCCCGATACGGTCATTCTGAAGCTGACTAACCCGCAACTGATGCAGGAGGCGCAGGATGCCGCGCTGCAACTGCATGAAGCGCAAGCGGATTACCACAACACCCAGGTGAGCATTGAGAGCGCGCTGATGGACAAGCGGGCAACGGCTGCGGATATCAACGCGCAATATCAGCAGGCCCAGTTGCAGGCGCGGACCGACAAGGCGTTGTACAAGCTGGGCGTGATCAGCGGACTTACGTATAGCGATTCGCAAGGCAAGGCCGACGCTTTGACCACGCGCAACGATCTGCAAAAAGAAGAAGTATCGATGAACCAGAAGGCGCTGCAGACCCAGCTCGCGGTCCAGAAGGCGAAGGTGGAGCAGGCGAAGGCGCTGGCGCAATTGAAGCAGCGCGAGGTGGATGCCCTGACGGTTCGCGCGGGCATTGAGGGCCAGTTGATACAGATGCCGCTGCAAATGGGCCAACACGTTCTGGTGGGTGCGGAACTGGCCCAGATCATCCAGCCAAACCAATTGAAAGCGCAACTGCAGATTGCAGAGACGCAGGCGCACGACGTCCAGGTCGGCCAGCCCGCGGAAATTGACACCCACAACGGCATCGTCCCCGGTACGGTAACTCGAATCAATCCCGCAGTCGTGAACGGAACTGTCACGGTTGACGTACAGATGGATGGGCCTTTGCCGACAGGGGCGCGGCCTGATTTGAGTGTGGATGGAACGATCGATCTCCGGCGGTTGAACAACGTGCTATATGTCGGTCGACCGGCGTTTGGGAACGAGAATTCCACCATCAGCCTGTTCAAGCTGGATCCCGATGGCAAGTACGCAACGCGCGTGCCGGTCAAAGTGGGATTCGCATCGGTCAATGAGATTCAAATCCTCAGCGGACTGCAGGCGGGAGACACGGTGATTCTCTCCGACATGTCTCGCTGGGACAACGTGGATCGCATTCGGCTGGACTAGATAAGAAGTCATTCTTCGCTTCGCTCAGAATGACAAGCATTGGAAGCATCAGAAGTGCATTCGATTCAGGAGAGGACATATCGCATGGCAGCTACAGAACAAGTTGCGGGGCACACGAACGGACAGGTTTCCGACCAGTCGCTGATCCATATTGAAGCGCTGACGAAGGTCTTCTACACTGACGAAATTGAAACGCACGCGCTGTCGGGGATTCACCTCACGGTGCAGCGCGGCGAGTATGTGGCCATTTCCGGGCCTTCCGGCTGCGGGAAGTCGACGCTGCTGTCGATTCTCGGACTGCTGGACACACCGAGCGGCGGCAGCTACATGCTGAACACGCGATCCGTCGAAAACCTCAGCTTTGCCGAACGCTCGCGCATCCGCAACCAGGAGATTGGCTTCATCTTCCAGAGCTTCAACCTGATCGGTGATCTGACGGTGTATGAAAACGTCGAGCTGCCCTTAACCTATCGCTCCGGCATGCCGGCAGCGGAACGCAAACGGCGCGTCGATGAATCGCTCGCCCGCGTCGGCATGGCGCACCGGCTGCGACACTATCCCTCGCAGCTCTCCGGCGGTCAGCAGCAGCGCGTCGCAGTGGCCCGTGCGTTGGCGGGGTCCCCGTCGATCCTTCTAGCGGATGAGCCAACCGGAAATCTCGACTCGCGCAATGGCGAAGCGGTAATGGAGTTGCTGAAGGAATTGCACAAAGACGGCGCGACCATTTGTATGGTCACGCACGACCCGCGCTTTGCCAAGCTGGCGGACCGGGAGGTGCATCTGTTCGACGGCCAGGTTATCTCCGAAGCCGATCTTCGCAAAAAAATGGCAGAGGAGACAGAGTTGCTGAAGTAAGTTCGCTCTGAAATCGAGAAAGACCCACATCTCAAATTCGAGATGTGGGGCACCCGAGGATGTCCACTCGCAGGTTCATGTGAGGAAAGATGACGAATCTTTGGAACGATCTCCGCTACGCGCTGCGGCAGTTGCGCAAGGCGCCGGGATTTGCTTTCATCGCGGTCCTTACTCTCGCGCTGGGTGTCGGCGTCAACACCGCCATTTTCAGTGTGATTAACGGGTTGTTGTTCAGCTCGCTGCACATACGGCAGCAAAGCCGGGTCGTCGTCCTTGGCTTCCAGCAGAAGGGAACCCCCTGGGGATCGGCATTGTCGCTGCCGGAATACCGCGAAGTCCGAGACCAGACGAGCAATGTGTTTTCCGGCGTGACCGTCGACCAGTTTGGCTTCGACGGCCTGAGTATGCAGGGCAGCAAACCGGACCGAATCTTTACCGATTACATCAGCGGAAATTATTTTCAGACGCTCGGCGTGCAACCTGTACTGGGCCGTCTCTTTCTGCCTTCCGAAGGCAAGACTCCCGGCGCCGACCCGTTCATGGTCCTCAGCTACGCCTATTGGAAGCAGCACTTCGCCGGCGATCCCAATGTCATCGGACGCCAAGTCGCCCTGAACGGCCATCCCATCGCCATTGTCGGCGTCGCTCCCAAGGATTTTCATGGTGTCCAAACCGTGCTGGGCGTCCAGGGCTATCTGCCCCAGGAGATGATTGCCACTGTTGAAAACGAATCGTTGGTCCTGCAAAACAAGCGCACCAGCCGAGGCTGGATAGCGTATGCCCGTCTGCAGCCTGGCGTGACGCAGGCGCAGGCGAACGCTACGCTTGCCGTCGTCGCCCATCGCTTCGCCACCGAACACCCGAGAACCGAAAAAGATGCCACGTTGCGCGCCTTCCCCCTCTATCTTGGAAGAAATGGCGACGTCGATCCATCCAACATTGTCGGCGTTGTCGCCGCGCTCTTCCTTTGCCTTTCAGGATTAGTGTTGCTTCTGGCCTGCGTGAACGTCGCCAATCTTCTGCTGGTGCGCGCCAGCGTGCGGGAACGCGAGATGGTCATTCGTTCCGCGCTAGGGGCGCAGCGCTCGCGCCTGATCCGCCAGATGATGACGGAAAGCATCCTGCTCGCGTTGTTCGGCGGCACGGCGGGCGTCGGCCTGGGACTGTGGGCCAGTTCCCTGGTTGGCTCCATGGACCTGCACAGCGATGTGCCCATCTTCTTCAATTTCGGTTTCGACTGGCATGTGTGTGCCTTCTCCGCCGCCATTGCTCTGCTGGCTGGCGCCATCGTCGGCATCGTGCCCGCGCTTCGCCTCTCCCGTGCCAATCTGAATCTCATCCTGCGCGAGGGCGGACGGGGCGTTATCGGCGGCGGCAGCAAATTCCGCGACGCGCTGGTCATTCTCCAGGTCGGCAGCGCGCTCATGCTGCTCATCATTGCCGGGCTTTTCACGCGCAGTATGACCGAGGCCGACCGCATCAACCTCGGCTTCAATCCCTCGCACGTCCTCAACCTCACCATGGATCCCAGCGAGATCGGCTACAACAATGCGCAAAGTCGAGACTTCTACAAAAACCTTCTGGAACGCGTCCGCGCCCTTCCGGGCGTCGTCTCCGCGACGACCGCCACGGCCGTTCCCATGAGCATGACAGGCGGTGGCGGCGTCGATACGCTTACGATCCCCGGATACCAGGCTCCGCCGGGACAGCCCGCGGCGGCAGCCGGGTACAACGTAATCACGACACAGTATTTCCGCACGATGCGGATTCCACTCCTGCGGGGCCGCAGCTTCACCGGTTCGGACGACAACAAGAATCTTCGCGTCGCCATTCTGAACAGGGCGATGGCGAAGCAGTTCTGGCCGAATCGGGATCCCATCGGTAAGCGGTTCACCATGGCCAGCGATCCGACCCACCCAATACAGGTGGTCGGCATCGCGCAGGATGCGCGTTTTCAAGGCGTCACCGGAGCCATCCCGCCCATGTTCTACGTGCCCTACCTGCAGCACTATGCGTTTACCACGTCGCAATCTCTTCAGCTGCGCACCGCCGGCAATGCCGCCGCCATGGTCCCGGAGGTCGAGCGCACCATCCGCAAGCTGACGCCCGCGCTGCCCGTCTTTGATGTCCAAACGATGCGCCAGGGCCTGTACACCACGCACGGGCTGTTCTTATTTCAGGGCGGCGCGGAAGTGGCCGGCGTCCTCGGAATGCTCGGACTCATCCTCGCCATCGTCGGGGTCTACGGTGTGCTGTCGTATGTCGTCAGCCGGAAGACCAGCGAGATTGGTATTCGCATGGCCATGGGCGCGCAACGGTCGGACATTTTGAAAATGGTCTACCGGCAGGGATTGTGGATCGTCGGCATCGGTCTTGCTGTCGGCCTGGTAGCCAGCTTCGGCGCGGCGCATCTGATGCGCAGCTTCATCGTCGTCAGCGCCACCGATCCAGCAACCTATATCGGCGTGTCGGCAATTCTGGTTGCGATTGCGCTGGTGGCCTGCTACATTCCGGCACGACGCGCCATGCGAGTTGATCCCATGCAGGCGCTGCGCGAGGAATAGGAGGCGCGAACTATGTCGAACCTGTGGAACGATCTTCGTTACGCGGTGCGGCAGTTGCGCCGCAGTCCGGGATTTGCCTTCATTGCAGTCCTCACCCTCGCGCTTGGAGTCGGCGTCAACACGGCGATTTTCAGTATCATCAATGGCTTTTTGTTCAGCTCGCTGCATATTCGGCAGGAAAGCCGCGTCATCATCCTGGGATTCCAGCAGAAGGGCACGCTGTGGCAGCCCGCTTTTTCTCTGCCGGAATACCGCGACCTGCGCAGCCAGACCAAGAACGTCTTTTCCGGCATCATCGCGAGTCAGTATGGATTGGACGGCTTAAGCACGCAGGGCAACAAACCGGACCGTGTGTTGGACGATTATGTGACGGGAGACTATTTTCAAGTGCTCGGCGTGCGACCTTTTCTGGGGCGCTTTTTTCTTCCATCGGAAGGGGAGGTTCCCGGCGCGGACCCCAAAATTGTCCTCGGTTATGCCTATTGGAAGCAACATTTCGCGGGCAATTCAGGAATCGTGGGGCGCGAGGTTTTCCTCAACGGCCATCCGGTCACCGTCATCGGCGTCACCCCCAGGGACTTTCTTGGTTTCAATCCTGGCGGAGACATTCAAATCTATTTGCCGCTGGCGATGATGGTTCCGCTGGAAAATACTCCGATGGATCAACTGAATCAGCGCATCCACCGCAGTTCGCGCCTCTATGCCCGCCTGCAATCGGGAACGACGGCGCAACAGGCAAACGCCGCGCTGGCTGTTGTGGCACGTCGTTTTGCGGCGGAGCACCCGCGCGCGGAAAAGAACGCGTCTTTGCGCATCTTTCCTCTTTATTTGGGCAGGGGCGGCGGACTCGATACGGATAATACAATCGGCATTATCTCCGCGTTCTTTCTTGGCCTGGCCGGAGTGGTCCTGTTGTTGGCCTGTGTGAACGTCGCCAATCTTCTGCTCGTCCGCGCCAGCGTTCGCGAGCGAGAAATGGTCATCCGGTCGGCCCTAGGCGCACAGCGTTCCAGATTGGTCCGCCAGATACTGACGGAAAGTATTCTGCTCGCCGCCATCGGTGGTGCAGCGGGAATGACTTTGGGCTTGTGGGGCACATCCCTGCTCGGTTCCGTCAATCTACACACGGCTCTTCCTCTCTCGCTCAACTTCGGCTTCGACTGGCACGTCTTCGTTTTTTCCGCCGCAATCGCTCTGCTGGCTGGGGCGGTTGTCGGCATCGTGCCGGCAATGCGTCTTTCACACGCGAACCTCAACCTCGTTCTGCGCGAAGGTGGGCGCGGCGTTACCGGAGGCGGCAACAAGTTTCGCGACGCACTCGTCATGCTTCAGATCGGCACGGCGCTGATGCTGCTCGTCGTCGCCGGGCTTTTCACCCGCAGTCTCAGTCAGGCAAAACATATTGACCTCGGCTTCAATCCCTCCCAAGTCCTCACGCTCACCATGGACACCACGGAGATCGGCTACAGCCCCACGCAACAACGCGATTTCTACACAAACCTCTTACAGCGTGTACGCGCGCTGCCTGGGGTTCTGTCCGCCACGACGGCTGACGTAACTCCCCTGAATCCGACCCAGAGCTTTCCTTTCGGCGACACCGTCGTCATTTCTGGCTATCAATCTCCGCCGGGGCAGCCTGCGCCCAGCGCGTACTCCATCGTCGTCGCGACAGACTATTTCCGTACTCTGCGAATTCCTTTGCTTCAAGGCCGCGGCTTCACCGATCGCGACAATGAACATACCCGGCATGTCGCTATTGTGAGCGAGGCAATGGCAAAGAAGTTCTGGCCGAATCAGAATCCGATCGGCAAACAATTCACGGAGGGTAGCAATCCCACCCACCCTATGCAAGTCATCGGCATCGCCAAGGATGCGCGCTATCAAGGCGTGATAGGAGGCTTCGAGCGAATTTTCTATGTCCCCGCTCGACAGCGCTCCGCGAGCGAGTCACTGGAGACCCTGGCGCTGCGTGCGGCAGGAGATCCCGCATCGATGATTCCGGAAGTGGAACGCACGATCCGGAGCATGGCACCCATGCTGCCTGTATTTGGTGTGGAAACCCTGCATGAGGCGCTGTATGGCCTCAATGGCTTGTTTCTCTTTCAGGTTGCTGCAGCATTGGCTGGCATCATGGGAACGCTGGGGCTGATTCTGGCGATCATCGGCGTTTACGGGGTGCTGTCATACGTCGTCAGCCAGAAGACGAACGAGATTGGCATCCGCATGGCGCTGGGCGCGCAACACTCCGACATCTTGAAGATGGTGTACCGACAGGGATTCTGGATTGTGGGCATCGGACTGGCAGTCGGGCTCGCGGCCAGCTTTGGTGCGGCACATCTGATGCACAGTTTCATCGTGGTCAGCGCAACCGACCCGGCCACGTATGTGGGCGTGTCGGCGATCTTGGCGGCGATTGCGCTGCTGGCCTGTTACATTCCCGCGCGGCGTGCCATGCGGGTCGATCCCATGCAGGCGCTGCGCGAGGAATGATTGCAGGATCCCAGGTCTCAAAAGCGAGACCTGGGGCACCCGCTTTTTGAGGCAGGACTCGGTAGAGGTAAGGAAGCAATGACGAATCTTTGGAACGATCTTCGCTATGCACTGCGGCAGTTGCGGCGCAGCCCTGGATTTGCGTGCATCGCGATCCTCACGCTCGCGCTTGGGGTGGGGGTGAATACGGCGATCTTCAGTGTGGCCAACGGCCTGCTGTTCGGGTCACTGAATGTCCGGCAGCAAAGCCGCCTGGTCATGCTCGGGTTCCAGCAAAAGGGCATCCCTTGGCAGTCGCAGTTATCTTTGCCGGAATACCGCGACCTGCAAGACCAGACGAAGAATGTTTTTTCTCAAGTAATGATCGACCAGATCGGAATGGATGGCCTCAGTATGCAGGGTAGCAAGCCCGATCGCATCCTTACCGATTACGTCAGCGGAAATTACTTTCAAGCGCTTGGCATTCATCCTCTTCTCGGTCGTCTGTTTCTGCCTTCGGAAGGCAAAACTCCCGGCACCGACCCGATCATCGTCCTCAGCTACTCCTACTGGAAGCGGCACTTCGCTGGCAATCCCGGTATTATTGGGCGCCAGATCTCCCTGAATGGCCATCCGCTTACGATTGTAGGTGTCGCTCCCAAGAATTTTCACGGTATCCAAACCATCTACGGCGTACAGGGCTATCTGCCTCGGGGAATGGTCGTCACGATTGAAAACATCCCGCTCGTTCAGCAGGAGAAGCGCACCAGTCGAACTTGGCAGGTCTATGCTCGTCTACAGCCCGGCGTCACTCGAGAGCAGGCTAATTCCACGCTAGCGGTCGTCGCCCGTCGCTTCTCAGTCGAACACCCGCGCACAGAAAAAGATGCCGCGTTACACGCCTTTCCACCCTACCTGGGAAAGAATGGCGATCTCGACCCGACAAACACGAATGCTATTGTCTCCACGATCTTCATCGGCCTTGCAGTATTAGTGCTGCTCTTGGCCTGCGTCAATGTGGCCAATCTGCTGCTTGTGCGCGCCAGTGTCCGCGAACGTGAAATGGTGATCCGCTCCGCGCTTGGCGCGCAGCGCTCGCGGCTCATCCGCCAGATGCTGACGGAAAGTATCTTGCTAGCGCTCTTTGGTGGCGTGGCGGGAATCGGCCTGGGGCTATGGAGCAGCTCCCTACTCGGCTCCGTGGACTTGCATACCGACTTGCCCGTCTATTTCAATTTTGGCCTCGACTGGCATGTCTTTGTTTTCTCCGCCACCGCCGCCCTGCTGGCGGGCGTCACCGTCGGTTTTGTTCCGGCTCTCCGTCTTTCGCGTGCGAACCTGAACCTGATCCTCCGGGAAGGCGGACGGAGCGTCACCGGCAGCGGCGGCAAATTCCGGGATGCGCTAGTCATTCTCCAGGTCGGCAGCGCCCTTATGCTGCTGATCCTTGCCGGCCTTTTCACCCGTAGCCTGACCCAGGCCGAACGCATCGATTTCGGTTTCAATCCGACCCACGTCCTCACCCTCACAATGGATCCGAGCGAAATCAGTTACAGCGACGCTCAAAGCCGCAATTTTTACAACACTCTTCTCAACCGCGCTCGCACCCTTCCCGGAGTCTCCTCTGCCACCACAGCTACAGCCGTCCCGATGAGCAACATCAGCGAGGGCGGAATCGATACGCTTACCATCAACGGATACCAGACGCCGCAAGGACAGCCTCTTCCCAGTGCCACATACAACACCATCGCGACAGATTATTTCCGCACCCTACAGATTCCGCTTCTGCGAGGTCGCAGCTTTACCGGTTCGGACGATGAAAAGAACCTTTATGTCGCAATCATAAGCAGGGCGATGGCGAAACGGTTCTGGCCGAATCAAGACGCTATCGGTAAGCAGTTCATTATGGACAGCGATCCCATTCATCCGATGCAGGTGGTCGGCATATCGAAGGACGCACGCTCTCAGGGGGTCACTGGAGCCATCCCGCCGATGTTCTACGTGCCGTATCTACAGCACTACGCACATAACACGTTGGAGTCCCTCGAACTGCGCACCGCCGGCGATCCCGCCGCAATAATTCCGGAGGTCGAGCGCACGATCCGCGACCTGACCCCCGCGCTGCCCGTCTTTGACGTTCAGACACTGCAGCAGGGGCTGTACACCACTCATGGACTGCTCATCTTTCAGGTCGGTGCGGAAGTGGCCGGCATTCTCGGGACTCTCGGCCTCATCCTTGCGATCGTCGGAGTGTACGGCGTGTTGTCGTATGTGGTCAGCCAGAAGACGAACGAGATCGGCATCC
This sequence comes from uncultured Acidobacteriota bacterium, assembly GCA_963840655.1. Lineage (GTDB taxonomy): Bacteria > Acidobacteriota > Terriglobia > Terriglobales > Acidobacteriaceae > JAKAAZ01. The sequence goes on along the minus strand of CAWIZS010000003.1, from coordinate 140,249 downwards.
GTATGGCTCTGGGCGCGCAGCGGTCGGACATTTTAAGGATGGTTTACCGGCAGGGATTACGGATCGTCGGCATTGGCCTCGCCGTCGGCCTGGTAGCCAGCTTTGGCGCGGCACATGTGATGCGCGGTTTCATCGTGGTCAGCGCAACCGACCCGGCCACGTATGTGGGCGTGTCGGCGATCTTGGCGGCGATTGCGCTGCTGGCCTGTTACATTCCCGCGCGGCGTGCCATGCGGGTCGATCCCATGCAGGCGCTGCGCGAGGAATGATTGCAGGATCCCAGGTCTCAAAAGCGAGACCTGGGGCACCCGCTTTTTGAGGCAGGACTCGGTAGAGGTAAGGAAGCAATGACGAATCTTTGGAACGATCTTCGCTACGTGCTGCGGCAGTTGCGCAAGTCGCCGGGATTTACGCTGACCGCCATTCTCACGCTGACTCTGGGCATCGGCGCAACGACAGCGATCTTCTCCGTTGTCGATGGCGTGCTGCTGCGGCCGCTGCCTTTTTCGCACGCGGACCATCTGGTGGTGCTCGGCGATCATCTGCAAGATGTGACCATGCCCAACGAGACGTCCGTGACGGCATCAGACATTCTCGCCTACATGCATGGCACTCACGCGTTCGCCAACTTGGGTGGGTACGTCGGCACAGGCTATGAACTCTCGGGCAACATGCAGCCCGTCGATATCCAGGCAGCTCGTCTCGGCGCCAGTGTATTTCCCACGCTTGGCGTCGCTCCGCTGTTAGGGCGCACCTTCACGCAACAAGAGGACGAACACAGTGAGTCGGTCGCCGTCCTGAGCTATGCAACATGGAAGGGTCGTTTCAACAGCGATCCGAACATTCTCGGCACAAAAATTCTTCTGGATCGCAAACCGTATGTCGTGATCGGCGTGATGCCCCGCAATTTTGAATTTCCCTTGCAACCGGGCCGGCTGAACCGCAGCGAACTCTGGGTACCGCTGAGTCTGACGCCAGTAGAACTGACACAGGAAACGACGTCGTGGAACTTCAGCATGGTTGCGCGATTGAAGCCTGGCGTAACCATGGCGCAAGCGCGGGCTGACGCGGCCCGCGTTTCCACCGAGATCGAGCGTGGCTATCCGGCCTATATGGCTGGGCTGCACATGACTGCAGTGCTTCAACACCTACGCGATGTGACGGTCGCGCAGGCACGTCCGCTGGTGCGCATCCTGTTTCTGGCGGTGTTTGTGGTTCTATTGATCGCCTGCGCCAATCTCGCAGGGCTTTTGCTGGTGCGGGCCATTCGCCGCCGCCGGGAGATTGCGGTACGGCTCGCATTGGGATCAAGCGCGACCACCCTTGTACGCCAGGCGGTGTTGGAAAGCCTGGCGCTCAGCGTTGCCGGTGGATTGCTTGGCATCGCGCTGGCGGCGATTGCGATTCGCGTTTCAATTAGCCTGTTGCCGGAAACGCTGCCTCGGATCAACGACATTCGCATGAACTGGGCCGTCATCGGGTTTGCTGTTCTGCTGGCAATCGGAACCGGCGTCTTATGCGGCCTGGCGCCGGCTTTTGCCGCGATTCGCACCAACATGAACGATGCGCTGAAAGAGGGTGGGCGCACGGGAAGCGTGGGCGGCGGACACGTGCGGCTGCGTTCTGTCCTGGTGATATCAGAAATCGCCGTAGCGGTGATGCTGCTGATTGCCTCCGGCCTATTGCTGCGCAGCTTCCAGAAAATGCGCGATGTCGATCTTGGCTTCCGGCCCGACCATGTGTTGATCGCGATGTACAGTTTGCCGCAGAAACAATATGCAACCCAGACATCCATCGAGACGTTCAACCGTGAATTGTTGCGGCAGCTGCATCAACTTCCCGGAGCGCGGACTGCCGCTCTGTCGACTTCGGTCCCGATGGCTGGCGGCATCAATAGTAGTAATGCATTCGTCGCAGACGGCTATGTGCAGCCAAAAAACGCTGTCATCAACCTTGCAGAAGTCGCGCAACTGGAGGGCGATTACTTCCGTGCCGTCGGCATGCCCTTGCTTCGGGGCCGCTTCCTTACAGAGGCGGACACCGCACATTCGCAATTGGTCGCCATCGTGAACGCGAAACTGGCCCAGCATTACTGGCCGGATCAGGACCCGATCGGAAAGCGCATCCGCATCGGCGACGAGAAAGTGAAAACCCCATGGATGACGGTCGTTGGAGAAATCGGCAACGCGAAGATCGACTCGCCGGACGGCAAAACCTCCGAACAGTATTACCAGCCTGTCACCCAGCAAATATCCTCGTTTGGTCAATTTGCCCCGCAGAACATTCTGGCAGGCAATCAGATGTATGTCGTGCTGCGCACTGCGATGCCACCGGAGCAAATGGAAAATTCCCTGCGGGCCGTCTTCCATTCCATGGATCCGCAGCTTGCCATTATGCAAGTGGAGAGCATGGAACACGCTGTCTCCGACTCTGAAGCTCCGCGTCGCTTCAACACGACGATCATCAGCGCATTCGGCATCATCGCGGTGCTGCTGGCGATTTTGGGGATTTATAGCGTGGTCGCCTTCAGCGTCGCGCTGCGCACCCAGGAGATGGCAATTCGCATGGCGCTGGGAGCGTCGCGCGCCGGTATCCGGCGGCCGGTCCTTCTTTCTGGCGCGAAGCTTGCAGTCACCGGTTGCGCGATAGGCCTCGCCGGAGCAATCGCCGCTTCGCGGCTTCTGCGCTCTCTCTTGTTTCAGGTCAATCCATACGACCCGTTTGTTCTGGTCGGCGCGGCCATTGCCATTCTGATATTGTCGCTCGCTGCCTCGGCACTACCGGCACAACGGGCGGCTTCTGTGGATCCGATACAGGTGCTTCGCGAGCAATAGGAGCTCAAAAAACCATGGCCCTTCTTTGGAACGATTTTCGCCACGCGCTGCGGCAGTTGCGCAATACGCCGGGTTTCGCCCTGACCGCAATTCTGACGCTGGCGCTTGGAATTGGTGCGACCACGGCGATCTTTTCCGTGGTCGATGGCGTGCTTCTGCGGCCGCTTCCCTTTCCCGACCCCGGCCGGCTGGCCATGCTCGGCGATCATTTGCCAGGAGTAGTCGGAGCGTTCGGCAATGGCCAGCGAGTTACTGCACCTGAGATCGTCAGCTATGAACGCGATACGAAGGCCTTCAGCAGCGTGGGCGGGTATTTGACGACCGGCTATGAACTGTCCGGCCCGGTGGAACCAGTCGATATCAATGCGGCGCGCATCGGCGCCGGCGTTTTTCAAGCGCTGGGCGTCGCGCCGCTCATGGGACGGACCTTTACATCGCAGGAGGATATTCATCAACAGCAGGCCGCGGTACTGAGCTACGCAACATGGAAGGGCCGATTCCATGAGGAGCAAGACGTTCTCGGCAAAACGATCCTGCTGAATCGCAAGCCATACACAATTATTGGCGTGATGCCGCGGAACTTCGAATTTCCTTTGCAACCCGGCCAATTGAATCGCAGCGAATTGTGGGTCCCGCTGAGCCTGACCCCGATCGAATCGCAAAACTGGGGGTCGTGGAATTATCAGATGGTCGCGCGGTTGAAGCCGGGAATAACAATTCCACAGGCGCAAACCGATGCGAACCGCGTTGCGCGCCAGATCATGCGCAATTTTCCCGCCTTTCTGGCAAGCCTGCACATTGATGCGACAGTGCAGCCTTTGCAATCAGTCACTGTAGAACAGGCGCGACCACTCATCCGCGTGCTGTTTCTGGCGGTCCTGGTGCTGCTGCTGATTGCCTGCGCCAACCTCGCAGGGCTGCTGCTGGTGCGCGCCATTCGCCACCGGCGGGAAATTGCGGTACGCCTGGCACTGGGATCGAGCGCGGCAACTTTGGTGCGCCAGGCTGTGCTGGAAAGTCTGGCACTTAGCATTGCTGGCGGATTAATCGGCATCGCGCTGGCAGCGATTGCGATTCGCGTTTCCATCAGCATGCTGCCGGAAACGCTTCCGCGGATCAACGACATTCACATGAACTGGGCCGTGGTAGTGTTCGCCGTATTGCTTGCCATCGGAACCGGCCTGCTGTGCGGTCTCGCCCCGGCATTTGCCGCGATTCGCACCAACATGAACGAAGCGTTGAAAGAGGGCGGCCGCACTGGAAGCGTGGGCGGTGGACACGCGCGCCTGCGTTCCGTTCTTGTGGTGTCTGAAATCGCCGTGGCACTGGTACTGCTCATCGCTTCTGGCTTATTGTTGCGCAGTTTCCAGAAAATGCGGGACGTGGACCTTGGGTTTCAGCCCGACCATGTTCTGATCGCCATGTATGGTCTTCCGCAAAAACAATATGCGACTCAGCAATCGATCGACACATTCGACCGTGAATTGCTGCGCAGACTGCGGCAGCTTCCCGGCGCGATATCGGTAGGCATGTCCGAATCGGTGCCGATGACCGGGGGCAACAACAATGACGGATTTGTCGCGGAAGGATATGTGCAGCCCAAGGGCAAGCTCGTCAATATGGCGGACACCGCCGAACTCGAGGGCGACTATTTCCGGTCGCTGGGAATTCCACTATTGCGGGGCCGCCTTCTTACGGCCGCGGACAACGCGCCCGGAGCGCCGCTCACTGTGATCGTGAACAAGCAACTGGCAGAGCACTACTGGCCAGGACAGGATCCTATTGGACACCATATTCGGATCGGCGACGAAAAGCTTAAGACTCCCTGGCTTACGATCGTCGGCGAAATTGGCAATGTAAAGACAGACTCGCCAGACGCGGATGTCTCCGAGCAGTTCTATCAGCCCGTTGGCGAGGGAAACGCGGCACTGGGCGAATTGGGATCCCCAACCTATCTCTACGGAAATCAAATGTATGTGGTGATGCATACCGCAATCCCGCCCGAGCAGATGGAAAATTCTCTGCGCGCCGTATTCCATTCCATGGATCCGCAGCTTGCCATCATGCAGGTGCAGAGCATGGAGGAGGCTGTATCGAACACCGAGGCGCCGCGCCGCTTCAACACCACAATCATCAGCGCGTTTGGCATCATCGCGGTGCTGCTGGCGATTTTGGGGATTTATAGCGTAGTCGCCTTCAGCGTGGCACTACGGACTCAGGAGATGGCGATTCGCATGGCTCTGGGCGCATCGCGCGCCGGCATCCGCGGCCTTGTCCTTATCTCCGGCGCGAAACTCGCAGTCATCGGATGCGCGATCGGACTCGCCGTGGCTGCGGCCGCTTCGCATCTCTTGCGCTCGCTTCTATTCCAGGTCAATCCCTTCGATCCGGCTGTGCTGATCGGCGCGGCCGTCGCCATCCTGATGCTTTCGCTGGCTGCCTCGGCATTGCCGGCACAACGGGCGGCTTCCGTAGACCCGACGCAGGCACTGCGCGAGCAATAGGAGATACGTCATGACCACCTTGGTAAACGATCTTCGCTACGCGCTGCGGCAGTTACGCAAGTCGCCGGGATTCGCCGCAGTCGCGATACTGACTCTCGCGCTGGGAATTGGAGCCAACACAGTCATCTTCACGCTGGTGGATTCGATTTTGCTCCAGCCATTGCCGTTTCCACATCAAGACCACCTCATGCGAATTTCAGGAAATTCCGCAGACGTTTTTCCCAAGGGCTGGATTCGAGAGCTCGGGTCTCATTCGAAATCCTTCGAATCGATCAGTGGATACGGTGCCGATGTTGAATCGAATATTTCCAGCGGGGATTCCGCGGACCGTGAATTTGGCTCCAAGGTCACGGTGAATCTGTTCAGGACGCTCGGAATTCATCCCACGCTGGGCAGCTTCTTTACAAAGGAAGACGCGGTTGCTGGACAAGATCTGGAAGTAGTGCTGAGTTACGGGTATTGGAGGCAACATTTTGGCGGCGATCCAACCGTCCTGGGACAACGAATTCGTATCGATGGCACATGGCGAACTGTTATCGGGGTGATGCCTTCGGGGGTGCATTTCCCGTATGCCGATACACAATTCTTGATTCCAGTCTCGTTCAAAGGCAACGATCCAACGGATGCCTGGAAAAAATTCGATTTGCGGGCCACGGGACGCCTGAAGAATGGAGTGTCGCCGGGACGGGCGCAGGCCGAGCTACGCAGATTGCATAATGTGCTGCTGCCCTTGTTTCCCTGGAGAATGCCCGACACCTGGGCATCCGATCTGACGGCTGTGCCGCTACTTGAATCGGAAGTTGGGTCAGTCAGACCGAAACTCCTGCTGATGTTTGGCGCAGCCGGATTGATCCTGCTGATTGCATGTGCGAACGTCGCCAATCTTACGCTGGCGCGCGCAGCAGGCCGAGAGCGGGAGATCGCGGTGCGAGGAGCGCTGGGAGCATCCGCAGGGAGACTGGTCCAGCAATTGTTATCGGAGAGCCTGGTTTTAGGCATACTCGCGGGAGCGGCCGGTCTAATCGCGGCCGCGGTGAGTCTGCGAGTCTTTATCCAGCTGCTGCCATCGGACACCCCCAGGTTAGGCAGCGTGTCGCTGCATTGGACCGTTCTTCTTTTTGCGGCGATCGCCTCAGTATTCGCGGGCCTATCCTTCGGTGTGATTCCGGCCGTGAAAGCAGTGAAAACAGCATCGTCCGATCTATTGGGAACGCTTCGGTCGGGCTGCCACGCCTTTGCCGGAAGAGCTTCGCAGCTCCTGCTTTCGAGGATTCTGGTTGTCGGACAGATCGGCTCGTCGGTGGTTGTGATCACCGTTGCTGGATTGATGCTGCACAGCCTCTACAAGCTTTCGCAGATAAATCCCGGTTTCAACACGGATCATGTCGTGACGGCGGAGGTATCGCTGGATGCGGACGCATGCACCGAAAAAGGACGATGCCAATCTTTTTTTGAAACGCTGCTGGATCGCGTGCGCGGTATTACCGGGACCGACGCCGTTGCGCTCACCGATTCCCTTCCGATGAGTGGGTGGGACAACAATTATGTCTACGATGCGGAAGGACATCCGCGAACTGCGCGACAAAACGCCAGACAGGCAACCGGACGCACGGTATCGGCCGGCTATTTTTCCGTGCTCGGGCTGCAGCTTGTCCGCGGCCGGCTTCTGACACCATCGGATGCGTCGGGCGCTAGCCGGGCCGCGGTGGTCGACCAGCGCATGGCGGAAAAACTCTGGCCGCACCAGGATCCTCTAGGGAGGCACATCATTGACGTAGCGGACGAGCCCACACCCACGATATGGGACCCGAATAAGGCTTCGATCGTAGTCGGTGTGGTGCGAAACGCGCGCGAAGGCAACCTCGAAAGCGGATTCCAGGATGAAGTGTATCTCCCCATGACGGCCATGCAGTCGCATCCGTCGATGTATATCCTGCTGCGAACTCGAACCACTCCTTCTGAAGCCGCGGCGGAGCTTCGGAGCGTTGTCGCCGCAATCGATCCTCTGGTTCCTGTAACCAGGGTGCGCACGCTGGATGAGGTCGTCTCGGCATCCGTATCGGCGCCACGATCGTTGACCGTGCTGCTGCTCGGCTTCGGATTGCTGGCGGTGCTCATCGGTGCAATCGGCGTTTACAGCCTGATTGCTTACATCGTGAGCTGGCGAACGCGCGAGATTGGAATTCGCCTGGCGCTGGGAGAACAGAGGCGGGACATTGCTTTCGGCATTGTGAAACAGAGCTTGCTGCTTGCGGCCGGCGGCCTGGGCATGGGCCTGATCGGAGCGATTGCGATGACCCGTGTGCTGCACAGTTTTCTATTCGAGGTGAAACCGCTCGATCCGCTTACGTTCTGCGCCGTATCGCTGTTGATGATGCTGATTGCACTGCTGGCGGCTTGGCTGCCCGCTCGGCGCGCGGCTTCCGTCGATCCAATACAAGCATTGCGCAGTGAATGATTCGTGCCAGGTGAGCTGCGGAAGGCTGATGTATCCGACGCCGGGAGAATGGGAGAAACAGAGATGACGAACCTGTGGAACGATCTTCATTACGCACTGCGCCAGTTGCGCAAGACTCCGGGATTTACGTCTGCCGCTGTGTTGACGCTGGCGCTGGGCATTGGCGCAAGCGCGGCCATGTTCAGCGTCCTGGATGCCGTGCTACTGCATTCGCTGCCCTACAACGACGTCAACCGCATTGTCAGCGTGGAGACGTTTTCGCGTGCGTACGACGCAGGAAAATCCCCGACACCTTCCTCATGGCCGGCATACCTCGACATGCGGCGGCTCACGAAGAGCTTCTCCGCGTTCGCCGGAGTTCAGACGCAGGGCGACATGACATTGAATCAGGGGACCGGACCGATCTATGTGCAAGGAACGCAAGGGACGGACAATTTCTTCGACGCGCTTGGCGTCCGCCCACTGCTGGGCCGCACGTTTTTGCCGGGAGAGGACAAGGCTGGAAAGAACGATGTGGTGGTTCTCAGCTATGAAATTTGGCGCCAGGATTTTGGCAGCAAACCTTCCGTCATCGGCAAAACCGTCCGTCTGGATGGCACGCCGTATACGGTCATTGGCGTCATGCCCGCGGGTTTTCGCTACCCGATCGGAAAGCCGAATCTGGTGTATACGCCGCTGCATGTACCCGATTATTTGCTCGCCGCCCGCGGCACTCATTGGCTCAGAACATTTGGCCGTCTCAAACCCAGCGTCGCCATCGCGCGGGCGAGCGCGGACGTGAACCATGCGATGGATGAATTGGGCAAACAATATCCGGATCATGACGCCGGGCGGTTTGCCAGACTGACCTCACTTGCCAACGCAATTCACGTCGACGCAAGCGGCCGGAACGATAAATCCGAATTGTGGGTGTTGCTGGCGGCAGTATTGGCTGTTTTATTGATTGCCTGCACCAATGTCGCCGGACTGCTACTGGCGCGGGGGCTGCTGCGGGAGCGCGAAATGGCCGTGCGTTCCGCGCTGGGAGCGGGCCGCCAGCGGCTGGTCGGCCAGATGCTGACCGAGAGCATCTTGCTTGGACTGGGCGGCGGAATTTGCGGTCTGGCAATTGCCGGATTGTTGCTGACAGGCCTGAAACAATTTCTGGAAAAGGCCTTTGCCCGCGGCGGGAACGTCCATCTGAACGTGGCGGTGCTGGTGGCAACATTCGTCATCGCTCTGATCGCCAGCGTGGGTGCCGGGATGGCTCCCGCATGGCGCGCCGCACACGTCGACCCGAGCCATGCGTTGAAGGCCGGCGGCAGTACGGGAACTATGCGTCATCAGCATCGGTTGCGCGCAAGCTTTGTTGTTGTGCAGGTGGCGCTGTCACTGATGCTGCTGGTCTGCTCCGGCCTTTTGTTGCTCGGGCTGCGGTCGATGCTGGAAAGCGATCTCGGTTTCAATCCGAAGAACCTTCTCACGCTCGGAGTCGATGTTCCGCGCGGCGCTTACAAGGGACGCGACATTGCGCAGGCGCTGATCGCTCCGCTGGAGGAGCGAGTGCGCGCCATTCCCGGCGTCGTCGCAGCGGGCAGCAATAACATGCTGCCGATTCGCGATTGGGGTTCCAATAGCGATTTGGATATTGTCGGCCAGCCGCCCGATCCGCCGGACCGCGACCGGTTCTCTGAAATTCGATTTATTACACCCGGCTATCTCGCTGCCATGCAGATTCCTATAGCGCAAGGACGCGATTTTACCGCGCAGGATGCAGCCAATACTCAACCCGTGGCAATTGTGAATGAAGCCTGGGTGAAAGAGTTTCAGCCGCCTCGAGGACCGTTGGGACACGCGTTCTCCGCGAGTAAGGATGGCAAGCACAATCCGGTCATTGTGGGGCTCTCGGGCAGCGGCCGTCAGGACATTAACGAGCCATTTCTGGCTGAGATCGACTTTCCGATGACGCAAATGCCGGCGCTGTACCAGGCGATTGTCACGGGTTTCACGTTGTTCGTCCGCACCGACGTTTCGCCGACCAGCATCGTTCCGCAGCTGCGGAAAGCACTGCATGACGTTGCTCCCGAAGTCGCCTTTCGTACGCCTGAGACGATGAAAAACGTGCTCTCCGACTCCTTGGTCACCAATCGCATGTTGAGCTGGCTCTTCGGCCTGTTCGCCGCCGTTGCCGTGCTGCTGACCGCAATTGGCATATACGGCCTGCTGAGTCAGGAGGTCGCCAGCCGTACGCGCGACATTGGAGTCCGCATGGCGCTGGGCGCAACCCGCAGTGGCGTGGCGCAACTTGTCTTGGGCCGCGTGGGAACTCTTCTGGCAATCGGGCTGGGAGCAGGACTGCTTGGCGTCTATCTTGTCCGGCAAGTGCTGACCTCTATTCTGACGATTCAATTTCACCGCGACGCCTGGGCGATCGCCGCCACTGCCATAGGCCTCGGCATAGTCGGACTGATTTCCGCGATGCTGCCCGCGCGCCGTGCAGCATCCATCGATCCCATGCGGGCGTTGCGCATGGAATAAGGAGAAGGTTTGCTCAGGTCGATTGAAAAACGGGTACACCATCGTCCGCGTATTTGCTTTTTTTGTGAATAGGAATAAAGAACCTTGCGGTACCGATAGTATTGTTCAGCAGATGCTCGACGGTCCCACTCTTCGCGATGAAATTACGAAGGATTGGGTAGCCAAGCCGCTGAATAAGGAGATTGATCTTGACCACATTGCTGAACGATCTTCGCTACGCGCTGCGGCAGTTGCGCAAAGCTCCGGGATTTGCTATCACCGGGGTCGTGACGCTGGCGCTGGGAATCGGCATCAGCGCAGCGATGTTTACCGTTGTCGATGGCGTGCTGCTAAGGCCCGTACCGGTGCCTCATCCTTCTCAGATTGTTGCGTTGGGCGAGACCAATAACAACGGTGATATCGGCTCCTCTTCCCTGCCCAACCTGCGAGACTGGCGTACGCAATCCAAATCCTTCCAAGATATCGCGTGGTATACACAGAGCTTTTTCGATCTAAAGAGAGCGGACGGCAGCGCACAGTTTTCTCTCAACATGCAAACCAGCCCGAATTTCTTTTCCATGTTGCAGGCGCGGCCGCTGATGGGAAGGCCATTTCTGCCAAAGGCAGGTGGCGGTGCCAATCAGGGTGCGGTGGTCCTCAGCTATTACGTCTGGAGGAACAACTTTCATTCGGACCGGAATATTCTGGGCAAGACCGTCCAGCTTGGCACAAACCCCTACACCGTAATTGGCGTGATGCCGCGAGAGTTTTACATTCCCATCAACGACGAGGGTCCACTTGTCTGGACAGTCCTGCAGCGTACGCCAGACATGGAACAGCGCGATGATGGATTTTTGAACGCGATCGGACGCCTGCGGCCCGGCGTCTCCATCCCTGGGGCGAAAGCCGAACTGACCGGAATTCAGGCCAACATCGCCAGGCAGAATGAGAGCGAGCACCTGCCGAAAACCGTCGCCATTCTTACCTACAAAGACCTGCTGGTTGGGTCGGTACGCGACGGCCTGTTTGCGCTGATGGGCGCGGTCCTTGTCGTCTGGCTCATTGCCTGCGCAAATATTGCCGGGCTTCTGCTGGCCCGCATCACGGCAAGGCGGCGCGAGATCGCAGTTCGCGCAGCGCTTGGTGCTTCCAGAAAACGGATTGTTCGGCAGTTTCTTACTGAAAGTTTGCTGCTCGGGCTTTGTGGCGGGCTCCTCGGCCTCGGCGTCGCTGAAGGCTGTCTTGCGCTTCTGCACCGTTCCATTCGCATGCAACTGAGCCGCTCTGCAGACATCGGGCTGGACTGGCACGTGATTGTATTACTCACCGTGCTCTCCATTTTTTCCGCCGTCATCTTCGGCACAGTTCCGGCGATACAGGCCGCGTCCTCAGATCCGCAGGAGGCGCTCCACGAAAGTTCCAAAGGAGCGGGCACGGGGGCCGGACAACTCCGCGTGCGCAACGCCCTGATTGTCGGCGAACTGGCTTTGTCTTTGGTTCTGCTGGTCTCTGCCGGCTTGTTGCTGCGCACGCTCTACGCGCTGCGTCAGGTCCATCTTGGATTCAATCCGCAACATCTCGTCTTCGCGCAGTTTTTCTCCAAGCACGGCTTTACGCCGTCCTCGCCCGGGAACAACGGGGCGGACATCCGCGACACTTTTTATAAGCCGATGCTGGAGCGGGTACGAAGTCTGCCCGGCGTGGAGTCTGCCGCTCTAGTGACCGCCGCGCCGTTGTCGAACAACGTTCACATGTCCTCCACCTTCCAAGTGGTCGGCAATCCTCTCGCCAATGCCGCGGACCGTTCCACTGAAGTCCACGCGGTCACGCCAGGGATCTACCAAACCTTGCAGATCCGCCTGCTGCAAGGGCGCCTGTTCGACGAAGAAGACCATATTGGGACACCCGCCGTTGCCGTCGTCAATCGGACCTTCGCGCATCAATATCTCGGCGATCAGCCCCTGGGGAAACGGCTCAATCTGGATCTCGGCGCTCAACACCCGGGCATGTTGAAGGACGTCACCGTTGTGGGAGTCGTCGCCAACACGCCGCAGAGCACCGTCGGCAAGCCGGCCGTTCCGGAAGTCGATGTGGATATGTACCAGATACCTGTCACGGACGATTTTTATCCCATCTTTTCCATGCTGATGCAATTGGTCGTTCGCACGCGGCAATCGCCGCAGGTGCTAGTCCCCACGCTCAGCCGCATCCTCTCGCAAACCGACACGGCATTCGTTGTGAGCAATGTGCGGACGATGCACGAGCATATCGATGGAATGCTCGGCAGTCAAACCCTGGCCGCGCGCCTGCTCTGGATATTCGCTATAGCCGCTGTGCTGATCGCGGCCGCCGGACTCTACGGCCTGCTGAGTTACAGCGTCACTCAGCGCACCCGAGAGATCGGCGTCCGCATTGCCCTCGGCGCACAGCGCGGCGACATACTCCGAATGGTGATGAAGCAGGCCCTTCGATTGCTGGGCATCGGAATTTTGCTGGGAGTCGTGTGCGCTTTGTTCGCCACCAGAGTCGTGCGCAGTTTTCTGTATGGCGTTCACCCGCATGATGCGGTCACGATCGCCGCCGTTGCATTCGTACTGATTGTCGTGGGTCTGGTCGCCAGCTACATTCCGGCGCGCCGCGCCACGAGGGTCGAACCCACGGAAGCATTGAGAGCGGAATGAGGAGAAGAATTTGACCGGCTTTGGAAACGATCTTCGCTACGCCCTTCGACAATTGTGCAAGGCGCCTGGGTTTACTGTAACCGCTGTGGTTACATTGGCGCTCGGCATCGGCATCAGCGCCGCCATGTTCACCGTGGTCGATGGCGTCCTCCTGCGGCCGCTGCCTGTGCGGCATCCCTCGCAGATTGTCGCGCTGGGAGAAGCGAACGACAGAGTCGGGGGAATTGGTTCCTCCTCGCTGCCGAATCTGCGGGACTGGCGCGCTCGGTCAAAGTCCTTTCAGGACATTGCATGGTTCAGTCTGAAATTTTTCGATCTGAAGAAACCCGATGGAAGTATGCAGTTTTCCATCAATCTGCAAACCAGCCCGAATTTCTTTTCCATGGTGCAAGCGCGTCCTTTGCTGGGAAGAACGTTCCTTACTAATTCCAGCTCGGCACGCAACCAGGGGACAGTCGTTCTGAGCGACTTCGTCTGGAAGAACTATTTTCATGCGGACAAGGGTGTCCTAGGCAAGACAGTCGATCTAGGCTCCGATCCATATACCGTCATCGGAGTGATGCCGCCTCAGTTTTATGTCGGCAGCAACGACGAAGGCCCGGTTGTCTGGACCGTTCTGCCGCACACGCCCGACATGGAGGACCGCGCGAACGGTTTTTTGAAAGCGATCGGACGCCTGCGTCCCGGCGTGACCGTGGCCGCCGCCCAGACGGAATTGAGTGGCATTCAGGCCAACATCGCCAAAGCGTTTCCGGAGAAGCATCTAACGAAAAGCGTCATTGTCGAGAACTATCGCGACACGTTAATTGGCTCTGTCCGCCCAGGCCTGCTGGCGTTGATGGGCGCGGTGCTTGTGGTCTGGTTGATTGCATGTGTCAACATTGCCGGCCTGCTGCTGACGCGCATGGCTGCGCGACGGCGGGAGATTGCCGTTCGTGCCGCGCTGGGCGCTTCCCGGACTCGCATCGTACGGCAATTCCTTACAGAGAGCCTGCTGCTCGGCGTGTGCGGCGGTCTCCTCGGACTGGGAGTCGCCTATGGATGCCTCGCCCTCCTGCACCATTCCATCGAATCTCAATTGAGCCGCTCGGCAGGTGTGAGCTTAAACGGGCATGTGATTCTGTTGCTGATTGCGCTGTCGATACTTTCTGCCGTAATCTTTGGCACCATACCGGCCCTGCAAGCCTCGTCGGCCGATCCACAGGAGGCGCTGCATGAAGGCTCAAAAGGCACAAGCGCCGGAGCCAAACAACTGCGTCTGCGGAATGCGTTGATCGTCGGGGAATTGGCGTTGTCGCTGATACTGCTGGTCTCCGCCGGGCTGCTGCTGCGCACGCTGTACGCGCTGCGCCAGGTCCATCTCGGATTCAATCCGCAGCACCTGGTGGTCGCGCAGTTGTTCACCAAGCGCGGGTTTACGCCGACAGCTTCAGAAACAAACGAGCCGGACATCCGCGACACATTCTACAAACCGTTACTCGCGCGTGTACGCCGGCTTCCCGGCGTGGAGTCTGCCACGTTGGAGACCGCCGCGCCCTTGGCGCACAACGTGCGGATGTCCACCACATTTAAAGTGATCGGCGATCCTTTGGCAAATGCCGCCGATCGGGGGGTGGAGGTCCGCGGAGTGGTGCCGGGAGTCTACCGAACCCTGGAAACACGCCTGCTGCAAGGACGTGTATTTACCGGACAGGACCATCTGGGCACACCGACCGTTGTAGTCGTCAATCAGGCCTTCGCGCACCAATATCTCGGCGTGCAGCCGCTGGGGAAACGGCTGGACCTCGATCTCGATGTGCCGAAGCCGGGAGTTTTGAAAGACACAGTCGTTGTGGGCGTGGTCGCCAACACGCCACAGGTCACTCCGGGCCAGGCGGCTTTACCGGAGGTCGACGTGGACATGTACCAGATCCCCATGAACGACGACTTCTATCCCATATTCGCGATGATGGCGGAACTTGCCGTTCGCACGAAACAGTCGCCGCAGGCGCTCGTTCCAACCGTCAGCCGCATTATTTCGGAGATAAACACGCAGTTCGTCGTAAACGATGTGCAGACGATGCAGGAGCATGTGGACCATCTGCTGGGCAGCCAGAGCCTGGCGGCGCGGCTGCTTTGGATATTTGCCATCGCCGCCGTACTGATCGCGGCCGCTGGACTTTATGGCCTGCTGAGCTACAGCGTCAGCCAGCGCACGCGGGAAATCGGCGTGCGAATCGCGCTAGGCGCGCAACGGGACGACATTCTTCGCATGATCATGCGGCAGGCCACACGCCTGTTGACGATGGGAATTTTGCTGGGAATTTTTGGCGCATATTTCGCAACAACCCTGGTGCGCAGCTTTCTGTATGGCGTCGATCAACATAATGTGGCAACCATTATTGCGGTTTCCATTTTGCTTGTCGCGGTGGGACTTCTGGCAAGTTACATTCCCGCGCGCCGCGCCGCGAAGATTGAACCGATGGAAGCACTGCGGACAGAATAACGATTTTTCAGCACAAAGGATAACGATGATCCAGCTAAAAAATATCGAACGCAGTTACAAATTGGGTGTCGGCCAGGTATGGGTGCTTCGGCGCATCCAGATGGATATTCAGCAGGGCGAGTTCGTCACCATCATGGGACCGTCGGGATCGGGAAAATCATCGCTACTAAACATTCTTGGCCTGCTCGACGACGATTGGCAGGGCGAATACTGGTTTGGCGAGCAGCCGGTGCATAAGTTGAACCGCAAGCAGCGCGCGGATCTATCTCGACGCAGCATGGGCATGGTGTTTCAGAGCTATCATCTCCTCGACGACTTGACGGTCGCAGAAAACATCGACCTGCCTCTGTCCTACAAGAACATTCCCGGGCCGGAACGGCAGGCAATGGTGGCCGATATTCTCGATCGCTTTCGCATGGTTGCGAAAAAGGACCTGTTTCCGTCGCAGCTTTCCGGCGGTCAGCAGCAACTCGTCGGCATCGCACGCGCGGTCATTCACAATCCCGCGCTTCTACTGGCCGATGAGCCGACCGGAAACCTGCATTCCACGCAGGCGAAGGAGATCATGGAGCTGTTTCGCGAACTGAATCGACACGGAACGACGATCGTGCAGGTCACGCACGCAGACGTAAACGCCACCTACGGGACGCGAACTGTGCAATTAGGCGATGGCTGGATGGTCGCGGACACTGCGCATCCGGAACTCCACAACACCAACAATGGGAGAGCATGATGGGATGCAGGCAGTCTATTTTAAGAAAATTGGGAATTGCGATTGCGGCACTTTTTGTAACATCAATCGTTATGTTTGCCCAGCAGGCGCCGCCGCCGACCGCGCCGCAGTTTCGCTTGACGATTCCGCACTCCGACGCGCCGTGGGCGCCTTATCTGCCGTCTCAGGTGCCGTCTGCCGATCTGGCGAACTCGGCGAACCTCGACTCTTTCATTCGTGACGGTAAGCTGTATCTCTCTCTTCAAGATGCAATCAGCCTCGGTCTCCAAAACAATCTTGATATCGCGATTGCTCGCTACAATTTGCCCATTGCAGCGACTGACCTGCAACGCGCCGACGCCGGCGGGACGATTCGCGGAGTGAACACCGGCGTAGTGCAGAACACGCCGGGAGCCGGAGTTGGTGGAATTGGTACCGCGGGCGGGGGTGGGGCCGGCGGCACGACGGGCGGCGCGGGCGGCGCAGGTTCGGGTGCAGCCGGACTGGTGCAGAACACGCTGGGCACCGGCACGACGATTTCCTCTTACGACCCGCTCATCCAAGGCACAGTCGATGTGGACCATCAAACGTCTCCGGTCACTAATTTGCAGATCTACGGTGTCCCGTCCCTGCAAATCAATAGCACAGCAGGCAACTTTTCTTACACTCAGAGTTTTTCGTCGGGGACGAGCGTGGAATTCGACTTCGACAATCAGCGCCAGACGATCAACAGCCCGTATTACAATGTTTCGCCGGCTTTATCCTCCACCTATCGGTTCAAGATTACGCAGCCGCTGCTGGCCGGTTTTGGATTTCTTCCGAACAAACGCTTTATCTACATTGCAAAAAACAACGAAAAGATTTCCAACCTCGCGTTTACCGCCCAGCTGATTGCCACTGTGACGCAGATCGAAAACATATACTGGGACCTGTTTAACGCTTACCAGGAAGAGCAAGTGCAGGAGCGTTCCCTTCAGTTTGCCCAACAGACCTACGACAAAGGACAGAAACAGCTTGCACTGAGAGCGATTCCAGAAATGGAGGTCTTGCGCGACGAGGCTGACGTAGCCAAGCGGACCCAGGACGTGACGGTGGCGAAGACAAATTTGCAACTCCAAGAGTTGCTGATAAAAAACGCGATCACGAAAAACCTGAACAATAGCTTCCTCGTCGCCATGCCCGTGATCCCAACAGCGCAGATGCACATGGACGACACATCGGCTGGTACCGACATGAACAACCTTGTCGCGGAAGCCATGCGGGATCGGCCCGATCTCGCGGAGTCTCAGCTCGACTTAACCAATCGGGAGATTACCCGGAAGACTGCGCGCAATGCCCTGCTTCCGACAGTAAATCTGGTCGCCTACATCGCCGGAAGCGGGTTGGGCGGCCCGTTGAACCCAAATTATGGGACCGGGTTGGCCAAGGGATTGGAGCCCCCCAATACCAGTATGCTACCGATAGGTTTTGGCGGCACTTTGCAAAACACTTTCAACAACAGCTCTCCGGAATATTACGTCGGCGGCCAGATTTCCATTCCTATCCGCAATCGTGTCGCAAAAGCCGACCAATACCGCGCCGAACTGGAGTATCGCCAGGCGCAACTGCTGCAACAGGAACAGCACAAGCAGATTTTGATTGAAGTAGAGAACGCGCAATATGCCTTTGAACAGAGCCGCGCCCGCGTCGATTCCGCACGGAAGGCACGCGACCTGGCGCAGAAGACCTTCGGCATTATGCAGCAGGAGCAAAAGCTGGGCGCAGGCTCTTCTTACCAGACGCTCTCTGCCCAGCACGATCTTGCGCTCGCGGAATCCGATCTAGTTGCAGCAATGACCGCCTACGAAAAGGCACGGGTAGAGCTGGACCGAGCCGTCGGCGATACCCTGACGCGCAACCACATTTCCGTTGCCGACGCCAAGACTGGCCAGGTCGCGCAACCATAAGGCGACTGGAGCGGGTCGCGGTACTCTAAGCGAGAGGCTGACCATGGCACAGGAAACCGTGCTTTACGATTTGGGCCAGATGGACGCCGCGCCCCCCCCCACCGTGCTTGCCGCGGACGACCAGCCGCAGATTCTGGAAGCGCTGGAGCTGCTGCTGTGGCCCGCCGGCTTCCAGGTGGATGCGGTCACTTCCCCGGAAGCGGTGGTCCGTGCGCTCCGAACCAAATCCTATGACGCGTTGCTAATGGACCTGAACTACACCCGCGACACCACCTCGGGACATGAGGGGATGGATCTTCTGCGTCAAGTGGTGGAGATGGATTCGCAGCTTCCCGTGATCGTGATGACGGCCTGGGCCAGCGTCGATCTCGCTGTGAAAGCGATGCGCCGTGGTGCCCGCGATTTTATCCCCAAGCCGTGGGAGAACGCGCGGTTGCTGACCGTGATACAGACGCAGGTGATGCTGTGCCGGGCGCAGCGCCGCGCACAATTGCTGGAGGCGGAAAATCAATTGCTTCGCGCAACTGGACGCCCGGAGATGATCGCGGGATCGCCAGCGATGCAGCCGGTTCTGGACGCGATGGCGCGCGTCGGGCCTTCGGACGCCAATGTTTTGATCAGCGGCGAACATGGCACCGGCAAGGAAATCGTCGCGCGCACGCTGCATGCGCTGTCTTCGCGGGCAAACCAGCCGTGGATCGCCGTGAATACCGGCGCGCTTTCTGAAGGCGTGTTTGAAAGCGAACTGTTCGGGCACGTCAAAGGTGCGTTCACCGATGCCCGCGCCGACCGTATCGGACGATTTGAACTTGCGGACCACGGAACGCTATTTCTGGATGAAATTGCGAATGTGCCGATCCGTCAGCAAGCCAAGCTGTTGCGCGTTCTGGAGGCCGGCGAGCTGGAGCGCGTCGGCTCCTCGCGCACGCGTCGCGTGGATGTGCGCGTCATCTCTGCGACCAACACCGATCTTCCGCGTGAGTGCGAGGAGGGCCGCTTTCGCCCCGACCTGCTCTTTCGCCTGAACACAGTGGAGATTCATCTGCCTCCGCTGCGCGATCGTCGAGAGGACATTCCCGTGCTCGCCGGATATTTCCTGGCCCGCTATGCCGCTCGTTATCGCAAGGGACTGGATGGCCTGGAGACCAGCGCGCTGCAGGCGCTGCTCGATCACTCCTGGCCCGGAAATGTGCGCGAGCTGGAACACACCATGGAGCGCGCTGTCTTGATGAGCCGAAGCGGCCGCATCGTCGCCGCCGATCTGAATTTGCAGGCGAACCGAACAAGCAATTCCGTCGAAGACATGAGCCTGGAGGCGGTGGAGACGATTCTGATCCGCAAAGCTCTTGCCCGCCATGGCCGCAACGTAAGCCAGGCTGCCGAAGCGCTCGGCCTGAGCCGTGGAGCACTGTACCGGCGCATGGAAAAATATGGCATATAGCGCAGCGAAGCGGGTGGGTTCTTCGGCCTCGGCCACATCGCAACCGACGATCGGATTCCGGATTCGCAGGCTGCGCTTCGAGGTCCGCTTGACCTGGCTGCTGCTGTTGTTAACGCTTCCCGCGTTGCTGCTCGGCGCGGCGACATTGTTTTTATGGCGTCCCTCCCCTGTAATCGGCATCGCGGTTTCTGCATTACTGATTCTATTGCTCGCGTTCGCTGCCGCCGCCGTCTTCCGCCATATCGTGCGCCCGCTGCAAACGCTTTCGAACGTCGTCGCCGCTTTGCGCGAGAATGAGTATTCGTTTCGCGCGCGCGACGTGGGAGAGGGAGACGCCCTGGGCGATCTCGCCGCGCAGATCAACGAGCTCGCCGGAGACCTGCGCATCCGGCGCCATCGCGAGTCGGAGACTTTCGCGTTACTGGAACGCGTCGTCGAAACCATGGACCTGCCGGTATTCGCCTTCGATTCATCTTCCATGCTGCAACTGACAAATCCCGCGGCATCTAAGCTGCTGCAATCTCCCGCGGAGTCTCTCTTAAAAAAGAGCGCCGAATCCCTGGGCCTCAGCGAGTTGCTGCAATGCGCGGAAAACAGCATCGTCGCGCTGAAGATGCATGGCCGTGAGGGCCGCTGGATGGTTCGCCGCAGCAAGTTCTATCAGCAGGGCATGCCGCACACCTTGCTCTTACTTTCCGACGTGAGTGGCATGTTGCGGGAGCAGGAGCGTCAGGCGTGGCAGCGTCTGATTCGCGTGCTTGCGCACGAAGTCAACAATTCCCTGACCCCGATTAAGTCGATCGCGGGAAGTCTTCGCCTACCTTTGCAGAGGATGCAAGCCGAAACACGCGACGTCAGCGGCCCAGCCGCGCCGGAGCGGTCGGCTCGCGCCGCCAATCCAGTGGATATGGAACATGGGCTGTCGATCATTGAAGAGCGCGCGGAATCGCTGAACCAGTTTCTGCAGGCTTACAGCCAGCTTGCGAAGCTGCCGCCGCCGATGAAATCCCGGTTCGCGCTGGCGCCCGCGCTGGAGCGCATCTGCCACCTGGAAACACGCATCCCAGTGGCGCTCCGTGCCTGTGATGAACTGGAGATCTACGCAGACGCCGCGCAATTGGAGCAGGCACTGATCAATCTGGTCCGCAATGCCGTGGATGCCGCCATCTCTGCGCGTTCCCCCGACAGGAGCCGCTTTCGCAACGGCTCTATAGCCCAGGGTGTTCCGCGAGTGACGGTCTCGTGCAGCCGCGAATCGAACCAGTTGCGCATTCGAGTGGAGGACAATGGACCGGGACTTGCAAATCCAGCCAATTTGTTCATTCCGTTTTACACGACGAAGCCGGGAGGCACGGGCATCGGGTTGATTCTTGCCCTCCAGATCGTCGAAGCACACGGCGGCACGCTGACGCTGACGAACCGCAGCGATGCCAGGGGTTGCTGCGCGGAGATTCGGCTTCCGCTATTGGCCAGCCTTGCCTCCGCTCTCAAGAGCTGAATCTCCTCCACTATTCCGCTCGCAGTGCTTCCATGGGATCGACATTGGCCGCGCGGCGCGCTGGAATCAATCCAGCAATCGACGCCACCAACGCGAGGATCACCGCAGCTGCAACATAAGTGAATGGGTCTTCGCTGGACATTCCGTAGAGCTGCGTCTCGACCGGCCGCGCCAGCAGTAACGCTGTGGGCAATGCCAGTCCAATCCCCCACACCGCCAGAACCAGTACTTCTCGCAACACCATCCGCAGCACGGAGCCGCGATCCGCGCCGAGCGCCATGCGAATCCCGATCTCCTGCGTACGCTGCGCCGTTGCGTAAGCCAGCATTCCATACAATCCCAGCGCCGCCAGCAGCGTCGCCAGTCCACCAAAACAAAGTGCCAGAATGGAAATCATCTGCTCTGTCTGCGTCGCCTGATCGAGTTGTTCCTCCATGGTTTGCAGATATTCGATGGCGAGATTCGGATCGACATTCCGCACAGCGCCTCGGATGCCGCTCATTGCCGCGGTGGGCGGCTCCCAGGTACGCACATAAAACATCATGCCTCCCACAGGAAGCGCAATATGCGGCTGGTCCCATTGCTGAAAGGGAATATACACAGTATCGACAGCGTCGCTTCGCACCGTTACAGTTCTGCCGTCTCGGACGATACCAACAATACGGATGTCAAGCTTGGTCCCATCGCCATTGCCAAATCCAAATTCGTGGCCGATGGCGTTGCGAGGGTCGCCAAAATAATGGCGCGCAAATTTTTCATTGACGACCGCGACATGCTCGCTGGTGGCCGTGTCCTGGCCGGTAATCAGGCGGCCTGCGAGCAGTGGCGCCTGGATCGTGGAAAAATATTTCCCGCTGACCTCGGCAAAGTTCGCATTCGTGTCTTCCCCAGGAATAAATTTATGTCCCGCCACAGTGACGTTGGCCGACGAGTTGTCATCGCCGAGCAGCGGCATCGACGTCAGAGCCACGGAGCGCACGCCGGGCTGCGCGGCCAGACTGTCGAGCAGACGCCGATCGACATTCGGAGAAGCAGCGGCGGTATAGCCAGCCATCTGCGGATCGACATTGAACATCAGCACGTGGTCGGTCACATAGCCGAGCGGCGCATTGCGCAGGTTGTACAGGGTGCGGGTAAAGAGTCCGGCGGCGACCAGCAGAACCAGGCCGAAGGCCAGTTGCAGAACTACAAGCCCGCGCCGGGCACGGGAACTGTGCGCGCTGGCCACGCTTTTTTGCCGGCCCAGCGTGGCGTTCAGATCCGGCTGCGCGAATTGCAGAGCAGGCGCCAGGCTGAAGAGGACGCTGGCGAGAAATGCAATGCCAAAGTTGAATGCGAGCATGCGCAGATCGAGACTGGCAGAGAAAGGCAGCTCTCCAGTCGGGCTGTTCGATGCGAGCGCGGTCTGCATCAGCCAATGACTCAACATCGGGGCGAGGACCGTTGCCAGCGCACCGCCTGCCAGCCCGAGCACGACGCCTTCCAGAACAAATTGCCGCACCAGTTGCCAGCGCGGAGCGCCCAGCGCGCAGCGCACGGCAACTTCCTTGGCGCGACCCGCGGCCCGCACCAGAAACAGTCCGGCAAGGTTCAGGCACATCAGCAAGAGAACCGCCAGGACCATGCCACCGAGGATGGTCAGCGGCTTTTCAATCTGCGCCCCTAAAAGTTCAACTCCGCGCGGGGCCGGCTGCAGTTCCAACGTGCTTTTTAGAAAAGTTTGTTGCAACTGAGTGCTTGGCGTTTTCAGGCTCGCCAATTCCACGCGCCGCAGATTGGCCCATGTGGACTGTAGACTCGCCTGGGACTGCGCTCGATTTTCTCCCGGCTTCAGCCTTCCAAGCACTTCAAACCAGCGCGTATTACGTTCCGGCAGAGTGTTGCCCAGACTGGGCATGATCTCCGGTTCCATGGTGAGCGGCACAAAAACGTCCGGCGTGTTGCCGCCAATGATGCTGCGAAAATTGGGCGGAGCGACGCCCACTACGGTAAACGGATGGCTGCTGATCCGGATCGCCTTGCCGACAACATTGGGATTCATGCCGAAATGCTGCTGCCAGTATGCAAAACTCAGCACGGCCACCGGATTGGCGTTCGCCTGCGTCTCATCGCTCGAGACAAACAGTCGGCCCATCGCCGGCTTCAGGCCAAGCGTGGTGAAGTAGTTGCCGGAGACCAACTCGCCGGTTGCACGCGCGGCCTGGCCGCCAGAGTTCACGGTGATGTCGGCAAATGTGGTTGCCAGCAGCCCTTGGAATGCCTTGCTTTGATGGCGCAGATCGCGATACGTGGGATAAGAAAAGAAAACGCGATGGTCCGTCTTCTCGTTGTCCCAGGAATAGGTTGTCCCGCTTTCTCGACCGGTGAAAATCAAATGCACCAGTTCACCGGGATGCGCGACCGGCAGAGACCGCAGCAATGCGCGATCGATCAGCGAAAAGATGGCCGTGTTCGCACCAATGCCAAGCGCCAGCATCAGGACCGCAGTCACTGTGAAAATTGGAGTCCCGCGCAGTTGGCGCAACGCATAGCGAAGGTCTTGGCCCAAATTCGAGAATTTCATCCCGCACACACCTCAAGCGTTGGGTTTTTACACGGAATATCCCTGCACGCAGCCTGCCATTCGCGGATGTCGTAAATCGTTGCAAGACAGAACATCGGTCGATTTCGGCCCATGTAGACTGTCCGCTTCCGTAAATGGCTGTCCGGAAATGGACAGCGATTATGCGAATTTCTATGCCACTAGACCGATCGAACAAAAGATTCTCAGAAGATGCGCCGCGCGGCTATTTCTGTTCCGCGAGCCGATGCAATTCGGCTCCCGCCAGCAAAAATGCGCCGACGCCGTAGACGTAGCTCGATGTTGGAGGAAATGCGAGCGGCTCACTGCCGACCGGCTGGATGGAACCGAGGCGACCATCCTGGTAGATGTGCGACAGCAGGCCGCGCCATCCTTTTTGGACGACCGACAGATACGTCGCGCGATCGAGAATATCGTGATCGATCCCCCACACCATCGCGTAGACAAATAACGCAGAGCCGGAGACTTCCGGCGCAGGATACGCATCTGGATCGAGCAAATCGGCACGCCATAGACCATCCGCACCCTGCAGGGATGCGATCTCGGCTGCCATTTGCCTGAACCGCTCCACGTATTTCGGACGGCTCGGATAATCGGCCGGCATATCCTGCAAAATTCGTGCGATTCCGGCCAGCACCCAGCCGTTGCCGCGCGACCAGAACAGCCGCTGCCCGTTTCCACTTCGCTTGTTCAGATATGTCGCATCGCGCGAGTAGAGCCTCTCCTTCGGCTGATAAAGAAGGTTCGAAGTGATCCAAAACTCACGGTTCATGTAGTCGAGATAAGCCTTGTTTCCGGTCGCCTGATATAGCCGCACCCAGGTTGGCGGCCCCATGAAGATCGCGTCGGCCCACCACCACACCGGATGGGCCGGATCGTCCGGCACGCGCATCAGCGCATCGAATTTCGCTTCGGTGGGGGCGATCATCTTCGGCTGGCGATAAATCCGATACAGGGTCAGGTAGGTTTGCCCGATCGCGTGATTGTCGGCAAGGTCCTTTCTGCCCGGAGCAACTGGATTCAGCTGCCAATCGAACCTGTTCCCCATGCGCAGCATAGCCGTCTGATATTTTCGATCCGGCAATGCGTTTGCCGCGGCCATGAAACCCGCATAGAGCACCGCATCCCTCCAATCCTGGCGAAAATGTATTTGTGAGCGGCGCAGTTCCCAGTCGCCAACCTTGCGCACGGCTCTGTCAATGGCTTTCTTGGTCAGCACCGGCGAAAGATCGGTCGCCAGCGGCAACGCAATCGCCGGAGCGTCCCCTATATATGAGCTCGTCTCTGCGGACTTGTGCTTTGAATCGGACCGATTGTTCGCGCGCGCCGTGAGACAGGTGCTGACGGGTAGCAGCAGCGCAATGGATAGCTTTAGAGCGCCGCGCGGGAAACCTCTCATACCAGCGTCAATCCGATATTGAGAGCGTGCAATGCTTCTGCCAGTGGCTTCGGCAGATTGGTGTCCGTGATCACGTGGTGAATCGCCGACGTGGCGACGATACGAGACAAACTGCGCCGGTCGAATTTCGTCGAATCGCAAACTGCGACCACCCTGGTCGCGCCATTGACCATTGCGCGATTGACGCGCGATTCCAGCAGATTCGGCGTCGTCAGTCCGATGTCGAGATCGAAACCGTCGACGCCCAGAAATAAAATGTCCGCGTGCATCTCTCGCAGCATGTCCTCGGCGAGAGGACCGACGAGGGAAAAGGAATTCTTGCGCAAAATACCGCCGGTCAGAATCACGTCAAAATCGGTGCCGGTCAATTCGGCGGCGATATTCACCGCATTGGTAATCACTGTAAGATGGGAAAACTTCTTCAGTGCATGGGCGACGGCCGTTGTGGTCGTGCCGGAATCGAGCATGACGCACTGGCCTTCCTGCACCATCTCAGCCGCCGCAGCGCCGATCCGTTCTTTTTCGTAGTGATGGCTTTTTTCCTTCTCCTGCAGTGTGGGGTCGAACAGCGCTCCCGGCTGCATGGGCAGCGCGCCGCCGTGGCTCCGCTGCAGCAGGCCCTTTTCCTGCAAATAATCCAGGTCCTTGCGAATTGTGATCTGCGAAATTCCCAGCGCTTTCGAAAGGTCGCGAACTCGGACGCGGCCCTCGCTCTGCGCGATCGACAGTATGTGCTGCCGTCGCTCCTGAATCAGCATCGGATCGCTATCGAGCGCGGGCGAAGGCTCACCAGCCCCTTTCGAGTTGCTTGCTGAATGCAGTGAATCGCTCATCGTTTCATCCTTTCGCAATCCTCTCGACGATCGTTGGACGTTGCAGCCCCAAAAAAATTCCGCTCTTCATACTATGCGCCCCATGCAATCGCCCTTTCTGATAGTATGGCAACCATGACGCATAGCGACTGCGGCTCGTCAATTTCTTCGTTACAGCCCGACGGATTCCTTCGCTCTGCCGCGTCCAGCCTTTACTCCAGCATTATTATTATTGTCTCGATTATCACCTTCCCACCGGGTGCTGGCATGTAGGCTGCATACAAAACAGTCAAGTTGCTACAAGCCACCACCCAGTGAGACGGGCGGTGGCTTTTTCATTTGGGTCAAGCAACCTCAACCGATTGGAGAAAAGCCAGCCATGGAATGGATGTTTTTAGTCGCCTCACGGAATCGTGCCCGCGTCGAAGCTCGCGTGTTGCAAGTCCTCGAACATCACGTGACCTGTCTTCAGTCGTTCGCAGCCATGCGAATTGGAAACGAGGTGCGCATCACATTTGTGGTCGATGCGGAACCCGGCGGGGCCATTCGCACCCGGGAACTTCTGAACAAGCTTCAGGATGTCGATTCCGTAGATTCCTTCCCCATGGCCGATGGAATTTGCCAGACGCTCGCACTCTTCAAAGTTCTATGTGATCAGGAATCGCGCCTGCCGCTACTGCAGGTCATTTCGTCCGTCGGAGCACAGGTAGTCGCCATGCGCCCGGATTCCGTCGCGTTCCAGGTGGTCGGAACTCCGCAAGACATCGAAGGATTACAGGCGAGTTTACTTCCCTATGGACTGGTCGATGCAGTCTCTGTCGCCTCGGCTGCGGTAAGAAAACAATCATCGTCCCGAGTTTCGGATAACATTTCCGCTCCGCGGATCGCGTCCGCAGAACACACCCAAAGACAGAACAGAGCTGAACCCACGGCATTCACGTCATGCCGCGTATAGTTCCCGAGAAACCGGCGTTATCAGGCGGGAAGCAGCCGCAGCGAGTTCTCTCGATATATTTTCTGCAAGACATCCGTCGGCAGGTTGATGCCGCAAATCTTCCAGCGACCCTGACGCGAGGCATGGGACGGATAGTCAAAATACTCATCCTCTGTCTCGAAAAAACGAAAGTGCAGCCGATAGGTGTCGATCTCCGGAAACAGATCGGTGCCGAACAGAATGCGGTCCTGATACCGCAGGAAAAATCGCCGCGCCGTATAAGGTTGCCGTCCCAGCTCCGCCACGCGAGCGCTCATATCAACGGATACATTTGGATATTTATCCAGCATGTCCGCGACATACGCCAGGTTCTCTCCGCGCTCCGCCAGATGCGCTGCGACAAACGATGTCCCGGGATGGCGCGCAAATACCCGGTTGCGCTGGTCGAGCAGATCGTCCTTAGAGAAATGAGAACCGGAAAATCCCCAGTCCGGGTGCGCCGCCAGCTCCTCGTAGCGCTCGTTGCGCCGATCGATGGGCAGAAAGAACGCGTCCGGGTCCGCCGTATGAAACATCACTGGGATTCCGATCTCCGCCGCCTTGTCGAAGATGGGAGCCAATCTTTCGTCATCGATGCGCAGCAACTCGCCGGAAGCGTCGCGCACACTCAAGCCAAGGTCTTTCCAGAACTTGATGCCGCAAACGCCTAGATCTGCCAGCTGTTCCAGCCGTGCGACGGACTTTTGAAAAAAATCCGGCTTCTTGACATCGGACCAATCCATCCATCCCATGACGGAAAACCTGTCCGGGAATGCGCCATACCGCTCGATAACCTCAACCGCTTCTTTACCCGTCCGCATGGTAATGTTCACCACGCGCTCAATGTTGCAGGCATCCATCACGCGCAGCACACCGCGCGGTTCGAATGCGTCGAGATGATTGTGATAGTCGATCGCAGGAACGGCGGCGCGCTCCACGGAATGCACGGGCGTGACCAGCATCGAGCGCGGTGCAAAATCGCTCAGCTTCAGGTCCACCTCTGCCTTCGCTGTGGCCATTGCGACGAATTTGTCTTGCTTCCGACTATCGAATTCCAAATGCAATTCTCCCCGATCTATGCGCGCACAGACCGGCAACGAAGTTTCTCATCGCGTGCATAGCTTACGATATATTTTATTCGGCGCACTCGCTGGATCATTCGGGAACAAATCAAAAGGAATGCGGGAGGCTCGAACAGGAATGTTGAAAGCAACTCGCCAGTGGCTCACGATTGCCGCAATTGTGTTCCTCTCGGCAGAGCCCACCGTGCTCCGTGCTCAGCAAGAATCCCCGCCGCCGCGCGCGACGGCTTCCGCCGGCAACGGGCAGTTCTCTCTCGACGATCGCTGGGTTGAGGCAAAGGGATCGGTCGAATCCGGCCACTGGAAAGGGCTGCGCATTCTGGACCGCGCGACCGGGCGATCCGTTCAATTGCCAGAGGCATTCTCACTCACGTTCAAAAACGGCTCCGTTCTCCGGTCGACCAGCATCCCAGTGGCTCAGTCATTCTCAGTCAGAGACCTTACGCCAAATCCGGCGGCTTCGCGCTATTCCGAGCGGCTGGCCGGCAAGAAAGTCTGCGCGAAATTTGGCGATCAGAAAAATTTTTTCAGGGTCCAGTGGTGCGGGATTCTGCGCGATGGCTCCAACTATTTCCGCCAGCAGGTCACCATCCAATCCACGGGTAAGGCTTTGCCAATTACAGGGATTCGCCTGCTCGAATTGCGCGATCCCGATGCGCACGCGATCGGCACGGTGAACGGATCGCCAATCGCGGACGGAACCATGTTCTTCGCTTTCGAGAATCCTCTTTCCATCAGCCGAGTTATCAACGGCAAGGCTGTGGCTTTTCTGCCGCGGGAACTCCCGCTTCAACCCGGCCAAAGCATCTCTTATTCTTCCGTTGTCGGCGTTGCCCCCGCCGGACAGATGCGGCGCGCATTTCTTCGCTATGTCGAACGCGAGCGGGCGCATCCCTATCGGACGTTTCTGCAATACAACACATGGTATGACCTTGGCTATACCAATCGTTACGACGAAGCCGGCGCGCTAAACCGCATCCACGCATTCGGCACAGAGCTGGTCGAAAAACGCGGCATGAAAATCAGTTCGTTTGTTTTCGACGATGGCTGGGACAATCCGAACAGCCTATGGAGCTTCGATTCCGGTTTCCCCGTCGGATTCCATCAGGCCAGCCAGGCGGCAGCGCAATTCGGCAGTCATATCGGCGTATGGTTCTCGCCCTGGGGCGGTTACGACGAGCAGAAAAAGGAGCGGGTCGCCTTCGGGCGAAAACATGGGTATGAAATCGTCAATGGCGGATTCGCGCTGTCCGCGCCGAAGTACTATGCGCTATTTCAACAGACCTGCCTGAACATGGTTCATGACTACGGTGCGAATGAGTTTAAGTTCGACGGCACCGGCAATGCAAATCGCGTCTTTCCAGGCAGTGAATTCGACAGCGATTTCGATGCTCTGCTGCATCTGATCCATCGCCTGCGGCAGGCGGAGCCGAACATTTTCATCAACGCGACCACCGGAACCTATCCATCGCCTTTCTGGCTCTTTGATACGGATGCGATTTGGCGCGGCGGAGACGACCATAGTTTCGCCGGCGTCGGCAGTTCCCGCCAGCGCTGGATCACCTATCGCGACGCGCAGGTTTATAAGAATATCGTGCAGCGGGGACCGCTGTTTCCGCTCAACTCGCTCATGCTGCACGGCATGATCTATGCCCGCCTGGCCGACGGTCTCAACACCGACCCAAACGGAGATTTCCGCGATGAAGTCGAATCGTTTTTCGGTTCGGGAACGCAGGTTCAGGAGATGTACATCACGCCTGCGCTGTTGTCGCAAAGCGACTGGGACATTCTTGCAAAGGGCGCAAACTGGTCCCGCAGGAACGCTGAGACATTGAAGGACACACACTGGATTGGCGGCGATCCCGCCAAACTGCAGGTCTATGGATGGGCGTCATGGAGTCCGCGGAAAGCGATCATCATTCTGCGCAATCCATCAAATCAACCGCAGACATTTTCGCTCGACGTGCAAGCTGCACTGGAATTGCCAGTTGGTGCGCCGCGAAGCTATACCGCGCACGATCCATGGAGCGGCACGGCAAATGAGCCGCATTTGCAGGCCGGGCGCGCGACGCAAATTCAACTGAAACCGTGGGAGGTCCGCACGCTGGATTTAACGCCAATGTCAGACAGCGGCAAAGGGAAAACTATGCTGCCGTAGAAACTGGTCGCGCAGATGCGCGTCGCGGAACGCCTCCGTGCCGCCGGGCCGTAGAGTGGAAAGCGCTCCAGCGATATTTCCAGCGGTCGCACATTCCCGTGGGTCAAGTCCACGCAGGTATGCGTAGAGAAAGCCTGCGTCGAAACTGTCGCCTGCGCCGATCGTATCCACCGGATGCACGGCTACGGAAGGAATCCGAAAAAGTTCTTTTCCCGTTTGGACCAGCGCGCCGCGCGATGCGCACTTTGCAGCGATGCACGGCACGCGCTCCGACAAAACCTCCAAAGCCTCGTCCACCGTATCGCGCCGCGCAATCCGGCAGGCTTCGGCATCATTGGGCAGCAACACATCAACGTAGTCCAGCAGATCGTCCAGGACGCCGCCCCAAACATCGTCCGGATCGTCATTGGTGTCTAAAGAAATTGTCAGACCCGAGCGTTTCAGGTCGCGGAACAGCGCCGGCAAATCCGGCGCCAATGCCCGCTGAAGAAAAAGCGAAGAAAGATGAAAGTGACGCGATGCGGCCAGATAGTCGAAATCCAGATCGGCCCGCGTCATTTCGCTCATGGTTCCCGGGTAGGTAAGAATGCGGCGCCGTTCGCCGTGGTGCAGCAGCACGGTGACGCCAGTGCTGGTCGCCTCTTCCGCGTAAACGATGCGAGACAGATCGACGCCGCTTTCCGCCAGTCGCTCCAGTGCAATTCGTCCCAGTTCGTCGTTGCCCATCCGCGCGATAAATCGAACACTCGCCCCAAGCGTCGCCAGGTTATGCGCGACAATGGCCGAGGAGCTGCCGAGCGTCATCTTGAAATCCGTCGCCAGCATCTCTCGCTCCAACGGAATCGCTTCAGGTAGGCCGTAGAAAATCAAATCCAGGTTGATCTCGCCGGCAATGCTGCAATCGGAAATTTTTTTGGAGATTGACATCTTTTGCTGCGGATCAGCGATGAAATGGTTGCTAAAGTAAATCCTATTGGGTTATGATAAGTTTCGTTTTGTTATCTTAACATTTGCAGTTTTTCGCCGTCTTGCCTCGAAACCGAAGGAGCATCCCCGCATGAATCGCTTACTGGAATTGGTTCGTCTCAGCCGTGACGAAAAGGCCATACGGGGGCTGACCCATACTCCAGGCGAGATACTCCAGCAACCCGAAACATGGGCAGGTACATTCCTTAAGTTTCAGCAGCATCGGACCGCAATCGAAACCTTCCTGAAGGCGGCTGGAATAGATTCTTCTCCTGATCGGCGTCCGATTGTTTTTCTCATCGGGGCCGGCACATCCGACTATATCGGACAGGCTCTTGCCGGCCTTCTCCGGCAGAAATGGCAATGCGAAGTGAGTGCGATCGCCAGCACAGATCTGCTTACGAATCTTGAGGATTATGTCCTGGCGGAGCGGCAATATGTGTGGATCTCCTTCTCAAGATCCGGCGACAGCCCGGAAGGAGTGGCCGTGCTGGAACGGGCGTTGGAGAACTATCGCCAACATTTTCCATCTCGTCATCTCCTGCAATGCGGACGGCAAAATGATGCGCGCGCACCGTGACGACGCGCGAGTATTTCGGCTGCTACTCGACGATGTCGTCAACGATCGCGGACTGGCCATGACAAGCTCCTTCTCCAACATGATCGTCTGCGGCCAATGCCTCGCCAATCTCTGGACAGTCGAGGAATATGAGCCGATCCTCCACGCCCTGATTGCGAGCGCCGAAAAACTTCTGGAGACAGCCGCCAACACTGCCGCTGAGCTTGCGAACGGCCCCTATACCAACGTCTGCTTCGCCGGATCCGGATCGCTGAAAGCGATTGCCCGCGAATCCGCGCTGAAGGTTTCCGAACTGACCGCGGGACGCATCCAGACCATGTCGGAGTCGACGCTGGGACTGCGCCACGGACCGATCGCGGCACTCAACGCGGAAACTTTATTTGTCTGCTTCGTTTCCAGCGATACTCGCCGCCAGCAATATGAGATCGATCTGCTGCGCGAAATTGGCAGCAAAGGTGTTGTCCCGACCCGTGTTGCCGTTGGAATCCAGGCGGCCAAAGAACTGCGGGCGGTATGTGAGTATTTTGTCTCGCCCAGTTCCGCTCAAGCCATCCCCGACGCATACCGGCCTCCTCTCGACGTAATCTTCGGCCAGTTGCTCGGCCTGTTTTTCTCTATCCGCTGCAATCTGAAACCGGACGTTCCCAGTCCGAACGGGCGTCATCAATCGCGTCGTGCAAAATGTAGAGATTCACTGAGCCGGCGGCTTAGCTGTCTTCCTGTCAATCCGCGCGAGAGCGACTGCAATGCCCAGTTGTGATTCGTAGCTGCTTGAACGAACTCAGGAATCCCGGTTGATGCTGTGTCCCCGAGTGGCCAGCCTGCCAATACCAGCAACGGCGCTGGACCGGCCGCCAGGACGCCAGATTTCCCAAAGTCGTGGATCGAGTCTGCTGGCTCGGTAACGAAATATGGCTGACGACAACGCACGGCAGATCTGCCGGCAGTCCGGCAGCGAGCATGTCCCACGCCAGCGCGCCGAGATCGCGTCCCGGCATATAAATTCCCAGCGTCGCATCGTTCGGCAGCGTACCGTGCCAGAAAGATGCTCGGCCCTTCCTGCTGTTTTCCGAAGCATGGTGCGCAGTGGTCAGAATGATTTTGGAGGCGCTACGCCGGTCCGTCAGCGATTTGCGCGCCGCTGCCGCCGCCGCAAACATCGCCGTCACGCCGGAAACAATTTCGCAGGGAATATCGGCTGCTTCCAAGGCATCGATCTCTTCGCCGGCGCGCCCGAAGACCACCGGATCGCCGCTCTTCAGGCGAACGACGCTGCTGGCCCCGGCGCGCCTGCTCGATCATCAGCGCGTGAATCTGCTCCTGCGTGATATGCGCGCGCCGCAGCGCTTTCCGACGCTCCGCACCACGGCCTGAGAACCGGCGCGGTCCAGAATCGCCTGCGGAACCAGATCGTCGTGAAGAACACATCCGCGGTCGCCAGCAAATCAGCAGCCTTTCAGGTCAACAGTTCCGGATCGCCCGGCCCTGCGCCGACCAGATACACCGTTCCTTTTTGGGCGATCGTCATCGCACACTCTCCAGTTCGAGACGTTTTGGAAAAAGCCAGCTGGCGCGATGGGACATTGCTCTAATCCGCAGACGGAACGCTGCGCCAGCGTATGCAGCAGCAGCTTTCGATCCTCGCCCGCCGGATGCGTGGCCAGAATTTCCCGGCGCAGCTTGCCGAGTTCCGCCAGCCATGCGCCTGTGTCCGGCGGCAACTGCGCGTCGATCTCACGGCGTAGGCGTTGCGCCAGTGCCGGACTTTCTCCGGCAGTCGAGATTGCAATCTGCAGGTCGCCCCGCTGCACAATAGAGGCGAAATAATAGTCGCAGTTCGGCGGATCATCGACGGAATTGCACAGCAGCCCGCGTTGCTGGGCTGCAAGAAATACCTCGCGATTCACATCGCGCGAGTCCGTCGCGGTGACCACCAGCGTCTGACCATCTAAATCCGACTCTTGAAAGCGCCGGCGCGCCAGCGTAATGCGACCGTCGGCGGCCAGCTTTTCCACTGCTTCGCAGACTGCGGGAGCGATCACCGTAATGCTCGCATCTGCTTGCAGCAGGCTCGAGATTTTCTCCAAAGCAACGTTGCCCGCGCCAACCACCAGGCAGCGTCGTCCTTCGAGCTTCATAAAAATCGGAAACAGGCTCATGTCGCCTTTCTCTCTTTCTTTCTCGCGGAATCATTCCGCGGCGTGCGGCACCCGTCCTGGAGAAACATCGCGCTCAACCGGTGCAACCGAAGTCCCGGCTAACTGGTCGCGCAATTCGGCGTCCTCATGCCGCGCAAAATACTGACGCAGATTTTCCCCCGGATCACGGGCTGCGAGATAGCTCCGCAGCAACCGCTCCAACGCGTCCGGAACGTCCGTGGCCGCGCAACGGTAGCCGACCGGGCGCGCCGTTCTGCCATGCAATCCGACAGAGCCGCCCAGGCAAAAGTAATATGCGTCGACCAGCTTCCCCGCCTGCTTGATCTTTTTCCCTTCGATGCCAACATCGGCGATCCAATGCTGACCGCAGCTATTGGGGCAGCCCGTCACATTCAGTTTGATCTGCTGATCGAATTCCGGAATGCGTTGTTCCAGTTCTTCAACCAGCCATCGAGTAAAACCCTTGGTCTCCGTAATCGCGAGTTTGCAGAACTCCGTCGCCGGTGCAGGCGATCGCGCCACGCCAGAAGCTGGAGCCTTCCACACGCAGGCCAATCGAGCCGAGTTCCCTCGCCAACTCATTCGCCTTCGCATTAGGAATATTGGTTAACAGAAGATTCTGCATCACGGTTGTGCGTAAATCGCCAGTACCGAATTTCTCCGACAACTCCGCGACTGCGGCGAGCTGATCGCCGCTCAATCTACCTCGCAGAACAGACGCGCCGACATAACTGAGTCCTTGCTGTTTTTGCCGGTGAATACCGACGTGGTCGCGAAAAATGTCCTGAGGAACGCGTTCTTCCACTCCCGGTTCCAGGCGATACCCCAACCGCGCTTCGATTTCCGCGAGAAACTGCTCCGCGTCCCATCCCTCTTTCATAAAAAGGTATTTCAGCCGCGCGCGGTCGCGGCTTTCCCGTAACACCTGCTGACCGCGAAAGATTTCCGTCACCGCATGTACAGCGGGCACAACCTGGTGCGGATGCAGAAACGCATTCAGGCGCACGGCGAGATGTGGCTCATTGGAAAGCCCGCCGCCGACACGCAAGGTGTATCCAATCTCCGTTCCATGGGCAGACTTCCTTTCAACTGCAGTCAGTCCCACATCGTTGATCTCGGGATAAGTGCACCACGAAGGGCATCCAGTGATGGAAACCTTGTATTTCCTTGGCAAGTTGTAAAACTCGGGATTGGCGGTCAGATCGCCGGCCAGTTCGAGTGCGAGCGGAGATGCATCGGCGATTTCATCTTCTGCGATACCGGCCAGCGGGCATCCGGTCACGTTGCGCGACACGTCGCCGCACGCGCCCTTCGGAGACAGTCCGATCTTCGTCAGGGTGTCGACAATCTCCGGCAGCGATTCGATGGTGAGCCAGTGCAATTGAATGTTCTGACGAGTCGTTATGTCTGCAAGATTGTGCGCGTGCCGCCGGGTGATTTCCGCGATGACGCGAAGCTGCGAAGAACGCAGAATGCCATTGGGAATGCCGATGCGCATCATGAAATACTGCGTGGCTTTGCCTTCGCCGCCGGAACCGCCGATCGCGCCGATGCCATCGCCCTGGGTGTAGATGCCCCACCACTTGAAATACGTGGACGCCCAGTCGGGCACGACACTGTCGCGCCCTTCGCGGGCAAATGCACGCACCTCATCGAAAACTTCCCACGGGTTCTTTTCGCGCTTAAGGCGCTCCAGTCTTCTGCGCTTTCGTTTCTTTCCGCGCCAACGTCTTGGGGGGATCAATCGTCAACTCTGTCATCGGATTTCCTGGGGTGAATTTTTGTCTGTGAATGTGTGAATACCGCACTCGAGCTTCCGGCCAGACCAGCGGCCTGAGCGCGGATTTGCCGGATCGTCCGGTATGGATGTGCAAGGCTCGCATCCGATGCTGGTGTAGCCCTTGTCGTAGAGCCGCAGATATTCGATGCGGTTCTGTGCGACATAGTTCCACACCTGCTTTCGAATCCCAGTCGGCAAGCGGACTTACCTTCAACAGCTTCTTTCCAGCAGGCAGCGCGTGATGTTCTACCTTGCGCAGGTTTTTCCGCGTTGGCGATTGGTCGCGCCGCAGACCAGTGAACCAGATGTCGTAGGACGCAAGGCCGCGCATCAATGGATCCACTTTGCGCAGCCCGCAGCACCGCGTTGGGTCGGTGCGGTTCAGAATCCCGAAGGCAGACTCCTGCTCCGCCACAGACTGCTGCGCGTGAAGAGAAATCAAATTCAATTTCCATTCCTGCGCCATACGATCGCGGTAGGCATAGGTCTCGGCGAAGTGATACCCGGTATCGAGAAACAACACCGGCACCTGCGGCTCGATCTGACGCAGAAGATGCAGCACCACCATGTCTTCCACCTGAAAGCTGTTCGTGATGCAAGCCTTGCCTCCGAGAAGCAACACTTCCCGCACCAGGGAATCTGGAGAGAGACTTTCCATCGATTCACAACGGCTGAGGTCGAGAATCTTCATCTGCTTCCTTTCGCCGTGAAACTTCGCAGAGATTCAATCCACGCAAGGAGCCGCTGTACCAGCGAAGTATCGTCACTCTTCGGCGCGGTCGTTGGCTCCGGCGTTTCGTCCAGATTCTCGGTAATCATGCCCGCGCCTACGGTCGCATTGGTCAGTGGATCGATAAGAATGAAGCCGCCCAGGTTGCGATTCTCGGCATAAAGATCGAAGCACAGGTCCCGTGTCGCCGTGAATTCCACATTGCCGATCTCATTCAGCACCAGTTGGGTTGCTGGATGGCGCTCCATCGTACTGACATCGATACGATTGCGGATCGACGCCGCGTGAACGCGGACTTCATCCGTCATGTGCCGGCAAATCCATCTCTTTCCTGGATCGAGCGGAGTCGTGTGCAGCCAGACAACATTGGCAGCAAATCGGCGCGCGATGTGTGGCAAACAATCTTCCGATACCAACACGTCTCCGCGACTCAGATCGAGTTCGTCTTCCAACTGAAGCGCAATCGACGAGCCGGCGACAGCTTGCAAGGGTTCCCCGTCAAAGGTGACGATGGAACGCACACCCGTTTTCTGTCGAGAGGGCAATGCCACAACCCGATCGCCCGGTTCAACAGAGCCGCTGACGATCTGCCCGGCAAAGCCGCGAAAACTGTCATCGGGCCGGATAACGTACTGCACAGGAAAACGGAATGGAGCGGAGCTGTACGCTTCGGCAACAGGAATTTCTTCCAGATACTCCAGCAGGCTTGCCCCCCCGTACCAGGGTGTTTTCACGCTGCGCGCAACAACGTTGTCGCCTTCCAGCGCGCTGATCGGAATGCACTGTATCGAAATCGCAGATGGCCGGCTACCGGGCTGGGCAATCTGCCGCACCAGTTCCTCGAAATCATTTTCGAGACGCCGAAACACTGGCTCGGAATAATCGACCAGGTCCATCTTGTTGATTGCGGCGATAATGGTCGGAATGCCGAGAAGCGCCGCGATGCAAGCATGGCGTCGCGATTGCGGCAATATCCCTTTGCGCGCATCGATCAACACGATGGCCGCATCCGCAGTCGAAGCGCCTGTGGCCATGTTCCGGGTGTACTGCTCATGCCCGGGCGTGTCCGCAATGATGAATTTGCGCCGGGATGTCGTGAAGTACCGGTACGCGACGTCGATCGTGATGCCTTGCTCGCGTTCCGCGCGCAACCCATCTGTAAGCAGAGAAAAATCGATCGGCCCGCTGGAACGATTCAGCCGGCTTTGGCGGATCGACTGCAATTGGTCTTCATAGATTGCCTTGGAATCGTAAAGAAGCCTTCCAATCAGGGTGGATTTGCCATCGTCCACGCTGCCGGCGGTAGTGAAACGCAAGAGATCGCGTTCCAGATGCTGCGCAAGAAAATCTTCGAATAGAGAGGCGGATTGCGGTTCGACCCACTGTGTCGCCATTAGAAATATCCCTCCCTTTTCTTTCTCTCCATCGACCCTTCCTGGTCGTGGTCGATGGCCCGGTTCTCTCGTTCCGAGCGATGGAAGCTGAACATTTCCTCGATAATCTTCGGCAATGTATCGGCCCGCGAAGAGATCGCACCGGTGCATGGAACACATCCGAGCGAGCGCATGCGCACTATTCTCCGTTCGGTCTTCTCATCGGGAAGCAGTGGAATCGGCCCTTGCGTCAGCAGAACCGAGCCGCCGCGAACGACGACCTCACGTTCCTTCGCAAAGTACAGCGGCACGATCGGGATATTCTCCTTGTGGATGTAGAGCCAGATATCGAGTTCCGTCCAGTTTGAAAGCGGAAAGATGCGAATGCTCTCGCCTTTGTCGATCTTGCCGTTGTAGTAGTTCCACAATTCCGGCCTTTGATTGCGCGGGTCCCATTGCCCCGCGGCATCGCGAAAGGAATAAATGCGCTCCTTGGCGCGGGATTTTTCCTCATCGCGCCGGGCTCCGCCAAACGCCGCATCGAAGCCTCCGGCACTCAGTGCGTCCAGCAACGCACGCGTTTTCAAAAGACCGCAGCACTTCTGCGTGCCCAGGGCAAACGGGCTGGCGCCGTCGTCCAGCGCCTGCTGATTGCGATGTACGATCAGCTCCGCGCCAACTTCCTGCGCGTAGCGGTCGCGGAATTCGATCATCTCCGGAAATTTGTAACCGGTGTCCACATGCAGTAGCGGGAACGGAAGTTTTCCTGGATAGAAAGCTTTTTGCGCCAAACGAAGGAGGACGGAAGAGTCCTTGCCGATGGAATAGAGCATCACCGGAGCGGCAAACTCCGATACGGCCTCGCGCAGGATATGGATGCTCTCCGCTTCCAGAGCCTCGAGATGGTTCAATCGCCGAGCGACCGGCGGCGTGCTCCGGCTCAATACCGGAGCTTCGTCGTAGGCCTCTTTGTAAAGTTGCTGGGTCATCGGCAGTTCCTATGCACCGGAGGGATTTTCAGCGGGTGGACTTTTCTGCCGGAAGTAGAAAGCCCACCTGAGCGGCTCTTCCGTCGGTGGGCTATTGATTTTGGGTTACTGTAAGCTTGTTAGCTTTTCGTCTACCCAACCCTCCAGAAGGCGCGCGATTGTGCCCGCATGGTACACATGCAGCACATACAGCACATACAGCAGCACATCTGGTGAGCGGAAGACTTCATATCTAATTCAACCTTAAATGGGCCAGAATATGGCGTCAAGCGAAAATGAAATGATTCACCGCACATTAAAAATGAAATTTGCCGCATGTTGCCGCGTTCTACTGGACGGTTCCGCGCGGACGCAGCCGATTCAATTCAACAGCGCAGGCGATAGCATTTTGCGCCGCCAGCTTCAGATTGTCGGCGACACTCCACACCCAAAACCGATCGGTCGTCCGCGTTCCCGCGGCAGTCTTGCCGGCAATCGCTCCAATCCGCAAAACGGGCCGCACCAGGATCTGGATCTCCTCTTCTTCCACCGCCTGCACATTGCCGGGAAATTCACTGGCCCTGGGAACGATATGCACGTGCGGACCGGCCAGGGCGCGAGCAAGCCCGTCAGCCGCGATTGGCTGCGCGAATTCCAGCGCAATCGAAACCGAATATCCATGAAAAACCGGAACCTGAATCACCTGGAGCGCCAGCGCATTCGCGGTCGCGGGTACGATTTTGGCGTATTGCCGGCGAATGTCCTCCGCAGCGGATGCGAGAGCGATCCGGCCCTCAGCACCAAACGACACTACCAGAGAAAAGGCCGTCTGTGCTCCGAATACCTCCATCGGCAGCGGTTGAAACGAGAGAAGATTGGCAGTCTGCTGGTGCAATTCCTCCAGCGCCGCGTGACCGTACTCTGACGCTGGCTGCAGAAGTGTCGCCCACACCACACGCACAGGGGCGATTCGCTGGCTCCTTATCGCAAGCAACCCCAGAAGCACAGCGACCGGGTGCGCCGAAACTACGATCCGGGTCTGCAGATCGGGAGCGGCACTCTGCATCATTGCCTGCGAATCGGAGGCATCCGATACGACCGTTTCCTCCTGAATCCACGGCGCGCGAACAAGAGTGCCCGGCGCCCCTTCCAGTTCTCCGGACAGGTCGACGATACGCGATCCTGCTTTCAAAGCATTTCGCCAATGCTTTTTCGTCTGTTCCCGGCCTCCTGCAAAAAAAGTGAAATCGCAGTTGTCGAAGGAATCCGGTTCGATCCGCTGAATCAGCGAAACCTCGTCGGCTGCGGTAGAAAGCCTGCCGGATGTTTCATCCTCATCCAGCAGGTGAAAATCCGCGGAGGAAAAGACAGAGGCCGCGAGCTCATCGTTCAGAGCTTTGCCAAGCAGGCTGCCCGCACCCACTAGCACGATTCTGAGAGGTTTTTCCGGCATACGTGCGGCCCCTGTCTAACTTAGATGTCTCTATACGGAACGCGAGGAAGTGTCGGTGATGGAACCGCCCGGTTTCGAGTATCTCCGATGCCGAAGAGACCAGGAATATGCCGCGCGGGCGAGCAGCCCGGAGAACATGTAGCCGAGCGCCAGAACGAAGAGCAGGATCTGATGAAACAGCACGATAACGCAAACCACGGCACCGATTAAGACCAGCAACTGAAACGGATGGCGGCCGGTGAGGTTGATCTCCTTGCCGCTCCAAAAGCGCCAGGTACTGACCATCAGGAAGCCGACCAAACCCACCAGGAAAATCCAGACGCCCGCAAGAATTGCATTGAAAACCGGCGTCCCGCCAAAGAAATGGACCGTGGCGGCCACTACACCGGCTGCCGCCGGAATTGGCATCCCGACAAAATACTTTCTGTCCGGCCTTCCCGGATTTTTGGGCTTCGCGTCTGAGCTGATGTTGAAGCGCGCGAGCCGGCAGGCGCCGCAAATCAGGAAGAGAAAGCAGACGACTGCGCCAACTTGCATCAACTGGTGCCGCAGCACGGGGTTCATCGCTGTCGGCAACATACGAAAGCCCCAGCTGTAGGCCAGGATCGCCGGTGCGACACCGAAAGTGATCACATCGGCCAGAGAATCCAGCTCGCGGCCAAATTCGCTGGCCGTATTGGTCAACCTGGCAATGCGGCCGTCGAGTCCGTCAAATGGAACGGCTACGCCAATCGCCAGCGCGGCGTAATCGAAATGATGCGGCTCAATCGTGGAACCCTGCAGGCTCTGCAGGACAGCATAAAAGCCGGCTGCGATCGTTCCCGCTGTGAATAAAGAGGGCAGGATGTACATTCCGCGCCGCGCAGGTCCCCGCTTCCGGCCTTCGGCGGGGGTCATCGCAGCGGCCCCGCTATGGGGGCAAAAAAAGAAGCTTCGGAGGAGACTGCGGCCAGCAATTCGTCGCCATCCGGAGGCGACATGACGGCGAGCACCGACGAGCCGCCGTGCACGCGATCTCCCACTTTCACTTGCAATTCGCACGTCATCGGAAACGTAACGTCGACGCGCGATCCGAATTTGATCAGTCCGACGCGCTCGCCGCGATGGACCCAGTCACCCATCTTCTTGTCAAAGACGATTCTTCGAGCCAGAAGGCCGGCAATCTGGCAGAACGCAACCGTACACAACTCGCCCGCGACCTCGACGAGATTCCGCTCATTTTGCACGGCCGACTCCGGGTTCATCGCATTGAGAAATTTGCCTTTTTGGTAGTCGATGGCCTGGATATTGCCAGCGATGGGAGCGCGGTTGACGTGTACATCAAACACGTTGAGGAAAATACTGACGCGGCGGAGTTGCCCGGCGGGCGTTCTCACCGTTTCGATGATCGTCACTTTGCCGTCGGCGGGAGAAACAATCAGGCCGGGGGCTTCGGGAATTTCGCGTTCGGGATCGCGAAAAAACCAGAGAAAGAAGGCGGCGAGAACCAGCGGAATCCAAACGAGCCAAAGTTTATGCGTGGCCACCCAGACCAGGACGGCCACGACCCCGAAACCCAATCCGTAGAAATACCCGTCGCGAACCATTGCGTAGCAAGATTATACGGTTTGGCGTAGCAATTCTGACCATTTGCGATCACGCAGAACCGCGATACTAATCAATGGGCCATTCATGCCGGAGTGCTGCCCGAAATGAGATTGGCCGATCCACTGTCGAGCCAGATTGTTCCACATGGAACATAAAAGCATGCGAAGGGCCAGTGGCCATGCGCGTGCGCGCGTCATCTGCCAGTGAATGCGAGCTTCGTTAGGCTGACAATGCGCTGGACCGGGAAGGCCGCGCATACTTTTCCATCTCGTCTTTCAATTTCAATTTGAGTTTTTTCAGGCGGGCCGCTTCGATTTGTTCGTTGTCGCTGAGGTAGGGTTGGGCCAGAATGG
Organism: uncultured Acidobacteriota bacterium; assembly: GCA_963840655.1. Lineage (GTDB taxonomy): Bacteria > Acidobacteriota > Terriglobia > Terriglobales > Acidobacteriaceae > JAKAAZ01. The sequence continues at coordinate 98,240 of CAWIZS010000003.1, read as the reverse complement.
CTTCCAGTTCGCGGGAGTATTGACGGTGTTCCTCGACCAGGCGGCTTAAAGGACTTGCGCCGGTGCGGGGAGCCTGCTCGACGGATATCTCCATAGAGAAGCACCTCCTTGTGGTTAGACGGCAAAAGTAGCACGCGGGTGAACCGGCTGGCAACAGAAGATTTCAACAGGCGTCTTCGTCCAGTACCTTTCGCATCTCTAGGGCGTCTTCCTCGGGGCGGGTGTAATATCCGGGCCGTCGACCGACGACGACAAAGCCGGCCCGCTCATACAGGGCAACGGCATCGCGGTTCGACGCGCGAACTTCCAGCCACACGCCGGCGCCGAATTGAGCGCGGCACCAGAGCAAGCCCGATGCCAGCAGGCGCGCGCCAATTCCCTGTTTCCGCCACCGATCTGCGACGGCCATATTTTCGATCGAGCATTCTCCCCGCCCGGCGGCGGTGACGGTGGACAACGCCACAAAGCCGACGACCTCCGCAGCCCTGCCGCTAAAGTCGGACACTCCGACACGCAGAACCGCCGATTCCGATACGCACGCGACAAAAATCACTCTCGCCTGGGTCGCGTTTCCCGGCTCCTCTGCCGCGAAGTACGACATGGCCATTGTGGAAGACCATCGGGCGGCGTTGGCAGACGCTTCCGCCAGACCAACCACAGCACGAATATCTGCCTCGGTCGCGCGCCGCACAATAACTTCGCAATCGACAACTCCGTGATCCACGGTCGCGCGTGACTCTCGCGGCGGAAGCGTCACGATTCGCTCCGGCGCGTCCCGGCGCTCTCCTGGCTGGCCCGCTTCGGTGGCATCTCCACATCGTGGCGGCGGAGATAATTTGCATCCAGCAGCGCCACGTCTGTGAAACGCCGCGATTGCCATGCGGCCAGCGCCAGCGGCAAAGCGTCCTGCACTGAGACTTCGGGGATTTGATTTGGCGCGAATTCTGCTAACGCGTTCAGGACCGGCTGCTCCGAAGCGACAATCTTTCCTGGAATTGCTTGCAGGCTATCGACGAGCGTCGAAAGAGTTTCCAGAGATTCTCCAATGCATGTGCCGTCCCCATCGCGGTACATGCCGTGGTAGAACTCTCCACGCCCGGCGTCCAGCACCGCGTGCACAGTCTCCGCGATGCCGGCAGTCGACGCCAGAACAGCCAGACGCGATAGCGCAGCGATCGGTTTCCCCGTCGCCTCCGCCATCGCCTTCACGGCGCTCAACCCGACGCGCAAACCGGTAAAAGAGCCCGGGCCGGAGACAACTGCGAAAGCATCTACGTTCGCGAGAATATAATGACTGGCCTGCAACAGATCCGCGATCGCGGGAATCATTCGGATGGAAGACTCGCGCGGTGGCAGGCTTGCGGCTCCCAGAACGCGCGTATTTTCCGCCGTGGGAAGTTCGCTATCGCTCTGTGCCAGCAGGATGCCGCCGGTTGTTCCCGCAGTGTCCACCAGCAGGAGCAACATCAGGCGGAAACATCCGCGGGTAGGTCGGCGTCGGCATTCTGACAGATTTCCACCAGCACGCCGCTGGTGCTGGAGGGATGCACAAAGAAATACAGATGGCCGCCGGCGCCGATCTTCAACTCATCGGAGACCAGCTTCATGCCCGCGCACTTCATTTCGGCGAAGACGTCGGCGATGTCATCGACGTGCAAGGCGACGTGATGCATGCCTTCCCCGTGGCGATCGATAAACCGGCCGATCACCGAATCCGGGGAGGTGGGTTCCAGCAGTTCGATGCGGCTTTCGCCAATAGGAATCATCGCCGTGCGCACCTGCTCCTGTTCGACAATCTCTTCCGGGCCGGCGGACATACCGAGAAGCTCATAAAAGCTGCGCGCCTGGCGCAGGTCGCTCACTGCAATTCCTAGATGATCGATACGAAACATAATTCTTACCCTGGCCCTTCCATCGTGGGATGCTTCGCGTCGCCCTTGTGCAAATCCAGCAAATCGCGCACCAGACGTTCTACCAGAACATAGGGATCTTCGTCACCTTGGGCAACCGCAGCGGCATACGCTTCCAATTCCGCGGTCCCAATGCGATGGTGAACCAGGTCCTGGGTCAGCCGGTGACGAATCATTTCCAATAGACGCTCCCGCCAGGCGTCGCAGCGCTTTTCTTCGAGCTTTCCGCTCTGCCGCAGCCATTCCGCGCAGCGATCGATCGCTTCCACCAGCGCCGAAGTTCCTTCTCCGGTACTAGCGATCGTGCGAACAACTGGAGGCACCCAGCCTTTCGCGTGGCCACCCAGCGACTGCATGGCGCGGATCTCCCGTTCCACGCGGTCCGCGCCTTCACGGTCTGACTTATTTACGACGAAAATATCGGCGATCTCCAGAATCCCGGCCTTGATGCTCTGCACGTCGTCGCCCAGGCCGGGCACGAGAACCACGACGGTCACATCGGCCAGCCGCACGATGTCCACTTCATCCTGACCGACGCCGACGGTTTCGATCATGAGCCGAGTCTTGCCGCTAGCCTCCACCAGGGCAGCGATGTCGGCGGTTGTGGAAGCGAGGCCGCCCAGAAAGCCCCGCGTCGCCATGCTGCGGATGTAGAGTCCGGAATCGGCATGATGGCTCTGCATGCGAATCCGGTCGCCGAGAATCGCGCCTCCAGTAAAAGGACTCGTGGGATCGACGGCGACAATGCCGACGGTGTGCTCATGCGCGCGGTAATGCCGGGCTAGTTGATCGACGAGGGTGCTTTTGCCGGAACCGGGAGCGCCGGTCAGTCCAATTCGCAACGCATGGCCTGTGTGCGGAAAGCACGCGGACAGGACTTGCGCGGCTCCGGGCGAATCATTCTCCACCAGGGAAATGGCCCTCGCCAGCGCACGAACATCCCCGGAGCGCAACCGGCCGACAAGAGTATCTGCGGATTCAAGAGCAAGCGCGCCGCTGGAGCAGGAAGCAGCCATTCTGATTGCGATGATATCGCGTCGCGCCGCAGGCGGCATTTCGATCGTCGGTCCGTAAATTGTTCGCATCTTTGCCGCCTCGGCGCGAATCGAATGAAAAATTGCAGCAAACAATCCTGGATGGCATTTCGGTCTCATGGTGCCGTACGCTATGCTTGAACTTCACCTCCCATGCACATGACACAAAACCGGCTCGGAAGATGTCCGGGCGCGTCCGTCAAGGGTGGGCCATTCCAGAAGGAATGCAAAAAAATGACAGGACATAAATTTCTGCCGTTGACCACTTATCGAGAATTTCCGCCGGGGGAGATGATCCGCCGCGCCGCGGATTTCAAAGAGGAAATGCTGCGACGGCGCACCGTACGCCAATTCTCCGACCGGCCCGTGCCGCGACAGATCATCGAAGATTGTCTGACGGTCGCTGGAAGCGCGCCCAGCGGGGCCAACCAGCAGCCGTGGAAATTTGTGGTCGTCAGCGATGCCAACGTGAAGCGCAGAATCCGCGACGCGGCGGAGAAAGCGGAATACGATTTCTACCATGGGAAAGCGCCGCAGGAATGGCTGAACGCGCTGGCGCCGCTGGGAACGGACGAACACAAGCCGTATCTGGAGATAGCACCGTATCTGATCGTCATCTTCGTCGAGAATTTTACCCTCGCTGCTGACGGCAAAAAGCTAAAGAATTATTACTCCACAGAATCCGCCGGCATTGCGACGGGCCTTTTGATTGCGGCAATTCATCACGCAGGCCTGGTGTCGCTGACCCACACTCCAAGCCCGATGGGATTTTTGAACCAGGTATTGGAGCGGCCTGCTCATGAAAGGGCTTTCCTCGTGCTCGTCGTCGGCTATCCGGCAACGGACGCCTGCGCGCCTGATATTGAGAAAAAGCCGCTTGACCAAATCGCGACGTTTTTATGAAGAATTCAAATCCGCTTTAGAATTTTTAAGGTTCTCTGGGAGCAGGCATGGCGCAGTCTTCCGTTGTTCCTGCTGCCGAAAAGCGGGACTACGACAGCGAGTTTCATTACGAACACTGGACACCGCGCTTCAATCCGTGGGTGATCACCTTTACGGTGACGTTGGCGACGTTCATGGAGGCGCTCGACTCCAGCATTGCCAACGTTGCCCTGCCGCATATTGCCGGTTCGCTGGGCGCCAGCTTCGACGAAGCCACCTGGATATTGACCTCGTATCTGGTGTCGAACGCAATTGTGCTGCCGATCAGCGGCTGGATCTCCAACCGCATCGGCCGCAAGCGCTTCTACATGACGTGCGTCGCCCTGTTTACGATATCTTCCTTTCTCTGCGGTCTGGCCACATCGCTGCCGATGCTGATTTTTTTTCGCGTGATTCAAGGCGTCGGCGGCGGCGGACTCCAGCCCAGCGAACGTGCCATCCTGGCCGACACCTTCGCGCCCGAAAAGCGAAGCATGGCTTTTTCCATGTATGGAATGGCGGTAGTTGTGGCTCCCGCCATCGGCCCCACCATTGGCGGCTGGATCACCGACAACTACGACTGGCGCTGGATTTTTTTCCTGAATATTCCGATCGGCATTATCTCGCTACTGCTGTCCAATCGTATCGTCGAAGACCCGCCCTACCTGAAAAAGGTCCGCGAACGTGCCGGCGGCGTTGATGGCATCGGGCTGGGCCTGTTGGCGCTGACTATCGGAGCGCTGCAGATCATGCTCGATAAAGGGCAGGAGGACGACTGGTTCGGTTCGCATCTGATCGTCACCTGCGCGGTGCTTTCCGCTGTAGGCCTGATCGCATTTTTCTATCGTGAACTGACGACGGAGCATCCGATCATCGACCTGTCTCTGTACAGTAAGCGCAACTTTGCGATGACGCAATTGGTCATGCTGTGCATTGGAGCTGCCCTCTATTCCACCACCGTAATGATTCCGCAGTTTCTGCAGGAGGTGCTGGGCTACACCGCTACCGAGGCCGGGCTCGCGCTTTCCGTGGGCGGCCTGGTGCTCATTGTGCTGTTGCCCATCGTCGGCTATCTGGGACAAAAGCTCGATCCCCGTATGATGATTACTTTCGGATTCTGCCTGTTGACATTCGGCATCTGGCGTATCGGGGATATAAACCTAAACATCACCTTCTGGAACGCCACCAGTTGGCGCGTCGTCATGGTGCTGGGGATGCCATTTCTTTTTGTGCCGATCAGCGTGATGTCCTATGTCGGCGTGCCGCAGGAGAAAAATAATGAGGTCTCCGGACTGACAGCGCTGGCACGCAATATTGGCGGAAGTCTTGGCGTGTCCTTTATCAGCACGATGCTGTTACGACGCGCCCAGACCCATCAGGAGGTTTTGTCCGCGCATGTGTACGGCGCGTCTCCCCAGTACATGTCGCTGAAACAGGGACTCTCGGGCGCATTGCAGACCCGCGGCTACTCGTCCGCCGATGCGACAGCCCGCGCGGCCTCGCGGATTTACGACATGATGCGGCAGCAGGCAACCGTACTTGCGTATGTGGACACGGTTCATGTTCTGGTCCTGATGACCGCGCTTCTGATTCCGATTGGATATCTGATGAAGAAGCCGCGCTATCGGCCGAAGCAGGTGGAACCGATCGAGTGATTGGAAGGGTAAGAGGCGAGCCGCGATGATGCCGTTGGACGCATGTGCAGGAAGAAGACTCTCTCCGATTCCTCGCGCATTCGGGATTTCAAGTGAAGGCATTATCGATTTTGCGCCGACTCAGACTGCTATACTCCATGAGTTCCGCTTCCAAATACCTATGGGTCTGATCATTCGCTCCTCTGCAATCCATGCCGCTGGCTGCTACACCACCTCCCCGATACAAAAAGGCTCACGAGTGGTCGAATATACAGGCCCGCTGATCGATAAAGAGGATGCGGACCGACGCTATGAAGACAAACCGATCACTTACCTGTTCGCCATCGGCGATGGCGCCCAGGTAATCGACGGTCATGGAATGGCCATGTTCATTAACCATTCCTGCGACGCGAACTGCGAGACCGAAGAAATCGACGGGCATGTCTGGATCTCCGCCATCCGGGATATTGCAGCCGGCGAGGAGATCTCCTACGACTATTGCCTGTTTGACGGCGACGAGCAGGACGCGCTTTGCAACTGCGGCGCGCGAAACTGCCGGGGATCGATGTTTTCTCCGGAAGAATTGAAGCGGCGAAAGCGATCGTCCTCAAGGCGTACGGTTGCGACCGCTCCCGCAGAAAAGAAAGGAAGTAAGCAGACCGCAGAAAGAAAATCGGTCACGCGCCGAGCCGATTCGCGCAGCATGAGCGGGAGCGGCTCTTCCTCTGCCGCCCGGAGGCGCAAAAGGAAAAACGCCCCCAGAACGACCGCCGGCAATCTTACAAAAAAGTCGGCGAAGGGATCGATTCGCGGACCAAAGTGACCGGCTGGCTCGCTTCCGCGTCAGGCTGTTCGCAGGAGATACAATCGAAGGGATTGGCTATCTCAGCCCACATGAATCATCGTCTGGCGTAAATTCAAATAACTCCCATGGCCTATCAGGTTCTTGCGCGCAAATACCGCCCCCAATTCTTCGCGGACGTGATTGGGCAGAACCATGTCACGCAGACTCTGCTGAACGCGCTGGCACAGGACCGCATCGCGCACGGTTATATTTTCAGCGGTCATCGCGGCATCGGAAAAACGACGATTGCCCGCATTCTAGCAATGGCTCTGCAGTGCCGGACTCCCAAGGGAACCGCAGAGCGGCCCACTCCGGAGCCATGCGGCATTTGCGATGCGTGCACAGAAATTCGCGCCGGCAATGCCATGGATGTGATCGAGATCGACGCCGCCACAAATCGCGGCATCGATGAGATTCGCGAGTTGCGCGAGGGTGCGCGCTACAGTCCGGCGCGCGATCGCTACAAGATCTACATTCTCGACGAGGCGCACCAGATCACCGACGCGGCCTTCAACGCGCTGTTGAAGACGCTGGAAGAGCCCCCGGCTCACGTGATCTTTATGATGGCGACGACGCAGCCTGAAGACATTCCGCAGACGATCCGTTCGCGCTGCCAGCATTTCAGTTTTCATGCCGTGGGATTTCAGGAGATTGTCGCGCAATTGCGCAGCATTGCACAGAAGGAATCCGTTCGCGTTGATGACGCCGCTCTCTCCCTGTTGGCGGAAGCGGGCGACGGCTCGATGCGCGATGCGCTTTCGATCATGGACCAGGCGATCGCCAGCGCCCCCCCGCAGGATGGAAAGAGTTCGCTCGACGCTTCACAAATTCGCTCGTTGATGGGAACGATTTCTAATCAGGTATTTGAGAACATGATGGAAGCGGTGAAGAATCACGATGCGGCCGCCATGTTGGAGCAGGCCGCGCAGTGGGTGGATGCCGGAAACAGTCCACAGCAGATCGCACGCCAGATGGTCCGCTTTCTGCGCAATTGCCTGATGGCCCGCGTTGCCGGTGTAAAGTCCGACCTGCTGCAAATATCCGACGAAGAGAAAGCCCGCGCAGCGCGGGTCTCCGAACAATTTTCTGAAGAAGACCTAACCCGCTTTTTGAATTCCATGCTGCGGACGTTCGATGACCTGGGATATCGGCAAGAACAGCGCTTTCATCTCGAAATTGGCTTGCTGAAACTGGTGCACATGCAGCGCCTGTTGCCTTTTGAGGAGCTGTTTCGTCAGCTCACAAGCGGCTCTGGGGCTGCGGGCAATGCGCTATCGGCCACAGCGCGGACCGCGTCGGCAAACAGCTCGCCCGCAAAACCTGCCACCACTAAGGTTGAACGAGCGGCTGGAGTTCTCCCGGTGGAAGCGAGTAAGAACGCCAGCGCGATGGACGCTTCAAAAAGCGGACCTCATCCGTTCGAAGGAATGTTTGCGCCTGCGCCAAAATCATCTCATCAACCCGACGGAACCAAGCCCAGCCAGAGACCGGCGCCACCACCCGACCCGCCGAACTTACAGCAGACGGTTTCCGCGAACACCCCGAGCCTGGACTCAAACCTGTACTCAACAAAAGAAACGCTTCCTTTGTCGATAGCTAGATCCCAGGTTGCGGAGAATGCGACAGGAAATCTCCAAGTTCTGGCAGATGTGAGTGCGGACGAATTGCGCGCAAGCATCTGCGATGCGATGGTTCGCGGAGGGCATGAAACTGCAGGCTCATTGTTCGAGGCTGGAACATGGGATTGGAACGGAAGTGAACTCCACATCCGCGTCGGCGCATCCAAAACTCTTTTGGAGCTAATGTTCACCGCGGAAGCACAACGGATCGTACGAAGCGCGTTTCAGCAACTCACCGGTTGCAATCGGCCGGTGCGGGTTGAGTCTGACGACCAGTCGCCAATATCGAATGGCAAGCCGCAGCGAAACGAATCCTCAGTCCGGCCTGCGGATGGCGCAGTGAATCCGAACGGTGACGCACGACCGCAGGACCATCCGCTGATACGCCACGCGCAACAGTTGTTCCGGGCTGAAATTCGCAGCGTCGTCTCCCTGCGCGATTCGCGATGAAACGCTTTCTTTGCGGAAAGGATTTTCCATGGATTTCGACAAGATTAAAGAGATGATGGGACAGGCGCAGCAAATGCAGCAGCAAATGGAGCAGGTAATGGCGCAGACCCAGGTGGAAGGTTCAGCCGGTGGGGGCGCAATCACCGTCCGGATGAACGGCCAGAAGCATGTGCTGCAAGTGCATGTGGACCCATCGGCCGCAAGCGTCGGAGTCGGTGGCGGAGACACCAGCGGCGACCTGGAGATGCTGCAGGACCTGATTGCCGCGGCGGTCAACGATGCCACCCGCCGAGTGGACGAAGCGCTCCAGGGAAAATTGTCGGGGATGTTCGGTGGCGCGGAGTGGATGCGCATGCTGGGACGCTGACTTCTTCCATTCTGCCTTTCGGCCTTCGTCGCCAGCGCTCCTTCCGAAACCCGTTTTGAGGATATTTTGTGTCCCGCTTTGCACCGCCGCTCACTCAATTAATTGACGAGCTATCGAAGTTGCCGGGCATCGGTAAGAAGGCTGCCCAGCGTCTTTCGTTTCACATTTTGCGCGCCAGCGAGCAGGATGCGCTCGCGCTGTCCGATGCCATTCGCAACCTGAAAGCGCAGCTTCACCTCTGTTCGATCTGTCATAACATCACAGACGTAGATCCCTGCCAGTTCTGCACCAATCCCAGCCGCAATCGAGCCGTTGTCTGCGTAGTGGAAGAGCCGTCGAACATCGCGAGCGTGGAAAAGACCAAGCATTTCAATGGCGTCTACCATGTGCTGCACGGTACGCTCTCGCCGCTGAATGGCGTCGGACCGGAGCAATTGCGGATCGACAGCCTGCTGGAGCGGGCGCGCAGCGGCGCATTGCAGGAGGTAATTCTGGCAACCAATCCAACGGTGGAAGGCGAAGCGACCGCCGGCTATCTCGCGGCGGAGCTTCGCGGAACTTCTGCGCGTGTCACCAGAATCGCGACCGGTGTGCCGGCCGGATCGGACATTGAGTACGTGGATGAAGTGACCATGACCCGCGCGATGGAAGGACGCAGAGAAATGTGACGGGATCGCACGCTCATTGAAAAATATGACGTCGCGTATCGGCTTGGATTGAGGACGAGCCGGTGAGATGGCGCTGCGAAACCTGTTTCTATACGCGCAAGCGCATCAACAGGTCCTGCGGATGCACGGGCTTCGCCAGGATTTCAAATTCATGGCCCTGTGCGCGCGCTTTCTCCAGCAAATCCGCAGTCGCTGCCTGACCTGAAAACAAGAGTATCTTGCAGCCGGGTAGCAGAGTGCGAATCTGAATGGCAGCTTCGATGCCGTTCATGTCGTTCATAATCACATCGCTGATGATCATTTGCGGCCGCAATGACTCCGCCAGATCGACAGCTGTCTCGCCGCTGTAGGCAGCCGTTGCTTCAAAACCATTGCGATTCAGGATGATGACCAGCGTATCTGCGATCACGCGCTCATCGTCAACCACGAGTATCTTAGGTTTCACAGATCTCTCACTTACAATTCGGAAGATAGGTGTGACAGATACAAACTGCAAAGGCGATGATACAAGCGAAGTGTAACCGAAAATCTCGGTGGGAGTCACTTGGGACTCCCTAAGGTGTTGGACGGTTAAGCGACAATTTCGGACTCATGTCCGCACGCCTTTCCGCAAGTAAATTTCAATCGACAATAGCCCTGTGGCTCAATGCGTCCGGCCGTCTGTGCCGGAAAAATCCGCCACGCCGACTCGCACGATTGTGTCCCGCTCTCGTAGCAGCATCGCTTCCACTTGTTTTGCAGTAAAAGACTTTTCTTTCCCGGTTGGCGTGGCTCTCCTGGCGCTGCTGATGGCCTCCGTCCATGCTCCGTACACGCGATCGTTATACGATGCGATGCCGCTGTAGTCCCCCATGAAATATTCATCCGAGGCAACGAAAGGCTTACGGCTCCATCCATAGTTGACGAAACTTTTTCCGCCGTCGGTGGACCTTGCCAGCGTGACCAGGGTCTTGCGATTCTCCGGGTCGGCGCGCCGATCGTAAAAGATCACGGAAACCGCGCCGGAAACCGGATCGACGGTCAGCCACTGAAAAAACTGGTCGGCACCGTCATGCACCGGATCATCGTTCACGCGGACGGGAGCGCTCCAATGCTTACCGCCGTCCTGCGAACTGGCGCAGAATACATCGATGTCGCCGTTGCGGTAATCGCTCCACGTCACATACAGACGCGCGTGTTTGGTTTTGCCGCTGCGCGCATCGACTGCGATCTGCGGAAAACCGTTGCCCCGCTGGAAATCCTGAACAGCAAACATCGTCGGCGCGGTGCGCAGAATGTTCTTCACCTTGCTGAAGGATTTTCCGCCATCGTGAGAAGTGGTGAACTGAATGTCATCGCCATATGACCAGACAGCATACAGGGTGCTGTCGGCCCCAACCACGCCGTCAAATCCTTCCAATGCGCCGTTGTCGTCTCGCGGCAATCCCGGATGCTGGTCGATTTCCATCGGCGTGGTCCACGTTTTGCCGTCGTCCGTCGATCGCGAAAATACCATGCGTGAATCCACCAGCCCCCATCGCGTCCAGGCAATGTAAAGGTTGCCCGCATGAGGGCCCCGGCTGGTGTCCGCCACGATGTATGGCTTGTCTTCAAAGGGAGTGACGAGTCTCTTCTCCTGCTGGGACACAATAATTGGAGACGGCTCCCATGTTTTTCCGCCATCGAGTGACCGATGGATGAAAATGCCGTTCGTGTTGGCCGCGTGCCCCCAATAGTTGAAAGTTCCCAGCTTGTCGAACGCGATGTAGCACAGGATCGCATGCCCCTGTTTGTCGTAGGTTACGGAGACGTCACCGGATACCTTGAAGTTTCTGGGCGCGGTGTTGCTCGCCGCCTGCCAGTGCGCGCCTGCATCTCTCGAGTATGCAATGCTCGCCTGGTTCTGATACGCGACGACAACCTGCCTGGGATTCGCCGGATTCACAGCGACGGATGGCTCGCTGAAAGAACCAGGCATGGTCAGCGTAGTCACCTCAGCCTGCGGTGCGTGCGGCGGGGACTGTATGTTCTGCGCGAACCCGAGTCCTGAGACGGACAGAATCGTCGTCGCGGTTCCGGCTACAAATAAAAATCGAAACTGGTTTTTTTTCATTGGACTTAAATCGATCCCATATCACCATACCGGATGTGCCCTGAAGCGTCGAAGTTCGCGTTCAATTCCCTGTCCGCGCGGATTCCACGCTCATCTCGATTTCATGATTGTGTCGCCCATTTTCGGCGCTTTGATTGCCTTCAGCCATTGAAGAAATGCGCGCATCGGCTTGCCGGCAAACTGCCGCCGCGATCGAATGTAACCCACGCGCCGCACGCTGCCCTGGCTGACCGGCAGCAATACACAGCCAACTGCACTGGCGGCGGCCATCGCCGGTATCAGCGTGATGCCGAACCCGGATGCAACTAAGGGAAAAATGCTGCCCATCTGGTCCGTCTCGAATACGGATTCCACCTCAGCCCTCGCCCTGGTGCATGCTGTCATTACGTTCTCGCGAAAACAATGCCCTTCCCGCAGGAGCAGCAGGCGTTCCGAGTCGAGGTCCTTCAGGCTTGCGATTTTCGCTTTCGCAAGAGGATGAGATTGCGCCACTGCGATATACAAGGGCTCGCGAAACATCTCACTGCACACCAGATCGGGATTGGAAATCGGAAGACTGAGCACTGCCAGGTCCAGCAGGCCGGCCTGAACGTCCTCCACCAAGCGCGCCGTTACCCGCTCGGAAAGCTGTATGTCCATCTCTGGAAATCTGTCACAGAATTCATGAACCCGCGGAGCGATGAGATACGGCATGATCGTGGGAATCGCTCCAACCCGTAGCACGCCGCGCATTCCTTCATGCAGTCCCAGCAGCGACGATTCCGTTTCAGAGATTTCCTGCAATATTGTCCGCGCGCGCGGCAGGAGTGCTTCCCCGTAAGGAGTGAGCCGCACAGTGCGCCCCAGTCGTACGAACAGCGGCGCACCAATCTTCTTTTCGAGGCGAGCAATCTGCTGCGAGAGAGATGGCTGAGAAATGCCCAGATGCTCCGCGGCTCGGGTGAAGTTCGCCGTTTTGGCTACGGCGCAGAAATATCGCAACTGATGAATTTCCACCGAGGCTCCACTGCCGACGCGCGACTGGAATTGAAGAGAGCCGCGATAGGCATTCTCTATGATAAACATTGGAGCCGGCTTATGGACGCAGTCGCACTCAAAGCCTAAACTTGGAAACGTCTCGACCGCCAGCACTCTGCTTTCGCTATTTGATTTTCCACCCAGGAGAACCCCTATGTCCGATTCCAAGAATGACGCTCAAAACCCGAACGCTGGAAGCACCTCGAACGGTCACGCGGAACGCGCCGACCAGCGCGCAACCCTCACCACTACTGCCGGCAGGCCGGTAGCCGACAACCAGAATTCTGTCACAGCGGGGCCTCGCGGACCCGTGTTGATGCAGGATTTCCAACTCATGGAGAAGATGGCGCACTTCAATCGTGAACGCATTCCAGAGCGAGTCGTACACGCCAAGGGCTCCGGCGCATACGGGCATTTCACCGTCACCAAGGACATTACGCGATATACGACGGCCAAACTGTTTTCCGAGATTGGCAAGACGACCGAAACGATGGTCCGCTTTTCGACCGTCGGCGGCGAAAAAGGTTCAGCGGACACAGAACGCGACCCCCGTGGCTTTGCGGTGAAGTTCTATACCGAAGAGGGTAACTGGGACATGGTAGGAAATAACACGCCGGTGTTTTTCATTCGCGACCCTCTCAAGTTCGGCGACTTTATTCACACACAGAAGCGCGATCCTCAGACGAACCTCAAATCGCCGACGATGATGTGGGATTTCTGGTCGCTCTCCCCGGAATCGCTGCATCAGGTGACGATCCTGTTTTCCGACCGCGGCACGCCAGATGGTTACCGTCACATGAACGGGTACAGTTCGCATACTTTTTCGCTAGTGGATGCGAATCATGATCGCTTCTACGTGAAGTGGCACTTCAAAACCATGCAGGGGATCAAAAATCTTATGGCCGAGGACGCGGCCCGCATCAAGGGAGAAGATCCGGATTATGCGCAGCGCGACCTTTTTACTTCGATCAAGAATGGCGATTTCCCCAAGTGGAAAGTTTGCATCCAGGTGATGCCGGAAGGGCAGTCGCTGAACTACAAGGTAAACCCGTTCGATCTGACGAAAGTATGGTCGCACAAGGATTATCCATTGATCGAGGTCGGCGAAATGAGACTGGACCGCAACCCGGAAAATTACTTCGCGGAAGTGGAGCAGGCAGCCCATTCGCCGGTGAACGTCGTCCCTGGAATGGGCTATTCGCCGGACAAGATGCTGCAGGCGCGGCTCGTTTCCTATCCGGATGCGCACCGCTATCGCGTCGGCGTCAATTACGAGTCGCTGCCGGTCAATCGCGCCAAGGCATGCCCGGTGCACACGTATCATCGCGACGGAGCGATGCGGTTTGACGACAACGGCGGCAGTTCGCCAAACTACGAGCCAAACAGTTTCGGCGGTCCCGTAGAAAATCACCGCTATCGCGAACTGCCTCTGGGGCTGGATGGCATGCCCGCCGACCGCTACAACCACCGCGAAGGAAACGACGACTACAAACAGCCGGGCGACCTGTTCCGCCTGATTGGAAAAGACGCCCAGCAGCGGCTGATCGCCAATATCGTGAGCAGCCTGAGCCAGGCGCCAAAGCGCATTCAGGAACTGCAAGTGAGCCACTTCTACAAAGCTGATCCAAATTATGGAGAGGGTGTGGCAAAGGGCCTGGGTCTTTCCGTCGAAGAGACCGTTGCGCGCTGACAATTTCCCGTAGGCATTCACACTTCCAAGACGGCCGCCCGGCACTCTATCGGGCGGCTCTGTCGCGGGAATGGATGCGCAATCCAAAGCTGGCCATGCGCGGCGTGCCAAGTGTCAGGATTGGCGTCCGTCCGACCTCTATGGAGCGATCGAGCGCGTTCGCAACCGCGGCATAGGCTTCCACGCGCGGACCAAACGCGTGGGACGCATATGCATCCAGTTGGAAGTATCCGTGCAGCAGGAATGTATTGCCGTCGCTGTCGAATTGCCGGCCGCTCAACGTTCCCAGCAACGTGACTGTTCCAAGCTTCGGCTGCGCGGCACGCACCTGCATGGTGGCGGAGTTGTGCGGCACCTGCGGAATCCACGTCCCGATCAGGCTTGGCTCCTGCACAAACTGAGTCACGGTCGCATTTGCATACTGATATCCGCCCGTCACATTGAGCCAGGGAAAAAGATCCGCCTGATACAAGAGCGCAACGCCGCGGCTGCGAATCTGGCCGAGATTCTCGCGACGCTCCACAATTTCCGACGGAGTGACGCTAACTGTCAACGCGTTGACAGGACGATTCACCTCGGTCCAGAAATAGCTGGCGCGCACCGTCGCATTGCGCGCCGGCAGAGCGAGCTCCGCCCCCGTCTCCCAGCCGGTCGCCCGCTCCGATTGCAGATCTGCATTGGGCAGCGTGAGCTCCTGACCAACCTGCGATTGCCGATACAGCTCATTCATGGTGGGCGCGCGAAAAGCGCGATATACAGAAGCGGTCAGCGAAAGATAATCGTTGATTCGCCGAACAGCACCCAGCTTGGGATTGAAGAGGGTCTCGCTGCGATTCGGAATCCGCGTCATCGTGATCGGCGCGTGGTCGATTTGCATGTACTGAGTGGTATCCAGATTCAGAAAATCATCCAGACGCAGCGAACCGGAGAGGGTCCAGTTCTTCGATTGCAGCAACGCTTCGGCATATTCTCCGATGTCACGTTGGCGCGCGGACGTATCGGCCAGCCCATTCGGCAAGTTTTGCGAAATTGGGATTTCATAATCCGTGGCGCGAACGTCATTGACATTTTCTCCAGCGAGAACCGTCAGCCATGGCAGCATAGCCTTGGTCCACTGTGCGGCGCCTCCGAGCTGCTGTACAGCCACATGTTGGAGCCGTGTCAGCGTTTCGCTGGCCTCGTCGGCTGGCACTGCGGAGAAGCTCTGGCGGTAATGTTCCTGACTGCCAAACAAGGTCACGCTGAAAAGCCCGGCATTCTCCGTCGCCCAATCGACGCCGCTAGCATAGCGCCAGAGGCGGGTCCCATTCGTCTGAAGCGGCGTGCCGTTGCCGCGCGCCTCGTTCAGAACATCTCCGCGAAGATACAGGGACCCTCGCTCGGCGAAAACTCGCCGGCCGTAAAGCTCGCCATTCTGGTAGTGAACGTTCGCGGCTGTGTCAATCGGTCCACGCACATCAGGAGCAACCTCAATATATCCATCGGTACGAAGAAAATCGCCTGCGGCGAGCCCACTCCAAGGACCGGAGACGGTCGTTCCCAGGGCGAACAAGTGCGGCGTATTTTCCTGCGCATACCCACCATCCAACGCGTACTCGTTACTCGCCGGGCGCCGTTCGATGATGTTGATGGCTCCCCCGACGGCGCTGCTGCCGTATAGATCGGAAACGCCTCCGTTGACCACTTCCACATCCTGGATCGCGAGCGTGGGAATCTGGTCCCAGTAAATCCAACTGCCGAAGGGATCGTTAATTGGGATGCCGTTGGCTAGGACCAGAGAGCGGCTGGCCGCAGTCGATCCAAGGCCACGCAGCGAGACGCCTTGCGAGGTGGGGTTGGCAACCAGCGTGCTGGACCGGCGGTACAAGTCCAGCCCGGCAACTTGCCGCAACCGATCGCCCAGGGTGATCGTCGCGCTTTTCTGCAGTGCATTCCGGGATAGCACCTGCACCGCATTGGCGGAAGCATCGAGCGCCAGCGGTGTTCTGCTTGCGGTAACCACAACACGTTGCATGTTGGTAGCCAAAGCTAATGTGAGTTGCACCGGCTGTCCCGGCGTGATCGTTTGTTGAAACGGCGCGAAGCCCGACAGCAGAATTTTCACCACGGCTGCGCCATCGAGAGAGGTGGCCACACGAAAAGCGCCGTCCGCGCCGGTGATGGCTCGCACCGTGCGATTTCCAACTGCAATTTCAAAGTTTGCGCCGGCCACCGGTCGATGGTCCGGACCAGAGAGAGTGCCCGAGTAAATATGCGGGGAAGGCCGCGGAGTTGAGCTTTGCGCAAAGGACGTAAGCGGCAACAGAATGCAAAGGGCAGATGCACAAAAAAATCCCATCGCTGCGGCGGCTCCTGCACTACTCGGATGCGCAAAGTGAACAAAACGCGGAGTTACTTGTGCTGAAGCCGGTCACCTGCCGCGGACCAATTCCGGATGAGTGTTGCAGGCCGCTTTCAGCGCCGGAGGGCTCTGTAAATACTTCTTGACACGTCGCCCGGCTGTGTGTAGCGTGTCGGAAACAAAGCACCACAGCCTCTTTTTACACCCCATGAACGAGGTACCCCCTATGCCGAAGTTCCTCTTTTCCACAAATTGCGCTATGAGACAGGAGCGCATTTCCAATCCCGAGAGACCCTTAACCGAAGTTGAATGGCTGGATGACAAGGCCCTGCACTGCTTGTTGGATACCGCTCACAGGACAGGCGTAACGCTGAAAGAACTTTTATCGTACATCGTGAAAGAGTGGTACGGCATGTCCTTCGATGTAACCGCGCCGCATCTTCGATGGGAAATCGCTCAATCGAAGCGCAGGGCCAGCTAAGGGCAACCGTTTCCGAAGGGCAGCCCTACCTCAGGGCTGCCCTTTTGTGCGCCTGCTGCCGCCTTTCTGATACATAGCAAGATGTGCAAGCTGTCTGAACCTTTGGCGGGAAGGCTGGTCTGCCGCCAGCCTGCTGATAACCGTCGGTCAGTGTCTTCAGGAAGGCGACCACGTCCTTGATTTCCGCGTCGTTCAGCGCCGGTTCGTCTCCGCGGTGACGGTTGAAGGGTGCATCGTTAACGTCAACGTTTGCACGACACGCGGGAGGCAGGTCGTTATACATCTGCACGGTGCCGTCGATTTTATGCGGATACCATTTCTCGGTCCGCGTGTCTCGCTCCACGTAGAACCTGACCACGTCTTCGAGCGAGTGAAATACGCCGTTGTGAAAAAAAACCTGCCGCGTCGCGACGTTGCGTAGTGTGGGTGTCTTGAATAGACCGCAATCATTCTGCTGCTTAGCCAAATCCTTGCGGACGGGACCGCATAGTCCTTCGTCGAAGAATTTCGGATCGCGATTGACGATCAGATCTTTGTTGCGCGGTGCACCCAGCGCCTCGAACTGGTAGTCGGTAAATGCAGGCGGCGAGCCGGTTCTTGGTCGGCTTGTCGAGGTGGCAGGCAGCGCAATTGCCCTTCTTCGGATCATCGAACAGCTTGAGACCGCGCAGCTCTTGCATGGCTCAATTGCGCGCGACCGGCTAAGTAGTAGTCGAACTTGCTGTTGTAAAGATGGAAACTGCGATCCTCGACCTGATATCGTGCAAGCGCTAGATACACGTCAGCCAGGCTTCGATTTGGTGAGTTGAGCGCCTCTCGGCCGAATACCGCGATAAATTCCTTCGCATATGGCGCCGCCTTGAGTTTGGCCAGCAATGCCGGGCCGCTCCGGTTGGCCATCTCTCTGGGGTCGAACAGCGGGCCACTCGGCTTGATCGGGCAAGGCTGCTGCGTGGCCATCCCAATCCATGCCACCTTCAGGGACTAATGGTCGGGGCGCCTTGGCCGTTCCGCCGTCGCCTGCCTCAAGGGTGGTGTCCGGACGGATCATAAATCGAGGCGTGCGTTCCAGGTATGTCAGGGACGGCACCGCGCGATCGCCCTGCCGATCCATGTCGGGCCCACCCAACTGCGCCGGCAGCGAGTTGGCCTGGTGCATAAGCATGCTGAGGATTGTGACAGAACGCACACGACATCCTGCCGGAGGCCGACAGTCTTGGGTCAAAAAACATTTTCTTCCCTAATCGCGCCATGGCGCTTAGAGGAACCGACGGCGCGTCGAGTCGCGCCGCAGCGGCCCGTTCGATGGCGGATGTGCTAGAGGATTTCGTTTGCAGAGTGGCAGAGAAATGCGCCGGTGGTTGTGTACGGTTGCAAGCGCTCACGACGAGTGTCGCGGCAAATAGCAGTGTCCATCGCATCGCACATTCAATCACGAGCCAACCTGGAACAGGGGGCGACGCCAGTCATCGACGCCGCGTTGCCCGGAAAACTCCCTGCTCGTAGTGATTTTTGAACAGTGCCCGAATGCTGACCTGTCCGGTTTATTGCGTAACAAATATCAGACCGTGCGGGTTGTTCATACCAATGTAGATTGGCGTCATCACACCGGTGGTGGTACTGGTTTGCAAGACCGTGCCCTGGCCGGAACTGTACGCCGTGCTGGGCGTAAAAGCGGTCGCTGCGCTGATCTTATAAATCAATTGCGCCGGAGTGTCAGACACCAGCATGAAAGAAGTTCCGCTGGCCGGCGACCAGCGGGTGTCATCGAGCGGCCACGGGTTGCCGTAGAGTGTCACCGGCAGCACGCTAACGGACTGCGTTGCTTTGCCGACGTTCTTGACAAAGACCAATTCGGAATCCTGCTGACTGTCAATCACCAGGTCGCCCGTGGGATCGATCATCGAAGAATCTGCGTCGGTCATGTTTAACGTGACGGGCGTGTTGCTAGGAATTAGGGTGGTTGGCGTACTGGACATCAGTGCAGGCGTCGCGTGAAAGGTTTTGCCATCGCTGTTCAGCGAAATAGCATAGAGAGCGGGCCCGGTGTTGACGCCGTATTCCGCCGTGGCACCGCTGGAATCGGTCGAGTACGGTGCAAGGTTCGGGGAAGGGTTGGCCGTTGTCGTCGGGGCGGAAGCACTCGCATAGACCACGCCGTTGATCACCTTCATGTCGTCAAGGCCACCGCCGTGCGGCAACACCGCGACGTCGGAGGTATAGGACTGCGACGTGTCGTTGCCGATGTCGAGGGCGGTAATGACGGAGTTTCCGTCCTCGTTGCTGCTGACCCAGACCGTGTTGGAGTTGTAGGCCACCATGCCATCCGGATGTCCGGGCACTTTGAAGGTCTGTAGCACGTTGCCATTCATGTCATATTGGAGGACTTCGGCCAGTGAAGAGGTGACTCCGGGGGGAAAGGTGCCATCCGGATTTACATTCGGGTCCTGCAAGATGACGAACACGGTGCTGCCCATCTGCAGCATATCGTCCGGTTGCAATGTGCCGGGCGCTTTGGCAAACACGGCTATGGTGTAGTTGCTGCCTTGCGTGCCCTGCACCGACGAGGGCACCGGGATGGGGGCCGGTGGCTGCGGGCCGAGTTGGGAAGCGCTGGTGCCGTGGCAACCGGTCACCATAATACCCAGCGTTGCCAATAGTGCGACGAGAATAGATTTCATTGTCGATCTCCAAACGGTCTACTAAGCACGCTAGTAGGCTCATGTGAAGACCCAATGAATCGACGACAAAAAGCCGGCTTAATTTAATAACGCGGAAGAAGTGTAGATGCCAGTCGGCAACCTGGGAGCATTTACACCCGAGGTACATTCGAGAGGTTCACGCCCGAAGATATCCGCAGTTGAGATGGCGGAGAGGGAGGGATTGAAATTCTAGCGTCTGTAACATGCCTATTTTCATCACCTAGAAATCTCACTTCTTGTGTTGTAAGTATTTTGTAAGTAAACTCTCGGCATGGCAAACCGAGCGGTAACCCTGGTGCGGAATTGTAAGACGGATGAAGGCTGGCGGCGCTATCCCGTCGTCATCGCAAAAAACGGACGAGTGAAACCTCACACCGTACTGGTCGACGGGATGGAGACGCGATACCCGCTCGGCACGTATCAGATACGTCGATACAACGGGAAAGCGCCCCAGTATGAGTCTGTGGGCACGGACGCGGCGCGAGCATGGACAGCCCTCCAGCGAGCGGTGAAAGTCACAGAGGTCAAGCACGCGGCGGCGGAAGCCGGGATACAGATCGTGCCGGAGGAGGGTCGCACGCAGTTGGCGATCGCCTTCAAAAAATTTCACACGATGACCGTGGATCACGGGAGCCTGGTCGCGGCGGACCACTATGAGCGTGCGGTGGAGAGTTTCTTGCAACATAGCGGCCTGGTCTATGCGGACGACCTGGCCGCCGACCACGTCACCCGCTGGATCGGGTGGATGAGAAAGCAAGGCTATGCCGATCGGACGATCTTCAACAGCTACTGCAACCTCCGGGCATTTTTCCTTCACCTGAAGATGAAGGACCGGCTACCGCGAGCGCCGCGCTATGAGGAACAGCTTCCGGAGGTCTACACCGAGCAGGAGATCCAGGCATTCTTCGCGGCGGTCGCGAAAGACCCCTATCACACGGTCATCTACTCCATCGCGCTGATGTGCGGCCTCAGAGAGCAGGAGCTGATGCACATAGAGTGGCAAGATGTGGACTGGCAGCAGCGCACGCTGCGCATCCGCGCCAAGGCACAGTGGGACTTTAAGGTGAAAGACTCCGAGGAGCGCGATGTCCCGATTCCGGCTCCTCTCATCGAGATACTCACCGCATGGCACAAAGAGCGACCGAAGCACAAACTCATCACCGGGACGAAGGGCGATAAACCGAATCGCAAGCTGCTCCGTATGTTGAAGCGGATCGTCTACGCGGCCAAACTGAATTGCGGGGCCTGCGACGGATGCCGGGGAAAGCACCATGAGTGTCATCACTGGTGGCTGCACAAGTTCCGGGCGACGTATATTACGCGACTCCACCGTGGCGGCCTCGACCTCCGGACGGTGATGAGCCTGAGCGGACATTCCGACCTGGAGAGCGTGATGCGGTATCTGCGCCCAGCGGAGGGAATGGCACTCCAGAGCACGATCGATGGACTGTTCACAACTGCGACGACACCAGCCAAGCGGCCACGCGCATCGGGTCGAAGCGAATCGAAGTTCCGATCCGGTAAGCGGGTAGCACGCCGCGCTTGACCAGGGCATAGATCGTCTTCGTGCTCATGCCGAGTACGGCTGCCAAGCCTTCGGCTGTCCATGCCGATTTCCGGGACCCTACGATATCGATCAGGCTGCTCTTCGGTCCGGTCATGATGGTTAATACCCGGCCTGAGGAATTCTGAAAATTTCAAAGCAAAACAAATTCCTGCCTGAGCAATCACACACAGGCAGGAATCAATAAAAACTAATGCGGCAGAATCAATGGAACGTTATGCGGCCCGTGGATGTCTCTCCTCGAAGGGTGTCGTCCCGGAAGGCGTAACCAGCCAGTTCCTCATCCAGCACGTACTTGCGTATCTCCGCGTGAATGGACCTTAATGCCCCTGTAAAAGCACGAGGAAACACCTTCGCGACATTTGATTGTTGCGCCAGGATAACCAACCTCTCCTCCTCGCGCTCGTCTTCAATACTGCTGAGGTCCAGACCCTCGAAAATGGCGTGGTCTGGATCTCTGTCCAAAAGGAGAGTCCAAAGTTCACCGTTGCGATCTTTCTCGAGAATTTCCGCCGAGGTAGCATCTCTGAGGAAATAAATGTGAGCGTGAACATAAATACGAGATGAACCATGCTCCGAGTGGACGTTAAGGTGAATGCTCACTGCTGCATCTACCGGCTTAAGTACATTTGCGTTTGTTGCCATAATGTCCTCCGTTGGTCTGTGCTGTCTCTTAATACCCAGGTATTCCGTTTCCTAAAAGTTTTGAGTGAAAATATTTGAATTATTTTCGACTCAGGCAAAACTCTCATCCGCTATCGCCAGCAGACCGAGCGCCGCCAGCACGATATGGCATGTCTGCACCCGCTGGTACTCCTGAGCATCCAGGACATCATCCAGCCGCACGGCCGCCTGATATACGTCCGCCACGTCCTCTTGAGGGAGACCCAGGAATCGCCGGACCCCGATGGTGTCGCAGAAGAACTGGCTCATGTCCTCCTGGATGCTCGTCACCCCGGCGAACTTGATCTTGGCGAGGAAGGAGATGCACATCCATAGTGCCCCTGCTGCGTGTCGTCTGCCGGATTTCCGACTGAATCTGAGCCAGCATAAGCAGGGTCAGCCGCTGACCCTGCAGGCGGTCCGCCTCGGTGATTTTGCTGGGGAAGCATCGAAGGTTTTTGGGGAGGTGGAGGCGTAGATGTGCAGAACACACCCAAAGATGGCCAGGATCATGCCAGGCAGGTGATTCGATTTTTCGTGGAGTACCTTCCGTTGCGGGGCTCTAATGGAGGGGTTGATAGTCAGTTTTCTATGATCACTTCAGTTCTGGGCCCGGTGCAGGCCCGGCGCGGCCCCATTCTTGATGTCCTATAGATTGCTTGGCGGAAAGTATTATCTTACCCTCGATACCATTGGCCGCTGTTGCCTTTGCCTTTAGAGCGATCCAAAGATCGCGGCCAGTCACACCGTCTGGGTTGGGTCACCGGATTGAGTGACTGCTTAATGCGACTGCTTCATTACTATTTGATGTACTGCTTGGATTACTGCTTACGGGGGCGTTTTTGACCGAATTGATATCTGAATCGTCCCCAGGGCGGGGTCAATTTGTCCCCACCTATGGACAAAATGTCCGCCCTCAGAAAATGCCTATAAACCAGAGGTCGGACTCGGGGCTGACCAATGGTTGACCGGGGGTCAGAGCAGGGGTCTGGCCATTTGTCGGCCATTAGTGGGCCATTTGATGCTTCCAGTAACTACCTTAGGTAAATAGACTTAGGTGGGTCTTTTCAGAGGGTCTGGCCATTTGTTGGCCATTAGTGGGCCATATGTCGCCGATCTCCGAGATAGACCTGCTCCGCCTGTGCTCAGGGGCTTGGTCGGGATGGGGACAATTTGTCCCCTCCAAACGACCGTTATTTCTTCCCTACTTTCTTCTGCGCATGAATCCTCCGCATCGTCGCGGACAACTTCTTCCGGCGCTCAGGGGTCCATGCGCTCCCACGCTTCTTCACCGGTGCGCTAGATTTGCCAACGCTGCCCTGGTTCAGGATCTGGTTCAGCGATCGGATGACCTCCTCACGTTGAGTGATTTGTACGCGTAGTTCTTTTATCACTTCATTGATAAATGACATGTATTCTCCCTATCTAAATTGTGGCTGCCGCTATAGTGTACCGTCCGAGGCTCGCGGGCTTAGAAGAACTGCTCAAATTGAGGGATGAGCCTTGTGCCGAGGTAATCATTGATTTGACCAAGCAAGCTCAATACTTCGCATCTCTCGACCACCGGCTCATTGAAAACCATCAGAGACATAAACGTACTTCTCACCTCAATCACGTTCCCTCTGACGGGAAAGGGTCCAAGCGCCAAAGCACTTTCAGGTATGGGACCGTCAAAGAGACCATAATATTGGCCATTCACGTTTTTGAGGAAATTGGGATTATCTGGCAGCCCGTAACACTCACTTGGGCTGTGACAACCCTCCGGTGTTTGTTGGTATTGTTCAGGTCGTTCAAGATCGAAAGAATCGCCCTCTTGGGGTCCTCGACTCCGTGATACGGCTGGACACTCCCAATCAGCGTCTGTGCCTGGGGAGTAACACCCCGAAGCCTTTGTCGGCTCAATTCCCTCTCAAAGAATGCGCGTGTTGTGCAAATAGGGAACCCTTTTGAGTTCGACCCACTTTATAGGCCAGCGACGCGCGGACTCCATTATGGCCAGGAGCTTGGCAGACCAAACCACCCGCGACGAAAATTCTGCTTGCAATCATGCGGCGGACCATACAATTCCCACGACCTCGACGACGGGATATATGTCTTCTCATGCCCCCTCAACTCGAACCATTGCCACAGCGAGGGGCTTGTAACGGATGTCTGAGGTCCACCACGTAACGCATGTCCCGGCACACTAATCCGGGAATCCCTTTCATGGGCACAGCGTAGATTCATTCGAAACGGCAGCTTTCCACAAAATAATTCGGGACTAGGTATTTGTTGAAACGAGCAGCGGACGCCAATTGAAGTTCAGGTCTATAATCGCTGCCGAAGGAGATTAACAATGGCAAAAGTAGCAGACTATTACTCCGTAAATGAGGCCAGCAAGCCGTCCGACAAGCGTGTTTATCACGACAACGATCAATGTAAAGCAGGTCGGGATATACCAAGGAACGAACGGCGTGACGGCAGAGGTGGCTATAGGCACTGCAATGACTGCGACAAGTAATTTACTGGGTTACTTGTAGAAGATCGTCCTGCGCATCCCGTCTAATCGTTGTATCTCGGTCGATATATTGGAGTGATCCCTTGGGGGGCCAAAAAGTCATCTCCCACCAAGGGCCGTGGATAAGTCCATCCCTTAAGCGCCACACTTGTCTAAGCGACTGAAGGGGAAGACCGTTTTCTAGTGCAACCGAGACTGCCCGCAACCCTTCCGACAACGCTCCCTCAAACCGGACTGTCGGCTCAGGAAAGCTGTGCCCACGCCCACCCTCGCATGATTCAAACGTTTCCACACCGTTTGAGGCCAGAGTAATAACGATCTCTCGGATATCTTTGTCCAGCGGCGGCTCGAAATACTGCTCTCTGGCACGTTGTACACACTCTGGATCAGGCCGGAAAGGTGTTCTTCCAGGGCAATGATCGCAGCGTTGTTTGGTTTGAGTGTCAATCATTTCGTCTGTTTATGAAATTGCCATATATGGCGGCTGATCTACCGATTCCCGGTAGGTGATGCGTTTGCCGTCCAGCATCTTCACAACGCGGCTCACCCGCTGCCCATCATCGAGCTTGCGAGTATTCCAGCGGAACTGAAATTCGTTCAGGTAGTTCGGCAAGTGCTTGCGGCTCACGCTGTGAAACGTCCCCATGATGCCGCGCTGAATTAGAGAGAACACTCCTTCAACGGCGTTGGAGTGAATGTCTGTGCCGGGGCGAACATACTCTTTCGCGCTGTGCGTAACGACCTCATGCCCTCCAGAAAATCCGCGTCCGAGCTTCTTATACACTCCAAGTTCATCGGTAATGAGACGGCATGTTAGGTCTGCATTCTCAGCTAGCACTTCGCTAACGCGCTCCGCTGTGATGCGGTCCATCATACGAAAGCGGACATCACCCCCGCGCTGTACCATGCCCAATACGGGAGTCTTTTCCGTTCCGCGACCACGCTTGGAAACGCCAGCGTAACGAGGGCGACCGCCCAAATACACTTCATCGACTTCGACTGTGCCAGTGAGCTTTGGAGCATTCTCCTCTTGAAGCCCATGACGCAAGCGACGAAGTACAAACAGCGCAGACTTGTGCGTAATTTCCATCTCTCGCGAAAGCTGCAAGGCGCTGAATCCCTTCTTTGAACTGGCTGCTTTCCAGATCGCATACACCCACACGCGCACAGGGAGCCGTGTTTCTTCCAGCACCGTGCGGGTGCGGACGGTATACATCTCCCGGCAACCACGGCAACGCCACCGATAATCTTTGTTGCGTTTCTCGCCAGTCATCATCATGTACACGTCGGTATCTCCGCATCGTGGGCAACAGGGTGTTTCACCCCATCGCTGTTTCTCCATAAATGCGACAGCCTTTGCTTCGTCTACCGCCGCATTTCTCAATTCTTCCAAAACTTGCGATTTCGGCTTTTTCATGTGATAAGCATAGCAAATATTGCAACAAGTATCAAGATAAATTATATGCTAATCCGCTGATTGGCGTATAACTTTCACCAATGTCCGTCTACTGGCTGCTGAGACTCCTTGAAGATGTTTATATATAGGCACTTATAGCATGGTATTTCAGCAGTGAAAGGAAGACCGCAGAATGTCATTCTATGTCCGCAATGAAGGCACAGACCGGTGCTTTGGCTTTTGCGGGGGCGAGATTTCCGGATATTCACAGGCTTTTGATCGATATACGTTGACACTGGCATTGGATTCTCCTAAACTTCGACTTGTGAGCCAAGAAAGGTGGTTATATGGACGCTCCGTACCGGCTGAAGATCAAGGTTGGGGTCCACGAGTTTGAAGCCGAAGGTTTGCCGGGGGATGTGAAGGAACAATTCCAAGCGTTCAAGGAGCTTGTGTCGGCTATGCCGGTAACAGTTCCGCAGCCTACCGCCCCCTCTGGCCAATTCCGAGAGGAATACACCCCGCCTCGACAGGATATACCGCCTGGTGACCCCGACGTGGCCAAGATTATGAAGTTGGAAGGGCGAGTTATCTCGCTTACGGTGCGCCCAAAGACGGCGGAAGAAGCGGTTCTTCTGCTGATGTACGGGCAGAGGGTTATGCGCCAGTCTGAGTATGTCACTGGCTCTGAAATCGTTGACGGCCTGGAAACCACGGGGGGCCTGTCTTATGGCCGCAGTGATCGTCTTATGGAAAAGCTCAGCAAGGACGGTGATGTAATCGTGACCGGCGAGAACCGTGGTAAGCGCTACCGGATGACTAATACCGGGGTTGCAAAGGCGCGCCAACTTGCTAACGATTTGCTCGCGATTGTGGCTTGATGCAATCGCACAGGAGGAACACCATGAGGAGGGTATTGGGGCCGCGCTAGACTGCCTGAACAAAGTAGGGATGGGGAAGCTGTCGAAGGGTTCACCCATCCCTACATCTTGCGCTTTTTGTGCCCCAGTGCTGGAATTGGCAGACAGGCGCGACTTGCACTCGCGTGACCAATCCGGTCGTCCGGGTCCGATCCCCGGCTGGGGCACCAGTTGTACCCCAAACAGGAACTGAGAAGATAATAGTATCTTATGCCCAAGAAACCAAAAACAAAGCGTACAAAGAGTAAACCGGGTCCTCAAGAGGAGCGGCTGATCATCGCTGATCCGCAAGCGGCTATTGATTCGCTCTTGAAGAAAAAGCCAGAGAGAAAATAGAACCCGTGAATTACCGTCTGTAAACATTAGGTCAGCCTTTTAGAAGGTTTCAACAAATACCTAGTCCCGAAATAATTTGGGCTATAGTCATTGGGCACATTCGCAAATGTGCGTTCACCATGCTCGCAATAGTATTCACCAGCCCAGTTCACAGACACCAGGACCTTCTCGCCACAATTCCTGCGCGATCTCTAGAACACGAACCCTCCGGCTGTCGTTGTCAGCCACATTAGCATCAAAGATTTCTCGGCCGTCAGCTGTCCCTTCGCCAGTGCCCTTGTGGCGATGTGCTTAGGTTTTACGGGGCTCTTGTTTTTGGAGACACAACTCCGTGTTGAGAACCTCGTCAGGAGTCGCGATATTACAGAAGGTGTTTCCACCCCGGTAAGCATTCTAGGATCGTGGCGGCCCGCATTCTGCGCATTCGTAAGCTGTTGGGTTGGTTGCGTTGTGGGCGATTGGAAAACATGTTGGGTATTGACGAAGTTCTGCTGGAACGTAAAAGCGGCAGTTCACCGCGCCTCTGCGACATCGCCTGGCACGAATGATTTTTCCATCCGGGCGACGATATTTCCGCATGCGGTTTGCCGATTAGCGGGACAGATGAATGTGAAGGACTTTTCTGAGCCAAGCCCTACAAACATCTTTAAATATTCCAGGTTCATGCGATCGGTCCAACTGATCACGAACCAAGTGCTACCAATTCTATGATCTCCAAGTACGCCGTGGACGTTCTTGATCGACGCGTCGTACCATTCCCGCAGAGTGCGACCCGGATTGTCCCCACCGATTGCGATGAACAGAGCGCTTCCATCGGGAGAAGTCATGACAATTCCGTCGCCGTTACCGCGAGGCTGTTTGTGCTGCACGAATGATTTGGGGAAATCAATTGTGTGCCCGAATCTGGCATTCTTGTAGGTATCGTAACCATCGTTGGCTTGACTCAGCGTCAAGTCGTCCGTCACTTGAACATTGGCGGGCATTGAGGTGGTTCCCGATTCTGCAGCCTGTAGAACACTTGAATTTGTAGTTTGCGGCTGTTGGCCACTCATGAGCTCTTGCGCACCTACCAAACCGACTTTTGCACTTTCGTCCCCTGCCGCTACCGACTTGCTGAACCATTCAACAGCTGCGGCATCGTTTTCCGATACCCCTCGACCGAATTCATACATATATCCGAGGTATCTCTCGGCTTCAGCATTGCCTGCCGTTGCAGCTGCCATGAAATGCTGGAGGGCTTCATTGTATCGGCCTTGGTTATAATCCCGCACTCCCAGGTCCTGTTGGGAAGCGGGAGTTGTGTTCTTCGAGACACCGGGAGAACTGGTCACATCCGCCACCTCATTTGGCGGCAATTGTTCTGTCGTTGTACCGACGGTTTCGTTGGATCGTGGGGTGCTCTGAATGGTAACGTGACTTGTTTGTCTCGCGGGATCGGGGGAGACTGGAACCTGGGGTGGCGTCGACGTGTCCAAGCCTGGATCTTGCGTGCTTTCAGTGTCCGCCGATGCATGTGGGCGCCCGGCGGCCGTGCGGTAATGACTCATTGCCCACAAGGCGAAAGCCCCAATGAATATCGACAGGAATACGAACAGCCACTTCGCGATGGTGTGCCTGTCGCTCTGCGCGATATTGATAGCTTGGGAGCGGCCGAACTGCGGAGAGCGGCGTAGAGTAACCGGGGCCGAAGATTTTTTCGCCTCACCTGCGGGATTCACCTGAGCCTCGGCCCGCTCATGGTTGCGTAGTTCTACTATGGAATCACCTTGATCAGCTTCTTCTTGGGGAAAATCCTTGGCAGCGGCTGTGCCGCCTTCAGTTCTGTGCGTCTCCAAATGCGCATAGGCTCGATTGATCGCCTGCATTTGGGATTCGGCCTTGCGATGGATTCTTTCGTCCCACTCAGCGAACCTGTCCGGATGCCAGATCTTGGCGAGGTCCCGAAACGCCGTCTTGACTTCCTCTCTCGTCGCCTCAACGGACACGCCCAGTAGCTCGCAACTCACGCGACACTCCTCACAAAGATCGGACCGATTGAACGAACCCTGATAGAAGGTCTCTGCCAAATACGGACGGAGAAGTTCCAGATACCGAGCTTTAACGGTCGCGACCGCGAACGACTCCGAAGAGCGTTCAGATATTGCGATCATAAGGTGCGCATATGCGACCGCAGCACCGCAAGCCAGATTGTTCCCGGTTAATCTGTCGTAATATCCGAGCACACCGACGGTGACCGGTAATGCAAGTGGTTGGCGGTCCCATTTGCTTAGGAGCTGGATGCAATCTGCCAGACTCAAGTGGTCATCAGGGTCCATCGTTGCGCAGAACGCTTGGTAAATCTTTGCCGTGCTATTCGTGGTATCTCCGCTTGCCACTCCGATGGTCGTGAGCACTTGCAAGACGTCGTACCTGATTCCCGTGATCAGTGGATAGGTCGCGCAATCAGTGCCCGTGGCCCTGGCCGCACGGCTTATCTCCTCCCAGGCGATTTCCCAACCAGGAAACAATCTTGCAAACTCATCCGCAATTGCTTCGTATTCACGCATTGTGTGCAGTCTTCTGCCTTCACTGGCCACCAATGTTGAACGACACGGATAATAAAAGGCCAAGTGGTCGGACGGCGAAGCTCGCGCCGTAGGCTCGAGTATTCAACTGTCTATGATTTCGCATCAACGAACATTCCCGGCGATCTGGTCACAATGCTCATGAGAGAGGCGTTGTATTCATCGGAAATCGATCAGTGACTGTCGTCCGCGCGGCTCCAGAGTGGCAGCCTACCCTTTTCCCGTACATCTCCTGCAGACGCCCGAGCCTTGGCAGTGGGCACAGCTCTTTGGGTAGCGATCGAGAGAACCGTAGCCTGGATAGCCGGAACGTCCGGTTCCCCGACATTGGGCACATCTACCCGTTCCGTTGCATGTTGAGCAACGCATTCGGAATTCCTCCGCGAGAAAAGTTCTCAAAACGACAAATTATTCGACATGCTGTTAAACATAGACTATATACTATGTACTTATCGGCATAAAACAGAAAACCTTCTGTTGTGGCCGATCCGCGCAAGGTTCTGGGAAGAGCGATTCGCAAGCGCCGTGAGGAACTGGGTCTGACGCAGGAAGCGCTCGCCGAGAAAGCCGACCTGCACTGGACATATGTCTCGGGCATTGAGCGCGGGATACGAAATGTCACCATTCTTAAGCTGTCCAATATCGCACGCGCATTGAACCTGAGGATCCGCGATCTGGTCGATGACCTCTGAGTTCAAAATCCTGTCACAGTTCGACGTCCCCGTCTCCGCGAGATAGCTTTATGTTTGAACGGCCGCAACCCAGAATGGGAGCAAGGCTGGAAGGACCGCAAGTCGCAAGGCATCTGGATCCTCATCGCATTCGAAGTATCATCGAAAAAATAGGTTTTGCATGTCATAACAATGCCATCTACAAAGCACGAACCAATTCGGCGGAATTATTCGCCAGTATTTTTGGAGGCGTGGATTCCTCTATACCGTTCGTTGAAGGCCATTTGCGTTGCGCCAATTCCGTAGCTCCTCTTCCTTTGCCTCGAACTGCCGTTGCGCTTTTCTGCTCTTTGCGCTCTCAAGATAGCTGGAGCGTTTGTCCACTTCGTACTTGAGGCAGCCCTGATGCTCGAAAGTCAACAATCCAGCACGTGGACTTACCGGATTGGCACATACTCCCCAATCCTTACCTCGTCTGCCAGCAAGCAGGTGGAACCAGCGACAATTGCCCGAACAATCAAGAAATGTTTCGCGCTTCATCTGTCCGTATGGCTCATAATCGGTCGGCAGCTTCCTGGCGATTTGCCACAATTGGTCATGGGTCTGAAACCCCGGCGTGAGGCGAGTCTCGTCTGTGTCCTGCCGCTTCAATATGCGACGAACGAGTGTGAGTTTCCACTTTTCATATGAACTACGCTCTTTCACGTCTATACCCCCTTTGATTGCCAAGCTCCCTGCTCTGACGCCCTTCATTTCTTTGCGTTGCGAGGTTTTTTTCGATTCGATCGCTTGTAGGTAGATTTGTCGGGTTTGTCTTGATCTGATAGCCCGGAGGCATGGAGCATCTGACACAAGACTGGAGGGCCACAGTCCTCGTCCTTCATCTCCTGAAAGATATCGCATGCCGCCATTTCATCTGCATTGTGCGCCTCGACCTCATCCATCGAATAGAAGTCCTGGTTGCACCAGAGACAGAAACCGACGATTGGATTACCGTCTTTGTCTTTGAACATGGCGCTCTCAGTCTGGACTTCATCGGTTGGAGGATTGTTCGTGTTGATTGCTGCCATCTTCTGGAGCTGTTCGCCTCGATGCTCTGGACAGGCCAATAGCTCGATGGAACACTCGCTATGATCTCCATGCTCCATCGGAACTCGGTGCACAAGGCACATACAGACTGATGGATCGCTGTCGCCAGCAAGCGGCCTTATGGCTAGCCCCTCGCATTCCCATTCGTGGCCCACGACGTCGCAAAAATGATGGTGACTCATTACCCTCTCTTAGTTGGTAGGTTCGTTGGTAATTCTGTACATTAGTCGGCCTTCTTGGACGGGGAATAAACCAGAGTTGTGACCAGATTCGTCCTCTGATCGATGCCGACACAAAGATTATTCCTGCCGCAACCTATCAATCAGCGCATTTCGGATCGGCTCGTAAAAACATTCCAGGTCCGTGAATGGATCCTCCAAGACCCGCCCATCTTCCATGTAGAGTCCTGCGTCTACCGCCCAAATGATTGAGGAATCCAAGAGCAGAATGAGTCCGTCGACCCCCGTAGTCGGTTTTGAGTCATTCAGTACTGGAACATCAAAGTAGAGGGTATTCACCCGATCGATGCAATTTGGATCGCCGTGCCCTATTGTCAGGACGTGGGTGTCCAACGCATCCCTGGGGTCACAGGCAATCCACCATTTCTTCCGGTCGATGCTTAGACCCGTTAAAACCTCACGAAGTGCACCCAGACTCACGGCGAGACCGATGTCGACTCCCTCGATGTCGAACCCCGAAGTCGCTCTCATAGTCACGATCTACGTGAGCCGATCCGAAACAGGGGCAATTATTTTTCAAAATAATTCCGCTGTTTTCATTTCAGCATTGCAGAGTACCGTATGAGAACCAACGAGAGCATCAGTTCATGCAGATTGAAGGACCACATCAGGATCGTCTGCATAGCGGACACGCACGAACTCCATCGCAAGGTCGATGTTCCGGACGGCGATTTGCTGATCCATGCCGGCGATTTCACCCAGTACAGCAAGAGCGCTGCTGCCATTGGCGACTTCAATGAGTGGCTGGGCGAGCTGCCTCACCTTCAGAAGCTATTAATCCCTGGCAATCACGAGTTCTTTCTGGAAGCTGATCCGAATCAGCGCGGGTCGATCTCCAATGCCACAATCCTGATTAACGACAGCATCGAAATGCTGGGGTTGAAGATTTGGGGCTCTCCGACGACGCCGCTGTACGGGGGAGCCTTTGGACTCAGCTCCGAACCGGATCGCGTGAGGCTTTACTCTGAGATTCCAGCCGAGGCAGACATCCTCATTACCCACAGTCCGCCGTTCGGAATCCTCGACCGCCCAGCAGGTTCGAGTGAACATCAAGGCTGTCCCGCTCTGCTCGATCGAGTACGGGAACTGAAGCCGAAACTCCATGTGTTCGGCCATGTACACGGCTCTCGTGGAACGTTTTCCACGGACGAAACGCTGTTCGTCAACGCGGCACTACTTGGCATTGACGGCGACATCGACGCAAACCCGATCGTAATTCAGATCCTGCGAATTTGAACCACGGTAAGCGACAGAAAGCCTGGGAAACAGGCTGGCCTCAGGAGGCAATACTTTGAAGCGTGCCGCACTTTACATGCGTGTCAGCACCGTCGATCAGCACCCAGAGACCCAACTTCTGGAGTTGCGGCGGTTTGCCGAACAGCGAGGCTTTGAAATCGCCCAAGTGTACACCGATCTCGGCATGCCCGGGAGGAAGCAGCCTTCCGAGCATACCGATTCATCTACAATTCATCACGCCATGAGTTTCACACGGATCAAATCTGAAAGAGCGGCATGGCAGCCACTGACAAACGAGACCCAATTTTTGGACCGCCGCCTGACTACCATCTCTCCGGCCGACCTCTAAGTAGACATTCGCCTTTTAGTCGCCTACGCTGTCTCACATGGCAGTGATTCGTCCAGCCGCGCAGCCGGCTCGCGCGTCGTCCAGTAGGTCGTGCGAGTCGGCACGTTCAGCGCCGAAGAGATTTCGTGAATGGTGCACCCGCTCGTCGCAGGTGTGAAGAGACCGAGGACTTTATGTCGATATAGCGGTCAATGCCCGCCGTGACTGGTAGCGGGAGCTTCGGGTTCGACGGTGTTGACCAGTGCACCGATGCCCTCCACAGTAACGTTGACCCGATCCCCGGCCCGCAGAAAGATCTGGGGGTCGCGTTTGAATCCGACCCCTCCCGGAGTGCCGGTCGCGATCACGTCTCCGGGCGAGAGTCGTGTAAACCCGCTGAGATAGGCGACAATCTGGGCGACGGAGAAGATCATGTCGCCGAGCTTCGCCGATTGCATGATTGCGCCGTTCACCCGGGTCTCGATGCGTTTCTCTTCAAGTGGCCCAGCCTCCTGCGGAGTGATGAGAGCGGGGCCGAGGACGCCGGTGCCGGAAAAGTTTTTTCCGGGCGTGAACTGGTGGGTATGGTGTTGCCAATCACGGACGGTTGCATCGTTGAAGACGGAGTATCCGGCAATGAAGCTCAGAGCCTCGTCTTCGCTGACGCGGAAGACGGATTTGCCCATGACCACCGCAAGTTCACCCTCCCAATCGAGCGCCGAAGAATTCACAGGCAGCACAATCGGTGAGTTGTGGCCGATGAGGGTGTCGGCGAATCGAGTAAAGATCGCCGGATGTTTGGTTGGCGTCCGTCCCGTCTCGCGCCGATGCTCGTCGTAGTTGAGGCCGACGCACAGAATCTTCGCCGGATTGGGAATCACGGGAGCATACGTGAATTCGCCCGTCGCATAGTCTGTGATCGCCGATTTGGGGACATCGCCCAGGATGCCAAGCCCTCGTGCTGCCAGAAACGATTTCAAGTCCGGCAATACCGTTCCGATACGGCGGCCCAGGTCGAAGACGCCGTCCTCCCGTATCACTCCGTAACTGATTCGGTTTTCTGCCTGGAAGGTGATGAATGCCATGCCGTTTGTCCTATTCCTTTGCCCGGAGCACGCCATGGCCCCAGAGGTTCAGAGTGCGCTCGCGATGCGGCCAGATTTTAACCGGTCGATCGTGCACGATCTCAAGCTCCGCGGAGATCTCGATCCAATTGCCATCCGGATCTTCGATGAAGATGAAGAGGTTGTTGCCGGGGCCATGCCGTCCCGGCCCCCAGAACAGCTGAATATCCTGGCTGGCAAGATAATCCGACCAGTCGCGAATGGTATCCCATTCGCCCGCCTCGTACGAGTGATGATCGATGCCTTGTCGATCCTGATAAAAGCACGCCAGGTTATGGTGCTCATGATTGCCGCGCATAAAGCAGGTCATGACTTTGCCGTGCTCGTTGATTACCCGATCGGACACGCCGAAGCCCAGCTTGCCGGCGTAAAAATCCTCGATCACCTGCACGTCGCGGGTAGCCAATGTCAGGTGCTGGATGGGGCCGCGAATCCCTTTCGCGGCTCTGGCCGGATGCGGTTTGGCCAGGCCGAAGAAGATCGCATTGCCGTCGGGGTCTGTGACGCCGAATGCGTCCGGCTGAAAGAGCGGCGTGTCGACGGAACGCGGAGAGATCCCCATCTGCTCGGCGCGTTCGCGCAGCCGCCGCAGGGACTCGGCATCCCGCACCGCGAACCCGGCATGTCCGATAGTCTTAGCGTCCCCCTTTGAGAACAGAACCTGCCGGGCGGGGCCCGTCGTCAGCCAGAGATCATCGGGGAGGAAATCAAGCTGCATGTCCATGGCACGGCTGTACCACTTGGCGAGCCGCTCCGGCTCTGGCGAGTGGAGATGGAGGTGATGCAGGTAGACCGAAGCCTGTAATGCAGTGAGAGACATAAGTGCTCCGAGAATGAAGTCATTTCGAAAATTTCGCCCGCGTCCGGTGTTTCACGGCCCGGCGATGCAACCATCTTTGCCCCTCATCTGGTCTCATACACCAGGATTTCGGCGCCTCGCTGATTACGGTGGGGAACAGAAACAAAGAGCTTTCCCCATTCCGGCACGAAAAGGCCCGTATGGGCGCCGGCTGGCGTCGGATAGCGCCCGATCCGGTAATAATGATCGGGATCCTTCTGCTGCCAGGCATCGATGTAGCCTTCGCCGAGAACATAAATCCGGCCTTTGCCCGCGTCATAGAACAAGTCATCGGTATGTTCAACCGTTGGAAGGGACGCCACGGCTTTGCCGCTTTCCGTATCGAAAACAAGCAAAAGGGCGGGAGTGCGGCATCCAACGAACAGCCGATGATGCGCTTCATCGAGAGACATCGGGAAATTATCCGTGCAGATGGTAACGGGCCAATGTTTCAGCACCTTCTTCTTCACCATGTCCGCAACATCGACTTCCTTGTGATCCGGAACGTTCACGAAAACGCGGGTTCCAGATTTCTCCAGTTGAAACGATTCGGGATGAGCGTCGACGGCGATTTTACCGGCCGTTTTCCCGGCGGAATCCAGAAACCCAAGCGCTCCGTCTCCATGGTGGCCCGGCACAGGTTTTCCATGCAGGAACTTTTCTCCCCCGTAGCCGACGATGACGCGGTTGCTGCGCGCGTCATAGCGTAAGTTGTCTGCATCGCTGGAGAACCGCACGGTTTTCAGCATATTGAAGTTGGTTCCGTCGTAGATCTTTACAGTGCCATCCGCGCTGCTGCTGATAAACAGACGATTGGCGGGAGAATCGTAAAGCGCTCCCTGAGGTTCGGCCAGATTGGAAATCGTTTGCACCAGCTTGCCGCCCTTCAGATCGATTACCTCGACGGTATGGTTGTCGAACGCAGTCGCGAAGAGGCGCTGGCCCTGGATATCGACCCCGAGATGATCCATCCGTCCGTTGACATGCGGCAATGGGATGCGGGTCTTGAGCTTCAGGGCCGGGGACGCCTGGCCCATGGCCGAAAGGGGCAATAACACAAACGGAAGGACCATGGGCAGAAGAAGCGATCTTGCGGCGCAGCATCCGGCCGCGGCGCGCGGAGTGGCGTCTCGCCGGGAGTTGCACCCGACCTCGAAAATTTTGGCAATATCTTTAGGGCTTCTCATCAATTCTCCTTCTATTGTTGGCTCGGCCGTGATCGCCGAGGATTGGCTTGCATGCTTGTCGAGAAATTGGCCTGTAAATAGGAGATGATCGTCCTTGTCTCCTCCGGCGTGGCCTGCAGGCCTCGTTGCACCATGTTGTGAGTGATGGATACCCAGTCGGCTTGGCTTCTGGAAGTGCTGACAACCTTCTGCCAGACTGTGACATTGAACGCAACGCGTCGCCACCAATTCCCTCCCCCGACCCGCCGGCAAAGAGATATTCCTGGGCCCATGTCCAAATGCAGCCTGACGTGGAGCTGTCCCGCTGTGCATTACTCCTGTATCGCTGTACATTATTCCTGTATCCGGACCGAGTTCTGTAGCTAGGTAGCGTGTGACGACATCGGCTTCCGATGGAGATAGCTGCGCTCCATAGAGCACCATTCTGTCTACCGTCTTTCGCCATCCCTGTTGCCCGTCGCGAAGGATCGCAATCTCCCTCAATCCGTGACACTGGCTGCATACCAGCGTGACTAACTGCTTCCCATCGCCATCCGGCAGCACCGTCCTGCCCTTCTCGTGACCGTACATTAGCTGCTGCAAGCACAAGGAGGCGCAAAACAAAAGGCCGGCAGAACAACTTGTCTTCAGGAAAGGTCTCTGCGAGCTACGAATTCCGCCGATTTCATCACGCGCCACGGCTCAGACCTCCCTCTTTCGCAAGGCCGCGATAGAGTAGTCCGGATGCCAGGTCGAAGCAGCGCCCGGGCCGTGACGCGGGGCATGCAGGTCGATCAGGTACGGACGGCCTTCGACATTGGCGCGCTTGGCGCGCTCGAGGGCCGGGCGGAACGCGGCAGCATCCTTGACCACCTCGCCTTCGACGCCGAAGCCGGCGGCGATCTTGGTGTAGTCGATATCGGGATCGCCCAGGTAGCAAACCATGTCGCGGCCGGTTTCAAACTGACGTCCGCCTCTGCTGTACATTTCGGTCCGTTCGAAGTCGTAACTGTGGTTGTTCCAGACGATGGCGGTGACCGGAGCGCGATAGCGCGCCATGCTCCACAGCCCCTGCGGGCCGCCGAAAAGGAACGCGCCGTCGCCCATCATGGCCACCACGGGCCGGTCGGGTTGCGCGAGCTTGATGCCGACCGACGCCGAGAGGCTCCAGCCCAATGCCCTGCCGGTGTTGCTCAAGTATCGCTTGTCGTCGCCGCCGAAATGCATCAGCCTCGATTTCTCGATGGGCCGAGCGGAGTTGAGCTCGCCGACGAAGTAAGATCTCCTTGTCCAGCACGGCCTCCAGATCGATCGCGGTGCGTTCCAGGCTGACTTCGGGACGGGTCGCGGCCTTGGCCGCAAGGGACTGCTGGAACTCCTCGACTGCGCGGTGAATTCCTTGATTTTGGAATAGCGGCTGTCGCGAATTTGTTGCAGTCTGGCGGCGGTCGCCAGGCTCTGGACGGCGGCGATCAGGTCGGCGGTCGCCAGCTTCAGGTCGGCGACCATGGGGACTTCCGTCGGATAGACACGGGCCAAGCTGACCGGATCCTGCCGCACCTGGATGACTTTGACACTCGGAGCCACGTTATGACGCACGGGCATTTTGGCGCCCAGGTTCAGCATCACGTCCGT
Organism: uncultured Acidobacteriota bacterium; assembly: GCA_963840655.1. Classification (GTDB taxonomy): domain Bacteria; phylum Acidobacteriota; class Terriglobia; order Terriglobales; family Acidobacteriaceae; genus JAKAAZ01. The sequence continues at coordinate 60,204 of CAWIZS010000003.1, read as the reverse complement.
CTCGCCGAGAAAGCGAAACCGTTCCTGATAATCGCCCAGAAACAACGGGTGCGCGTCGGGAACGGGACCGACCATCCCAGGCTTCCAGCCGGCTGCGCGACCGGGAGCGCCAGCAACTCGGCGAGTTCCAGCACTTCCTTTTGCGCGCCGTCCCAGGTGATCTCGTCGCCCACGTAAAGCAACGGGCTGCGCGATTCGATCAGCAGGCGGGCTGCTTTCTCGACGGCGGCCGGGTCCGGCCGTGTCTTCATCGATATGCTGAACTTGGACTGGTCCATGACCTCCGCTTCCCCGATTCCCGAGAGCGTGTTGCGCGGAAACGCCAGGAACACCGGGCCGCATGGTTGCGTCGAAGCGAAGGCCATGGCCCGGCGCGTGGGCTCGGGAATTTTCTCCGTCGTTTCCACCACCCAATGCCACTTGGTCATCGGCTGAGTAATCTCGTCGACGTGGTCGGTGTAGTCCGCGTTCTCCTCTCCCAGGTTGGCAATCGCCGGATAGTCCGCCGTGACCACCATGGGTATATTGTCCTGATGGGAGTTGAACATCTGGGTCATGAAATTGGGGATGCCGCGCGGCGAACAATAGCAAAAGGGCGTCTTGCCGGAAGCTTTGGCGTAGCCGTCCGCCATGGCCGCAACCGCGCCCTCCTGAAGCGCCTCGACCAGATGGAAATCCGGCTCATCGACCAAGGCGTCGAAGATCGGCCCGCCAGCAGCGCTGCAGCCGACAAACATATGCTGCACCCCGGCTTGCTTCAGTTGCTCGATTAAGAGCTTGCCGCCGGTCCCTCGCACCCGCTTAACCCACGGGGGGTGTCTCCGTCTTCCCGTTCGTGCTTTGCTGCGAAGCCTGAAACGGGGCGAGCGAACTTGCCAGAGACTTTGCAGCTATCGAGGCGATACCCATCGTCCCAAGGCCGGAAAGCAAACGGCGTCTCGATATCGTTCGGTCCAGGTATCCCTTGATCATGCCCTTCATCGGGTTTTCTCCGTGGTCGGCCCAATACCTACACAGCTCACATTGGTATAACGTAATACCTTCGGTTTACTTGCAATTCCCTCCGGTCGCAGCGCAATGGTGAACTTTCCTATTTCACTTCGCCGCCCAACCGGGGGAAATTCGTTGAGGTGCACTGAACCGGTGGCCCAGCCCGGACGTCGAGCGCCTTACGATAAAGCTCGATGCCAAGCGACAGGTCGGAGATCCCAACCCCGAGTGCTTTGAAGAGCGTAAGGTCATCCGAAGCAGAGCGTGAAAGCCGGTTGGCAACCACCGTGGCGAGCGGCTGGACGGCATTCCATCTTGCCGAATCGTTGCCAAAGAATTCAATCATCTCCCGGGACAGCTTATGCGCCTGGGAACGCTGTCCGTGACGATCCGCGTCGAACGCGCGAGAACGTCCTGAGAGATTTCGGCTCGGCTGGGCACAATGGCGCCAACCGAGTTGATATGCGCTCCGGGTTGGACCAAGTCGGCAGTCACAATAGGGTCGGTGGCGCGGGTCGCAACGCTAATGATGGAAGCGCCGTCGACGGCCTCTCTAACTGTCCGGCTGGCAGCTGCCTCGACTTCAAACTCGGCTCTTAAACGCGCGACGAACTGGTTGCGGCGATTCTCGTCCCGGCTGAATACGCGGATGCGGCGAATCGGCCGGACCGCAAGAACGGCAGCGACCTGCGTGATGGCCTGTTTGCCGGCGCCGATCATCGCAAACTCGTCAGCCTCCGCCGCAGCGAGCCAACGAGTGGCCACGCCGGAAGCCGCTGCCGTACGCATCTGGCCCAGTGCAAAAGCTTCAATGACGGCCATCAGGTTGCCATGATTGCTGTCGAACAAGATAAGCAGCGGTGTGGCTCCGCTTGGCGTATGCGACCACGTCTTGGTCCCACAGATTCCCATCCTGGGGAATACCGCACCAATGGCATGCAGAGTGGAGCCGTCCCATTCGACATGAGTCTTAATCATGTTTTGAGCGTTTCCCTCGGCCTCGGCCATGAGTCCTCGCTCAAGAGCGCCGATCGCTCCACCTATGTCCATCATGGAAACGACTTCAGCTTCCGAAATCCAGAGCGGACGATCCACAGGCGTGGTCACAAATTGTTTTCCTGGGCCGAAGGAATAGGTGGAGGAGCGAGATTCAATGTGTTGACGATGAGCGCATGAGACAGATACCGGCCGATGAGCATCAACACTGCGATGGCTTGAGCCGGACCGATGGCGCGGGTCACAGCTTCGAACTCAGACTTGGTATCGCGTCCTCCGCGCGTGGCGACGGAGATAACCAGTTGCTGGACTACCAATTCCTGCTGAGACAGGAAACTGTCTCTGTCAGCGGAAAGACTGAGCACTTCGCGTACCCACTCCTCATCAAAACCCAGCTTGAGAGAAAGCCGCTCGTGCTGGACGCGCTCGTAGGCGTTATCCATTAGCACCGCGACCGAAAGGGCGACGACTTCGGTCAACCTGTTAGGCAGCGCATGCTTCAGGTGCTCGGTGAATTCCAGAAACGAAAGCAACGCCTCCGGCTGATGCGCGGTGCATTGGAAAAACTCTCCAAGGTAGCCCAACCGTTCGATTCGGGGTCGCAGAAAAGAAGCAAGCTCCGGCGGCATCTCTTTCGCCGAAAGCCGCGGAATCTGATCACTCATGGTCGGAGGTCTCGAGGTGACATTGAACGTCCATAACGTGCGAGCTCATCACTCGTTTCGCGAGGTCGGCATTGCCGCTTCGCAACGCTTCAAAGATGTTGCGGTGATAGGCCACGACACGCTTCCGCATCTCCTCTGTCCGCTTGGAGCGAAGGATCGAGTCGCGGATGGACTGATTGACTGCGTTCACGACAATATTCATCACCGGGTTATGAGCGGCTTCAGCGACGCAGCGATGGAATTCCATGTCGAGCTTGCGACTGAGTTCTCCAGCTTCCAGTTCCTGTTCCTGGGCGACGACCACAGACTCAATGGCAGCGATATTTTCCGGAGTTGCGCGCAATGTCGCCAAACGGGTGATCTCAGGCTCCAAAATGGAACGCATCTCCGTCAGGTTGGCGCTTTTCGCCGAGCCCAGCTTGACGACTGTGTTCAGCGATTCGGCCAAGGCATTCAGCGCGTTATCGAAATCGGCGACAAACGCGCCGCCTCCAGCGCCACGCTTGATGGTGATCAGACCTTCCTTCTCGAGGGCGCGCAACGCTTCCCGTAGTGCGACACGGCTCGTTTGAAAATGCTCGGCCATCTCGCGTTCGGGCGGCAACTTATGACCAGTGACGATCAAGCCGCGGAAGATGGCTTGGCGAATCTGATCTGCCACGGGTTCGTGGAGGCGCCGGCGCTTTATTCCCACGATCTTGAACGAATCATCCAAAAGAATATTTTTCATGGTATTTCGGGCCTCGATCAGATGCGTGCTGACACTCACTTACCGGATTGCGGTAAATAATATTCGGTATAACATTATACCAACCTCACTCCGATAGAATTCCCCCGTGTAATCGGATTCGTTGACTATGGTTGGATGCTCAAAGAGCAGCCGAATGTCCAGCTATTTCTATTCGTGAAGTACTGAACAAAATTCTTCTTTATCTTTTCACTCACTTCTTCCGGGAATTGTCGGATGGAAGTCCTCATCTCTAAACGACGTAAGCGATCCATCGTCCTGCCGCCACGATAGCGAACCAAAGCAATATGGAAACTGAACCTGCGATGCGTGCAGAGAAAGGCGCAACCGGATCTCGGTCCCACTTTCCAACGCTTTTATAGGCTAGTGAATGAAAAACAAATGCATTCAGCCCCGCAATAAGGATCAACAGCATTTTGACTTGGAACGCCCAGTTACCGTACATCTTCACTGCCTCCGAGGAGAACATGAGAAAGCCCGTAATCACCTGCACTGCGAAGCCGAACCATGCCCAGGGCAGAAAGTGCCTGCCCAGTTTTGAAACCGGCTCGTCCCGAAATGCAAATCCCAAGAGACGCAAGTCCAGGATTGACGTGGACCCCACCAGGGAGATAATGCCGAAAATATGTAGCGTCTCAATGATCGGGAATAACCATAGAGAATCGCGAATTGCCGTGCCCATTGATGTGTGATCTAGCCACTTGCAAAAAGTAAAAACAAAACCCATCTCCTCAAACCTCACAGTTATTTCCTGAAACTGATATCGTCAGTCGAATCTCAGTTATAGTCGGTCCTATCGCAATCCTTCGATCCAGAGATCAAACCGTAACCCGGGAAAGCAGTCTCCGGGCATTGTCGCGACCAACGGACCGGAGTTGCGTGGCGTTGAATGCGCCGCATGCCTTCAGATCATGAGACTGCTCCGCCACGGAACCTTCATACGGGAAATCCGTACCGAACAAAATCTGAGATACGCCGACGACTGCGGTCAATGCGTCCAATGCCACCGAGTTATTCGCATTTGCTGTATCGTAGTGGAATTGCCTCAGCTGGTGCAGACGAGCATTGGGTCGACTAGGATCAGTGAGGCTCGCCATGTTTTTTCTCCCGAGGATACGTTCAATCAGAAATGGCATAGTTCCACCGGCGTGAGAGAACAAGAATCGAATATTGGGGTAGCGTTCATTCGCATTGATAACCACGAGACTCATAATCGCGCGAGTCGTATCGGTCCCATATTCAATTACATTGTTATTCACGCCTGGAACAAGGTACCGGTGGGTTCCAGACCCGCCTCGCGTACAGCAGACTGGAACGTTCGAGTGGACAAATACGATCGCCTTTCGTCGATTGAGCTCTTCAAAAACCGGCGCGAATGTAGGATCTCCAAGCCATTTATCGCCATAGCTGGTCAATATGCCGACCCCATCGGCCTTTAGCGAGTCGAATATGTACTCGATCTCGCGAAGACAGCCATCGATATCGGGCAGCGGCAATACCGCCAATAGACGGAAGCGGCCTGGATAGTCCACCGCCATCTTAGCGCCATAGTCGTTGCATTCACGCGCCAGTTTACGAGTCGCATCGATTGGAACGACATTCTCTCCCAGCCATATCCCGGGATAGGTGATCGAAACCATGGCCGTGGCTACATCCGCTCGATCCAGCCCCTTTACGTCCATGGCCGGCGTCCAATTTTCCCAGACATCTTTTTTCAGTAGATTTCTGGAGGCGAGAAAAGAACACCATTGAGGCGGCCCAAAATGGTGGTGCATGTCGATCCAGCGGGAATCGCCACTCACATTCTGAGTTGACAATCCCCGCACGGGAAGGAGGGCGCCCGCCGCAAGTGCAGCAGCCCCCAGGATGAACCTTCGTCTTGGAAGCCAGGAACCAAGCGAAGAGGCACACGCCAAGTCGTCGATTAGTTTATCCTCAGCGATCATTTTCGCGTGCAACATCCGCGTATCTCTCGATGCGACCATTCCGGATTGCCGCTGGTCATTGAGCAGTAGACTTCAATCCGCTGCTGTGGCACCACAAGGTCTGCCCACCAGGAATCGTGATTTTTACCAGATCCACTGAGCGCACCCCATCTTTTGCCGGATGAAAGTAGAAAGTTACAACATCACCAGGCTTCAGCGTGGTCCTGGTCCAACCATTCGCCAGCATCAGCCGGATATGTCCGGCTTCACCTACCCAACTCTCGATCTTGCCGTTTTTGTCCTTCACGTCGAAAGACATCGTGGAGTGGGGATTTTCCAACTCATAGTCGGTCACAGTTCCCTTTAAGGTGAGAAGTTTAGTCTCGTCATAAGCGGCGTATCCGTGATGGGCCCAAGCAGGTACCGCACTCACTAGAGCAACAGTCGCTACGAGCCCGAAAATTAGTAGCAGTTTTTTCATATTACCCTCCAACAGTTAAGTTATCGTGCATAAACCTATCACAATATTTTCGTGACAAACGCCCAGACAACTTCCCCACCGATTACTTCTTTGGCGCGCTCTTGGGAAGATTGAGCCCTTTGGAGCCATAGACTGGCTCCATAATCTTTTTATTAAACTCCGCGTCTACCTCTGGAACGCAAATCCATTCTTCTAAGCGATCGTTCTGTAGTTTCAATACTCTCGTCCATCCGGACCACGGCTTATCCCCCCAGTATTTTGGATCGTAGAATGTCATATCGACCTTCAATGTGTTGTAGCTGGTTCGCGTGTATCGCTCCACGAGATGGAACTCATCGCTCATGGGGTGATCGATATCTTCCGTTATCCAGTCCTTTCCGTTATACCCGTTGGTGTCGACTACGAGCGTGTTTCCCTCCCATTTAGCTACCGAATTTCCCATATAAGTAGGAAATAAATCTTTGGGATGCTCTTCACCGATCCAGATATCGCGCCATTCGCGATGCAGCTCGAACACCTGGTGGATTCGATCAGGGAGCTGAAGATTTTCCATTGGGTAGAACCGAAGATACGAAAACTGAGCTGGAACTCCGATCGGATCGCAGTTTTGTCCAGGAAATCCGCCGCTCAAGGTGATGTGACTCCCATGGGTGATTCCCCCTGGAAACAGGTGCTTCTTGCCCCACTCAGTCAAAGGCGGCTCAGGCATCGTACTTTTGAAACGGAGATTTGCTTTGGGCGTCGGTGGGATGCGCCAAACGCCGGAGAGGTCGTGGGGATCGAAAGGTTTATTGCTGTCCGGTACAGATTTGTTTTGGGCCGATGAACTCGCCCCCGTTGCAACTGACTGTGCGATCATTGGCGGCGAGCTAATTGCCAGCACCGCAATCCCTCCCAATACGATAGCCCTCAACTTAAGCACTTAAAAAACTCCTGTTTTGAATCCGATTGCAAACATCAAACGCGTATATTGTTTCACCCACAGCTGCTACCTCATGCCATAACTAGCACAAACTGTCCAGAGTTCAAAACGAAGGTCACCATGTGAAAGATCAAGCTATCGTGCTTTCTTATCCGTAGGGAAACCTCTATCACCCCTTAACGTATTTTTCGGCCTCACGAAGACACTGTCAGAAACTGGCGCGTTGTCAACCATGGTGACAATCACTCCCCTGACCCTGGTTTTAGGTCCCTGGTTTACGAACTGAAACGGTGCAATCGTGCCATCGCCGACTTTCCTGTACTGGAGCAAATCCACAATCCTCGGCGTGTTGCCTGCGGCCGCGAGCGTCTCGGTACCCTGGCTCGCAACGAGTGGGCTGTTGGGCCAGTTCGGGTTGTTATCAGCGCTGGCGAATCGGAGCAGCAGGCCGGACTTCGTGTCGAAGTACAGCCATGCATAGTCGTCATTTGCGTGGGCAGGAACGGCAAGAAGGAGATAAGTATCGCGAACCTCGCCGGTGGGAACGATATCTGGCCCTTGCCTCGCTGCCATTTCCCCTGCTGGGTCCGCCGCTGGCTGAATGATCTTGTGTTCTCCTTTATACTCGAATTGTCGATAGGCCTTTTTCAAACGGGTCAAATCGAGCGGAAAATATCCATAGAAGTATAGTTCCTGCTGGCAGATGCCATCAGTTGAGTTCTTGGCGCTGTGGGGAATTCCGCTCGGATCATTTCGACCCGACCAGCTAAACCCTCCCTTAGCATCGCACCCGTTAACCCAGCGCAGAAACGTTCCGTCAAGCGCGGTATCGCTCATGATCGAAAGAAGCCGTCCGTTTTCCGAGGATGGCTTCTTTGTATAACGCATCAGATAAGAATCTTCGGGCGTTCCTATGTCTTGAAAGCGCCGCTGCCTGATAACTCGAGTATTTACCTTCGCGAGCGCATCTGCTCCGCCCAGCGCCTTCTCATATCTCGCCAGAATTTGATCGACGCTGGGCGCGCGGTCGGCGGAAGCCTTACATGGCCATTTTTGTTCGTAAATACATTGAAAGAACTGTCCGACGCCTGCCGCCGAATTCGGGGTTCGCCAAGTGCGCTCCGAAATCGTCTGAGCCTGGAAAGTAGCCGGCGCCAGCGTGATTATCATCAATGCTGTTCCCAGCATCACAACGGCCATCGGTAACGCTCTTCGTTTGGCGTCCGCGTAGGGCGCTCTACTGAGACGGAGAGCGGCTGCTCTGAAGCCAAAGGTTTGCAATTTTATCTCCAAGGCACAGTTTCCTTAAAATATCGCTCTCAATGAGAATTGAAATTCCCGTGACGGCGTATTCGTATTGATCAGGCTGGTAAAGCCGGGCTGTTCCTGAACATCTTTCACGCTCCCGGCAAAAACAGCATTACTAGCCGGCCCGAAATTCGGATGATTCAAAAGATTGAACACTTCCGTGCGGAACTGAATGGTTCCCGCATTGCCGAGGAGTCGCCACGCCGTGTCCTTGTTCAGCGAGGCGTCCCAAGTCACCAATCCGGGCTCCGTCAAAATGTTTCTGCTTACATCTCCCATGGTTCCGACCGGTTGCAGGGCAAACATATTCTGGTTAAACCACTGCGCGACACTGTGTGTGATCACGGTCTTCCGGTTATAAACCACGGGATTGTAAGGGATACATCCCGACGAATTTACGGGACAAGTCGTTAAACCGAGGGCCACCGCTTCCGCCGTCACCTCCGCAACGTTGGCGTTCGTGACATAATCGAGCCGTTCGAGTCCCCCATGCGGACCCGCAATCCCGGCCTGCTGGCGGTCGGACCCAATCAACGGCGAGAAGGGCATGCCCGTCTGGAAGGTGACTATATCTCCTGTCCACCATCCGTTCACCATCTTGTCGACGAATCCGTGCGCAGTGATCTTTGGAAAATGATAGAGAGCGTTCAAGTGCAAATTGTGTCTCACGTCGAAATCTGACGGGCCATAGTCCGTCTTTGGATTGAATGGATTGATGGTTTGGCCCGGAGAGCTGCCGCTGGTGTCGGAATTTGCAAGTCCCTCCGTATCGTCGAGCAGTTTACCGTACGTATACGCCAGTTGGAATGCCAGTCCGTGCCCCGTCGTCTTCGCTAGATTGACTTGCAACGCGTTGTACCAGGATTCGCCGGCCGCGCGGAACAGCGCAAAGTTCGAAAAGAAAGGATTCAACCTCGGAGCAGTTGCGTTGAACCAGGTGGGAGTCGCACCCCCGATAACGGTTGTTATGCCCGCGCATCCCTGGGGCACGAACGTGTTTGAGGTGGGACAAACCGGGTTCGCCTCGTTCCCTGCTTGCCAGAGGTTCAGTCCTTTGGATCCCGCATAGGATACGCTCAAGGTCGTCCGCCAGGGCAGTTGACGCTCGATCGACAAATTGTAATCCAGTATATGAGGCGACTTGTAGTTCCGGTCGACGCTCGTCGGCGCCGTTCCTTGCAGGGTCCCCGTACTCGCGGGGATGGGAAACGGAAGGGTGAGCGTTGCGGGCGCTCCTGGCGAACTAGGACTTACCGTGTAACTCGTAACAAACGGCGGCATGGCCAGCCCTTCCAATCCAAAGACCTGACCCATGTTCGCGATATCGTAAAGGAGGGCAAAGCCGCCTCGCACTGACGTCTTGCCATTCCCCATCACGTCCCAGGCGAATCCGACCCGCGGGCTTACGTCGTGATAGGTCGGATTCCCAACGATGGGGCCGATGGTCGGCGTGTCGCTATAGGGAGGATCTACAAAATAAGACTGGCGCCCATTCTTCTCCATTGGCTGTGTAGCGAATTCATACCGCACGCCGAAATTCAATGTCAGGCGCGTCAGTGCGTGATACTCGTCCTGAGCGTAAAACCCAAGAGTGTAGAACAACATGTCCTTCAGTGGATTGGTTCCCGGAGCGTAGGTTGTGTAGGTCCGGTATTTCCCCAGCAGGAAGGGCTGAAGAGAGCTGAAGGATACGGTGCCCTTTTGCCCCACCCCCTGATTGGTGTACTGGTCGAAGTGATTGATCAGAGTTCCGAACTTCAAGGCATGCTTCCCTTTGGTCCAGAATAAATCGTCGCCGATAGTGAAAATGGTTTGCGTGTCGTTGATCGCGGAGACAGTGGTATCGCTGAAATTCGCGATGGAGCTAATGGTGAAAGGACAGATCTCCTGCCCGGAGACGCACGAGTATTGCGGGCCGACGAATTTATTCGGGTTCGAGGAAGAGGGCGTTTGGTCGAGAACGTGGGACCGGCTAAAGGAAAAGCTGCCGGCGTTCAGAAGCGTCGGCGAGAAAATGTGATTTTCCGCCAGCGTCAGGTACTGCTGCCTTTCGACCAGGCCAGAGTCGAAAATCGGAAATATCTTAGGATACGTCTCGTTTGTGTTGTCAAAGGTATAGCGGCCGAACATGCTGTCGGTATTCGAGATGGTATGGTCGATGCGTCCTTGCACATAGTTCTCGTGGGTCTGCTCGGTACTCAGATAAGTGAACTGATTGCCAGGCAAATTCGGACTTGGCCACAGCGCCAGGATGGGCTGAATCGCCGGGGCCACGTTCTCCGTCTGGCCTGGTTTCAGGCTTGAATCGCAGGCATTCGTTACTGTTTGAACCCCATTTACCACCGGGGTGTGGCAGGCGGCAGGGATGGTGGGAGTCACGCCGACATTGGGCGGATTGCTCAGCACTTCTCGAAATCCTTCATAGGTGGCGAAGAAAAATGTCTTGTCCTTTTGGATTGGCCCGCCGAGCGATCCACCAAACTGGTTTCGTTTGAACGGAGCAACACGGCGCCCTCCGCCGGGACTAGAGGGCGGCAGGGTGTACAAATAATCGAAGTAGTTACGCGCGTCCAGGACGCTATTCCGCAAATATTCAAACGCGGTGCCGTGAAACTGGTTCGTTCCGCTCTTGGTAACGATCACGGTCTGGCTACCCATCACCAGCCCATATTCCGCGCTGTAAGCGTTCGTGAAAACTTTGTACTGGCTAATGCCGTCCAACCCGAGCGACTCGCCGTCGATCGATGAGGCGCTTGCGCCCTGGATGTTCCCCATGATCGCGCCGTCCAGCGTATACATATTCGACCGGAGCGGAGCACCGTTACTACTGAAGAATTGTCCGAAAAGTGCATTGGTGCCAAAATTGTTGTTCTGGAATTGGGTAATTCCCGGTTGCAGTAGTGTCAGGTCCACGAAATTCCGCCCATTGAGCGGTAGGTCGGAGATTTGGTTGTGATTCACTATTTGGCCCAGCGAACTGGTCGTCGTGTCCACCCGGAATGCCTCTGAATTGACAACGACCTGCTGTTGTACCATGCCAACTTCCATGGTGAAGTTCACGACGGCTTCTTGCCCAATATCAAGCGTCACATTCGTCTGAGTCTCGGTTTTGAAACCTGCCATGTCCGCCTTTACGTTGTAATGACCGATTGGAAGCGCCGAAAATCGGTACGACCCATCTTTACCTGTCGTCGCTGTCCGTGAAAGGTTTGTCTCCACGTTGACGACCGTGACGGTCGCGTTTGAAACCGACGCGCCAGCCGAGTCTTTCGCGACACCTGAGATGGTCCCCGTCGGTATGACTTGAGCGGCTGCTGGGAGGGTAATCAGGCTCAAGATCAACACTACTGGCCAGCTTGCTCGGAACTTTTTCGTTCTACTTAGCAGCAGGATCATTATTTTTTCCTCCACAGGCTCTCTTTGTGCATTGCTCGGCTCGAGATCCGGCATGATTTGTGATCTGTTGACTCTGTTCCCCGGAAACCTACTCCTCGCGCTGGAACCCATTGCTGCAGCGCTAAGCGATCATTTAGCAACGGCGCGAATGTCTCTTCTCTCCGTGGAGAACTTTGGCAAACGGGCTAATCTTAGACCAATCTCTATATCATTTGTCAACAGAAAAATTTGCAAAGCGGCGATTAGGGCCAATACCGGTCAATCGGTCGAGCGCGTCTGACCGGTATATGCAGGCACGCAAGTGAGAGAAATCTCGCCGTGCGTTCCGGCTCTATTGAGAGCGTGCTTCCACAATGGTGAGACTAACTTTGGACGAATGCGCAGCCGTTGCCGAGGCCAAGACGCGAACTCGAAACCGCCTGTGACGCCCAGCCACCATAGATCCAGGAATGCGTGGGGTGACGACGGCGAGTGCGAGGTGAAAACCGAATGGTATGCGAATTCATTGACAGGCACGATGGAGCCTCCGTATGATTCGGTACGAAATTACAGTTCCTGCCGGGAAGTCCGGGATCATACGTCGGACCGGCTTTGAACAGATGGGAATTCCCTCAAAGGATCCATGGCTATGCCAAGAAAACTGTCGTTGGATCGTCGCAAATTCTTGAGTGGCGCTGCGGGGGGAATGGCTGGCCTGGTCGCGGGCAAGGCTTTAGCCAATGCTGAACCACCCGTTCGGGCACAGTCCGCTTCCAAACGACCGGCATCGGAGGAACTTGACCCAACAAACGTCGATGTCCAGGTATTGACCGAGGGTCGGTCCGGATCCGATTTCATGGTCGATGTGCTGAAATCCCTGGGCTTCGAATATATCGCCGCCAATCCGGGATCATCGTTTCGGGGACTGCATGAATCGATCATCAACTACGGTGGCAACGTAGCCCCGGAATTTATCACCTGCTGCCATGAAGAGTCGGCGGTGGCCCTGGCTCACGGCTATTCAAAGATCGAAGGCAAGCCCATGTGCGTGTTCGTGCACAGCGATGTTGGACTGCAACATGCGTCCATGGCAATCTTCAACGCTTATTGCGACCGAGCTCCGGTGTATGTGATCGCAGGCAATACCATCGACGCAACCATGCGGCGCCCAGGAGTTGAATGGGACCACAGTGTCGAGGACGCGGGGGCTTTGGTTCGCGATTTTGTGAAATGGGATGATCTTCCGATCTCTCTTCCCCATTTCGCGGAATCCTCTGTGCGTGCGTACAAGATCGCGATGACAACCCCGACGATGCCTGTCCTTTTAGTGGCCGATACCGAACTACAGGAAGCTCCGATCGCGCCCGATGCTAAGCTCCATATCCCAAAATTAGTGGTCGCTATGCCGCCGCAGGGGGACTCGGGGTCAGTTGCCGAAGCAGCGAAACTGCTCGTTGCAGCGGAAAATCCGGTCATCGTGACCGGCCGTTTCGCCCGCACCCCTGCCGGAATGGCTCACCTGATCGAACTTGCGGGAGCACTCCAGGCCCCGGTCATCGATCAGGGCGCGCGCATGAACTTTCCCACGGGAAACCCCCTGAATCAGTCCCAAAACAAACGCGCGCTCATCGCAAACGCGGATGTTATTTTGGGTCTCGAGGTAGCGGACTTCTGGGGCACGGTTCACTCCTGGCGCGATCAGCTGCACCGCACATCGAAGTCGGTAATCCAGAAAAATGCGAAGCTGATCAGCATCAGCGCCGGCGAACTGTACAGGAAGGGAAACTATCAGGACCTGCAGCGTTATACGGAAGTCGATCTGGACATCGCTGCCGACGCGGAGACAACTCTCCCTTCGCTCACAGAGGCTGTGAAAAGCTTGACTACCGGCGATCGCAAAAGAATTTTTCGGGAACGAGGCGGCAGGTTCGCTGACCAACACCAGAAAACACGCGACAGAACGCGCACCGAGGCGACCTACGGCTGGGACTCAAGCCCGATTAGCATCGCTCGTTTATCCAGTGAATTGTGGGCCCAAATCCAGTACGAGGACTGGTCACTCGTATCGCCGGTAAGCTTTGCAGACAGTTGGCCACTTCGACTCTGGTCTTTTGATAAATGTTATCAATACATCGGCGGCTCGGGCGGAGGAGGAATGGGTTACGGAGCGCCCGCGTCGACGGGGGCAGCGCTCGCGAATAAAAAGCACGGCAGGATCTCGGTCAGCATTCAGGGCGACGGTGACCTGATGTATGCTCCGGGTATTTTGTGGACCATGGCTCATCACCGGATTCCGCTTCTCTCTGTCATGCAAAACAATCACGCATACCACCAGGAACTGATGCATGTGCAGCGTATGGCCTGCCGGCATAATCGTGGCATCACGCGCGCCACCATTGGTACCACACTCCGGGACCCGAACATCGACTATGCCAAAGTGGCCCAGGGTATGGGCGTTTATGCTGAAGGCCCGATTACGGATCCTAAAGATCTCAGGCCGGCCATCAGCCGTGCCATGAAAGTGGTAAAGCGGGGAGATCCCGCTTTGCTTGATGTAGTTACGCAGCCTCGCTGACCCGCCGGCTGTCGGTAGCCGCGGTTAGCCTGAGTTAGGGGTTCAGGAGAGGAATGTTTTTCCATGACGGAGATTGCGGCACAGACTGCAGGAATACATACATGTCCTTCAGATCTTCGTTCGATACAGTCTTCTGGGTATAGGGCGGCATTTGGCCGGTAGGCTGACGCACATAACTGATGAAAGCGGAAAGCGGAATCGGCGGAGGGCCGATCCGTGATCCTCCAGTTTGCCGTGCGCCCTGACCCTGAGTTAGGTGACATTCGTAGCACCCATCCATTGTGAAGAGTCTCCGGCCCTTGCCAATATTCACCGCACTAGAAACCTCGTGCCCGACCGCAGGTGTCGAAGACCGTAAAAACGCGTATACGTCCGCCAGTTCGCGATCCGACACTTGCTGCCTGCCAAACGGCGGCATCTGACCCTTTGGCTTACGGACTAGCTCAATGAAGATAGGCAACGCAAGAGTTGTAGAAGCGATTCGTGGTAAGCCGCCGTCTGGGCTCGGTGCCGAGACGCCTTCCCCATCGGAACCGTGGCAATTACTACAACCCTGGGCTCTAAACACAATCTTTCCTTTTTGCGGATTTCCGGAAGAAACGATACTCGATGTCTTGCCGGTACGTGTTGCCTGTGCTTTGCCAGCCTGAACGGCAGGTAAAGCAGCCGCAATCGCCGCTAAAATGAGGAACGCCGCAACTCGCAACCCACCTGATAGACGTGTGCAACCCGTCCATTTCGTTTGGTGCGCTGACCTGCCCACAAGTGATCTAAAGAGAAAATGAACGTCCATCTGGAATTTTTTAAGCGGCTCCGTTGGAACACCAATCAATGGTTCTCAGCTGTTGACGTCTTCGAATACCGCATCCCCTTCTTCACAGTTCCTGCGCGCATAAGCTCGGCATACGCAAGCGCCTCGCTCCTGAATCATCTTTCGGAGTATTATAGTGGAACTTGTCAAATGGTCTAATATTGAGCCTTTAGCCCGTTTGGATTGAGCAACTTGGGCCGGGAAATCGTCCCGTTTGCAGCGGTCGCGCGATGCGGTCGATCAGGCTGGCTTTTTCGGCCCCGAAAATGTCTGAACTGAAAAGCTCGCCATCTCGCGCGGTCAAAGCGCGACCAGAACAATCGAAAGGAACGGATGAAGACTCGACCGACACTAGATGTTGGAACGCTGATTGAAAACAGCCGACTGGGTTGGTTTCACGTCGCGGTACTTCTGAACACATGCATGGTTATGTTTTTTGAAGGCTACGATATGCAGGTAACTTCGTATGCCGCCCCAGCAATTATTAAGGCATGGCATCTCAGCAGTTCCTACTTCGGACCCGTTTTTGGATTCGGGCTGTTCGGAAACTTATTAGGCGGAACTGTCCTTGGCCACCTGGGTGATCGTTTTGGGCGTAAGAAAGTTATTATTGGCGGATCGTTATTTTTTGGCATATTCACGTTAGGCGCAGCTTTTGCGACGTCGCTCACAGGACTGTTAGTTCTTAGATTTCTAGCTGGTGTCGGAATCGGCGTTTCCGTTCCGGCTGCGGTTGCCCTGACTGTGGAATATGCGCCGGCCCACCGGAAGGCCACTATCATCAGCATCTTATTTCTTGGCTACACGCTGGGTGGCACTCTTGGCGGCTTTGTGGCAGCAAAGCTTATTCCGTTATTCGGTTGGCCCATAGTATTCCAGTTAGGCGGAGTCGCTCCCATTATTCTCGCCATTGTTGTTGCCTTCACGCTACCGGAATCAGTTCGCTTTCTAACACTCAGGAATGATCGGCCTGATCGAGTGCGCGCCATTCTCCGAAAGCTAACGCATGATTCGACAATTGGCGATGGCGCCGACTTCATTGTTGTCGAGGAAAGAAACCAAGGTCTTCCGGTAAAGCATCTATTCAAAAAAGGCCGGGTTGCGATGACAATTCTACTGTGGATTGCCTTCGCCTCGAGCTTATTGGGTCATTACTTTTTAACGAGTTGGTTGCCGACAATCCTGGCGGGAGCCGCAGTCCCCCTTACGTATG
Source organism: uncultured Acidobacteriota bacterium (assembly GCA_963840655.1). Classification (GTDB taxonomy): domain Bacteria; phylum Acidobacteriota; class Terriglobia; order Terriglobales; family Acidobacteriaceae; genus JAKAAZ01. The sequence continues at coordinate 44,195 of CAWIZS010000003.1, read as the reverse complement.
CGATTATTTCAGGCGCGCTTCTGCAGGGCGGGGGCGGAATCGGCGGTCTATTGATATGTTGGCTCAGTGACAAAAAAAGCATTCTATTCATCGCACTTGCTTTCTGCATCGCTTCCCCTTTAATCGTCTTTTTTCCCTGGACGCGCGGTTCTTCACTGTTAATGCTCGCGTTCTTAGTAGGCTTCTTTCTGGTTGGCGGCCAGATTGGATTGAACGCAATTGCCGGAACGATTTATCCCACCGACATCCGTGCAACTGGTGTGGGATGGGCCCTCGGGATAGGACGGATTGGATCCATTCTGGGTCCGGTACTTGGCGGCGTTTTGATATCGCATCGCCTCCCGATTCAATCGCTATTCATTTACACTGCTCTAATTGTTTTCATCTGTGCGATCACAATAGCGATCCTTTGGAAGATTTCGGCCGAGGCGGATCATTTAACTAGCTATGTCGAATCGAAGTGACTTCGTATCGGGGAAACTGGATCTCAGCAGTCCTGCTCAAGAACGATTATGCGAAATGCTATTGTAAGAAGATTTGCACGGATATGTGAAGGCCAGGTCGCTCGGATTCCGCAGATTGTTACGCTTGATCAATTGCTCAATGCAGAAAGAAGTCTATGCAGTCGTTTCTCCTGGTTGTTAAAGCACCTGGTGTTTGGCTGATCGCAGTATGTTTCCTCCTTTCACCCCTATCTTCATGGGGAGCGGTGGGCGGAAGCATCTCGGGCACCGTCTCGGATAAAAGTGGGGCCGTCATTCATGGGGCGACGCTCAAGCTGGTCGATACCGCCCGGCACACTACCTACAAAGCCTTCTCTGACAGTCAAGGCCGCTATGCTTTCCTTAATCTTCCCGTGGGTCACTACGACCTCACCGCCATCGCAAACGGGTTCACGGAGCAACGCAATACTGGCCTCATCATAAGCACCGATTCGACCCTTCGAGTGGATGTGGCTTTAGTCATAGGTTTGCAAGCAACCTCAGTAAAGGTCAAATCCTACTCCGGTTTACAGGTCGAGACTAGCGCGACTCACCTTGGCGCCGTTGTCTCCGCTGCCGAGATGACGGCGCTCCCGTTGAACGGTCGGAGTTATACCGACCTGTTGTCGATTCAGCCGGGAGTCGCGCCTGTGTCGACTCTCTTGCCCAGCTCCGTCATTATGGCCGGGGTCACCGGAGGCATCGACCCTTCGGGTGACTTGAATCCTGGAAATTTGTCGATCAATGGACAACGGGAGTCTTCAAACGGGTTCATGGTGAATGGGATCGACGTGCAGGAGCACATGAACGGAGGCACCTCCATCATTCCTGACCTCGATTCAATAGAGGAGTTTACAATTCTGACGACGAACTTCGATCCGGAGTACGGCAACTATAATGGGGGCATCATCGCTGTTGTGAGTAAGTCCGGGACGAATACTCTTCACGGCGATGCCTTTGAATTCTTCCGCAACACGAATTTGGACGCACGAGGTTATTTCGATCCCACACGGTCGGCCTTCAATCAGAACCAATTTGGCGGGACAATGGGCGGGCCAATTAAGCGCGACAAGCTCTTCTTTTTTACCGATTACCAGGGAACGAGGACGACTCAAGGAGTCTCCACCGGAAACATCTCGGTTCCTACTGTCGCTGAACGCAATGGCAATTTCAACGACCTCACCGGCTCTGTCAGCGGTCCCTATTTGGCGTCCCTGCTCACACAGGAGCTGGGTTACGCCGTTACTTCGGGTGAGGCGTATACCTCAGTCTTCCCAACTGGAAACATTCCGCAACGCGCCTGGTCGGCGCCGGCCAAGAACCTGTTACAGTACATTCCCTCGCCTAATGTCGGGAACAACCAGTTTTCGACGTCGGCGTTCTCGCAGACCGTCCGGGACGATAAAGGTTCGGTACGCCTCGACAGTAACAGCCGGCTAGGTCAGCTATCCGCATATTACTTCGTGGATGACTATCGCCTCGACAACCCCTATCCTGGCTCCGTGGCGGGTGCAAGCATCCCCGGCTTCGACGCTCTGTTTATCGGACGCGCGCAGCTCCTCTCCCTCGGCAATACCAAAGTTATCGGCGCGAATACTGTCAACGAATTGCATCTGGGCATTCTTCGCTATAACAACGTCATTGGGCAACCTCATGGCGGCCTGGGTGTCAGCCTGGCGTCGCAAGGCTTCACGACCGGCGCGGGTACACCGGGTATCTACGTGCAGGCGCCCCAGTTCGAAGGAGTGGAAAATATCTCGTTCCCGACATTTGTAATGGGGGTACCTATTACTAACCTGACGCAGGTAAATAACACCTACTACGTCAGCGATGGACTCTCCAGGGTCATGGGTTCGCATACGCTGAAGTTTGGCGGCCAGTTTCATATCGATCAGGTCAATGAACACCCCAACGCCACCTTCAATGGGACCTTCAACATCGACGGGACAGAGACCGGTTCCCCTTACGCGGATTTTATGCTCGGCACCCCGAGCAACTTTACTCAGTCCTCCGGTCAGCCATTTTATCTGCGGAACCGATACTTCGGAACGTATGTGCAGGATAGTTGGCGACCGCACAGCAATCTTACGATCAACGCCGGCCTGCGTTGGGACCTGATCATGCCGTGGTGGGAGAAATATAATCAGATCCAAACCTACATCGCCGGAGCCCAGTCCACTCTTTACCCTGGAGCGCCTTCAGGTTTAGTTGTTGCCGGAGACCCCGGTGTTCCGAAGACACTTGCTCCGACCCGCTACAAGAACTTCGCGCCGCGAATTGGCTTGGCTTACTCGCCACGATTCAATCAAGGCATATGGAAGAAGATTTTCGGTGGCAGTGGGCAAAGCAGCATTCGAGCGAGCTACGGTATCTTTTATACTGCATTTCCCGGCCTTTCGACAGGCATCATGTACTCCGTTCCTCCTTTCGGTTACAACTATCTCAGCCCTGCGCCGCCAATGCTTGCGACTCCCTTCATCACAGCCGCCACAGGTGTCAATAATGGACAGCGGTTTCCGTTTCCTTTTCCACCACACACTGTCTCCCGATCGAACCCGGACAATTCGGTCAACTGGTCAAACTTTCTACCTATTTCCGCGGACCCGTTTTTCTACTATCAAAATCGCGTGCCGTACACCGAGAACTACATGCTTTCCATCCAGCGGAAGATTGCGCAGAACATCTTATTGACCGGTAGCTACAGTGGCAATCAAGGGCACCATATTCTGACGCTCGTCTCTGCCAACCCCGGCAATCCTGCGCTGTGCCTCAGTCTTCCAGGTTGCGGCCCATTCGGCGAAGACTCTACCTACACCAACAGCGACGGACAAACCGTCCATGGAACCCGCGTCGGACAGGGCCCCAATTATGGCGAAAATACGGCCGATAAATCGATCGCGAACTCCAATTACAATGCGCTGGAAACCACACTGGATTACCATTATCGCAACTCACAACTTCTGTTGAGCTACACCTATGCGAAGTCGATCGATCAAGGGTCCAGTCTCGGGGAGCAACTCGATCCGATCGATCCGCGGCACAGCCGTGCCATCTCGGCATGGGATCTCAAACACGATTTTGTAATCAATTATCATCAGGAGCTACCCATCGCTACGCTTCTACACAGAAGCAATCGTGTAACTACGAATTGGAGCCTCTCCGGCATAACCCGCTTCGCAAGCGGTTTTCCGGTGGCACTATTCGATAACTCCGATGATTCGCTGCTTGGCACACTCGGAAACGGCGTAAACAACTACCTGCTGGACACGCCGCAATATCTGCCGGGGTCGCTCAAGATTAATACCAACGGACGGAACGGACAGCCAGCTTTCAATACCGCTTTGTTTCCTGAAGAGACTCTTGGCCAACTCGGCAACGCCAAACGACGGAATTTCTATGGCCCGGGGATCGAGAACTTTGATATAGCGCTGGAAAAGAGCCTGCGCCTCACGGGCGCTAAGTCGTTGGAGTTCCGTGTCGAGACATTCAATGCCTTCAACCATGCGCAATTCTATGGCCCGGCGGCAGTTGACGGCCAGAGGGAAGACCCCAGTTTCGGACACATCGTTAGCGCGGCTACTCCCCGCTTGGTACAACTCGCCGCAAGGTTCCATTTCTAGAAGGAAGCGGTCCTAACGGCAGCGGTCTGCGAGCTTCGCCGTGTCGCGATATTTCGCATGACAGTTGCTGCAAGCCGTGGTCAGCACATCGGTCGCATCCGATAGTTTGTCCATGTTCTTAGACTGCGCCGCCCGATAGCATTGCATGCCTGCGTTGCGGAGGCCCTGTACCAACTTTGGCCAATCCGCGTTGGTCGTTGGCACTGGTCTGTCGTTCGAACATAAACGCCTCGGAACGGTCAGCAGGCTGGCTGCTTCAACGATCGCTAGGGAGCTGTTCTCGGCAGCCTGCCATTGACCAAAAGTTCCCTCGAGAGGATCTGTCGCCGCGGAAGGGATTTTTGCAGGCGGGATGTCAGCGGGGTTCTTGTTTGTTGCGGCAAAAAGCACATTGGAATTGGGGAACATTATGCCTCGCATCAACTGCACCAACACTGCCGGGTGCGCCGGTGCTGACGCAGGTTGTTGATGGCTCTTTGCCTTAGGCACGCTCGCAGGTTGTTGGGCGACCTCTCTTGCTCCAGCCCACAATACAACAACAAAAAGAAGTAGGGTCGGGAAAGTCGCCAAGGAAATAATTCTTGAGCGCATACAATAACTCCTGATTTCTACGCTAAAATTAACTAGCTCCTAACAGTAGGATGTACAGTTTCCTCAGAAGAGTTTACTACCAGGAAACCGTCGCTTGAGAATTCCATCTAAGCCTAACGAACGTCCGGCTGAAGCGAACACGAACACCAATTCAAGAACAATAAAGATTCTATTGATGCCGAGTTGTGCGCCGCCATTCGCGACAGCAATCGCAAGAAGAATATTGAGATTATGAAATGCTCCAAACAACGCGGAAATTCGTACCAGGCATCCCAGGAGAAGAGAAATTCCAATGGCCAGCTCACCAAAAGCAACCAAATAAGTGAAAGTGTGAGCGTGAGGAATGACAAAACCATCGATAAAAGCCCGGTGCCAGCCAAATGGATCTTTCACCACGGTTTTTGCCAGCTCTCTTGGGAGTATTTGACCGTTCATGAACTTGCCGGTCAGCTTGGCTATGGCAGCCATCAGGAAATGATAGCCCACGGCTATCCGAAGGATCGCCAGATAACCAAGATACGTGCTCTGTTTGAAATTGCTTGCCAGCGACATGCTCTCTTCTCCTATTAGACTTATTTCCCTGCGTTCTTTACATTCGTTTGAATTAAACTTCGTGAACTTCAAAATAACCGTACAGTCCAGATTTCTTGGCCTGTCTCAGCAACCGGAACGCTAACCATGATCAGCCGCAGATACCTGCAGAACGCCACTGTCATGAACGATCCTGCCGCCAACAATCGTAAGTACTGAGGTGATGCGCTTGATCGCTTCGTCCGAAACGCGATTCGGATCCAGGAAGTCATCGCTCAACACCACAAGATCGGCCAGTTTACCTGCTTCAATGGACCCAAGTTTGTCCTCGTCTTTGGTAAACCAGGGCTGGTTCGTCGTATACATCCGCAGCGCCTGGATGCGGGTTAGTGTTTGTCCGGCCGCCACAAGTTGGCCAGCATTATTCTTGCCGGTCACCATGTAATACATGTGCGGCCACGGATCCAACGGCGAGACAGTGCCGCCGTCACTTCCGTACCCGACATGGATTCCGCTTTCCACCAGCATGCGGAAAGGCGGTATGTCTTTCGGGGAAATGCGTGGCGGCACACTCGCGGTGTATCGGCTGCCGGCTGCGCTGACGCCTACGCCCATCGCCTGCAGGTGATGCAGGGTCTCCATGTCGATTCCTGGAACGTGAGCCAGGCACCACCGGAGAGGCGCGAGCGGTGTCTGCCGGTTGACTTGTTCCCAGATCTTCGTAAATTCTTTCTCGTCGCGAAGCGACCCAGAATGTTCATCGTAAGCCCAGCCGTTCTTGGCCACCAATCTGGCCGCAGCCAGGTAGATCTCCGACGAAGCATTCGGAGTGAACGGAAACGGTCCGCTATAAATCCGCTCACCCAGTCCGGAGACCTTCAACCAGTCATCCCCAAAATCGCGGAACTGGTTATCGATCCGCGCCTCCAAAAAGGTAAGGTCCGGATGCAAATCCTGCGTATAGAAAAATATTCGCAGTCGCATCAGCATCTTGCCCTCGCGGTCGAGTGCGAGGAACTGGTTGTAGCCGGTGAAGGGGTTTAACGCATTCGTATTGTTTGCAGTCGCGGCAACGCCCTGCGCGCCTGGAGTGTCTGCCGGCCACGGGCCGCCCTTATCATCGGACATCGTGAGTCCCACGCTCGCTGCGTATGCCATCACATCGAGCGTCTCGCGCTTCTCGTCGGCAGCCGTCTGGATCGACTTGAGTGCGTTGTAGGCGGCGATCGTAGATGCATGCGCTTCAATGTCTCCATCGACGCCGACCTTGATCCCCTTCTTCTCAAAAAAATCTTTACCCTTGCTGTTCGTTGTGGCGGGTCCTGTAAAACCGGTTTGGAGATAAACGGGGTTGTTCGGCGCCGCGGCATCCAGGTCGATCAGCGCCGGCATTCGTTTCTCGGTGAATTGTTCTGGACTCCATCCGCCGATGGCAGTGATCCATTCGCCTGGCGACAAGGTCGCTGCCTTATCGCGGATCAATTGCTGCACTTTCGCTATGGAAGCGGCAATCTCGATCCGAACTGCATGGCCCGGCCGCGACGACGCCACAACGATATGATTGTGACTGTCAATAAGTCCTGGAATTACTCTGCGGCCTTTCAGATCGATAAGCCGTGCGCAGCCGTCATGTTTTGGAATTCCGCGAGCTGTTCCCACTGCGGCAATGCGATCGCCTTCGATCGTAACCGACGAAGCCATCGTGTTTCGCCGATCCATCGTGGCAATTTTCCCGTTGTAAAGTATCGTCTCACGGCAGTCCTGGGCTCGCACTGGTGTAATTATTCCCCAACCAACCAGCACGGCTACAGGAACCAACCACTTAGACGTGAATTTCAGCAAGGTATACCCGCTCCTTCAGCACGGGATAAGCTTTTGCGTCGTCTCCACTTTCAACATCTCCAGGTGGCGCTCGTGTTTCGGTCCAACCTGTATCCGAGAACTTATAGAGAGCTAGGTCCGTAACTGCGGCAAAAGCCTAAGTGCGTTCCCGCGCTTGACCTCATCAAGCTCCTTAGAATCAAATACCTTCGACGCGATGATTCCTGTCGTGCTTTCTTTTGAGGAACGATATGGATAGTCCGTGCCAAAGAGGATTTGCGACATTGGAACCACCTGCTTTAGAGCATTCATCGAAACTGGATTGAATGTCTGGGCAGTGTCGTAATAGAACTTTGCAATTTCGGCTTGGAAGTCATGTTGCGGTATTCCAGCATTCTCGTGAGGGCGAGGAATGCGGTGCTCAAAACGTCCGATCAGATACGGCATCGTACCCCCGCCATGCGAGAAAATCATGCGCACGTTGGGGTAGCGCTGCGCCGCGCCGCTGTATACCATTCGCGCGATCGCGCGAGTCGTGTCCGTACCGTACTCGATCTTAGCGTCCGAAATCCCAGGAAGAAGATTCGTACAGCATGCGTTCTTCGTCGGATGGACAAATACGACAGCCTTCCGCCGATTGAGTTCTTCGAAGATCGGCGCGAAAAATGGATCGCCCAGCCATTTGTCGCCGTAGCTTGTAAACAGCATGATGCCGTCCGCTTTGAGAACGTCCAAGGCATAATCCATCTCGCGCAGGCTGCCGTCAATGTCGGGCAGAAGCAGTGTAGCGAAACTCCCGAAACGTCCGGGATAGTCATCCATCAATTTCGCGGCGTACTCGTTGCATTCGCGGGCGAGACTCTGGGCCTGTGCGGGATTGCCAAACCACACACCCGGCACGACGATCGAGTTCAGCGCCGTGGCAACACCTCCCTGATCCATGTCCTCGATGGTCTTCTGGGGGGACCAGCTCATCATAGGCCGGGGCAGCAGCTTCTTTTGAGCCAGGACCTCCGCATAAGCCGGCGGCGAAAGATGATGATGGACGTCAATCCAACCCGAGCGAGTACGTGCGGTCTGCGTTGGCTCTGCCAATAGGTTTTTAGGAAGGAAGGCGCCCGCAGCAAGCACTGCCAGATCGGCTAAAAATTGCCTCCGCGCCGGACGACCGGAACAAAAAGAGCCGCCCTCGAGGCCGCAACCGTCATCTATGTTCATTTAGCCTCTTAGCAGCGATCACAAATTCGGAGCAGTCTCATCAATCAAATGTGCCATTATGCGTGAAGCCGAAGGGACCTTCCGCTGCGTCACTCTCTCAATCCCTGCTTGAAAAATCGCCAGTTTAATCTACGGGCTAATCTTAGACCAATCTCCATGTCGTTTGTCAAACAAAAAGGGAGGCGATATCGATAAACAGCAGCCGATTCAATCCGGCCATCACACAGCTTCAGGATCGATCGCGGCTCTCGAAGGATAAGGGTTGACGCTGCATCGGAGGACATAGCTGAGCAGTATCGCGAGCGCGGCAACAAATGCGGGGATGGCTCCAGCGAAGAATATCTGTCGTAACGACCATTCACGGGAAACCATGATGCCGCCGAATATCGGGCCTACAATCGAACCGACACGGCCGATTCCCAGAGCCCAACCGACACCCGTCGAACGGATCGAGGTTGGATAAAACGTCGCCGATAGCGCATTGAGTCCGGCCTGTGCCCCCTGAACGAAACAACCCAGCAGGAAGACGACAATCATCATGAACGAAAACGTAGTGATAAAGGCTAATGATGCAATCAGAAGGAGGCACAGCACAAACTCAGACAACAGCACGGCAAAACTCCCCCACGCGTTCATCCCGCGTCCCTGCAGCAGTGATCCCGCAATACCTCCCAGGCTGAAAATCGACACCGCGAAAATTCCTGCTAAAGCCGGCATGTGAGTCTGCCGCAGCAGCGCCGGCAGCCAACTGATGATGAAATACAGGATCAGCAGATTCATGAAAAAAGGAACCCAGAGCAACACAGTTCCAACGGCGCGCCCTTCTGTGAACAGATGAAACACGGGAATTCCTTCCAGCCGCCGATCCTCCCGCGATGGTGAAAAATCAAGCTGCGATGGAGCAATTTCCGGGGCAATCCGGGAGAGAATCCTGTTGACCGTTTTTCGATCTCTCCCGCTCGCGCTGAGAAACCGAATCGACTCGGGAAGTAGCTTGATCAGAACGAACGCAATAGCCAGAGGCAATACTCCTCCAGCGTAGAAGACAGATCGCCAGCCCCAACGGGGCAGCATCGCCGAACTCACCAGTCCGCCAAGCAGGGCGCCGAAAGGCATGCCGCAAAAAAGCACGGTGACGAGAATCTGCTGCAGCCTCTTCGGAGCATATTCGGTCGTGAGAGCGACAACGTTCGGGATGGCGGCGCCTAAACCCAAGCCGGCCAGGAAGCGAAAAGCCACCAGTTCGTCAAAGGTTGTGGCCCGGGCCGTGGCGATGGCGAACGCTGCGAATATCAGCGTCGCAATCACGATCGGCCCTTTACGTCCGACGCGGTCCGCAAGCGGACCCGCGATCATGGAGGACAGCATCAATCCGATCAAGGCTGCCGCGAATACCGGCCCAAACGTGTGGATTGAAAGATGGAGAGATTCAGCCATCGAAGGTGCGAGGAAACCGATGCTTTGTGTATTGAAACCGTCCAGAACCAGGACGAGTCCACACAGCATGATGGTGATGGACTGAAAGCGGCTGAGCGGCCGCTGATTGATAATTTCGCTTACCGTTTGGGCACGATCCGCCGTAGCCATCGCTCAGGTCCTTCCACTGTGGCCATCGTTGCGGGTACGAGTGACTCTCACTGAATCCAGACCGTCTTGGCGTTCACGAATTCGCGGATGCCCTGGAGCGCGAGTTCGCGGCCGTATCCGGACATCTTAATGCCTCCAAATGGCAGGCGCGGGTCGGAGACAACCATGCTGTTGATGAAGACCATTCCGGCCTCCAGCTCATTGATAAACCTCTCCCGCTCCGTTGGATCGGCCGTCCAGGCGCTTGCTCCGAGCCCAAAGCGGGTGTCGTTCGCAATTGCGATGGCGTGATCGATATCTTTTGCGCGGAAGAGCGAGGCGACCGGGCCGAAGAACTCTTCGCGGTACGCCGGCGAATCGACCGGAATATCCGTAAGAACGGTGGGGGCATAAAAGAAGCCGGGGCGAGTCAACACTGCCGCACCAGTGAGAGCGCGTCCCCCCGCCCGGAGTGTTTTTGCAATATCGGCATGGAGCGCGAGAACCCCGCTCGCGGTCGCGAGAGGGCCAATATCGGTAGCCGGATCGAGCGGGTTTCCAACGGCCAAAGACTTCATGGCCGCGACGAACTTGTGCTCGAACTCCTCCGCAATCTCGTCGGCGATAATAAAGCGCTTGGCGGCGATGCAGGATTGACCGTTATTGAGGACGCGGGCACGCACTCCGACCTTGACAGCGGCATCCAGGTCAGCCGTTGGCATCACGATAAAGGGATCGCTGCCGCCCAATTCAAGAACCACCTTCTTCACGCGTTTGGCCGCTCCCACAGCTACCTTGATGCCCGCATCTTCACTTCCGGTTATGGTGGCCGCAACAATGCGCGGATCGCCGAGAACCCCGTCGACTTGCTCAGACCCGATCAGCAACGTCTGAAACACGCCCTCTTCAAATCCAGCCTCAAGACAAATGCGTTCGATCTCGAGCGCGCACTGGGGAACGCTCGAAGCGTGCTTCAGCAGACCGGTATTTCCCGCCATCAGCGCCGGGGCCAGGAATCGAAAGACCTGCCAGAAGGGGTAATTCCAGGGCATGATTGCAAGCACCGGTCCCACCGGCAGATAGCGAACAAAACTCTTCGCGGCATTCGTCGCGACCATTTCGTCGCCGAGATAACGTTCCGCATGCTCCGCGTAATAGCGGCAGACTTTGGCACACTTTTCAATCTCCTGAACCGAAGAGATGAGAGGCTTTCCCATCTCGATGGTGATCGACCGCCCGAGTTTATCCTTATCGCGCTCAAGGATTTCCGCGGCGCGTACCATTCGCTGCGCGCGATACGAAAACGAAGTTCTTCGATAACGGAAGAACGTCTTCGCGGACAGATCGAGTTTTGAATCGAGTTGCTCCGGGGTGAGCGGGTCGAATATGCGAAGGGTCTCTCCATTGAACGGATTTATCGTCGCGATCGGCATATCAAATCTCCTGGAGAATTCAGTGATACGGAAGAAACTGGAATCTGGGTCTCGATGCAACGTTGTCTGATACATGGACTGAACTTATACCTTTAGTTCGTAATTTATGTCAATGTAACATCTCGAACATGCAAAACAATTTAAGGACGAGGTCCCTGCTGGAATTCGTTTGAATCGTCGATCGCACCTGGATATCGGGAACCACCCTATGTGTAAAGCTTACGTCTTTTCCAGTACAGATTACGAATTTCTGTCAGGCGCAGTCTGTGAATCGATCCCAGTACTTCTCGCACCTGAGATCCCGAACCCTTTGGTCTAAGTTATTACCTCATGGTATAGTCCAGTCGAAGAGGATGGATCTCCGGTTCCGTAGCCTCTTCAATCAGGAATTCGGGGCACGAAGGCGCGGGCGCGGAGACTTTGCTGCCGGTAAAGTGCACCTCAGTGTGTTCCCGGCCAGACGGCGAAGGGAAGCAGGAAGCATTTAGAAGGAGAATGACGATGGAGCATGCCGGATATTATTTTGCGGACCGCACGGGTGTGGTGGAGAAGAAGCCGGAGCTGATGCCGGCAGTGACGATCCCGAAAGAGGCGATCGATGAAGAAGTGGAGCGGTTGGCTAGCCTTCCTGCTCCGGCCAATGGCAGGCGGGTCTCGCGGGTTGCCAATCCGCTGAGTGGAGTGGGCGAAGGTCTGGCTCCCGGCATCGACGTCTCGATCTCGGTCTTGAAGCCGGGGGAGCGCACTACGCCGATCCGTCACAACTCCTCGCAAGTAAACTTCTGCATCCGCGGAGGCGGCGAGGCGACCATCGACGGCAAGACGATTCAGTACGGACAGTATGACGTCTTCAATACCCCTTCCTGGGTGGTCTACGAGCATCGCAACAATACTGGCGATCTTCAGGTGCGGCTGACCTACAGCAACGCGCCGCTGCTGGAAAAGATGAAGGTTCACGTCGTCGAAGAGGAGCCGAAACTGGGCGGCAAGAAGAAGACCTATGACGAGCACTCCTCGGCCCAGAGTCCCTTCGGCACCTTCCCCATCTCCGACGACGGCTCGTTCCTGATGCCATACGAAAAGCTGATCAATCCGGACGTGGTGAAACATGCGCCGCTGTACTTCCCGTGGCCGCGGGTGAAGACGGAGCTGGACAAGCTGGCGTCGCTGGGCCAGTCCTACCGCGGACGGCGGCTGTACCTGCTCTACAACCCGGCCACCGGGCATACCAACGGGACGACGAGCAACTTCTTCGCCACCATGTGTATTCGGCCCAAAAATATCGTCGATCGTCCGCACCGTCACACCGGGGCCGCCATCAACTACTACTTCGCCGGCAGCGGCTACAGCGTGGTCGAGGGGGTCAAATATCCGTGGAAGGCCGGCGATCTGATGCTCTCAGCTCCGGGATGGGCCGTCCATAACCACGCCGCGCTCGATCAGGACGTCTACGAACTCACCGTGCAGGACAGTCCCCTCAATATCTGGATGGGATCGCTGCTCTGGCAGGAGAGCCTCGACCAACCCATCGAATCGCTGGGCGCGGAACGAGGGCTTTACCACCAACCGCCAAGCCTGATTCTCCGGGCCGCGTCGGAGCCGGAGGCCAAGCACGGTCATCGTGAACTTCTCAATAGATACACGGTTCTATTTCTGGATGCATAAGCCATCGTATCCGGCAAGGAGTGACTCTCTTCCATGATGCCTCTGAACAACGCCTTTCTGCGCGGCTCCTTCCCACCGCTGGCGACACCTTTCCGGGAAGCAAAGGTCGACTACGACAAGTTTGCCGAACTGGTAGAACGCCAGGTCCAGCAGGGTTCCCAGGGCATCGTAGTGACGGGAACCTCGGGAGAGCCCAGCAGTCTCACCATAGAGGAACGTGTCGAACTTTTCAGGCTCGCGGTATCGGTCGCCGCTCGTCGGATTCAAGTGGTGGCTGCGACCGGCTCGCAATCCTTTGTCGAGACAGCTCAACTAACAGAACAGGCAGAGCGAGCCGGCGCCGATGCAGCACTCGTCGTCACGCCGTATTACATCAAGCCATCCCAAAGAGGACTGGTCGATTATTTCGTGGCCCTGGGCCGACGTATCGAACTTCCGTTAATGATCTATCACATTCCAGGACGCGCTGCCGTCTCCGTCAAGGCGCAAACAGTGATGAGAATTGCGGAACAGCTCCCTCACCTTGTAGGACTCAAGCATTCGGATGGCAATCTCGAGTTGCTGACCGAGTTGCTCGTTGGACTCGGACCGGAGTTTCGCATCTTCTGTGGAGTGGAAGCGCTTAGTCTGCCCATGCTCATTCTCGGATGCAGCGGTTTGATGAATGCCGCTGGCAATCTCGCTCCAGCGCGCGTGGCCGCGCTCTATGCGGCAGTGCAGCAGCGCGATATCGAACGTGCCCTCCAAATTCATGTCGAGCTCTTCGAACTGAATCAATCGATCTTCATCGACACAAATCCTATTCCGCTCAAGTACATGATGTGGCGGCTCGGTCTGCTGGACGCTCCGGAGCTGCGCCTTCCGTTGGTTTCTCTCGATGAAGCGAAAGCGAGGATACTGGACGGCGTTCTGACGCGCGCGGGATTGCTGGAAGGGTCCCGTGTGCCCGCGATCTAGAGTTGCGAAAACAGGAAACGAACAGTCACGCGCATCGTAAGGAGCCATATTATGTCGGGCGTTCAGCTTTCCATGGCAATTGGTAGTTACGACCACGTTCGAGATCTGGTAAACGGTCGCGTTCGTCCGGAAGGCATCGACCTCACGGCCATAGAGCTTCCGATCGAAGAGATTTTTTTTCGAACATTCTCCTTCGCGGAATGGGACATCTCCGAGTTTTCCATGGCGAAATATGTGTCGATGCTTGGGACAGGTACAGCGCCATTTCGCGCCATTCCTGTATTTCCCTCCCGGGTCTTTCGCCAGTCGGCCATTTATGTCGCCAGCGGCGGCCTTATCCGCGGTTCACAAGATCTGGCGGGCCGGCGCATTGGTGTGCCGGAGTGGGCACAGACAGCAGGGATTTATGCGCGCGCATTCCTGCAGCATCAGTGTGGCGTTTCTCTTGCCGATATCCATTGGATACAGGGTGGCGTGAACCAGCCCGGGCGGACCGAAAAGGCGACGCTATCGCTTCCCGATGGAATAAAGATTGAGCCGGTTCATGACCGGGCGCTCAATGAGATGTTATTGGCCGGCGATCTCGACGGCATCATATCGGCGCGCGAACCTGCCGGCTTCCTGGCTCCCAACCCGCAAATCGGCCGACTCTGGCCCGACTACCGCCCGATCGAGGAAAAATATTATCGCGAGACCGGCGTCTTTCCCATCATGCATGTCATCGTCGTTAAGAATGACGTCCTGAACCGCCATCCCTGGATTGGGATGAATCTCTTTCGGGCGTTCGAAGAAGCAAAGGCAAACAGTTTGAGGCGTCTCTCCACGATTGTAAATTCGCCCATTCCTGTTCCCTGGTCGCGTCAGGCATACGGCAAAGCGCAGGAAATTTTCGACGATGACGTCTGGCCCTACGGAATCGACGCCAATCGGAGAACTCTCGAAGCCTTCCTCCAATACTGTAACGAGCAGGGAATCACTCCGCGCACCATTCCGATCGAAGAGCTGTTTCCACGCGAAGTCAGTAAAGTATTCAAGGTATAACTGTAGGGCTTAAGCCCACAAAAAATCTGGCAATTGTTCCAAGCAAAACACGAAAGTATATGAGCCACAGAACTATTGACAAATAAACAGCATAGAAATATCCTGGGCGATGTCCTTGAACACCAGCCTCTCCAGGCTCAGTCCGAAACAAGCCGCTTCAGCTTCGCGTTTTCCTGCTCCAGCTCCTTCGGCCGCCTGGCCTGGTCCACTCAGAATCTCGCCTTCTTCATTCTTCTTCCTTAAATAAGGGTGGCCCACATTTGGCCCGGAAATGGCCGACAAATGGCCCGGCTGGAAACGACGACATGGACTGAAGTTTATCCTCATCAATGGTCTTGTAATGGCAAGAATATACTTGACTCATCAGATATTTTCTGTCAGAGTGTGAGTATGAGACGGATAGCGGAACCGAAGACTTTGCAGGATGCGGTGATACTCTTTGCGGATGTAGACCGCTGCATTGAATACCTTGCTGCACGACGCTGGCCCGATGAAAACGTAGAGTGCCCTATCTGTGGACGCAAGGATGCCGCGTACGTTCCGGCACGGCGGGTGTGGCAGTGCAAGAGCAGGCATCCGAAGTGTCAGTTCTCCGTCAAGGTTGGAACCATCTTTGAAGACTCGCCGATTGCCTTGAGTAAGTGGCTTATGGCTATGTGGATGGTTGCCAACTGCAAGAATGGCGTATCGTCGTGGGAACTCCATCGCTCCCTCGGCGTGACCCAGAAAACCGCTTGGTTCATGCGCCATCGCATCGGACTCGCAATGGGCCACAACGCGCACCAGCTTGGCGGTGAGGACGGCGGACCTGTCGAAGTGGACGAAACCTTTGTCGGCGGAAAGCCTAAGAATATGCACGCCTCACGACGCCGCAAGATGATGACTGCCGCACACGGTAGCAACGGCAAAGCCATTGTCATGGGGATGCTCGACCGGGAACTGCGCCAAGTTCGCGCCAAGGTCATTCCCAATGTAAAGCGGGAAACACTGCAAGCGGCCATCCTGAACGAGATCGAAAAAGGATCAACCGTATACACCGATCAGTGGGTCGGATACGATAATCTCGCTACGCAAGAGTACATCCATGACACCGTCAATCACATGATGGAATACGTGCGCGGCAATGTTCACACTCAGGGAATTGAAAACTTCTGGTCACTGCTCAAGCGGTCCCTGTCCGGTACTTACGTCGCGGTAGAACCGTTTCACCTTGACCGCTATGTGGGAGAGCAGATCTTCCGCTACAATAACCGTGCAACAAAGGATAACCCGCTCACCGATTCAGACCGCTTCGCGCTGGCAGTATCGCAGATAGTCGGCAAACGCCTCACCTATGCAGAACTGACCGGCAAGGTGAAGGAAACGAGTGAGCCGTTCTAATCCCTGGCAGGATAAACGGCAGAAGCGCGGGAAGCGAAATCGAAAGCCAGATTAGCCCATCACATTCTTGGCGGAGCGTGAGGCTATTCCGCGCACATCTCTAACAGCCCTTCAGAAAGAAGGGTAGGCGATTGTGTGCCCAGAGTCAAGGTGTAGTGCCAGCAGCCAGCAGGGTTCACTCCCTTATGGTTGGGTATCCCGCGCGAGTCAGAAACCACAGGTCGATACTCATGCTCAAATATTTTGTCGATGACAGCGGGAGCGACGCGAGCGCTGACGGTCTCTTTGTCTTGTATGGCTATCAGATGGAGGAAGCGAGATGGGAAGATTTCGCTCAACGTTGGGATGCTCAGTTGAAGCGTCCCGACTTCTTCCCGATTGACTATTGCAGAATGTCAGATGCCGAGGCTGGAACCGGGCCTTTCGTCGGAATGGACGACATTTTCCGCAAACGTAAGGTGAGGGATTTAGCCGGGGTGATTCGTGACTGTAACCCGACTGGCGTCGGCTGCAAGATGACTTGGAAAGCCTACAACGAGATCGTGAGGGGTAAGGTCGATTCTCGCCTCGACAATCCATACGCGATTTTGTTTTTTCATGTGCTCCGATCTGTCACCGATCTTCAAATAGAAATAACCAGCAAAGTACGAGAAGAAGATAAGAAACGAGCGAAAGAGGAACTGCGTATCGAAATTACAATCAAGCCTGTTGAGTTTATATTCGACGACCAAGGGCCAGCGGGCCTTCAATGCCTGAAATGGTGGGGAGAACTAAAGTCCAAACTCCAAGAGCCTCACTTAACTGTTTTATCTAACACTCCGCAATTCAAGGATGATCGGGAACTGGTACCACTTCAAGCAGCAGATATGTTGGCGTGGCACATTCGCCGTGACTTCGAGTATCCGAGCGAGGATCGCCGCGATGTGTTCGACCTAATTAATCCCTTTGGCGTATGGGAACGTGAGATAACCGAATATCAACTTAAGCAAGTTGTGGAAGGTTTCAACAACAGAGTTGATCTTAACCAGATTTAGGTTTGCTTCGGCTTGCGCTTGCTTCCCTTTTTCGGTCCCGGTCGGAATAGCCGCGCCTCTGACGCTTTCTTGTACTCCGCTTCCCGCCGTTTCAGTTCCTCTCGCGGGACAGAAAGAACCTGCCGCACCAGATTGTCGAATGCCGTGTACTCAGCGGATGACTTCGTCATGGCTACATGATACCTCCGGCATCCCTAGCAGCTTGCGAATGCTTGCCGTAGACACGTAGATGGTTCCGCGCCGCTTCGGTTGCCGTCCTACTAGCATCCGCGACTTGATGTAGGCGCAAACTGTAGCCCTCTGGACTTGCAGGTACTCAGCGGCATCTTCGGCTCTGATCCATTCGCGCTGGGGCAAGCCGTCCATGTTCTAAGCATACCGCTGTATAATTCTCGGCACCATGACAGACAAAGAAATGGCTATCAACATAGCAACAGCGGTACTTCAGTTCCAAATGTCCAAACGGGCGTTTGAATCAATTGTTAGTCTCTATCGGGTATCTGGGAGGGAACTGGAGTGGAAAACGATGATTGAGAACACAACGAACGACCTTCTAATTTCAAAAAGTTTTCAAGAGCGAATTGTTCAGCTAAAGAGCTCATTTGACGCAACCAACGACGCTGAACAATTGATCCGCGCTCTTCATCGAGAATTGTTCGATCCCTCGCCGCTTCAATATCAAGAGTAGGCATACCTTCATTAAAATGCCGCGTTCCCACTTGTCAACTGTTTTCGATGAGCCAAGTATGTTTTTACCCTTGTAATTTGTTGTTTCTAAAGGGTTTTCCGTCAAGAAATACGTGGTTTTATTGATGTACTGAGGATACCCAACCACGAAGATGTCGAAGTGAGCGTCGTGCCCTCTGCTCGTAACGTAAGAGATTAAGCCAAGCTCTTTAAGCAAGCTCAAACTCCTCCGCACCCAGTGGGAGTTATCACCGAGCTCCAGGTATTCCCAAATCAGTTTTGCGTTCAGGCCGGAGGCAACCCCGGTCTGAAAATTCGCCCAACGAGGCAGGTCAATCTTTCGTTCTCTGGTTCTCTTCGCACTCTGCTTTGGCGCGGGCTGGGGAGCGACCGCATGGACGGACCATCTGATCGTCAAGTCGTTCTAGGCCGCTATTTCAATTGGGACAGGTCAAGACTTCAGACACCCCGCCCTCACCTCTGTAAGCTCTGGCGGAACTCTCTTCGTGAGCAACTGCAGGCCGAAATAAACGTAAAGCAGGCTGTCAGTGATCGTCTCCGTCGCGACCGTGATAAGCGATACGGGCGGCCACGCCCGCTCCTGCCGTGATGACTGAAGCGATCGATCGGCCTTTTGTAATGAGCTTGCTCTCCGGGTGCGAAGGAGGTTTGCTTGAGATGGAAATAATTGTCGCGGGGGAGGATTTCGGCGCTGCAATTGCGCCGGTATCGCTCCGTCGCTTCAAAGTGGGTCCCGGCCCGCTAGACAATAACTCGCTGGACGATATTGGGTCTGATCTTTGCGGCATGATTTGCGTTCTATCCGCAACGGCCTCGACCGGAGCGGCAGTTGGAACGGTTTGAGGCGGGGTCGCAAATTCATGGCTCGTTCGTATCGCCTGCCCTTGCGGCCGAACCTTGTAGGCACCTCTTCGCCGCAATGGAACCTCGGCGCGCGTGGCCAGAAATGCCGGCTTTGGCGGCATTGCAATCCGGTGTTGTTCGTAGGAAAGCACGATGAAGAGCGATGGCACGATACCGAGAAATCCAGCAAAGAGGAGCAATCCAACCGTGGCGCGCAAACCCAGCAGCCAGCCAGGGATTTTTCTGGTTTCCACCAGCATGGAGCGAATCCGCATTTTGAGTTGAACGGACGAGCCCGCGAAATCTAAATTCCACGGAGTCGGCTCCTGGGCCACGTTCAGTCTCGCAAAGCGAACCAGGCATTCGGCATAGGTCGCGCGTCTCTCGGGAGAATCACTAACAACCGCCAGATCGCACGCAAGTTCGCTTTCCAGTTCGAACCTGCGCATGGCATACCAAACGGCAGGATGAAAGAACAGCAGTGCGCGGCACAGCGAGGCGATGGTGTTGAAGACGAAGTCATGTCGTTGCACATGCTGCAATTCATGACGGAAGATGTCACCCAGTTCGCTCTCATCCTGTTCCAGGCAAAGCGGCGGCAGCAGAATGACGGGCTTGATCCAACCGAAGGTTGCAGGAGAATAGATCCCTGACAGCATCAACAACTGCACATTGCCGGCATCCAAACTTTCCGCGATCGGCCGAAAAATGTTCTCAATCGCATCAGGTGCTCTATAGGCAAAGCGAAGTATCCATCGCAGGTGCACATGCTTTTTGATACGCGCGTACAAGGAATATCCCAATACGATGAGATACAGCGCTCCCAAACCGCGCAGTACAACTGAGAGAGGAAATTCCCACGAGGGTTGGATTTGCCATTTACCCACAGGCGAGAGCGGAGACAGCGCTGCAGGAACCTGGAGAGAGATAAGCGGCGAACCGTGAGGCACAAGGTTTCCCGCGAACCATAGCCAATAGCATCCCGCGCCGACGAGAAAGCTGAACCATACCAGAAATTTTCGGTGGGGAGAGACGACAACTTTGCTCATTGCCCAACAGATGCAGAAGCCCAGAGATGTCTTGAGCAGAAATCCGGTGAATGCCGACATGATCGTTAGCAGAGTCTCTGGACGCATGACACCTCTGATTTGGAGCTGACTTAGCTTCACGATCTTCCGGAATCCGCTCGGCTCCCGTTCTCCTCCTACGATACTCTCGAATCTGGGCCTCCAACTCATCCAGGTCCTTCTCTTTGACCGTCGTGACCTCTATCAGGTTGAGAAACAACCCGGTTGCGGAGCCGCCAAAGTTCTGCGAAAGCAGCGCCTGTATGGACCTTTGGTCAATTGTTTTCCGAGAGATCAAAGGCTTAAAGACGAACACTCGTCCCCTGAGCTCGTGTGCGATGAACCCCTTCTGTTCCATGATGCGCAGCAATGTCTGGGTGGTTTTGTAATTGGGCCGATTCCGCGGGGGATGTGCATTGACGACATCCTCTACTGTGGCTTCGCCATTTTCCCAAAGAATCTGCAACAACCGCAGCTCGCTTGCGGTCGGGAGTTGCCTTCCTCGTGGCCCTTTCAATTGCTTCCCTGGCATTTACGTCTCACCCGTCCTGGCGTATCGATCAAATTGTAATGAGTGCAGTCTCTCATGAAAAGAGCGAGAGAATCTCAGCCTTTTATGCTCCATTTGACTTTTTATATCTTAATCACTTAAGACATAACAACGGTTGAATTTCTGATTCCGCCACCGACAAGTGCCGGGGACGCTCTTCCGATGTAGAAACGCAGATCCATCTGTGCCGATACCCAAGAAGCAAAATGGCGCCGCCATAACCGAGGTAGATGCCAGTATGTGCGAAGGACGACAGCTCGTTCCCCAAACGATTCTGCTTGGAAAGGTGGTCCGGTACGAATGCACAGAGTGCAGCAGGACATTCGCGATTTCATTGCTCTACGGGGCCGTTCTTTCAGGCTTTTTTCCGCCCGCAAATGTTCGCGATGCTTTTTTCGCCACATATGCAAAAAGAAGACGGGTTTGAGATCAAGATGATGGTTTTCCATGCAGGAGTTTTTCATGTCTGACGACGAGGATATTCCGGTCTCTTACCTTCCATACATAATCGCGGTGATTGTCGTGATGGCATTTCTTATCATCGGTGGATTTTTCCTGCGGTTCCGCTAACATTAGCAGTGCCGTTGCGTCTTAAACTTCTAAGACTCGCTTTCGGCTAAAGTGTCTTCTCTTGTACCTCCGGTAGTGAAAACGTCGAGGTGGTGATGGCCGCAAGAAAATTCGGAATCAACCTCTCCATATGCTTTTCACACTTGGCAAAAGGCCGTTGGCCTCTTTTGCGATGTCTCGTTTTGCTTCCGATCATCGTTGTTGCGCTGAAGCTGTCGGCGCAAGAGCAACCTGTCCCGGTTCCCGTAGCCACTCCGCTGCCTGTCCAACTTGGCAAACACGTCCCCATGAAAAAGGGCGAACGCTTGCAATGCCATTTGCTGTATCCGATTTATGCCAAGAACCAATTGGTCATTCCGGCGGGCAGTGTTGTGCGCGGCAGCGTGATCGCGCTCAATCCTGACCGCAGCCGACGCGTCCATGCCCGGCTGGGCGGCGACTTCACGCCTTTCCATATTCCGGTTGTTCATTTTGATCAATTGGTGCTCCCTGACGGAACCACCAAGCAAATTGTTAGCAGCGACGCCACGGACGGCGCGCCGGTTCTGCATCTTTCCACGCCTGCAGCAGCCAAGTCGCACTCTTTCATATCGCGGCAGATCGCTCAACTCAAGCAGCATGCGAAAGGACATGGTCCACATGGTGACTGCTCCCGGACGAAAAGACCGACTGGTTCAGTTGCTCTACAGACAGCTTCCCTATCACCCGGAGAGAATCGAAACGGCGACAATGTGGACGATTACGCTGACGCAGCCACTTACGCTGACCCCGTATGAAGCTTCTGCGAATGTGAAGAGCAACCCCGCGGCTGCTCCGCAAGTCTCCCGCAAACCGCACCCGACCTCATCTCCGCAGACAGAGACGACTCCAGCCGACAAGTCGGTGTGGCATCTACGCGCCTACCTGAAAGCAGACCATCAGTTCAGCCAATGAAAAGCGCGGAGATACCTTCAAGGCTGTGGTCGCCGAACCGATTTTCAATCCAGACCATAGCTTGGCCGTTCCTGAAGGATCGGTACTGGTCGGAACGATCACCCAGGTCAAGCCTGCGCGGTCATTTGGCCGGGCGGGAAAACTGCGCTTCGATTTTCGTGAGCTGAAGCTGCCCGGCGCGCCCTCTCAGCAGGTCCAGGGCTCGCTCGCGGGCGCGGATGCGAGCAAATCGCAACAGTTACAAATCGACTCGGAAGGCGGCGTGCAGCCTGAATCGCAAAATCGTGTGATCGTTCCGATGGTGCTGACCTTTCTGGCAGGACGCGCCCTTGATGACGATGGTAATTTTGCGGGCAACGCTGCGGTATCGTCCAACGGTTTTGGAATTATTGGCCGCGTGGTCGGCATCGTGGCAGGCTCCAGAGTACTTGGCCGCTGGCATCGGCTTTTATGCGGCTGGTCTTTCCTATCTACGAACGCTGGCTGGTCCACGGCCAGAATGTTTCCTTTGTGAAAAACACCCGGATTGAAGTGACAACTGTCCCAAGCCGGAATGTACTCCCTACCGCCGGGCTGAAGCAGAGTCCTTCCGAGAGGCGCTGAATATGCCCATACGTCCATCTTTCCTCGTTGCCGGACTCATCCTCTTCGCCTTCGCCGCTTCGTGCGCTCAAGCGCAAGCCCTCATCCTGCCGCTCAACCCGAATCCCAATGTTGAATCGACGCAGAGCGCGAGCCTGGTCGATAGCACTTTTGATTCGGACGAAAATACGGCCCGGAATCCAACCACTCCAGATACATCCACTCTGAACACTGGGCCATCGCAGCCGAGTGCATCCACCCAGGACGACAAGCCTATTTGCGGTATCACCCGTCTTGGCCGCTGCATTGAAGATCTTGGCGAGGACGAGAAGGGCATCTTGACCAGCCCGCTCCGCTTGCAGCCGAAAGACGCTTATTGGCTGGCCCCGCTGGGCGCGGCTACAGGATTGGCGCTTGCCTACGATGCCGATGCCGCGCAAGCGGCAGGCGTAGACGTGAATCGCGCCAATATAGCGAACAAAATTGCGGATTTCGGTTCTTTCTGGGCGACCGACGCGGAAGGGGCGGGGATTTACTTCATCGGCCTGGCGCAAAAGAACCCAAAGCTGGCGGAAACTGGACGCCTAAGTGCTGAAGCCATCATCGACTCAGGAACTGTGACATTAGCGACAAAGCTTGTCACCAATCGCCAGCGCCCAAACCAAGGCAATGGACGCGGTGACTTTTGGCCCTTTGGCACGGAACACTGGGAATGGGACTCGTCTTTTCCATCCGACCATGCGACGGCGACGATGGCGTTGGCCCGCGTCATTTCCGGGGAGTATCCGCATTGGTATGTCATGGTTCCCGCCTACGGATTTGTTGAGATGGTCAGCATCTCCCGCATTCTGGCGAACCAGCATTTTCCCTCGGATATTCTCGTCGGTCAGGCCATCGGATTTCTCATCGGCAGCTATGTGCTGAATCATCGCGCTCTGTACCGCCCCGGCGCAAAGAAGACTCTCGCCGCCAAACTCATCGGCTCGGTCAACCCTATTGCCGATCCGCGAACACGCACTTTAGGAGCGTCCATGGAGATTCCACTTGGACAACATCATCCGCTCTAGGAGGTGCATGCCTTCTGATATCTGAGGGGGCACTTTAAATCAGGCTCCCCAGAGCGCCCTTAACATCCCCTTCCGTTTCTCATACGACAAGGGCCAGCCAGAAGGAGATTTTTCCCTACATGCGTGTTCATCTCATCAATCCCAGCGATTCCTCATTTGGAATCGGCGTCATTACTCCCCGTTGGTTGTACGTGCTTGCCGCCGCTACCCCTGCTAAATACGGCGATCCCATCATCACAGATGAAACTCTCGAACAGATTCAACCGAATCAAATCCAGTTTGGCGATATCGTGGGTATCGGCATTCACACCGGGAACGCCCTTCGCGGCATGGCGCTGGGACGCATGGCGCGCGAACGTGGAGCATACGTGGTCTATGGCGGCATTCACGCCACGCTGTACCCGCATGAAGCCCTGGAAATGGGTGGCGCACACGCCGTAGTAAAAGGGGATGGCGATGTCATCTGGAGCAAAGTCATTGCGGATATACTCGCCGGGACTACCCAAACCATTTACGACGGTGGCCGCATTTCGGGCGAGCAGTTTGTGGCCGCGCGTTGGGACCTGGCGCCAAAGGACAAGTATATGTGGGCTTCCGTGCAGACCGTGCGCGGTTGTCCCAAGCATTGCTCATTTTGTTCGGTATGGCGCACGGATGGTCAAAAGCCCAGGCCCCGGACTTCCGACGTTATCCTGAACGAAATCGTCGATCTGCGCCGCCTCGGTTTCCGCTTCATCGCGCTGGCGGACGACAATTTTTATCCGGTGAGCCTCGAAGATCTTCGCTTGGCGAAGCAGCAGCACAATACCGCCCGCATTGAAGAGCTGGAAGGCATCCGTGCGGAACGGTTCGAGCTGATGGGAAAGCTGGCCCAGCTTCCCAGCAGACATGGTGTTCTTTACGCAAATCACGATGGAAGCCGGCGAGGATATTCAGTTTCTGGATGCCATGCGCAAGGCCAACATCAAGGGAGCGCTGGTCGGGGTCGAGTCCGCGACTGCAGAGGGACTGAAGGCCGTGTTCAAGGACTTCAATCTCTCCGGCGACAATCTGGTGAAGCGGCTGCAGACATTCAAGGAGCATGGGGTCCACGTCCTGGGGTCGTTTATCTTTGGACTTTCTACCGATCGCGAGGATACCTTTGCCGCCACGGCGGAACTGGCGAAGCGCGCAGATATTACCTTTGCGCAGTTCGTGATGCTGACGCCATTTCCCGGCACCGTCGATTTCGATCGATGGGAAAAGAACCAGGGTGAAGATTGCGTGCGCATTGCAGGAATTCCGATTACGCGCCACTGGCTGATTCCAGCAGCAGTAAGGCCCAAGATGTTCAGTCCGCATGGAACCATGTCGTCGGACGAAATCCGCGAGCGCACTCAGGGCGTCTGGGACAGCTTCTATAGCTTGCACGCAATCTGGAAGCGCTCCAAGTGTGTGCCCACTCTACGAGGCCGCTTGGCGTTTATGTTTATTTCTAAGCTCTACCGGCAGATGTATGCGAAGACTGGAATTTCGACCGACAGCGCGCGCCGTCAAAAAGCGACCCGTATGGCTCGCTGGCTGGCGGTTCCCTGCCGCAAACTTTTTGAAGCCAAGCCCATGCCGGAATTGAAAATGCCGGAGACCGAATATGCCCCTTCAACGTTGCTGTCCATCCTCTAGCAGCTATAGCGAATTCAGCAGCACTGTACGCGAGGAACGAGCGTCATCCTGAGCGAATCGTTCGGACGCTCCATGGAGATTCCACTTGAATACTAAATCTCTATTCGTATTGACTATTTTCGTTGTGTTAACAGCGGCAGCCGGACTTGCGCAGGATGCAACGCAACAGGCGAGCAACGCCACGCTTCCCGATGCGCCAAGCGCTGTAATGGCCGCAAGAGCAGAACGGGACGCAACAAAACTCGCCCGATCTCGAAAGGCAAGCAGACGAAGCGAATCCTCGGCATCGTGCCGAACTTCCGCTCCGTTTCCGCAGATGTAGAAGTTGCCGCCGGAGTCGGTCAAAGAGAAGTTTCTTGAGACCACACAGGATAGCTTCGATTACTCGTCATTCATCTTTGTCGGGATATTGGCCGGTGTCTCGCAATTGGAGGATTCGACTCCCGAGTTTCACCAGGGAGCTGCGGGATATGGACGTTACTACTGGCACACGTTCGTCGATCAGGCAGACGAAAACTACCAGGTAGAGTTCTTCTTACCAGCCGCACTGCATCAGGACCCGCGCTATTACACCCTCGGACATGGTGGAGTTTTTAAGCGCACAGCGTATTCGTTCAGCCGCGTGTTGATTACGCGCACGGACGCGGGAGGCGAGACATTCAACAGTTCGGAGATCGTCGGGGCTGGCGCGGCTGCTGGTATTTCCGGGCTCTACTATCCTTCTGTCGACCGTACATGGACCAAAACCGGACAACGCTGGCTACTGAACGTGAGCCTCGATGGTGGAACATTTATCTTCAAAGAATTCTGGCCCGACATAAACAGCAGCATTTTCCATCAAAAATACTAAGGTGGTTTGGCGCCACCACGTTGGCATAGCGCGTTTCGGCTAGGCAGCTCTCTATGAGAGTCGCCGTGAAGCGATTGGCCGTCGGCTAATTATTTTCCGAGTAGGGCCGACTATGCGAAGTTTCGCTCAGAGGCGAAATCTTCCGGGGATGCTCTTCATGAAGTTCGTGGTGCAACTCGTCAACTTTCGCTTTGGCCTTTTCTAAAGCCTTTTTGCCGGAAGAGGTGATCTTGTAAACCCGGCGGCTGTGCCCTCCTACATTCTTGAGGACCGACTTCAGCAGGCCGCTGCGTTCCAGACCATGCAGAAGGGGGTATAGAGTTCCCGGTCCAATGCGATACCCGTGATGCTCCAGCTCCTCCATCATCGCCAGCCCAAAGATTGGCTCGTGGGAAGCATGCACAAGCACATGAATCCGTATGAGGCCGAAAAAGAGTTCGCGCTGGTGATTCGACACAGATAAATATACCGCTGCCGCCATTAACCTGATATCGAATTTCGATAGATGTAATTCGAAATCCGATAACAGTAGACATCTGATCTTGGTGGAGGCCAGGAGCGCCGATGAGGGGTCGCAGTCAATGTTTAAAACTAATGCTGTTCCTCCTCCTCATGCTCGCCGCTTCGCACCTGTGGGCGCAAGGGCCCTCCGTTTCAAACCGACGATCCGGTTCCGGTCGATCTGCATCACTACGAGTTCTACATCTTCGGCGGTATGGACGGGACGCCGGCGGAAATCGATTCCACTGGGCCGGCCTTCGAGTTCAACTGGGGCGCCCTTCCCAGGGTGCAGCTGCACGCCATCGCTCCCCTGGGGAGGCATCTACCCGTCGAACAATCCCGTTTACCTGCCCGGCGGGACGGACCCTGCGCCTTCGGCTACACCGATATGGAATTGGGCGCCAAGATCGCCTTCATCAAAGAATCGAAGTACATTCCCCAGATCGGCACCTTTACGATGTTCGAAATGCCGACCGGCAACTACGACAAGGGACTCGGCGTGGGGAAGGTTTGGTACAAACTTCCCCTCTGGCTGCAAAAGAATATCGGACACTGGCTCCTGGACGGCGGCGCGGGCGAAACGATCGTTCCGCAAACCGGGTACCGCAACTTCCCGTATGGCGGATTCCTGCTGAAATACACCTTCGGCGAGCGGCTGGAACTGGGAGGCGAGGTCTTTGCCCATGGGCGCGAGGGCTACGCCGCGCCGCAGACCGAAGCTTCGACGATGATCGACATCGGCGGCTACTATCACTTCAAGCATCACCCCGGCGAGCAGTTTTTGTTTTGCTACGGCCACTCAGTTGCCGGCCAAACGGAAAACTACGCCTATGTCGGCATGTACTGGACATGGGGAAAAGACAAGAAGAAGCCGGACGCGGGCACCGCCTGGTTACGAGGGCCGATGAACGCAACGGGATTTCCATGACCTGCGGCCTGCGTCCGGCTTCACGGCTGATCCGCTAGGGAGGACATAGCAAATGGAAATTACGGTACGCGGCCTTTGGACGCTGATTCACGGCATGGGATTTGGTGCGCTCTATCTGCTGGCATGTTCCGGTGCGCTGGTGGAGCTTTATCGCTTCACCACCTCTCTGCTCCATCCGAATCCACACCGGGCCAGGAGCGCTTCCTGAAGTTTTACCTGATCACGATGGTTGTGCTTGCATGGGCCGCTGTGCTGATCGGAGCTTACGTCATCTACCCGTGGTACCGCGCGGCACCCCCGCCGGGAACGGTCGATCTCTCGATGTTTCCGCAACGCCTGCTGATGTCGAGTCCCACCACCATCGGCTGGCACTCGCTCGGGATGGAGTGGAAGGAGCACGTCGCCTGGTTCGCTCCGATCTCGATCACCATGGTCGCGTTCGTCTTCATCAAGTATGGTCGCGACCTGAGGAATCATCGACAACTTCGCGCCGCGGTGCTCTGCTTTGCCGTGGCTTCCTTTGTTGCCGCGGGTATCGCTGGCTTCTTCGGCGCGATGATCAACAAGAACGCGCCGGTTCACGGCGGTCACACGATTCAACTGAGCCAGGGAGAAGAAAAATGAATACGTCCAATCATGCCGCCTCATCCAACACGCCGTACCCTGACGAACGGTTCCGGCGCAGCCGCCATTCTTTCGGCTGGTGTCGGAGCCTTCGCTCTGGCAGTACTGGCCATCGCCGGGGATAAGTCGGCTCACATCGCAAGCAGTCTTATTTTCTATAAACCGACGGGGCCGCTCTCAGGCGTAACCACGGCGGCCATCCTGATCTGGCTTTTCACCTGGGGGATTTTGGAATGGCGTTGGCGGAACAAGACGGTCGCCGCGGGGCGTATCAATGCCGTTGCTCTGATCCTGCTGGGCTTGAGCCTCTTGCTGACATTTCCTCCCATCGCTGACCTTCTTTGAAAGAATGTGCTTTTCGTCACTTAGCAATTCTGATAATGGGAGCAGATACACTTGACATCATCTCTTAACAGATTAAGACTAATCATTGAACGTTCGGCTCCAGCATCTATAAGGAAATCTGGCACGTCATGAGGAGAATCTCCAGTGAAACGGAAAGCGGCGAAGATCGTCTTGGGGGTGGGAGTTTTCATTTTTTCCTTCCTGATCCCGAATCTGTTGCTGGCGCAGATGGCCGACGCCACGCTATCTGGCACAGTCACGGACTCTTCGGGCAGGATCGTGCCCAACGCCAAAATCTCCGTCAAGAATGTGGAGACCGGCGAATCGACTGAGACTCAAACCAACCCGGCTGGAATTTACACTGTGCCGAACCTTTCGCCGGGGGATTATGCAGTTTCCGTCTCAGCGGAAGGGTTCGGCAACAAAGTGGCCAAAGTCACGCTTACCGGAGCCAAGGTACAGACGGTGGACCTCTCCTTGAGTGCCGAACCTGCCCAGCAAGAAATCCCAGCTAACAAATCGCCGGAAACGCCGCCGGCCAACCTGCCGAATGCTCCTTCCAGCACTCCGAACAATGCACCTTCACTCCAGGATCTCGGCTTCGCTGCCGAGTCAGACCCAAACCAATGCCCAGCTTCAGGCGCGACTTGATAAGCGGACGCACATGCTCAAGGTGCATCAAACACTCGGTTTGATTACAGCGATTCCGATGGCCGCGACGCTGATTACCGGGCCACAGGCGAAGGCAAAGGGGAAAAACGGGCAGACGATTACAGAGCCTACCGCGGCGAATCTGGATTTTCATATCGCCCTGGGTGGCCTAACCACGGGGCTGTATTGGACGACGGCATATTACGCCATCTTCGCGCCGAAGATTCCGGGGGTGAAGCCGAAAGGCGCCATCCGCCTTCACAGAGACCTGGAGTGGGTGCATGGTCCGGGGATGATCCTGACGCCGCTACTGGGCATCATGGCCTACAAGCAGGAGAACGCCGGAGAAAAGGTCCATGGGATCGCCTCAGCGCATGGCACGGTCGCGTATGTGACGGCTGCGGCGTATGGCGCGTCGATTGTGGCGGTGTCGTGGCCGATTCATTGGAAATTCTGGGAGAGATGATGAATAGGAAAATCCTGATTGCCTTCTTGCTGATGCGCTGTGCCCGTGTTTGCGCAGGCGAATACGCAATGGGTTCTGGAACAATCCACCCTCACCTACCATATGTCTCATCCAATGCATGAGGTGGACGGCGTCAGCCGTGCCGCGAAAGGCAAGGGCGTTTGCCACGCCGGACAATGCGATTTCCTGATCGCGGTGCCGGTGAAGTCGTTCGATTCCGGGGACAGCAACCGCGACCTTCACATGCTTGAGGCGACACGCGGCGCACAGTTTCCCATGGTCATCGTGCGCACGCAGTTTCCCGAAGACGGCAACCACATCCCCGACAATTTATGCCGATCTGGAGGTCCAGTTTGCCGGCCAGACCGCCCACTATAAGCATGTGCCATTCCAACGGGTGACTCAAGGCAACGAGGTGCGGATCACGGGAACGATTCCGGCGACCTGTTCCGATTTCAAGATCGATCGGCCATCGTTCCTGACAGTACCGATCAAAAACGAAATACCAGTGCGTGTGGATATGACGTGGCGTCAAATGTGAATACAGGCATCGCCCCTTTATATGGCTGCGCTCGTTCGTCGCCAATGAGAGAAAACACCTGACGCTGTAGGTCTTGAGCAGTTAAGACAGTTTCCAATGGCGCGCCAAATCTTTCTGTCTCGAATAGGAGTTCTCTATCGCTGCCCATGACAATGTGTAAATCTCTTGAAGAAAATGACCATTCACCAATCGACCGATCTGCCGGTCTTGTGGCTGCTGCCCTTGTTCTTTTATTTGAGCTGTTTGTCACGGGCACAACTCTACCTGCTCAGGTACGACATCCCCTCTCCGCGACACAGATAGTCAATCAAATGGTGCGGACTGAAGCTGCTGCGGTGAGGAACCGCCAGCACTTTCTGTATAGAAAAGAAGAAAGATCGAACCGCACAAAGGGCCACCTGTGGGACGAACTGGTGGTCGAGACATCGGATGGGCCGATGCAGCGTCTTATCTCTGAAGATGGCAAGCCGTTATCTAATAGCCAAAAGAAGGCCGAAGATAAACGCATCACATATCTGGCAAATCACCCGGACGAATTTCGCAGGGAAACTCAAAGACGTAAAAATGATGAAGCACGAATGCCGGACTTGCTGAAAGAGATCCCAAAGGTTTTTCTGTTCAAGACAGTGAGTTCTGAGGGTAACTATGCTCGCATAGCTTTTCAGCCGAATCCGTCGTTTCAGGAGGAGAGTTATCAGGACCGTGTGGTTCATGCAATGTCAGGTGTGTTGCTCATCCATACGACGGACATGCGCCTATGTGAGCTTGATGTACATTTCGAGCATAAAGTGGAGTTTGGCTATGGTCTCCTCGGCACGGTGAGTGACGGAAGCCACTTCTCCATCGCGCGCAAAGAAGTCTATCCCGGCCAATGGAAAACGACAACCATTCGTGTGCACATAGATGGAAGCATCCTGCTTTTGAAGAGCATCTCCCGTGATGTGGACTCTTCGCGATATGGTTTCAAGCCAGTTCCCTTTGATCTGACTGCGGCAGGGACAGCAGCAATTGTTCGCTCAAATACTTTCTAAGCGTACAGAGCTGTTGGTGGGTGGCTTGCAAGCCCGTCGGGAGGGCAGAGTCGGGCCTGACGTGGAGCGGCAGCACGCTTCAGGGCGGGAAGACGGGCGGCGCAAAAAAACGGAGCCTGTGGTTGTACAGACTCCGTCAGTATTGCAGCGGTGATTACGCGGCGTTTGATTTCTTTGCAGCTTTGATCAGTGGCTTGAGATTGGACTTTTTTGCAGTCCTTGCTTTCTCTTTCGCAGCAAATTCTTGCTTCGCCTTGAGGGTGATGGCGTCAGTGTCCACCTTGTAATGCTCGGCTGCCTCTTTGAGCACTTTGCTGCCCTCCTGTTGCGTCCGTGCTGCGCGAAGAATGACCATCTCCATGAGCAACCGTCCGAGTTCGCCTTCGTCGGCTCTGCGGATGTAGGCAGACGGCAGCTTTGGAATTGAGTCACTGTCCTTTGCCTTCTTGATGCCGCGATTGCGGGCGACAACTTTCATCTACCGTTCGTCGAGCATAATTGCAACCCGTTCCACAATAAAGAGCAGATCGCGCTTCATTAGCCGCACTGGAACTGCTGTGACGATGGCGTTCAAAGATGATTTTGCGAGAGTTGTCGCGGTGATCCGTCTATCGGCGAAGGATGCGAAAGAGCGCTAGACCGTTATGCAGCACGACCTCGCGCAACAGGGTTCGGCAACAGATCGTCGCCAGTGGCCCAAGATATGGAAGCCCATAACCGGATGAGGTCGATTCGTGCCGGTTGCTGCATCTCCCAGAATTGCTCCATCGCCGAGTGCAAGGCGTCGCAGAGTTGCTCCTCATCGACAGGATCAGCGGAGACAAGCATCGCCAGATCTTTATATCCTTCGGTCATCCAGTGGATGTTGCGGTCCAGATTCCAGATCATTGCCGCTGTATAAGGAAGCGGCAGGGAGAGATAGCGAGATATCTTCACAGGATCATTGGACAGCAAGGTAGCTGCCGCCAGCATGATTCTAGCCGCTGCCATCCAGGAATTGCTCAATTGGTCGTCGTAGCGGTTGGTGCTCCAGTTGTTGCGCGTGAAGAAGGAATCCATCCATTTAGGATCTTTTGCTGTGTGCATGTCATTTCTCCGAGGGAACGGACGAGTCAGAAAGCCGATCGAAACTTCAATCCAGATATCGCTTGCGTTCCTACCTGGGGTTGGGAAGTCCGATTATGAAAGTGACCTTATCTCCCCACCGTGATCAACCACTGTAAGCCGGGAATCCAGTTTATTGAGTGACTCGGCGAGTTTTCATCAACCGAGAATCCCTCATAGCAATATCGGCGTTTTCGGGATCGATTCGGCGACCGCTGCCAAGCCGTACTGGACCTCGATGAGTGACTCGCCCTTGCCGGGGTGTACCCGGAAGTGGTGGCCCTCAATGAGCGCATCGGCCTGTTATCGGCAACTGAGAATTATTTCCGGCTAGCCCGCGATATGGCCAGAATATATACGATTGCCGCGATATGGGCAGACTATATGATTGACTGAATGGATCACGGGTCCAAGTCTCACACAGCTACTGCTGCTCAAGCAGTTGTTTAACCTTCGAGCCAAATACTGCCGCGTCTAATCGAGGCCCTCTTTCATCCGTCTGATGCATGAAAAAACCGGGTGTCGGCGGCAAATTCCCTGTCCACTGCGCTTTCGGGCCGTAGAGCATATAGACATCCCAGGCATTATCACTCCAACCTAGCACTTGTTTGTACTGTGCGCCTAGCAGGTCATCTCCGTCCCAATATTGATTCGCCCAGGAAGTGGCCACGACTCGCGTAGCAGAGGAGACGTCCTTTTCCCGCGCGCCGAGTCGCGGAACCCAAACGACATATACGGCAGCACCCTTACCGTTCTCGGCCTTCGACAATTGTTGCGAAACTTCAGAGGCTCCGCGCAGGCAGACACCGCAAGTAGGAGAGACCAGCATCAGGACTCGCACCTTGCCAGCATCCGCATTGAACGTTGCCCGCACAATAGCGGTGCTATTGCCGAGCACCTGGTAAGACTTTACCGGGCCCAACCGTGTGCATGCAGCCAGGCACAGAAGTGCCAAAGAAGTCGCGATGAGAAAAGAACGCTTCATTGCGCTCATCCCCGCACGAAATTGGGAATAAGAAGGGCCGCCACCGTAACAAGAGCAGCCAGCCAGAGGAGCGCGCGTGTAATCTTTGCGGTTCGCGTCGTGCACGTCTTTCCAATACACGCGCCCCGCGGACGGTATGCTAACCAGAATCCCAGAGCCAACAGCAGTACTGAACCGACAACGAAGTAAGGCCGATAAGGCGCGAGTCTCGCCGCTTCCAATGCTCCGCTTGTGCCCAGAACTGCGAACACGGCAGGGCCTACGCAGCAGAAAGCAGTGACGGTTGCAGCCAGACTTGAGCCCATAGCACCGAGCGATGAGCCGATCACGACAGGGAGCTTGTTCATTGTGTTTTCCCTCCGATTACCGACGCCGACCGGACTGCGTCCCGAATCAGTTCGTGGGACGGTATTCCGTTCGCGTATCTGCGGCACATCAGACCAAAGTCGCCTCGTTCTCTCGCTTCCGGTTCAATATCGATTCCGTTGACGCGGACTGTAGGCGACCCGAGGAACTTCGTTGCCTGCGCTGCACTTGCGTCCGGCACCAGAATCTCCCGGACTTCGACATGGCGGCGTTCCTCTCGCAAAACCTGATGAATGCGTTCCAGCGTGGCAAGGTGGTTGGGGCAGTCCACGAAATAGAAGACCTCGATCTTCATGGATGAACACTCCGGACTAACATTCATGGACCGATCCTTGTGAAGCTTCTGAAGCGCTTTTCCTGTATTTGCCGAGAGGAAATTCTGCGAGACGGGCAAGCAGAAATACCCCGAGAATGGAACCCAGGAAGATGTTGGGCTGCATTGGCACAACATGGAAGCCCGAGAGAGCCGCATACAAGGCGGCAAGCAGGAAGAGCGGACCAGTAACGTAGCAATGGACGCGACCGCATCGCGCGGCATTGACTGAACAAGCTGCGCCCATGACCAGCAGAGCGGGAATCCAGAGCAGTAGCATGAGTTTGGGCCAGTTAGCCCCGACAATGAGTGCGGCGACCGGAAGCCACCAGAGCAGCACGGCACTGCCTCCGTAGGCAAGGTCACTTGATTTGTGGCCTGGTTTAGACATGGGAACCCCCATTGTTTTTGCGGCTGCGGGAATCGGCCATTTGCCGGAGGGTGGGACAGGCCTTCGCTTGCTGCCGCAAAGCCTGATTGCATCTGCGCAAAGCGGAGTTCAGATGAGTCTCCAGTTTCTCCAGCTCCGCCTTTTTCTCGCGGACAACCGACAATTTCGTCCGCAAAAGGTCTCGTACTTCAGCACATGCGTCAGCATGCTCATCCTGAAGAATGAGAAGTTCACGAATCTCCTCCAGTGAAAACCCGAGGGCCTTTGCACGCTTTACAAAGGCCAGCCTGTCGATTGTGTTTTCCGAAAACTTTCGGTAGCCGGATGCTGTCCTGGGCGCAGGTGGGAGCAATCCCTCTCTTTCGTAGAAACGAATCGTTTCCAGATTTACCTGAGAGCGTCGTGCAAGCTGACTTCTTGTCAATCCGTCCATGCGGCCAGCATAAACCCTGTAGTCGTCTACAGAGTCAAGAGAGAAGTTCCTACGTGGGCCGCTGGTCAATACCGGCTTTTTTGGAACGAGCGGAGGAACGAAGGATCAGCTCGTCGCAGGGTGCAGACCGGAGTCGGGAAAGCAATTGAGAGTTTTCTGGATGTGTAGTTGGCAATTCTTTCTTAGTCAGTTAACGTCAGAGTCGTCCGTGATCCGCCCGCAGCTAGGCAAAGGCTCCTAAAGAGTGTCCCGACGATTTATTCCCAGATGAGAAGACGCTGTCTCGTTGAATCACGGCTTACTTCGGGTATGCTGAATGTACGAATGAAGTGTTTGCGCCAATTCGGAGTGCTGGTCCTGCTGTTGGCGACAAGCCTGGCGCCGGCGATGGCCTGTATGGTTCCCGGTGCGCAGATGAATGCGCAGGAGCGCGCCTGCTGCCGCACGATGGGCAACCAATGCGGCCAAACGGAGATGCCGGCATCACACGGATGCTGCCAGAAAGCTCCGGCGAGTCTTTACGATAGTGCGCTGGACACGCAAGACAGTGGCGTTCCACCCGGTTGCAGGCGCTGTCATTTGGTTGGCCGCTTCCGAGTTGGTGAATCCGATCGCTGCAGTCACTTCCTGGGTCGAACGGCCCGGGTACACTCCTCCAAAATCCCCCCCTTCCACTGTTTCGATCCTAAGAATCTAATTCACTCCTCTCTCGCACTCTGCTTTTGCTGAGCGCGCACGCATGTCTGCGTGTGCCGGCAAATTCCTTGAATTGCATTTGAGATTGGAGATTGCGTATGCCCGTGGTCCGGTTGCTTGCCACTATGCTCCTGCTTGCGACTGTACTTCCCGCATCGGGGCAACAAAACTCACCCAGCGCACCTACGCCATTGCCGGAACTTCTGACTGAGGCCCGCCAGAACAACTCCCAGATTACAGCCGCTGACTATGCCTGGCAGGCGGCGAAGCAGGTTCCGCGACAGGTCAGCACGCTGCCCGATCCGACCTTCACCTATCAGGGATTCAGCGTCGGCAGCCCGAAACCGTTTGCGGGCTATACCAACAACAACTTTGCCTACATCGGCATTGGCGCATCGCAGGAACTGCCGTATCCCGGCAAGCTGCACCTGCGCGGCGAGGTGGCGAAGCGGCAAGCAGACGTCATGAATGTGGAAGCCGGTGCGACCAAAGCAAGTGTCGCCGACGCAGTCAAGGTGGACTACATCCATTTGGCGTATCTGCAAGATGCGCTCGGGATTCTGAGAGAGAACGAGAGGGTGCTGGATCAATTGATTAAGGATGCGACGGCGCATTACGAAGTCGGCCAGGGGTCGCAGGCCGATGTCTTACAGGCCCAGGTGGAACGGACAAAAATCGTGCGTGAAATTACCTCGAATGACGAGGAGCGGGGCGACACCGAAGCGGACCTGAAAGGGCTGCTGCACCGGGACCAAGGTTCACCGGACATTGTGGCTGCACCTCTGGAGGAGAATCCATTGCGACTAACCTCCGCCGAGTTACTGCAAATGGTACGGCAGCAGAATCCGCAGATCCAGGTGGACGCTAGTTCGGTCGAGGAAAAGAACGCGGCGCTGGCGTCCGCCAAACGAGAAGGCAAACCGGACTTCGACCTCGCGTACATGTACCAGCAGAACGACCGCAAGTATCCCGACTATTACATGTTCACCTTTAATGTGCGGCTGCCGCGAAGAGGGCGAGTCCGCGCCGAGGTTGCCGAGGCAGCGGAAAAGCTCTCGCAATCGCAGGAAGAGCTGGACGCACATCTGCAGCAACAGCTTGCCCAGGTGAAGCGGGGCTATGTGAAGGTGACAAGCGATGAGGAGCTTTTGAAGGAATACAAGGAAGGGCTGATTCCGCAATCGGATGCCGCCTACCGCTCGACGCTCAGTTCTTACGCCAGCAATCGCGAGGTGTTGACGCACGTACTCCTCTACTTCGTGAATGTGCTCGGCATGAAGCTCGATGAGGCGCAGGTGATGGCCGATCACGAAACAACATTAGCCCATTTGGAAACTCTGACAGGAGCAACACTTCGATGAACAAATATGTCGTCCGCACATCCCTGATATGGCTTGGCATCTTTGCGATCGTCGTCGCCGGATGGTTCTTCTATCGCTCCCATGGAGCAGCACCGGCCTCGAAGAATCAGTTCATCGTCCGAAGTGCAACCGGCGGCGGAAGGTCCGGCAGCGGCTCCCGCCAGCATGGCAGGCGGGGGAACGCCCGGCGGGACATCTCCGCAAACGCCAGAGCAAACGACGGAGCAGGTGCCGCTGACCCCAGTACAACTCTCGCCGCAGCGAATGCAGAGCATTGGCGTTGAGACCGGGACGGTTGACTACAAGCAGATCGATAACGATATCCGCGCCACCGGGAACGTCGATATCGACCAGCGCCTCATCGCGTATGTGCAGGTACGCTTTCCGGGATACATTCGCAAGGTCTTTGCGAATGCAACCTACCAATATGTGCGCAAGGGCGAACCGCTTTTCACGGTCTACAGTCCCGATCTTGTCGCCACGCAGCAGGAGTATCTGCTCGCGCGGCAGGACCAGAAAGCACTGAGCGCGAGCACGGTGGATGGAGTCGCTTCCGGCGCCGCTTCGCTGACCGCCGCTGCCGAACAGCGTCTGCAGCAGTGGGAGATATCGCAGAGTG
Organism: uncultured Acidobacteriota bacterium; assembly: GCA_963840655.1. Classification (GTDB taxonomy): domain Bacteria; phylum Acidobacteriota; class Terriglobia; order Terriglobales; family Acidobacteriaceae; genus JAKAAZ01. Next base: position 6,669 of record CAWIZS010000003.1, on the reverse strand, counting down.
AATTGCAGAAGCTGAAAGCTACCGGGAAGGCCGTCACAGATTTGACCATCAACTCACCGGTCTCGGGCTACATCACGGAATATAACGCACTGCCCAACATGTATGTGGAACCCTCAACTCGACTTTATACAGTCGCCGACCTGTCGCGGGTGTGGGTGTATGCGCAGGTCTTTCAAGACGATGTGGGGCGATTGAAGCCGGGCGATCCGGTCGAAATCACAGTCGATGCGTATCCGGGCAGCACCTTTCACGGGCGGATCGACCAGATTCTTCCGCAGGTCGATGTGGCGACGCGCACCGTGCGTGTCCGGTTGGTCGTTCAGAATCCCGGCGTGAAACTGAAGCCCGGCATGTATGTGAATTGCGATCTGAAGGCGCCACTCGGCCGGCAACTTGTCGTGCCGTCTTCCGCCGTATTTCAGACCGGTACGCGTTCGCTGGTCTTCCTCTACAAAGGCAACGGCTATCTGGAGCCAAAAGAGGTGACGCTGGGGCCGCAGGCCGGAAATGATTATGTCGTACTCAAGGGTCTGAAGCCACACCAACAGATCGTCACCTCGGCCAATTTCCTGATCGACTCCGAGAGTCAGTTGCAGGCTGCCGCTGGTTCCTTCATGCCTCCGCCTCCAGGCGTAGGCAGCAACTCTCCCTCTGCAAACGCGTCCGCCACCGGAAATATCGATTTCACTACCGATCCAACTCCTCCCCAGAAGGGCCAGAATGTCTTTCGCGTAAGACTGACAGACAGCAAAGGAGGCGCGATCTCCGGGGCCCAGATGACGGCAAGGTTTTACATGGCCGCAATGCCGGCAATGGGTATGGCTTCCATGAATACGACTGCCACGCTGGCCGACAAAGGCAACGGTCTCTATGAGGGCGCAGGCTCGCTCGGCTCCGGCGGCACATGGCAGGTGACGATCACCGCGCAGAAGAACGGTCAGACCATAGCAAGCAAACAAATGAGCGTAACTGCGACGGGAGGCATGTAATGCTATCCCGAATTATCGAAGTCTGCGCCCGCAATCGCTTTCTGGTCTTTACCGGCGTCCTGCTGCTGACGCTCGCCGGTATCTGGTCGCTGAAGCACGTTCCGCTCGACGCACTGCCTGACATCTCGGACGTTCAGGTAATCGTGCATACGCGCTGGGCGGGCGAACCGCCGGATGTCATCGAAGATCAAGTCACCTATCCCATCGTCACCAGCATGTTGTCCGCGCCCCATGTCAAGGCCGTGCGGGCGCAGTCGATGTTTGGCGACTCCTACGTGTACATCGTGTTTCAGGACGGCACCGACCTCTACTGGGCTCGCTCGCGCGTGCTCGAGTATCTGGAGGAGATCAGCGGCCAACTGCCCGCGGGCGTGCATCCCGTTCTGGGCCCCGATGCTACAGGAGCGGGATGGGTCTACGAATACGCCATCGTGGACAAGAGCCACCGTCAGAGTCTGGCCGATCTACGAACCTTGCAGGACTGGGATCTTCGCTATGCGTTGGAGACAGTTCCCGGAGTCGCGGAGGTGGCGACCATTGGCGGATACGTCAAGCAGTACCAGGTGCAACTCGATCCGAATAAATTGCTTGCCTATGGTATTCCGCTATCCACGGTGATCGACCGTATCAAGGCAAGCACCAATGAGGTGGGTGGCCGCGTACTTGATCTGAGCGGAGCGGAGTACATGATCCGCGGTCTCGGCTATCTTCACTCGCTCGACGACTTACGATCGGTTGTTGTAGGCAGCAAAGATGGTACGCCGGTGTTGCTGGGGAGCCTGGGAACTGTCAGCTTCGGTCCAGACATCCGCGAAGGGGTCGCCGAGTGGAACGGTGAGGGCGAGACTGTCGGCGGCATCATCGTCATGCGTCAGGGCATGAATGCTCTGGATGTCATTGACGGCGTCAAAGCCAAGCTGCGGCAAATTGCGCCATCCCTGCCTCCCGGTGTGGAGATTCTGCCCGGCTATGACCGCTCCGGGCTGATTCACGCCTCCATCCACACGTTGCAGCGCGACCTTTTGGAAGAAGCCATCATCGTCAGCCTGGTCATTATTGTCTTCCTGTTCCATTTCCGCTCCGCACTCATTGCCATCCTTGCGTTGCCGATCGCAGTGATCGTGTCGTTCATCCCGATGTATCTGCTCGGCGTCTCCTCGAACATCATGTCGCTCGGAGGTCTTGCGCTGGCCATCGGCGTGTTGGTGGATGCGTCGATTGTGATGGTGGAGAACGGCTATCGCCACCTTTCCGAACGACAGGAACATAACGAGAGTCCCGTCACAGAACCGGAGCGGCGGCGGATTCTTATCGACGCCGCCAAGCAGGTCGGCCCGGCGCTGTTCTTTTCACTGCTGATTATCGTGGTGTCGTTCCTGCCGGTCTTTCTGCTGCAGGCGCAGGAAGGGCGCATGTTTCGACCACTTGCCTGGACGAAGACTCTGGCGGTGGGTTCGTCGTCCATTCTGGCTATCACGCTCGTGCCGGTACTGATGGTGATGTTGATCCGGGGACGGCTTCGCCCGGAACACGCGAATCCGATATCGCGCATCACACAGGCGATCTATCTGCCCATACTGCGTTTCTGCCTGCACCACCGCTGGCTGACCATTGCCTGCAATCTCCTCTTCCTCGCCGTGACGCTGCCGCTGGCGTTTCATCTCGGGAGTCAGTTCATGCCGCCTCTCTACGAAGGCTCGGCGCTCTACATGCCGACTGCGTTGCCCGGCATCTCGATTGGGCAGGCCAAGGTGCTGCTACAGGAGCAGGACCGCATCCTTCGCAGCTTCCCGGAAGTCGTGAGCGTCTTCGGGACGGCCGGGCGTTCCGACAGCGCAACGGACAATGCGCCGCTTGATATGTACGACACCACGATCATGCTGAAGCCGCGCGAGCAATGGCCTGCCGGGATGACCTACGCCAAGCTCATTGGAGAAATGGACGCGAAGCTCCAGTTTCCGGGCCTCTCGAATACCTGGACCATGCCGGTGGAGAACCGTCTGGACATGGAGTTGACCGGCATCAAGACGCCGGTTGGGATGAAAGTGCAGGGTCCAGGCATCGACGGTATCCAGCAGGTAGCCCTACAAATCCAGAAAGTCCTTACCGGCATGTCCCAGGTGCGATCCATCTACGCGGAGAAAGTGGCCCAGGGCTTCTACATCAATGTCGAGCCAAACCGCCTGGAAGCCGCGCGCTATGGTCTGACTGTTGCGGACATTCAGGCCGCAGTCGCCTCCGGTATTGGTGGCAAAAACATCGCGGAGAACATCGAGGGGAGAGACCGTTTCCCCATCAACGTCCGCTATGAGCGTGACTTCCGCGACAACATCAATCAGATGCAAGGCGTTCTCATCGGCACGCCATCCGGCGCGCAGATTCCGCTCGGACAGGTAGCGCGAATTTACTTTTCCAAAGGACCGGCCATGATCCGCGACGAAGACGGAGCCTTGACGGGCTACATTTATATCGACCTGAATACTACGAACTATGGAGGTTTCGTCGCGCAGGCAAATCAAAGACTACAGGCAAAGCTGAAGCTGCCGGCGGGCTACACCTACCAGTGGTCAGGAGAATACCAGTTTGAACAGAGGGCGAAGCAGCGGCTCAAGCTCATCCTTCCCATTGTCTTTTTTGTGATCCTTATCCTGCTCTATCTCGTATTTCATTCTGTAGCCGAAGCGCTGATGCTGATCTTTCCCACTGCCTACGCCCTGACCGGAGGACTGCTGCTGCAATGGCTGCTGCATTACAACTTCAGCGTTGCGGTCGCGGTTGGTTACATCGCATTGTTTGGCATCGCGGTTGAAACCGGCGTCGTCATGGTCGTCTATCTGCACGAGGCGTTGGACAAGCGCATCCATGCTGACCAGGCAAAGACAAGAGCGGATCTGGAAGCCGCGGCGATCGAGGGCGCGGTCCAGCGCCTTCGTCCCAAGCTGATGACGGTCGTAGCGGTGCTGGCGAGTCTGGCTCCAATTCTCTGGGAGTCCGGCATTGGCTCCGATGTGATGAAGCCAATTGCCGCTCCCATCGTCGGCGGCATGATTACCTCCAGCATCAACGTCCTGATCCTGCTTCCCGTGCTCTTCGTCATGCTGAAGGAGCGGGCGCTGAAGAGTGGAACGCTGTTGCGTAAGAATGAGGGATAGAAAAACTGGTACCAGTTGACCGCTTGAAGATCGCATCGTATGACGATGACAAGGGCGCAGAAGAAGGCGATTCCTAAAGAAATCCATGCAACCAACGTAAACACGGCCATGAGTCCCTCCCGGTAATTTCGTCATACGATGCGATCTTCAAGCGGTCAACTGGTACCAGTTTTTCTATCCCTCATTCTTACGCAACAGCGTTCCACTCTTCAGCGCCCGTTCCTTCAGCATGACGAAGAGCACAGGAACGAGAATCAGGACGTGGATGGTGGAGGTAATCATGCCGCCGACGATGGGAGCGGCAATCGGTTTCATCACATCGGAGCCAATGCCGGACTCCCAGAGAATCGGAGCCAGGCTGGCCAGCACCGCTACGACCGTCATCAATTTGGGACGAAGGCGTTGGACCGCGCCTTCAATCGCCGCGGCTTCGAGATCCGCTCTTGTTTTTGCGTGATCAGCATGGATGCGCTTGTCCAACGCCTCGTGCAGATAGACGACCATGACGACGCCGGTTTCCACCGCAATACCAAAGAGTGCGATATAACCAACCGCCACGGCAACGCTGAAGTTGTAATGGAGCAGCCATTGCAGCAAGAAACCTCCGGTCAAGGCGTAGATAGTGGGAAAGATCAGCACCACCGCTTCGGCCACGGAGTGGAAGACGAGATAGAGCAGCAGAAAGATCACGAAAAAGACGATGGGAAGAATGAGCTTGAGCCGATGCTTCGCCCTCTGTTCAAACTGATACTCTCCCGACCACTGGTAGGTGTAGCCCGGCGGGAGCTTCAGCTTCGCTGAGTCTCGGTTTGCCCCGCGACGAAGCCTCCGTAGTTCGTAGTCTTCAGGTCGATATAGACGTAGCCGGTAAGCGCTCCGTCTTCGTCGCGGATCATCGCCGGGCCCTCTGGAAACGGAAATTGCCGCTACCTGCCCCAGCGGAATTTGCGCGCCCGAAGGCGTGGCGATGAGAACACCCCGCATCTGCATCCACATTGTCGCGAAAGTCCCGCGCGTAACGGACGTTGATGGGGCAGCGCTCTCGCCCTTCGATGTTCTCCGCGATGTTCTTGCCGCCAATACCGGAGGCGACCGCGGTTTGCACGTCGGCAACGGTGAGGCCATAGCGTGCGGCTTCCAGGCGGTTCACCTCGACATTGACGTAGAACCCTGGGCGACTTTCTCCGCGAAGATGGACCGCACCTGTGGCATCTGAGAGCATCTCTGAATCTGCGGCGCCGACTTGCTGGATGCCGTCCATCCCTGGGCCCTGCACCTTGATGCCGACCGGCGTCTTGATGCCGGTCAATTCCATGTCCAGACGGTTCTCGACCGGCATGGTCCAGGTGTTCGACAGTCCCGGAAACTGGAGCTTCGCGTCCATCTGCTCCATGAGCTTGGCGTAGGTCATCCCGGCGGGCCACTGCTCGCGCGGTTTGAGCATGAGGGTCGTGTCGTACATATCGAGCGGAGCATTGTCCGTCGCACTGTCTGAACGTCCGACCGTGCCGAAGACGCTACCACCTCCGGGGCGTTCCAATGATGCGATCCTGCTTTTGTAGCAGATCCTTGGCCGACCTAATCGAAATGCCCGGCAACGCAGTCGGCATGAAGAGGCCGAGCCTTCGTATAGAGGCGGCATGAACTGACTCCCAAGTGAAAGCCAACGGCAGAGTCACGGCGAGGAAAAGGAGATTACGCCGCAATGGTCAGCCAGCGATGGTGCAGACACAATCGAATTACGGGAAGATATATCGCCTGGGAGAAGCGCGACATCGGGTTCGCTTCTTCCGGTCGAAGACGTCCCCGGATTAAGTGAACATCAGGACTCGGAACGATCGTGATAGCCAGAATCGACGACGAACCTACCGCCAGAGTTTTCGTCCAGGCAAGTGGCCTAAACATGCGCCCTTCCTGCGCCTCGAGAAGAAATACCGGAAGAAACGACACGACTATAATCAGCAGAGAAAAGAACAGCGCTGGACCTACCTGCTTGGCGGCGTCGAGAAGAATTCGTCGTCGCTCCGGTTCTGTGATGGGCCGCGAGTTCCTGCCGCTCGGACAAGTGCCGATAGCCGTTCTCTACCATCACGATGGACGCATCGACCAACACGCCGATGGCCAGTGCAAGACCTCCGAGCGACATGATATTTGAGCATACACTGAGTAGATACATCGGAATGAAAGTCACGATTACGGCGAGCGGTAACGTAAGAATGGCAAGATAAAGTGCGGATCGGAAATGAAACAGAAAGACAATAATTACCAAGCTGACTATGATGGCCTCCTCCAAAAGGTCGCGCTGGAACGTGTGGATAGAGTCGTGAATCAGCCCGGCGCGGTCATAGCCGGACAGAATCTCGACACCTGGGGGCAGCGTTGGCCCAACCTCCTCGCAGCCGCGCTTTGACTCCATTAATTACATCCAGCGCATTCAGGCCCTGACGCATTACGTGACGGTGCCGCCCACTGCCTCGCCCTCACCGTTCCATTCAGCGACTCCTTCGCGGATGTCTGGACCGAAGCTG
>CAWIZS010000002.1:0-263720 GCA_963840655.1 uncultured Acidobacteriota bacterium | reverse complement strand
GCTTTTTTTGCGGCTCGTCATAATAGCCGTATCAGGGAAATGCCATTCCCTGATACCCCGGAATTAATTCCCTGTTCGTTTGCGCAAGAATATCGGTGCACGTGAAGGCAACTGCCCTAGATTCGTTAGGATAGCGGGGTCTTGAGCGCAGATTCGTCGGCCAAATTCGCGAAATTCCCTGTTAATTTCCCTGTTAGCAGGGAATTTGATCCGGAGCTTGGCTGTCGGCAGACTACCTACACCGCCATCTAGTCAGCAATGTTGGCGTCTCTCAGCTGACCGGCCGAGAAAACCATCAATTCCAGCCATTTCTGCGATATTTCGCTGTGGAAGCGAACCAGAGAATACCCATCTTAGGCGTATAGAGCGGAAAAGCTGGACCTGTCTCCGGGCGCATGTAGAGGAGTCCCTTTTTCGGACTAAGGCTTCGGGGCCCTTCTTGGGCGCCATTCGGAAGGGCAGTTGCGAAACAGGAATTATCCGCTGGCGAGAAACAGATTTACGCAATCTCAGTTTTATGGGCTCTTGGAAGGGTATCTGGACGGCCTCTACCGATCATCATAGATACCCCATTGGCGAGATTGGACCGAGATCACCGCACGTTGCTTGGAAAGCGTCATTTCCCGCACGTGAGTCATCAGGTGATCGTTCTTTCGACTGACACTGAAGTCGATGAAGAATTCATTCCGCTGCTCGGTGACACCGTCGCACGATCCTGCGAGCTTCGCTTTGACTCGACTCGCCAATGCAGTCAGGCGATAGAAGGCTACTTCAAGGAGGAAACTTCCTGTGAAGCTTACTAAAATTCGATTGACCAAGGATGCTTCCAATCGGTTGCGCTTTTTGGCGGGGCGGACCGCCCTTACACCAAACTTGCTCTGTAGAATGGGCTTCTGTTTGTCAGCTTTGTCAGTTCTCTGGCACGCGCTCAGCAATTCCTCCGGCGAATCCAGGAACGCCCGAATCCGAGCAAAGACCAGTTGTTCAATCTCGTGTGCCGGCAGGCGAGGGAATTGGAATGCTTGCTGATCGCGGCCAGCTAGCGGACCCGGGGGCGTCTTCGATTCTGTGAAGGCTTCAAGTTCTGCACCAACACCTCACTGATGATGGCGCCAAGTCGCTCGACACCTGCACTTGTTGCTTTTGGTCGAGAATGCAGCGTCACAGGAAATGAACCTAATGTTGGAAGGTTCAGCAACGTCCTATCGGATGCCAGCCTGGCGGGCAATCCAAGAGAAGTCCGAGCGGTGATGCCCAATCCTCCGATGGCGGAGGCCCACAACCCAGCCAAGCTTGGACTTATTGCCGCAATGCGCCAGGGAATGCTCGCTTCATCGAGCTTTTCAATCGCTTTTTTGCGGAAGGCGCATTGGGGGCCGAGCAGCACGAGCGGAAGCGGTTGACCAGATCGTGCCGTGAAATCCTGACCGGCTATCCAAACCAACTCCAACTCTCCGATGCGCTGGGCCGTGGGACGATCTTCTTGTCCGACGGCAAGAGCCATATCCAATTCGCCTTTCTGCACCGCTTCAACGAGTGCCGCATTTCCCTCGATGCGTACTTCCATGAGAACGAGGGGATAGAGCTTCGTGAACTTGGACAACACGGTAGGCAAGACGGTCTCGGCAAAGTCCTGCGAGAACCCCAGCTTCACGCTGCCTGCCAGGGATGCGCCACGTACCGTGTCCAGCAACTCATCATTGAGTGCGAGCATCCGCCGTCCATAGCGAAGCGCAATTTCTCCGGCTTCTGTGAGCGCCGTCCCTCTTCCGTCTTTGCGAAATAGAGTTGCCCCGATGTCTTCCTGTAGCCGTTTCATTTGCAAACTAATGGCCGAGGGAGTTCGACTAAGGCGTTTCGCCGCTTGTCGGTAGCCACCTAGATCGTTGGCGACGATGAGTGTTCGTACGGTATCCAAGTCCAGATTGGTCAGATCCATTGTTTTGCAGTTATCACCTTTCAGGTAAATATTATGAACTTGTGTGCAGTATCGCTCAACTATATCCTGAGCCCATCATGTTTGGCGAGCACAAAAGAAAAGTTCGTCCCGCAACGGGTCGTCAAGAAATCCAGAAACTTTCAACGAGGGATCGGAGAGCCTTTCCAATGAATCTCGAATCGACAAATAACAACCAACAGCCCAGGAGAATGGCAATGAAGAAGCGGATGAAGATATTTGCGGCAGTGTTGAGCGGTTTGCTCTGCCTGATGCTGCTTACAACCACTGGTGAACTGATGGCACAGTCTTCTATGTCGCCTTCTGCGGTAAACGCCTCCTCACTAGTGGGGACTTGGACGCTCACTGCGGCGGACAATCTTCAGCCGGACGGTTCGCGCGTCCACGCTTACGGGCCCAGCCCGCAAGGCATCCTGGTATTCGGAGCAGATGGACGATACACACTGCAAATCTTCCGTGCAGATCGTATGAAGTTTGCCTCCGGCGACAAACTCCACGGTACGCCCGAGGAATACAAAGACGCTTCGCTGGGCATGAGTTGCCACTTTGGCCGCTACACTGTCGATTCCGCAAAGGGTACTATCACCTTCCAGATCGAACAAGCCTCCTATCCCAACTGGGACGGCGCCACACAAACGCGTCCCTTCACCCTCGCGGGCGATGATCTGGAGTGGCGTGTACCAGCCACACCCGATGGCAAGATTCCGATCTCAGCCTGGCGTCGCGTGCGGTGATCTAAAATTAGACGGAGGCAAGTTAACTGAACTCGAGATGGCTTCTTCTTGTTCAGCCCGGCAAGGAGTGCCGCTACAGCAATGATAAGGAGTGTCACCCAGACAGGCAGTTATGCAGCGAGAGCGGCGAGCAGCGTTGTTTCGGAAAAGTACATCATCACTCTCCCACCACCTGCCTTTACAGTAAGCGGTACGTCCGTCATGTTCTTCCGGGGGCTAACACCGGCAACACTTCCACCATTAGCGTGACGCCCAGCGGAGGTTTTACTGGCACAGTAGTCCTGACTGCTGCCGTCAGTTCCGGTCCTACTGGAGCCAAGAATCCGCCCACATTGAGTTTTGGCTCGACCAGCCCATTGACAATTACGGGCTCCGGTGCGGCAAGCGCTATCCTCACGATTTCCACCACGGCCGCCGCCAGTTCGGCGTTGTACGGCTCCAAATTCTTAACGGCGATGCAAGACGAGGACGATACCAATAAGTAGGTCGTTGCTTTGACAATCCGTCAGATTGATTGTTCTGCCCCGAATAGGTTGGCGGGATCAATCACCGGATCAACTGCGAGTCCCAAAGCCCCGCATCTCATCGGGAGTCCCGTCCACGTGATAGGCTTCCTTTTGCATGACTAAGCCGCCTACGTTTGACCTCGGTGCCTCGGCTTATGCCGAGATGATTAAAAACGGTTTCCATCCGGATTTTCCAGCGGGCAGCGATGCCCAGGTTGCTGCGATTCGCGCTACGGCGGATGCGCGCGCTGAGTCGAATGAACCGCCTGATGCACAAGTGCGCGATCTGCGCGAACTGTACTGGTCTTCGATCGACAACGACACTTCGCGGGATCTCGATCAGGCGGAGTGGGCGGAACGGCTGACGACGAGCGGCCCGGCTTCCAGCTCCAAAGACCGTGGGATTCGCATGCGGGTCGCGGTTGCGAATGTGGCGGCCGCGGTGGGGAAGGGCTCGCCGATCGACCGCCATGCGTCGGACCAGACGAAGACGGTGTATACGGCAACGCGGAACTTTCCCATGCTGCCGAACCAGCTTTCGACCGACCTGACGTCGTTGAATCAGAATGAAGATCGCGCGGCGGTGGTGACGGAGTACGTCGTCGATGCGCAGGGCGGGTTGAGCGAGCATAGCATCTACCGGGCGATGGTGCATAACCGCGCACAACTGGCATACAGCCGAGTGGGTCCGTGGCTCGAGGGCAAGAATCCGCTGGACCTCAAGATTGCGGGGTCGGTAGAGTTGCAGGCGCAACTGCGGCTGCAGGACGAGGCAGCGCAGGCGATGCGGGCGCATCGGGTGGCCGATGGAGCGCTGGAGTTTTACCGGATAGAGGCGGACCCGCTGGTGGTCGATGGACAGATCAAGGCGATCCACGAGGCCCCGCATAATCGCGCCACGGAGCTGATTGAAGAATTAATGATCGGCGCGAACGAGACGATGGCGGAGACGCTGCGCAATGTCGGGACGGAGCTGCATTCGGCGGATCGTGCGGTCGCCGCAGCGGTGGGACAGGATTGTGGAACTGGCGGAGCGATACGGAACGAAGCTGCCGTCGGAGGCGGATTCGGGCGCGCTGAACCTGTTTTTGCAAGCGCAGAGGAAGAAGGACCCACTGCACTATCCGGACCTTTCGCTGGCCGTCATCAAGCTGATGGGACCGGGGGAGTATGTAGTGATCGAGGGCGACGATAAGGCGCCGTTGGGGCACTTTGGTCTGGCGGCACGCGACTATGCGCACTCGACGGCGCCGAACCGGCGGTTTGCGGATCTGGTGACGCAAAGGCTGATCGAGGCGATGATAGATGGGCTGCCTGCTCCGTATACCGATGCCGAGCTGCGCTCGATTGCGGTGCAGTGCAATATGCAGGAGAAAGCTGGTCACAAGGTCGAACGCACGATGCAGAAACGGGTAGCGGCGGTGGCGCTGGCGGATGAGATTGGGCGGAAGTTTCGCGGCGTGGTTACGGGAGCAAGCAAGAAGGGGACGTATGTGCGCGTGTTCGATCCGCCAGTGGAGGGTCGCGTGATCAAGGGCGAGAAGGGCCTGGACGTTGGGGACACTGTGGATGTGAAGCTGCTGCATACGAACCCGCAGATGGCTTTTATCGATTTTGGACGGGCGTAGTGCGAAAGGATTGCTCACTGCCATTTGATGAGCGTTGGCGAGGCGAAAAAGTTGGCCGAATTATACGTCTTTGAAAAACGACGATCTCGAAAGTGCCGCCCTCACGTTTAAACTCGTCACGTGAATAACTTGTCCAAGGTAATCGGCAACTCGCAAATGCGCTTACCGCAGGCGTTATAGATTGCGTTCGCGACCGCTGCGCCGGTACCAGTAATGCCGATCGTCCAGAGGATTTCTATTTCCGGCAGGTCCACGTGCACCGGGATGTGTCACTCCGCGAGACAAACTTCGTCATTCAGACAGCCCGGTCACCTGGCACAGTGGGCCAATGGCAGCACTCGCCGATTTCGTAACCACCAAGCGATCAGCCAGGCAACCACAGAGAAATTTAAGTGTGTTGATTCATATCAGTATTGGAGTGCGAGTCTGCCTGACCTGCTAAATTATGCCAAAGAGCATGAGGCATTTTCCTGGCGACATGACAGCAAATCAGTGGTTCGTCGAATCGCAATTCGAGAGTTATCGACGGCTTGGCATTCCGGCGTGCAGATCAAGCGGCTGATGGTTGGCACGCCGCATCGCGGAGCGACTCTGGCGCTCACGGCAGCAGTGGGTCCGGAGAAACGGCTCTTCCTTAGCGCTTCTCAGGTACTTCAGCTGGTGAGCGACCCGCGATATCCCGCACTTTACGAACTCCTGCCCCCGAAGGGGAGCCGTTTGTCTGGGATGATGTCCCAGGTTCCCGATATTTACCAGGGAATATCTATGATTCAGCCATGGCGACTGGTACCGCCGGCCTAGGTCTGATAGCAGCCAATCTCAGTGCCGCGAAGTCATTTTGAAGCGGATTGAATTTTCAAAAACGCTCCGGGTTGGTCCGATGTTTTTCCTTCTACGGAACTAATCAAAATACCGCCTGTTATGTTCATCTGCGAGAGCTAAACGCCGGTACCAGGATTAGAGCTATTGAGGTTGAAGAGGCCGGGGATGGAACTGTACCTGTCTGGAGCGGCCAGCTGAATGGCATTCAGTCCATGCCGATACCGGGCGAACACACGACACTATTTCGAACGGACTCCTTTCGAAGCACAATGGCGGAATTGCTCGGTGTTCCAGGAAGGCTTGCAATGAGTATTGCAACGGAAATCTTTGTTTCGCCAAAAGTTGTCGAGCCCGATAGCCCTTTGATCATTGTTCTTGTGTTTCCTAATCGCACTACAGCTATCGATGGAATCATTCAACTCTCCCTCGTGGAGATCGCACACGATGGTACAGAGATCGCTAAGACGTATTTTGGTGACCCAACAGAGATTCACTACAGAGGAGGATCAGCCGAGAGAATATCGCTGGCAATCACCGCACCATCAGTTCGGGGATGTTACAGGCTCGCCTTTCAGGGAGACGCGATAACAACGTCGTCCGTGGAGTTCATTGTTCAGTAGGAACCGGGGTGTTAATTCCCTGTTCCGTTGTGCCCTAAGAATTGGGATCGGTAGCAACAAGTACTGTAGATTCATTAGGATAGCAAGAAGCAGCCCCTAATGCTGCCGGAGACCCCTCTCATCAGTCCACAACCCACGTTGGCTCTGGACTGAGCCCGGCGCGGAAACGATCAGAAGGTGAAACGACCACCGATCGTCGGAGCAAAGTTGCTGTTGTGGAGATAGGGGACGCCGGAATTAGGAATGGCGATGGCCATACCGCCGGTCACAAAGGAATACGTCAGTCCTGCGAAACCATCAAAACGCTTGGTGAAGTGATGATCAGTATAGAGCGAACCCTCGTTGAGTTCACCCGTACAGGAAGGGCGGAAACCCGCTGCGACCGAGCAGGTCTGCGGAACACGGAAGTTGTTCTGCAACTGTCCATACCAGGCGAACGTGATGTCAGTTTTGCGGTCGTAAGCGTACTTCACGCCCGCCCACCAGATCCTTAAAATCTTTTCAGAATCAAGATTGTTGTCTTCGACCCCGCTCATGAAATAGCCGCCCTGGTCCGAGGCGCCAACGCCCAATGGATTGTGCGGGTTATTCTGCCAGATGTATTCGAAGCCGGCAAAGAACTTGAACTGATCCCCCGCATACTTGCCAGTGGCCAGGAACGCGTTATTATCGGTTACGATGCCATATACGGTGTCGTCCGTTGAGATCAGATTGGTCCCGTTGATGGTGTTTGTATCGATGCTGTTGGTGGTCGACTGATAGGACTGCGTGACACTCTGAGGCCCCAGCAACGGGTTCAAAACGCTGATCGCCTGATTGTAGTGTTGATAGACGAGGTCGGCGGATAACTTTTTGTGGCCTCCGCCGAGGTCGACTCCATAGGAGTTGTTATGCGCCGTTTCTGGCGTACAGGTGGTGGCAGTCCAGGTTGCGGAGGCAGAGTAGCAGCCACCGTTTCCGTCGGCGAATTTATACATCGCGGCTAGATGGCCCGGGCCAAAGTTGAGGCGATACTTCACGGCGTCGTCCCAGCGGGTGTCCTCGGTGTCGCCGCCGCCGGCCATTGTGCCGTTATACCCGATGTACGAAAAGTCATAGGAGCCGCCGGCCGGATCGTAGAGGAGCATCACATCGGTGCCGAGAGAGCGCTGACGTCCGAAGGTCAGCGTGCCGAGTTTCTCGGACGATACACCGCCATAGTATTCGTCATTGAAGGGTTGGCCCGCGCGCGCGCCGTCGATGGCTATCGAATAGCTGCTCCTGGGAAGGCCATTGTTGATGATGGCGGTTTTTGACGCGTTGGCAAGCAGGCCGGACTGCGGATTGATGCCAGTTGAAGCGTTGAACACGACGGACCAGCCAGGCCGAAACTCTTCCTTGCCCCTGACGCCGAAACCCGTCTGCTGCAGGTTGTTCGGTGCGATAAGGAATCGATGTTGATAGCCGTTTCGATTCACCAGAGACTCGCCTTCATAGTTGTAGCCGTTTTCCGGTAGGCCATGACTGACCCAGCCGACGCCGATGTCATACGCACCGTACAGCGTGATGCCGTGCCAGGTCAGCGCGTCGGAGGCCCGCGGAGCTGTAGCCGGCTCGCTTGTCTGGGGCTGGGCCGGGGCCTGGTTGACACCCACCGTCCCGGTGCCATGTAAGGTGGACGACTCGATATCGGTGGTCTTGAGGCGGATCGCAACAAACTTCACGGGATGATCGACGGGAGCCAGCAGCGAGACCTTGTAAACGCCGTCCGCGCCGGTCTTTGGTGCACCTGTGTCGACGTTCTTGGTTGTCGCGGGAACATCGGGAAGGGCTGCGCCGGTCTGGTCCGTTGCCACGGCGGAAAGGCTCGCTCCCGTTTGGGCCCACGCCGTGAACGCCCCCATCAGCGTCGATGAGAAGAAGAGAACCGCCGCCGCAAGAGCCGAGGGTTGCGCGACGTGTCGCAGAAGCGAGGAAACCGCAAGAGGAAAGGACTGTTTTTTCATTGATCGAATCTCCTTGCAATTTTCCGATTCTATACGAATATATCTAACGATTTTTATCAATCAACATCAAGTGGCATTATAATTTTTGCGAGTGGAGAGGAGAGGACACGCCATGACCGATGTCAATGTGCTCCTGAAACCCCGCGAAGCGGCCGCGGCCTTGAGCGTAAGCTACCCGACGATCAAGCAGTGGATCCTGGCCGGAACCCTCAAGACCATCAAGACTCCCGGCGGCCACCACCGCATTCCGCAGAGCGCCCTCACTCCGATGCTCAAATCAAAACCCGCGGCTGCCACCAAGAAATCGCGCGAACGCTTCCGCAACGTTAGCGGCCGCAATCAGCTCATGGGGCGTATCATCGAGGTCAGATTTTCCGGTCTGCTGGCCAAGGTCGTTCTTCAGATCGAAGACCAGAAGATCACGTCCATTATCACCTCCGACGCCGCTCGCGAGATGCAACTCCGCAAAGGCCAGACTGCGGGCGCCCTGATTAAGGCCACCGAAGTGATGATCGTTCGCGTCTGAATACCAAAGGGTTTCCGAGGTCAAGCCGGCAGACTTGTTTCCAGCTTTCGGCGCTCATTCCAGGAAGGCTCCGTTCCGTGGCGAAAGTTCAACAGAGCCGAATGCAAGCCCGGCACTTTTGTGTGAACGGATGGAACATGCAGCTTCCAACGAGCTCCGGCAGGCTGACCAGTGATCGTCGAGCCGCCTACGCAAGAGTCAGCTCCAGGAGCCGTTCCAGAAGAGGAGATTGTTATGACGCGCAGCAACGCAAATGTAAGTAGACGAGATCTTCTGATTCGTTGCGGTTGGCTCAGCTTGGGGGCCGCGGTCGCCGGATTTTCAACTTCTGGCACGGCGCAGGAGATGACGGTTCTTGAGGTCGCCTATGCAGGTTCAATGGGCTCGTTGATGGACGGTCCGGTAAAAAAGTCCGCTGCGCAAACATTGAAGCTGGACATTCATGGTCGTGCTCAAGGCGCTAATGCGCTGGCGCGGCTGATTGTCGGCGGAAGCATTTCGCCGGATGTCTTCCTTTCCGTCACAGCGGGCCCGATGCTAACGGTATTGCATGCCGGAAAAGCATCGATTGCACAACCGATTGCCCGCACAGAAATGGTCATCGCGTACAGTCCGAAGAGCCGCTTTGCATCCAAGTTGGAAGCAGTCGCCAAGAATAACGGCAACTGGTGGCAGGTTCTTGAGGAGCCAGGCTTCCGTTTTGGGCGTTCAGATCCCTCTGCAGACCCGCAGGGCCGCAACATTATCTTCACCATGATGCTGGCTGCAAAGCAGTACCATCAGCCGGACCTGGTCGAGAAGGTTCTTGGCTCCATGATCAACCCGCAACAGATCAATATGGAGGCGAGCACCCAGGCACGTTTACAAAGCGGCGAACTGGACGCTGCTTCCGCTTACAAGATTCAGCCCGGTCCATTCAACCTGCCCTACATCTCTCTACCAAAGGAGATCAATCTGAGTGGGGAGAAAGTTCATGTCGAACATCCGGACGTGAGCCTGACGATCGGCGGCAAGACGTATTTTCCTGAGCCGCTCATCTACTACGCCGCTGTCCTCAAGAATGCCCACAACTCGAAGGGAGCAGAAGCCTTCCTGGAATGGGTTAAGAGTAGCGAGGCGCAGGCAATTTTTCGCCAATATCAATACAACCCTGCAGGGGATGCCTCTGCGCTACATGCATGAGAGTTAGCGCATGAGAATCAATCGTCGCTGGATCGCGACAAGTGGCACTGCGTTGTTTGCCGCGGCTCTTCTCTACCCGCTCACTGCAATCTTTGCGCATGTAGGTTCGTGGCAATGGGGCGAAGATGTCCGCGGCTCTGCCTTGTCTTCTGTGCGGGTGTCTCTTGTGCTCACCGCTTGGGCGATGTTCATCATCGTTGCCGCAGGAACGCCCATCGCCGTGTACATAGCGCGCTGCCAAATGCGGGAACGGCTGATTTGGCAAGCTTTTTTGTTCATCCCAATCCTGCTGCCTCCACTTGCGCTTGGGATACTTCTCTCGCTAGCGTTTGGTCCCTATGGCGCGGTGGGAAGATGGTTGCAGCATTTTGGCATCGTGATGACCAACAGCGCCACTGCATTTGTCTACACACAGGTCTATGTCGGCATGGGCTACTACGTACTCGGCTCAGTGGCTGCCTTTGATTCTGTTCCAACAACATTGCAAAAGCAGGCTGCTTTATTGGGACTGCCTCCGTGGAAGGTGTTTCTGAGAGTGACATTGCCGCTTGCCCGGCTTGGACTGGCAGTCGCCTTGAGCATCGCCTGGATTCGTACGATCAGCGAGTTTGGCGCAGTTCTGGTGACGGCGTACTATCCTTCCGGAATGCCAGTTCAACTCTGGGTTAATTTGCAGAGCTTCGGTTTGCCTGCGGTGATGCCATTGCTCGCGATTTTTCTTGCCGTTGCCCTGCCGCTTCCGTGGCTGGCGCATGTTCTGGCTCAGCGTAAGCGCCATGCTTGAAGCGCACATCATCAAAAGACGGCGGCAACTCATAGTCGATGTCTGTCTACAACTGGGAAAGGGAGACTCTCTGGGACTGTTCGGGGTTTCCGGTGCTGGAAAGAGCACTGTGCTCTCCTGCATCGCTGGAATCGAGGAACCGGACAACGGATACGTTCGACTCGGCAACCTCACGCTCTTTCCGCCTTCTCGTCCAGTGCATAAGAGACCCATTGGGTATCTCACACAAGATCCCGATCTCTTTCCGCATCTCAGCGTCAGTAAGAATGTGACGTTCGGCATTCCCAAACAGCTTGCCGCGGACAAGGAGCACACTCGCTGGATAGAAACGTTGCGTGATCGTTTGCAGTTGGAGCCATTTTGGCACGCTTCCGCTGCGTCCATTTCAGCAGGGCAGGCACGGCGCGTCGCCTTGGCGCGCATGTTGGCCCGCAAACCTCAACTTGTCCTATTGGACGAGCCTTTCTCAGGGTTAGATCGTCAGTTGGTCCGGGAACTTATTGACGATCTTGTTTTCTGGAACCGTTCGCTGGGCTTCAGCATGATCGCCGTCGACCATCAGGCAGAAGTTCTGAAGCGACTGTGTCCTGAGCAAGTAATTGTAATTGAGGACGGACAGACCGTGCAGCGTGGTGCGTGGGATGAACTCTACAGCAATCCGGCAACTCCCTTGTTGCGGTCGCTTCTTGACCCGCTCTAGCTCTCTTCTTCCGCGGTTCTATAGTGTGGTGCAATTCGGACAAGCGGATCGGATCGATCCGGCGATCGGTGGTGGATTCTTGACGGCGATGCAAGACGAGAACGATACAAAGAAAGTAAGTCGTTGCTTCGACATAAGGCAAATGACTGTGCTGCCCCGAATGGGATGGCGTAATCTATCAGCGGGCAAACGACTGGTCCTGACATCTCGAGACAACTGACTGACCTCTTGCTAAAGAAAAATGCTACAACAGGGAAATATCATTCCCTGATACCGGGGTGATAATTCCCTGTTCGGTTGCGCAAGAATATTGGCATGCGTGGACGGCAACTGCCATGGATTCGATGGGATAGCGGAGTCCGAAGCTGCGATTCTTCGGCCGAATTCACGAAATCCCTTGTTAATTTCCCTGTTAGCGGGGAATTTGGTCCGGAGCTTGGCTGTCGACAGACTACCTACACTGCCATCTACCTATTTTAGATCATCCAACAAAGTCCAAGAAGCAAAGGAAAACCCCAGGAAAAGCCGGGGTTTTCGTTTTTTTCGTCCAAAGCGATTCTGGGGAAGCCGCCTTGTATCTTATGGGCCTCTAAACAGCAGGCCCATCTTCTTTTGTCCGCGGACAATCCGCTTCATTGAGCCAGTAGCGCGAACGCAAGACACCTTGCAGCAGACTGACTCGAGCGCCGGAAATGGCGATGGTGTCCGAATTGGGCTGGGCCATGCCATGGGTTCTTCCCAAGAAATTGTGATGGAGGTTAGCGGGCATCACTTGTTTGCGCCCTTCGCATTGGAGTTGGATGGTGTGTACTCCGGTGGAACGGTTCGTATCGCCTTTCCTTCCACCAGCGTTCGTTCGAAAAAATCCGCAGTGGCTGTAAAGTTGCGTATCCATGTCCGCCACAGCAGCGAATCATGCGTTTCATCGGGAAACACAATCAACTCGTAGGGAATGTTATGCTCGCGCAGCAGCGGAACCAGATTGGTCGTTTGCGCGAACGGGACGTTGCGGTCGTCGTCGGCCTGCATCAGTAGCACCGGCGATTTCCATTGGTTGATCGACGCGACCGGGGAGGCCTGGTAGGCGACCTTCTTTATCGCATCCGGAATCCCTTTCGCGCCGCCCAGGAGTTCCGTCCAGTCGTGCACGCCGGCATAGTCCACCCCCGCCTTGAAAATATCTGAATTGCGCGCCAGACCCATCGCCGTCAAATAGCCGCCGTACGAACCGCCCCATAACCCGATCTTCTGCGGGTCGACATAGGGCAGTCCTTGCAGATATTTTGCGCCGGCCACGACGTCTTGGTATTCCGATGCACCGAGCGGCCCGGCGTGCGCCGGTTCTTGGAACGCGCGGCCGTACATAATTCCCATACGGTAGTTCACAGATAGCACCACGAAACCGCGGCTGGCCAGATATTCGTTGGCGGCGTACATGTAGTTATAGGCGTCCATCGGATGGAAGCCGAGGAGCATTTGCCGCGACGGACCGCCATGGGTAAATATCAGCGCCGGGCTTTGCTGAGGCCGGCCGCGCGGCACGAACAACTGGCCGTGAATCTCCAGACCATCCAGGCTTTTGAAAACCACTTGCTTCGGCGTGACAAATTGCGCCGACGGATAATCGGTTGGCAGCGCGCAGGCGGCGATCATCTCGGGACCCCGCGGCGTCAAATGAAAGGGCATCGCCGGCTTCGTCGCGGTCGACCCAAAATACACGACATCGCGTCCGTCACCCGTAACCGCCGGCGACCATTCGATACTGGCGCCCTGGGTTAACGCCACCGGCCCGGGGTGAGCAACATCCACGCGCCAAATGTGGCGGCGATCCACGTCATTTTCGTTGGAGGCGAATAACAAGGAACGACGATCGGGCGTTAAGGTCACGCCCAGATATGTATAGTCGCCGGGAGTGAGCAGCAACGGTGCGCCGCCTGCCGCCGGAATCGAATACAGATGCGG
Organism: uncultured Acidobacteriota bacterium; assembly: GCA_963840655.1. Taxonomy (GTDB): domain Bacteria; phylum Acidobacteriota; class Terriglobia; order Terriglobales; family Acidobacteriaceae; genus JAKAAZ01. The sequence goes on along the minus strand of CAWIZS010000002.1, from coordinate 250,314 downwards.
CCAGCCGTCTTCCTGGGAAGCAAAGACCAGGCGGCCACCGGCGGCAAATTGAAACGAGTCTGCTTCCCATTGGCCCGGAAATGACCCATTGGCATCGTCGGTGCTTTGCCAGATGGTTTTCGTCTTGCCGCTACCTGCGTCCCACACTTCAATCGTCCACGGCCGCGTCCTGCCGGAAAGGAATGATCCGCGGCTACCCGTCATACGGATGAATGCCAGCTTCGAGCCATCTGGCGACCAACGGGGCAGCGTGTCGTCAAATACGCTGGGGTCGATGTAGCGCAGAGTGGGGCTGCCGAACCGGTAGAGACCGATCAGGGCATGTGTGCCGCGCTTGCTCACAAAGGCAATTTCCTTGCCATCGGGCGACCAGCGCGGCTGGACATTGTCGCCGCGGATATAGGCTAGCTGCCGTGCCGGTTTCGCACCTGAAACTGGGGCCAGCCACAGTTTGTCCTGGCCACTCCAAGCGGCGTATTGACCATCGGGTGAAATCTGGATGTCTTCACAGCCTTCGGGAGTGCAATTCATCGTGCCCAGCAGCCGCGGCTCGCCGTTCGCCACGTCGGCGGCCCATACCTGCTGCTCCGGCCGTTGCACATCGCTGGTCGGATCGGCCACTTCGCCCTTTCCGTTGGTCTCGCTGCCGCGCGCATACACCACCGTGCTGCCGTCGGGTGTCAGTCGCAGACTCGCAATCGGCATCCCGTCGTCGCCGCGGTAGTGGGTCACTTGATGGCCGGCGAAGCCCGGGCCGTCAGCTACCCACACGTTGCGTGACCCGCGCGCATTGAAGACCCATGCAATCCGCTCGCCTCGTGCTGCAGCCGTCAGTCCGTCTGGAAAGGGATAACTAAGCGCCTGCTCCATGGTGAACTTCTGGCCACGCGCCGGTAGTCCAGGCAGCAGCAGTGCCAGAGAAAGGACCGCAACCAGTTCTGTGACATGTCGGTGATTAAAAAACTCGCTTGCAAGCTTCATCGATGCTCCTCCGAGGATGATCCCAACCAGCCAGTGTCCGTCCGGCAGAACGGTCACATCATGGTGAAGATTGTAGAGTGTCACGCCAAGTGGCAGCGGCCAATTTAGCGTCGAGTTCTGTCACTTTGAGTTCTTTGATTGTATTTCCGATTAGATCGAACTTGCGTATAATATTGATCGAATTCGACGATATACCATCGGTCAAGGGAGCGGATGAGTCAACGCTGATGTCCAGCCAGATTTCCTCTAAAGATCGGATTCTGGCTCGAACGCTGCCGGAGCGAGGATTTACTGGGCCGGGCTGGAAGCGGCCTTCCGCGCGGTGATGCAGTGCCCGGCAAATTTTGTACCAGTGGGAATGAGACAAACGGGTATGAGAGGAACCTGAGATGGCACGAGGGAAGAAGCGCGCCGGAGCAGATTGTGAGTACGCTGCGGCAGGTCGAAGTGGGGGTGGCCAACAGGAAGACGACGCCGGCAGCGTGCCGGGAGAGCGGGATCACCGGGCAGGCCAGTCTGACATCCGATCTTGTTCGAGTCTGTAATTATGCACTGACGCTGCGTCGCCACTCATCTAGTTGAGATTAGTAACCAAAAGTCGTCTTATTGTCTTTTGAAGAGAAGTGCGCCTATACGGACTGATAGGAACTAGAGATTTAGCTATTGCTTCACGGCGTCGATTTCGTTGTCATCCTCGTTGCGATCGATAAGTTTGTTGTAGGGGTCGATGCCAGCGCGGCTTGGCATCTGGTCGACGACAATCGTGAAAGTCTGACGCCCGTCGCTGATCCACTCCTTCTTCAGATACAGAGGCTTCTCGGCATCCCGTGGACCGGTCATCACGCCGATGTCGACGAGGTCATGCATGGGCATTGGAGATTCGTTGCCGCTGCCATCTGACCTGACTTTGTGCGCCTCAACGACGAGGGTGACCTTGTATTTATGGCCGGGCGTGGGCGTCACGGTGGCCGAAACGGCCTTGTTGTCGTACAGGACGATGTTTTCGAACGAATCGTCGATGTAGTACTGCAGATCGGCGGGCGTCTGCGCTCGCAGGGCGGTCACCAGCTCGCGCGTGTCAGGGTATGGCCCTGACTGTGCATCGCTGGCATTCGCATAACGGTACTGCATGAGGAAGTTGTGCAGGGCAAGGTTGACCTTGTCTTCGCCAATGTAATCGGCGAGGGTGTACATCACCTGGCCGCCCTTCTGGTACCAGACGTATGCTTCCTGCTGCACCTGAGCAAGAGGCTCTTCGCGGCGCAGTTCTGCGCCGCGGCCGCGGAGGTAGCCGTCCAGCTCGTGGCGCAGGAACTTGTGCATGTTCGCCGCCCCGTAACGGTGCTGCATTGTCATAAGCGCGGAATACTCAGCGAGAGTTTCCGCCATCATATTGGAGCCGGCGACACGCCCGCCAATGAGTTGGTGGCCCCACCATTGGTGGGCCAGCTCGTGCGCGGTCACAAAGTAGGTGAAGTCGATATCAGTTGGCTTCTCCATGCGCTCGATAAAGCCGATGGCTTCAGAGAACGGGACTGTGTTGGGGAAGGACTGCGCGAAGGTGCGGTAGCGGGGAAACTCGATGATGCGGTATTGGCTGAACTGGTAGGGGCTGTAGGCTTTCTCGTAAAACGCGAGGCCGGCCTTTGAGGCGGCGATCATGTCGGGCACGTCGAAGCTGTGCTGGGGCAGGTGGTAGACCTCGATGGCGATGGGGCCGTTGACGCCCTGGTATGTGTCGTGGGTGACCTGGTACTTGCCCGAAACATAAGCGTAGAAGTCGAGCGTCTTCACCAGGCCCATGTCGTAGGTGAAGTAGTGGCGGCCGTTGGCGATCCAATCCTTCTGCAGGTATCCGGGGGCCAGTGCGATCTGACCGGTTGAGGTGCTGACGGTGGTCCGGTAGCTGATCCAGTCGGAATCGACAGTGAAGAGATTGGTGACGGAGCCCAGGGGGTCGCCGCGCTTCGGCAGTAATTCCTGCGGGCCGAGATGTTCTTCGCGGCGGCGGCGGGGATCGGTGAGCTCGAGATTCTGGTCATAGCCGATGGTGGGGAAGTAGCCGGAATCGAAGAAGGTACCGTTGTAAGCGAGCTCGGCACGCTCGTGACCATCTTTGAAGCCGCGGCTGGTGTAGCCCACATTGAAGTCCATATTTATCGACTCACCGGGCGCAAGGGGTTGATCGAGAACGTAGATGGTGTACTGCGCGCGCAGGCTCGACGAAACGATATGGAACGGGTGGTCAAAGACGATGTGGCTGACGGCCTTCTGGCCGTTGGTTATGTGGATTTGGGAGATAGGCTGCGGCGTCTTGTTCTGCAAAATGAAATGGCCGGTGCCGGAGAACGAGCGGCGCTCGGGGTAGATGTCAATGTTGGCGTCGACGGCGACGATTTTAGGTTGCGCTAGGTGCTCGTATTTCTTGAAATTCTTCTCGTACTGCGCCTGGATATCGCGGCGGTCTTTGGCGGTCAGGTACTCGTTCAGGACGTGAGTGTTGTAGTAGTACCAGATGCCACTGCCGACAGCGACGGCGAGACAGATGGCGAGAGCTGGCGCGATGCTCCGGAAATTCTGCCGAAAGACCCGCAGGCGGGCACGCAGTGAATCTTCTACCCCGCGGCGTGCAAAGCCAATCGAGAGCACACCGAGAAACGCGGCAATTGACAGCCAGTAGGTGATGGACCAGAAGAGCGGCAGGACGAAGTGCCCGTAGCCGTTCATGTCGGAGTACATATAGGGCGGCGTTTGGCCAAAGAGAAAGAGCGAGTTTCTCCCACCCGAAGTTGAAAAGGATGGGCTGAAGAACGAAGATGCCAACGACAATGCCGTGACCGAGGAATTTATTCGAGACCACGGTCTGCACGAAGATGGCTAACAGCACGAAGATGAGGACCTGCGGAAAGGTGATGATGTACAGTTCCTTAAAGTACTGCAGTAGCTCGAAATGGTAGTAGCCCTGGATGGCCTGCATGAAGATGCCGCATAGTCCGGCGACGGCGAGAACGGCGAACTCGACGAAACAGAGCGCTGTGAGCCTGGAAAGCCAGTCGGTGGTCTCGTTGACGGGCAGTGCATCGTGAATGCCTTCAAAGTGGGTGTCGCGCTCGCGCCAGATTAGCTCGGCGGCGTAGAAGGTGGCGATGATGTAGAAGAACAGGATCGCGATGCCTTCGACGGCCTGCAGCATGAGGTAGGTGACGGGCCAGACGTTTTCACCTCCGACTTTACCGGCGAAGCGGCCATTGCTGCAGGAGAGCCCAGCCATTAGAATCAGCAGCACCCAGAAGGGAATATCGCGCACGATGTTGCGCATGCGCAGCCGCGTGAGCGACAAGTACTGCGCCCACGTGGTGGCAGGACCAAAGATCTGATGGATGAGCGGTGCACGCCTGGTCACGAGGGTAGCGACGGGGCGGCATCTCCTCATCCTGCTCGGCGGCGATTTCGGCGCGGCGGCTGCTGGTGCGGGCAGTGAGTGTCTCAAGCGACATCGGAAAGAATATCCAGAGCGCAGCCAGCGTGAGGATGCCAAAGCCGCACCAAAAGAGCCGGTTATAGAGGAACAGGCCCTGCGCTACATGCGGCGACCAGGAATACATCAGCGTGTTCTTGTCGACCACGGTCCAGTAGCGGGTGATGGCGTCGCTAACGAGAATGCCGACGGGATCGAAGATGCCCGGCCAGAAACGATTGAGACTGCGTGTATTGATGAAAACGCCCACGTAGAAGAGGTAGAGCGCGAAAACGGCCGCGCCCTGCAGATAAACGATGAACACGCGGCGAGACAGCGCTGCGACCAGGAAGAACAGCGATCCCAGGAAAAAGATCTGCACCACGATGATCGAAAAGAAAGGCTGGAAGTACCAGCTCAAGGAGGCGTGCGCTATACGGGTATGGTCAGCCCAGGGAGCAAGCGTGCCAAGCATCTCGCCGGGGATCATTGCGAAGAAACACGAAGACGGTGACGCACAAACGACCCAAGCCAGCGTCCGCCGAGATAGGCGAATTTGGAGATCGGCTTGGTGAAAAGGATCTGCGTGGTGTCGCGCTGGAAATCGCGCAGAATCGACGTGCCAAAGATGGCGGCGATGATGATGATTCCGAAGAACGCACGCGGTGATGTCGTTGGAGATGTTAGCCCACGGTCCGTTGACCAGCACCTTGCCGTTGCCCGACGCGACGCCGCCGAAGTTCTCCGACGAGACGCAAAGAAAGCTGAAGACCAGCCAGACGGCGAAGTAAACGTACGTGGAGATACTTTTGAAGCGGAACTTCAACTCGAAGAAGAAGAACTCCCAGAACAGTCGCATGGCGATCTCCGCGGCTTAGTTGTTCGCGTGGCGTGCGAGCGAGAGGAAGTAGACATCCTCCAACTCGGACTCGGAAGCGCGGAAGCCATCGCCGGGACTCGCGTCGGCGTAAACGCGGACCTCGTGCTGGCCGCCGACGAGATGCGTTGAGACCACCTGGAGCGTTCGTCTTCGAGCGCCTTAAGCTCATCGTCGCTCGAGACGACTTTGGACCACATTTTTCCGCGAATGGCCTCAAGCGCGTCGGCAGGCGAGCTCTCGACGAGCACCGCCCGTTCGCGATGATCGCCATGCGCGGACATAATTCGCGGACGTCCTCCACGATGTGCGTGGAGAGGATGACCGTGACGTTGCCGGCGATGGAACTGAGCAGGTTGAGGAAGCGGTTGCGTTCAGCGGGATCGAGACCGGCCGTGGGCTCGTCGACGATGATGAGTTTCGGCTTGCCGAGCAGGGCCTGAGCGATGCCGAAGCGTTGCTTCATGCCGCCGGAATAGGTGCGAGGGATTTCTTTCGGACGTCCCAAAGGTTCGTCTGTTGCAGAAGCGCATCGACGACCTGCTTCGCGCTCGCCGGTCTTCGTGATGCCCTTCATCACGGCGAGATGCAGCAGCATGTCCAGCGCAGAGATCCTCGGGTACACGCCGAATTCCTGCGGCAGATAACCGAGAACTCTTGCGCACTTCCGTCTTCTTAGCGAGCACGTCCAGCCGTCGAGATCAACGAGCCGGAGTCAGGATCCTGAAGTGTGGCCACGGTGCGCATCAGCGTACTCTTCCCCGCACCATTGGGGCCGAGCAGGCCAAACATGTTATTCCCGATGGTTAGTGAAACGTTGCGGAGAGCCTTAACTCCGTTGGAATAGGTCTTCGACAGACCTGAGATAGTCAGGGCCACTGCGTCCTCCACATGTTTTTAACCGCTGGGGGATGGGAGCGAATTGCGAGCTGCCTTTTCGACCCTCAACCAGCTCTGAGCGCAACAGTGGTCGTCTTGTTTGTCATTCTCAGCGCAGTCATTGTCACAATCTACTCGCAGATGCACCGAGAAGCAACGCTCAGTCAGCTGACAAATACGAAACCCGGAGAGTTGAAAGACGATTTCTGGCTGAAATTGCTCGGATTTGGAATTGGCCCTGTATTCGGACTACTAGCGACCGTATTTCGGCATTCGCCACACAAACGTTTCTTGTTCACTTTTTCTTGCCAATCGCGCCTCAGTCTATGAGCGGCGCAAGCCTCTTAGCAATGTTGGTGCTCAAGAGCGGTGATTGACTGTCTGCAGAGCAGCAGCGGTACACTCCCGAAGATCCCGAAGCTGCAGTCGATAAGACGCCATAGAAGCGGTATTCCTCGAAAGTGTCCAGCGATTAGAGCTAGTGGAATCACTCCGGCGCAGCCGATCGGCACAAGAATTTGTCAGGCAGGAAAGTATCAATGCACTGTACGGCAACTGACTGACCCGTCACCGGAATCCTGTATAAAAGATCGGTTCTTCAAAATCCGAGGGGCGACGCCAATTCGTGACACACTGGGTGTCGCTGCGAAAGATATTCCGCGCGGGTAGTGCATCGCACATCAGGGCACACACCATGCAAATTGCTTTGCTGATTTTCGCCTTCGTCGCCATCGTTGGCGGTTTCGGCGGCTGGCGGAAGAGTCCGCTCTATTCTCATGGCACTACCCTGAAGCTGGTTGGTGCATTTCTATCGATCATTGCCGTTGCCGTGGGCACATCGATGGTCATTCTGAACGGCCTGAGCCGCTGGCCGGCCGCGCAGGGAATTGCAGGATTCTTGGCCATCATAGTGTTGACGAGCGGCTTCAGCATCTTCATCGTCCGAATCACCGACCCACATGTTGCGCAGTTGCCGCAGTCGGCTAAGCTGGTCGCCTTCAATCGACACAGGATTTACCGGTGGATCTGGCGCTTCGCGGTCTTTTTACTCATCTGCATGGTCGCTGGCCTGGTGCTACCATCCCGCTGGATTTGGCTGCCAACAGGGTTGGGAGGGTTCATGCTCCTGTTGTGTGTCCCCATGCTTTCGATCTTCTACATGATGGCGCGGCGGAATGACCGTGGCATGTCGGCGGTGATTGCCAATCCGTGGGCACACTGGCAATACACGCCGGAGAAATGGGCGCAATGGGCAAACAATCAACGGGAGTGGGAAGAAGCGCAGGAGGGAGCGTGGAGTTGGAAGATGACGTTGCTACTCGCTCTCTTTTGCGGGGTGCTTTTTGCATTAGGCGCTCTTTTTACAGGCGCAAGCATGCAGGAAAACGCGATGATCGTTGGCGGTTTGACGGGTCTTATAATTCTGCTGGCGCTGGCTGTCGTATTGGTTCAAGCGCACTAACTTTGACCGTCGTTATCGACGACTGCTGGCGGCTGCGCCGGAGTCCTATTTCGGCGATGAAGGCGTGTTCTGCAACGGGGCATACACGCCCTGGATACTCTCCGGCAAGTATCTGCTGAAAGCTACTGCCCCGAGCGATCCACCGGCGCGAGTGATATTGGTTTTTCAATCTTTCAATGGGAGTTCCTCGGCGCTAGTGACCCAGCGTATTCCCATTCCGAATGGTCATATCTCCGACCTGCCGGTGCTACAGCGGAAGCTCATTGCTCATTGCCCCACCGCCTCTGTTCATCTGATTGTGTCGTAGCTGCCAAGCGTGCGACAAATAATTCCGCTACGCGCTTCGATCGCTCCCGATCGCGTCAATTTGTCAAAATGTCTGACGCATTTTTCTTGTGGATGACGCGTACCAAGCAGGAGATTCCCTTTGAGAGCACGAAAGACCATCGCGCCGTGATGGAGGGAAAACCGCTCAACACAAGCGGTATCGCGGTTCCAATCGCAAAAGGCATTTAGCAAGAGGGACTGTCATGAAATACAAATTTACGGTATTGAGTGGAGTGCTTCTCATCGTCACCATGGGCATGGGCACACTCGGCTGCCAGCAGACTTCCAACAATTCGACCGGACACGCCGGCGCACGTGCAGGCTCTACGTCGGGTCGAACTGCCAAGGTCTCGTGGTCCGGCACGCGTCAGGTCGAGATCAGCGATCCGAAATACCAGATGGTGGCGGCCACCTTGAATGTGCCGACCGGCTGGAAATTTGCCGGGGCGGTAGCTCGCCCGCCGGGATGCCATGATGACGGCGTCGCCTCGATCGAGTACACCCTTCTGAGTCCGGATGGCGTCACGGCCATCGCGGCGCTGCCCCGCGAAACGTGGAGCTGGTCCACAAGTCCGCGAATGCAGCAGAGTATGGCGAAGTCGGGCTGCCCTGGCGTCAACATCACCTCGGCGGCCGGCTTCCTGATCAATATCGCGGTGCCCAACATGCGCCCCAATGCGAAGATCATCGGCGTTTTTCCTCCGCCAGCCGAAATACAATCCCAACTGGCAACGGAGCAGGCGAACTTGCGCCAGCAGTACCCGCGTCAGCAGTACGTCGTCGAGGGCGCAAGGCTGCGCGTACAGTATCTGCGCAACGGGCAACCCGTGGAGGAGATGATTACTGCCGCGATCAATTGCAGCTCTGGAACATGGCCGCCAATGTGGCCGGAAAGATCCCCCTCCCGGCACACGGATTGCGGCACGCAGTACATTGGAGTTGTTCGCGCTCCGCAGGGCCATCTCGACCAGCTACTGGCTGAGCCTCAATTGGCGGCCGTCATCGTCTCGGCGCATGAGAAAGATGATTGGTTTCACCGCATGGTGGCAGACAAGGTGGAGGCCTTCAAAGAGGCCACCGCCGCTTTCAATCAGCGGGGCGCCCAAATCCTTGCTCAAGGCCAAGCGGACCATGACCGGCTGATGGCTAAAGCGGCCGCCGGGCGGGAAGCAATTGAACAGCAAGGCGCGAACTCCCGGGCACAAGCCCAGAACGATCAAAACGCAAGAGACCAATCAGCCCGTCAAACGGAGAATTACGCGCTCGACCGCCGGGACTTCATCAATCCCGCGACCGGTGAGACCATCAACGCCAGCAGCGAGTACAACAATCAATGGATGTCCTCGGATGGAAGCACGCTGATCCAGACCAATGACAACGGCCTAGACCCCAACGGCCAGGTCTACCCGGTAAGCCAGAGCTGGACCGAACTCGTTCCTAAATAACCTGAGGGGTAGCGTTGAGCCGTTCCGCATTGCAGTGGACAACAGCCAAGACAAAACTCGGTTGGAAGGAGGGGGTTTCGCGGGATACCGGAATCAGCAAAAACGCGCTTACTCGGGCCGTAAGATTCAAAGAGCTTTCGGAGCCGACAAAACGAGCCTAGTCATTTGCTCGGCCATCACTTAGAGAATGACAATCTTGCAGTTGGGAGGTTCATGGGAGAGGTTGTGATCGGCCTAGAAGTTCGCAGGCATCGATAATGTGTTCGTGTATGGCGCTTCTGGTTCCGTCCTGATTTCGCTCAGGGATCGCAGCATATATTTTTTATGGAACATCAGCGGCTGATCCATAGAGACGCGGCCGGAAAGTCGCCCCATACTGACGAGTAGAGTACGATGGATCCCTTTGAAGAGGATATGACAGATGCGGTTACCACTGGCTCGGAAGATTGCTTCGTGAAAAGCCAAATCCGCGTTCAGGCGATCACGAGTCGTCTTGCTGCGCTCCATAGGACCGTCCAGTAGATAAATTGTGTTGCCGGAAACGAACGCCAATCCCGCGCTGCCCCAACGAATTAGACTTGTTCCGCCGCCCGACGTGGAACACAGATAGATATCGCTCGATCGCGTACAATTGCCAATGCCATCCCCGATACGGGGGGGGTGATAATTTCCTGTTCGGCTGCGCAGGAATTGTTGTGACAACTCTCGTAAATTCGACAGATAGCGAAGTGTGGAACGGAAATTCTTGAGCAGAATCGGCGACTTTCCCTGTAAATTTCCCTGGTAGCAGGGAATTTGGTCCGGACCTTGGCTCTCGACAGACTGCCGACGCCGCCGTCTAGTCAGCAAAGTTGGCTTCTCCCCCACTACCAGCCGAAAAAATCGCCAATTTCGCCCAATTGCTGCGATATTCCATTGTGGACTGGCAAAACCGGTATTGGTGAAGGCCAGATGCGGAATCGCTTTGTGAATCAGCATTGTGATGTTGCGAACTCCCCGTTCGTCAACATTGAGAGGCAGCGTCAACAATGAGACGAAGGGCAGGCTCATCGTAGCCGCGAGACCCCAGAACAGAGCCGCAATGTCCTCGCTTGAATCCGACTCGATAAGCTGCCCAATGCAATTTCTACCCACCCGAAGCCGCTTACTAGCAGGTACATCTAGAAGTCGACATCGTTTCCTCGATGAGTGACTCGGCGATTATGCACTCACCGAAAGCGCTTTGTCAGTAGCCGGCTTGCCGACGATTCGTTCAGGGATGCAAAATTGTAATAATGTTGACGCGCTGTTTCAAAACGCTCTTTAGCATGAGGAGCAGACATTGAGATTTTCATACTCGCGAAGCACAATTCGCGGCACTGAACGTTCGGGGTACGGGGAGTCGGATCAAAAACAATTGTGAATTATGAGCAGACTGTCTAATAAAGTGGCAATCGTGACGGGAGCCTCCAAAGGCATAGGCACTGGGATCGCAACCGCCTTGGCGGCTGAGGGCGCGCGCGTGGCCGTGAACTATTCGTCCGACCGGGAAGGCGCCGAACGCGTCGCTCAGGCGATCGCCGACAACGGAGGTCAGGCGATCGCGGTCAGGGCCGACGTGTCCAAGGCTGCAGATGTCGCGCGGTTATTCAAAGAAGTGGATTCCAAGTTCGGAAGACTGGATGTTTTGGTCAACAACGCCGGGGTATTCCGCTTCGGCGCCTTCGCGGAGATCACCGAACAGAACTTCCACCTCCACTACAACATCAACGTTCTCGGGACAATTCTTACCGTGCAGGAGGCGATCCAGCGGTTCGGGGACGACGGTGGGAGCATCATTAACGTCAGCTCGATTGTGGGCTCGCATCCAGTGCCGGGAGCCCTGTTGTACGCTTCGACGAAAGGCGCCATCGAAACGCTGACCAGGGGATTGGCGCTCGAACTGGCGCCGCGCAAGATCCGCGTCAACGCCATCGCTCCCGGTCATACAGAGACCGAAGGCAATGCAGCCGCGGGGACCTTTGAGGGTAGTGCCGGCGCTGTTCTGGCTGAGAAGACGCCGCTCGGCCGGCTCGGTCGCGTCACGGATATCGCCCCGCTGGCCGTGTTCCTGGCCTCAGACGAATCAGCCTGGATCACGGGTGAGGTCATTCGTGCCGCAGGCGGCCTCGTTGTTGCTACTTGAGTGCGACGTGCTGACCTCGCAATCAAGAGGACAGCCATCGCAATCCAGGTAACTCTGCAGTCTGTTTAGGCTTGAGAATTGTTGCAATGTTCCTTCTCGTTACAAGCGCGGCCGGTGGCGCACTTCTCGCCTTTGAACCCAATGGCACGCCGCGTGGAGTCTTTATTGTTGACGATCGCATTGCTGATCCGCGAGGCGTTGCCATCGATTCAAAGGAAAACCTGCTGTTTCTAAACAGCGGGGCCGATCGGGTTTTGGCGATCGCCTCGGATGGCCGGGTCGTTCGCGAGACCGGCCGGATTGAGGGTCTGAATCCTGGCGGAGGCACTTTCGGACCGGATGGGCGGTATTTCGTCGGCCTCCGCAGCACACACACAATTATGGCCTTCTCGGCCGCACTGGACACCGCTGGAGAGCATCTTTTGCCGCCGGGGATCGTATCGTTTCCTCGCGGATTTGCGTTTGGTCACGAAGGCCAGCTGTTCCTTGCCTCAGGAATCGGCCCCAACGGCCAGGGCGATAACACCGTTGTCGCTTTCACTCCAGGCGGACCTGTGCGGCCATTTCGGCTGGTGGCAGACGCGGAACTGAGTCCGCTCGATCTCGCAATCGCGCCCAATGGCAATATCGTCGTTTCCAGTGAGCATCCATTTGGTGCGTTGGACGCCGTCACAACGGTTCGCGAATACGATGCGACCGACGGCCACTTGGTCCGTGTTTTCTTTCCAAATGGGAAGGCCGAATTCCGCAAACCGCGCGGCTTGCGCTTTGCCCCCAACGGAGACCTCTGCTGCGTCGCCCGCGATGAGGTCGTTAGTTTCGACTTCGCGAGCGGCGTATGTCTGGGAGCCGTGGTGCGATTCCCGCGGTTGAATGGACAAGCTTTGGCGTTTTTTCCTAACGACAACCGAGAGGGCGTGGACGCGGGGTGCTTCAATGGGGATTGAGAATCGAGAGCTTGGGTTTAGGAAATGTGAAAATGAGATCATTCGGGCCGCAGGCGGCCTTGTTGTTGCCGCCTGAGCGCAATATATTGATCTCTTCAACAACAACGCAGTCAGGGCAATTCAGACAGGAGAATCCAATGCAACTTCAAGATGACTACTTCACTGCTTATCACTATGTAAAGCTGACGCGAGACGCCAGCGGTGTGCTGACAGTTCAACTTCACACCAACGGCGGCCCGTGCCTTATGACCGCACAAACTCATACGGAGTTTGTCGAGGCCTTCTACCGTATTTCGCAGGATCGAGCGAACAAGATCGTAATCCTGACCGGAGCGGGCGGGGACTTCATTACGGATGTCGATTGGTCATCTTTCGGCAACGCCGCCGATCCTGGCGTCTGGAGCCAGATTCACGACGAAGGCGTTCAGGTTTTGGAAAACATAGCCAACATACGTGTGCCGGTCATCGCGGCGATCGAGGGACGCGCGCATATTCACTCCGACTATGCGCTGCTCGCCAATGTGATTGTGGCTGCCGAGGGGGCGACCTTCCAGGATGTGGGCCATTATGCCGCTGGTGTTGCACCCGGTGATGGAATCTTTACCACGTGGAGCTATCGCGCCGGAGCCGGACGAGCCGAGGCGTTTCTGCTGGATCCGAAGCCACTGCCGGCGCGTACTGCGCAGGAATGGGGAGTGGTTGCCGAAGTTGTACCGAACGGTAAGGCGCTGGCGCGAGCCCTGGAATTGGCCAAGTTGTATTTGAAGGCTCCCGAAGTGACCCGCCGTAATACCCGCATACACTTCATTCAACCGTTGAAAGAGCGCATTGTCCGGGAGGTCGGCTATGGACTGTCGCTCGAAGGAGCGTCGGCCGCCGATCTCGTCAAATCAATGCAAGCCAAGAATGAGTCTGTTGCTCAGAAAGGAAAACTGGCATGAAGAGCACCGTGACCTCCCCATCCGCCAGGGTTCCCAACACCTCGCAGCCAGAGGAATTTGACCTCGTCATTCTCGGTGGTGGAACCGGCTCGACCGTTGCTGCCTGGACGTTTGCCGGCGAAGGGAAGCACGTCGCGGTCGTCGACCGCAAATACATCGGCGGCTCTTGCCCCAATATCGCGTGCCTTCCGAGCAAAAACATCATCCACAGCGCGAAAGTCGTGGACTACGTTCGCCGAAGCAAGGAATTTGGCATCGCAAGCGACGGCTTCGCAGTGGACATGGCCGGCGTGCGCGAGCGGAAGCGCAACATGGTGCGCGGCCTGAACGAAATGTACATGGAAAACTACCAAAAGACGGGAGCCGAGTTCATCTTGGGAACCGGCCGGTTCGTAGCTCCGAAAACAGTGGAAGTCACGCTGGCGGATGGGACTACACGTCAACTGCGGGGCGCGAATGTGATCGTGAGCACGGGCACACGCGCCGCGGTGGAAGCAATTTCTGGCCTTGCGGAAGCGCAGCCACTCACGCATATCGAGGCTCTTGAACTGGATGAGATTCCTGAACACTTGCTTGTTGTCGGTGGGGGCTACGTCGGAGTGGAGCTGGCGCAGGCGATGCGCCGCTTCGGCAGCAAGGTGACGATCATCGGTCGCAATAGCCGGCTGATGTCCAAAGAAGACCCGGACGTATGCGAGGCTCTTCGCAGCTTGCTCGCAGATGAAGGTATCGACATCCTCTTGAACGCACGGCTCAAGCAAGTATCCGGCAAGAGTGGCGACTCGGTGAGTGTTGTTGTCGAACAGGATGGAATGGAGAAAATCCTAAAAGGCAGTCACATTTTGGTTGCCACAGGCCGCAAGCCGAATACCGAAGGACTCGGCCTGGAACTGGCTGGCGTTGAGCTCACCGAGCGTGGATACATCAAAGTGAACGAGCGGCTGCAGACCACCGCGCCCGGCATCTGGGCGATCGGCGAGGTGGCGGGTAGCCCGCAGTTCACGCACATCAGCATTGACGATTTCCGCGTAGTCCATGCCAACTTGACGGGCGGCAACCGTGTGACCACGGGCAGGCAGGTTCCATATTGTCTGTTTACTGACCCTGAACTGGCTCGTATCGGACTGAGTGAAACAGAAGCGGAAGCACAAGGGAAAGCGTATCGCCTCTTTAAGGTTCCAATGGAAACCAACCTGCGCGCACACACGCTTTCGGAGACCCGCGGGTTCGTGAAGGCGCTCGTGGAGGCGGATAGCGATCGCATCCTCGGGTTCACGGTCTTCGGTGTCGGTGCAGGAGAGATCATGGCCGCAGTGCAGATTGCGATCATCGCCGGGCTGCGCTACACCGCGTTGCGCGATGCGGTCCTGACTCACCCAACGCTGGCCGAAGGTCTCACAGCTCTGTTCTCATCCCCGGCATCAGCGCACAACGTTGTCGAGACGAGAACAACCCAGATCTCCGCCGCATGAGGTGAACTGCAACAGCAATGGAAAATAGGAACTCGTGATTCCTTAGTTAATTGCGCTTAGGGTGGTTTGGACAGCGGTATCACGAGATAACCGGGTTGCGATTGCGCTCGCCTAATCGGGATGAGTCAACTATATAATCGCCAGAAACTGCCTCAACCATTCCACGTGGGCGGTCCAGGCAGGACCAGTTACATAATTACGGTCTGTGACAGCGCCCTCAAACGGCAAGCTGCAGAACTCGCCACCTGCGATTGTGACTTCCGGGCCGCAGGCCGGATAGGCGCTGATCTTCCGTCCCTTCACCACACCGGCAGCCACAAGAATCTGGGCGCCATGGCATATCGATGCGATGGGCTTCTTGGCCTCATCGAAGTGTCTTACGATTGCCAGCAGTTCCTGGTTCAGCCGCAGATATTCCGGTGCGCGGC
Source organism: uncultured Acidobacteriota bacterium (assembly GCA_963840655.1). Lineage (GTDB taxonomy): Bacteria > Acidobacteriota > Terriglobia > Terriglobales > Acidobacteriaceae > JAKAAZ01. The sequence goes on along the minus strand of CAWIZS010000002.1, from coordinate 234,934 downwards.
CGCCGGGAATTACCAACGCGTCATAATCTTGTGCCTTGATTTCTGAGAAGGTCGCATTCAGCGTGAAATTGTGGCCGCGTTTTTCGGTGTAGGTCTGATCTCCCTCGAAATCGTGAATGGCTGTTTTGATCTTCTCCCCAGTTTTCTTCCCTGGACATATCACGTCGACTTTATGGCCTGCGATTTGCAGCGCCTGAAAGGGAACCATCAGCTCGTAGTCTTCGACGAAATCCCCGGCCAGCATAAGTATTTTTTTCGCCATTCTTAACTCCCTCCCTACTTACTTACGAAACCCTGGATGTCAGAAGATCTTCGATACGCACAGGCAGCTTGCGAACGCGAACTCCAGTGGCGTGGTACACCGCTGCTGTAATCGCGGGAGCCACACCGGCGAGACCGATTTCGCCAATGCCCCGCGCTCCAAATGAGCCCATCATAGGATCGGGGATATTCAGAAACGTTACATTGATATCGGGCGCATCGGCGCTGGTCGCGACCAGATAGTCAGCAAAACTATCATTCATCGGATCGCCGTTGCGCGGATCGTAAACGGTCTGTTCCAGTAGACCCATGCCGACACCCATTACGATGGCGCCTGCAACCTGGTTGGTGGCCGTCGTCATATTGATAATTCGTCCGCCGTCAATCACGCATACGGAGCGGCTGACGCGGAGCCGGACAATGCCGGGGTCCCACTCGACCTCAACAAACTGCGCGCCAAAGGAATGAGTAGAGTAATTGTGGGCGTTGGTGTCGGACCCCAGCCCTCCGGTGCGACTGTCACCGTTGACGTATCCGACGGTCGCCATTTTGAGGAGATTCTGAAACGGTACACCGGCGCTGGAGGCCTGATTTTTATTGTGCAGACGGCCGTCGCTTAGTATGAGAGTCGCAGGGTCCTGATTTAGATACGGCGAGCCGGGAGCGCTGACCGCCAACTTAATGAGGGATTGGATTGCCGCATCCGTCGCGGCCGCGATCGCCGGAAGTACCGTGGCAGTTGCGGTAGAGCCGCCGGAGGTCGGACCGGGGACGAGAGAGGTGTCGCCCAGAACAACGTCAATCTTTGAGAGCGCGATACCAGTTCGTTCGCGGACTACCTGGGCGAAGACGGTGTAGGTGCCGGTTCCTATATCTTGAGTGGCGCAACTAGCGTAAGCGGAACCATCGTCTTTCAGGGTGACGCTGGCCTGACAATTTCCGCGCCCTGCGCCCCACGATGCAGCGGCCATGCCCCAACCCAGGATGAGGTCGCCTTTGCGCATCGATCCCACCGCTGGCGTTCTCTGCGACCAACCGAACTTCTCCGCGCCTACCTGATAACACTCCTTGAGGTGGCGGGAAGAAAATGGCTTGTTGTTCTCCTCGTCGATCAGCGTATCGTTGCGCAAGCGCAACTCTACCGGATCCATCTGCAGCTTGATCGCTAACTCATCCATGGCGGATTCCACCGCGAAAAGTCCGGGCACAGCTCCAGGGCCGCGCATGGGCGTGGGAGTGCCGACGTTTCTTTTGACGAGTGCCGACGTGACCTGCAGATTTGCCACGCTGTAGAGGAACGGTGTCGCCTCGCCGCAATTTTCCCTGATGTTGTCCAGCATTGAGGTGTGATTGCGATAATCCTGGCGGAGGGAGAGCAGCTTGCCGTCGCGCGTAGCGCCGAGACGCATGCGCTGTCGCGTTTCCGGGCGATGTCCCACATCGGTGAACATCATTCTGCGGGACAGCGTGAGCTTGACCGGACGGCGGAGTTGTCGCGATGCCGCGGCCGCCAGCGCGGAGTGCGGCCAGGGAAACAGCTTGCCACCGAAACCGGAACCAATGAATCGAGAGATCACCCGAAGATTATGTTTCTCAACTCCCATCACTTGCGCCATCACGTGCTGATGATTGACGACGCCCTGCGAGGATTCATACAGCGTGAATCCTTTACCATCCCAAACGGCAACGGTGGCGTGCATCTCCATGGGGTTGTGGGTTTCGGCCGGAGTGCCGTACAACTCATCCACCTGCACCGGCGCGGAGGCAAATGCGGAATCTGGATCGCCGCGCTTGCTCTCGGTGTGCGCGGTTTCAGCTTCGTTTTCGAGCTCGGTAGAGACGTTTGGCTGCTCCGCGTCGTACTGTACCTGCACGGCCGCAGCCGCAGCCTCTGCCTGCTGCAGGGTGTCTGCGACGGCGAGAGCGACGTACTGGCCCCAATAGGAGACGACATTGTCCTCTAACGGCGGGCGGCCTTCGCTGTTACGCCCCTGACCGAAAAAGCGGAATAGCGGGCCGATGTTGTCGTGGTGCAGCACCAGCAAAACGCCGGGCATCTTCTCCGCGGCACTCGTATCGAGAGAACGGATTTTGCCGTTCGCAATCGTCGCGCAGACGGGAACCGCATACACCATGTTGGGGAAGTTGTAGTCAGACGCGTACCGTGCCGAGCCGGTGGTTTTGAGCGGGCCGTCGATGCGGGGAAGCGACGCGCCGATGACCTTCGAAGGCACAATTTCCGGGTTGTTGAACTCACTGGACTGAGTGGGCATGATTTGAATCTCCCGATGGTTGTACGAATGACACGCGCTGTGCGCAAACGAGCTAAGCTGCCGCGTTGCGGCTGGCCATAGTGAGGGCGCGGACCAGACAGCGTTTGGCAAGCTCCACTTTGAAGGCGTTCTGGCTGCGCGGCTTCGCCTCTTTCAATGCGGCTTCGGCTGCCCGCCGAAAATTGACGGCATTCGCTTCTTTCCCTGTCAGTTCGTGCTCCGCTTCGAACGAGCGCCACGGTCTGGCTCCAACTCCTCCCAAAGCCACCCGTATGTGGCGGACCCTTCCACCTTCAGCGTTCATTACGATGGCGGCCGACGCCAACGCAAACTCATACGCTGCGCGGTCACGCAATTTCAGGTAGAGTGAGCGCGTGCCAGCAGTCGGCGGGGGAAGAGTCACATAGGTGATTAAATCTCCCGGATCCAGAACGGTCTCTCGATTCGGGGTGTTACCCGGAAGAAGGTAGAAATCCTGGATAGGAATAGTGCGTTCGCCTTTTGTGCCGCGGACATGGATGGTGGCTTCCAGAGCGGACAGCGCCACGTTCATATCGGAAGGATTGTTGGCGATGCAATCATCGCTGGTTCCAAGAATTGCAAGAGAACGATTATCGCCATCGAGCGCGGAGCAGCCACTTCCGGGCTCACGCTTGTTGCATGCGTGAGCAGTATTTCGAAAGTAGACGCAGCGCGTCCTCTGCAGCAGATTTCCGCCCGTGGTCGCCATATTCCGCAATTGTGGCGACGCTCCGGAGAGCAGTGCCTGCGACAGCACCGCGTAGTCCCGCATTACCGTCGGATCGCGGGCCAGATCGGAGTTGCGTACCAGAGTGCCGATACGAAGACCGCCGTTCGGCAAGCGCTCGATGCGATCCAGCGGAAGTCCGTTAATGTCGATGATCACCTGCGGGCGTTCAACGTTCAGCTTCATCAGATCGAGCAGATTTGTTCCGCCCGCAACAAAGCGCACGGTGGCTCCGAGCTGTGCAGTGGGAGACTTTGCCGCTCTTTCGATGGCCTGGGATGGAGTGCCGGCGTTCACGAACTGAAATGATTCCATAAAAATTCGCTCCGCAACTTTGCTGTGTCTACGACTGTTTGCGAACCTGTTGAATAGCCGCCACGATGTTCGGATAGGCGCCGCAACGGCAGATGTTCCCATACATGCCCTGCTTGACGTCTTCATCGCTGGGCCCGCATGGTTCCTTCAGCAAAGCGACCGCTGACATAATCTGTCCGGAGGTGCAGTAGCCACACTGAAAGCCATCATGCTCAACGAAAGCAGCCTGCATGGGATGCAGATCGATCGGGCTGACCTAGTCCTTCGATGGTCGTGATCTGATCATTCGTGTGCATGACGGCAAACGAAAGGCAGGAGTTCACTCGGCGTCCATTGATGTGAACCGTGCAAGCACCACATTGGCCGTGGTCACAGCCTTTCTTGGTGCCGGGAAGATTCAGGTTCTCGCGGAGACAGTCGAGCAACGTAACCCGCGGATCGATTTGCAGGCGATACTCTTTGCCATTCACATGAAGCGTGATCGGCATCGCGCCGGGCACCGAAGTGAGTTTCTTCCGCAGCGGGGGCCGGAGGAGTTTGCGTGGCCGCGAAAAGGGGCGGAGCTGTGGCAGCGATACCCGCGGCTCCCAAGTGGGAAAGAAACGACCTTCGGCTTATCCGGCCGAAAAGCGGTTCACTTTCTTCGCGAGAATTGCTGGGCTCGTCGCTCGGGCCTGGTAATGCTCGATCTCGATCGGATTGGATGGGGTCATCTGCCATAAGAACCTTCCGGAGGGCTGGTCTTTATCGTCATATCGCCGTCATCTTGTGGGCGAAGCTGGCCAAGGAAAAGCGGGCAATTCCAAATGAGTGATGCGATTAATCTGATGGTTAGGCTTGCTGCGTAGTTGCCGGCTTCGTCGCGGAAACAGTCCGGCTGTCATTATGAGACTCCGAGAACTGCCATTGAACAATGCCGAAAACTGGACATTCATCGCCTAATCCCGCGTTTGTGGAGATGATTGAGCGGCGAATCGTTCCCCGGAGTTTTGCAGTGGATTCAGAGGAAAAATCGCCGCCCCTGGAGGCTTTGCATGCGGCTGATTGAAGCAAGCAATCGTCGAATGACAGAGTTGTTGATCGCTCTCACTACAGGTGAGGGCACTCACCCATCTACTTTGGATGGCGTTCAGCTGGCGCGGGCTGCCCTGCCACAACCGCGCACACCTGTGATCTATGAGCCGAGCATCGTGATCGTGGGCCAGGGAGAAAACGCGGCTGTCTCGGCGGCCAGACTTATATCTACGACTCGCATAACTATAACTATAACTATAACTATAACTATAACTATAACTATAACTATAACTATAACTATAACTATAACTATAACTATAACTATCTTGTGCTCTCTGTCCCCATGCCTTTCGAATGCGAGACGGAGACAGGTCCAGACGGACCAATGCTTGCCGTCTCGATTCATATCGATCTGGCCGTGTTGAGTGAGCTGATGATGAAGATGGATCACGGGCCGCGGCTGTTCGCGCCGCGTGGGACATGCGGTATGCGCTCGACTCCTCTGGATCTGGCGTGAGCGAGGCGACGGTGCGATTACTGGAATCTTTGACGTCTCCGGCAGATGCTCAGGTGCTGGGCCCGCAGATCATGCGGGAAATCACCTACCGCATGCTTTGCTGCGAGCATGGCAACTCGCTCCAGGCGCTGATCGCCCTGAACAGGCGGCTGGGCCAGACCCAACGAGCGCTGCAGCGGATGCATGCCAACTATTCTCAGACACTCGATATCGCCAGCCTTGCTGCCGACGCGAGTATGAGTGCTTCTGCTTTTCACCACCGCTTCAAAGCAGTCACGGCTAGTGGGGTCTGCACGAGGGTCACCTGGGCGCAGATCGGAGCGCGGAACGTTGAGAAGCTCGCGACGTCGAGCAGACCGCTAACTCGTCCGACGCGATAAAGCATCAAGGGGAAGTGAAATGTTTGACGCTACACTTCACCCCATCATCGTTCCCATTCGCTTCCATCGAATCGACCGTGTAGTAGTAGGTTGTCTCAGGCTTCAGTCCGTCCATGCGCACGCGGAACACAGTATAGGGGTGATCCATGTTGAGCCGGATGGGCGATTTCGCGGTCCGGCTCAGGTCCGCGGCATCCGTACCGTAATGCACTATTCCGTAATGTACTGGAGAACCTCCCGGATTGTCGGTTGTCCACCGAATCACCGTCAATTGCTCCGTCGCCAATTCGATCGTCGGGACATGGATGATCCGTAGCCGCGCGACTTTGGGAGCCGTCGAACTTTGATGAGTGCGCGGGTTATCGCTGATCGGCTTGGGGCCAGGGACGGGCGCAACACCGCAGATCGCGGACGCGCAAGGCGGCAGAGGCGGGGTCGGGATCAGGAGCTGGTTGCCCTGGGTCGCAGCCGAACCACCCCTCATGCAAGCGCCAGTATAAGTATCCGCATTTGGGTATGGCCTCGTGAAACCGTCCGACAAGGTTTGCAGGAATGCGACTATTTGATTCTCCTCTTTATCCGTCAAGCCCAGGTTGCCGCTGGTCATATCGATATTGTTCGGCACCTCGGGCATCGGCCAGCAGTCTACTTTTTCGGTAGTTCCCGCCGGGCAGTGCCCGGAAGTCACGGGATATGCATACTTGTCGCGCGTGTTGTAGAAATGCACGACCTGCTTCAAGCTCTTCAGATAGCCGTTGTGAAAGAACTCCTTCTGGAAGTAGGGACCGGGAGCTTCGGTGGTAGGACATTGCGACGGCGTTAACGCCACGTTACGCAGCGTAGGAACCTGCATCTGGCCGTCGACAGTTGGTGCGTACTGCCTCCAGCTACTGTTCGGACTCGGGCCGGAACCGAATCCGCTTCTGAGGAAAGTCCCCAGTCCCAAATCTCTGTAGCCGAAGCCGTAGGGATTTGGAGTGAACCCATAGGAATCCGGCTTTGTCTCATAATAGAAAGTAACTCTGGGATTCAGTGGTGTGCCCTCATTCGCCGAGCCGAAGCAGGTGAACAAAGGGTTCACCATGGCGGTCGCGCTGGTGTCCGCCTGAGCTGCCTTCAGCGTGGTTCCCCTTCCGTCGAGGTGGCATGAGTTGCAATTGCCCTTGCCGTTAAACAGCTTGTAGCCTGCCATCTCGTCTGGGGCGAGCTTGTATTTTCCGGCCAGGAAGGCATCAAATTTCGAAGAAAAAGCGCTGATCTGCACGGACTGCTCGTATGAGTCGATGGATTGGGCCCAGTGATCATAAACTGTGTTGGCGCGGGTGCGGTCTCCCGAGCTCAGGAGAACGGGTGTGGTGCTCCCTTTGAATACGGCAGCTCCTCCAGGGGTATCGCAGATTTTCTCGGTCTGACGCGGGAACTGAATATCCAGCGAGCCCTGGCCCCATACCTCGTCAAAGAGGGGTCTGTACCCAGCGGCGGAGAGTCGAAACGCGATGCAGGCCGTGTCGGGGAAACCCATTTCCATGTGATCGACGGGAGGACCCTGCGCCTGTTCCGCGTCGGGAATTCGCAGCTTATATCCGGTCGCGCGTGAATCCCAGAAATTTCCGCCAAAGAATAAACCCTGTACCTGGTTGTACTGAAGTGCCGGGAAGAAGGGCGCGTACGGGTACCGCTGTGCTGTTCGCTTAGCCGCCCGAAAGCGCGCCGTTCCGGGATACGCGATCATTGTCAGGTTGACCGAGGGAATCGGTCCGCTCAGGCCTGCATATGGCATGTGGCAGGATGCGCACGCCTCATTTCTGTTGGGCGAAATATTTTTATCGAAAAGCATCAGCTCGCCGAGCGTTTCGATCGCTTCCGTTCCGGAATTCTGGAGCACCGGCGGCTGACCTGTCAGAGTCGCTGGCGGCAGAGCGTGCCATCGTGCAAGTGCGCGATCTTCGATGACATCTGTCTCCCGCAGAACCCGGGCTAGCTCAGAGCTCAAGTTGGATGGGAGGATTCCCGGAGGATATGGATTGTAGACCGAGGGAGCCTGACCCTTATCGCCTTGCTGAACTCGGGCTTGCGCGTCTATCGGCCGACGAGTGACCAAGAGCACGACGATAGTAACTGTAGCGGGGAAAAGAACTGCGATCCAAAGACCTTTGTCCTTCATGCGATAACCTCCTGGCGATTCCGCTGGACAGCCATCTGCGCGCGATTTGGGAGCGCTTACTTTGCTTTGGGTCCGCCTCCGGGCATCTCACCAACGATAATCGGTGTGATTGCGGACAAATCCAAATCGCCAATCGTCGGAACGCTGGAGGCAAGTACGGATTCGGCGACAGCCGCCGCAGGCAATTCAGCGCCGGAGGCTTTTGCAGCGTTCATCACAAGATCCATATCCTTGCTCATGAGCCGCAACGGAAATTCTGGAGAGTAGTTGCCGTTTTTTATTTTCTGGAACTTTCCCAGAAACGCTGGAGGGATCACTGCTGTTTTGGACAGGACATCAAGCAGAACATTGCGATCCATGTGAAGATGCTCTCCCAGCGAAACGGCCTCCGCGATCGCCTCCATGCCAAGCCCCAGGAGTAGATTCACGACCAATTTCATTTGAATGCCGGAAGAACCAGGCCCAATCAAAAACCACTGTTTGGCGATGGACTCGTAAATGGGAACACACTGCTTAAAAATATCTGGATCGCCGCCGGCAAGCAGTGTGACTGTCCCTGCCTCGACCGTTGGCGTGGATCCGGAGATGGCGACATCGAGGAAGTTAATACCTCGTGCCGAGGCTTCTCGATGTAGCTGCAGCGATAGCTCCAGCGAGATGGTGCTCATTTCGAGAATGATGGTTCCTGGCTTCGCCGCGGAAAAGACACCGCCGTTGTCGAAATAGACAGAACGAACCGCCGCGTCATTGGCTAGGGAAGAAAGGACCACATCGGATTCGGCGAGGAGGTCTGCAATGGAGCCTGCAATTGCGATCCCCTCTTTCCTGAGCTGATCGGCCGGCCCCGGGCTGCGGTTCCACGCCTGAATGTTCCAGCCGGCTGCACGTAACCGCCGCGTGAGCCGGCTTCCCATAAGGCCAAGGCCGATGAATCCGATTTTGGCTGTGCGTTTCTCGAGTAGGGTTAGGGGCATGGCGGTCATGGTATCTCTCCTCGCTGTCGAATTGTTGTTGCACCTCCTGGCGGAGGTCGGTCCAATCTAGCGTTGGGACGTATTCGGCCATCTCTGGTCGATGGTATCGCGGCTCAGAGGCGCAACAGGCCTCCGTCATCCTTCGACAGGACGGCGCCTTCTTCTGCAGGCCGGCGCGCGACAACTAGTTTCGCATCAGGAGTTAACCGAAATCCCCGGGGCTCGGTTTCAACGAACATCTGCCGGGATTTCACGACGAACTCCACCCGCACCCATCAAAACGAGCGAACGCTGAGCAAAGGGTGAATAAACGAGAAGCGCCGTGCACGATAGCGCCAGTCCAAAATCAATGTGATGCAATAGTAGGAAGGGAGAGAGCGACCATAGCTCATCGAACGGCAGCAGGAAAGGCCAAATTTTGAGGATTTTTTCGCGTGCCTTGGGCGCATGGAAGAGCACGGCGGAAAGCACGAATGCACGGACAGGGATCAAAATTCCTGCAGTGACGATGATGACAATAAGTACCATAGTTGGCTTTGGCAGAGCGGAAAAGAGATTTTCGATCTCCGCCAGATTTGCCAGCGCTCCAACGTAAAAGCCTATGTACATCAACTGCAGCAGGACGAAAAACGTTTGCACCATCGGATACGGGGCTTTTGGGAGTTCCTGCGGAGAGGCCAAAATCCAACTGCTATCTGAGATCGAACTACTATTTGGGGCCGCAAGCTCCGTCGGAACGGCCGTTTCTACCCTCGCTATCGTGGAGGGGGACTTGGGCGACTGCCTTGACGAATTTTCACTCAGGGAGATTTGTTCCACAGAAGCCAAGAAACGGTATCCGCGGCGCGCCAAGGTCTCAACGAATCTCGGATTGCTGGCCGTATCCCCGAGGGCTTCGCGGATGCGATTGACCGCTGAGTTCACGCCGTGTTCGGAATCGACGAAAGTTCCTTCGGGCCACAGTTCCTGGGAGATCTGCTCTCGTGTGAGCACTTCACCCGGTCGCTCCAGGAGCATGATGAGGACCTGGAACGGCTGCGCATTTAACTTAATGCGGACCCCCTGCTTGCGAAGCTCCCGCGTGGAAGCGTCTGCTTCAAATGTTCCGAAGCGGTAGCGTTGGGCTGGCCTAGGATCAATCATGACCGGTCATGTTCAGGTCAAGTGTATCCGATTACGGCTGCAATCCAGGGATGGTCCGCAATGTACAACTTCTCAGAAGTCCAATTGCAGCAATTACTTGCAGCGTGAGGAACAATCTACAACTATATGAGATTTCATGCATTGCTTCCGAAGCCGGAATGAAGCAAAGTGCAGATCATGACGCAACGCCGATTTTCAGATTGCCGAGCGCTCCCCGTTATTTGGGGGCTGTTGATCTTTGTCGCCGCTTCCGGTTGCGTTTTAGCGGAACCCACACCTGCAGCGGTCTCAGCCTTCGACTCGTATGTCCAGGCGGTTGAGTCGCGTCTCGCCCAGCAGCATCGGTCTAAGAATGCCTTCCTTACTCCCGTAGTTTCAACTCCACAAAACGAGATACGCCTGCGCCAGGGAGAGATGATCGTCGAACAACTCACGCCTTCCGGCGGTATCGCTTTGCCCGGAGCCCTGCTGCACCACTGGCGCGCTACCGGGTTTGCCGCGGGAGCCAGCGCTGCCGATTTTGAGCGGTTGTTGAAGGATTCCAACGCCTATCCCAGGGTCTTCTCGCCGGAAGTGCTTCAGGCAAAGGTGATCGCGCAACATGGTGATCGTCTCCAGACATGGATGCGGATACGCCAGCACCACGTGATCACCGTGGCGATGGATACGACTTACGATGTCATCTTTGGACGACTCGATGCGCAACAGGGATACAGTATCTCGCGAAGCACGCGGATCGCTGAGTTGAACTCCGGATTACATCCGGTGAGTTCCAGTCGTGAACACGGTTTTCTGTGGCGGCAAAATATCTACTGGAGTTATGAAGAGCGAGACGGCGGACTCTATATACAAATCGAGTCGATCTCGCTGACGCGATCCATTCCAGCTGGCCTTGGGTGGGTAGTTGGGCCCTTCGTGGAAAGCGTTCCGCGCGAATCGTTGGAATTTACATTGCGCTCTGCCTGCAACGCGCTTGGCAAATCGGCGGATGAGGCGCTGAACGAGGGAGCGAAAAACAATCGTGGAGAAGGAAGGACAAGATAGTGAGTACGAAATCCATAATAACGAGCAATGCAGTGGAGTTTCGAACGGCGCACCGGGTAAATCAGGCGCTCACAGCTTCTATCGAGAAGCGTGCTTTGCACTGGATGGCCGAGCACGCGCCGGCCTGGGTCAACTCGGATCAGCTCACCCTGCTGGGCCTTTCCGCGCAGGTTGGCGCTGGAATCTTTTTCGCATTGTCGCGCTACAACCGCCACGCTTTGATTCTGGTGATCGTATGTATAGCGCTCAACTGGCTCGGAGACAGTCTCGATGGCACGCTGGCTAGGGTGCGCCAGCAGCAACGTCCGCGCTATGGCTTCTATGTGGATCACATGGTGGACATCTTTGGATCTGTAGCGCTGATGTGCGGACTTGGCTACTCCGGACTGCTGCATTGGCAGACGGCCATTGCGATGCTGGTCGCATTTCTACTGCTATCGAGCGAAAGCTATCTTGCCACTTATACCTTGTCGCGTTTTGAACTGTCGCAAGGCATCTTCGGCCCGACAGAAATTCGGATTCTACTGATTGTCGGCACCTTGGCACTTCTTCACAATCCGTATGCCACGCTGTTCGGGCACAAGATGCTGCTATTTGATTTGGGAGGAACTATCGCAGCGGCCAGCATGTTCGTGATGTCGATCAGTGTCACCGTTCGCCACACGGCTGAACTCTATCGGCAAGAGCCGCTACCGTGAACATTTTCATCCGCTGGTGCAAATTCAATATGGTGGGTGCCATGGGCATGGTTCTGCAGCTTGGCGCGCTCGCCGTTTTTGATCGGTGCGCAGCGGGTCATTATCTGTTTGCCACAGCGGCGGCGGTAGAACTAACCCTGGTGCACAACTTTATTTGGCACCTGCACTACACGTGGCGCGACCGCCGCGAACAGGCCGCGCTCCTTCCTCAATTCATACGGTTCCATCTTTCAAATGGGATGGTTTCCATGCTGGGGAATCTTGCGCTGATGCCAATCCTGGTCCAGGAAGCGCGCATGCCCCTTCTCGTTTCGAACAGCATCGCGATTTTGTGTTGCTCAATCATTAATTTCTGCCTCGGCAATAACTGGGCGTTCGCGGTAAGAGCGTAAGCGATTCCGGATGATCTTCGCGCGATTCAAGTGCAGCGTGGCTCTATCGGTGGAGAGAGCCTCTGCCATTGGTTGAGCTACATGTCCTCCATCGAAGGTAACGCGGGGTTCAGCCACTGAGCACGGAAGTCCCGCTCGGCCTTCTGAATGTCAGGTCGTGGCAAGCGCTGGCGGATCAGGCATTGCCAACGGCCAAAGAGCGATCGTGCGTTGTTGCGATGCAGTGCAAGGTCTTGTTCAAAGACCTTCTGCGCCTCCGTGAACTTTCCTGCACGGAACAGGGCAGCGCCCAGCGCCTCGCGGGAAGAGATGTACCACCCTGGTGGCTCGTCGTAGTTGAGCAGGTCTTCCGTCTCGACGGACAGACGCGCATATTCGATCGCCTCGTCAGGTTTTCCTTCGGCCTGCGCGATGCGAGCCAGCAGACGCCAGTGCACGACCACAAGGATGGCATTAGCCGTGTTGTTGCCCCAGCCAACGCCGCTCGAAGCGCAGCCGGACGCCATATTGAAGGCATACAGGCCATTCGTCGTTGGCGCACCGGTGGCAGCATCCGCCATAGTCTGGCCGAAGTACCACATGGCCGTTTCCAGCGAGCGGGCGAGTCGCTTACAGTAATCGTGTGCTCCAGGGTTGGGCATGGGTCGCTGCGGCGGCGGAATGCTCCTGATATAGCTCCACTGGCCGAAGTGCGTTGCCATCATCACACGGGTGGTCAGGTAGTGTTCGAGGCCAGGCTGATTTTTGAGAAAGGGAAGCGCGTTGGCTTCGGTGGCTTCGGCCGCGATACGCACGGGTTTCCACACCCCTTGGTTACTGAGGCCAACGCCCAGAAACAGGAGATCGTGGCTGCGGTAGTGCCCTACCAGGAGCGGATTGCAGTGGGGGCCGGAACCATTGCTGCATTGGTCCTTCCACCACTCGTCAGCAGCCACGGCACGCTTGTTGGCGTTCACCACGTCGGTCCAGTCGCCGGCGAGCAGGTAGATGTGCGCGGGCATATGGCGAAGATGCGGCGTGCGCTCCGGAGCGAGCCGCATAAGGCGGTCCGCAGACGAGAGTGCAGCCTGCACTGCCGCAGCAACCGGAGCTTCCTCCATGGCATGAATGTAAAAATGATTAAGGCCAAGGTGCTCTTTGAACTGCGGCTCATCGAGGCCGCGACGGAGCACATCCAGTGCGCGCTTGATCTCGTCCGACTGCTGGCCGGAGGTCGTCCACCAGAGCCATGGACGAAGGTTCATCAGTGATACGGCAAACAGCGAAGCAACGTCCGGATCAGGATTTTTCGCGTCAAGAAAGAGTTGACGCCAGGCGGTCTCCATGTCTTGCATGTAGGGAACGCTGAGCTGTGCCGGATCGCGTTTTTCAGGCTCGGAAGAGACATCGAGACCGTAACGCTTGCGGATAGCATTGATGTAGAGCCTTTCGGCGGGCGATGCGGAAGGGGCATTCTCGATGGCCAACTTCGTCTGCGCGATAGCGAGTTTCATGCATGGATCGTCGATCGGGATGTTGAGGTCGCCGCCGGCAGCCAGCGCGACACCCCAGTAGCCCATTGCGAGATGCGAATCGGCTTCGGTAGCCTCATGGAACGACTGCATGGCCGAGATTGCGTCGAAGCCGTAGAAGAAGGTGAGGCCCTGGTTGAAGTATTGCTGGGCCAGCTTGTTCCGAGTGCTGACCGGATGAGAAAGCGTTCCAATCAACCTCGAAGGAAGCTTCTCGATCGGACGCTCCCACGCTCCAGGCGCATCCGCAGGCTTTTCACGCATCCTGCACGGTGACTTCTCTTCGGTCTGTATCGGTTCGGGTGTGTGCACGACTATCGTGCGCTGTGCGGGAGCGCATAGGGGAATGGCCAAAACAAGAAGGGTGGGCAAACGAAAGTGGCGCATGGTTGCCTTTCATCCGGTGTGCGTAAATTGTCGAGCGTTACTGATGGAAGCTTCGGTGGCGAGCCCGATAGAATGGGATCCTGTCGCAGTCAAGACGTGGAAATATGGAAAGCGTTATCGGCTTTCCTTCTTTCGTCTCTTTTATCGTTCCGCCAAGCTTCCGGCGCCAAAGAACTGCGTCGCAGCGCGGAGTGTGGTCTGACGCTGTTGTAACGTAGGTTCGCCGCAGACTACCCACGGCGCCGTTCAGTCAACAGTGCAGGCTTTTTCAGCGCGCGATCACAGAAAATGGGGGGAATTCTGGCCAATGAGGCTCCGGCGGCCTACTGCCCGGCAGGAGTTTTCAGCAACCCCATTTTATGCAGATCTTGGAAGGACCGGGGACCGGAACCTTTGGTGACATCGGTCTTCCAGGGCCACTCGTTGCTATTGATCGGAACCAGCGGCGGCAGGAGCGCCTTTTTCCCGAGCTTGGCCATATTGGCTTCAATTGCAGCGCGGCCACCCCAGCCGAGAAGTTCATAATCCATCAGGCGATCATCATTGAAAAAGTATTTGCCCAGGATCCGATCCGATGCGATGCGCGAGAAAGCCGTTCTCATGTCTGCCGGGGACGCTTGAAAATCGGTCGTTTCCAGCATGATCAGGCGATTGTTGATTGCCTTTTCGCCCATGAACTGGACCAGCACGCTGTAAAGAATATTGTTCTGGCGCGCAACGTAGATCGAGTTCGATAGCGCGTATGTTTGGTCCCACTCGGGGCCGAGAAGCTTCTTCCATTTCGTTAGCACTTCGAACCAATGTCCAACCTGAGCGGACGAAGCAATGGCGATCAGCTTTTCACAATCAGGTTCGACGCCACGCGTGTAGGCCTCGACGTCCGCAGAGGTAAAGGTGCCATTTTTCAGGCTGGTGTCCATAAACGCGAGCACCCTACCGAGGATGTCTTTCACCAGCACCTTTTGATCCGGTGTGATCTCGAGATTGTCCACGTTGTCTCTGGCGGTCTGCACCGTGACCCGGTAGGCCTTCATATCGTCCGCCCAGCCGTGATCGGTGGATGCAGTGCCGATGTAGGGGGCCACCAGCGCGTATGTCCCCATGGCGGTGTGGCCGACCGACTTCATAATTTCGTACACCGGCGGCACGGGCGGCGCTTCAAGCGGGGGGTGTCCGGGACGATAGAGAATGAACCGGCCGCCGGTTCCACTGAAAAGCGCCATAATCAGCGGATGGGGAAAGTTCTTTTGGAAGCGGACAAGCCCCTTTTCGTAAAAACCGAACATGGAAGTGTTCAGTTGTCGCACATCATTCATTGCCATTTTGGCTTTGGCGGCCTGGCTGTCGGTCTCAGGAGTGTTGACGACGGGGGCGGCGGCAGGAGTTTTGGCTGCGGGACCGGCGGCTGAGCATGGCAAAGCGCAAGTCACCGCGAGAGCGGCAATGAAAATAACACTGGGGATTTTCATAAGTTGATCGAAAGATAACCGTTGATGCGCAGTATTGACAAGCATTATTTCTCAAAACAAGACAATCAATCGCAACGTTGCGGCCCAGGCGCTGTTGTAATTCGGCGAGGCGCCCGGTGTGGGGATGTAGGTCAGAGTAGGTTGCAGGTAAATGCCATTGCTAACCCGCGCCTGATAATAGCTTTGCAGCATCAGCTCGCTGCTGCGCTTGAAGATGTTCCGATTTAACCGGGACCAAGCCACGCCGATGCCGGTCGAATCGTTCGGCCTTGATGGGACAAGCCCAAAGCCGGTGAATCCTCCGCCGAAGAATTGATTAATCGGAAGCGTCTTGGAACCGTTGTGTCCCACTTGCAGAAAGGTGGAGACTCCAGCGTTATCGCGGCCTGGATCGCGGAACCAAAGGCGCTGCGAACCGAAGGTATAGACTCCGTCCGTGCCATCCTCAGAAATTCCAGGCGGCCCTTGCAGAACTCCCGTCTGGCGCCACAGTCCAGCGCCCGCTTGTCCCGGAAGACGATTCGGGCCGAGACGCCAGGCGAAACCCGTCTCAGCAATTTGGAAATAGTAGCCGTTAAACGTTGGCCCTTTTTCGCCCGTCTGGACCCCGCGCGCCAGGTTTCCATCGTAAGCGCCGTAATTGACATACCACCACTTGACCGGAGCGAGGTTCAGCGTCACGCCGCCGGCCGAGTTATAGAAGCCGGGCGATGCTCCGTACAGGGTGGGATTCTTGAACACAGGTGTGTAGAGCAGACCGCTGACCGCCGGAATAAAACTCGCCGCGTCCTGCGTGGGCACGGGACGCAGAACATTGCCAAAATCTCGAGTCGGCGTCACCTTGCCCACGCGTACGACAAGCTTTCCCCGGAAAAGCTGCTGGCGAATCCACAACTCATACAGTTCGGAGCGGGTCAGGGGATCGGGGCCGGGCGTGCTGTTATAGCCTTGCACACTGCCTGCCTGCGAGTTGGTTGGGCTCGCATCGAGTTGCAGGAATTCGGCTCCAAAGGAACCGCCCGCCCACCAGCCGGTAAGTTTTCTTAGATCGATAGAGTTGTCGAGGACGAGCGCGCTATTGCAGCTAAATGCACCAGGCTTTTCGCCGCCGGTAATGAGCCAGTTGCAATCCGCCAGCCACAGACCACCGAACCGCATACCATGATCGTTCTTTACCCCGAACTGCTTCAGCACAAATCGTTGCGCCTCGCCCGAGCCAGTATGGTCCTGGACGGCGGCTGGATTTGCACTGATGCCAAGGCCGGCGGGGCCGTTGACCTCTTGCGTGGCCTGGGGTGTTGTCGCCGCAGCCGGCTCGATCAACAGAACCAGGAAGAGAGGCGTCAACAGCACATATCTGAGCGGCACATTCATCATCAGATTGGGTCCGCGGGTGGCTTGATCAAAGAAGGATCCGCCACAGCAGGGCGATCTCGACAGCGAATAGCACGATGAAAAGACCTGTCCCCATCGGCCCACGCGAGGAATTCTTGCCGGGAAAGAGCCACCAGCCAAACCAGCGAACGCACAGCGGCATGGTGATGAAACTGGTGACGGCTACGCTGCCGACGTTGCCGATAAAAGTGGCAAGCGAAGGATTGAGATGAGTGAGGTGAGGATTGAGGTAGCGCAGCTCCAGCAGCACGGTCGGGTACAGCCCTAAAACGACGAGGATTGCCGTTTTCCAGTCGGGCGGTCCTTTCCCGGTTACGGGGCTGATGGGAACCCAGCCGGGAAACGAAGTACGCAGCCGCATCAGCTCTTCGTTTTCGATGAAGGCTTTGGATTCCTGCAGCAACTCGACGCGTTCGGGAGCGGCCAGCCACGCCTCGAGATGCGCGGAGGTATCGTAGCGCAGCATGGTGGTCCAATTGCCGGCCTCGCCGGAACTGGGCGGCTGAATGTATGTGCCGCGATAACCTGGATATTTCGCTTGAGCCTGTTGAATCCTTACGGACCATCCGCGATAGGCGTCTTCCATCCCCGGCTTGATCTTTGAGAGGATGACCTGGGTCACGTTGGTGTCCGGCTGCGAAGCCGAGTTGTCCTCCGCCATCATCTGGCCGAGATTTCCGCCCTCGACTAAGGGCAGCACGTCGGCGATGAGTCTGGCGCGTTCTTCAGATTTCTGCCATTTGATCAGCAGGTCAGCCGTCTCGAAATTCAGGAGGATCGTCCATTCATTGTCTCCGGGTTTGGTCGGCGGTATAACATCGCCGCCTACATAACCGGGAAATTTGGACACGATCTTACTGTGCTGAATCTGCCATGCGGCAAAATCGTCCTGATGGCCCGGACGAACCTTGAAAGTGGCGAGAAGAACGGCGGGTGTGCTCATGGGCGGCTAGTTGACGGCAATTGCAGACTTGATTTCCGCCAATTGCTTAAAAATGCGGTCTGGGGTGAAAGGAAGACTGTCAAAGCGGATGCCCGTCGCATCGGCCAGCGCATTGGCCAGGGCAGGTGAAATCGGGATGATGGGAGCTTCACCCATTGGCTTCGCGCCCAGAGGGCCGAACGTGTCGTGCGTCTTGGCAAAGAAGATCTCGCTCTTGGGAATATTGGCGAAACCCGGAATGCGGTAGTTCCGCAGATTCGGGTTCACCACTGCTCCCGAGTCGTTGAAAATCATGCGCTCGAAAAGTGTGACGCCGATGCCTTGCGCGATCGACCCTTCAACCTGGCCGCGACATTGCATGGGATTGAGAATCGTTCCGGCATCCGCAGCGTGGACGCTTTGCAGGATCACGATCTCGCCCGTCACCCGATGGACAGCAATGCGAAACCCCTGCACATTGAACGCGGTGGTACGCGGCGTGGCGTAGGACTTGCGTGCCACCTTGAGTTGATGCTTCGGCTCTGGCGTGGCCGCATACAATTCCGACAAAGGCAGCGATCGGCTGCCGCAAATGATCGTGCGATCGCTCAAAAAGCATTCCTCGATGGGAGTAGAAGTCTGCCGACTCGCGACATCGAGCAGGTTGTGGCGCAGCGCATCCGCAGCCTGTTTTACCGCCATTGCGCCGATACTTGTGCCTACGCTGGCGAACGTGCCGGTATCGTAAGGCGTGGTGTCGGTGTCGGCATTTAAGACCTGAATGCTTCCCGCAGCTGAGTTCAGGACCGATGCGGCAACCTGCCGATTGCTGGTAATGGTGCCGTTGCCAAATTCGGAAGTGCCGATCGCCAGATGATAAGTGCCGTCTTCATTCAAAGAAAGATGGGCCTCGGAACGGTGTTCGGTAGGAGGGGCGCATTCCTGAACATGCAACGCCAATCCGGCGCCTTCGAGCCACTCGTCTCCCTCCGGTTTGGTCAGGCCACGCCCGCTGGCAAGAGCGCTTTCCACAAAATCGAGGCACTGGTCGAGACCGTAGCTTCCAATTTCAACATCGCCTGGACTGTCCCAGATACTGTGCAGCGCATCGCCGGGGCGAATCATGTTCTTACGGCGAATCGCTGTGGGAGTCATCTTCAGTTTCCGGGCAAGCTCATCCATCGCGCATTCAATGGGGAACGCCATTTCCGGAGCGCCATAGCCGCGAAAAGCTCCCGATGGAACCGTGTTGGTGTAGACGGCAAACCCGACGCCCTTTTTGTTTGGGCAGCGATAGCTCATGATGGAAGAGCCGAGGGCAGATGCCAGAGTCTCGCCACCGTGGTTGCCATAGGCGCCGGTGTTCGATACCACCCTCACCTGCATCGCGGTCAGCGTGCCATCGTTTTTGGCGCCCAGTTTCACTTCCACGTTCATCGGGTGCCGGCTGACTCCGCCAATAAATTCCTCCGTGCGGGTAAACTCCCATTTCACGGGACGGCCTGTTTTCAACAAGGCCAGGACGCACAAATCTTCCGTCAACATCTCCTGCTTGCCGCCGAATCCGCCACCGACACGCTCGCAGTAGACGTGGATTTGAGGAAGACTGACGCCGAAAAGATAAGATAGTTTGGCTTTGGTCAGGAACGGCGACTGGGAACTCGTGCGTACGTGGATGCGTCCGTCGTCGCTTTTCCAGGCAATGGAGCCATGCGTCTCGAGATGTGCATGTTGGATCCGATGCGATGAATATTTTCCTTCGTAGACGACATCGGCTTGCTCGAAGCCTTTCTGCGCATTTCCAACCTCGCCGTTGATTTCCAGAAAAATGTTTCTTTCAGGGGCGAAGATTCGTGAAGCTGCATTCTTGTTATGAAGGATCGGCGCACCCGGACGCATGGCTTCCTCGGGGTCGAACACTGCCGGAAGCACTTCATAGTCGATTTCGATCAAGCGACACGCTTCCTCAGCAATTCCCTCGCTTTCCGCCACGACGGCAACAACCCGCTGTCCGATAAAGCGAACTACGTTCTCAAGCACGTACGTATCGTCGGGATCGACCCTATAGTCGTCATGGGTTGCGGAAGTGTAGAGACGCTTGGGAACGTCTTCCCATGTGAAGATTCCGTGAACACCGGGCAGCGCCGCCGCTTTGTCCTTGCGAATGGCGACGATTTTGGCATGAGCGTGTGGAGAGCGGACGACCTTTAGATGGAGAAGTCCTTCCGGCACATAGTCCATCGTGTAATGTGCATTGCCGGTGACGATCGAGTGCGCGAAGGGGCTCTGGAGACTTGCACCGCAGGCCGTCCCGGCGCGGTCCTCCTCGACGGAGCGAATTCCGTGCAGGGCGTCGTCAATGGCGTGATAACCGGTACAACGGCAAAGATTCCCCTTCAGCTTGTGAGGAAGGTCTTTTTTGTCTTCCTCGGACAAGCTGGCGCAGGTCATGATCATTCCCGCGGCACAGAATCCGCACTGGAATGCCTGGGCATTGAGAAATGCCTGCTGCATGGGATGCAGATGTTCCGCTGCAGCCAGTCCTTCGATGGTTGTCACCTCGCGGTCAGCAGCCCGAAACGCGGGCATGAGACAGCTATGAATGGGTTTGCCATCTATCCACACCGTGCAGGCGCCGCAGTCTCCGCCATCGCAACCTTTTTTCACACCCAAGCAGCCGAGATCGCGCACGAATGTTCTGAGACATTGTCCGGGGCGAGGTTCCGCATTAAACGACTTTCCGTTGATCTTGTAGTTCATGCCGTCACCCTCGAATCACCGGAAAGTTCCTGTCGGATTTGTTCGGCGAAGTAGTAAGACAGATGTTGCCGATGAGAAGGAGAGCCGTTGGGATCGTCGAAATACTGCCCCGCGGAAACGCCATGATCAAGAGCCTCTTTCAGGTCGCCGGCAGTCGGAATCGAGTCGAACCGGAGCTGTATCGGGCGGTTTGTCGCAGCGGTAACGGTCAGGAGAAACGTACCTTTTTCGGGACAACGGGTTCCAATCAGCAGAACCTCGGACCGTCCCATGTGAACCAACGAGAAACGGCGGAACGCGCACCTTTTTCGGAGTGCGGTCGCCGGCAGCCGAATGCTGCGCAGAAGCTCGCCCGGCGCCAGAACGTTGGTATGATTACCCGTCACAAAATCGGCGACCGGCACTTGACGCGGCGCGCCGTTACGGGGCCACAGCGTGCAGACTCCCTCCAGCGCGGCAGTCAGCGAGATCATTGGTCCCGCCGGCAGAGACATCACGATATTGCCGCCGACGGTCGACACATTCCAGATCTTGAATGAGGCTAGAAAAGCCCGACAGCATTCGCGAAAAAGCCATGCCGCACGCCACTCTTTGGGAGCCACAAACTGATCCAGTTCGACGGTCTTACAGGTCGCTGCGATCTCCAGGCCGTCCGGCGATACCGTCAATGCCGGCCATCCTAGCGCGCCGAGGTCAATCAGTACGTTTGTCCCCACCTGCGGTTCGGAAAAAAGCCACGTGCCGCCCGCCAGCCATGCAAAGCCGGGTTTCCAATCCTTCACCGATTCGGCCGAATTAGGACGCCTGACTTCTTGAATAGTATTCAAATCCATAAGCGGCTCGAAAATCCTTGTCTGATCTCGTCTTCTCGACGAGGGTTGCCGGGGTACAGCACAAGTCAACGAATGCATCGACTCAGTTCTGCCGAAGTCGCTATGACATCTGCAAATTGGATTGCGGTTTGTGCACGCGCGGAGAATCCGGTTCGAGATATGGAAGCTTTTGGATACGCCGAGCGTCTACTTCTGGTAATTGAAACCGATCATGCCGCAACTTCTAGAGCGATTCCCTGCAAAGCCGCGTGGTAAACACTCGGTCGAACATTTTGAATCGTATGTAGTGCCTGTGTGTGCGGAGAGTGTATCACCGGAGGTCAAGCCTCTTGATATAAATTTGGTCAGCTGTTCGTTTGGCGTAGCGGGAGAGGTAACGTTGGTCGAGAGAGCAGGTATTTTTAGGCTGCAAGCGCGATTTTTTATTGCAGATGGTGAAGCCAGTCGTTATTATCTCCAGCTAAAGCCGTAAAATGAAGGCCGCGAACAGCCCTGCATCCCTACGTCCCTATAGCGCTTTTTTCCGAAGCTCACGATAATTGAGCTCGCCGAATTCCAACCATCAATGGAAGTCATGTGATCGCATTTCCAACCGGTTGTCTGCCAATGTCGTTAACCGAGTCGCTTTCACATGGATCACACTGTCCTGATTCTGAAGCGCGCCTTCGACCAGCAGAAATTTGCTCCGTGTAACCACCAGGCGGTCGCGGTCGTAGAGATCGGGCGTGACAATTACATTGGCAATGCCGGTTTCATCTTCCATTGAAATAAAGATGAACCCTTTTGCGGTGCCGGGCCGCTGACGAGCGATGACGCACCCTGCCGCCCGGACAAATTCTCCATTCCTGCAATTCTTCAGTTCCTCGGCCGACCGAATTCCCTGGCGGCGCAGTTCAGAACGACGCCAATAGAGAGGGTGCTTGCCGGTAGTGAGTCCGGTTCCGGCGTAATCCGCGACCAGACGTTCTTCTGTGTTCATTTGCTGGAGAGGCTGTGTTTCTGAATTCTCTCGCAACCATGCGCTGTCTTGTCGGAGCAGCGGCCCCTCCATTTTTCCGGCACGCTCGACCTGCCAGAGCGCATCGCGGCGATGTGCAATTCCATCTATTTTGTTCAAAGCTCCGATGCGGGCGAGCAGTGTGAGTTCTTTCCTATCGAGCAATGGAACACGCAGGGCAAGATCCTCCGCTGATTGGAACGGGCCATCCTGGATACGGGATTGGACAAGTGCTTCCGCAGTTTGCTTTCGTAGGCGTTTGGCATAACCAAGGCCCATGCGCAATGACAGCGATCCATCGGCTTCATGCTCCATCGTGCAGGGCCAGTCTGAAACCTGAACGTCGATCGGTTTCACGCGCAGGCCATGCCGCTGCGCATCCTTCACCAGCACGGCAGGAGAATAAAAGCCCATCGGCTGATTGTTCAGAATGGCGCAGGTAAACGCGGCCAGATATTTCACTTTGAAGTACGCCGAGGCATAAGCGATCAGGGCAAAGGAAGCCGCATGCGATTCCGGAAAGCCATACAGCGCAAAAGAACTGATGTTCTGGACGATGGTGTCCTGCGTGGGCAGGTCGATGCCGTTCGCGGTCATGCCGGCGCGCAGCTTGCCTTCGAGATTTTTCATGCGCTCCCAGGAGCGCCGCATGCCGACAGCGCGGCGCAGCTCGTCGGCTTCCGCACCGGAGAAATTGGCGACGGTCATGGCCATGCGCAGCAACTGCTCCTGAAAGAGCGGCACGCCGAGGGTTCGTTTCAGTACCGGTTCCAGAGAAGGATGCGGATACGTCACTTTTTCTTTTTTCTGCCGCCGTCGCATGTAGGGGTGCATCATCTGGCCGACGATCGGGCCCGGGCGAATAATGGCGACCTGCACCACAAGGTCGTAGAACTTTTCAGGATTGTTGCGCGGCAACGAAGCCATCTGCGCACGGCTCTCAATCTGAAACATGCCGACTGTATCGGCCTTTTGCAGGGTTCGATAGACCTCATCGTCCTCCGGCAATTGCGCCAGATCGACCGATTCTCCATAGTGCTGCGGGATCAACTCCAGGCAATCGTGAATCACCGCCATCATGCCGAGGCCGAGAAGATCGACCTTAATGATGCCGAGATCGGCGCAGTCTTCCTTGTCCCACTGGACAACTGGTGCGCCCCGGCATCGAAGCACGCTCCAATGGAACGACCTGATTCAATTGTCCCTGGCAGATGACCATGCCGCCGGAGTGTTGTCCGAGATGGCGCGGCAGGTCCTGAATTCGCATGGAGAGTTCGAGGTACTTGGCGATGCGCGGATGCTGAATGTCGAACCCGGCATGATGGAAGGAGTGAGCCATCGTGTCGTCCTTTCCGCGCCACTCCCACTGGCCGACCAGACTCGTCAGCCGCCCCAGAGTGTCCTGATCGAAGCCCAGCGCCTTGCCCGTTTCGCGTGCAGCCGATTTGCCTCGATAGGTAATGACATTGGCGGTCATGGCGGCTCCGAGTTCGCCATAACGTTGATAGACATATTGAATGGCCTGCTCGCGCTTTTCTTCGGAGGGAAGATCGAGATCGATGTCCGGCCACTCATTGCGGCTCTCACTCAGAAATCGCTCGAAGAGCAGTTTCATGCCGACCGGATCGACGACAGTAATTTCCAGCGCATAGCAGACGGCTGAGTTGGCAGCACTTCCGCGTCCCTGGATGAGAATGCCATTGCGCTTGCAGTACTCAACGATGTCCCAGACGATGAGAAAGTATCCGGCAAAGCCGAGCTTGGCGATGAGCGCGAGCTCGTGTTCGACCTGCTTCTTCGCACGATCCATCAAATCCCGATCGTTCTTCGGACCATAGCGGCGCTCGACTCCTTCGACGACTCGCTTTCGAAGAAAGCTGTCCATCGTCTCTCCGCATCGGCACCGGATAGCGTGGAAACTCATAACCGAGATCGTTCAATTCGAATCTGAGACGCGAAGAAAGAGATAGAGTGTTTTCAATCGCTCCTGGAACATCACGGAAGAGCGCAGCCATCTCGCGTGCTGGACGCAAATAACGCTGGCCATTCAGCGATAGAAGACGACCGGCCTGGTCAAGTTCTACGTGATGGCGGATCGCGGTAAAGAGATCGAGAATCTCACGATCATACGCATCCGCATAACGTACGCCATTGGTGGCAATCACCGGAAGCTTGAGAGATTGGGCGATGCGGATAGCAGCCTGGTTGCGCCATTCTTCCTCTCGCTCACGATGTCGTTGCAGTTCGACATAAACATTTTCGCGGCCAAAGATGCGCGTCAGCCGTTCGACGGTTTCGCGCCCGGCTTCTTCTCCGCCACGCATCAATGCGGCGGCTAACGGTCCCTCATCGCCTCCTGTCAGACATACCAGACCGGAGGCGTACTGCTCCAGATCATGGAAGGTCGCAGCGCCGTCGCCCTTGGTCGCCTCACGCATTTTGAACTGCGTAATGAGCCGGCAGAGATTCTGGTACCCTTCGCGCGATTCGCAGAGAAGGGGCAAGCGCGCCGGTTCCGATTCATGCTGGTGCGGCAGCCATGCGGGAGGCGTTAGGCGATAGCCAAAATTTGACACAGCGATTTCGGCGCCGATGTGAGCGCGAATGTCATTTCTCTTTGCACTGGTATGAAAGCGGGCGGAGCCGTAAACGCCATTGCGGTCAAGCAGCGCCATTGCCGGCATCTCCAGCGCAACTGCGCGCTCCACAAGCCGTTCCGGCGAGGACGCTCCCTCAAGAAAACTGAAAGCACTGGCAGCGTGCAACTCGACATAGCGTTCAGTCATAGAGCGCCGCCATCTGCCAACGGTCTGCGACCTGATCTCGCACTACGCAGCCGTGGAGCAACGCATGATCCTGCGCACGCGCTTCGATGTCCCATTGTTCCAGTCCCCACAAGGTTGGGTTCCACCAGTCTCCGCTTGTCAGCCAGGGGCCGTATGCATGTTCGACAACATAATGCTTATTCCGAAAGAAAAATTCCTTTGGCCGCTGACCTTGCGCTGTGACGGAGATACCCTCAGCAGGACGCAGCCTCCGCATCGCGGAGCGGGATTGACTGGAAGGAATGGCTGATACAGCGCCCGAAGGGACAGTGAACGGCTCCATTCTGAATTCATCCGGGTGGTGGGTATCCCGGAGAACAGCGCGGCCAACATTCTCGTCACCAACAATTGCGCGGATGCGAGCCAGCGTGACATCGAGCCGCGCCGGTTCCGGCAATTGCGGGGAGAACAATCCCAATTGAACTTTGCTGGTGCTGCCCGGATCGGCCGTCAGCGAAAGCGCGAGAATCCCGGCCTGGGGCGGATGCGTTTCGAGGTCGAGACGGATCAATTTGATCCAAAGCTGCCTGTCATTCGTGGGCAGCGCGGGCCGAACCGTGCGCGAGTGTGTCACTCCGCCTTCAAGGTTCAGTGTGATACTGACCGAAGCCAATGCCAGCACGCGGGACGTTGCACGGAAGATCAACTGTTCGAGCATTGTGTTCACAACAAAGAACAGTGCATCGCGATCTTCGACGGAAGAGTCCAATTCCATGCGTTCTTCAAGAATGAAGGTAGGTTCGACTGGCCGGAACAGGTGCGGCATTTCCCCACGTGCCAGTTGGCGAAGGCGCTTGCCTTCTTGTCCCATCCTGGAAATTAGCTCTTTCTCGGGTAAAGCCGCCAGCGCGCCAAAAGTATCGATACCCCAAAAGCTGAAGGTCTCTGCCTGTTCGTCCGTGAGATTGAGGGCGGTAAGCGGCAAGGACGCCAATGCCGCGCTTTCCTCGCCATAGGGGACGACTTTCACCGTTATTCGCGAAGGCAATCCTTTGGCGAGAGCGACCGCGGCATGAAAGTTGCAGCTGACAGTAACGCGAGCCTTTATGCCAAGCGCTCGGATGCGGGTAAGAAGATTCTTCGCCAACGACTCTGGCGGACCGAACAGGCTTTCAGTTCCAGCGATGTCAATGGCGCACAGAAAGACGCCATCCTCGCATCTCTCTTCCACGCGTGGCGAGAATGCTCCTGCGCATTCAAGCAGAATGTTTTTTGTCGCAGCCTCTTCCTTGTGCGAACGGGTCAGCACGGCCACCGCAGGAAAGGTTTCGACTTCCACTTGTGTCATGTCGCAAACCAGCCCGAGAATGCGTGCCTTCTGTGTGAGCGAGCAGACCTGCTGCAAAGGCGGCTGACCATCCATAACCACGCATGGTTTATCGCGCAGCTCTGGCCGTCGGCGTAAAAGCGCCTGCGCAGGAAATTCCTTTACATAGAGACAGGCGTACAGTTCGGCAGGCTTTGTCACCGCAAGCCTGCCCACACGGTTCGGCTCTGCCAGTTGGCTGTGGTGGCGCGCTGCGGCGGTTTGCACAACGGGATAACGTTGGTTGGAGCCTGCATAAAGCGTCGGCGCGCCACTTCCATCTCATGCTCAAGTCCGGTGAATACCGTTGTCTCGTTCCTGCGTGCGTTGCCCGGCTGTAACCGCAACAACAGCTCTGCGCTGCTCTTCGCGCAAGAATGTTGCGTGAGAAGAAGAATGCCGGCTTGTGTCAGTTCGGCAGTAGCTCGATAACGAAACCACGTCGCCAGGGGCACACGCGACGCGTGCTCGGGCGCAATGCAGCCCATGTCGAGAACGATTGCGCTGAATCCGCCTCCCTGTAAAAGCAGGTCCGTTGCACGAAGCGCCTGCTCGATTCGCACCCACGGCTTGCTCGGTGAAGCTGGCTTTCTGCTGTGCGCTGCGATCTGCTGCGCGCCCGGGCTGAAAGCTTCCTTTTCTGTGCGCTCTTTCCGCTGCGGCTCGGCGCAGCGCGGAGCAAATACTTCCGGTTTCAGGAAATCGCTCACAGCGTCGGAGAGTCCTTTGACCTCATTGCGTGAGTGCGTCCCGAATCCTCCGCCATGTAAACCCTTCTTGGTTGGCAGCGCAATCATGTATTTCTCGGGGAAAGAAAAAGTTTGTTGCGCGGATGATCTTGACTGGGGTGCAGCTTGTACTCCGCAACGCACCCAGAGAAGTCGGGACAAATCCACGCCTGCCGCTGCTGCCGACTCTGGATCGAGCGTGTCAGACACATCGACCCAGGCACATACTTTTTCTGCTTGCGTCATTTGCGCGAGAAAGGAGAGCGCGAGGGAAGTTCGCCCGGAACATTCAGGGCCAACTACTTCGGTGATGGCTCCCAGAGGCAGTCCGCTTTCCAGCAGGTCATCGACGTCATGAATTCCCGTAGACGCAACCGGGCGGATCGTTCGTGTTGCAGGCGTAAGCGCAGAAGGGATTCGGCTGGTAAGGGTAGCCTCGATCTGACGGCGAAGTGTAGCAGCGGAAGACATGCAAATATATTCGCCTTATATTCGCTTTCCAGAAAAAGGCTGTCAATCGAGCACTGCCTCAATCTCAGTGCAATTGGCACGATTCTCATTGAAAACAAGAAGATTATTTCTTCAAAAAAGCTGTGATTTTACGCAGGCCATCGATGAATATCTTCGTGTCACGTTCCCGGTCTTCCTCTGTCCGAGCGCGCAGAATTGCCGAAGGGTGCAGCGTGGCAACGATGGGAGGAAAGCCTTCTGCCTGTTGCAGCTTCCCATGCGATTGCGTGATCTTGAAGCTGGAACCAAGCAGCGATTGCGCCGCCGTGGCTCCCAGGCAGACGATTAGTTCCGGACGGACGGTCTCCAGTTCCGCCTCCAGCCAAGGCCTGCAGGCATGGATCTCTTTCATACTCGTTTTTTTGTGGATGCGAAGTTTGCCACGCGGCTCCCACTTGAAATGTTTGACCGTGTTGGTCGCGTAGACTTTGCGGCGATCGATGTTCGCTTCTTCCAGGCACTTGTCCAGTAATTTGCCAGCGGGACCGACGAATGGCCGTCCTTGTTTATCCTCCTGATCGCCTGGCTGTTCGCCAATCATCATGATTGCAACCTTCGGTTTACTCGCGCTGCTTCGTGTCTCCAGTTCCCCAAAGACCGCCTGCGTGGCATGTTGATAGAGATCGCAGCCACGGCAGTGTTGAACAGCCTGCTGCAAAACAGGCAAAGTTCGTTCTGCAGGTACAAACGGAGTCGCACTTATTTCCGCGCTTGCGGGCATCAGAAAATCTCCCTCCTGCTGCGCTTAGATGCCGGAAGGAGCTATTTCCGTTTCAGAGCTTCCAATTCATCCAGGGTCCGCGGCCAGTCTTTTCCCAGCAAACGAGAGAGCCCACGGTCCGCCAATACCTTCCCGCCCGTCTGACACTGTGCGCAGTAGTTAGTCTCGTTGTCGGCATAACGAATGCGCTGCACCAGCTGGCCGCATCGCGGGCAGGGCTGCCCAAAGCGCCCGTGGACCACCATCTCTTTCCGGAATGCTGTGACCTTTTCCGGAAAGCCGTTGACTGCTTCCGCTTTCAGCCGATCGATCCAGAGTTGTAGAGTTTCGCGGGTTGCGGTAAACAGCCGCTCCCATTCCTCCTGCGTGAGTTTATGGGTCTGCAGAATTGGCGAGAGCTGGGCCGCATGCAGAATCTCATCCGAGTAGGCGTTGCCGATGCCGCTTAGAATGCGAGGATCGGTAAGCGCTCGCTTCAGGGTTCGATTCTCCGCCGTGAGAGCTGCGCGAAAACCGTCGAGATCAATGGAAAAAATATCGATGCCACCGGGATCGATCGAGTGCATCTCTTTTTCATTCTCGAAGAGATGGAGGGTAGCGCGGCGCTTGGATCCGGCTTCCGTCAACACAAGTGAACCGTGCGGAAAATCGAAGGCCGCCAGGTTATTCCGTCCACCGAGTTTTGCTTCCACAGGCCGCCAGTGAAGACGTCCGGCAATCATCAAATGCAATACCATCCACATGCCGTTGTCGAACTCGATAGCGATCCGTTTACCAATTCTGCGCAGAGAACGAATGGAGTGCCCCTCGATCTCTTCGGTGGAGGGACGGACTGTTCGCAAAAGAAATGGACTCGTCAAACGAATCTTTATTAACGGCTGGCCGACGATGCGTGCATCCAGTGCATCGATATAAGCCGCGATGTCGGGAAGCTCTGGCATAGATACCAGCTTGCACGGTATGGAATAACATTTGCAATCCTGAAACCGTGTACAAGAGGAGAGAATCAAAAAACTCTCAGGTTTATACAATGCCAAAACGAAGTGCAGGTCTAATGATGTATCGCCGATCGGGGGACAATCTTGAAGTTTTTCTGGTGCATCCGGGAGGACCAATATGGGCCAGGAAAGACCAAGGCGCGTGGACGATTCCGAAAGGCGAGTACGAAAAGGACGAGGATCCGCTTGCCGCAGCACGGCGCGAGTTTGAAGAAGAAACCGGATTTCAGGCGACGGGAGAATTCGTCGATCTAGGCACGATCAAACAAAAAAGCGGGAAGTTAGTGAGGGCGTGGGCATTCGAGAGCGATTGCGACCCCGCCAGATTGACGAGCAATACATGTGAGATCGAATGGCCTCCACGTTCCGGGCGTCGTCTCGAAATCCTGGAGGTGGATCGTGGCCGCTGGTTTTCTATGGAGGAAGCGTGGAAGTACATCCGCAAAGAACAGCGGCCGCTTTTGGACAAATTGAGCGCGTTGCTCCAGGTCCGTGGGAAATAGCAGATTGGTTCTTGAAGCGCAATCCCCATGTACCAGGATTCAAGCTGCGATTCATGCATTTACTGCGGCGGACAGTTTCAATACGTGTATGAAGACATCTAGTGTATGAAGACATCTATCTGGTATGAGGTTTGAGCTGGGCAATATCTAAATTGAGTTCCAGCACGTTGACGCGGGGCTCTCCAAGAATGCTGAATTGCCGCTCGCGCGTGTTGCGCTGGATGACCGCATGCACCGTCGATTCGCTTAACCCACGCGCCCGCGCAACCGTAGCCATCTGAAACTCGGCCGCTTCGGGTGTGATATCGGGATCCAATCCGGATGCGGAAGTTGTAACGAGATCGATCGGCACCAGTTCTCCCGGGTGCTCCCGCGATAGCGACTTTACGTCGGCGGAGATTCGATCCACAAACTTCTGATTGGTTGGACCCAGGTTCGAGCCGCCGGAGGCAGACGCATCGTAACCGGCGCCGGCCGCGGAGGGCCGACTGTGAAAGTAACGCGGGCCGCTAAACGGTTGCCCGATCAGTTCCGAGCCGGTAAGCACGCCATTCGAATAGAGCAGCGAGCCGTTCGCCTTGGTTGGGAAAAACAACTGCGCCAATCCTGTGATCAGCAGTGGATATCCGATGCCGAGAAGGAGCGTGGTTGCTGCTGTATAGAGAATTCCGATGACAAAGTTTCGCCGCATGAGGGCACTCCTTAAGCGAGATGGATCGCGGTGATGGCAAGATCGATCAACTTGATGCCGATAAAGGGCACGATCAAGCCGCCCACGCCATAGATCAGCAGATTGCGGCGCAGCAGTGCTTCCGCATTCATCGCGCGGTAGCCGACGCCGCGCAGGGCGAGCGGAATCAGCGCCACGATAATGAGCGCGTTGAAAATGACGGCGGAAAGAATGGCGGATTCCGGCGTTTTGAGATGCATAATGTTCAGCACGCCGAGCACAGGAAATGTGGCCGCGAACATCGCGGGAATGATGGCGAAATATTTCGCAACATCGTTGGCAATGGAAAACGTGGTCAGCGCGCCGCGCGTCATTAGCAGTTGTTTGCCGATTTCAACAATTTCGATCAGCTTGGTCGGGTTGGAATCGAGGTCGACCATATTGCCAGCTTCCTTGGCGGCCTGCGTTCCACTGTTCATGGCAACGCCCACGTCGGCTTGTGCCAGCGCGGGTGCATCGTTGGTGCCATCGCCGGTCATGGCAACCAGCTTGCCTTCCCGCTGCTCGCGGCGTATCAGGTCCATCTTGTCCTTGGGTTTCGCTTCCGCGAGGAAATCATCGACCCCGGCCTCGCGCGCAATTGCAGCCGCTGTCAGCGGGTTGTCGCCCGTAATCATGACGGTGCGGATGCCCATGGAACGCAATTGAGTGAAGCGTTCCTTCATGCCGCCTTTCACAATGTCTTTCAGGTGCACAACTCCAAGCGCCCGCTGATTTTCGGCGACGACTAGCGGTGTTCCGCCGCTGCGGGAAATGGTCTCGACCGCAGAGCGGACCTCATCCGGCAAAAAGCCTCCATTGCCGGCAAGAAATCCGGCGATTGCGTCGGTCGCTCCTTTGCGAATGATGCGGCCTTCTACATTCACTCCGGACATGCGCGTGATCGCGCTGAAAGGTACAAACTCCGCGTGCATTTCGCTCAGGTCGCGCGCGCGCAAGCCATAGCGCTCCTTGGCAAGCACGACGATCGATCTTCCCTCGGGTGTTTCGTCGGGCAGCGAGGAAAGCTGTGCCGCATCGGCAAGTTGATCGCGGCTCACACCGGGAGCGGGGATGAATTCCGCAGCCTGTCGATTGCCGAGCGTGATGGTGCCCGTTTTATCAAGGAGCAGTGTATTCACATCGCCGGCGGCTTCCACGGCACGCCCGGACATAGCGAGCACATTGTGTTGCACGAGACGGTCCATTCCGGCAATTCCGATGGCTGAAAGCAGACCGCCGATGGTGGTTGGAATCAGACACACAAGAAGGGAGATGAGGACGAAGACGGACTGCGGCGCCCTGGAATAAATCGCCATGGGCTGCAGCGTGACTACGGCCAGCAAAAAGATGATGGTCAGCCCTGCGAGCAGGATGTTGAGGGCGATCTCATTCGGCGTCTTCTGCCGCTCGGCACCCTCGACCAGCGCAATCATGCGATCAATAAATGTCTCGCCGGGATTGGACGTAATTCTGACCCTGATTTCATCCGACAGAACACGCGTGCCGCCGGTCACCGCAGACCTGTCGCCGCCTGCTTCACGGATGACCGGCGCAGACTCGCCGGTGATGGCCGACTCGTCTACCGAAGCAATTCCGTCAATGACTTCTCCGTCGCCGGGAATCATTTCTCCGACGGACACAAGCACGACATCTCCGGAACGGAGTTGAGAACTGGGCACCTGTTCGATGCCTGCATTGCCGGTAATGCGTCGGGCGACAGTTTCCGATTTCGCGCGGCGCAGAGCATCGGCTTGTGCTTTGCCGCGCCCTTCGGCCATTGCCTCCGCAAAATTTGCGAATGCCACAGTGAACCACAGCCAAATCGTGATCTGCAGATCGAAGAGCAGCGCGTGCCGGTGAGCGAGAACGTCCTGTATTAACAGCACTGTAGTGATGACGCTGCCGATCTCCACCACAAACATTACCGGATTTTTCATCATGGCGCGTGGATTCAGCTTCACCAGAGAATCGAATGCCGCACGGCGTACGATTTTGGCATCCCATAACGACTTTTTTTTGGTTTTCGTCATCGCTATCTTTCACTCAGAAAGTTTTGCCAATGTGCAGGAGAAGGTGCTCGAGCAAAGGTCCCAGGGTGAGCGCAGGAAAAAATGTCAGCGCACCGACGATCAGAATGACGCCCACCAGCAGCACAGTGAAAAGCGGCGTATGGACTGGAAATGTCCCAAGCGACGGAGGCGCCAGTTTTTTCTTCGCTAGGTTTCCCGCCGCTGCCAGCATGGGCACGATCATCAGGAAGCGGCCGAACAACATCGCCGTCGCTAGCGACAGGTTGTACCAGTGGGTGCTTGCGTTCAGGCCCGCGAATGCAGAGCCGTTGTTGCCCGTTGTGGAGCTGTATGCATAAAGAATTTCAGACAGCCCGTGCGGCCCTGCGTTCCCGAGGCTTGCCAGGCCAATATTCGGCATCAGCACTGCAATCCCCGTGAACCCAAGGATGAGGAGCGGAAAAATCAAAATATAGAGCATCGCCATCTGCACGTCGTAGCTTTCGATTTTCTTTCCCAGATACTCGGGCGTTCGCCCTACCATGAGTCCCGCGATAAACACGGCCAGCACCACGAAGATGAGCATGCCGTACATGCCCGCGCCCACGCCGCCGAAGATCACCTCGCCCAGCATGATGTTGACGAGCGGGACCATACCGCCGAGCGGCATAAAGGAGTCGTGCATGGAATTCACCGCGCCGCAACTGGCATCGGTGGTGATCGTCGCGAACAGGGCAGAATTCGCAATGCCGAAGCGAACCTCTTTGCCTTCCATGTTGCCGCCGCTCTGCAACGCCGAGGCGTGCTGGTCGACTCCATGCAGCAGCGGATTGGGCTGCGATTCCGCCCAGTAGGCCGTTGTCACGCCTGCGAAGAAAAGGAATGCCATGGCGGCGAAAACAGCCCATCCGTGCCGCGGACTTTTCGTCATGCGGCCGAGAGTCGCAGTAAGCCCGGCAGGGATCAGGAAGATGGAAAGCATCTCCAGAAAGTTCGAGAGCGGAGTCGGATTCTCAAACGGATGCGCGCTATTCGCATTGAAGAAGCCGCCGCCGTTGGTGCCTAGCATTTTGATGGCTTCCTGGGAGGCGACAGGGCCCTGCGCGATGGTCTGCGTGGTGACGCGCTGCATCGTGCTTTTGCCATCTGGCGCTGAGATCGATATTGTCTGCGGCTGAACAAGCTTCGCATGATCGTAGGGGCGGAAATTCTGCACCACCCCCTGCGAAACCAGCAATAGCGCATAAACAATACAGGCCGGCAAGAGCACCCAGAGCACGGCACGCGTCGTGTCTACCCAGAAATTTCCGAGCGTCTTTGATTCGCGCCGTGAGATGCCACGAATGAATGCGATGGCAAGAGCGATACCGACTGCGGCCGAGAAAAAGTTGTGAGTGGCAAGGCCGGCCATCTGGGTCAGATAGCTCATGGTCGTTTCGGGCGTGTAGGCCTGCCAATTTGTGTTCGTTGTGAAGGACGCAGCCGTGTTGAATGCGAGATCGGGGACGACATTCGCCAGATGTTCCGGATTCAGAGGCAGCCAGTGCTGAAGGCGCTCAATTCCGTACGTAACCAGCATGGAAACGCCGCTGAAGAGCAGCATGGCGACGGCGTACTCCGTCCACCGCATCTCGTGGGCTTCATCGATTCCCGTCAACTTATAAAGCAGCCGTTCGAGCGGGCGGAACAACGGATCGACAAAGGTCCGTTCCCGCTCGAACACCCGAGCCATATACATGCCAACAGGCTTGGTGAGGGCGAGAATGATGCCGAAGAAGAGAAATATCTGGAACCATCCGTTCGCCGTCATCAAAACTTCTCCGGCCGCAGCAGCGCGAACACCAGATAGCCGAACAACAGGACAACGATGGTGAGCAGAACAACGGCTTCGATCATTGGCTGCTCTCCTTGTTCGCCAACCGGTTGCAACCCGCGGTATATAGGATCGCGATTGCAAAGAACCCAATTGCCGCTGCAATCATTCCGATGTCCCACATACATTTAGCTCCTAAAGCTTGCAGATGATGTTTGCCGTGAATGTAAATTGTCGCCGCTTGGAGTCGACGCGAGCGGTCGTCACAATATTGGTTTGGGCCTTGGGAGAACTGATAACAAAGGTGT
The DNA here is from genome assembly GCA_963840655.1 of uncultured Acidobacteriota bacterium. Classification (GTDB taxonomy): domain Bacteria; phylum Acidobacteriota; class Terriglobia; order Terriglobales; family Acidobacteriaceae; genus JAKAAZ01. The sequence goes on along the minus strand of CAWIZS010000002.1, from coordinate 200,304 downwards.
CTCCACTCATTTCCGATTCTGAAATTGAAATGAAATTATCCTGGGCGGCCAATTTTTCAGAAGGAAATGAAGCGGCGGGAATGGATGCTCTGATCAGCTTCCCATTGTTCGGCTTCGGTTCCTTTTCCTGCACCAGGAAGCGCATGCTCACGGCATTCTCTCTGGAACGAATAGCCTGTCGCGTGCGGTCAAATCCCCGGTAAGCGAACACTAGGAAGCCAATTCCAATTCCGTACATCGCGCCCAATATCAAGAGACCCGCCATCTGCTTCTCCGTGTCAGAACTTCACCAGCAGCGCGCCCGTTATGCGATTCTCGCTGTTGCGAAGATCGGGCGCCCACCCTGGAACAAAAGAACCTGGCGCACCGGTATTGCCTCCCGGCGGCGTGACGCCGCCCGGACCCGAAAAGTAAGGCACGTCGGCTGCGCGATGGTTGTATTCCAGGCGCCAGGTCAGATATTGACTTGGCATGTAGTCGATAGTGGCTGAAGTGTCCCACGCCTTGAATTGGTCACCTGGGTTTTCCGTGAAATAGGGCGTGCCGGATGTTGCGGTTGCTCCATTGATCGGCGGCAGTAACACCAGGTAGCGGCCAGGATTGTTGATTCTGCCGCCGCCCAGTGTCAATCCGAACAGGTCCTTGTCAAACCAGAGCCGGTTGTAAAACATGAATCCTAAGAAACTTTGCTTGGGCCCTTTTGCGGAGTTTCCCGCGCAGCTTACCCCTCCGCCGTGCTCGCATCCCGCGTCGCCTGTCAGAGAAAAAGCGCCTTTGCTTACGACCCCATTTGGCTCGTCGTAATACTTGTACTGCACACTATCGTCGGTGTGATAGCGAATACGTCCGGGATTGTTGAGAGTATCTGCTCCCAGCGCGTATTGATTTCCCAGAATCGAGAGTCGTCCGTTAGGGCGCCACAGAATTTGGCCGCCCACACCCGGTCGATTATTGAACCGCCCGTACGATTGCCAGCCATTGACAAACCAAGGTTCAATCTTCAACTTGGCTGTCGGAAAAAGTTGTACGCGAACGCCATTGAAAAACCAAGGGGTATTCGACGACACATACGACGGCTGATAGGCCCAGTTGTCGAACTGGTAGTAACTGAACAGCCCAACGTATGACATAAAGATTCCGGCGTCTACGTTGATTCCGTGCATTGCGTTGAAGTGATACCCACCGTATGCTTCGGAGATATAGCGGTAAGCGTCGGCCAGGTCCCATTGTCCGCGTGCCGGACTTGCATCATTTCGTGGCGTAGTCTGCGAGTAGAGTCCGAACTGTGTCATCAGCCGCGCCCGCACCTGATCGTAATGAAAATCCCCGCCTACGCCCAACTGCGTCAACTGCACTTCATTCGAACGGAAAACTTCGCTCGATCCTCCGATGGTGTCGTCTTTCGGATGACGAAAATCGTAAACGTAATCCACGTCTACGCGAATCTCCGGGGTGAAAAAACTTGTTGCATATGGGGTGTCCTTTGTCCGCGGGTTTCCGTTGAGCCATGTAAAGTCGGCGAACGCAAACGGCTCTGACTTTTGCTTTTTAGGCGGGGCTTGCGAATTTTTCGCGGTTGCGCTGTTGATACTCATGGGAGGCGCGGACGCATTGGCGGAAATAACCGCCTTTTGCGGATTCGTCGACCCTTGCACCGGCGCTGCCACTGCATTGGCTTTTTGTTGCGCTTTAAGCTGCCGTTCCAATTCCGCGATTCGCGCATTCATGCTCTCTAGTTCCTTGAGCATTTCTTGATTCGACATTGCGGCGCCGCCCGCTCCTGAAGGTTTGGATGTTACAGATACTATGGAGGATGGAGGCGAGGCTGGCGCCGAAGTTGCCTGGCCGAGTGCAGCGCACGATAAAACACAGCTTGCGAGGATTACTTTTAGCGCATCCTTACGGAATCGCCGTGAAGCCTGACACATTGCAGACCACAACATAAACTTTCTCCAAACAATCCCTCGGTACAACAGTCAGGGTAGAAAGCTTGGCGTAAAAAGGATGTAAGGAAGTTATAAAGAGTACGTAAAGCGGGAAATCAGCACTCGCAACCATCCGGGCAAAAGCGATAGCCTACCCAGGGTTCTGTGCGGATGTAGCGCGGTGTTTCTCCCTCGCCCAGTTTTTTGCGGAGTTGTCCGACGGCGACCCGCAGATACTCCGGCTGCTCCATAGCCTGGGCTCCCCAGACGGCTTTGAGCAGAGCGCGATGGGTTAGCACCTGTCCGGCATGTTGGGCAAAGTACAGCAGCAGATCGAATTGCTTGGGAGTCAGCCGAACCTCTACGTTGCGCAAAGTGATATTGTGTCGTGGCACGTCGAAGACGAATTCTCCCAGCGAGAACGCTTCCGTGGGAATTGACAACTCGGACCGGCGGGACCGGCGGAGCTGCGCTCGAATCCGTGCCTCCAGTTCTTGAATGGAGAACGGCTTGGTCACATAATCGTCCGCGCCGGCATCCAGAGCGCGAACCTTGCTCTCTTCCTGGCCGCGCACCGAGAGCACGATGATCGGGGTTTCCGAAGATTGGCGAACCTGCCGACAAAGCTCGATGCCATCCATCTCCGGCATGGCCAGATCCGTGATGATGAGGTTGGGCCGCCATTGCTCAAACATCTCGAGCCCCTCGACGCCAGTAGTCGCAGTTCGCATTTCGTATCCGCGAGAGACGAGCGTGGTTCTGAGCACGCGCACAATTTGCGGCTCGTCGTCTACAACCAATATTCTTGCTCGATCGGCGATCATTCGCGCTCCTAGCTCTGTGTGACGATATGGACATCGACGCACGGCACTTCCTTCAGGAATCGCTGGATGGCCCAGTAATAAAGGTATTTCTTTAGTCCTTGGACGGCAGAGCGGCCGAAGATGACCTGAGTGATACGGCGTTCCCGGACAAACTGGGCGGTTGCCGAGGCAATATTGCGCCCCTTTAACTGCACGACCTCTGCCTTGAGGCTTTCGGCAAACTGGAGATTGGCAGCGAGTGAACGCTGCGATTCCTCGGTTCTGTCGCGACCGGTCTCCACATGGATGACGTAGAAATCGCCGCCGACTGCCTCGACCAGGCGCGCGCCGCGCGCAATCAGCTCCCGTGACGCAGCGCTGGAACTGATGCATACGGCCACGCGTTCGCGCACTGCCCAGTTTGCCCGGATATGCTTTCTATCCATATAGTCTGTGAGTGTCCGATCGACGGCCTTGGTCACGTGCTGCAATGCCAATTCCCGCAGCGCAATCAGGTTGCCGCGACGGAAGAAATTCGCCAGTGCTTTCTCGGCGCGTTCCACCGGATAGATATCTCCGCGATTCATGCGGGTCTGGAGGGCCTCCGGCGTAAGGTCCGCCATAACAATTTCGTCCGCGCGGCCGACAACCCAGTCCGGAACGGTCTCGCGAATCTGGATTCCAGTCACGCTTTGCACTGTTGGGGCCACGCTCTCAATATGCTGCACATTCACGGTCGCCAGAACGTCAATGCCTGCAGCCAGAACTTCCAGCACATCCTCATACCGCTTCCGATGTTTGCTACCTTCGATGTTGGTATGCGCCAGCTCATCAATGAGCACGACCTGCGGGTTGCGCGCCAGAATCGCATCCACATCCATCTCCTGGAAGAGAACTCCCTTGTACTCGACCGGCTGGCGCGGAAGAGTTTCCAGTTGCGCAGCCAGCTCGGCGGTGCGTGCGCGCCCATGCGTCTCCACAACCCCAATCACAATATCTTCCCCCCGTTCGCGGCGGCGGATGGCTTCGCTCAACATGCTGAATGTTTTACCCACCCCCGGCGCATAGCCTAGAAACAGCTTGAATAGTCCCCGGTGCTTCTCAGTGTTTACAGATTCCAGCCATTGATCGGGAGTCTTGGCCGGAGATGCTGAATGGCGTTCTGGCATGGGAGTTGTAAGATGTGCTGGTGCAACGGACGCTGTTATTTCGTCTATTTCGATTTGCCCGCTACTGCATCACGACGGGTATCGTAGGCGCGATTGTTTTTCTCTATTACCGGCTCATTCACGTCAACATTACCACCATCGCCATGTCTCTTCTCATCGGCGTCTTGGTCGTTTCAGCAAACTGGGGTCTGCGGCAGGCCGTCTACATGTCTGTCCTTTCCGCTTTGGCTTTTAACTACTTTTTCCTGCCGCCGGTACTCACCTTTACCATCCGCGAAACTCAGAACTGGGTAGCGTTGCTGGCTTTCCTCATCGCCGGCATCGTCGCCAGCCAGTTGGCGGAGCGTGCACGCCGTGAGACCGTCACTTCCAACCGTCGCCGGGCGGAGGCGGAACGGTTGTACGACTTCTCGCAGCGGCTGCTGACCAGCGGAAACGTGGTCGATCTGCTGGCAACCGTTCCCTCCGTGCTTACGATGACGTTTAATCTGAACGGAGCAGCGCTTTACCTCGCCGCCAGCGACCGCATCTATCGCTCCAGCGGAGATTTCACCGCGATACCTGCGGACGAGTTGCGCGCGGCTGCCCATGAGATGAACCAGATAGAGAGCAGCCCGGGCGTCAAGTTAATTCCGCTGCGCCTGGGAATGCGCGCGACCGGCGCGTTAGGAGTTGCAGGGCCGGGAATTTCCCCGGAGATGCTGGACGCCATCAGCGGGCTGGTCGCCATCGCAATCGAACGCGCGGGAGCAATTGAGACCTTGAGCAAAAGTGAGGCCGCGCGGGAAAGCGACCGCCTGCGCAACGCATTGCTCGATTCGGTCACGCATGAGCTGCGCACTCCGCTCACTTCTATCCTGGCTTCCATCACCAGCCTGCGGTCCAATCCTGGCTTGCAGCGCGAGCAGCGTGAAGAGCTGATGGCCGTGATTGAAGAAGAGACGGGCAGGCTGAACCGGCTGGTTGGACAGGCGGTAGAAATGGCGGAGCTGGATGCAAAAGAGGTGAAGCTGAACCTCGCGCCTCACGCGATCCGGGACGCCATTGACCCAGCATTGCAAGAGCGGCACTGGAATGATCAGCATCCGGTGGAGGTACGCCTTCCCCCGACACTGCCACTCGCCATTATGGACATAGACCGTATCATTAAAGTGCTTGCCCATCTGCTAGAAAATGCGGCGTCGTACTCGCCCGAAGGAAGCCCGATCTTTATCAGCGCGGAAGTGCATCGCGGCAAGCTGAGCGTCAGCGTTGCGGACCGAGGCCCTGGCATCGACGACCTGGAACGCATGATGATCTTCGACAAGTTCTATCGCGGACAGAGCCAGCGTTATCGGGTGCAGGGCACGGGCATGGGATTGGCCATCGCGAAAGCAATTGTAGAAGCGCACGGCGGCACCTTGGAAGTCACCAGCCAACTGGGCCAAGGGTCGGTGTTTTCCTTCACACTTCCGATAGCATCGTGAAGAAATTAATCTATCCAGAAGTTTAGAATCCCGTTTTTCGTGAAGCAGATGCTATCCAAAAACATCAGGGTCGCGAAGCACACGAGTCCTGACGATCTGAAGACGCAGCAATTAGAAACGTCGGGGGGAACGCAGTTGCGAGACAGGAAGCGTAGGACTAAATTTGACCCAGATGCGGGACTTCACGCAATTCTCACGCAGTCCCAGGAAGTCTGTCTCAGTGTTCGATTCGATTATGCGAAAGTGGCGGAATTGGCAGACGCACCAGACTTAGGATCTGGCGGGTAAAACCGTGGGGGTTCAAGTCCCCCCTTTCGCACCAATTACAGCTTCTGAACGATTCCCTGTTTTGGTCTGTGCCTAAGATTGTGCCCACCCAGTCGAAAGGTGTGCTCAAGAAATCAAATTCTAGTGAGTTGCTTCTAAGACTTCGGTAATCCGACACCGTGCCAGCCATAAGATTCCTCTGACTCTTTATAAATACGCTCCCGCCGATGCGCGCTCTATAGCGCCCCACGCTGCCCTGTCCTTCGTTGTCGCAAAGAACGACAGAAATTAGCCGCCCCAGCCGTGATCGAGTTGGAGGTGAGTCGATCTTTGCTCCCCACTGAATGATGCTTTTTTTTCATGGATGGCGCGTACCAAGAAGACAGCCTCTATCGCTGAACGTCTTCGTTCGCGAGAGAGCAGCATCGGTTCAGAAAATTCCTCGAGACGCGCAAGCCTTTTCCACGGACACGGAGGTCCACACATGACTCTCAAGAGCAGATTCGCGACAATCATGATCCTATTCACATTCTTTGGCTGCAAGGAGTCGGTGCAAACGTCTGCAGCGAGTGCTGTTGACGGCGCAAGCTCCTCCTCAGCGGGCGGCGGCGCGAAGAGCGCTTCGGCGTCTGACGGGGGAACGCGCATGGTGCCGATCACCGACCCTACGTTGAACAACATGACGGCGTTTGAGGTCACAGTTCCGGCGAAATGGCATGTTCAGGGTGCGCTGTTCCAAGGACAAAGTTGCGATACTATGCCGTATTTGGTGTTTCGCGCCTCCAGTCCGGATGGTCTGAGCTATGTGGAACACCTTCCTGCACTTAGCTGGGCATGGGGTTCGGGACCGATGGCGCAAAAAAATCAGGGAAGCTGCCTGCCCCTGCAGAGAGCCATGGGCGCGCAGCAGTTCCTCAGGTATCTCGCAGCGACGATGAAGGTGGACTACGTTGCGGAAGTGCCGATCCCCGCAGAGCAGAATGCGGCGCTGCAACGGACGGCTCACGCCTCCGACAAGAACCTTGGCATCGGAATGTTGAAGAACTCCTCGGAGGCGGCCGCCGCAATAGTCCGCTACAAGAACGGGACCTTCACGATGAAGGGACTCTTAAGCGCGGTCGTGACCTGTCATGAGACTGACTTGCAAGGGAGAAGGCCGATGTTCTCCGCGGACCCTGGCGGGGCTCCTTCGGAGACGCATCAGTGCACAGCGGGCGTACGGTATCTGGTCGCTCCAGAGGCCCAGTACGAACGTGTAAAGAAGATCTGGGACTCACCGGACCTGGGAGGAAAACCCCTCATGCCCTGGTTCCAGGCGTTCGAACAGCGTCAGCAACAGATAGCAAATGTGAGTCTGCGGCAACGGGAAAGGGCGCAGGACGCGGCACAGCAGGCCCAGCAACAGAGATTTGAGCAAAGCATGGCCTTGCAGCAACACATGCATGAGCAATTCATGGCCACGATGCAGCGCGGGACCGACATGTCGATGGAGGCTACCCAGCAGAACATGAATGCGCGATCGACAGCTACGTCGGATTGGGTGGACTATGCTCTGGACCAGCGAACGGTGGCGGATCCCAATACCGGACAGATCAGCAAGGTTTCCAACGCCTACAACTACACGTGGGTCGACAGCACCGGAAAAATGAGCTATCAGACGGACGTTCCGAACGCGAATCCGAACGGTGTGTTGCCAGGAAACTGGACAAAGCAAACCGTAGTGCATGGAGATGGATCGCAGTAGAGGAGCAGGCACGATTGGTCTCGTCGCGGCTTTGGGACGAACTTTTTACAGGGGTAACTGTGTCTCTATCGTACAGACGGCGATTGATCTGCGGCGGTCAAAGAAGATAAAGTGAACTGTATTCCTCTGATTGCCAGAATCGACCTGACCTATGTGCCAGGGGGGGCCTGATTCTCCTTCGACGATTCCTTGACGGTAATCCATGGACTCCTGCAGTTTTGCGCAGCTGGGGGCCGTGAGATTGATTCTTAAGGCGCTGGTTCTTTGCCATTTCCTGCTTCAAGTGATCTTTCAGCGAAACTGCGGGACTATGCGGCCCCGGAGCCGACGTCGCTTCTCTACGGCATGGTATCTGACTCGCGATATTCTGGGGTTATGAGTCAGCCCGTGCATTCTCCCAACATCAATATCGTCCGCTCGCCGGAATATCGCGACGGATATGCCAATAGCGTCCAGGTGCGCGCCAGCGTTTGGGATTTTCTGCTGGTATTCGGCGCCGCCCGGCAGGATTTGCCGAATGAAGTCCTCCTGCAAAATTTTCAGGGAATCTATCTCAGCCCGCAGCAGGCGAAGGCTTTGTGGAATCTGCTCGGGCAGAACCTCGCGCAATACGAGCAGGCCTTTGGCGCGATCACACTGGAGCCTGCACAGAACTTTCCCGGCACGATGCCGGGCAACGGTCCGATACACTGAGCCGAGTTGGTCTCAGGTACAGACTCGATTGTGTGGCGGACCAGGCGAGTGACAGGGAGCTTTGCTTGCAAGAGTCGAACCGGCCGGTGCAGCATCGGACAAGCGAACAGGCGCGCCGAATGGACCATGGCTCCAGCCCGTGGCTGAATCGGCTCCTGTTTCGCGGTCACCGCGATGAGCCTGTACCGGCCTGGATGGTTTTTCCCGTCATTTATGCGTTCGTCTGGCTGACCCATCTGCCGTTGCTGCGCCTGCCGTATTTCTGGGACGAGGCAGGCTACTATATTCCGGCGGCCCTCGATTTTTTCCGCAGACGCTCGCTCATTCCATATTCCACGCTGACCAATGCGCATCCGCCGCTGCCGGCGATTTATCTCGCATTCTGGTGGAAGGTCTCCGGCTTCACTCCGACAGTAACGCGGCTCGCTATCTGTCTGGTGGCAGCCTTCGCGCTCACTGGCGTGTTCGTATTGGTTCGCCGCCTGATGAATGCGCAGGTGGCCGTCGCGACCACGCTGCTCACCGCGCTGTATCCTGTCTGGTTTACTCAGAGCACATTGGCCCAGGCGGACATTTATGCTGCCGCTGGTACGCTGTGGGCGCTGGTGTATGCGCTGGACGAGTTGCCTTCGACGCGACGGGGATGGTGCGCCGTAGTCTGGTTTTCGCTGGCCGCGCTTGCAAAAGAAACGGCGATTGTGACGCCGCTGGCATTGGCGGCGTGGCATTTGTGGGAGGTGCGCCGCAAACCCGCGACAGAGCGCGGGCACTGGCGCGCGGCTCTGCAATTTACTGTGCCCGTGCTGCCCTTGTGCGCGTGGTACGGTTATCACTTTTACAAAACCGGCTACGTTTTTGGCAATCCGCAATACGTGCGCTACAACGCGGTCGGGACTTTGCACGGACTGCGGTTCCTTCTCGCGCTGGCGCAGCGTCTCATGCAAGTCACTGTTTATATGAACCTGTTTGTCCCGGTGCTGTGCATGGTAGCAGCGATGTTTCTGCCGGCATTGCGGCAGGCGGACGGCTCCAAGCGTCCCCGGGTATCGTGGAACGTACAGGCCCAGATCGGCATCATCCTGTTGGTGAATGTTCTGATTTTTTCGATCCTGGGCGGTGCCGTGCTGGCGCGCTATTTGCTGCCGTCGTATCCGCTGATCCTGCTGCTCTGCGTTTCCACCTGGCGGCGGCGCGTGCTGCAATGGCAGTGGATGGTGGCGTTGACCGTGGTGGCATTCGTCTGCGGCCTGTTTTTCAATCCACCCTATCGGTTTGCACCGGAAGACAACCTGACGTATCGCAGCATGATCGTGATGCAGCAGAGAGCGATTGCCCAGGTGCTGCGTCGCGCCCCCGGCGGAACGGTGCTGACGGCGTGGCCGGCCACGGATGAGCTGGCGCATCCGGAACTGGGTTATGTACGCAAGCCGGCAAAAGTGGTGGCAATCGACAATTTTTCTTTGCCGCAGATTGAGGCCGCCATGAAGCTGCCGGGCTACGACGCCGCGCTGGTGTTTTCGACGAAATATGAGGCGGCGGACACGCCCGGCTGGCTTCGCTTCGGCGACGGCGCGTGGAACCGTGAATACTTCGGGTATCATCACGATCTGCCGCCGGAGATGATCGCGCAACTTCTGCATGGCGATCTGATCTGGCAGGCCCGCAGTAAGGGACTTTGGACGGCCGTGCTGCTCTTCAATCGTCCGCAGTTCGCGGATCTGCGCCGTGGGCGATTCGCTCAGCCCGCGTGGCAGCAGTTGGCGCAACATGTTCGACGCTGAGTGGAAGCATGAACTCTATAATCACCAGTAACGTGACCCGAGACCGGATCCAGAAAGTTTCTAGATTTCACGCTGCTCTTACCTTGTGCATCCTGGTCGGGCTGTTGTGCTCCAATTTGCGGGCGCAGGTTTCGCAGGGAAAAGGCGCACACTGGGATGGACATCTTGTCTGGGTGCTTCCATTCGAGAACAACTCAGCCCAGCAGGGAGTCGACTGGATCGGCGAATCTTTCCCTGACATCATGAATCGGCGCCTGAGCTCCGCCGGATTCTTGACGATTCGCCGCGAGGACCGGCTCTATGCTCTGCAGCACTTGGGGTTGCCCGCAGATTTTCATCCGACCCAAGCGACCGCCTATCGGATCGCGCAGACCCTGGACGCCGATTTCGTTGTCTTCGGCAACTACACCGTGGCAAATGGACGCTTGACCGCCACTGCTCGCATCCTGGAGATGCATGGGCCGAGCATGGCGCCGTCAGTCGAAGAACAAGGAGCATTGGATCAACTGATTCAGATCGAGGACGATCTCGCCTGGAAAGTCGCCATGCAGATCGATCCTTCGCTGAATCTGGACGAGCAGACCTTCGTTGCCGCAAGCCGCGGCCTGCGGCTCGACGCTTTCGAGAATTACATTCGCGGCGAGGTCGAGCCGGGTATCGACGAGCGGCTCGGCCATTTGAACAAAGCGGTCCAGATTAGCCCGGATTACACGCAGGCATGGTTCGCACTCGGTAAAGCCTATTTCGCGAACCAGCAGTACGAAGAGGCCGCGGCCGGTCTCGGCAAGGTTCCCAAAGGCGGTAGGCTCTCACTGGAAGCGCAGTTTTATGCCGGGCTCAGCGATCTCTATACGGGAAATTATGCCAAGGCGCAGGCGGAGTTTGCCTTCATCGCTTCCATTTTGCCGATGCCTGAAGTGTTGAATAATGAGGGCATTGCGGTGAACCGGCGTGGGCAGAACGGCACGGCATTTTTCCAGCGTGTGGTGCAGCTCAATCCGCAAAACGCGGACAATTGGTTCAACCTCGCGGTTTCTGAGCGGCGCCAGAAAAATTACGCAGCGGCTCTAAATGCGGTGGCGAAGTGCCTGGTGATTCGTCCGGAAGATGAAGAGGCGCAGAATCTGCGCACGAATCTGCTGATGTTAAAAAACCCGTCCACTGCGGCGAACCTCACTCCAGTCTCCACGGACAGCGGCGCGTCCAATTCGGCGACTGACTCGGATTCGGATCAGGCGCCCCCCTCGCAGGAACCTTCCACCGGCGTAACGTCGGGCAATGCTGCTTCGGGAGGCACAGTGGCGAAAGCTCCGGCTGCGTCCTCCGCGCCCGCGACCGATGTCTCCGGCCCGGAAAGCGCCGATTATGAGCCTCTGGAGCGCATCGCGCGCGCCTACGATGAAAGTTCGTTGCGACAGGCCGCATTCGCCATGGAACAGATGAATGCGATGAAGCTGCGCGCATTGCCGCCTGCGGAGCGCGCCCGCAAATTTTGTGAGCAGGGCAGCGCGTATGTGAACGACGGTCTATTGCTGGAGGCCGAGCGGCAGTTTCAACTCGGGGTGAATGTGGACCCGCAGAGCGCTGCCGGGTACGCGGGTCTGGCACAGGTCCACGAATATGCCGGCGATGCAGTGACTGCAAGGCGGGAAGCCGAGAGGTCGCTCCAGGTACAACCGAATGTCGGCGCCTATCTTGTTCTGGCACGCATCGCGCTCCAGCAGCGGTCGTTTGCGAGTGCGCGCGAAAATGCGAATGAGGCTTTGCATCTGGAACCGAACGACACCGCCGCCAAGGGGATCTTGCAGGCAATTGAAGCGCAGCAGCCCAAGTAACACGGAGACGTGCGATGCGCATGCACACGGAACAGAAGGATGGGTCGCCTGGCTCGCGATTTTCGCGTGTCGTGATTGCAGCGATTTCCGCCCTCGCTTTTCTGTGCCCCTCAACACCGTTCCCCGTGTGGGCCGCGCAAAATCGCCCTGTGGTGCTCGAACTGTCGTTGCATGACACCATTCAGCCGATGAGCGCAGCCTATCTCGAGCGCGGCCTGCGCCATGCCGCGGAAATTCATGCAGAAGCTGTCGTGGTGGAGATGGGAACTCCGGGCGGTCTGCTCACGTCGACGCGAGTGATGGTCACGGCCATTGAACAGTCAGAGATTCCCGTTATTGTGTATGTGGCCCCGTCCGGCAGCCGCGCCGGCTCTGCGGGATTTTTCATTCTAGAGTCCGCGGATGTTGCTGCTATGGCGCCGGGAACGGAGGCAGGCGCATCGCACCCGATTCTGGAGGGCCAGAAGATGGGGCCCATTCTGAAGCAGAAAGTCGAAAACGATGCAGCGGCCTTTCTTCGCTCCTATGTTTCGCGCAGAGGGCGCAATGTACGGGCCGCCGAAGATGCCGTACGCAATTCGAAATCTTATACCGATCAAGAAGCGATGAATCTGCATCTGATCGACGTTATCGCACCGAACACCGCGTCGCTCCTGAATCAATTGAACGGCACGACAGTGACACGCTTCAATGGAACGAAGCAGGTGGTGCACACGCACAACGCCAATGTCGAGGTGATGCTTCCGAGCACGCGAGAGCGCATTTTGAGTGCACTCACCGACCCGAACCTAGCAGTGCTTCTCCTCATCTTCGGCGGCCTGCTCATTTACATGGAATTCAATGCTCCGGGAACCATTGTGCCTGGAGCGGTCGGCACCTTGCTGGTGTTGATTTCTCTGTTTGCACTGAATCTACTGCCGCTGGAATATACCGCTGTGGGATTCTTAATCGGGGCCGCAGTGTTGTTTGTGCTCGATATCAAATTCGCCACCCACGGAATTCTTGGCTTGGTCGCGATTGGCTGTCTGGTTTTTGGCCTACTAACTCTCGTGAACGGTCCGATTCCACAAATGCGGGTCCAGCTGGCAACGGCACTGGGTGCGGGAATTGGCTTTGGCGCGATAACGATCTTTCTCAGCACGATTGCCGTCCGCGCCCGTCGTAATAAGGTGCAGACCGGCGGCGAAGCGCTGCTGGGCACGCTCGGGACCGCCCAGACTGCACTGAATCCGAACGGGCAAGTACTGGTGCGTGGAGAGCTGTGGCAGGCGCACGCCAGCAGTCCGGTCGCGTTCGGAGAGACAGTCCGCATTCGCGATCGCAAAGGACTTTTGCTGGAAGTGGAACGTGACGAGCGGGGTTCCTGAACTCGGTTTCACGTCGGATTTCCATCCCGGCCATGCTATACATCGAGGAAGTCACGCCTGCCTTGGGGAGATTTTCGAGATGCCATCAACAGCGGTTTTGGTCGTCATCGTTATCGTCGCCTTTTATCTTTTCAGTTCTATCAAAATTTTGAAGGAGTACGAGCGCGGTGTGATCTTCCGGTTGGGCCGTCTTCTCAGTTCTCCAAAAGGCCCGGGCGTCATTCTGGTCTTTCGTCCCTTCGATCAAATGGTCCGCATTTCTCTGCGGCAGGAGGCGATGGAAGTCCCCGCCCAGGACATCATCACGCGCGACAACGTCACGCTGAAGGTGAACGCAGTCATCACGCTGCGGGTCATCGATGCGGCGAAGGCTGTGGTCGAAGTCTCGAACTATGTGTATCAGACATCGCAATTCGCGCAGACCACGCTGCGTTCCGTTCTGGGAGAAGTGGAACTGGATGAATTGCTGGCGCACCGCGAGAAGTTGAACCTGAAGATCCAGACTATTATCGACCAGCACACGTCCCCATACGGGTTGAAGGTTGTCAGCGTTGAGGTGAAACAGGTGGACCTGCCGGAGTCCATGTTGCGTGCGATGGCGCGGCAGGCAGAGGCGGAACGCGACAAGCGCGCCAAGGTCATCAATGCGGAGGGCGAGTACAACGCCGCGCAACGGCTACTGGACGCAGCGACTCTGCTGGCGCAGCAGCCCATCACCATGCAGTTGCGCTACCTGCAGACGCTGAGCGAGATCGGAACGGAGAAAAACACCACCGTCGTCTTTCCATTGCCGCTGGAGCTGGTCACGCTGTTGCAGCACGTGACCAAGAGCATCCCTAAAACAGGGGAAGGCGCCTGATTATGGCCACTCTGTGGGAAGAAAAACTTGAGCTCCCGGAAGTTTCGGAAGTGCACTGGAGTACCAGCACAATCATGGCCGTTTTTATGGCAGCGTCTCTGGTGTCCGCGGTATTTTTCGGCCTGGGATATTCCTTTGGACGCGGTGGAACTCCGAAGCCGACGCTCAATTCAGCGGCAATTGAACCGGCGGGTGCTCCCGATTCCATATCCCAGCGGACGCCTCCCAAACCATCGCCTGTCCAGCCTGTTTTGCGGCAGGCCGTGGCGTCGCATCCGCCACTGCCACTGCCGACTGGGGATATCGGAGTCACGGCGAACTCCCATCCAATCCCGCCCACATTGCATGTGGCGCACGGTGCGACGAATCAACCCGCAATTCCAGCATTCGCGCGGGAACACAAACAGCCTCGCGTTCTGGAACGCGATCACCCCGCGAGACAATCGGCGAATTCGAATACTTCCGAGCGGGCGCGTTACATGGTCCAGGTAGGTGCTGTCGCCGATTCCAAAGACGCTCAGACGCTGGTTTCCCAACTTCGCAGGCGCGGTTTCCACGCGGGAATTTATTCCGCCAAGCACGACAGATTCCTCCATGTACAAATCGGCCCGTTCGCCAATGCTCAACAGGCGCAAACGGTGCGCCAGCATGTGATGGCGAACGGCTATCGGGCGATATTGAAGCACGCGTCCTAAAAGTTCGGGTCCGCCAATTCTTCCCTCCTCAGCTTTCACGAATCACCGTCATCAAGCCTCCTGCGGCGGAATGCTAACGCGGCAATAAGTATTGGAAAACGGCGGCAAGCCTCAGCGCAAATGGCGCTCGCGTGCGGAGACTTTGAGAGTGATTGCAGTACTATCGAGAAGAACGAACGATATTGGAGATGGCAGTGCTAAAACACAAGGTGCTTTCAGAGAATCAGGTCCGTCTGATTGCGAAGGCGCTAGCAGATCCACGCCGTTACGAAATTCTGAAACAACTTGGTGCAAAAAGCTGCGCGGTGTCCTGCACGGATTTGCGTGACAGTCAGCCTGTGAGCGCAGCGACGTTATCCCATCACATGAAAGAGCTAGAGACGGCGGGACTAATCAGGATTGTCCGGGAGGGTAAATTCGCCAACCTGATCCTGCAACGCGATATTTTGCAAGCCTATCTGAATCATCTCGCCAAAATCTGATGGCAAAAAATCTGAACCTTTTTATTCGCGGCTCTCATCAGTTAGACAGTTAACGAAACGTCGAATTGAAGGCGATTCAAACTGGAGAAGAAATGAGCAAACTGACGAATAAAGTTGCGGTGGTTACGGGAGCATCCAAGGGTATCGGAGCAGCCATCGCGAAGGCCTTGGCAGCAGCCGGTGCTGCGGTCATCGTGAATTACGCGTCCAGCAAAGAAGGCGCGGACAAGGTAGTCGCGGAGATCGTAAGTAATGGTGGCAAAGCCATCACAGTGCAAGGGGATGTGGCCAAAGCCTCCGACGTAAAACGCATTTTTGCGGAGATTAAAAAGGAATTTGGGAAGCTGGACGTGCTGGTGAACAACGCAGGCGTCTATCAATTTGCGCCTCTGGAAGAAATTACGGAAGAGATGTTTCATCGTCAGTTCAACACCAATGTGCTGGGAATCCTTCTGGCAACTCAGGAGGCAGCGAAGCTCTTCGGTTCGGAAGGCGGAAGCGTCATCAATATCGGGTCCGCGGCCAGCCAGCTTGCCCCGCCAACATCGGCGATCTACACCGCGACCAAAGGCGCTGTAGACGCAGTAACGCATGTGCTCGCAAAGGAGCTTGGCCCAAAAAAGATTCGCGTCAATTCCATCAATCCAGGAATGGTGGAAACCGAAGGAGTCCATGTTGCGGGATTTATCGGGAGCGACTTCCAGAAGCAGCATGAGGCGCAGGTCCCTCTTGGCCGAATCGCCCAGCCGGAAGACATTGCTCCCATCGCGGTGTTTCTGGCGTCTGCAGACTCAGGCTGGCTGACGGGAGAAACGTTGCTTGCGTCGGGCGGCGCGCGGTAACGCGCCAGGGCCCGCGGAGTCGGTTTTACGCGCCCCTCGCGATGGAATTCGAAATCTCAGGAAAGTGATGCCGATTCGATATTCATCGTGCAACCGCGTCAATCGCGCATCCACTCCGGCAGGCTGGATGTGATTGCCTCGCGTACAGCCGCGATCAACTCCTCCCGCGTTCCATAGGCAGTTGCCAGGATCGGCGGGTGAAAGTGGACGTACGCGTCTCCCGGAGTGACTTTCAGGCTGCCCTTGCGCATCATGCCTTCCGTGCCATGGACGGAAACGGGAATAACGGGCGCGCCAGTTTGCTCCGCCAGATAGAACGGACCTTTCTTGAATGGGAGTAGCTGTCCGGACCGCGACCGTGTCCCTTCTGGAAAGCTGGTGATGTGCACTCCGGTGGATAGAACTACGGCAGCCTGACGGATGCTCTCTATCGCGGCTTCTCTCGAACCGCTGCGATCCACCGGAACAAAACCGCCCATCAGCATCGCCCTGCCGATGACAGGAATTCTTACTAAGGCTTTTTTGATGAACACGGCAGTGCGGCCGGGAATCAGGGGTAGGAAGACTGGCGGATCAAGATTGGAAACATGGTTTGCCATAAAGATGCAGGCCGTGTTTCGCGGAACATTCTCCCTGCCTGTCGCATGGACGCGGATTCCAGCAAGCCGCAATCCTGTGACCGCAATCCACATGGAGGACCGATAGAGAAATGTGATGTCGCCCGTGATCCACGTCCATGGAAACCCGATCAGAGCGGCGATCGGCGAAAGAACCGCATAGCAGAGAAAAATTGTGAGGGCCGGGATCATGGCGCAGCAGCGGTCTTCTGCATGCCCACTTGGATGCGCTGGAGATGCGCCGGCAAGTTTTGATAGATGCCATCAAATCCGCCGTTGGAAAGGATGGCCACCACATCTCCGCGCCTGACGTGCGCGCCTAGGTACTCGACGATCGTGGTCGCGTCCGGCAACTGAAGAGCTGAGCGGCCAGCCTCGCGCAGCGAGCGGACGACGCGCTCCGGATGCAGTATTTGCTCTGCCGGAATGTTCGCTGCCTGATAGACGCTGGCTAGAACGATCTCGTCCGCAAGCACTAGGCTTTCGGTCAAATCATGCTCGAATACATTACGGCGGAGCGTGTTGGAACGCGGTTCCAGCACGGCCCACAGGCGCGACGCCGGATATTGCAGACGAAGAGCGCGCAGCGTTTCGCGGATGGCGGTCGGGTGGTGTGCAAAGTCGTCAATGATCATGACGCCGCCGACTTCTGCGATCAATTCCAGGCGGCGCTTCACACTAAGGAACGAAGCGAGAGCACGACGGATGCAATCCTTGTTCAGACCCTGTCCCGCAGCCAGTGCCGCGGCGGCTGTCGCATTCAATACATTGTGTTCGCCAATAACAGGTATTTCGATCTCGAGCCATGGAGTGCCATTTTGCTCAATCTTCCATCGGCTGCCATGGCGGTTGGTGGCAAGCTCGACGATGCGCCAGTAGGAATCGGCGGCGAACCCATATCGTTCGACCGTGCAGAACGCGCGGCCTACGCACTCCGTCACATTCTCTGAAGCATCGAATGCCACGATGCGGCCGCGTCGTGGCACAAGATTGACCAGGCGCTTGAAAGCGGTCTTCACTGAGGCCAGATCCGCATAAATGTCCGCGTGATCGAATTCCACATGCGTCAGAATCAGCGCATCGGGAAAGTAGTGAAGAAACTTCGGTCCCTTATCGAAGAACGCAGTGTCGTACTCGTCGCCTTCCAGAATGAAGGGGAGCGTTGGTCGCAGGGCGAAACTTGAGCCGAAGTTTTCCGCGATTCCGCCGATCAAGAACGATGGCGCCAGTTCCGGATATTTCCCAGCGGCCGTTTCATAAATCCACGCCAACATACTGGTCGTAGTTGTCTTACCGTGCGTGCCGGCGACGACCAGAGATTCGCGCCCGATCAGGAATTCTTGGTGAATAATTGCCGCCAGGGATGAGAATGGAATGCGCTGGTCGAGCACGAATTCCACCTCTGGATTGCCGCGCGAAATCGCATTGCCGACGATGACGAGATCAGGGCAGGGCTCCAGATTCGCCTCGGAAAAGGGCTGCGCCACCGGAATCTGGAGACGGGCCAGCAGGTCGGACATCGGCGGATACGAGGCATTATCGGACCCTGTCACGCGCCACCCGCACAATTGCAGCAGGCCTGCCAAAGATGCCATGGCGCTGCCGCAGATGCCAATCAAATGAATGTGCTTTGGGTTATTCATGGGTCCGATCCCGCAACATAACCGCCGGTTCGATGAAACGCAACGCAGGCGTACCATTCAATCCCAGTTCACATTCGACCCCAATCGGCAGCGTGATGTTTCGCTCGGGAACATGGCCGGAACGCAAGCCAATGCCAACCGGTCCGGGAAAATCCGACAGGGTGCGGAGCAGTACCGATTCCAGCAGATTTTCCGGCGCGCCGGGCTGCACGCAATCCATCATCGCGCCGAACACTATGCCACGCACGTCGTCGAGCTTTCCCGCAAGCCGCAATTGTAAAAGCATTCGTTCCATCTGATAGGGTTTTACGCCGATGTCTTCTAGGAAGAGAATTGTGTTGACCGTCTGTATTTCATACGGCGTGCCGAGCGAGGCCACCAGCATGGAGAGGCAACCACCATAGAGCTTTCCACGCGCGGTCCCGGGTTTTAAAGTCCGCAGCCCCGATTCGGGGCCAAGCTGCCACGGCTGGTCTTGCGAGAGCGCGGAATGCCAATTGGCAGTGTCAACACCATTCTCTCGCGCAAAATCTCCGGCGACCATCGGCCCATGAAAGACTACCAGCCCCGTTTCATCGTGCAGCCAAAGCTGCAAACTTGTGATGTCGCTGCAACCCACGAAAATCTTCGGGTGATTCCGAACCACATCGAGATCGATTCCGCTCAGTAATTCCATCGATCCGTAACCTCCGCGGTTACAAATCACAGCGCGAATCGTGGGATCGATGAACGCGGCATGCAAATCCTCAATGCGCTGGGCCGGATTACCAGCCAAGTATTGTCCATACCGGGCCAGAGCGTGGGTCGCAAGCTCTGGCTTATACCCCAGCTTGATCAGGGACGCGATGCCGGATTGCGCACGCTGCGGATCGAACCAACTGGCCGGAGAAACAAGCCGCACAGAATCTCCGGGCAGCAACGCTGCAGCGCGAACTGAAGCGGTTTCAGCAGTCTTTGCCATAGTCATGCGAGTAAGAACTCTCCATCCGCAATGATTTCCGCCGGGCCGGTCAATGTGAGGTTCGCATCATTTGCAGGCCATGCCACAATCTGCTCCCCGCCTTCGGAGATCACGGTGAGCCGCCGCGCCGCACCTCGCGCATGAATGCTTGCTGCCGCTGACGCGCATGTTCCTGTGCCGGATGATTGTGTGGGGCCAACGCCGCGCTCAAAAATCCTGAATTCGATGGTATTTGTATCAACCACGCGCACAAATTCAACGTTTGTCCCGTTGGGGAAATCCGGATGGGTGCAAATTTCCTCGCCGACCTGCTGCCAGCTTCTTCCAAAGCAGTCAAAATCCTGTCCGTCTACAAAGACGACATAATGTGGATTGCCAACAAAAATATCCAAACCAGCCACGCTTGCCCCATCCTGCGGGATGACCGATTTGTTTGCAACACGCGGAACTCCCATCTCCATTGCGATGCGGTACCGCGGGTGATCGCGTTTCAATATCCGGCAGTGGCGTACGCCTGCATGGGTGCGAATAGAAATGGAGTCCGACTCCTCCTGCCCTGCCAGATAAGCCGCGACACAGCGCGTACCGTTGCCGGATATTTCTCCTTCGGAGCCGTCTGCATTAAACAGGCGAATCGCAAAAGCACCGTTGTCGCCAAGGGAGAGATACTCCACGCCGTCGGCTCCGATTCCGGTGTGGCGCTCGCATAATTGACGTGCAATCGCAGAGCGCCGTGGTTCGTCGATCGGTTCCTCGACGATCAGAAAATCGTTGCCGCATGCGTGAGCCTTTATGAAGTGCATTACCCTCTCCCCTCGATCAACTTGTCCAAATCGTCCGCAGATGACGCGCGCAGCACGTAGCGACGGCCCAATATCTCATAATTTCCGCTCACTACGCGGGCAATCGCTTCCGGATAGGCGCTATGTTCCTGTTCCAGAATGCGCGCCGAAAGACTGGACTCGTCATCGCCGTCGAACACGGGAACCGGACGCTGCAACACAATAACACCATGATCCAACTCGTCGTCGACGAAGTGCACGGTGCATCCAGTAACGCCGACTCCGTATTTCAGCGCCTGATGCTGCGCGTCCAGTCCCGGAAAAGCGGGCAACAAAGATGGGTGAACATTCAGAATTGCGCCGGGAAATGCGGCGACAAATCCGGGCGACAGCAGGCGCATGTATCCTGCCAGGCAAACCAGATCCACGCGATGAGAGCGCAGGCACGAGATGATTTCCGCATCCTGTTCGTCGCGTTTGCGGCCACGCGCTTCGATGATTTGGGTTGCTAGGCCGCGCGCACGGGCGGCCGTGACGCCCGGCGCATTGGCGCGGTTGGAGATGACCACGGCAATCTCTGCATTCTCCAGTTTGCCGTGTTCGATTGCATCGGCAATCGCGAGAAAATTCGAGCCACGTCCGGAGAGAAGAATCCCAAGGCGCGTCATCATGCAATCAGTTGTAGAGCACCCGGCGGTCGCCTTTGACGACCTTGCCGATGACGGAATGAGGCTCGCTGGCGCGCTCCAGCAGGGACTTTACGCGCTTGTACTTTTCCGGCGGCACGACGCAGATAAGGCCGATGCCCATGTTGAAGGTGCGCAGCATCTCTTGCTGCTCCACGTTGCCCAACGCCTGCAGATGATCGAATATCGGCAGCACGGTCCACGAGCCCAGCTCAACTGCGGCGGAAAGGTTCTTGGATAAAATGCGGGGCAGGTTCTCCGTGATGCCTCCGCCGGTAATATGCGCCATGCCGCTCACCAAATCCGCAGCGGTCAGCTTGCGAATGATATTGAGGTAGCTGCGATGCGTCTTCATCAGGGCCACGCCGGCCTTTTCGTGCAGTTCATTCACATAGAGATCCGGCGAATAGCGGGCCACCTCAAAGAAAAGTTTGCGCGCCAGGGAGTATCCATTTGTATGCAGCCCTGTCGAAGGTAGTCCCACGAGCAGGTCGCCGGTGCGTATTTCTGCTCCCGTTATCAGTTTCTCGCGTTCCACAATGCCGACGATAAAACCGGCCAGATCGTACTCGCCGTCACCGTAAAACCCGGGCATCTGGGCCGTTTCGCCGCCGATCAGGACGCAGCCATTTGCGCGGCATGCATCCGCGAGTCCTGAAACCACTTTCTCCACCACCTCGCCGTCGAGCTTGCCGGTAGCCAGGTAATCGAGGAAAAACAGCGGTGTGGCGCCCTGCACCGCAATGTCATTCACGCAATGGTTCACCAGGTCCGCGCCGATGGTGTGATGCACATTCAGATCGAACGCCACCTTCAGCTTGGTGCCGACTCCATCGGCGCTCGAAACCAGCACCGGAGCTTTGTAATGCGCAGTGTCCAGCTTGAAGAGTCCGCCGAACCCCCCAATCTCTCCCAGCACCTGTTTATTAAAAGTACGTTGGGCCAGGTACTTGATGCGCTGTTTTGTGCGATCGCCGCTCGAGATATCCACGCCCGCGTCGGCGTAGCTAACAGGGGCTGTTTTGGATGAGGTCTTGCTGGCCACGGGCTCGCATTCCGAAATTGCAGGATGCCGGAGCGCACGCGTCCCTCTCTGTTCCACCATAGGGAAGCAACATACGGAAGCGAAAGGAACAGCAATGCCTACCGGGAAGCACCAGTGTAGCATCGCCGGTCTGCGCCATGACCGCCATCTTCCGGTCAACTCCTATACTGGTATTCAATGGCTCAATCCTCTTCATCTCTTCAGCACATTTCTGCACGTTCCATGGAAAAATCGCGCCAATGCCAGTTACGCGCGGAAGCGGTGCTGCCCGGAGGCGTGAATTCCCCCGTTCGCGCTTTCCGGGCAGTCGGAGGCGATCCGCCCTTCGTGGTTCGCGCCGAAGGTGCGTATCTATGGGACGCGGATGGCAACCGCTATGTGGATTATTTCGGGTCGTGGGGCCCGATGATCCTGGGCCATGCCGCTGCGCATGTGGTCCGGGCGGTGCAGGAAGCGGTGGCGCGTGGAACCAGTTTTGGCGCATCGGCACCAGTCGAGACGGAATTGGCGGAAATGGCGCGTCGCGCGTTTCCGTCTATGGAGATGCTGCGATTCGTCAGCTCCGGAACCGAAGCGACCATGTCTGCCATACGACTGGCCCGCGCCTTCACAGGCCGCAAATTTTTTGTGAAATTTGAAGGCTGCTATCACGGCCACGCCGATCCACTGTTGGTCAAGGGCGGCTCCGGAATCGCGACGCTGGGGATTCCCGGCTCTGCTGGAGTACCGGAGGAAACGGTGCAGCACACCCTGGCGCTGCCGTTCAACAACATCGCGGCCGTAGAGAAAGCCTTTGCACGACGCAAGAGGCAAATTGCCTGCGTGATTGTGGAGCCGGTGGTCGGCAATGCTGGATGTATTCCGCCGGCTCCGGGCTATCTTCAGGCGCTTCAAGAAATTACGCAGCGCGAAGGCGCGTTGCTGGTTTTCGACGAGGTGATGACCGGCTTCCGGGTGGCGCTTGGCGGGGCGCAGGAGCTTTATGGCATTCGTCCAGACATGACGTGTCTCGGCAAAATACTGGGCGGCGGATTGCCCTGCGGCGCATTCGGCGGCCGTGCGGAAATTATGAAGATGCTGGCTCCGCTCGGGCCTGTGTACCAGGCTGGCACGCTCAGCGGGAATCCTTTGGCCATGGCTGCGGGAATCGCAACGGTGGGCTATCTTGCGGAGCATCAAGACAAGATTTACCCGCAACTGGAGCGGAACTCCGCGGCACTGGTCGAGGGCGTGGCGAAAATAGCCGCGCAATTCAACATTCCTCTCGCCGTGAATCGCGTCGGCTCCATGTGGACATGGTTCTTCGCCGACGGCGCGGTCGAGGATTATGCTGGCGCGTGTCGCTCTGACACGGCACGATTTGCCGGCTTCCACCGAGCCATACTCGAAGCCGGTGTGTGGCTGCCGCCATCGCAATTTGAGGCCGCGTTCCTCAGCCTTGAGCACGGACCGGAAGAAATCGCAGCCACGCTTGCCGCCGCCAAGCTCGCAATGGCATCGCTGTAGGTTGCCGCGGCGGTTATCGTCTGCGCCTTATGGAATGGATGCGTAAGCCCATGGGACGCTGGTTGCTAAAATGGAATTGAAAACAGAAGTTCGACAGATGCGAATCAGGAGCGTGCGATGACAAAGCTTACCCCCGGCAAATTGGCCGGCATGAAGGCCCTTTCCGACCAGCGCGGCGTGATTGCCGCCGCCGCCATGGACCAGCGCGGTTCACTCAAGAAATCCCTGGCCAAGGAGAAAGGTTCCGATGTGGACGACCATGCGCTCATCGAATTCAAGACGCTGGTCACCGAGGTCCTGACGCGCTATGCCTCCGCCATTCTGCTCGACCCGGAATACGGTTTGCCCGCAGCGAAGCACCGCAATGGCAAGGGCCTGCTGCTGGCTTATGAAAAGACCGGCTACGACGCGACGGAACCGGGCCGTATGCCCGATCTGCTGGACCATTGGTCAGTGCGCCGCTTGCAGCATCAGGGCGCGGATGCCGTCAAAGTGCTGCTCTATTACACGCCGTTTGAAAGCAAGGAGATTAACGACTCCAAGCACGCGTTTATCGAGCGCATCGGCGACGAGTGCCGCGCCCATGACATCGCGTTCTTTCTGGAATTTGTCGGCTACGATGCCGCGGGCGGCGATGAAAAGGGCATCGAATACGCGAAGAAAAAGCCCGAGATCGTAAAGGCGTCGATGGCTGAGTTTACAAAGGAACAGTACGGCGTGGATGTGCTGAAGGTCGAAGTGCCGGTGCAAATGGATTTTGTCGCCGGAACGAAGGCATGCAAAGGTGCATCGGCGTACACACGGGAACAGGCGCTGGCATATTTCCGCAGCGCGGCGGAAGCGGCGACCAAACCGTTCATTTATCTGTCGGCGGGCGTTTCCAATCCCGTGTTCATCGAAACACTGGAGCTGGCAGGCGAGTCCGGCGCCAAGTTTAACGGCGTTCTCTGCGGCCGCGCTACGTGGAAGGACGGCATCCCCGTCTACGCGAAGCAGGGCGCCAAGGCGTTTGAGGAGTGGCTGAAGACCGAGGGCGTCAAGAACATCGAAAACGTCAACCGCGCGCTGAAGGCCGCGACCCCCTGGACCGACCGTCTAGCGATGTAGGGAAACTTCACTCGATTCTTCATTGGTGCCGCGAAAGCGGCCTGAAGGGCGGACTCGAATGCCTCTTCGGACGTCCATTCTAACTGGATGGAGTGCTCAGGCGATTCGGTGGTATTGTTTTCCCAGAAGAGATGAAGGGAGAACGCTGACAGGATGGAAACCACTCGTCCAGAAGAAAAGGGCCGTCCTGCTGACGAAATCGGTGCCAGAGAGCGGTTGATCCTTACCTCGGTCGTCGAAAGCTACATCGCCAATGGCGATCCGGTTGCGTCTCAGTCCATTGCACGCCAGCAGAACCGCGAGGGCATGAGCGCGGCCACCGTCCGCAATGTGATGGCAGATTTGTCGGAGGCCGGCTATCTCGAACAGCCGCACACCTCTGCCGGAAGAATTCCAACCGCGCAGGCATTTCGCTATTACGTTGAACAGCTTCTTCGCCGGACAGCGTCCCCGCATCAGTCCCTGCCGCAGCCCACGCAGGAACAGATTGAAGAAACATTCAGCGGCGTGGCGAATGCCACCGACTTTTTTGCCCGGACGTCGCACATTCTGGCGCTATTGTCGGGAGGCGTCGGAGTTGCGCTTACTACGGCAGATGCCCGTGAGCTTCTGGAACACGTCCACTTTGTGCGCCTCGGACCGACACGCGTGCTGGCCGTATTGGTGACGACGGCCGGTGTTGTGCGCGACCGTGTGCTGCTTCTGGAACAGGACCTGACATCTGGGGAACTGGAGAGGGCTGCGAATTATCTGAACGCAAATTTTCATGGGTGGACCCTGGAGCGGATTCGCGAGGAACTGGCCCGGCGCATGGAACGGGAGCGCAGCGAGTACAACTGCATCCTGCATTCGCTGGAAGAACTATGGGCCAAGTGCGCGATGGATGCGGCTACAGATCGCGCGGCGGACCGGACTGTCCAGGGGAAGTCCATCTTCGTGGACGGCGCCGCCAACCTGATTGTGAACGAGGTGGATCGCGGCCATCTGCGGCAGATATTTATCGCACTCGAAGAAAAGCAGAGGATCATCGACCTGTTGAATGCCTACGTCAATAGCCATGACACCTCGGTGCGCGTAGTGGTCGGCCTGGAACAAACCATGCCGGAGATGCGCAACCTGGTACTAATCGCGGCGCCGGCCCGTCGCGCGC
This sequence comes from uncultured Acidobacteriota bacterium, assembly GCA_963840655.1. Lineage (GTDB taxonomy): Bacteria > Acidobacteriota > Terriglobia > Terriglobales > Acidobacteriaceae > JAKAAZ01. The sequence goes on along the minus strand of CAWIZS010000002.1, from coordinate 174,879 downwards.
AGGAGCATCTCGGTACCGTCGCCGTCATCGGTCCGACGCGGATGCAGTACGCCAGCACGATTGGAACGGTGACGTACATCGCAGATTTATTCGGCCGCTGGGCTGCCCAATCCTAGCCGAATCCAAGCCATGGCAGGCGGCATGCGCTCTTCCACCCCGCCAATAGAGAACGCAATCTAGGTACAATGGAAGTAGGCGCGCCGGGTCAGAGGTGGCGTAGTCCGCTCCGGGGATTCCCTCAGCCGCGAATTCAGCGCTTTTCCATGCGGAATCGATCGGCGGTTCGCCCGCATCCCTGTCAGTGAGGAAGATTTTGCTCATGCCGTACCCCACCAATCTGCAAGAAGAAGAAAGTATGCGATCGGACGAAACCTCAAAATCGAAGACCGCAGGCCCGCAGCACAACGGGCCGGAGATACAGCAAAGCCGCCACGCATCCAGACCGGATGGCGCCCGCGCTGCGGACAGCCCCGCAAAGGATACAAACCTCGATCCGCCGGAGCTCGAAGCCAGCGAAGCGCCGGTTCCTCAGGCAGATTATGAACGGCTGCAAGGGGAGCGCGATCAGCTTCTGGACCGGCTGGCAAGGCTGCAGGCCGAGTTCGACAACTATCGCAAGCGCGAAGCCCGGGAGCGCACAGAATACCGCGAATATGCGCTGGCCAATGCAATCGAGCAGTTTTTGCCGGTGCTGGACAATTTCCAGCTCGCGCTGCGGTCGCAAGGGTCGCTCGATCAACTGCGCTCCGGTGTGGACCTGATCGTGCGCCAGATGGAGGAAATTGTCCGCTCGCTTGGAGTTCAGCCGGTTCCGACAGCGGAAGCCCGGTTCGATCCTCGCGTGCATGAAGCGATAGAAATGGTCGAACGCGACGATCTTCCCGACCGGCAGGTGATCGACGAAGTGCGCCGCGGCTATACTCTGCGCGACCGGCTGCTGCGCCCCGCGCTGGTGCGTGTCGCAAACAATCCGAAACAGAAAACAGCATGAGTCCAACTGCCCGCGTGATCAAAGCCGATTATTACGAAGTTCTCAGTGTGGAGCGCAACGCCTCTGACCAGAAGTTGAAGAGCGCCTACCGCAAACTTGCCATGCAATATCATCCTGACCGGAATCCTGACGATCCTGTCGCCGAAGAGAAATTCAAGCAGGCCAGCGAGGCGTATCAGGTGCTTTCGGATCCAGACAAGCGCGCTGTCTACGACCGCTTTGGCCATGCCGGAGTCGCCAATGGCGTGGATGCGAGCGGTTTCGCCGGCATGCCCGATCTGGGGGACATCTTCGGCGATCTTTTCGGAGAGATGTTCAACGTGGGCGGCGCCCGCCGCTCTTCTCGCGCACAGCGTGGCCGCGACCTGCAATATGACTTGACATTGACTTTCGAGGAATCGGTTTTCGGCAAGCAGAGTGAGATCGACATTCGTCGCATGGAAAGTTGCTCCGCATGCAAGGGCAGTGGCGCCGAGCCGGGACACGGTCCCACGGTTTGCCAGCAATGTGCCGGTCGCGGACAGGTACGTTACCAGCAGGGATTTTTCTCCGTCGCGCGCACCTGCCCGGTGTGCGGAGGAACCGGCAGCATTGTCAAAGATCCCTGCCGTCAATGCCGCGGCGAAGGACGACTGTCCGCGGACCACACCATCAATGTGACGGTGCCCGCCGGGATTGAAGACGGAATGCGGATTCGCTATCAGGGAGAAGGCGATGCCGGCCGTTACGGCGGACCTGCGGGCGATTTATACGTGGTCGTCTCGATTGAACCGCATCCGTTTCTGGAGCGCGAAGGCAACGATCTGCATTACGTCCTGCCGATTTCATTCCCCCAAGCGACGATGGGTACGGAATTGACGATTCCTACTCTGGAGGGTGAGACCAAACTGAAGGTGCCGGAAGGCACGCAGAGCGGCACGGAGTTCCGTCTGCGCAATAAGGGCGTGCCGTATCTGAACGACCACGGCCGCGGAGACCTGATCGTGCAGGTTGTCGCGCAGGTTCCCAGAAAGCTGACCAAGGCGCAGAAGGAATTGATGCGCCAGCTCGCCGAAACTCTGACGGTCGAGAACACGCCATCCTCCCGCAGCTTCTTCGGCAAGATGAAGGACATCTTCAGCTAGCGCCGCGGCCTTCCATTGCAATCCACGGACGTGGGTTCCCCATCCTTGCACAGCAAGGACCCGTTAAGATCCCAGCCACGCACTCAGCGCGCTGGTCAGGGCGATCGCCGCTGTCTCCGCGCGCAGGATGCGCGGACCGAGGCTGACGGGCTGCCATCCATTCGCCGCGAAGCTCGCAAGCTCTTTCTCGGTCCATCCCCCTTCTGGTCCGATCGCGGCGAGAATTGGGCTCGCCTGCTTCGAAGCAAGGGTCGTCCCCATCCATGTTCGTAACGAGGTCACACGCCGGTGCTCCGACAGCGACAATCGCAGGCAATCCGGCTCAGCTGCAACCCAATCGGAAAGCGCGGATGGATCGGCGATCTCGGGCACATCGTCGCGCCGCGATTGCTGGGCAGCCTCGCGGGCGATTCTGCGCCAGCGCCCCGCTCGCTTCATCGCCGCCTGCACCAAGTGCTTCTCGCTGCGCGCGGCGCATAGTGGCGCAATGCGCGACACTCCCAATTCCGTCAGCTTCTCAATCGCCCACTCCATGCGCTCGAATCGAATGATCGCTAGCACGATGGTGAGCGGAAGCGTGGCGGCCGCTTCGAGGTCTTCATAAAGCGAAAAGTAAACGGCGTCAGTCTGGACTTGCTCGACCACGCCGCGCCGCACGGCGTCCCCGGCGACGATGTCAAACTCCTGGCCAACTTGCGCGCGCAGGACCCTGGCCAGGTGCGCCGCCTGCGCGTCCCGCAAAACAGCTGAGGACTCGCTCCATTCGTCGGCAATCCAGCGTCTTCGCGTCATGTCTAGGCTAAGAGCCTAACGGCGGCGGCGGAAAAGAACAACCATGGTCGCCGCGACGTTGGCGGATGAAGACGCTTCCCGCGGGAAATCTTAGCGGCGTCACAAACAAGAGGGGGAGCGCTTTTGCGCTCCCCCTCTTGTTTTGCCTTTTGTTGATGCAGTCGGTTACTTCTTCTTGCTGGACTTCTTGGCTGACTTCTTCGTTGCTTTCTTTGCTGCTTTTTTGGTTGCCATATGAACTATTCTCCCTTTCGATGTGTACATCGAGTACTGCAGTTTCACACCGCAGTTACACGAAGGTATAGTTTTCACGAAAATCAATGTCAAGAAAAAAATAACGTTTCGCTCGTTTATTTTTTCCGTTGAGGGACGACCCCGAGGATGTTTTTGGAAGAGAAAATCTTTCGACGTGCCCGCGAAGGCGAGAGCGGCGATACAACTCGCGAGTATTGGACAGAAATCGGAGTCGACGAAAGTGAAAGTGTGAGCAGAAAAAATCGCCCGCGCCCAGTTGTGAACGCGCGACGCTCTCTCGGCGTGCCAGCCGTCGCGTGCCCGCCGTATACTTTGCAGTTGCGAAAAAATCGCCGATAGAAAATATGGAGGTGTCGTGTGGAAGAGGTTGTGATCGTAGCCGGAGTTCGCACTCCTGTTGGGAAATTTTTGGGTTCGCTGTCGGACTTCTCAGCGCCGCAGTTGGGCGCGATGGTGGTGCGGGAAGTCGTCAAGCGGGCCGGAATTGATGCTGCCCTGGTAGATGAATGCATCATGGGGAATGTAGTATCTGCTGGGCTTGGACAGAATCCAGCGCGCCAGGCGGCGATCTTCGGCGGTCTCGCGCCGGAGGTCAGCGCAATGACCATCAACAAGGTCTGCGGATCGGGGTTGAAAGCGGTTTCGCTGGCCGCGCAGGCGATCCAGACAGGGAATTCGGAGATCGTCGTCGCCGGCGGGATGGAGTCGATGACGAATGCGCCCTATTTGTTGCCGCAGGCACGCAAAGGATTTCGCATGGGCAACAGCGTTGCCGTCGACAGCATGATCCAGGATGGCCTGTGGGACATTTACAACGACTATCACATGGGCGTCACCGGCGAGAACGTCGCCGAGACGTACGGCATTACGCGTGAGGAGCAGGATGCGTATGCGTTGGAGTCTCACCGTCGCGCGGCTGCGGCGCATAAAGAGGGCAGGTTGACTTCGCAGATTCTTCCCGTCGAAATCCCGGCGAAAAAGAAGGGCGGCGCTCCCACGCAGTTTAGCCATGATGAATCCGTGCGCGAGGATGCGACCATCGAAGCTCTGCGCAGTTTGAAACCGGCATTCAAAAAAGATGGAACAGTCACGGCAGGCAATGCACCGGGTGTGAATGACGGGGCAGGGGCGTTGCTGGTGATGTCGGCAAAAAAAGCGGCAGCTCTCGGATTGAAGCCGATGGTCCGAATTCGCGCTCAGGCAACGAGCGGCGTGGAACCGAAGTGGGTGATGATGGCGCCGGTGACCGGCGTGCGCAAAGTGCTGGAGAGGGCAGGTTGGAAATCCAACGATGTCGATCTCTACGAGATCAACGAAGCCTTCTCAGTGGCTGCGATCGGCGTAACGCGAGAGCTTGGGCTGGACCTGAACAAGGTAAACGTCAACGGAGGAGCGGTTGCCATTGGCCATCCCATCGGCGCCAGTGGCGCGCGAGTACTGATTACATTGATCTACGAGATGGTGCGCCGTGATCTGAAAAGAGGCATCGCTGCTCTTTGTCTCGGCGGTGGCAACTCGGTCGCTATGGCGGTGGAACGATAGACCGGTTCTCGTGTGTGAAGGTGTATTGCACAGAGAGAATGCATATGCGGCCTTTCCTCGAAGAAAGGCCGCGAGGAAATCTGTTTGACATTCAGCTGCATCAGGAGAACCGGTCTCATGCATTTGCCGGCGACCGAGCGCTTCACGGACCGCGTCGACGATTATCGGCGATATCGCCCGCGCTATCCGGCGGCCATCGTCGATCTGCTGGCGCGTGACTGCAATCTCTCTCGCGACACCGGAATTGCGGACATCGCTGCCGGAACGGGACTGCTGGCGGAGATTTTCCTGGCCCATAGCAATCGGGTCATTGCGATCGAGCCGAATGCGCGGATGCGTGAGGCCTGCGCAACCCTTCAATCCATTTACCGGCGTCTGGAATGCGTGGATGGCACAGCGGAGGCCACGCACCTATCTGAAAACAGCGTCGATATGGTGACGATTGGTCAGGCGATGCACTGGTTCGATCTTCCGCGCGCTCGGGCAGAGTTCGCACGTATCCTGCGCCCCGGCGGCTGGTGCGTCGTCGCGTACAACCATCGCCGCAGAGGCGGCGACGCCTTCCACGAAGGATACGAGCGCCTGCTGAATGAATTCGGCATCGACTATCGCGAGGTGCAAAGCGATCACCTGACGGACGAGCGTCTGAAGGAGTGTTTTCATCCGGCTGCGATGCGGCAGCGGTCGCTGCTGAACGTGCAGATACTCGATCTCGAAGGCCTCAAGGGACGCATTGTTTCGTCTTCCTACATGCCGCAGCCAGGCCGCCCGCGGTACGAAGAATTGCAGCAGGCAGTCGAGTTGCTGTTCGCGCAGTGTCAGAAAGACGGCTCCGTGCGCATGGAATACGACTGCGTTGTCAGCTACGGGCAGCTTGGTTGAAGGCGGGTACAGCGGTAGAGTATCTTCGCGCGTATTCCGATTCCGGAGCGCCCAGTGTACGTGAGCCGAGCTTGGTAGAATTTCTTTATGCGGCGGGAAAATTCATTGGCGGTGCTGCTGATTGTTCTTCTGTTTTGCACAGCTCCACTGGTTTCTGCTTGTGAAATCTCCTGTCAGTCTTCATTAATGTGCAGTAAGTGCCGCGTTTCGGCATCTTGTCAATCTGCGGTGATTCAACCTTGCCATCGGAACACCGTCTGCGGTATCGCTTGGCCGCAAATCGCCGCAAGCACTCCATCTGCAAGACTGGTTCTGCCGCCATCGTGTATTGAACAATCCGCAGCAATATCGGACTTGGCCTTTACTCCTTACGTCCACAATGCATTCCTTCACCCCAAATCTCCGCCAAGTCGATCTCGATTGGAATTAACCACAGACAGTCTAAGAATCTAGCTTGTATTCCTCCTGGCTCGCATCTGCCGCTCGAATCAGCCCAGCGCTGTTCGATTTGAGCGGAATTCAGCCACCCAAGCTGCCAGATCGACTTGCACCATTGCATCGCTCTGGCCCGGAGGACATCTGCCATGCAGCGTTTTGCATCCTTGATTCTGTTATCTATCCTTACCCCGTGGGCAAATGCCCAGCAACGCATTCAAGACCCCGTGCAACTCCCCCTAAACCAACCTCCACTTCGCGAGCCTGTGCAGGAAATGGATACTGGCAGGATGCTGCGAATGCATGCCATGCCCCCGCAAACATTTCTGGAAGAAATTCAACGCCACGCAACCTCCGGCACAAGCGCGGAGCCGAATTCCACGCCCATGCCGATGCTGATGACGATGCATGGCCAGTGGATGTTGATGTTCCACGCCAACGCCTTTATTACTGAAGAACAACAGACTAGCCCGCGCGGAGGCGATAAGTTCTTTTCCACCAACTGGTTCATGCCCATGGCGCAGCGCAGGCTCGGCGTGGGACAACTCACGGTGCGCGCCATGTTCAGCCTGGAACCGGCCACGATTACCGGAAGGCGCTACCCGCTTCTGTTTCAGCAAGGAGAAACCGCATTCGGCGTACCGATTGCGGACGGCCAGCATCCGCATAATTTCTTTATGGAACTGGCGGCCCTCTACGATCTGGAGTTGAACAGACACACGCTGCTCTCGTTCTACGCGGCTCCGGTTGGCGATCCGGCAATCGGTCCGACCGCGTATCCGCATCGCGCCTCCGCGGCGGAAAATCCTGTCGGCGCGCTCGGTCATCATCAGGAAGATTCAACTCACATTTCAGACGATGTGGTGACCGCTGGTATTACCTACCGCATCGCGCGTCTCGAAGCCAGCGGTTTTCATGGCCGCGAGCCGAATGAGAACCGATGGAACATTCATCAAGGCAGCATCGACTCCTGGGCGACGCGGGTAACCATGCAGCCGGGGCAGAACTGGAGCGCGCAATACTCCTACGGCCGGCTGGCCAGCCCGGAGCAACTGTATCCCGGCGAAAATCAGGCGCGCACGACCGCCTCCATCCAGTACAACCGGCCGTTCAGAAATGGAAACCTCGCCAGCACTGTCCTTTGGGGTCGCACGCGATCCATTCCCGATAACGCGAAAGAGAACAGCTATCTGCTGGAATCGACTTTCCAGTTCTACGCACATAACTACGTGTGGACGCGCATGGAGAATGCCGGCCGCTCCAATGAGCTACTCATCGGAGAAAATCCTCTGCCGCCTGGTTTCGCTGAAGAACCGCTGACGCACGTGCAGGCGTATACCTTCGGCTACGATCGCGATATCGGCCTGCTCCCCCATTTGTCCTCAGCGCTGGGAGCACAGTTCACTCTATATGGCGTGGGAGCGCCGTTGAAACCGATTTACGGCACCGATCCCGTCGGAGTGAATGTTTTTCTTCGCCTGCGCCCGTTCTAAAGGAAAACTCGCGAACGCGGCGCGACATCGCAGCGCATTCCATCCGAGTCGAAGGTATTGCGGCAGCTTTCGATCCGTGTTGCACCCAGTCACGGCATAATGGGCAGCACGAGATGCGAAGGCAGCTTCGGCGAACAATAGACGCGCTCGGTCGCCTTCACGAAGTCGGAAGCCTTCGCCTGGTAAATGCTTGGAACAAATTTCTGCGGGTTGCGGTCGATGACCGGGAACCATGTCGATTGAATCTGCACCATCATCCGGTGCCCTTTCAGGAAGACATAATCGTGGTCGCGCAGCGGAATGCGCCATTCCACCGGTTTGTTGGCGGGCAACGGGTGTGGGTGCTCATAGCTTTCGTTAAATCGCCCACGCCGCACTTCCATGGCCACCGGCAGCTCATAGCCATTGAGTGATTTCGCGTACTGGCCCGGCATCGGTCCCTTGTTAGGGTCCCAGTCGTCCTTCTGCGCGTCTTGTGGATAGGCATCGATCAGCTTCACAGTGAAATCGCTGTCTGTGCCGGAGCTGGAAGCGAACAGATCGGCCGCCAGCGGTCCAGTCACGGTTACGTCATGATCGAGCGGCGCGCTGACGAAGGTCAGCACATCCGGCCGGTGCTCGACAAATCGCTGATCGGCGACTTCCCATGTCCGCCAATCGCCGCCCGGATAGGTGGGAGAAATTGGACGGGTGCGATATGGAACGGGATTGGCCGGATCCGAGACATATTGCCGGTAGTCCTTGCCGCCTTCACTTTGCGTTGGCGCGGTGAAGGAAAGCGTGCCGTCCGCGTTCAGATATAAATTCGTCGGCTTTGCATTTTTCGGGGGCCATGTGCTGTAGGTGTGCCAGGTGTTTGATCCGCTTTGGAAGGTGGTCGCCTGCCAGTCCGGTTTCTGTCCCTCGCCGTGGAGATAATAGCGGAAGAATGGTGCTTCGATATTTTTGCGGAACTCTACGGCCGTGTCATGGCCCCCATAGGGGATCAGACCGATCTTAGTTGCCGTCGGAGTTTGCCATTGGCCGTGATACCAGGGACCGGCCACGATGTAATCCGTGTGGTCCGGGTCGTGCTGCATGGCATGACGGAAAATCTGCCACGGTCCCCACGGGTCTTCCTGGTCCCAGAAACCGGCGACGTTCAGATTCGGCACCGTCGAGGCGTGCAGTTGATTGACCCATGCCTCTTGTTTCCAGAAGGCATCGTAGTTGGGGTGTTCCATGATCGAGTTCCAGAAGGGAATCGTTCCATGGAGGTACTTCGCATTCACGTTGGTCAGCGGGCCCAGATTCAAATACCACTGATAAGTGTCATATGTGTCGAAATGAAAGTAGGAATTCTTGGTTTTGTCGGCCTGCTCCATCACGCTATAGAAAAACGCGTAGCTTTCGCGCAGCGCGCCGTAGCGATGCATATCGTCGTTCATCCACTGGTCCACTGGCGAGGCCTGCTCGCTGACCGCTTTCAGCGCCGGGTTCGGATGGAGCAGCGTCATGCCCGCAGTCAGGCCAAGATACGAAACGCCCCAGATTCCCACGCGCCCATTGTTGTTTGGAACATTCTTCACCAGCCAGCTGATGGTGTCGTAGGCGTCTGTAGTCTCATTCGTCGCTTTCGGATCGTTCAGGTCCACATACGAGGAAAGATGAAACACGCCCTCTGACTTGAATCGTCCGCGCAGGTTCTGGAAGACGAAAATGTAGCCGTCCTCCGCCAACTCCTTCAGGGAGGCCGGCATCTTCGCGGGAGCTCGGCTGGGGATGCCGTACGGCGTGCGCTGCAGAAGAATCGGCAGCGGGCGTTTTTGGTCGACTGGCGTCAGGATGACCGTCTGTAGATGCACGCCGTCGCGCATAGGGATCATCACCTGCTGCCAGCGGAATATCGGTTCTGCGGGCGTTTGTGGCTTTTGGCCCGGCGTTAGAACCAGCGCCTGCGCGCATGCAATTGTGGGGGCTAGCAGCGCCGCAAGGCAGAACAGGGAATTCATCCATTTTTTTGCATTCATAAATTTCCTCGGTTGGAACTCAGCGGACGAAAATCTGGGGGTAGTGCTTCTGGCGTACCAGTCTATCAGGCCTGGCATCCCGCATTTCCCTGTTTTATTCCGCGTAGCTTTGGCTGGGTCGGACGCGGGTTGTCAGATGGGTTGAGAGCATCCCCGCAACACCCTATCCGTGCGGTATAACGGTGAAATGTCCCCCACATCCGCGGGAAGTTGGAAAAGTCCGGACCCCTTGCCGGAGCAGGAATTGTTGCAAACCATCCGCGACAACTCCAGTGCGCTTGTGGTTACCGGGAATGTTCGCGCGGCGCGCGCCTTGCGGCAGCGTTACAATCTCTGGCAGCACGCGGCGGGCAACGCGGGCTGGGCCACTCCGCGGATTCATGCTTGGGAGCAATGGCTGGAGACCCTTTGGAACGCCGCAGTGCTGTGCGGCATTGAGACGCGAGCCCAGCTGAGCGATATTCAGGAACTAGAACTCTGGCGCAAAATCATCGCCCAAGACGAGGCGGCCCGTTTTACCGTTTCCGTCCGCGCCCTGGCGGAATTGGCGCAGAACGCGTGGAAAGAAATGCAGCGGCATCGAATTGCGCTGGGCTCGCTTCAGGGCGACAGCAGCGTGGATGTGCAGGCCTTTTATCGCTGGGCCGCTGAATTTGAAAGACTCTGCCGGGCATCCTCTTATCTCTCCACGTCCCAACTGGAAGCGGCTGTGGTGGAATGGCTGGCGGCCGACAAAATCGCGTTGCCGGAAGAAATTTTCCTGCTCGGCTTTGATCGTGTGACTCCCGCACAAACCGCGCTTATTGGCGCGCTGCTTGCCAATGGCCGCGCTGTTCACCAGATTGCGCTTCGTCCCGCTGGAACGGCCGAACCGCCGGCATTGGCATATGCCCGCACACAGGAGGAGGAGATTGCCGCGGCGGCGCATTGGATTCGCGATGCGTTGATCGCCAACCCTGCGCAGCGAATAGGTGTCATCGTCCCGGTTCTGGCGGAGGTGCGGCACACAATCGACGCGACGTTTCGACGTGTCCTCGCGCCCTCCTCGATGGACACTCGCACAACTCAAGTAGCCCTTCCGTATGAATTCTCTCTCGGAACGCACATGGAGAGAATGCCGGACATCCGGACCGCGCTGACCCTATTGCGATGGCTGCAAGGGCCTTTGCCGCCGGAGGAAATCTCCTGGCTGCTGGTGCATGGCGCCTTTGGCGCTGTGGCAGAGGATGCCGGTGCGTTGGACCCGAGCTCGCAGGATCGCGCAAAACTGGATCGGGAATTTCGCGATCGCACATTCCAATTGGGCGGGACCGTCCCCCTCCAGGACTTTCGGCGATGGTTAAAGGGACCGACGCGCGCTGGCGGCTCGGCTTTGCTGCGGCGAACAATCGAGCGACTCTTTGCCACATCGCAAAACGTGTCGCTGGAGCGAATGGGCTCGTTCGCGGAATGGCGGGAAGCAATCGAGGAGATGCTGGTTGCCGCGGATTGGCATTTGCTGAAGCCTGCGGCAAGCAATGAATATCAGTTGCTGAAGCGCTGGAACGCGCTGTTAGACGATCTGTCCTCGTTAAGTGCGGTGAGCGGGCCGGTGAGGTTCGACGCGGCGCTCGAGCATCTGCGTCATCTCGCCACGCATACGCTCTTCACTCTCGAAAGCCGGAATGCGCCGGTGCAGATTCTCGGCGTTTCCGAGTCGGCCGGACTCAGCTTTGATTCCGTGTGGTGGATGAATGCACGCGCCGACGCGTGGCCGTCTCGCGGCAACGCGCAGCCGCTCGTTCCCTGGAATCTCCAACGTAAAGCCACCATGCCCTATGTCGATCCGGCGGAAGACTACGCGTACGCTCTTCGCGTGGCGGAGAGAATTCTCGGTTCGGCCAACTGCGCGATTGTCAGTTTTGCACTGGAAGAAAGCGATCCGGAGGACTCCAGCGCTCGTGCCGCGGACCGGGAGGTGATTGTGTCGCCGCTGGTTCGTGAGCTTCTGCCAGAGCTCCCGATGACCGCTGCCGAGCAGTTTATAAACGCGCAGCTTACCCAGAGTCCGAATGACGATCTTGCCGACCTGGAGCCAGTCCATGAGGAGGCCGCCGTACCGTTTCAATCCAGCCATATCGGGGGAGGCGTGCGCTTCTTGGAGCTGCACGCAGCCTGCCCGTTCCGCGCCTTTGCTGAGTTGCGGCTTGCCGCTCGTCCTTTGCAAGAATTTGGCGAAGGTCTTTCGCCAAACGATCAGGGGATCGTGATGCATCGCGCACTGCAACGCTTCTGGGATGAAATCAAAACCCAGGAGAATCTGCTGGCCGTCGGCGCAGAACAGCTTCGTCAAAAAATCAGGAAACACATTGCGGACGCGCTCCGAGACTTTGTGAAGGTCGCCAGTGGGTCGTGGCAGACGGCGCTGCTGGAAATTGAATCGGACCGGCTCGAAGCGCGACTGTTGGAATGGTTGGAGCAGGAGAAGAAGCGATCGCCATTCCAGGTAATCGCAACAGAAGACCTGCTAAAGGACCAGCGGCTTGGCGGAATGGAACTGGACTGCCGCATCGACAGAATCGACAGAGTGGAGCAGGGTGTCGTACTGCTCGATTACAAAGCCGGCATAGTCGAGCGCAATCCATGCGAGGGCGACCGTCCGGACAAGCCGCAATTGCCGGCATATGCGGTTCTAAGGAGAGAGGCGACCGATCACCCGCTGGCGGGAGTGGCATTCGCCAGCCTTCATCCGCGCAAGGTGGGATTCACCGTCATTAGCTCGCTTCCAGCCATCTTTGAAGCTTCCTGCGAGCCTTCCCAAACCCCGAATACGCAATCGCAAATGGACACAGAACGCCGGGCGAAATCCAGGTGGAACGCGGCCGCCCTCTCGCAGGAAGAGATGAAATTACAGCAGGAAGTGTGGGGCGCAACGCTGACCCGGATCGCCGAGGACTTTCGTAGCGGGACCGCGGTCGTCGATCCGAAGAAAGCTACCGAGACCTGTAGATTTTGCGCCCAGGGGCTGCTGTGCCGCGTTCGCGAGACGATGGCGTCCGTGGCCGGAGCGCAGAAGTCTGACGTGGACGAGGATTTTTCCGGCGGCCCGAATCATGGGGAAGATTTCTCATCATGAGCCCATTGCATCCACATATCGCGCAGGCTCTTTCTGATCCGATGCAGGCCGACTCCGCCGCACGCGCCGACGCCTGGGACGTGGAGCGGTCCTGGATTGTGGAAGCGCCTGCAGGCTCGGGCAAGACAGAATTGCTGATGCAGCGTTTTCTGCGCCTGCTGGCGCGCGTAGAGCAGCCGGAAGAGGTGCTGGCCATCACGTTCACGCGCAAAGCGGCAGCGGAAATGCGGGATCGCATCCTGGAATCGCTGCGTCACGCAGAGAGCGACACTCCGCTGCCGGAAGACGCCGGGCACAAGTTGCAGACGCGAAAATTCTCCATAGAAGCGCTCGCAAACGATCGCAAGCTGAGATGGAATCTGATTACCCAGCCGCAGCGGTTGAATATCCGCACGATCGATTCGCTGTGTGAAAAAATTGTCGCGCGCCTGCCTGTGCTTTCCCGGCTCGGAGCGGAGATGCGTCCCGTCGAAGATGCCTCGGAACTTCATCGGATGGCCGCGCAAGCGGCGATGGAAGAGATGGGCGGGAGCGATGCTCGGCTGCGAATGGCGGCTCGTACCCTCCTGTTGCATCTGGACAATCGGCTAGACCGCGTGGTGCAACTGCTAGCTACGATGCTGAGAAGCCGCGATCAGTGGGGATACAACTTTCCCATCGGCGAGGAACTCTGGGACAAGGAACTGGACGCCATTATCGAAGAAAGATTCGAGAAGCCGTTGCAACAACTCGCCGCGCGCACTCTGGAGCGCATGTTTCACATGCTTCCGGAAAGTGTCTGGTCGAACATATTCGATCTGGCACACTACGCCGCCGAGCAGTTAGAGAACACCGAATATGCGAACATTTGCCGTCCACTCTTGTTGGAAGCCGACGTCGCGCCGTGTGACCCTGATCATCTGGAGAAATGGAAAGCTTGCGCACAGTTGCTGCTGACCAAAGAAGGCAAATTGCGCAAGCAGGTGGACAGGACAATTGGCTTCGCAATCGCAGACGAGCGCAAGCCGCACATGAAATCGCTGCTCCATGCACTCGACGGAAACGAGAGTTTTGTCCGCGCCGTGGGCGATGTTCTCGCACTTCCGCCGACCTGCTACACCAACCAGCAACGCGAAATCCTGCGCGCAAGTTTCTTGTTGCTGCGCCGCGCCTTGGGGCATCTACAAGTCGCGTTTGCGGAGTCGGGCAGTGCGGACTTCGTGGAGATTTCGCTTGCCGCTCGCCATGCGCTCCAGGAAAACCGGAACAGCCTAGCGGTTGTGTTCGGCACCACGATCCGGCATTTGTTGGTCGATGAGATGCAGGACACGTCCACTCCACATCTGGACCTGCTCGGCAGATTGGTTGAGGGCTGGGATGGGTGCAGCCAGACAGTTTTTCTTGTCGGCGATCCGAAACAGTCGATCTATCGGTTTCGAAACGCGGAAGCGGGTCTTTTCGAGCGTATACGGCAGGAGGGGTTGAACGGAATCCGTCTGCATCCGATCCGCCTCAACAGCAATTTCCGGTCCCGTCAAAGTCTCGTGCGGCAAACGAACGAAGCGTTCACGCGGATATTCGACGATGCGGCGGATTCCGACGCAATTCGATTTGAACCGTCCGAAGCCGCGCATCGAGAGCAGGAGACGCAACGTTTCTTCTGGCATCCTCGAGTGCGCCCGATTCGCGACAAGCACGATGATTCCGGCGGGTTGGAGGACGATCCTTGTGCTGCCGAAGCGCGCGATGTTTGTGACGTGATTGAGCGGCATCGCGCACGAAAGACACTTGGCGAAAAGTCTTCGAGCATGGCCGTTCTAGTGCGCGCCAGGAACCATGTGCTGCCTATTCTGGAAGAAATGCGTAGGCGCGGAATTCCTTATCGCGCCATTCAGTTGGACACGATGCTCGATCGCCAGCCCATCCTGGATTTGCTGGCAATCACGCGCTGCCTGTTGCATCCCGCGGATCGGATTGCATGGCTGGCTGTCCTGCGCGCTCCATGGTGCGGCTTGACCTTAGCCGACCTGCTTGCCTTGTCTGGCAACGACGATCCACAGTGGAACGGCAAAACGGTTTCCGAGCTGGCTCGTGAACGGATCGAGCTGCTCAGTGCGGATGGACAGAGGCGTGCCAGTCGCGTCATCGGTGTGCTGGAATCTGCCCGGCAACAGGCTCGGCACGAGCTCATCGCCCTGCTCGTCGAACGGACGTGGTACACCCTGGGCGGCCCATACTGCGTGGCTCAATCGGAGATAGCCGGAGCCAACGAATTTTTCCGCATGCTGAACGAGCTTGAAAACGAGAATGGCTGGCCCACTGCAGCTCAGGTGGAAGAGAAGATGAAGAGACTCTTCGCGCCTTCCAGTTCAACGGAGGAATCGCCGGTCGAAGTCCTCACGCTTTTCAAGGCCAAAGGTCTGGAGTGGGATGTGGTGATGATTCCCGGGCTGCACCGGAGGCCACGGCACAGTGATGCAAAACTGTTGCACTGGATGGAGCAGGTGTCGGGGGGCGAATCTTTTCCATCGCAATCGAACCATGCTTCCGTTGACACTAGCATTCTCCTGGCGCCGATCAAGCACATAGCGGAAGAAAAGGAGCCGATCGGAGCATGGATACAGGCCGCCAGCAGTGAACGTGATCGCGCGGAGTTGAAGCGGTTGCTGTACGTCGGCTGCACACGCGCGCGACAGGAACTCCATTTATTTGCCGAATGCCGCGAGAAGAAGAACGGCGGCGTGGCAGAGGCAAATCGTCAAAGTATGCTGCGCGCAGCGTGGCCGGTAGCGGAAGAAATATTTGCGCAGCACGTCGAACAAAACGAGACAACGGAGTCTTCGAAGGTCGTCGCCATGCCAAGCCCGTACACCCCACAATCGCTCGGCGTGCTGGATTCTGTCGCCGCGAGCGATGCCGCTCCAGCCATTCTGCTCTCGAGCTTTCGCCGTCTTCGCACAGGTTGGGAAGCGCCGCCGGCGGCGGAGGATATTCGGCTCGCGCCCGCGATGGGCGGGATTGACGGTGACACGGACAACGAAAGCAGCGAGGCTTCAGCGGCATTTACTCGACCGCAAGGGTCGTGGCGTGCGCGCATCTTTGGCACAGTCATCCACGCGTTCATGGAACCACTTGCCAGGATTCTGACACAAAATAGCGACACAGCCGCCGTGTCCAGCGCGGTGGAAGGCCTTTCGGGCGCGATCCGTCTGCATCTTCTGCGTACCGGTTTGCAGCAGCGCGATGCGGCAACCGAAGCTCGTCGCATCGTGGCCGCATTGAATGCCGTTGCGAACGATGAAGTTGCTCGCTGGATATTGGCGGATCACTCGGCAGCGTCCGACATGGAGCACGAGTTATCGATCAGCGGAGCATTTGAACTGCCGCTCACAGCCATCTGCGAAAACGCGGTACGTTCGATCCGCGTGGATCGCATCTTTCTGGGCAGCGAAACTCCCATGAGCAAGGGTCCGGACTTTTTGTGGATTGTCGACTTCAAGACCGCAGCGCATGGGCCGGATCGCCTGGAGGAATTTCTCGCAGCCGAGCGGGAGTTGTACATTGGCCAGATGCGGACCTACGCCGGGGTCGTAGAGGCCGCATGGCCCGGCTATAAGAACATTCGACTGGGGCTGTACTACCCTCTGCTGAGGCGATTCATCTGGTGGCGGCACGACGTGACGGAATAAACTCCGGCGGCAATCCCAAACAAAACTCAGCTGCTTGTCTGCAAATGGTGCCGGACGTCGGCGCCGCGCACCCAGAAGATGACATCCTCGGCAATGTTCGTTGCATGATCACCGACACGCTCCAGATTCCGCGCGATCACCAGCACGTTGAGCGCGTGATTGGAGGATTCGGGACTTTCCCGGATACAGCGCGTCAGCGTACGGTAAACCGCACGATTCATCTCATCCACCTCGTCATCCATCAGCAGCACCTTCTCCGCCAGTGCAGCGTCGGCGTCGATAAATGCCTGGAGGGCGCGGCGGATCATGGCAGCCGCCAACGTCGCCAGTTTCGGAATATCGATGGGTAACTCGACCGGAGGCAATGTCTGCAGCTCCCGCACGCGCTCAGCAATGTTCACCGCCTGATCACCGACCCGCTCCAGGTCCGCATTGATTTTGATGACCGCTAGGATAAAGCGCAGATCGATTGCCATCGGCTGCTCCATGGCAAGCAGGTCGAGTGCCATCTGATCGATGTCGCGCTCCATGCGATTGATGGCCGGTTCCGAGCGCACGACGAGATCGCAAATGGAAAGATCGCCGACGCGATAGGCTTCAATGGCCCGCTGAATGGACTGTTCCGCCATGCCGGCCATTACCAGCAGCCTCTCTTTGAGATCGTCGAGATTTTGGTGGAACCGGGTGCGTGTCATCCGAACCTGCCTGTGATGTAATCTTCCGTGCGCTTATCGCTGGGATTGGTAAATATCTTCGTGGTTGCGTCGAACTCCACAAGATACCCGTTCAAGAAGAATCCTGTCATCTCCGCGACGCGTGCCGCCTGCTGCATGTTATGCGTGACAATCACGATTGTATAGTCGCTCTTCAGCTCAAAAATCAAATCTTCGATCTTTGCCGTGGAGACAGGATCCAGCGCGGAGGCCGGCTCGTCCATGAGCAGTACCTCCGGCTCGATGGCGAGCGCGCGCGCAATGCAGAGGCGCTGCTGCTGCCCGCCCGATATACTGGCGCCGGACTTACGCTTCCAGACATCCTTGACCTCATCCCACAGCGCGGCGCGGCGAAGGCTGCGTTCTACGACTTCATCGAGATGTTTGCGCCGGCTGACCCCGCCCAGCCGCAGGCCGCTCGCCACGTTGTCGTAGATGGACATTGTGGGAAATGGGTTGGGCCGCTGAAAAACCATCCCCACGCGGCGTCGAAGAGCCACCGGCTGGGTCCCGCTGTACACTTCCAGATCGCCCAATTTCACCGAACCGGTCACCCGCGCAATGGGATTGGTTTCATGCATCCGGTTCAGGCATCGCACAAACGTGGATTTACCGCAGCCGGAAGGTCCGATCAGCGCTGTTGCCCGACTGGCGGGAATCGTCAGGGTAATGTCGTGCAGCGTGTGGTTGCTGCCATACCAGGCATTCAGGTTCCTAACTTCGATTCCTGCACCCACCTAAAATCCTCCCGCGCGCGAACCCGCCCTCAACGTACGCGTCACAGTTGCAGCGCGGGTGGCCATCCGTTGAGGCTAACAAGTTTTTGTAAACGTGGGATGAACTCCGGCGGCTTGTCAGGCCTCTGGCATTAACCAGGTCTCAGAATTAAGACCCTTCGGCGAGCTCAGGGCAGGCCTGGGGCGTCCCCGATACCACTGCTTTCGCCCCGATAAATTGGATCGCGACCACGGCAATGTCGTTCTCCTGGCCGAACCGTTTGGCCGTCTCTGCGATTGCGGTAGTCGGCTCGATGCGGATGTTCTAGGTGCGTTCAAAGCCGTAGGGTTCGCCGTTGGCGTTGTGAGCCTCGGACCGCCCCGGGGAGATTTTCCGTAATCAGAATGCGAACCAGGATCAAAAGGCGAACCATAACACGGCCGACATTCGCGTCCGATCCACGGCGCGTGTCGTGCTCTCAAACCAACGGACCAACGGTCGCGCTTTTACCACTTCCGCAGCGTGTGCTTTAGGTCCGGATACCAGGTGAGCTGCACATTCGTCGTCACGTCAGACTGGCCGCCGGTTTTGTAAACGGGGGCCTTCCAGCGTTCGTACTGGAGCCAGGCATTTAGCTCAAGCTGCGGCTTCAGGCGCTTCACGGCCTTGACGGCGAACAGGTTTTGCGTGGTGCCGCCTGGGACGAAATCCTTCGCGGCTTTGGCATTTCTGTAGGAAACCTGGAACATTTCGTTCGGCGAAAGATGATAGGTCAGCCATGCCTGACCACCTTTCGATTCGCGCCCGATCCAGTCGCCGAAGATATTGCCTTTGTTGGTGTACCCCTGCTTCTGGATCGTCTCGATGTACATAAAGCTTCCATTCACACTGTTGGAAACGGGCACATCGCTGTAAACGCCCTCTGCGCGCAGATCGAACTTCGGCGCTCCGGGGATGCGAGCGAGATATATGCCCGTGCGAATCGCGGCGCGTCTCGGCGCACTGACCGGCGTTACGTCGTCGTGCGATTCGGAATCCGTGTACAGGGTTACCCATCGGCTGATATAGGGGGGCCGGAAAGTAAAATCAAAAGTGCTGAAACGCGCGCCCGGATCGTTGCGGGAAAATTTGGTGGGCGCGGGAACGTTTTGGAAGCTGGTGAAGCTGTGCCAGAAGCTCCCGAACGTAATGGGAACGTGGTTCTTGCCGCCCCAGATGACGGTACGCGAAAATCCAAACTCAAAATTCTTAGTCGGATTGAATGCAATCTTCTCCATGTGGACCCAGGGATCGTTGGGATACGTATGTCCCTTCAAACTGCCGACGAGAAACTCATAGCGCACTGGGCCCAGCACGTAAGACACCAGCGGGATCTTCAGCGGCTCCACGCGATTGATGCGGAAGGAATAGATGTCTTCCGCGTTATTACTCCAGTCGAATGCGCCGCCCATCGCCGGGCCGTCCCAGACATCGCTTTTGCCGACGGAGATGTCGTGGTTCCAGACAGTGGCCGACAGATTGGCCTCAATCAACCGGAAGTAGTTCTGGCTGGCGATTGGCCCGGCGGGAATGGTATCTTGCCGTACAGCCGGGTCGTACGGAATCCCGTCGATACTCGACAGCGTCTGCGCCAGAGCGAGCGGATATCCGTCCGCGCTGGGCGCGTGCTGATATTCTCCGCGCACATAAAGAGCGAATGGGCCGGAGGTCGCGCGCGCACTGAATCCGGCATAATTGTTGAAGCCGCCTTCATATGGTCGTCCGTAATTGTTAATAATTGTCTGGCCTAGATGATAGCTATCGTTCAGTGGCGTGCCGCCGATACCCATGGCGCGCTCGTAGAACGATGCCAGCGTGGGATGGATTTGCCATCCGCCCGCCTCATTAACGTCTGGCTCCAGTTCCGCCATGACCGCGCTAAAAATGGCCTGTGCCTCTCCGTTATTGCGCTCCATGTAGATACGCTCCTGCTCCGCGTACAACATGCGCAGCACGCTGATGCGAGTCCACGGACGCATATCGACAAACGCGCGGTTCAGGTAACCAAGGGAGTAAAGCCGCATCAGCGCGGGATAAATCCAGCTATCGAGAGGGATATAAGTCGATCCCAGATTTGGGCCAAGTCCGGTAGCGGCGACGATTCTGTAGGGCGGAAGTGCCTGGTCCATCTGATTCAGAGGCTGCGACTGCGCGGAGTTGCCATTGGCTCTGGGCTCCGGCTGGGGATGCGGATTGTTCGGGCGATAGGCAGGCATGCTTTGGTCCTGCTGCGACTGCTGTTGCCAGTCCAGGCTGTCCAGAAAACGCCCCGGCTGCCAGGCTGCGTCCGCGACCAAGTGCAGGCGTCCGTTCGAGTTTGCTGCCGCGCTGTTGTTTTGAATCTGCGCCGCCGCGCTTGTGATCGGCAATGCCGCCCAAATGACCGCCGTCAGCCCACTCGAGAGCACGGCCACCAACACTTTCCGAATGCCACGATTTTCCACTTCCACCTCAAAGAAAAGAGAACTGCGATCGCCGATTGCCGTCCGGCGAGCGGCAGCAACAGTCCGCCAGGTTCCGGAATGCCTCTACTATGATGCGTTGCCGGGTCGTCTCCCGGCAAGGCAAGCGAGGCGGCAATCCATGTTTCAGAGTACAAGAGGGAAGCCGGCAAAGATCGGAACCGGTGCCGGGCGAATGGAGCGGGAGACGGGGATCGAACCCGCAACCAACGGCTTGGGAAGCCGCTACTCTACCATTGAGCTACTCCCGCCCAGGTCGAATCTTGATGTTAGCAGAAATGGCAGGCCCCTCGGAGCGATCGGGGGGCGCCGGAAACGTGTCGATTTCAACGCCAGCGGCCCCGGAAACCCGCATAAGCAAGATTGCATACGCGCGATAAAAACTTTGTATTCGACCTTTCGCTCGCCGCCATGCAAAGTAGCAGTATCGGTTTTCTGGAATGTCCCTGAGAACTTCTCTCATTCGGCTTTGGCTCTCTCGAAAAACAAAATATGCCAAATGACAGCGATCGGCTGTTGAAATTCCAGGCACAGTCAGTTCTCTCTTCGTGGAGCACCCGTATTGCATTTGTTTCGTAAGCAGCACTCCAAATTTCTAGAAGCCCGGTGGTGAGTTGTATGCGATGGATTCCGGCTCGCGCGGCCGTTCTTTTTTTAATGTTCGCAGGATGCGTCGGGACGAGTGCCTACGCTCAGGTTGCACAGGACCCAAACGCCGCGCTGCAGCAGCATCTTCAGCAACTGGATCGGGCCGTAACCACTGCGCAGATGTCCGCCGACAACGGATGGATGCTGGTCTGCGCCGCGCTGGTGCTGATGATGACGATGCCGGGCCTGGCGCTGTTTTACGGCGGACTGGTGCGGAAAAAGAACGTTCTCAGCACCATGATGCACAGCTTCGCCATGACCGGCATCATCTCTGTGTCATGGGCCATCATAGGCTACAGTCTGTGCTTTGGCTCCGGGACCAGCTTCATCGGCGGCCTGCATCACCTCTTTTTGCGGGGAGTGGGGTCCGCGCCCGACCCGGCCTATGCCGCGACCATTCCGCAGGCTACGTTCATGATCTACCAGTTGATGTTCGCCATCATTACGCCGGCGCTCATCTCTGGGGCCTTTGCGGAGCGGATGAAGTTCAGCGCGATGGCGTTGTTTACCTTGCTCTGGTCGCTCTGCGTGTACGCACCGATGGCCCACATGGTTTGGGGGAAGGGCGGTTTTCTGAATGCGTCGGGCACCGGTATTCCCACGCTCGATTTCGCCGGCGGAACGGTCGTCCACATCACCTCCGGGGTGTCGGCTTTGGTCTGCGCTCTGTATTTGGGTAAGCGCCTCCGCTATCCCGATGAGCCGATGCCGCCGCACAGCGTCGTTTTGAGCTTTATCGGCGCGGGCTTGCTGTGGGTGGGCTGGTTCGGCTTCAACGCAGGCAGCGCGCTGGCCGCGGGAACACTGGCCACCAGCGCATTCGTGGCCACACATTTCGGCGCCGCCGCGGCCGCCATGGGATGGAGCCTCGCCGAGTGGATTCGCAACGGCAAGCCGAGTGCCCTGGGCGCAATCTCCGGAGCCGTCGCCGGACTGGTCGCCATCACTCCGGCTGCGGGTTTCGTCGGCCCGATGTCCGCGCTCGCCATTGGATTTCTCGCCGGCCTGTTCTGCTATTTCATGGTCGTCAAGGTGAAGCAGTGGTTTGGCTACGACGATTCCCTCGATGCCTTTGGCGTGCACGGAGCGGGCGGAACACTGGGCGCGATCCTCACTGGAGTGTTCGCCACGCGCGCCATCAACCCGATCTTCAAAGATGCGCAGGGCCACGCTCTTCCGGTCGGCTGGCTCGACGGCAACTGGATGCAGGTGCCGCATCAACTAGTTGGCGTGGCGATCGCCTGGGGCATTTCCATTGTTGGTACGCTGGTGCTGTTGAAGATCGTGGACATGCTGATCGGCTTGCGCGTCGATCCGTCTGATGAAATCGAAGGACTGGATGTCCGGCTGCACGGCGAGGAAGGCTACGACTGGGAGATTGCCCCGTCGTAACGTACTGCATAAGTGGCGCAATTCCATGTAGAAGAGTCATTTTGAGCGCAGCGAAGAATCCAGAGAATGTCGCTTGATTAGATGTCCTGTTGTCCGCAGTCTTCTTTGGAGAAACCCGAGGAATTCGAGATGCAGAAGATTGAAGCGGTGATTCAGCCGTCGAAGCTGGATGCGGTGAAGGAAGCGCTGATCGAGGCCGGCGTGGAAGGCATTACGATTCTCGAAGCCCGCGGCCACGGACGCCAGAAGGGGCATACTGAGTTTTACCGCGGGCGCGAATACTCGGTGGATGTGCTGCCCAAGATCAAGCTCGAAATCGTCCTGGCCGATGCGCTGGTGGAGCGCGCCGTGCAGGCGATCTTGACGGCGGCTCGCACCGGTAGAATCGGCGATGGCAAGATTTTTATCTCGCGCGTGGAGGAAGCGATCCGTATTCGTAACGATGAACGCGGAGACACCGCGCTTTAAGAAGCTGTCTCATAAATAGATTTGTCATTCCGAGCGGAGGTCGCCGCGGCGACCGTGGTCGACGAACCTGCTGTCTGCCGGAAAACGCGAGGTCCTTCGCGGAGTTTATCCTGAGCGCAGCCGAACGGGCTCAGGATGACACCTTTGGTTTATGAGACCGCTTCTAGTAACTGCCTCGATCCCTGCAGGAGAACTGCAAGCCATGCCCACCCCGTCCTCGGCCTCATCGCGCAACGGATCTATCGCTTCCAGTCTGCGCGTCGAATATCAGCGGGCCTCCGACGAGTCGCGTGCCGCATTTGAGGAGGCCCAGGACGGCGCCGCGCTGGTTGAACGCCGCGCCACGCTGATCGACAGTGTTGTTGAGCGCTTATGGCTCGCGCATATCGCCGGCGAGGAATATGGTCCGGAAGGTCTCACCTTGTCCGCTGTCGGTGGATATGGCAGACGCGAGCTCTTCCCGCACTCCGATGTCGATCTCCTGTTTCTCTGCACTGACAACACTGTGGAAAGCAGCCATAAGGCCGCGATTCGCCTTCTCTGCCAGGATCTTTGGGATATCGGATTGCGGGCCAGCGCCACCGCCCGAACCGTCCAGGAGTGCGAGCGGTTGAGCGAAGAAAATCCGGAGTTCACGCTGTCGCTGCTGGATCGGCGCTATGTCGCCGGAGATTTCGCGCTCTTCGAGGACCTCGATCTGGAGCGCATACCAGCTCTCATCGCGCGCCGTAGACAGCCGCTTCTTGCGGCCATCGCCCGCCTTGCACAGACGCGTCATGGAAAATTCCAGAGGACGCTGTTCCATCTGGAACCGAATGTGAAGGACGGTCCGGGTGGTTTGAGAGATTATCAAACCTGCGAATGGTTGACGCAGGTTCTGCCGGATGCAGCATCGCGGAATCAAACTGGCAGCGATGAAAGTGCGCTATTTCTTGAAAAAAAGAACCACTCCGCGCTGGCCCATCAGTTTCTTCTAACTGTGCGCGCATTTTTGCATTATCGAAGCCGGCGCGACGACAACATGCTGTACTGGCAGGCGCAGGACGAAGCGGCGGAGCGCAACCTTGGGCTGTCAACGAGGGGTCGGCCACAATTCCGCGTGGGCGAAACCGCGTCAGTGCCGGAGACGGCACATTGGATGCGGCAGTATTTTCGCCATGCCCGGTCGATCGATTGGCTCACTCGGCAGATGTTGGATGAAATCCCCAGCGCACGCGGTACTCCCGCTGGACATTTTCCATTCAGCAGCCGTGCCTCGCTGATCGAGCAGGTTCGCCAATGGCGCAGCCGTACAGTTTTAGATGGATGCCCCGTGGAGGATGGCCGGATTTGTCTCAGGTCGGCGGGGGAATACGCCGACCCAGCTCGCGTGCTGACCCTCTTTCACCTGATGGCGAGCCAACGTCTGCAACTCAGCCGTGAAGCCGAGGCTCACCTTGAGGAATCGCTTGGAATGCTCGCCGAGCGTCTGCCCGACGGTGGCTCATTGTGGCAGGCCATGCAGCGCATTCTGCTGGGTCCGGAGGCGGCCCACGCCTTGCGCGCCATGCATGCCATGGGGATTCTGGAGTTGGTTCTTCCGGAATTTCATGGCGTCGATGCGCTGGTGGTTCGAGATGCGTACCATCGCTACACCGTGGATGAGCACACGTTTTTGATTATCGAGTATCTGCACGCTCTGGCCCACCCGGCAAACGAATGGGAACGGCACTTCGCAGAAATACTGCGCGAAGTGGAGGAGCCTGCCCTGCTCTATCTCTCAGCGTTGCTGCATGACACAGGCAAGGCGCGCAGCGACTCCAGCCACACCGAGCAGAGCATGGGCATCGCCGACGCCGTCACCGAACGCTGGCATTTGCCGCCGCCGCACCGGGAAACAGTGCTGCGGCTCGTTCGCAATCACCTGGAAATGTCGCTCGCGCTGCGCAAGGACATCTTCGACTTGGAGACAGTGCGGGCCTTCGCCGAACTGGTGGGCACGCAGGAGAATCTGCGCCTGCTCACTCTGCTGACCTACGCGGACATTCATTCCGTCAATCCCGAAGCGCTGACACCTTGGAAAGCGGAGAATTTATGGCAGCTCTACATTGCCACGGCGAATTACCTGGACCGCAACCTCGATGCAGATCGCATCGACGCCGACGCGGACACTGTCGCCGTGCAGCGTGTGATCGCGCTCGCGCCCGATGACTCCGCGGAGATTCACCAGTTCCTTACCGGACTGCCGCAGCGATATCTGCGCACCCACTCCGCCATCGAGACACTGGAGCACTGGAAATTGTCCCGGCAGCTCGCCGAGCGGCCTTCCGGGGTTACGGTAGCCCAAACGGGCACAGGTTGGGAGTGCGCCCTGATCGCGCGCGACCGGCCCTTTCTGTTCGCGGACATCGCAGGCGCGCTGACTGCCTGGGGCATGAACATTGTCAAGGCGGACGCATTCTCAAACTCCGGCGGTATCGTCATCGACACCTTTCGGTTTCTCGACCGCTATCAAACTCTGGCATTGAATCCGGACGAGACCGTGCGTTTTGGGAAGAGTCTTGCGGATGTCGCCGCAGGCAGCGTCCCGGTCGAACGATTGCTGGCGGCCCGCGCGCACCACGCTCGAAGCCGCAACAGTAAGACGCGAGTCGAAACGAAACTTTCCGCGGACAATATCTCTTCGACCCACAGCACCATTCTGCAGGTGATCGCCCAGGACACGCCGGGGCTTTTGCGCCGCATCAGCCTGGCGATGGCCCAGCAGCAATGCGATATCTCCGTCGCCCTCATCGACACGGAAGGTGAAATGGCGATCGACGTGTTCTATCTCACGCGCAATGCGAACAACCCCTCGGATCATCGGCTGAATCCACCGGCCTCGCCCGCAAACCCGCCCGCCAAGCTGGATGCCGTCGCACTGGAAGCCTTGCAGCGTGCATTGCACAACGCGCTTCTGTAGGGTCATCTTCTCGAATTGAAACAACTGCATTTCGACTCGGTTGCACGGCGGAGTAAACTGGGGAAGCCTCTCCGGGTCCTTTGCCGGCAGTCGCTAAGCGCGTGGAGAGTTCGTCACCTCACCCGACGGCTGAATTCTTGAGAGGGCGGACGGTCGCTGATGAAATCCAGATTTTCCCGCTGCGGAACACACGCGCTTCTTTCATGGCTGCTGCTATTGTGCGTTGCTCTTCCGCTTTCCGCGCGGCCCCGTCATAGGAAACGCAAGCCAGTCAAACAAGGCAAGCCCGCGGTGCAGGAGATTTCTCCACCCAACTGGTGGAGCGGTCTTCCCGATCCAATGCTGCTGGTGCAGGGAAAAAATCTGCTTGGCGCGCACGTAGCCACCAGCGTGCCGGGGATTTCCGTGCGGCGCACAAGAATTTCCGCGAACGGTCATTGGGCTTGGGTGTGGCTGGATATTTCCGCGGCTCCGCCGCAGCATTTCAACCTGCTGGTGCATACTCTCAGCGGGCAGGTTGCGATTCCCTATGAACTGGACAAGCGTCATGAGCCAACCGACGGTTTCCAGGGATTTACTTCCACCGATGTCCTGTATTGGATCGCGCCGGAAAGTTTCTCTCGCGGAAATTTGCAGGATGAGAATCTCAACGAGGCGCGCAGAAAATCCGGCCGGAACAAAGAGAATGTATATCGCGGCGGCGACGTGCGCGGAATCGAAAATCATCTCGATTACCTCCAGCAGCTCGGAATCACCACGATCGAGATCGCTCCTTTGTATGCGCAAAACGATCAATCCCAACCAGCCGTCGGCCGCCAGGACCCGACCGATATGTATCGCGTCGACCCGCATTTTGGAACGCTTGAGGGCTATCAAACCCTGGCGCAGGCGGTGCACAATCGCGGCATGAAGCTCGTCGTCGAAACAGCGCTGAACCAGGTCGGACCGAGTAGTCCGTGGGTGCTCGACCCGCCGGCGCCGGATTGGTTTCATGGGACTTCAGCCCATCACCTGGCCGCGACCGACGACTTCGGCGCAGTCACGGATCCCCACGCGGCGCCGGCTGCGTATCAGGCGGTAATCGATGGCTGGATCGCCGATACGCTGCCTGATCTGAATCAGTCGAATCCTCTGGTTCGGGAATACCTAATTCAGAACACAGTCTGGTGGATTGAGTCCGGCACGCTGGATGGGATTCGGCTCGATGGATTTGCTTACGTGGACCGCGCATTCTGGCAGGACCTTCACCGCGAATTGAAGGCGCTCTATCCGCGCTTGACGACCATGGGTGAGATTTCCAGTCCCGACCCCACCGTCGTCGCGTACTTCGCGGGAGGAGTGAAGCACGGCGGCATTGACACCGGGTTGTACACGCCGTTCGATTTTCCCACTTACTCTGCGCTCCGAACCACGCTGACCGGCGCATCGCCAGATGGAAACGGGCCGATGACGAAGCTAACGGATGTCCAGCGGCAGGATTGGTTCTATCCGCATCCGGAGCGGTTGCTGACCTTCTTCGATACTGCGGACACAACCCGTTTCCTTGCCGCTCCGGGAGCGACAGCGGCGCGCATGAAACTCGCCTTTGGCCTGCTGGCTACCATGAGGGGCATGCCGCAAATTTATTTTGGCGACGAAATCGCAATGGCGGGGGGCAATAACTCGGCGCATCAGGAATCTTTCCCCGGAGGATTTCCCGGCGATCCGAACGATGCATTCACGCCTGCCGGCCGCACGGCGCAGCAGGAAACAATGCACGCGTGGGTGCAGGGGCTGCTCGATTTGCGCGCGCATCATGCTGTCCTGCAGACCGGAGCGCAGCAAGATCTGCTCGCGGACCAGACCGGCTTCGTCTTTGCCCGCGTGGAAGCGCCGCCGCCGGGAAGAGCGATTCCCCTGGTGTCGCGCGGCGAAATCATGCTGGTGCTGATGAATAAATCGGACCAGCCAAGAACGTTCCATCTGGACTTTTCCCATACCGCTCTCCAGGGAGTGCGGGCGCTGGTTCCTGAATGGAACATAAAAACTCCGCAGCCTGTTCTTCATAACAATTGCGATGTGGAGGTTGGAGCGGAGCAGTTGGTTATATTCCAGGCGCAGCGCCAGGAATCGCAAGGTTCCGAGGCGGTAAACTCGCCGCAAATCTATTGACCAACGAGCACGACACTGCTCTAATCGTGGGCGGGAACGCAGGTTTCTCGAGTACAGGAACTGACAAATTGTATCCGGTGAAACCAGCCCATATGTGTAACCAACTTTGAGGAGGTCGCAAGCCGAATGCTGTCGAAGCCCCGCAGTTTCTTTCTCGCAATTCTGCCGATTTTTTTGATTGCCATTTCCATCTCAACGCGCGCGCAGGAAAAAAAGCCCGATGAAGCCAAAGCACAACCGCCCGCGACGACGGATGGAAACAAAGCCACTCCCGCACCGACAGAGCGAAGCTCGGTAACGCAGCACACGCTCGCGCTGAATGGCCAAACGATCCATTACACGGCGACCGCAGGCAATCTCCTCATCCGCGACGACAAGGACAAGCCTAACGGCAGCATGTTTTATGTTGCGTATACCGAAGATAGTGCAGCGGCACAGACGCGGCCCGTGACGTTCCTCTATAACGGTGGTCCAGGTTCTTCCACGTTGTGGCTGCACATGGGGGCATTCGGGCCGATGCGCATTGAAACCGCCAGCCCCCAAGCCACCCCTCCCGCGCCGTACCATCTGGTTCCCAATCAGTACAGTCTGCTCGACAAGACGGACCTTGTGTTCATCGACGCCATGGGCACCGGCTTCTCTCGTCCGGTCGATAAGGGAACGCTAAAAGATTTTCTCGGTGTGGATGAAGACGTGCGCGCCTTCAATCGCTTTATCGCGCGCTATCTCACGGTGAATCAGCGCTGGAACTCGCCGAAATTTCTCATCGGAGAATCGTATGGCACGACGCGATCGGCGGCGTTGTCGTATTCACTGCAGCAAAGCGGCATTTCGCTCAATGGCGTGGTCCTGATTTCGTCGGTGTTGAACTACAATGACGGCGCTCCCGGCGGCGATATAGATTACATTGGCAATCTCCCCTCGTACGCAGCCATCGCCTGGTATCACGACAAGCTGCCCAACAAACCTGCCGATCTGAAATCGTTCCTGGAGCAAGTGCGGGCGTACGCGCGGGGCCCCTATGCCGAGGCCCTGTGGCAGGGACAAAATCTGACCCCGGCGGAAGAGGATGAGGTCGCGCAGAAAGTGAGCCAGATGACCGGCCTGAGCGTGAAGTATTTGAAAGACGCGAACCTGCGCGTGACCGCTTCCGATTTCCGCAAAGAACTGATGCGCGACGACAGGCGCACGCTGGGCCGCTACGACGCGCGTTTTGAGGGCATCGATCGGGATGCAATTGGCCAGACTCCAACCTATGATCCGTCGGACACGGGCATCACGGGGGCATTTGTTGCGGCATTTCACAATTATCTGGGGACCGATCTGAAATACACGTCGACGGAAACGTACAAGGCTACCGCGTATGGCCCGGATTTCAAGTGGGACTGGAAACACCGCGCGCCGGACAGCCATTATCCTGAACGCTCGCCAGACGTCGCGCTCGATCTAAGCGCGGCCATACGCCAGAATCCGCACTTGCAGCTCTTTTCCGCTAACGGATACTTCGATCTGGCCACGCCGTTCTTTGAGACGGAGTTCGACATCGCTCACATGCAGTTGGACCCGTCTCTGCAGAAGAATATCCATTTCGGCTACTATCCCTCGGGTCACATGATTTATCTCAATGTAGATGCCCTGAAGTTACTCAAGCGGGATCTGGCGCAGTTCTATGCGAGCGCAACCGCTCAGCAATAGGTCAACGGCTGGTTGTTGCGAACGCTGGCTGCTTTCCTTTCACCAGATTGTCGAGAATCGTATGCACGCGCAGCAGCGGGAATGGTGTGGCAACGGTTTCGGACGTTGACTGCCCAGCCTGGTGAACCATCAGCACCGGCCTTGGATCCAAGGTCCTTCCATGAGAAGCTGCTTCGTCTTCCGCGGTCCAGGACGGCATCGGCGACCACAACCATATACGCCAGGAATGATCTCCGCAGACGATCACGCTGGTGTTGGTCCAGCGAGGAGACCGTTTCAGCGGCGTGAGCATCTGTCCCAGCGACTTATCCGCCAACGCAAGATTGTCGATATACGAGCGGTTGCCGCTGTCGTCGAATTGCTGGGTCTGCCGGTCGTACAGGCCCGGGGGATGAGGGATCGGCAGATGGATGAAGACAAAATCCAGATTCGGCTGTTGCAGAATTCGATCCGCCTGACGCATTAAGTCCTGATATGTATTCTCTCGTCGTGCGGCGAGGTGTGTCCCTCGGTGAGACCGCATCAGGTCCGCCACAGAGTGCTTCCAGGGATTGATCAAGTCCTTCCAGAAACCATCGCGCATGGAAAACTGCGGCGGAATCAGGTCTTCATCGGTTCCGGTCCAGTAGCATCGGTCCAGATACGGACCGAGAATGCCGCAATACGGGTTGAACCAGCCGACCAGCCCTGTAGTAAGCCCATGCAGCCGCGCTGCGGCGAACGGTGTGGTAGCGGGATTGAACGAATGGAATGGCGCTTTCGTGCCGGACGCAACCAGAAGCTGGTTGCCGAACGTGTAATGAACCCGTCTCACAGAATAGCCAAGCAATATGGAAGGGATCGCCAGCTCCGTGAATTTTTCGACCGGCTGAACATCTGTAAACACAGTCGACGATTCCCGCAGCTCGTCGAAGTTCGGCAGGCGCAGGCCAGGGTAGCGATCGCCAAAGGTCTGTTGGTAAGAAAGTTCATCAAACAGAATCCAAATTACCCGAGGATGGTCGACCGGGGAAATGGTCGTGGCACGCAAATTGTCGAAAGAACTCGGCGCGGTCGGCGCCGCTGCGATTCGGGCCAACTGGACCATCGCCAAAACGGAAAAAATTCCCATTCCCGCCATTATGGCGCCGGTTAGTCGCAGCACAGATTGTTCTCCGCTCGGCGATCGGTACCGCAGAATGATCGTCAGAATGGAGATTCCGGCGAAAATGGTGATTCCGATTGCCGGCCGCATCGCCGCGCTGAAGCTTAGGTAAACGACCTTTACCAGTAGATAGGCTACAAAGCCGGGCAAAAATAACTGAAGCCGACACGCTCTATCAAACCGTGCGATCCAGTTCGCGAGAAACGCCAGAACAATCGCAGTCAACACGATGTTCACGATCAGCGAAAGCGCAAAATTTGTCAGCGGCGCGGAGGTATGCATCCGCAGGTCGGATGGATGGGCGATTGCCGGTCCATAAAGGCGAAACAGCGCGAATGCAGATACTCCAGAGGCTTGCAGCAGGGTGCGCGCCTTCACGATTTTTCCATCAAGAACAGCGTGCGGCCGTTCGCCAACTCGCATTGGCTGGCCACGGAAAAATGTGGCGCGAACGCCGCCCGCATGCGGTCCACCGTCAACCCGCAGTAAAGCGCATCGCGCCCGCGCAGCAGTTGCCGGAACATTGGATCGGTCTGCGGTACCCATTCGATCAGCAAGTGCCGCCGCGTCAGCCGTGCAGCCAGTGCCGCGATCTGCTCCAGTGGAATCTGGTCCATCAGCAACAGATGATGGATAACCGCCAGCATCATCACCAAATCGAAGCGCTGTTCGGCACGATCCAGAAACGACATCGATTCCGAATTCTCCCAGCCCAGCCCGGGACTGGGTCGCGCGATGTTGACCACCAGCGGCAGAACATCGTTGGACTCTTTTGCCGCCTGTGCCCATAGCCGATCGATAGCGGCCAAATCCGTGTCGAGAGCAATCACCCGAGCGCCTTCAGAGGCCGCCAGCATCGAATACGTTCCGGTGTTGGCGCCAATATCGAGTACTGCCGAGGGCCGCGTGTCCCGCAAAACCCGCTCGACAAATTCTCTCTTTTTCGCATGATCCTCGACGGAATAATGGGCTGCCGTGGATGTGTACTGGCTCCAGCGCGACTCCCTCGTTGCGGTCGAAGCGTTGTCGATCTGGCGCGCCAACTGCCGCAGATGCTTCCGCAGGATTTCAGTTGCAAATTCCGGACTGCGCTGCAGCGTTCTGGGAGCTGGGGGTGACGCGGAAGTCGACGATTTTCTTCGATCCAGCCACGCCGGCAAAGTCACTGGCCACAGCAATTTCGGGTTCAACCGGCGCAAAGGCCCAAGCGCCTCGGCGATCTGTGATGGCTCGTATCCGTCACGGTAAATCTGGGACGCGGCCAGCGGCCAGCCTAAATACCGATGTGCCAGCAGCGGGAGCAGAAAAGTCCGAATGAATTGCCCTTGCGCCAGCCAGATCGGGTCGGCGGGTTCGCGAAGATCGAAGGAGAGAACATCGACAAAAACCGGACGAGGGCCGTCAAACAGAACGTTCAGCGGAGTGGCATCTTTCAGCAGATACCCTTCCGGAACCGCTTCCCGGCAGAGCTTCAAGGTCAGCTGTGCGGCCGCCCGCCACGGCGAAACGGACCATTCCCACGGATACGACGGAAAGAATATACGCGGGTGGCGAATGAGCAGCCGCTCGCCGTGTTTCTTCTATCGTCTCCCGAAATCATTTGCCCTGAACTCTGCCATTGCCGGGCGATTTTCGAACCGAGAAACCGCAGCGCACCTTTCGAGCCTCTGGCGTAAACGTGCCGTAGGACTTCCTCTGTTGCAAATTCGACATACCCGGAGGGATCGCGAAATGTGCGCCTTGGAAAAGCTGTCATTCCGGTTTTGACTCTACGGAATCCTCTGGACTGCCAGGCTTGATGGCGGGGCCGCCGGCGGCAATGCGGCGGCGAATAAACAACTTGCCGATCTTTTGCCGAAAGTAAAATCCAATTCCGGCCAGCGTCGATCCAATGATCTGTAGAGCCAGCAGCCCCGAACCGGGGTCGGCGTAGGCGTGCGCGGTGCCCTGAAACGCCAGAAGCAGGCTGGCGAGACAGAAAAGCGTCAGAAGAAAATGGCTGAAGCGAATCATGAAATTACTCGCGGTGGAGATTACTCATCGATTCTAATATTTTCCTCCATGGAGCGCACATCGGGAGTCAGAAAGTTGCCCGGGATCGCCCTGCCGATCGCTGCGGTACCGAGCCAGAGAAAACATATCGCCGGGAGACGGTTCATGTCTCTCGGAAGACGCATCTTTCCGGTTCGGGAAAATCTGTAGCCAATTGCATCCTTTGCGCGATGGATCGCATCAATTAAGTTGACAGTAATACACTCAACTGCGATACTCAAACAGGATAGACTGCGGAAAAGTCGTCGAAACGAGGGACATTATGGGCAAAATCATCGGAATTGACTTGGGAACCACGAATTCGGTCGTCGCCGTCATGGAAGGCGGCGAGCCGAAGGTGATTCCGAACGAGGAAGGCGGCCGCACAACACCGTCCGTCGTGGCGTTTACCAAGAACGGGGAGCGCCTGGTTGGCCAGGTGGCCAAGCGCCAGGCGATCACCAATCCAGACAACACGATTTATTCGATTAAGCGCTTCATGGGTCGCCGCTTTGATGAAGTGACGGACGAAATGAAGATGGTGCCCTACAAAGTGAAGCAGCAGGGTGACCACATTGTCGTCGTGGCGCAGGGCAAGGACTACACCCCGCCGGAAATTTCGGCGATGATCCTGCAAAAACTGAAGAAAGCGGCCGAAGACTATCTTGGCCAGTCCGTGAGTGAGGCCGTGATCACGGTTCCGGCGTACTTCAACGACGCGCAGCGCCAAGCGACCAAAGACGCGGGCAAAATCGCCGGTCTCGATGTAAAGCGCATCGTCAACGAGCCAACCGCGGCGGCGCTTGCTTACGGTCTCGACAAGAAAAAAGACGAAACCATCATCGTTTACGACTTCGGCGGCGGTACCTTCGATGTTTCCGTG
The DNA here is from genome assembly GCA_963840655.1 of uncultured Acidobacteriota bacterium. Lineage (GTDB taxonomy): Bacteria > Acidobacteriota > Terriglobia > Terriglobales > Acidobacteriaceae > JAKAAZ01. The sequence goes on along the minus strand of CAWIZS010000002.1, from coordinate 141,289 downwards.
CTGGAAGTCGGCGAAGGCGTCATCGAAGTGAAGGCGACGAACGGCGATACCCATCTGGGCGGCGACAATATCGACCAGCGGATTGTCGATTGGCTGATTGACGAGTTCAAGAAGGACGAAGGTCTCGATCTGCGCTCCAAAGGCAACGAAATGGCCTTGCAGCGTCTGAAGGACGCGGCGGAGAAGGCGAAGATTGAGCTTTCCACCACCATGGAAACCGAGATCAACCTGCCCTTCGTCACAGCGGACGCGTCCGGACCGAAGCACCTGGTGAAGAAGCTCACCCGCGCCAAGCTGGAAAGCTTGGTGGACGATTTGCTCCAGCGGTCGATCGGCCCCTGCAAGCAGGCGATGAAGGATGCCGGGATTGACGCCAGTAAGATCGACGAGGTGGTGCTGGTCGGCGGTCAGACCCGCATGCCCAAGATTCAGCAACTGGTGAAAGACCTGTTCGGCAAGGAGCCGCACAAGGGTGTTAATCCAGACGAAGTGGTTGCCATCGGCGCGGCGGTGCAGGCGGGCGTGCTGGGCGGCGAGGTGAAAAACCTGCTGCTGCTCGATGTCACGCCATTGACCCTGGCGATTGAAACGCTGGGTGGCGTGGCGACACCGATGATCCAGCGCAATACGACGATTCCGACCAAGAAGACAGAAACGTTTTCGACGGCGGCGGACAACCAGACCGAGGTCGAAGTCCACGTACTGCAGGGCGAGCGGCCGCTGGCCAGCCAGAACCGCACGCTGGGCAAGTTCAAATTGAGCGGCATTCCGCCGGCGCAGCGCGGCATTCCGCAGATCGAGGTGACGTTCGATATCGATGCCAACGGCATCCTGAATGTGACCGCGAAGGACAACGCCACCGGCAAGGACCAGAAGATTACGATTACGTCGTCCTCCGGTCTAAGCAAGGAAGAAGTGGAGCGGATGGCGAAAGACGCAGACGCGCACGCTGCCGAGGACAAGGCCAAGCGCGAAGAGATCGAGGCGCGCAACCAGCTCGACGGCCTGGTCTACAACATCGAAAAGATGCTGAAGGACAGCGGCGACAAGGTGACGGGCAGCGATCGTACCGATGTGGAAAGTGCGCTCGCCGACGCCAAGAAGACGCTGGAAGGCTCGCCCAGCCCAGCCGAGTTGGATGCGGCGCGGGAAAAGCTGACCACTGCATCTCACAAGCTGGCCGAGGCCATGTATAAAGCCAACGCCGCGGCGGGAACACCTGAAGGTGGTGCTCCGACTCCGGAACAGCCCGAAACCGAGCAGAAGAAGGATGAAGGCGTGATCGACGCGGAGTACGTCGATGTGGACGAAAAGAAGTAAGTGCGCAACGAACCGGATAGAGAGTTCGTGCGTACGGTAAGGCTGGAGCCAAATTTTCAGTGAATGGAGGGCGTCCTGAGAAGCAGCGGGGCGCCCTCAGTTTCTCTCAACGTGTGAATGGCGAACAGGAGTAACGATGACGAACACAGTATGGAAGTGCGAGCAGTTTCGCGCCGGAAAGGTTTACGAAAAGCAGTTGTTTCAGACTCAGGAGGAAGCTGAGGAGTTCGCGGCGAAGATGGCGCGCATCGCGCCCGACATCTTCTGCCGCATCGAGCCGATCGGCGTAGAGAAGGTGTGGAACTAAATTGTGAACTTAAGTGCGGTCCTCTCAGGGAGGTAACTCAGGTACATTGAAGCAAGTAGCAATTCCATGAGCTATGGCGACACAGACCAAAGATTATTACGGCATTCTTGGCGTAAAGAAAACGGCGACTCCGGATGAGATCCGCAAGGCGTTCCGCAAACTTGCGCGCAAATATCATCCGGACGTGAATCCGGGCGACAAGAAGGCCGAAGAGAAATTCAAGGAAATGTCGGAAGCCAACGACATTCTGAGCGACCCGAAGAAGCGCAAAATTTACGACCAGCTCGGCTTCTATTCTGACAACATCGACCCGGCGGCAGCCGAAGCGGCAGCGCAGGGCGGCTATGGATTTCGCGGTGGCCCGGGCCACGCACGGGGAGCATCGCGCGGCGGCCCAGTCGGATTTGAGGGCTTTGATTTTTCCGACTTCGCCGGCGGCGCGCAGGGTGCGGGCGCTGGCCAGAGTGCCCGAGGCGCCTCCTGGGGTAACTTCCGCGATATCTTTTCCGGAGCGTTTCGCGGCGATCAGCAGGAGGGCGGATCGCAGGTCGGTCCGCAGCCCGGCAGCGATCTGGAATATCAGGTCAATATAGATTTCTGGACCGCCATTCGCGGCGGTTCCTTGCGGTTGCAAATCACCCGCCAGGTAGTATGCCCGACTTGTCATGGCGCGGCTTCCAGCGGCGGAGCGATGGAATGTCCCGAATGCGACGGCACCGGACAGGTCACGCAGATGGGCGGAAGGATGAAGTTCAACATCCCATGCCCGCGCTGCGGCGGTACCGGCCAGATACGGCAGGAATGTCCAACCTGCCATGGTCAGGGGACGGTGGCGCGCACCGAAACCGCTGAGTTTCGCATCAAGCCCGGCACCCGCGACGGCCAGCGAATCCGCCTTGCGGGCAAGGGCAATGCGGGCGTGCGCGGGGGAGCGGACGGTGATCTCTACTTGATCGTCCGCATTGATCCGCATCCGGTATTCACCCGCAAAGGCGACAACATTTATGTAACTGTACCGGTGACAGTTGCCGAAGCCGCGCTAGGCGCGAAGATCGAAGTGCCGACGATCGATGGGCGTGCGCATCTGAAGATTCCTCCGGGAACCCAGACCGGACAGAAATTGCGAATGCGGGAGAAGGGCGTCGCGTCTTCGGCAGGGGATGGCGTGCGCGGAGACGAGATTGTCGAAGTGCAGATTATCGTTCCCAAGGTGCAGGACGAGCGCTCCAAGGAAATTCTGCGCGAATTCGCGAAGCTCAATCCGGACGATCCGCGGAGGACCATTTTCAGCGAGGTTTGATGGCTTACCTGCTGCGGGTTATGGGCAGTTGCCGGTTCGATGCGCATTGGCCTGAAGATGCGCCGACGTCAGTTTCGGCTGGACGCCTTGATAGACGGTGTTGGTCTTTGTGGTGCCAACCAGGGTGAAGCTGTTGCCGTGATCGGAGAACGTTTCGATCGCTTCCGAGCGGATGTCCGAATGGAGACGATCGCCGCTGTAGACGCAATGAACGTGAACGCGGACTGCGCCGGAGGATTCAGGATGCGTCTTTGGAGGTTTGCATGTCAGGCCGGCCTGTGCGACTTTCCAGAAGTCGACTTGCTCGCTGGCGCACAGGCGAGTGCTGGAGGAAATGGTTCTTCCGCCCGCTACCGTAGTGACAGAATCGATCTGCCATTCGCCGGGATGGAAGTGAGGAACGTGCTGCTGAGCCATCGCAACGGCTCCGCAGAGCGCCAGCAGGACGGGAAACATTGAAAGACGTTGCGTGGTTCGCATCGCCCAACATGCTAGCACACGGAGCTGAGATTGGTTGTGCAGCGCGGGTCTTCAATACGCCAGGATTCAGCAATGGTGGAAAGCAGTTCTCTGGTTGCGCAAGGAACACGGAATTGAGCTAGGCTGGACGGGAGAAGATGGCGAACAAGCGTAAATCGAAAGGCGCATATATGATCTCCGCGGTCGCCGAGATGTACGGTATCCACCCGCAGACGCTACGCCTGTACGAGCGCGAAGGATTGCTGAAGCCGTCGCGTACGGAGGGCAACACACGCCTGTACACGGAGGAGGATCTCGAACGGCTGGAATTCATCCTGAATCTCGCCCGCGATCTGGGCGTCAACATCGCCGGCATTGCCATCGTCCTGCAAATGCGCGAACGCATGGAGGAGATGAACCGGCAAATGCAAAGCTTCGTCGATTATGTTCGCACGGAGATGCTGACACGCGCACGGCCGGGCGCGTACCCCTCGGAACCGGGGTTGGTGCCGCTTCGCCGTCCGGTCGTTGTCACCGTCGCGCACGACGCGAAGAAGCGCTCGTAGTCCTCTTCCTCTGTGGCCTTCGTTTCCCTCATCCGGTTTCTTCCCGCCAATTTGTGCCTTCAGGTATTCTGTCTTCTGCCATTCCTTCTACATGCATGGACAAGCTGCTTTATGTCGCGCTCGGCGTCGGTCTGTTCGGCTTGCTCGCGTCCACGGCATATGCCGGAATGGCAATCGTTGCCGCCATGTGTTTTCGGCGCCGATTCCGGCTCGTTTCGAGTCGATCGTTTTCGCCCCCTGTCAGTTTGCTGAAGCCGTTGCATGGCGCCGAGCCGGGACTGGAATCCTATCTCGGCACATTTTTCCACCAGGATTATCCGAGCTATGAAATCCTCTTTTGCGCGCGGCAACTCAACGATGCCGGGCTTGAAATCGCGCGCCGCGTGGCTGCAAGTTATCCCCACGTGCCAGTGCAGTTTCTTGCCAGCGGCGAGCCGACTATCCCCAATGCCAAGATTCTGTCGCTCGATCGTATGGCGAAAGCAGCGCGGCACGACATTCTTGTTGTCAGCGATAGCGATGTCCGAGTGGGACCTAGCTATCTGCGAGAGGTTGTCGAGCCGTTCTCCGATGAGCGGGTAGGCGTGGTCACATGCTTGTATCGCGGCGTGGCTGCTGAGGGTGGACTGTGGTCGCGCCTGGAAGCGGCGGCCATGTCCATCGAAATGAGCGCGGGTGTGCTGGTCGCGGAGTGGCTCGAAGGAATGAAATTCGCGCTCGGGCCGACCATGGCCGTGCGGCGCTCCTGTCTCGACGAGATCGGCGGCTTTCTGCCCATGGGCGACTACTGCGCGGACGATTTTCTGCTGGGCAACTGGGTAGCTGAACGTGGGCATGCCGTTGTGTTGTCCACGCACGCGATCGATCACATGGTGCTGCACGCGGATTTTTGGCCCTCCATGCAGCATCAGGCGCGCTGGATGAAAAGCACGCGATTTTCGCGGCCCAAAGGACATTTCGGCAGCGTTCTCACTTTCAGCGTGCCGTTCGGTTTGCTGACCTCCGCGGCTACGTGGGCATTGGGCTGGCAATGGATCGCCGCCGGGGCGCTGGTCTGGAGCATTGGCAGCCGCATGTTGCTGGCTGCGATCATCAGCCGATCGGTCTTGCGCGAGAAATCCCCATGGCAATCCATTTTGCTCTATCCGCTTCGCGATCTACTCGGCATTTTCTTTTGGGCCGTCAGCTACGGCAGCCGCGCAGTTCTATGGCGCAACGAGATGTATTTGCTAGAGAAGGGCGGTCGTATGCGTCGGGTGCACCGGTAAGTGGCATAGTTCTATGTTCGCCGGTTGGTAGCCACAAAAGGCCTTCTAGTTTCGAGCATCTGGCAAACAGCGGGAGCATCTAATCGACTGCGAGCAAGGAGATCGCAAACTATGACCACTGCGACAAGAAACTCATCTTCGACTGATCACATCACCCCACACGTAAATCAGCATGGCGGAGAAATTCAAAAATTTGGAACGGTCATCCAGCATTTGTCGATCGGGCTTAGCGCGGATGTTCGGAAACAAATCACGGATGAATTGAACTTGTTGCTTGCCGACACCATTACGCTGCGCGACCTGTATAAGAAGAGCCACTGGCAGGTGAGCGGTCCTACGTTTTACCAGCTTCACCTCCTGTTTGATAAGCATTTTGGCGAGCAGGCAGAGTTGGTCGACGGCATCGCCGAACGCATTCAAACATTGGGCGGCGTCAGCGTTGCAATGGCCCATGACGTAGCTGAGTTGACCCGGCTGAAGAGGCCGCCACGTGGACGCCAGGAAGTTCCGGTCCAGATTGCCGAACTCCTCGAAGCGCATGAACAGATCATCGTGACGGCGCGCTCGCTGGCTCGCGAAGCGGCGGAAAAGGGAGACGATGGGACGAACGACCTGCTGGTCAGCGAAGTGGTACGCACGAATGAGTTGCAAGTCTGGTTCGTCAGTGAACACCTTGTCAATATGCCGCTGGTATATGCGGGCAAGTAACCCGTAGCAAAAAAGCTTTGGAAAACCACGCCGCGAAGCTTGCTGCGTGGTTTTCGTTTCTGCCAATGACAAGCTGTTGTTGACGCGCCTCTACATGACGAGTCGGGCCGGTGTAGAAATGGAATATGCGGCAGTTGGTGTCCGTTCGTCTGATCCAAGGCATTTTCCTACTTTTTGTTGCAGGGTTTTTTCTTGTGACATGCCAGGCGCAGCAGGTGACACTGCGCGCGCGCACCAATCTGGTGCTGGTGCCCACGCTGGTGGAGACCAAAAGCGGAGAGCCGGTCTTCAATCTCACCGCGAAAGATTTCCTGGTGACAGACAACGGCGTCGAGCAGAAAACTCATCTCGATACCGATACGGACAAATCTGCGATTTCCATGGTGGTGCTGGTGCAGACGGGCCGCTCCGCGGTGCGCGAGTTCCACAATTATCAGGGCCTTCCGACCATGGTGGAAGCGCTGGCGGGTGACACACAGCATCGAATTGCCGTGGTGACTTTTGATAGCCGCCCGCGGATGCTGCTAGATTTTTCCGGCAGTCCCGATGCTGTCGAGCGCGCCATCTACTCCATCCGTCCGGGCGACGGGGAAGCCGCGATTCTCGATTCCGTATGGTACGCCGCCGACATGCTGGCGGACGAGCCCGCGCAAAATCAGCGCGTGATCGTCCTGCTAAGCGAAACGCGGGATCACGGCAGTCGCACGCCTATTCAGCAGGTGGTTCAAAAAATTGGCCGCACCGACGTAATCGTCTACAGCTTGACATTCAGTCCGTCGCACGCGGACTTGATGGAGAGTTTGAAGGCTCCGGTGGGGAGTGGCAGCGCCGATCTGCTCGCTCCCCTCCTAATGACCATTCAGGCATTTCGCAAGAACACCGCGGCAGCACTTCCCCGCATGACCGGCGGCCAATATCTTCGGTTTAACCAGGGAAAACAGCTTGACCGCGACCTGGGAATGCTGGCCAACCAGGTGCATAATCGCTACATCCTCAGCTTCCAACCGTCGAATCTGAAACCCGGTTTACACTTATTGAATGTTTCTTTGAAACTGCCGCTCGAGGGGATTCGCGTTTTGGCGCGCACTGGTTACTGGGCCGTCAGCCAGCCGGGCATCTCACAGGAGGAAACGAGACCGCCCGATGCATCCATCGCGCCGGAATCTCCCCGAGATTGACTTGCTTCCTTTCGACAAATTCCTGCATCTGAAGATTGGGCTTTGAGGCGGGCAGCACATGCACTCCACGGTGGAAGCGTTTCTGCACTTCGGGTATTTGATTGTGTTCGGTTGGGTCCTGGTGGAGCAGCTTGGCGTCCCGCTACCGAGCACCCCCATTCTGCTGACAGCCGGCACATTGACCGCGACCCACCACATGCGAATCGAGTGGCTCGTTGTGGCCGTCATGGCGGCAAGCGCGATTGCGGATTCGGCCTGGTTTCAGCTCGGCGGACGCTATGGCAGTGCGGTGACTCACTGGATATGCAGGTTCTCGCTGGAGGCAGCGTCCTGCGTGCGCAAAACGGAGGATGTGCTGACGCGCCACGGCTCGGCAGCGCTGCTGATGGCAAAATTCATTCCGGGTCTGAACACGATGGCGGCCCCGCTCGCCGGCCAGAGCAAGATGCGGTATCGCACGTTCCTGATGTACGACATGGCGGGGACATTTCTCTGGGTCACAACTTTGGTCCTGGTGGGCCGTTTCTTCGGCGACGCGATTCGCCGAAACGGCGTGCTGCTGCATTGGTTGAGCCGATCGGCGTTCGTCTTAGTGGTCCTGGTGGTGATCGGAATCGTCGTCTACCGGATTGTCAAACAGCAGCGTTTTCTGCGGAAGATTCGCACCCTGCGGATTGAGCCGAATGAGCTAAAGGCCATGATGGATCGGGGAGACAAACTCTATATTGTCGATCTGCGTCATCCCCTGGATATTCTTCCCGATCCACGTGTATTGCCCGGAGCCATCCGCCTGCTGCCAAACGAGTTGATCGCGCGCAACGCGGAGATTCCGCGCGATCGAGATGTGGTCCTCTACTGCACCTGCCCTAGCGAGGCAACCAGCGCAAAAATCGCCTTGACGATGCGACGCTTCGGCGTGGAACGCATTCGACCCCTGCGCGGCGGCTTCGACGAATGGAAACAGCAGGGCTATCCACTGATCGAAATCGTGGGTCCAATCGTCATCCCTTGAAGCTCGCGGAGTGCAAGTTTCAGCGATCCGGCCAACGATTTTGCGGCTTTTGGGGTCTTCTCCTTGTTCCCAGGGGACCTCTTTGGCTGCATCCTGTTCGGGCTTCCTGCATCCTGACGATTTGCTTCACAGCGCGATCGGCTTCCAGGATCGATGATCCATGATCCCGGCGAGGTCGGAGTTGGCGAACGCGATTCTGCCAAAGGGAGCATTGCGCAGCACGTCGCGCGGAGCGACCTGGCCGTCTTTTCCGAAGAAAAATCCTGGCTGCGGGCTTAGGTATGCGTGGCCCCAACGATTGAGGATGATGCCAGCAATGTCGCGGCGTGCATTAAGGCGGTAATGGCGACGGAATCGTAGAAGTCCGATAAAAGCGTGCCGGGAAACGGCGGAAAAAACATCGCAGAAGCCTGATTTGCGATGAGCCTCTGGCCGTCGACCATAAACTCATTGCGCTTGGCTTCTCCGCCGAAGATCGGATGGTCCTCGAGAATCAAGCAGCGCCGCTTCGATTGCGCAGCGCGCTGAAACAGATGCGCGGCAGCCAGCCCGCTGATGCCGCCGCCAACGACGATCAGCTCGTACTCTTCCTTAGTATCCACGATGTCCGCCGGCAGCGAATCGTAAACGTGATCGCGAATCTGGTGCCCGGCCGTCACTACATCCCAGACATTCCCGTTAGAGTTCGCGTAATCGCCAACTCCGCCGTATCCGGTCCAGTTTTTGCCGGACTGCGACAGCGCCTCGGCCGTCTGCTGCCAGCAACTGCATCGGGCAAACTCCGCTGCACCGGAGGCAAGCAACGCCGAATTCAGGACGTCGCGCCGGGTGATGTTCGGATCCAAGGAGATCTTTGGGGAGATGTTCGGGGAGCTTTTTGGCGGAGTCTCAGGAGTCATGAAATCGAAGAATCTTCTAAAGTTCTAGCGAACCGCTGCTAGATCTTCCGTGATCGAGCGGAAGTACGCGATGGTTTCGCTTAAGCCGCTGTCGAGAGAGACTTCTGGCTCCCACCCCAACAATCGGCGGGCTTTGCCGATGTCGGGCTGGCGCCGCGGCGGGTCGTCTTGCGGCAACGGCTCAAATCGAACTTTGCTGCTCGAGCCGGTCAGTTGAATGATGCGGCGCGCGCACCCCAAAACAGTTTCTTCCGCAGGATTGCCGAGGTTGACGGGAAGCGGCTCCTCAATCCGCGAAAGGCGAAGGATGCCTTCCAGCAGATCGGTGACATAGCAAAAGCTGCGGGTGTGCGAACCGTCTCCGTAGACGGTCACATCTTCTCCGCGCAATGCCTGCATCACGAAATTGGAAATGACGCGTCCATCGTCGGGCTGCATGCGCGGGCCATAGGTGTTGAATATCCTTACCAACCGAGTATCCACATTGTGATGCGCCCGGTATGCCATCACCGATGCCTCGCCAAATCGTTTGGCCTCGTCGTACACCGAGCGCGGTCCCACTGGATTGACGTGGCCCCAGTAATTTTCCGGCTGCGGATGAATCTCCGGCGTTCCGTAACATTCTGAGGTGGAAGCGTGCAGAAACCGCGCGTTGTATTTGCTGGCCAACTCCAGCATGTTCAACGTGCCTTCCGATCCGACCCGCAACGTTTCAATTCCCAGCCGCATATACTGCGGCGGACTGGCGGGCGAAGCGAAGTTGAAGATGAAGTCCACGGGCCCTGGATCGAAGAATTCACACGTGTCGTGCTCGATCAATTCAAATCGAGGTTCATTGATCAAATGGGCTAGATTGTGAAAATGACCCGTGGACAAGTTGTCCACGCCGAGCACGGAGTGGCCCTCCGCCAGCAGCCGGTCTGCAAGGTGTGAGCCGAGAAATCCGGCTGCCCCCGTCAACAGGACGCGCATGGATTTTCTGCTATGTCGCGCCGGTGTAGGAAATCTTACAACGGAAGGACGGGACTTGCCGGGGTGGGCGTTCGGGCTCGGCGGAACCCTCGACGCGGATTCGACGGCTGTCTCGGCCGGCTGACGGCCGATACTGAAATATGCGATTCCTTGCTCCGCGACCTGCTCCGGCTGGTAGAGATTGCGACCATCAATCAGCAGCGGTTGGCGCAGAAGGGTTGCAATGCGCTTCAGGTCGAGCGAAGCAAACTGCGGCCAGTCCGTCAGAATCAACAGCGCATCCGCGCCGGCAGCGGCATCGAATTCATCGGCCGCGTAGCGCAGGTTTTTATCTGGCGGAAGCACGGAGCGAGCGCGCGGAATGGCAGCCGGGTCGTATGCCGCAACGCTGCCGCCTTCGGCGAGAATTAACTGCACCAGGCGCATCGCGGGAGATTGTCGGACATCGTCAGTGCCGCCTTTGTAAGCGAGTCCCAATACGGCGAAATGTCTTCCCTCGATGCCGCCCAGGGCACGGCGAACTTTCTCCAGAAATCTCAGCGGCTGCAATTCGTTGATGCGTTCGATCGATCCCAGCAGGCCGAACTCTACGCCGAACTCCGCCGCCACGGAACGGAAGGCGGCCAGATCCTTGGGGAAGCAGGAACCACCGTAGCCGATTCCGGGGTGAAGGAATTGCGTGCCGATACGCTGGTCCATGCCAATGCCTGGCCCCACTTCCGTGATGTTCGCGCCCACGGTCTCGCAAAGATTGGCGATGGCATTGATGAAAGAGACCTTCATCGCCAGGAAAGCATTCGATGCGTGTTTGATCAGTTCCGCGCTTTGGGGAGAAGTCCGCAGCAGCGCCGGCGGCCTCCTGGGATTGCATTGGCCGGGAATCGCTGTTGCCTTGGCGTAGTAGTCGCCGGAGGTTAGAGGCCGATACACCTCTTCCACCATCGCAAAGGAACGGTCGTTATTGCATCCGACCACGATGCGGTCAGGGTGCAGGAAATCGGCCGCCGCGCTGCCCTCGCGGAGGAATTCCGGATTGGAGACCACGTCGAAGTTCTCGCGAGAAACTCCACAGCGTTCCATCACGTCGCCGATCCATGCGTTCGTGTAGACGGGAACTGTGCTTTTTTCTACGATGACCGTGTAGTGGTCGATGTTGGCCGCGATTTCCCGCACCGCAGCCTCAACATAGGAGAGATTGGCCTTCCCGCCACGCGCCTGGGGGGTTCCGACAGCGATAAAGATGAGTTCCGCCTGCCGGGCCGCAGGGCCTAAGTCGGTGGTGAAGAGAACATTGCGATTGCCGTGGCGTCCTAGGAGTTCGGGCAAAAACTGCTCATGAATCGTCGCGCGGCCGGACTGCAATGCGGCCATTTTCTCCGGGTCCTTGTCCACACAGAGCACGCGATAGCCCAGTTCGGCAAAACAGAGGGCCGCGACCAGGCCGACATACCCGGAGCCGACAACGACGATGGGACGGCTGATGTCCATTGGCGGACCTGCTCGTCATGACGCAGGCATCAATACTGCACGATCATACCAGCGGCCGGAAAGTCGATGGTGTTTCGGCGACCCATCTTTTCGCATTGACGCTCCACGCCGGTTGCACCTATTCTCAGGGTACGCATTTTGAGGATTACTTCCGTCCATGTACTCTCTGTAGAGCGGTCCGGAAATGGAACCGGCGCGGGGTGCTGTGCACTTGGGACGTGCGGGGGCGCAATCCTGAACCGGGGTGCGGGAGTGCGCGAGACCCGGCTTGCCGCCTGCGCGGCGGGCCCGTATATATGGGGTACACTGCCAAATTGCTGCTCGAATTTTCGCGAACTATTCCTGAACGTCGAGGTTCCCGGACCATCTCCATGCAGCAACTTTGCGTAACGATAGATGAGCGGTCCTGGCTGGCATGAGTACAACACAAAACAGCACTTCGCCGCAGGCGGAATTTAAGCCTCGTTCCTTTCAGACCGGCGGCGGCTGGGTCACGAACGAAGAGGGGAATACCCTTGCCGAGAATCTGCTCACTCTGCGCAAGCGGAAGTGGATCGTTCTGACTTGCGTGTTTATAGGGACAGTATTTGGCGTCATTCGCGCGATCACCACTCCGAAAACTTACACCACCTACGGCACGATTCAGGTGCGCCTCGGGGCGTCGAACGAATACCGCATCGGCGCCGGATCGGCGGGCCCGCAGGACCTTGGCACCCGGCTGGAAACCGAAGCCGCCATCCTGCAGAGCGACTCGCTTTTGCTGAAAGTGGCGAACGAACTGGACCTGGAGGACAACCCTTATTTCCTCGGCCCCAAGTCGAAAGTGACACACGTAGATTCGAACGACCCTGGCGTGCAGGCGTGGATGATCGGATTTCTTCACGGCGGTCTGTCGATCGGGCGAATTCCAAAAACGCAATTAATTTCTATAGGTTTCACCAGCCTTTCGCCGGAGCTTTCCGCTCGTGTGGTGAATACGCTGATCAACGACTATATTGTGCGCAGTTTCCAGACGCGCTATCGGGCGACCCAGCAGGTTTCGCAATGGCTCTCCACGCAATTGAATGATTTGAAGCAATCGGTGGAGACGTCGCAGGAGAAGCTCGTCGAGTTGCAACGAAAACTCGGCGTGCTGGGATTCAGCGATCAGGCGCACAACCTGAATCTGGACACGCTGGACGATCTGTCAAAGGCCGCCGCGGATGCCAAGATTCGGCGCATTGTGTCCGAGGCGCAGTATCGGATGCTGACCAGCACCAATCCAGACCTGCTGGACGGCAGCCCGGCCCTGATCGGCACCGGAGCAGGGACGTTACTGGCCACGCTGCGCAATGGCCAGGCAACGCTGGAAGCACAGTACGCGCAACTTAGTTCTCAATTTGGGCCCAATTATCCCGCAGTTAAAGAGATGCGTGCGGAGATCGCTCAGAATGAAAAGGCGATCGCCCAGGAACAGCACAGGGTACTTGCGCAGGCCCAGATCGCATTCAAATCCGCGGCTGTCAACGAGGCGATGACCAACAAGGTCCTCCAGGAAGAAGAGGCCAAGAATTACAAGAAGCGCGACGACATGGTCCAGTTCGTCCTGATGCAGCGCGATTTCGATTCCAACCGAACTCTGTACGATAACCTTCGCACGCGGCTGCGAGAGGCCGGAATCGAAGCCGGCCTGGGCGCGAGCGAGATCGACGTCGTCGATTACGCGCGCAAGCCGCTGTTTCCCAGCGGCATGCGGCGCCGTTCGCGAGTGCTCATCGGATTAATGTTCGGTTTGTTCGGCGGCGTTGCGCTGGCATTTTTCTTCGACAGCCTAGATACCAGCCTGCGTAGTGTGCATGACATCGAAACGATCTCGGAACTGCCGTCGCTGGCCGTCATTCCACGCGCCAGAAAAGTGCTTCCAAGAAGTCTCACGGACGACACACGTTCCGCCGCGCAACGGAACGTCGATGTGCTTGGCCAGCCGAGCTCGCAGTTCGCCGAGGCGTTTCGCTCGCTGCGTACCTCGCTGCTGCTCTCCGGCGTGGGCGGCCCGCCACAGGTCATATTGATCACTAGTTCCACTCCGGCTGAGGGCAAGAGCACGATCGCCAGCAATCTGGCCGCGGTCCTGGCGTTCCGCGAAGCGTCCGTCCTGCTGATCGATGGCGACCTGCGCCGGCCAACCATTCACAGCCGCTTCGGGATCAGCAGCCGTGTCGGACTTTCGACTTTGCTATCGGGTGCGACCACACTGGATGAGACGCTGCAGACGGTTCCCGAAGCGCCCAATCTATTCCTGCTCCCTAGCGGACCGGTGCCGCCGTTCCCGACCGAACTGATTTCATCGACGCGCATGACCAGCCTGTTGGACGAGTGCCGGGGACGATTCACCCATATCCTGATTGATTCACCGCCTGTCCTGACAATTACCGATGGCCTGATACTCGCGCCGCTCAGCGATGCGGTGCTGCTGGTCGTTCGCTATGGCCGGGCGAGCAAGCATTCTCTGCGACGGGCCCGCGATCTGATGCTGCGCGCCGGAATCCGGCTGGGCGGCACGGTGATCAACGCAGTCGATGCCGCTTCCCAACGGTATTACGGATACTACGGCTATCAGCGGTATTCCTACTCCAACGGACGTCCACCAAGCACGGGCGGCGGGAAACGCAAATGGCCCTTCTTCTGGCGAAGGGAGGACTCCCGATGTTTCCGCTGACCTGCAATCCGATTTACCCAAAAGGCGCCCTTCGAACGACAGTACGTTTGGCTGCGGCGGTTTCCCTCGCTCTTTGCCTCTCGTCGGCGGCTGGATTGGCCCAGTACGCCGGTCCGGCGCCGACCAAGTCCGACAGCCCGAATCCGATCAACAGCGGTCTGGTGAAACGCGCGCCGGCCGAGCTTTTGCCGGGGAACCCCATTGTTCTGCATCCCGGCGATCTGATCGGCGTGAGCGTCTATGGCGTTTCGGATTACAAGGTGAATGCCCGGATTGCCGGTGACGGCGTCGTTTATCTGCCTCTGGTTGGCGGCATGCACCTCGCCGGCATGACAATCGAGCAGGCTCAGCAATCCATCCGGCACAACCTTATTGCGGGACAGATGATTCTCAATCCTGACGTGCTCATCACAGTACAGGATTCCATGGTCGATCTGATCGGCGTCATGGGCGAGGTGAATTCACCGAAAGCGATCCCGGCCTATGCGCCTATGTCTCTCCTAGACGCCATCGCCTATTCCGGCGGTCTGAAGCCGGACGCCAGCCACAGCATCTCGATCCTGCGCAAAGGAGTTCCCGAGCCGCTGCTGGTTGTTCTCAACTCCAATCCGGCCAATGCCGCTTCACAGAATGTCCCGCTGTATCCCGGCGACCGGGTCTTGGTGCCGCGCGTGGGCGTGGTCTATGTGGTGGGCGCGGTGAAGCGCCAGGGCGCCGTTCCGATTACTCCGGATACTCCGATGACCCTACTGCAGGCGGTCACGCTCAGCGGCGGCATCAACTTTGAAGCTTACAAGAGTGAAACCCGCATCATCCGCACGGCCGGAGCGACGCGGCGAGAAATCCCCGTCAATCTTGGTAAGGTGGTCGACGGAAAGGCCCCAGACCCGATTCTGCAGAGCGATGATATCGTGATGGTTCCCACCAACGAGGTCAAGGCAGCCCTGAAGGGCGGCGGCGTGGGCATCGCGATCAGCCTGCTCTATCTCGTGCCCATCCTTGCGCCCTGAGAATAAAATTCAGCCGGCCGGCGTTGCGTTTCGCGCCACTGTCGCTTCTGTGGACTTGCCCGCGAGCAAGCCAGGGTGGAAGGCCGGCATCAGACGCCCATGCTGCGAGTCGCTTATCTACTGAGTCACCCGATCCAGTACCAATCTCCGCTGCTGCGGCGGCTCGCGCAGCAGCCGGAATTCGAATTAACAGTTTTGTACACTTCGGATTTTTCCCTGCGGAGTTATCGGGACCCGGGCTTCGGCGTGGCTGTCGAATGGGATGTTCCGCTGCTCGGCGGCTATCGCCATGAGGTGCTGCCACGCCTCCTCGACGGCTCGCAAATCTCTTTTTTTCGCCCACTCAACCGCGGCATATTCGACCGGCTGCGGCGTGGTCGCTTCGATGTACTGTGGATTCACGGTTACGCCACTCTGAATTCCTGGATTGCGATGGCAGCGGCCAAGGCACTGGGTATTCCCGTGCTGATGCGAACCGACTCCACGCTGATCGATCACCCGCGAGGCCCGGCGAAACTGGCATTGAAGCGGATGTTCTTTGCCGGAATGCGCCGCTTCATTCATGGCGTGCTGAGCGTAGGCCAGCGCAATACAGAATACTGGCAGCATCATTTCGGCGCGGAAATTCCTGTGTTCCCCGTGCCATACGCGGTCGATAACGCTTTTTTCCAACAACGATGCGAAGCTGCGGCGGTCATGCGCGAGGAACTGCGTCGCGAACTGAACCTGGAGCCGAATCGCCCGATCATCCTGTTCGCTTCGAAGCTGCTGGCGCGCAAGCGATGCATCGATCTGGTAGACGCATACTTGCAATTGCGCCAGCCCACCAATTCGTTGAATCCGGCGCCGTATCTGATCATCGTTGGCGACGGCGAAGAGCGCCCACGAATCGAAGCGCGCCTGCGGGATGCCGCGCCGGGCGCGGGCGCGGAAGATGTCCGGCTCCTGGGATTTCGCAATCAATCGGAGCTGCCCCGCTACTACGATCTTTGCGATGTGTTTGTGCTGCCGTCTATTCATGAGCCGTGGGGACTGGTCATCAATGAGGTCATGAATGCGGGTCGTGCTGTCGTCGTTTCCGATCAGGTCGGCTGTCAACCAGACCTGGTTGCGGATGGAGGGAATGGCCGCGTTTTCCCCGCACAGGATGTGGCCGCTCTCGCGGAGGTGCTGCGCTGGTTGCTGGCGGACCCGGTTGCCTGCCATCGCATGGGTAAGCGTGGTTTCGAGCACATCCAAAGTTTCGGCTTTAACGCCAATGTGCAGGGCCTGATGCAAGCATTCGAGGCGGCAGCGGCCCACAAACGCTAAAATACGAAAAACCAGCTTCATTGCACAACCGGCCGCCGGCAAGGAATGGAGTCTTCTCCTCGAATGCGTATTCTTCATGTGATCCGTTCCCTCCATCCGGAATACGGCGGCCCGGCGCAGCTCGTGCGCTGCATTGTGGCCGCAGGCCCGCGCCTGGGATGGGAGGGTGAAGTCGCGTGTCTCGATCATGCCTCGCAGCCATTTCTAGGTGAGGTTCCCTTCCGCGTGCACGCACTTGGCGAGCATCGGACCACCTACGGCTATTCAGGACGCTGGATTCCCTGGCTGCGGGAAAATGTCGATCGCTTTGACGGTGTGGTGATCCACGGCATCTGGCAATATCAGAGCTGGGGAACGTGGCGCGCCATCCACGGCCACAAGCCGTATGTATTGTTCCCTCATGGAATGCTGGATCCTTGGTTCAAGCGCCGCTATCCGCTAAAGCACCTCAAAAAGTGGATTTACTGGCACTTGGCCGAGCGCCGCGTATTGCGCGATGCGAGTTCCGTGCTGTTTACCTGTGAAACGGAAGAGCGCCTGGCGCCGCAAAGTTTCCGAATGCCGCCGTGGAATGCCGCCGTCGTTCCCTATGGAGCGGAGCTGCCCACAGGCGATCCACAACAGCAGATCGAGATGTTTTACAAGACCTGCCCCGGCGCACGCGGGCGGAAATTCTTCCTGTATCTCGGACGCATCCACCCCAAGAAAGGATGCGATCTGCTGATCGATGCCTTTGCCGCTATCGCCGCCGGCGTGCCGGAAGTCGATCTCGTCATGGCGGGTCCGGACGCGGGCATGCGGGAAGGTTTGCAGGCGGTGGTTGCGGCGCGCGGCCTGATCAGCCGGGTGCATTGGCCCGGTCTGGTCACTGGAGACGCGAAATGGGGAGCTTTTCACGCCAGCGATGCTTTCGTGCTGCCGTCGCACCAAGAAAATTTCGGCATCGCCGTGGCCGAGGCACTGGCCTGCAGCCGGCCTGTGCTCATCTCCGATCAGGTCAACATCTGGCCGGAGATTCACGCGGATGGCGCCGGACTTGTCGCCCCGGATACCGTCGAAGGGACGCGAAGCCTGCTGCAACGATGGCTGGCTCTCGATGAGAACGAGAGGCGGGACATGCGAGTGCGGGCGCGGGCATGCTTTGAGTCGCGCTATAACCTGGATCAAAACGTCAGCGAACTAGTAGGATTCTTTCAACGTATGCAGTAGAACCCAGTCACGGCGATTTCCATGTGCGCAACAACTCCAGACAAATCGGCGGCCGCAGTATCGAATGGAATGGGCCGCGGCCGCGTTGGGCTGGACCCCTACGTTTCGCCACAATATACAATCGGAAACCGTGTGCGGCGCCAACTTTGGAGCATCGCCTGGATTTTTCTTTATCGGCCATCGCCGCGCGTTGCCCACGCTTGGCGCGCCTTCCTGCTGCGATGTTTTGGCGCAACATTGGGGCCGCGCTGCCGCTTCTATCCGGCGTCGCGTATCTGGGCGCCTTGGAATCTGACCTGCGAGGACACCGTGATCGTGGCGGACGGCGCGGAGTTGTACAATCCCGCCCCGATGGTTTTCGGATCGCACGTAATCGTTTCGCAGGGAGCTTATCTATGCGGTGCAACTCACGATTACAACAATCCGAAATTCCCCGTCATTTCATTTCCGATGCGATTGGATCGATACGCCTGGGTAGCCGCTCGCGCCATCGTTTCTCCCGGCGTAAACCTTGGCGCCGGCGCAATTCTCGGGCTGGCCTCGGTGGCAACCGCGGACCTGGAACCCTGGTCTATCTATGCCGGGGTTCCGGCACGTAAAGTAAAGGAACGGCAATGCCTCGCATAACCATATTGCAGGAGAAAATTTCGTGTCGTAGGATGTGTGTGTCGTTGAAGAGAAGGTACCAATATGCTGGGCATTTGTTTTTCTGAAAACTTTCAATCTGTCAAGGAAACGCAGCCGTTCATTTTCACCCACAGCCTCCACCAGTCGTCGCACTTCGACTGGGCCAGGCTGAAGGAGCTGGTGCGGGCAGCGAGCACTCCAGAGCCGCGACGTGGCGGCTTTTTACGCGAGCCATCCCCGCGCGGATCGTTCAATCTGGGAAAGAAATCGATTGAGGACTGGGGATCGCCGGAATTCAAGAAAAAGATTGAGCAGGCGATTGAAACTTTGGATGTCTGCGACGCTCGAATCCGGCTCTCCGGTATCGCGGAGTATTTGGATTACGGAAGCGTCGTTCGACAGATCACCGAGGAAATCAGCGCGGCGATGGGGATAAACTTCCACAAAGACTTTTATCCGTGTACCGCGACGCTGTTCCTGTCTTCACCGGAAATCTGCACACCGTACCACATCGACAGCGAATATAACTTTCTGGTGCAGATTCAGGGCGACAAAAGATTTCACTCCTGGGATGGAACCAACCGGGAGATTGTTCCCGCCACCCATCTGGAAGAATTCTGGCAAGGGGTTGCCTTCCGTGAAAGAACCACAACGCTGCCAACGGTCTTCCACCTGAAGCAAGGGAACGGAATCTACAATCCGCCATTTTTTCCGCACGAAGTCTACACTTGCGCGATGCCGTCCATTTCACTCAGTCTGGGATACGATCCGAAAGCGTCGGCGGAGCCGGAAATCCATCGCGTCAATTCGATCATGAAAAAGCTGCACCTGCATCCAGCGCCCATCCACGCCCACCCCACGCGCGACTGGATCAAGAGCCGCAGCCTCCGCAAGGCGGTTCAATTGAAAAATCTGGCGGGACGGTGAAGGCTCGCAGTCTCCGGCCCGGTCCCGCTCTTTCTTCCCGGACGGATCAGAGGTATTCGCGCTCCCTGCCGCGGATATGCTTGTATCTGGCGAAGGCCCGGCGATCGTCTTCCAGTCCCAGCGCGGTGCGCACTTTCGAGCCGCGATAGGTGTGCGCCGCCATGGCCAGCGCGTTGCGCGCAACGAACCAGGGATCGTGCCGGAACGCCGTCGGCAGGTGGCGCGTCTTCATCCCGCGCTCGGCTTTCCAGCGCAGATATTCGATCTCGTCGGCGGACATGTGCTCATTGCGCACGATGGAAGTGGTCCCATCGTACTCTTCAAATCGCTCGTGCTCGATCAGTCCGCGGCGGTGAAAATCGTCCGTCATGGGCGTGCGGGGATAGGGCGTCGGATGCTGGATATACGGCCAGTCCACATACTTGCGCGCAAAGGCTAGGTTGGCCTCGATGGATTCGGCGGTGTCGTTCGGACTGCCGACGATGAGCCCTCCGACGACGTACATGCCGTTGCGATGCAGGTACTCGATCGCTTGCAGCGTCGCATTGCCAGTGCTGTGTCCGTTTGCGCGCGCCGTGTTCTTCGCGTTCGCCCGCAGCACCTTCAGATCGGCCTCCAGGATGTTCTCGATGCCCAGGAACACGTAGCGGAACCCAGCCCGCTTCATCAGCGGGGCCAGACGCTCCCCATGGTTGGCGATCGCCGAAGTCATGCCTTGGACAAAGTAGTCGAGCGTATCCAGACCGGTCTCGACGATCGCATTGCAGAGCGCTTCAAACCGGCGCACGTTCAGCGTGATGTTGTCGTCCACCAGGAAAAGCGTGCGCGCTCCGTGCTCCCGCGCGTCGCGAATGTCGGCGATCACCCGGTCGAAAGAGTAAGTGTGGAAATTGCGGCCGCGCATTTCGATGATGGAGCAGAAGCTGCAGTCGAAGGTGCAGCCGCGCGAGGTTTCGATCACATCCACCTGGCGCCCCAACATGGTGTAACCCCGCAGTGCGCGCGCGCTTCGATTGGGAAGACGAATCTCTGCGCTCTCCAGGGTGCTGGGCGCGCGCAGCGGGTTGTGGATCCACTTGCCATTTTGGCGACGCGACAGGCCGGCAATAAAGTGCATGTCGCCTTTGGCTTCCAGCGCGCGTGTCAGCTCACGAAACGTAATTTCCCCTTCCCCGTGCACGATGAAGTCGATCGGCATCGAGAGATAAGCCTCCGACGCCAGGCTGGGGTCATAACCGCCGACGACGATCTTCGCTTCGGGATTGAGGCGGCGAATCAAATGGACGATGCGTTCGGCGGTCCGGCGTTGGAAGGTCATGACCGAGAGGCCAACGATCTGAGGATCGAGGTCCTCGACCAGGCGTGTGACCGTCTCCCGCACCCTTTGCTGGCAAAGGATCAGATCGGCGACCGCGACCCGGTGGTGCCCATCGACGTTGCCGGCCAGCGAAGTCAACGCTCCATTCGGCATCCGAATGACGATGGACGGCATATGCTCGAACGAGTCCGGCATCGACAATAGCAATATGTTCATCGCACCCCGCCTGCTATTTCCGCTCGGGACGTATTTTACCGCCGAATGCCTGCATCGGGCGGTGACAGTCAAGCCGGATTTCGCGATATCTCCCATTGGACGGGCCATTCGCAGACGGGAGTACCGCCGCCCAATGAACGGGTCGCCGGGCGCGCGCCGGGAAAATTCGCGGCGCGGCGCCTTCGTCGTCCGCAAGTCGATACGCTCGTCAAAGCCCTCCGCAAATGCTTCTGGGCCTGGCGAGCTGAAGAAAACCGCACGCGCCTCCCCTTCGGTCGCGATGACCAGGCTTCTGCGACGACGACAAATTATTTATGCGGCGATTGGGCGGCGGATGGGTGGCCGAAATTCTACAAAGCGTTCATGTTCTGCAGAAACTCAGAATTGTTGCGCGCCTTGCCGAGCTTGTCCACCAGCAACTCCATCGCTTCGACGGGGGATAGCGGATTAAGCACCTTGCGGACCAGCCAAGTGCGCTGCAGCTCGTCCTTCGGAATCAGCAGCTCTTCCTTTCGCGTGCCGGAGCGCTGAATATCGATCGCAGGGAAGACCCGCTTGTCGACCAGCTTGCGATCAAGAATGACTTCCATGTTGCCCGTGCCTTTGAATTCCTCAAAGATCACTTCGTCCATGCGGGAGCCCGTGTCCACCAGGGCAGTCGCAATAATGGTGAGCGAGCCGCCTTCCTCGATGTTGCGCGCCGCGCCGAAGAACCGCTTCGGCCGCTGCAGTGCGTTCGAATCCACGCCGCCGGAAAGCACCTTGCCCGAGGGCGGAACGATGGTGTTGTAGGCGCGCGCCAGACGAGTGATCGAATCCAGCAGAATCACTACGTCGCGCTTATGCTCGACCAGGCGCTTGGCCTTTTCGATCACCATCTCAGCAACTTGCACGTGGCGGACGGCAGGCTCGTCGAACGTGGAGCTGATCACTTCGCCCTTCACCGAACGCTGCATGTCCGTCACTTCTTCCGGGCGCTCGTCGATCAACAGAACAATCAGCACGACTTCCGGGTGATTCGCGGTGATGGAATTGGCGATCGACTGCAACAGCATCGTTTTGCCGGTACGCGGCGGCGCGACGATGAGGCCGCGCTGGCCTTTGCCGACGGGAGTGAGCAGGTCCATAACGCGCCCGCTGATGCTCTCGCGCACGGTTTCCATCTTGATGCGTTCCTGGGCATAAAGCGGCGTCAGATTGTCAAAGAGAATTTTATTGCGCGTCTCTTCTGGCGACTCGAAATTGATCGCTTCGATCTTGACCAGTGCGAAGTATTTCTCGCCTTCATGCGGAGGACGCACGTTGCCGCTGATGGTGTCGCCGGTCTTCAGGTCGAATTTGCGGATTTGCGAGGGCGAAACGTAAATATCGTCCGGTCCAGGCAGATAGTTGTAATCCGGGGAGCGGAGGAATCCATAGCCGTCGGGCAGAATCTCCAGCACGCCTTCGGCGAAAATGTGACCTTCCTTTTCGCTCTGGGCCTGGAGGATCTTGAAGATCAGGTCCTGCTTGCGCAGACCACTGGCTCCGGGAATCTCGAGGGAGCGCGCGATGCGCGTCAGCTCCGTTATATTTTTTTCTTTCAGTTCAGCAATCGTCATGGTTTTTGAGGGGTGGAATCTACTATTTTTTAGGTGATGTATACGTGGAGTTCACGTTTTGGGAAGAACTGCGGATAGGAGGTTTGAAGTTCGTTGTAATAGAAAATCGGAACCGGCGCAAGCCCCCCGGGGGAGGGCGCGCGGCTTACGCTGCGCGGCGCTCCTGTCGGCGGACCGGCTCAACTGCCGAAGTGCTGGTCTTGTCCATTGGACTCGACTCATGAAAGCGGATCAGAACGTCATTCATCGTGTCCTGCAAACGAGTGGTCGGCTTATGCAGCTTGCGAGCAGCTTTCGAGGCGAGCTGGCACAATTCATAGCGATTTTTGACATGAGTCAACGCGCCAAAGATAAGTTGGGAGCGCATATAAAGGATTACCTCTCTTTTTAGTAATGGCCAGCAAAACCTTCCACTTGGGGTTCGGGAATATGTTTTGCCGATCCAGGCCAACGGTTTCCTACCGATTTAGACGCAAAAACGACGCTTGTAGTTGAACTATTTTTCCGCCCGCGGACTCTTTCCACGTCCGCGCGCACAGGTTCAGTTTTTGGCGTTCGTACTTGCAAAACACTGGCAACTTGGGTCCGAAAAGATTGCCGATCCACACCCGCCCATGGTCAGGAAGAGATTACGCGCCGTAGCGTTTCCTATGCTGGAAGTCTTTGACTCAACGGGATTTAGCAGACGGGACGGACAGACGTAGTGCAGCGGTAAAAGTCCCGCCGGTGAATCTTGGCAACACCTACATTAAACTTTGTTGAATGTGGAGTCAACAGAAATCTGGTTGTGGATTACTGGACAAATAGGTTCTAGTTCCCATTTTTCTCGGTATGCTCTCCCAGACCGCTCGACGTCCTCTGCCAGACACGCACATAATCCACGAGCATTTCGGCAGGGAAATGGGTCGCCGCATTCGGAGCGCCGGGCCGGTCGCCACCTATGGCCAAATTCAGGATAAAGAAGAAGTTGCCGCTATCGAAGGGCCACACTGCCCCGGCCGGCAGACTCGACGGTGTAAACGTGGCGTAGACATTCGATGGGCTGTCCACGTAATACTGGACCGTTCCGGGCGACCAGATCAGGCCGAACGTATGAAATCCTTGCGAGAATGGAAGTTTTCCCGGGGCCGTGTAGGGCAGGCCCATCGATGTGCCAATAAATCCTTGGCCATGAATGGATCCGTGGATGACGGCGGGTTCCTTGCCAATGTTTTCCATGATGTCGAACTCGCCGCACTTGGGCCAGCCGACGCTTTGGATGGAATCGCCAAGCATCCAGAAGGCCGGCCACAGTCCCTGACCCGCGGGAATCCGAATCCGCGCTTCCATACGGCCATATTGGAAGCTCGCCAGGCCTTCGGTCTTGATTCGCGCCGAGGTGTAGTGACTTTCGGTCGACCGCCGCACCACAATGTGCAGATATCCGTCGCGGCCTACATATACGTTCGGCTTACCGGCGCTGCATGGCGATTCGCTGGAACCGTAAGCGCAATAGCTCTCCAATTCCCGATTTCCCCAGTGCCCGTAGCCGGTGTCGTAAACCCATTTGGTTGGATCGGGCGCGGAACGGGCAGACTGACCGTTGAATTCATCGGACCAGACCAATTTCTCCGAGCCATGCGCGATGGAAGGGGTCTTTGTCAGGTCGACAGATCCTCGCGGCGAGGAGCCTGGAGCTGTCGCCGCGCTCGCGAGGAAAGCCACTGCGAATAGGCCAACGCTAAATAGGACGAACCTCCGGGAAATAGGGCGATTCTCACGAGGAATGGAATAAATCGCAGGCTGGGGATTCATGGTTCTCGCACTTCTGCGGGAAATTCTACTCGAGACTCCTCACGCCCAATAGCTCCGATCGAGCGTCCGATATTGGATCGCCTCGGCCAGATGCTTTACTGCGAGGTCGGCTTGGCCTTCGAGGTCGGCGATAGTGCGCGCGACTTTCAGGATGCGGTCGTGCGCACGGGCGCTCAAGCCCTGCTGCTGCATGGCGCGCTCCAGGAGATGCTCGGCATCGGAAGACAGCTCGCAATAGGAACGGATCTGGCGGGTGCTCATCTGCGCATTGCAGAAAATTCGTTCCGAACCGCCAGCAAACCGGGTGGCCTGCCGCTCCCGCGCCGCCAGTACGCGATCTCGAATCTGCGCGGAACCTTCCGCAGCCGATCCGCCACGCAGTTCCTTATACTGCACCGCCGGAACTTCAATATGAATATCGATGCGATCCAATAGCGGGCCGGAAACTTTGGAAACATAGCGCTGAATCATGGGCGGCGTACACATGCATTCGCGAGACTTGTCGTTGAAATAACCGCACGGGCAGGGGTTCATAGCGGCGGCGAGCATGAAACGCGCCGGAAAACTGAGCGACATGGAGGCACGCGCAATGGTGACGTGCCCGTCTTCGAGCGGCTGGCGCAGGACTTCGAGCACGTTGCGGGGAAACTCCGGCAGCTCATCGAGAAACAGCAAACCATTATGTGCCAGCGATACTTCGCCGGGGCGCGGAATGGCCCCCCCGCCGATCAGGCCCGCGTCGGAAACAGTATGGTGCGGTGCGCGAAAGGGTCGCTGCGTCACCAGGCCGGTTTCCGAATTCAACACGCCCGCAACCGAATGGATTTTGGTCGTCTCCAGCGCCTCTTCAAAATTGAGCGGAGCCAGAATCCCCGGGAGCCGTTTGGCCAGCATTGTTTTGCCGGAGCCGGGCGGTCCGATCATCAGGATGTTGTGCCCGCCGGCCGCCGCCACTTCCAGCGCGCGCTTCGAAGTGTGCTGGCCGCGCACATCGCGAAAATCCAGCGGAAAGTGCTGCATCTCGCCCAGCAGCTCGCGCGTGGCAACGCGGATCGGCTGCGCGTGAATTCCCCCATTCGCCGCCGCGTTCAGCATTTCGCGCACATCCAGCAGCGTGTTCACCCCGTAAACATCGACGCCTTCAACCACGGCGGCTTCGCGCGCGTTCGCCGCTGGTATCAGCAGGTTTTTGATGCCGCGTTCGCGCGCCGCAACGGCGATAGGCAGCATTCCATGGACCGGGCGCAGGCTGCCGTCGAGCCCAAGTTCGCCAACCAGCAAAAAATTGCTCAGGTCGCGCAATTGCAGACTGCCGTACGCGCCCAGAATTCCGATCGCCATAGGCAGGTCAAACCCGGAGCCCTCTTTTTTCAAATCTGCGGGCGCGAGATTGATGGTGATGTGCGTCGGTGGGACATCGAAGCCGGAATTCTTGATGGCGGCGCGAACGCGGTCGCGGCTTTCGCGCACGGCGGCGTCGGGCAATCCGACTGTATGAAAGCGATCCTCCGTCGTCTTAATGCCGGAGAAATCTACTTCCACATCGATGATGTTCGCCTGAATGCCGTAAACGGCGGCGCTAAACGCTTTGAAAAGCATGGGGGATTTCCATTGCGATCGTGGCGTGAGTATAGCATCCTGATCGGAGCCCAGCGGGCATCACAGATTTTCGTCCGCTGTTTCGCGAACGGATCGCTAATTCATCTTCATGCCGGGCATTGCGGAGTGAGCCATGCTGTCGTGTCCATCCCCGTCGTCGACAGACCAGATCTTGCTCGGGTCGGTTTCATATGGGTACACATGGACCATCCAGCCAAAAACATGCGGAATGAAACGGCCTCCTGTGGCCTCGCAGGCTTTCTTCGTGGTGATCGAACCGAGCATGCCGAATTTCGGATGCGGCACAAAATATTCGGCCCTCTCGCCCGGCGGCGCCAGGCAGAAGTTCACGTGCTGATGCCATCGCGCAACGCTGAGAGGTATCCGTTCGTTCAGCTCATCCTCTGTCGCGCGCAATCGGTCCGTATACATCGCACCCTCAAGTTTGTAATTTCCGTCACGCGTCTTCTTGTAGAGCAAGGAGGTTGGCTTCATTGGATCGAAGCGACGAACAGCCTCCAATGCATTGCGGGAATTTGTGAAGTGATAGATCCGCTGTGGCACGTTAGGCAGGAAGATGTGGTATCCATCCGCCAGCGCCTTGTGATAGTCCGCATACGGAGCCATCGCTATCTTCGCAGCCGCAACAATGACATCCGCTTTTTGTCGATCGCCGGGCTGCGGCGATTGCAGCGCTGTCATGTACATGTGGCCGGATATCGAACCCATGGCTGGCGCGGCAGAAGTGTTTTCGCCATTCGCTCTCTGCGTTGACGCCGGCACTCGCGTCCGCGCGGCCGTTGCACATAAAACAGCCAGCAACTCTACAGACGCGCAATATTGGGCCAATCGCGTTTTACGCATCGGGTTGTTCTCCTCGTCTATGATAGGCGGACTCCATCAGCGTGCATGGTGCGATGGTATGCTGAGGCTGTGAGACGCTGGTCCGCATTTGTTCTGCTGCTACTGACGGCATTCCTGCCGCTGCGGCCTCTGCTCGCCAGCGCGCAGCAGGAAGCGAGCCTGCCCGCGTGCTGCCGCAGAAATGGCGCGCATCATTGCATGATGCTCCAGTATGCGGCCGTGGCCGATGCTTCCGGCCATGCCTCGATTCTGCCGTCTCCCTGCCCGCTGTGGAAGCTGGCTGCCGCTCCGGCGGTTGTAGCCGCCGCAGCGACTCCACTCCAGATGCTCTCTCAACCCGCGCTTCTGGGCAATGTGCCAGTTGCGCAGTCTGTTGTTCTCTCCGTCTCGATCGTGCGGCATCAATCCACGCGCGCCCCACCTGTCATATCCATCTAGATTCGTTTTCCTGAACCTGTTCCGGCTGTGTTATCCAACGCGGCTGCACGCCGGCGTGCTCTTTCGTGCATGGAAGGTCGCACGGTCGGAACGGAGTATCCGGCAGCGCCGGACAGTCAATGAGACGTATCCATCCGAACGGAAGAGACGAGGGGCTATGAGCAAGTGGAGGTATTTGTCCGGCGCAGTGTGCCTATGGCTTTTGATTTTCGCATGTGGCCGAAATGCTTGTGCAACGGTTTTCGGTCAGCTACAGGGCATTGTGCATGATCCAGAGCATCGGCCTATCGCGGGCGCGATCGTCACAATTCACGCCGCGCATTCGCAGTTTACGCAAACCGCGCACAGCGACCCGAACGGCTATTTCTCATTCCTGACAGTGCCTTTGGGTGACTACAGAGTTTCCGTGACCAGCCACGGTTTCGATGTCCTGCAGCAGACAATCACTGTGTATTCGAACACGTCTCCCATTCTCCACTTTCAACTCCAGCTTGGTAGCGTGCAGCAGTCGGTGAAAGTGACCGCGCAGACGGATGTTGCCAATGTTAACTCCGTTACGCCGACAACCATGATCAGCCGCTCCGACATTGCCAAGACGCCCGGTGCGGACCGCACCAATAGTCTCGCGATGATCACAGATTACGTTCCGGGCGCATACATTGTGCACGACATGCTACACATGCGCGGAGGACACCAGGTAAGCTGGGAGATCGATGGCGTCGAGATTCCCAACACCAATATCGCCAGCAATGTTGGCCCGCAGATCGATCCCAAAGACATCGACTATCTGGAAGTGCAGCGGGGCAGCTACGACGCGAACGTAGGCGACCGCACCTATGGCGTCTTCGACGTGTCTCCGCGCACCGGCTTTGAACGGGACAATGAGGCAGAACTTATTTTGAGCGGTGGAAGTTTCTATCAAACGAATGACCAGCTCAATTTCGGCAGCCACACCGAGAAGTTCGCGTATTACGGCAGTCTGAATGGCAATCGGACGAACTACGGCCTGATGCCGCCAATTTCAAAGGCATATCACGATGCCGCGAATGGATACGGCGGATTCTCGTCCTTTGTGTACAACAAAACGCCCCACGATCAATTACGGTTGGTGTCGCAGTTGCGCACCGATTACTATCAGATCCCGTACGATCCCGATCCGAACGATTACGAAAATCGACCGCCCAATCCAGATTCCAGCGGTTTGCGAGACGCGCAGCAAGAGGTGGACGGATTCTCGGCCTTTTCCTGGGTGCACACATTCAATGCTTCCACGGTGTTGCAGCTTTCGCCGTACTACCACTACAACAGCTCCAACTACATGCCGAATCCAAACGATTACCCCATAGCAACGACGGCCGATCGTGCCTCCAACTACGCTGGTCTGCAGGCTTCCATCACAACCCAGATTGCAAAAAACACATTGGAGGCTGGCTTCTACTCCTTCGGCCAGCACGACAGCTATGCGTTCGGCTCGGTATTCAATGACGGAAGCTTCCCGAACTTTCTGATTCACGACGGGGCAGCCGCCGGGCTGACAGAGGAGTACGTTTCGGATAACTATAAAGCCGCGCGCTGGCTGACTTTGATTGCTGGCCTGCGCGAGTCGCAATTCGTCTCCAGCTTTACGGAAATTGAAAACAATCCTCGTTTTGGCGTGGCTGTCCAGGTTCCGAAACTCGATTGGGTGTTCCGTGCTTTCTACGGGCGTTACTACCAACCGCCGCCGCTGCTTACCGCTTCTGGACCACTCATTGAGTATGCGCAGGCAAGTAACACCAGCTTTCTTCCGCTGCATGGCGAGCGCGACGAGGAACATCAGTTCGGCGTGCAGATTCCGTATCGCGGATGGCTGTTGGATGCAGACAACTTCGAGACTCGCGCCAACAATTTTCTCGACCACTCGAACATTGGCGAGTCCAGTATCTACTTCCCCATCACCGTCGATGGGGCGTTGATTCAGGGTTGGGAACTGACGCTGCATTCGCCGACGTTATGGCGTTTTGGACAGGCGCATCTGGCCTATTCCAATCAACTGGCGCAGCAGCGCGGCGCGATTACAGGAGGCCTGATCTGCTATCCAGCTACGTCGCCCGTTTGCAATCCCGGCTTCGACTACGTACCGCTGGATCACGACCAGAGGAACACCTTGAACTTCGGCATGGACGCAACGCTGCCGCGCGATGTCTATGCCTCCTTCAATTTTTATTACGGATCGGGTTTTCACAATGGAGAGCCCGGCCCTCCGAGCCCATACCCCGGCAACTATCTGCCCCATGACACAAACCTGAGCCTCGCACTGGGAAAGACGTTTCGAAAAAATACTACGGTTGATATCAATGCAGTGAATGTCACCAACCATCGTGTGCTGCTGGACAACAGCCTGACTTATGGCGGCTTCCACTACAACGCACCGCGTGAAATTTACGGAGAAGTCCGCTACCGTTTCCGCTACGATGGGTTGTTTCACAAGGGGAGCCGCTAGGAAGATGAGGAAATATTTCCGCCCCATACGGCCAATCGAATTTCTACTGCTTGCTTCTATAGTAGTTTTCGCAAATATCGCGGGATGTCGCAGCGGCTCAAAGAGCGCCGCTGCTCAAAATTCCGGCAAGCAGCATTTTGTGCGCGGCAAAGTCATTTCCGTGGATGCAAAAGACGGCGTAATCGCGCTCGACACGGAAAAGATTCCCGGCTTTATGGATGCGATGGCCATGGCCTACACGTTGCAGAATCCCTCTGTGGCGTCGGAGCTGCACCCCGGCGACATCATCACGGCGCAATTGCAGGTAGGCGCACAGGGTGCCATCCTCAGCCAGATTGACATCATTCGGCAGGCGGTGCTGAACGTGCTGCCGCCAGTGCAGTACCACATCCCCAAAGCTGGGGAAGTCGTGCCCAATTTCAAACTGCGAAACCAGAGCGGGCGCGAAATTCATCTCGATCAATTTCGCGGCAAGGTGCTGGTGCTCACCTTCATCTACACGCGCTGCCAGTCTTCTCAGTTCTGCCCATTGATGAGCCGCAACTTCGCCGATCTCAATCGTTTGCTTGCCGCCGATCCCAAGCTGTACGCCGAGACGCATCTGCTCAGCATCAGCTTCGATCCGAAATACGATACTCCCGCGGTTCTGCGCAGCTACGGTGGCGCGTACACTGGGCGATATACGAAGGAAACGTTTCATCATTGGGATTTTGCCGCACCCTCCGTGCCGGAGCTGGCATCTGTATTGCAGTGGTTCGACATCGGAGTGACTTCCTCAGATGGCGGCAAGGTGTTGCTGCACTCCGTGTCAACGGCGGTAGTCGGACGGGATGGAAAGATTCGCAACTGGTATGCAACCAACACCTGGACGCCACAGCAGCTTCTTCACGATGTGCAACAAATAGTTTCATCCGATGGAAGGAAATCGAAAAGGTGATCGTCATTTTGATGGGAGTCACCGGAACAGGAAAAACGACCGTCGGCCATGCACTGGCGCAGGCAACAGGCTGGCAGTTCGCCGATGCCGACGATTTTCATTCGCAGGCGAATCGCGCGAAGATGCATGCAGGCATTCCACTCGACGATGCGGACCGCGCGCCCTGGCTGCGCAGTCTGCATGACCAGATCGCGGCGTGGGTGCATAACAACGCGAACGCGATCCTCGCTTGCTCTGCGCTGAAAGAGTCCTACCGCGCAACCTTGACCGCGGGCATGCCTCAAAATTCCGTGCGATTTATTTATCTCACCGGTCCGGAATCGGTGATTCGCACGCGGCTAGAAGCGCGCACCGGGCACTACATGCCTCCGTCTCTGTTGCCCAGCCAACTGGCCACGCTGGAGCCGCCAAAGGACGCAATCGAAATTTCCGTCGTGCCGCCTGTTGCGCAGATCGTTCAGCAGATTCTGAGCGAATTGGCCAAGGAAGGCTATGCTGGAGTATCGGCCCCAAACAAAAGTCAAGGAGGCGCGTAGCTGTGGCGAGACTCACGATTGTTGTCGGCATCATCCTCATCGTTTTGGGAGTGGCCGTGTTTGTCGCGACCGGCAGCCACGCGCCCACCTCGCTGATTCCCGCATATTTCGGCATTCTGCTTGGCATTCTCGGTATGCTGGCGCGCACGGACGACGGCAAGCGGCGGATGCTTTTTATGCACATCGCAGTCACCGTCGGTCTGATCGGATTTGTATTTCCCGGCTGGCGCGGCATGGGCGATCTCATCACAGAGATGCGCGGGCAGGTTATATTGCGGCCTGCGGCCATGAAGGAAGAACTCGCCATGGCTGCCGTCTGCCTGGTTTATGTGCTGCTCTGCGTTCGCTCGTTTATCTCCGCGCGCCGGAATCGGGCGCCGGCGGCATAACTTATGGCGATCAAGCCGGCATGGATCGATGCGGGAACACGCGGCGGGCGCAGGTCCGAGTCTGCCGCCGGGCGTGCGTCTCCCGATAAGCCAGTGAGCAAGAAGAAGCCGGAGTTGCGCAAAGTGCTGCCGGAGATCTGGGCTCTGGTGCGTCCGCGCCGCACGCTGCTTGCCTTCGGCTTGCTCTTGATGGTCATCAGTCGTGTGGCGAGCTTCGTCTTACCGCTTTCCGCAAAATTCCTCATCGACAATGTCATGCGCCGCGGCGAACTGCATCTTCTGCCGTGGATCATCGGAACCGTTCTACTGGCAACGACGATTCAAGGCGCGACTTCGTACGGTTTGACGCAACTGCTTTCCATCGCCGCACAGCGTCTCATCGCCGATCTGCGCGTTCAGGTGCAGCAGCACATCGGCCGCTTGCCCGTCGCGTTCTACGATGCCAACCGCACCGGCACGCTGGTCGCGCGCATTATGACGGACGTGGAGGGCATCCGCAATCTCATCGGCACCGGCATGGTGAATTTCGTCGGCGGTCTTCTGGCGGCGGCAATCGCGTTCGCTCTTCTGCTCCGCATCAGCGTCGAAATGACCCTGCTGGCCTTTGTCGTTCTGGTCGTCTTCTCTCTCATTTTGATGATGGCCTTTAAGACCATCCGCCCCATCTTCCGCGAACGCGCCCGCATCAATGCCGACGTGACCGGCAGGTTGACCGAATCGCTGGGCGGCGTGCGCGTGGTGAAGGGGTATCGCGCCGAAGAAAGCGAAGCAAAAATTTTTGCCGGCGGCGTGCAGCGCCTGCTGGAAAACGTTGTCCGCACGCTGACGGCGCAATCGGTCATGAGCCTTGCCTCCACGGTCGTGCTCGGTGTGGTGGGCGCACTGGTCATGTACCTCGGCGGTCTGTTAGTCGTCGAGCATAAGCTGACAGTCGGCGATTATGTGACCTACACCATGGTGCTCGCGTACTTGATTGCTCCCGTCATCCAGATCGTTGCCGTCGGAACGCAGTTGACAGAAGCAGTCGCCGGACTCGACCGCACCAGCGAAATTCTCGCCGAGTCCGACGAGGAAAAGGACCCGCAACGCACCACAGCGCTCGGCCCAATCCGTGGCGATGTCCGATTCGCCGATGTGTTCTTTGCCTATGAGCCGAATAAGCCGGTTCTGCATGGCATCTCGTTTGATGCCACCGCTGGCACCGTAACGGCGCTGGTCGGCCCGTCCGGCTCCGGAAAATCCACGATCATCAGCTTGATCTGCGCATTCCACAAACCCGATCGCGGTCAGGTCCTCGTCGATGGCATCGATCTCGCGACGGTGCGCCTGGGCGACTATCGCACGCAACTCGGAGTGGTCTTGCAGGAATCTTTCTTATTTGATGGAACAATCCGCGAGAACGTGCAGTTTTCGCGTCCCCTCGCCAGCGAAGCCGAAGTGCTCGAAGCCTGTCGCATTGCGCGCGTCGATGAATTCGCCGAGCGTTTTCCCGAGGGCTACGACACCATCGTGGGCGAGCGCGGCGTAAAGCTCTCCGGTGGCCAGCGCCAGCGCATCTCCATTGCACGCGCCATTCTCGCGAATCCGCGCATTCTGATTCTCGATGAAGCGACCTCCAGCCTCGACTCCGAAAGCGAAGCGATGATCCAAGAGGGCCTCTCCTATCTGATGCGCGGACGGACCACCTTCGTAATCGCGCACCGACTCTCAACTATCCGTCGCGCCGATCAGATTCTTGTCGTCGAAGAAGGCCGCGTCGTCGAACGTGGCACACACGCGGAACTCTATACGCTCAATCGCCGCTATTGGGATCTCTACACCCGCCAGCACGGCCTGCAATCGAATTTGTTCCTCGCTCCCGGCGAGGGAGACACTATTCCCGACGAACAAAACAAGCCCGAACCGAAGGACAGCGACATCACATTTTCCCAGGCCCTGCGCGACGTTCGTTGACGCACCTTCTCCTTCAATTGTTGCGGAGAGCGATCATTGGTTCGATGCGAGAGGCGCGCCACGCGGGCATGTAGCCCGCAACAAGCGCCACCAGCATCAGCAAAAGAATCACGCTTGCGAATGTGACCGGATCTGTGGCCGCGGTGGCGAATAGCAGTGAGGCAATCAGAATCGCCACGCCGAGCGATGTAATTGTTCCCACTGCGATTCCAATCAGGACCAGCCGCAGCGTCTTCGCAATTACATTGAATTGCACACGCGCCCGGCTTGCGCCCAATGCCATGCGGATGCCGATTTCCTGTGTCTGCCGCGTGACGGAATACGATATGACTCCGTAAATTCCCAGAGAGGCCAGAATCAGACCGAGCATCGCAAAAACCGCCACTAGCAGAACAAAGAATCGGCGTGGCGAGACGGCGTGATCCACAAGTTGCTGGATGGGGCGGAATTCCGTGGCGGGTTGACCGGGGTTGATGGACCGCAATGTGCTCATCACGCTGGCTGCAAGCACATCGGGCGGCAACGTCGTCCGTACCACCAACTCCGCTCCCGCTGGACCAGCCTGTGTCGTTGGCACGTACATTTGCCAACTGGATTCGCCCACAACGCTGGTTTCCCGCACATCGGAGACGACTCCAATTACCCGCGTATCGGTACCGTTTACCAATGCGATGCGCCCAACCGGATCTTCACCGGGCCAAAGCTGCCGCGCCGCGGTCTGGTTGAGGATGACTACCGGTTGGCTGTTCGGGGAATCTTGCCAGCCAAAATCGCGGCCCTCGCGCAAATGCATGCCCATCGCATCGAGATATCCCGGAGTGACAACATCGACAAACGCTCCTGGAAGCTCGCCTTTGCGATAGTTCCTGCCTTTGGCCGATAAGCCCCAACTGCGATTGTGGTCCAGGGGCAGCATGTCGGAAATGCCTGCGGCCTGAATGCCAGGAATCGCCTTCGCGCGACGTAATATCTCCTGCAGAATCGCGCTCCTTTTTGCCGCACTGTTTCCATCATCGTAATCAATTGTCAGTGCGGCGGCGTGGCCCGGTTGGAACCCTAAATCGATATCGAGAACTTTCAGAAAGCTGCGCAGCAACAGCCCGGCACCAATCAGCAGCACACAGGCTAGTGCGACTTCCGAAACGACGAGCGCCGCACGTAGCCTTTCGTGTTTTCTGCCTGTGCTCATGCCAGGACCTCTGTCCTTGAGTGCGTCTTGTAAATTGCCGTCCGACGACTTAATTCCAGGAACAATGCCGAACAACGCTGCTGCGGCCACGGCGATGAACATCGTCCACGCAAGAGCGCTTCTGTCCACTCGTACGCTGCTCAGTAGCGGCAACGCAA
Source organism: uncultured Acidobacteriota bacterium (assembly GCA_963840655.1). Classification (GTDB taxonomy): domain Bacteria; phylum Acidobacteriota; class Terriglobia; order Terriglobales; family Acidobacteriaceae; genus JAKAAZ01. Next base: position 106,556 of record CAWIZS010000002.1, on the reverse strand, counting down.
TCGATCCCTGATGAGCAACGTATGACGTAGTAGCGAATGCAAAACCCAGGCCGAGTACCGCGCCTGCAATCGACAGCAACAGGCTCTCCGTAAGCATCTGGCGAATCAGCCGTCGACGCGTTGCACCAAACGCACTTCGGAGGGCGAATTCTTTGCTGCGGGTGGCTGCGCGAGCAAGCATCAGGTTGGCAAGATTCACGCAGACGATCAGCAGAATCAGACCGACTGCGCACCACAGCACGATCAGCGAACGGCGCATCTCCCCGCTGACGTGTTCCTTCAGTCCGGTAATTGTCGCCGCATAACCGCCGCCATATTCAGGATGCTTGAGGTTGAAAGGGAGGCGCGGAAATAGAATGTTCGCCTCAGACTGCGCCTGCGCCACACTCACGCCGGGCTTGAGCCGCCCGATTAACGAAAGCGTATTTCCCCAGTCCGACATCTCATCCATGATCGCCGGAACATAGATGTCCATCTTCACGCCCGGCGAAAAGACTGAACCAAAATCGAACGTGGACGGAAGCACGCCAACAACAGTTACCGGCTGATTATTGAGCGAGATCGCCTTTCCCACGATCGCTGGGTCTGCCGCGAACTGTCGTTGCCAGACTGGATAGCTCAAAAGGACGGCGGCTCCGCCGCCTTTCAGGAGTTCTTCTGGGGAGAAGAGCCTTCCGAGGACAGGCTGGACGCCTAGCGTTTGAAAGAAATTTCCCGCGACCATCACGCTGGAAACAGGCTGCGGTTCTCCATTGCCGGTTAGTTTGTAATTCGATTCTCCAAAGAACGGCATATAGGCTGTTACAGCCTGAAAGGAGTGATTCTCTCGCTGGAATTCCCGGTATGCGTCCACCGAGTAAGTCTGGCTGGAGAGGCCGCTTTTCCCGTGAGAGTCGGCAATCCAAGTAAGTTGTTGGGGGTCGTGGAATGGAAGCGGCCGGAGCAGGATGGTGTCGACCACGTTGAAAACGACAATGTTTGCGCCGATGCCAAGAGCAAGAATCAGCACTGCGATTACCGTGAACCCGCTGTCCCGGCGTAGCGTGCGAAGCGTATACCGCAGGTCCTGCATCAGAATTTCGAGCTTCGGAAATCCTCGCGCGTCCCGCTGCTGTTCCTTCGCCTGCTGCACTCCACCGAAGCGGATCAATGCCTGGCGGCGGGCTTCCTCCGGAGGCAATCCGTGCTGGAGGTTCTCTTCGGTCGCCAAATCGATATGTGAAGCCATTTCGGCATTCAGGTCACGATCCAGCGGCTCTCGTCGGAAAAATGCACTCACACGACTCAGCAGTTGGCGAAGAGAGGCGATCATTGGCCGTTCCCTTCGTTCTGCATCGCGAGTACCCGGCCAATCACGCCGGTCAAGCGTTGCCAGTGCGCGGCATCTTTGGCGAGCTGTTTCCGGCCACTTCTCGTAATCGCGTAAAACTTGGCTCTGCGATTGTTATCCGAGGTGCCCCATTCGGCGGAAATCCAGCCACGTTGCTGCAGCCGGACTAAAGACGCATAGATGGTCCCCTGATTCAATAAAACTGCGTCGCCGCTGATCTGCTCGATGCGTCGCGCAATGCCATAGCCGTGCAGCGATCCCATCGCCGCCAGAGTTTGAAGGACCATCAGGTCCAATGTGCCCTGCAATAAATCGAGTTTCGCATCTGGCATCGGATCACTCCTGTGTTATCGCCACATCAGTATGCCACGACAGATGTGGGAATGCCACAGAAGAAAAAATCGATCAGTTGGAAGGTAACGTTTCTACGCCAAGCTGCCACAGCAGGAACGCGTAATCGAAGGCGATCTCCTTCAGATAGTCGTATCGTCCAGAAGCGCCGCCATGGCCTGCTTGCATGTTGGTGTGGAGCAGCAGTAGATTGCTGTCCGTCTTTAAGCTGCGCAGCTTTGCCACATACTTCGCCGGTTCCCAATACATCACCTGACTGTCATGCAGAGAGGTTTTTACCAGCATCGCCGGATAATCTTTAGCCGCTAGGTTGTCATACGGGGAATACGCAAGCATGTACTCGAAAGCATCCTGCCGGTTCGGATCGCCCCATTCCTCGTACTCCGGCACGGTCAATGGCAGGCTCGCATCGAGCATGGTGTTTATCACATCCACGAATGGAACATGCGACAACACGGCCCGAAACAGATCGGGGCGCATATTGGCAACGGCTCCCATCAGCAGTCCGCCCGCGCTGCCGCCCTCAATGGCAACGCGATCGCGCGCGCCATACTTCGCGGCGACCAGATGCTCGGTCGCGGCAATGAAATCCGTGAACGTATTTTGCTTGGCCATCATGCGTCCGGCATCGTGCCACGGTTTTCCCATCTCGCCGCCGCCGCGGATGTGCGCATACGCCAGCACCAGGCCGCGGTCCAGTAAACTCAGCCGGTTGCCACTGAATCCGATCGGTAGCGAGTAACCATACGATCCATACGCGTAAACGTACAAGGGGTTTTCGCTGGGTTGAAATTTGTCTTTTCTATATACGATCGAGATCGGGACCTGCACGCCATCGGATGCTGTCGCGAAGACGCGCTCCGACGCATAGCGGGAACGATCGAAACCGCCGGGAATCTCCACATGCTTCAGCAGCGTGCTTTCGCCGGTCGCCGGGTCATATTGAAACACTGAGTTCGGCGTCACCAGCGAGGTGTAGCCGTACCGATAGGTCGTCGTGTCAAATTCGCGATTGATGCCCGGAGCAGCCGTGTAGGTTGGTTCCGGAAAGGAAATCTCAAGTGCGGCAGTCTCGGTCGCCGCCGGCAGTTCTTTTCCCCGTGACAGGTTGTAGACTCGCAAGCGTGGCAGTCCCTGGAAGCGTTCGCAGGCAACGTAGAAATCGCGGAACAGGTCGATGTCTTCCAGCATTACATCATCGCGATGCGGCAAAACCTCCCGCCAGTTTTTCCGGCCGCACCGGTCCACCGGCGCCGTGACAAGGCGAAAATTGCGGCCCGTGTCGTTTGCGCGGATGAAGAAAGCGTCTTCGCGATGATCTACCGAATACTCGATATTGTCCCGGCGAGGTTCCACACAGAGAAAGCTGCCGCTGGCTTCATTCGCGGCTAAAAACCACTGCTCGCTCGTCGTGTGACTGGCGGACTCGACAATCAGGTAGCGGCCATCGCGCGTCCGGCCCACACCCACGTTGAAGCGCTCGTCCAGATCTTCCCAGGCGACTTCAGGCTCCATGAAACCGCCACCGGCGTCCGTCAGGGTCTGCCGGTAAATCCGATAGGGCCGCTTGGTTTCTTCATCCTCAACGCTGTAAAAGAGCGTTCGATTGTCCGCGGCCCATGCTACCGAGCCGACCCGCTCCGCTACAGATTGCAGTGTTTCTCCCGTGCGCAGATTCTTGACGTGCAGCGTGTATTGGCGAAAGCCGGTGTTGTCGGTCGTATAGGCGAGCCGGTCGCCATCGTCAGAGACGGTGGACATTCCTACCGCCAGGAAGACGTGGCCTTCAGCAAGCCGGTTCACATCCAGCAGAACTTCTTCATCCGGAAATCCACCGGCGGGCGGCAGCAGTCGCGCCGCGGAACCGGCTTCGGCCGGTACGCGGCAGTAGAACGCATACTGCTTGCCCTCTTCTGTTCGCGAATAATAGTCGAATCGTCCTTCGCGATACGGCACCGACACATCAGTCTGCTGGATGTGGCTCAACATCTCCGCGTACAGCTTGTCGATCAGCGGCTGCGCCGGTGCCATGACAGAGGTTGTGTAGGCATTTTCGGCGTTCAGATAATCGAGCGTCTCCACGCTTTCCTTTGCTCGCAGCCATGCGTAATCGTCGTGGAGTGTGCGGCCGTGGAGCGGAACGCTGCGCCGCTCTTTGCGTGCAATGGGAGGGATTATTTTCATAGGGGTTCGTGTCGATTGCTGCCAACATCCAATATAGGTTGCCGGACGGATAAACTGAAAGATCAACGCCGCAGTCGCGCCGAGATGCGTGCCAGGCAGCGGCGGCGAGGATTGTCTTATTGAATCGAGAGGAGCGTCTCATTGAATAGAACGGACCGGTTTGGGGCCTCCGTTGCCATCGCGATGCTGGCAATGCCGGCTTGGAGCGCCCACGCACAGGCGGTTGCGCCGGCGGCTGTCTCGGCAATCGTGCAACAGGCTCAGACGGTCCACATTCCGCTTCAGGCCTATCAGCAGGGAACCGCCCTACCCGTGAAGGACTTGCAATCGCAAGATTTGACGCTGGACATCGCCGGCAAGCCGACAGCGTTCCAGCTTTCCCGTCCATGGGCCGGCACCATCAATCCCAAAACTGGCCAGCCGGACGACCGGCCGAATCTCCTCATCGTGCTGCCGCTCGGCGATCCGGTGCCTCGCAATGCAGCGCTCGATCAGACGATCCAGGCCTTCAGTGCGCAGCCGCAACTTGGATGGAATATCTCTATCCTGGACGACGGCGGCGATCAGACCGTCTATACTCGCGACCCAAAGACGGTGGTTGCCGAACTGGAAAAGCTGCAAATGGAAGCTCCGGCGGAGATCGACCTGGAGAGCTGGCGGCGAACGGCGGCTCTTGCGATCGCCGACATGCGTGAGCTGCCAGGACGCCGGGTTGTCTTGTCGCTTGGCGACCTTTTTCACGAGACGATTTTTCAGAACGCGCAGCTGGTGTACGAAAATTTTGAGGTGCAGGATGTCGCGGCGGCTGCTCGCAACGCCGGCGCGACCATCTATTCCGCCGACAGCTTCCCGGAGATCGAAAGCCTGCGCCGCCTCTACCCGTATTATTCCGTGATCGGCTCCGGCCCCTGGCTGATGCTGACCGGAGGCGGACATGTCGCCGGTTGGATTTCCAACACCGTCGCCGAAACCATCCAGCAGATCCGGCAAAATGGCATGGGTGCATACGATCTCGATCTCCACCTGGAATGGAAGCAGATGAACGGACATCCGCGCGCCGTGTCCGTAACACCGCGGCGGCCGCACACAATCCTGACAGCGCCACCCTACTACGTGGCTCCCGATCTGCCGGAGTTGCAATTGCTGGCGAGGCTTTCTCCAGCACTACGCCAAGCCCTACGAACTCCGCCTCCGGTCGCCAGCAGTCCGCTGCAATTGATCACCCAGTTAGAATATTTTCCGCACCCGGACGGCAAGATCGGGACACAAACCATGACAACCGGCTTCTTCTGGAACCAGACCATCGCGCCGCCAGCACACCTGGAAACGGCACTGGAACTGGCCGAGACCAACATCGGCTACATCGCTTCGGAGGCCAGCCGCCAAGTGCCCTGGAATACCAGGGAGCCGGTATGGAACGCCGCATTGCGCGTCGTTCCCGGCTCCTACCGGCTCCGCGTGGCCGCGGTCGATGCGACAGGGAAGATCGCCGCCGCCACGTCAACGTCCTTCAGCGTTGAACCTGGCACGAACGAACCAGTGTTGATCAGCTCGCTGGTACTTGGCAAATCATGCGTGTTTGCTCCCACTCCAAATGACGCCACCAAAGCTGAGAACGTGGATTATCTCCGCGCCGGCAACTGCGATTTACAGCCCGATCCAAGCCACTACTACTCTCCGCGCGACGTGATCTGGACTCTGGTCCGTATCACGCCAGTCGGCAAACTCGCGAGCCGCCCATCGAAGGATTGGAAAGCCAGTTTCCTGATCATCGATGCCAAAGGATCGAAGCGGGCCGAGGAGCCGGTCCACTGGCTCCCAGCGAGCGACGGAAGTTTTGTCGCGACCACAGGGTTCGAGCTGTCGAATCCGAAGCTGAAACTGGAGAATGGAGAATATGCCGTGGTGTTCCGGATGAGAGGCCCCGGCGTGGAAGACAATTATGCTGAAGACGCTCCGTTCATGATGTACGGAGCGGAGGAACCTCCGCAGCATTGAAAATTTATGATGTTGAAGGCTGCTTCGTACGTACACTTGTCATTCCTGGGGGAGTCCGCCCGCCGCGGCTGGTGAGTCGAACGGGAACCTGCTGTTTGCCAGCCAACGCGGGAGGCTTCGTTTTGACCGAAGCAACATCATGTGATTCATGGGACGGTTTAGAGCACCCGCAATTGTTCGTGCTCGGTGAAAACGCGCCGGGGAGTCAAATAGGTTGCGGTGAGACAGCAAATTCCGCCCGCCGTAAAAATCATCCCTAAAATGACAAATTGATAGAGCGCCGCATACACCGGCGACGCGCCGGAAAGCACCATTCCCGCCATCATCCCCGGAATCCAGACAATCCCAAGTGAGCGCAGATTGTCGGTGGCTGGAATCAGGCTGGCGTGAAAAGAGGCGCGCAAGTAAGGCGCGGCGGCGCTTTCCGAAGACGCTCCCAGCGCCAGGGCCGATTCGATTTCGCCGCGATGCGAACGCACTTCGCCAAGAAATCGGTTGAGAAAAAGCGACTGGATGTTCATCGTGGATGCAATCACCATGCTGCCGACAGGAATCAGGACGATGATTTTCGGCGAGACAATGCCGAGCGGCGTCATTACGGCCAAAACGCCGCCTGCTCCCGCGGCCATGCACAACAGCGACAGGGTGTAGGCTCCGGGCAACTCCGGCACGCGCCGCCGCACGATGGTCGCGGCGCTGAATAGCATCGCGGCCAGCACGGGAATCGCTGTCCACCACGGCCCGCGCAACATCGCAGCCAACAGCAGACCGACCAGCAGTATCTGAACCACTCCCCGGAGCAGCACGAGGGGAATTTCCCGGCCGATTCCTGCGCCTCGCCGCGCTGCGAAATAGGCGACGAGCATGGCCGCGATCGCCACAGTCGCCGCTTGTGCGAGTCCCAATGTCAGCTGGCTGTGGAACAGGGAATTAAGCATGGAGGATCTCCTGCGGCGTTCCGATCGCCACAGCTTTGCCGGCCTCGATCTTCAGGACCATGTCGGCCACACGCATGGCCTGAGCAATATCGTGGGTGACCCAGACACAGGTGGCCTGTCGCTCGCGAACCATGCTGGACAGCAGCGCCTCGATCCCCTGCCTCGAAGCGTCATCGAGAGCGGAGGTCGGCTCGTCCAGCAGCAGGACCTCCGGTTGATTGGCGAGCGCGCGAGCAATGGAAATTCGCTGCGCCTCGCCGCCGGAGAGCGTGGACACATCGTGATCCGCATAGCCGCTCATCCCCACCTGGGCAATCAGGTCAAGCACCGTCGCGTCTCCCAGCGGAGTGCCGCGCTGGGCCGGACCATAGCCCACGTTCATCGCCGCGGTTCCGGGAAACAAATAGGCCCGCTGCATGATCATGCCAATCCTCCGCCGCAGCTCGCGGGGATCGAGCTCCCGAAAATCTTTACCGTGCAGCAATACCTGGCCGCTGCTTGGCTCATCGAGCCGATTCAGCATATGAAGCAACGTGCTCTTTCCCGCGCCGCTGGGGCCAAGAACCGCGAGGACCTTGCCGCGGCGGAGTCGAAAGCTCACATCGCGCAGCAGCGGCTTCTGGCTGCCCGGCACGTCCAGCGTCCGGCCCAAATTGATTGCTTCCAAAACAGTTGTCTCCATAAATCAAAGACTTGCGGGTACAGTATCAAAAGCGAAGCTCTTCGGCTAGGAGACCATCTTCGCAGGCGCGCCGTCTAACCATGGTTAAGATTGAATGGCGGCCATCGTTGGACGATGAACGGAATCTTCGAATTCACTATTCCACGCAATCGGAGGTAGCGAAATGAGACAGAGTGTTGTGAGAGTTTTCGGCGCGGCGGCACTGGCAGGCGGGTTGATTTTCGCGGGAAGCTCCGCGGTCCTAGGCCAGATGAGGCCTGGCATGCAAAGCCAGCAACCGCCGCAGCAGCCCGGAATGCAGCAGAACAACATGCAGCAGCCGGGGCAGATGAACCCGCAGAACACGGCGGAAGCAAATTTCGTCGCAAATGTGCGGAGAAACAGCAAAGTGGAGACGGACCTGAGCAAGATGGCATTGAAGAACAGTGGCAATGACCAGGTGAAACAGTTTGCGCAGCAGGTGATCGCGGAAAACCGCAGAAACGATATGGCGCTGACGAGCGCGACATCAAACGCCGGGGCTTCGGAAGTGTCTTTCCCAGCCGCAGTGCCCATCCAGACGCACAAAGCTGAGAAGCAGATGAAGAAGCTAACCGGTCCGGATTTCGACAAGCTTTATATCGGCCAAATGGACGGCTATATCAAGAACGATCAGCAGCTCACGACTCAGGCGCCACCGGATGTAGCCTCCGGGAACATGGGGTCTATGACGATGCAGTTGCGGAACGCGGCGGATCAGCGAGCCAAACAGTTGGCTCAGGTAGCCCAGAGCGAAAACCTCAGGCTGCGATAAATGCGATAGTTTCTCATCCAACTGGCCTTTCACGGATCGCCGGAGAATGCCGTCCAGGAAATCGACGGTGACAAATAATCTCCGTCGTACAATCGGGGCAGCATGATACGCATCGGTTCCATGTGCCAGTTCCGGTCGGATCCCGCCCGCCCAGCCATCGCTTCTTTTTATCCCACGCCGGACTCTGATGCGGCTGCGGTGTCGAAGCGGAAAAGGCAGTGGTGTCGCTTCTCCCTCTCCCTGCTGCTGTTTCTGTGCGCAGCTCCGTTGCTGGTCTCGACGGCGACCGCAGAGCGCGTTCAAGACCTGAAGCCGAACGGTTATGTCAACGACTTTGCCGGCGTCCTTTCTCCCCAGACGCGCAGCCAACTGGAAACGCTCTGCACGGCAGTGGACCGGCAGGCCCACGCGCAAATCGCGGTTGTCACAATTAAAACGACCGGCGACGATACCATCGACGATTTCGCGGTGCGCCTGGAAGAGAAATGGAAAGTCGGTCCGAAAGCGACCGACAAAGGCGTGATCCTGCTGATTGCCACCGACGATCACCACTATCGCTTTGAGGTTGGCTACGGGTTGGAACCGATTTTGCCAGATGGATTGGTCGGTTCCATCGGGCGCGAAATGGTGCCGTATCTTCGCCAGGGAAATTACGACGCAGCCGTGACGCTGGGTGTCCAGAAGGTGTCCCAGATCATCGCGCAAAATGCCGGCGTGACTCTTCAGACACCGCAAATGCAGCAAGTGCCTCAGCGCAAGGCCAAGCCCGTGGTGGGAATCCGGGATATCCTGCTGGCGATCTTCGTGATCTTCATTTTCGTTTCTCTGCTACGATCTGGGTCGGGCGGTTGGGCCGGCTTTCTTCTCGGGGCAATCCTGGGAAACATGATGGGCGGCGGAGGACGCGGCGGCGGCTTCGGGGACGGCGGTGGTGGAGGCTTCGGAGGATTTGGCGGCGGCGCATCCGGCGGCGGCGGCGCATCCGGCAGTTGGTAAGCAATGTGCTTGTAATCGACCAAGACTTTTGAGGGGGAAGAATCAAGATGAAACGAACCGGAATGGTCGTCCTTGTAGTCGTCGTGATCCTGCTAGCGATTGCGGCGCTGGTGTTCGGCAGCTATGTCAGCGCACGCAACCAGATGGTGGCCAAAAACGAGCAAGTGAAGCAGACCTGGTCACAGGTGGAAGTCGTCATGCAGCGGCGGGCGGATTTAATTCCCAACCTGGTGGCCACCGTGCAGGGTTTTGCCGCGCACGAAACCACAGTCTTCGCCGACATTGCCAACGCAAGGGCCGCTTTGCTCGGTGCCCGGGGCAATCCAAAGGGAGAGATCGCGGCGAACGGACAACTGGACGGCGCGCTGGGCAGATTGTTGGCGATCTCCGAAAATTATCCGCAACTCCGCTCCAACCAGAATTTCCTGCAATTGCAGGATGAACTGGCTGGCACGGAAAATCGCATCGCGGTCGAACGCCGCCGCTACAACCTGGCACTGCAGGACTACAACACCTTTATCGGACTGTTTCCCAATAACATCTGGGCCGGAATTGCTGGATATAAACGCAACAATGACTATTTCAACGCCAGTCCTGCCGCGCAGCAGGTGCCGAAGGTCGCCTTTCCGCCCGCGGCAAAGTGAAGCTGAAGACGGAAAAATCAACAGTTGTCCGGATCGGGGGCCCAGTTTGAGCCATGTACAACAACTTTTCTGAAAGTGTCCGAGTAGCTAGTTATGGTGCCGACGGCCCGCAACCGGATCAGGGACCCTCTACCCAGAAACCAAGGTTTATACAGGCCGAGCGCGTTCGCATCTGTGCCGATTGGAGTGAAAAGCTCGGTTGCGTTGAAAAAGCTCGCCGGCGGCAAGAACGTGCCTGGATCGGCCGGGGGACAGCCGGGAAATAAACCCTCGAGGCTGCCGTTTTGAGAAACGTAGTTTTGAGAAATGTAATTGTCGTAAGATTGCTTCTTGCCCACAAACCACACGTCCCACCAGGCATCGAACGGGTATGTATTGCCGCCGCTGGCCGAAGTCTATACGCTTGCACCTGGGCCGTCAATCAACGCCCCTGCCCAGAAGCCGAAAGAGCCTGGGTTGCCGGTGAGCAGGCTGGAAAGGCCTTGCGATGCAAAGCAAGGGAAGGAAAACCCGAGGGCAACGTTCCAGCCGGGCTCTATGCCATATGTGTGACCATTCAGGCCGGGATCGGCGTAGCGATAGTGGACTGCATAGTAATTGAGGGGCATGAGCGCCGCGTACAGACTGCGCCGGGTCGCGAGATTAAAGCCGGTCAGATATTGGCCCAGCGCCTGATCGTCAAATTGCAGCGTACCGTCGATGACGGGTACCGCGGCCGTCTGCATGCGTCCCCAATCGGAGACGATCCGGTTAAACGTCGCGCCGATGGTGGTAATCGATTGCGCGTACAGGTTGGCGCGTGCGTCTGCCAGCTTGGCGACCTGAGCAAAGTCTTGTTCCTGCTGTAGCAGAGACACGCCGTTGGGGTCGTTCACGGTGGTTCCGTCATCGGTGAGCGTTTCGTAGAGTCCGATGCCGGTGTTGACTCCGGCGCTGATACCGGAACCGACATCAGGTATTGCCGAGGCAAAGCCGATTGCGCGTCCGACGAGATTTAATGTGTCATTGGTTGAGTTCGCGCCGATATGGAGCGTGGTCGTATAAGGAATGTTCGCCAGCACATTGTTCTGTACAGCGGTAAGAATACTGTTGAAACCCGGTTCCTGGGCCATCGCCGTCGTCACCATGTTGGTCTGCAGGGTGCGCAGCGATGATAGGTCATTGAACTCCAGTAGAAGCTGCGTCCTCGCGGTGGCGAAGTCCGCAGCGGTGAAGCCGCAGAGATTGACGGATCCGCTGCAATCGCTGGGCGGCTGGATGTTCGACGACAAATTGGCGTACCACACGCTGGGCACAAGGTTCAGATTGGTGTATTGGGAACGGATATCGCCGCAGCCGCTGACACAATTCAGTAGTTGTTCACTAATCCACTGGTACGCATTTTTTAGCCCCTGGGGATCGGTAGCGCCAGTGAGCGGCCAGGGGATGTTGGGAAGATACGATGCGTTCTCAAAGTCCAACGCAGGTTGGGGCAGAACTCCCGCGTATTGCGAATACTGGCTGGCCTGTTAGAAGCCGTCATGGCCTTTTTCCGGGACGCCCTGCATATTGCCGGCGATTGGGTAGAGATTTGTCTGGCGTGAGATGGCCAGGCTGGCTTCCGCCGCATAAGGATTGGGAACGCCGGAAGCGTTGATCCACAACTGGCCCACCATGTTGTAGTCGTCATTAGTGGGAACAGTGTCCTTCGAGTATTGATCCCAGTCGTTCTGGGCCAGGGCTGGATTATCCAGCATGGCAAACGTCGCGTAGGTCCCGCCCAAGTCCTGAACAGACTGGGCCACGCGGTCCCACAGGTCCTGCATGTGATATGTCCCCTGGGAACCACTGACATAGAAATTGTGGCTCAGATTGCCGAAGCTGCCCAGGAACCAGAGATAGCCGCGCGAAGTTAACGATTGCAACCGGGCGGGCAATTGGTCGAGAGAGAAGATGGTGGTCCCGTCCGGGCTCTTGCACGTCCCGGAACAGTAGTTTGGATTGTCGACATAGGTATCATTGGCTAAGGGCGTGAAGGTGGTTGCGTCCAGGACGACCAGATGGAAGCCTCCGATCTGGTTGGCGGGCATCAGCGCCGACTCCATCTGTAGCGTGGTCTGGCCGCCGGGAAACTTCATTGACGAGGCGGCGGGGAGTTGCAGGATGACGATGTGCTTGTTGGGATTGTCCGGCGCTGGGCCCATCTGGTAGCGAACGGGTGGGGCTGCATAAGTGAAGGTGTAATTGTTGTAATTGTCAGGAACCAAAAGACCGCTCATCGCACCGTTGTCATAGACGTTCATCGCCGGTGCATTCGGAGTCGCGGGAATGGATGGTGTTCCAGTATCGGCTGTACTGACGAGTGTAGGCATGATGCCGTCCACTCCGTTGGGAGCGATACCGTTGATAAACTCTGGGTTGTTGTCGGCGGGAGTGGGCACGGGAAGACTCAAGCAGCCGTTCGAGTTCGAACAGGTAATTCGCTCGAAATTTACCCCTGCGCTGAGCGCGGTGCGGCCGACATTCCCTATGAACGAATAGCCGGCATCGGAGGGAATGTTGCCCCAAATGAAAGTGGAGGTCGCCGTCGCCCCGATGGCAACGAGCGCACTCTGGAGCTTCGAGCATTCCGCCGCATCGTCTGGCGTGCCGTTGCCACCGCAAGGATACGGGCTGAAGCCGCCGCTATTAACCGGTCCTTGCAATACCATCAAACAACCGGGCGCGCCGCATTGCTGGATCAGCGGTCCTCCCGGCGTAATGTCCGTGATCAGTCGATTCAGTGCGGTGTAATTGCCTTCCACGCCGGGGCGTCAGGGTGTAGTTGTTGTTTGCGATTACCGCCAGAGGCGTCCCGGAAACCAGATTGGTCCGGGACAGCAGAACAAGCTGCCAGTCCGTTGCGGGACCCGGATTGATATAGAGCGACTGGCCGACCTCGACTCCATTGGTGACTTGCCCCAAGCCGTTCCTGAGTTGTACCTGCGTCTGGATGGGCACGGAATCCGGCGGCGGCGCTGCAGAAGATAAGCTCGGAGGCATGGGAGGCGCGTAGGAAAATGTGCTGAGCACAGGCGGCAGGTTTACAGCAGTCGCGCTCAGGCGATTGTTGCCAACATACACCCCATCGTTTATTGTCGCGGTGGCAATGCCATCGGATTCCGTGAAGTCCGATGTAATGACCGCGCCATCCAGCTCGATCTTGACTTGAGAGAGTGTCTCGCCATTTAGCCCGACTCGAATCGTGACCGGCGAAGAGCTGACGGAGGCGTTGGGGCCTGGACTCAGGATGGTAGGGGACATGTGCGTTACGCCATTGCAGCCGACAAGACACAAACCAGAAACGGCTGCGAACAGGAGCGAAACGAAAGGGAAGTGAGGATTTATACAACCAAGGGGAGTCGGTTTCATGGCATGGCCCTTCCAATAAAACTCTGCAAAGAATGGCATGAAGTTGGAGAGGATGTCCTGCAAGTTGCAATCAAAGCGGTTGCCGACCGTGCGGCTTTTTCCGAGGGAAAAAGCCGCTTTTCCAGTGCTTCCCAAAGTTACAGTGACAGGAAATCCGATCTGGAGCTTACCAAGCTGGGATTTTTTCGGTTTCTTGGCAGAAATTGTACCAAAAAGAATTTTATCGACAACAAAAAAAGCTGCCTGAACAGGCAGCCCTTTTGAATTGCTTCTACTGAAATGCTTCTACGAACGTTTGAAGGAACCGATGGCTTCCGCCTCGTCGTCCTTGATATCGAATACCGTATACAGTTTCGTGATCTGCAGAAGGTCGTGGACTTTCTTGGTCAGCTTCAACAGTTTCAACTCCCCGCCCTGGTTGCGCACCGTGGTGAATGCGCTCACCAGCTCCCCAATTCCCGAGCTGTCGATGTAATTCACGTCAGCCAGATTGAGCAGGATTTCCTTTTGCCCCTTACTCAACAAATCACGAACCGCATCGCGCAACTGCACGCTGCCTTCGCCGAGGGTAATGCGACCGCTTAGATCGAGAATGGTCACTCCATCCACTTGGCGGCTACTGATCTTCATACTCACTTGGAAATCCTCCTTAGGCGCTCTTCTGGGTTGAATCGAGGTGCTTGATAAGGGTCAACTCTGTCCCCGGATGCAGTAGCTTGAAGTGTACCTCGTCCATGAAGGATCGGATGAGGAAAATTCCCCGCCCGGAGCCGCTCAGCAGATTTTCCGGCGCCAGCGGATCGGGCAGAGTTGCAGGATCCAGCCCCTTCCCCTGGTCGCTGATGCGAATGATCAGAGACGAGCCTGTGTTCTCAAATGAGGCCGTTATTTTTTTCTGCGGATCGTAGGCATTGCCGTGAAGCACGGCATTGACGGCCGCTTCCCGCACCGCCATCGTAACCTGAAAGGTTTGGTCCTCGTCCAGTCCGGACTTCTGGGCCAGTTGTTCCGCGGCTTCTTCCACCTTGTTCACGCTGTCCAGCGATGAGTCCAAGGTGTAACTGAATCGGCTTACCATTGAATCCACCACACGCCCCGGTCCGCTTGAAATGTCTGTCGATGATCTGCCATCGCGGGTGCTGCTGCGCTGGTTCCGCAGAAACTGTCCACACCGGAAGTTTGCTTGTATATTTGCCCAGGTGTCAAGGCAGTTTTCCAGCAGTCTTAGAAAATTTAATCCAATTCAGCCGCTTTGGGCGGCCTGTTTGCCTCTTGCGGCGGCGAACCCCATAGGCCATGATTTGCCCTGGAATCGATTATGGAATCGATTATTCAGGCCGTTTCCTGAACGGTTGAGTAGACTGTCAGAGCAGACGTTGCGAATGGAAAGCGTGCAGGTTATGCCGGCTGGCGAGACCAACAAATCGAAAGAGCAGAACGGAGCGGCGCTGTCAAAAGAGCCGCTTCTGATCCATCTCTCGCTCTTGCTGGGGACCCCGGTTGTCGATGCGGCAGATCATGCGCTGGGCCGTGTGCGCGAGGTCGCGATTGTGCCGGGCGCGCAGTCGCCGGTGGTTTCGGAAATTATCTGGGGCAGGAAAGATAACTTGCAGGCCGTTGCTCCGTCGGGGTTGGAGCAAACTCTTGTCGGAGCGCTGCGCTTGCGCGGCGACGCGCAACCTCGACCTTTCAACCTGAGCGAATCCTTGCTTTTGCTCGACCGCGACCTGTTGGATCAGCAGATCATCGACGTGCATGGCCGCAAGGTAGTTCGCGTCAACGACATCGCGCTTTTCTGGAGTCCGCACGAGACCGGCGGCGAGATGCGCGCGATCGAGGTGGAAGTGGGCACGCGCGGAGCGACCCGGCGTCTGCTGAAGGGGCTTGCGCCAAAGCGCACAGTCGAGCGCATCGTGTCGCGGATTCCGTCGAATGCGATTCCCTGGGATTTCGTCGATCTCATCGAGTCTGATCCGGCGCGGCGCGTTCGTCTGAAGATTTCCCACGAACGCCTCGCGAAATTTCATCCCTCCGAATTGGCGGACATTCTGGAAGACCTCGCGCCGGCGGAACGCGAGGCCATCTTCAACACGCTCGATGAAGAGGTGGCCGCCGAGGCGCTGGAGGAAGTGGAGCCAAAACTTCAAAGGCAGTTGGTCGAGTCGATGGACTCCGAACGCGCCGCGGACATTATGGAGGAGATGGACCCGAGCGCCGCCGCCGATCTGCTGGGCGAACTACGCAAGGAACAATCCGAAGCCATTCTCGAAGAGATGGAGCCGGAGGAGCGGCAAGAGGTCGAAGAACTGCTGGAGTTCAGCGAGCATTCCGCCGCCGGCCGCATGACCACCAATTACATCGCGCTTCCCACAGATGCCAGCGTGGCCCAGGCCATCGATGCATTGCGCAATTTCTACGACGATCCCGAAACGGTAACGGCGGTTTATCTGGTAGATGAGGCCGGCGTGCTGGCCGGAGTCGTGCCGCTGGCCAGATTGCTGCTGGCGCTGCCGGAAACTAAAGTCGCGGTGCTGAGCGAATCGAGGTTCGTCAGTTGCCCTGCGGGGATGCACGACAAACAGGTTGCGGAACTGTTCGACCGCTACAATCTGTACGCTCTGCCCGTGGTGGATGAACACAACCATCTGGTCGGCGTGGTGAACGCAGACCACGTAATTTCCTTTATGCGCCAGCAGGCGTAAGTCGTTTCATGAAACGCCCGATTTGAGTCATTCTGAACGGAGCGTAGCGGAATGAAGAATCCAGAGGGCAAGCGCTTCGTGGCTTCACCATCATCCTCTGGATTCTTCGCGGAGGTTATCCTGAGCCAAGCCAAAGGGCTCAGAATGACAATCGCTCCATTCCAACTATGAAGTCCACGAACCGACAGCCCCCAAATACCTCTTTGCGAATTCTCTACATCGCGCCGATGAATTACGGCTGGTATGGTCTCTATCGCCAGCGCAGCCTGGAGCGGCTGGGCCACACGGTTTTTCCCGTGGACATCATGCAATATGAGACGGGCGGCAATCCTCTACTGGCTCGCGTTCGCTATCGCCTGCAGATTGGCGGCATGGTCGATCGGATGAATGCGGACGTGCTGCGGCTGGCGCGGGAACACGCAGTGGACGCAGTATGGTTCGACAAGCCGCTGTTTATTCGCGCGGCTACGCTGCGGGAATTGCGCGAAACGGGGATTGCCACCATCGATTACATGATCGACAATCCCTTCGGCCCGCGGCGCGATCCCGGCTTTCGACTCTATATTCAGACCATTCCGGAATACGACCTGCACGTGCAGCAGCGGGACGTCAGCGTAGCGGAATACTTGCGGCGGGGCGCGCGGCGCGTAGTCAAGGTGCAGACCGCGTTTGAACCGAGCGTGCATTTCCCGCCGCCCGCGGAATGGTCGGATCGCGACCGCACCCGCGAGGTGTCCTTTATCGGCACGCCGTATGACGAGCGCGCGCGATTTCTCACCGATCTCTGGCGCAAATACGACTTGCCGGTCACCATCTCCGGTCCGCGCATCTGGAAACGTAAGCTGAATTGCGAGGCGCTCGCGGCTTTGTATCCCGATGACGGAGAACTGTACGACACGGCCTATCGCGAGGGAATCTGGCAATCGAAAATCAACCTCAGCTTTCTGACCCACGGCAATCAGGATGAGTACGCGCACAAGAGCTTTGAAATCGCCGCCTGTGGAGGATTTTTGCTCGCGGAGCGTTCCGAGGGCCACAGCGCCCGCTTTAAGGAGAGCGAGGAGGCCATCTTTTTTTCGACCATCGAAGAATGCGCAGAGAAGATTCGCCTCTACCTGTCGGATGAGGCCGCTCGGAAGCGCATTGCCGAGGCCGGACAGCGCCGCGCCGTCGCCTGCGGATACGACAACGACACGCAGCTTCGCAAAGTGATGGATGTAACAGAACGTCTGCTGCCGAAAATTCGTCGGGGCCGGCGAGCATGATTGTCGATCTCGAACGCGACGAAGCGCTGCCGCAATTCGTCGCCGATGTGTGTATCGTCGGCGCGGGCGCGGCAGGGATCGTGCTGGCTGCGGAACTGGTGCGTCAAAACTGCAACGTCCTGCTGCTGGAAAGCGGCGGCCAAACCGTAGAGTCGGAAGCGCAAGCACTCAACGCTTGTGAGTACACGGGTCAGCCGCATCGAGAGGCGCACATCGGACGCTTCCGAGCGCTGGGAGGCACCACCACTGCATGGGGCGGCCAGATACTGGAACTCGACGCGAAAGATTTTGCTCCGCGTCCGTGGGTGCCCCGAAGCGGCTGGCCAGTTGCCAAAGAAGAATTGCAGCCATATTACGAACGGGCATTGTGCGCGGAGGGGCTCGCGCAAGTCATCCGCAAAGACCAAGAAGTCTGGCGGGAGATGAAGGTCGCTGTACCGGAATTGGGCGACGCACTGGAAACGTACTTCACGCGCTGGTGCCCGGAGCCGAATTTTGCACGCCTCTATCGCGAGACATTGGCGTCACCGCAACTATGCGTCGTGATGCACGCCACGGCGACCGCAACGCTGATGAATGAAAATGGCGAGAGAATCGCCGGCATTCGATGCAGAACACTGGGTGGAAGAGAGCGCACTTTCTCTGCGCCCCAATACGTGCTGTGTCTGGGCGCAATAGAAACTGTACGCTTCCTATTGCAGCCGATGCGGGACGGACAAACCCCTTCATGGAACTGCAGCGGGTTACTAGGCCGTTATTTTCAGAGCCACATCGACTACAACGCGGCGCGCATCCCCGCGAAGGATGCCGCACGGCTGCGACAATCATTCGCCAATACGTATCTGCGCGGTTACAAATATCATCCGAAGTTTCGCTTGGCATTTTCGGTGCAGCGAGAGCAGCAGCTTCTGAATATTGCAGGCTCCGTCACGTGCATTGCCCCGGACGAAAGAGAACTGCGGCGGGCGAAGGCGCTCGCTCGCAATATCGTGCAAGGTCGCGGTCTACGCCTATGGACCGACCTGCCGCCGGCGTTTCGGCAACTTTCCAATCTGCTGAGGATGGGCTACGGCTACCGCGTCGAGCGCCGCGCCCACTGGCCGAAAAACTCCGCATTCTGGCTGCGGATACATTGCGAACAGGAGCCGCGGTCGGAGAGTCGCATCACCTTGACCGAAGAACGGGACGTGAGCGGGCTTTTTTATGCCCGGCTGGACTGGCGAGTCTCCCCGTTGGAATGGAAGACGATACGGTGTTTCACGGAAGTGGTGCGGCAGACGTTTGCAGCGCATGACATGGCGAATGTTGAGATGCTTGCCGGACTGGCGCAAGAAGACGGATTCCGCGACTTGGTTTTCGACAACAGCCACCATCATATGGGTGGAACCCGTATGGCCGAATCTCCAACGCAAGGCGTGGTCGATCCCGATCTCCGGCTGCATGGCGTGGAAAATGCATATGTATGCAGCGCGTCTGTGTTTCCATGCTCGGGATTTTCCAATCCCACGCATACCTTGATTGCGCTCGCCATTCGCCTGGCGGACCATTTGATCGCTCTCAATAAAAACGATTTGCCATCCCGACCGAACCCTGAGCGTAGCGAAGGGGAAGTGGAGGGACCTGCGGTTTCCAATAGGGCGCCCCATCCTTCGTTCGCCGCGGCGAACGAAGGGCTGGATCAGAAAAGAAAAGCGCGCGCCCATGCTTGAATCCATCAAACTGCCCGGCACCCGCCGCCAAACGACCCGGCTGGGCTTCGGCTGCTCCGACCTGATGGGCGGCTTGAGCGAGCGCGAATCGCTGCGCCTGCTGGAAACCGCCTTTGACGCAGGCATCCAGCATTTCGACGTCGCGCCTTCCTATGGCCATGGACAGGCAGAACGCTGCCTGGGAAAATTCCTGCGCGGGAAAACGGATTGCGTCACCATCGCGACGAAATACGGCATTCTCCCGCCGAGCCAAGCGGGCCTGCTCAACGCGGCAAGAACCGTGTTGCGGCCCTTTGCCCGAAAGTTGCCCGCAGTCAGAAATCGTCTCGCCCACGCGGCTGCCGGCCTGAAGACCAAAGCACATTTTTCCGCGCAAGAAGCGCAACGCTCCCTGGAGCACAGCCTTCGCGAACTTGAACTGGAACGCATCGATCTATGGTTGTTGCATGAAGCAACGGCCGCCGATCTGGATGGCTCCGATCTTCTGCCATTTCTACAGCAGACTCAGCAGGAGGGCCGGATTGGAGCATTCGGCTGCGGTACGGAACGAGGCAATCTGAAGGCGCTATGGGAGCGGCATCCGGAGTTCTGCCCGGCGCTGCAATACGAATGGTCGGTGATGGAGAAATCGCCGGATTTTCCCGCGGCGTTCTGCGTACGCCATCGAGCAGTATCCGGCGCAATCCAGATGATCCAGGATTCGTTCCGGCGCGATTCCAGTCTTTGCCGCCGCTGGTCCGATGCGCTGGATGCCAATCTGTCGGAGCCGGAAACTCTTGTGACACTCCTGCTGCGCGCCGCGCTCTCGTCGAATCCCAACAGTATTGTGTTATTTTCTTCTCGTGTGCCCGGGCACATCCAGGCCAACGTTAGCGGCGTGGGCGACCCGGCTTCCGATGCGCGCTCCCAGCGGTTGCTGGAACTAGTCCGCCGGCACGTCTATGACTCGCGTTGATTCCGTCCGATACGCCAAACTATGATCTCTTCCGCCCGCTCATCGTGTACTCTGAAACATCCGGAGTGATGCATGCGGCGTCGTTGGAAGAACATCCTGCTGTTCCTCGCGGTTTTAGGGCCGGGAATCATCACTGCCAACGTCGATAACGACGCGGGCGGAATCTTCACCTATTCCCAGGCGGGCGCACAGTTCGGCTATTCACTCCTGTGGACGCTCATTCCCATCACGCTCTCGCTGATCGTGGTGCAGGAAATGTGCGCCCGCATGGGCGTCGTTACCGGCAAAGGATTGAGCGATCTGATCCGTGAGGAATTTGGCCTTCGCATCACCTTCATCCTCATGATCCTGCTGGTGATCGTGAATTTCGGCAATGTCATGGCGGAGTTCTCCGGGATCGCGGGCAGCATGCAGTTATTTCATATCAGCAAATATATTTCCGTTCCGATCTGCGCCGCGCTGGTGTGGCTGCTGGTTGTGAAAGGCGATTACAAAGGTGTCGAAAAGATTTTCCTGATTGCGTCCGCTTTTTATATCGCATATATCTTTGCGGGGTTTTTTGCTCATCCCGACTGGCATACCGCGCTGCTGGCGACGGTCAAGCTTCCTCCTCGCAGCGCGTGGCGCCAATCCGGCTATCTTTCCATGATGGTCGCGGTTATCGGTACCACAATCTCGCCCTGGATGCAGTTTTATATGCAGTCGTCGGTGGTCGAAAAGGGCACCAACGTCAAGGAGCTTTGGGCCTCACGCACCGATGTGATTGCCGGCTCATTGCTCACCGACATTGTCGGTTGGTTCATTGTGGTTGCCTGCGCGGCCACTTTATTTATGCATGGCATGGGCGCGATCCAGGTACCTGCCGACGCCGCCGAGGCGATGAGGCCGTTGGCCGGCGAGTATGCATTCATTCTCTTCGCGGCCGGACTTTTCAACGCGTCTCTCTTTGCCGCGTCGATTCTGCCTCTTTCGACGGCGTACACCGTGTGCGAGGGGATGGGGTTTGAGTCCGGGCTGGATAAGAGTTTCCGCGACGCGCCGGTCTTTTACTGGCTCTACACGCTGCTGATTGTTGCCGGCGCCGGCATTGTTCTTTTGCCCAATTTTCCGCTGGTCAAGGTGATCATTCGTTCGCAGGTGCTGAACGGAGTTCTGCTGCCGGTGGTGATGATTCTGATGCTCATCTTGATCAACAAGCCGGAACTGATGGGCAAACATACCAACGGCCACTGGTTCAACCTGATCGCCTGGATGACCGCAATCGTTGTGATCGGACTATCGGTAGCGCTGCTATTTGTCTAAACATAGGACGATTCGACCGGGTCGACAGGGAGCGCAGCAGTTTTTGGGCGCGCCACCCTGCGCGATCGTTATATATCTTGGGCGCATCATCCAGCGCATCACATGTCTTTCTATTGGCAGGTGGCGAGATGAAATGTGACACCGTGAACAGTTACAGGAAGATAGCCGTTCGGTATACAAGTGCCCGCGGAAGTGGTTGCAGTAACTTGTGGGATGTTGTCAGTATTGGTGATTGCCGCTCCAGATCCGGTTTGTATGGAATTGGCTTTCAGCACATTCGTTGATATTCCCGTCGGAGTGCTTATATCGAACGCCGCAGCGGTAGAGTTCTGACTTTGCACCATGAACATGCTGCCCAGGAAAAAAGCTAGGTCTCCGGAACCGTTGCACCCAATACTGCAAATCGCCTGAAGTTGGTGAGTTGCATTCAGAGAAAACGTCACTGCGGCGCCGCCGTTCAGCGTCACCGTCGGTGCTGCGCTGGTAACGACGATCAGAGGCGCGTTTGCCGTGGTCGTGAATTGCAGCGCCGTGCTCCAGTCTCCAATCAATACCACAGACCAGGGCTTGCCACTGATCAGCGTAGTGTTGCTGAGCAACGTTTCCGCAGTCGCATTGAATCCGAATGAGCCGCGCAGAAAGTCCTCTTGCGGCATTGCCCCGAATCCAAAGGAGGCGGGGTTGATCGTCGTGTCCCGATATCCCCACGGCATTCCGCGCAAGGGATTTTCCAAACTGGAATCGGTGATCCGAGAAATAACGGTAGACGTCCCGTTATCGGTGATCCCCGTGCCACCAGAAGCTTCGCTGCGATAGTTTTCCAGTGTATTGAAAGAAGCGCCGGGACTTACGGTCACGAAACCCTTGATTCCATTCTCAATGACGTTATGACTGCCGGAAATGATCGTGGTATCTCCCCAAAAGCCGCCAATTACGGTTTCGTCCTCGCCGCCAAGGATCATATCGGTGGGACTTCCGCCACCTTCCAAATCCATCCCCACAAAGGTGTTGAACTGCCCCCGATTGTCGCAGATATTTGCGGTAGTCGAAGGTTTTCCCGACGCTCCGTTCCCCTCCGATGTGCCGGAGGAAAATACCATCGAACTTGCATTGTTCAATTCAATCCCACAGGTAGGGTGGCCCTCAATCAGCGGGTTCGTCAGCGTGGCCGCGGTGGTGGCGTGATTCGTATCCTCCCCATCCAGGCACATCCCATTAGGCGCTGCGCTTCCAGGAAAGCCGAAGGTCGCCGCATCACCGATCGACGAATGAATGTTATCCAGGTCATCCACCACGGCGAACTTACTCTCATAGTCGCAGACCGCCGAACCAAACAGGCTGAGATTGCGAAATTGGCTGTGGTGCGTTCCATCGACCAGCATGGCGTACGGCGAGTTGGCATTGCCAACGATCGCCATGTCTGCGACCGAATCCCCGCCGTTGTAAACTGTTGCGGGAGTTGGCGTAGTCAACTCCAGAACGCCTCCAGGACTCACGCCGTCCGGAGCCTTCAACGCGATCGAGCCAGTATAAATCAACTGCGTGTTCGCCATCCCCGCGCCCCGCAGATGGAAGAAGCTCGAATGCACATACCACTGCACTGTGGTATTGATCTTGCCCGGCCCGATATTCACGCTCAGCGGCATGGTCACGCCGGCGAATGGGTTGCTGCCGCAAGTGGCGGAAGGAACCGAACTCAGTCCTTCGATATCGAGCGTGCCTCCGGTCGCGGGCATCGCTGCAATCGCGGCCGTCATCTGCGCGCATAAATTGCCACCGGAATATCGCAACGGATAGTAGACGCCGTTGGCGATTTGTGTATTGAAATAATTGGCACTAAGCGCGGTTCCGGAAGGCTGCGTGACTGTCTGGCTGCTGGTTGGATCGGTGATTACGCAATTCGTAGTGCAACCTGTTTGAGGGAAAACAGGTTGCACACATAGAGAAAGAAAAAGCGCCATAACAATGTTACGCATGATAGCCTCCGGAAAAGGATTATTCTTTCGGCGGAGGATAGGTCGTTCCCGAAACGATCTGCGCAACGCTAGTTCGATTCCAATCGAAAGACTTCACATCGCGTACCTTCCTGCCGAGGTACTCGCTGCTGCAGTAAAGGCCCCGAATGGGCTGATACCGCAACCGGCTTTCAGCCAGACTAGAAAATCTGCCGACGATAGGATTCGACATGCCCGCTTCCATACATTCGAAGCCAAGCGAATCCGGGAACAACACTCGCAAGCCCATGTCGCTGAATTGAAAGAAATTCCACGGCCGCTCATGTGCTCCGAAAGAGAAATGTGTTTGTACCAAAAGTACGCCACCGACCTTCAACATCTTCGAAACCTCAACGGCCACAATCCAAGGCATGGCAAAGTGTTCAAAGCATGCGGCGGAATAAATGATGTCGAACTTTTGATCGTCGTCAAAATAGGATGACAGACGATGGACGTCGCCTACCACGTCTACATTGCGACCGGGATAATAATCGAAGCCAACATATTCTGCTCCCGCGTTCGCAAAATCCTGTTTCGCCTTCGACGGTCCGGTCACCTCTCTGCTGCCAATTTCCAACACGCGCAGTCGCACCCCCTCTGATGATCGGACATAGCGCAGCAATTCCAAAGCATTAACGTCTCGGGACATAGGAACCCCATCTGCGAGGTACCACTGGTCAAAACGGGATTCGGCACGAGCCAAAGTTCGAAACCCGGAACGCGCAATCTGCTTGAATAGCTTTTTCATCTTGGTCATCTTACCATCGGAAAAATTTGCAGGGAACCTGCTTGGGCGATCGATCAACCCCTCTGTTTGGCTGGTCGCCGATTCCAGGGATTAGCAGTCCGCTAAAGGATTTTCCCCTGGGCCAGATCGCGGATGAATTTTCTATCAGCCGCCAGGAAATTGAAGGCGGGAAGGTCGCGCAACTCAGCCCAGCGCGTGTCCTCAAAGATGCGGTTCTGGATTTCGCCTTCATATCGGTGAACAGCGAAAAATCGCAGATGGATGGAACCGCCGTTGCGGTAATTGTGCTGCACCTCGGCAATATACGGTCCTATCATTGCCTGGATTCCGAGTTCTTCTTCCAGTTCGCGGCGCAGGGCCTGCTCAGGAGTCTCGCCAGGCTCGATCTTGCCGCCGGGAAACTCCCACTGTAAGCCCATCGCGGTGCCAGCCTTGCGCTGGCAGATGAAAACTTCTTTGCCGCGAAGAATCAATGCCGCTACTACGGCGCGTATGCGGGGCTTCTCCGGCTCGGCTGGAGTTGCGGCGTGGGTTTCTGTGTCCATCCATTCCTAGCATAGTGATTTACGTCCGCTTCGGCGAGCGCGGGAGAGCAACGACGCGAGGATGCGATGAAAACAGATTGGGATGAATTGCCCCGGCGAGGCATTGGAGACCCTCCAGCAACGTGTGCGCGGGTGTGTTTAGAAACTCGTCCGGCACGCAATGCACGCGGCCTTGGACGACCGCGGCCATCGATTGCCAGCCGCGTTTTTCGATGACCCGCGTGAGCGGCACGCGATCTCCGGCGCCGCACCAGGCGAAGATCATCACATCGGGATCGCTGGCTGCGACTTCTTCTGCCGTTGCGGTCTTGCCGGGCTGGCCGACGAATTCACCGCCCGCCGCTTCGACTAATTCCGCGACCCAGGGCTGCGAATGGATCAGCGGCTTGCCCCATTCTTCGCAGTAGACGCGGGGCTTTGCGTTGGCAGCGGCTGCCCGCCGACGGACGTTTTCGATGCCGGATGCGATCTCCGCGATGAGCGCTTCGCCGCGATCGTTGGCATGGACGACAGAGGCCAGCAGGCGGATGTCCGCGTAAATATCGGCGAGCGAGTGCGGCGCGAGCGTCAGCACGGGACAGCCCGCACGGAGGATGGCAGCCAGCGATTCCATGCGGTACGGAACAGAAGCGATCACCAGAGTTGGCCGCACGGCCAGCAGCTCTTCCATCGTGGAGGACCAGGAGTCGGCAACGATGGCGAGATTGCGGGATTTAAGTTCCGGCAGAGATTCAACGCAGTACCGGGTGCAGGCGACCAGATCATCGAGATGACCAAGACGTTCCAGCGTGAGCGTAATGCTGGGTTGGAGAGATGCGATTCGCGGCGCGGATGGCTCGACGTCAGACGTCAGAAGCGAGACCTCTACCCCACGAACGAAAACCTGTTCGTGGGGACCTCGGAGCTGGGGTACCTGGTGTTCGGTTTCCGAGCGGCTAGACATGGGGAAGTGAGGGTTGAAAGACGGGCCAGCCGTTTGCGGCAGCGAGTTCGCTGAGTGCGGCGGTCGGGTTCACTACAAACGGATGCCGTGCGAGCGCGAGCATCGCGGCGTCATGGATGGAGTTGCCGAAGACGGCGTCAGGATGAGGGAGACCGGCGCGAACTAGAGACTCGGCTTTGCCTTCGTCGGTTGGAATGTCGAGCAATTCCTCTGTAATCCGGCCGTTCGCGCATCGCACACAGGCAGCCAGCACGCGTTCCGAAGGGATACCGAAATGCTCGACGGCGTCTTCAATCAGCCAGCTATTGGTGGAACTGACCGCCCAGAGCGTGACACCTTGTGTTTCCAGGCGATGGCATAGGTCCTGCATCTCCGGAAATATGTGGGGCCGAACGGTGGTTTCAAAAAATTTGTGCGCGGCCTGGTGTAGTTCCGTCTCGCGCAGACCGCGATAGATTTGCACCATCTCGCCACAGATGGCGAGCTCGGAAACATCTCCGCGCAGATAGGAGCGATAGCGGTCATCCATCCAATCGCACGCCTCGCGCGAGAGCAGCCCGGAATCCATCGACCAGCGCATGAACTCCGCGCCGGCATCGCCAGCCCAGAGCGTGCCATCGCAATCGAATACGGCAACCGAGGGCCGGGCTAACTCAATGCGATCGAAGAATTGTTGACGGGTAAGCGTGGGAGTGAGCGGGGCGACCATGGATTCGGGCAAAGGGAACACCTTGTTAAAAGACGTGGAAATGCGATTTCCTATCTCCTATGATGCCGGATTGAAATCGACTTCGCCAGCTTTGTAACCCACTTGTAATTTTCCTTGCAGCGTTTCGTTCAATTGAGAGGCTGTCGAGATTGATTCCGCTGCTACACCGCCAATCTACCGTGGCCGCCCTGTCCGATAATTGCATTCAAGGTCACATCGCGTGGAAGCAAACCGCAATCTCGAGCTGATCGACGGCTATTTGAATTATTTGCGGGTCGAGAAAGGTCTGCGTCCGCTGACCTGTGAAGCATATCGGCGCGATCTTTTGCAATGCGCGGAATACCTGGAAGTCGGCAGTGACTTTCTGGTGTCTGCGAAACCGGCCGAGCTGGCGGGCTTTATCGCGCATCTGCAGGCGCACCAGGTGGGGGCGCGGTCGCGCGCGCGCAAGCTGTCGTGTCTGCGGGGGCTGTATCGCTGGCTTCTGCTCGACAAACGCATCGCGCACGATCCGACGATTCATCTGGAGACGCCTGCGGGCTGGAAGATACTGCCAAAATCGTTGCCGGAAGCGGAAGTCGCGGCAATGATCGACCGCGCTGGATACGTCTCTGAAGCACAGGAGAGCAGTCCGCAGGGGCTGCGCGACCGGGCCATGCTGGAGCTGCTTTATGGTGGCGGCGTGCGCGTTTCCGAGCTGGTCGGGCTGGCGATTGAGGACATTTCTCTGCCGCAGGGGCAGATGCTGGTGCGCGGCAAGGGCGACAAGGAACGCATCGTGCCTCTGGGTGAACCGGCCAATCAATCTCTAGCCAGATACCTTCAGCAGGGCAGGCCTGCGTTGCTGCGCCGGGCGCGCAGGCAAACCGTGCGGCAGGTGTTTCTTTCCCAACGCGGCCAGCCGCTGACGCGCCAAACGGTATGGAATCTGGTGAAGCGGGTAAATCATCGCGCCAGTCCGCACATGCTGCGGCACAGTTGCGCCACGCATATGGTGGAACATGGCGCGGATTTGCGTACAGTGCAGACGCTGCTGGGACATGCCGACATCGCAACCACGCAGATTTATACCCACCTCGCGCTCGGTCGGTTGAAGGCGGTGCATCGGGCGCATCACCCAAGAGGAGTACAAACACTCGGTGCCTTGAATCGTTGATTTCCTGGATAAGCTTGTCAACCTGACCGAAGCCCACCGCAGCAGACGAAGTGGAGGGACCTGCGTTCCCTTCATGAAAATGAAAAGAACGATCATTCTGAGATATGAAAGCTGAAGAACACATCGCCGTCGAAAAACCTGCACAGGCTCCCGGAATTCTGCGTCTCGTTGACGAATATATGACGATGCTGGCCGCGGAGCGCGGTTCGTCGGAGCATACGGTGCGCGCGTATCGGCGAGAGCTGGAGCTGTTTGCGGCATTTTTGGCGAAACGTTTTGGCAGCCGCGTGACGCCGGTTCAGCTCGAGCATCCGGTGATCCGCGAATACCTGGGAACGCTCTATGCGAATGGGCTTTCGAAGCCCTCGGTAGCGCGGGCGCTGGCGGCCATCCGGTCGTGGTTTGGCTGGCTGGCCCGGACAGGGCAAATTGAGCAGAATCCAGCGCGTCTGGTCGCGACACCCAAGCTGCCGAAACACTTGCCGCGCGTACCTGCCATTGAGCAGATGAACCGGGTATTGGACGGCCTGGGCGCAAAACGCGGCGAGAAAGATTCCGAAGAGGCAAAGACGGAAACCGCGTGGGCGGAGCGGGACCGCGTGATTCTGGAATTGCTGTATGGCTGCGGAATTCGAAATGCGGAACTGGTGGGGCTGAACCTGGAAGACATCGAATGGGGCAATGAATGCCTGTTGGTGCGCGGCAAGGGCCGCAAGGAGCGCTATGTGCCGCTGGGGGATGTTGCCGCCGTTGCAATTCGTGCCTATCTGCCGCATCGGGCGCGGAAACTGGCAGGCGCGAATCGCGCGTCGCAAGCGCTGCTGCTAAACGCACGGTTGCGCGGCGACGGCCGGCTCACCACTCGCAGCGTGGCACGCATTGTGAAAAGTCTCGCGGTGTCGAACGGCCTGGCTGCGGACGTGCACCCGCACACCCTGCGCCATGCTTTTGGAACCCACATGCTGGAGGAGGGCGCGGACCTGCGCGCCATCCAGGAGATTCTGGGCCATGCGCGGCTATCCACCACGCAGCGCTACACCCATCTGACCTCCAGCCAGGTGACGGCCGTGTATGACCGGACCCATCCGCGGGCGAAGTTGGTATAAGCGTTTCAGCGGCTTATTGGTTGACAAAGTCAACTAATTTCCTGCATGCTTTGAAGATGAGCACGGAAAGGGTTCAACGATCTGCTACGTCTGAGCATGTCACGGCATTTCGCCAATTTAACCGCACATATACTCAACTGATCGGCACTCTGAACGAAGGGTTGCTCCATACGAAATTCAGCCTGGCGGAAGCTCGTGTCTTATATGAACTGTCCACACGCGCAAAGCCAAATGCAAAGGAGATTGCAGAAGGGCTCGGTTTGGACCCGGGGTATTTGAGTAGGATTTTGCGCAAATTCGAAAGCGAAAAACTATTGAAACGTAAGGTCTCAGCCCAGGACAGCAGACGCACGGATCTGGCTCTGACTGCTCGAGGCCGAACGGTGTTTCAGGATCTGAACGCTCTGTCAGATAAGCAAGCTCGCACTACTTTGGATCGGCTGTCCTCGTCCGACAGGACCCGGCTGCTGGGCTCCATGCAATCCATTCAAGGGATTTTTTCGAAGGAAAACCAGAACCTTCCACGCTATACGCTTCGTCCGCATCGTGTCGGCGACATGGGTTGGGTAGTGCATCGGGAAGCTGCTGTCTATGCCGAAGAATATGATTGGGATGAAAGTTTCGAAGCGCTGGTAGCTCGCATCGTTGCTGATTTCTTGACCAACTTCGATCCCAGCCGCGAACGATGCTGGATCGCCGAAATGAACGGTCAAGCCGTAGGACACATTTTTTTGGTCAAACATCCCGATGAGCCGCATACCGCGAAGCTTCGTCTTTTACTCGTAGAATCCGCCGCACGAGGAATGGGACTGGGCGATGCACTGGTGAGCGAATGCATTCGTTTCGCACGTACGTCGGGCTACCGAAAGGTTACTTTGTGGACACAGGGTATTCTGGTGGCAGCGCATCGCATCTACGAAAGAGCCGGGTTTCGTCTGGTACAGGAAGATCCCCATCATAGCTTTGGCAAAGATTTGATGGGGCAAACCTGGGAACTGGAACTCGCGGAAGATAATTCTTCTGAAAGATGAATAGGTTTTGCGGTTTCTCGGGTCGCGTCCGTCGGACGCCATGCATGAAGTTCACTATTGCGCTACTGCCATTTACAATCAAATAGCTGCCATTCGCGTGATTCTCCCGGAATCGGTGCGCGCTTTCTGCCCTTAAACAGCTTAAAATTGAGATATACGCCGAGTTGCAGGCGGCGCTTGACCGGCAGTCCGGCGACGGGCGCAAGCGGGTCCATCGTTTCGACGAAGAAGGTTGGTTTTCGATGCAGTTTGGCGACGCACTAACGAAAGTCTTCGGCAGCAGCAACGAGCGGGAAGTGAAGCGCATGATGCCCATGGTGAAGGCCATTAATGCGCTGGAACCGCAGATGCAGCAGCTCACAGACGAGCAGATGCGCGCGAAGACGGACGAGTTCCGCGCACGCATTGCCGCGCGCATTGCCGGAATCGAAGACGCGGACGAGCGTTACGACCGGGAGCAGGACGAACTGGACAAAATCCTGCCGGAAGCGTTCGCGCTGGTGCGCGAGGCCGGCCGTCGCACCGTAAACATGCGGCATTTCGATGTCCAGCTTATCGGCGGAATGGCGCTGCACCAGGGGAAGATCGCAGAAATGAAGACCGGCGAAGGCAAGACACTGGTGGCCACCCTGCCGTGCTATCTGAATGCGTTGGCCGGGCATGGAGTGCACGTCGTCACGGTGAACGATTACCTGGCTAAGCGCGACGCGGAGTGGATGGGGAAAATCCACAATTTCCTCGGACTGTCGGTCGGCGTGATCGTGCACGATCTCAGCGACGAACAGCGCCGCGCGGCCTATGCGGCGGATATCACCTACGGAACCAACAACGAGTTCGGCTTCGATTATCTGCGCGACAACATGAAATTCGAGTTGTCGGAGTGCGTGCAGCGCCGCCAGTACTTCGCCATTGTCGATGAAGTGGACTCCATCCTGATCGATGAGGCGCGGACACCGCTGATTATCAGCGGGCCGACCGATCAAACCACCGACAAGTATGCGCGCGTGGTGCGGATCATTCCGCAACTGGAACAAGGCGAGGAGATCGAGGAATCGATCGATAGCAAGGTTCTGACCGGCGATTACGTAGTGGACGAAAAGCACCGCACCATCGGAGTGACAGACGAGGGCTGGGTCAAAATTGAAAAGCTGCTCGGAATTGAGAGTATTGCCGATCCGGAAAACTGGGACCTAAAGCATTACGTCGAGACCGCGATCAAGGCTCATGCGCTCTACAAACGGGACGTCGAATACGTCGTAAAAGACGGCGAGATCATCATTGTGGACGAGTTCACCGGCCGTTTGATGCCGGGACGCCGCTGGTCGGACGGGCTGCACCAGTCGATCGAGGCGAAAGAGGGCGTCAACATCCGGCGCGAAGACCAGACGCTGGCGACCATCACCTTCCAGAATTATTTCCGCCTATACAAGAAGCTCGCCGGCATGACCGGTACTGCAGAAACGGAAGCAGCGGAGTTTGAAAAGATTTACAAGCTGGAAGTGCTGGTGATTCCGACCAACATGCCGATGCGGCGCATCGACAACACCGACGTGGTATATCGCACGACCAAGGAAAAGTATTTCGCAGTCGCGGACGAGATTGCGCGGTTGCATGAGAGCAAGCAGCCGGTGCTGGTCGGCACCACGTCGATTGAAAAGTCCGAATTGCTGTCGCAGATTTTGCAGCGGAAAAATGTCCGCCATGTGGTGTTGAACGCCAAATTCCATGAGCGCGAGGCGGAGATTGTCGCGCAGGCCGGACATCTGGGTATGGTCACCATCTCCACCAACATGGCGGGGCGGGGAACGGACATTGTGCTGGGCGGCAATCCGGAATTCCTGGCGAAACAGGAATTGGTGAAGAAGACGCGTGCGCGCGCCGTGAGCGCTGCGGAAGGAGAGATTTCTCCGACGGCGGCAGCCGGAATGATGCGTTTTTATTACCAGGGCCAGGAATTTGAGGCTCCCGAAGCGGACTGGAACGAGGTTTACGCCGGCTATGCCGCCCAGGCCGCGAAAGAGCGCGAGGACGTGCTGGCAGCCGGCGGCTTGATCATCATCGGCACCGAACGGCACGAATCCCGCCGCGTGGACAACCAGTTGCGCGGTCGCGCCGGACGACAGGGCGATCCGGGCGCTTCGCGGTTCTTCCTCTCGCTCGAAGACGACCTGATGCGCATTTTCGCCAAGGAATGGGTTTCGAACCTGCTGCAGCGGCTGGGCATGGAAGAAGGCGTTCCGATCGAATCGAAACTGATCACTCGTCGCATTGAGGCGGCGCAGAAAGCAGTCGAGGGGCAGAATTTCGAGTCGCGCAAGCACGTGCTGGAATACGACGATGTGATGAACAAGCAGCGCGAGGCAGTTTATGGAACGCGCCGCCAGTTGCTGGAGGGACTCGATCAGAAGGAGCTGGTCACCGACGATTACGTCTCAAATATTTTGAGCACGATTCTCGACCAGCACGCGCCGGACAAGATGCACCCGGACCAGTGGGATGTGAAGGCGCTAGGAGATGCGGTGCTCATGCAGTTCGGCCTGGACATTTCCGCCGAAGCCATTCCAGTCGCGGAACTGAATCGTCATCAGCTTGGCGAAACACTGTTTGAGCGGCTGAAGGAACGCTACGACGCCAAGGAGCAGATCATCGGCGCAGACGCCATGCGGTATCACGAGCGGATGATCATGCTGAGCGTGCTCGACGGCCTGTGGAAGGACCACTTGCTGGCGATGGATCAGTTGAAGGAAGGCATCGGACTGCGCGGTTATGGCCAGCAGGACCCGTTGATTTCCTACAAGCGCGAGTCCTTCGAAGCGTTTGAAGCGATGATGAACAAATTTCAGGAAGACACGGTGCGCTTCCTGTTTCGGATGCAGATCATGGGCCCGGATGGCCAGGAGATCGCGGTGCCTTCGCGTCGCATTCCGGACGCCATGGTTTTCAGCGGCGGGTCCGACAGTGCAGCGGAGCCGGATGGCTCGGGTCCCGGTCGCATAGCGCTTCGTGGACCTTCGCTCGGTGGCGCGCTGAACGGCTCCCGCGGCAACGGCGCCGGCTCGAATGGTCTGGCGACCGCAATTCCAGTGCCGACACGTGCGCCTTCGACGACCATCGACTCGCTGGAAGAAGAATTTGCGCGGCGCAAGAAAAAGGAACTGCAACAGGCACGCATGGCCGGCGCTGGAGATTCTGCCGGAGAGACGGTACAGCGTCGTGCGGGAGACAAAGTCGGACGGAATGACCCATGTCCATGTGGCTCCGGCAAGAAATTCAAAAAGTGCCACGGGGCCGAAGCTTCGTAGGCGAATTACCGCGTAGTCAAGTAGATTTGTCATTCCGAGCGGAGCGTAGCGAAGTCGAGGAACCTGCTGTTCGCTGGCAAACGCGAGTTCGTTCACTTGCCTCAGGATGACAGATCTCTTCGGCTTGCCGATGCTTCCGCGAAGGTCATATTGTTGGCGGGATGATGATTCGCGGTTCTCCAGTCGAAAAACAATCGCGCGTAGCTAGCGGTCAGATATTGGGAAGGTTGGATTCCGAGCTTCTTAGCGGTTTCATCGATCCAAGCGTGCTTGCCTTCCAGTTCCACGAAATCGCCGATTGGGGTTGCGTCCAGCACAATGTGACCTTTGTCGTCGGCCCACTCGGTGCGGCGCTTTTCGTACACGAACACCCGTTGATATCCCAGCCGCTCCAGAATCGCCGCCATCGCGGGACCGTCGCTGATTTCCAATTCCGTTTCGACCCGCACTTTGTGCGGCGACGCGGCGTCCGTGTCGGCTTTGTGTGTGAGCTTCCACTTCCCGCCGTATTCGCGGATGCGCAGCAGTTCCCGGCGGGAGCGCAGCAGGCCCTCCGGTGTGTCGAACAGGACATTGCGCTCGAAAGTTTCCGGAGTTTTCAGCCGAAACCCAAGCGTCGGCAGCTTCGCGGCGAAAACCGCGCGGTCGGACAATCTCGCTTTAATTTCAATTTCGAATTTTCCTGCGGGAGTCTCTTTCGACATGATGCCAGTTTCGCATGAGCGGCTAATACATCCATGCCCTACTCGCAGAATATGCGGCGAGGACCGGAGCACCCAGGCGCAATCCTCCAGATAGGATGAAGATCAGGAAGGAAACGATATCTTGCAGGAGATGACGCGGAAGCACACAGTTCTGCTGGCTGTTGCGGCAAATTCCGTCGAAACTCCGGCGGCACAACAGACGTTGCAGCGTGCGGCGGATGTTCTGCGCGCGGGCGGCACCGTCGCGTTTCCGACGGAGACTGTTTACGGATTGGGTGCCAACGCGCTGGATGCGCGGGCGGTGGAAAGGATATTTCTCGCCAAGCAGAGGCCGGCGTGGGACCCGCTGATTGTGCACGTCTCCGAAGCCACGATGCTAGGCCAGGTTGCTGCCGACATTCCAGCACGCGCGCAGAAATTGATGGACGCATTCTGGCCGGGGCCCCTGACTTTGTTGCTGCCAAAAACGGATGCCATTCCCGCAGCAGTGACCTCAGGGCGCTCACTGGTAGGCGTACGGATTCCCGCCCATCCGGTGGCCAGAGCGTTCATCGAGGCCGCCGGTGTTCCAGTCGCCGCACCCAGCGCCAATCGGTTTGGGCACACCAGCCCGACGAACGCGCAGCATGTCCTGGACGATCTGGACGGTCGAATCGATCTGGTGCTGGACGCCGGGCCAACGCCGCATGGAATCGAATCGACTGTCATTGAAGTTGGGGAGTCAGCGGTAATTGTTTATCGTCCGGGAGCGATCAGCGTGGAAGAGATTGAGGCAGTTGCAGGGCCGGTGGTGCTCCACCAGGCGCGTGACCGAAATCTCAACCTCGCCATCGAAAACGCCGCTGAAGTCGGACACCCATCATCCTTGCCATCCCCAGGCGTGGGGATTCGCCATTACGCACCGCGCGCCCGCGTTGTTCTCGTTGAGACGGCGGCGGAAGAGGATTCCCATCCGCAGTGGGTGCAGGCGCTCCGGGAGCATTCCTCGAACCGAGTCGGCGTCATGCTGCCGGATGGATGGCGGTTGCCGGGCGAATTTTTCGGAGTGCACTATGCCTGGGGAAACTGGCGGAGCGATCGGGAATTGGCTAAGCGTCTATTTTCCGGCTTGCGTGCTCTGGATGTGATGGGAGCCGATGTCATTCTTTGTCCGTTGCCCGGGAACGATGGATTGGGTGCGGCCCTGCGCGACAGGCTACGGAAGGCTGCGCGGGAAGAATAGGTCGTCCTACTTGCTCGGCGCCGGCAATCTAACTACGACATGGTTTGCGGAGCGCTGTCTTCAGCTTTGTAGATGTAGCGGATGCTGTCCTTATAAACCAGTACCCGATGTCGGCCGACACCGTGCCCATTTTCCTGCGCGTGGCCGGCAGTCACGTTGCGCAGTTTGATAGCGTAGCGGTCGTACCATTCGATGATTCCTTCCAACTGCTGGCCATTCTCCAGCACCACGACCATCCTCGTCTGCGCCTGAATCTGTTTCTGGAAATAGAAGACCTCCGCATGGGAGCTGTCCAACTGTGACCCGCTGCCCATTACGGAGCGCGAGGTCAGTGCCGGGCTGTGGCCGTAAAGCGCAGTCTGGCGTCCCGCTATAGAGCGCATGGAAAGACTGGGGCGGACCAGGCGGCGCTGTCCGGAAAATTCACTGTCTGTGGGCGACTCGGCAGTGGGGCCCGCAACCACAGGAGCTTCGGCGATCGATTTTGCTCTCGGCATGTATGGACAATCCCGTCCGTCCGGGCTGGAAATTCGAGACACGCACGCGGTGATTGCCGCCTGAGTATGTCTGGAACTTGGGTGAATCGGCTGATTGATTACGATGCTAGTCGAAGACGGCGCGTTTTCCAACTGAAGTTTCTTCGTTTTGAAAGGAAGTGCCAGAGGAATCAACTCTGCTGCATGTTGGCGGCGAGCGCGTCCAGCGAAAGGGAGCGCAGCAGGTTGCGGCGCATTCCGGATTCTACCTCGACCGCCCGACGAGTCGCGCGCTCGATCCAGTCGAAGGAGACCTTTTCGGTCAGGTGGCGCAGCTCGGGAAGAATGTCGATGTTACGGGCCATCGCGGCTTGGCCGGCCTGCAGCAGTAGCATGTCCTCCAATAGCGAATAGAGCGCGCGCAGCAGATTGTGCGTCTTCTGCTGGCCCTCCACCCCGGCGCGATAGGTTTCCGTCATGTGAAATAAGGCCGAATGGTCTGGCTCGGAGACGGCGGTGCGGAGCAGAAGCAGGGCATCTTTCCGGCTAGCGGTATAGGTTTCGGCGTCGAACGCCAACGCCCGGCCCACTGCGCCTTCCGCAAGGCGCGCGACGAGCGCCCGACGGTCTGGCTTCCACTCCGGGTGGCGCCCGCCGAGAATTTCTTCCAACTGAGTGGCCAGCAGCGCGTGGAGCCGTACCTGGCTGGCGCGGGAGCGAATTGTTGGCAGCAGGTCCGATGGGTTTTCCGCAAGCAGCAACAGGTGTACATAGTCCGGTGGTTCTTCCAGCACTTTCAGCAGCGCGTTCGCGGCTTCATTCATGAACACGCTTTGCGGAAAAATGTAGATTTTGCGGGCACCCTCCGACGGGGCGCGCTGGACGTTGTGAATCAGGGAGCGAATCTGGCCGACTTTCACCAGCATCTGCGGCGGGTCTGGCGGAAGAATCAAAACGTCCGGATGCGTCTGGATCAGGATTCGAGTGTCCTTGCGGTCGACATCGCGGAGTTCTTCGCGGGCTTCGACAGCCTCTGCCACGCGGGAATCAAGATCGAGCGCGCCGGCGATCCGGGTGCAGTTCGCGCAGACATCGCAGGCGTCCGGCAGCCCGTTGTAGGTTTGTGGGTTGAGGCAATTCAGCGTCTGCGCCAGCGCGAGGGCGAGTGAGTATTTGCCCGCGCCGCGCGGTCCGAAGAGCAGAATCGCGTGCGGCAGGCG
This sequence comes from uncultured Acidobacteriota bacterium, assembly GCA_963840655.1. Taxonomy (GTDB): domain Bacteria; phylum Acidobacteriota; class Terriglobia; order Terriglobales; family Acidobacteriaceae; genus JAKAAZ01. The sequence goes on along the minus strand of CAWIZS010000002.1, from coordinate 70,161 downwards.
GCCACATGCTACCGCTTCCCGCAGCTGCCGGATGGTGGCCTCATTGCCGAGAAAGCTACGGAACTTCACCTTTGCAGCCTAGCAGAGATATTTGTGGGAATCCCCTCCGGGGTGTCCCAGGTCTCGGTTCCGAGAACAGGAGCTATGCGGTGAACCTATGAACGCCAAGCACTCAGGATGCGCCCAGACCTGCCGGTAAGACTCAATGGATCAGAACGATGAGCGAAGTAGTGCGCGTTCATCTCTGCCGGTCCCAGGTCCTCCATCGTTTGGAAAGCAGTCATCTCGGCTGCGATTTCTGCCGGTGTGAAGAAGAGTTGTAATGGCTCGCCTATATTTTCGACCCGAGCCGCGAGCATGTCACGGGCTGCCAGTTCATGCGGCGGCAATGCGTGACGCGGCAATGCGTAATCCATAATGACGCCACTCCCCGCCGTAAAACCAGCAATGAAATCGAGCGTGGAGCGAAATGCAGGATGACTCAAATACAGCACCACTCCGAGCCATGCGAAGACTGTGGGAGCGGCGAGATCAAGGCCGCAGATCTCCAGTTGATGGCCAAGGCTTTGATGTTCGAAATCTACAGGAACGTAGCTGAGGCTCGCCGGTTCTAACAATCTATTCGAGGCTACGAGATCGCGCTTCCACTGCTGCGTAGCGGGGTGATCGACCTCAAACACCCTGACGTCTGGGTGCGGATTGCGATAGGCAAATGTGTCGAGTCCCGCGCCAAGCAATACATATTGCCGGACGCCTCGATGGACCGCTTGGGCCAGTTGATCTTCGGCATAACGGTTGCGGGCGACAACCCATGCTCGCATCGCGAGCGAAAACTTGTCGTGGATGGATGCAGCCGCATCTTCAAGTGCGGAACGATAGGTTTCGCCCAGAATGCGAACGGCGATCGGATCATCGAGCACGAGCGGAGGCGAATCGTATATTTGATGCGACGCTCTGCGGACAGCGACGCCAAGAGCGGTCCGGGATGGTTTGGCTGCTTCCAAGAATGCTCTCAATTGCTGCAATCTGACGGTTTGTCCAGAGTGCCTCAATTGGTTCCATGCACCCGATTCAGTAACCGCCACCCTTAATCTACAGAACGGACGGTCTCCAGGACCGGGAATCACTCCCGACCCGCTCTTCTGCCGCCATCCACATGGGATATTTGGGACGCAAAGTGATCTTCGGCTGCACGTCCACTGGTTGGCCTGGAATCATGCGAAACCGCCATCGTTGCGCTAGGGTCGCCAGGACCAGCACCCCTTCCATCCAGGCGAAGGTCTCACCGATGCATTGGCGTCCGCCGCCCCCGAAAGGGAAATACGCAAACCGCGGACGTGCAGATTTTTGCTCCGGAGTGAAGCGCTCCGGGTCGAAGCGCAACGGATCGGGATAGAATTCCTCGCTGCGCTGCAAAACGTACTGGCTGAAGAAAAAGGATGTGCCGGACGGCAGCCTGTATGGGCCCAGCTCAACGATCTGCGTGGATTGGCGTCCCATCGCCCACGCCGGTGGATAAAGCCGCATCGATTCGGCGAAGACCATCTCCGTATAGTGCAACCGCGGCACGTCTTCGATTGTGGCCGAGTGGCCTTGGAGAACTTGGTCAATCTCCTGCCGCATTCGTTCCGCTGCCGCGGGATTTTCCGAGAGCAGATACCAGGTCCAGGTGAGGGCATTGGCGACGGTTTCGTATCCAGCGAGAAAAATGGTGATGATTTCATCGCGCAGTTGCCGATCGCTCATTCCTTCGCCGGCCTTTTCTCCGTCATCGCGTCCAGCAAGCAGCATGGAAAGCAGATCGCCGCGATCTTCATTGGCCGCGCGCCGTTCGGCAATCATTCGATAAACAACAGAGTCGAGCCGCGCTCGCGCCTTACGAAAGCGGATCAGGCCCGGAATGGGCCAGCGCAGGTAGCTCTCCGCTCTGGGCAGCGCAACCAGGTAGTTGTAGAGCCGCATGATCACATTGACTTCGTCGTTGATCTGGCGGATTTCCTGCGTGACATCCGTAGCGAACAGCGTGCGCGCGACAATCTCCAGGGTCATTTCCATCATGGCGGCGGACATATCGAATTGCTGGCTAGGCCCTAATTTCGCGCACATCGCCGAGGCACGTTCGACCATCATGCCGGCGTAGTTTTGAATTCGCTGTCGATGGAAGGCCGGAGCGGCGATGCGGCGCTGTCGCATGTGAAACTCTCCCTCGCTGGTGATGAGGCCATCGCCGAGGAGAATTTTCATGCGGTGCTGGGTGCGCTCTTTGATGAACGATGCAGCCCGATTCACGAGAATTTCCCGAATCAACTCCGGATCGTTGATGAATACGATGTGGCTGCCGCCCAGTTTGTAGTGGGATACGGGACCGTAGCTGCGCACCAGGTGCTCGAAGAGGAGAATCGGGTTGCCGGGCCGAAAAAAGCGGCGGAAAAGGTAGAGCGGAAGGTTGCGCTGGAGACCGGGCGGGAAGCGGAATTCGCCTTCCTGAACGATGGATGGTCGTGAGGGGTTTGGCAAACAGCAGGTTCCTCGACTTCGCTGCGCTTCGCTCGGAATGACAATCTGCGTTTAAGGTTACTTTGTCTAGTTTGCCAGTCGTTGCCGGACGATAGTTAGGATGCGCTGCTCGATCGCGTCGATCGACGCATCGTCTTCGATTGTGACCACACGCAAGGGATCGCGGGCGGCGATTTCGCGATACTTGAAAAATACGCGCTCGTAGAAGGCGCGCTCTTCGGCTTCAAAACGGCTTTCATCTTCGCCGTGCGCCTGCTGGCGAAGGTTCCTGCGGCGCGCGCGGGCGAGAGAGCTATCAAGATTCGGCAGCAGCAGCAGCGTCAGGTCGGGCCAGAGATTGCCGCAGAGAGTGCGGTGCAGCGTCAGTACAATTTCGCTGCCCAATCCGCGTCCGCCGCCCTGGTATGCTTCCGTCGAGTCAGTGAAGCGGTCGCAGAGGACGATCTCGCCCTGATCCAATGCGGGCTGGATGATTTGCCGGATGGATTGCGCCCGGTCTGCGAACATCAGCGCCATCTCCGCCAGCGGTGCTACATTCTGGGTTTTCGAATGCAGCAAAACAGCGCGAATCTGATCGCCGAGTTCCGTGCCGCCGGGCTGGCGCGTAGCGGTGACGGCGAGGCCGCCGCTGCGTAGTGACTGGGCCAGCCGCTTCAGTTGCGTGGATTTTCCCGTGCCGTCCAGTCCCTCAAAGGTGATAAAAAATCCGCGCGGCATGGCGGGAGTGTATCACTGGACCGTCGCAGGCGCGGGAAGTGTGGAGTATCCCCTTCAGCAAAAATCCCGCGCATCCAAGCCCTAAAATAAAAACATGAATGCTGCCTCGCAATCGTGGTCGGCCGGCGACTATGCCGAGAATGGCCGTTTTGTATCCGATCTAGGCGCGCCCGTGCTGGACCTGCTGGCTGCGCAACCGGGAGAGCGCATTCTCGACCTGGGCTGCGGAGATGGCGCGCTGACCGAGAAAATTGCTGCAACGGGTACTCAGGTGCTCGGGATTGATACTTCGGAAGAACTGCTGGCTGCGGCGCGTGCGCGTGGGTTGCAGGTTCGCCGCATGGATGCGCAGCAGCTTACGTCTTATCAGGAGTTCGATGCTGTGTTTTCGAATGCGGCCTTGCACTGGATGAAGCGTCCTGAGGATGTATTGCGCGGAGTAAGGCAAGCACTCAAACCGCATGGTCGATTTGTTGGGGAATTCGGCGGCCATGGCAATATCGCAGCAGTTTATACGGCGCTGCTGGCTGTTTTGGCGCGGCGTGGAGTAAATGCAACGCCGTATCTGCTGTTTTTTCCCAAGCCGGAACAGTATCGGAGGCTTCTGGAGAGCCACGGCTTTCGCGTGGAGTCGATCGCGCTGATTCCGCGTCCCACGCCGCTGCCGACTGGCATGAAGGGATGGCTAAATACATTTGCGAGCAGCTTCTTTGCCGCTCTGCCGGAGGAGGAGCGAGCGGCGGCGCAGCAAGAAACGGTGCGGTTGCTGCGGCCTATTCTGTGCGACACGCGCGGGCAGTGGACGGCGGGATATATGCGCCTGCGCTTTGTGGCGCATTGCCTTTCGGTAAATCGTTTTTCAATCTGAAACCGCTGCCCCCGCGACCGGCAGGCATCCGCGGATTACGAGAGATTTTTTTATTTCCCATAGCTTTCCGGATTGCGGCTCATGGCAGTTGTCCGGCTGCCGATATTGAGCCATGTAGCGGTCTAAACCTCTGCGAAGGCGGTACCGAACGATGATCCATCCAATCCCCGCAAGCAATGCTCCACAGACTGAAGCTGCGATCCAGCCGGCAACGACACCGGCGATCTCCGTTTCAACTGGTGCGCCTAGCCCGGCTCCCGCTCCGCAGCAGGACGACCAGGTAAAGCTTTCGTTGACGGCGCAGGTATTGGCCTTGTACCAGCAGGACATGAGCGTCAACCAGATCGCGGCCAACCTGGGGATGACTGCGCAGATGGTATCCACTTATCTGCCGGGGGTTACGACCACGACCTCTTCCGCGGGTGTTTCCGGAAGCTCGTCCGGTTCCGGATCGTCCAGCTCTGGAGCAAGGAGTTCGGCATCAACCAGTTCAGCACCGTCCGGCGCCACACCTGCGGCAGGCTGGAGTTCAGCGTCCTCTTCCGGTGCAACTTCGGGTTCGAGCGCGGCAGCGTCAGCGGCCGCTCCCGCAACTACATCGGCCCCTCCCGCGGCGTCCGCTTCAAACTAAGGGGCGCCAGCAGTCTCGCCACAACCGCTCAACTAAGGGCGATGCAGCGGCACCGGCTTTCCTTAAAGCCAAGCCCATTTTTGCTGCTGCCGCGATAAAGTCCCGTACGATCTCAGCGCCTCGCCCCGGTTTTGATTACACTTGTCTGTCATTCGATTGCAGGAAGATTCAGGAGGCATAATGCGTCGTACAGCTTCTCTTGCCTTGGCCGGACTGGTTCTGGCCGCCATATTTCCGCTCGCCAACTGCGCCCAATCCAGCCAAACGAATTCCACCCAGGTCATCCAGGGCTATCCTGTCGGCTCGACGCCGATCACAATTACGGTGGACGCGACCGACGCCCCGCGCAAGATGCTGCACGCCGATATGGTCATCCCGGTGCACTCCGGCGACCTGACCCTGGTGTACGCCAAATGGATTCCCGGCGAGCATGGCCCGACCGGGCCGGTCGACAACCTGGCAGGAATCACGATCAAAGCGAATGGAGAGACTCTGCCGTGGGTACGCGACAGCGTGAATATGTTCGCACTTCATGTCAAGGTGCCCAACGGCGTGACGGAGCTGCACGTGCACGACGATTTTCTGGCGACTGCCGGGCCAACGGGGTTTTCCGCCGGCGCTTCCACGAGCGCAAACCTGGCGATGATTAGCTGGAATGAGGTGTTGCTGTGGCCCGAGGTTGCCTCGGCGAAAGAAGTCAAAGTGACGCCCACCGTCATCCTACCGGACGGCTGGAAGTATGGGACAGCGCTCACACTGACCGGCCATGAAGGGAACACAACGCACTTCGCCACGACTACGGTGAATGAACTGATCGATTCGCCCCTGCTCTCTGGGCGCTGGTTCCGGGAGATCCCTCTGGCTCCCGAGATTTCGCCGAAGCATTATCTCGATCTCGCCGCGGACGGTCCGGAAGATTTGGAAGTTCCGCCGCAGATGCTGGACGGATTCAATGGGCTGGTACGCCAGGCTGATGCTCTGTACAAGTCACACCATTACTACAGCTACCACTTTCTGATGACGCTGAGCGATCAGGTAGCGCATTTCGGCCTGGAGCATCATCAGTCCAACGACGATCGCGTGCCGGAGAAGACGTTCCTCGATCCCAATCTCGACAAGCTGGAAGCAGGCCTATTGCCGCATGAATTTACCCACTCGTGGAATGGCAAATATCGACGTCCTGCCGGACTGCTTTCTCCGGATTTTCAGACGCCGATGAAGGGAAATCTGCTCTGGGTCTATGAAGGCCTGACCGAATACCTCGGCGACGTGCTGACGGCCCGCAGCGGGCTGTGGACAGACGCGCAGTACCGAGAGGCGCTGGCAAATTCGGCGGCGAGCCTCGACAATCGACCGGGCCGCACCTGGCGCGATCTGCAGGACACGGCCACTGCGGCGCAAACGTTGTATGGCTCCGGTGGCCAATGGAGCAACTGGCGCCGCAGCGTCGATTACTACCCGGAAGGCGAACTGGTCTGGCTCGATGTGGACACAACCATCCGCCAACTGAGCCACGGAAGGAAATCGCTGAATGATTTCTGTGTTCGCTTCCTCGGATTGAACGGCAATACCGGCCCGATCACAGTGCCGTATACGTTCGAGGACATTGTGAGCAACCTGAACGCGGTACAACCCTACGATTGGGCTGCTTTCCTGACCAAGCGCCTCACCACAAAAGTCGATCACGCGCCGCTGGGCGGAATCGAAAACGGCGGCTACAGATTGACGTACACGGACACGCCGAACGCGATGGCCCAGGCCGCGGCGTCATTCAGCGGAGTGAACGCGTGGTATTCGCTGGGCCTGCGCATCCGCGGCAATGGAATGCTGGGCGACGTTCTGTTTTACTCGCCGGCGTACAAGGTCGGCTTGGGGCCGGGGATGAAAATCATCGCGGTAAACGGGCGACAATATACCAGCGCGCTGATGCATGATGCCATCCGCAGTTCGAAGACAGTGCAAACTCCCATCGAGCTGATCGTCGAGAACACGGGATATTTCCGCACGGTGAAGATCGACTATCACGGCGGCGAGCGCTATCCGCATCTGGAGCGGGTGAGCTCCAAACCGGATCTGCTGAACCGCATTCTTCAACCATTGCCGGCGCGCGCGAGCCGGTAACCCACTCCGGCCAATGCAGAAGCGCCGCCACTGACAATCCACAGCGGCGCGTCTGCGGCAACTTCAAACGGAATGGAATACGCGCTACCGCGCTCAACTGAACGCGCCGGCGACAACGACCGCCTGTAGATTCATATGGTCGCGATATGTCTGCCGCGTGAGCCGGTATGCGATCGTCAGCAGATCGCCGGGCGAAGGCTCGCGTTCCAATGCGGAATCGATACTGAACCATATCGCCGGCAGGACAAGGTCGCCGCGCTGCAGACAGAATTTGCCGTGCCGGCCATCGCTCAATGAACGAAAGGTGACGACGCGGAACGTTCCGGAGTAGATGGGCGGCTCGAAGCCTCGTCCGAAGGGGCCGATTGCATCGAAGGCGTGAACGCTTTCCAGAGTATGCGAGGCTGCTTCCAACTCGCCATCGGTAAAGATGGAGGGCCCGCTCACAGTGGTCCCGTCGTCCTGCTGTTGCACCGCGTCTAAAAATGCATCGCGAAACCGATCGACATGCTCAATGCGAATGGTCGCCCCAGCGGCTGCGTGGTGCCCCCCATACGCAATCATCAGCCCGGGACAAGTGCTTGCGACCCGCTGTAAGGCGAGCTGCACGTCAATGCCGGGCACAGAGCGAAAAGACCCGCTGGCAAATTCCGAGGCAGCGGCTGATGCGACCGAGCGAGCGCCGTTCCCCTTGGGCGCAAAGATGGCACATGGCTTTCCGAATGCCTCGACTACGCGACTGGCAGTAATGCCATGCACGCCGGAATGACCGTCTTCCAGAAACAGAACGATGGCGGGTGCGTCAATACGGGCCGCCTGCGGAAACACCTGATGGCGCAGTCTGCGTTCGATCGCCTGGCGTTCCGCGTTTTCACGTTTCAGTTCAGTCCAGCAGGTCGCGGCATCCGCTTCCGTCTTCGCGATCAGAAAGCGGAATCCCGCCTCTGCCCAATCCAGTCGTCCGGCCGCGGCAATCACCGGAACCATGCGGAAGGCGATGGCTTCGGCGTCGAGTTCTCCTTGCTGCTCGCGGGCAAAAATGCGCCAGCAAGGGCGGTTCACGGACCGCAGTTGTTCCAGGCCGCGGCGAATGAACGCGCGATTTGTAAAACTTGCGCCGGGAGAAAGCGAGACGCAGTCGGCGATCGTGGCGACGGCAACGTAGTCCAAAAGTGCGGTCAGCGGAGCGATCCGCGGGAAAATTTCTTGTTTCAGCAGCGCGCTCCTTACCTTCGCCATCACCAAAAACGCGACGCCCGCACCGCAGACATGCCGGTCGTAATCTGAATCGTCCCGCGATGGATTAACCACGGCGTAGGCCGATTGCGGCGGACCTTCCGGCGGTATTACGTGATGATCGGTGACAATAACATCGATGCCTTTTGCAGCCAAAGACGCGATTCGCGGCTCATCGCTGCTGCCCTTGTCGGCAGAGATGACGAGTTGCGCGCCGAAGTTCTCGATGCGGGCAGCGACGGCATCGCCAATGCCGTATCCCTCCGTCAAACGATGGCTCGTGACGACGAACAGACGCTCCAACGGCACGCCGAAGAACTCGACCAGCGAGGTCCAGAGCACCGCGGCGGAGGCTGTGCCATCCATGTCGTGATCGCAGGCAAGCGCAATGCGCTCGCCCTGAACGATGGCGCGCACGATTCGCTCCACAGCGCGGCCCATGGTGGGAATCGTGCCGGGATCGGAGACCTGCGACAGCTTTGGAGAGACCATTGATTCCCATTCGACGAACCGATCCAGCCGGCGAGCGAGAAAGTCGGCCACGGCCGCTGCAACGCCGGCCTTCCGGTAGGCGTCGCGAACAGAGGCATTGCAGGGCCGCTCCATCAGGCGCTTTTGGGGGATCTGGTATTGGATTGCGGCGTTGGCGGGGCCGATCGCCGCGTCTTCGCCGAGTTGGTCACGCTGCCGGAACCTCGAAACTTCGGCCAACGCGGGATCTGCGTCTGCGCTCACTCCTGGCCCTCATCCATTTCGCCCAAAGCGTTCTCGATAAGTCCTCTCAGATGATCGACCGTGTCCACCATTTCGCGGTAGGTGCGGTACCAGTCCGTCGCGGTCTCATGTACGAAGAGAATTCCCTGATGGGCAAACGCCAGTTCGATATGTCCGATTTTTCCGGCGTGAAGAAAAAGACTGTGGACCCTTTCCATCTCCCGTCCGGATTGCCGATGCCCGGGCTGTTCTTCCGCATCGGACATCTCTTCAAGCTCTGCTGCCAGCATATCCAGCGTGGGACGGTCGACTGTGTCCTCGCCGATGCAGACCATCGGTGCGCCGGCAATTTTCGCCATCTCGACAAAATCCTTCCAGCTTTCCGGCGACTGCTGGTGCGGAGTCGAAGCTCGATTCGCTTCGTCGTCACCAGGGTCGTTCCACCACACGCGGGGGATATCGTCGGGAATTTCCGCCGGGAAATGGCGCATCCCATGACCTTCAATAAACGCGATCATGTCGTCCTTCAAGGCAAGCAGGTTGTCTGGATTCATTCCTTCCATCGTAGCGCCATCGGACGTTTTATGATGAAAAGAGTGCGATAGATTTTCACTGACGAAGAATAGAAAACCCACATTTCCAAAATCGAGATGTGAACCATCCGCTTCGTCTTGGATCTGAATTCGCGGCCTGGAAGCGCTGTGCTATAGTCCGAAAGGAATCATGAATTTCTCGAGAGATTACGTTGGATACCTGGGGCGGCGTGCGGTCAAGCATCTGATGGACGTGAAGATGATCCGCACCGAAAAGCCGGAGGTACTGAACGCGCGCGTTCAGGCGGCGCTGCTGGATGAAATGATGCTGGAGGATCGCATCAACGACGAAGTCCGGCTGATCATTGAGGCCTATCAGGAAGAAATGCGGAGAACCGGCGCCAGCTATCAGGAAATGTTCAAGAGGATTAAGCAGGAACTGGCTCGCAAGTACAAGGCGGTGCTGTGAGAATCTCCCACGACAAACTGAACAAACTGGCGCATGTGATTGCCGACACGCTGGCCGAAACCGACGAATGCGAGTTTCTCGAGGACCGCAACACGATCCGGCAGGAATCGAGAAAAATTCTGGACAAACTGTTTGCCGACGAACTGAAGATCGATCAGTCGGCGAGATTGAAAGTGCAGTCCCACAAGAAAAACATTCCGGAAGGCAGCGCAGAGTGGGAGATTCTGTACCGCAAGTACTACCAGGAAGAAGTGAAAAAACTTGGCTTGTAAAAGCGTTCCATCCCGCCGCAAACCGTTCGTCTCCGATTCAATTTTTGCTGCACTCCAGTGGGGTATGATCCTGTCGGGGAGTGCAAAATCTCATGACCGTTCCTTCTGACAACGGCATTGTAAGCCTGCCGACCGATCATTCCGTAGATGAAACCATCCCGCGGCTGGAAGCCCTGCTGCACGAAAAAGGCATCAAGATCTTCGCACTGGTCGACCACAGTGGAGAGGCGGCAAAGGCCGGAATGCAGATGCGTCCCACCAAGTTGCTCATCTTTGGCAATCCCAAAGCCGGCACGCCGCTGATGCAGGCATCGCCCAGCATCGCCATCGATCTGCCGCTGAAGCTGTTAGTGTCCGAGGACGCCAACGGTCAGGTCTGGATAGCCTACAACGATCCGGCTTATCTGCAGCACCGCCATTCGCTTCCGGACGATCTGCTGGCAAACATAGCCGCGGTTGAGGTGCTGGCTAAGGCCGCGAGCAAATAAGCGGCGCTCGCCATCTGCGCAGCCCCACGCGACAAATTCTTCAAACCAAATTGTTGGCACATCCATGCAATGGCGAGCTGCATCGCTGCCAGCAAGTCTCCAAAGGTTGTGACCGGCGTCCTCGTTCGTTATAGTGAGAGAGGCGTGCGGCGCTATCGTCTAGGGGTTAGGACGTGAGATTCTCAATCTTAAAACCCGGGTTCGATTCCCGGTAGCGCTACCAGATACCATCCGCTAAAGCCCGCTAAATCAGCGGGCTTTTCCTTTGCCTGAAATTCCTCATAGCGCGTGTTTGGTCACAATAGCGCGTTCCGTGGTACACAGTTTGGTACACAGCGATTCGGTCCCGTCTAAACCTGTACCCGCTACATTTCCCGCTACAGCGTCTACAGGTCCGAAATCACCCGCTTTGGCCCAATGCGCCGCACTACCAGCTCAATCGGCTGATCGTTGTTGTGATTCAGGTCCAGCGATTGAGGAGCCTTACCGTACAGCCGATCTGTGAGGTACTTGATGGCATCCAGCGCAATGCGCTCATCCTCGGACCCAACCAGTGATTTCCATTTGATTTCCTGGAATTCGGAAGTGAACCAAGACGCAACGAAGCCCGCCTCTATCAACTTAGAAGCCTTGGATTTGCGTCCCGCGCCTCTTCGGATTCCGCCACGTCCGGCCATGTTTGAATTCCTACTCCGTTCAAGTCGCTTTTTGCTGTTACCCCGCGTCCGTTGGTCTAGGCTGGGACGAATTAGTGCCCTGGACTGAGTGCCAAGGCCAAGCGCATATAATTTCGCGCATGACAGACGAAGAAGTGGCCCTCGCTATAGGCGAAAAATTCATTGCCCTACGCCATGAGAACATCGCCCTCAAAGCACTCTTGATGAATCTCCGGGATACGGATGGAGAGCCTGTCCCTTGGCGGTACTACGTGGATCAGGACATGAGAGCACCGTTAGCGTCCCAAAACGTTCAAAATGATCTTTCGCTGCTGCGGCAAGGAGTTGACAGTAGTTCCGATTGCAGCGCTCTTCTCCGCAGTCTCCACGCTCGCATATGTAAGTAGGCTGTTCCATTGGGCACACTCCTGTAAACTGATTTGAGTGCAGCCCAAACCAAACGCCCCCGATTCCCGTCGGGGGTTTTCTATTTCTCACCAGAGTACACGGTAGCCGTTGCAGGGGACCATGCTGTAATTGTGGTCTGATCGCCGGGCCGTGACAAGATGCCCTCGAATGGGCGTTGGTTATCCTTGCAGACGGGATGTAAACTGGCCCACGATGAGGGGAGATGGCAAGTATCGCGGCGAAATCGCTTGACGTGGTCCCGAGATGCCGCTTTCAGCGGCAAATTCCGGGAACGCGCTATTCTGTGCGAAGGATGGTGTCGTGCCTGTTGTTCTCGGCAGTGATGACCTGTCCCAAGCTCGCCGTTTCGGGGAACCTCGTTCCCCAAGCCTCAGATTCCGGGCGCAATGGCACCCCCTCAAAGGAAATGTCTGCCGAAACTATTTTCAAGCGGTTTGCCAGCAGAATCCTTGTCTTGTCTTGCGTTGAATCGGCGGATGAGTCGAAACTTGCGAGCGGCGTTTTAGTCTCCCCGGATGGATTTGTTCTCACAAACGCTCACGTTGTGGAGGGCTGCCGGAGCATGACGGCGATTCACATATATGGCGATTCGCGGCAGTCCTATGTTCCCGTGCTCAAGTATTGTGACGAACTGAAAGACGTGGCCGTGCTCAAGATCACGGGGAACGGATTCGACTCCTTTGCAGTGCCTGTCCATTCGCCCCAGACTGGTGAACGTGTCTTTGCCATCGGCAATCCAAGAGGGCTTGAGCAGTCAATTTCGGAAGGGATTGTTTCTGCCAATCGAGTTATAGACGGTACGCCATGGATTCAACATTCGGCACCCATTTCGCCGGGAAGTAGTGGAGGCGCGCTGATCTCAGACCGGGGCGAACTGGTAGGCATTAACTCCTGGATGCTGACGGAGTCCGAAAACCTGAATTTTGCCGTTCCATCGGTCACGCTAGCCGCAGCATTGTCGCGTGCAAGGGCCAGGGCTGGCACTCTCGACTTTCCGCAAAACGGAGACGAGCAATTCAGTATCGGGATGCTTTACGTAAGAGGCCAGGGCGTTCCTCAAGACTACGCAGAAGCAGCGAAGTGGATTCAGCAAGCCGCCGATAAGGGCCATGCGGAAGCACAAGCAACACTTGGGGGATTGTTCGAACTGGGAAAAGGAGAGCCACAGGACTACGCTCAAGCTGCATTGTGGTATCGAAAGGCGGCAGAGCACGGCCTTCCCTTTGCACAATGGGCATTGGGCGAGCTACTCAGTAATGGGAACGGCGTACAACGAGACGCTACCGAAGCTGTAAAGTGGTTTCGATTAGCAGCTGAACAGGGGGACGCAAACGCCGAGTTTGAACTTGGTGCGGCTTACCAGTTCGGCACAGGGGCACCAATGGATTACAGTGAAAGCTATCTCTGGTACAAAATTGCCTCCATAAGGGGTGTCAACAACCTGACCACAGAAGAAGTCTCCGCTGTGCTCAAGGCTGCGGCCAGTCATCTTTCACCAGACGCCAAATTTAGTGCGGACGAACGGGCGCGAAAGTGGCTTGTAAATCACCCGCCAGATTCAGAGTGAAAGGTATCGCGCACTGCCTCGACCAGTTTTCCTTGCCGGATAGCCGCTGACCGATCATCAGCGGTGACAAAGCGGGACGCCTTCCCGTCCCGCCTTCCTGGTGATCCGCAAGAATCGGGGAAGGTCACGGAAGGGTGACACATGGCTGGTGCTGACGACTCGACACTTGAAGGCGACGATTTTCTTGACTGCAAGCTAAGAATTAAAGATGCCGAGCGAGCTATTTTGCAAGCTCCGGCTGTCGTCGAGAATCTCAATTACCTTGCACAAGCTGGAGCCAACAAGGCGGAGATTCTTCAACTATTGGCGATCTCTGCCTCACACGAAAACGAGACGATCTTAGACGGTATGCGGAAGAAAGCGCGCCAGCTCGTGCGACTCTCGCAAGCGCTGGAAGAATTGGCAACGCAAGTTGAGAGTACCTTTGCCGACTCGTTCACATTTTCGGCAGTTTGGGTGGCCTTTCTGGTCACGCCTAGAGATAAATTCCCCGATGTAGACGGTCTAAAGAGATTTGCGAACCCCGCCGTCACGCAAATGCGGAAGTTATCCAAAGCCCTCTACTGGGAAGATCGCAAGCTCCGCAAGTTGTCCGCTCTCTATCCGAATTTCATGGCGAACCGGTTTCTATTCGCTCTTCTGCAAAGTGTCCAACGAGACACAGGGAATTTCCATGACGAACCGTTGGCCGATTTGCTGCAAGCCGCACATCAGGCATTAGGCTCACCAAAGGAATTTACCGGGGAGGGCCTGCGAAAATTCAGACAGAGGCACGCCCGCAGCTTGCTTCGCTACCGCGCCACTGCAAACGATATTACGATTTCCGCAATGCTCGAAGGACTCTACTGATTTTGGGACAACTGTAGCACCGAAATTGGCTGCGCCTCTGTCCCATAAAATTCACGCTCACCAGCGTACTCTCGCCTCATAAACGGTAAGGCTGCACTTGCGGCAGCCGGAGAGGAACAACATCGGTGAGTGACCAGCAAAACACGTTTACGCCAATTCAGGCGGCAAAGTATTTAGGCGTCAGTGAAGGCGCGCTGAGGCTATGGCGCGCAGAGGGCAAAGGCCCGCGCTACTTCAAAGCCGGAGAAAAGCTGGTGCGCTACCGGCGCGCCGATCTAGATTCGTGGATTGAAGCCCGCCTGAGTGCTCCGGTTGCTATCGAATCGCGGTGAGCACGGCGCGCACGATGCAAGCGATTCAGCGATTGGCGCAGCGGGGCTGGCGATTGCTTCCGTGCGCTGTGCGGGGTAAGGCGGCGCTGCTCAAATGCTGGCCCACCTTGGCGTCATCCGATCTTGCCGCTATCCGAGAGTGGGCCGCAAAGAATCCAGAGTGCAACTGGGGTGTGGCAACCGGGCCGGGTTCGCGCGTGTTCGTGCTCGATGTGGACGGCGAATCGGGCAAGGCTTCACTGGCCGCGTTAGAGCGGCAACATGGGCCGCTGCCCGTCACGCTCGTTTCACTTACCGGACGCGGTGACGGCGGGGAGCACCGATGGTTCAATTACCCGGCGGCCCGCGAGATACGCGGCAGCACGGGCAAGCTGGGCGAAGGCTTGGACATTCGCGGCGCTGGCGGATATGTGATTGTTCCGCCGTCCATCCATGAAACCGGGCGAGCTTATCAATGGGCGGACCTGGCGCAATCCATAGCGGACGCGCCAAGCTGGTTACTCGATCTGCTGAGTGGGAACAGTCGAACAATTGGTAATCCGCTGACAGTTCACACGCGCATTCTGGTTGAAGGCAGGCGGAATGACACCCTGTTTCGGTTTGGTTGCGCCATGCGGCGGCGCGGGGCTACTCAGGAGCAAATCGAGCGGAGATTGCTCCATAAGAACGATGCGGAATGCAAACCACCGCTGACAGCGGATGAGGTACGCAAAATTGCGGCCAGCTCTGCCCGCTATGAACCGGGCGGCCCGGACCCGCTGCAATCAGCATGGAATGCCGTCTTGAATGAATCGCACCCGAGCGGATATGAGCAGTTCCTTGCGCTCGCTCGAAACCTTCAACTTGCACGGCCAGGGTTGACAATCGCACTTCCCTTGATACGGATTGGCGGTCTGATGGAGTGTGATTGGACACAGGTTCGGCGCTGGCGAAAACGGGCCGTCAGCCAAGGATGGTTATGCCTGAAAGAACGCGACATACCGCACGTCCAAGCGGCGTTGTACCTCTTCAATGAGAATTCCGTTCAACTGTCTCACTAAGCCAGGATGCCCCACTAGCAGAATCCACTAGTGGTTTAGTGGGACAGTGGAGAGCTTTCGCATCCGGCAATCTGCCAAGACGCACAAGCGGAAACAGGCAGAGGATGCGGAGGACGAACATCGGCGGGCGCTGAGGCTTGGCGAGATTCACCCTAACGATCCCTGGCCGAAACCCGCCGCAAGCGCTCCGCCCGTGTTCCGGGCCTTCGCCAAGGAATTTCTGCAATACGCCAAGACGCACACAAAGCCGGGGACGCACACGTTCTACAGCGTGTGTCTGGAAAGGCTGTTGACGTTCGCTGCCATCGCAGATGCCCCGCTGGACGCGATTACAGGCGAAACGGTGAGCCGGTACGCTCGGCACAGGCAGGAAGTGCCGGAGAATTCCGTTGTGACCGTGAACGGCGATCTGCGCACGTTGCGGCGGATTCTCCACCTGGCCGTGGAATGGGGCAAGCTGGACCGCGTGCCCGCCATTCACGAATTGCCGCAGGCCAAGGGCCGGGACCGCGTGGTGAGTTTTGAGGAAGAGGCAAAGTATCTGGCGAAGGCTTCCGACAATCTCCGCGATGCGGCGATTCTGGCCGTGGATACCGGGATGCGCCCGAACAGCGAACTATTCCTGCTCCGGTGGGCCGATGTGGACTTGGCAGAGCGCACAGAATGCCCTCACGGTGTCATCCACGTTCGCCAAGGCAAGACGGACAGCGCACAGCGAAGCCTTCCCCTCACTCCGCGCGCTGCGGACGTTCTACAGCGGCGCAAGAAGGCGGCAGAGGGCAAGGTGAACCCTTCCCCGTTCGTGTTTCCGGGGGATGGCATATCGGGGCACATTGTTTCCATGCAGCATCCGCACGAAAAGACAATCGAGGATGCGGGCTTGGCGAGCTTTGAATTCTATTGCTGGCGTCACACGTTCGGAACCCGCGCCGCACAGTCCGGCATGGACCGTTTCACCCTGGCCCGCCTGATGGGGCATAGCTCGCCCTCAGTGGCCGCGCGGTATTACATCCACGTCACAGAGACGCACGTTGCCGCCGGGTTCGGGAAGTTTGTCGAGTACCAGACGCGCAACGTGGCAGAGGGAATTGCCGCCGCGTTCCCGCAAGCAAGTGAAGCGGTCCAATGAGCGGTTTTGCGATTCGTGGTACACACCTGTGGTACACAGTTTGGTCACAATCGACTGCAAGTGATTGAAGGCGCTAACTAGGTTGCTAGATTCTCAATCTTAAAACACGGGTTCGATTCCCGTTAGCGCTACCAATCCAATTCAATCAGTTAAGCCGATCTCAAGCATCTCAATGTTCCATCTGACGTGGGCCTCTATCGTCCTCCTGCCTCTTTTATAGGGGCCGGAGATATCGCAGGAATACTGTCCTTTTGAATTTGCGAATTCAAAGCGGACAAATCTTTCTCGCGAAGCTCCTGCCAGGCTGCAAGTTCCTTATCCAGCCGCTGGTTGAGTTCCTCAAATACCGCATAGGATCCTTGCGTCGGCGCGGTGTCCGCACTCTCAACCGTGCTTCCCAGCGCCATCAACTGATCGTCCGTTTTCACAGGATAATTGAGCGCATCTTCTCCGCTTTTAGACTTTGGCTGAAAAATCTGTCCCTCAATATCGTTCAGTTTCTTTATTAATTCGCCTGCGGCAGTGGCAACTTCTTTGTCCTTATCGCTGCCCGCAAGCCGTTTCTGCAACGCTTCGAGCTGTGTGCGCACATCGTGTATCTCGTTCACGGCGTTATGCGCTTCCGTTACCCGGCCGCGTATCTTCAATGCAAGATCGAATTGCTTCTGTAAATCGCCGGCAGAAATTTCGATTCTCGGGTCCTCCTTCACTTCAATCGGCGCCATATAAGATTGGCCGCCCACGGTCAGCTTTGCCTGGTATTTACCGGGCACAGCCAACGGACCCCGTGGACCGCCGCCCCAGCCCACTTCGCCCGGAATCTTTGTCGCAGGCTCATAGCGCAAGTCCCACACAAAACGGTTCAACCCGGCCTTCGCAGGGATGGTCTCGCCCTTCGTGCCGGAATGGGCCGCTAGTCCAGCCGATTCCTTGCTCTCTTTTTTCTTGCTTGTGTACTTGCGGATTACATTTCCATGGGCATCCAGAATTTCGAGCGTGACGCCATCTTTCGGCTCGGCCTGGAACGCGTAATCGAGGATCACACCATCCGGAGGGTTCGCTCCAAGAGGAATCCCCTTGGGAATCTTCGGCGAACCTCCGCGGAAACGGTAGGCGATCGCTGGAGTATAAAGGTGAACTTCTTTTTCCTCGATGCCAGTGTTGAGTTGGCGCAGCGGAGAAATATCGTCCAATATCCAGAAAGCGCGTCCATGCGTGGCGACGATAAGGTCGTTCCCGTGCACGGTTAAGTCGTAGACCGGCGCAGCCGGCAAGTTGAGTTGCAGCGACTGCCAGCGAGCACCGTCATCGAAGGAAACGTAAACTCCCATTTCGGTTCCTGCGAACAACAGACCCTTCCGCACAGGGTCTTCGCGGACGGCATGAACGTAGCTATCCGTCGGCAGCCCGGTGACGATGCTGGTCCACGTTTTGCCGTAATCCGCGGTCTTGTAAATGTACGGATGGAAATCATCCGATGCATGCCGGTCCACAGCCATGTAGGCTGTGCCGGGATCACGCGGCGAGGGATCAATCAGGCTGATCTCGCTCCATTGGGGAAGGTCTTTCGGCGTCACATCGGACCAATGTTTCCCGCCATCGCGCGTCAGGTGCACCAGTCCATCGTCGCTGCCAACCCAGATCAGGCCATTCTGCATGGGAGACGGCGCAACGGCGAAGATGGTGTCGTAGTATTCGACGCTGGTATTGTCCTGGGTGATCGGGCCGCCGGACGATTGTTGCTTGCTCTTGTCGTTGCGCGTCAGATCGGGGCTGATGACGGTCCACTGGTTGCCGCCGTCCGTCGTTTGGAACAATACCTGAGCGCCCTGGTAGACCGTATTCGGGTCCTTCGGCGGAATGGCGACGGGTGAGGTCCACTGAAAACGATACTTCAGTGGCGCGGCGCCATATCCCATGGGGTTGAGCGGCCAGGGCGTGATGTCCTGCCTTTGGCCATTGCTTTTGTCATAGCGCGTGATCTCTCCATCGTAGGAGTCGGCATATACGATCTTGGGATTCCGCGGATCGGGAAGCACAAACCCGCTCTCTCCGCCGCCTACGTCGTACCAGTCCCTCACAGTGATTGCGCCTTCGTCCGAGCGGCTGGCGATGGAAACCGTTCCGCTGTCCTGCTGCGCCCCATAGAGCCGGTAGAGAAACTGATTGTCTGTGGCGATGTGATAAAACTGCGCGGTCGGCTGGTTGTCGTGGGCGCTCCATTTCTTGCCGCCATCCAGGGTAATGGTCGCTCCGCCATCGTCGGCTTCAATCATGTCTGCGGGATGGTTCGGATTGATCCATAAATCGTGACGGTCCCCATGTCCCGCTGGAATCACGTCAAAACTCTTCCCGCCATCCGTCGAACGGTACATTGCGGTATTCAGGATGTAGAGGGTCGAAGCTGCCTTCGGATCGGCAAAGATGTTGGTGAAATACCAGGCTCTTTGCCGGAACTTATCGCTATCGCTCATCTTTCGCCAGGTCGCTCCCGCGTCGTCGGAACGATACAGTCCGCCTTCCTTCGCTTCGATCAGCGTGTACACGGTGTTTGAGTCCGCAGCGACCGCCACTCCAATCCGGCCCAAAACGCCCTGGGGCAGACCATGGCTTTCAAGATGCTTCCATGTCAATCCTCCATCCGTGGACTTATACAGACCGCTGCCGGGACCGCCGCTGGTCATACTCCAGGGCGTCCGTCCCATCTCCCACAGTGCCGCATACAGGATGTAGGAGTTGTTCGGATCGAACGTGATATCGATGCCGCCGGTCTTGTCATCGTGATAAAGAACCTTCTGCCAGGTCTTGCCTCCATCCGCCGAACGGAAGATTCCGCGCTGCGCATTCGGTCCAAACACGTGACCCAGCGCGGCTGCAAAAACGATGTCGGGATTGTGCGGGTCGACAACGATTTTCGCAATATGCCGCGCGTCTTCCAGCCCGATGTGGGTCCAGGTCTTTCCGGCGTCGTAGGATTTCCACATCCCATCGCCATATGAGAGATCGCCGCGAATATCTGCCTCGCCGGTTCCGACATAGACGACGTTTGGATTTGACGGCGCGACGGCGATGGCTCCAATTGAGGCCACCGGCTCCTTGTCGAAGACCGGCAGCCAGCTCATTCCACTGTTCGTCGTCTTCCATACACCCCCGGCCGCCCCGCCGAAATAGTAGGTGCTTGGATCGCCAACGACTCCCGCGACCGCCAGTGCGCGTCCGCCGCGAAACGGCCCCACCAGCCGCCACTTCATGCCCTTGAGCGTGGTGTCTTTCAGGGTCTGCGCCGAAAGCGCGAACAGAGATGTGAGGGCTGCTACGGCAAACACAAGGATCGGAACCATTCCGGCGGCTTTTCTGCTTCGCTGCATATTGTTTCTCCAAGTACGCAATTGATTTTCGAAACCTGAGAATGCATTTTTGGAAACAACAGTCGAGATTCGCCGCCCAGTGCCCATTTGTCAATAGAGAATTGACAAATGTTCAGTCGAAAGTCGCATTGTGCGTTTCGACTCCATGCAGCGGCCGGAATTTCCATGCCAAACCGCACGATTTAATTCCACAATTGTTTTCGATCGCCGGCCGTCACAATTTGTCTGCTCACCACGAAGTTGTTATTGCCACTGACTCCTCAATCAAATAGATTGGCACTTACGTCTTTTCATGGAGCATTCCTATGCGACGCAATTTTGTCCATCCCTTCCTTGCTGCAGCAATTCTAGCCGGTACGTTCGGCTTCCTTTCCAATGCGCTTGCCCAGCGATACAGTTCTCTTTCTCCGGAGCAACGCGAGCAACTGATCGCCCAGAGGAATGCGGCCGAAAAGGAGCTGGAATCGGTCGCAATTATCGATCGCAAGGTGATGATCCCGATGCGCGACGGCAAGCTGATGGCTGCCGATATCTATGTTCCCAAAAACCAGGTGGGAAAGGTACCCGCGATCTTTGTCCGCAATCCTTATAACTTCAATTACTGGGACATATCGTTGGGCGCGCCCCGCAACATCATGGGGGACGACGTGAGCAATCCGCTGGAGGCCGTGAAGCGCGGTTATGCCTACGTCGAAATCAACGAGCGCGGCCACTTCTTCTCGCAGGGAAACTACGACATTCTCGGGCCGCCATTGACCGATGGTTACGACGAGTTCTCATGGATCGCCGCGCAGCCCTGGTCGAACGGCAAGGTCGGCACCATCGGCTGCTCTTCGACCGCGGAATGGCAGCTCGCGGTCACGCGCAATGGGGAATCCGGCGGACGCGGCATTTATTCCCATGGGATTCGGCGCCGGCGTGGGCCGTGTTGGCCCCTATTACGAGCAAGGTAACTGGTATCGCGGCGGCGCGGTGCAGATGCTCTTTATCGACTGGCTGTACGGCGAACAGAACCAAGTTACGGCCGATGTTTCCTCCCGACCACGTCGCAGAAGCAGTCTGATTCGACGCGTCCAAGCGCCTTCGATCTGGCGGATCATTGGCCGCCCGTGGACTGGTCCAAGGCGCTCTGCGCATCTTCCCGAGATGGACATCATCAAGGCCGTGGATGGACCGCAGGGGATTTTCGCCGACCCGATGCCGGTGGCGACCGGTGGCGCAATGATCGAGCGGACGCCCAACGATCCGGCCTGGTACAAGGGCGGCCTTTGGAACGACAGCATGAAGATCAATGTGCCCGGATTCTGGTTCATGTCCTGGTACGACGTTTCGATCGGTCCCAACCTGGCGGCGTATAACTTCGTGCGCAAAACGGCTAAGCCGGACATTGCCAAGGAGCAGTATGCGGTGATCGCTCCGACCGGCCACTGCGGCTACACGATCGCGCCACCGAACACACGGTGGTGGGCGAACGCGATATGGGAGACGCCCGGCTCGATCGTGGACAAGCTCACCTATGGCTGGTTCGACCACTTTCTGAAAGGAGAAGACAATCACGTACTCGAAACCATGCCGAGAGATCCGCTACTACGTGATGGGCGAGAACCGATGGGAGACGGCGAATACCTGGCCGCCGGAAGGCGCGCAGCCGATGACCTTTTATCTTTCAAGCGCAGGCAAGGCGAACAGCATCTTTCGGAGACGGCTCATTGGCCACGGCAGCTCCGGCCTCCGATCATGGTGACCGTTTCACCTACGATCCGATGAACCCGGTGCCCACTCATGGGGGCAACGTCTGCTGCGAAGGCAATGCCGTTAAACCCGGCGCCTTCGACCAGCGCCAGATGGAAACACGCAACGACATCCTGGTCTACACGACGAAGCCTTTCAACCAAGGGACCGAAGTGAGCGGCCCGATCAATGTCACGCTGTACGTATCGTCGGACGCGAAAGACACGGATTTTACAGTGAAGCTGATCGACGTCGATCCCGACGGGCCCGCGTACAACCTGGACGAGAACATCCAGCGGATGCGCTACCGGAACGGCTACGACAAGCCGCTGGTGTGGATGCAGCCGGGCAACGTCTACAAAGTGACGTTTCAGCCGATGCAGACCAGCGACTACATTCCCGCCGGACACTCGCTGCGCATCGAGGTGTCGAGCAGCAACTTTCCGCGCTTCGACCGAAACCTCAACACGGGCGGCAACAACTATGACGAGGTGAAGGGCGTGGTGGCGCACAACGAGGTGCACCACTCCACCGAATATCCCTCACAGATCACAATTACCATCGTGCCGGATCCACATCCATGGACTGAATGAGGACTGAACGACCTACTTCCCCGAATCTCTGACAATCGGCGCGCAGCAACTCCCAGCCGCGCACTACTGCACCGCTGGCAGATGCGGATGATAGTTGGGATACGGCGGCACCGGATGCGATTTTGGAGGGTGCTGCTTCAGCAACTCCATGTCTACCGCAACGGCCTTCTCCAGTTGCGGATCGTGGCCTTCGCGGACGAGCTTCGGGTCCTGGTCCACTTCATAGTCCGGCGCGATGCCGTGGTTCTCCACCACCCAGTGGCCATTCAGACCAAAGATCGCATCGCGCGGTGCGGTGACTGAGCCGCCATCCATCAGCGGCGGATAGCCGCCGATCCCGACCAGACCGCCCCAGGTCTTCATGCCGACGAGCGGACCGATGCCGGCCTGGCGAAATAGCCACGGCATCGCATCTCCGCCGGAGCCGGCAAACTGGTTGATGATCATGACCTTCGGCCCGAAGATCGCTTCTTCCGGATGGATGAAGATGTGCCCCTCGCGCGTGATCTCCATGTTCATCGGACGGCGGTCCATCGACTCGATGATGTAGTCGGCGATCTGGCCTCCATGATTGAAGCGCTCATCGATCACTGCGCCCTGCTTGCCCACCTGGGCATAGTAGTAGCGGTTGAAATTGGTAAATCCTCCTCCGGCTGTGTTAGGCAGATACACATACGCCAGCTTGCCGTCGCTCAGTTTGTCCACCGCGCGGCGATTGTGATCGATCCATGCCAGATTGCGCAGATTGGATTCGCTCTTCAAGGGAACGACGGTGACATCATGGGAGCCTGTGCCGTCCGCATTCGGGCCGACCTTCAGCACCGTCTGCTGATCCGCCGTTTCCTGAAAGAAGCTGTAGATGTTGTCGGCGCCGGTGAGGTTCTGTCCGTTGACGGCGAGCAGATACTCTCCAGCCTTTACGTTGACTCCCGGCTGCGTCAAAGGAGCGTGAAGTTTCGGGTTCCAGTTTTCCCCGCGATAGACTTTGGCGAAACGGTACCGGTTGTTCTCAATCGTGTAGTCCGCGCCGAGCAGGCCTACATCGACGCTGGTCACCTTCGGCTCCTCGCCGCCGCGAACGAACATGTGGCCGATGGTGAGATAACTGAGCATCTCGCGGTAGAGATAGCTCAGATCGTCGCGGCTGGCGATGCCATCGAGATACGGCTCAAAATGCTGCTCCGCCTGCTGGATGTTCAGCCCATGATAGTTAGGATCGTAAAAGTAGTCGCGCTCAATCCGCCAGACTTCGTGATACATCTGCCGGTATTCTCCGCGCGGGTCCACCTTCACTTCCATGGTCGCGGTCTGCAGCAGCCCTTTTCCCGGTTTCGGAGCGGCATCGGCGGGATTGATGAACCACTGCTCGCCGGTCTTATAGAGCATCGCGCTGCCATCCGCCGAGACAGCGAAAAAGGAGACGCCATCGACCACCTTCGTGGCCTTGCGCTTTTTCAGGTCGAAGCGTTGGATGGTTTCTTTCGGCGGACCTCCCATAGAAACGATCGGGCCCTGGCCCAGGTACAGCACGCCGGTTTTTCCGGCTTGCAGCTCATAGTAGTTGGCTGCCGGAATCGGCAATGCGAGAATGCGCTGATCGATATTGTCGAAATCGATGGTGACGACAGGCGGCTTCTTCGCCGCCTCGCCGGTTTTGACCGTGGTCTTTTCCTTGTCCGTTGCGGCGGTGGTTGCATTGTCACTGCTTCCGGTCGCCGATGGGGCTTTTTCCTCATCGCTCTCGGGAGGAATGGGCGACGGCAGGTCCTTGCGCAAAACTGCGACGTAAACACTTCGCGTGACCGGATGCGCGTCGCTGGTCATATCGAATCCAACCGCGCTCAGTCCGACGTTGGTGCTCGCCGTGAAGTAGAGATATTTCCCGTTCTTATCGAATGCGGAATACAGTGCATCGCTCATGCCATCGGTAATTTGCGTGGCTTTCTGTGTGGCGAGCGAATAGACAAAGACCGCCGACAGGTGATTGGGAAGCTGCTTGGTGTAGGTGATCCACTGGCTGTCCGGCGACCACCGAATATTCAGCGAGCTGCCGTCCAATCCGTCAGCGAAGTCGTCCGTATCGAATTTTACCGGGGTCGGATGATCCAGCGACACGTACCAGTAATGCAACCGTTTGTCCGCATAGGCAATCTTCTTGCTGTCCGGCGACCATGTCGGCGAATAGAAGAACGACGGCGGCTTGCCCAGATCGATTTTTGTGACTGGACCCAGTCCATTCTGATTGCGAATGTGCAGCGCGTATTCTCCCGACTCGTCGGAGAAATACGCAATCGACTGCCCATCGGGCGACCACGCTGGGTTGCGGTCCTCCACGGAGGGAGATTTCGTGATGTTGCGGACATCGCCTTTTTCGGCGGGGACGGTCAGGATTTCTCCATGCGCCTCAAACACCGCGCGTTTGCCGGTCGGAGAAATTTCCGAGTTTTGAATTTGCTTGGCGACCTTGACGAAATGCGGCCTCAGCTGCGGCATGTCGCCCGATACCCGAACATGAACCACCGTATCCTTGCCGGACTTCAAATCGTACAGATGCAGAACGCCGAACTGCGAATAGACGATCGCGCCTGGCCCAGCCGCCGCGGAACTGATATCGAACCCATCCTTGTTTTCGATCAACTGCGAAACTTTTTTCGTGCCGACGTCATAGGCAAACAGCGCCACCGGGCCATTGCGGTCGGACAGGAAATAGACCTTGTCGCCCACCCACATAGGGTTCTTATCGTTCGAATTCACACGCGGGACCTGCACCACGCTGGAGTCGGCAAGGTCGGCGATCCAGACCTTGAGTGTCTGGCCGCCGTGGTACTTCTGCCAGTCCGGCTCCCACTGGAAGATCGGCTGATACGCCAGGTGGGAGCCGTCCGGAGAAAAAGACCCGTCCTCCGCCATCGGCAGCGGCAGCTCTTTTGGAAATCCTCCCGTAGCGGCTACCGTGTACAGTTGGTCCGGGTCCGCATGGCTGTACCGGTGCGAGCGGAAAAGTACCGACTTGCCGTCCGGCGTCCAGCCGACGGCCACATCCGGGCCGGGATGATAGGTCAGCCGACGAGGCTCGCCGCCAGTGGCCGGCACAACATACACATCCTGATTGCCGTTGTAGTTGCCCGTATAGGCGACCTTCGATCCATCGGGGGAGAATATCGGCCCGCTCAATGTGTCCGTGCCGGTGACGAGTCGCTGTGCGGTTCCTCCCTGGCGGTCGACGATCCAGATGTCGCCGCCATAGACGAACACAATCCGGGTCGCGCTCAGCGTGGGACTCTGCAGCAGCAACGGTGGATTCGATCGCTGAGCAAATGCAGGGTTCAATCCAATCCAGGCTAATCCCAGAACTGACAGGATCGCGGCTGGTATCCATCCAATCCGGCGGAAAAAGATCATGTCGGTGCTTGTCCTTTGCAAAGATTCTGTCGGTAAATTGCGGCGGTTCTGTCGGTAATACGTCAGCCGGCTTGGCTTCGTTCCGTTGGCTGATCGGTTCCCGGCGAGAATCATACCATCGCCGCTCCCTGATCGACTGCCTGCGCTCCAGAAATCAGCGAGTGAATTTCGAAAGTCTACTGGGGGAGGCGGAAGAGCGGAAGATCGCCCAGCCTTACACCTGGCTGGGCGATGCCGGTTTTGCGCGCGGGGAAGATGTCCATCCTTAGGAGACGCTCGCAATCATGTCGAGAGCTTCCGCAGGTCTTGCAAGGCGTCTTTGGGTATGGCCGTTGTGCGTCGGACGATCAATTCTGTCGGGATGATGAGATTGCCGGCAGTTTTTTCCTTTGCGGAATTCTCCAGGCCGCCGGTGAGTATCGAAACAGCCCCCTGTGCCAGATCGCGACAGGACATCCGGATTGTGGTCAAAGGCGGGTATGTGAACTGCGCGATGTGAATGTCGTCGAAGCCGACCACAGAGATGTCCTCCGGCACTCGCAGTCCAGCGTCGAAGACCGCGTGCAATACGCCAATGGCGGTCACGTCGTTGGAACACAAAATGGCGGTTGGAACATCGTCCAACTTGAGCAGTTTCTCCGTTTCACTCATTCCGCTTTCCAGCGAATGATTTCCTTCCACGATCCAGGAAAAATTCGGGACGATGCCGATCTTTTGGAGAGAATCCACAAAAGCCTGACGCCTAAGCTGCGCCGTATGCAGCATGACTGGCCCGCTGATGAAGGCAATTTTTCGATGCCCCAGTACCGCCAGATGCTGCACTCCCTGCCAGATGCCATGGCGATAATCGACGTTCAGGGTCATGGCTTCCGGCGCTCGCGGACGCGAATCTACATAGACCAGTGAGATCCTCTGCTTCGCCAGTAAATCCAGAAGAGGTTCCTCAATGCCGAAGGTCATTACCGCCACTCCATCGACCTTGCGTTCAATCATCCGGCGCACACAGGAAACCATGCGCTTGGGATCGTAGTTGGTGGATGTGATCAGGATTTCATAGCCGCGATCGACAGCGCATTCTTCAAAACGCTGGATCAACTCCGGGAAGAACGGATTCGTGATCTCGGATACAATCAGGCCCAGGATGCGACTTTTTCCGGAGACCAACGCGCGAGCCTGGGTGTTGGGAAAATAGTTCAGCTCTTCGATTGCCTTCCACACCCGCTTCGCCATTGCCGGGTCTACGGTAGGGATGTGATTGATAGTGCGCGACACGGTGGCGATCGAGACTTTCGCGTGATCCGCAACCGTCTGGATATCCATGCGGCGAGCTCTTCGGGTTCGCGGCTTGCGGGTCTTCTTGGCCGGCTCCTTCGCTTCCGCACTTTTCCGCGCCATCTTATCTCCGAGTCTTTCCGCACACACGGGGCCTGCAATCCCGACGTGAGCCAACCGGTTTTTCTCTAGAGGGCAGTTTCACTGGCGATCCACGCTATTTGGCAAAGAAAGTAAACATTTACCGAAACATGCAGCGACTATAATTGCCATTGTATTCACTGTCAATGCGAGATTGACTCGTGGACAATCGACCCATTGCCCACCGATATAACTGGTGAATAATAGTAAACATTTGCTGGCTTTAACCGGCATTTCTGTTGTGCCCGAACCAAAGGTCGGAATTCGGAAGATTGTTGCGCTCACCGTGGAACCGTAGCCAGACGATGCCGGAATGATTCCCGCAGCGGATTATCGCCGGCGGAAAAACTGGAAACACTTATGATCTCTCGCCTTTTTGCATTCCTGTTCCTGCTGTTCTCCTGCGGGCCGGCTTTGGCCGCTCCCACCCCGGCCGCTATTTTCGGCGAGCACATGGTATTGCAGCGCGGCCGTCCGATTCCGATATGGGGCACAGCGAAGCCGGGAGAAATTGTAACCGTTTCGCTGAACACAGGCGCACGCGCATCGGCGACTGCCGACATCCAGGGTCGCTGGAAAGCAGTGCTGCCCTCAATGGATGCTGGCGGTCCCTTCACCATGAAGATTGCAGACCGTGACGGCGCCGTCACGCTGCGCGATGTAATGATCGGGGAGGTCTGGCTCCTCTCCGGGCAATCGAATATGACCTTTCCGCTGCATGGCGCCAGCAATGCGGACCAGGCGCTTGCCACAGCAGATCGCCCGGACATCCGCCTTTTCACCGTGGCGAAAGCCAGTGCACTCCAGCCGCAAAACCAACTCAGCGGCGCCTGGCGGGAGTGTACCCCTGCCAGCACCAAAGACTTTTCGGCTGTGGCATATTTCTTCGGGGTCGAACTCGCAAAGCGCGTCCATGTGCCGATCGGCCTCATCCACGGCTCATGGCCAGGCAGTACCGCGGAGGAGTGGGTCGATACCCCATCGCTCCAGCGCGATCCTGTTTTTGCGCCCATTCTGCGCCGTTGGCAGGACGCGCCGGAATCCGCAAAACTCGCGGCTCAGGACGGTTTTCCGTTTTCATTGGAGTTTTCCGATTTTGCGCTGAAGGAGAAAAGCGGCGGCAGGAAGACGCTTTCCGACTTTACACAAGGCAGTTCCGAAAACGCCTTTGGCGGCGCATGGAGCTACTCCTGGCGCGACGCTCCGTTCACCAACTTCACATTGACTCCCACCGCGGGTACGGCATCCACGTCGCGATCGGGATTCGTGGCACAGTGGAGCGGTAAACTACGCGACCAGGACACAGCATTGCTTCGCCTCGACCTAGCTCCAGGCGGCAAGCCCTTCGATTTATCCGCCTATGCAGCGCTTGAATTTCGTGTGCGCGGAACCGGATTCTATCAACTGCAATTTCTTGAGCCTTCCATCGAAGACGACGCCTATTATCAATCTCCCGTGCTGCAAGGCAGCGACGTTTGGCAGACGGTGGACATTCCTTTTTCGCAACTGAAGCAGCCAGACTGGGGCAAGCAGATGCCCTGGACGCAGAACTCTCTCACCGGCTTCCAATTCGTTCCTTTGATGGACAGTTCCGAATACGGGGAGGAGCCTCCATCCGGCTTCTACAACGGAATGATCGCGCCTCTCATTCCCATCTCGATTCGCGGCGTGGTCTGGTATCAGGGTGAGAGCAACGCTTTGCGCGCTTATCAGTATAGAAAGTTGCTGCCGGCGCTGATCGAAGGCTGGCGCGGCGCGTGGCACTGCATCCGATCTGCCGTTCCTAATCGTGCAATTGCCCAACCACGGCCCAGCCGTTCCTGCTCCGCAACAGAGCGCCTGGGCGGAACTGCGGGAAGCGCAAATGATGGCTGCCCGCCTGCCTCATACGGCGCTGGTTGTCACGATCGATCTTGGCCAGGAAAACAACCTGCATCCGCCCGATAAAGTGGATGTCGGCAAGCGGCTTGCTTTGGCTGCGGAAGCGACCGTGTATGGGCAGCGGGTCGCTTATTCCGGGCCGCTCTATGAGTCGGCACAGATCGAAGCGGACAAAATTGTTCTCCGCTTTCGAGATGTCTTCGCCGGATTGCGCACGCGCGACGGCAAGCCGCTGCGAGGCTTTGCCATCGCCGGCGCAGATCGCAAGTTTGTATGGGCGGAAGCTCAAATTGCAGGCGATTGGGTCATCGTGTCGAGCCCGACGGTTTCACATCCGATCGCCGTTCGCTACGACTGGGCCGACAGTCCCGACGGAAACCTGACCAACAACACCGAAATTCCAGCATCTCCATTTCGCATCGACAACTGGCCGGGGATCACAGCCGGCAACGACTAGAAGCTGTCTCATAAATAGATTTGTCATTCCGACCGGAGTCGAACGGGAACCTGCTGTTTGCCGTCCCGCTCAGTAGTTCACCAGATACACCGCGCCCTTCAGCGTCACCGGATCTTTCTCCGTGGACTGAAAAGTGAGGGTCAGCGGAGCGCCCGCATGCAAGTCTTTCTGCCGGATTTCTCCCGTGGCCCACGAGAGTCCAGACCATACCATCCGGTCGTAGTCTTCGCGAATCGGTAGTTCTTTACCATACTGCGTGGCTTTCAGCAGCAAGATCTTCCCCATCTTCGTGTCGTTCGGCGGCCATGTCCGGCGCAGGTTCCCATCGGGGGAGTATTGCTGCATGATGAGCCGCAGATCGCCATCCGCCGGAGCGGAGATCGTCGCCTGAATGACGCCTTTACCGACCGCCTTGAACTCCGCCGCGACAGGTCGAATGGCGCCCGGAATGATCACATCCTGCTGGACACCGAAGTCGTATGCGGGTGTGGCATACTTGCCGAAACCAACCATCGCCATCTGGCCGGGACCCAACTCGATCGCGTCTCCGGTCAGGCGCGGCACAAAGCCGGCGTCACGAAACAGCAATCGTCCATCCGCGAGCGCCTTCTGTGTCCTCGCGAGAAGCGGCATTTGAATCGTTGCCACATCCTGTGCCGGATTCACCATGACATAGACGCTTCCATCGGTATCCAGCGCTCCAAAGCCATACGTCTTCACTTTGCCGGGAATGCCGCCGAATGTGTGAATGCGTCCCTCGGACTGGAAATGGAGATAGAGCGACTGCACTCGTCCAAACCAGCGAGCATCTTGATCGCTCATCAGTTCAAGGTTTCCGAAGGTCGTATCGATCCAGCCCCCGCGAGCGAGCATCAGGATGAGCGATCCTTTCCATGCATGCAGGCCGCGGCGATAATTGGTGCTTGTTTTTCCTGGCATGAAGCTTGTGGAATCGATGCGTTCCAGCGGAACGCCCGCTTGCTGATAGCGGCGGACCTGATGGTCGCTATAGAGATCCGCAGCTCGCCAGAAATTCATTTCAGGCACATCTCCGGGGCGGGGATCTCCGCAATACAAGCCATCGAAAACTTTCAGCCAGCGCAGGTCGACGCGATTCTTGAAAGGAAAACTATAAAACGTGGAATCCATGTCTCCGCCGAATCCATTGAATGCTTCCAGCACCACATCGGGATTTTTTCGGCGGAATTCAGCAAGCGCGTCTCGCAAAGCGGCGGAATTGCGGCGGATAATCTCAGCTTTTGTTAACGTCGCTTCCGCGCGCGGTGTGGCTGCCGTCAGGTCGGCGAAATCAAAAAGGAACATGCGAATTCCACGGTCGTGCCAGTATTGCAGCGTGTTCATGAAATCCGGCAGAAAGCCGCCTTCGAACATAGACATCGCCGTGCCCTGCTTGTTCAGGGAGTTGCGCCACTGTGGCGCTGCGTTGATCTTGACCAGCGTGTTTGTGCTGAACCAGAGGCCCGGAAGGATGCCGTTTTTCTCGCATTTTTTAATCCACTCGTCCGGACCGTTCGGCCAATTCGGTTTCTTCCATGTGCGATAGGCGCCATTGGGATCAAACCAGAAGGCATCCATTACGTAGTAGTCGAAATGGCCGCCGAGCTTCTTCAGCCGCAGCACGTTGTCGAGCTCTTCCATCGCCAGATGTTGCGTCAGAGGGACATGATCGGAGAGTTCGTCATACGACGACCAGTTGTCATATACCGATATCGGCCCGGAGATTGTCGGCGAGCCGAGAGCGCTTCTGGAGTATTTCTGCGGTGCCGAAGAGTCCGCAACGCCTCGCGCAGACACCAATCGCAAGCACGAAGCCGACCGCTGCTGAAATATAGCGCTTTGCACGACTCATCGGCGGTTGCTCCCATCGTTCATCCCCATTTGCGAATACGCCGGCTCGCCCAATTGCTGCCGCAGTGCGAGCCCCAGCTTCACCGGTCCAGCAAACCCATCCCACTGCCCGGCGATCCCGCCGTCCGGCGAGCGAAGCACCGTCCGCTCCGCGCCATTGCCGGCAGCCTGGGTTGCGGCGATGCCGTCCAGATCGAGATCGATCATCCGCGTTGCGAAACCTCTCGGTCTCAAAAAGCCGCGTATCCCGCGAAGTCATCCGCAATGTCACCTGCAATCCCCGCGCCCGGTACTGACGGCTCAGACTTTTCAACACCACAATCTGCCGCATCGCCGCATCGCCGATCATGCCACTGGTGTTGAAAGAAATCGGCAAGTCGCAAGAGAGACGCCATCCCGAACGCGGTTGAGGACGCGGTTGATTCTGTAACGGCCACTGTTGCAATAGCTCTCGCACCAAGCTGCTGCTGATTTCCTGATGGGGCCTCTGCATTGCCGCCAGGCTCCCAAAACGCTGGTCGCCATATTTCCACTCCGGCCTTCCGGCTCCGAAATAACGATAATGGTTTTGTGCAAAGGACAACGCCGCATTGCTGTCCACCATCCTGGGTGAAGTCGAGTAGATCGTGTTGTCGCGAAACACCGCCGTTCCCGCCTTGATGTTCGCCTCGTTCAACAATGCCGGCGCACTCTCATAAGGGTTCCAGTAAACGACATTGTTCTCCATGGTCAACCCGTCGATGGAGCCGCCGTTCCACGAAAGCAGAAAAATCGCGCCCTGATAGTTCGCCATGCGCGGACTGCGACCGTTATTGATGCACAAATTTCCGCGCACCGTGCTCTGCCGCGTCACAAATCCGGCGCCGAACACCGCCACGCAATAGCCTTGTGTGTCATGGCCGTAATTGTCGAGGACGGAGTTCTTCGTATTCCCATAATCGATATCGAATGCGCCGCCATCCACTCCCGGACTGTCCGTCAGATATGCCTCGTTGTCGATGACCGTGCAGTCGTCGCACATCCAGGTCCAGATCGCATTCGGGGTGCCGATCGATTCCGTAATCTGCATCCCGGTGTTCCACGCCACGCTGTTTTCAATCCTTCCCTTGCGCACGCGGAACAAAACAATGCCGTCTCCCTGCACATCATGCACAGTGGAATTGCGAATTGTCACATTTGTGTTCCACGCGCTCTCCGGCGGAAAGCCGAGATTCCCCCCGCCCACTTCGATTCCCATCCATTGACGCGTATTCCAGGCGTTCACGCCATCCACCAGTACATCGTCGAAATGCTGGTGGATGCTACCGGAAGACAGTACTACCAGACCGGTATCTTTGCTCTTCATCTTCTCGTTGCCGAGCACGTCGTGCACCGCGAGATTGGAGAGATGGATATGGTGCAGAATGCCTTTGTTTCCGCTGATGAAAATCCCATAGACTCGTCCGCCCTGAAGGTCGAGCGAATCGATGTCCCAATATTGCTGATCGAAGAGGCGGAGCGATTCCTCGTCGGACTCCACCGCCACTACTTTCGGACGCGGCCCTTCGCCGTAAGCCGTCAGCCGGATTGGTGCGCCTTCCGTCCCGGATCCTTTCGGCGCAAGCGTTCCGTGACAGACCGTCCCGCGTTTTATATAGATCGTGTCGCCGGGCATGAACTCAGTCGCATTCAGTGGATCGAGGCTGTTCCACGGCGACTGCGCCGAGACCCCGCTTCCCATCGCATCCGCGTTTCTGCAATCCACATAGAACGAACGCCCTGTTGTTCGGCTGCTGGAGGCAATTGCCCGTATGGAGCCGCCGGCCACAACCGTCAACGCGATTGCAAGAGTCACGGAATTGCACGCCCGCCTCCACAGCACGGACCTCGGATCAGAGCCGCGCTCCCGGATGCGAGCCTCTTTGGAATGGCGGTCGAAATGGAATAGACGGATTAGCAAAGGCCCCGAGATACTCCGCGCCCATCGTACATTCGCATACGACAGGCGCGGAGAACGTCGTGATTTAGAAAATAAATTTGCCCGCGACCTGGACGATTCGATTGGCGGTTGAGATTCCGTTGTTTTGACGCAGGATGGCTCCAAAGGTACCGTCATTTTCATCGCCGTCCGGATTGCCGAAATGCGGTGTGTTCAGGGTGTTGAATGTTTCCAGCCGCAACTGCAGGCGGTAACGGTCGGTAGGAGCAAACTCCTTAAAGAGCGAAGAATCGAGATTGATGAATCCCGGCCCGGTGAGAATATTGCGGCCCGCCGTTCCGGGCGCAAACTGGTTGCAGTTTGGAGGAGCGGTCGGCGCGCCGCAGTCGAACCGCGTCGAGCTGAAAGCCGCGGTGTTGAAATATTTCGTCAATGTCCGCTTGCTCCGCGGCAGGACCGGATTGCCGATCAGGTCTGGTCGCAGACCGGGCAGCACTCCGGACGGATTGTTGCCGCGAATGACATTCACCGGGGTTCCCGATTCCATCGCATAGATCGCGTTGACCTGCCATCCGCCGAACAACATGTTGGTCGCCCGGCCCCAGTTGGAGAAGTATCTCTGACCGCGGCCCACAGGCAGCCGGTACAGGCCGCTGAAGATGAAGATGTTCCGCACGTCCGCATCGGAGGATGCCCACTCCGGATGCAGATTGTAAGGATCCTGCGGCTGGTCGTTGTTGACGCCTACATTGAAGGGTGAAGGCCCGTTGTCCAGGTTGTGTCCCAGAGTGTAAGACAGCAGAAAACTCAGATTGCGCGATTGCCGCTTGGTCAGCTTTACCTGCAGCGAATTGTAACTGGACGATCCGTAGTCGCTGAGATACTGAATGTGGCCCAGGTATGGGGTGATTCGGTTGTCGTAGTTGTTGCTGCTGTCGTTTGGATTCACATTGATGTCGGCAATCTGATACGACAGGGCATGCGCCAGCGATCCCACATAAGCCACGTCCAGAGCCAGGTTCGCGTTCAGTTGCCGTTGGATGGCGACATTGAAAAGCTGGGACACGCCGGTCTTCAGATTAGGATTGACGGAATAGGTGGTTTCGAGGTTTCCATTCTTCAGCGTCGAAGGATCGATGCGTCCGCTGGAAGGGATATTGATCGTCGTGTTGCGGGGCACCCCCTTGTCGTCCATATATTCATACGGCAGTCCGTCGTAGACGTAATTTGTGTAGACAGCCTGCTCGGCAAACGGCGTGTTCTTGGTCAGAAAGTCTTCCCGTCCATCGTTTTCCGGCGAGTAGAAAAGCCCCCACCCGACGCGAAGCACGGTCTTGTTGTTGAGCAGATAAGCCAGTCCGACTCGCGGCGCAAAATCGTTGTAACGCGGGTTGATCAGTGAGCGCGAATTGCCGCCCCGTCCTGCCAGCAGGATATAGCCGCTGGCCAGATCGAAATTCGATTCATAGTTATGGGATTCCACATAGGGGCTATAGAATTCGTAGCGCAACCCGTAGTTCAGCGTCAGCCTGGACGTGGCGCGGAACGTGTCCTGCGCATAGAGGCCGAGATACCAACTTTGCGTATGCGGATTCGTCAGTTGCAGTCCGATATCGGTATCGAATGGCAGACCGAGGAGCAGATCGGCGATATCGGAACCGCCGTTATAGAAAAAGGCGTTCGGATTGAAGAAGCTGTAGGTCGGATCGGCGGTCTGTGAGAACCCGAAGCTGCCGAAATACTGAAAGCCGGTCGGGAACAGAGAAAAATTCGGATTGGAATTCAAACGCCGGAATTCCTCGCCAAACTTGAACTGGTGGCGCGCAATGGAACTCCAGCTAAAGTTATCCGATGCCTGAAAATTATTGTCGAGCACATTGTAGGGCTTATAGGTGGACCCGCCGGTCAAATATCCAGATCCCATGAACATATATGGATATGCAATCGTAGACGGGTATCCCGGCACAGCGATATTGCCCATTCCATACTTGGTCGAATAGTCGGTCCCATTGAGCAGGCTGTACTGGTGTTGCACATACCGTGACCACCCGAAGCGGAATTCATTCAGGGTCGTCGGGCTGAAGACATGCACATAGGCGGCGGAAAGGGCGGTCGCTTCGTTGTCCTCCTTATTTGCCTGGTCCGCGTCGCCGCCTCCCGGCACTACCGTGTGGCCGTGGTATGGATCAGTCACCAGCGTGTTGAACACATAGTAGTGGTAGGTCACATACAGTCGGTCGTTGGCGCCCAGGTTGTCGTCGAACCGGCCATCGACCTCGTTGCTGAAGCTATTCACCGGAGAAAAAGCTTGAAAATTCTCAAACCATCCGTGTTCGATTCCGGGCAGTGTCGGCTTCGGGAAAGAAATCGAGCAACGTATTTTTTCCCGCCGCGCTGACTCGATTCGCGGGAATAATATTGCCCGCGAACTGCTTGGAACATCCTCCGTAACAAGCGTAGGACACGTTCGGATCGAAGATCGGAATCGGCGTCCCGGTCAATGGATCGACCATTTTCGAAAGGTCCGCCGAGCCGTCCGACAAAAACGATAATCTGGTTCATCGGCGGGGTGGAATCGAGTTCCGTGTATGCTTCAGCGGATTGTTGTCCCTGATAGGAGCCAAAAAAGAACACCTTATTGCGCTTGACGGGGCCGCCCAGCGTGCCGCCGAAGGTATGCTGCTTGTAGTTCGAAGACGGCTCCGTTGCCCCTCCAAAACCATAGGGTCGCGCCGTTGTAAAATTCGGCCGGAAAAACTCAAACGCGTCCCCATGCAGAGTGTTGGTCCCCGCCTTCGTCTCGATAGAGACCACGCCGCCGGCCGAGCTCCCATATTCCGCGTTGTAAGCGGAGGTCGATACTTTGAATTCCTGCACCGCATCCACGCTGGGTTGCACCGTGACATCCTGCGTACGGTTCGTCGTCGATTCCACGCCGTCGATCTGGATCGAATTGCCATACTCGCGGTTGCCGCCCACCGAGAGATTGAAAGCAGTTGGTGTTGCCGCTCCCCAGAGTCACACCGGGAACCAGCAGGGCCAGGCTGTAAAAATCGCGGCCCAGCAACGGTAAGTCAACGATTTGTTGCGACTGCATGACTGCGCCCGTCTCGGAACTCTGCGTCTGCAGCAGCGTGGGCGCTTGGGTCACGACCACGGTAGTCGTGGTCGCGCCCGGTTTCAACTTGAAAGTTCAGCAGTAGCTTCTGGTCGATCACCAGATTGGCGTTCTGCGCCTCGCCGGTTTCGAACCCCGGCGCGGTGACCGTCACCCGATATTGCCCCGGCGTCACGTTCAGCACGACGTAGTTGCCGATGCCGTCCGTCGCGGCCGCGGAACTCAATGCCTTTATTGACCTCGGTCGCCGTAACCGTCGCGCCCGGAATCACCGCACCGGCGACTGTCTGTCACCTGTCCGACGATGGATGCAGTGGTCCCCTGGCCGTTTGCTCGGCCCGTATAAAGAAATACCACGCAGAGGGTAGCGCACAGGCCAAAGCACTTCAAAAAAGCATTTCTCATTTCGGTGGCTCCTGTTTTGTCAAAACGGCCGGTCCTTGCAATTGGCATCGACACAGTTCCGCCTGTATTTCGAAGCGGAGCGACTGCGGTTTGCCAAGCTGTGTCACGCAGTTTGAGTAAACGAATTCTCAGCCAGCAACAAAACTATTGCCGCGTGACAACTCTTGTCAAGGTTTTTTGCGATATTCTGCGTGCCTGTCTTTATTGCACAAAACACAGACCAGGTCCGTCTCCAAGCCGGGATCGTTGCCTGCGGAAAACGCTTGCTCCACCATCCGCCCGGGCCCATGGTAGCTTTTAAGTAAATAATTACTCAAGGAGATTCGCGGCGCGGGAAGTAAGAATGGGTGTCGCCGCGTCCGGGTGATTTCAGCAGAGAGGTGAAATAACATGGCGGATTCGCGCCGAGAATTTCTTCGTTTTGCCGGATTGGGAGTGACCGGAGCCGCCTTAGCGCCGGTTTCGCCGAGTGCGGCGCAGGTTGCAATCTCCAGGCGCGTGCGATCGAAAGGAACATTCGTGGTGACCGATTTCGGCGCCGCAGGAGATGGAAAGACGATCGATTCCCCCGCAATCAATCGAGCGATCGAAGCGGCGGCCGCTCATGGCGGTACGGTTGTGTTTCCAGCGGGCACCTACGCCTCGTATTCCATTCGCCTGAAAAGCAATGTCGCTCTCGTCCTCGAACAGGGGGCCGTCCTTCTCGCGGCGGAAGGCCCGGACTACGACGTAGCGGAACCGGATACGCCGTGGAACGTTTTTCAGGACTATGGCCACAATCACTGGCACAACAGTCTTCTATGGGGCGAGGACATCGAGAACATTTCGATCACAGGTCCCGGAAGAATATGGGGAAAGGGGCTGGTCAAGGATTATGGGCCGCCGCCAAACTCCACGAATCCGCGGGCGGGCAATAAAAGCATTGCACTCAAGAACTGCCATAACGTAATCCTTAGAGATTTTTCCATTTTGGAAGGCGGCTGGTTTGCCGTGCTCGCAACCGCTGTCGACAACTTAACCATCGACAATTTGAAAATCGACACAAACCGAGATGGAATCGACATCGATTGCTGCCGCAACGTTCATGTCTCCAACTGCACGATCAATTCCCCATGGGACGATGCGATCGTCCTGAAAAGCTCCTACACTTTGGGATATCTGCGCGCGACCGAAAACGTGACCGTCGCCAACTGCTACATCTCCGGTTACTGGGAGATCGGGTCGGTGCTGGACGGCACGTGGAAAAAATATCCGCCCGACGCAACGATCTTCCGAACCGGGCGGATCAAGTTCGGCAGCGAATCGAACGGTGGCTTTATCAACATTGCCATCTCGAACTGCGTTCTGGAAGGCTGCGGCGGTCTTCTCTTGGAGACCGTCGATGGCGCAATATGCGAAGACATCGCGATTACCAACATCACCATGCGCAATATCACCGTCGCGCCCTTTTTTATGCGTTTGGGCGACCGGCTTCGCGGACCGAAAGCCACGACCAAAGTCGGCGCTCTGCGGCGCGTCCTCATCGGCAATATCGTTTGTTGGAATACGGCCTCAAAGATTTGTTCGATTCTGAGCGGCATACCCGGCTATGAGCTGGAGGATGTCACCATTCATGATGTGATTGTGGTTTGCGAGGGCGGTGGTACGGCGGACCAAATGAACATCCAGTTGCCGGAAGACGCGTCAAAGTATCCGGAGCCCGACATGTTCGGCGCAACCCCCGCTTTCGGTTTTTATCTGCGGCACATCCATGGGATTTCGATGAACAACATCACCATTCGAACCATTGCAGCCGACACGCGTCCGGCTTTTGCGTTGCATGACGTAGGGGAAGCAAGGTTCTTCCAGATCAAAGCCACGCAGCCGGGCGGATCCCCAGTCTTCTCGCTGACTTCGGCAACGGACTTCAGTGTTCGTTATAGCAACGGCATTCCGGACACGCATCTGGCGCTGGCCGAATCGACCGATCTGCCCTGATTGTGGTGAGTCTCTAATTCACCACATAAATTTGTCATTCCGAGCGGAGGTCGCCGCGGTGACCGAAGTCGAGGAACCTGCTGTGTGCCGGCAATCCTGCAATTTACCCCAGCCGCCAAGAATTTATTCTTAGTGCGGCAGATATCTCTCCAACCGCGTGCCGGCGCATTTT
This sequence comes from uncultured Acidobacteriota bacterium, assembly GCA_963840655.1. Taxonomy (GTDB): domain Bacteria; phylum Acidobacteriota; class Terriglobia; order Terriglobales; family Acidobacteriaceae; genus JAKAAZ01. The sequence continues at coordinate 31,289 of CAWIZS010000002.1, read as the reverse complement.
CCCGCCGGTTTGACCCGTGAAAAACGCGAGTGCTACCGTAAAGGGTTCGCACCGCCAGCCCTTTTCAGGATTGTTTCGCGCCATGTCCACTTCGTCCGTTACGCCAGCATCTGCCCCGACATTGCGGAAGACTTCGCTTAACCAAACGCATCGCACATGTGGCGCGAAGATGGTCGATTTTGGCGGCTGGGATATGCCGGTCGAATATTCCGGCCTGATCGCCGAGCACATGGCGGTGCGCACGCGGGTTGGATTGTTCGATGTGAGCCACATGGGCGAGATTCAACTGCGCGGGCCGGAGGCGCTCGAAGCGGTGCAATTCGTTTCGATGAACGACGCATCGAAGCTGGCTGAAGGGCAGGCGCACTACTCCGCACTGCTGACGCCGCATGGCACTTTTGTGGATGACATCCTGGTTCACAAGTTCAGCGCTAACGACTATCTGCTGGTGGTCAACGCAGGCACGCGGCCGAAGGATTTCGCGTGGATCAAGCAGCACGCGCAGCGCTTTCACTGCCATGTCAGCGATTACAGCGACTATTACTCGCAATTAGCGATTCAAGGACCGCAGGCGCTGGCCACGTTGAAGAAGCTGACGAGCGTCGATCTCGAAAAGATCAAGAACTACTGGTTTGTATGGGGTCAGGTCTGCGGCCTGCACAACGTGTTGATCTCGCGAACTGGTTACACCGGCGAAGGCGGTTTCGAGATTTATATTCCTTCAGATGAAGCGACGACCACGCGGGTATGGAATGAGATTCTGGAAGCGGGCCGCGAATTTGAGATTCTACCCTGTGGCTTGGGAGCGCGAAACACGCTGCGCTTGGAAGCTTCCATGGCGCTTTACGGACACGAAATCACCGAGGACACAAACGTATTCGAAGCAGGGCTGGATCGTTTTTGCAAGCTCGATAAGACGGAATTCCTGGGTCAGGCGGCGCTCCAGAAGATTCACGACGGCGGCGGTCCGCAACGCAAACTAGTCGGCCTGGAAATGATCGAACGCGGCATTGGACGGGACGGCTATCCGGTTTGCACGCTGGAGGGAGAAGAGATTGGCATTGTCACCAGCGGATCGCCCGCTCCGTTTTTGAAGAAGAATATCGCGCTGGCCTATGTTCCCCTCGCGCAGAGCGCGGTGGCAAGAGAACTGGCGGTGAAGATTCGCGGCCAGAACGTCCGCGCCCGAGTCGTGCCGCAACCCTTTTACCGTCGTCCGAAAAAGCAGCCTTGAAATTATGTTTGCGGCGCAACTCTGTTTATCGAGACCGGACGGCACAACTCTCGAATGTCTCCAGCGACATACAATGGAAGAGGAAGATAACCATGGCGTATCCCGCGCATTACCGCTTCACCCGCGAACACGAATGGATCCAGATTGATGGCAATGTCGGCACTGTCGGCATCACGGATTATGCGCAGAATTCGCTGGGCGATATCGTGTTTGTCGATGCGCCCAAAGTCGGCGCGAACGTGGAAGCCGGCAAGGTCTTCGGCAGCGTGGAGTCGGTCAAGGCGGTTTCGGACCTTTACTCGCCCGTGAGCGGCACGGTGACCGCAGTGAATGAAGAGCTGGCAGAGTCTCCCGAGAAGATCAACAAAGCGGCGCACGACGCGTGGATTATTAAGGTGCAGATGTCCAAACCCACGGAAGCGGACTCGCTATTGAGTGCAGCGGATTACGAGAAATTTATTGCGGATGAGACGGGACATTAGAACTTGAAGTCGTCTCATCAATAGATTGTCATTCCGAGCGTAGGTCGCCGCGGCGACCGCGGTCGAGGAACCTGCTGGTTGCAAGCTAAGCGCGAGGTCCTTCGCTTTGCTCAGGAGGGCAGGTTTTTTAGATTGAACCGTCTTCTGCAAGATTCACAGGAAACAAATAACATGCGTTATTTACCGAAATCTCCGACCGACCGCGCGACCATGCTCGACGAAATCGGCGCGCCGTCCATTGACGACCTGTTTGCCACAATTCCCGCGGAATATCGCCTGACCGGCGATCTGAAGATTCCGCGCCAAATGGGAGAGCAGGAGATTGTCGAATTTTTTCGCGCGGCAGCGGCCCGCAATGCGAATGGCTACGCCAGCTTCCTTGGTGCGGGCGCGTATCGTCACTATCGGCCCATTGTCATTGACGCGCTGGTGCAGCGGGGAGAATTTCTTACTTCTTACACGCCGTACCAGGCGGAAATTTCGCAGGGCACGCTGCAGGCGATCTTTGAATTTCAAACGATGATCTGCGAGTTGACCGGCATGGAGATTGCGAATGCGTCCATGTACGACGGCTCAACTGGCGCGGCTGAGTCTGTGATGATGGCAGCGCGCGCGACAGGGCGCAGCCGCATCGTGGTCGCGAATACGGTGCATCCGGAATATCGCGAGGTGTTGAAGACCTACGCGCAGCACCAGAGTCTGTCGAAACAGGTTGTCGGCTATGGCGCGGACGGCCGCGTCGATCTGAAGCAGCTGGAAGCCGCCGTGACCGATCACACGGCGTGCGTGCTGATCCAATCCCCCAACTTCTTCGGCGTGATTGAAGATGTGGGAGCGCTGGCGGAACTTGCGCACTCCAAAGGCGCGCTGCTGATCGTCTCCGTTGCAGAGGCGCTGTCGCTCGGTGTCGTGCGTCCGCCGGTCGAAGCCGATATCGTGTCGCTGGAAGCGCAATCCTTCGGCGTGCCGGTCGGCTATGGCGGTCCATATTGCGGAGTGCTGGCCTGTAAGGAAAAATTTCTGCGGCAAATGCCGGGACGCTTGACCGGGCAGACGACCGACAAACAGGGCCGCCGCGGATTTGTGCTGACGCTTTCGACCCGCGAGCAGCACATCCGTCGCGAAAAGGCGACTTCCAACATCTGCACCAACCAGGCGCTGGTGGCGCTGATGACGTGCATCTATATGACGATTTACGGCAATGCTGGGCTGCGTGAACTGGCCGAACAGAATCTCGCCAAGGCGCACTATGCGGCGCAGGCGTTGGCGGCGACTCAAGGCAGCGAACTTCTCTTTGCGAAGTCACCTCGCTTCAACGAATTTGTCCTGTCCACAAAAGAGGGCGTGGCGGCAATGAACTCGCGGCTGCTGCGGCACAAGATCATCGGCGGCCTCCCGCTGGCGAAGTGGTATCCGGAGCTGCGCAACGCATCCTTGTGGTGCGCAACCGAGCAGAACACGCGCGAACAGATTGACCTGGCAGCGGCTGTCGTGGCGGATGAGACCGTGCCCACGCTGGCCTATGCATAATTGGAGAAATGGATGGCAAGGGAAACATTGACAGAGCCGGGCGCCAACGAAAAGACGAGATTTGTCGGCGAGCGGCGCAAGGTGTCGAGTCACATCAGCCAGAACGAAGGGCTGATTTTTGAAAAGTCCTCGCCGGGAAAAAAGGCGTATCGGCTGGCTCCGCTGGATGTGCCCGCAATTGACGCGCGGACGCTGCTTGGAGATGTCGCGCGCGACGACCTCGGCCTGTTGCCCGAAGTCAGCGAGATAGAAATTATTCGCCACTTCACGCGGCTCTCGACGTGGAACTACGCGATCGATCTGGGCATGTACCCGCTCGGCAGTTGCACCATGAAGTACAACCCGCGCGTTAACGAGATGGTCGCGCGCCTTGAAGGAATCGCGGAAGCGCATCCCTATCAGCCGGAATCGCTCTCGCAGGGCGCAATGCGCGTCATGTGGATGCTGCAGGATTGCCTGAAGGAAATCACCGGCATGGACGCGATTACGCTGCAGCCGGCGGCGGGCGCGCATGGGGAGTTCACCGGCATTCTTCTGGTCCGCGCCTATCACGAGTCGAAAGGAAATCCGCGCCGGAAAATTCTCATTCCCGATTCCGCGCACGGAACCAATCCCGCAACCGCGGCGACCTGCGGCTATCAGGTACAGAACCTGAAATCGAACAGCCAGGGAATGGTGGACCTGGCGGAGCTGGAGCAGCTTGTCGATCACGAAACGGCCGCGTTGATGCTGACCAATCCATCGACCATTGGTGTGTTTGAAAGTGAGATTCACAAGATTGCCGACGTGCTGCACGCCAAAGGCGCGCTGCTCTACATGGACGGCGCGAATATGAACGCGCTGGTCGGCAAGACACGGCCCGGCGATTTTGGCGTAGATGTAATGCACCTGAATCTGCACAAAACTTTTTCGACCCCGCATGGCGGCGGTGGTCCGGGATCGGGGCCGGTCTCCTGCAAAAAAATTCTGGAGCCGTTTCTGCCGACTCCTGTGCTCGTCGAAAATGCTGACGGAATGCTGTCGTTCGACTACGATCATCCGCGTTCCGTGGGTCGAGTGCGCATGTTCTACGGCAATTATGGAATGTTCGTCCGTGCCCTTGCATACATTCTTGCCAATGGCCCGGACGGCCTGCGGCAGACGACGGAAGACGCCGTGCTGAACGCGAACTACATCCGCAGGAAGCTGGAAGACGTTTACGATCTGCCGTACAAGACGGCGACGCTGCACGAAGTGGTCTTCAGCGATCGGCGGCAGGCGCGCAATGGCGTGAAGACTGGCGATATTGCCAAGCGGCTGATCGATTATGGCTTTCATCCGTACACGACATCGTTCCCGATGATTGTGCCCGGCGCGCTGATGATTGAGCCGACCGAGAGCGAATCGAAGGAAGAACTAGACCAGTTCATTGACGCGATGCGCCAGATTGCGCGCGAAGCGGAGGAAAATCCTGAGATCATCCTGAATGCGCCGCATGAAACACGCGTCTCGCGGATGGATGAGGTCGCGGCGGCGCGCAGGCCCGTCCTGCGCTGGAAGCCCAATAGCGTTCCCGCAGAACACGGCGCGAAACACGCGCTGACTCCCGCGACGCAGGCCAAGGAATACTGATGGCATCGGCCTTCGACGATCAGCGCGAGACCCTGGAAAAACATGAGTTCATGATGGGCGTTCCGCGCGGCCGGCTGGCGGTCACGCTGGACATGCTGACGGACGCGTTGATCCTGGTCGGGCAGCACGGCGTCTACTGCACTTCGGCGCGCAATCCGTCCAAGCCGGCGCTCGACTTGGAAACGATCATGCACCAATTGACCGGCGCCAAGGAACTAATCCAGTCGGTCATGCTGGAAATCGAGAAGCAGAAGACCAACGCGGAATGATCAGGATTCTCTGCGTGGTACCTCAAAATAGTGCGTCCGTAGCTCAGCTAGATAGAGGTCGCCGCGGCGAGCCTCTGGAGCGTGTAACAGGAGTCTTCAATATTGCCGTTCATTTATCTCCTGTATAGCCGGACGACTCAGCGGTATTACACAGGGGGCAACTGTCAATCTCGAACGGCGGCTTGCGCAGCACAATTCCGATCAGAATATTACGACGAAGAATCGAGGCCCGTGGGATCTCGTGCATCACCAGGAATATGAGACAGTTGCAGAGGCATTGCGGCAGGAACGTTATTTGAAGTCTGGAAAAGGTCGTGATGAATTGAAGAGGCTTCTTCCGCTACGCCAAGGGGCAAATACTGCGTGATACCCTCAAAATAGTGCGCCCGTAGCTCAGCTGGATAGAGCGAACGCCTCCGGAGCGTTAGGTCGGGAGTTCGAATCTCTCCGGGCGCACCATCCTTTTTGAACAGCAGAAAGGGATGCGTAGAACGGCTTCCGTGCAAAATGATGCGAGGAGAATTCCATGAAGCGCATTCTTCTTCCGCTGCTGCTATCTGCGACCTGCAGCCTCGGCCTGACGCAGAACGCACCCTCCGTAAAACCGGCCAGTTGGAAAGATGCAGGCGTTAGAGCAACTGCGCCTGAGTCCCGTCCGAAGGGAACGGCGCTGCGGGCTTGCCGCGATCTTACGAGGCCAGGAACCTATTATCTCTTAAAGGACGTATCGAGCGAGGCGGGCTGCTTTGGCATCGACGCCGACGGAATCAGACTGAACCTCGACGGCCATACCATCACCTACGACACGGGCGGCACGCCGAATTCTCCAGCGATTGAGGGTCATGATTGCTGGTCAAAAAACAATCCTCCCATCACAGGGCCGTGCGGACCGTCGCATGGAGGCGCGGAAATTTACAACGGCGAGATCGTGCAGGCGGCGAACGCGAGCTCGTTCAGTCCCGTTTTTGAGTTCGGACAAGGGAGATTCTCGACCGCGCCCTATATCCACGACATCACCGCGACTTTTCAGAACATCGGAGCGCAATTTTACAACTCCGTATATCTGCCGCCGGGCGCGAAGATCGAGAACAACACAATTTACGACAATGTGATCCGAATCAACCACCCAGGCCAGGGCGACCTGTCTTCGCGCTCGGCCTTTCAGGGGCAGGCGATTACGATTCGCCAGAACCGCAACAACAAGGGTGCCGGCGACCTGGTTCAGGAGAACAAGATTGTCGGCTCGCCGCAAGGCGGCGTGTACTCCGATAACCAGCACACCGTAGTCGCTGGAAACGACATCAGCATGAACTCCGTTTACACCAACGATTTCTGCGACGCCATGGCGGCCGACTACCAGAGCGCAACCGCTAACAACTGCCATCCCAAGAGCGGGCGCGGTTTCCATACCAACGCCGATTACAACATCATTTCGAATAACATCATCCGTGTCATCGAGCTGAAAAATAATGCGGAGTACAACGGATGCGAAATCGATGGTAGCTACGGCATACAGGTCGAATACGACCAGGGGCTGCACACGGCGCCCGTCGGCGTGAAGGTGACCGGGAACACGATTACCGCAAACGCTGGAGACTGCAATGCGATCGGACTGCGGGTAAGCGGAATGATTCCTGCGGCGAATGCGATTTTTACGGGAAACACGGTGACCACGACAAACAGCGGGGGCGCGGGTAAGGACTTCGGCATCAGTTTCGACGAAAGCAATCAAGGGACGACCTTTGAAGGCAACACCTTCAGCGACAAGTATGCCTGTGCGGACGGCGAGTGGGACGGCTTCAACGGGACCATCGGCAAGAATACCTGGCTGGGCTCGCAAACCTATACGTTTGTGGCGACCGACGGCGGATGCGATCCTTCGCAGAGGGGCAAGGATGCTGTCTGCCCATCGCGCGTCACCTTCACGGACAACCTGCGAAACAAGGTTCGCTGCGGCCCCTTCAGCGAGGCCACAGTGACCGTCGGCGGGAAAGTGACGGTCTGCAAGGCACAGCAATAGTCGAGTGCTCCCGTGCTGCTGTGATCCTCATTTTCTTCTTTCCGTGCATCATCCTTCCGGTCGCCTGAATCTATCAGTTCAGACGAGTCGGTGTGGGGGGATGAACATGGATTTAGGACTTGCAGGAAAGAGTGCGCTGGTCAGCGGTTCAACGGCGGGCATCGGCTTTGCCATCGCGAAGGAGCTTGCTCAGGAAGGCGCGCACGTTTTTGTCAATGGCCGCACGGCCGGGCGTGTCCAGCAGGCGGTTGAGAAAATTCGGAGCACATCGCCGACGGGTAAGGTGGAGGGGATTGCCGCCGACCTCGGCACGGTTGCCGGATGCAACGTTCTTTTTCAGCAGTTGCCGGCCGTCGATATTCTAATCAACAATCTGGGAATTTTTGAGCCCAAGCAATTCTCTGAAATTACCGATCCCGATTGGATGCGTTTTTTTGAAGTGAACGTTCTCAGCGGCGTTCGCCTGTCGCGGCAATATCTGCCGGGCATGCTGCGCAAGAACTGGGGCCGCATCATTTTCATATCGAGCGAATCTGCAGTGCAGATTCCTGTCGAAATGATTCACTACGGCATGACGAAAACGGCGCAGCTTGCGATCGCGCGCGGGCTGGCGGAATCCGTCGCTGGAACCGGTGTTACGGTAAACAGCGTTCTGCCCGGGCCGACGCGGTCCGAAGGTGTCGGCGGTTTTGTGGAAGACATGGCGAGACACCAGAAAGTCCCGGTCGGACAAATCGAAAAAGAATTCTTCGACAAGGCGCGCCCTTCTTCGCTGCTCAAGCGCTTCGCCACTGTCGAGGAAGTTGCGGCGATGGTCACCTACGTGGCCGGCACGCGCTCCTCCGCCACCAACGGCGCAGCCTTGCGCGTCGATGGTGGAGTAGTGCGATCGATTGTGTAGCAAATGCTATGTGTAAGCAGCGCTCCGCACATGGCGACACCCGGCTTCGGGAAATTACTTCTCTCGTCCTGCACGTGCCTCGATTCGACAACTCCCCCTGTGAGGAGTAAATTAGCGGCAATCTTCGCCCTCCCCCTTTGACGGCATCAGCCGCGCTCCGGAGGAGGATGTATGAAGCTCTACCGATATGGCGTGCTCGGCCTGAGCATGCTGATTCCCATGGCGGCATTCGCCGATTTCCAATATCAGGAAACAACACAGATCACCGGCGGCTCCATGCTCGGACTGATGAAGATCGCCGGACACTTCAGCAAACAGGCGAGCCAGGCGAACGAGCCGATCGTGTCCACAGTCTACGTTCAGGGAAACCGCATGGCGCGCGTGAACGCGCAAACAGATAGAAATCATCGATCTCGATGCGGGAACCATCACCAACGTCGACCTGGTGAAGCACACCTATACGCAAATGACGTTTAATCAGATGCGCCAGGCGATGGAGCAAGGAGTGCAGACAGGCGCAAGAGAGTATGGCGCAGCAAAAGGCGGGTGCGCCGCAACAAACGCAGGCTCCGGACAACGTCAAGCTGGAATTTAAGGTGAATGTACGCAACACCGGGGCCAGCAAACAGGTAAGCGGCCTGAATGCCAGCGAGTCGATCCTGACCATGCAGTTGCAGGGCACCGACACAGAGACGGGCAAGCAGGGGGCCTTCGCCATCACCAACGACATGTGGATGGCGCCGGACATTCCGGGTTATGACGAGCTGAGGGAGTTTAACCGCAGGATGGCGGAAAAGATGGGCGACCTGTTCGACAGCAGCAGGCATGATGTCCCAGCTTCGCGCGGTGCAGCCCGCGGCCGGGCAGGGAATGTCGGACCTTGTCAAAGAATCCTCGAAACTGAAGGGAATCCCTGTCCAGCAAGTGATGCGTATGGGAGCGACGACAAACGGACAGCCGCTGCCGGCGGCCAGCGAGGCGCCGTTGCCGCCAAGTCCGTCCGGGCCGGACGTGCCTTCGGCAGGAGATGTGGCCGAGCAGACGGCAGACAACACTGCGAACCAAGCCGCGAACAACGCTATCGCAAGTAAGCTGGGCAAATTCGGAGTCAGCGGGTTTGGGGGATTTCACGGCTTCGGTCACAAGAAGCAGCAGGCGCCGCCCCCGCCGGACGATTCCGCAGACGCACAACAGCAGCCGACCTCGACCGTGTTGATGGAAACGACCACCGAGTTGACGTCGTTTTCCGCCGCGCCGATCGGCGCCGACAAGTTCAGCGTGCCTGCGGGATTTCAACTGGTGCAGGTGCAGCAGCTCCAAACCCAGCCCACGAAATAAGTGGGTTAAGGATCCGCTGCCCGATGAATCGCAAGCAGAGTTTCAAGCAACGGCTTTCAGAAGTTTTCAAATCCAGCGCATTTGCGCCGTCGGATTTTGCATTTGGCGGATCGTCGTGAACTTCAAGGAAGACGCCATCGACGCCTGCGGCAACGGCGGCACGGGTCAGCACGGGAATAAATTCCGGCTGGCCGCCCGATACATTTCCGGACGACGGCGTCTGCACGGAATGGGTGCCGTCGAAAACGACGGGCGCGAATCGGCGCATGATCGCGAGCGAGCGCATATCCACGACGAGGTTGTTGTAACCAAAGCTCACTCCGCGCTCGGTGAGAAAGACACGGGGATTTCTGGTCGACGTGTGGATTTTTTCAACTGCGTGCTCCATGTCCCACGGCGCGACGAATTGCCCTTTCTTTACGTTTACCGCGCGGCCCGTCTTGGCCGCCGCGACCAACAGATCAGTCTGGCGGCAGAGAAACGCAGGAATCTGAAGGACGTCCACGTATTCTGCAACGCGCTCGCAATCGTGCGCGTCATGCACGTCGGTCAGCACTGGCAGGCCGGTGGCTTGCGCCAGACGCCCCAGAATTTTGGCGCCTTCTTCCAGGCCAGGACCGCGAAAGCTGGTTAGAGAGGTGCGATTTGCCTTGTCGTAGCTGGCTTTGAAGATGTACGGGACGGCAAGATCGCTTGTGATGCGCTGGACGGCCTCGGCCATTTTTCGGGCGTGCGCTTCACTCTCAATGACGCACGGACCGGCGATGAGAAAAAGCCGGCTCGTGCCGACTGGAACGTTGCCGATTTCGAATTCGTGGTTTTCGCGATTGCTCACGGAATTATAAGAACACAAATGGAGTGCTATTGTGGTTCAGACCTCCTCAACAACACTGGATTCTCTGGATTCTTCGCTGCGCCCAGAATGACGCGTGCATGGAACGCGCGAAGAATCTACGTTACCGTCACTTGTTGAAATCCCAATCCCAGCAGCATGGAAGTGATTGTCGCGCTGGCATTTTTACCGGCCGTCGCGAGAATTCCATCGGCCAGAGCCGCTTGCTGAATCTGCTCCTGGGCCTTGGCGCGGACTTCGCTTTCGAGGTTCGGGTCTTCGGGAACCAGCAATCCCGTGGTGCGAGAGTAGACACGCGTTTTTGTATTGTCGAGGCTGGTGACAAAAATCTGGGCTGGGGGCAGGTGCACTTGAATCGAGCGGCCCTGAATCTGGACATCGCCAGGTTTCAATTGGCTGAGATCGATTCCCGCAATCACCAGGCCGTGGACGACGAGCAGCAATTTGTCCCCGACCAAAAAATCTGGCAGGACGGGACTTTGGCGCTCGCCTTCGACGATTTTATCGAGCGAATAGGTGACCGTTTCCAGGCGCTGCAGCCGCTGAATTTTGTTTACGACGGCCGGCAGGGATGTGTCGATCGCAAGAGATCGGCCGGTTGCGATGTCTGCCACGCGATTCCACACGCCGGTTTTTGCCTCATGCGCAAACACCGCAAATGCGATCAGGCCGAGCAGCAGACCCAACAACAAGGCGGGAAAACGGCTACGCTGTCGTTCTCGGTACATGCTGAAGTTCGTTGTGCGGACCATTGTTTCCTCTTAAGATTCTTTCCTCTCCCACCCTAGCCGCATAGAACGCGGCGAGCATGGGGCACCCCGGATTCGATTGGTTAGATGACGACCGCTTCATGGTACTCGCCGAAAATCTTGCGCAGGGTGCTTGCGATTTCGCCCACGGTCGCGTAGCTTTCAACGGCGGTGAGAATCGCAGGCATCAGGTTCGATCCATCGCGCGCCGCGTCCTCCACTCCGCGGATGGCTTCCTGCCAGCGAGCGGCGTCGCGTCGCGCGCGCAGGGCGCGGACGCGTTCAACCTGCTTGCGCTCCAGAGACTCATCGATGCGCTGGAGCGGGATGCCGGGCTCATTCTCACGCGTGAAACGGTTAACGCCGACAACGATGGCCTCGTCCGCATCCACGGCGCGCTGGTACTCGTAAGCGGCATTTTGAATCTCCTGCTGCACGTATCCGCGCTCGATGGCGCGGAGCATTCCACCCATGGCAGCAATTTTCTGCAAATATGCCGTCGCGCGATTTTCAATCTCGTCCGTCACCGCTTCAATCGCGTAGGAACCGGCGCAGGGATCGACGGTCTGGGCCACGCCGGATTCGTATGCGAGAATTTGCTGCGTGCGCAGCCCGATGCGCGCGGCATTTTCCGTCGGCAGCGCCAGCGCCTCGTCGTATCCGTTGGTGTGCAACGACTGCGTGCCGCCGAGGATGGCAGCCATGGCTTCGACGGCGGTGCGGACAATGTTGTTTTCCGGCTGTTGCGCGGTGAGCGTGGAACCAGCGGTTTGCGCGTGAAAGCGCAGCATCCACGAGCGCGGATTTTTCGCGCCGAATTCTTCCCGCATGATGTGCGCCCACATGCGCCGGGCAGCGCGAAACTTGGCGATCTCTTCCAGAAAATTGCTGTGCGCGTTGAAGAAAAACGAGAGCCTCGGCGCAAAGACGTCAATATCGAGGCCCGTGTCCACTGCGGCTTTGACGTACGCTTTTCCGTTCGCAAGTGTGAACGCAACTTCCTGCACGGCCGTCGAGCCGGCTTCACGCATGTGATAGCCGGAGATGGAGATGGTGTTCCAGTCGGGCACGTTTTCATTGGCCCACGAGAACATGTCGGTGATGATGCGCATGGCGTGCCGGATCGGATAAATATAGGTTCCGCGCGCGATGTATTCCTTGAGGATGTCGTTCTGCACGGTGCCGGAAAGTTTTTTTACGTTTGCTCCGGTGCGCCGCGCAACTGCAACATACAGCGCCAGCAAAATGCCGGCGGTCGAGTTGATGGTCATCGACGTGGAGATTTTGTCGAGCGGAATGCCGTCAAAGAGTCGTTGCATGTCTTCAATGGAATCGATCGAGACGCCGACCTTGCCGACCTCGCCGATGGACATGGGGTCGTCGGAGTCGTAGCCGATTTGCGTCGGCAGGTCGAAGGCGACAGACAAGCCTGCGGTGCCGCTGGCCAGCAGAAATTTATAACGGCGATTGCTTTCTTCCGCGTCTCCCATGCCTGCGTATTGGCGCATGGTCCACAGCCGGCCACGGTACATGGTCGGCTGAATGCCGCGGGTGTAGGGATAATCGCCGGGGTAGCCAATTTCCTTTGTCGGATACGATTGCGAAGGTGGAGAATACAACGGCTCGACTATGAGGCCGGCGAAATCTGCCGCCGGAGGAGCGGTGGTTTTCTCGGCGGCGGAGCGATCCGGCATCGCGGGTTTCCTTTTAAGAATGCGGTTAACACTTGCAATTGCGGCACTTCTAGTGCTTATGCCGACGTGATGTAACGAATGCCGTGATGGAGAAATATGCGAACACCAGCGCGAGAATCAAATAGACGACAAAATGACGATGCTCCGGGCCTGATCTCCACGCATCGCGCACGCGCCAGGTGTTCTGGATAAAAAACAGCGCGAAGAGGCCGAAGAAAACTCCCGTTATCTCATGCCAGAGCGCGTGCACGATTCGCGCGAACGGCCGCCAGAAGCCCTGGCCTCCGCGCACCGCGCCGCGGGTCAGGTTGCGCGCGACAGTACGCGTGTCAGTCCGGTTTCTTGTGGGCTGAGCCTTGGCAGGGCTGGCGGTTTGCTGCCTGTGCGTGGCGGGCACCGGCGTCGCGGACGTTTTGTTCCTAGCTGGCGAAGCTGCGTTCTGCGCGCGATTGCGCAGAATTTTCGCGGCGACGCGAGTGCCGATTCCCAGCTTGCGGCCTAGGTTGACATATTCCACAACACGAAAAGTGTAGCAGCCGCACCCAACTGCGTTGCCCTTCGCGGCAAAGCGAAGTATGGTAAGAAAAACGCGACAATCTGCGATGAGCAACGCTGAGGAGCGCGGGGAGGCTGAATTTGAATCGCAAGATACGCAATCTCATTGAGCAACTGGGCGAAGCCATCCACGAAACCGTTGCGGAATCCGATCAAATCGCCGGCGTGGTGCGCAATATCCGGGCCGAGGGCTTTGAGGTGATGCTGATGCTGGAGGCCACGATCGGGCTGAATGAGGCGGACAGAGAACCGGCGGAGCAAACTGGCGTCGAAACAGCGGAGTCCGGGCCATTCACCGCGCAGGACCTGAATTTCTTGCGTTCCCTGCGAATTCGGCTTACAGACGAGACGCGGAAAACCCCGAAGCCGCGGACTAGAAGCGCTCCGGTTTTGTCGACATCCCGCAATTCCTCTTGAAACTGTCATCCCGAGCCAAGTCCGCGGAGCGGACGCAGTCGCAGAGCCTGCCCTGAGCGTAGCCGAAGGGCTCAGAATGACAATCTATTGAAGAGATCGCCTCCAGGCTTTACACCCTACCCAGTGCTTGTGTAGCATCGGACGTTTCCATTAGAAGTTGCTGAAACGATGGAAGCTGCATCTCAGGACAGTGGCCGGCTCGATAACGACCGTCGTGGGAGCAGGAGCGAATCCGGTGTATTCGATGAAAGACACTCTCGGAGTCCTTTTGGCGGGCGGCGCCGGCGAAAGATTGTATCCGCTGACCCGCGACCGTGCGAAACCGGCGGTCACATTCGGCGGAAATTATCGGATCATCGACATCACGCTTTCGAACTGCATCAACTCCGACCTGCGCAGTATTTACATCCTGACGCAATACAAGGCGCTCTCTCTGAACCGGCACATCCGCGAAGGATGGGGCTCCGTGGTGGCGAACGAACTTGGGGAGTTCATTGAAATCCTGCCGCCGATGCAGCGTGTCAGTGCCAATTGGTACATGGGGACGGCAGACGCCGTTTACCAGAACATTTATTCGATCGGCAGCGAGCAGCCCAAGCGCGTTCTGATTCTTTCCGGCGATCACATTTACAAGATGAACTATGGCCGCATGATGCGGCAGCATGTGGATTCCGGCGCGGACATCACGATTGCGACGCTGCCCATCGATCCGTCGGAGGTCTCGCGATTCGGCGTGGTGGAGGTGTCGCGGACCGGCGAAGTAGGGGCATTTCAGGAGAAGCCGCAGCAGACCGACCTGCGCTCGCCGTTCAATCCCGGCAAGGTCGATGCGTCGATGGGGATTTATCTGTTTAATACCGACGTGCTGCTGCCGACGCTGATTCGCGACGCGGAAGATGTCAATTCGCAGCATGACTTCGGCCACAACATTCTCCCGGGCATGCTGGGCCAGTACAAAATGTACGCTTTTAATTTCGTCGATGAGAACAAGCAGACGGCGCTCTACTGGCGCGACGTGGGAACACTGGACGCCTACTATGATGCAAATATGGATGTCGCGTCGGTGACGCCGGTCTTCAACCTTTACGACAAAAGCTGGCCGATGCGCACGCGGCCGCTGCAATATCCGCCGGCGAAGTTCGTTTTCGGCGAGCCCGGCCGCACGGGCATGGCGATCAACTCGGTGATCTCCGCGGGATGCATTGTTTCGGGAGCGACGGTGCGCAACAGCGTGCTATCGCATGATGTGCGTGTCAATTCTTACGGCGAAGTGGACTCGAGCATTTTGTTTTCTCACGTGCGAGTGGGGCGGCATTGCAGGATTCGCCGCGCCATCATCGACCGCGACGTGCAGATCCCGGAAGGCACCGTGATCGGCTACGACGCGAATGAAGACCGCAAGAATTACCTGGTGACGGAGAGCGGAATCACGGTGGTCAGCCGCGATTACTCGCTCTACGAAAACCCGATCGAATCGGATTTCCTGCCGCACGATATGTAAATTGGTGTCTCTCCGCTAGAGGGAACGCGTGGCCTCGTTCAACAGCTCTGTCAGCCCGCGACAATTGAGGAAAAGCTAATCCATGACGAAACCGACGATACTTGTGGCAACATGGAGTGATGGGTTGTTCGCGTTCACCGACGGCGGGCGCACGCAAGAGATTGCGAACCAGCCCGTCAGAGGGCTCGCACCCGATGGACGTGGCGGTGCGCTCGCTATTGTCGGCCAACATTCGCTGCGCAGGCGTGTGCGAAGCGGCGAATGGGCAACGGTCGCTACGAGCGAGTTCGACCTTTCGTGCTGTATGGCTGTTCGGGACACCATCTACGTTGGAACCGACGATGCACGCATGCTGCGGCTAAGCGACGCAGGTAGTATGCTCGATCCTATCGACGGTTTCGACAGCGTCGCGGGGCGGGATGCCTGGTTTGCCGGTTCGGCAATTGTAAATGGGCAGCGTCTTGGGCCACCGCTAGGTGTTCGCTCGGTCGCGGCCAACTCGAACGGGAGCATACTGTTCGCCAACGTTCACGTCGGAGGCATTCCGCGTTCCATGAATGGCGGAAGAACCTGGCAGCCCACCATAGCTATCAACAGCGATGTTCATGAGGTGCGCGCGCACCCGGCAAATCCGGACATTGTCATCGCTGCGTCCGCTATCGGCCTTTGCATTAGCCGCGACTCCGGGGCGACGTGGATCATAGAACGGGAGCGCCTCCATGCATCGTACTGCTCTGCGGTAGCGTTCTCGGGCGATGACATTCTTGTCTCCGCATCGACAGACCACTTTGCGGCACAGGGAAGAATTTATCGGCGGACGGTCAAGCCGGATGGATCCCTGGCAGCCGTCGAAGGTGGTGGGATGCCGGAGTGGACCGGGGGCATCGTTGACACCGGTTGCATCGGCGCAAACGGCTCGTTAATAGCGGTCGCTGACACAGCAGGCAGCTTGTACGTCTCGGACGACTTCGGGCTGGCCTGGTCACGCGGGACCACCAGACTGTCGACTCCGAGCGGTGTTCTCATCTGTTGAGGAAGGCGAGTACTTCAGTTCATGTCTCGTCCAGGCAGCGTGAAGGGGCATCGCTGGCCCAGTTCGCATGGGAACGTCACTCAACCCTCACTAGCGGGGTTCAATCCGCATGTGCTCAGTCGCTCAGATAACGAGGGCAAAATCGCCGAGTAGTTTATTGAGTGCGGCGGGCTCATCTGAACTTACGAAGTAAGCTCCGGGCGAATCGAAGTAGTCACATGCGGAGACTGGGCCGCCGTGCAATCGTCGGTGTTTTCTGTCTCCGCGTCTGACGGACCCCACTCAAGCCAAACGAAGGTTTGAATGGGCACGCACAAGGGATAACCATCCCATACGATTCGGCCTGCCCTCGGGCTTTTCTGTACCATATCTTGGAACCGAATGGTCATGGTCCGCGTATTCTCTGCATGGGATTAGCGACCTGGCCATTGCCGCGAAACAGCGTTGCCCGGTTCAACGTGCAGGACCGCGGCAGCCTTGCTCCGGCGGCTCGACCTGCACCCAGAGCGACGGCGAACGTGAAAGAGCGGCCATCCGCAGCCCAAGTGGAAGAGACGAACGCACTCATACGCCGTTGCATTCAGGGAGACGGCCACGCGTGGCAGCAAATCGTGGAGTCGCAGCATCGGCGCGTTTACGCCCTGTGCTATCGGTTTACTGGTTCTCCCGTCGATTCCGAGGACCTGACGCAGGACGTTTTTCTCAAGGTTTACCGGAATCTGAAAACATTTGACGTGGAGCGCGGCAGCTTTCAAAGCTGGCTGACCGCGCTGACGCGCAATCTGCTGGTGGACCATTTTCGGCGCACCCGGGCCGAGCAGACGACACACTCGCTCGATGCGGGCTGGGACGATTCCGACGCTCCTTCCCTGGCGGACCAGGTGGAGGGCAGGGAACTCGATCCATTACAGCGGTCGATGGACCGGCAACTGCAAAACCTGGTGCAGAAGGCGTTGCTGCAGGTTTCTCCCGAGCTGCGGCAGGCCGTGATTCTGCGCGATCTCGAAGACATGGATTACAAGGAAATCGCGGAGGTCTTGCGGATTCCGGAAGGCACGGTAAAGTCGCGCATCAGCCGCGGACGGATGGAACTAGCGAGGCTGCTGGAACGTAATAAAAGACAGGTAATGTAAATGGCGGACCCACGGCAATGACAGACAAAGGCAAATTCGGAGCCGGCAAACCATCTGGCCCGTCTGGCGCGCGAGATGGCCAGCTCGACTGCGCCGCCGTGGACCTGTGGCTGACGGAGGCGGCAGAGCGATCCGTAAGCGGCACGGTTCAGCAGCAACTTCGCGATCATGCGGCCGAATGCGAAGCCTGCCGCAACAAGTTGGAGCGGGCGCGGCGAGGCCGCGAATGGCTGTTGGTGCTGAAGCAGGAACCGTTGGAGCCGCCGGCGGACCTAGTTGCGAAGATTCTGGCGAAGACCAGTCTGCGCGGCAGCCTGAGTGCGACCGAGCCGGAGACTTTCCCAACTACCGGCCATCCGGCGCGGGAGTTGGCGACTTCCGGCCATGTAACGCGGCCGATCGCAGCCAGGGTTGATCGCTTAGAAGATGTAGAGCCCGGCGGCGGGATTGGCCGAGGCTCAAGCGACGACGCGCAGGACCCATCCGCTGCGGAGGACGGGCCAATTCCTGACGGTTCTTCCGTGACGCACTGGCAGCATAACTCCGTGGTCGTGTTGCGGCGTACACTGCTGGAGCCGCGACTGGCGCTGGTGGCCGCGATGGCATTCTTCTCCATCACGCTGACGCTGAACTTGATGGGGGTTCGGCTGACGGATATGCGTATTGCCGATCTTCAACCGCAGAATCTGGGCCGCGCGGTCACGCGGCAATACGCCGAAGCAAACGCGCGGGTAGCGCGCTATTACGAAAATCTGCGGATTGTGTACGAAGTCGAGTCGCGCGTGCAGCAAATTCGCCGCGCCGCGCAAACCAGTCCGCAGGCTGCGCAGACCGGCAGCAAGCCGCGCAAGCGGTCCTCAAATTCCAAAGGCGATTCCAGCAGCGACAAGACGGAATCGCACAGAGAGGGCATGGCCGTGGCCCCGGATGCGCGAGGTAAACACAGAACGCCCCGGGCGATTCCAGATCCGTTGCCGGTGATCACCGGTCCTCGGCTGGACGCGGCCTATCGGCCCGCACCGAGGAATTCTTCGCGCGCGCGCGGTATGATTTGTTTTTCCATGCGTCATTTTTCCATGCGAGAAAGGAGATTGGCATGAACTGTGCGAATCATCCCGAAATTCCCGCTGTAGCTTACTGCCAATACTGCGGAAAGCCGCTGTGCGATCAGTGCGCACATAAGGTCAACAACATCGTGAGCTGTGAACCATGTCTAGCGGCGCGCGTGCACGCTGGCACCGGCAGTTACGGCGTCAACGTCAACGCTCCGGGATTTCAATATACGGCGGCCGGGCCGCTGCCGCCGAATACCGAAGGCCATCCAATCGGCAACGAACCGTGGCTGGCGTTTCTTCTGGGCTTGATTCCGGGCGTGGGTGCGATCTACAACGGCCAGATTGCCAAGGGTCTCGCGCATGTCGTCATCTTCGCGCTTCTCGTGGACCTGTCGCATTACAACGGGGTGATCGGAGTCGTCGTGGCCGCGTGGATCTTCTATCAGGCCTTCGATGCTTACCACACCGCAGCCGCCCGCCGCGAGGGCCGTCCCCTGCCGAATCCGCTAGGGCTGAACGACATCGGCCGCTGGTTTGGGGCGCGGGCGCATGTGCCGCATCCAGGATGGAATCCACTCAATCCGAACGCTGCAGTTTCCGGTCCGGCTGATGATAATGCAGGCAACCCGGTTTCTGACCCGGCTGCTGGCTCGGCCGCGGGACCGATTCCTCCACTGGGCGGGGCTGCTGGGGCGGAGGCAGGAGGGCCGGCTGCGGGATTTGCACCGGGATTTGCACCAGGATTTCGCGCGCAGCCCTATCCGCCTCCGCCCATTCCGCCGCCGGTACCGCCGGCCCAATATAACAATTTCTGGTGTTCCCGCGAGCGCGGGATTCCAATGGGCGCTCTCATCCTGATTGTTCTTGGAGTGGCATTTCTGCTGGGGAATCTGGGCATCCTCAGCGGTTATTGGCTGGAGCGTGGCTGGCCGCTCCTCCTGATCGCGATCGGCGTATGGATTGCGATCAGGCAAAGCCAGAACCCTCCCGGAGCGCCGCCCGCAGGAGGTGTGCGATGAACCGCTGGTATCAAATTCGCAAGATGCGCGGCGCCGCGATTCTGATCCTGATTGGAATACTGGCTCTTTTGAGCGAGTGGCACATTCTGGGCTGGGACAAAAGCTGGCCCCTGATTCTGATCGTTCTGGGATTGCTGGCATTGGCCGAACGCGCGGCGTGGACCGCGGACATTCGCCAGCAGCAGGCGGCGCAGGAATTCGGCTCAACGACTGGACCCGGCACCGGAACCATGCCGCCAACTCCGTCGTACTGGTCTCCGGCGGCGCCTTCCACTGCGGGTGAGCCGCCGATTGAGCCTCAACCGCCTGCACTGGAAAATCCGCACCGGGAAGATCGCTAACGCCATGGGAATGCCTCCACAAAATCCGCCGCCGTATTACCAGTCCCGGGCGCAATGGAAAGCGCAGCGCGCGCAGTGGAAGATGCAATCGAAAGTACAGCGCGCGGCCTATCGCGCCTCTTATCGGAACTATTCGCGTGGATCGCTGGTAGGGCCGTTGCTGCTGGTGGCGATTGGGGTTATCGCTCTGTTGATGACCCTGAATCGCATCCACGCAGCCTATTTTTGGCAATGGTATGGGCACTGGTGGCCGCTGATCCTGATCGGCGCCGGGGTTATTCTGGCGCCGATCAGGATCAGCGGCCGCCAGTCCCATACCATTGCCAAAAATAGGCTGCGTGGATACGATGGGTCATCAACAGAGCGATAACCCCAATCGCCACCAGCGAGACGGCCCTTCCAGCAATCCACGCGAATAGTTCCGATAAGAGGCGCGATAGGCCGCGCGCTGTACTTTCGATTGCATCTTCCACTGCGCGCGCTGCGCTTCCCATTGCGCCCGGGACTGGTAATACGGCGGCGGTTTGGAGGCATTCCCATGGCGTTAGCGACACTTTCCCGTGCCGGATTTTCCAGTGCAGGCGGTTGAGGCTCAATCGGCGGCTCACCCGCAGTGGAAGGCGCCGCCGAGACCGGGTACGGAGTTGGCGGCCTAATATCTCGGTGCCGGGTGCCTGAGCCCGAATTCCTGCGCCGCCTGCTGGCGATCCACGGTCCACACCGCGCGTTCGGCCAATGCCAGCAATCCCAGAACGATCAGAATCAGGGCCCAGCTTTTTGTCCCAGCCCAGAATGTGCCACTCGCTCAAAAGAGCCAGTATTCCAATCAGGATCAGAATCGCACAGCGGCGCATCTTGCGAATTTGATACAGCGGTTCATCGCACACCTCCTGCGGCGGCGCTCCGGGAGGGTTCTGGCTTTGCCTGATCGCAATCCATACGCCGATCGGCCATCAGGAGGAGCGGCCAGCCACGCTCCAGCCAATAACCGCTGAGGATGCCCAGATTCCCGGCGGAATCCACTCCAACAATCCGGGATGAGAGCACCCATTGGAATCCCGCGCTCGCGGGAACACCAGAAATTGTTATATTGGCCAACGAGATGGCGGCGGAATGGGCGGAGGCGGATAGGGCTGCGCGCGAAATCCTGGTGCAAATCCCCTGTGCAAATCCCGCAGCCGGCCCTCCTCCGCCGGCGGCCCCGCCCGGTGGAGGAATCGGTCCCGCGGCCGAGCCAGCAGCCCGGTAGAAACCGGGTTGCCTGCATTATCATCAGCCGACGGAAACTGCAGCGTGGATTCCATCCTGGATGCGGCACATGCACCCGCGCCCGAACCAGCGGCCGATGTCGCAGCCCTAGCGGATTCGGCGGGGACGGCCCTCGCGGCGGGCGGCTGCGGTGTGGGTGGGATTCGAGAAGATCCACGCCGGCCACGACGACTCCGATCACCCCGTTGTAATGCGACAGGTCCACGAGAAGCGCGAAGATGACGACATGCGCGAGACCCTTGGCAATATCCGCATTGTGCAGATCGCACCCACGCCCGGAGATCAAGCCCAGAAGAAACGCCAGCCACGTTCATTCCGATTGGATGGCCTTCGGTATTCGGCGGCAGCGGCCCGGCCACCATATTGAAATCCCCGGAGCGTTGACGTTGACGCCGTAACTGCCGGTGCCAGCGTGCACGCGCGCCGCTAGACATGGTTCACAGCTCACGATGTTGTTGACCTTATGTGCGCACTGATCGCACAGCGGCTTTCCGCGGTCCTATTGGCAGTAAGCTGCACGGGAATTTCGGGATAATTCGCACAGTTCATGCCAATCTCCTTTCTCGCATGGAAAAATGACGCATGGAAAAACAAATCATACAGCACGCGCGCGAAGAATTCCTCGGTGCGGGCCGATAGGCCGCGTCCAGCCGAGGACCGGTGATCACCGGCAACGGATCTGGAATCGCCCGGGGCGCTCTGTGTTTACCTCGCGCATCCGGGGCCACGGCCATGCCTTCTCTGCTGCATTCCGTCTTGTCGCTGCTGGAATCGCCTTTGGAATTTGAGGACCGCTTGCGCGGCTTGCTGCCGGTCTGCGCAGCCTGCGGGACTTTGGGGCGAATTTGCTGCACGCGCAACTCGACTTCATTAGCAATCCACAGATTTTGTAAATGCCTCGCGCTACCCCGCGCGTTTCTTCGGCGCGTATCCCCGCGTGACCGCGCGGCCCAGATTCTGCGGGTTGAAAGTCGGCAATACGCATATCCGTCAGCCGAACCCCCATCAAGTTCAGCGTCAGCGTGATGGAGAAGGACGAGCGCCAGTCGCCGCAGTGTACGCCGCAACCGGGGTTGTGCCTCAGTGCGTCACGGAAGAACCGTCAGAATCCGCCGTCCTCCGCAGCGGATGGGTCCTGCGCGTCGTCACTGACACTCGGCCAATCCCGCCGCCGGGCTCTACCGTGTTCTTAAGCGATCAACCCTGGCTGCGATCGGCCGCGTTACATGGCCGGAAGTCGCCAACTCCCGCGCCGGATGGCCGGTGATTGCGAGTCCGGCTCGGTCGCGCTCGGGCCTCCGCGCAGACTGGTCTTCGCCAGAATCTTCGCAACTATGGCCGCCGGCAGCTCCGACAGGTTCCTGCTTCAGCACCAACAGCCATTCGCGGCCTCGCCGCGCCCGCTCCAACTTGTTTCAGCAGCTTCGCATTCGGCCGCATGATCGCGAAGTTGCTGCTGAACCGTGCCGCTTACGGATCGCTCTGCCGCCTCCGTCAGCCACAGGTCCACGGCGGCGCAGTCGACTGGCCATGCTCGCGCGCCAAGGCGCCCAGGTTTGCCGGCTCCGATGTGCCTTTTGTCTGTCATTGCCGTGGGTCCGCCATTTACATTACCTGTCTTTTATTACGTTCCAGCAGCCTCGCTAGTTCTAGATCCCCGTTCCCGCCGCTGATGCGCGACTTTACCGTGCCTTCCGGAATCCGCAAGACCTCCGCGATTTTCCTTGTAATCCATGTCTTCGAGATCGCGCAGAATCACGGCCTGCCGCAGCTGCGAAACCTGCAGCAACGCCTTCTGCACCAGGTTTTGCAGTTGCCGGTCCATCGACCGCTGTAATGGATCGAGTTCCTGCCTCCACCTGGTCCGCCAGGGGAGGGACGTCGGAATCGTCCCAGCCCGCATCGAGCGAGTGTGTCGTCTGCTCGGCCCGGTGCGCCGAAAATGGTCCACCAGCAGATTGCGCGTCAGCGCGGTCAGCCAGCTTTTGAAAGCTGCCGCGCTCCACGTAAATGTTTTCAGATTCCGGTAAACCTTCAGAAAAACGTCCTGCGTCAGGTCCTCGGAATCGACGGGAGAACCAGTAAACCAATAGCACAGGGCGTAAACGCGCGATGCTGCGATTCCACGATTTGCTGCCACGCGTGGCCGTCTCCCTGAATGCAACGGCGTATGAGTGCGTTCGTCTCTTCCACTTGGGCTGCGGATGGCCGCTCTTTCACGTTCGCCGTCAGCTGGGTGCAGGTCGAGCCGCCGGAGCAAGGCTGCCGCGGTCCTGCACGTTGAACCGGGCAACGCTGTTTCGCGGCAATGGCCAGGTCGCTAATCCGGCCGTGCAGAGAATACACGGACCATGACAATTAATCCCAGGATTGCATGCGTACAGAAAAGCCAACGCCCAGAAATCGTTATGAGATGGTACATGCTTCTAGTGCCGTTGAAACCTTGGTTTGGCTTGAGGTAGGATGCGCTGCGAGAAGCGCGAAACAGAAAAGCACCACGAATTGCACACGGCTGCGCTTCTCCGCATGTGACTACTTCGATTCCGCCCGGAGCTTACTTCGTAAGTTCAGATGAGCCCGCCGCACTGAATAAACTACTCGGCGATTTTGCCTCGTTATCTGAGCGACTGAGCACCGTGGGATTGGGACGGGTTGGTGACGTTCCCATCGAACTCGGCCAGCGATGCCCCTTCACGCTGCCTGGACGAGACATGAACTGAAGTACTCGCCTTCCTCAACGGATGAGAACACCGCTCGGAGTCGACAGTCTGGTGGTCCCGCGTGACCAGGCCAGCCCGAAGTCGTCCGAGACGTACAAGCTGCCTGCTGTGTCAGCGACCGCTATTAACGAGCCGTTTGCGCCCCGATGCAACCGGTGCTCAACGAGGTCCGGTCCACTCCCGCATCCCACCACCTTCGACGGCTGCCAGGGATCCATCCAGGCTAGCCCCTGTGCCGCAAAGTGGTCTGTCGATGCGGAGACAAGAATGTCATCGCCCGAGAACGCTACCGCAGAGCAGTACGATAGTGGAGGCGCTCCCGTTCTATGATCCACGTCGCCCCGAGTCGCGGCTAATGCAAAGGCCGAATAGCGGACGCAGCGATGACAATGTCCCCAGATTTGCCGGGTGCGCGCGCACCTCCATGAACATCGCTGTTGATAGCTATGGTGGGCTGCCAGGTTCTTCCCGCCATTCATGGAACGCGGAATGCCTCCGACGTGAACGTTGGCGAACGGGTCTGCTCCCGTTCGAGTTGGCCGCGACCAAGCGGTGGCCCAAGACGCTGCCCATTTACAATTGCCGAACCGAGACCCAGGCATCCGCCCCGCGACGCTGTCGAAACCGTCGATAGGATCGAGCATACTACCTGCGTCGCTTAGCCGCAGCATGCGTGCATCGTCGGTTCCAACGTAGATGGTGTCCGAACAGCCATACGGCGCGAAAGGTCGAACTCGCTCGTAGCGACCGTTGCCCATTCGCCGCTTCGCACACGCCTGCGCAGCGAATGTTGGCCGACATAGCGAGCGCACCGCCACGTCCATCGGGTGCAAGCCCTCTGACGGGCTGGTTCGCAATTTCTTGCGTCCGCCGTCAGCGGAACGCGAACAGCGTCCGGTTCCCCATGTTCCGCGAGTCTTCGTGCCATCGTAGCTTTTCCTCAATTGTCGCGGGCTGACAGAGCTGTTGAACGAGGCCACGCGTTCCCTCTAGCGGAGAGACACCAATTTACATATGGTGCGGCAGGAAATCCGATTCGATCGGGTTTTCGTGAGCAAGTAATCGCGGCCGCCGCCGTGATTCCGCTCTCCGTCACCAGGTGATGCGGTCTTCATTCGCGTCGTAGCCGATCACGGTGCCTTCCAGATCCTGCACGTCGCCGCTGATGGCGCGGCGGTAGCCCAATGCCGCCCCGCACGTGAGAACAAATGTCGGTCCACTTCGCCGTGAGAATTGACACGCACATCGGATGGCGCGCTGTTGCGCGCCCGTCGCTCCCGAAACGATGCATCCGGCGGAGATCACCGAGTTGATCGCCATGCCCGTGCGGCCGGGCTCGCCAAAAACGAACTTCGCCGGCGAGATATTGCAGCGGCCGCGTGCGCATCGGCCAGCTTTTGTCGTAAAGGTTGAAGACCGCGTCACCGACGCGACATCCATATTTGCATCATAGTAGGCGTCCAGTGTTCCACGTCGCGCCAGTAGAGCGCCGTCTTGTTCTCATCGACGAAATTAAAAGCGTACATTTTGTACTGGCCCAGCATGCCCGGGAGAATGTTGTGGCCGAAGTCGTGCTGCGAATTGACATCTTCCGCGTCGCGAATCAGCGTCGGCAGCAGCACGTCGGTATTAAACAGATAAATCCCCATCGACGCATCGACCTTGCCCGGGATTGAACGGCGAGCGCAGGTCGGTCTGCGGCTTCTCCTGGAATGCCCCTACTTCGCCGGTCCGCGACACCTCCACCGCGAGACCTCGACGATGATGGGCAGCGTCGCAATCGTGATGCCACGCGGAATCCACATGTGCGCATCATGCGGCCATAGTTCATCTTGTAAATGTGATCGCCGGGAACCGATTCCGCTTGGCCGCTCGCTGCGATCGAATAAATGTTCTGGTAAACGGCGTCTGCCGTCCCCATGTACCAATTGGCACTGACACGCTGCGGTTTGGAATGAACTCCCCAAGTTCGTTCGCCACCACGGAGCCCCATCCTTCGCGGAGGTGTCAGTTTCAGGAGAGAGCGCCTTGTATTAGGTCGGATACTGTACCGCAGGTGGATTTTGATGCAGTTCGAAAGCGTGATGTGATGATCCGATAATTTCCGCCGAATGTGACCGCCGTTTCGCACGGTCACGGTCAGCGGATACGAGATTTCGCGACCCTCCGAGAGTGTCTTTCATCGAATACACCGGATTCGCTGCCTCCTCCCACAACGGTCGTTATCGAGCCAAGGGCCTCCTGAGATGCAGCTTCCATCGTTTCAGCAACTTCTAATGGAAACGTCCGATGCTACACAAGCACTGGGTAGGGTGTAAAGCCTGGAGGCGATCTCTTCAATAGATTGTCATTCTGAGCCCTTCGGCTACGCTCAGGGCAGGCTCTCGACTGCGTCTCCGCTCCGCGGACTTGGCTCGGGATAGTTTCAAGAGGAATTGCGGGATGTCGACAAAACCGGAGCGCTTCTCGTCCGCACTTCGGGGTTTTTGCGCGTCTTCTGTAAGCCGAATCCGCAGGGAACGCAAGAAATTCAGGTCCTGCGCGGTGAACGGCCCGGACTCCGCTGTTTCGACGCGGCTGCTCGCCGGTTCCCCTGTCCGCCTCATTCAGCCCGATCGTGGCCTCCAGGCGCATTACCTCAAAGCCCTCGGCCGGATATTGCGCACCACGCCGGCATTGATGGGATTCCGCCTCGCCCAGTTGCTGGAATGAGATTGCGTATCTTGCGATTCAACGACCTCCCCGCGCTCCTCAGCGTTGCTCATCGCAGATTGTCGCGTTTTTCTTACCATACTTCGCTTTGCCGCGAAGGGCAACGCAGTTGGGGTGCGGCTGCTACACTTTTCGTGTTGTGGAATATGTCAACCTAGGCCGCAAGCTGGGAATCGGCACTCGGCGTCGCCGCGAAAATTGTGCAATCGCGCGCAGAAACGCGGCTTCGCCAGCTAGGAACGAAACGTCCGCGACGCCGGTGCCCGCCACGCACAGGCAGCAAACCGCGGCCCTGCCAAGGCTCAGCCCACAAGAAACCGTACGCGTACTGTCGCGCGCAACCTGACCCGCGGCGCGGAGGGGCCAGGGCTTCTGGCGGGGCCACGTCGCACGATCGTGCACGCGCTCTGGCATGAGATAACGACTCGGCCTCTTCGCGCTGTTTTTATCCAGAACACCTGGCGCGTGCGCGATGCGTGGAGATCGGGCCCGGAGCATCGTCATTTTGTGGTCTCTTTTGAATTTGTCGCGCTGGTGTTCGCATATTTCTCCATCACGGCATTCGTTACATCACGTCAGCATAAGCAGGTACGAAGTGCCGCAATTGCAAGTGTTAACCGCATTCTTAAAAGGAAACCCGCGATGCAATTGTCCCCGCCACCGAGAAAACCACCGTCTCCGGCGGCGGATTTTCACAAGCCTGGTGAGTCGAGCCGTTGTATTCTCCACCTTCGCAATCGTATCCGACAAAGGAAATTGGCTACCCCGGCGATTATCCCTACACCCGCGGCATTGAGCCGACCATGCTTGCATGGCCGGCTGTGGACCATGCGCCAATACGCAGGCATGGGAGACGCGGAAGAAAGCAATCGCGGTTCTAAATTTCTGCTGGCCAGCGGCACCGCGGCTTCTGTCGGCTTCGACCTGCCGACGCAAATCGGCTACGACTCCGACGACCCCATGTCCATCGGCGAGGTCGGCGTCTCGATCGATTCCATTGAAGACATGCAACAACTCTTTGACGGCATTCCGCTCGACAAAATCTCCACGTCGATGACCATCAACTCGACCACGGCATTTTGCTGGCGCTGTATGTTGCAGTTGCGCGGCGCACCGGACAAACGTAAAAAAAGTTTCCGGCACGGTGCAACGACATCCTCAAGGAATACATCGCGCGCGGAACCTATATTTATCCGATCCGGCACGCCATGCGCATCATCACCGACATGTTCTCGTGATGACCCAACTGGAACACCATCTCCATCTCCGGCTATCACATGCGTGAAGCCGGCTCGACGGCCGTGCAGGAAGTTGCGTTCACACTTGACGTCAAAGCCGCAGTGGACACGGGCCTCGATATTGACGTCTTTGCGCCGAGGCTCTCGTTTCTTCAACGCGCACAGCAATTTTCTGGAAGAGATCGCCAAGTTTCGCGCTGCCCGGCGCATGTGGGCGCACATCATGCGGGAAGAATTCGGCGCGAAAAATCCGCGCTCGTGGATGCTGCGCTTTCACACGCAAACCGCTGGTTCCACGCTCACCGCGCAACAAGCCGGAAAACGACATTGTCCGCACCGCCGTCGAAGCCATGGCTGCCATCCTCGGCGGCACGCAGTCGTTGCACACCAACGGATACGACGAGGCGCTGGCGCTGCCAAATGCCGCGCGCATCGGGCTGCGCACGCAGAAGTTCTCACCGTCAATCCGGCGTGGCCCAGACCGTCGATCCCTGCGCCGGTTCCTACGCGATTGAAGCGGTGACGGACGAGATTGAAAATCGCGCGACGGCCGTATTTGCAGAAATTGCTGCCCTGGGTGGAATGCTCCGCGCCATCGAGCGCGGATACATGCAGCAGGAGATTCAAAATGCCGCTTACGAGTCGCGCGCCGTGGATGCGGACGAGGCCATCGTTGTCGGCGTTAACCGTTTCACGCGTGAGAATCGAGCCGGCCGTCCGCTCCGCGCAGGGTCCGAATTAGTCTCTGGAGCGCAAGCAGGTTGAACGCGTCCGCGCCCTGCGCGCGCGACGCAACGCGCCTCGCTCGCAGGAAGCCATCCGCGGAGTGGAGGACGCGGGCGCAGTGGATCGAACCTGGATGCCTGCGATTCTCACCGCCGTTGAAAGCTACGCGACCGTGGGCGAAATCGCAAGCACCTGCGCAAGATTTTCGGCGAGTACCATGAAGCGGTCGTCATCTAACCAATCGAATCCGGTTCCATGCTCCGCCCGCGTTCTATGCGGCTAGGGTGGGAGAGGAAAAATCTTAAGAGGAAACAATGGTCCGCACAACGAACTTCAGCATGTACCGAGAACGACAGCGTAGCCGTTTTCCCGCCTTGTTGTTGGGTCTGCTGCTCGGCCTGATCGCATTTGCGGTGTTTGCGCATGGCAAAAACCGGCGTGTGGAATCACATGCCGCAGACATCGCAACCGGCCGATCTCTTGCGATCGACACATCCCCTGCCGGCCGTCGTAAACAAAATTCAGCGGCTGCAGCGCCTGGAAACGGTCACCTATTCGCTCGATAAAATCGTCGAAGGCGAGCGCCAAAGTCCCGTCCTGCCAGATTTTTTGGTCGGGGACAAATTGCTGCTCGTCGTCCACGGCCTGGTGATTGCGGGAATCGATCTCAGCCAATTGAAACCTGGCGATGTCCAGATTCAGGGGCCGGCTGCTGATTCAAGTGCACCTGCCCCAGCCCCAGATTTTGTCACCAGCCTCAACAATACGAAAACGCGTGTGTACTCTCGCACAGCCACGGGATTGCTGGTTCCCGAAGACCCGAACCTCGAAAGCGAAGTCCGCGCCCAAGGCCCAGGAGCAGATTGGCGATTTGGCCGAGAAGTCTCGCGACGGCCGGTAAAAATGCCAGCGCGACAATCACTTCCATGCTGCTGGGATTGGGATTTGAACAAGTGACGGTCACTGTAGATTCTTCGCGCGTTCCATGCACGCGTGATTCTGGCGCCTCGAAGATCCAGAGAATCCAGTGTTGTTGAGGAGGTCTGAACCACAATAGCACTCCATTTGTGTTCTTATAATTCGTGAGAATCGCGAAAACCACGAATTCGAAATCGGCAACGTTCCAGTCGGCACGAGCCGCTTCATGGTCCGTGCGTCATTGAGAGTGAAGCGCACGCCGAAAAATGGCCGAGGCCGTCCAGCGCATCACAAGCGACTTCCGGTCCGTACATCTTCAAAGCCAGCTACGACAAGGCAAATCGCACCTCTCTAACCAGCTTTCGCGGTCCTGGCCTGGAAGAAAGGCGCCCAAAATTTCTGGGGCGTCTGGCGCAAGCCACCGCTTCCAGTGCTGACCGACGTCCATGACGCGCACGATTGCGAGCGCGTTGCAGAATACGTGGACGTCCTTCAGATTCCTGCGTTTCTCTGCCGCCAGACTGATCTGTTGGTCGCGGCGGCCAAGACGGGCCGCGCGGTAAACGTAAAGAAAGGGCAATTCGTCGCGCCGTGGGACATGGAGCACGCAGTTGAAAAAATCCACACGTCGACCAGAAATCCCCATGTCTTCTCACCGACGCGGAGTGAGCTTTGGTTACAACAACCTCGTCGTGGATATGCGCTCGCTCGCGATCATGCGCATTCGTTTTCGACGGCACCCATTCCGTGCAGACGCCGTCGTCCGGAGATGTATGCGGCAGCCAGCCGGAGACATTCCCGTGCTGACCGTGCCGCCGTTGCCGCAGCATCGATGGCGTGAAAAAGAACGTTGCATCCGGCAACCGTGCCGAGGTCGCGGCAATCCCCTCCACCTTACCCGTCGGCGATGTGCTCCGAATTTTCTCAACCGCCTGCTGGACACGCCCGGCCGTGCGGCCATTGACAAAAACGTGCGCGCCTTCCTGAGCAAGCTCCTTCGCGATGGCAAAGCCGATGCCCGCCGTTGAACCGCTGACCAGCGCACTCTTTCCTGCAAGTCCTAAATCCATGTTCATCCCCCCACACCGACTCGTCTGAACTGATAGATTCAGGCGACCGGAAGGATGATGCACGGAAAGAAGAAAATGAGGATCACAGCAGCACGGGAGCACTCGACTATTGCTGTGCCTTGCAGACCGTCACTTTCCCGCCGACGGTCACTGTGGCCTCGCTGAAGGGGCCGCAGCGAACCTTGTTTCGCAGGTTGTCCGTGAAGGTGACGCGCGATGGGCAGACAGCATCCTTGCCCCTCTGCGAAGGATCGCATCCGCCGTCGGTCGCCACAAACGTATAGGTTTGCGAGCCCAGCCAGGTATTCTTGCCGATGGTCCCGTTGAAGCCGTCCCACTCGCCGTCCGCACAGGCATACTTGTCGCTGAAGGTGTTGCCTTCAAAGGCGTCCCTTGATTGCTTTCGTCGAAACTGATGCCGAAGTCCTTACCCGCGCCCCCGCTGTTTGTCGTGGTCACCGTGTTTCCCGTAAAAATCGCATTCGCCGCAGGAATCATTCCGCTTACCCGCAGTCCGATCGCATTGCAGTCTCCAGCGTTTGCGGTAATCGTGTTCCCGGTCACCTTCACGCCGACGGCGGCGTGTGCAGCCCCTGGTCGTATTCGACCTGTATGCCGTAGCTACCATCGATTTCGCATCCGTTGTACTCCGCATTATTTTTCAGCTCGATGACACGGATGATGTTATTCGAAATGATGTTGTAATCGGCGTTGGTATGGAAACCGCGCCCGCTCTTGGGATGGCAGTTG
Organism: uncultured Acidobacteriota bacterium; assembly: GCA_963840655.1. Taxonomy (GTDB): domain Bacteria; phylum Acidobacteriota; class Terriglobia; order Terriglobales; family Acidobacteriaceae; genus JAKAAZ01. The sequence goes on along the minus strand of CAWIZS010000002.1, from coordinate 151 downwards.
TTAGCGGTTGCGCTCTGGTAGTCGGCCGCCATGGCGTCGCAGAAATCGTTGGTGTAAACGGAGTTCATGCTGATGTCGTTTCCAGCGACTACGGTGTGCTGGTTATCGGAGTACACGCCGCCTTGCGGCGAGCCGACAATCTTGTTCTCCT
>CAWIZS010000001.1:0-25900 GCA_963840655.1 uncultured Acidobacteriota bacterium | reverse complement strand
GAATGTTGCGCATGGAGGGCAATACGGTCACGTTCCTGGGGCATGCGACGTTTCTAGTTACGCTGCAAACCGGCAAGACGATCCTGATCGATCCCTGGCTGGCGGGCAATCCCGCGTGTCCGCCGTCGCTGCACAAGTTGCCGCGCGTGGACATCGTGGCGGCAACGCACGGACACGGCGACCACATCGGCAGCCTGCTGGAGATAGCGCGCGAGCACCGGCCCAAGATTGTCGCCAACTACGAGATGTGCCTGTGGCTGGGAAGCAAGGGCATCGAGAATCTTTGCCCGATGGGCAAGGGCGGCACGCAAAAGATAGACGGCGTGGAGTTCACCATGGTGCACGCGGTTCACACCAGCGGAATCGAGGACGACGGCAAGGTCATCTACGGCGGCGAGCCGGGAGGATTCGTCATCGCGCTGCCCGGCGGACTTTCGATCTACCATGCCGGCGACACCGCCGTGTTTGGCGATATGCGTCTGATTGCCGAGCTGTACCCGCCGCAGCTGGCCTGCCTGCCAATTGGCGATCTTTTCACTATGGGACCGCGCGAAGCCGCTCTGGCGATTCGATTCTTAGGCGTGCACCATGTTATTCCGATACACTACGGCACTTTTCCGGGACTTACGGGAACTCCTGATGAATTGCGCAAGACCACGCACGACATCGCGGGGCTGGAGATTCACGCCCTCAAGCCCGGCGAAAGCCTGAAATAGAAAGCGCGACCACTTCCAAAAAGGACAGCAAAAGACCCCATGGCGAATTTCATCACCGAAAAATCGGTTGAGCAGTACCTGTACGATTTATTGCCGAAGCGCGACGCGGTTCTCACGGAAATGGAAGAGCGCGCTAAACGCGAGCACATCCCCATCATCAAGCCGGTGGTCGGCAGATTTCTGGAATTGCTGGTGCAGATCAGCGGAGCGCGGCGAATCTTCGAGATGGGTTCGGCAATTGGCTACTCCACGATATGGCTGGCGCGCGCGGCCGGTCCACGCGGGGAAGTGCACTACACCGATATTGACCCGGAGCGAATACGACTGGCGAAAGAATACATCCGGCGGGCGGGCGTGGCCCGGCGCGTGCGCATGCACGAAGGCGACGCAGCGAAGTCATTGGCCGGGACCAAGGGCAGCTTCGACATGATTTTCTGCGACGCCGACAAAACGGGATACCCTGCGGCGCTGCGCCTGGCTGTACCGAAATTAAAGCGCGGCGGGCTGCTGATTACCGATAACGTTTTATGGGGCGGGGGTGGTGGCTGAGAAGCCATCCGACCCAGACGCAAATAGCGATCCAAAAATTCAACCGCATGATTTATGCGTCGAAAGATCTGTTTCCGGTGATCGTGCCGCTGCGAGATGGCGTGACCATTTGCCGCAAACGCTAACGGCGGCTGCTTATCACGGGTGCATTTTCTCCAGGAACTTCTCCGCATCCATCGCGGCCATGCAGCCCGAACCGGCGGCCGTGACGGCCTGGCGATAGTGATGGTCCTGCACATCGCCGGCGGCGAAAACGCCTTCGACGTTGGTCTTGGCTGCCGTCGTGCGTGATCAGATAGCCGTTCTCGTCCATATCGAGCTGGCCGCGAAAGACTTTGGTATTGGGGTCGTGGCCGATGGCGACGAAAACGCCTTCGACCGGCAGTGTCGAGGTTTGCGCCGGTCTCCGGATTGCGCAAGTGCACACGCCTCGACCGAATTCTTGCCAGACGTCGATGACTTCTCTCGACCACCGCGGGCGTGATGAAATGAATCTTTTCGTTGGCGCGCGCGCGATCGAGCATGATCTTGGTGGCGCGAAACTCGTTGCGGCGGTGAATCAGGTGCACGCGGCTGGCGAAGCGCGTCAGGAACATGGCCTCTTCCATGGCCGTGTCGCCGCCGCCGACCACGGCAATCTCCTTGCCGCGAAAGAAAAATCCGTCGCAGGTGGCGCAGGTGGAAACGCCATGGCCCATGAGCTTGCGCTCCGATTCGAGGCCCAGCATGCGCGCCGAAGCGCCCGCGGCGACGATCAGCGTCTGCGTCCGAAGATCTCCTTGGCCGGCAGTAATCTGGAACGGCCGGCTGGCTCAAATCCACGCGAGTCACCGCGCCGGCGCGAAACTCCGCGCCGAAACGCTGCGCCTGCTTGCGCATATTTTCGATCAGCTCCGGGCCCGAGGATGCCGTCGGGAAATCCCGGGAAATTCTCGACCATGGTGGTCAGCGTGAGCTGGCCGCCGGGCTCGTAACCATCGATGACCAGCGGCTTCAGATTGGCGCGCGCCGCATAGATCGCCGCGGTCAGGCCGGCGCATCCGCTGCCGATGATGACCACGTTGTGCACAGAAAGCTTCCTCCTCAATCGATCGTTCGGGGCCCAGCTCTGGGCCTGATGCACGGCCCGCATTCCGGCACCGAGCGGCCCGCGGATCAAATGGAGAGCGCCTTGTTCAGTGTAAGCACCCGGCAGCTGGCGCGGCAAAGCTTGCCGAACGCCTGCGCGGCAGATGCCATCGCCTACGGGCGGCCGCACGCTTGCGATGGCCGCGGCTGCAGATTAAGAGATAATGCGCCGATCGGACAGATTCGAAGCCATTCGACAATTTCACCCAAAATGACCATTCACCAAGGAGAACGTTGACACGCGCGCCGGAACCTACGCCATTCTTGAAACTTCGCAAGGCACCATCGTCTGCCGCCTGTTTGAAAAGGAAGCGCCTCAAACCGTCGCCAATTTTGTCGGCCTCGCGGAAGGCACCAAGGAATTCACCGACCCAAAAACCGGCAAGAAAACCAAGCGGCCGTTTTACGATGGCCTCACTTTTCACCGCGTCATTCCCGATTTCATGATTCAGGGCGGATGCCCGCTGGGCACCGGCACCGGCGGTCCCGGCTACCGGTTCGCCGACGAATTTCATCCGTCGCTGCGGCACGACAGCCCGGGCAAGCTCTCCATGGCCAACTCCGGGCCGAACACCAATGGCAGCCAGTTTTTCATCACCGTGGCGGCGACGCCGTGGCTGGATAACCGGCACACCATTTTCGGCGAAGTCGTCGAGGGCCAGGACGTCGCCGACAAAAATTTCCGAAGCTGCCGCGCGACTCGAGCGATCGTCCGCGCACCCCTGTGATTCTGCAGCACGTGCGCATCGAACGCGTCTGAGGCGGCATGGCCAGCCCACAGCCACCTTTTTCGTGTGGTCAACGAGTTCGTTTTCATGCTCGTGGGTGCCTTGCTGGCTCTGTTTGCGCTCACGCGTCCCTATTTAGTCAACGCCCGGCAGCCAGGCTGGATCGTGCTGTCGGCCGTGCTGATCCTCTGGGGCGTGGGAACGTGGCGCCGCGCGCGCCGGCGGGCGGGGAGCGGCCGCTGATGACATCGCCGGTGGATCGCTTGTCCTCGCCGGCCTCATCATGCTTTCTCTGGCATGGGCGCCGTTCCAATGGGCCGGGTGGATGTTATTGGCTACGGGCGGCATCTTTGTGCTCAGGGGGCTTGTCTCCGCCGCGATTATGGCTCGTTCGGCGTAAAACGTACGCTTCTCGGTTGCGCCGGGTGCGCTCAGTATTCGTACGAGCGAAACGCTTGCGCATTCCTCGCACGGGCAGATGGTTCGCAGGTAATCGTAACTGTAAATTCCCGTGCGAGTGGCCGTCGGTGAAATCGATCTGCAGGGCGTAGTTTCCCACGGCTTTGGCGGCGCGAGCGGTGGGCCGCGGCTTGAACATCGGCAGCGCGGCGACTGGAGCCAGAGCCTGCTCGCGGCCGGCATGCGCGGCCATCTCCTGTTTCTTGCGGCGCTCGTCGTCGCACATCGCGCAGGGGCACTGCTCGCGGAGATAGGCGAAATCGTAATGGCTGCGTGTGCTCGTCGGCCCAGACGATATCGACGCCTGCGCCGGTGGAGACGTGCACCTTCACGTCGGCAGGCTTCTTGCGCGTGTCGATTGGAATGGGCATGGTCGTGTTCCTGGCCGCTCTGTCGTCTGCGACGTTGGCGACGATTTGCGCCAGGCGGCCGTGCGCCAGCTCGATGCGGCGGTCGGCCATGCGGCCGATCGCCGGCGAATGGGTCACCACCAGAATCGTGTGCCCGCTGTCGTGCAGCTCGTGCAGCAGTTCGAGCACGATGTGCTCGTTGGCTTCGTCGAGATTGCCGGTGGGCTCGTCGGCCAGAATCAGCTTGGGCTGATTGATCAGCGCGCGCGCGATGGCCACGCGCTGCTGCTCGCCGCCGGAAAGCTCGCGCGGGCAGATGATTCAGCCGGTCGCCCAGTCCGACGCGCTCCAGCGCTTCGCGCGGCCTCGGCTTCGTCCGTGATGCTGTGAAAATATTGCGCCAGCATCACGTTTTCGACGCGCCGAGAGATACGGCACCAGATGAAACTGCTGGAAGACGAAGCCGATCTTGTCCGCGCGGTAACGCGTCAGTTCGCGTTCGCCGAGGTTGCCGACATCGACGCCATCCACCACGACGCGTCCGCCGGTCGGCCGATCGAGCCCGCCGAGAATATTGATCAGCGTGGTCTTGCCGGAGCCGGAAGGCCCCATGATGGCGATCCATTCGCCGGCGTCCACCTCGAAGCTCACGTCGTCGAGCGCGCGCACGCCGCCGAACGCTTTTCGAGAGTCCTTCGACCTGGACCAGCGGCGCCATCATTCGCCTCGCAAAATTTCCGCCGGACGCACGCGGCCCAGCAGGCGCAACGGCAGCGCTCCGGCCAGCGCCACGCCGATCATCAGCGCCAACGGTCGATGGGCAAAACGATCAGGCGCGGCGAGATCGCCGCGCCGAACACGCGCTCGCCAATCCACTCGCGCGAGCAGCATGCCCATGCCGAAGCCGAGCGATGCCGCCGACGATGCCGATGCGCGGTCGCCTCGGCCAGGAAAAACCGCATCATGCGCCGCACCGTGCCGCCGAGCGCCTTCATCAGGCCGACGTCGCGCCGGCGCTCCAGCGCCAGTCCGGCCATGGACGCCAGCACGCCGAGCGCCGTCAGCGCCAGAATCAGCAGCGACGGTCGCGAACAGCAGCCCGCGAATGCGCTCGAGCAGGCGGCCCTCGGCTGCGGCGAGTTGGCGCACCGGCCGCACCTCGAGTCCCGGCAGCGCGCCGGCGAGGCGGCGCGATCGACGTCTTCGATCTCGGCGCCGAGCCGCGCACGCTCAGCTGCACCAGGCTGATGCGGCCGGCAAGCCGGCGAGATCCTGCGCCGCCGGCAAGCTCGACGAAGATCTGATTGTCTTCGGCGCCGCCCGCGGTCACGACGCCCGCGACGGTGAGCGGCGCCTCCCGGCCGGCGTAGCGCAACTTGACGCGGCTGCCGGGAGCCAGGCCAAGCTGCCGCGCGGCCTCGCGCCCGACCATGCAATGCGCGCTGATCGTCGCGCTGCGAAACCCACTGGCCCTCGACTTTCCACCAGGAATTCATCCGCGCGACCTGGTCGAACCAGGTGCCCGCCACGATCACCGGACGGCGATCGCTTGCGCGCGCCGGCCTGCGCGACGACGTAAAGATAAGGCGCGGCGGCCACGATTTCCGGCGCGTGCAGCGCGGCGATGCGAGCTCGATGCACGCGCGTCGTCCATCGTAGCCGGCGTGCGTCGCCGGTCTTGCCGCGGCGAGACGACCACGTTCGCGCCGAGCGTGCGAAATTCCCGCGTCAGCTTGTCGCCGGCGTCCAGATCCAGATTCAGCAACGCCGCGCAAACCGCCGCGCCGCTGGTCACCGCGATCAGCGCCAGCAGCCAGCCGGCCGCGGCTGGCGCACAGCAATCGCCAAAGAATGCGCCAAAACATTGTCAGATCATTGCCGTGTCGGCAGCCATGCCGCCCGCGGACTTACTCCCGCGCAGCACCGGCGCGGGATCGAGCCGCATCACGCGTCGCAAGCGGCAGCGAGGCTTCCCAGCGTCGCCACCGCCGGCCGCCACGCCCAAAACGATGGGAAGCAGAATCAGCCGCAGCTCCGGCGAGACGCCAAAAATGCGTTCGCCGAGCAGTGCGCGCCAGGCCAAGTCCCACGCGTAACCCGCCGCGCCGCCCAACAAGCGCCAGCAGCCACTGCTCGCCCAGAAAGAACGCGCCGACCATCATGCGCGGCGCGCCCAGCGCCTTCATCAATCCGATTTCCGCGGGGCGCTCGAGCACCGTGGTGCCGGCGGTGGCCGCCACGGCCAGCGCCGCCGCCAGCAAGCGCCGCAAGCGTCACCAGCCACATCAGCGCGCTCACGCGCGTGAGAATGCGGCCCTTCGCCTTCGGCGACCTGGCGGATCGGCCGCACCTCGACGCCGGGCAAGTTGCTCCTGCATCTGGTGCGAGATCGAGGAAATGTACGGCGAGCAATACCAGCGGTCGTATTCCGCCGGCGTCATCGTGTGCGGATCGCGCTCGGAAAAAGCGTCCTCGGGTTTGGTCAGCGCGCTCACCAGCAGGCGGCGATACTGCCCGGGGCGATCCGGACAGCTGCTGCGCGATCGCCAGCGGCGCGAGAATGGCGTCGTCCTCCTGGCCGCCGGTCGAGACGATGCCCGTGACCGCGAGTCGCACGCGTGCGGTCGCCCGGCGCGCAGCTCGAGCGTCTGCCCGACGGCGATGCCGGCGCGGCGCGCCAGCGCCGCGCCCACCACGCACTCCGCGGCACCGATCGCCAAACCAGCGGCCGTCGACGTGCCACCACGGGATTGGTCGCCGAAACGCCGGTCGCGAAATGTGCCGCCGCCGTCGGGAACCGTGCACGGCGTGGCGATACCAGGTGCCGATCAACGTGGCGTGCCGCGCCGGGCGCCGTCGCTCGGGGCCGGCGATGCGCGCCGCGGCGCGCATGCGTCACCGGCACATCCAGAAACGGCGCAAATCCGATAATGTTGTTGCGCCAGAAAATCGTCTTCAACTTGCCCAGATCGGCCTCGGGCAGATACGCGCCGGAATCCACGGGCCGGTAATCGACGCCGCCAATTTCGCAGCGGCAGAGTGTCCGCCTGCGGCGTGACCAGCAGATTCGCGCCCAGGCTGCGAAATTCGCGCGCCAGGCGGTCGCCCACGTCCAGCGCCACGCTCAGCGTCGCCGTGGCCACGGCCATGCCCAGCGCCAGCGCCACCGCGGTGAGCAGCTTGCGGCGCGGCTGTCGCGCGAAGGAATCTTTGACGATGCGCAGAAACATGATCGTCTGCGGCCGTCTAGTTGCGGAACGTTGCGCGCGGCGTCGGCCAGGGCGGAAAGGTCCATCACCAGGTCCTGCCCCTCGACGTGCGACGGCACAGCCACCGGATTGCAGCCGCCCGGCTGCCCGATCGTGGGAACGTAAATCGCCGAACGCGCAGTTGCGGCAAATCACGTTCGAGCCGTCCTGCCGGTAACCGGCCCAGCCGCAAATCATGCAGGCGTCGAGCGCCGTGCCCCAGCTGCCGTCGGGCTTGCGAATCACGATAAAGCGCAGCGCGGTGCCGTTCGACGTCCACGCGAAAAATGTGCAGATTGCCGTCGCTGACCTCGGCGATGGGGACGTGCACCGTGCCATCCTGCGGCCGTCAGCAGCTTGCGCCTCCGGAGGCGCCGCGGCCACGCGCGCGTAGACGAAATCGGCGGCCAGCGTCAGGATCACCAGCGACGAAGCCGACGGCGGCGGCGAACATCCAGCGGCGCTGCTTGCGCCGCTCCCAGGCGAGGCGGCGGCGCTCGGCATCATTTGCCGCCGGCACGCGGCCGCCTGCTGGCGCGCAGCGCCAGCCATTCGCGCAGAACCAGCAAGGCCGCCGCGCCCAGAATCACCACGAAGAAGAAAAACTCGTTGCGCACGATGGGCCCGACCAGGCCATCTCCCGCTTGCTCGACGGAATCCACATGGCTTCGCTCAACTCGTGCACGCCGGTCAGCGCCAGCTGCACGGCGACGATCACCAGAATCGCGCTGGTGGCGGCGAAAAAGCGGCCCAGGGGAATCTTCAGCGTGCCCTGGAAGAAAAACACGCCCACGGCGACGGCCACGGCCAGGCCCAGGCCGGTGCCGATCCACACCGCCAAGCCCTTCGCTGGAGAGCTCCACGGCGCGCAGAATCAGCGCCAGCTCGGCGCCTTCGCGCACCACCATCAGAAAAACGAAAGTGCCGAGGCCCAGCCCGGCGGCGAGTCCGACTTTTGGGCGAGCGATTCCACGCGCTGCTCGATGTGCTTGCGCAGGTGGCGCGCCACGCGGTTCATCCAGACGATCATGGTGACCACGAAAACCGCGGCCAGCAGCAGCATCAGCCCTTCGAAGCCGTCTTCGCTGATCTGCCAGCGGTCCAGAGCGATGGCCGCCGCGAGGCTCAGAGCGCCGGCCAACCCCACGCCCGCCCACACGAATCGCGCCAGACGGCGAACGGCCGGTGCGGTTGAGATAGACGAGGACGATGCCGACAACGAGAGCGGCTTCGACACCCTCGCGCAGAGCGATGAGAAAGGAGGAGATCAACGAGGAAGTCCCAGTTGCAAATCGGTTGCAACTCCATATCCGAGTGTAGCTCTTTCGGCAGCGCAGGTCAAGGTTTTTGCCTGCCCGCCAGCTCCGGACCGCTACAATAGGTGCTCGAAGATGTTCTTTCGGTCCCCATCCCTTGCCAAGTCTCAGCGTATCGCCCTGGGTTTAGTTTGCATCGGGGTGCTGGCTTGCGCCTGGTTAGCGGCGGCGCAATCGGTTCCGCAAGCCGCAACGTCTGTCACGGCATCGCCGGCGCGAGCAGGCCACGAGCCGGGCGCCGGTGAGCCAGAGCTTTCCCCGAACGCCCGCGCGGCCCGGCAGGCCTTCGCAAAAGGGCAGCGTGCGGAGCAGGCCGGCAATCGTGAGGAGGCGTTTGAAGCGTACGGCGAGGCCGTGGCGAGATCTCCCAACGATCGAGACATTCGGCTGCACCTCGAATTGGCGCGCTTTGCGCTCGTCCAGCAAGACACCCAGGAAGCCACGCGAGATATCCTGAGCGGGCAAGACGGGGAAGCTCGCGAACGCCTGCAGGCGGCCTTGCGGCTGGATCCGGGTTATACGGTGGCTCGCGAGCAGCTCGCGCAGTTGGAAGAACCGCCCGTTATCCCGCCGGCCTCTGCGCGCGCTCCGCAGACGCGTTCAGCTGCGGGCCTGGTGCAGCTTCGCGAGCCGCGCGGATCGCGGGATTTCGATTACACCGGAACCACGCGCGGAGCCTATGAGGAAGTGGCCCGGCAATTTGGACTGACCGCAACCTTTGACGGCGATTTGCCGGACCGGCAGATTCGTTTTCGCGCTCCCGGCGTGGATTTCCCTACCGCCATGCGCCTGTTGGCGGAGGAGACCACCACGTTCTGGACCGCCGTGGATCCGCGCACGTTTTTCGTGACGCCGGACTCTCCGCAGAAACGGCGCGACTACGATCCGGAAATCGAGCAGACCATTCCGCTGCCCGATTCCGAGACTGTGGACGACATGACCGAGACCACGCGGCTGGTCCGCGAAATCGTCGGCATCCGCCGCTCGCAGCTGAACACCCAGACACACATGCTCACGGTTCGCGATACGCCGGACAATGTGGCGCTGGCGCAAGCGCTGGTGAAGGAGGTCGAACAGGCCCGCGGCGAGGTGCTTCTGGACATTGACGTTCTCGAAGTGGATCGCACGCTGGCGCAGCAGCTCGGCATTACTCCGCCCTCCGGCTCGGAGACCATTTCACTGAGCTCTACCGAGATCACGCAACTGGGCGAGGCCTACCAGTCCGGCACGATCGTGCAGGCGCTGCAAGGCATTTTTGGCAGCAATCCGCTGACTGCTTCAGGGGCGTCCATGCTGCCGCCGCTGCTTCTCCTGGGGGGCGGAAAGTCTCTGCTTCTGGCGACGGTGCCTGGGGCGTCCGCCGATTTTTCGCGAAGTCTCAGCGCGGTGCAAAGCGCGCAGCGCGTGCTGTTGCGTGTGGCCGATGGCAAAGAGGGCACGTTCTTCGTCGGCGAGCGATATCCCATTACATTGGCGCTGCTCTCGTCGAGTCTGGTGACACCGGCGACGCAGTTCACGCCGGGAATTCTTCCCGGGACGTTTCCCAGCACCAATTACGATGTGGGCAACGCCCCCAGTAGCGTGGCGGTCGGCGATTTCAACGGAGATGGCCAGCCCGACCTGGCGGTGGTCAACAAGAGCGACAACACCGTTTCGATTCTCCTTGGGAACGGTGAAGGTGGCTTCGGGACCGCGACCACTTTTGCCACGGGCGTTGCCCCTGTCGCGTTGATCACCAGCGATTTCAATGGGGACGGGAAGCTGGATCTTGCCGTGGTGAATCAAAGCGACGACACCGTTTCGATTCTGCTCGGAAACGGCGACGGCACGTTTCAGCCGCACGTAGACTATCCCACGGGAACCGGACCGGTGGCGATTGCCGTCGGTGAGTTCAACGCAATGAATAATTCCGATCTGGACCTCGCGGTGGTGAATAAGACCGCCAATACCGTTTCTCTGCTGTTCGGAAGCGGCGATGGCACCTTTGGCGCCAAGCAGGATATTACGGTCGGCGCGGCGCCTACAGCCATCGTCGTGGGCGACTTCAACAACGATGGTTTTTCCGATCTGGCGGTAACCAACGGCGGAGCGAATACGTTTTCCATCATGCTGGGCAGGGGCAACGGCACCTTCACCACGCACAACGATTTCACGACCGGAAATCTGCCCTCGGCCATTGCCGCGGCGGATTTTAACTCCGATGGCCGCCTTGACGTTGCCGTAACCAACCAGACCGACAACACTCTTTCGATTTTTCCCGGGAACGGCGACGGTACCTTCAGCTCCGTAACGAACTTTGATACCGGCGCGACGCCCGTGGCACTAGCCGAATCCGACTTTAATTCCGATGGCCTTCCGGATCTGGTGGTGGCTAATGAAGGGGCGAATACGATCTCCGTTTTTCTTAACCTGGGAGCCGGAAACTTTGTCTCGCCCATCAGCCTGCCCACCGATCAAGCCCCTGTGGCGCTGGCTGCCGGTGTTTTGGACACCGCGAGCTCGCTGCCCGACGTGGTGGCGGTCAATCAGAATTCCAACGACGTAACGGTCATCCTGAATACGGCGACAATCCCGACTTCGTCGTCCAGCGCCCCGCTCACCAGTTATCCCGGCTCGGAGTACGTGGACCTGGGCCTGCAGGTAAAAGCCACGCCGCGCCTGCATCCCGACGACGAAGTGACCCTGAACCTTCAGTTCGATATCAAGTCTCTTTCCGGCACGAACGTCAACGGCATACCGATTTTGAGCAATCGCACTGTGCAGCAGACCGTTCGCTTGAAAGAAAACCAGACCAGCGTTCTTTCGGGGCTCATGGAAACCAGCGAAATGAATGGGCTCACGGGTTTGCCGGGGTTGGCGAACGTCCCCGGGTTGGGGCAGGTCACCGCGGACAGAAGCAAGCAGGAGTCGAACACCGAGCTGGTGATTGCGGTTACGCCCCGGCAATTGCGATTGCCGCGCCGCATTGATAGCACGCTCTATGCGGGACGCGGTCCTGGCTCTGCTGCGGCTGCGGCACCCGCTGTTACAGGCGCTCCTGCGGCTCCGGGAATTCCCGCGCCCGGCGGTCGCCCGGCGGCTGCGTCTGGGGCGCCGGGAGCGATCCCTCCGGGACCGGGCAATGACAATACGGGAACGCAAGCGCCTAACAATCAATCTCCGAACGCGCAGCCTCCGGCTCCGGTGCAGGCTGCCCCTTCGAATCGTCTAAATTAGCGCGGGCACGAATGCGGCGGCGCACGAAACCAGCCCGTGCTTGTGAAATAGGGACTTCGGCGTGATAATGAGACAACGGTCCGAGATGAAATCCAAGAACATCGCGAAGTTCACGATTCCCGCACTCCTGGTTGCCGGCGTTGTTTTCGCGCTGATTGGCGCGGGCTATGCCGCGCGGGCGCCGCGAGTTGCGAAGAGCGCGACGGCTGCAGCGCAGGCGGGCGGCAACGACAAGCCTACGGTTTATTTTGTAAAGGACCCGCAGCCGGCTCCCGCTTTCCAGGCTACGGATATCACCGGCAAACCGGTCAACACGGCGGACTGGAAAGGCAAGGCGGTGCTGCTGAATTTCTGGGCCACCTGGTGCCCTCCCTGCCGCGAAGAGATTCCCTCGCTGATCGCGCTGCAGAAGAAATATCAGGGCCGGCTGGTGATCATCGGGGTTTCCGAAGACGAGGACCCGCCGTCGGAAGTCGAGAAGTTCGTGCAGAAAGTTGGGATCAACTATCCCGTGGTTATGTCCAGCCCGGAAATCATTGGCAAGTGGGGCGGCGTGGAAGCTCTTCCTACCACGTTTTTGATTAATACGCAGGGGCGCGTGGTCTGGAAGCATCGCGGGCTGCATCCGCTGGCGGAGTACGATGTGGATGTGCAGGCGCTTCTGGGGCAGACGGTGGACGCGCATATTGAGACGATTGCCGATCAGGGGCAGGTGTTTCTGAAGAACGCCGCCAACGCCACGGAATTGCCCGATGTCAGCTTCGCCGGACTCACTGCGCAGCAAAAGACACGCGCTCTGCACCGCCTGAATGCCGAGATGTGCACCTGCGGCTGCAAACTGACCATCGCGCAATGCCGCCTGAATGACACCACATGTCCGGTGAGTAAGACGCTGGCCGCGCAGATCGTGAAAGAGGTTGCCGCGAGCGCACCCGCGACAACCCCCTCCAAAGTGAAGTCGATCACCAGCAACTAGCCTGTAGTCCTACGGCAGCCCTACCGTGCTTGTCCGGCACTTCTTCCGTACTTCTGCCGGAACGCTTAGCTCTTCTTCGTCAGCTCGTTGTAAACCACCACGGTAAAGGAAGGGAATGCCGGCCCGGGAGCGCCTGCTGGAGGATCCACTTCGCCGAGCTGCTGTTTCACTTGTTCGATGGTCTTGCCTTCGGCGACCAGCGTCTTGATCTGTTCGCGCCGCGCCGCCACGGTGTCCAGCCGGGCTTGCACGTCGGCCTTGGTTTGCAGGTCGCCGTGTCCGGGAACGTAGGTATCCGCCTTCAATCCCGTCAGCACTTTCACGGTCTCCACCCAGCCCTCGGAAGAGCCGTTTTTCTCGGCGTGGATGAGCGTAAAGGCCTGGTTGGCGGCAATCACGTCGCCGGTGAAAACGATCTTCTGTTCGGGCAGAAAGACCTGCAGATCGCCGCTGGTGTGCGCCGGCGCGGTATGGATCAGCACCAGCTTTTCGCCGTTAATCGTGTCGGTCTCTCGCTTGTCCACGGTTTTGGTGGGCAGGTGATCTTGCGGGGCGGGGTTGCGCGAACTTGCCGAAGCCTCCATTTCTTTTTTGCAGCCGTCGGTGGAAATAATTGTCAGCCCGGTGGGATAGGCGGCCAGGCCGTTGACGTGGTCCGCATCGCTATGCGTAATGATCACGGTGGTCACCGGCTTGGGAGTTAGCTTGGCAATTTCCGCGAGAACTTGTCTCGCGGAGTCCGGAGTGGTTTTCGCGTCTACGACGATGACGCCGTCTTTACCGATAATGATTCCGGTGTTTCCGCCCGCGCCACCCTGCGTCCAGTACACGTCGTCCGCGAGCTTCTTGACGGACAGTGGCGGAGCCTGTTGCTGCGCGTAGCCGAGGCTTGCAACTGCACCCAGAGCCGTGATCGCTGCCAATCCCAGGGACAATTTCTTTAGCAGATGCATAGTCGGAATCCTCCATTGTCAAATGATGCTTAGCGATGAGTGGCGATGAAGCTTGAGAAATGGTACTGCGAATGGGTTCCTCACGGTTTGCACGGCAAAAGCGCCCGTCAGGTCCTCCCCGAGCGGGATTCTACGCCTATACGCCTGCTTGTGTCACAAAAACGATTTCGCGGAGGAGGCGCGTTCTTCGTAAGAATTGGAGCGAGAAACGAGGCACGTCCCAATTTGAATCAGCGCCGGTGCAGCACTCTCTCCACGCTGCTCCGCCTCGTTGTGTGGAAGTTCGCCAGCCCCTTGAAAATTGCGGGCGGATGTATATGATGGTGGCCCTTGGCGCACGGCTGAGGCGTTTATATCTCCTGTTACAGTGCGTGCGCGAGCTCGGGGCGGAGGGCGATGCGGAGCAAAAGACCAGACGCAGGTTCGACGACAGTAGCACTTGCATTTTCTCTATTTCTTGTAGTTTTTACCCTCGTTAGCGTCTTCCTATTTGTGTCCCGGGTTTGGCCTTTTTCAGATGTGAAGATCTGGTGGTTCCCGCCGGCCATCACCGACTTCGGCATGCAGATTGACTCGCAATTTCACCGCACCCTGTCATCACCGGCGTCGTTTTCGTCCTGGCGCAGTTGGGCTTGGCGCTGGCGATTTTCCGTTTCCGCGATCACGGGCAGAAGGTCAGCTTCTTCGAAGGCAACTCGACGATGGAGTTCGTCTGGACGCTGGCGACGGTCGTGCTGTTCGTCGGTCTGGGACTCTACGGCGAGCACGCCTGGGCCGAGGCGCACTTTCAGGGCGCCGCGCCGGGCGCGCTGCAGGTCGAAGTCACCGGCCAGCAGTTCGCGTGGAATTTCCGCTATGCCGGACCGGACGGCAAATTTGGCGCGACCAAGCCGGAACTGGTGAGCGCCTCCACCGGCAACCCGCTGGGCCTCGATCCGAAGCGATCCCGGCGGCGAAGGACGACATTGTTTCGCCGGTGATGTACGTGCCGGTGGGGCGCGAAGTCGAGCTCTTGATCCGCACGCAGGACGTGACGCACAGCTTCTACGTGCGCGAATTGCGCCTGAAGCAGGATGCCGTGCCCGGCATGGTGATTCACATGCATTTCAACGCCACTGATCGCCGGGCAATACGAGATTGTCTGCGCCGAGCTGTGCGGCCTGGGCCATTACCGAATGCACAGCTTTCCTGAACGTGGTTTCGCAGGCGGATTTCGATAAGTGGATGCAGGATCAGGAAGCGGCATTGCAGCAGCAGTAGATCGTCTGAGGCGGAGCCGAAAGGTTCGAGGAGCGACTCGATGGTGACACACGAAAGCGGCGGCGCATCACCATCCGCCGACCGGTTTCATTCGCAAATATATTTTCAGCATCGACCACAAGGTCATCGGCATTCAGTACTACTTCCTGGCGCTGTTCTCCGTGTTCGTCGGCATGGCGCTGTCGCTGCTGATGCGCATCCACCTGGTGTGGCCGAACCTGAAGCTGCCGTTTACGCCAGGCGGCGTGATGACGCCGGAGCAATACCTGGCGCTGGTGACCATGCACGGCACGATCATGGTGTTCATGGTGCTGACCACGGCGCCGCAATCGCGGCTTCGGCAATTACTTCCTGCCGATTCAGATTGGCGCGGAGGACATGGCGTTTCCCGTCCTCAACATGCTGTCCTTCTGGACCACGTTCGTTTCGCTGGTGGTGCTGGTCTCGGCGTTTTTCGTTACCGGCGGCGCGCCCATCGCCGGCTGGACCGCCTATCCGCCGCTGAGCGCGCTGGGCGAGATCGCCGGGCCCGGGCAAGGCGCGGGCCAGAACGCTGTGGGTCATTGGCCTGGCGATCTTCTGCGTGCGCGTCGCTGCTGGGCGCGCTCAATTTCATCACCACGACGGTTGACCTGCGCGCCAAGGGCATGACCTTGGGCCGCATGCCGCTGACCGTGCTGGGCCTGGCTGATCACCGCGATCCTGGGCTTGCTGGCGTTCGGCGTGCTGCTCGCGGCCTGCATCCTGCTGCTGCTCGATCGCATTGCGGGAACGAGCTTCTTCATTCCCGGCGGCCTGGTGGTCACCGATCACGTCGATCACCTGGCACAAGGGCGGCTCGCCGCTGCTGTGGCAGCACCTGTTCTGGTTCTTCGGCCATCCGGAGGTCTACATCGCCATTCTTCCGGGCATGGGCGTGGCGTCGCACCTGCTCTCCACGTTCTCGCGCAAGCCGGTGTTCGGCTACCGGCGATGGTCGGCGGCGATGTGCGCCATCGGCTTCCTGGGCTTCTGCGTGTGGGGCCATCACATGTTCGTCAGCGGCATGAGCCCGTATTCGGCGTTCGCGTTTTCGATCCTGACCATGACCATCGGCGTGCCGTCGGCGATCAAGACGTTCAACTGGCTGGGAACGCTGTGGGGCGGGAAGATTCAGTTCACCACGGCGCATGCTGTTCGCGCTCGGTTTCGTGTCGCTGTTCGTCACCGGCGGACTTTCCGGCCTGTTCCTGGCGCAGCCGTCGCTCGACCTCTACCTGCACGACACCTACTTCGTCGTCGCGCACTTCCACCTGATCATGGGCGTGGCGGCGATCTTCGGAATCTTCGCCGGCACCTATTTCTGGTTCCCGAAGATGTTCGGCCGCATGCTCGAATGAGACCATCGGCAAGGTCCACTTCTGGCTCACGTTCGTCGGCGTCTACTGCATCTTCATGCCCATGCACTTCCTGGGCCTGGCCGGGCAATCCGCGGCGCTATGCCGATCTCACCGGCGTCAATTATCCTGGCGCCGCTGCAGCCGGTGCACTACTTCATCACCATCGCGGCGTTGATCACCATCGGCGCGCAGCTGATCTTCCTGTTCAATTTCTTCTACAGCCTGTTTGCGGGCAAGAAGGCCAGCGAAAATCCGTGGCACGCGACGACGCTCGAGTGGTCCATTCCGTCGCCGCCGCCGTTCGATAACTTTGCCGGCCACGTGCCGGTGGTCTATCGCGGCGCCGTACGAATTCAGCGTGCCCGGCGCGGCGGAGGACTTCATTCCGCAGCATCTGGCGCCGGAGAAGGTCGGCAAGGCGCACTAGCAGCGGAGAACAGCGATGCCCGGCACAATCACCGACGATATCGAGATAATCGACGCCGGTCACGGCGGCGGCGCGGACGTCCCCGCCGGCGGCGACGACGACGGCGAAGCTTCCGGCGGCGGTCCGCCGCGTATCCCGCAGCGCGCCTACTTCACCGCCATTCAGCTCGGCGCTGGCCGGCATCGTCATGTTCTTCATGGCGCTGACCAGTTCCTTCCTGGTGCGCAAGGGCCTGGGCAACGACTGGGTCGCGTTCGCGCTGCCGCGCGTGCTTTGGTTCAACACGCTGATCCTGCTCGCCAGCAGCGTCACCATTGCAGGTGGCGCGACGACATCTGCGCGAAGGCGCGAGTGCGACGCGTTCCGGCGCTGGTGGGCGCTCACCACGGGCTCGGGCTGCTTTTCCTCGGCCGGCCAGTTGATCGCCTGGCGCGCAACTCGCCGCGCAGGGCGTGTTCCTGGCCACCAATCCGAGCAGCAGCTTCTTTTATCTGCTGACCGCGCTGCACGGCGTGCACCTGGTCGGCGGAATCCTGGCTTTGTTGTACGTGCGCGTTCCGGCACTGGCAGCGCTCGCGCATCTCGCAGTCCACGGCGGCGGATCTGGCTGTCGATTTACTGGCATTTCATGGATGGGCTGTGGGTTTTTCTGCTCGCACTTCTCTATCTGGGACGGTGAATCGTGCATGAGACGAAAACGCGAGCGCGGCCGGTCAGCTTCGCCGTGGTCCGGCGGAGCAGTCGCCGTTTGCGATCAATTCGAAGAAGTTCGGGATGTGGCTGTTCATCGTCTCCGACACGCTGACGTTTTCGGCGCTGCTGCTGGCCTACAGCTACTCCGCCTGGCCAATCCCGACTGGCCGCGGCCGTTTGAAATTTATCCCGGCGATCGCTCAAGTCCACCGTCGATGACCATCATCCTGCTGGTCAGCAGCTTGACGATGGTGCTGGGCGTGGCGGCCGCGCAGCGCAACGACCGCGCCAAGGCCGTGCGCTATCATGCTTGCTCACCGCGCGTGGGCGGCGTGCTCTTCGACCGTCCTGCACTTGACGCGAATGGTTCAACCTGTTTCACGAAGGCTACACGCCTTGGAGCACGCCGCAGGGCGTGCCGCTCTTCGGCGCGGCGTTCTTCGGCATCACCGGCCTGCACATGACGCACGTCACGATCGGCGTGATCTATCTGGTGATCATGGCGATCGGCTACGGCAGCGGAAAGTTCGACGCCGAGGACGTCGAGGTCAGCGGCCTGTACTGGCACTTCGTCGACCTGGTCTGGATGTTCGTTTTCCCGATGATCTACCTGATGTCGATCAAGCTCTAGCGGCGCAGTAACGTGACGAGCGAGGAGCGCATGAGCGCACACGGAAACGGATCGGAATCGCACGCGGTCGGGAGCACCGCGCCTGTTTGTCGATCGGTCTGGGTTTGGCTGGTGGCCATCACCGGCGTTCGAAGTCTTTCTGGGCTACGAGAGCACTTCTCGCCCGACCTTGATGCTGACGCTTCTGGTGGTGCTCTCGATGGTGAAGGCGGCGCTGATCGTCTCCTACTTCATGCACCTGAAATACGAAAAGATCAGCCTGACGCTGCTGCTGATTCCTTCCACGATATTTTGCATCTGCATGATCCTGATTTTCTTTTTGCCCGATGGCGTGCGGCTGCTGCAGTTGCGCATCGCACTGAGGTAGAATCGGGTTGCGTAACGGCTTTTGCGGGTGTGACATGACGATTCGCGGCAACAACCTATCGGTTCGGGTGGACACATGCGGAAAATGCGCGATCACGTCGTTGGCTCGGCACTCGGCTGCTGGCGTTTGTCCACGCGGCTCACGCGCAGGGCTGCGTCCTGTGCTACACCTCCGCCGCCGCGGGCGGCCCCGGCGTGATGCACGCGCTCCACATGGGCATTGCTGGCGCTGCTGATTCCCGCGCTGTTGCTCTTCTCGCGATTTTTGCGTGCTGATTGCTTACCGCGCCGGGCGCGCCACCGCTTCGGAGCGTTCGAGCCGCCGCAGCTCCCCGGCTGCATCTGTTCCACTTCGCTGCTTCCGCAGCAATGTTCCGTCAGCGTCGCAGCGCTTCGGCCACCGCGTCAGCCACGCGATCCACCTGTTCCGCGTCATCTCGGGATAAAGCGGCAGCGAAAGCACCTCGTGCGCGGCGCGCTCCGCCACGCGGCAGATCGCCCGCTTTGCCGCCTAGACGAAGCATAAATCGGCTGCAGGTGCAGCGGCACCGGATAGTAGACTCCGGAGCCGATGCCCGTTCGCGCTCTTCGCTCAGGCGATTGCCGCCACGTGATCGCGTTCCCGCGCCCGTCCGGGCCCACTTGCGCGTCCGTCGCCCGGAACGCGCACGGTGTAGAGGTAGTAGCTGTGTTCGCCGTCCCGCGGCACGCTCAGCGGCGTGATGCCGGGCATCCTGCGCGAGCCGCTTCGCTGTAGCGCGCTGCCAGCGCTCGCCGCGCCGCGATCCAGTGGTCCAGGTGCCGCAGCTTGACGCGCAGCACCGCCGCCTGCATTTCGTCGAGGCGGCTGTTCCAGCCTGGCTCGCTGCTGACGTAACGTCCCGTCTGGCCGTGATTGCGCAGAATCGCGAGGCGCGCCGCGATCTGCCTCGGAATCGGTCAGGATCATTCCGGCGTCGCCGTAAGCGCCCAGATTTTTGCTGGGATAAAAGCTGGTAGCCGAAACCGTGCCGAAGCGCCCCGCAGTTGCCGCCCGTGGATAGCGCGCGCCGAGCGACTGGGCGTTGTCCTCGATCAGCGGCAATGCCGCGCCGCGCCGCGATCTTGCCAAGAGCCTGCAGGTCCGCGGCCAGCCCGTACAGGTGCACGGCCACAATCGCCGTCGTCCGCGGTGTCAGCAGCGACTCGCACCGATGCCGGATCGACGTTGAGCGTGTCCGGCATCGCTGTCCGCGAACACCGGCGTGGCTCCCAGCGCGCTCACCGCGCCGGCGGTGGCGACAAACGTAAACGCCGGCACGATCACTTCGTCGCCCGGCCGACGCCGCACGCGCGCAGACCGAGAATCAGCGCGTCGGTGCCCGAAGCCACGCCGATGCCGTACCGCGCCCGCAGTATTGCGCCAGTTCGTGCTCCAGGGCCGATAGCTGCGGCCCCAGCACAAACTGCTGCGACTCCAGCACCTCGCCGAGCGCAGCGCGCACCTCGTTCCCGATGGCCGCGTACTGCGCGCGCAGGTCGAGCATGGGGATTTCGCCCTCGGGCTTTCGCGTCACCTTTTTGTTGTGGATCGTAGCGCGAGGTTTCACGTAGCGCGCCGTCGCGGGTTGCTGATAGAGGTGCCAACGGAGGAGTTGGCGGCAGTTCGGATGGGAGCACAGGTCTCCGCTGTGCAGACCGGCGGAACGCCTGGAAGCAGATTCCTGTGCTTGGCCACCCACGCGTAAACAACCGAGCCCAGCCAGCGGAAAGGAGCCAAACCAAGCAGCCGTCCAAGCCATGCCCAGCGGGGCAATACCCGCAGGATTCGCACCCAGCCGGCAAAACCGGCCGACCACGAGCCCTCGGGCTCGCGCACGTGCATCTCGCGGAGCAATTTCTCGCGCGTGTAGGGCGTAGAAGCCGCTACCTGAGGATCGTTGATGTCCAGAAACCGCAGCCGGCCCTTGGTGTCCCAGGGCTCAATCACGCCTCTGGACCACCGGCAGAAGGAGCAGGCTCCATCGTAGTAAATGTCCAGCTTGCTTTGGGCGTCCATGGTTCGATCCAGGCTAAAACTATTATACACGTGGTGAAACGGGGGAATTCCAGGCTGTCTTCTATTCCAGTGAGGGTATTCCAGTGAGGGCTACGTCAGCAACGGAAACTTCAGTGAGGGCGTCCCGGGGGATCTGCGGGGCTCGGAATCAAGGGATCGGCGGGCGGCGGAGCAGTGCTCGCGGAGATCTTGGACGGCGCGGGGTTGTTGATGCCAAGACCCTGATTCATCGCCAGATGTTCCTTGGCGCAGGCGGGGCAGTAGCCCTTGCCGGTATCTTCGTCGCGCAGGCTGGCCAGCTCGTAGCAGCCATGAATACAGTCGCAATAGCCTGTGGTCGAAGCGGTCTTGATGGGAACCAATGCCATGCCATCCTCCGGTTGAGGATACTAACCGCACGTAGGATTTTGCGCAAGACGGCGGGAATCGCGGTAGTGTCTCAGTTTGACCATAAGCCAGAGCGCCGTTGCCTTGGCCGCCGCTGAGGAGGGACACACATTATGGACCATCGCCGCCCACTGGACATTACAATCATCGCATCGCTCATGATTGTTTTTGGTTTCGCTGAGATTATTACGGGCTTTACCCACAACTTCTTCGGCCTTCATACCGCTCAGCGCGTGGCCTCCGCTTATATTGGCGCAGTAATTGGTGGTCTTTATGCTTCGGCTGGTTTTCTCATTCTCACCATGAAACGGCGCGCGGCGATATTGGCCATCGTGCTTCTTGTTCTCGTCGTTGCTGGGCGGATTTCCATGGTCATGACCGGCTTGTATCCCCTCGGAGCTCTCCGGCAAACCGCAGCTATTGTTGTAGGAACGTTGATTGCGGCTGGTTTCGCCGCTTACATCGGCATTAAGAGGTTGGTCTTCCGATAAGCAGACTGGGGCGCGACCGGCGCCGGACTCTTCTGAGGAAGGGCTCTAGGTGGCGCGCGAAAGGGAGAAAGGTGTCTCCACGTTTTCGCGCAATTCGGTCCACAGCGACGGCGGCAAGGACAGAAATACCTCGACCACGTTGGGATCGAACTGCGTTCCGCTGCAGCGCTTGATCTCCTGCGCGGGCGTGCTCGATGGATAGCGCCTTGCGGTAGGGCCGGTCGGAAATCATGGCGTCCAGCGCGTCGGCCACGGCGAAAATGCGCGCTCCCAGCGGAATGTCTTCGCCGCGCAATCCGCGCGGATAGCCGGTGCCGTCGTAATATTCCTGGTGCGACAGCACGATTTCCGCGGCCTCGCGCAGGAAGGGAATGCGGATCAGCATGTTGTAGCCGACGTCGCAATGCGTGCGCATGATGGTGCGCTCGTCGTCGGTCAGCGGGCCGGGCTTGCGCAGGATGCGATCGGGAATGGCCATCTTTCCGATGTCGTGCAGGAAAGCGGCGCGCGCAATCTGCGGCAGCAGCGCCGGATCCGATCTTCATGGCCTTGGCGATGGCGATGGTGAAGGCCGTCACGCGCTTGCAGTGGCCCTCGGTCTCGGCGTCTTTCAGGTCCAGCGCGCCGCCCAGCGCCTCCAGCGTCTCGTCGTAGGACTGCTCGAGCTGGCTGCAGCGCGTCCGCGCAGCTCCGCGGTGCGCTTTTCCACCAGCTTTTCCAGGTTGCGCTGGTAATTGCGATTTTCCAGCACCAGGCGGCGATGCTCGATGCGCGCGGCGGACGCTCAGGAAAAGCTGGTCTTTCTCGAAGGGCTTGAGGATGTAATCGTAGGCGCCGCGGCGGATGGCTTCGAGCGCCGTGGAGACGTCGTGCATCGCCGTCACCATGATCACCGGAACGTCCGGATCGTGGTGGTCGCAGCCATGCCAGGAGTTGCAGGCCGTCCATCTCCGGCATCACCATGTCGCTCAGCACCAGGTCGACGGAGTTGTGTCTCAAGGTATTCGACGGCTTCTCGGCCGTTGGCCACCGTCGAGCAGCGGTATCCCTGCGCCTCGCAGAAGGGTGGACACGACCTCGCGGATGGCTTCTTCGTCGTCGACGATCAGGATTCGGTCGATAGACACTGTAGAGCTCCGTTCCACCTCATTATAAGGAGCCGCCCCTGACGTCGCTTGGGCCGATTCCCGGCAGGTGCTGAGTTAGCCAAGGGTTACCCTTCGGACCGTGCTCAAAATGTTGGCAGGTCTGCCGCGATGTAATAGAGTCTGTCACATGGGCAAACGCCGCATGGGGTTGGCCTGGTTGCGCTCGGCCGCTGTAACCGCCGTGTGCGCGGTGGCCTGCGGACCGCTCGTCGTCGGTGCCGCGGCAGCCCGCCAGTCTGCGCCCTCACCACAAGTCGCGTCTTTTGCTAAACTTGCCGCACAGATGACCTCCGCCCGCGACAATGGCGATCCGGAGTCGCAATCCGTGCAGGACCAGGCACTGGAAATCCTTGACGGCGCAGTTTTGCAGCAGCTCAATTCCGCGAGCCCCGATCTGGATGCGCTCAACACAAGCCTGACTGCCTTCGTGGTGCACCAGCCGCCGGTCGGCGAGGGATATCACGTGTTTCATCTGGCAGGCGCACCCGCTACCTACACTCTGCTGGCAAATTTCGGGCCGGGCGGGCCGTCGGCGATCCGCCTGTACTCTGGCGCCCCCGGGCACCTCAGCCTTGCCGGTCATATCGATCGCTATGCCCAAAAGGATTTCCTGGACGACTATATGGAGATTGTGCCGATCGCAGCCGCGGAGCCTCTTTTTGTAACCGTGGCGGGGCGGACCGACGATCTGCAGACCGGCGTCTTCACAGCGTGGCGGTTTGACGGCGCCCGCGCGGAGGTTTTGTTGTCGTCGGATATTCTGGAAAACTCGAGCTATCAGTCCGGCCCCGATGGATTTGTCCTTACCTACTGCGCGGACACCGATCCTGGGGAGAATGGCGCGTGCAGCACCATGCGGCGGGATCGCTTTCTATGGCAGTCTGGCACGTGGAAGCGAGTGGAGACCGTTACGTTGCCGCCTGCGGCCCCGCGGCAATAAAAGCCAGCCCCGCAGCTTTGAGGCGCGTCTAAGTTAATGCCGGTAGGCGCATCTAAGGTATAGGGCCCAAACGCGGCAACATAACGCTGCCGGGGCAGCATCGCAGTTCGCAGACCGATGGCAATAGCCGGAACAGGAAAGTAAATTGGATAGAAACCGACGTACAGCAACCTTCCGATTCCTCAGCGTGCTCCTGGTTCTTTTGATGGCGGGCGCGGGCCTGTGGGCGCAGCAGACCAAGCCTCCTGCCGCTCAGCCTCCCGCCGCCCAGCCTCCATCGGCCCAGTCTTCCGCGCCAACAGCCTCTACCGATGCCGAATTTCTCCAGACTGCCGACGCCGTGCTTGCCGACATGAGCAAGCTGCTTTCCCTCCCGGTCCTCGAGCCGCTCAAGAAAAGCATCCGCTCGCGCGAGCAGATCCGCGAGTACCTCATCAAGAACATGGATGAAGACAAGGATAAGGACAAGCGCTACGCCGATCAGCGCGCGCTGGAAGCCTTTGGCGCCATTCCCAAGGATTATCCGCTGGACCAGAAACTCCTGGCGCTGCTTACCGAGCAGATCGCCGGCCTGTACGACCCCAAAGGCCGCGAGTTCTTCATTGCCGATTGGACCAACCCTGCCGACCAGCAGGTAATCATGGCCCATGAGTTGACCCATGCTTTGCAGGACCAGCATTTCCACATCGAGAAGTGGGAAGACGCTGTGAAAAAGGACGACGACGCGCTGCTGGCGCGCGATGCGGTGCTTGAGGGTTCCGCGACGGTGGCCATGATTGATTATCTTTTGCGCGGCACCGGCAAGAGTTCGCGCGAGATTCCCCAGCTCGATCCCTCTCTCCTGCTCGGCGACGTCAGTGACAGCCCCGAACTAGCCAGCGCGCCGCTGGTGATTCGCGAGGAGATGCTGTTCCCTTATTTTGCCGGCTCTTCCTTCGTGCAAACCGTTTTGAAGGCCGGCAACGGATGGCCCGACTTTCACAAGCTCTTTGAAAACCCGCCCGCCTCCACCCAGCAGATCATGCATCCCGAGTTGTATCTGAAAGGCGTGGTCACCCAGCCGGTGTCGCTCGCGCCGTTGCTGAAGACCGTTCCGCACAGCTGGAAAAAGCTGGATGAAAACGGCATGGGCGAATTCTTCGTTCACGTAATCCTCAAGCAGTTCATCGGGCAGCAGCGCGCCGATGAGTTGGCCCCGGCCTGGGCCGGCGATCGTTACGCCATCTTTGAGCAAAAACACGGAGGCCCCACGCTTTTGCTGGTGCGCCTGCGCCTGGACAATGATGCCGACGCCGCGCGTTTTTTTGGAGGCTATAGCCAGGTGCTGGAACTGAAGAACGATATGCGCACGGATCTGCTCCGCCGCCCCAACTATTTTTCCTTTAACACGCCCTCCGGAGGCGTCTTTTTGCGCTGTATGGGTTCCGAGTGCCTCGTTGCCGAAGGCGCTACGCCGGAGATGTACGCCGCCATGGTGCATTCCCTCGGCTGGTCCCCCAACCCCAATGCCAGCACTCCCGACGGCAAGGGTGTGGTGGTCCAAGGCCCGCGGAACGCTCGCCCGCAAGCATGGATGTCCGCGAGCCAACCTTCACTCGCGGGCGCCGCTCTGAGCGCTCGATAGTTTTTTCAATCGCCGAAGAGACAGCAGCCTCGCCACGAAAAAATAATATGGCCCAGGGCAAAGCCCGCTGCCGTGGGCGAGCCCATGAATACCTAACGCGTGTGCAGATATGCAAGCAGAGCTTGCAGACCGTCGTTATCGATCGAAAGTTCGAACGGAGGCATGATTCCGCGGCCGTGCAGAATTACGTCGCGCACCTCCGCATCCGTCGCGGGAGCTCCGCTGGGGAGCGCCGGTTTCTTGAACAGACCGTCGAGTCGCGGTGGGTCTTTCAGCAGGTGAAGGTTGGTGACTTCGTGGCACGGCGCGCATTGTGCGTCGTAGATGTTCTTGCCCTGCTGGACGGCGATAGGGTTCGGCGACGGCGACGTCTTGGAATCGCCGCTCTGGCAGCCTCCGGCGGCAAGCGCCGCGAGGCAGGCGAGCGCCAAGCCGGCTAGACGCGCTCCGGGGTTTTTGTTCATTTCGCGGTTTCCGCCTGCCGAATCGAAACCAGCACGTCGGAGGTTTTCCACTCGTTGCCCGGCCAGTTTTGGGCCACGGTGCCGTCGCGCGCCAGCAACACCGTGCTCATGCTGTGCGCGATCTGATTATCCTGTTCGAAGAACTGCAGGCCGAAAGCGTCCGCGAGCTTCTTCAGATCTGTGGGATTGGTCGAGACGAAGTCCCAATGGTCAAACCCGCTGGGATTATTTTCCAGGTATGCGAGCCCGTATTTTCGCAGCACCGGTGGCGTGTCGTTCGAGGGATCGATGCTGATGCTGACCAGGTGCGTTTTCTTATACTCCGCGGGATTCTTGGCCAGCTCCCGATGGATAGCGGCGAATTCACTGCTGATCAACGGACAGAAAGTCGGCAGAGGGGCCATGTTGGCATA